>OY970233.1:0-3552794 GCA_963714105.1 uncultured Actinomycetes bacterium | reverse complement strand
CGAGGCCACCACCATCGCCGGCGCGACGGCAGCCGACCCGGACCCGATCGCCGAGGCGATCACCGGAGCCCCCGTGGTCCTCGTCCTCTTCGCCGACCTGCGGCGGATCGCCGCGGTCGACAAGGGCTTCGACCGCTACACGTTCGCCGGCGGGGCGTCGATCTACCCGTTCGCGTGGAGCATCCTGCTCGCCGCCCGCGCCGAGGGCCTCGGCGGCGTGGTGACCACCATGCCGATCCGACGGGAAGCGGACGTGCGTGCGCTCCTCGGCGCGCCGACCGACCTCGCGCTCGCCGCGCTGGTCGCGCTCGGCCGTCCCGTGCACCAGCCGACCCGGCTGACCCGAAACGGGGTCGACACGTTCGCGACGGTCGACCGGATCGACGGGACGCCACTGGGCGGCTGACCGCCGAGACCCGCTCAGTGGCGGTCCCAGTGCCCGCGGAGCAGCGGGACAAGCTCGGCCGGTCGTTCCTCCGGGAAGAACAGCCGGGCGCCGGGCAGCTCGACTACGTCCTCCACGCCGGGGATCGTGTCGCGCAGCCAGTACGCCCACTTCACGTCGAAGTTCGGGTCTCCCGTGCCCCAGACGACGAGTGTCGGCACCTGGAGGGTCCGCAGGGCAGGCTCGACGGCGAGCAGCTCGTCGGCTTCGAGCCCGACGATCCAGCGCTCGAACTCGTGGGCCCGCTCGGGGCTGCCGAGCACCGGGTCGAGGTAGGCGTGCACCATCTCCGCGCTCGAGCGCCTCGGGGTGCTCGTACGCGGTCCCGAACACCGACGCCCGCGCCAGGTCCAGATCCGACAGCAGCTGGGGGGCCAGCGTCGCGAGCGCACCGGACCGGCGCCAGCTCGACCGTCGGCGCGAACGCCTCGGGCGGCAGGTTGTCGTGGGTGTCGCAGTTGGTGAGGGTCAGGGTCCGCAGCCGCTCGGGGCTCGTCGCGGCGAACACCTGCGCGACGGCGCCGCCGGTGTCGTTGGCGACGAGGTCGACGGTGTCGAGATCCAGCGCGTCGCAGAAGTCGCGGACGACCGCGGCGAGCGCGCCGAGGGAGAAGTCCTGGCCCGGCGCCGCGGGGGAGCGGCCGTGGAGCGGCAGGTCGAGCGCGATCGCCCGCGACGTCGAGCCGAGCGCCCCGATCACGTGACGCCAGAGGTAGGCGTTGGTGCCGACCCCGTGGACGAACAGCGCGGGACGCCCGGCACCGACGTCCACGTAGCTGACCGGCCCGGAGGCGGTCGCGGCGGTCCCTCGATGCGCGTCGAAGTCGTCGAGCTCCATGTGGCTCCTCCCGGTGGCCCGAACCGGTCCTCACGCTCCAGCCCCGATCAGGCCGCTACGCTGGACCGAACAATCAAACCGACTGTCGGTTTGTAGGCTAAGAGACCGACAGTCGGTCTGTCAAGGGAGGGGCATGCCGGAACCGGCGGGTCGCGGCGCGACCACCCGGGCGCACCTGATCGAGGTCGCGACCGGGCTCTTCGCCGACCGGGGCTACGAGGGGACGTCCATCGACGCGGTCCTCGACGCGGCGGGGGTGAGCCGCGGCGCGCTGTACCACCACTTCGCGAGCAAGGAGGCGCTGTTCGAGGCGGTGTTCTCCGCGGTGGAGGACCGGATCGGCGACGACGTCGTGGCCGCGTCGGCTGGATCGGTCGACGCCGTCGCGGTGCTCCGCGCGGGCTGCCTGGCGTGGGTGCAGCTGGCCGGAGACCCGGTGGTGCAGCGGATCATCCTGGTCGACGCACCCGCGGTGCTGGGCTGGGAGCGCTGGCGCGAGCTCGAGGACCAACACGCCCTCGGCCTGCTCAGAGGGGTCCTCGAAGGTGTCGCCGGGCAGGGCCGGTTGCCACCCGATCTCGTCGACACGTTCGCGCACGTGCTCCTCGCGGCCGTCAACGAGATCGCGTTGCTGATCGCGCGGGCACCGGACCCGCCCTCCGCGCAGCGCGCCGGCGAACGGGCCGTGGACGAGCTGCTCTCCCGTCTGCTCGGCTCGTGACCGAGGTCCGGGTGACCCGCGTGCGCTCCCGCCACGACCTGGCCGGCAGTCACGACGGCACGCGGGCCGAGCGCGGCGACCGCGGAGGGGTGCACGCCGGCGTGCAGACCAGGCAAGATGGCGTGATGCCGCAGACACTCGACGGCACGATCACCGACGAAGGGGTCGCTCGGCTCCGAGCGCGCCTCGGGATCGCGGAGCCGCATCCGGTCGGACCTCATTTCCGACGACCCGAACGAGGACGCGTTCCGCCACGTCGCCGAGTGCTACGGCGACGACAACCCGTTGTGGTGCGACCCGGAGTACGCGGCCGGGACGGTGTGGCACGGTCCGATCGCGCCGCCGCCGCTCGTGGGTGGCGACAGCCTGATCGGAGAAGACGAGGTCACCGAGGTCTCGGCTGAGTACCGCGACCTCATGAAGGGCGACCCGTTGCGCGGCGTGCACTTCTTCTACTCGGCCAGCGCGCACGAGTGGTGGGCGCCGCTGCGACCCAACCATCGAGTCTTTCGCCGCAACGCGCTCGTCGGGGTCCTGGACAAGCCCAGCGAGTTCGCGGGGCGGGCCATCCACGAGTGGATGGCGCAGGTGTTCCGCACCGACGACGACACGTTGCTCACCGCGCAGCTGCGACTCGGGATCCGCACCGAGCGGGGCAGCGCCCGCGAGCACAAGAAGTACGACGAGGTCGCGATCGAGCCCTACGACCGGGAGACCCTCGAGGCGATCGACGCGCAGTACGCCCAGGAGCGTCCGAGGGGCGCGGAGCCCCGCTGGTGGGAAGACGTCGAGGAAGGCGACACGGTCGGCCCGCTCGTGAAGGGCCCGTTGCGGGTCACCGACCTGATCTGCTGGCACGTCGGGATCGGGATGGGCCTATACGGGATCAAGCCGTTCCGTCTCGACTGGAAGAACCGGCAGCGGATCCCGCGCTTCTACCACCGAGACGAACTCGGCATCCCCGACGCGCTCCAGCGTGTGCACTGGGATCCGGGGTACGCGCAGAAGACCGGCAACCCGACGACCTACGACTACGGCCGGATGCGTGAGACCTGGCTGATCCACCTGTGCACCGACTGGATGGGCGACGACGCCTGGCTGTGGAAACTCGACTGCGAGTTCCGCCTGTTCAACTACGTGGGTGACACGCACTGGATGCGGGGACGCGTGGATCGCAAGTACCTCGCGGACGGTGACCGGCCCGCCGTCGACCTCGAGGTCTGGGGCGAGAACCAGCGGGGCCAGACGACCACGCCGGGGCACGCGACCGTGCTGCTGCCCAGTCGGAAGCACGGCCCGGTGCGGCTCCCGGACCCGCCCGGTGGGGCGAGCGACCTCCAGGGCGCGCTCGACGCGCTCGCGGTGAAGTTCCAGTCGTGACCGGTCGCGAGTACCCGTCGGTCGCCGGCCTGCTCGTGACGCTCGACGGTGAGGTGCTGCGCTGCCGGATCGACAACCCGAAGCGGCGCAACGCCCTCGACGACGTCTCCATCGGCGCGTTGATCGCCGCGATCGAGCAGGCCCGGGTCGACGACGACGTCCGGGTGATCGTGATCGAGGGGTCCGGCGACGACTTCTGCAGCGGCTTCGACCTCGTCAGTCGCAACGCCGCCGAGCGGCCGCCCACGCGCCGGGAGCATCCAGCGGCGCCTCCCCACCCAGGCCCACCACCTGATCCCGCTGCTCCTCGACGTGCAGGTCCCGGTCGTCGCGGTCGTCCGCGGCTGGGCGGCAGGCCTCGGGTTCCAGCTCGCGCTCGCGGCCGACTTCGCCGTC
This sequence comes from uncultured Actinomycetes bacterium, assembly GCA_963714105.1. Lineage (GTDB taxonomy): Bacteria > Actinomycetota > Acidimicrobiia > IMCC26256 > PALSA-555 > PALSA-555. Next base: position 3,549,014 of record OY970233.1, on the reverse strand, counting down.
GCGGCGGCCGACGCCCGGTTCTGGCAGCCCTTCTCGCAGCGCGGGTTCTCACCCGATTCGGGCGCGACGTGGCTGGTGCCCCGACTGGTCGGCGCGGTCCGCGCCCGCGAGCTCCTGCTCCTCGGCCGGGAGCTGTCAGGTCGCGAGGCGGCCGAGTGGCACCTCATCCACGAGGCCGTCCCCCCGGCGGACCTCGAACGCGTCGCCGGCGAGCTCACCGCGCGGCTCGCCGCCGGGCCGACCGTCGCGATCGGGTTGACCAAGTGGCTGATCGGCGTGGGCGCCGACGCCGACCTCCGTCAGCAGCTCGCCAACGAGGGCTTCGCGATGGAGCTCAGCTCGCGGGCCGAGGACTTCCGCGAGGGTCTCACCGCGTTCCGTGAGAAACGCCCACCCCGGTTCACCGGGCGGTAGCGACCCGTGCCCGACGTGACCTACGAGTGCCTGCGCGTCGAACGCCACGGACCGGTGGGCTGGCTGATCAACAACCGGCCCGAGCAGCTCAACGCGATGAACAGCACCATGCGCGACGAGTTCGCGGACGCGTGGAGGGACCTCGACGCGGACCCCCGGGTGCGGGTCGTCGTCCACACCGGCGAGGGGCGGGCGTTCCAAACCGGGGTGGACGTCACCGAGATCGCCACCGACGGTGTCGGGATGGAGCGCTACCGCCAGTCGGTGGTCGACTTCGACCTGCACTTCACCGCCTGGCACCAGCAGGTGTGGAAGCCGGTGATCACCGCGGTGAACGGCATCTGCGCCGGCGGTGGGTTCCATTGGATCGCCGACGCCGACATCGTGATCGCCGCGTCCGACGCCCAGTTCTTCGACCCGCACGTCTCGATCGGCCAGGTCGTGGCCCTCGAGGCGATCGGGCTGTTGCGCAAGGTGCCCTTCGAGCCGGTCATGCGCATGGCGCTGGTCGGCAAGCACGAGCGCCTCACCGCCGCCCGGGCCCTCGAGCTGGGCATGATCAGCCAGATCGTGGATCCGCCCGACCGTCTCCGTGACGAGGCCCAGGCCCTCGCCGAGACGATCGCTCGCAACTCGCCCGCGGCGATGGCCGCGACGAAACGGGCGTTGTGGGGCGCATTGGAGACCGGGTTGACCGACGCGTGCCGCCGCGGCGCGGCCGAGCTGGTCGCGCTCTGGGGTCACCCCGACCAGGCCGAGGGACCCCGCGCCTTCGCCGAGCGTCGGGAAGCGAACTGGGCCGACCCGGTCGCGACCCACCCCACGACGGATCCGGCCGGGACCGACTAGCCGGAACGCCCGCCCCTCGACGCGGCCATGCCCGTCATCCGCTGCCACGCCGCGATGTCGGTGTCGTCGGCCGGGCGTCCGACCCGAGTCACCGTGTCGACCTCACCCGCCTCGGCACGCAACGCGCCGACGGTGCACCGCTCCGGCGGGCGCGCCGGGTACGGGTCGAACTGAAAGTGTCGCATCGCGTTCTCGTGGGTGATCTTGGCGACGACGGCCGGGTCGACGTCCGCGAGCAGCGCCCCGACCGACTCCGGCGCGGACGGCCAGCTGCTGTCCGAGTGCGGGAAGTCCGATTCCCAGCACACGTTGTCGACGTTGAACTCGTCGAGGAGCTCGATGCCGACCCGGTCCTCGATGAAGCAGCAGATGATCCGCTCCCGGAACAGCTCCGTCGGTCGCAGCCCCTGGGGCGAGTCGTAGCGCATCCACGCGTTGTGGCGGTTCAACGTGTGCTCGGCCCGCTGCAAGAAGTAGGGGATCCAACCGATGTCGCCCTCGGTCAGCGAGAAACGCAACGCCGGGAAGCGGTGCCAGAAGTCGGCCCAGAGCAGGTCACCGAGCGTGTAGATCGACATCGTGGGTGAGAGGCTCATCGGGACGGGCGGCGGCGCGTCTCGTGACGTCGACGCGGCCTTCGACGACGACCCGACGTGACAGCACAGGACGGTCCCCTCGTCGCAGCAGGCCGCGAACAGCGGATCCCACGCGTCGGTGTGGATGCTGGGCATCCCGAGCCCGGCCGGGTTCTCGGAGAAGGTGACCGCGTGGCAGCCCTTCCGCGCGAGACGGCGAACCTCCTGGGCGGCGGCGTCGGCGTCGAAGAGCGGCAGGATCCCGCAGGGGATGAACCGGTCGGGGTGCGCCCCACACCACTCGTCGACGTGCCAGTCGTTGTACGCCGCGATCATGACCAGGTTCACGTCGCGGTCCGGACCCTCGTTCAGCACCTGGCCGGCGAAACCGGTCCAGTTGGGGAAGTTGAGCCCCGCGAGCTGACCCCCGGCCGACATGTCCCGCACCCGGTCGTGGACGGAGAAACATCCGGGGCGCATCTCCTCGTAGCGACTCGGGTTGACGTTGAACATCTCGGGGGGCTTGCCCGCGACGGCGTTGAGCCCCAGGTTCCGCCCCGGGATGTTCCCGTAGAACCACTGCTGGGAGCCGTCGGGCTGGTCGACGACGCGGGGAGTCGCCTCCCGGTAGCGCGCGGGGACGTGACCGTCGAACATGTCCGCCGGCTCGCAGATGTGGTCGTCCACGGAGATCAGGATCAGCTCGTCCACGTCCACGATGTGGTGCCCTCTCTTCGTCCCTGTTGACCCTTCGGGGTCTTCGCACCGGCGGTGTCACGGTCGGTGGCCGTGATCACCCCGTCGACGGCATGCTAGAGGCGGCCGCCGCGACCTCGACCCCGCACCAGGAGATCATCGCATGCGCGCGCGCACCCCCAACCTCGCCGCGCTCCTCCTCGGGCATCCGTTCGCGGACGACGAGGCGCTGCTCCTCACCGGCGAACGGTCCGTCACCGCGGGCGCGGCGCGGGACGCCGCCGCGACCGTCGCCGCCCGCCTGAGCGACGCCGGGCTCCGTCCCGGTCAGGCCGTCGCGGTCCGGGGCCCGAACGGCCCCGACCTGGTCACCACCATGTTCGGGGTCTGGCTCGCCGGCGGGGTGTTCGTCCCCGTGAACCACCGGGCCCCCGACGACGAGCTCACCCGGGTGCTCGACGCGGTCCACCCGGCGTTCCTGATCGACGCCGACCAGCTCCGGCGCTGCGCCGACCCGAGCGACCACGGCCCGGACGCCGCGTTCGTGCTGTGGACCTCCGGGACCACCGGCGCCCCGAAAGCGATCGTGCACACCCACGAGGCGTACCTCGAGCTGCTCGACCGGGTGCTCGGCCCGCTCCGCGCGAAGCCCCCCGCCGCGGGACACCGGCCGACCCCGAACCTGATCCCGGTCTCGTTGGCGCTCAACGCCGGGATCTACAACGTGCTGTTCGGTCTGCGCGCCGGCGCCGCGATCGTGATCATGGAGCGCTTCGAGACGACCACCTTCGCGTCGTTGATCCGGCGCTTCGGGATCACCTCGACGGTGCTCGCCCCCGCCGCGATCACGATGCTGAGCGACGACACCACGATCACGAGCCTGGCGCCACTCCGGTACGTGCGCAGCATCACCGCGCCGCTCTCACCGGTGCAGGCTCGCCGCTTCACCGACCGGTTCGGGGTGTTCGTCTTGAACGGGTACGGCCAAGCCGAGATCGGAGAGGTCATCGGCTGGACCGCCGCCGACGCCCGCGCCCACCCCGACAAGATCGGCGCGGTGGGCCGCCCCCACCCGGGCGTCGCGGTCAAGGTGCTCGGAGACGACGGCCGGCCCCGCCCCGGCGGGGAGGTCGGTGAGCTCGCGGTCAAGCCACCCCGGATGGCCGCCGGGTACGCAGGCACCAGCGGCGGTGAGGAGTTCCGCGAGCGTCTCGACCCGGACGGCTACCTCCGGACCGGGGACCTGGCCCGCGTCGACGCCGACGGGTTCGTCTGGATCGAGGGTCGCCTCGGCGAGGTCATCAACCGGGGCGGGAACAAGGTGTACCCCCAACACGTCGAGGAGGTCCTCCGCCTCGCACCGGACGTGCGGGAAGCGGCCGTCGTCGGTGCGTCCGACGACCGACTCGGGGAGGTGCCGGTCGCGTTCGTCGTCGCGGACCGGGTCGACCCCGAGGAGCTCGCGCGGCTGTGCCGAGCCCATCTGGTCCCCTACAAGGTGCCGGTCGCGTTCTACCGGGTCGACGCCCTGCCGCGAAGCGCCGTCGGGAAGGTGCTGCGCCGCGACCTCGCGGTTCGCGCCGCCGACCTGCCGCGGTGACCGCGCCGAGCGCGGCGGACCCGGTGTGCGGTTCGGGTTCGCGTGCCCCAGGACCGAAGGCACCCGGATAGCCTGCTCGCGAGCCGGGCGGGTGACCGCCGAGTCGAGCGGACCCGGCGAGGTCCAGCGGGTGATGGGGGAGCCTTCGATGCCGTACAGCACCGGCCGGGTCGTCCACGACGCCGACGCCCACCTGATGGAGACCCCGACGTGGCTGCGCGACCACGCCGACCCGGAGCTCCGCGACCGCATCGACGTGCTCCGCTACCCGAGCGGCAACGAGCTGCGCCAGACCGGCGACCCGACCGAGCAGCTCCAGGACCTCGTCGCGACGTTCGAGCGTCTCGCCGCCCGGCACGCGTCGGTCGAGTACCGGGCCGACGAGGCAGCCCAGATCATGCAGCGGAAGAACTTCGCCGCGACCGGCGCGTTCGTCGCCGAGGACCGACCACGAGCGCTCGACCTGCTCGGCTTCTCCAGCCAGCTGGTCTTCAACACGTTCCACAACCGGCGGCTTCGAGACTGGGAGCACGACTACGACCTCGACCTCGCCTACGGGGTCGCGCGAGCCCACAACCGCGGCATGGTCGAGTTCTGCGCGGTCGACCCTCGGCTGCTGCCGACCTGCTACGTGCCGTTGGCGGACTTCGACCGAGCCGAGGCGATGGCGGACGAGGCGATCGCGTCGGGTGCCGCCGCGCTGCTCGTCGCCTCCGGGTGTCCCCGGACGCACTCGCCGAGTCACCGTGGGCTCGACCGCGTCTGGGCGCGGGCCCAGGAGGCGCGGATCCCGGTCGTGTTCCACGTCGGTGGCACCGGCGACCTCATCGACCCCGTGTACTTCCGCAACGGGCTGCCGGTCCCGCCGGACTTCCACGGCGGCGAGGAGAACTTCCGCTCGGTCGACTACATGGGGATCCCGGGGCCGCCCGCGCAGACGCTCGCGACGATGATCTTCGACGGGGTGCTCGACCGGCTCCCCGAGCTGCGCGTCGGGGTGATCGAGCAGGGTGCGATCTGGGTGCCGTCGTGGCTCCGGCAGATGGAAGCCGCGTTCGACGCGTTCGGCCGCCACGAAGCCCGCCTCCGCGACCTCGCGCTGCGCCCCAGCGAGTACGTCCGCCGCCAGGTCCGGTTCACGCCGTACCCGACCGAGGACGTCGGGCTGGATCATCGAGAACACCGGTCCCGAGGTGTGCCTGTTCTCGTCCGACTACCCCCACGTCGAAGGCGGGCGGCGGCCGCTGGAGCGTTTCGAGTCGTCGCTCGGCGACCTCGACGACGTGGTCCGGCGCCGCTTCTACTGCGACAACTTCCGCGACCTGATGGGTTCCGCCGCCGTGTCCCTCGCCGCCTGACCCCTGACGCGCGACCGGCCGGGCCGCGCTCGAGTCAGGGGGCGACGGATTCCAGGTTCGCGAACCCGGACGGGTCGTGCCGGCCGATCGAGCCGTGCTCGAAGATTCCCCACCCGGTCTGACCGTCGAAGCTGGCGCGGGCCAGATGGTCGGTGATCGAGAACGCGCCCCGACCCGCGACCGCGGGGTCGTTGTGGTCATAGACCGACCCCTCGACCCACTCGTCGCCCTTCCAGAGGCCGTGGGTCCAGTCGGGGTCGGCGCCGTACCCGCACCCGACGTTCAGGGGGATCCCGACGAGCGGTTCGATGTCGAGGGTGGCGGTCTTGCCGTCGCGGGCGGTGAGCTCCATCGCCGCGTGGAGCGGAGTCCGGCTGCCCGACCGGTAGGTGATCTCGGGCAGGGGCCAGCCCAGCTGCTCGGGCGCCTTCCCCGTCGCGGCGGGCCAGACGCGCACCGCGAAGTTCGTGTTGCGCAACCCGGCGGGATCCTCTTCGAGGATCACGTGGATCCCGAAGTCGTCGAAGCGCAGCGGGATCCAGCACCACCACATGCCCGCGAACTCCTTCGGACGCCCGGCTGGCTCGGCTTCCCCGACCGGGCGGATCCCCCAGGAGCGGTCGCGGGTCGAGGTGAACCGGTCGGGGGTCACCGCGATGGTCTCGCCGTCGACCCGCAGGGTTCCCGACCAGGTTCCCAACCCTGCGAACCGAGACGCGTCGAGGAGGATCCGGTCACCCTGGCGGCGGACGTGTTGGGGCTCCGAGAGCGGCCCGTACTCGGAGCGGTACACGAGATCGAAGCCGACACCGTGGTCGTCGCCGTCGCAGATCACCCGCACCTCTCGGAACGGCTCGACCACCTCGATCCGGTAGGGACCGACGGCCTGCTTGGTCTTGTCGTCGGGGCGCGCCCCGGACGTGCGGATGGCCCACTGCCGGTCGCCGCGGCGGACCGTGGCGTACGCGTCGATGACCCCGAGGTTCGGGTACACACCGAGCCCGGTGATGAAGTACACGTCGGCCTCGTGGTCGATGCCCTGGTAGATGCACCGGTCGTAGAAGTTCCGGTCGCTCGTCGCGACGTAGCGCATCGGGAGCGGAACCTGATGGATCGGGAACTCGTCGAGGGGATCGAACTCGAGCACGGGGCCTCCTCGGAGCTGGGGCCTGCAACCTACGGCGCGGGTCGGGCCCCCAACAACCTTCTGTCGCCGCCGTGGACGCCGCTCAGGCCGGGCGCACCTCGCGGAGGCGCACGAGCGGGATCCGGCGTGTCGTCTCGGACTGGTAGTCGACGTAGTAAGGACGGTCGGCGGTGAGCTCGGCCCAGGTCTCCCGGTAGTCGTCCCCGTCGAGGATCTCCGCGTCGGCCCAGAACTGGCCCCCTTGGACGCGGCACCACACCTCCGGATTCGATGCCCGGTCGGCGAGGTTCAGGTACCAGGCCGGGTGCTTTGGCGCGCCGGCGAAGGACGCGACCACGATTCGGTGCCCGTCCCGGTCCAGCCAGTAGGGGAGGGTCACCTTGTGGGTCCGCCCGGAGTTGCGGCCCACGGTCTGGACGATGACGTGCTTCATGCCCGCCGCGACCCACACCGCCGCGTCGTCGGATGCCTCCTGCGCCGCGACGTGAGCCCGGCTGATGTCGGGGATCACGTCGCGCGGCGGACGCTCGAAGGGTTCGTTGCGCTGGTCCGCCATGCGGCGAACCTATCCCGACCGGTCCCGTCCCCGCCGGGGCGCTGCTCCTCGGCCCGGTCGGTGCCCTCCCCGCCCTGCCGTGCACCGCGGCGGTCCGGGCGCTCCTGTCCACCGACAACGATGAGCAGGAGGCCGTCGAGACCGAGCTCACGACGGAGCCGCGCGCGAGCGCCGCGTCCGCATCCCTCGCTTCTCCGTGAGCCGCCACGGCGAGCGCGGCGCGGGCGACGCGAAGCCGCCGGGCCGATCGGCGAGCACCCGCACCCGACGATCGGGTCGCCGAGCCCGCCGGGCCGGTCACCGCGCCGGTCAGCGGCGCCCTGACCGGGCGCCGGGGCCCATCGGGGGTTCGCGTTCGAGGTACTCGTCGATGACCTTGTGCATGTGGACCAGGTTCGATTCCTGGCGCGGGTTGAGCCGCAGCCCGCGGAACCCGCGTGACTTCATGCCGGCCTGGACCCGAGCCATGTTGGCGTAGTCCTGGTTGGTGATCGTGCCCCAGTCCTTGTCGCGCCAGTCCACGTAGGAGCGATGCTCGGGTGCTCGCCACTCCCGGTCGGCGCGGGGCCACTCGAGCACCCAGGTGTCCTTCACCGCGGCGTCGACGTCGACGCCGTGCGGCCGGACCCGGAACAAGATGGCGCTGCCCGGGTAGATCGGCCCGACCAGGTTCGGGAACCAGTACACGTCGTCGGCGCTCGTCATCTGGTCAGGTTCCAGGCCGCTGACGTCGAAGCCTCGCCGGGTGAGCAGGTCCATGCGCCGCTCCTGGTACGCGCCGAGGAGCGTCTGGCCGGGCTCGAGCGGCGCGGCGCGGACTTCGTCCACCAACGCCCGCTCCTCCTTCAAGAACGCGCCCCCGAGCCCGGCGACGAGCCCGGCGAGGATCTCGCCCTCGTCGACGTCGTCGTCGGCGATCCCGAGGCGGGGGCTGGGTCGGAGCTTCCGCCGCGCGCTGGGGAGGCGCCCGTAGTGCGCGTGCTTCCCGAGCTGCTCGTACTCGATGCTGACGTCGTCGGTCCACGGGAGCAGCTGCGGGTGCGTGCCCTGCACGTGGTACGCCTCGTTGAACGCGTCGATCACGACCTTCCAGTTCGCGGGGAGGATCGTGGTCTGGTACGAGCGGAGCCGCATGTCCTCGAGGCGGTACGGGGCGAGCAGGTCGGGGAGCGGGTCGAGGAAGTCGAGGAGCGGCTCGGCGTCGGGGTCGAGGTTCACGAACACGAACCCGCCCCACCGTTCGCACCGCGGCTCCCCGAGGCGCAACCCTTCGGGGACGGCACCGAAGTCGGCGGCGTCGACGACCTCGACGAGGTGGCCGTCGAGGGCGTACCGCCAGGCGTGGAACGGGCACGTGAACCCGCCGGCGCCGGCGTGGCCGCAGCCGTCGACGAGGCGGGTGCCGCGATGCAGACACGAGTTGTAGAACGCCTGGACCCGGTCGGGCGCGGAGCGGACGACGACGATCGACTCGTCACCGATCGTGTACTCGCAGAAGTCGCCGACCGCCTCGACCTGCTCGTCCCGGCAGGCCACCTGCCAGACCCGGGACCAGAGCCGCTCCAGCTCTCGCTCCAAGAACGCTGGGGAGGTGTAGCGCTCCTTGGCGATCAGCCCGCCGTCACGAACCGCCGATGGGTCCACGCCCATGACGGTAGCGTCAGCCCGGACGATGGAGTTCAACCTCGCCGACCTCTTCGAATGCGTCGCTGACCACGTGCCCGACCGCGTGGCCGTGACCGCCGGGGACGAGCAGCTGACCTTCCGGGCCCTCGACGAGCGGGCGACCCGCCTGGCCCACGGCCTCGCCGGGCGCGGCGTCGACGCCGGCGATCACGTCGCCTGCTACCTGCACACCTGCGTCGAGTACCTCGAGACGATGCTGGCCTGCTACAAGCTGCGGGCGGTCCCGTTCAACGTCAACGACCGCTACGTCGCCGGCGAGCTCGCCTACGTCGGCGCCGACGCGGACGCGGTCGCGATCGTCCACCACGCCGACCTCACCGCCCACGTTCGGGACGCCGCGGCCCGGATCCCGACGCTGGCCACGACCGTCGAGGTCGGCGGCAGCGCCGTCGGGGACGAGTACGAGGCGCTCGTCGCGGATGGGAGGCCGGAACGGGACTTCGGGCCCCGCTCCGGCGACGACCGCTACCTCCTCTACACCGGCGGGACCACCGGGCGCCCGAAGGGGGTGATGTGGCGCCACGAGGACATCTTCTTCGCCGCGTTGGGCGGCGGGAACGCCGGCGGCCCACCGATCGACATCCCCGAGGCGATCGGGTCGAGCGCGGTCACGAACCGGGCGCAGCGGCTCGGGCCGTTCCTCCCGCCCGGGGATCCCGGACCGGAGCAGTTCGTGACGCTCGCGCTCGGCCCGCTGGCGCACGCGAGCGGGCAGTGGTCGGCGCTCGGGAACCTGCTCGGTGGGGGCCGAACCGTCTTGTACCTCGACCGGCACGTCGACATGGCCCGCGTCCTCACGCTCGTCGAACGGGAGGCGGTCGTCATGGTGAACCTCGTCGGCGACGCCAGCGGCCGTCCGCTGCTCGACGAGCTGCGCCGGCGACCCGGCGCCACCGACACCTCCTCCGTGCGGCTCCTCGGGTCGGGGGGCAGCATCCTGTCCGCCGACGTGAAGCGCGGCCTCCTCGACGCGATCCCGTCGGCCCTGACCGTCATGGAGGCGATCGGGTCCTCCGAGGCGCCGGTTCAGGCCCTCGCGCTGGTCGGATCCGGTGACCCGCCGGTCCCGGCGCTGCAGTTCGCGGCCCGGGACACGACGATGGTCGTCGACGACGCGCTCCGCCCGGTCCCACCGGGGTCCGGGCAGGTGGGCCGGCTCGCGACCACCGGCCGGACGCCGCTCGGCTACTACAAGGACCCGGCCAAGAGCGCGGCGACGTTCGTCGAGATCGACGGGCGACGCTGGACGCTCCCCGGCGACATGGCGACGGTCGACGCCGACGGGTCGATCCGGCTCCTCGGGCGGGGCTCGGTGTCGATCAACACCGGCGGCGAGAAGGTCTACCCGGAGGAGGTCGAGGCGGTCCTGAAGGACCATCCCGGCGTCGCCGACGCGGTCGTCGTCGGCGTGCCCGACCCGACGTTCGGGGAACGGGTGGTGGCTGTCGTCGCCCCGACGAACCCGGATTCGCCGCCGGGCCTCGCGGACCTGCAGGGCCACTGCCGGGCCCGGCTGGCCGGCTACAAGGCGCCACGAGCCCTCCACCTGGTCGAGGACGTCGGCCGGTCCGCGGCCGGGAAGGTCGACTACCCCAAGATCCGGGCGATCGTGACCGACGCCACACCGTCAGGCGGGTGACTTCAGAACTAAAGCCATGGTACCGACGTTCCTAGGGGAGACGGATCCGACTGGGAGGTCGAAGCATGGTGCAGCTCTTGAGCCCGGCCACGGTGCCGTGGGCGGGGCGGATCGTCGCCTGCTCGTCCTGTGGGTACGCGCACGTGTTGCGGCCGCTCGGGGAGCACGACTCGCGGCTCGTCGTCGACTGCGGTGAGCGGACCCTCGTCGTGAGTGACGGCTCGGTGCGCTGCGACGAGCCCCTCGTCGACGCCGCCGTCGGCTGAGCACCTTCCGGCGGACCCCCCCGGCTGAGCGCCCGGGAGCGGGGCGGGCCGGCGCCAGGATCGGACAGACTGGTCGGCCATGCCGCTCCAGCTCTCGCACCTGGACACGCTCGAGGCCGAGGCGATCCACATCCTGCGGGAGGTCGCGGCCGAGTTCGAACGGCCGGTGCTGCTCTTCTCGGGCGGGAAGGACTCCGCGGTCATGCTCCGCCTGGCCGAGAAGGCGTTCTGGCCCGCGCGGCTGCCGTTCCCGGTGATGCACGTCGATACCGGCCACAACTTCGACGAGGTGCTCGAGTACCGGGACCGGCGGGTCGCCGAGCTCGGGGTGAGCCTCGTCGTCGCGTCGGTGCAGGCGTCGATCGACGCCGGCCGGGTCGTGGAGGAGCAGGGCCCGCGGGCGTCCCGCAACCGGCTCCAGACCGTGACCCTCCTCGACGCGATCACCGAGCACGGCTTCGACGCCGTCTTCGGCGGCGGCCGCCGCGACGAGGAGAAGGCCCGAGCGAAGGAGCGGGTCTACTCGTTCCGTGACGACTTCGGCCAGTGGGACCCGAAGAACCAGCGTCCCGAGCTGTGGAACCTCTACAACGGCCGGCACCGCAAAGGGGAGCACATCCGCGTGTTCCCCCTGTCGAACTGGACCGAGCTCGACGTGTGGCAGTACATCGCCGCAGACGAGATCGAGCTCCCCTCCATCTACTTCGCGCACCACCGCCGCGTCGTGCGCCGCGACGGGATGCTGCTCGGCGTCACCCCGTTCCTCGAGCTGCTCCCCGACGAGGTCCCCGAGGAGGTGCTGGTCCGGTTCCGGACCGTGGGTGACGCCACCTGCACCGGCGCGGTCGAGTCGGCGGCGACCACGGTCGACGCGGTCATCACCGAGGTTGCGGCGTCGCGGCTCACCGAGCGGGGCGCGACCCGCGCCGACGACCGAATCTCGGAGGCCGGGATGGAGGACCGCAAACGCGAGGGCTACTTCTGAGATGGAGCTGCTGCGATTCGCGACCGCGGGATCGGTCGACGACGGCAAGAGCACCCTGATCGGCCGGCTGCTGCTCGAGACGAAACAGATCTTCGAGGACCAGCTCGAAGCGGTCGAACGCACCAGCCGCGACCGGGGCTTCGACTACACGAACCTCGCGCTCCTGACCGACGGGTTGCGGGCCGAGCGTGAGCAGGGGATCACGATCGATGTCGCGTACCGCTACTTCGCGACCCCGCGACGCAAGTTCATCATCGCCGACACCCCCGGCCATATCCAGTACACGCGCAACATGGTCACCGGCGCGTCGACGGCCGACCTCGCGCTCGTGCTCATCGACGCCCGCAAGGGGGTGCTCGAGCAGTCCCGACGGCACGCGGTCATCGCGTCGCTGCTGCAGGTGAAGCACCTCGTGCTGTGCGTGAACAAGATGGACCTCGTCGACTTCGACGAAGCCCGCTTCGACGAGATCTGCGCCGAGTTCACCGAGTTCGCGGCCAAGCTCGACGTCGACGACCTCACCTTCGTCCCCGTGTCGGCGCTGCACGGCGACAACGTCGTCAGCCACTCGCCGAACACCCCCTGGTACGAAGGGCCGACGCTGCTGCACCACCTCGAGCACGTCTACATCGGCTCCGACCGCAACCTCATCGACGCCCGGTTCCCGGTCCAGTACGTGATCCGCCCCATGAGCCACGACCATCACGACTACCGCGGCTACGCGGGGCAGGTCGCCAGCGGCATCTTCCGTCCCGGCGACGAGATCGTCGTCCTCCCGAGCGGGTTCACGACCACCATCGCCGGGATCGACACCCTGGCCGGCCCGCTCGAGGAGGCGCTCCCCCCGATGTCGGTCAGCGTGCGCCTCACCGACGACCTCGACGTGAGCCGCGGGGACCTGCTCTGCCGCCCCAACAACATGCCCACGGTCACCCAAGACGTCGACGCCATGGTCTGCTGGTTCAACGAGCAGCCGATGCGGGAGGGCGCGGTGTACGCGGTGAAGCACACCACCCGGTCGGCGCGGACCCGGGTGCAGCACCTCCACTACCGCCTCGACGTGAACAGTCTCCACCGGGACGAGGAGCACCGGGTGCTGGCCATGAACGACGTCGGCCGGGTCACGCTCCGCTGCACCGCGCCGCTCTTCGTCGACGAGTACCGCCGGAACCGGACGACCGGGTCGTTCATCCTGATCGACGAGGCCACCGCCGAGACCGTCGGTGGCGGCATGGTGCTAGGCGCCGCGGCGCCGTGACCGGCCCGCCGGTCAGCTCCGACGTCGTGTGGCACGAAGGGGACACGACGCGCGTGCAACGCTGGCACGCCGCCGGGGTGCACGGCGCCACCGTGTGGCTCACCGGCCTGTCCGGGTCCGGGAAGTCGACGATCGCCGCCGCGGTCACCGCCACCCTCACCGAGCGGGGGGTGCTCGCGTACACCCTCGATGGCGACAACCTCCGTCACGGCCTGAACGGCGACCTCGGGTTCTCCGCCGCGGACCGGGCCGAGAACGTCCGTCGGGTCGGTGAGGTCGCTCGACTCTTCGCCGACGCGGGCCTGGTCGTGTGCGCGCCGCTCATCAGCCCCTACCGCGCGGGTCGGGCGCACGCCCGGGCCCTCCACGAGGCGAGCGGGCTGGTGTTCCTCGAGGTGTTCGTCGACGCGCCGCTCGACGTGTGCGAGGCCCGCGACCCGAAGGGCCTGTACCGGCGGGCCCGGGCCGGGGAGCTGACCGGGTTCACCGGCGTCGATGACCCCTACGAGGTGCCCGAGGCACCGGATCTGGTGCTGCGCAGCGCCGAGGTCACCACCGCGGCGGCCGCCGCCACCGTCGTCGATGCCCTGGCCGCCCGGGGGGTCGTGGCATGATCAGCCGTCGAGGAGGGAGCCGGTGAGCACCGAGATCGAAGTCGCGGCCCCCGCGGGGGTTTCGTCCGGGACGGAGGAGTTCCGCGCCGCCGAGCACGACCTGGTCGTGGCGACGTTCAAGACGTCGATGATCGCCACGCCGATCTGCGTGGCCGTCTTCGTCGGGATCGCCGCGCTCGCGTTGACGTTCGCGCACACCGGCAGCTACGCGACGATGCTGCCCGTCGCGGCCTTCATCGGGGTGATCGCCGGCGCGTTCTTCGGTGGCTTGATGGCCTTCTTGCTGAAGGCCGAGCACCTCGAGACGCTCAACCGGAAGCACGCGCACGGCACCCACCCGTAGCGCCCCGGGTCAGCCGCCGAAGTTCTCGGTGGCGTAGACCTGCCCGCCGGTGTAAGCGAGCCCGATCCCCATCGACGAGTAGGCACCGGAGAGGATGTTGGCCCGATGGCCGGGTGAGTTCATCCAGGCCGTGTGCATCGCGTCGGCGCTCATCGACGCCGGCCCGAGCAGGATGTTCTCCCCGAGGGTGCGGTACACACCGGCATAGCCGGGCGAGTTGATCACCGCGCCGAGGTCACGGTGCGCGAACGAACCGGTCGCGGCCATGTGCTGGCTCCAGCCCTGGGCCAGGCAGGTGAGCTGCCCGTTCACGGCCAGGCCGGGCAGACCCGCGGCGGCCCGCGACTGGTTGGTCAGGTTGAAGATGGCCGCCGAAGTGGCGTCCATCGCGCAGCTCTGCCCGGCGGGCGGGGCCGCCGGCGCGCACGCCGCGCCCACCAGCGTCAACGCGCCGACCGTGACGACCGCTGCCAACCAGCGGCGGGGATTTCGCATCGATCCCTCTCCCGCGTTCGCTGCAGAGGGGATCGGAGATCCGGCCCGCGACCTTGAGCACCGGTCTCCCGGCCGCGGCTCGGGTCGGGTCGGTCAGCCCGCCGGGCGGCCCAGCTGGGCTCGGAAGCGGTCGTAGAGCCCGTCGACACCCGCGCCGTGGAGGGTCATCCCGCCGTCGACGACGAGGTTCTGGCCGGTCACGAAGCGGGCCAGGTCGGAGCAGAGGAAGACGACGACGTCGGCGATGTCCTCGGGCGTGCCGATGCGGGCGAGGGGCGTCTTCGCCTCCATGTGGGGGACGGTCCAGTCGAAGCCGCGCAGCAGGATGTCGGTGAGCCCGGTGTGGATCATCCCCGGGGACACCGCGTTGACCCGCACCGTCGGCGCGTACTCGAGCGCCGCGGTGGCGGTCAGCGCCGCGACCGCGGCCTTCGCCGCCGCGTACGGCGCCTCCCCGGCGGACGGCCGGGTGCCGCTGATCGACGCGGTGCTGACGACCGCGCCCCCGCCGCTCTCGACGATCAGCGGCAACCCGACCCGGAGGCCGTGGAACACGCCGGTGAGGTTGAGGCCGACGATCCGCTCCCACTCGGCGACGTCCCACTCGTGGATCTGCGGCCATGTTCGACGCCGCCGGCGTTGTTGAACAGCGCCGTGGAGGCCCCCCAGCCACGAGGCGGCGTCGTGGATCGCCGCCTCCATCGCCTTCGCGTCGGTGACGTCGACGGGGAACGCCCGCCCGGCGATCTCGGCCGCGGTCGCCGCGGCGCCGTCCGCGTTCACGTCGAGGACCGCCACCGTGGCGCCCTCACGGGCCATGGCCCGGCACGTGGCCCGGCCGATCCCGGACGCTCCGCCGGTTACCAGGGCCGCCTGCCCCTCCATCAATCCCATCGTCTGCCACTCCCTCGTCGGTCGGGCCGACCATCATGGTCGATCGGTCGAAGGGAGCTGACCGGGCCTCATGTGGAAAGCCACCGTCAAGGGCATCTTCGGACGCAAGGTGCGCCTCGCGTCGAGCGCCCTGGCCGTCGTGCTCGGTGTCAGCTTCGTGACCGGCACCTACGTGCTCACCGACACGCTGCACGCCTCGTTCCAGGGGGTGTTCCGCCAGACGCTCGCCGGCGTCGACCTCGTCGTGCGTCCCGCGGTCCCCGTCGGCGGGTGGCGGCGCCGCCGATCAGCAACGCTTCGATCAGAGCGAGCTCGGGACCGTCCGGCGAGTCCCCGGCGTCGGCGACGCGCTCGGCTACGTGCAGGGGTACGCCCAGTTCGTCGACCACGCCGGGCACGCCATCCAGAGCTCGGGGGCACCGACCCTCGGCCTGGCGTGGGCCCAGACCGGTTCGCAGCGGCCCGCTGCGGCTCGTCCCCGACGGCACCCGACCGAGCCGCCCCCCGACGCGGGCCGGAGAGGTCGCGATGGACGCCGGCACCGCGCACCGGTACGGCTTCCACGTCGGCGACCCGGTCGACGTGCTCCTCCAGGGACCGAAGCAGCGGTTCCGGATCGTCGGGCTGTTCGGGGTCGGTGACCGATCCGACCTGGGCGCGATCAGCCTCGCCGCGTTCGACCTGCGCGACCGCGCAGCAGGTGTTCGGCGCACCCGGTCAGCTCGACGAGATCACCGTCACCGCGGCGCCGGGCACGAGCGTCGGCGACGCTCCGCAACGACCTCGAAGCCGGCCTCGGCCCGCAGTTCCGCGTCGACACCCCCGACCTGGTCGCCCAGGACCGCGGCCAGGTGGTGTTGAACTTCGTCACGCTGTTGACCCAGCTGCTGCTCGGCTTCGCGGTCATCGGCCTCGTCGTCGCCGCGTTCATCATCGTGAACACCTTCACGATCCTCGTCACCCAACGCACCCGCGAGCTCGGGCTGCTCCGCGCGCTCGGCGCCGGTCGGGTGCAGCTGCTCACCTCGGTGGTCGCCGAGGCGACGGTGATCGGCGCACTGGCCGCCGCGGTCGGCCTCGGCGTCGGGTACGGGCTGGCGCGGCTGCTGCTCGCGCTGTCCGGTCAGCTCGGATTCGCGGTGCCCACCCAGGCGCTCGTGGTCGAGACCCGCACCATCGTCGCCGCGTTCGGGCTGGGGGTGCTGGTCACGATCGCCGCGTCGCTGTGGCCGGCGGTGCGCGCGGCGCGGGTCTCGCCAATCGCGGCGACGACCGACGTGACGACCACGCGGCCCCGGCCGTTGCGCCGCCGGCTCGTGCTCGGCCTCGTCCTCGCGATCGGCGGGGTGCCGCTACTGGTGATCGGGCTCGACCGCACCCGGTACCAGAGCGACGTTCTCCGCGAGGTGTGGTGGGTCGCGGTCGGCGCGATCCTCGTCCTCCTCGGCGTGCTCGTGCTCCTCGCCGCGCTCGGCCGGCCCGCTCGCCGCGACGCTCGGCGCGCCGATGCGGCAGCGGGTGCCGGGGACCCTCGCCCGCGCGAACGCGCTCCGCAACCCCCGTCGGACCGCCGCGACCGCGTCGGCGCTGGTCATCGGGCTCGCCCTCGTCGGGCTCACCGCGATCTTCGCCGACTCGGCCAAGGCGTCGGTGCGCCAGGCGGTCACCGGGGTGATCCGCGCCGACCTGGTCCTCAAAGCCCAGCAGTTCGCCACCTTCTCCCCCCAGGTGTCAGCACGCGTCGCCGGGCAGCCAGCCGTCGCCGCGGTGACCGGGTTCCGGTTCGGGAACGTCCGCGTCCCGATCGGCGGCAACGCCGAGACCGTCGCGGGGGCCGCGCCCGACGGGCTCAACCAGGTGGTGGATCTGGGCCTGCGCTCCGGTTCGGTCGCGGCCCTCGACGCGGACGGGGTGCTCGTGACCGAAGACGCGAGCCGCCAGTACCACGTCGGCGTCGGTGACCGGGTCGCGATGCAGTTCCCGCAGGGCATCGAGACCCTCCGGGTCGCGGGGGTGTACCGCCAGCGTGACTTCACCGGCGGTTTCCCGGTCAACTTCATCGTCGCGTTGCCCGCCTACGAGGAAGGCTTCGGGACCGCGTCGCTCGATTCGCTCGTCTACGTGCGCGCCCGACCCGGTGAGCAGGTCGCCGCCCGCCGGGAGATCGAGCAGGCGCTGGGCGTCAGCTTCCCGAACGTCAGCGTCTTCACCCGCCGCCAGTACGAGGCCAGCCAGCAGCAGGTCGTGAACCGGTTCTTGGCCGTCACCGTCGCGCTGCTCATGCTCTCCGAGCTCATCGCGGTGCTCGGGATCGTGAACACCCTCGCCCTGTCGGTGTTCGAACGCACCCACGAGCTGGGGCTCCTCCGCGTCGTCGGCATGTCCCGCCGGCAGCTGCGGCGGATGATCCGAGGTGAATCGGTGCTCGTCGCGCTCCTCGGCGGCCTCGTCGGGACCGGTGTCGGCCTCCTCTGGGGGTGGGTGTTCACCCGGGCCCTCCGCGCCGAGGGCCTCACCACGCTGTCGATCCCCGTGGTGCAGCTCGTCGCCTTCGTGGCCGCGTCGATGCTCGCCGGGGTCATCGCCGCGCTCGGGCCGGCCTGGCGGGCCGCCCGCCTCGACGTCCTCGACGCCATCGCCAGCGAGTGACCCTCACCCGCCGGGTCGGCGGGGACCGTGGCGCGGCGACACACCGCCCCTCACTCGGCCGCGTCCGGCTCGGTGATGCCGATCAGCTCGAGGATCCGCGCCGGGGGCAGGTACTGCTCCGTGACGACGACCCCGAACGGTGCGAGGGCATCCTCGATCGCGTTCGTCACCGCCGCGGGGGCGCCGATCGCGCCCCCCTCGCCGACGCCGCGGAAGTCGATCGGGCCCTGCCGGGCCGTCTCGAGATGGTCGATCTCGATCGGGGGGATCTCCGACGCGGTGGGGAGCAGGTAGTCGACGAACGTCGCCGCGAGCGGCTGCGCGTCGGCGCCATAGGCGGCCCACTCGTAGAGCACCCCGGCGATGCCCTGGGCGACACCCCCGCGGACCTGGCCTTCGACGATCGCCGGGTTGATCATCTCGCCGCAGTCCTCGACAACGAGGTAGCGGGGGATCCGCACCAGGCCGGTCTCGACGTCGACGTCGACCCAGCAGCAGTGGGTCGCCTGGGACCAGCCCCCGTCGGGGATCCCGAAGTCGAAGCTCGACGTCAACGCCGGCCGTACGTCGGCAGGCCGCGTCGGGCTCGCCGACGCCGCCGCGACCTCGGCGAGGGTCATCCCCGCGACGGGGGTGCCGCGCACGTGCACCCGCCCGCCCCGCACCTCGAGGTCGTCGACGTCGGCCTCGAGCCGGTGCGCAACGAGCGCTCGGGCCTGGTCGCGCAGTGCCCGGGTCGCGCCGAGCACCGCCCCGCTAGCGAGCGTCGCGGCTCGGCTCCCGCCGGTCCCGACGAGGTTGAAGGGGGTGTGGCGGGTGTCGCCGTGCACGACCCGCACTTGGGTCAGGTCGACGTCGAGGGTGTCGGCGGCGAGCTGGCCGAGGGTCGTCTCGTGGCCCTGCCCGTGCGGCGACTGGCTGGTGGTGACGACGACCGTCCCGTCGGGGTCGAGGTGCGCCACCGCGCGCTGCGCGCTGCGCGGCGCGGCACCGGCGCCGATCGCGGCGCGGTAGTCGGGCGGGCCCGGTGCCGGCTCGAGGACCGTGGCGACCCCGAAGCCGAGATACCGGCCGTCACCTCGCGCGTGGCGCTGCTCGGCGCGGAAGGCGGCGACGTCGACGAGCGCGTCCACTCGCTCGAGGGTCTCCCGGGCGGTGACCGACGCCAGCGTCGGTCCGGTCGCGAGCCGCCGCGGGAACTCGCTCGCGGCGTAGAGGTTCCGTCGGCGCGCCTCGATCGGTTCGATCCCGACCCGGCGGGCCACCACGTCCAAGAGCCGCTCACGAACCCAGGTCTCGGCCTCCCACGGGCCCCGGTACGCGACGTAGGTCGCCTTGTTCGTCGCCACGACGGTGGCGTCGAACTCGAGGTGCTCGATCCGGTACGGGCCGGGGAGCAGGACCCGCACGATCGTCGGCACGACCGTCGGCGGCAGCGTCGTCAGCTGGTACGCGCCCTGGTCGAGGGTCATCCGCACCCGCAACCCGAGCACCGCGCCGTCGCGGCTCACCGCGGCATCGACCTCGAGGACCTCGTCGCGCGCCTGTCCCGCCGCGAGCAGGTTCTCGGTTCGATCCTCGATCCAGGCGACGGAACGGCCGACCGTGACGGCCGCGGCGGCGAGCGCCACGTCCTCCCGGCTCGCGTAGGCCTTCTGGCCGAACGACCCGCCGATGTCGCCGCAGCGGACCGTCACCAGGTCGGCCGGGTGGTCGAGCAGCGTCGCGAGCGCGACGCGGAGCGCGTGCGGGTTCTGGTGCGCGGCGTGGTACACGAGGGCACCGGTGTCGGCGGCGTACTCGGCGACCGCGCCGCGCCCCTCGAGCGGCGCGTTGGCTTGGCGGTGCTGACGGAACGTGAGCGTCACGACGTCATCCGCGGCGCCGAACGCCGCGTCCGGGTCGCCGTGGGTGCGGCGCTCCCGGTACAGCACGTTCGAGCCGACCTCGTCGAAGAGGGCGGGTCGGGTCGGGTCCAGCGCGTCGGCGATCGTCGCGACGGGTTCGAGGGGCTCGTCGTCGAGCTCGACGAGCTCGGCCGCGTCCTCGGCTCGGGCGCGGCTGTCGGCGACCACGATCGCGACCGGGTCACCGACGAATCGGACCTTGTCGGCCGCGAGGGGCCCGAAGCCGGGGCGGGCCAGCCCCGGTGGTGCGCCCAGCCGCATCTCGGCGGTGCGGCCGGCGAGGTCGGCGGCGGTCAACACCGCGACGACCCCTGGCGCGGCGCGCGCCGCGGTCACGTCGACGCCGCGGAGGCGGGCGTGGGGGTACGGGCTGCGCGGCGAACGCGGCGTGGAGCAGCCCGGCGACGCGCACGTCGGCGACGAACTCGCCGTGCCCCGCGAGGAGCCGGTCGTCCTCGACGCGCGTGACGCGGGCGCCGACCAGGCGGCTCACCGGCGCACCCCGCCGGACCCGGGCGGGGGTGGCGCGACCCCGTCCAGTCGCCGCACCGCGAGGGTGACGCCGTCCACGATGCTCTGGTACCCGGTGCAGCGGCACAGGTTGCCGGACAGCACGGCCCGGATCGCCCCGTCGTCGAGGTCGGGTTGCTCCACCAGCGCGGCGTAGGCGGTGAGGACCATCCCGGGGGTGCAGAACCCGCACTGGAAGCTGTGCGCGTCGCGGAACGCGGTCTGGATCGGGTTCCAGGCGTCGGGCGCAGCGAGGCCCTCGAGGGTGACGACCGAGCCCGCGTCGGCCTGCACGGCGAGCACGAGACACGAACGAACCGGCTCCCCGTCGAGCAAGACGGTGCACGCCCCGCACGCGCCCTGCTCGCAACCCAGGTGCACGCTCGTGCACCCGAGCTCGTCGCGGAGCGTGTCGGCCAGGGTCGTGCGGTCCTCGACCTCGGGGCGGTGGGGCTCGCCGTTGACGGTCAGCGCGACGACCCGCCCGGAGGTCACGCGGCCACCGCTCGGGTGTGTGCGGTCGCGAGGACCCGGGCGGCGAGCACGCCGGCGACGTGACGGCGGTAGGCGCCGGTGGCGTGCACGTCTCCGGCGGGTTCGAGGTCCGCGGTCGCGGCCGCGGCGGCGGCCGCCCACGTGTCGGCGCCCGGGCTGGCGCCGACCAGGGCCTCCTCCGCCACGGGCGCGGGCTGGGGCGTCCCCGCGACCGCACCGAAGGCGAGCCGGGCGCCGCGGACCCGCCCGTCCTCGTCGACGGTCAGCCGCGCGGCGGCGGACACGAGCGGGAAGTCACCGTGCCGTCGGGTCACCTCGAGGAACGACGCGCCGGTCCGAGCGGTGCGGCCAGGGAGCCGGAGCGCGACGAGAAGCTCGTCGGCACCCAGCGCCGTGGTGAACGGCATCTCGAAGAACTGCCGGGCCGGGAGCTCGCGCTCCCCCGGGGGCTGCGCACGACGAGGGTGGCGTCGAGCGCGACCGCGACGACGGGCAGCTCGGCGGCGGGATCGGCGTGGGCGAGGCTGCCGCCAACGGTGCCCCGGTTCCGGATCGCGGCGTGGCCGATGCAGGGGAGCGCCTCGGCGAGGAGGGGGCACCGGTCGGTGAGCACCGGGTCGCGTTCGGCGGCCCGCTGGCGGACCGCGGCGCCGACGGTCACGGTGTCCTCGTCGCCGTCGATGGCGGCGAGCTCGGGGAGCCGACCGACGTCGACGAGGTCGCTCGGTCGCGCGAGGCGCAGCGCGAGCAGTGGGAGGAGGCTCTGCCCGCCGGCGAGGACCTTGGCGTCCTCGCCGAGCTCCCCGAGCAGTTCGACGGCCTCGCCCACCGACGCCGGCGCGTGGTAGCGGAACGGTGCGGCCTTCACCCGGTCACGCCAGCCCCTCGACGGCACGAAGGTCGAGCGCGTCGAGCACCGAAGCGAGCTCGGCGCGGACCGCGTCGGGGACGGGGAGACGGGGCCGGCGCGGTGACCCGCCGGGCAGGCCGAGCAGCATCAGCATCGCCTTCGTCGCCGGGAGACCTCCGAGTCGGCGCGTCTCGCTGAACATCCGCATCACGCGCGCGTACGCGGCGTGGCTGGCGGCCAGGTCGCCGCGCGCGAAGGACTCGACGACCGACCGGCACAAGCGCGGCGCGACGTTCCCTTCCGAGCTCAGGTAGCCCTGCCCGCCGAGAGCGAGGCAGCTGAGCGCCTGCATCGGGCCGCCGACGTGCACGTCGACTCGACCCGCGACCGTGTCGAGGAGCCGGACGAGGTAGGTGAGGTCCTGGTTCGTGGCGTTCACGCCGATGATCAGGTCGTACCGGGCGACGAGCCGACCGATCAGCTCGACCGGCAGGTAGTAGCCGGCGGCCTGATGCGAGGACAGCACGACCGGCAGCTCCACCGCGTCGAGCACATCGGTCAGGTACCGTTCGAGCTCGTCGGGGCGAGGCCGGTTCCCGTGACCCATGTCCAGCGAGTACAGCTGCATCGCGTCGACACCGACCTCGGCCGCGACCCTGCCCAGCTCGATCGTCTGTCGCGCCGATCGCGGCTCCACCCCCATCGCGCGGACCGGCACCACCCCCGACAGCTCCTCGACCCCGACTTCGAGCACCCGGCGGAGCTCGTCGCGGGTGAGCGTGTACCCCTCGCCGCTGCCGCTCCCGCCGAGGTACACGCCGACACCACCCGCGCCGAGTCGGGCGAGGTGGGCGCGCAGGCCCACCTCGTCGAGGGCCTCGTCGGCGGTGAACGGCGTCACACTGATCACGAACGTGCTCAGCGCTCCCCCCATCGGACCTTCCCCTTCTGGCTCCTCGGTGGTCGGCGCACACCCGACCCATCCGGGCCCCGGCGCGCCAACCGCGGACGCGCACCGAAGGGCGCACGGTCGCGGCGATGATAGAAAACCACCGGAGTATGCGCCCCCGACGCGAGGTTCCGTCCCGAAGCGGTCAGGTGCCGTGACAGCCCGGTCGAGGATGCCCGGCCCGATGATGCGAGACGTGGTGACCACGCCGGAGCGGCGCGCCGCGTACGAGCGGTCGGGACTCTGGGACCACCGCACCCTCGCGGGGCAAGTCGCCCGCTGGGCCGGCGAGCGGCCGGCCGCCGTCGCGGTCGTCGACGACCAGGAGGCGCGCACCTACGCCGAGCTCGGCGCCGACGCGGCTCGCATCGCGGGGTTCCTCGCCGAGGTCGGCGTCGACGCCGGGTCGGTCGTCTCGGTCCAGCTTCCCAACCGCTACGCAGCCGTCGTGACCGCGGTCGCGGCGCAGGCCCTCGGCGCGGTGATCAACCCGCTGCTCCCGAGCTACCGGGCCAAGGAGCTGCGCTACGTGTTCGACACCGCCCGGCCGCGCGTCGTCGTCACCCCCGCCGGCTATCGAGGGTTCGACCACCGCGACCTCGTAGCCGAGGTCCGCGACGCCACCGGGCTCGAGCTGGTCCATCTCGTCGTCGACGACGACGCCGGGGGAGGCGACGCCCGGTTCGCCGAGCTGCTCGGGCGCCCGCCGGGGGTCCTGGGCTCGCCTCGCGCCGACGCGGTGTCGGAGCTCATCTTCACCTCGGGAACCGAGGCGACCCCGAAGGCGATCATGCACACCGAGCAGACCACGAACTTCAGCGTCCGGGTCGCCGCGTCGGATCTGGGGGTCGGACCCGACGACGTGGTGTGGATGCCGTCCCCGGTCGGGCACTCGACCGGCTTCAACTACGGACTCCGCTTCGCGCTCTACCACGGCCTCCGCCTCGTCCTCCAGGACCGCTGGGACGCCGACCACGCGGTCGCGCTGGTCCAGGAGCAGCGGTGCACGCACACGCTCGCGGCGACGACGTTCCTCCAGGACCTGGTCGACGCGGCCGGGCGGGCCGGGGCCCAGCTCGGTTCGCTGCGCGGCTTCGGCTGCGGCGGCGCGCCGGTCCCGCCGGAGCTGGTCCGCGCCGCCCACGGCGAGGGGTCGGGGTGCTACGGCTCTACGGGTCGACCGAGGTCCTGGTCGGCACGTGGAACCGACCCGAGTCGCCCCCCGACCGTCAGGACACCACCGACGGCGTCGCGATGAGTCACGTCGAGGTCGAGGTCCGCGGCGACGACGGCGGGCGCTGCGACCCCGACGAGCCCGGTGAGCTGTACGTACGGGGCCCGAACACGTGCGTCGGGTTCTTCCGCGACCCGGAACGGACGGCGGCGACGTTCGGCGCCGACGGGTGGGTCCGGTCCGGTGACCTCGTCACCGTGGACCGAGACGGGTACCTGACCGTCGTGGGCCGCAAGAAGGAGATCATCATCCGGGGCGGGATGAACATCGCGCCCCGCGAGATCGAGGAGCTGCTCGTGGCCTTCCCTGAGGTGGACCGAGCCGCGGTCGTCGGCCTCCCCGACGACCGCCTCGGGGAGCGTTCGTGCGCGTGTGTCGTGGTCCGCCCCGGCGAGACGCTGGACCTGGCCACGGCGGTGGCGCGGTTACGCGCGTCGGGTCTCGCGGCCTACAAGCTCCCCGAACGGCTCGAGCTCGTCGACGCGCTGCCCACCACCGCGTCCGGCAAGGTGCAGAAGCACGAGATCATCCGCCGGCTCACGACGACCGACGCGTCGTGACCGGCGACGGCCCGGTGCGGGCGGAGCACCACCCGGTCGGTGACCACGACGACACGGTGACGATCCTTTCGCCTGCACCGACCCGAGACGCTGAACGCCATCGACACCGGGATGCTCGACGCCCTCGACGAGGCCCTCGACCGCGTCGAGTCCGACCCGTCGGTCCGGTGCGTGCTCGTCACCGGCACCGGCCGCGCCTTCAGCGCCGGGGGGGACCTCACGACGTACCTGACCCTGCAGCGCGACGCGGTGGCGTTCCCCCGGTTCGTGACTCACCTGCACGACACCTTCGGACGGCTCCGCACGATCCCCGTGCCCGTCCTCGGCCTCGTGAACGGGGTCACCGCCGCCGGTGGGCTCGAGCTGCTCCTGCGCTGCGACTTCTCGATCGCGGCCCGCTCGGCCCGCATCGGCGACGGTCACCTCAACTTCGGGCAGATGGGCGGCGGAGGCGTGCTCACCCTGCTACCCCGCGCAATCGGGCGGGAACGGGCCGCGGAGCTGCTCTACACCGGCCGGTTCCTGAGCGCAGACGAAGCCCAGGCGTGGGGTCTGGTGAACCGGGTCGTCGACGACGACGATCTGCTCGCGACCGGGTTGGAGCTCGCGGCGGCGATCGCCGAGAAGAGCCCGCTCGCGCTCGCCGCGGCCAAGGAGGTGCTCCAGTCGGTGTGGGCCGACAACGGTCCGGAGGCGTCGGGCCTGCGGGTCGAGCGGGAACGCAACAACCGGTACTGCCTGACCTCGGACGACGCCCAGGAGGGGCTGCGCGCCTTCCAGGAGAAGCGCCGCCCCCGGTTCCGGGGCCGCTGAGTGCCCGACGCGACGCAGGGTCCGGCGCCGGACGAGGAGAGCGCGGGCTTCTGGCGAGCCGTGCGTGAGCACCGGGTGGAGCTGCAGCGTTGCGTCGACTGCGGGCGGCATCGCTTCCCGCCGATGCCGTCGTGCCCGTGGTGCGCGTCGACCCGCGACCAGGTGGTCCGGTCGGCGGGGGAGGGGACGGTGTACTCGTGGGTCACCGTGCACCGGGCGTTCGAGCCGGCGTGGGCCGATCAGGTGCCGTACACGGTCGCGGTCGTCGAGCTCCAGGAGCGGTGCCGGCTGCTCGGCCGCGTCGACGCCGCGCCGGACACGCTCGCGGCCGGCCTCGCGGTGGGTCCCCGCTTCGTCGACCACCCGACATGGACCGAGCTCCGCTTCGTGCCCCGAGGGCGTTGAGGTGGGCGCGGCGATTGTCGGGGTCGGCTACACCGAGCTGTCGAAGGCGTCCGGGCGCAGCGTGCTCGCCCTCGCCCGCGAGGCGTGCGCAGCCGCGGTCGACGACGCCGGTGTCGCGCTCCGCGACGTCGACGGGATCCTCTCGTTCAGCCTGATGCACGACTCGGTGCCGAGCCAGGCGGTCGCCACCGCGCTCGCGCTCCCCGGCGTGCGGGTGGCCCTCGACGCTGACCTCGGCGGCCAGGCCCCGTGCCATCTCGTCGGCCTTGCCGCCGCGGTGGTCGAGACCGGCCGGGCCGACCATGTCCTCGTGTTCCGCGCCATGAACGGCCGGAGCGGCCCCCGGGTGGGGACGATGCAGTTCGCGGGGATGGGCGCCCAGTACCGGTACCCGATCGGGTACGACGCGTACCTCATGTACGTCGCGATGTGGGCCCGCCGTTTCCTCCTCGAGACCGGGCAGAGCGCCGAGGACCTCGCCGCGGTGGCGATCGCGCAACGCCACTACGCCGAGGCCAACGACCGCGCGTACCGGCGTCACCCGCTGACCCTCGACGACTACCTCGCCGAGCCGTACGTGGCCGAGCCGTTCCGGCCCAGCGACTGCACCGTCGAGGTCGACGGTGCCTGCGCGGTGCTCGTCACCTCCGACGCGCGGGCCCGAGACCTCGCACAGCGCCCGGTCCACGTCGCGTCCGCCGCGTACCGGGCCGGCCCCCGGTCCGGCCTCGACATCGGTGACCATCTGCTGTGGGACGACTACACCCGCAACTACACGACCCTCCTCGCCGACGAGCTGTTCACCCGGGCCGGGATCGAACGCGGCGACGTCGACGTCGCCGAGATCTACGACTGCTTCTCGAGCACGGTGCTCTTCGGGCTCGAAGGACTCGGGTTCTGCGAGCGGGGAGCCAGCGGCGCGTTCGTCCGCTCCGGCGCCACCCGGCTCGACGGCTCCCTGCCCACCAACACCCACGGCGGGCTGCTCGCCGAGGGGTACCTCCACGGCATGAACACCGTCGCCGAAGCGGTGCTGCAGGTCCAGGGTCGAGGCGGGAGCCGGCAGGCACCCCGCCACGAGGTCGCAGTCGTGACCTCCGGGGCGCTCATGGACGGATCCGCGCTCGTCCTCAGCGCGGGCTGACCACCCCGGTCACGCGTCGCGCAGCAACGACCCCCGAACGATCGTCCCCGCGGCCACGAACTCGTGGCGGGCCGGCTCGGCCAAGTGGGCCGCGGCCAGCTCCTCGGCCCGGTCGGCGTCACCGGCTTCGATCGCGTCGAGCAGCGCGACGTGCTCGTCGTAGCTCGCGGCGCGGGTCGCGGCGGCGCTGAACGCGCCGAGCTGCGCCGGTCCCCGGGCGAGCGTGTCGACGTGCGCCGACCACAGCGACTCCAACGCACCGACGAGCAGGATCATCGTGTCGTTCCCGCAGTTCGCGACGAGCGTCTCGTGGAACCGTCGGGCCTGCCGTACGTACTCGTCGGGATCGTCGAGCGCGGCGCGCGACGAGACGAGCACCCGGCGCAGCGGCGCGACGACCCGGGTCTTGCGGTCGGCGCGTCGCGCCGCCAGCGCCGCGCAGACCGGCTCGAGGCGACTCATCGCCGCGGCGACGTCCTCGACGCTCACCCCGCGGGCTTGGAGGACCAGCCCGATCATGTACGCGACCTTCTCCGGGCGGGGTGCCTGCACGGTGGCGCCGCCGGCGTTGCCCCGCCGGACCCGCACCAGGCCCTCCGTCTCCAGGATCCGGAGCGCCTCCCGGACCGGTGGCGCGCTCACGCCGAACTCCTCGAGCAGGTCCTCCTGCTTCGGGATCGACGCGCCGTCGGGGAGCTCGTGGGTCAGGATCCGCTCGCGGAGCTCCCCGGCGACCAGGTCGGCCAGGCGGGGCTGACGCCGCTGGCGTCTCGGCTCCGCCCCGAGCGCCTCGACCCGCCGTGCGGGCTCACCGCCGCGGGTGGCACCTCCAGGCTGCACTATCTAAGATTATCAAGATAGAGCGCGGGAGCCCGGGGGACGCGGGAGCCCGGGGAGGAGCGACGGTGGCGAGCAGCGGTGGTGAGGGACCCGGGCGCCGGCATCGGCTGATCTCGGCCGACAGTCACGTGAACGAGCCGCCCGACTTGTGGCGGGAGCGGGTCCCGGCCCGGTTTCGCGACCGGGCGCCGCGGATCGAGCGCTTCGAGGACGGCGACGCGTGGGTCCTCGAAGGCGTGTCGGACCCGATCAACTTCGGGATGAACGCCTGCGCGGGCCTCGAGCCGGGCACGGCGAAGAGCTGGGCTCGCTACGAGGACCTCCGCGCCGGCGGGCACGACCCCGCGGTTCGGCTCGAGGAGATGGACCGCGACGGGGTCGACGCCGAGGTGCTCTACCCGACGCCGCGCCTCGCGCAGGCGATCGTCGCGAACCCCGACGCCGAGTTCCACCGGGTGTGCGTCGAGGCGTACAACGACTGGCTGTCGGAGTACGTCGCGTACGCACCCGACCGGTTCGGCGGGTTGGCGCTGCTCCCGAACTGTGGTGTCGAGCACGCGGTCACCGAGCTCGACCGGGTCGCCGGTCGCCCCGGGATGCGCGGCGTGCTCATCGGCTGCTACCCGAACGGGACCTTGTCGCCGACCACCGACGACGACAAGGTGTGGGCCCGCGCGGTGGAGGCGAACCTGCCGGTGAGCATCCACGTCAGCCTCTCCAAGACGATGCCGCAGGCGCACCGGGTGAAGCTCCCCGGGTACGGCCGCTTTTACGACGCGCCGAACCGCATCATCGACCTGGTGTTCAGCGGTGTGTTCGACCGTCAACCCGCGCTGGAGTTCGTCATCGCCGAGGTCGACTGCGGCTGGGTGCCGTACGTGAAGGAGCAGATCGACAACAACTTCCACCGTCTCGACCCGGTCAGCGAGTTCGGACTGTCGGCCCCGCCGAGCGAGTACATCGAAGACCACTTCCACTTCGGGTACATCACCGACACGTACGGGATCCGGAACCGGCACGGCGTCGGGGTCGAGCGGATCCTCTGGTCGAGCGACTACCCGCATGTCAGCGCCGACTGGCCGCTGTCGTGGCGGACGATCCAGGCGTCGTTCTCGGGTGTCCCCCGCGAGGAACGCGAGTTGATCCTCGCCGGGAACGCCCGGCGCCTCTACGGGTTCGGTCGCTGAGCGATACCCAACCTCCCGGACACGGCGACGCCGTCGCCCGGCTCGTCGACGAAGCCGCGATCCGTGTCCTGATCGCCGAGTACGGCCGACGGCTCGACGCGGCCGACCCGACCTGGGTGGACACGTTCACTCCCGACGGGGTCTTCGAGGTCGTCGACGCCGCGACCGGCGAGCGGCTGCACCGCCAGCAGGGCCGCGGCGACCTGGCCCGGTACGTCGCCGGCGCCCCCCGGTCCTCCGCCCGGCGCCAGCACGTCGTCACCAACCCGGTGATCGCGGTCGACGGCGACGAAGCCCGCGTCGACTCGTCCTGGCAGCTCCTCGAACAGGACGAGGTCGGCCGTCCCGTCCTCGCCGCGTTCGGCCGCTACCATGATCGACTGGTGCGTGACGCCGACGGCTGGCGCTTCGCCGAGCGCCACGCGGACATCGACGGCAACCGCCGCGACTGACCCGCCCCGCCCGATCGCCGCACTGCCGCATCCGCGCCGGACGCCAGGCCCGCGGTCGGCTCAGGTCGCGGTGTCGGATCCGAAGACTCGCGCCGCGATGACGCGGACGCAGTCGAGCGGCGTTGAGCTCGTCGTGTCGACCTCCGCGTCGTATGCGACGCCATCGTGCACCCGTTCGGCCTGACAGACCGCGGCTCCTTCGTGGCGATCGGCTCGGGTCTGCTCACGGGCGGCGACCACCACTGACTCGCAGCGAACCCCGACCCACAGGACCGACAGCCCGTCGAGCGCGGCCCGCAGCCGAGCCTGCGACGCGGCGCCGTCGAGGAACACCTCGTCCACGATCACCTTGGCCCCGGCGTGGGCCATCGCGGCGACCCCCGCATACCAGGCGGCTTCGAGCGCCCTGAACGCCGGACCGGCCGTGATGCGCCCGCCCGACCGGAACGACAGCCCGCTGTCCTCGTCGCGAAGCGGCGGCGGCATCGCGTCGATCAGCGTGTCCACCCCGACCGTCAACCAAGGCTCGTCGAGCACAGCCTGCAAGCCGCGAGCGATCGACGACTTCCCCGCGCACGACCCGCCGTTCAACACGATCACCTCGACGGTCACGAGAGCACGGTACGCATCACGGGCTCCGATGGAGGGCCTTCGACCGCGTCGGCTCATTTGCGGTCTGCGACCCTCGGGCGGCGATCTACGCTGACGAGGCGCGGGTGTGGGGCTCGCGGTGCGGGGCAGATCGAGGTGGGGCACTCGACGATGCAGGTCAGGTTTCTCGGCCGGGTGGCCATCGAAACGGCCGGGCGTCCACCGGTCGAGGTCCGGGGGACCCAACCCGGGCTCGTCCTCGCCTTCTTGGTGTTGGAGCGGCCCCGGCCGCTCCTGCGCGAAGAGCTCGTCGAGCTGCTCTGGCCCGAGGACTACCCCGACCGGTGGGAAGGGGTGGCCCGCCAGGTCGTGTCCCGGGCCCGCCGGGCGCTCGTCCAGGCTGGCCTGTCACCCGACGCGCTCACCTCGGCCGACGGCGCCACCAGCCTCGAGATCCCCGACCCGCTCGTCGTGGACGTCGAAGCCGCGTTCAGTCGGGTGCTCGACGCGGAGTGCCTCGTCGCCGACGGCGACTGGGACGCCGCCGCGAGCCTGGCCCGCCCGGCGCTCGACGCGCTCCGCCATCCGTTCCTCAGCGGGAGCGACGCGCCGTGGGTGCTCGACTGGCGCCACCGCCTCGCCTCGCTCGCGCGACGGGCGTCGTACACCGAGGCCGCGGCCGCGCTCGGGACGGGCCGTCACGCCGACGCGGTCGAGCTGGCCCGCGCCGCGATCGAGCGGGACCCGTTCGAGGAGCAGGCCACCCGGCTCCTGATGGCCGCGTGGGACCAGGCGGGGAACCGAGCCGCGGCGCTCGCCGCGTACGAGACGCTGCGCCGGCTCCTCGACGCGGAGCTCGGTGTGCGCCCGTCCGCCGAGACCGAAGACGCCTACCGGCGGCTCCTCGGCGCGCCGCCCCGTCTGACCCTCGACGAGGTGGCCCCACCGACGCGCGGGGCCGCCGATGCCCGGTCGGGCCCGTTCGTCGGACGGCGGGCGGAGATCGCGTCGCTCGCCGCGCTCGGGCGCGACACCCGCGACGGCGGCGGCCGCGTCGTCATCGTCGAGGGCGAAGCCGGAATCGGGAAGACCCGCCTCGTCCTCGAAGCGGCCGGCGCGGCCGAGCAGCGCGGCGCGTCGGTCCTCTGGGGCCGCTGCGACCCGCAGGTCGGCGTCGCGCACGGCCCGTTCGCCGACGCGATCGGCCAGCTCGTCGGTGCCCGCCCCGACGTGGTCGAGAGCATGGGCCCGGTCGCCGCGCACCTCGCCCCCCTCGTGCCCCATCTCGTGCCGCGCGCCGACGACGCCATCCCGGTGTCCTCGGGGCAGGCCAGCGCCCGGCTGTTCCGGGCCGTCGGCACCGCGCTGAGCCTCGGCTCGGACCTGCCGCTGCTCATCGTCCTCGACGACCTCCACTGGGCCGACGGCGACACCCTCGCGTTACTCCGCCACGTCGTCGCCCGGCTCGTCGACCGGTCCTGCCTCGTCGTGCTGATCCTGCGGGAGCCGCCACCCGCCGGTCGCGGGCGCGCTCGCCGAGATCGACCGGCTGGCGGCCACGACGACGTTGGCGCTCGAGGGCCTCTCGGTCGCGGAAGTGGTCGAGCTGCTCGACGCGAGCGGCGTCGACCTTCCCGACGGTGCCGACGCGGTCGGCGCCGCCGTCGCCGCCCGCACCGCCGGCAACCCGCTGTACGTCACCCAGCTGGTCCGCGACGCCGAAGACGCCGGTGGGCCCTTCGACCCGACCGCGGTGCCCGGCGCGGTCGCCCGGCTCCTCGAACGCCGCCTGCGCGCCCTCGACCCGGAGCTGGCGTCGCTGCTCGTGCTCGCCGCGGTCGCCGGACCAAGCTTCGAGCTGGCCACCCTCGAGGCGTGCCGGACCGGTGGCGACGACGAGCTGCTCGACCAGGTCGAGGAGCTGTGCCGGCACCGATACCTGGAGGAGCGCGGGCCCGGCCAGTTCGGGTTCGTGCACGACCTCGTGCGCGACGCGGTGCTCGCGACGGTCAGCGCCACTCGCCAGGCCCGGCTGCATCGTCGCCTCGGGGAGGCGTTCGCCGCCGGCGACGCCGCCCCGGCGACCGTCGCGCACCACTTCGTCGCGGCCGGGCCGGCCTGCGTCGACGACGCGGTGGCCTGGTCGCTCGCCGCGGGCCATGCCGCATTCGGGCGCGCCGCGTGGGCGTGCGCCGCCGAGCACTTCTCCGTCGCCGCCCGCCTGGCGCCCGACTCCGAGCGCCGCGCCGATAGCCTCGTCGGTGCCGGCCGCTCCCAGCGGGCGCTCGGCGACTCGGGCGGCGCGCGCGCGGCCCTCGAGGAGGCCCTCGCCCTCGCCGTCGCCGACGTCCACGACCTGCCCCGCGCCGTGGCCGCGGCGACGCTCGCGCTGGTCGGTGGTGGCGGCCGCGGAGTGTGCCCCGAGCTCACGGACCGCGAGCGAGCCGAGCGGCTGCGCCGTGCGCTCGCCGGGTTGCGACCCGACGACGCGGACCTGCTCGTGCCCGTCCTCGCCGAGCTGGGACTCGCGCTCGTCCTCACCGACGCCGCCGAGGAGCGCCGAACCCTCGCGGAGCAGTGCCTCGCCGTCGCTCGCCGCTGGAACGACCCGGCCGGGCTCGCGACCGCGCTCTGGGGTCGACGCATCGCGCTCATGGGCCCGGCGGGGACCCTGGCCCGCCTCGAGGACGGGCGCGAGGCGCTCGCCCTCCCGCGCGCCGAGGTGCCACCGGAGCTCGTGATCGGCGCGCAACTGGGCCTGGTCGAGGATCTCCTCGAGCTGGGCGACCGCCACGGCGCCGACCGCGTGCTCGAGGCGGCCTCGACGCTCGCGGCCGAGCTCGACCACCCCTACTGGTCGTGGGCCACCGCGTGCTGGCGGACCCTCTCGGTCATCATCGACGGGAACCTCGACGAGGCCGAGCCGCTCGCGTTCGCGGCGCTGGCCTGTCAGACCGGCGACCACCCGGAGGCCGTCGCCGCGCTCGGCGTGAACCTCACCGACGCGCGACTGTTCCAAGGCCGCGCCGGCGAAATGGGGGACCTGCTGCGCGTCGCCGCCGACGACAACCCCCACATCCCCGCATACCGGGCCGTCCTCGCGCTGTGCTCGGCGGAAGCCGGGAACCTCGCCGACGCGCGCACCGCGTACGACGCGTTCGCGAGGTCGGGCTTCGAGCTGGCGATGGACTCGAACTGGCTGCTCGCGGTCGCGGTGCTCGCCGACACCTGCGCGACCCTCGGGGACGCCGAGGGCGCGGGCGTGCTCGGGTCGCTCCTCGCACCGTGGGCCGGCCGCCATGTCGTGCTCAACTGCTACGGCGGTGGCGGCGCGTACTGGGGCCCCGTCGACCACCACCTCGGGCGCCTCGCGGCCACTCGGGGCGACCACGCCGCCGCGTGCGCGCACCTCCGCCGCGCCGTCGAGCTCGCCGAGGCGTTCCGAGCCCCGCGGTTCGCGGCGCGGTCCCGGGCCGCCCGAGCCGGTGTCGTCGTCCATCCCGGCTGAGCCGAGTCCGACCACCCGCGGCCGGGTCGTCGGCCGGGGCGGTCAGCCCGGTCGAGGGTCGATCCGGGCGAACTGCCCCGGGGCCCGCCCCTGCCCCGGCGGCCCGGCGAAGGCCTGCGCGATCCCCATCCAGGCGGTGGCGACCGGGCCGCGGACGTCGAGGCTGACGTCGTCGAGGTGGCGGCGTTGCGTGACGACGAGGCAGAAGTCGACCGCGGTGCCGCACACGACGTCGGCCGCGTCGGCGGGACCCCACTGTCGGGTGTCCCCGTCGGGTCCGGTCAGCTCGACCCGCACGCTGGTCTCGGGGACCGGTCGACCATGGGCGGCGAAGCTGTTCGCGAACGCGCGGGTCCCGAGATGCGCGACCTGCCACACGGCCCCGGTGGGGGAGCGGGTCACGCCGACCGCGTCGGCGACGTCTTGACCGTGGGCCCACGTCTCCATGATTCGCGCCGTGATCGCGCCAGCCACGCTCAAGTCCGGCCCGTACCAGGGGATCCGCGTCGACGGGTCGAGCGGCTCGAGGGTGCGGAGCATCGCCGGGCGCGCCGCGTGCAGCCAGGCGTGCGCGTCCGGTCCGGGCAGGTCCCGGCAGCGGGCCGCGACCAGCTCGGTGTAGCGGTCCACGTCAGTGAGGGCCGCCTCGCGTTCGGCGCGGAACCGGTCGGGATCGCTCGCCGCGGTGATGGTCGCCTCATCGAAGAAGGCGAGGTGGGTCACCTGGTCGAGAATGGTCCAGCCCGGGGCGGGCGTCGGCGCGGCCCAGACGTCCTCACCCCGGCCAGTGAGGATCGCGTCGAGGTCGGCGGTCTCGGCGCGGAGATCATCCGCCAGCGCGTGGAGATCGGCAGGCACGATCAGCGGCCCTGCCACCGCGGGGCTCGCCGCTCTCGGAACGCGCGCGGTCCCTCCTGGGCGTCCCCGCTCCGGTACACCGGCTCCCAGAGCCGCTCCGCGATCTCGCCCATCTCGCTCACGCCGTGGTCGGCGGCGGCGTAGATCATCGCCTTGCTGGCCTGGACGGAGAGCGGCGCGTTCGCGGCGACCGTCTCACCCATCGTCTGCACCGTGGCGCGCAGCGCCCCGAGGGGGACCACCCGGTTCACGAGCCCGACCTCATGGGCTCTCGTGGCGTCGATCGGCTCGGCGGTGAGGAGCAGCTCGAGCGCGACCCTCGGCGGGATCAGCCACGGCAGCGGCGCCGCCCACGGGGCGCCGCGACCGACGCGGGCCTCACGGATCGCGAACCGGGCGTGCTCCGCGGCGACGCAGAGGTCACACATCTGGGCGAGCAGGAACCCGCCGGCGTACGCGAGCCCGTTCACCGCGGCGATCGTGGGCTTGGCGACCTCGACGGTCTGGCCGAACACGGGCACGAAGTCCGCCGGGGGGACCTCCAAGCCGACCTCGGCCATCTCCTTCAGGTCCGCGCCGGCGCAGAACGCAGCGTCGCCGGCGCCGGTGAGAACGAGCACCCGCGCCGCAGGGTCGTCGTTGAAGCGGGCCACACCGTCGAACAGGCCCGCACGGACCGGTGCGTTCGAGCGCGTTGCGGGCCTCCGGCCGGTTGATGGTCAGCCACGCGACCCCTCGTTCGACCTGGTAGTCGATCACCGGCTCAGCCATTCGGGGGACCTCCTTGGGCTTCGACGACGAGGAGCACCTCGGCGAGCTCGACCTGACGATCGACCTCGACCAGCACCTCCGTGACCGTCCCGTCGTAGGGGGCGTCGAGCGTGTGCTCCATCTTCATCGCCTCGAGCGCGACGAGGGGCTGGCCGCGCTGGACCCGGTCACCGGCACGGACCCACATCGCGACGACGCGGCCGGGAAGCGGAGCGCGCAGCGATCCCGGATCCACCGCCGCGGTCGCGGGCGGGAACCGCTCGTGCTCGACGAGCCGGACGCAGCCCAGGTCGCTCTGCACGAAGACGGCCTCCGGTGTCGCGTCGACCCGGAACGACCGGCGGACCCCGTCGAGCTCCAGGTCGACCCGCTCGGGAGTCGCCGACCAGACCCGGGCGTCCTCACGCAGGGTCCCATCGACCGAGACGATGACCCGGTCGCGTGCCGCCGCGGACGTCACCGTGACCGGCTGGTCCCCGGCGCGCAGCACCACGGGTTGATCGGCCCGCCCGACGTTGCGCCACCCGCCCGGGATCCCGGTCGGGACCGGCGAGGTGAAACGACCGCGGGCCCGGACCGCCAGCACGGCCGCGACCGCGCTGGCCTGCACGGTCGTCGCGTCGTGGGGTTCGGCGCCGAGCCGGGCCGGGTCGTGACGCTCCAAGAACCCGGTGTCGGTCCGGCCGGCGGCGAAGTCGTCGCTGCGCAGCGTCGCCACCAGCAGCGTGCGGTTCGTGACCGGCCCGTCGAGCTCGGCCTGCTCCAGGGCGCGGAGGAGGCGCCGCCGGGCCTCGTCACGGGTCCTCCCGCCGGCGATGACCTTCGCAAGCATCGCGTCGTAGAACGGGGTGACGCTCGAGCCGTCGACGTACCCGGCATCGACCCGGACGCCCGCGTCGTCGGGGAAACGCAGTCGGTGGAACGTCCCGCTGGTCGGGAGGAAGCCGGCGGGGACGTCCTCGGCGTAGAGGCGCGCCTCGATCGCGTGGCCCGTCACCGTGGCGTGCGTCACCGCCGGCGGGAGCGGACGACCGGCGGCGAGCTCGAGCTGCACCGCGACGAGGTCGAGGCCGGTGACGAGCTCGGTCACCGGGTGCTCGACCTGGAGTCGCGTGTTGACCTCGAGGAACCAGAACCGGCCCTCCGGGTCGACGATGAACTCCACCGTCCCCGCGTTCGTGTACCCGATGGCCCGACCGGCGGCGACCGCCGCCGCGCAAATCGCGTCACGTGTCGCGGCGCTCAGGCCCGGGGACGGCGTCTCCTCGATGATCTTCTGGTGCCGGCGTTGGATCGAGCACTCTCGCTCGAAGAGGTGCACCACGGTGCCGTCGGCGTCACCGAGGATCTGGACCTCGACGTGGCGGGGCGCCTCGACGTAGCGCTCGAGGAACACCGTGCCGTCACCGAACGCGGCTTCCGCCTCCCGTCGCGCCGCGTCGACGGCCGCGTCGAGGTCGGCGGGGTCGCGCACCACCCGCATGCCCCGGCCGCCACCGCCGTGCGCGGCCTTCACGAGCAGCGGGAACCCGATCCCCGCCGCGTCCGCGGCCAGGGCGGCGGCGCCTGCCGGCGTGTCGTCGACGGGCACGCCGTCGAGGACGGGAACCCCGGCGGCGGCCATGATCCGCTTCGCTTCGACCTTCGAGCCCATCGCCTCGATCACCGTGGCGGACGGCCCGACGAACACGATCTCGGCCTCCTGGCAGGCCCGGGCGAACGCGGCGTCCTCCGACAGGAACCCGTAGCCGGGATGCACCGCGGTCGCCCCCACCGACCGTGCCGCGGCGAGCAGCGCGTCGACGTTCAGGTACGTCTCCACGGCAGACACGCCGGGCAGATGGACGGCGCGGTCGGCCTCGGTGACGAACGGCGCGTCGCGGTCAGCGTCCGAGAACACCGCGACGGTCGGGATCGCCATCGACCGGGCGGTCCGCACGATCCGGCGCGCGATCTCACCCCGGTTGGCGACGAGCAGCCGCTCGATTCGGTGCATCGGTCCTACATCCGGAACACGCCGAAGCGCGCCGAGCCGCGCACGACGTTCGAGTGGACCGCCGACAAGGCGAGGCCGAGGACGGTTCTCGTATCACGGGGGTCGATGATGCCGTCGTCGTAGACCTTGCCGGTGTTGAAGAACGCGTGGGACTCCCGCTCGATCTGCTCCTCGACGGTCCGGCGTTGCGTCGCGTCGGCGTCTTCGTCGAAGGGCTGCCCGGTCACCGCGGCCGCCTGGCGGGCGACGATCGAGAGCACCCCGGCGAGCTGCTGAGGGCCCATCACCGCCAGCTTCGAGTTCGGCCAGGTGAACAGCAGCCGCGGCCCGTACGCGCGGCCACACATGCCGTAGTTCCCAGCCCCGTAGGACGCTCCGATGATGACCGTGAGATGCGGGACGGTGCTGTTGGTCACCGCGTTGATCATCTTGGCGCCGTCCTTGATGATCCCCGCCTGCTCGTAGTGCTGACCGACCATGTACCCGGTCGTGTTCTGCAGAAACAGCAGCGGCCGGTCGCGCTGGTTCGCGAGGAGGATGAACTCGGTGGCCTTCTTCGCCTCCTCCATGAACAGGACCCCCTGCGCGTTGGCGAGGATCCCGATCGGGTACCCGTGGATCGACGCCCACCCGGTCACGAGGCTGGTCCCGTAGCCCGGCTTGTACTCGTCGAACCGAGACCCGTCGACCACCCGGGCGATGACCTCCAACGGGTCGAACGGGACCCGCAGATCGACCGAGGCGATCCCGAGCAGCTCCTCGGGGTCGAACACCGGCGCCGCGGCGTCGGCGTCCGGGGCCGGGCCGAGCTTGCGCCAGCGCAGGTCGGCCACGATCTCGCGGCCGATCCGCAGGCAGTCGAGCTCGTCGGTCGCGAAGTAGTCCGAGAGGCCCGACACCCGGGAGTGCATCGCCGCGCCGCCCAGCGCCTCGTCGTCCGCGTCTTCGCCCGTCGCCATCTTCACCAGCGGCGGGCCGCCGAGGAAGACCTTGGCCCGGTCGGCGACCAGCACCGAGTAGTCGCACATCGCCGGGACGTACGCGCCACCGGCGGTCGAGTTGCCGAACACCAGCGCGACGGTCGGGATCCCCAACGCCGACAGCTGGGTCAGATCGTGGAAGATCTGCCCCGCGGGGACGAACAGCTCGCCCTGGGTGGGCAGATCGGCGCCGCCCGACTCGACCAGGTTGACGACCGGTAGCCGGTTCACCGCGCGCGATCTCGAGCGCCCGCAGGTTCTTCTTCAACGTGTACGGGTTCATCGACCCGCCCCGCACGGTCGGGTCGTGCCCGATGATCACGCACTCGGTGCCCGACACGACGCCGATGCCGGTCACGATGCTCGCCCCCACCTGGAACGGCGAACCCCACGCCGCCAGCGGCGAGAGCTCCAAGAACGGCGCGTCGCGATCCAAGAGCAGCTCGATGCGCTCCCGGACCGGAAGCTTCCCGCGGGCCCGGTGACGCTCCACGTACCGGGGGCCGCCACCCCCGACGACCCGCGCCAGCTCGGCTTCCTGGTCGCCCAGCAGCGCCAGCAGCCCCTCCCGGTTCGCCCGGAAGCGGTCCCCGCCGACATCGACCCGCGACGCCAACACCGGCACCGTGGACCTCCCCGGATCGCGTCAACCGGCGCCGGAGCCGAGCGGCGCCACCGGCAGTATGTTATTCACCGTTCACATTCGGTGCACAAGGACACGCATGGACTTCACCGAGACCGACGAGCACACGATGCTGCGGGCCGCCGTCGGTGACATCGCCGCCGGCTACGGGCACGCCTACTACGCCGACCGAGCCCGGCGAGGAGAGAAGACCGACGCGCTCTGGGCCGCGATCGCCGACCAGGGCTTCCTCGGCGTCCATCTCCCCGAGGAGTACGGAGGCGGGGGAGGGGGCATCACCGAGCTCGCCATCGTCTGCGAGGAGCTCGCCGCGCAGGGCTGCCCCCTGCTGCTCATCCTCGTGTCCGCCGCGATCTGCGCCGAGCTCATTGCGCGGTTCGGCTCCGACGCGCAGAAGCGGGCATGGCTCCCCGGCCTCGCCACCGGCGAGAAGATGGTCTTCGCGATCACCGAGCCGGACGCCGGGTCCAACAGTCACAACCTCGCTACGACCGCGACACGAGATGGCGACGTGTACCGCGTCCGCGGTACGAAGACCTACATCTCCGGGGTCGACGAAGCACCCGCGATGGTCGTCGTCGTCCGCACCGGAACCGAGGAGGGCAGCGGCCGAGCCCAGCTGTCGCTCCTCGTGGTCGACACCGACGCACCCGGACTGTCGCGCGCGGTCATCCCGGTCGAGATCACCGCGCCGGAGAAGCAGTTCCTCCTGTCCTTCGACGACGTCGAGGTTCCCGCCGATCGGCTCCTCGGGGACGAAGGGCACGGGCTCCGCCAGGTGTTCGTCGGGCTCAACCCCGAACGGATTATGGGCGCCTGCATCTCCGCCGGGGTCGGCCGGTACGCGCTCAGCCGCGGCAGCAGCTACGCGACCGACCGTGACGTCTGGGGCGTCCCGATCGGCACCCACCAGGGCGTCGCTCACCCGCTGGCGACCGCCAAGATCGAGCTCGAGCTCGCCCGCCTGATGATCACCAAGGCCGCATGGCTCCACGACCACGACGGCGACCCGTTCTCGGCCGGTGAGGCCGCCAACATGGCCAAGTACGCCGCGGCGGAAGCCGGACTGGCCTGCCTCGACGCGGCGATCCAAACCCACGGAGGGAACGGGATGGCGTCGGAGTACGGGCTCGCCGACCTGTGGGGGCTGCTCCGGCTGCTCCGCATCGCACCCGTGAGCCGCGAGATGATTCTCAACTTCGTCGCCCAGCAGTCCCTCGGGCTCCCCAAGTCGTACTGAGCCGACCGTGCCCACGCTGCAAACCAGCCAAGCCTCAACCCCGCGCGGCCGGCTCCGCCGG
Source organism: uncultured Actinomycetes bacterium (assembly GCA_963714105.1). Lineage (GTDB taxonomy): Bacteria > Actinomycetota > Acidimicrobiia > IMCC26256 > PALSA-555 > PALSA-555. The sequence goes on along the minus strand of OY970233.1, from coordinate 3,508,996 downwards.
CAGCGGATCCTCGACGCCACCGCCCAGCTCGTCGCCGCCCGCGGCTTCCACGCGGTCGGCGTCGCCGACATCGGCGCGGCCGCCGGCGTCACCGGCTCCGCCATCTACCGGCACTTCGCCACCAAAGAAGAGGTGCTCGTCGCGCTCGTCGAAGGGGTCGTCGACGAGCTGCTCCTCGGCGCTCGCCGGGTGGTCCGCGACGCGTCCGGCCCCCGCGAGGCGCTCGACGCCCTCATCAGCGTGCACGCCGACTTCGCGGTGCGGGACCGGGCGATCATCGCCGTGTACGACCAAGAGATCAACAACCTCCCCCCCGAAGACCGGCGCCGTCTGCGCCACCAGCAGCGCCGCTACGTCGAACTTTGGGCTGACGTGCTCGCCCAGCTCCGGCCCGACCACGACCGCCGCACGGTCGTCGCGTCGGTCCACGCCGTGTTCGGGCTCCTGAACTCCGTCGCCGACTACGACGCCAGGATCCCCGACGACGCCCTCACCGTGCTACTCACCGACATGGCCCGAGCCAGCCTCGCCCCGCACCACTGAGCACACTTGCCGCCCGAACCGTCGGGCGGACTCCTACGAGGCTCGAAGCGGACCGGTCGGCGCCCCACGAAAGGGCGACCCCACCTCGAGCCCGGCTCGGCCAGAGCCGCCCCTTGCCCCCTGGGCCGACCACTCGGTGGGCCTCGTCAGTGGGTGCAATGCGAAGCCGAGTCGGTCATGATGGGAGCAACCGTGACAGCCGATCGCGGTCAGGATCGTCGCCGGCGGAGGGGGATACGCCGATGCGAGGTGAGGTCCAGCGCAGCGGCAGCGCCCGCACGCCGAATCCCGCCGTCTGGTGGGTTCGGATGCTGATCCCGATCCCGCGACCCCGGAACCCGCGCGCCAACCCGACCCTCGCGGGTCACCGACGGGTGGTGTCCCTGCCAACGCCGCCACGGCTCGGCCGGCACGGTCGGCCCGACTCTTTCGGCTACGAGCCCTTCATGTGCACCTGGGAGCCCCAGCACACCGATCCCGGTGACGCCGCCGCGAGGGCTCGAAGATCTCATAGGGTCGACTGAACCTCCCGGTCGCGCTGCACACCGAGCGCGACCACAACGGAACCGACCATGCTGGTTGCGCTCTCGTGCAACCGCGCCCATCCCATCCTCGAGCGGCTCGCTCTCCTCAGCAGACCGGCGGCACGAACGTTGCTCGGCCGACATGCGGCCACCGCTAAGGTGGCGCGCCATGTGAACACGAGGGCGGTTAGCTCAGGGGGAGAGCACTTCCTTGACGCCTCCCCGAGCTTGAGCGGTGTGCGGCATCGCGGGCATGGCGTAATTGCAACGCCCTCATCCAAGCGAAACGCTCCACTTCTCTGCTGTCAGCTGGCGTCTCGACTCGCACGGGAAGCGTTCTCGAGTCAGAGAACACGCGGCCCTGAGCCACGAGGTTCAAATCCTCCACCTCCCACCACGAAGCACACGAGAGAGCCGGACCGGGGCGAAACTGCCCCTAAACCGAACAGGACGGGGACGCTGGTCTCCTAGTCGTTCCGGTTCACGGGTTGAGGTTGCACATCCACCCTTCGAAGGGGCTGGCCGTGGATCCTGCGGTTCCTACCAAAGAGCCAGAGGAGCCCACTGCCGCGACCCCTTCGCAGATCATCTTCCAACGTCGTGTCCGGGTGCTGGAGCATGCCGCCAAGGCCTCGGTGAGTGAGGCGCGCTCAGGTGCAGGTCATTGCACCTTGATGGGGCGCCTCCATGCTTGCGGCCCACCGACGCTTCCGGCCCACCGACGCTTCCGGCCCACCGACCTCGTCGTGCACGGCAGCTTCGTAAGGCTTGGACCCTTTCCGGCTGGATGACGCGGCGCGTCGGCCAGAGACGCCGATGCTATGGTCCCGCGGTGGCACCCGCCGAGGGTCCGCTGCTTCAGGGCCCACCCGCTCTTCCTGGCGCCGCGGCTCGCTGGTTTGAGCTCGCGTTGCTCCTCCCTCGTGTCGTCGGCTTTGTCGGCCGGGCCAGTCGAGACGATCCCGATCGGGTGGCTCCGCCCCTGCGTCGCACACCGTTGACGGTGGCTGGCGTCGCGGTCGACGACCTCATCTCGACCTTGCAGTACGTGCTCGCGGGGGCCGCCGTGGCCGACTTCGACGTGGCCCGCGCCGACTCGGCGGCCCGGATCCTCGAAGCACGCGGCGATCCCAAGGACCCGGCCGCGCTGCATCCCGCGCCCCCACCCCCGCCGCCCGATGAGACCGGTCTCAGCATCCGCCGACTGGGCCACCGAGTGTTCGAGCACCTGATCTTCCCGAGCCGCTATGAGCCGCCGGCCGACCTGCCCGGGCGCGACGAATGGCTCGCCGACGAGGCCAACGCCCTCGCGCATGCCTACGTGCTCCAGCACGACGACCAACGGCCGCGGCCCTGGGTGGTGAACCTCCACGGCGCGGGCGTCGGGAACCCGATCGACCTCCAGTGGATGGGCTCGTTCGCCCTGTATCGAGACCTTGGCGTCAACGTGATCCATCCCGTGCTCCCCAAGCACGGGCCGCGCCGACGTGGGCGGAGCCTCGTGTTCCCGAGCCCGGATGGGCTCGTGAACTTCTTCGCGTTCTCCCAAGCGATCTGGGACGTGCGGCGCACGATCATGTGGGTACGGGCTCGAGGCGCGACCACGATTGGCGTGCACGGCGTATCACTGGGCGGATACGTCGCAGCGCTGCTCGCCGGACTCGAGGACGGTCTCGACGGCGTCGTGGCCGGCCTCCCACCGAGCGACATCCCGAGCCTTGTTCTGGGCCATGCAGCGCGCTACCGCGGCGTCGCTACCACGGCCGCCGAGGTGGAGATCGGGCCGGCCCGGCAGCTCAACCGGCTGGTGTCGCCCCTCACGTTCGCACCCCGCCTGCCACGGGACCGGCTCCGCATCTACGCCGCGGTCGGCGACCGCGTCTCGACGCCAGAGCAAGCGAGCGCGCTCTGGCAGCACTGGGACAGGCCCGAGATCTGCTGGATCCAGGGGTCGCACCTCCCCTCCTCGCTGTTTGGCACTGCGAGACGCTTCGTGCGGGACTCGTTGAGGCACTGCACAGTGAGCGCCGCCTAACCTCTCGGCCGGTGTCCTACAACCTCTCGGTCCTCTTCGAGCTGGTCGCCGATACGGTCGGCGACCGCACGGCGGTCATCGCAGGGACGAGTCGCCAGCTCACCTACGCGCAGCTCGACGAACGAGCGAACCGTCTCGCGCACTTTCTTGCCGGAGCAGGCGTGGCAACTGGTGATCACGTGGGGCTGCTCCTCGTCAACGGCACCGAGTACCTCGAGGGAATGCTCGCCGCCTTCAAGTTGCGCGCCGTGCCGGTGAACGTGAACTACCGCTACGTCTCGCGCGAGCTCGAGCAGCTCTTCGCCAACGCCGACTTGGTCGCGCTCGTGGCGCACCGGCGCTTCGGGCCGGCGGTCGCCGAGGTTGCGCCGCGGGTGGCGTCACTTCGTCAACTGATCATGGTGGACGATGACAGCGGCGAGGTGGTTCCCGAGGGTTCGGTCGATTACGAAGTGGCGCTCCGTGAATCGTCATCAGCCCGAGCCTTCGAAGGCCGCAGCTCGGATGATCTCTACATCGCGTACACGGGTGGCACCACCGGGATGCCCAAGGGGGTGCTGTGGCGCCACGAAGACATCTTCTTCGCGTCGATGGGTGGCGGCGACCCGACCCGCAGCGAGGGCGCGATCACTGCCCCCGAGGAGCTTGTCGAGCGCATCTTGCCGGTCGCTTCCGTGCAGCTCGTCACGGCGCCGCTCATGCATGTCAGCGGGCACTGGGGGGCCTTCGCCACCCTCTACTCGGGAGGGACGGTGGTCCTTCTGGAGCCCGGGCCGTTCGATCCCAGCGTGGTGCTCGACGCCGCGGCGCGTGTCGGTGCCCACGTCATCACGCTCGTCGGTGATGCGACGGTGCGACCCATCGCCGAGCTTGTGCGTGACCACCCCGGACGCTGGGACCTCTCCTCGCTGTTCGTTCTCGCGTCGGGTGGGGCGCTGCTGTCCAGGACGACCAAGGACCTACTCCACCAGGTGCTCCCGAACGTGATCGCCCTCGACGGGTTCGGCGCCACGGAGACCGGCGTCGCGGCGAGCGAAGTACGCCTCCCGGGTTCCGACGTGGCGCAGGGCGCACGGTTCAGTGTCGACGAGTTCACGGCCGTGCTGGACGACGACCTGCACCCGGTCAGGCCAGGATCGGGCATTGTCGGGCGTTTGGCACGCCGCGGTCACCTACCAATCGGCTACTACAAGGACGCCGACAAGACGGCCGCGACGTTCATAGAGGCGGACGGCGTGCGCTGGGCCCTTTCCGGTGACCACGCGACCGTCGATGCGGACGGGACCATCGTGTTGCGGGGTCGCGGGTCGCTGTCGATCAACACCGGAGGCGAGAAGGTGTTCTCCGAGGAGGTCGAGGAGGTGCTCCTCGCCGACCCTGCGATCCGGGACGCGGTCGTCGTCGGGGCACCCGACGAGCGCTGGGGCCAACGGGTCGTCGCGGTCGTAGAGGCTCGCTCGGGCGCGTCTCTCACTCTCGAGGACGTTCAGCAGCATTGCCGGCGCACGCTGGCCGGATACAAGGTACCCCGCGAGCTTGTGATCGTCGATCATGTGCAGCGCGCTAACGGAAAAGCCGACTACGCCTGGGCCGGTAGTCGCGTCGACGCGGCTCGTCACTGAGGCTGTCGCTGCGTCCGTGACGACCGCGCTCCTCCTCGCGCTGGGTGTCGTGGCCGCGACGGGGGCAGTTGTCACGCTCGTCCCGGCGCGTCGCCCGGCCCTATTCGCGCTCGGCTACTTCGCGCTCGGCTGGACCACCGGCGAGCTGACCATCGGGGTGTTCGCTCTTGAGGCCGTCGTCGCGACGATCCTGGTCGCGGGGGGCGGAGCGGGATCGCCTCCTGGCGGGATCGGGCTCGGACTGCTGCTGGCGTCCTGGTTTGGCCTCGTCGTCGTGCAGCGGCGCAAGCACGGGGCCGGCCCAGCCATCGAGTCGGCGCTCGTCGAGACCCTTGGTCCGGACTACCGCGATGCGATCTCGCTCGAGCGGCGAGCCGCCTTGCCCGAGGACGTCGGCCGTCGCGAGCCGCTCGGCAATCCGTTCTCGCCGCGTGACGATCGGGTTGAGATCGTGCGCGACGTCGCCTACGGCGACGACCCGGCTCACCGTCTCGACGTGTACCGGCACCGGGGTCAACCGGCAGGCTGCCCGGTGCTCGTCCACGTGCCCGGCGGCGCCTGGTCGACCCAACGCAAGGAGTACGGAGGCGTGCCGCTCCTCGAGCACCTGGCATCCCGAGGGTGGGTCGGCGTGGCCGCGAACCACCGCCGGAGCCCACGCGCCACCTTCCCCGACCACCTCGTGGACGTCAAGCGGGTCCTGGCGTGGGTGCGCGGAGTCGGTCCGTCTCTCGGCGCCGACCCCGGCTTCGTCGTGGTGGCCGGGCAGTCCTCCGGCGCGCACCTGGCCGCGCTCGCTACGTTCTCGCCTTCCGATCCGCGCTACCAACCGGGGTTCGAGTCGGTCGACACCTCGGTCGTCGGGTGCGTGGCGTGTTACGGCAACTACGACTTCTGCGATCGCTTCGGCATCCGCGGCCGGTGGGCCGACATGGGTGGCTTCCTCGCGAGGTCCGTCATGAAGGTGCCCCGCGACGAGAACCCCGAACTGTGGGACGACGCGAGCCCCGTTGCGCGCGTCCGAGCAGACGCGCCTCCGTTCCTCGTCGTTCATGGCACGCACGACTCACTGCTCTGGGTCGAGGAGACGCGCCGCTTCGTCGACGTGCTGCGCTCGACGGTACGAGCGCCGGTCACCTACGCGGAAATTCCCGGCGCGCAGCACGCGTTCGACGTCTTCCCCACGTTGCGCAGTCTGCTCGTCGTCCACGGCATGGTGCGATGGCTCGAGCAACTGCTCGCTACGCGGGGCTGAGCGATGCCGGGCCGCCTCGAGCGGCCCGGAGCAGCTGGGCGAGCGCGGTGGGGAGCCCGTCGACGAGATCCGCGAGGTCGGGTACGTGCTCGGGGCAGGCTGACCCGCCCACCACCATGCGATCTCGGTAGCTCCAGCCAGTGAGGTTGAGTCCGAGGCCCATCGCGAGTTCGCCCACGGACACGATCTCGACGATCGGCGCGCCGTCGAACCACAACGGCTCCGGACCGCGTACGTTCGAGACGATGAGGTTGAAACTTGGACGCCTCGCAAACCCGGCCGCGGTGTTCCCGAACGCGATCCAACGGCGCCAGAGCACCTTGTAGCCCATCCACTCGTCGACCAGTGTCTCGGAGTGGCGCGCCGTCTGCGATTCACGCGCCCTCTGGGTCGCGGCGTGAATGGCCACCAGGCGTTCGACCGGGTCCGGTACGTCGGTCGCGAGGGACACGAACCAGGAGGTGAGCCGGTTGCCGTAGTCGTCGAGCTCGTTCTCCTTGCGGATCGAGACGGGAATGGTCGCACTGAGTGACGTACGCGGCAGCTCGTCGTGCCAGTCGAGATAACTGCGGAGGGCGCCGCTGCAGGCGGCGACCAGTACATCGTTGACCGTGCACCCGAACGCGTCTCGAACCGCCTTCAGGTCCTGCATCGACAGCGACGCCCACGCGCACGTGCGGTGCATGGTGAACTTGTGGTTGAAGCGGGTCGGCGGTGAGTCGAACGCCTTGGCCGGGCCGCCCAGACCCTCGCGGCGTCGCTCCCGGCCGATCCGGCTGGCGCGCAACGACCGGTTCACGAGTGCCGGCAGGTGGGCCGTGGTCGGTGCGAGTGAGCGCAGCGTGGGGAGCAAGAGGCGCCGGCGGGTCGGGTCGGGATCGTTCGGCAGCCCCGCTTCTGGAACGACGGGATGCTCGTCGGGACCGTGCTGGAATACAGAGGAGAACATGCGCACGCTGGCGACGCCGTCCGCGAGCGAGTGGTGCATCTTCCAGACGAGTGCCACCCGCGCGTCGGCGAGTCCTTCGACGAGCCAGAGCTGCCACAGGGGACGGGAGCGATCCAGCAGCCCGCCGCCGAGCAGTTGTCCGAGCACCGTGGCGAGCTCCTCGTGTCCGCCCGGTGCCGCGACGCGTGTCGCCCGCACGTGATAATCGATGTCGAGCTCGGGGCGGTCGAACCAGAACGGGTGGCCGAGGCCCATCGGCGGCGGGGCGAGCTGCCACCGGAACGGCGGCACATGTGGGAGGACGGCCGCTGCCCACGTCCGCAGACGCTCGAAGGTGATGGGCTCATGCGCGCCCGCCGGGTCGAGGATCATGCACTTGAGCGTGTGCTGGGGCTGGGTCGGTGTCTCCACCGAGACGTGGTGGTCGTCGGCGCCGGTGAGCTGGCGCATCATGGGCCTCCTCGCTCTCCGCGCGCTTTACCACGGAAGCTGGTGACGGCGCTAGGGACCTGGGTCACATCGTGGAGTCCGAGTCGGCGAGCGCCCCAGCCCGGTTGCCGAGCGCGGCTCGCCGCCGCCGCCCGCGGATGACGTTGGCGTCGAGGCCGTCGGTGAGGAAACACGAGGACAGCCCCCAGGTCGCGATGGGGCGAGCCGGGATCGAGCCGGCCGTTGTCGATGATCGACCAGGCAGCAGCCGCGACGAGCACCGTGGTGACCGAGACCATGACGTAGCGGCTTGCCCGCGCGGCGCCGATCGTCTCGAAGGGTACGACGGGACCGTCACGCGCCACCGCGGGCTGACCGGACGCCCGGCTTCGTCACGACGGGCCGGTCTTCGCGGCGATGAGCGCGTCGAGGGCTCGGGGGACGCCGTCGGCAAGCGCCCACACGTCGGGGATGCCGCTGGGATCCGCCGCGAAGCCGAATTCGAGATCGTCCTGGTAGCTCATGACCGTCACGTTCAGGCCCATCCCGAGCAGCAGCGCCGAGACCGGGATGATCGACTCGATCCGGGCGCCTCCGATATAAAGGGGGAAGGTCGGGCCGGGAACGTTGGAGATGATCAGGTTGCTGGGGGTGAGGGTCAGCGCCTCCATGCCGGTGGCGAGGAACGGCCAGACGAGCCGGATCGCGACCGGCGGCGCGCCTTCGCTGATCGCCAGCGATTTTCGCGCCTGGAGCGCGGCGGTCAGCCGTTTGGCGCGTGACGCGGCACGGTGGATGGTCTGGAGTCGCTCCGCCGGGTCTGCCGCGTCCGTCGCGAGGGAGACCATCATGTTCGCGACCCGGTTTCCGAGCTCATCGTCAGCGACGTCGCGGGTCGAGACCGGGACCGCGGCGACCAAGGGCGCCTCGGGGAGTGCGTCGATGTCCTGGAGGTAGGCGCGGAGCGCGTCGGCGGTCAGGGCGAGGACCACGTCGTTGACCGTGACCCCGTGGCGGGCCTTGACCTCGCGAACCACCTCGAGCGAGACACCAGAAAACGCGAACGCGCGATCAGGTCCGATGTGGCCGTTGAACGGTGTCGACGGCGCGGGGAGGATCCCCAGCGGGGTTGGGTCGGGCTCGCGTCGAGCGGCGAAGCGCGCCAACTCGACGCCCTGCCGCGTGAGCTGCCACGCGAGCCGTCCGGCGCGTGCGGGCGTGCCCAGGACCCGACCGACGGCGTGGACCGCGAGGCCAACCTCGTCGGGTGGCGGCTCGGCCATCGGGGGCGGTGCCGTTCGTCGCTGGTCAGGTGACGTGCCGGGCTCGAGGTCGCAGAGCGCGGCGGCGAGCCCCGCGCCGGACACCCCGTCGGCCATCGAGTGGTGCGTGCGGGTGAGCACGGCCACGCGACCCGCCGCCAGCCCCTCGAGGTACCAGACGTCCCAGAGCGGGCGAGACCGGTCGAGCCGCTGACCCATGAGCTCGCCCACGACCGCACCAAGCTCGTGGCGGCCACCTGGCGCGGGGACCGGCGCGACGTGGAAGTGCCGGTCGAGGTCGAAGTTTGGGTCGTCGACCCAGACCGGGCAGTCGAGCCCGAACGCGACCTCATGGAGGCGGCGGAGGAACGCCGGGACGCCGGCCAGACGCCCCGCGAGCAGCGCCCGCACGGCGTCGGGCCCGAAGCCGTCCACGCCGGTTGGGTCGAGCACGGTGAGGCCGCCGACGTGCATCGGCGACGTGGCTCGTTCGCTGACCAGAAAGAACGCATCGGTCCCCGAGAGGCGGTGGACGGTCACGGCCCCATTCTCCCCTGAACCGGCCGATCCCATGCCGGCCCGGCCCCGGTCCGGCCCGAGCGGAGGCAGGCACGCACGCCACCCGCGGGGGATCCAGCACCTCCAACATCCGTGGCACCGGTGGGAGCTCAGCGACGACGCCCCGCCGGCCGTCCTCGCAGCGATCCGCACCGAGGGATGCTCGCCGGTTCGGAGGCTGGCGAGGCCCTCCAAGCCTCGGCGTCTCCGTCGAGACGGCCCAGCGGATCGTGGGCGCCGACGGCGGTGGCGCATCGGAACACGATGATCGACAGGACGCCGTGCCAGCGAACGGCGGCTCCGCGGGCGGGGTCGAACGACCGGTTCGACAGGACACGACTCTGGGATCATGGTCGGCCGGGTTTGTGAAGCAAAGAGGGGTGTCGTGGCCGAGAGCGTGCACCAGGTCATCGAGCTCTCGGCGTCCTGGGTCCCGACCGGGTCGCCCGCCGACACCGAGTGAGCGCGATGCGGATCCTCGTCACGGGCGGATCCGGGTTCATCGGCGCGCACAGCGCCCGTGCTCTGGGAGAAGCGGGGCACGCGCTGCGGTTCCTCGTTCGCAGTCCGGACCGTCTCGCGCGGACGGTCGGGGCGCTGGCGGTCCCGTTCGACGATGTCGTGGTCGGCGATGTCACCGACGTGGGATCGGTGCGCCGCGGGCTCGAGGGCTGTGACGCGGTGCTCCACGCAGCCGGCGTTGTCGCCACGGGGCAGGCCGACCATGGCGAGATGGCTACGACGAACGTCGGGGGGACCCGCACCGTGCTCGGGGTCGCCGCCGAGCTCGGCCTCGACCCGATCGTCCACGTGTCGAGCGGCAGCGCGCTCTACCCGACGAGCGAGCCTCGTGTCGGCCCCGACAGCCCCGTCGTCGAGGGGCTCGGCCCGTACGGCGAGTCCAAGGCTCGAAGCGAACGCTTCGCCCGGCAGCTGCAAGCCCGGGGAGCATCGGTCGTGTGCACCTATCCCGTGATGGTGCTCGGCCCGCCCGCCGGCGATCGGCACGGCGAAGCGTCGGGGGCGCTGCCGTTACTCTTGCGCCACCGCATGGTCACCGACGTCGGGCACTGGGCGTGCTCGGATGTTCGCGACCTCGCCGCGGTGCACGCCGCGCTGATGAGACCGGGCGCCGGCCCACGGCGCTACACGTGTGGCGGCCACTTCCTCTCGACCGGGCAGGCGGTTGCGCTGCTCGAAGAGACCACGGGGTACACGATCCGGCGCGTCCCGATGCCCGTGGCGGCGATGGTCGCGCTCGGCGGGTTCAGCGAGCTCGTCCACCGGGTCGCCGGTCGGGCAACCCCATTCACGCACGACGCCATGGTGTACCTGACCCGCGCTGTTCCCTTCGACGACCGGCGCACCGTCGATGAGCTGGGCGTCACGTTCCGAGACCCGCTCGAGACGATCCGGGCCACGGTGCACGGGCTGTGCGAAACGGGGGCGATCACCCCCGCGCAGGCCGGGCGCGCGGCGTCCTGAGCCGCAACCGCGTTCGCCCTAATCCCTCGCGCCCGTCACGCGAGTAGCGTCGCTGGTGTGATGCCCCGTGCCCTGCCGTCGTGGCATGTCCAGAAACTGGCGGCGTGACTCGCGATCTACAGAACCACGAGTCGAGTTCCTCGACCGCGAGACGACCGGCTCGGCTGCCGGAAATCGTCGATCGCGAACGGGCGGTCCAGAACCGACCCAGCGAAGACCCGGGTGGAGTTGCTTGGCATGCTGGGCCACGACGTCGACCCTGTGGTGAGGTCGGCGTGCCGGTGGTCACGTCAGTCATACCGGCAGTTCGCGTACGGCGCCCGAGTACAGGATTGTCGATCGATAGGCCGCTGTAGGTGGGGATGCGAGGATCTCGATGTCGGTTGTGCCCGCGAGGAGTTCCTCGAACATGATCGCGATTTCGCGGCGGGCGAGGTTCGCGCCTCTTCGCGACATGTCTTGGTTCGATCGAAGGGGTCAGTCCGGAGCCGCCCCCAGGAACGATGCGCCTCGGGGGCGCCGTCGCCGATTGCGTCGATTTCCGTGCGATCATCGACTCGGCCCAGCGCTTCATCAGCGCGTTCTCGGTATGCGCGAACAACTAGCTCTCTGGGCCGGCTCAGTCCAGTCCGTCACCAACCCAGCGGCCGAGGCGCCTCCCGTTCAGCGCTCGCTACGTACTCGGTGCGCTGTCTCGCGGGATGACGGCGTCGCAGGGGCGGCTCAGGAACGCCCCGTCGTTCGGACGCGTCACCACGTCACGGGCAGCGTGCGGCGTCCCCACAGGTTGAAGGCGATGATGCGCTCTGGTGTCCCACCGAGGCGCAGGTCTGGGAGGCGCTGAACGAGGAGGCCGAGCGTCACTTTGGCCTCGAGTCGGGCCAACGCCGCGCCGGGGCAGAAGTGCGCGCCGAAGCCGAAACTGAGGTGGTGCTTTGCAACTCCGCGGTCCAGCCGAAAGTGCTCCGCGTCGTCGAACTCGGCCGCATCACGGTTTGCGGAGGCGAAGCAGAGCATCACCTTTGCCTTGGTGGGGATCGTGATGGCGTGGCGTACAACGTCGCAGGTCGTCGTGCGGAAGAGGCCCAGCACCGGTGGGTCATAGCGCAGCGACTCCTCGATCGCAGCGTCGATGAGTCCGGGGTCTGCCTTGACCGCTTCCCAACGTTCCGGGACTTCCAGGAGCCTCCAGATCAGATTCGTGAGCAGTGCCGTGCTGGTCTCGTTGCCTCCGAGCAGCAGTAGTAGCAGCATCCAGCTCAGCTCATGGTTCGTGAGGCGACGGCCGTCGAGATCGGCGACGACGAGTCGGCTCACAAGGTCGTCGGGCAGGATCGTGCCCACGTGCTCCAGCGTCGCTTCGCTCACGCCTGCGTCGGCCAACATTCGACGACGGGTCCCCACCACGGCGGTGAAGTAATCGTCGAACGCGGCGCGCGGAGCCGCCGAGCGTACAGGATCCGGTTCGTTGTAGGTCGCGGTCAGGTCGTTCGACATCTGCTTGAAGCGCGCGAGGTTGGTGGTCGGGATCCCGAGCAGTCGTGCGATGATGGTCGTCGGTAAGGGCCATGCATAGAGGTCGTGGAAGTCGCCGACGCGGCGTTCGCGCATCGTGTCGATGAGTTCCTTGGCGATTAGCTCGATCTCGGATCTGAGCAGTTCGACCGTCTGCGGTGTGAACGCGCGGCTGAAGAGCTGCCGGAATGCTGTGTGCTCGGGTGGGTCGTTGACCAGGCCGGCTGCGCGCGTGTACTGCGGGCTCTGCCCGTATCGGATCGACCAGGTGCCGAAGTCGGCAAGTGCCTCGCGCACATCGTCGTAGCGGCTCAGCGTGAAGAACGGCGGTGAGAAGGTGATCGCCTGATGGACGGGGCAGCGTTCGCGCAGCTCGCGATACGCAGGGAAGGGATCGGCGAGTACCGAAGGTGAGACAGGGTCGTAGTCCACCGGGCGCGGCTCGTCCCCATCGCTCACGAGACGGAAACTACTACCGCCGTGTCCGACATTCCGGCTCAGTCTTCCTAGCGTGTCGGCATGCCGAACGATGAGTGTCACGATTCCGGCAGCGGTGGACGAACGGACCGATCTCCTCGGTGCGCCCGTATAAACCTCACCGCTGCCGCACAATCGATCTGCGTCGGCCACTACTCGGCTCCGGACATCGAGTGGGCGACACAACACGCGGCGTTTGCCGGCGGGCGGGTGGACGGCTTCCTGAGTCCGGGCGCCGTGGGAGCGGCACCACCCGAGCACGCCCCTCTCGTCATGAGCTATCTCACGCGGCAAGACCTTCCCTCCTACTACGTGCGCGCTCGCAGAGACGCTCACGCTCTGCGACAGCGACCACTGTTCGGTTCTCGGTCCCTTCATGCCGAACCGCCTGCACTGGCTCCCGGGAACCATCGATCCGAACGGTCGCGACGGTGGACCGGTCGTCGCCACGCCTCTAGTTGAGCAGGGCCCGGCAGCCTGGGGCACGTGTGACTGGACCACGCCCGAGGTCCTCCTCGACCACGGCATCTCGTGGAAGACCTACCAGCAGGCCGAACCGCGACTCAGCAATCGGCACCCGCCTCCTCCTTCAACGCCCTTACTCTCTTCAACCAGTACGTCAGCGATCCGACCGGTCCTCTCTATCAGCAGGCCTTCGAACCGGCCTGGCCCGACGACCCCAACGCCCACGTCCAGGCGAGCCGGCTCCCGTCGGTGTTCTGGGTACTTCCACCGTTGCCCTATTCGCGCACCCAAGCAACGATCCCCAGGTCGGAGAGTGGTTCATCAGCCAGTTGCTGTCCACAGTGATGTCCGACCGCGCTGGTGCATCCGAGCCATTGGTGACTCGGGAATCTCATTCTCCTCGATGAGAAGAGCGAAGAAGACGCGTAATGCCTGGTACCGCTTGGCGGCCGTCGATGCCTTCGCCCTGTCGAGGGATGCGATGATGAACGCCTCGACGTGCTCCCGGTGGACCGCGTCAGCCTGAGTAGGCCTCCCCACGCTGCTGAGGTGGTCGATCAGCTGCCGAGCGGTGAGGAGGCACTTGTAGGTGGTGGCGGGGGGAGCGGTTCGCGGCCCGCAACGACCGCTCGACCAGGCGAAGCGACGCCGCGAGGTCGCCAGGTGGCGCCGCAACGGCTGCGGCGCCCTGATCGGCCACTGATACCCTGACCTTCTCCATGCGAACCCCGACCCGTCATCAGCCTCGGACACTTCAACGCTGTGCGAGCGGAGTGCTCAGGTGCGACAGGAGGGCGGACCAATGAAAGCGCAGCTGAGAGGCTAGAAGCCCGAGGGCGGTTAGCTCAGGGGGAGAGCACTTCCTTGACGCGGAAGGGGTCAGAGGTTCAAATCCTCTACCGCCCACCACGAAACCGCACACCAGGAGGAGTGGAAGGGCCGGAGTGGCGAAGGAGCGCGGAACACCCGGGAACGGGACACCGGGGGATCAGGGAGCTAGGGCGTGCCTTACGCACGAATTTCGCCCCAACCATCGAACTTGAGGGAACCCCTATGAACTGCTCCGACTCGGGAGCGCCCTCACAGTTGTTGCGCGCGTGCGCCGTGGTAGATGCAGTGCACCGCCCATCGCACAGCCAGGTTTTCGCGAGTAAGGGGCTCGCTGCTCGAATAGACGGCCTCGATCTGCGCGCTATCGAACGTCGACGCCACAACGAGCGCGGTTTGAACCTTCATGTCCGCCTCCCCAAGCGATGCACCCATCTTCATGAGCTGATCAATCACATCGGCCTGCTGTAGGTCGGCCACGGGTGGACCAGAGTACGACTCTTCGTCGTTTCCCCTTCCGGCGTCGACCCCTTCCACGGGCTGCGCCCCGGTGGCAACGGTGGCCGCCGCAACAACGGGATCGTTCGAGGTCTGGCCGTGATCGGAAACTTGGTCAGTCCACGCCTCGCCATCCCAATACCGGTACTCGTGCCGGTGGCATGGATCGGCATACCAAGCAGCGGCAACTTTGCCACCGGTAGCACCCATAGCCTCCCCCTTCCGCCTTCACCTCACTGCCAAGCCCTCGTTCGGGACCGCGAACTCATCATCGAGCCCGCATCGGGTTGCCGGGAGAGTCAAAGGTCCCGAATTCCGAAGGCGTGGGGGTTAGGACCCTCCCGTCATCGTCGGTGTTGGAGTTGACGGGTCGAGGTGTAGTGCCGGCGGTGGAACGCTGGCCGCCACCACTCTTGGAGCATGGTCCCTTGGAAGCGCTCAACGATGGCGTTGTGGTTCGGTGAGCGTGGTGGGATCTTGATCCTGGTGATGTCATGTTGGGCGAGCGCGGGCCGCTTCCATGATCTCGGGATGCCCGAGACGCCAGGTGACGTTGAGGTTGACCCGCACCAGCTTCCAATTGCCGCGCTCGCGCACGAGCCGGTTCCGGTAGTAGCCGCCGATCGTGTAGTAGGACTCCGGATCCTCGGGATCGAACACGTGGTGGGCGCGCACGTACATCGTGATCTGCGCGCTGTCGCCCTCCAGTTCCACCAACGGATTTGACATCATGTGCTGCGTCGCGGCGAGGCCCCCGAACAACGGCTTCAGCCCGGCAACCCAGTCATCAGCCGCCATCGTCACCGGCGGCCGCCCCGGTCCATAGCTCGAGAAGTCGATTTCGACCTCGTCGGCGAACAGCGAGCGGTACATCGCCCAGTCACGAGTGTCGACTCCGGTGGCGTACCGATACACGCACTCGGCGACGGCCAGTTTGTCCTCTGCGCTCACGCGAACACGTCCTCTCACACTTCTCGGTCGTCACCGACTGAGTGCTCCCCGATTTGGCCCCAACCCCCGGACAGGAAGGTCTAGTACGCCGCATGGAACACGGTCGAGGACTCACGGCCAGATCAAGGACCCGGCGCTGACCGCTTACTGGCCGGCGTTGGGCTGGCCGGGGATTGTCATGACCTTGCCACCGTTGCACACGACCTTCTCGGTGAGATTGGTGCTGACAGCGCGTTGGGCCTGAAGCTCGGTGGCAAGCACCGTTGCATACTGACTCGCCAGCGAACCGGGTGAGGTCAGCTGAACCGCGGCGTTGATCTGCTCGGCAGTCGGCGATCCAGGCCGAGGCCCGGGTCGAGGCCGACAGCTAGCGCGGCGAGCCGGGCCTCGATTACTGGCCAGCCTCTAGAGGACGTTCAGGATCGTGTTCAGCGGGCGCTCGGCACGCCGAGCCGGGACGCCCTTGCTTAAGAGGCTGCGCCGACCATCGAAGACTGCCCAGTGCTCCGGGACGCGGCCAGCATCAGTGCGGGCGAAGCGCAAGGTCGTGGTGGGATGCGCGCATCAGGAATTGAAGTAGATCGCAGCGGCTGACGCTTCCAGTTGGCGAAGCGCGTCCACGTCGGCAGCGGCGGGCATCGCCTCGGCGAGCTCGTCGATCGTCTCGGCGATATCGGCCCGATCGAGGACGGCGCGCACAGCGCGGCCTGGACGCCCAGCTTGGCGGTGAGCAACCGAGCTGCCGCCTCGACCGCAAGGGCGGGAGGTGGGGCGGCTTGGACCCGACGGAGACGGGCGTCGTCGGACCGGTAGGCGCTGGGGCCAACATGACCTCGCCATCGGAGTCGACCACCATCACCGCGGCTCCGGCAGCCTGGCACCAGGCCAGGGAATTGAGGGAGATGTACCCGCTGGCGGCGCCGATGATCAGCCGCTGGAGCTTGCCGGTGGCCCGGTTCCAGCGTCGCTCCTGCCGGTACCAGCCTTGCCCGTCGCTGACCACGAGATGGCCACGCTCGACTCGGACCTTTGCCCCGGCCCCGAGCGCCACGGCCACTGCCGGGCCGGCGGGATCGCCGTTATCGGTCGCGGGCCACGCGGACGTGGGCTGGCCGACCTGTGGGTCATCCAAAATTGAGTAGGTCCTACTCATGCAGCCGATGCTCAGTTTCGGCAGTCTTAAGGCCTACCAGCGAAGGGGATCTCGGTGCGCAGACTGACTGTCATCTTGGCCATATCCGCGATGGGGTTGTCTGGAGCCATGCTCGTGGCTTCGCCTGCAGGCGCGCGAGTCCCGGCCTCCTCGGGCCTTTGCAACGCGCTAACAAACCTCCACTACACGCCATCTTCCGATCCGACTGCAGCTGGCGGAAGGTCGAACGCCAAGAAGCTCGCCAAGGCGTTCACCAACGCCTCGAAGAAGGCCAAGGGCGACATCAAGGCGGCCCTGCAGACGATGTCGCAGTACTTCAAGGACGCCGCCAACCTGAACACCACGGCGCTCCAGAACGATGCTCAGGCGTTCGCGTCGGCCACGACACGGTTCGCGTCGTACCTAGCCTCGAACTGCGTCCCAGGGGGGCTACCGAGTGGCGTTACCATTCCGACGATCCCTAGCCACTGAGGCGGGTACCGCAGTCGGTTGATCTGGGCGACCCCGGCGGCTCGCGGTTCTCCAAACCGCGAGCCGCTCGAACAGCCCGGCGCTCGCCCAGCGCCAATTTCTTAGTTGCGAGCGGCCCAGCTCCCCGGTGCCCGCGCCCAGAAGCAGCCTCGTGGCGTCCCGTCCACGTTCGGGGTGCCACTTCTCCCGTTTTCTCCCGTTCCGTCCCTCCTGGTGTCACCACGAAACGCCTGATCGGGGGCGCCTCGGCTGCTGCAGTCACGTCGACCTCGGTCGTCGGTCAAGAATCGACCGACCGGAGAAAACGTGGCGAAGGGCTCGAAGGGCGCGCCGGGGCTCTACGAGCTCGAGCCCGGCTCGACAAGGTCGTCGTCAGCTTCGGGCGGGACGGCAGCGCCCGGTACCACCAGCACTCCCGAGCCATCGCGGGATGCCGATGCACTCCGGGCCCGAGGCCTGACGTTCCGCAAGGCTCGTCGAGACGACGATCTGGTCACGGCCGATATGGAGCTTCTGGCCAGGGCCTCGCAGACGCCCGAACCGCCCCCACAAGCGGAGTTCATCGCATGAATCGGGGGCCGCTGTTGCCCTTCGGCTCTGGGGACTCGAATCCGTGGATAGCGATGAATCGAACCACCCCGGTTCGTCTCAGTTGCAAAACCGACGAGGCTGGAGACCGATGAAGATGCCTCGGATGGACGACGCAGTGCGGGACTACATCGACGGGATCGCGGCCGAGCACCGCCCGGTATTCGACCGGCTCCATCGGTTGATCCTTGCAGCGCACCCCGACGCAGCCCTAGTGCTCTCGTACCTAAATTCCGACCTACAAGGTCGGCAACCGCCGCCTCTACGTCGGCGCATGGAAGCACGGCTTGTCGATCTACGGCTGGCAACAGGACCACGATGGCGGTTTCACCTCCCGCCACCCCGACCTCAAGACGAGCAAGGGGACCATCCAATTGCGACCCGAAGATGCAGCCGGCATCCCCGATAGCGAGCTCAGCGACCTCGTCAGCGCTGCCCTGGATGCTTGATCACTCCCCGGGAGCCGTGCACCGACTGGCGCGTCCCGCTTTCCGACGCTTGACGGCTGGTCGAGACCGGCGGACCGCTACGGTTCGGTCAGCGCCGGTCGCTGACCCCAACGTCTCCAACGGCTGCGAATGGCCGGCGATCTTCCGACACGCCTTCTCGAAGACCTCGCGCATCGTGTCGGCTGCGGCTTCCAACCGGTCGAAGTTGATGTTCTCCAACCGAGTCATGGCGACATGCGGCTGATCACCCCCTGGAACGACTCTGTCTCGACGACAGACTCGCACCTACTCGCTGACAACCTCGACTCCCGTGCCCATCGGAACCGTGTCGTCGCGAACCAGACGTCACGTCGTCCCTCGGGCATTGCAGGCTCGCGCTCCTCCCGTTGACCCGCCACCGCGAACGCATTGCCGATTCGCGTGGATCTTGCGGTTGAGAGGACATAATCAAGTTGTGACCGTGACGGTCGACGCCGACGGCCCTTCGGGTGACCTGAGCCTCGTCGAGGCCGCGGCGCTCTCACCGGACGACGTGCTCCGACGCCTCGACACGCGAAGCGGCGGACTCGCTGCCGACGAGGTCGCTCGTCGGCGTGCACGGGTCGGGCCGAATGTGATTGCTGTGCGTCGGGTTCGAGTGTGGGAGGTGCTCGGACGTCAGCTGCGCAGCGCGCTCCTCCTCCTTCTGGTGGTCACGGCGACGGTGTCGTTCTTTGTCGGTGACCGAACCGACGCCCTCATCATCGGAGTCATCCTGGTGGCGTCAGTCGGACTGGGGTTCGTCAACGAGTACCGCGCCGAGCTTGCCGCTCAGGCACTGCATACCCAGATTCGACATGAGGTCATTGTCCGCCGCGACGGACACTCCCAGACCATCGATGTGAAGGATCTCGTTCCTGGCGACCTGGTGCGACTCACGATGGGCCAGGTCGCGCCAGCCGACGCGCGACTCGTCGCGGCCGACGGCCTCGAGTGCGACGAGGCGGTGCTCACCGGCGAGTCGTTACCGGCTGACAAGGCCACAGCGCCCGTCGGGGAGAATACCGAGCTCGCGGACCTTTCTTCATGCGTGTTCATGGGCACGGTCGTGAGCAGCGGTGGCGGCGAAGGGATCGTGGTCAGGACCGGTCGACGCACCGAGTTCGGCAAGATCGCGGCCGGGCTCAGTGAACGCCAGGAAGTCACTGAGTTCCAAACCGGGCTGCGGCACTTCTCGGTGCTGCTCGTCCAGGTCGCAGGGGTCCTGACCACTTCGATCTTCGTGATCAACCTCATCTTGCAGCGGCCGCTCCTCGAATCGCTGCTGTTCTCCTTGGCCATCGCGGTGGGCATCACTCCTCAGCTGCTGCCAGCCGTCGTGACGACGAGCCTCGCCACCGGATCCCGTCGCCTGACCCGCCACGGGGTCCTGATCAAGCGTCTCGTGTGCATCGAGGATCTCGGCGACATCGAGATCTTGCTGACCGACAAGACCGGCACGCTTACCGAAGGCCGCATCAGCTTCGTGAACGCGGTCGACCCGACCGGCCAGCCTGATCCGGAGGTGTTCCGGCTCGGTCTGATCTGCAATGAAGCGACCGTCGAGGACGGTCACGCCGTCGGCGGCAACCCCCTCGATGTCGCCCTGTGGGACGCGCCGGACGCCGCGGTGTCCCTTACCGACACGCACCAGCTCTCGAGCGTCCCGTTCGACCATGTTCGTCGTATGTCGACCGTCCTCGTCGACGACGCGAACCATGGTCGGCGCCTGATTACCAAGGGCGCCCCCGAATCGGTGCTCGCGGCCTGTCGCGAGGTGTCCGATACCGCTCGCGGCACGCTCGACACGGAGTTCGCTGCCGGAGGGCGGGTCGTCGCTGTCGCTTCCCGACCAGCTCCCGGCGCCGACGCGGCGACCACGGCCGACGAACACGACCTCACCCTTGCTGGGTACCTCGTCTTCCTGGACCAGCCCAAGCTCGACGCCGCCCAATCCCTCCAGCGCCTCGCCGCGCTGGGCATCACGGTCAAGGTCGTCACCGGCGACAACGTCATCGTCGCCGAGAAGGTCTGTCGCGACCTCGGCCTTCCCATCGGCGCCACGATGACTGGTACCGATGTCACCGCGCTGGACGACGATGCCCTCCGCGCGCGTGTCGTGAACACAACGATCTTCGCCCGTGTGAGCCCCGAGCAGAAAGCCCGCCTCATTCGCGCGCACCGCGCCGCGGACAGGGACGTCGCGTTTCTTGGCGACGGGGTCAATGACGCGGTGGCGCTGCACGCGGCAGATGTCGGAATCTCCGTCGACTCCGCGGCGGACGTAGCCAAGGACGCGGCTGACATCGTCCTGCTCGAGAAGGACCTGGGCGTGCTCGCCGATGGGGTCAGCGAGGGGCGCCGCACGTTCGCGAACACGATCAAGTACGTGCTCATGGGCACGTCGTCGAACTTCGGGAACATGTTCAGTGCCGCCGTGGCCTCGACCTTCCTCTCGTTCCTCCCCATGCTCCCCAGCCAGATACTCCTCAACAACCTGCTCTACGACACCAGCCAGATGGCCATCCCGACCGACCGTGTCGACGCCGAGCTGCTGGCTCGCCCCTCACACTGGGACATCAAGTTCATTCGCCGATTCATGCTCCTGTTCGGGCCGATCAGCTCACTGTTCGACTTCCTCACCTTCGCAGTGATGCTCGGGCCCTTCGCGGCCGGTCCCGCGCTCTTCCGCTCTGGCTGGTTCGTCGAATCGCTGGCGACGCAGACGCTCGTTGTGTTCGTAATCCGAACGCATCGCGTCCCGTTCTGGCGCAGCCGGCCCAGCAACCCGCTCCTCGGTGCCGTGCTCGGTGTCATCGTCATCGGTGCCGTCTTGCCCTACTCGCCGGTCTCGCAGGCCCTCGGCTTCACGGCCCTTCCCGCGGCGTTCTTCGCCGTTCTCGCCGGCATGGTCGTCCTCTACCTCTTCCTGGTCGAGCTCGCGAAGCGCCGCTTCTTCGAACGTGTACCCGGACCCGCCCATCCGGAACGACCACCGGAGGTGCGACGCGAACGTCGAGTCCGCCGCCGCGCCAGCCGCTGGGTTCACCACGAACCGCGCGTCGACCTCCGCGGTCAGCCTCCCGGGGGTGGGGCAGTCGCCTCCAGCGTGCCGCGCTTCACCGCGGCGGCGAACTCGTCGTAGTCCCGTTGGTTCTGGTCCGCGTACGCCGTCGAGAACTGCGCCGCGGCCTCGTCGAACCTGGGGCCGTTGCCGAGGTACGCCGCGAGAGCGAAGCGGTCTCCTGAGCGGGCGTGGGCACGTGCCAGCGTCCACGCGCAGGCGCGCCCGTAGGCGGTGAGGGTGACCGGGTTGAGGTTGGTGAGGTCGACCGACCACTTGGAATCCCACAGCTGCCGGACGTAGAAGTCGCGCGGTCGACCGTCGAGCCCGGTCGCGCGGATCCAACCGAGGAAGATGTCGCTGGCCGCCTGCATGAGCCGCTGACCCTCTACGACACGCTGCCCCTGGTTGGCGAACTCGCTCTTGCCGGCGAAGGGTGCGAGGACAGATTCTTG
The DNA here is from genome assembly GCA_963714105.1 of uncultured Actinomycetes bacterium. GTDB lineage: Bacteria > Actinomycetota > Acidimicrobiia > IMCC26256 > PALSA-555 > PALSA-555. The sequence goes on along the minus strand of OY970233.1, from coordinate 3,487,402 downwards.
GGCTTCCTTGATCTGGAGGAACAGCGGGTCGTTGTCGTTTCGGCCCATCAGGAGGACGACCCAGCATCGGGTCCCGACACTGCCGACACCGACGACCTTCCGAGCCGCGTCGACGAGCCGGTACTGCTCGAGCAGGTGTCTACGGTCGCCTTCCAGGGTCTGGCGGTAGCCCCGGAAGATCGCCCTGATCTCTTCTTCGTAGTCGGGGCGCACGACAGGGTCTAGGAGGTCTCGTAGCGGGATGATGAGCGGAGGGTCGGCCACGATGCGGGGTTCCCCATCGACGACTTCCGTGAGCTTGGTGAACGCCTTCATGGAGTCCTTGGCTCGAGCCTTGGCCAGGTTGCGCGCGAACTGGGGGGCATTCTCCTTTCCCACTTCGGCTTGGAAGCGCTCGGCGATTCCGGTCTCGTCGAGGCGCAGGTACCAGACGTCGAGCTCGGTGAGCCGCGCGAACTGGCCCATGGCCTCACGGTAGTGACGGACCGTTTCTTGTACGGCCCGGCGACGGTCTGGTTCGGCGATCTTCTGCTCTCGCCCGGCGACCTCGATGCTCGCCGCGAGTCGTTTGATGTCCCACTCCCACGGGCCGCTCAGGGTCTCATCGAAGTCGTTGACGTCAAAGACCAAGGCGCGTTCGGGTGACGCGTACCCGCCGAAGTTGAGCAGGTGCGCGTCGCCGCAGAGTTGCACGCGCAGACCAGAGGCTGGGGTGTGTGCCAGGTCGGCGGCGATGAGGGCCGCTGCGCCGCGGTAGAACGCGAACGGCGATTCGAGCATCCGGGCGTGGCGGATCGGCACGAGGTCGGGCTCGCGAGTCGTTGCCTGCTCGGCCAGGATGTCGACGGGGCTGCGCCGATCGAGCGGCGGAGTCCAAGCCGCGTGACTCGATCGGGGGACGGCGCGGCGAGCGGCCTTCCCCTTCTCAGCGGCTTCCTCTTGCCTGACGTGACTGACCTGTCCTTCCACCGCGGCGTCGGTTCGCGCCTCGGATTGCGCCGCTCTCTTGTCGACCTGCGCTGCGAGCTTCTCGGCATCGGCCGTGGTCATGGTGCGCTCCTTCGGGTGCGGCGCTCAAGCCGCTGCCTCGGACTCATACGGCGGCGGGTACCGCTCCTCGTCGAGTCATGACGATCAAGACGTTCGAAGCGCTCATCTTCGTCATATGAGTCCACGCGAGCGTCCGACGCAAGGGACCTTCGTCCTCGGTTCGGAGACCTTGAGTGCAGGGGCCGCGGACCGTCCGACCGCGGTCGCGTTCGTTTCAGTTCGCGCAATGCCAGCTCGTGTGGCGAGCGCGGCGCCGGAGCTGAGGGTGGCTCGCGACGGCGATCCAGGGCTGTTGGCGAACGATCTAGGCTCCCGGCGCCGTACGTCCGCAGGTCCGCCCAGTCCTCGGAGGCCACGTCATGGTCGATGCTCGAATTGACACGCTGGAACTTCCCGGATTCGCGGGACGCGTCATTCGTCCCCGCGACGGTGACTACGACGAGGCCCGTGCCGTCTTCAACTCGATGATCGACCGCAAGCCCATCCTCATCGCTCGGTGTGCCAACGCCGACGATGTGGCCATCGCGGTTGATCTCGCACGGGACAAGGACGTTCCGTTGTCCGTCTACGGTGGCGGCCACGGCGTCACCGGCGCCGCGGTCGTTGATGCCGGGATCTGCATCGACCTGCGGGCCATGAAGGGGATCGAGGTCGACGCTTCCGCACGTACGGTGCGGGCCGAGGCGGGCTTGACGTGGGGTGAGTTCGACGCCGCCACGCAAGAGCATGGCTTGGCCGTCACGGGCGGGCGGGTGACGACCACCGGCATTTCGGGCCTCGCGCTGGGCAGCGGCAGCGGCTGGCTTGAGCGCAAGCTCGGCTACACGTGCGACAGCCTCACGAAGGCCGAGGTCGTGACTGCTGCCGGGCGTCAGGTCGTCGCGTCGGAGAACGAGAACGCCGACCTGTTCTGGGGGCTGCGCGGCGGGAGCGGCAACTACGGGGTGGTCACGGCCTTCCATTTCCGGCTCCACCCGATCGGGCCGGCCGTCCTTGGTGGGATCCTGTTGTACCCAGCCGCAGTCGCGGCGGACTTGGTCAAGTTCTGGCGCGACTTCATGCTCGACGCCCCCGACGAGGTGGGCAGCGGGATGGCGTTCATCACCGCGCCACCTGAGGACTTCGTGCCGGAGCCGGTGCGGGGCCAGCCCGTGGTGGGCGTCATCGTCTGCTATGCAGGTGACCCCGCGGAGGGTGAGGAGATCCTGCGGCCCCTTCGCGGGTTCGGCCCTCCCGGGATTGACCTGGTCGACCGGATGCCGTACCTCGCCGTGCAGCAGCTGATCGACGCGGCGAACCCGAAGGGCCTGCTCAACTACTGGTCCGCCGACGTTCTGACCGAGCTGCCCGACGAGGCGATCACCGCGTTCGTCGAGCACGCGACGAAACCGGTCTCGCCGATGAGTCAGATGCTGATCCTCGCCGGGGGTGGGGCGATCGCGAGGGTCGACGAGCAGGCCACTGCGTTCGGTCAGCGCACCGCACCGTTCAACGTGCACTACCTGTCGCTCTGGGCCGACCGTGCCGAGACGGAACGCAACGTCGCCTACACGAAGGCGATCGCCGCGGCGATGAAACCGTGGGCCACGGGGCAGGTCTACCTGAACTTCATCGGTGACGAGGGACTCGACCGGGTCAAGGCAGCATTCGGGCCCGAGAAGTTCGCCAAGCTCCAGGCGTTGAAGACCAAATGGGACCCGACGAACCTCTTCCGGAACAACCAGAACATCCCGCCGGCCGGCTAGCCGGGCACGGCGATCGACGTGACGACGGAACCGGCAGGCGATCCGCTCCGGTCGCGACTCGACGAGTGGGTCGGGAGGCCGCTCAGCGGGTCGGGGCCCGCGCTCGCCCCCGACCCGGTGAATGTGCCGATGACCCGGCACTGGGTCGATGCCCTCGACGACCACAATCCCGTGTACCTCGACGAGGACGCAGCCGCGAAGACCCGCTTCGGCAGGATCGTCGCGCCGCCGGCGATGCTCCAGACGTGGACGATGGCCCGCCCGCGCATCGAGGGGATCGCCGAGCGGGGTGGCGCGGCGGTCGAGATCTCGACGCAGAGTGCGCTCGGGATCCTCGCCGACGCCGGCTACACGGCCACCGTTGCGACGAACTCCGAGCTCGAGTTCGTCCGCTACCTGCGGGTTGGGGACCTCGTTTCGTCGTCCGCTGCGCTCGAGTCCGTCTCGGAGCGCAAGACCACCGCGCTCGGCACCGGGTACTTCGTCACCTGGGTGACGACCTACACGGACGACGACGGAGGCGTGGTCGGACGGCAGCGCTTCCGTGTCTTCCGGTTCGCGCCGGGCGCCAACGATCCACCGCGGGCAAGATCCGGCAGGTCGGAGAGGGCGCCCCACCGGCCGTCACCGCCCGCAGGCGAGGGCGGCAAGGAGCCCACCGGTGAGGAGCTGCCGCGGTTCACGCTCGACGTCACCGCGACCGTGGTCGTCGCGGGTGCGATCGCGTCCCGTGACTTCATGCCGGTCCACCACGACCGTGACTACGCCCAGGCCCAGGGTGCCCCCGACATCTTCATGAACATCCTCACCACGAATGGCTACGTGTCGCGCTACGTGACCGACTGGGCGGGCCCCGACGCGATGCTCCGAAGCATCGCGATCCGCCTCGGAGCTCCAGCGGTCCCCCGGCACCCACTGCGCTTCACCGGGCGCGTGACCGGCCAGAGCTCGGACGGCGGCGAGCGCGTCGTCGAGGTAGCGATCCGAGCCGCGAACGACCTCGGCGACCACGCCGCGGGCACTGTCGTCCTGACGCTGCCCTCCGACGAACAGGGGTGACGACCTCCATGGCAACCAAAGTGGGTCAGTACTGCATCAACGTGACCGACCTCGACGCCTCAGTCCGCTTCTACGAGGACATCATCGGGTTGAAGGTGCAGACCCGAACCCAGATCCCTGGGGTCAACGAAGTGGTCCTCGCCGCGGACGTCGGCGGGGGTCGTCTCCAGCTCGCGCACCATCTCGACCGGAGCGGCCCGATCGAACATGGCAACGCCCTCTGGAAGATCTACATGATCGTCGACGACTGCGCCCAGGTGCACCAGCGCGCCCTCGACGCGGGGTTCGAGTCGACCATGGAACCCGAGCGCCTCGAGCGCTGGCCGGTGACGGTCGCGTTCATCCTCGACCCCGACGGGTACAGCATCGAGCTGATGCAGTATCACGACGACTGAGTCGACCACCGTTCGAGGTGCGGGTGACGTGACCCCACGAGGCCGGCTTGCCCCGGGTCACGCCTTCACGTTTGGCGAGAACGATTCACGCGCACAGAGGTCCGGGATCGATCGGCGGAACGGACCTGTACGAAACCCGCGCCGGTACGCGGTGACCTCCCGGGACCGGGTTCGCGATCGCTCCCCGTGATCAGATGCCGCTGCGGGCCTGAACCCGGCCGTCGGCAACCGCCTGGACGAGCGCGGCATGGTCACGTTCGGTGCGCCGGGCGTATGCAGCGGAGAAGACCGCGATCGCCTCGTCGAAAGCGGCCGAGCTGCCGAGGTAGCCGGAGATCTTCACCGCGTCGCCGGTGCGGGCGTGAGCCCGAGCCAACGCCCACCCGCACAGGGCGCCGTGATAGTCGAGGTTGCGAAAGTTCATCTTGGTGAGATCGGAGCGTCCTTTCAGGTCCCAGAGCTGGCGCACGTAGTACTGACGCCCGGTGTTGGGACCCTCGCACCAACCGAGGAAGATGTCGGTCGCGCCCTGCGTCAGCTGCTGCCCGAGCACGACGCGCCGGCCGTCGTGACCGGCGGCCGATGCGCCGATGAACGGCTCGAGCACGGACGCTTGGGCCTCCTTGACTTGCAGGATGATCCGGTCGCCGTCGGGGTGGTCCGACCCTTCCAGGAGGCAGATCCAGCATCGCGTCCCGACGCTGCCGACCCCACCGACCCGGTGGGCGACGTCGACGATGCGGAAACGGTCGAGGAGCGCTCTACGATCGCCACCCAAGGTCGAGCGGTACTGATCGAGCATGACCATGACCTCGTCGAGGTCGTGACCCGTGTCGTCGAGGTGGACGATCAGGGGCGGCTCGTCGACGAAGCCGACGTCTTCGGTCCTGTTCTTGGTGAGCTTCGCTACCGCGCGCTGATGGTCACGCCGGCTCGCCTTCCGGACGTCGCGCTCGACCCGCGGCCGGTCCTTCTTCGGGAAGTGCGCGATGACGTCGTCGGTGGTCGTGTGGTCGTACCAGAGGTCGAGGGTTCGCATTGCCGCGTACCCCGCCATCCGTTCTCGGTACGAGCCGACGGCGCTGGTGACCGCTGCATCGCACTTCTCGGTCGTGAATCCATGCTGGCGGGCGACGACGTGCAGGCTGGCGCCCAGTCGTTTGACGTCCCATTCCCACGGTCCGGGGAGGGTCTCGTCGAAGTCGTTGATCGAGAAGGCGAGGTTGCGTTCCGGGGTCGCGAACTTCCCGAAGTTGCGGATGTGGGCGTCACCGCAGCACTGAACTCGCAGCCCGGTCACCGGTGTCGTGGACAAGTCGGCGGCCATCACCGCCGCCGCGCCCCGCAGGAAACCGAACGGAGATTCGACCATGCGCCCGTACCGAATCGGGACCAGATCCGCGTCCCGCGACCTCGCCTGGGCCTCGAGGATGTCGATCGGATCGGGAGAAGGCGCCGACGGGTCCCACTCGGCGTGCGCCGATCTCGCGACAGCATCGCGGAGTGCACGGCCCGCGGCTCGACGCCCGCCCAGCGAGCGTCTCTGGCGATCGTCCATAGCTGATCTGCTCCCGGAAGCGATGAGACGGGAACGGCGCACGGATACGTTCAGCCCGCGCCACGAGCGTCGAGCACCACAGTACGGGCAGTGAGGAGCGGCGCGTATCGCGCCGTGACTTCGACCGCCGCCACCCGCGGCATGAGTGGTCACGGCACGTGCACGACGGAGAGTTGTTCGCGTACGCTTACCGGTTCGTGCGTACCTTGCGAGTTCTCGTTGCCCTCGCGGCCGTCCTGACCGCAACCTCGATCGCGGTCGTGCCTGCCGCGGCCGCATCCGCATCGACGACATCCACCGGAGCTGCGTACGCGGGGCCCGGCCCGTACCCGGTCGGGTTGACGACCCTGCAGCTCCCGGATCGGGCCGTCTCGGTCTTCTACCCGGCCCAGCCGGGTTCCGAGGTCGGCAAGGTCATGTCCAGCTACACCCAGCGTGACCCCTACCCGCCGGACCTCCAGGCCTTAGTGCCGGATCAGTACAACACCCGCGTCACGTTCGTGGCCTACACCGACCTTCCCGGCGCCCAGCACGGCGGCCCATTCCCGGTCGTCCTGTTCAGCCACGGTGCCGGCAGTTTCCGGCTCGACAACGCCACGCTCAACGCCGGGATCGCGTCGTGGGGCTTCGTCGTCGTCTCCCCTGAGTTCCCCGAACGAGACCGTGCCGCGGTGACCCGCGCCAGCCTCGGTCCCAGCACCACCACCTCGACGACGACCGCGGCGTCGAGTCGAGCGCGCGAAGCTCAGCAGCTCCACGGTGACACGAACGCGATGCTCGCCGCGCTGCAACTGGTGGAGACGACCAGCCGCGACCAGACCTCGCCGCTCGCGGGGCTCGTCGACGGGAAGCGGGTCGGCGCCGTCGGGCACTCCGCCGGCGGGGGCGCCGCGTTCACCCTGCTGCCGAACGCCGCGATCAAGACCGCCATCGGGTGGGCGCCAGTTCCGCCCGCTCCCGGGACGAAAGAGCCCGCGAAGCCGACGATGGTGATCTCCGGCGCCGATGACATCGCGATCACGCCGGCCAGGGTCAAGGCGCTGTACGCGTCGCTTTCCCCACCGAAGAGCTCGGTGCAGATCGCGGGGGTGGGTCACAACGGGTTCACCGACCTCTGCATCGCGATCCGTCAGGGAGGGAGCCTCATCGAGTTCGCCCGTCAGCACCACCTCATTCCCGAGAACCTCCTCCGGCTCGGCGAGAACGGATGTCAGGCCTCGAACCTGGATCCCCAGGTCGGATACCGGATCATCCAGCACTTCACGGTGGCGCAGCTGCGCTCCGCGTTGGGTATCGACCGGTCCCCTGTCGGTCTCGGAAGCGGCATCACGCACGCGTTCCCGGGCGTAACGATCGTGTATCAGCACCAGTCGTGACACCGCGGCCCGCGAGGCTTTGAGCGTCGACGGGGTACACGTGCACGCTGAGGTAGTCGATCGAGGTCCGGGTCGCCAGCGCCTGGTCGATGGCCGAGCTCATCCACGTTCCTGTCCCCGCGCCCACCGCGGTGTGCCCACGCCGCAGACCGTTGAGCTCGAGGTTCACGACCTGCACCGCCGCCTGCGCATTGTCGAGGGGGAGGTCGAGGTGAAACGCGAAGGTGTCGGTCTCGTCGAGGAGGGTGAGGTACTGGGGAGCCAGCCGGTCGATGATCGTCTGGGCCTCTTGAGCCTGTTCACTCGCGTAGCTCGCGACGGTGAGACCCGAGTCGTCGACCGGCAGGGACGTGAATCCGGGGAACGCCGGGTTCTCCTCGATGTCGAGCTGCATGCCCCGCCGGTGGACCGACGCGGCGACCTGCTCGTAGAACGACAGGTAGCCCGCGCTGTCGGTGAAGGCTGGTAGCAGCATCGTGAAGCCGATCTCGACCGTGACTCCTTTGATGTGGAGCGCCTGGAACCGATCCAGAATCGTCTCGATGTTGGTGATCGCGGCTGGTGACAGCAGCGCGGGTCCGAGGTTGCCGTCCGCGTTCAGCAGCTCTGCCGCCGGGACGGGGCTGTGAGTGGAGGGTGCCGCGAGCGGCTCGGCGACTGAGGTCAGCGAGACGTGCGTGCAGCGTGTCGACGAGCGGTTGGTACTGCGACGGGACTGCCGACGGGGCCGAGCTGGTCGTCGTGCGTCGGCGCGGTGGTCGTCGCGGGGGTGGCCTCGTGGGACCCGCCACACGCGGCCCGCGCCGACGCGAGCAGCACGAGCGCCGCGATCGTCGATGGTCGCGTCCCGGGGATCATCGCGGCGGCAGTTTGCCGACCGCAGCAGCCCCGAGGTCGGGAGCCCGCCGCGGCGACCGGAGCCGCGCGGCCACGGTCAGCCCCCGGGGGACCTCCCTCGCGGGTTGCGGGCGGTGGTCACTGGTTGCCGTCGCCGTCGCTGGGCCCGCCGTTGTTGTCGGCGTCGTGGTCGTTCTGCGGCGGGATCGGCGGGGCGGGGGCGGTCGTCGCCGGGACGGGCGCCGCGGCGACGGGGGGGCTCTGGACGCGGATCGGCGGACGGGTCGGTGCCACGGCGACGGGCGGCGGGGTGGTGGGCGGTGCGGTGGGTGGGGTTGTCGTCGGCGGCGGGGGAGGGGGCAGTGTCGTCGTTGTGGTCGCGAAGGTCGGCGGCGCCGAGCGTGCCGTCTGGACGGTCTTGACCGTCGGCGGTGAGGTCGTGACGACCAGCACGGTGGCGAGGATCGCCAGCGCGACGGCGCTGACGGCCGTGAACACAAGGCGGGTTCTGGTCATCGGTGCTCCGATCGGGTTCGGGTTCCGGCGTGCCGCCGGTCAGGCCGGGTGACGGCGAGCGCGGCACCGAGGAGCAGCACGACGGCGCCGGCGCACTCCACGACGAGCGACGTGGTGGCCCAGGGCGCGTCGACGGTGTCCATGAAGCCGACCAGGCCGAAGGTGGCGCTGACAGCGAGCGCGGCGGCGGTGGCGATGAGGTACACCGCGGCGGCGCCGGCGGTGATCACGCGCGGGAAGGCGATCAGCAAGAGGGCCAGGACGAGGCCGCCGATGCCCTGCGCGAGGAAGAGGGGCCCGATCGTGGTGACGTTGCGGTACCCGTCGGCCCACAGGTAGAGGTGCACCAGGCCCGACGCGGCCACGAGCCCCGCGCCACAGAGCAGTGCGGCGTTGGCCGCGACGCGACGCGTTGGAGATCGAGTGGGGCGCGCGAGCATTCGCGGGGCGCGTCCCGGTTGGGCGTCAGCGGTGAGGCGCTGAGCGCGGCGGGTGCGGTGCCGGTCGCGCGATCGCTGTTCCGTCGCAGGCATCGAAGCTCCTCGCGGCGTCGTCGGGGTCGAGCGGTTGTACGAGCCAGGACGCGCCGCGGATTGGTGCTGATCGCGTCGCGGATCGTCACGGGACGACGACCCCCTCGATTGCCTCTCGAAGCAGCGGCTGGAACTGATCCCACGCCGCGGTCGTCGCGGCCGCGACGATGACGGCGCCGCTCCTGCGCCCGAGGACGAAGCAGGCGATCTCCCGGTAGCGGTGGTGACCCACTCGAGTCACGTAGTCGTCGAGGACGCACGACCCGCGTGCCTCCTGGAACGCCAGCCTCTCCGCCGCGGCCTCCTCATGGACCGACTGGTCGTGCTCGCCTCCGAGCAGACGGACCCGGAACCGGGCGAAGCCGCGTGGTTGCTCGTCGCCTTGGCGGGGCGTGACGTTCAGGTAGGCACGGAACGGGCCCGTCCCATCGCGCACGCCGGCGGACACCGTTCCGGGATCCCCCGCGACGGGTGTGAACGAAGGCGGGTAGGCGAGCGTGAACGCGGCTGGGGAGGCCGATGGGCTCCCGCGGTTCCACGCCGCGGGGGCGGGCGTCGGGACGAACCACGCAAAGGCCCCCGAACGCGAGTCGGTCGGCGCCGCCGGGAGCTCCCGCGCCGGGGTCCCGGCCACCGCGGCGACCGTCGCGACCACCGCCGTGCCGGCGGCCAGCCGGGCGAACCAGCGGAAGCCTTCGACGATCGGAGCCGTCGCTCGGCGCCGGGGGGGTCGGGCCATCACGAGGCATACGGCGTGACCGCACGAACGGCCTGCCTGAATGAGCGGTTTCCCGACCGGATGCGTCAGGCGGCTGCGCCGACGCGGAGCCTTTCCTTCGGGTCACGCCGTTCGTATATTCCACGGGACCATGCCAACAAGGAGGAAGCGTGCTCGCGATCAGTGTTATGGGAACCACCCCAACGGCGATCTTCTACGTCATCGGCGTCATTCTGTTCATCCTCGGTGGCGTCGGTTTCAAGCCCGCCGGTGACCGGGTGCACCTGGTCTCCCTCGGTCTCGCCGCCGTGTTCTTCGTCGTCGCCTGGAACGCGCTCGCCGCGACCTGAAAAGGGCAGTCGGCTCCGATCGCGTCCAGCCCATCGCGTCGATCGGTGTGACGTGTCAGGCGACGATGGGTCGGGTGCGCGTCGAGAGTGCGTCGCGCACGATCGGAGCGTCGCACGCCATGAGGTCACGGGGCAGCGCGTCGGGCGTGAACCACGAGACGTCGACGGTGTCACCGGCGAGGGTCCGAATGACCGCGCCGGCGCGGCCTTCGAACACGACCGCGACGAACTGGGCGACTTCCCCGTCGGGGTACCGGTGGATCTGCTCGCTCGGTCGGCTGTAGACCCCGAGCAGCCGGGTGATCTCCACCTCCCGGCCGGTCTCCTCGGCGAACTCGCGCGCCGCTCCCGCTGCGGCCGATTCCCCGAACTCGAGACGGCCACCCGGCAGGCACCAGGTCCCGTCATCGGCCCGCTTGACCAAGAGGATGCGCCCGTCGTCGACGACGGCAACGCCCGCGGTCGCCACGACGTGACCGAGCGCTGGAACCCCCGACTCGGTCATTGACGCAACCCGCCGATGAAGCACGATCGTGACACGCAACCCGACGCTACCGGTGAGGATCGGGCCCGCCTGGGCCTCCCGGACCCGAGCCGCGGCGCCGGATTACGGGGGCTTTAGGTTCCGACGCGTACGCTCGGTGACGACCGCGCCCCTCGGTCCTCCCCCCCGGGACCGAGGGTGGCGCGGCGTCCCGATCACGATCGCATAGTCGTCACGAATTGTCCGCGCGGGCTCACCGCGATCCGGTGTTGGCCGAGCGGCGCACGGGCCGGGGCCGGGGTCGCGATTCGGTTCGATACCCTGCCCGCCCGAACAAACGTCTGGAGGCCGGGAATGGCTAGATGGCGCCGGCCCTGGGTGGCGGCGGCGCTCCTGATCCTGGCGGCGTGCGCGGGCGGGACGGACACCGCGGTGACCCGACCGACAGCACCGTCCGCGTCCGACCGGGCCGCGGTCGTGGCCCCGGTCACCGCGCCCGACGGGTCCCCGGCGATGCCCTGGGCGGCGGCACCCGTGGTGGCACCCCCGAACCTGGTGTCCACCGCGAGCGCGTACTACGACGGGGCCGGCCCGGCCCCCGAGGACGAATCGCAGGGACGTCCGGCGTGCCTGCTCCTCCTCCCCACCAGCGTCGACCCGGCCACGCTCCGCGCCGTGCCGATCGGGCGTTTCAACGTCTTCGGCGAGTTCGTCGTGAGCTGGTCGTTCGTCGCGGGGACCGGGACCGGGTTGACCGTGTCCGTCTTCCCACCCGGAGACCCATCCGACCGTCCGTTCTTCGCTGCGAACGCCCAGGTCACATCGTTCCCAGACGGGTCGGAGCTGCGCGTGGCGCCGTCCCAGCCTCGATCCGTCCTCATCCGGGTCCCCAACCAGAACTGCGAGTACGAGCTCGATCCCAGCGGGGCGCTGCCGCCAGCACAGGACCTCGGGATCCTCTCCTCCTCCCGGCTGCTGTTCGCCCCATAGCAGCCCCTGGCCGATGGACGCGAACCCCTCGCGAACTCGTCGGCTCCCCTGACACGCCTCTGATCTGCCCGGGCGACGGTCTGGGAGGCAGCCGCCCGACGAACCGAGGATTCGCTGTCCACCAGCGACGAAACCCGACCGGTGCCCCCCGTGTCGGCGCCCGACCCCGCCCAACCGGATCGGCGACGTCGGCTGGTGATCATCGTCGCGGCCGCCGCGGCGGGCACCGTCGTCCTGATCGGTGTCTTCTTCCTCGGCCAATCGACCGGATCCACGAACCAGTCCGGGCCGACCTCACTTGGCGCCGCGTTCACCGCGGCGCGCACCGGCTCGTCGCCCTGCGGCACGACCAACGAGGTCACCCGGCGAGTGCTCGACCGGCTCTGCCGCGGCAACGTCGGCGGCGGCACCGGCACCGGCGGCACCGGCGGGGTGAGTGGCGGTGCCGGTCTGGGCGGCGCGAACGGCCGAGGGGCCGGGCGGGCGCTCATGGTCGGGACGATCACGTCGGTGTCGGGCAGCCAGGTGACGGTGCAGACCGGTCAAGGGCCGGTGACCCTGACCATCGGGTCGGACGCCGCGGTTCGCACCATCACGGGCGGACCGACCACGGACCTCACCAACGGGGCGCGGGTCGTGCCCACCAACGGTGCGGGGAGCGGCACCCGCGAACTTGTCGTGCTCGGGAGCGGAGCCGGCGGTACCGGGGCCGCGGGGACGACGACGCCACCGAGCAGCTGACCCACTGGGCCGTCACCCGGCCCGAAACGGCGGCTCAGGACGGCCCCGGCCCTAGACGCGCGAGGAAGTCGCGGTACCGTCACGCGCGTGACGAGCCGGGCGAGTCGTCGTCGCCGGCGCCGAACGATCCGTCGACGCATCGCGGCCGGGGTAACCGTCGTGCTCGTGGGCGTCGCCGCGGGCACGTATGTGCTCCTCGCCGGTGGCGGGACGGCTTCGACCGCAGCGTTACGGGTCCGCGCCGCGCCGACGACGTCGACGACCACGACGACGTTGGCGCCGACGACGACCACGACCGTCGACCCAGGGACGCTGCCCCAGACGATGGACCGGCCCACGACCACCGACGCGCAGTTCCAGGCCGGGCTCCAGGGCTTCTGGCAGTCGATCGTCACCGGCGATCCGACGTCGGCGATGCCGTTCTTCTTCCCGGTCACCGCGTACGTGCAGGTCAAAGCGATCTCGAACCCGACCTCGGACTGGCAGCAACGACTCGTCGGTGCCTACCAGCGTGACCTTCAGTCCCTGCACGCTCAGCTCGGCGCTGGGGCGAGCACGGCCCAGCTCGCAGGCATCGACGTCCCCGACGCCGCCCAATGGATCCTCCCCGGCGCCGAGTACAACAAGGGCTCGTACTGGCGGGTCTACGGCGCTCAGGTCCACTACACGTTGAACGGCGCAGCTCGGTCGTTCACGATCGCGTCGATGATCTCGTGGCGGGGCCACTGGTACATCGTCCATCTCGCACGGATCGCCTAGCGGTCGTCCGCCCCGCGACCCACCGCCCCGAACCGACGGTGGTGCTGACCCGGCCCTCCGGGCCCGCCACGATCGAGTGGTCGGACCCCCAGTACCCTGGAGGGTCGTGGCCGTGACGTCGGAACGTTCCCCGGGCGTCGACGCCCCCCGCCCGTCGCTGCTCGCCGCGCTGATCCGCACCGCCCGGCCCAAGCAGTGGGTGAAGAACCTCCTCGTCGTCGCCGCCCCGGGTGCCGCCGGCGTCCTCACCGACCCGGGCCAGATCCTGAACACCGCCGTCGCGTTCGTCGCCCTCTGCCTCGCCGCGAGCGGCACCTACTTCCTGAACGACGCCCTCGACGCCGAAGCCGACCGCCAACATCCCGTCAAGCAGCACCGGCCGATCGCCAGCGGCCTGGTCAGCGTGCGTCTCGCCAAGATCATGGCCGGCGTGCTCATCACCCTCGGGATCGCCATCGCGGCGCCGATCAACCACGGGCAGCTTTCCGCCGTGGTGGCCGGCTACGCCGCGTTGACTATCTCCTACAGCTTGTGGCTCAAACACGAGCCGGTCGTCGATCTCGGTGCCGTCGCTGCCGGGTTCGTGCTGCGCGCCGTCGCCGGCGGCATCGCGACGAACGTTCCCCTCTCGAACTGGTTCCTGATCGTGGCCGGCGCCGGCTCGCTGTTCATCGTCACCGGGAAGCGCCACGCCGAACAGGTCGAGCTGGGCGACGCCGGCGGGTCGCATCGCTCCACCCTCGACGAGTACTCCCCGGGGTTCCTCAGCTTCGTTCGCTCCGTCGGCGCCAGCGTCACGATCACCGCCTACTGCCTCTGGGCGTTCGAGCAGGCCTCCCGGGTCGGGGACGTCTTGTGGTTCCGGGCCTCGATCGTGCCCTTCGTGCTGGCGATGCTCCGTTACGCCTTCATCGTCGAGCAGGGCGGCGGCGGCGCCCCCGAGGAGATCGTCTTCGAGGACCGAGTGCTCCAAGTCCTCGGGGTCCTCTGGCTCGTGGCCTTCGTCCTCGGCGTGCACGCCTGACCGGCCCAGCTCCGGATTCTCGCCCCGCAGCGCCCGCCTGCTCGTCCCGCCGCGACGCACTGTGATCCGCTGTTGACCGGTAGACTCCCCAACGGCGCACGGCCGAGGAGCCCCGCGTCAGCTCCCGCCGCTTTGTGAGCGAGCCCGTCCGATGACCACCATCCAAGATGACCTCGGCGGCGCCGATCGCCCGACGCGGCCCCAATCCTCGACGGCACGCAGCAGCCGGAGCGGCGACGGCGGCCCGCCGCCCCCGCCGCGGCGCTCGGACCGCCGGGCCGCCGCGGAAGCCTCGAGAACGTTGGAGCACCGCCGCCGCGTGCGGATCGTTCGCCGCGTCGTCGCCGTCGTGCTGGTCGCCCTGCTCGTCCCGACCGTCTGGTCCTACTACCGAGCGGTGAGCCGACCTGGGACCGACCCGGTCACGGTCCGCAGCGTCGAGTGGCTCAAGGACAACGGCATGACCGGGGTCGTCAACTCGATCGAGCACTGGTGGTACACGCACCACGCGCCGCCCATCGGAGGGAAGCTGGCTCACGGGCTGCCCCACGCCGCGGGGGTGAGCGGCACCGCGCAGGGGAAGAAGGGCTCGTCGATCTCCGTTCCGGCGCACCTCCCGCCCCCGGCGCCGATCCCGCCGCTCGTCGCCACCCCGCTGGCCGGGGAGGGCATCTGGAACCCCACCGGGCGCACCGTTCAGGGACTCCCGGCCGTCTACACCACCTACTTCCGGCCCGACGCGCTGCACACCAGCATCGTCGTGGCCGCGATGTGGATGGACACCACCCTCCTGAAGACCCAGCTCGTGCCCGGCCTCCAGGAGCCCGGCGGCCCCAACCCGTGGGGCGGGATGGTGCCCCTCGACCAGCGGGCCGCGCTCGTCGCCGGGTTCAACTCCGGCTTCAAGGTCGTCGACTCGCGGGGTGGGTACTACGGCTTCGGGCAGGAGGTCCGGCCCCTCGTCAACGGGGTCGCGTCCCTCGTGATCGACGCCAATGGCAAACCCAACGTCGGCCTCTGGGGTCGAGACTTCGTCCTCGGACCCGGTATCGCCACCGTCCGCCAGAACCTCTCCCTCCTGGTCGACAACGGTCAGGTCGCTCCCGGTCTGGCCAGCGATTCGAACGTGAAGTGGGGTGCGACGGTCGGGAACAACGTCTACGTGTGGCGCTCCGGGGTCGGAATCGACGCCAGGGGCGCGCTCGTGTACGTCGCCGGCAACGGCCTGTCGGTCCCGTCGCTCGCGATCCTGCTCCAGCGTGCCGGGGCGGTCCGGGCGATGGAGCTCGACATCAACAGCGCCTGGGTGTCCGCGTACACGTTCCAGCAGGCCGACCCGGCCAACCCCGCGTCGGTCCACGGGGTCAAGCTCCTCCCCGGCATGGAACGCAGCGACGACCGTTACCTGGTCCCCGGCGAGCGGGACTTCTTCGCCCTCTTCGCCGCTCACTGACGCGCCGGCCCGGCCGCGTTCCCCGATCGGCCCCGGCCGATGGTTCGCGATCACGCCCAGCCGGTCGTAGCCTGAGGTGGCCACCGCCTGAGGACACGATGCGATGCTGATCGACGGGTTCGTACACCAGCTGCCCGACATCGACCCGGGCGAGACCGCCGAATGGCTGGATTCGCTCGACGCGGTCATCGACGGGCGAGGGCGCTCCCGGGCCCGGTACCTCCTGGCCCGCATCATGGAACGCGCCCGAGCGCAAGGCGTCGGTGTCCCCGCGATGGTCACGACCGACTACATCAACACCATCCCGCCGGAGCAGGAACCGTGGTTCCCCGGTGACGAGGCCCTCGAGAAGCGCATCCGAGCCGCGATCCGGTGGAACGCGATGGCGATGGTCGACCGCGCGAACCGACGCTTCGACGGGCTCGGCGGTCACCTGTCGACGTTCGCGTCCGCCGCGGCGCTCTACGACGTCGGCTTCAACCACTTCTTCCAGGGCAAGACCGACGGCGGCTTCGGCGACCAGGTGTACGTCCAAGGGCACGCCGCACCAGGGATCTACGCCCGTGCGTTCCTCGAAGGGCGCCTGAACGAGGAACACCTCGACCGGTTCCGCCGCGAGGTGTTCGGTGGCGGGCTCCCGAGCTACCCCCACCCCCGCCGGCTCCCCGAGTTCTGGGAGTTCCCGACGGTCTCGATGGGCCTCGGGCCGCTCAACGCCGTCTACCAGGCCCGGTTCAACCGGTACCTGCTCCACCGCGAGCTCGTCGACACCAGCCGAGCCAAAGTCTGGGCGTTCGTCGGGGACGGCGAGATGGACGAACCCGAAGCCATGGCCGGACTGTCGATCGCGGCGCGCGAGCAGCTCGACAACCTGATCTTCGTCGTGAACTGCAACCTGCAACGCCTCGACGGGCCGGTCCGCGGTGACGGCAAGATCATCCAAGAGCTCGAAGCCACCTTCCGGGGCGCAGGGTGGAACGTCATCAAGGTGATCTGGGGACGCGGGTGGGACGATCTCCTCGCCCGAGACGTCGACGGCGTGCTGGTCAACAAGATGAATACCACCGTCGACGGCGAGTTCCAGAAGTACGCGGTCGAGACTGGCGCCTACATCCGCGAGCACTTCTTCGGGCCCGACCCCCGTCTCCGTGCCCTCGTCGAGCACCTCTCCGACGAAGACCTCCAACGCCTCCCTCGGGGCGGCCACGACTACCGAAAGCTGTACTCGGCGTACAAGCTCGCGGTCGAGCACCGCGGCAGCCCGACCGTCATCCTCGCCAAGACCGTGAAGGGATGGACGCTCGGCGAAGGGCTCGAGGCACGCAACGCGACGCACCAGATCAAGAAGCTCGATGTCGACGCGCTCAAGCGGTTCCGCGACCGGCTCGTGCTCCCGATCCCCGACAGCGAGCTCGAAGACGGCGACCCGCCCTACTACCACCCGGGGACGGACTCACCCGAGTACGAATACGTCACCGCCCGCCGCCGGTCCCTCCACGGTCCACTCCCGGAACGGGTCGTCCGGACGTCCCGTCCGGTCACCCTGCCCGACGAGCATTCCTACACCGACCTCCTCGCCGGCAGCGGCGACAAGGTGCAGGCATCGACCACCACCGCGTTCGCGCGGCTGCTCCGCAACCTGCTTCGCGACCCCGAGATCGGCCGGCGGGTCGTGCCGATCATCCCCGACGAGGCCCGCACCTTCGGGCTCGACGCGCTCTTCCGAGAAGTCAAGATCTACGCCCCGTTCGGGCAGGCCTACGAACCTGTCGACAACGCGCTGCTGCTCTCCTACCAGGAGTCACGATCGGGCCGACTGCTCGAGGAAGGCATCACCGAGGCCGGCTCCATGGCCAGCTTCACCGCCGCCGGCACCGCGTACGCCACGTGGGGCGAGCCGATGATCCCATTCTTCATCTTCTACTCGATGTTCGGGTTCCAGCGCGTCGGGGACCTCATCTGGAGCTTCGGTGACCAGCGCGGCCGCGGGTTCCTTCTCGGCGCCACCGCCGGGCGTACCACCCTCACCGGTGAAGGCCTGCAGCATTGCGACGGTCAGAGTCACCTCTACGCCGGGGCGTACCCGAACTGTCGCGCCTATGACCCCGCGTTCGCCTACGAGATGGCGGTCATCGTCCGCGACGGCATCCAACGGATGTACGGCCCCAACCCCGAAGACTGCTACTACTACCTCACCCTCTACAACGAGACCTACCCGATGCCGCCCATGCCGGAGGGCGTCGAGGACGGCATCGTTCGTGGCCTGTACCCGTTCCGGGCCGCGCCGCCGGCGAAACATCGGGCCCAGATCCTCGCCAGCGGAACCGCGATGCTCGCCGCGCTCGAAGCTCAGGAACGCCTCGCCGATGAGTTCGACGTCGGCGCGGACGTCTGGAGCGCCACCAGCTACAAGCTGCTCCACGACGAGGCGCTCAGCGTCGAACGCCACAACCGCCTGCATCCCACCGACGCCCCGAAGGTCCCCTACGTCACCGAATGTCTCGGCGACGTGGACGGCCCCGTCGTCGCGGTCACCGACTTCCTCAAAGCCGTGCCGGACCAAGTCGGCCGATTCGTTCCCCGACTGTTCGTGTCGCTCGGCACCGACGGATACGGCTTCTCCGACACGAGGGTCGCGCTCCGTCGACACTTCGAGGTCGACGCCGCGCATCTCGTCGTCGCCGTGCTCGACGCCTTGGCCCGCCAAGGTGACCTGAAGACCGAGCAGGTCGCCGAAGCGATCCGGCGCTATGACCTCGACCCCGACCGGGCCGACCCTCGCACCATCTGAGACGGCCCCGCCGCTCAGCAGCTCCTCGAGGGCTACCGCCGGCGCTCGTCGATCTTCAAGGGGTCGTCCTCGTCCCAGTCCTCGCCGTGGCCTTCCTCTTCGTCAAGCCACTTCGAGCTGTCCTCGCCCGATTCGTCCAGCTCGGCGAGGGTCTTGTCCAATTCCGAGAACAAGCCATCGTCGAAGCCTTGCTTGAGCTCGCGGGCCTCACGGAACCGGCGAGCTCGTCCCTTCCTCGGCACCTGGTCACCTACCTCTCAACCGGGATCCCGACCGCCTCCCCCACCCAGCTCCCACGCCGGCAGGCCCGGCTCCGGGTCCCGAGACCCCCATTCTCTCACGCGCTCGCGGCCCTTGCGGCCGCCAGACCCCCCAAATCGACGGTGCGTAGCAGACCCTCAGCCGTCCCGGATCCGGCGCCGGGGACGACGGGCCTCCCAGCCTCCCGGAATCGACCACGAGTACCCTGACCGTGCCCGGGGCGCTTAGCTCAGCGGGAGAGCGCTGCCTTCACACGGCAGAGGTCACTGGTTCGAAACCAGTAGCGCCCACCACGAAACCGCAGGTCAACGTCTTGTTGTCGCCCGACGAGGCGATCGGGAACCTGGATCCTTCGGCTTTCTCAGCGGCGGGGTCGGCGTCGGTCGGCGTCGCGACCGGCACTTCGGCGCCTCGGGCGGGGCGTTCCGGTGCGGGTGGTGTCGGCGGCGGGGGCGGCGGCGGTGGCGCCGGCGGTGCGGGCGCATACGGGCGGCACCGTCAGCGAGCCTTTTGGCGCGGTTCCCGCCCCTGATTGATCTGGGCCTGCCTCGGGTCAGCCGGGGGGCGCCCGAGCGATGAGGCCCCGTACGGCTTCCCCAGCGGCGTAAGCCCAGCCTCGCCGAGCGTTATGCCTGGTCGGGGACGATCGGGGTGCCAAGTCGGCTTGTAACGTCGGTCCCGTCCGGAGGGCACGAGCGGTGCTGGCGATCGCCTCGACCGACAGCGTCCCGGCAGTGACGGCACTCGCGGCGAGAATGCCGCGCCCGTGCCTCCCGGGCTGGGCCATCGCCGGTGAAGCCGGCACCGCCCTGCCCGCCGTCGGCGGTCGCCTCCACGAAGCAGATCCCCGCCGGGACGCTCGCGGCGTTGGCGTAGGAGCCGGGCTTGTTGGTCCCCGGGAACAAGGTCGTCGACGCCGCCCCGGCCGGCCCAGAACCGGCCGCCAGCGCCACCAACCCCGACCAGCGCCGTCGCCGTCCGGCGGCCGGGGGGGCGGCGAACTGCCGCTCTCATCCTCGGCGCATTCGATCGCGTCCGCGAGTAGATCCCGGCCTGCCGACCCGGAACCGGCCTCACCTAGCAACGCGTCGGAGTAGCACGGCGTCCCATCCCGCGAGACCGGCGAGCAATTCGGCGGCACCGCGTCGATCCTCGGCATGGTCGGGCCATATGTCGGCTTCGAGCTCGACGGCGCGTGCGCGTAACTCGGCGGGATCCATAAGGGCCAAGGGTACGGATACCGTCAAATACCGCGCTGTCACGGTAGACGAACGGCCTGCTTCCCCCTAGCCTGAGGTGTGGTCGAGGCGACACCCGCGGCTAGGGGCTGGCAGCCGCCGACGCGCTTGAGGACTCGGTATGAGCTTCGGAGGCCTCCAAGAGCGCCGCCGTCAAAGCCGACCGGAAGCGTGTGCCGCGCGATGATCGATTCGACGTTTCTGGACTTACTTGCCGGTGATCTCGACCACGACCTGCCTGTCGTTGAGAACATGGCTGGTCCAGCGCAAGTCCTTGCTGACGTGGAGAAACTCCACGGTGGTCGGGCGGGCGCCGTAGCGGAGCCGCACCCCCATCGTCTCGGGTGGGTCGTTGGGGGACTTGGGTTGGGTTGTGAGCAGCCAGATCGCTTCGTTCTTTACGCAGACGGGGGAATTGAAGCTCTGTACCTCGACTCGCACCGTTGCGAAGCTGAAGAGCTTGAAGGGGTTCGGCTGAACACGTTCGACGCAGTTGAAATCGTGGAGCTGACCCTGGATCGACGCAAGGTCACCGCGTGCGTCGAATTGGACGGTCACGTCGGGCGAACCCACGGGCCGAGGGAGAACCGCGCCGCCTGGTCCTGCCACGATCGCCACGGTTCCGATGACGACCAGCGCGAACACGCCGATACTTCTGATTGCGGGTCTCATAGCCCCAGCCTCCTGGATTCGATAGCTACTGCATCGAAGCCGGACGGCCGGATCTTGAGGGACTGCCGCGAGCATCGGATTCACGGCCAGCGCCTCGGTAGCCCGCCGGTGACCGCCGGAACCTCAGATCGGACGGTGCCGCTGGGTGCCTCCTTTTCCCGGCAGGCAGGCCCCGACCCGGCCTCACCGAGCAGCGCCCGCCTCAACAGGGCCGGGTCGTACTCGGGCTTCTCGAGCTGCTCAACGAGCCACGCGTGCGTGAGCAGCGCCGGGTCGTAGTCGGCGAACCCGGCGAGCAGCTCGACGGCGCCGCGCCGATCCTCGGCATGGTCGGGCCACAGGTCGGCCTCGAGCCTCTGTGACGCGAAATAGCCTCTAGACGTGGCAGCGACCATCCGGGTGCGGCGGCTCGGGTCGGGGATGGGGGTCCTGCGCAAGCTCGCGGTTCTCGTCGACGGCGAAAGAGTCGGCGCCGTCCGTTTCAGGGAGGAAACGAGCATCGAGGTCGAGCCCGGCCAGCATGACGTGACCGTTCAGATGGACTGGGTGAGGGCAAGGCCCCTGCAGGTGACGTGCGCCGACGGAGCGACTACGGATCTCGACGCGATCGCCGTATCGTTTCCGGTTGCGTTAGTCGATTCCTTCCTGCGACCCAGCCGCGTCTTCAGGCTTGAGCCACGCGCCGATTGATCGTGGCACCCAAGTTCACCGGCTAAGCGCCGCTCTCATCCTCGGCGCATTCGATCGCGTCGGCGAGGCACCTCCGCCGAGCGGTTCGCTCAGGCGGCGGTCACGACGGCGGGTTCCGGGTCCGGCTCGCGTCCCGACCGGATCTGCAGGCGCGGAGTACAGCAGCGAGGCGGAGGAATTGTGCGAGCTGCGGCGTGGAATGTCTGCCGAATGTCACCGGCGGGAGTGGCTTTCGACGTGACCCGGGCGGTAGGAGCAGACTCGCGGGCGTGCAACCGGGCATGGGGGCGGGCATAGAAGGCGACGGCGACGGCGCGGGACTGGTTTCACTGCCCGGACCGTTGGATGTGGTCGCGGTTGGCTTCTTCACGGGGGGTCTCGGCGTCGATCAAGCGGCACGGAACGTCGTCACCGCACTCCGTCGTGCAGGCCTCGAGGTCGCCGCTGTCGAGCCGGTGATCCTCACCGACAGGCGGGCAGTAACCTTCGCGACGCAGCCGCCCAGACGAGCGGCGGTAAGCATCATCTGCGCGAACCCGCCGGAACTTCCTGTCTTAGCCCGCGCACCACTCGTACCTGCCTCTGATCGCAGGATCGGCTTGTGGTTCTGGGAACTCGACGAGATTCCGGAAACCTGGGTCCGCAGCGCCGAGGCGTTTGACGAGGTCTGGGTCACGTCTCGGCTGGCGCTGGAGGCCCTCAGCTTGCGCACCTCGGTCCCGGTTCGCCTTGTTCCCCTTCCCATCGGGCTGCCAGGCCCGCACTGTCGAGATCCTGCCCCTATTCCGAAATCGGGCGTGAGGCTCGTCGTCGACGACCCAACCGAGGCACGGAAGCGGGCGGAGCGCGCCGCGGTAGATGTCGCAGCCCGATACCGACCTGAGGTCGCAGGACTGAAACTTGTCGAAGCGCTGAACGAAGTTGCAGCGCGCCCGCGACGACGTACACGACCGAGGATCTCCGTCGTGCTCCCCGTCAGCCAGCCCTGGCCGTCGGCTCGGGATGCGTTCGATGGCATCAGGTCCCAGGTCGAGCGCGTAGGAGGGGAGCTTGTCGTCGTCGACGGCCACGGTGACGGACTGGCGGAGGAACAGGCGGGTGGGGTCGTCCTCCTTCGAGAGCCCGGTGCCGACGTGTTCCAGTTGAGGAACCTTGGCGTCGACGTAGCAGATGGTTCGATAGTCGCGATCACCGAGGGACATTGCGTGCCCGACGAGCACTGGGTTGAGGGAATGCTGACTACCCATTCGTCGCAATCGAGCGCGGATGGCGTCGTCGGAGCCGTACGCAACGGAACGTCATCGACCCTCGCAGATCGTGCCAACTTCCTGGCCACCTTTGCGCCCTTCACGCATCCGTTGACAACGTTGCCCCCAAACCGGGTTCCTCCCGTCGCGAGCCTTTCCTTCCGTCGTGAGACGCTCGCCGCCCCGCGGCGGCCTGGCGATCTTGAGCTGGTGCTCCTTCCGGGTCTGTCTGTTTCCGGGCGTCTTGATCCGGGTGACGGGGTCGTGGTGGAGCACCACCAGTCCCACGGAGGCCTCGCTCGGACCGTCGCAGTCCACTACCACAACGGGCGGGCGATCGGAGGGCACGCCCGCGGCACGCTCTCGCGAGCGGGTCTGCAGGCGCGGCTCCACTGGTGCATACGCTTTCCACGCACCATTGTCACCGAGACGCGGGCAGCGCTCGTGGAACGAGGTGTCGAGCCGCGCGCCCTGGAGCTCGTAGTCGTCTCTGGGCTTGGGGCTGCGCACGCGATTGGACACCTGATCGGCTGGTGCTTCGGGCCTGGGTCGAGCGCGCAACGTTTGCACTGACCGTGGCGCGCGGAGGTCCGAGGGACTCGGCCCGGACCCTTACGAGCCTGGCATGAGCTCGGTCAGGCGGAACACTTCAATACGGTGCTGGAGATCCGAATGGACTCGCTGCGTTGAGTCGGAGCACCGATGATTGCACCTGAGAATACGTTGCGGGGTTGCGAGGCCTCCGCTTGGTGGAGCAGGAGGCGTGGCGCTCGCGCGTTTGAAGGGAGGCTCAGATGGGCCATAAGAAGGGCACGAAGAAGAAGACGGGCGAGATGCAGGCCGCGAAGAAGTTGGGCCGAAAGGAGTATGAGAAGGAGCTCGCTCTACTCCAGGCCGAGTTGGTCAGGCTTCAGGAATGGGTAGTCGCAAGAGGGTTGAAGGTCTGTGTCGTGTTCGAGGGGCGCGATACGGCCGGAAAGGGTGGGGTCATCAAGCGCATCACCGAGCGGGTGAGCCCGCGTGTGTTTCGAGTGGTGGCACTGCCGGCGCCGACCGAGCGCGAGAAGTCCCAGATGTACATCCAGCGGTATCTCACCCACTTCCCCGCGGCGGGCGAGGTGGTCATCTTCGACCGGAGCTGGTACAACCGCGCCGGTGTCGAACGGGTGATGGGCTTCTGCCCCGAGAGCGAGGTGAAGCGCTTCTTCGAGTTGGCACCGCTGGTCGAGCAGGCAATGATTCATTCCGGGATCATTTTGTTGAAGTACTGGCTGGAAGTGGGCCAGGAGGAACAGACGCGCCGGATCGAGGCTCGCATCGACGACGGGCGCAAGGTCTGGAAGCTCTCACCCATGGACCTCAAGTCCTACAGCCGGTGGTACGAGTACTCGCGGGCACGCGACGACATGCTCGCAGCGACCGACACCGACGTCGCCCCGTGGTACGTGGCCGACTCGAACGACAAGAAGCGCGCCCGTCTCAATGTCATCAGCCACCTCCTCGCCCAAATCCCCTATAAGTCGCCGCCACGAGACCGCGTCAAGCTCCCGGCTCGCCAGAAGCCCGACGGTTACCAGGAACCCGACTACCCGTACCGCTGCGTCCCCGCGAGGTACTGACAACTTGGGACGTTGACTCAGGTATCGGGCGCCTAGGTCCAAAGACCCTGGTGTGAACGACGCGAAACCGGTCTTCTTGCAGTTGTGAGCATCAGTCGAAGGAAACGACTTGCGGGCCGCAGCTGCTTGAGTACGGGCCCGTGTTGACTCCACGGGACGTCACCATGCAGAGAAGTATTCGTGGCCCGGCGAAGGTACAGTTGGCGATTCCCGCAGGGCTCACCGCGGAGCCAGTTGGCCCCCCCTTACCTCAACTCGAGCACGATGGGCGGGTGGACGCACGATGAGCGCGCGGCGACGGCAGTTCGTGGCCCTAGGGGCCATCGTGGTCGGACTTGCGGCGCTGATCGCGGCGGCGGCGTTGTTCTGGAATGAGTGGGCCGCTCTGCTTGTGGCAGTCGCGTGCGTCGTGATCGCCACCATCGCGGCGTGGTACGTGCTGAGCCGCCGTGGCGTGACGCGGTTCGTCGCCAGCCTTGTGATGCTCGGTGCGCTGGTTGGCGCGCTCGGAGCGCTCGTGCGCGACCACAGCCTCTGGCGGATCGGACTCGTGCTCGTCCTCGGCCTCAGCGCCGCGGCGCTGGCACGAGTCGCGCTCAGCGGCACCAAGAAGGAGCTCCGCGCGCAGGCGCCGCCCGGCGTGCATGTCGGCGCAGCGACCCACCCTGTGCTCATCGCGAACCCGAAGTCGGGGGGCGGGAAGGCGAACGAGGCGTTCCTGACGGAGGCCCGGGCGCGGGGCATCGAGACCGTCGTGCTCCGCCCCGGTGATGATCTCGAACAACTCGCCCGCAGCGCCGTCACCCGCGCTGTCGACGTCATCGGTATGGCGGGCGGTGATGGGTCCCAGGCTCTCGTTGCCACGATCGCGGCTGAGCATGATCTGCCGTTCGTGTGCATCCCCGCCGGCACCCGTAACCACTTCGCGCTCGATCTGGGAATTGACCGTGAGGATCTTGTGGGCGCGCTCGATGCGTTCAGCGACGGCTACGAACACCGCGTCGACCTCGCCACCGTCAACGGCAGGGTGTTCGTGAACAACGTGTCGCTCGGGCTCTACGCCGCGATCGTGCAGTCCGACGAATACCGCGACGCCAAGATGGGCACGGCCGCGAAGATGCTTCCCGATCTCCTCGGCAACGACTACTCGCAGTACGACTTCGAAATCGAAGGGCCGAATGCGGTCGACTGCGCGAACCCGGACCTCATCCTCGTGTCCAACAACATCTACGAGCTCTCCGGGATCGGGGGCTTCGGCACACGCGAACACGTCGACGAGGGCGTCCTTGGCGTCATCGCGATCAGCGTGAAGAGCGCCTCCGACCTCGCGCAACTGATCGCCTTGGAGACCGCCAAGAGGGGTTCGTCATTTGCCGGCTGGCACGAATGGAGCGACCGCACGCTTGTCATCCGTTCAAGCAGGAGGGTCGACGCGGGCATCGACGGTGAGGCCGTCATCCTCGAGCCGCCGGTACGTTTCGAGATCCGGCCGGGAGCGCTGCGGGTGCGTCTCGCAGCCCACCAGCCCGGCGTGTCGCCCGCAGCGATCACCGGCACGGTCCGGCGCGGCGGGCTGCGCGGTCTCCTGAAGCTCGCTGCTGGTCGCGCTCTTGTGGACGTTGGCCACGGCCGGCTCGGGACGCCGACGGAAAGCCGTGCACTTGCCGGTGACCGTGGGTAGCGTCACTCGGGCACGGCTGGGAACGTTGCTCCGTAAGCCCTTCTAGCCTGCAGATAGCCAAGCAGCGGACTGAACGGGGGACCGCATGAGTGCACATCGTCCAGAACACCGGGGCACAGGCTGGATCGTCGTTTCGGCAATCCTGCTGATTTTGGCCGGAGGGAACATCGTGATCAACGGGCTCTTCGACCTGCACGCAAACGCCACGGTTCAGAACAACGTCAAGGCCGACCTGCTCTTCAGCAGCAACAACCTCGACACCTGGGGGTGGATCTACGTCATCGTCGGTGCCATCATCCTCATCGCGGGCTTCGCGGTGTTCGCCCGAGCCCAATGGGCTGTGGCTGTCGGGATGCTGGCCGCGTTCGTGGGGATCGTGATCTCGTTCTTCTGGCTCTTCACGCCGTACTGGCCCGACGCGCTGATCTCGATTGTCCTTTGCGGCCTCGTGATCCACGGGCTCGGCACCTACGGCAGTGTCGAGACTCCCGTCTGAGCATCCGATCTCCCGACCGATTGCGCCGGGTCGATGAATCGCTCAGGAGCCCGGGCCTTAATGCCCGGGCTCCTGGGGCGAGATGTCCCGAACCCCCGCGGTTCTCCGTGCCCTAGCGGGCGGTCACTGGCGGTCGCGAGCGGTTCGTCCTGAGGTTCCTGTGGTCGCCTGACCAGGCCTTTCGCCCAGAACCCTGGTCAACGGATCACCTGAAACGCCTTCACACGGCAGAGGCCGCAGGTTCGAAACCAGTCGCGCCCACCAAAGGCGCGGGTCATGGGCCTGCGCCGTCGCCGTGTCGAGAAGCTCGCTATCCCAGGCACGGTCGCCCCGGAATATGAGAGACCACATGACCAAGGGATCGCCGGAACCCAGCTGCTCGATGCGACGCTGATCGACGATCCGTATCCCGTCTATCGGCAACTCCGTGTCGAAGCTCAGGGGAGCGCACCCGCGCGCCCCGACGGGCGAAGAACAGACGGAATTGAGCGCTGGCAGCGCATCCACGACAGGCGCCGAAACCCCACGCTCGGAACCCGAGGTGGGGGTCCAGTTGACCGACTGTCCTCAGCGTGTGGCCATGGTTGTGTTCCGCCGCGCCATCCCGGTCGTCTTGTCACCTCGACTGCGCTCAGGCGCGGCGTCCGCACCGAAAGTGGGCCAGCAGCCGGGGCCTTCAGGATGGACCGGTGCGTGCCGATGATCGCTCGCAATGCCCGGATTTGGACGCGATGGGATCGGCGTGTTGCCGCCGGCCGGGTGGTATCCGGATCCGACGTGTCCGAGCGTGGTCCGGTACTGGGACGGGAACTCGTGGAGCCGCGACCAGGTTCGGACGGCGTCAGCCGGGGATACCCGGTCGAGCCGTGCCGCTCCGAACCTTGCCTCCCCGGGGTCGGTGGCCACGCGGCTTGATGCCGAGGCCGATGCTTCACCGGCCTCCGGAGCGGCCGACGCCGATGACGAGCCCGGCTATCGGATCATCGAGCCGCCGCCGACACCACGACAGCCGTGGCACGAACGGCCTGGGTTCCCGGACGGCGCCGAGTTCGGACCGACCGATGAGCGACCGGATCGTCCTCGTGAGCGGTTCGGCGACGCTGTGGTTCCGTCTCGAGGCCTCGCGGATCCGGGACGTGAGCCGAGATCCGGCCAGCTCGGGATCGCCGAGCCCGAGGAGACGCTGGGCGCGTCGCGCCAACGGTCGCGGCACTCCCGCTGTCCGGATCCTGATGCTCTTGGTGCTGTGCGCTGCTCTCCTCGTGGGACTCCTCGCCTACGTCACGACCCGGCCGTCGAGCTCGGCTTCGACCGGTTCATCGGGCCGACAACCCACCACACCAGCGGCGACACCGATCCCAGTCGGATACCACCTCAACCAGGTCCCCGCGGCCGGCCTCAGCCTGGCGGTGCGAGACACCTGGCTGGCGTTGGATCCGACCTCGAGCGCCTTCAAGGCAGCCATCCAACGGGCCGCGGCCGCCAATCCGGGACTCGCCGCGATGCTGCAGCAGTATGGGTCCAACGCGTCGAGCATCAAGTTCTTCGCCGCGGACACGGGCAACCCGATCTACGCGTCGAACGTGCAAGTGACGGTCCTCGGTCTGAGCAAGGCGGCGCTCTCCGACCCCATCGGGGCCCAGGCCGCGCTTCGACGAGAGATCCCCGACGCCGAGGTCCGCACCGCCAGCGTCGCCGGGACCCCGGGCCTGGTCATGACCGGAACGCTCACCTTTAAGCTTCCCACCGGCGCACCGGTCACGATGCACGCCACCGGCTACTTCGTGGCCACGTCGGCGGGGGTCGTCAGCATCGACTTCTCGACCACGGACGACGGGGCTCAGGACGCTGACGTGCAAGCGGCCGTCACCAGCGTGCGACTCGACCGATAACCGCGAGATCGGCGGGCGCCCTCACTTGCCGACGGGTTGCGACGATCCGGCCGGAGTCGCCGGCGGCGACGAGGGTCGCGTGGTCGCGCTCGGTCTGATCGGCGTACGCCATACCGAACGCCGCCAACGTGGTGTCGAACTGCGTACGGCTTCCAAGGTGCCCGGCGATCACGACGACGTCACCGGTCTTGGCGTGAGCGCGGGCGAGCGTAGGGGACTAGACACTCGGCGTGGACCCGACCCGGCACCCGATCGAGGCACCGTTGCCCGGCACCGTCGTGACGATCGCCGTCGCCGTCGACGAGCCGGTTCGTGCCGGTCAGGAGCTCGTGATCATCGAGTCGATGAAGCTCGAGCACGTCGTGTCCGCTGCCGTCGACGGGATCGTCCGGGAGCTGCCTGTGTCGGTCGGAGCACGGTCGTGGCCGGGGAGGCCCTAGTGATGCTCGACCCGGCCACCGACCCCGTCGTCCCGGCTGGTGTCGACGACCGAGCGGCCGTCGCGAATGTCGACCTGTGAAACTCGGCTTGTTCAGCATCAACATGGAGTCTTCGGTCCGACCGGACGCGGCGGTGGCGGCAGCTCGGCGCGCCGAGGAGGCCGGGTTCGACTCGGTGTGGGCGGGGGAGCACGTCGTGCTGCCCGACCCGCAGGTGCCGCCGTCGCCGATGGCTCCCACCGACCCGGCACTCGACTCGCTGGTTGCCTTGACCTGGGTCGCCGCGCACACTGAGACGGTCCGGTTGTGCACCGGAATCATCATCCTTCCCCAACGCAACCCGGTCGTGCTCGCCAAGGAAGTCGCGAGCCTGGACGTCCTGTCCCGTGGTCGGGTCACGCTCGGGATCGGTGCCGGCTACCTCGAGCCAGAGTTCCGAGCCGTGGGTGCCAACTACCGGGAGCGAGGGTCGGTCACGGACGAGTACCTCGACGCGCTCGGCTGCCTCTGGTACCAGGACCAGCCCGAGTATCACGGCCGGTTCGTGGACTTTGCCGGCGTCAACGCGTACCCGCGGCCGGTCCAGCAACCCGTCCCGCTCGTGGTTGGCGGCCACAGCCCGCCCGCGTACCGCCGAGCCGTGCGGCGCGCCCACGGCTGGTACGGCTTCGCCCTGACACCGGACGACACCTCGGCCGCGCTGGACGGGCTGCGCGACGCGGCGTCGCAGGTCGAACGACCATCGGACCTCGCGGCGCTGGAGATCACGGTGACGCCGAGAGGCCAGCTGACCGCCGACCGCGCCGCGGCCTTCGCGGCGCTCGGTGTCGACCGACTGGTCGTGTACCCGCGTGGCGCGTCACGGGAAGACATCGGGTTGATCATCGAGTCGTCTGCCGAGGCGGTCGCCGACCTCTGAACCGCCCTGCGAGCATGTCGCCGGTCCCGCAGGCCGGCGGCGATCCGGGGCCGGGATCGGGCCTGTCCTCGGGCTAATGGTCGGCCCGCTCGTAGGTGAGGATGGCGATGCCGTCACCGACGGTCTTCGAGTCCGCGAGCCGCAGTCGCTTCTTGTCGCTGGTGGCACCGAAGAGCCGCTGGCCGGTCCCGAGGACGACCGGGAAGACCATCAGGCGGAACTCGTCGACGAGGTCATGCTCGAGGAGCGTCTGGACGAGCTGGCCGCTGCCGTGGACCAGGATGGTCCCGCCCAGGCGGGCGCGGAGCTTCGAGACCTGCTCCACCGGATCGCCGGCGAGCACCGTCGAGTTGTTCCAGTCGGCGCGGTCGAGGGTCGAGGAGACGACGTACTTGGGCATGCTGTTGTACCTGTCCGCGAAGTTGCCCTCCATCGCGGGCCAGGCGGCGGCGAATCCCTCGTAGGTGACGCGACCGAGGAGGAGCGCCTCGGCGCCCAGAATCTCGTCGAGCTTGAACGCGTCGCCCTCCACCCCGCGGGGGGTCCCGAAGGTCCACGCGGCATGCCTGAAGTCGTGGCTCGGCCCCGGGGCTTCCATGACCCCGTCGAGGGAGACGAACTCGCTGACGACGATTTTGCCCATCGCGGTTCTCCTGTTCGTGGTCGTGCGGTTCGGACGGTCGGGGTCGGCGATTCTCATCGGGGGAGCAACCGTGGCGGCAACGGAGGAACACCACGGCGATTCCGAGGCTCCAGATCGACGGGATCAGGTGGTAGCTGGTGGTACGGCTGCGCGCCACGCAGCGCGAGTCTGGGCGCTCGGGCTCTGCCCGGACCCGACGTTGGAGCCGCCGTCTACCAGCATGAAGGCCGGGTGAGCACACTCAGGACCTCGACGGACGCTCACGAGGGCGTCGGGCCGCGTCGAGTCTCGCCCCGATCCGGACGTGCGCGATGCTGGTGCCGTGACGATCGTGCTGTTCGTCATCGCCTTGGTGTTGGTCAACTACTACGCGGTCCGCGCCGTGTGGCGGCGCCGGGCCCGTCTCGTCCCCGTCCGCGGGTACGGCCCCGCGGCCGACGTGGGTCGCCTGCGCGAGGACGTGCCGAGGGTGCGGGTCCGGGCACTCACGGTCCTCGGCCCGGACGAGGCCCGGCTCACCCTGGGCCCGGTTCCGGACCGCGAGGAGTCGACCGGGGGCTCGGACGGCCCGGAGACCGAGTACCGCATCGCCCTGGACGGGCGGGATCCGGGCTTCGCGATCCTGAGTGACTGGCTCGACGACCAGACGGTCCTCGGGGCGGTGCTGCCCGAAGGCACCGCGCTCATCCGGCTTCGTAGCGTCGACGACCTGCAACCGCTGACGTTGCGCAGACTCGACGCCTGACCGCAGCGGCGGTGCGGTCGCGCTGGGACGTTCGATGCCGTCCGGGTCCCGACGCGTTGGGACCACCCGGTCCGCCGTGTCCCGCGATGGCCGCGGGGACCGCGCTGAACGGCGGTGACGTTCGGTCGTGGCCTCAGGGATGCTGAGCTGCTGGGGGTCGCGTGACGGGGGCCCACTTGTGCAGCGAGATCCGGATCAGGGACCCGATCGCCTGCTGCCCGATCGGGTTGGGGTGCAAACCGTCGGAGAGGTGCCACTCGGGATGGGGATCGAGCAGGCCGCGCAGGTCGACGACCCGCATCTGGGGCCAGCGGACGGCGGCCTGCTCGATGGCGTAGTTCACGTAGTCGGCGTGGGCGGGGTAGACGCGTGAGGCTCCGGGGTGGATCTGCGTCGGCGCAGTCTGCGCGTTCAGCCAGAGCACCAAGTGAGCACCATGCCCGATGAGCTGTGCCATCACGGTGTCGATCGCGGGGGCGAGGTCGTTACAGGTCGTGTCGCAGTCGTTGGTGCCGAGCTCGACGACCGCGACGTCGGGTCGGGCGATCGCCGCGTCGGGCCCGACGAAGGGCTCCCACGCCTCGATCGACAGGCCGGGACGCCCGTCGATGATCGGGTGCCAGCCGTCCGCGGTGAGCGCGCCGGAGACCGCGCCCTGGGAGAGGTGCAGCAGTGAGTCGCCGATCACGAGGACCCGGTCGCCGTTGACCGTCCCACCGCTGCTGGTGGTCACCGTGAGGATGATGACGCCCACCGCGACCGCGCCGAGCAGCGCAAGGCGGGGCCCGTCTCGCATCGTGTCTCGGCTACCGGTTCCGGCGCGGGGGCTCGACGTGACCGTGACCGGGACAGCGGGGATCGGGCCGCCTGAGCGGAGCGGCGACGGTCCCGACCGGCAAGACCGGCATGGGTTCCCGAAGGCACGACGTCGGCACGTCGGGTCGACCCTCGTGGGCGGGAGCGGGCAGGCGTGGGGGCGGCTCGGGTGGGGTAGGCATGGGGTGCTGGTGCTGACTCCGGAGGATGTTCATGGTCTCGTTCCTCGCCGCGTTTGCCCCCACCGATCCGTCGACCGCGATTGTGTACGTCGCCGCGGTGGTGTGCTTCGCGTTCGCCGCCTTCGTGGCGCCGGCCGCCACTCGCTTCCCCGGCGGGGCGATCGGGTTGATCGCGCTTGGTCTGGCCTTGTGGCTGTTCCCCCAGATGTGGAACACCGTCCGGCTCGCGTTCTCGATGTAGATCCCAAAGACGTTCGTCAGCCCGGGTCGGGCCGGTTGCCGCCACGGTTCGCCGGCCAGGCTAGGAGACCCGCCGCCGAGCCGTGAGGTTGCCGTTGAGGGCCGGACCGTACCCGGCGTACCGGTGCGCGCTTCCTCGGATTCGCCCCCCAGAAGCCGTCCTCGCGGTTCGCGCGCGCGCCCAGGCCCGGCACTGCAGCCGCACCGAACACACGTCGCACAACGCCCGCGCCGGGGCCTCGCGGCGGGCTCGTCGACCCGGTCGTTCCCGGTCGCCGGCGAAGAACAGGTGGCTGCTGCCCCGGCCCCTCACCTTCGAGCTCCAGGTCGCGTCGGGCCCCCAACCTGGTTGCCCACGGAGCCGGTCCACGCGAGGGTCCTCGAGTAGTACGGATTGCGCGGCCATCTCGGTCGTCGGTCCTTTCGTCGCGGGTCGATGGGCCCGCCGCCAGATGCGGACGGTCGGAGACGGTGGCGGGGGAGCCCCCGACGCTCCAGACCCCGGGCCCCAGGTGGTCAAACCTTCGCTCGTGTCCGCGTGCCCACGGGGGGACGGGGTCGGGTCGGCTCGCGGCCCTACCGCGCCACGCCCCCCGGATCGGGACGGGATCGCGGGCCTCCACTCGAAGCCTGGGCCTTCGGGGACACGCGCACCGACGCGTTGGGGACGAGCGCCGGTCGGATCGGTCGGGTCCCCATACGCTGCTCGGATGCGACACGTCGTGCTGGTCGGCCCGATGGGATCTGGGAAGACGACGATCGGGCGGCGAGTCGCCGACGCGTTGGGTCGTCGGTTCGTCGACAACGACGTCTCCCTGGAGCGGCGGACCGGCCGGACGGCGATGCAGATCGCAGCCGCGGACGGGGTCGCCGTGTTGCACCGGGAGGAGGCCGCCGAGCTGCTCGCCGCGCTCGACGATCCCGTCGACGCGGTCATCGCGGCGGCGGCGTCCGTCGTGCTCGACGAGACGGTGCGAGCGCGACTCGCGGCGGTCGCGTGGGTGGTGTGGCTCCGGGCCGGCCCGGCCACGCTCGCGGCCCGGCTGCCGAGCTCACCGGATCGGCCGCACCTCGATGCGGACGCCGCGGTGCTCGTCGCGCGCCAGGCACGCGAGCGTGACGCGCTCTACCGGGCCATGGCCGACGTCGTGATCTCGACCGACGAGCAGACCCCCGAGATGGCGCTCGCCACCATCCTCGGGAGTCTTCCCGCCTCGCTTCGAGCCCACACGGAGACCTGAGCGGGAAGCCTTCCTCCCCGGGTCCGAACGGGTCAGGTCCCGTGGAGCAACCACCGGGCGGTGTCGACGTGGCGGGGCAGCACCCGATCGCGGGCGAAGGCCCAGGCGAGCGTCTGGGCCACGGCCCAACCCCGGGCCCGTTCCCGATCGAGGTCGAGCTCCCGGGTCAGCCGATCGAGGCGATGCTGGACGAGCGTGGGGCTGTGCCCGAGCTCGGCGGAACGGACGATCGACGCCACCGCGAACTCGCGTTCACCGACGAGCGGCTTCGGGTCGATGGCCAGCCACGGCTCCCGTTGCGCACGCAACACGTTGTCGGCGTGGAGGTCCTGGTGCACGAGCACCTGGGGGCCCTGAGACACCGCGAGCGACGCGAGGAGGTCGCGGGCGACCTGGACGAGGCCGAACTTGAACGGCGCACCGGCGCGCTCCCAGGCGGTCGGGAGCTGATCGATCCACCGGTGCGCCTCGGCCTCGAGACTGGTGAACGGGCGGCCCGCCGGCTTCCACAGCCGGGGGAGGAGGTCGATCATCACGCCGAGCGCCGCGTCGGGGTCGCGACCGGCGAGGTGCGTGCCCGGGACGCACCGTTCGAGGAGCAAGGCGTGGCGCTCGGCGTCGCGGTCGAGCACGCGGATGGCGCCGTCGCCGTCCCAGACTCGGAGCGCCTCGGCCTCGAGGTCGCTCTCCCGATGTGGGTATTGGATCTTCAGGACCGCGTCGGTTCCGCCGCGCCGCGTCACCGGGGCGACGAACGCCAGGGACGAGTCCGGGTACGCCGCACCGACGACGACCGACCACCGATCGGCGCACTGCTCGACGAGGCCGGGCAGGGTCGCGAGCCACCCGGCCCCGGCGCGTTCCTCGCCAAGCCGCTGCAGACGGGCCGGGAGCACGGGACCGACGCTACGACGGTCCGGCTCGCGACGCGGCGGCGCCGTCGGCGGCGCACGCCTGCACCAGGGGTCGAGACGACCGATCCGGGCCCGGTGGTCGACATCGTGGCGGCGACGGGTCAGCATCGTCGGGTGAGTCCCCGGAACGATCCGTACTACCGCCAGGACTTGGCGTTGGTTCATCACCATGGGTTCGGGTTCCACGCGGACGCGTGCGCCCCCGGGATCGTGGCCCTCTTGGACGGAGTGCGCGACCGCGACGGTCTCGTCGTCGAGGTCGGCTGCGGGAGCGGGCTCCTGACCCGCCACCTCCTCGACGCTGGACATCGGGTGGTCGCAACCGACGCGTCTCCCGCGATGCTGGCGCTCGCCCACCAGACCGTGCCCGACGCGGAAGCCATCCTCCACGCCCGGCTCCCCGACGATCCGCTTCCGGACGCCGACGCGATCGTCTCGGTCGGCCACGCGTTGAACTATCTCCCGAACGACGCCGAGATCGACCGGTCCCTGATCGCGCTGGCCCGCGCGCTGCGCCCCGGGGGCGTCCTCGCCATCGATCTCTGCGACCTCGAGTGGGGTGAGCGCCGACGGGACGCACCGAACTTCGCTGCGGTCGGTGACGACTGGGCCATCGTCACCAGGTTCTCGACTCCCGCCCCGAACCGGTTCGTTCGGGCCATGACCACGTTCGTCCGGGAACCGGACGGCTCGTGGCGCCGCGACGACGAACGCCACGACAACACCCTCATCGACACGGCGCGCGTCCCCGGGCTGCTGGAAGCCCACGGTGTCGACGCCCGGATCGCGCCCTCGTTCGGCGCCGAGCAGCTACCGGAAGGGCTCCGAGCGGTCGTCGGCCACCGGTCGACCTGAGCCGACCGGCGCCTCCGGCGTCGACGTCACCGGTGTCCCCGCCCCCCGTCCGGCGGCGTCACGTTCCCGGGGACCGCCCGGGGCGTCCCGGGCGCGGCGTCCGGTCCGGACCAGACCACGTGGGTCGGCTTCGGATCGCCGTGACCGGTCGTCCGGGTCAGCACGCACGTGTCGATCTCGAACTCGAAGAGCGTCTGGTCGGCCAGATCGTCGGCACGAACGCCGAACTGGGCCCGTTCGGCGGCGAACTGCTCGGCCAGCAGCGCCCGCACCGGTAGGTCGGGCACCGACCGGGCCCGGCCCACCAGGTAGAACGCGTCCTCGTTCTCGGGGCTTGGGAACGAATGCAGCGCGTACCGGCCGTCGCGCTCGAGGTCACCACGCTTCGGTGACGGGACGACGAACGCGTAGAGATGATCGGGCGTGACCAACGGGCAGACCGGATGGGTCCGCGGGCCGCCGTCTCGACGGGTGGTGGCGAGAAACGCGAGCCCAACCCCGAACTGGTAGAGCAGGTCCCGACCGGCTCCCCAAAGATCGACGCGTTCGGCGCGCAGTCCTCCCCAAGTCACCACAGTCATCCAGTCCATCAGATCCGAGAGGAAAGTCAATCGCTCCCGGCCGGACGATCGTCTGCACCCGCAACCGGGACTCCCCGCGGGGGCGTTCGCCGGTCGGGTGCGAGGCGCTCGGGTTGGACGCGGTGATCGGCGCGCGGGGCGTCCGCGGCGCGAAAGAGCGCCCTAGGTCGCGCGGCAGGCCTCGATGGCGGCGTCGGCGGCGGTTTCCGTGGCGAGCTTGGCGCCTTTGGCGAGTCGGGCCATCTGGGGGATGCGACCGGGATGCTTCGCGAAGTAGCGGGCGATGGCCGCCGCGTTCGGGGTTCCGTCCTGGTTGCTCAACGCGAAGACCTCGGCGTCGACGCTGCCATCGGTGGCCCGGTCGCTGATGACGCGGAACACCGACCACGGGATTCCGTGCTGCTCGCAGACCGCGGCGATCGCGGCGGTCTCCATGTCCAGCGACACGACTCCCCGTGCTCGCAGGTCGGCGACGATCTCGGGCGCGGTCAGCAGCGCGTCGGTGGTCCACATGATCCCGTGCGCGGCCCCGTCACCGAGCGGTGCCGGGCGGTGCTCCGCTCCGGTCGCGCTGTTGACGACCAGTTCAGGCCGGATCAGGGTCCCGATCGGTGTGCTGTTCTCCACCGCGCCGGTGATGCCCACCACGACCACGTGATCGACGGCGAATACCTCCAGGAGGTGCTGCATCCCACCCGTCGCGAGCTCCGTGCCCATCCCGGTGACGATCGCCACCGCGTCACGACCGGCCACCGTGCCGGTGTGGACGGTCACCCCTCCGGCCTGCGTCTTGCGCAGCGACAGCTTCTTGACCAGGGGTCGGACCTCCATCGGCATCGCGCAGACGAACGCGACGCAGCCCGACGTCGGGGACGGTTCCATCGTCGCAGTCTGCCGGGATCGCGTCGGTGCATCCACACCGACTGACCGACCGGAGACCCCGTCGGACGACAAGCGGCGGTGCGGTCACGGCGCGCAACCGCCCCACGGGTTCCTCGCGGCGACGTGACGGGATCGTCAACGACGGGCGGATCCACGGCTTTGCGCGACCACGCCGAGGCGTGAAGTTCGTCCGCTTCGCACGGTTCCCACGCAGCCCGAGGCGGCGATGAGCCTGGTCAGGGCATGAATCGGGACGCCCGCCGCGCCGAGTGCTCGCGGGTTGCGTCCGGATGCGGGCGGTCTGAGGTCGGTCGTGCGCGTTGCGCCGATGCGGCACCGTCACTACGTTGCAGTTGTGGAAGCTCTGCGAGCCGAGCTCGGACCCTTCGTCGGCTCGTTGCTCGATCGTCACCTCCAGGGCGCGCGCGAGTGGTTTCCGCACGAGCTGGTGCCGTGGAGTCGCGGTCGCGACTTCGACGCGGGCGCGGCGTGGGAGCCACCCGAGACGGTCGACCCAGCCGCAGCCAGCGCGTTGTTCGTCAATCTCCTGACCGAGGACAACCTGCCGCACTACTTCCGCACCATCGACCGGCACTTCGGCGAGGCCGGGCCGTGGGGCACGTGGAGTCGCCGATGGACCGCGGAGGAAGGGCGACACGCGATCGTGATCCGCGACTACCTGCTCGTGTCACGGACGGTCGATCCCGTGGCGCTCGAGCGGGGCCGGATGCTCCAAGTCTCGACGGGCGCGGTGCCGGAGCCGGCGTCGCTGGCCGACGGGCTCGTGTACGCCACCCTCCAGGAGCTCGCGACCCGGATTGCGCATTACAACACCGGGAAGCTGCTGAACGACGAGCCGGGTCGGCGGATCATGGGGCGGGTCGCCGCGGACGAGAACCTCCATTTCCTCTTCTACCGGGACTTGACGTCCGCCGCGTTGGAGATCGACCCGTCGGCGATCGTCAGTGCGATCGATCGGCAGGTGCGGGACTTCGCGATGCCCGGGACCGCGATCCCTGACTTCGCCCAGCACGCGAATCGGATCGCCGCGGCCGGGGTGTACGACCTCGCCGCCCATCACGATCAGATCCTGGTGCCGCTGGTGGTTCAGCATTGGCACGTCGATCGACTGCAAGGCCTCAAGACTGCGGCCGAGCAGGCCCGCGAGCGGGTGCTGCATCACGTGGATCGCGTGGGTCGAGCGGCGCGACATCTGCTGGCCCGGCGAACCCCGCGACCCGCGACCTCCTGACCCGAGGAGCGCGAGCGGTTCCGGGCTCGGCGGGGTGAGCCGAGTCGCGCTCGTCACCGACGACGTCGGCGAGGTCCGACGCCAGGTCGCCGGGTGCTCCAGCCGACCTTGCACCAACGGCGCGATGCAGTCCTGGACGGAGGTGAGGGGGCCGCGAGCTGGTTCCCTCCGGGTGCTGAGCGCCGAGGGCGCCATAATCGTCGGCGTGGAAGCGGGCCTGCTGGTGCCGGCCCAACCGTTGGGCTCGGTCGCCGAGTACGTGGCCGCCGGAGGCGGCGGACTTCGCTCCGCCCGGGCACGAGGCCGAGCGTGGGTCCTCGACGAGCTCGAGCGTTCGGGCTTGCGAGGGCGGGGCGGTGCCGGGTTCCCGGCCGCGCGGAAATGGCAGGCGGTGCGCGCGGGTGGCGTGGCCGTCGGGGACCGCTACGTCGTCGCCAACGGCGCCGAAGGCGAGCCGGGCACGTTCAAGGACCGTCCGTTGATGCGCGCCAATCCCTACCAGGTGGTGGAGGGGCTCGCGGTCGCGGCGTTCGTCGTCGAGGCGCGGGAGGCGTTCATCGCGATCAAGGCGTCGTTCACCGCGGAGGCGGCCGCGCTCGAACGCGCAGTGGGGGAGATGGCCGAAGCCGGCCTGCTCGACGGCACGCCCATCACGCTGGTCCGCGGCCCCGAGGAGTACCTGTTCGGCGAGGAGAAGGCGCTCCTGGAGGTGATCGAGGGCAACGAGCCGATGCCCCGCTGGCTTCCCCCCTACCTGCACGGGTTGTTCGCGACGACACCGCAGGAGGGCTGGTCGGCGGGCGGCGACGAGGCGCCCGCCGCCGCGCCGGAGATCACGGGCTCGAACCCGACCCTCGTGTCGAACGTGGAGACGCTGGCCAACGTCCCGCTCATCCTGTCGCGGGGAGCGGACTGGTACCGCGCCATCGGGACCCGCGAGACGCCCGGGCCGTTGCTGTGCACCGTCGTCGGTGACGTCGCCCATGGAGGGTGGGGGGAGGTCGAGCCCGGGACGCCGCTGCGGGACGTGATCGACACGATCGGCGGTGGCGTGACCGGCGGCCGAGGGATCAGCGGGGTTCTCTCGGGGGTGTCCAACCCGGTTCTGGGGGCCGACGCGCTCGACGCGCCGGTGAGCTACGAGGGACTCGCCGCTGCAGGGGGAGGGCTCGGCTCCTGCGGGTTCGTCGTCTACGACGAGACCGTCA
Organism: uncultured Actinomycetes bacterium; assembly: GCA_963714105.1. Taxonomy (GTDB): domain Bacteria; phylum Actinomycetota; class Acidimicrobiia; order IMCC26256; family PALSA-555; genus PALSA-555. The sequence goes on along the minus strand of OY970233.1, from coordinate 3,448,309 downwards.
ACATGCTCGCGGTGGCCCGCATGGTGTCACGCTTCCTGTACGTCGAATCGTGCGGGCAGTGCCGCGCCTGCAAGTACGGGTGCGGTGAGGTGACCCGACGACTGGACCAGCTGGCGGCAGGACGGGGGGAGCTCGTCGACGTCGAGGTGATCGGCGAGCGCCTCCAGGGCATCACCGACCAGAACCGGTGCTTCGTCGGCGAGGAGGAGCAGCGGGTCATCGGGAGCCTGCTCCGCCAGTTCCCGGACGTGTTCGTCGCCCAGCTCGAACATCCCACCCCGGTCGACGCGGTCCCGGTCCCCAAGATCGTCGACATCCAAGACGGGGTGGTCACCTACGACGAGCGTCAAGCCCGCAAGCAGCCGGACTGGACCTACGACCCGCCCTGACCGAGGGCGGCGGACCCGCGCCCGTCCGTCACAGCGGGTAGGTCTCGACCTCGGTGGCTTTGACGCTGACCCACGCGTGGGCCCCGGGCGTGAGCGCGAGGTCGTCGAGCGCAGCCTGGGTGATCTCCGCGCTGATCGGGATCGCCCCTTCGAGGTGGACGCGTGCCCGGTGGCCATCGAGGTCGATCGTCGTCACGGTTCCCTCCCACGCGTTGCGGGGGCTCCCCTCCGGTCGGGCACGGTGCAGCGCGACCGCTTCGGGGCGCACCGCGGCGAACACGTCACCGGACGCGTCCTCGTCGTTCGCCACGACGAGCTCCGCGCCCGCGGGCAAGGTGACCTGCGTGCCGTGGAGCGAACCTCGATACAGGTTGACCCCGACGAGGTCCGCGACGTATCGGGAGCGGGGTGCGGCCCACAGCTCGGTCAAGGTCCCAGCCTGCGCGACGTGACCGTCCTCGAGCACAGCGACGCGGTCTCCGAGGGCCATCGCGTCGACGGGGTCGTGGGTGACGAGGACCCGCGGTCCGGTGAAGCCGCCCAGGTGGCGGCGCAGGTCGCGGCGTACCTCGATGCGGGTGGTGGCATCCAACGCGGCGAGGGGTTCGTCGAGGAGCAGCAGCCGGGGGGAGGCCGCCAGCGCTCGAGCCAGGGCCACCCGTTGCGCCTCTCCTCCCGACAGCTGCCTCGGCCGGGCGTCGGCGCGTGCCGCGAGGTCCATCTGCTCGAGCCACCGGCGCGCCTCCCGCCGGGCGTCGCCCCGGCGCGTGCCTCGGGTCCGCAGCCCGAACGCGACGTTCTCGAGCGCGGTCAGGTGCGGAAAGAGCCGGTGGTCCTGGAAGACGAAGCCGATCGAGCGCCGGTCGGTCGCCACCCACGAGCCGTGCGCAGGGTCGTCGAGCACGACGCCGTCGAGGGTGATGTGGCCGTCGTCGATCGGGAGCAGCCCCGCCAACGCGGACAGCAGGGTGGTCTTCCCGGCTCCGTTCGGCCCGAGCAGGACCATGGTCTCGCCGTCGGCGGCGTCGAGCTGCACCTGCAGGTCGAGCGGGCCGCGCCGGAGGCGCACGTCGGCGTCGAGGCTCACACGCGCAGCCAACGGTCGCGGAGCGAGGCGAGCACCACGATGGAAACGACGACCAGCACGAGGCTGAGCGCGATCGCGGTCTCCGGGTTGTTCTCGAAAGCCAAGAAGATGGCGAGGGGCATGGTCTGGGTCTTGCCCTGGAGGTTGCCCGCGAACGTGATCGTCGCCCCGAACTCACCGAGGGCCCGGGCCCAGCTGAGCGCGGCGCCGGCCGCGAGCGACGGGCCGATGAGCGGGAGCGTCACCCGCCGGAACACCGTCCAGCGGCTGGCCCCGAGGGTGCTCGCGGCGTCCTCGTAGCGCTCGTCCAAGCCGCGCAGCCCGGCTTCGACGGTGATGACGAGGAACGGCATCGCCACGAAGGTCTCGGCGATGATCGCCCCGAGGGTCGTGAACGGCAACGTGAAGCCGAACCACTGGTCGAGGTACTGACCGAGGACGCCGCGGCGACCGAAGGCCAGGAACAGCGCGACGCCGCCGACGACCGGCGGCAGGATCATGGGGAGCAGCACCACGGCGCGGGCCAGTCGCCGTCCGGCGAAGTCGGTGCGGGCCAGCACCCACGCCAGGGGAACACCGAACAGCAAGGAGAGCGCGGTTGCGCCCAGCGAGCACTCGAGCGATAGCCGCAGTGCGTCCTTGGTGACCGGTGAGGTCAGGTCGTCCCAGAGGCTCGACCATGGGGCCCGCTGGGCCAGCCCGATGAGCGGGAGGGTGAAGAACGCGACGGCGACCGCCGCGAGCACGAACGCACCGGAGGGCGGCCGGCGGTTCGGATGACCCCGCCGGCCGCCTCCACGGCGGCTCACGGACTGAGGAACCCGAACTTCGCGAGCGCGGCCCGTCCGGTGTTCGACGTCACGAAGCCGACGAACGCCTGCGCCGTCGTCGGGTTCGGCGCGGCCTTGACCACCGCGATCGGATAGGAGGCGACCACGTTCTGGGCGCTCGGGATCGGGACCCCGGTGACCTGACCGCTGGCGGCCTTCACGTCGGTGACGTACACGACCGCGGCGTCGGCCTCACCGAGGCTGACCTTCGACAGCGCGTCCTTCACGTTCTGTTCCGTCGGCACCTGCGGGACTGTCACGCCCGCCTTCTGGTACGCCTGCAGCGCGAACTTGCCGCACGGCACCGCGGGCGCGCACAGAACCAGCTGGACACCCGACTTGGTCGTGTCGGCCAAGGTCTTGATCTTCTTCGGGTTGCCCTTCGCGACCGCGATCTCGAGCACGTTGCGGGCGAACACGACCGGGGTGCCCGAGACGTCGCCGGTGTGCACGAGCTTGTCCAAGTTCGTCGTGTCCGCCGACGCGAAGACGTCGGCAGGGGCGCCCTGCTCGATCTGGGTCTCGAGGATGTTCGACCCGTTGTAGTTGAAAGTGACGGACGTCTTCGGGTACCGGACCCGGAATGCCTTGCCGAGCTGGTTGAAGACCCCGGTCAGCGACGCGGCGGCGAACACGGTGATGGACCCGCTCGGGGTGCTCGCCGTCGCGCGAGCCGGGGCCTGGGTCGCGCCGGCGGGACCGGCGAGCGCGACGCCCATGGCCGCGACGACGAGCGCAGCGACGAGGGGCAGACGAAGACGGGTGGGCACGAGAACCTCCGGGTGGGTTGAGCGTCGGCTAGCGGGCTTGGGGAACTTCGACGACGACCTGGGTGGCCTTCACCGCGGCGATCGCCGCCACGCCCGGTTCGAGCCCGAGCTCGTCGACCGCCTCGGCGGTCATCAGCGACACGACGCGATGCGGGCCGGCTTGGACCTCGACCTGGGCGGTGACCTGGTCGCGCACGACGCGGGTGACGATGCCCGGGAACCGGTTCCGGGCCGACTGCCCGACGATCGCTCCGGCCTCGGGAACGCCGGTGTGCTCGACGAGGAAGCGGGCGAGGGCGGCGCCGTCGACGACCCGCTGCCCGCCGTCGGTGCGGCGGGTCTCGAGCTGCCCGCTGTCGGCCAGGCGCCGCACCGTGTCCGGGCTGACCCCCAGCAGCTCGGCGGCTCGGCTGATCCGAAACTCGCTCATGCGAGCGAACGCTAGACGATACTGCCTGTCTTGGGGGGTTTGCCGGGTCAAAGCCTTGCGTTTGCGAGCCTCTCGAACCGGGAGCCGGTCGGGTCGGGACACGCGCCGGGGAGGGTCGGGAGCCCTCAGGAGGGCGATCCGGGGGGGTGGGTGGGTGGCTTGGTTCGCCGCCGGAAAGGAACCATGCTGGGCGGGCCGGGTCAGGCCGTCTGCGGCGGTCCCAGGCAAGGGGGGAACCAGTGAAAGCAACGGTTCGGACGGTGATCGTCGCGGCGCTGGCCGTCGCCTTCGGTGTGGTGACCGCGGCCGGCGGTTCGGCGGCGACCCCCCCGGCGCCAGGTCCCGCGCCCCGGGCGACGGAGATCGGGGTGACGCCCACCACGATCCGCATCGCGGTGATCGCCGACGTCAACACGCCGCTCGCACCGGGCCTGTTCAAGGGCTCGAAGGACGCGGTCGAGGGGTACGCGCAGTACATCAACAGCAAGGGTGGGCTCGCGGGCCGGAAGGTCGTCGTCGACTTCTACGACAGCGCGCTGTCGGCCGACGAGTCACGCAACGCGCTGATCAAGGCGTGCCAGAACGACTTCGCGACGGTGGGCACGACCGCGCTGTTCATGAACAACATCGACGACGCGGTGAACTGCAAGGACCTGACCGGGCGGCCGACCGGTCTGCCCGACATCCCGGAGCTGACCACCGAGCCGGTCCAACAGAACTCTCCCGTCGGGTTCCCGATCCTCGTCCCGTCTCGCGACTTCAGCGATCCGACCGGGCGGACGTTCAACCAGCCGAGCGGCAAGTACTTCTGGTTCGCCCAGCACGTCACGAAGAACCTGCACGGTGTCTTCCTCATACCGGCTGATCTGCAATCCACGGTGAACTCGTCGCTCCCCGTCTGGTACGCGGCGCAGAAGGCGGCGGTCAAGAGCGACGGGCAGTTCAACACCCACGGCTCCGACACCCAGGACCGGTACCTGCCGATCGCCACCGCGATCAAGGATCACAACTCGACGTACGTGCGGGGGGGCAGCAACGACGTGAGCATGGCCGACATGCGCCTCGAGGCCCAGCAGCAGGGGGTCACGTCGGTCAAGGTGTGGGACTGCTCGTTGTCGTGCTACAGCAAACGGTTCCTCGCCCTCGCCGGCTCGGCGGCCAACGGCACGTACCTCGACACGACGTTCGTCCCCTTCGAGGAGGCGAAGGTCTCACCACCGGTGCAGGCGTACGTCCATTCGGTCGGTGCGGCCAACGCCGACGGGTTCGGCGCCCAGGCCTGGACCGCGGCCCTGTTCTTCCAGGAGGTCATGCAGCGCATGACCACCGCCAACGGAGTGAACGGGATCACGAGAGCCAACTTCCTCGCCACCGCGAGGACGGTCCACGACTTCACCGCGCAGGGCATGATCGGGAAGACCGACGTCGGCGGTCACGTCCCCAGCCCGTGCTTCGCGTTGCTGCAGGTCAAGAACGGGAAGTTCACCCGCGTCTACCCGGCGAAGCCGGGCACGTTCGACTGCAACCCGAAGAACGTGGTCAAGATCACCGCGACGCTCCCGGGCTGACCCGAGTCCGACTCGAGCGGGCAGCCGGTCGCGCGCCGGCTGTGCCCGAGCCGTCGTCGACGGGACCCGGCGGCCGTTGCGTGTCGACGCGGATCGTGCCGGCGAGGGGGCGACCTGCGGTGGCTGCTAGCCGCGGGGGAGGTCGGCAGCTTCGATGCGGAACACGGGATGGTCGGGTGCGATCCGGCGCAGCTCGTCGTCGGATGAGTCGCCGCTGACACCCTCGAAGAACACGCCGACCTCGGCCTTCCAGCGCTTGAGGTAGGCGCGCAGCACCGGGACCTTCTCGTCGTCGGCGAGCTCGGTGGCGCGGAACGCATCGACCCGGCGGCCCACCTGCAGCTCGCCGTCACCAGCGACCCGGAGGTTGCGGACCCACTGGGTGAGCCCACGCGGCGCCACCAGGTACTGCCGATCCTCGAGGGTCAGGAGGTTCACCGGGGTGGTGCGCCACTCGCCGCTGGTGCGGCCCCGGACCCGCAGCTGACGCGAGCCCCACACACTCACGCCGGCGCGGGTGAAGAGGGCAATGAGCCGGTCGAAGACGTGTCGGGTGAACCAGCCGGGCTGGAGGTACCGGGCCGACCCTTCTGCGTCAGGCATGCGTGGCTCCTCTCGATGCTCGTCCGACCCTGGCGGGGCCGTCCCCACGAGGCGACTCGACGTATCTACCACGGCCGTCCCGACCGACGCCGACGGGACCCGGACGCGAGCGACGTCGGGATGGGTCGCGGCCGGGTGCCACCCCCAGGGGGGCGGGGTCTACGGTGGCGCGATGGCGACCCCCGCGGCGACGGACCTCCCGTTCTTCCTCACCGGCAACTACGCCCCGGTCGCGGCTGAGGTCGACGCGACGGACCTGCCCGTGACCGGCACGATCCCGGTCGAGCTGGCCGGCCAGTTCGTGCGCAACGGCCCGAACCCGTCCACCGGGTCGTCGGCCCACTGGTTCCTCGGTGACGGCATGCTCCACGGCGTCGATCTCCGCGACGGCAAGGCCCGGCGGTACCGGAACCGGTACGTCCGGACCCGCCAGCTGAGCGGCGAGGGCACCTTCGTCGACGAGAACGGCCGCGTCGACCGGACCGTCGGGCCGGCAAACACGCACGTCGTCGGCCACGCCGGCCGGATCCTCGCCCTGGTCGAGAGCGGCTTCCCGTACGAGGTCACCGCCGGCCTCGACACGGTCGGACCGTTCGACTTCGACGGTCGTCTCACCACCGCGATGACCGCACACCCGAAGCTCGACCCGACGACCGGCGAGCTGCACTTCTTCGGCTACGGGTTCACGCCTCCGTACCTCACCTACCACGTCGCCGACGCGGCGGGGACGCTGGTGCACTCCGAGGAGATCTCGGTCCCGGCGCCGACGATGATGCACGACTTCAACCTGACCGAGCAGCACGTCGTGTTCATGGACCTCCCAGTCGTGTTCGACCTCGACCTCGCGGTGCAGGGGACGTTCCCGTTCCGCTGGGACGACCAGGCCGGCGCCCGGCTCGGCATCCTGCCCCGCCGAGGGCGCGACACCGACGTGCGCTGGCTCGACATCGAACCGTGCTACGTGTTCCATCCCCTCAACGCCTACGATGACGACGGCCGGCTCGTGGTCGACGTGATGCGCTACCCGCGGCTCTGGGCCCGTTCCCAGGACGAGTTCGATCCCGCGTACCCGACCCGCTGGACGCTCGATCCCGGCGTCGGGACGGTGAAAGAGGAGCAGCTCGACGACCGCGCCGTCGAGTTCCCGCGGGTCGACCCCCGCCGGGTGGGGCGCCGCCATCGCTTCGGCTACGCGCTCGAGACCGTCGACGGCATCGGCGGCGCGCACATGAAGCTCGTGAAGTACGACCTCGACCGGGGCGGCGCCGTCGAGCACGACTTCGGTGCCGGGCGGGAGCCGGGGGAGCCGGTCTTCGTCCCCCGACACGCCGACGCCGACGAGGACGACGGCTGGGTGATGACCTACGTCTACGACGCGGCGCGGGACACGAGCGACTTCGTGATCCTCGCCGCCCCGGACTTCGGTGCGCCGCCGGTGGCGACGGTCCCATTGCCGCAACGGGTGCCGTTCGGGTTCCACGGCTCGTGGATCCCCGCCGGCGAGTGAGGCGGATCGAGGCTCAGTCGCCGCTCGGGACGTTCCCGCTCGTCGACCCGTACTTCGCGGCGATCGCGGGGTAGTTCGGCATCACCGGGTGCGTGGGCGCGCTCGGGCCGTTGCCGAACGCGGCGAGCACGTTCTTGGTGACCTGCACCGCGACCGGGTCATACGGGGAGCCGGGCCCGGGGGCGGTCAGCTTCGTGATCCACACGATCGACCCGGTCGAGAAGACCCCGGCGCCGCTCGGGACCGTGTAGTAGGTCATGTCGGCGAAGCTCGCCCGGCCGTGGCACACCACGGGCGAGTGGGCGAAGATCTGGACGTTCTTCGGGCCGGCCTGGTTCGGGTCGAACCGGTCGTACTCGGAGCCGACCGCTTGGGTCAGGTGCTGGCCGGCTTGGACGTTGGTGCCCTGGAAGACCCACGCGGTCGGGTCGACGATCACCATGTCGGTCATGACCGGGTTGCACTCGTACTGCTGACCGATCATCTCGCTCTCGGGTCGCGACACCGGCGCTTCCCGCCAGTTGACCGTCGTGAGCGTCGGGTTGGTGGTGTGGATCGGGTCCTCGTCGGCGGACTTGTAGCAGACCTGATGCCGGTTGGGCCCCAGTGGGGACGGTTCGAAGCGGATCTGGCGGAACGCCGCGTTCGCGCCGAGGAAGGCCAGGTTCACGCCCTTGTCCCGGGCCGCTTCGACGCCGTCGCGCATCTCCTTGGACCAGTACTCGTCGTGGCCGAGGGAGAAGTAGGCCTTGTGGTTCAGCAGCCGCTCGGGGTGGAGGTGCGTGTCGACATCGGTGATGTAGGTCACGTCGAGGCCGAGCTGCTCCATCAACGCGACGAGTGGGAACTCGAGGCCGAGGAAGTCGGACTGACCCAGGCCGCAGCGCGTACGGCCGGTCGAAGGACACGACCCGTGACCGGGTGGCGAACGCGCCGTTGGCGCCCTGGTAGAGGTTGTACCCGGCCCAGTCGTTGTAGGCCTGCCAGCTGGTCACCGAGTTCTGCACGACGTACGCGGCGGTGCTGGCGTCGTCGCGGACGGTCAGGGGGACGAGCTGCTGCACCGTGTTCGACCCGACCAGCTTGAAGAAGTAGCAGCCGGGCGGATAGTGGCTGTCGATGGTGACCCGCAGCGACGGGTTCCAGTGGGCCTCGGTCATGTTGATGCCGGGGGTGAACGTGGGTGCCGCCTGCTTCTGGCCCGGCATCTCCGGGGACTGCCAGACGAGGCGGCCCTGCTTCCCGCCGTACCAGCCGAGCCGGTACGCCTCGACGTGGAAGGTAGGGGCGGTCGTGGAGACGTAGAGCGTCACCGTGTCGCCCTGCACCGCGCTCGACCTGGCTCGCGTACCCCTCGAGGTCGCCGGGCTTGCCGCCGTTGCTCACGTTCCAGGCCGACGTCCCCGGCTTGGCGTTCTCGGCCTGCACCCAGCTCGCGACCGGTCCGTTCGGCGAGGAGTGCACCCCCGACCCGGTGTTGTGGCCGCCGGTCGTGGGCGGCGAGTGACGGGCGACCGTCGAGGAACCCGACGAGTTCCACGGCTTCCACACCGCGACCGCGGCGACGACCGCGGCCGCGGCGCCACCGCCGACGAACGCGCGCCGCGACAGGTGATGGCCGGTGCCGTCGGCCGCGGCGGTGCCGGCCGCGACGGCGGGGGCCGACGGGTCGCGAACCCGGTAGACCGCGAGCGGGGTCTCGAGCTCGCGGCGGAGGTCCGCGTCGAGCGCATCCCAGGCGGTGCGCCGCATCCATTCCGCTGGGTGCTGATGCTGACGGTTCTCCGGCGCGCCGGGGTCGAAGGTGTACGGCCCCGTGATCCGCCCGAACGCGACCTCCGGGCTCGCCTCGAGCCGGACGGCGATCAGGTCGCCGATGACGATGTCGTGCCCGAACGCCCACAGCTGATTCGCCCACTCACCGAACGTCGCCGGGTCGGTCCCCGGGTAGGCGCGCGCGAGGCGGTCTCGCAGCTCCTGGACCGAGCCGACCGTCCGCAGATCCCCGGTGCGGGACCACCCGACGATCGCGGCGTCGTGGTCGAACCCGTAGCCGGCCCGCCGGTCCTCCGAGCCCGCCGCGAGCGCCCACAACGCCACCGCTCAGGCCTCCCGGGGCGCCGTCGCCCGCGCCGCGCGCCGCGCGCGATCCCTGGTCTCGGCCCTGACTCCGCCGTGCAGCACCCGAACTCCCGTGCTCGACCGTTCCCGCCCCGTTCGGCGGCTCGGGGGAGTCTACGACCGAGACGATTCAGGGAAGGTTCACCTGACCAGACGCTCCCGTGGCCGCCGCCGGGGGCCATTCCACCAGGTCGAGGGCTGCCCGCACGCGCGGCCCGACGGGGCGCGGACGGAGCCTGGTCGGGTACAACCAGGGCCGTGGCCGCCTCGGAGCCCAGCCCGGCGCAGGAACGGGCCCTCGACGAGCTCTACGCCGCCGGTCCTGAGGAGTTCGTGCTCGTCCGATCCCGACTCGACGTGGCGCTCCGCCAGGCCGGCGACCTCGCTGCAGCGAAGGACGTGCGGGGCCGCCGGCGCCCGAACCTGGCCGCCTGGGCGATCAACCAGCTGGCCCGAGGCGCGGCCGCCGAGATCGCCGACCTGGTGGGCACCACCCGGGCACTCGCCGCGGCGCAGTCCACGCTGGCACCAGGCGCGGCGACCGACGCGTGGCGTGAGCAGGCCCGTCAGCGTCAACACCAGGTCGAGCGGCTCGCCGACGCGGGTGTCGCAACGCTGCGCGGCCGCGCACCGAAACCCGAGTCGTACCGCGACACGATCGCCGCCACCCTCGAAGCCGCGACGGTCGACCCGGCGTGGACCGACGCGCTGCTGGCCGGTCGACTGACCCGCGCGCTCAGCCCACCGGCCGGCTTCGGCCCCGCGCCGCCCGCCACCCCGGCGGGTCGCCGCGGCGGGAAGCGTGACGCCGCCGGCCGGGCCGCGGCCCGACGCGCGGTGACCGACGCGCGTCGCCAGGCGCAACGACTCGCCGACGCCGCCGAGAGCGCGGTGGCGGAGCAGGCCAGCGCCGAGCTGCAAGCCCAGGCCGCCGACGCGCACCTCCAGGAGGTCCGGCGCGCGCTCGAACGGGCCCAGGACAGCGCCCGCTCGGCCGCGACCGCGGCACGGGCGGCTCGTCAGCGAGCCGACGAGGCCCGCCGCGACGCCGACCAGGCCGCAGGTCGGCTGCGCCAAGCCGAGGCGCGCCTCGACGAGTGACCCGAGGGCCAGTCGGGGACAGCAGGGCCCGGCGGCTCGACCCGACCTAGAGTTCCCCCATGGTTGCGATCCCGACGACGGATCTCTCCGTCGACGCCATCGACTTCGGTGACATGTCGCTGTGGGAGCGTCAGGACTGGCCGGGCATGTTCGCCACCCTCCGCGCGGAACGCCCAGTCTCGTGGCACACGGAACCGGAGATCCCGGGGCTCACGTTCGGGCCCGGCCCCGGGTTCTGGTCGCTCGTCCGCTACGACGACGTCGTCTACGCGAGCCGGAAACCCGAGGTGTTCATCTCGGGTCAAGGCACCAACATCCCCGACTTCCCGCCCGAGGTGTACGAGTTCCTCGGCTCGATGATCAACATGGATCCGCCCCGCCACACCCGGTTCCGGCTCATCGTGAACCGAGGGTTCACGCCCCGGCAGGTCGCGGCGATCGAGCAGAGCGTCCACGACCGGGCCCGGGCGATCGTCGACGCGGTCGCGCCGCTCGGCCGGTGCGACTTCGTGAGCGAGATCGCCGCGGCGCTCCCGTTGCAGATCATCTGCGACATGATGGGAATCCCCGAATCGGACTACCAGTCGATCTTCGACCGGACCAACGTCGTGCTCGGCGCGAGCGACCCGGAGTACGGGGGTGAGATCACCGCCGCGTTCACCGCGGCGCAGGAGCTGTGGCAGTACGCCCAGGATCTGCGCGCCGATCGGCTCAAGCATCCCGGCGATGACGTGACGACGACGATCTCCCAGGCGGAGGTCGAGGGTCACAGCCTCACCCCCGAGGAGTTCGGGTCGTTCTTCGTGCTGCTCGTCGTCGCCGGCAACGAGACGACCCGCAACGCGATCAGCCACGGGATGAAGGCCCTCACCGACCACCCGGATCAGCGGCGGCGGTGGCTCGACGACTTCGAGGGGGTCGCACCGACCGCGGTCGAGGAGATCATCCGGTGGTCCACGCCGGTCATCCACTTCCGGCGCACCTGCACCGCTGAGGACGTCGAGATCAACGGCACCCGCATCCAATCCGGGCAGAAAGTCGTGCTCTGGTACAACTCCGCGAACCGGGACGAGGCGTACTTCGACGACCCGTACCGCTTCGACGTCACCCGGACGCCGAACGAGCACCTCGGGTTCGGTGGTGGCGGCCCCCACTTCTGCCTCGGCGCGCACCTGGCCCGTCGGGAGATCAAGGTGATGTTCGAAGAGCTGCTCGCCCGCCTCCCCGACATCGAGGTGTCCGGGGAGCCCGACATGCTCCGCTCCAACTTCATCCACGGCATCAAGCGCATGCCGGTCGAGTTCTCCGTGCCCACCGGCTCGAGGTAACCGCCACTGCCCTCCGGCGCCGCCGGGGTGCTCGGTGCGCGGGTGTTCCCCGGACCGGCCGGTCAGGTCGAGGTGAACTCGACGGGGATGGCGTCGTAGGCGCACGCGAAGGCGCTGGGGACCTTGCGCGGCTCGGCGTCGGGGGCGAGGCGCATCTCCGGTGTCCGTCGGAGGAGCTCCTCGAACATGACCTTGATCTCGAGGCGGGCGAGTGACGCGCCGAGGCAGAAGTGGGTGCCGAACCCGAACGCGACGTGGTGGTTGTGGGCGCGGGTGACGTCGAGGGCGTCGGGTTCGCTGAAGGCCCGCTCGTCGCGGTTCGCGGACCCGTACATCAACAGGAGCTCGTCACCGGCTCGGATCGTCTCCCCACCGAGGGTGTGGTCCTCGGTGGCGGTGCGACGCATGTTGAGGATCGGGGTCACCCACCGGATGAACTCCTCGACGCCGCTCTGACCGAGGAGGTCGGGGCTGGCGACGAGCTTGGCCCGCTGGTCGGGGTGACGGATCAGCTCGAGGCACATGGTGCCGATGACGGTCCGCGTCGTCTCCGCGCCCCCGTCGAGGAGGAGGAGCGCCTCGTGGACGATCTCGTCGTCGTCGAGGGGTCGGTTCGTCCCGTCGGGGAACTCGACGGCGGTGTGTGCCCACACCGACAGCAGGTCGTCGCGGGGCTCTCGTCGTCGTGCCGCGAGGGTCTCCAACGCGACTACGGCGAACTCGAGCACCGCGGTCATCGTCGCGTCGCTCGGTTCCGGTTCTCGCCCGTCGGGCGGGTACGTGCCACCGGAGAGCATCGTGACCTGGGACCACTCCTGGCACTTCGGGGCCAGCTCGGAGGGGAACCCGAGCAGCTCGCAGATGATCCGGGCCGGCAACGGCGCGGCGAGGTCCGCGACCACGTCGCACGCCCCCGCGGGGGTGACGGCATCGATCAGGTCGGTCACGACCCGCCGGACGTGGTCCTCGTGCTGCTTCACCGACCGGGGTGTGAACCGGCGGGCGACCAGGCGCCGCTTGTTCTGGTGCAGCGGGTCGTCGTTGTTGATCGACGACACGTCACCGACGATCCGGGGTCGTGACCCCTGCGCCGACGTGTACCGGCCCGGGTCCTTCTCGACCTCGACCACGTCCTGGTAGCGGCTGATCCCCCAGACGCCGTTCACCGGGTCCCGGTACACGGGGGCCTCGTCGCGGAGCCGCCGGTAGGTCGGGTACGGGTCGCCGGCGTAGAGCCGCCCGTCGAGCAGGTTCACGTCGAGCCCCATACGGACCTCCTGGCACGCCGGTGGTGGCGTCTCCTCGACGCCTCGCCGGGCCGCGCGTGGAGGGGAGGTTAGTGTCGGCGCCGATGTCGGCCGCGTGGGCGCCTCCGCCGCGACTCGACACCCGGCTCTCGGTCGTCTCGTGGAATTTGTGGTGGCGGTTCGGGCCGTGGGAGCAGCGCCAACCCGCGATCGACGCGACCCTCCAGCGCCTCGGCCCCGACGTGGTGTGCCTCCAGGAGGTCTTCGAGACCCGCGACGGCGACCGGCAGGCCGAGCGGATCGCCGCTGCGCTCGGCGGCTACGACGCCGCGTTCGGTACGGGGGTGGGCTTCGATCTCGCGCCGGAGAGCCTGGGCAACGCGGTGCTGTCCCGCTGGCCGATCCGCACCCACGAGGTGCGTCGCCTCCCGGCGCCGGCGAGGCTCGACGAGCTCCGGGTCGTGCTCCGGGCCGACATCGAGGGACCCCGTGGCCCGATCGAGGTCTTCTGCACGCACCTGAACTGGCGCCTGGACCAGAGCGACGTCCGCCAGGACCAGGTCCGGGCGCTGTGCGAGTTCGTCGCCGAGACCGCCGAGCGGCGGACCTTCCCGCCGGTGCTCGCCGGTGATTTCAACGCCGAGCCCGATTCGGAGGAGATCCGGCTCCTGACCGGTCTCGCCGCGGTGCCGGTGGCCCGGCTGGTGTTCCTCGACGCCTGGCGCGCCGCCGGCGGCGGGGGGCCGGGCTGGACCTGGTCGAACACCAACCCGTTCGCGGTGCTCGACTGCGAACCCGACCGGCGCATCGACTACGTGTTCGTCGGCTACCCGCGGGAGCACGGCGCGGGTCAGGTGACCACCGCTCGGGTGGAGGCGACCGACCCCGTCGACGGGACCCAGCCGTCTGACCACTACGCGATCTGCGCCGAGGTGCGCTACTGACCGCACCGGGAGGCGCCGCGCCCCGGTTTGGGGGTCGACTGGCCGCTTCTGGGGTCGGTCGGCAAGAATGGGGCTTCGATGAGCGTCGAGTCCCGCGATTCCGTGTCCCTGAAGCCGGCCGAGCTCGATGAGCTCGGCCAATTCGTTGCCGGGGTGGGCTTACCCGTCGACGATCAGGCCCTCGACCGTCACGTCGAGCAGTTCCCGCTCGTGGCGATCTGCTCCGAGGACGACGACCTGCACGGCTTCCTGTTCGGGTCGCTGGAACGGATCGGCGGCACCCCCTGCATCCTGTGGGGGCTGGGAGCCACGAAGCGGGGCCGCACCGCCCGGGCCAGCCTCGAATCGCTCGTGGGTGAGCTGTACCGGCGGGCCGCGATCTCCTTCCCCGACGAGGACGTCCTCGTCGCCGGGCGGATCGCCCAGCCGGCTTCGTACTCGCTGCTGCTCGAGCTCGCCGACGTGTGCCCCCGCCCCAAGTACTCCCCCAACGGGGAGGAACGAGCGTGGGGTCGCCGCCTGGCCCGCCGCTTCGGCTGCGACGCCCGCTACGACGACCGCAAGTTCCGGGTCAAGGCCCACGGCGGCTCCGAAGCCGTTCTCGACGCCCGCTACGTGAAGCTGGGCGGCAAGGCCGCGGCCGAGCTGGTCGGCACGGTCCGACCCGAGAAGGGCGAGGCGGTCATCGCGTACGGCTGGGCGATGGCCGAGGCCCTCGCCGGCAACCTCGGTCGTCGCTAACCCGCCGAGGCGGGCGCGAACCGCGGCGTCGAGCGCCGCGGCTAGGGCGTCGGGGGTGCTCACCGGCGCTCGACACGCGAAGTGCTCGCACACGTACGCGCTCGCGTGCCCGTCGACGAGCCCCCGGTCGGCCAGCAGCGGTGACCGCTCGCCCCCGACGCCCGGCGGGGCGCTGAGGGTCACCAGGTTGGGGACCAGCCGGCCGAGCACGACCCGGCGCAGCGCCGCCGCGTCGGTGTCGGCGCCGACGACCGCGACCTCGATGGGGGCGGTGACGTCCCGTTCCAACGCGCCGAGCAGGTAGGCGAACGCGGTCGGGTGGTCGCCGAGCACCGGCGTCATCGTGCGGAGCCACCGCCCGGCCGGGTTCTCGTAGCGGGACTCCCCGGTCAGCGCGGCGAGGCGGTACAGGCCGTGGCAGGCCAGCGAGTTCGCGGACGGGGTCGCGCCGTCCTGGATGTCCTTGGGCCGGACGATCAGCGGCTCGGCGTCGACCGCGGTGCTGAAGAACCCGCCGCCGTCCACGTCGTGGAAGCGGTCGAGGAGGTCGTCGGCGACGGCGCGGGCGTCGTCGAGCCACGACGGGTCGTCGACCTCGGCGAGGCTGAGGAACGCCTCCAGCAGCGCGGCTTCGTCCTCCGCGTAGGCGATCAGCTGGGCCCGACCGTCCTGCCAGGTGTGGCGCCACCCGTGGTCGGCGTCGTGCAGCTCGGCGACGAGGAACCGTGCCGTGGCCCGGGCGGCGTCGAGCCAGTCGGTCCGGTCGAACGCGCCCGCGGCCTCGGCGAGCGCACGCACGAACAGCGCGTTCCACCCCAGCAGCACCTTGTCGTCGAGACCGGGACGGACACGGGACCGGCGCGCGGCGCGGAGCCGTTCCACCCCGCGGGTCACCGCGTCGGGTCGGTCCTCGGTCCGGTCGACCGCGTGCAGGATGTTGCCGCGGTACCCGGTGTGGGGGTCCTCGAAGTTGCCGGTCGGGGTGACGCCGAAGTAGCGGATCACCTCCGCCGCGTCGTCGCCGCAGACCGCCTCGATCTCCTCGAGGGACCACAGGTAGAACTTGCCTTCGACGCCCTCCGAGTCGGCGTCCTCGGCGGCGAAGAACCCGCCGGCCGGGTGGCGCAGGTCACCGAGGACGTACTCGACCAGGTCTGCTGCCACCCGCCGGTACCGCGCGTCGCGGGTCACGAGCCAGCCCGCGGGTGTACGCACCGAGGAGGAGCGCTTGGTCGTAGAGCATCTTCTCGAAGTGCGGCACCAGCCAGTAGTTGTCGACGGAGTAGCGGTGGAACCCTCCGCCGACCTGGTCGCACATCCCGCCCGCGGCCATCGCGTCGAGGGTCACCGTGATCATCTCGAGCGTGGTCGGGTCACCGTCGCGGACGAAGCGGCGGGCCAGGAAGTCGAGGGTGGTCGACGGCGGGAACTTCGGCGCCCGCCCGAAGCCACCGAAGCGACCGTCGAACTGGCGGCGGATCGTGTCGACCGCGGTGTCCAGCATCGCCGCGGTGGGTTCCGCGCCGTCGGACCCGCCGAGCGTCACGCTGCCGGCGATGACGCGGCGCAGCTTGTCGCCCTGCTCGACCAGCTGGTCCCGTTGGGTCCGCCACACCTCGTCGATGCGCTCCAGGAGTCTTGGGAACCCGATCAGCCCGTGACGATCTTCCTTCGGGAAGTAGGTCCCCCCGAAGAACGGGGTGCCGTCCGGGGTGAGGAACACCGTCATCGGCCACCCGCCACCACCGGTCAGCGCCTGCACCGCCTGCATGTACACCGCGTCGACGTCGGGGCGTTCCTCCCGGTCGACCTTCACGTTCACGAACAGCCGGTTCATCACCTCGGCCACGTCTGGATCCTCGAACGATTCGTGGGCCATCACGTGACACCAGTGACAGGCCGAGTAGCCGACCGAGAGCAGCACGGGACGGTCATCGGTGCGCGCCCGCTCCATCGCCTCGTCGCCCCACGGGTACCAGTCGACCGGGTTGTCCGCGTGCTGACGCAGATACGGGCCCAGCTCGTTCCGGGGGGTGTCTCGCAGCCGTGCCATCACCCCCAGTCTGGCGTCGCCGTCGCACCCTCCAGGCGCTCGCGCCACCCCGCGGCGGACCGACCGGCGGAGGCGGTCGGTCGGTTCGTGCGCCAGAGCCGGCACCGCCGGCTCTCGGCTGGGTGGGCCAGGATCCTGGCCGGGGGTGGGCCCGCTGCGGCACGGCGGCGCCGGCGGCGCCGGCGGCGGCGCAGCCGAATCGGTGTCCGGTGGGGGCGGCGGCTACGCGGCGGCGGCGGTTCGTCGTTCGCCCACGAACGCGGTCACCTTGTCGTCGACGGCGAGCACCTTGACCGGCAACGGTCAGGTGACGATCACCTTCGACCCAGCCGCGGACAGCTGCGCGACGGCGCCGACCGCGGTGCTCTGACCCCGAAGTTCACCGGCTGACGGCTGCAGGCCGGGCGTGAGCGGCTGGGCGAACCGTCGCGGTCGGCGCAGCGCGGACGCGCCGCGACCGGCGTGGTCAGCTCGCGTGTTGCGCGATGCGCTTCGCCCACCGGTAGTCCGGCTTCCCCGACGGGGACCGTTCGACGTGGTCGACGAGCACGGCCTGGCGCGGCACCTTGTACCCGGCGACGTGGTCCCTCGTGTGGTCAGCGAGCTGCTCGAGTGTGGGGTGCTCGCCGTCGCGGGGTTGCACGACCGCGACGACCCGTTCCCCCACCGTTCGTCGGGGACGCCGACGACGACCGCGTCGAACACTGCGGGATGGCTCTTCAGCGCGCCTTCGACCTCTTCGGGGTACACCTTCTCGCCACCGGTGTTGATGGACACCGACCCGCGGCCGAGGACGGTGATCGTCCCGTCGTCTTCGAGGCGGGCGTCGTCGCCGGGCACGGACCAGCGGACCCCGTCGACGACCGGGAACGTCTCTGCGCTCTTCACCGGGTCGTGGTAGTAGCCGAGCGGCACCCGGCCCCGCCGGGCGAGCTTGCCGACCGTCCCGGCCGGGGCCCGCTGGAAGTCACCGGTGAGCACCGCGGTGTCGTCGTCGACGCGGAAGCGGGGCTGGGCGGCGACGTCGGCGTCGCTGGTCACGATCATCTGGCCCTGCCCGCCCGCCTCGGACGAGCCGAACCCGTCGATGACGAGGGTCTGGGGGAGCCGTTCCCGCAGCGCCCGCTTGACCGGCGGGGACAGGATCGCCCCGCCCGAGAGCAGCAGCGCGAGCCCGGAGAGGTCGACGCGGTCGTCGAGCTCGTCGAGCGCTTCGACGAGGGGACGGCCGAGCGCGTCGCCGACGATGACGAGGAAGTTGACGTGCTCGGCGGCCGCGAGCTCCCAGACCCGCCGAGCGTGGAGGGACCGGTCGGGGGAGATGATCACCGCGCCGCCGGTGTAGAGGGTGAGGAACGCCATCCAGTGCGCCGTGCCGTGCATGAACGGGCAGGCCGGGAGACAGCGGGTGGTGCCGGCGCGGGCCCGGTCGGCGATCGCGTCCGGGGTGGTGATCGGGTCGCCGAGGCCCCCGCCGCCGAAGGCGCCGAAGAAGATGTCTTCGTGGCGCCACATCACCCCCTTCGGCATGCCGGTCGTGCCCCCCGTGTACAGGATGTAGAGGTCGTCGGCGGAGCGGTCGGGGAACCCGCGGTCGGGATCGGCGGCGGCGAGGGCGGTCTCGTAGTCGACCGCGTCGAGCGCGCGAGGTCGGCAGCGGAGTCGTCGGCGACGCTGATGTAGACGCCGAGCTCGGGGAGCTGGTCACGGATCGCGGTCAGCTTCGGGGCGAACGTGCGGTCGAACACGACGGCCTTGGCGTCGCTGTCGTCGAGGAGGTAGCGGAGCTCCTCCTCGACGTAGCGGTAGTTGACGTTGATCGGAACGGCGCGGATCTTGTACGCCGCGAGCATGGCTTCCAGGTACTCGGTGCCGTTGTACAGGTACAGCGCGACGTGATCACCGGCGCCGATCCCGCGTGCCGCCAGCGTGTGGGCGAGGCGGTTCGCGCGTTCGTCGGCGGTGGCGAACGAGAGTCGCCGGTTCCCGCACACCAACGCCTCCCGGTCGGGGATCGCGTCCACGACGGCTTCCCACAGGTCGGCGAGGTTGAACTCCATGACCCTGGATCGTACGGGCCGGCTCGTCGAAGTCACACGCCGAGCCGGGTGAGTGCCGTGTCGACCGCGGCGGCGGTCGCGTCGACGAACGCCCGTCGGTGGTGCCCGTCGCCGCCGGCGGTGTCGGCGTCGGCCCAGCATCGGGCCTCCACGAGGGCGAGCTCGGCGCGGAGCTCGCCGAGGGTCGCGGGTTCGGCCTCGACCTGGTCCCGGAGCCGGGCGAAACGACCCCACGTCCTCGCGTCGGCGAGCATCGGGGGGCTCACCGGCGGGAACAGCGGCACGTAGACCGACGCGGACGGGCTGCCCAGCGCAGCCCACGCCCGCACCGGCACGTCGCGGTCGCGGGGAAGCTCGGCGACGAGCGACGCGGTCGTCGCGAGACCGAGGTCGGGGAGGTGCAGACACACCGTCCACGCCGTGTCGCCGTCGTGATCCGGCGGGGGGACGGCACCGGTCCGGCCCGGACGCCCCCACGCGGTCGCGCCGTGGTCGCGGAGGATCGAGACGAGGTCGCCGGGGGTCAGCGGCGCGGAACCGCTGGTCACGCACGCGGCGGTGACCGCCCGCCGGCGCTCCGCCGGTCCGGTCGGGTGCTCGGGGTCCCGCCGGGCGTCGAACCGGGACCCGGCGGGCACGTCGACCGACGCCGCGGACCAGTCGTCGCCGACGGTGAGGGCGTTCGAGATCGCGGCGCCGCGGGCCCGGCGGGCGGCAGCCCAGCTGCGCCCGCTGGTCTCGAGCACCCACGCGCCGGACGGGTCGGCGATCAGGAACGACGAGAAGTACGCCTCGTCTCGGTCGGCTCGGCAGCGTCCGCCCTGGCCGTGGCGTTCGAGGAGGCCGGTCATCACCGCGACGGCCTCGTCGCCGGATCGGGCCCGTTCGAGCCCGAGGCGGACTAGGTCCATGCCGGTCAGGCCGGTTGGGGCGGCGTCGGGATCGTCGCGCGTGTAGACGCGTTCGTTGCCGATCGCGACGCGATGCTCGTTGACCCCGTGCTCGAGACCCCAGCACCACGCCGGTCGCGAGCCGACCAGCGTGTACGCCCCGTCGTCGGGGATGGTCAGGTGCGTGGTCGCGAGGTTCGAGCCGGCGGCGCGGCGCGGGAGCGTCTCGAGGAGCTGCGCCTCACCGCGGGGCCGGTCCGAGTTCTTGGCGAACAGCGTCCCCTGGTCAGCGACCACGCACAGGGTGTCGCACATCGAGTCAGGGTGCGAGGTGCGCGGCGAGATGCGCCGCGTTCAGCGGCTCGCCGGTCGCGTCGCGGACCAGGTGATCCCACCGTCGCGACGCGCCCGGCGCGAAGACCGCGTCGGCGAGGAACCGTCCCGCCTCACGCCGGTCGACGAACCCGCCGGCCCGCGCGGTGAGCGTCGATTCGAGTTGCGACGCGAACAGCTCGCCGTACAGGTAGTTCTGGTAGTAGACGGGTACGACCGCGAGGTGGATCTTGGCGGCCCAGTCGGGGCCGTCGCGACCGTCGGGGCGAAGGACGTGCTGGTAGCGCTCGACGAGGTCCCACCAGGCGGTGTCCAGGTCGCCATCGGGGTCCGCGTAGAGGCGCCGCTCGAAGTGGGTGACGACGAGCACCCAGCGCGCGAACACGAGCAGCGAGGCTCGCCGCGCCGCCGCCAGTCGGGGGCGGAGCGTCTCGACGTCGGCGGCGGGCACACCGGCCACCTGGGCCAGCCATTCCGGTGAGCGCACCAACCGGCCGAAGAGCATCGCCACGCCTTCCGTGGTGAGCGCGTGCGCGGCGTCGCGCACCAGCCACGGCAGGCTCGACGCGACGCCCTGGTTGTAGGCGGCGTGCCCGAACTCGTGGAGCATCGTGTCCATCCACCGTTCGCTGGGCTCCACGTTGCAGAGCACCCGCACGTCGCCTTCTCGGTCGATGTCGATGCAGAACGCGTGCTGGTTCTTGCCGTCCCGGCTGTACAGGTCGCTGCGGACGAGGACGGGCCGCACGTCGAGGCCGAGGCCGTCGTAGGTGCGCACCGTCAGCGCTTCGAGGTCCGCGGTCGTGAACCGGTCGTCGAGGTCGAGGGCGCCCGCCGCGGGCGGGTCCTGGAAGAACGGGTCGTCGAGGTGCCAGGGGGCAAGCTCGGTCGGGGCGACGCCGAAGCGGGCCGCGAGCGCCGCGTCGAGCTGCTCCTTCCAGGCCGCGAACGGGGCCCTCGTGGCCTCGTCGACCTCGTCAAGGGTGGCGAGCAGCCGGGCCTCGTCCATCTCGCCGACGCCGAGCGCGAGGGCGTAGTGGTCCCGGTAGCCGACCGACCGGGCCGCGGCGTTGCGGAGCCGGGCCAGGTCCCGAACCTGCCCGGCCACCGCGGCGCCGACCTGCTTCGACGCCTCCCACGCCCGCCGGCGGAGCCCGCTGTCGTCGCTGGCCCGCAGGATGTCGAGGATCGCGTTGTCGGCGACCCGCTCCCCGTCGAGCTCACCGCGAAACGAGGTGAAGGTGGCCTCGACGTCGGATTCGAGCTCGACGATGCGGCGCTGCAGGTCCTCGGGGACCTGGTTGGGGACCATCGCGTCGTGCAGCAGGTCCACGTGACGGCGGGTGTCGGCGTCGAGATCGCCCGCGTTGCGGACGGCCTGCACCGCGGCGAACGCGTCCGGGTCGGCGAGGAGCCGCCGGCGGTCGAGCTCCAGCTCGGCCTTGCGGCGGTTCACCGCTTCGGACGTGTGGGTGCTCGCTTCCCACCACGCGACGCGCGAGGTCGACCTCGATGGGGCGGAGCGCGTCGACCAGGTCGTCGATCACCTTGGCTGCGCCCGGCACGGCGGCGCAGTGTATCGGCGCGACCGCGGGTGCGGCGGCGGGACGCGCGCGCCGGTGCCGGCGAGCCCCCGACCCCGATTGGGGCCGCGGGGCTACGCTCCCGCGCGGTGGGAGACCCGCAGCGGCTCTCGAGCCCGCTGAGCGAGATTCGCGACCACTACCGCGTGGTGGTCGTCGGTTCGGGGTACGGAGCATCGATCGCGGCGTCGCGTCTCGCCCGGGCCGGGCAGTCCGTCTGCCTGCTGGAACGGGGCCGGGAGCTGCATCCCGGCGAGTACCCGCGCAGCACCGAGGTCGCGGCGGAGCACCTCCAGCTCGACGCGGCCGACGGCCAAACGATGACGCCCGGGCCGTCTTGGGGTCAAGCGGGTCAGCCGATCGCGGCGTCCGCCGGCAAGAGGTCGTGGCGCTTGTAGACGGCGAGCATCGTGTCGGGCTGCCCTGGATCCGTGAATTGCATCGCCAAGCTGTCCGGGTCGATGGCGATCCCCGCGGCTTGCAGGTCACTGACCACCGCTCTTCTCACGTCCTCGGGCTGCGAGCCCAAGCGCACACCGTGCCGGCTCAGGAGCGCTTGCAACGCGTTGGTCTTGGTTGCGAGCAGCTCGTTGGACGCGCCGCCAGACGCCGTAGCCGCCGTCACATTGGCGAGCGCGTCGAGAAGGGGCTGAAAGCGGCTTCGCTGCGCGTCGTCGAGCTTGGTGAACGTCACGATGCTCGAGCCGTTCGGCGACGCGCCGCCGCTGTGGGCCTGCGACAAGAACGCGACCTCGTGGAATCCCTTCTTATCCGGGCCTGCGACCTGGACGTTGAGGTGCTTGACGTGAATCCGCCACGAGTCGAGATAGACGAGATTGTTGACGTTCCAGCCCGGATGAATGGGTCCGAAGATCTCCAGGACCCGGCCGTTGAGGGCGAAGATCCACGCGCCGAACGGCTCGAACTCCACCACGTCGCTCATTCGCGGATCGTAACGTGGCCCGATCCCGGCGGAGCTTGGACCGCGTCGACCGCGGCCCGATCACCCGGAAGGCCAACTGGATCCCGAGGCCGCGGGTTGACAGCAACGGCAAACGCAGTAGGTATCAACCCCGACCCCGCTGAGGTCGATGACACCCTGACGATTGGGTCTCGCGGTGGGACTGATTGAGGGCATCAATGCGCGTGCAGACGTTCGCCTCACAGGCGATCAAACGAGCCGGACTGGACGGGCTGCTGGGACTGGCCGACGACGACCAGCAGTTGACGAACATGTCCGTCGTAACGATGCTGCTGGAGGAGAACCGGCGGATGCTGGCCGAGCAGTGCGCCGCGCTGGAGTCTCTGCGTGGCCGCGCGATCACGATGCTTTCGGTTGGGACGGTCATCGCGGCACTGTTCGGTTCGCAACTGCCGTCGCGGCGATCGAGCATCGCGGACTACGCGATCCCCGTAGCCTTGTTGGCGTTCGCACTCACCGTGCTTCTCGTTGCGCGTGTGATCAGGCCACGCGCGCTCAAGTACGACCACTCACTGCTCGACCAGCTCGGAGTCGTCGAATCGGGCCCTGGCGTGAGGGCTTACGATCTCGCGTTCAGGTGGGTCATGGGCTACGAGGCCGATCGCGCCGACAACGAGAAGAAGATCCGACAGCTCATGTGGACGTTCGTGGTCGTGTGCTGGCTGGTGGGTATCCAGGCAATCGCTTGGGCGATCGCGGTTCTCTAGCGTCGAGACGTCCGGCCTGCGGTACGCATCTTTCTCGACCCTTGTGCGGCAACGGTTCTCGGGGATCCCGGCCCGGGCCGGGTCCAGCGTCTACTTGAACCAGATGCGCTGGTAGCCGCGGCTCTCGGGGTGGAGGAGCAGCGCGACGAGGGCTCCGTCGAAGATGAGGTTGAGGATCAGCGGGAAGCTCGAGCACCGAGGTGCCGCCGACGGCGACGAGCCCACCGACCTGGAGGATGGCGGCGGCGACGGCCACGCCGTAGCCCCACTTCTTCTCGTTCGCGATGCCGAACCCGCCGACGGCGAGCCCGAAGATGGTGATGAGCGCCAGGATCGCCGACGTGGTCACGACGCCCGCCGAGGAAGCCGAAGACGGCGTCGATGTAGCAGAACAGCGTCGCGATGACGAGGGTCTGGGGCTGGTGCTGGTTCAGGAACTTGTATCGGCCCACGGGCCCATTGTGGTCGAAAGCGACACCCGAGCGGGGATCAGGCTCGGCGGCGGAGCTGCCCGCAGGCCGCGTCGATGTCGACCCCGCGGGGTCGCCGGACCGTGGCGCTGACCCCGCGGGCTTGGAGCCGCCGGGCGAAGTCGCGGAGCCGAGCCGGGGAGGAGGCCCGCCCGGCGAACCCGGCGGTCGGGTTCAGGGGGATCAGGTTCACGTGGGCGCCGCCCGACGCCGGGCCAGGCGCCGAGGAGCCGCCCCAAGGCTTCAGCGTGCGTGGCCGTGTCGTTCAGGTCCCGGATGCCGGCGTACTCGAACGTGACCCGTCGGCCCCGGGCCCCGGCGACCTCGGCAGCGGCGTCGAGCACCTCGGCGATCGGGTAGCGGTGGTTGAGCGGGACGAGCCGGGACCGCAGCGCGTCGTCGGGTGCGTGCAGCGACACCGCGAGCGTCACGGGCAGCGTCTCCGCGCGAGGCGCCGCATCCCGGGGACGACCCCGACGGTGCTGACCGTGATGCGACGGGCCGAGATGCCGAGGTCGGTCGTGGATCGCTGCGCACCGACTCCCAGACCGGGTCGTAGTTGGCGAGCGGTTCGCCCATCCCCATGTAGACGACGTTCGTGACCCGCTGGGGCGACGTAGTGCTGCGCTCGGAGCACCTGCTCGACGATCTCGGCCGCGGTCGAGATGCCGCTCGAAGCCGGCCTGCCCGGTCGCGCAGAACGTGCACCCCATCGCGCAGCCGGCCTGCGACGACACGCACACGCTCGCCCGCCGCGGGGAGCGCATCAGCACCGTCTCGATCTGGCTGTCACCCTCGGCGGCCCAGAGCCACTTCGTGGTCATCGTGTCGGCCGCGGTGGCTTCCACGATCGGCGTCAGCGCGAGCGGCAACGCCTCGGCGAGACGGTCCGCGGAGCGCACCGGGGAGCTCGGTGGCCGCCTCGAGGGGCACCCGCCGTCGCCACAGCGCGTCGAAGACCTGATCGACCCGGTAGCGGGGCTCACCGGCGAGCAGCACCGCGAGCTCGTCGCGGGAGGTGCCGTAGCGGGTGACGGTCACGCGTACGCCGCGGTCGACCCGGGTGCAGGTGAACCCGAGTGACCGGTAGAGGGCGATCGCCGCTTCGTTCGCGGCGTCGACGAACAGCATCCCGACCGGGGTGCCCTGCCGGTCGTGGAGGTCGACGAGCCCGGCGACGACCAACGCCCGACCGAGACCCCGACCCTGGTGGTCCGGGTCGACGCCGATGACGTAGATCTCGCCCAGCGCCGCCGGTTCCACCGGCGGGTTCGGGGCGTGGCGCTTCGTCCAGCAGAACCCGGCCAGCGTGTCGCCCTCGACGGCGAGGAGGAAGCCCTGCGGGTCGAACCAGGGCTCCTGCTCGCGTCGCCGCAGGGTCGCGCACGGTCCAGCCGCCCTGGTCGGGGTCCTGGGCGAAGGCCCGGTTGTTCGCCGTGAGCCACGAGACGTCGTCGCGGCCGGGTACGAAGGCGCGGGTGGTCACGCCCGACGGCCACCGCGGCGCCTCCGTGACCGGGAGCGGGATGCGAAGCTGGTGCAGCTCGCGCGCCGGGGCGAGCCCGAGTCGGGCGGCGACGTCGTCCCACACCGGGTCGGCACCGAACACCCACAGCTCGACCGGGCCTCCACTTCGCTGCCGGTGGTCCTCGAGCGCGACGGTGACGAGCGCGACGGCGACGTCGGCCGCCGTCTCGTCGGGCACGACCGCGACGGACAGCGTCTCGTGCGGTGAGCGCTCCGAGTCGCTCATCCCGACGTGGAGCACCCCGACGACCGACGCGCCGGCTCGGGCGACGACCAGCGCGGTCACGTCCGACGGCGCGGCGACGTCACGCCACACTGCGTCGCCAACCACGGGATGGCCCGGCCGCCTCCTCGGCGAGTGCGGCGACGGTTCGCAGCGCCGCGATGTCGTCAGCCACGACGGGGCGCCGAAGTTCAACGTCGAGCACTGAGAAGCGAGCGTACCGGGTCCGATAGGTTGCCCTCGTGGCTCTGCCGCGTGGCGCGCGTCAGCGCGCGACCGTCGTGCTCGAGCGACTGCGCGCCGAGTACCCGGACGTGCGGTGCGCGCTCGTGCACGCCGACGCGTTCCAGCTGCTCGCCGCGACGATCCTCTCGGCCCAGTCCACCGACGAGATGGTCAACAAGACCACCCCGGCGCTCTTCGCCCGCTACCCGACGCCCGCCGATCTCGCCGAGGCCGACCCGGACGACGTGGAGACCCTCATCCGCTCGACCGGGTTCTTCCGCTCGAAGACCAAGAGCCTGCTGGGCATGGCCCAGGCCCTCGAGGACCGCTTCGACGGGCAGGTCCCGACCGACCTCGACGACCTCGTCACCCTCCCGGGCGTCGGCCGCAAGACCGCGAACGTGGTCCGCTCGGTCGCCTTCGACCTCCCCGGTCTGCCCGTCGACACCCACGTCGGGCGGCTCGCCCGCCGGCTCCGCCTCACGGCCGAGACCGACCCGGTCAAAGCCGAGCACGACCTGAACCGGCTGGTGCCCGAGCAGGAGCGAGGCCGGTTCTCGCTGCGCCTGATCGAGCACGGTCGCCGGGTCTGCCTCGCCCGGTCGGCCCCGATGCGCCGACTGCGTCCTCGCCGACGTGTGCCCGAGCGCGTTCAAGGTGTGACGTGCGAGATGGCGCGATCGAGCGCGCGTCCGGCGCCCAGCAGCGAACGCTCCGCGGTGAACAGGTCCACGGCGACCGCGCTGTCCGGTGTCCGGTCGGCGGCCTCGGCGACGGCGACGACGCGCGCGGTGAGCTCCTGGAGCTGCGCGCGGAGGGTCGACAGCTCGGCGAGATCCGAAGTGCTCATGCCCGCCAGCCTGTCCGGTGTCGCCCGGCGGGGCAAAGCCGAGGGGGACGCCGCACCCCACGGTTACGATGAGTCGCCGTGTTGTCGCGTCTCGACCTTCGTGGATTCACCGGAGACCTCGGACGCGCGCTCGCGCCACCGGAGGCCTCATCGGAGCCGCTCGAGGTCGTGCGCGAGGTCATCGCCGATGTTCGCGCCCGCGGTGACGGCGCGCTCCGCGACCTGACCGCCCGGCTCGACGGGTGCACGATCGGTGCGATCGCGCTCCCGGGCGAGGTCGTCGCCGACGCGCTCGACGAGATCTCCGAGCCGCTGCGCGACGCCCTGGAGTACGCCGCCGGGGAGATCCGCGCCTACCACGAGACCCAACGCGCCGAGCCGGTGCGGGTCGAGCGGGCCGGGGTCACCGTCGACGAGCTCGTCCTCCCGGTCGAGCGGGCCGGCTGCTACGTACCCGGCGGGCGAGCCACGTACCCGTCCACCGTGTTGATGACCGCGATCCCCGCCCGGGTCGCCGGTGTCGGCGACGTCGTACTCTGCGTGCCGCCCGGCCCCGACGGTGCGGTACCGGCCGCGACGCTCGCCGCGGCCGCGCTCGCCGGCGTCGACGACGTGTACCGGGTCGGCGGCGCCCAGGCCATCGCCGCGCTGGCGTACGGGACCGAATCGATCCGTCCGGTCGACGTCGTCGTCGGGCCCGGCAACGTGTACGTGGCGCTGGCCAAACGGGAGGTCGCGGGGCAAGTCGGCGTCGACGTCCCGGCCGGGCCGTCCGAGGTGGCCGTCGTCGCCGACGGTGCCGCCGACCCCGAGCTGGTCGCCGCGGACCTCGCCGCGCAAGCCGAGCACGGCCCGGGCGGCGCGGCGATGCTCGTCACGTGGGACGCGACGCTGGTCGACACGGTCGACGCCGCGCTCGCGGCGCGCGTCGCGGTTGCCCCCCGCCGGGTCGAGATCGAGGCGACGCTGCGCAGCGGAGGCCGGGCGGTGCTCGTCGACGACGCCGCGCAGGCCCTCGCGGTCACGAACGTCGTGGCTCCGGAGCACCTCGAGCTCCTGACCGCCGATCCCGACCCGCTCGTCGCCCGGGTTCGAAACGCCGGCGCGGTGTTCGTGGGCCCGTGGACACCCGCCGTGGTGGGCGACTACGTCGCCGGGGTCAACCATGTGCTCCCGACCGCCCGTGCGGCACGGTTCGCCGGCGCGCTCCGCGTCGACACCTTCTGCAAGCACACCCACGTCGTCCGCGCCGACGAGGACGCGCTGCGCCGCGTCGCCCCGCACATCGAGGCGCTCGCGGAGGCCGAGGGCCTCCCCGAGCACGCCCGATCCGTCGCGCTGCGGGTCAGCGCGGCCGCGACCAGCGCACCGAGCGGGACGCCCCGGTGAGCCTCCCCGAACCCCGACCCGACCTCGGCACGCTGGAGCGGTACCACTCGCCCCAGCTCGACGTGTCGGTGCGGCTCAACACGAACGAGAGCCCGTACCCGCCACCTCCGGGGTTCGTCGACGCGTGGCTCGCCGCGCTCGCCGCGGTGCCGCTGAACCGGTACCCGGACCGGGAGGCGCGGGAGCTGCGCGGCGCGCTGTCCGCCCGGCTCGGGCCAGCCGCCCGGCCGGGTGTTCTGCGCGAACGGCTCCAACGAGGTGCTGCAGACGCTGCTGCTCGCCTACGGAGGCCCGGGACGGCGGGCGGTGGTGTTCGAGCCGACGTACGCGCTCCACGCCCACATCGCCCGCACGACCGGCACCGCGGTCGTCGCCGCGGAACGGGCCGACGACTTCGTCGGTCTCCCCGACCGAAGCCGGCCTGGTCGTCGCCGCGGAGCGGCCGGCGGTGGTGTTCCTCTGCAGCCCGAACAACCCGACGGGGACGGTCGAGACCGCGGGCCACGATCGAGGCGCTCCTCGCGTCGATCGTCGACCACGGGCCCGGGCTCCTCGTCGTCGACGAGGCCTACGGGGAGTTCTCCGGGTGGAGCGCGGCGGAGCTGGTCGCCGACGACGTGCCCCTCGTCGTCGTGCGCACCTACTCGAAGGTGTGGTCGATGGCCGCGTTGCGCCTCGGGTTCGCGGTGGCGCCGACGCCCGTCGTCGAGCAGCTCGAGCGGGTCGTGCTCCCGTACCACCTGGCCGTCCCGACCCAGCTCGCCGGGGTCGAGGCCCTCGCGTTCGACGCCGAGATGCGAGCCCGGGTCGACGCGCTCGTGTCGGAGCGGCACCGCCTCGCCGCCGCGCTCGCCCGGCTCCCCGGCCTGACTGTGTACCCGTCGGGCGCCAACTTCGTGCTCGTCCGCGTCGACGGCGACGGCCACGCCCTGTGGACCCGGCTCGTGGAGCGCGGCGTCCTCGTCCGCGACTTCTCGCACGTCCCCCGGCTCGAGGACTGCCTGCGCATCACCGTCGGCACCCCCGCCGAGGACGAGACGCTCCTCGACGCGCTCCGTGAGTCCCTGGAGGAAGCGGCATGAGCGAACCCCGACGGGCCGAGCGGCACCGGGCCACGACCGAGACCCGCGTGGACCTGGTCCTCGTCGTCGACGGCGCCGGGCGGGCGGAGGCGTCGACCGGGATCCCGTTCTTCGATCACATGCTGGCGCAGCTCGGCAAGCACGGCGGCTTCGACCTCACCGTCGAGGCGGTCGGGGACCTCGACGTCGACCTGCACCACACCGTCGAGGACGTCGGCCTCGCGCTCGGCGAGGCCCTCCGTGAGGCCCTCGGCGACAAGGCCGGGGTCCGTCGCTTCGCGTCCGCGCTGGTGCCGCTCGACGAGGCGCTGGTCCAGGTCGCGTTGGACCTGTCGGGTCGGCCGTACCTCGTCTATGACGTCGACCCGATCGCCGAGTGGATCGGCACCTTCGACCCGCAGCTGTGCGAGGAGTTCTGGCGGGCGTTCGCGTTCGCGGCGGGGATCACCTTGCACCTGCGCTCGCTCACCGGTCGGAACGGTCACCACGTGATCGAAGCGTCGTTCAAGGGGGTCGCCCGGTCGTTGCGGGACGCGGTGCGGATCGAGGGGGAATCGATCCCGTCGACGAAGGGCGCGCTGTAGGGCGTGCTGACCCTCTACCCCGCGATCGATCTCCGCGCCGGGCGGGCCGTGCGCCTCACCCAGGGGGACTTCACCGCCGAGACCGTGTACGCCGACGACCCGGTCGCGGTCGCGCGTGCCTTCGCGGTGACCGGCGCGGGGTGGATCCACGTCGTGGATCTCGACGCGGCCCGGACCGGCGAGCCGGCCAACCTCGCCGCGGTCGAGGCGATCACCGCCGCGGTGAGCTGCCCGGTGCAGGTCGGCGGAGGGATCCGCAGCCTGGAAGCCGCCGGGGCGCTGCTCCTGGCCGGCGCCACCCGGGTCGTTGTCGGCACCGCCGCGGTGGAGAACCCCGATCTCGTCACCGACCTCTGCGCCGCGCACCCCGGCCGCATCGCGGTGGGGCTCGATGCCCGCGGGCGGGCGGTCGCGACCCGCGGCTGGACCGAAGCGACCGACGCCGACCTGCTCGAACGCGCCGCGAGCCTGGAGGCCGCGGGGGTCGCCGCGCTGGTCGTCACCGAGATCTCCCGGGACGGCACCATGACCGGTCCCGACCTCGAGCAGCTCGGGGCGGTCCTCGAGGCCACGAGCACCCCGGTCCTCGCCAGCGGCGGGGTGGGCGGCCTGAGCGACTTGCGCGCCCTGGCCGGCCTGGAACGAGCGGGTCGGCGCCTCGCCGGCGCGGTCGTGGGGCGGGCCCTCTACGAGGGCCGGTTCAGCCTCGCCGAGGCGCTGGCGGTCGTCGACGACCCGTGACCGGAACCGGCTGCTCGGGTACGGTCCGGAGACCGGCAACTTGATGAGGGGGAGCCATATGGTTGACGCCGCCGTGATCGACGAAGCGTTCTTCCGGCGCTACCGCGAGCTGCTCGACGCCGAGGACACGGCGTTCGACGAGCTCGAGCACGCCTACGAGGACGGCAACCGCCTCCATTTCGAGTCCGAGCTCTCGCAATGGCGCCTGGTCGTCGAACGCCGCCACGTCTTCCTCGAACGGCAGGGGTTCGCGCCGCTCCCGACCCGCTGACCGACCGGGCTCACCCCGCCCGCCACGCGCGGGTCAGCGGGCCGCGGCGGCGATCGCCGCGTAGAGCCGTGGCGCGACCCACGCCGCGCCCGGACGCCTGGTAGTGCCCGCCGTCGGCGGGGCGGAGCCGGATGCCGGCCACGAACTCGGGGCACGGCGGCCCCGACGGGCACACGATGCTGGACAGGTCGACGAGCCCGACGTCGTGGTGCACCGCGGCGTAGCGCTGGTACAGCGAGCCGAGGAGCATCATGCGGTGCACCGCGTCCGGGTCGGCGGGCCCGAGGTCGCTGAACTTGGCCGGTGGGGGCATCTTGACGAGGAGCAGCCGCGCGCCCGACGAGGTGAGCCGGGTTCGCATCTCGTCGAGGAGCCGGAACCAGAGCTGATCCCCGGCCGGGGTGCCGAACTTCACCAGCTGGCCGTTCACGATCCGGTCGGCGTCCTCCCAGGTGCTGAGCGCGACGACGACCTTCGCGCCCGAGCTCTGCGCGACCTGGACCTCGTAGCCGGGGGTCGCGTCCGAGCAGGCCTTGCCCCACTTGATGATCGTCCCGTCGGGCGCGACCGGCTGGCCCGTGATCAACCCGCAGCCCGGCCGCACCGCCGCGGTGAGCGCCACGCCGTGGCTCGCCGCGGTCGACGACAGCGCGCTCGAGAGCGTGTCGGCCACCGAGTCGCCGACGAGCAGCACCGGGCCCGAGACGGCCAGGTTCGGATCCCGGTTCCCGGGGCTGGTCGGGGTCTTCGAGTGCTGCCGCGCCGGTGGTGAGGACCTGGTTCGGGCTCGCGACGAGGTAGCGGGGCGGCGCGGTGGCGCCCGCGGTGCCGACGAGGAGCACGCTCGCCGCGGTGGCGAACCCGATCGGCGCGGCGATCCGCGACGCCCAGCCCTTCACGAACGTGCGGTGCCGGATCGGCAGCTCGATCAGGTAGTAGGAGAGCGTCGCGGCGCCGAACGTGACCGCGAGGCGGACGAGGGCCAGGTCCCAGCCGGTGAGGCGGGTGTTCCCGGCCGAGATCGCGACCGACACCGGCCAGTGCCACAGGTACAACCCGTAGGAGATCTGCCCGACCCACCGGACCGGGCGGAGGGACAGCAGCGCGTGGAGCGGGGTGCGGACCGGCTGGGTGATGCCGAGGATCACACACGCGGTGGACACCTCGAAGAGGAGGAACCCCCACGGGTACATCCACGACGCGGTGTCGCTGGCCACCGTGAACATCCAGACGCACACCACCGCGCCGGCCACCCCGAAGAGCTGCACGACGCGTGGCAGCGGCCGCCCGGCGCGATGGGCGAGGAAGATCGCGACCAGCGCGCCGATGAGCAGCCCCTGGGCGCGGGTGTCGGTCCCGTAGTAGGCGCGGTTCGGGTCGCCCTGCACGTAGAGGACCCCCATCAGCGTGGCCGACGCCACCGCGCCGGCCCCGCAGAGGGCGGTCAGCAGCCCGGTGCGGCCCTTCCCGAGCTTCAGGCACGCGAAGGTCAGCAGCGGCCACACCAGGTAGAACTGCTCCTCGATCGCCAGCGACCAGGTGTGCCGCAGCGGCGACGCGTTGCTGACGAGCGCGAAGTACGACTGGCCGGAGTGGATGAAGTGCCAGTTCGCGCCGTAGAAGAGCGTCCAGAGCCCGTCGGAGCGGATCGTGGACAGCTGGTCGCTCGAGACGGCCAGCATCGCCCAGATCGCGATGGCGATGAGCACCACGAACAGGGCGGGGAGGAGCCGCCGGGCCCGCCGGGCCCAGAACGCGGCGAACTTGATCCCCGACGATCGGCCCCACTCCGTGAGGAGCAGCGAGGTGATCAGGTACCCGGAGAGGACGAAGAAGGTGTCCACCCCGAGGAACCCGCCCGGCATCTGCCCGGTGCCGAAGTGGAACGCGATGACCGACAGGACCGCGACGGCCCGCAACCCGTCGAGGGCCGGCTTGTAGCCGAAGCTGGTGGGCAGCGCCCCGGAACGCCGCGACGGCGTCCCGGTCATCCCTTCGGTGGCCACAGGCCGCCCATGATGGCCGATCCCTCTCCCGGTTCGGAGACGGGGCGGCACGGCTCAGCCGGTCAACGTGTCCACGAAGGCTTGGGCCAGCCCGACGAGGGCGTCGGTGCGTCCCACGAAGAAGTGGCTGGCGCCGCCCACGACGGTCACGTCGGTCGCCGGCCAGGCGGCCACGATCGCCTCGACGTCGGCGGGGGCGCGGCCTCGTCGTGCTCGGCGAGCACGACCCGTTTCGGGCGCGGGTCGGCACCCGCCGGGGCGCCGCCCGGGCCGCGCAGCGGCGGGGCGATCGCGAGCCAACCCCGGATCGCCGCGTCGAGGGTCGCCAGGGCGACGTCGGCACCGAAGGACCAGCCGGTCAGCATCAACGGGCTCCCGGGGGCCAGCCGTCCCGCGAGCGTCGCGACCGCGGCGGCCGCGTCGAGGCGCTCCGCCCGACCGTCGTCGTGGGTCCCCGCGCTGGCCTCCACCCCGCGGAAGTTGAACCGCAGGCACCCTCACGGTGTCTCAGTGGTCGCAGCCGTCGCGGGAAGTCTTGCGAATCAACGATTCGCGGTGTCCCGAGACCCGAAGTGTCGCGCACAATTCGCACCCGGTCGCAGCGTTCTGTGACCAACCTGTGACTAGGGGGTCGGCCCTGGTTGGGTACGTCGGTCCCGGTTCGGGTGTCGGACTGGGGTTACGATCCTGTCCCGGTCGGGGTGGAGGGCTAGGGGTGAGGGTTCGGGTTGCGGGTGGGGTGCTGGCGCTGGCGGCGGGGTCGCTGGTCGCGGTGGGGGTGGCCCCCGGCGGGGTAGCGGCGGCCGCCGGGTGCGTCAGGCGCGCCTACGTCACCAACTTTGGTGGCGGGTCGGTGTCGGTGATCGACACGTCGACCAACACGGTGATCGGCAGCCCCATCACCGTCGGCTCCAACCCGTACGGGGTGGCGATCACGCCGGACGGCACCCGCGCCTACGTCACCAACGAAGGTGGCACGACGGTGTCGGTGATCGACACGTCGACCAACACGGTGATCGGCAGCCCCATCACCGTCGGCTCCCACCCGTACGGGGTGGCGATCACGCCGGACGGCACCCGCGCCTACGTCACCAACAGTGGTGGCGGGTCGGTGTCGGTGATCGACACGTCGACCAACACGGTGATCGGCAGCCCCATCACCGTCGGCTCCAACCCGTACGCGGTGGCGATCACGCCGGACGGCACCCGCGCCTACGTCACCAACGAAGGTGGCACGACGGTGTCGGTGATCGACACGTTGACCAACACGGTGATCGGCAGCCCCATCACCGTCGGCTCCAACCCGGAAGGGGTGGCGATCACGCCGGACGGCACCCGCGCCTACGTCACCAACGAAGGTGGCACGACGGTGTCGGTGATCGACACGTCGACCAACACGGTGATCGGCAGCCCCATCACCGTCGGCTCCCACCCGCTAGGCGTGGCGATCACGCCGGACGGCACCCGCGCCTACGTCACCAACGAAGGTGGCGGGTCGGTGTCGGTGATCGACACGTCGACCAACACGGTGATCGCCAGCCCCATCACCGTCGGCACCGCCCCGTACGGGGTGGCGATCACGCCGGACGGCACCCGAGCCTACGTCACCAACTTTGGTGACAACACGGTGTCGGTGATCGACAGGTCGACCAACACGGTGATCGGCAGCCCCATCACCGTCGGCACCGCCCCGGTCGGGGTGGCGATCACGCCGTGTCCGCAGTTGGGTGCGACGGTCGGTGCTGATGGCCGCACCGTCACGGTGACCGGCTCGGCGTTCTTGCCGTCCACGACTCTGAGCGTGAGTATCGCGTCGACACCGACGACGTTGGGGACGGTGAAGGTATCGAGCACCGGGACGTTCACCCAGTCGTTCAGCGTGCCGTGCAGCGTCCCGGCCGGGGCTCACACGGTGAGCGCGACCGCACCGTCGCGTCAGAGCGCCTCCGCGACGGTCACCCTCAGCGACTGCCCTGCGGCCGCGCCGCTAACCGTCACCCCCAGGTTCACCGGGTAGGACACCCGCTACCCGCCGTCTCGGCCTTGGCCCGCCGACCGGCTCAATACCCTCGGCCCGTGGGTACTGAGTACGTCGGCTTGGCGTTCGTTACCGAGCCCGACGGCGACGAGGTCGAGGTCCGCGCTTCGCTCTGCGGCGACGACGAGGACTGGGGTGGCTACCTGATTGGCCCGGCCGACTGGCTGGGGATCGCGTCGAGCACCGAGCCGCTCTTCGAGTTGCGCCTCCCGGACGGTCGGTTGGGGGCGTGCTTCGTGACCAACTTCGACACCGCCGCCACCGACCGGCGCGTCGCGATCGCCGGGGTGGGTTTTGGCGCCCTTCGGCTAGCCCCGTGCGAAGCCTTTCGGATGCTCAGTACGGTTCTTCGTCTGTGGGACTGAGCGACCGCTTCATGCGCAACGCGAGGCGAAGGGCCGCTCGACGCCTGCAACGTGCAGGCTTCACCGGTGAGGAGGTGGTCGCGGTCGATACCGGGTCGAGTGTCAAGACGGGCAACCGGTTCGATCTAGCCGCCACGGACGCCGCGCTCTATCTATGGGCACCAAAGGTCGGGCTTGACGGCCGCTTTCCGTACGACAACCTGGCCGATGTGCAGGTACCCAACATGAGTGGCGGCTGGCAGGGTTTCCTCCAGTTCAGCGTGCTCGGAACAGGTGATCCCGGCCCGGACATCCCCACGTATGCGTTCAGCGACGTGACGCTGACGAAGCACGAACTGCAGGACTACGTGCTCAGAAGAAGCCGAGGCCGGAGAACACGCCCGTACTACGTGACGTGGGAGCCTTCGGAGTGGGGTGCACATATCGGCGTAATCATCGAGGAAGGCGTTCCCCGAGTGGTGGGGTGGGTTCGTTGACGGGGCCCCGTTGGTAGGTCCACTTGCTATGAGAGTGTGCTTGCCAGGGAGGCGAAGGCTGGCCTTTTGGCAATAAATTTCTAGTATCAAATTTCGCGAACGGCAACTCCGATTTCCCTTGAATGCAACCGGGGGTCACTGACGCATGACGACACACGTGGGTGCAGTTGCGCCCGACCTTGACGAGCTCACGATCACGATCGTCGTCGACAACGCGACGGACACCCTCTCGAGCATCGCTCCCGGAGTACCGCAGCTCCCCGAGCTTGGCTACCTGCTCAGCCAGATCCCGCCGAGCGGCGAGCACGAGGGCCACGACTGCGTGGTCGGCTTCGACCACCTCTGCGTGGCGTGTCACGGCTTCTCCGCGCTCGCTACTGCGCGCCGGGCGGAGCGTACGGCAACAGTTCTCTTCGACGTCGGTCCCTACGGAGATGTTTGGCTCGCCAACGCCGAGCGCTTGGCGGTCGACTTGTCAAGCATCGATGTGCTGTTCCTATCGCACTGGCACTGGGACCACTCGGGGGGTATCACCACCGTTGTTGGAGCGATCGCCGCCGAGCGCGACCGCACCGGTCGAGCCCCGCTCGTTGTCGATGTCCACCCTGACCGACCCGACCAGCGCGGGATCCTCACTCCGCTCGACATCATCGCAATGCTGCCCCCGGAGCCCACCATCGACGACATCGAAGGGGCAGGCGCCACCGTCGTCGCCAATGCAGAAGTCCACACGGTGAGCGAACTGCTCCTTGGCAGCGGCGACATCCCGCGCCAGACGAGCTACGAAACCGGGCTGCCAGGACACCACAGCTGGCGCGATGGAAAGGTCACACTCGATCTCGGTATCCACGACGAACGCTTCCTCGCCGCGAGCGTCCGCGGCCGCGGAACCGCGGTGTTCACCGCGTGCTCGCACGCTGGCGTCGTCAACGTCGGGCTCGAAGCACGACGACTACAGCCCGACCAGCCGATCGATCTCCTCCTGGGCGGCTACCACCTCGCTGGCACGACCGTCGAAGACCGCATCGAACCGACGGTGCACGACCTCATCGAGCTCGTCGCGCCTCGAATCGTCGCCCCAGGACACTGCACTGGCTGGCGAGCAGCCGCCGCCCTCGCGAATGCGTTCGCCCCGAACAACTACGCCCCAAGCGTTGTCGGCACTCGATACGTCCTCACCGCGTCCTAGACCGCCGAGGATGTGTCGCGGCGCAGCGCTCGTCACAGGGTAATGACGACTTTTCCTTTGGCGCGACCGTCGCTGACGTGCTGGATGGCTGCCGGCACCTCGCTCAGCAGGTAGACGTGGTCGATCGCCGGTGTGATGCCGGCCGACTCGATCAAGTCTCGGAGGACGCGTAGGTCTTCGGCGTTCCCCTTGGAAGCGAGCATTCCAAGTCTCTGGCTCACGAGTGGCGAGAGGAGTTCTGCCCGTAGTGAACGGTCGAACCCACCGAGCCAGCGGCCTCCCGTCTCGCCGCCGACGATGACGAGGGTCCCGTGGCGGGTGAGAGCTCGACGCAGATGTGACAGCCGACGATTGCCTCCAACATCGAGGATCACGTCGTATCGGTGCTGTCCATCGACAAACTCGTCGCGCGTGTAGTCGATGACATGGTCGGCCCCGAGCGATCGGACCAGACCGACCTTCGCGGTGCTGCACACTGACGGGGCCCCGTTGGTAGGTCCACTTGTTATGAGAGTGTGCTTGTCAGGTGGTCCCGGTCTCTGGTGCCGGGTGTCTTTGTATCGCGGCCGAGATCGTCGTTGAGGGCCGCACGCGCGTTCGGTGCTTAGCATCGGGTGGCGAACTCGACGGGAGTGAGACCGCCGAGGGACGAGTGGGGTCGGTAGGTGTTGTACTCGATGCGCCATGCCTCGATGAGCACTTGGGCTTCGAGCAGCGAACCGAACTCTTCGATGTTCAACAGCTCGTCGCGGACGCGGCCGTTGAAGCTCTCGACGAAGGGGTTCTCCCACGGTGAGCCGGGCTCGATGTAGTTGGTCGCGGTGCCGGCGAGGCGACACCAGTCGCGTAGCGCCCACGCGATGAGCTCGGGTCCGTTGTCCATCCGGAGATGCTCGGGTGCGCCGCGCTCGGCGACGAGTCCCTCGATGACCGCAACGATTTGGTCAGCGTCACACCGGCGTCCGACGCGCATCGCCATGGCCTCGCGGGTGTGCTCGTCGACGATGTTGCAGAGCTTGAGCCGGCGGCGATCGGCGGTCTCGTCGAACTGGAAGTCGATGGCCCAGACGTGGTTCGCCCGCTCGGCCCGCAACAGCACGCCGCCACCGGGTGGGCGGGTCCGCTTGCGCTTACACGGTGCGGGGCGGCGCAGGCCCTCGTCTCGCCACAACCGGCGGGTGCGCTTCTTGTTCAGGGTCCAGCCCTCCCGACGCAAGAATCGAGTGCGCGGTTTTCCAACCCCACCGCGGATGCGCCCGGGCAATCTCACGCAACCGTCGCCGCAGCTTGTCGTCCTCGGCCGGTCGAGGCCGCGGCACGCGTCGTTGCGTCGAGCGCTGCTGAGCGCACACTCGACACGCACGCCGTTCCGAGACCCCGAAACGATCGACGAGCACGACCACTGCTCGCCGGCGACGCTCCGGGGTCAGAAGTTTCCCTCGGCCAGCTCCTTGAGCATCGCCTTGTCGAGCTCCGCTTCGGCCAGGAGCTTCTTCAGTCGTCCGTTCTCGGTCTCGAGCTCGCGCAGCCGCTGCGCCTCGTTCGCCTTCATCCCGCCGTACTGCGCCCGCCAACGGTTCCAGCTGCTCTCGGAAACCTCGAGATGCGCAGCACCTCGGCCAGGTCCTTGCCCTCGTTCAAGCATCCGATCGCCCTCACGCAGCTTGCGGACGATCTGCTCGGGAGTGTGACGGTTTCGCTTCATCGTGGTGTCCTCCATCCCAGCATGCTGGGCGTTGGACTCCCACGACAGGTGGACCACTATCCGGGGACCGGGTCATCGTGACCGCGACCTCGATCCGACGTGGGATATGGCCATCGAGCAAGAGGTGGGCGAACTCGAAGTCGCGTTTGGACTGAAGTCGCATCAATACAAAGCGCCGCGACCCGACTGGATATGCCGCGTTCCAAATGGCGCCCGCCGCTACCGGGCACCGAGTACCAAGGCAAGGCTCAGGTGGGGATTGCCCATGATGAAACCGAGGTGACCGCCTCGCTGACGTTTGAACACGACACGTGGGGCGGCTCTCTCACCGGAAACGGCCGACTTGACGAGGATTGCGTCAGCAGACCCAGCGATCGACTTCCGACTCCCCGACGGTAGTTCGGCTATCGCGCGCGTCACAGAGGTTTCGGAGAGCGACACGCAACACCGGGTGCTGATCGATGGGTATGGGCCAGGACCCGCGTAGAGCAGAGCCTCTGGGTAGCCTTGGATGGGCGCGGCCCGGAGTCGTGGCGATCGTTCAACTCGCGTTCCCGCTAATCCCAACCCCGCCGCCGCCGCGCTTCCTCCCGCCCGAGCCGGTCGACGTAACCGGCTAGTGGCCCGCACCGGGTACCGGCCAGTCCGGTTCCACGACCTACGCCATGGTTCGGCGACGCACCGGGCCGCGTTCGGCGAGCATCCGGCGATCACCGCGCAGCGTCTCGGGCACGCGCTGCCTGGCCCCACGTTGGGTATCTACACGCACCGCACGAGAGGGGCGCAGCGGCCGGTATCGGCGCAGATCGAGGCGGTGCTCACCGGGAAGCGGAACCCGCTCGTGCTCGTCGAGGACGACACCGACGACGCCGACGCGACTTCTGGTGACCGTTTCGTGACCAAAACGGGGTCTGAGGGCCCCTCGGACGCCCGCGAGGCCTTGTAGCGTAACGGCTCACGCCTTCGCGTGACTTGCACCGCAGGCAGGTCACCCCCGCCCAGGGGAGCGCGTCGAACACCGCGCTGATGACGATTGAGCGCATCGTGCCGCCGTACAGCGGGTGCGGGTGGCAGAGCACCATCCCGGCTCGCTCGTCGCCCGCGACCGCGAGCTCGGCTTCGAGCGCGCAGCCGTCGGCGGCAACCAGGCGACACGGGGAGTCGGTCAATTTCGGCCGGTCGCGTACAGTCGGCTTAACGTCGTCGGCCCGAACGCAGTTTCACGCCCCCTCCTACCGAGGGACCGACTGCTCTCGCATGATCGAAGGCTACGCGCGCTGCGACACGCACCGTGACCCACTCACCGGTTGGGCCGGTAGCCTGCTGGACCCGTGAGCGCCGCCGCCCCCCGCTTCGAGCGCGACACCGCCGTCGAACGCCGGGGCGACACGACGTTCGACGCGAACCTCGACACCGGCTGGTGGGTGATGCGGGGACCGAACGGTGGGTACCTCGCCGCGATCGTGCTGCGGGCGCTCACCGCCGCGGTCGACGACCCGGGCCGCACCCCCCGCTCCCTGACCGTGCACTACACGACCCCACCCGACGCCGGGGCGCTCACGATCACCACCGCGATCGAACGCGTCGGGCGCTCCTTGACCTCGTGCTCGGCGCGCCTCACCCAGGGCGACCGCCTCGTCGCGTTGGCCATCGCGGCGTTCTCGGCGCCCCGCCCCGGCCCCGAGTTCTGCGACCTGCATCCCCCCGACGTCGCCCCGCCCGACACGATTGAGCGACTCGAGGTGCCCGCCGAGGCGCCGCCGATCGCGTCCCGGTGGGACACCCGCTGGGCGATCGGCCGGCCGCCCCGGCCGGGGCGGCCGCTGGCCCGCGAGGCGGTCGCGGGGGGCTGGATCCGCCTGGAGGAGCCCCAGCCGCTCGACGCGCCTGCGATCGCGGCGGTGACCGACGCGTGGATCCCCCCGATCTTCTCGCGTACCGACGAGCTCCTGGCGGTCCCGACGATCGACCTGACCGTGCACTTCCGGGGTCCGCTGCCCCAACTTGGGCTCGAACCCGACGGGTTCGTGCTCGCGGTGTTCCGCACCAACCTCGCCGCCGACGGGTTCATGGAGGAGGACGGCGAGGTGTGGGCTCCGGACGGGACGCTCCTCGCGCAGAGCCGCCAGCTCGCCGCGTTGCTGCCGCTCCGCGGCTGAGCCCGGCCGCGTCGAGCACGAACGCGAGCACCACGGCCTCTTCCCGCCAGGCGTCGTAGCGGCCGCTCGGCCCGTGGTGCCCGGCGTCGAGCTCGGTCTTCAACAGGATCGGCGCGTCGCCGACCGTCGTCGCGCGGAGGCGCTGCACCCACTTCGCCGGCTCCCAGTACTGCACCCGCGGGTCGTTGATCCCCGCGGTGGCGAACACCGCGGGGTACGCGACGGCGCGGATGTTGTCGTACGGCGAGTAGCTCCGCAGGGACCGGTAGAGGTGCTCGTCGGCACCCGGGTTGCCCCACTCGTCCCACTCGGTGATGGTCAACGGCAGCGACGGGTCGAGCATCGTGGTGAGGCAGTCGACGAACGGCACCTCGGCGACCACGGCCCGCCACTGCTCCGGCGCGAGGTTCAGGGCCGCGCCCATCAGCAGGCCACCGGCGCTGCCACCCCGGGCGACGAGGCGATCGGGGGTGCCGTAGCCCTCGGCGACGAGGTGCCGGGCGCAGGTGACGAAGTCGGTGAACGTGTTGCGCTTGCGGTCCAGCTTGCCGTCCTCGTACCAGGAGCGGCCGAGCTCCCCACCGCCGCGCACGTGCGCGATCGCGTACGTGGCGCCCCGCTCGAGGAGGCAGAGCCGGGTCACCGAGAACGTCGGATCGATCGAGATCTCGTACGCGCCGTACCCGTACAGCACCAGCGCGCCGGTGCCGTCGCGGGGGGCGTCCCGCCGGTGCACCACCGAGATCGGCACCTCGGTGCCGTCGTCGGCGCGGGCCCACACCCGACGGGTGTCGAAGTCGTCCGGGTCGTAGCCGGGAACCTCTTGACGCTTCACGCGCGTGTTGGTGCCGGTGCGCAGGTCGAAGTCGGAATCGGTCGGTGGGACCACCAGGGACGTGGTGACCAGCCGCACCACCGTGGTGTCGTAGTCCGGCGTCGAGCCGAGCCACGTGGTGGCCACGGCCGCACCCGTATCGAGGGTCTGCTCGGTCCCCGTGCCGAGCTCGAGGGCGCGGACGCGGGCGAGCCCACCGGCCCGCTCGGAGAGGACGAGGTGATGGCGGAACGCGTCGACGTGGTCGAGGCGCACGTCGGGACGGTGCGCGAGGACGACCTCCCAGTGCTCGCGGCCGGGGGTCGCGGCCGGCGCGCTGACCAGCTGGAAGTTCTCGGCGCCGTCCGCGTTGGTGACGATGAAGAGCCGGTCGCCGCGGTCGGGATCGTGGTGATGCTCGACGGAGTACTCGACCCCGTCCTCCCGTGCCACGACGAGCTGCGGCGGGTCGTCGGGGTGGGCGGTGTCGATCAGCCGGGTCTCGGTGGTGACCTTCGATTCGCTGTCGACGACGAGCACCCGCCCGGAACGGGCGCGGTGCACCGACAGGTAGAAGCGCTCGTCGGTCTCCTCGAACACGAGCCGGTCGGCGTCGGGGTCCGTACCCAGCCGGTGGCGCCACACCTGGTACGGCCGCAGCGCGTCGTCGGGACGGACGTAGAACACGGTCCTGTCGTCCGCCCACGCCAACCCGTAGTAGGTGTCGGGCACCTCGTCGGGCAGGTCCACCCCGGCGGTGAGGTCCCGGAAGCGCAGCCGGGCCAGCTCGCCGCCGGACCGGTCGACCGCGTACGCGAGCAGCACCTGGCCGGGGGAGACGGCCAGGCCCCGCAACGCGAAGTACTCGCCGTCGCCGGCGAGGGCGTTCTCGTCGAGGATCACCACCTCGCCCGGCGCGGCGCCCGGCTCGTCCTCGGGGGCGACGGTCCCGTCGGCGCCGACCGGGCGGCGGCAGTGCCACCGGTACTGGTTCCCGGCGACGGTGCGGGTGAAGTACTCGAAGCCACCGCGGCGGACCGGCGCCGTCACGTCGGTCTCCACCATCCGGGACCGGATTTCCTCGAAGAGCTGCTCCCGGGTCGCCGCGAGCGGCGCGAGCACCGCGTCGGTGTACGCGTTCTCGGCGCGAAGATGCTCCGTGACCGCGGGATCGTCCCGGTCGCGCAGCCAGTACCAGTCGTCGACGCGCACGTCGTCGCCGTGACGCAGCACGGTCGGTCGACGAGGCGCGCGCGGCGCGTCGGGCAGTCCGGGCATCGGCTGCGGAGTCTCGCGCGCCGGTGTTTTCCGGTCGGGATCCTCGAAGGCGGGCGCTACGCTCGCACGCGATGTCCCCAACCGCG
Source organism: uncultured Actinomycetes bacterium (assembly GCA_963714105.1). Classification (GTDB taxonomy): domain Bacteria; phylum Actinomycetota; class Acidimicrobiia; order IMCC26256; family PALSA-555; genus PALSA-555. The sequence goes on along the minus strand of OY970233.1, from coordinate 3,405,557 downwards.
ACACCGATTCCCGTCCGCGCCGAGGATCTCGGTGAGATCGCCTGGAACGACGACGGGCTCGCCCCGCGGTGGTCCAGGATCGCAGCACCGGCCGGGTGCTCATGGTGGCCTGGATGAGCGAAGCGTCGCTGCGCCGCACCCTCGAGGAGGGCCGCAGCGTGTTCTGGAGCCGGAGCCGTCAGGAGCTCTGGCGCAAGGGCGACACGTCGGGTGACCGCCAGTGGGTCCGCGAGGCGTACTACGACTGCGACGGCGACACGATCCTGCTCGTCGTCGACCAGGAGGGCCAGGGGGCCTGCCACACCGGGTCGGTCAGCTGCTTCTTCCGTCGCTTCGGCGGCGAGCCGCAGTGAGTACCGGCGGGGGGCTGCGACCGTCACGGGACGAGTTCCGGGCCCTCGCCGCCACCTACACGGTCGTGCCGGTGTGGCGCGAGGTGCTCGCCGACCTCGAGACCCCGGTGTCGGCGTTCGTGAAGCTCGTCGGTCCCGACCCGAAGGGCCCGCCCGGCTTCCTCCTCGAGTCGGTCGAGCACGCACAACGGTGGGGTCGCTTCTCGTTCCTCGGTCGTGATCCCACGCTGACGCTCGTCGCCCGCGGGTCCCAGGTCCACGTGGAAGGGGGTCCGCCGCCCCCGACGGTGCCGCTCGACCGGGGCGCGCTCGCCGCGCTCGAGGCGCTGCTCGCCGCGTACCGCGCACCGGTCCTCGACGACCTCCCCCCGTTCCACGGTGGGGTCGTCGGCTACCTCGGCTACGACGTGGTCCGGGAGGTGGAGCGGCTCCCCGCCGTGCCGCCCGACGACCTCGGCCTTCCCGACGCGGTGCTGTCGCTCACCGGGCACGTCACCGCCTTCGACCACTTCCGTCAGCGCCTCTACCTGATCGAAAACGTGTTCGTCGACGCCGAACCCGACGTCGACTCGGCGTACGACCGGGCCGCGGCTCGCCTCGACGCGCTCGTCGACGACCTCGCCCGTCCGCTCCCGTACGTGCCGTCCCAACCGCCGGCGGACCGGCCCACCGAGCTGCCCGCGGTGCGCTCGACGATGGCCGGTCGCCACTACCAGGACGCGGTGGACGTCGCCCGCGAGTACATCCTCGCCGGCGACGTCTTCCAGGTCGTGCTCGCGCAGCGCTTCGACCTCGAGGACCCCGTCGACCCGTTCGACGTGTACCGGGTGCTGCGCCAGGTGAACCCGTCGCCGTACATGTACGTCGTGCGGCACCCCGAGGTCACGATCGTCGGGTCGTCACCCGAACCGATGGTGCAGCTCCTCGACGGGCGGGTCATCAGCCGCCCGATCGCGGGGACCCGCTTCCGGGGCCGCACCGACGAGCACGACCGGCGCCTCGCCGCGGAGCTGTCCGAGAACCCGAAGGAACGGGCCGAGCATGTGATGCTCGTCGACCTCGCCCGCAACGACGTCGGGCGAGTGGTGCGCTTCGGCACCGAGCGGGTCGACGAGCTCATCGACCTTGGAGCGGTACTCGCACGTCATGCACCTCACCAGCCAGGTGTCCGGCGACCTGGTCGACGACGCGACCCCGGTCGATGTGCTTCGCGCCACGTTCCCGGCGGGGACGGTCAGCGGGGCGCCGAAGGTGCGGGCGATGGAGATCATCGATGAGCTCGAGCCGGTGAAGCGGGGCCCGTACGCGGGGGTGGTCGGGTACGTCGACTTCTCCGGCAACCTCGACACCGCGATCGCCATCCGCACCATGGTGTGGGACGCAGCCGGACGCGCGAGCGTCGCCGCGGGGGCGGGCATCGTCGCCGATTCCGATCCCGCCGACGAGGACCTCGAATGCTCGAACAAGGCCCGGGCGCTGCTCACCGCCGCGGCGGCGGCCCGTCGCCTCGAATCGTTGGCGCTCTCGTGACCGAGTCCGGGTTCGTTCTCGAGCAGGTCCCGTGGGGCCTCGTCGTCGCGCGCGGCGGCGACGCGACGACGTTCCTGCAGAGCCTGCTCTCCCAGGACCTCGAGCCCCTCGCCGTCGGGGACCACGCGCCGACCCTGCTGCTCACCCCCCAGGGCAAGCTCGACGTCGCCGGCCGGGTCACCCGCACCGGAGCCGACGAGTGGTTCCTCGACACCGATCCGGCGTTCGCGGCCCGGCTGCTCGCCTCCCTGACCCGGTTCCGGATCCGCGTCGACGTCGAACTCGAGGACCGCACCGCGACCACCGCGCTCGGCGCCGTCGGCGGCGGCGACGTCGACGCGCCCGCGGGGGTGTGGGCGCTGCGCACCCGGTGGGGCGCCCAGCCCGGCGTCGACCTCCTCGGCCCCGCCGGCCTCGTCCACGACGCCGTCGCCGCGCTGCCCGCGTCGATCCCCCGGTGGGACACCGACCGCTTCGAGGCGTTCCGCATCGAGGCCGGCGTGCCCCGGCTCGGGGTCGACGTCGACGAGTCGACGATCCCCCAGGAGGCCTTCCTCGAACGCGACGCGGTGTCGTTCACGAAGGGCTGCTTCGTCGGTCAGGAGCTCGTGTGCCGGATCGACACCCGCGGGCACGTGAACCGGTACCTCCGCGGGATCCGCATCGTCGGAACGTCGTGCCCGCCGGTCGGGGCGGCGATCGTCGTCGACGGGCGCGAGCGGGGGGTCCTGACGAGCGCCGCGCCGGTCCCCGGTGTGGGACGTGTCGTCGGGCTGGCGATGGTCCGGCGGGAGGTCGAACCGCCGGCACCGGTCCGGGTCCACTGGGACGGCGGCGACGTCGACGCGGAGCTGGTGTCGGTCGACCCGCAGTGAGCACCGCGCTGCTCGCGTTCGGCTACCCGGTGTCGATCGCGGTGCTCACCCGCTGGTTGCCGGTCGTCCGGGAGCAGCGGACGCGATGGTTCGTCGCCCACGAGGTCGCCGTCGCCGCGATCGTCGCCGGGTGGAGCCTGCGGTCCGACGCGATGGCCGCGACGATCAACGGCACCTGGCTGGTCGTCGCCGCGGTCTGGTACCTCGCGGCCGGTCGCCGCGCCCGGATCAGGCGGGAATCGTCACCGTGAACCGGGTGCCGGCCGGCTCGAGCGGCTCGCAGTCCGCGCCGCCGCCCATCGCGCCGGCGAGCTCGTGGACGATCGCCAACCCGATCCCGGTCCCGACCTTGCGACCCGACGCGGGACGGGCGGTGTAGAGCCGCTCGAACACCTGGTGGCGCTCCTCGAGCGGGATGCCGGGACCGTCGTCGTCGACATGGACCTCGACCCGGCCGTCGTTGCGGTCCACCCCGACCCGCACCGCGCTGGTCGCGTACTTCAACGCGTTCTCGACCAGGTTGGCGGTGATCTGGGCCAGCCGCTCGGGGTCGAGATCCGCCGGCGCGGGCTCCCCGCGGATGACCTCCAGGCGCAGCCCCCAATCCCGCGCCGACGGCACGAACCCGGCGACCGTCTCGTAGACGACGCTGCGGGCGTCGACCGGGCGGGGATGCAACGAGAACTGGTGCGCGTCGAGGCGGGCCAGGTCCAGCAGGTCCGCGACGAGCCGTTCGAGGCGTCGCGCCTCCGCGGCGATGATCGACCCGGCCCGCACCCGCTCGGCGGGGTCCTCGACCATCCCGTCCTGGATCGCCTCCGCATAGCCCCGGATGCTGGTCAGCGGGGTCCGCAGATCGTGGGAGACGCTGAGGAGGAACGCCCGCTCGTGCCCACGGGCGGTCTCGAGCTCCTCGGCCATCGCGTCGAGGCTGCGGGCCAGGCTGCGCAGCTCGTCGTCGGGACCGCCGTCCGTCGCCACCCGGGCCGACAGGTCACCGCCCGCGATGCGCTGCGCGGTGTCACGCATCGCCGCGATCGGCCGGGTCAGCCGCCGGGCGAAGTAGAAGGACACCAGCGCGGCGAGCGCCAACGCGAACGCCCCGGTCACGAAGAAGTACGGGCCGCCCCGACCGAGCGGTTGCGTCTCGACCCCCTGGGTGAGTACCAGCACCGGAGTCGACGCACCCAGCGGGGGGAGCGGGTTGGCGACGAACGCGGTGCCGTTCACGACCCCCGACTGCTGCTGACCGATGAGGAGCTGGTCGACGTTCAGATCGGAGGTCTGCAGGTCGGGGGGCAGCGTCGCGTTGCCGGAGTTCGCGCACGAGCTGCCGAGCAGTGGCGCGACACCCTCCTCCACCGTGCCGTTGGGGGTGACCTCGACCACGCTCGCCCCGGAGATGCGAAGCACCCCCGCGATGACGGAGCAGACCTCGTTGCTGAGGGTCCGGTTGCGGGCCTGCCGGAACCGGGTGCCGAGCGCGTCGATCTCGGTCGTCACCCCCGGGGCCTTCTTCTTCAGGTCCCGAATCGCGGCCGCGTTCGCGGTCGTGCGGGCCAGCGCGGCGGCGCCGAGCCCGGCGACGACGAGCACCCCGAACGCGATCGCGACCATCGCGACGAGCAGGCGGGCGCGGAGACGTCGACGCGGCCGGTCGACGGGCCCGGGGGCCCGCCGGGCGCTCATCCGCCGGTGGGGCGCGACGACTCGAGGCGGTACCCGACGCCCCGCACCGTGTCGACGACCAGGGCGTCACCGAGCTTCTTGCGCACCTGCGCGATGTGCACGTCGACGGTGCGGGCATCACCGAACCAGTCGTAGCCCCACACCCCGTCGAGGATCTGCTGACGTGACAGGGCGAGACCGGGACGCTCGGCGAGGAACTTCAACAGGTCGAATTCCTTCGTCGTCAGCTCGACGGGCACGTCATCGACCCGCACCTCGCGACGGCCGCCGTCCACGGTCACCCGTCCCGCCTGAACCACCTCCGGTGCCGGGGCACCGTCGGTGCGGCGCAGCACCGCCTTCACCCGGGCCACCAGCTCGGCGGGGGAGAACGGCTTGGTCAGGTAGTCGTCGGCGCCGAGCTCGAGGCCCAGCACCCGGTCGACCTCACCGTCGCGGGCGGTGAGGAAGATGATCGGCACCTGGGACGTCATCCGGATCCGTTTGCACACCTCGAGCCCGTCGATGTCGGGCAGGCCGACGTCGAGGACCACCAGCCGGGGCCGGTGGGTGCGGAACGCCTCCAGGCCCGCGTCGCCGGTCGGGGCCTTCAGCACCCGGAAGCCGTCCCGCTCCAGGTAGAGGCCAACCAGGTCGGCGATGTTGTCCTCGTCGTCGACGACGACGACCGTCCCCTTGTCCACGCGGCCCATTCTGACCCCCACGGTCGCCACGATCGTCGACCCGTCACGTCAGGTGGGCATCAAGACCAGGTCAAGCCCCGGTAGCGCCCCCCGGGCCGCCCTCTCCCCGTTTGGAGTCAGTCGAGGCGGTTGGTGCGCACGATTTCGGCGAGCCACGACGCGCTCGGCTTCGCGGTGCGGGCCTGGGTGGGCCGGTCGACCGCGACCAGCCCGAACTGCATCCGGTACCCGAACGCCCACTCGAAGTTGTCGAGTAGCGACCAGTGGAACCAGCCCCGCACGTCGAGACCGTCGGCGAGGGTCCGCCCCACCCCCTCGAGGGACTCCCGCACGTACCGGACCCGCTGCTCGTCGTCGTCGGTGCCGATCCCGTTCTCGGTCACGTACACCGGCGCGTGGGTCACCTCGACCGCGTGCCGGATCGCCGCCTCCGCGGCCTGGGGCCAGTACTCGTAGCCCATTGGGAGCACCTCGACGCCGGGTTCGGGGCCGAGCACCCCCGACGGGCCGACCCGGTTCCGCGAGTACGCCTGCACGCCGATGAAGTCGTCGCCGCGTGCCGCCTCCAGGTACTCGTCCTCGTGGTGCTGACGGAACGTCTGGATCAGATGCTCGGAGCCGGGCTCCGCGGCCCAGTCGCTCATCGAGAGGGTGAGCCCGACCGGGAAGTCACCCGGCCCGGCCTTCAACACGTCGTAGGCCTTGCGGTGCGCGGCGCGGAGGTTCTCGTTGACCTGCACGTAGCCGGCGAGGTCGTCGCTGCGGCCGGGTGGGAACACCCCCATCAGCCAGCCCATCAACGACACGATGTTGGGCTCGTTGATCGTGCAGGCCATCCCGATCTCGTCGCCGAAGTGGCCGACGGCCCGTTCGCAGAACGACGCGAACCGATCCGCGGTCGCGGGGTCCTCCCACCCGCCCTCGGCGACCACCCACCGGGGCGTCGTGAAGTGGTGGAACGTCACGACCGGCATCACGCCATGATCCCGGCAGGTCTCGATCACCCGCCGGTAGTGGTCCAGGTTCGCGGTGGAGAACTCGCCGTACTCCGGCTCGATCCGGGACCACTCGAGCGAGAACCGGTACGCACCGAACCCGTGGTCGGCGAGGAGCCTCAGGTCCTGCGGGTAGCGCCACAGGTGGTCGCACGCGTCACCCGACGGTTCCTCGCACGGGGTCCCCTCCGCGTGCTCCCACGCCCACCAGTCGTTGTTCCAGTTCCCCCCCTCGACCTGATGCGCCGCGGTCGCGGTACCCCACACGAAGCCGTCCGGGAAGGTCACCGACATGGCGCCGATCCTGGCACACTCGGGACCGATGGGTGTCCTCGACGAGATCCTCGCCGCCAAGCGCGACGAGGTGACCCTCTTGCACCAGCCACCAACCCGCGACGCGATCCACGCCGCCGCGCTCGCCGCGCCGGCCCCGCGCGACTTCGTCGGTGCGCTCCGCCGCCGGGACCGGCTCGCCGTCGTCGCGGAGCTGAAGCGACGCTCACCATCGAAGGGTGCCCTCGCCCCCGACCTGGACCCCGCGACCACCGCCGCGGCCTACGAGCACGGCGGCGCCGCCGCCTTGTCGGTCCTGACCGACCGGCTGTTCTTCGACGGGTCGGTCGACGACCTCCGGAAGGCCCGCGCCGCGGCGCCGAACATCCCCGCGCTCCGCAAGGACTTCACGATCGACGTCGACCAGCTCTACGAGAGCCGCGCGATCGGCGCCGACGCCGTGCTGCTGATCGTCGCGGCCGTCCCGGATCGTGGGGCGCTGCGAGAGCTCCACGAGCTCGCCGGGGCGCTCCACCTCGGCGCGCTCGTCGAAGTCCACGACGACGCCGAGCTCGACGTCGCCCTCGAGCTCGAACCGGGCGCGGTGGGGGTCAACGCCCGCGACTTGGGGACCTTCGCGGAGGACCTCGGCGTCGTGGAGCGGCTCGCGGCCCGGATCCCCCGCGGCGTCGCCGCAGTCGCGGAGAGCGCGATCCGCAACGTCGCGGACGCGCGTCGCATGGCCGCGGCCGGCTTCGACGCGGTGCTGGTCGGGGAGGCGCTGGTCCGCGCCGACGACCCCGGCGTGCTCGTCGCCGAGCTCGCCGCGACGCCCCGGACGCTACGGTGACGCGGTGCGCGTGATCCTCGGCGTGGAGGACCTGCCGACCGCCTGGTTCAACGTGCTGCCCGCGTTGAGCGTGCCGCTCGAGCCGCCGCTGCATCCGGGAACGACGCGAGCCGATCGGCCCGGACGACCTCGCCCCGTTGTTCCCGATGGCCCTCATCGGTCAGGAGGTCTCGACCGACCCGTGGGTCGACATCCCCGGAGAGGTGCTCGACATCCTGTCGTTGTGGCGGCCGACGCCGCTCGTGCGGGCCGAGCGGCTCGAGCGGGCCCTGCAGACCCCGGCCCGCATCTACTACAAGGACGAGTCGGTCTCCCCGGCCGGTTCCCACAAGCCGAACACCGCGGTGCCCCAGGCGTTCTACAACCAGCGCGAAGGGATCGCGCGGCTCACCACCGAGACCGGCGCGGGCCAGTGGGGAACCGCGCTCTCGTTCGCGTGCACCCAGTTCGGGCTCGACTGCACCGTGTACATGGTGCGCGCCTCCTACCAGCAGAAGCCGTACCGCAGCATCCTGATGCAGACGTGGGGGAGCGAGGTCATCCCGTCACCGGTCGATGACCCCGACCATCCCGGCTCGCTCGGCCTCGCGATCAGCGACGCGGTCCGCGACGCCGCCGGGCGGGCCGACACCCACTACTCGCTCGGGTCGGTGCTGAACCACGTGCTGTTGCACCAGACGATCATCGGGCTCGAGGCGAAGCGTCAGCTCGAAGCGGCCGGCGAGTCGTCCCCCGACGTCGTGCTCGGCTGCTGCGGTGGCGGCTCGAACCTCGGCGGGATCGCGCTGCCGTTCGTCCCCGACGAGGGGGTGCGCCTCGTCGCCGCGGAGCCGGCGTCGTGCCCGACCCTGACCGGCGGACGCTTCGAGTACGACTTCGGCGACACCGCGGGGATGACCCCGCTGCTCGCCATGTACACGCTCGGGCACGACTTCGTCCCGCCACCGATCCACGCCGGCGGGCTGCGATACCACGGCGACTCGCCGATCATCTCCAACCTCGTGAAGACCGGCCGGATGGAGGCCGTCGCCTACCCCCAGAACGTCACGTTCGAGGCCGCGATCCAGTTCGCCAACACCGAAGGCAAGCTTCCCGCTCCCGAGACCGGCCACGTCATCCGGGCGGTCATCGACGAGGCGCTCGCCGCCAAGGACACCGGCGAGGAGCGAGTCCTCCTCTTCAACTTCTCCGGCCACGGGCTCCTCGACCTCGCCGCCTACGACGACTACCGCCACGGTCGCCTCGTCGACACCTAGCCCCGTCGGACCCACCGGTGGCTCCGACGGCGGCGAGCACCCCCGTCGGCTACGTTTCGCGCCAGGGCAGGCTCGGTTCGCCACGACAGGGTGGGAGATGCTGGTGCGGGGACTTCAGGCGGTGGGGCGTCAGCGGGTGGTGAGCATCCTGGCCGTGCTCGCCCTGGCCGGTTTGGTGCCGCTGCTGGCTGCCACACCCGGGGGCGCCCAGACCTTGCCCGTGATCACGATCAAGAAGGTGGTGACCGGCGTCGTCCCGGCGGGGACCACCTTCACCGTCGACGTGACCTGCACCCGCCCGGTCCCCACCGACGTCGGCGGCGCCGCGTCGACGACGACCTCGACCACCGGCGGTACCCACGCGGCGGTCGAGTTCTTGGTGCCCGTGACCTTCAACGCGAACGGAGACCCGACGGGCACGAACACGGTCAGCCCGCCGTCGATCCCGGGTAGCTGCACCGCGACCGAGACCGTCACCGGTGGCGCGCAATCCGTCTCGTACACGTGCGCACTCGGATCCGGCGCGACCGACACGACGTGCAGCACGGACCAACAGACGGTCACGTTCGGGCCCGACTCGGCGACCGGCGGCAACACGACCATCACCGTCACGAACGTCTTCCCACCGCCTCCACCGGCCCCCGTGATCGTGTCGCCGCGTTTCACCGGCTAGGACGCACCCCCGCCAGACCAGGCCGGCCGGGCGGGCCGCCAGCGGCGCACGTCACGCAACCGACACCCCCGCCGCCGCTTCCTTACCGTCCCCGGTGCGGCGCCTCGATCGCGCGGTCACGCCGGCTGGAACGCCGCGGGCTCGCGGGTCAGGCGCGCGCGGCGGCGATCGCCGACAGGCGCGGGAGGAGCCAGCCCGCGACGAGCTGCGCACCCGCGGGGGTGAAGTGCACGCCGTCTTCGACGACCGGGGTCCCCCGCCCGTTGTCCGTGCCCCGGAACGGCGTGATCCCGTCGAGGGTGTTCGTGTAGCCGTGTGGGGTCGCGAACCGGTTCAAGTCGACGAGCTGCGCGACGTGAGGGTGGCGGGCTACCGCGGCGCGCACGAGGGTGTTCCAGTGGCGCACGCGCGCCGGGTCGAACGCGGAGCGGTACTGCGCGGCGCGGACCGGCGCGTCGACGGGTGACTCGTAGGGCATCGTGAGGAGCGCGACGCGACCCCCCGCGCTGGACAGCCCGTGGATGGCCTGGTCGAGGAGCCCGCCGATGCGCCGGTCGGAGGCGGGGCTGGCGAAGCGCAGCCATCGGCCGTCGACGATGCGGTCGTACATGTCCCAGTCACCGACCAGCAGCGCGACCACGTTGGGTCGGTCGTGGGCGACCAGCTGGGCCCAGTGGTGCACCCAGTCGGGGCAGCCGTCCGGAGCGACGCCCAGCCCTTGGGGTCGCCAGATGACCTCGCCGCCCGGCTCGAGCCCGCAACCCAGCCACGGTGCACCGGTGACGGTGTAACCCTGCGGGGTCCCGACCATCACCAGACCGAGCCCCAACGTGAGGGCGATCGAGTCACCTTCCACGAAGATGTGCGTCGGCCGCTCCGTCTTCGCCACCGCCCCCGGACCCCTCGTCGCGGGGACGCCCGCGAACGTGGATCCGCTCGCGGCGAAGACGACCGCGGCCACGACGGAGCCGATCAGCACGGCCCGTCGGGGCGGTCGTCTCGAGTTGGAGCGTTCCGTGAATTGGGGGGAGTGGCGCATCAGCCGCCTCGACGGTACCCGCGGCGCGGTCCTCGTCCGAGATCGCCCGCCGCGCCCGGGCCGGCGGCGACGAGACTGGTGGCCATGGACGCCGAGCTCGCGCCGCCGCTCGAAGGCGGTCAGACGACGGCGGGGGTCGTCCGCGTCGGCGACACCGTGCGGCGGCCTCAGGCCGCGAACGCTGCGTTCGCCCACGAGTTGCTGCGGTACTGCGAGGAGCAGCACTTCGAGTCGACGCCGCGGTTTCTCGGCATCGACGTGCAGGGTCGCGAGATCCTGTCGTTCCTGGACGGCTGGGCTCCGCCGAGCCTGGAGTACTCGGCCTGGTCCTACGGGCAGCTCGCCGCGGCCGTCCGGCTGCTGCGCCGGTTCCACGATCTGACCGCGACGAGCGGAATTGCCGGCGAGCACGAGGTGGTCGTGCACGGCGACCGCCCGGCGCCCGGCGGTCGATAGACGTTGACGCGGAGCACGGCGCCGTGCCGGGTCGTGACGCCCACGTCGTGGTCCGGGTGCAGGGCTCCGGGTGGTGGCTCCTCGACGACGACCGGGGGGCGCAGCAGACCGCGCCGCCTGTCGAGCGTGTGCCGGTGCGCGCCGGGCCGACGCTCCGGCCGGTCCAGGACCGGGGCGTCGATCACGCGACGGCCTAGCGTGCGCGCCATCGAGGCTCGCGGCGCTCGGCAGCCGCGGCTCTTCCTTCTGCTGCGTCCTCGGTGTTCAGGACAACCCGTCTCATGGCTTCGCCCATGCGGACAGCGTCGGTCCAGGGCAGGGTCTGACCCCGGTAGGCCATCTCCTTGACGGCGCGGACGGCGAGGGGTGCGCCGGCGCAGAGCCGGTCGGCGAGCCGTCGGGCTTCGGTGAGGAGCTGGTCGTGTGGGACGACGCGGCCGGCGAGGCCGATCTCGGCGGCGCGTGCGGCGTCGATGCGGTCGCCGGTGAGGAGCAGCTCGAGGGCGGCCTGCATGCCGATCCGTTGGGGGAGTCGGATCGCCCCGACGATGGTGGGGACGCCGAGGCGGACTTCGGGCATGCCGAACTGGGCGTCGTCGGCGGCGATGACGAAGTCGCAGGCGGCGACGGCGGTGAGGCCGTAGCCGAGGCAGTAGCCGTGGACGGCGGCGATGGTCGGCTTCCAGACCTCGAGCCCGGATTCGAAGGAGTTGATGGTCGGGATCTCCCAGAACGACCCGGGCCAGGAACCGGCTGAGGCGGCGCCGTCGTGGAGGTCGGCACCGACGCAGAAGGCCCGGCCGGCACCGGTGAGGATCGCGACCCAGGCGTCCTCGTCGGCGCGGAACTGCTCCCAGGCCGCGTTGAGGTCTTGGCGCAGCTGCCCATTGATCGCGTTGAGGACGTCGGGACGGTTGTAGGTGATGGTGGCGACGTGCCCGTCACGGTCGTACAGGACGGTGTCACCCATGGGCTACTGGTGGACGCCGTCGACGTAGGTGGGCGTGCGGGGATCCCACCAGGCACGCCAGTCGGTCGTCGCGACCCGGTCGCGGATCCGCCAGCCGGCGGGGGTCCGGACGAGGACGTCCCGGTACCGCAGGCCGGCGACGGGCAGCCGGCCGTCGTGGTGGGTCGGGTCGGCGTAGACGTGGTGCGCCACGATGCACGCCTCGCTGTGGGCTTCGTCGCCGTCGACTCGCACCTCGTGGTTCCCGACGTTGTGGACCGTCACCGCGTAGAGCTGGATGGCGTCGGCGATCCGGTCGACGACCACCTCCGCGGGCACGGCCGAGCCGATCGGGCATCAACGCGGAGTAGTCCACCAGCGTGCCGGGCACGAAGCAGGCCTTCACCCGGGCCCAGTCGCGCCGATCCACGTTCATCCAGTACTGCATGGTCACGTCGTGGATGGCCCATCGGTCCGCGACGAGTCGGCTCTCGTCGCTCACGCGCGGCTCATCGCGTCCCGGCGCGACCAGTAGCGGTTCCAGGCCCAGAACACGACGATCGTGTACACCCAACCCATGATGACGTCGCTCATGTAGTGCTCGGCGCCGTACACGAGCACGAAGGTCATGAACGCGACGTAGAGGACGAGCAGGTAGCGGCCGCGGCGGGCGGTGGGCCAGAGGAACAGGGCGACCATCAGTGGCCACGCCGCGTGGAGGGAGGGGAGCGCGGCGACTGGGTTGGCGAGCTGGGTGCTGCCGTTGAACACCTTCGCGACGCCGGGAAGGCCGACGTGAGCCCAGACCTCGTGCACGATCCGGGTGGTGTGGGGAAGCGCACCTTGGCGGCTGGCCAGCCAGGGCGGCGCGGCGGGCACGATGAAGTAGGTGACGAACCCGGCCACGCTGACCGTGAGGATCAGCGTCGCGAAGCGCTTGAACCGGAACCGGTCCACCGCGTACAGGTAGCCGGCGACAGCCAGGCTGACGACGAAGTGCGACAGGTAACCGACCCACACCCCGTAGTCCCACCAGTGCACCTCGCCGGTGGTGACGTCGAGCCACCGTTGGAGCGTCACAGTCGGGGCGGTGCCGCCGAAGACGATCTCGTCGAAGCGGAGCTGGGGCCGCACGATGGCGCGGGTCAGCAGATCGGGCGCCTGCGCGCGCACGGTGTCGTACCCGGCCGCGATGACCAGCAGCGGGAGCCAGTCCATCGCGACCCGGCGCGGCCCGGCGTCGGCGCCGGCGCACACGAGCGCGAGGAGCCCGACGAGCCACCACAGCAGCGCGGGGCGGTCCACGGACCCGAACCCGGCGAACACGACGGTCGTGACCGCGAGGTACCCGACGACGAGGAGGGCCCGGTACCGGACCACCATCTCGGTGAGGCCCGCGCTCGCCCCTTCGGGGGCAACCGAGGTCGGACCGAACGTGTCGTGGGTCATGGGCGCGACGCCCCCCTGGGCCGGTTCAGCGTAGTGCTCGGCGGCGGACCCGCCCTCCGGTACCGTCGAGTCGTGTTCGTCAAGATCTGCGGGATCACCACCGAGGAGGACGCCCTCCTCGCGGTCGCCCTCGGGGCCGACGCGTTGGGGTTCGTGTTCGCCCCTGGCAGCCCCCGCCAGGTGCGGGCCTCGGAGGTGCGAGACATCATCCACCGGCTCCCCCCGAAGACCCCGACGGTCGGGGTGTTCCGCGACGAGCGCCGCGAGCGGGTGGTGGAGATCGTCTCCTCGATCGGGTTGACCGGCGCCCAGCTCCACGGCCGGGAGCACGCCTCCGAGGTGCGCTGGATCGCCCAGCGGGTCCCGCTCGTCATCTGGGCGTTCCAGGCCGGCGATCCCGCCCTCGCGGACGCGGCGAGCGGCGGAGCCCACGCGGTGCTGATCGACGCCCCGGACCCCGGTTCGGGACGGGTGTTCGACTGGTCGCTCGCCGAGGGCGCCCCACCGGGGGTGCGGGTCGTGCTCGCCGGCGGGCTCACCCCCGACAACGTCGGTGACGCGATCCGCCGGGTCCGCCCCTGGGGGGTCGACGTGTCGACCGGCGTCGAGACCGAGGCCGGCTCGGGCCGCAAGGATCCGATCCGCCTGAAGCACTTCGTCGACGCGGCCCGCGCCGCCGCCGACGACGTCGCGCGCGACGGGTGGATCCCCGAGAGCGACACCCACGGCGTCTACGACTGGCAGCTCGACGAGCGGGCGTGAACTCGGCCGCCGACCCGCGAGGCGGCCCCTAACATCACCCCGTGCCTCCCCCCACGCGAGGGGCCGCGGTCTCGCTGGCCGCCCCCGGGCCCGAGCCGTCGGGTCTGGGCCGCTTCGGCGAGTTCGGCGGCCGGTTCGTCCCCGAGACGCTCGTCCCCGCGTTGCAGGAGCTCGAACGCGAGTTCCGTGCCGCCTGGGGCTCCCCGGAGTTCCGGGCTGAGTTCGCCGGTCTGCTCGGCTCGTACGCGGGGCGGCCCACCCCGGTCACCGAATGTCACCGCCTCTCCGAGCGGCTCGGGGTGCGGGTGCTGCTCAAGCGCGAGGACCTCACCCACACCGGGTCGCACAAGATCAATAACGTCCTCGGTCAGGCGCTGCTGACCCAGCGGATGGGCAAGCGGCGAGTCATCGCGGAGACCGGCGCCGGGCAGCACGGGGTCGCCACCGCCACCGCGGCGGCGCTGTTCGGCCTCGACTGCCTCGTGTTCATGGGCGCGGTGGACGTGGAACGGCAGGCCCTGAACGTGTGGCGGATGCGGCTCCTCGGCGCCGAGGTCGTCGCGGTCGAGTCGGGCAGCGCCACGCTGAAGGACGCGATCAACGAGGCGCTCCGCGACTGGGTCGCGAGCGTCGAGTCGACCCACTACTGCATCGGTTCGGTCGTGGGACCCCACCCGTACCCGTGGATCGTCCGCGAGTTCCAACGGGTCGTCGGCGACGAGGCCCGCGAGCAGTGCCGCGCGCTGCTCGGCGCGGACCCAGACGTCGTGGTCGCCTGCGTCGGGGGCGGCTCGAACGCGATCGGGACCTTCGCCGGGTTCCTCGACAGCTCGGCACGGCTGGTGGGTGTCGAAGCGGGCGGGCTGGGCTTGGAGTCGGGGCAGCACGGCGCGTCGGTGACCCGTGGCGTCCCGGGGGTGCTCCACGGTGCCCGGTCGCTGTTCCTCCAAGACGAGGACGGCCAGATCCTCGAGGCGCACTCGGTGAGCGCCGGGCTCGACTACCCCGGCGTCGGCCCGGAGCACGCCGCGCTCGCCGGCACCGGACGGGCCGAGTACCACCCGGCGACCGACGCGGAGGCCCTCGCCGGCTTCGAGCTCCTCGCCATGACCGAGGGGATCGTCCCCGCGCTCGAACCGGCCCACGCGATCGCCTGGCTGGCCCGCGAGGCCGGCGCGTCGATCCCGTCCGGGTCGACCGTGCTGGTGACCCTCTCCGGCCGGGGCGACAAGGACGTCGCGTACGTCGCCGAGCAGCGCACCGGCGAACCGCTGCTGTGAGGCTCGAGACCCACCTGCGCGACCGGCGCCGCGAGGGGCGTCACCTCCTCGTGCCCTACGTCACCGGCGGGCTCGGCGCCGCGTGGCTCGACGTCGTCCGGGCCGTCGTCGACGCGGGCGCCGACGCGGTCGAGATCGGCATCCCGTTCTCCGACCCGGTGATGGACGGCCGCACCATCCAGGAGGCGTCGCAGCGGGCCCTGGACATCGGCGCCACCCCGGCCAAGGTCATCGCCGACGCCGGCCAGCTCGACGTCGACGTCCCGCTCGTCGTCATGACCTACTACAACCCGATCCACCACACCGGCGTCGAGCGGTTCGCCGCGTCGCTCGCGGACGCCGGCATCGACGGGGCGATCGTCCCCGATCTCCCCCTCGACGAGCTCGACCCGTGGGGGGCCGCCGCGGACGCGGCGTCGATCGAGACGGTGCTCCTCGCCGCGCCGACGACCTCCGACGAGCGGCTCCGAGCCATCTGCGAGCGCTCACGCGGGTTCGTCTACGGCGTCGCGCTCATGGGCGTGACGGGGGAACGGGACCGGCTCACCGCCAACGCGTTCGAGATGGGCCGCCGCTGCAAGGCCGCGACCGACCGTCCCGTGCTGCTCGGCGTGGGGATCTCGAACCCCGAGCAGGCGGTCAGCGCCGCCGGCGCCGCGGACGGCGTCATCGTCGGCAGCGCGCTCATCGCCCGGCTGCTCCGCGGCGGCGGACCCGACGACGCGCACACTTTCGTCGCGAGCTCTGCGCACCGCGCTCGACGCATGAACCCGCCGGCTCCGGACTGCGACCTCTGCGAGGCAGCGCGGATCACCCCCTGGTACCACGAGGACGACGTGTGCTGGATCGCCGAGTGCGAGATCTGCGCGGTGCCGATGGTCGTGTGGCGGGTCCACGACACCGAGCCGCCTCCCGCGCGCTCACCCACATGCACGACCGGCTCGCCGACGTCGTCGCGGAGCACTTCGGGTTCGAGCACTACGTCGACGACAACATGCGCAACATCCCGGACCACTACCACGCGCACGCCCGACCCCGGGGTGGCTTCTTCGGGCACGGCTTGACCCGCCGCCGGCCCCCGCCCGGGCCCGCCTCGGAGGGCTAGTAGCCGTACCCGCCCGAGCTCGAGCTGCTCGGCGCCTTGGTCGTCGCGGTCGTCCCCGCGGCGCTCGGCGTCGCGATCGGCTTGTCACCGACCTTCCCGAAGAACGAGCCCTGCATCCCGAGCCCACGGTGGAACCGGCAGTAGAAGGTGGTCGCGCCCTTCTTCGGGATGCTGACCGTGACCGTGGCGCTCTGGCCCGGGTCGACCTGCTGGTCGATGTTCTGGCTCGGGACGGTGAAGGTGTGCGCTTGGGTGCCGGTGTTCTGGAGATTCACCGTGACGCTCGTCACCCCGGACGGGACCTTCACGAACGTCGGGTTGAACGCGAAGTCGGTGAGGGCGATCGACACGGTGCCGCCCGTCGCGGTGCCGGTCCCGGCGACGTTCACCTTGCCGGAGATCTTCACCGGCGGCTTGGACGGCTTCGCGGCCGTGGTCGCGAGGGCACTCGACCCGAGCGCGACGACGGACACGAGGACGGCGGCGGTGACGGCGACGCCAGCGGTCAGCTTGCTCATCGGTGCCTCCTCATCGAGCGGCCCGGTGCGGGCCCCTCTACTGTACGGATGAAGCCGGCGTGGGGATTGGTGGCCGCCGGGTACCGTGGGCAATCCGGGCGCCGCTGGCGACCGTAGAACTCATGATGTGGTCTGTCGCCGACGATGCGCTCGTGGCCGGGATGGCCGCCGGGGATGCTGACGCCGCCTCGGCGTTCGTGGAGCGGTTCCAGCGGCGGGTCTACGGGCTCGCGGTCACGATCCTCGGCGACACCCGCGCCGCCGAGGATGTCGCCCAGGAGGCCCTGCTGCGGGCGTGGCGCCACGCCGCGGTCTACGACCCCCGGCGGGGCAGCGTCGTGAGTTGGCTCTTGACCATCACCCGCAACCTGTCCATCGACTCGATGCGGGTCCGGCGCCCGGTCGCGATCGACCCCGACGTGCTCGTCGACCTCGCCCCTCCGGCGGCAGGCCGCGACCCCGCCGACGTGGCGAGCGTCCGCGACGACGTCGGGCGGCTCCGCGTCGCGCTCGGCGGCCTCCCCGGCGAGCAGCGGCGGGCGATCGTGCTCGCCGGCGTCGTCGGTCTCAGCGCCCGTGAAGTCGCCGAACGGGAGGACATCCCGCTCGGCACCGCCAAGACCCGCATCCGCGCCGCGCTCAGCCGGCTCCGGGTCGCCATGGCCGAGGAGCGGGCCGAATGACCGGGCCCGGCTGCGCCGCGACCCGCGACGCGGCACCCGAGCTCGCGCTCGGCACCCTCGACGGGGCCGACCGGGCCGAGGTGCTCCTCCACGTCGCGACCTGCGCGGCGTGCCAGCGCTACGTGACCGAGCTCGCCGGCGTCGCCGACGGGTTGACCCGCCTCGCGCCCGAGGTGGAGCCGCCTCCCGGGTTCGCGCTCCGGGTCGACGCCGCGATCCGCGGCACCCGACGCCGGGCCCGACGGCGGTGGGCGGTCACCGTCGCGGTCACCGCAGCCGCCGCCGTCATCCTCGCGGTCACCGTCGTGCGGGTCGTCGACGCGTCGCGGAGCACCCACACCGTCGCAGCGCCGGCCCTGCACAGCGCGGTGATGGTCGGCGCCGACGGTGTCCGCGTCGGCCATGTCACGGTGTCCGGCACCAGCCCCGCTGGCGTGGCCGTCAACGTCGACTACGCGGTGCCCGACGGCAGCTACGCGCTCCAGCTCCGCGAACCGGGTGGCGTCGTCCGCACGATCGGGTCGATCACGATCACCGGCGGGCACGGGCAATGGACGGGCACGACCGGCGGGCCGGCGCACTCCCGGGCGACCATCGACCTCGTCGCCCCGAACGGCACGATCGTGTGCCGCGCCGCGGTCAACCTGGCCCAGGCGTGACCGGTCAGGCCTTCAGCCGCTCGTCGTAGAACGCCAACACCCGCTCCAACGCGTCGCGGCTCGGATGCCCGGGCTCGTCGATCAGGTCGAGGGTGAGCACCGAGTGGGCGGTGCGTTTGATGCCGTGCGGGTTCCCCCGTGACGAATCGATCTCCACGCTGATGAACGCGTCGCCGAGCTCCCGGCGCAGCGTCTCGAACCGCGCCGCGGGGACGGCGGGGTCCTCGGTGAACCGCAACCCGAGCAGGCACGTGCCGTTCGCGGCGCGTTCTCTCACCCGCGCCAGGTCAGCGTCGCTCACCCCGCTGGCGGCCTTGCGGGCCCGCCCGAGCGGCACGGGCAGCGACGGCTGGCTGAGCACGGGGGCGAGCATCCGGTCGTCGACCATCATCCCGAGCGCGAAACCCCCCGTGAAGCACATTCCCACTGCGCCGACGCCGGGCCCGCCGCACTCGTCGTGGGCGTCGGCGGCCAGGGCGCGGAGCCACTCGATGATCGGGCTGGTCCGGTTCAACGCCCAGGTCGTGAACTCACGCGCGACGCAACCGCCGAAGAACGACCGGGCGGCGTAGCCGGTGCTGAACGGCTTCCCGGGCGTCCCGAACAGGGACGGCATGCGCACGTGGTAGCCCCGCGCGACGACGCGACGACCGAAGTCCACGACGCCGGGATGCAGCCCCGGGACCTCGTGGATCACGATCACCGCCGGCCCGGTCCCACCCGAGTACACGGGCCGCTCGATGCCGGCGTGCGTGAACGTCGAGCGGGTGAACCCCTCCAGCGGCTGGTCGTCAGGCATCAAAGACCTCCCCGAGCGTGGCCCGCACCGGCCACGAAGCCGAGCGGGAAGCCGCGCCCGTCCGGGCGGAGCCCCAGGCAGCACGCGGCGACGCGAGCCCGGACCCGTCCCCGTCGACCCGACGGCAGGCGACGCCGCACGCCGCAGACCTGCACGCCCCGCTCACCTGCGGCATGCTACGGAACCGTTGGGGGGCGGTGGCGGCCCCACTGAGGCAGGGACCTGGTCATGGCGCAGCTCAAAGCCGGCGCGAGAGCACCCGCGTTCTCGCTCCGAGACCAGTCCGAGAAGCGGGTGAGGCTCTCGGACTTCAAGGGCCGCCGGGTCGTCGTCTACTTCTACCCGAAGGCCGACACCCCCGGCTGCACCACCCAGGCCTGCTCCCTCCAAGAGGCGCTGCCGGCGATGAAGCGGCTCAAGGCCCAGGTGATCGGGATCAGCCCCGACCCGCCGGAGAAGCAAGCCAAGTTCGCCGCCAAGTACGGCCTGAAGTTCCCGCTGCTGAGCGACGAGGACCACGCGGTCGCCGACGCGTGGGGCGCCTGGGGTGACCGCACGCTCTACGGACGGAAGTTCAAGGGCATCATCCGCTCCGCGTTCGTCGTCGACGAGTCGGGCAAGATCGCCGCGACGTTCTACAAGGTGAGCCCGAAGGCGACATTGGGGTCGGTTACAGAGGCCCTCAAAGCTCTGGGCAAGCCGCCGCGGTAACTGCTCGCCGGGGTTGGTCACCGCGTTCTCGGGCCAGAACCGCGCCGCGCGTAAACGGTGGAGCCAGCAGAAATGGCGCGACGGCGGTCACGGCGATGTCACTCCACCATCTCGCTGATCTGAAGCACGGGCGCGATCGACGTGTAGTTCGCGACGTCGGCCAGCACGTCGCCGGTGCCCGCACCGCCCATCGCCGCGGTCAAGGCTTCGAGGGATTCGAACTTGAAGTGCACCGCGGCGACGTTGGGACCGTCGACGCCCTTGTCGATCTCCGCGCCGTCAAGGCCCCACGTCTTCACGGCGAGCGGCACATGCTTGTCGCGGTAGTAGTCGTGGTCGAAGGTGGCGCCGTCGGTCGACGGGTAGAAGACGCTGAGACGGATCATCGCGAGGTCGTCCTCTCGTTGGGTGAGTAACGCGCGGCAGTCTGCCGCGGGCACGCGGCGTGGCGAGAAGGTATCACCCGAAGTGCCAAAGGAGCAGTGACGCCGATCGCCCGGTGTGCATCGCAACGGCACGAGAGCGCGGCACTGAGATCAACGCGCTTCTGATAACCGGCCCCAGAAGTCCGACGAACACGCACGCGAGGTCGCGGGTCAATGGCCGTCGAATGGGTACGCGGCCGCGACCACGACTCGTTGGATGCGTCGGAGGTCGGGTCGTAGGCTCAGCGCGGTGGGCGGGGACGGGTCAGCGCCCGCGCCGGATTGGTATCCCGATCCGACCCGGCGCCACGGCTACCGCTATTGGGACGGCGCACAGTGGACCGACCAGGTGCGTGACGCCGGCCGCCAAACCTCCGACCCGCCAACCATGCCCAACGAGGCCACGCCGGATTGGTCTCCCGATCCGACCCGGCGCCACGGCTACCGCTATTGGGACGGCGCACAGTGGACCGACCAGGTGCGTGACGCCGGTCGCCAAAAGTCCGACCCGCCGACTATGGGCGATGAGGCCGCGCCGTCCGGCTTCTGATCCAACGCGCCGGAGCGGTCCCCGCCGGGGCCACGCGCCGCCGGGCCAATGCTGTAGGCCTTCCGACACGGCGCAGTAGGCGAGTATCTGCCCACCGGCGACGTGTCACGCGACCGCTACACCCCTCCCGCCCGATCCACGCGCCTGCGATGAGGGTGCCGAGGCCGACAAGCTCCGCGGCCTCCAACAGATGTCCGCAAGCACTTTCGCGGCGCCCACGATGGCACCGGACAACATCGGGAGCCCGAACGCGACGGTCGGGCAGGTCACCGACGCGCGGCGAGACCCTCCGAAGCGAGCGGCGCGGTAGCCCGAGCCCGCACACCCGAGCGGCCGGGCCCCGAACGTCGCGCCGGCGGGTCGCTTCTGTCGGGGCGGGCGCTCGAGGGCGGTGTCTCACTCGTCGGCGGCATCAGCGAGGCGGGGGGGCGACGTCCCAGGTGGTGCTCAAGGATGGGTCACGCGGGTTCGATGCAGTACCGATCGAGCACAGGAGGCTAGGGCTGTGAGGCGAGTCGTCACCCGTGTCGGTGTGTTGGCGCTGGTCGCGGCCGGAACCGTCGCGCTGACCGTCGGGTCCGCCGGAGCGGCCCGCTCGACGCAGAGCTCGAGTCCCGACGTCGTGACCGTCCAGTTCCGAGTCAAGGGAGATCTCGTGTCGCTCGAGGGTCGGCTGCACGACTTCAACTGCGTCGAACGAGTCCAGCCGAACACCTTCCGGGTGCCCGGTGGCTTCGCGCTCGTGTCGGTCGAGGTGGTGACCTTCAAGCGTGAGTTCCCCCCCTGCGATCGGAACGAGGCCATCTGGCTGCTCGTCACGCAGCCCAAGTCGAGGAAGGACCCTCCCGAGACGATGGGGGTGCGGCTGCGCTACGGCTCCCGCCCCACGACGGTCGAGTTCCTCCACCCCAGCAAGGACCTGCGGTGGACCAGTCGCGTCATCGACCGTGCGCACGTCGAGGTCGACATCACCGGCACGTGAGCCGGACTCGGCGCCGTTCCTTACCCTGCCGTGACGGAGGCCGCCGCCCGAGGTAAGAACAGGGGTGTGCACCGGACGCGACCTCGGTTTCGTGCCGCGAACAGCCGGCGGGGGACTCTGACGACCCGAGGGTTGCGGGCTGCGGTCGGAACGCTGGCGGTCGCCGCGGTCACGTCGACCTGGGCCGCGTCGGCCGTCGTCCCCGCGACCGCGGCGGACACGACCGTGAAGGCCTCGCCGGGGTGCGCGACGCGGCCTCCGGTCGCGCCGGGTGACAGCCGGATCCCGTTCGCGGCCGACGGCGTGGACGGGTTCTACCTCCGTCACGTCCCCCCAAGCGCCCAGCCCGGCCGTGCGCTCCCGCTCGTCGTCGATCTCCACGGCTACGCGGAGAGCGCCCCGATCCAGGCGCAGATGAGCCAGCTCGGCCGTTTCGGCGACACCCACGGTTTCAGCACCATCACCCCGCAAGGTCAGGGACCGATCCCGCTCTGGAACGCGACGCCCCGCTCCGCCGACATCCGCTTCATCGGGTCCCTGCTCGACGAAGCCGAACGGACCCTCTGCATCGACGAGCAGCGCGTCTACGTCACCGGACTCTCCAACGGGGCGATGATGACGTCCGGGGTCGCGTGCGCGTACCCGACCCGCGTGGCCGCCGTCGCCCCGGTGGCCGGGATCGAAGACTTCACCGGATGCCACGCCGCCCGGGCGGTTCCCGTCGTCGCCTTCCACGGCACCGCCGATCCGTTCCTCTCGTACACCGGCGGCCTGGGCGCGAAGTCCCTGGCGCTCCCGGCACCGGACGGCTCCAACCGGTCACTGGGTCAGAGCGGCGCCGCGTCGGCGACCCGGGGACCGTCGATCCCGCAGACCACCGCCGCGTGGGCCAGACGGAACCGGTGCGCGGCGACCCCGACCTCGACCCGGGTGGCGAGCGACGTCACCCTGATCCGGTACCGCTGCCCGAACCACGCCGACGTCGAGCTCTACCGGATCACCGGCGGCGGCCACACCTGGCCGGGCAGCGAGTTCTCACGCGCGATCGCCTCAGTCACCGGGCCGACGACGTTCTCGATCTCGGCGAACGAGATCATCTGGCGGTTCTTCCAGGCGCACCCGCTCCCCTCCGCCCACTGACCCGGCGCGAGCCCGGCTCAACCCGAGGCGCCCGGGTCCCTCGAGCGTCGCGCCAGACCGGTTCCGGTGCACCGTCCCCACTGACGCGCCCGTGCGCCGTCGTGAGGACCCGGCCGGGTGCACGGGGACGCGGACGGTCAGCACGGACTGCTGGTCCGGGGCAGACGCCTGACCCTCGATCGGTTCTGTCGCCGCGACGATCGGTGGGGTCAGGCGCCGACGGCGTGCACGCCGCCGTCCACGTGCAGCATCTCGCCGGTCGTGGCCGGGAACCAGTCCGAGAGCAGCGCCACGCACGCCCGCGCGACCGGTTCCGGGTCGCGGATGTCCCAACCGAGTGGCGCCCGGTCGGCCCACACGGATTCGAAGTGCTCGAAGCCGGGGATGCTCTTGGCCGCCATCGTGCGGATCGGACCCGCGGCGACGAGGTTCACCCGGATGCCTTTGGGCCCGAGGTCCCGGGCGAGGTACCGGGCCGTCGATTCGAACGCCGACTTCGCGACCCCCATCCAGTCGTAGACCGGCCACGCTTGGGTGTTGTCGAAGTCGAGGCCGACGATCGACCCGCCGGGCTCGAGGACCGGCAACGCGGCGACGGCGAGCGCCTTCAGCGAGTACGCCGACACCTGCAGCGCGACGGCGACGTCTTCCCACGGCGCGTCGAGGAACCCGCCGCCGAGACAGGATCGGGGCGCGAAGCCGATCGCGTGCAGGACCCCGTCGAGGCGTCCCCCGACCCGGTCGGGGAGCGCGGCGAGGTCGTCGCTGCTGGTCACGTCGAGCTCCACGAGCGCCGCCGGGGCGGGGAGCCGCCGCGCGGTCCGCTCGGTGAGGCTGCGGACCCGCCCGAACGAGGAGAGGAGCACCTCGGCGCCTTCCTCCTGGGCGCGACGCAGCGACCGAGAACGCGATCGACGCGTCGTTGAGCACCCCGGTGACCAGGATGCGTTTCCCGTCGAGCAGCATGGCGCCTCCCTACAGCGGCGTGTTGGCGTGCCGGCGCGGGTCGGCCGGTTCCCGCTTGGTGAGCAGACGTCCGAGCGCGGCGGCCAGCACCCGGCGGGTGTCGTGGGCGGGAAGCACCTCGTCGACGAAGCCTCGATCCGCGGCCGCGTACGGGTTCGAGAACCGCTCGTCGAACTCGGCTTCGAGCGCGGCCTGCTCCCCGGCACGCTGGTCCTCGTCGTCGAGGTCACGAAGACGACGGCCGTGGAGGACCTGCACCGCACCGGACGCGCCCATGACCGCGATCTGGGCCGCCGGCCACGCCCCGCACCAGTCGTTGCCGAGCCCCTTCGAGTCCATGACGATGTAGGCCCCCCCGTACGCCTTGCGCACCACGACGCAGAGCCGAGGGACGGTCGCCGCCGCGTAGGCGTGGACCAGCTCAGCCCCGTGACGGATCATGCCTCGCCACTCGAGGTCCGTGCCGGGCTCGAACCCCGGGGTGTCCACGAAGGTCAGCAACGGCAGGTTGAAGCAGTCGCACCACTGCACGAACCGGGCGGCCTTCTCGGACGCCTCGATGTCGATGGTCCCGGCCCGCTGGTGGGGCTGGTTGGCGACGATCCCGACCGTGTGGGTGTCGAGGCGACCGACCCCGGTCACGAGGTTCGCCGCATGGTCGGGGCGCAGCTCGAGGAACGAGCCGTCGTCGAGGACGTCCTCGAGCACGACCCGCATGTCGTAGGACGCGTTGACGTCGGGCCGGGACCGCGGCCGCGGCACGGGCCGTGTCCCGGTCGGCGGGGTCGTCGGTGGTGAGGCGAGGCGGGTCGTCGAGGTGGTTGGCAGGGAGGTACTCGAGGAGATGCGCGACCGCGAGGAGCCCTTCGTCCTCGTCGGCGACGAGCAGCGACGCGACACCGGACCGTCGAGCGTGCAGCGGCGCCCCGCCGAGCGCCCGGTTGTCGAGCGCGATCCCGGTGAACGCCCGCACCGTATCGGGGCCGCTCACGTACGCGAACGCGTCGGTCGTCATGACGGTGAGGTCGGCGACCCCGAGGAGCAGCGCGGGACCAGAGACGCACGGGCCGACGACGAGCAGGACGGTGGGGACGACCCCAGACGCGTCGGACAACGCCCGGGCGACCCGACCCCAGGCGTGCAGGGAGGCGACCCCTTCGGTGACGTCAGCGCCGGACGAGGCGATCGTCCCGACGAGTGGGACACCGACCTCGATGGCGAGCCGCACCGCCCGTTCGAGGGTCTCGCCCTCGGGGGGGCCAATGGCACCGACGTGCTTCCCGTCCGAGATGCGGAACGTGACCACCCGGCGTCCGTGCAGCTCGCCGAGCGCGGCGGTGGCCGCGTCGCTGCGCCGCCCGGCGACCGGGACCGGGGCCGAGCGCGCCAGCGCGGGGCTGGTCACCCGGTCGGTGTCAGGACCAGCGTCGCGTTGTGGCCACCGAACCCGAACGAGTTCGACACGACCGGTGCCGGCCCGATCTCGCGCGGCGATCCGGACACGACGTCGAGCTCGATGTCGGCGCCGAGCTGCTCGAGGTTGGCGGTCGGCGGCGCGATCCCGTCACGGATCGAGCAGAGCGCGACGACCGCCTCCGCGGCGCCGGCCCCACCGATCATGTGCCCGAACACGCCCTTCGTCGACGTGACCGGCGGTGACCCGTCCCCGAAGACCTTCCGGATCGCTTCCGCCTCGGCGGCGTCGTTCAGGTCGGTGGACGTGCCGTGCGCGTTGATCTGCCCGACGTCGGCGGGTCCCAGGCCGGCGTCGTCGAGGGCCTGCTGCATGCACGCGGCCGCACCGGCCCCGCCCGGAGACGGCGCGGTGATGTGGTAGGCGTCGGCGTTGCGGCCGTACCCCGACACTTCGCCGTACACGTGGACACCGCGCCCGAGCGCGCGCTCCAACGGTTCGAGGACCACGAACCCGGCGCCTTCTGCGATGACGAACCCGTCCCGCGCGGTGTCGAAGGGACGCGACGCGGCGGACGGGTCGTCGTTACGGGTGCTGAGCGCACCCATGCGCGAGAACGCGGCGACGGTGATGCAGGTCAACGGGAACTCGGTGCCCCCGGCGACGACGACGTCGGCGCTGCCGTCACGGATGAGCCGGGCGCCTTCACCGATCGCGTTCGTGCCGGCCGCGCAGGCCGTCGCGATGCACAACGCCGGGCCGGTGAACCCGTAGCGCATCGAGACGACACCCGCGGTGGCGTTGGGCATCATCATCGGCACGAAGAACGGGCTGACCCGGCTCGGACCGCGCTCGAAGTAGATGCGGGCGTTCTCCTCGAGGGTCTGGAGGCCGCCGATGCCGCTGGCGGCGATCACCGCGCACCGTTCCGGGTCGACGCTCAGCTCACCGGCGTCCTCGATCGCGTCGGCGGCCGCGGCGAAGCCGAGATGCGTCACCCGGTCCTGGCGGCGGACGTCCTTGGCGCCGAAGTACGCCTCCGGGTCGAACGTCTCCGGGACGGTGCAGGCGAACGTGACCGGCAGGCCGGCTTCCACGAACCGAGGGACGGTCGCCGCGGTCGGTCGGGCGGCGCGGACCGTCTCCCAGAACGAGTCGAGGTCGATCCCGGCCGGGGTCTTGACCCCCATGCCGGTCACGGCGACCCGGGGTCGGCCGCGGTGGTCGAGGAGCGCCGAGCTCATGCCTTCGAGGCCACCTTGGAGAGCACGAGGTCGACGGCCTGACCGACCGTGGTGACGTTCTCGAGGTCCTCCTCGGGCACCGAGATGTCGAACCGCTCCTCGAGGCCCATGACCAGCTCGACGAGGTCGAGGCTGTCGGCGTCGAGATCTTCTTTGAATCGGGCGTCCTCGGTGACCGCGTCGGGCTCCACGCTGAGCACCTCGACCGCTACCTCACGGAGGGCGACCACTGCGTCCTCACGCTCCATTTGTCCTCCTCATCCTGAATGGTCGGGGCCGGTCAATGGCCCATTCCGAGACCGCCGTCGACGGGCAGCACCGCGCCGGTCATGTACGCGGCGGTCTCGGAGCACAAGAACGCAACCAGCCCGGCCACCTCCGCGGTGGTGCCGAGCCGGCCCAGCGGGACCGCGGCTTCGATCCCGGCCCGCCAGTCGGCGGGCATGGTCTCGGTCATGTCAGTCACGATAGGCCCCGGAGCCACGACGTTGCAGGTGATGGCGCGCGTGGCGAGCTCCCGGGCGACCGCCCGGGTCAACCCGACGAGGCCGGCTTTCGCGGCGGCGTAGTTGGCCTGCCCGGCGGAGCCGGCGTAGCCGCTCACCGACGAGATGTTCACGATGCGGCCCCACCGCGCGGAGCAGCTTCGGTGTGGCCCGCCGGATGGTGTGGAACGCGCCGGTGAGGTTGGTGTCCAGCACCTGCGCCCAAGCGTCGTCGGTCATGCGGGCGATCAACCCGTCGGCGGTGACGCCCGCGTTGTTCACGAGGACCTCCACCGGGCCGAACGCGGCTTCCACCTCCGAGAACGCGGCGTCGACCGCGGCGGGGTCCCGCACGTCGGCGCTCACCGCGAGCGCCTCGTGACCGTTCGCTTCGAGCTCGCGTCGGGTCTCCTTCGACCCGTCGCTCGCCGAGCAGCACGCGACCCGGTGCCCATCCGCGGCGAGCTGGTGCGCGATGGCGCGGCCGATCCCGCGGGAGGCCCCGGTGACGAGCGCGGTGCGTGCGGTTTCGCTCACGGCCGACCCCACTGCAGCACCGCGCTGCCCCAGGTCATGCCGGCCCCGAAGCCGCTGAGCAGCAGGAGGTCCCCGTCGTGGAACCGGCCCGCGTCGGCGGCTTCCGCGAGCGCGAGGGGGATCGACGCCGCTGACGTGTTGCCATAGCGATCGATGTTCACAACGGTGCGCTCCGCGGGGATCCCCAGCCGTTGCGCCGCGGCGTCGATGATCCGGGCGTTGGCCTGGTGGGGGACGAACCAGGCGAGATCCGAGGATGCCACGCCGGCTCGCTCCAAGGCGGCATTCGCCGAGTCCACGACCGTGCGCACCGCCCGCCGGAACACCTCGGGGCCTTGCATCTTCAGGTACTGGAGGCCCCGGGCGAGCGTGTCGGGGGTGGTCGGCATCCGGCTCCCCCCGGCGGGGATCTCGAGCAGCCCGGCGGAGCTGCCGTCACAGCCCAGGTCGAAGGCCAACAGGCCGGGCCCGTCGTCGGGGCCGGCGCTCGAGCACCAGCGCGGCGGCGCCGTCACCGAAGAGCACCCGGGTGGTCCGGTCGGCCGGGTCGATGATGTGGGAGAGGGTCTCGGCGCCGACGACCAGCACGTGCTCGAAGCCCCCGAACGCGAGCATCGCCGCCCCGGTCACCAGCTCGTACACGAACCCGGCGCAGCCGGCGCCGAGGTCGAAGGAGCCGCAGCGCAGCCCGATGCCCTCACCGACGAACGCGCCGGTGTGGGGGATCGGCTGCTCGGGGGTCGCGGTCGCGACGATCAGCAAGTCGATGTCGGCCGGGCTCACTCCGGACTGCTTGATCGCCGCGGCGCCGGCCTCGATGGCGAGCGACGCGGTGGTCTCGCCCGGCCCGACGAAGCGTCGCTCGTGGATCCCGGTCCGCTCGACGATCCACGCGGCGGAGGTGTCGACCTGGGCTTCGAGGTCGGCGTTGCTCACCCGGGCTTCCGGGAGCGAGATTCCCCAGCCGGTGACGGAGGCCCGCATCCTCAGGAGACGCGGAGCCAAGCGATGGGTTGGCCTTCCCGCAGTCGTTCACCCGGGTGGACCAGGACGCCGACCAGCCGGCCCGCGAACGGGCTGGCGATCTTCGTGGACGTCCCGGGCCCTTCGACCATCCCGATCGTCTGGCCCGCGTGGACGTCGGCTTCGTCGGCCAGCTCCACCGGGCTGAACCGGCCCGCGATGGGCGCCACGATCATCCGCTCCGGGACGAGCAGCCCCTCACCGTGGTCGAGCAGGGCTTCCATCAGCGGGCCTCCTCGAGGACGAGCGCGTGTGCGTCGTCGGGGGTCGCGACCCCCCGGACCGGAACGTCGGGAACGGTGCGCTTGGCCAGCCCGGCGAGCATCGTGCCCGACCCGACCTCGAGCATCGTCGTGGCGCCGAGCTCGGCGATCGTGAGCGTCGACTCCCGCCACCGCACGGGGACCACCACATGCTCCGCGGCACGTTCCCGCCAGCCGTCCGGGGTCGCGTACGGGCGCGCGTCGAGGTTCGACACCACCGGCGCGTCGGAGGTCTCGAAGTCGACGGTGGCCAGCTCGCCGACGAGGGCGTCGGCGGCGTCGCGGATGAGGGGGGTGTGGAACGCCCCGCCCACGTTCAACGGGGTGGCCCGCTTCACGCCCAGGGCCTTGGCGCGGGCGGAGCCGGCCTCGACACCCTCGGGGGTGCCGGCGATCACCACCTGCCCGGGGGCGTTGTCGTTGGCGACCCAACACGCGTCGGGTGCCGCGGTGCACGCCTCGAGGGCCTGCTCGGGGGTGGCGCCGAGCAGCGCGGCCATCCGCCCGGGGTGGGCGTCCGCGGCGGCTTGGGTGAGCTCGGCCCGGCGGGCCGCGAACCGCACCCCCGCCTCCAGGCTCAGCGCCCCCGACGCGATGAGCGCGGTGACCTGCCCCAGCGAGTGCCCCGCGAACGCGACCGGCTCGGGAACCCGATCGCGGATCGCCTCCCACGCCATGAGCGACGTGAGCAGCACCGCCAGCTGCGCTTCGCGCGTGCGGGCGAGCGTCTCCGCGGGGGCGTCGAGCACGACCCTGGCCAGCGGCTCACCGAGCGCGTCCTCGGCTCGTTCCAGCACCGACCACGCCGGATCGGCGCGCCACGGCCCGCCCATCCCTGGAGTCTGGGTCCCCTGACCGGGGAACACCACGGCGATGCCCACGAAGCCTGCTCCCGGCGCTCGGGTGGGTGAAGTACTCGATGCGACCGCGGGGAGCCCCCCGGGGTTACAGGCCCACGGGACGCGGCGGGCGTAGGGTCCCGGCATGGCGGTGGCGAACTCGGCCCAGCTCGTCGGCCTGCTCCCGCACCGGCCACCGTTCCGGTTCGTGGACGCCGTTGACGCGTTCGAACCGGGTGCGGCGATCGAGGCCCGCTACCGGGTCACGGGGGAGGAGGCGTTCCTCGCCGGGCACTTCCCCGACAACCCGGTCTTCCCAGGTGTGATCCAGCTCGAGGCCCTCGCGCAGGCCGGCGCGATCGCGGTCCTCGCCGACGACCGCTACGCCGGACGGCTCCCCCTCTTCGGCGGGGTGGAGAAGGTCCGGTGGCGGCGCATCGTCCGGCCCGGCGACGACCTCGTGCTCAGCGTCACCCTCGACCGGTTGAGCGCCCGGGGCGGCTGGGGGGAGGGGACCGCGAGCGTCGACGACGCGACCGCGTGCCAGGCGCGACTGTTCTTCGCCTTCGCGGACCGGTGACCCGTCTCGTCACCACGCTCGTCGCGACCTTCGCGTTGAGCGTCACCCTCGTCACCGGGGGTGGCGCTGCGCACGCCGCGGCGCGGCCCCTGTCGGTCGTGCAGCTCGGCGATTCGGTGGCCTCGGGGGAAGGCACCCTGTACGGCTACCGGTACGACCCCGCGACCCAGCGTTGGACCGGCGGCAACATCAACGCGACCTGGCCCGGCCCGTATCCCGACTGCCACGTGTCCCCCGACGCGTACGGGAACGTCGTGGCCGCCAGCCTCCACGCCCGCTTCACGACCTTCGCGTGCACCGGCGCCCAGTACGTCAAGGGCATCGTGAACCCGGAGACCGACACCGGGCTGCTCAGCACCACCGTGCTGCGCCCGGCGCAGTTCGGTGACTCCACGACCGGCGTCAACCTCAACGCGGCGTACGACGCGGCCCGACCCGACGTGGTGCTGATCTCGCTCGGCGCCGACGACCTGGGGTTCGTCCCGGTCGTGAAGGACTGCGTCGAGAACGCCCTCGCCGCCGAGGTGTTCCTCGAGCCGTTGCGGTGCACCAGCACCAACCCCGGGGCCATGGTCACGAGCGACTTCTCCACCAACCTGCCGCTCCTCGGGCAGCACCTCCAGGCGCTCGTCCAGGCGATCCAGGCTCGGGGCCGCGCCGCTGGGCGGGTCCCCAAGGTCGTCTTCACGACGTATCACGACCCGCTCCCGACCGGGTCGACGCGCTGCCCCGACGTGGCCCTCCTCGACCCGGCCCAGGTGAGCTACCTCCGCACCCTCGTCCCCGAGCTGAACCAGGAGATCGTCACCACCATCAAGGGCCTCCCGGTGAAGGGGGTCGCGGTCGCCGACACTGCCAACGCGATGGTCGGACCCGACGGGAAGAACCACCGGTGGTGCAGCCCGCAGCCGTGGGCGTACGGCCTGTCCATCTTCCGGCTCAGCAACCTGCTCAGCGTCACCAGCCAAGCGCCGTTCCATCCCACCCCCGACGGGCAGCGTCGCTACGCGGCGCTGGTCACCCCGGTGGTCAGGCAGCTCCTCGCGAAAGGCTGACGTCCGCCGTCACCCCGACCCGCACCGTTCCGGGCGCGGGGCTAGGTCGGCTCGTCGGGGCGCAGGTCGGCGACCGGGGGCCGCTGCGCCGCCCGCGCGTCGAGCTCCTCGGCGAGCTCCTCGGGGTCTTCGCCGAGCAGCAGCCGGGTCTCGACCTCGTCGTCGAGGCGCCGGGATTCCGCCCGCACCCGACGCCACGGGGCCACCACGATCAGTAGGAACACGAACGCGGACAGTCCACAGACCGCGGCGATCCAGGTGACGGGGGCGATGGCGAGGACGGGCACGTTGCGCCGCAGTGTACCGACGGGAGGGCGAGCCCCCCGGCAACGCCCCCGAGCGAGCCAACCGCGACCGCCCCGGATCCGGTCCGGGCCAGGCCGGTGGGTCGGGAGCCCGGGACCCGTCCCGCCACGCCGGTTAGGGCCATTGACGTCGGAACCGCAGGGTCGGCCGATACCGTCCAAGTGGTGCGTCGTCGCCGCGCCCGCCCGACCGGATTCGCCCGCCGGTACGTCTTCGCGCTCGCGGTGGTCGTCGCGCTCGTCCTGGTGACGATCCTCGGGGTCAACGTCCTCGTCGCCCAGAAGCTCGCGTCGGTGCCGAAGGTGCACCTCCAGCTCGCGTCCGCCCCCTCCGGAGGCGCCAACTACCTCCTGGTCGGATCCGACACCCGCGCGTTCGTGTCGAACCCCGCCGACCAGTCCGCGTTCGGCAGCCAGTCCGGCAACAACGGGCAGCGCTCGGACACCATCATGATCCTCCACACCGAGCCCAACGCCGGGCGCAGCCTGCTCGTCTCCGTCCCGAGGGACCTCTGGGTCAACATCCCCGGACAGGGGATGGCGAAGATCAACTCCGCGTTCAACAGCGGACCGCAGCTGCTCGTCAACACCATCCAGGCCGATCTCGGCGTGTCGATCAACCACTACGTCGAGGTCAACTTCGACACCTTCCGCCACATCGTCGACGCGGTCGGCACCGTCCCCGTCTACTTCCCCGCCCCGGCCCGCGACTCGTTCTCGGATCTCAGCATCCCGCTCCCCGGCTGCTACCACCTCGACGGCGCGCAGGCGCTGTCGTTCGTCCGATCACGGGACATGCAGGTGTTCGACGTCAGCACGCACACCTGGAAGCTCGTGGACTCGATCCCCGACGTCGGGCGCATCGGCCGCCAGCAGGCGTTCATCCGAGAGCTGTCCGGAGTGGCGATGGACACCGCGCTGTCCAACCCGCTCCAGGCCAACAGCCTCGTCGACCAGGTCACCGGCGACCTGAAGCTCGACGACGGCTTCTCCCGAGGCGACCTCTACTCCGTCGTCGACGCGTTCCGCAGCGTCAACCCGGCTGACCGCTCCAAAGTGCAGTCGACCACGCTGCCGTGGCAGACCGGCCCCACCCAGCAGGGTCAAGACGTCCTCTACCTGCGCCAGCCCGCCGCCGGTCAGGTCCTCGCCGCGCTCAACGACTTCAGCGGGACCGCGACGCTCACGTCCCCCGCGCCGTCAACCCCGGGTGCGTCCACCGCCGGGTTGCCGGCAGCGTCGAGCGTCCGGGTTCGGGTCCTCAACGGCTCCGGAGTCGCCGGGAGCGCCGCGCGCACCGTCACCGCGCTCCAACGGGCCGGTTTCGTCACCGCCGGAACCGGCAACGCCACCGTCCGAGCCACCAGCGAGATCCACTACCGAAGCGGCGCCGACGCCGCCGCTCGACTCGTCGCCGAGTACGTCACCGGCGCCCGGCTCGTCGTCGACCCGAGCGTCACCGGCGCCGACGTCGACCTCGTGCTCGGCCGAGCCTTCTCGGGTCTCAGCACACCGACCGCCGCGACGACGACCCCGACCGCCGCCGCGAGCACCCCCGCCGCGGCACCCCAACCCGGCTCGCTCGCGCCCGTCCCCGGTCCCTGCTGAGCCGCCGCGCTCCTTGTCTGTGTCGCTCGGCGGGGTCTCCTCGGCTGCATCGATCGGCAGTTGGGTGCGTCGACCCTGGAAACCTCGAATCCGCTCGGCATCCCGGGAGGACATCCGGACCCCTGCGTGCGGTCACTTCCGTGGGATCATGCTCCTCTGCCCGGGTGAAGGAATCGGCAGACTTGATGCACTCAAAATGCATTGCTCGAAAGAGCGTGCGGGTTCGAATCCCGCCCCGGGCACCGATGACTTCGCTCCGATAAGGGGCGCGCCGACCGGCACGGCAGCGGGCCCGTCTGGGGTCAGCTCGCGTCCACGTCTTGCTGTCGTACCGGGTCGCTACAACCAGCCCATGGACATCGTGGCGTTGCGGGCACACGCTCGACGCGAGGCTGCGGAGCTCGGTCCAGAGCCACGTGAGCGCGCCGCGCGGGCACGTTGGGTGGAGGAGCGACGCGGCGCGGTCGTTCTCTGCGCCGCACTCGCGGACTACGACGCTGCGCTGCTTCGCCGTGCCGCGTTGCGGCCCGCGGAT
Source organism: uncultured Actinomycetes bacterium (assembly GCA_963714105.1). GTDB lineage: Bacteria > Actinomycetota > Acidimicrobiia > IMCC26256 > PALSA-555 > PALSA-555. The sequence continues at coordinate 3,372,019 of OY970233.1, read as the reverse complement.
GGGACCGTCGACCCGGCCGCGCAGGCGCTCCTGCTCGACGCGGCGAAAGTGGACCCCTAGCCGGGGACCGACACGGCTTCCAGCCTGTGGCGTCAGTTGGGGTCGGTGCCGATCCGGCGTGAGCCCTTGGCGATTTCCTTGTCGATCGCTCGAGGTCGCCGTCGGCGGCGCCGTGCCTGCGGCTGGGTGTGGATACCTCGCGTGGTCGCGAAGGGCTCACCACGCGTGGACCGGGCATTCGGTGCGGACACCCGAGTCGATGAACATTGGAGACGAAGGTGAGCGTCGATGTCGTGGTCCAGTTGCAGGCGTCAGACGGCGACGCCGAACGCCTGGAGCCGCTCCGGCGCGAGGGCAGGGACCTCAGCCGGCACGCCGAAGGCTGCGAACATTCGATCTGTTCCGGTGCCAGGACGACCCAAGCAGGTTCATGTTCCTCGAGCGCCGGGCGTCTCTTGGGGCGCACCATGCGCACAGGGCGCAGAACAACGTCGCGAGCGGCCACCTCGCGACGATGATCCCGCTGATGACCGGGCCGCCGGACAACGGCGTCATCGATCGTCTCGAGCGCGTCGGTTCGCCGATCGGCACAGAACTGCCGAGCAACGGTTTCAGGACGCGCCGTAGCCAGGGATGAGGTGCTTCGAGATCACCTCGTCGAGGATCTCGTCGGTGCCGGCCCCGATGCGTTGCAGGCGGGCGTCGCGGAAGGCACGCGAGATGGGCTCCTCGTGCATATATCCGGCACCCCCGAAGATCTGCAGGCACGTGTCGACGAGCCGGTTCTGGACTTGCGCGCAGTACTTCTTGGTCATCGAGATCTCCGCGACGGGGTACTCGCCGCGCATCACCCGCCACGCGGTCGAGTAGAGCAACGCACGGGCCGCCTCGAGCTCGGTCGCCGCGTTCGCGAGCTGGTGCGCGACGACTTGGTGACGGCCGATCGGTCGACCGAACGCGCGGCGCTGCGTCGCGTACTCGACCGTACGGGCCAGGGCCGCGTCGCTGCTGCCCACCGACGCGGCCGCACCCGCAAGCCGTTCGTACTGCAGCTGCACCATCAGCTGCGCGAACCCGTGCCCCGGTTCGAGTCCGATGAGGCTCGCGTGTGGTACCGGGACGGCGTCGAGAACGATCTCGGCGGTGTCGCTCGACCACATGCCGAGCTTGCGCAGCGTGCGGGCGACGTGCACGCCGGGCAGGTCGGTGTCGACGAGGAACAGCGAGACGCCGTGGTGCCCGGCGGCCGGGTCGGTCTTGGCGACCAACGTGAGGAAGTCGGCGCGGGCCCCGTTGGTGATGTACAGCTTGCGGCCGGTGACCCGCCACACGTCGCCGTCACGTTCGGCTCGTGTCGTGATGCCGGCGACGTCGGAGCCGGCGTCGGGTTCCGTGATCGCGATCGCGGCGATCTTGGTCCCCGCGATCGCCGGACGCAGGTACCGATCCTTCTGGTCGTCGGTGCCGAACCGGTCGATCGCGGGGGTGGCCATGTCCGTCTGGACCGACAACGCCATCGCGATCGCGCCGCAGCCGGCCTTGGCCAGCTCCTCGACGAACACGATCTCCGCGGCCAGGTCCCCGCCGGCGCCACCCCACCGTTCCGGGTAGTGCAGCCCGAGGAACCCCAGCGCCCCGGCGCGGCGGAACACCTCGTCGGGGAACCGGCCCGCCTCCTCCCACTCGTCGACGGAGGGGCGCAGCTCCTGGTCGACGAAGCGCCGCACCGAGGCGCGCAGCGCCTCGTGCTCCTCCGTGAAGATCGGGTGGGTGGTCATCACGTCACGCTGCCACAGCCCAATGCCCCCCTAGACTGTCTCTCCTCATGGCTCGGTCCATCTTGCAGCGGCGCCTCGTCGACGTGAGCGAGCGGCTCAAACGGCTGCGGGTCGAGCTGCGCGTCACCGAGGAGCAGCTCGCCTTCCTGGAGAGCGAGGCCGAGGACACCCGGCTACGGGCTCTGCTCGCCGAGACGCCCCTCGCCGACGCGGAGGCTCGAGACGCCCGCCGGCACGCGGATGCGCTGTCCCGCCACCGCGATGCGCTGGCCCGCCAGATCGGCGATCTCGGTCGGGAGCAGGACACGCTCCTCGACCGTATGGCCGCCGAGCTGTCCGCCCGCTGATCGCCGATCCGACTGCGATGAGCCCCGACGGTGTCCGCCCCCGCGTCGTGATCGCCGAGGACGAGGCGATCATCCGCCTCGACCTCCGCGAGCTCCTCGAAGAAGAGGGGTACGAGGTCGTCGGCGAGACCGGCCGTGGCGACGAGGCGATCGACCTGGTCCGCGAGCTGGTCCCCGACCTGGTCATCCTCGACGTGAAGATGCCCGGCCTCGACGGGCTGTCCGCGGCGCGACACATCGCCAGCGAGCGGCTCGCCGCGGTGCTGATCCTCACCGCGTTCTCGCAGCGGGACCTGATCGAGCGGGCCCGCGACGCCGGTGCGCTCGCCTACCTGGTCAAGCCGTTCCAGAAGAGCGAGCTGATCCCCGCGATCGAGCTGGCGATGGCCCGCCACGCCGAGCTCACCTCGTTGGAACGCCACGTCGACGACCTCGAGGCCCGCCTCGAAGCCCGCAAGCTGATCGACCGGGCCAAAGGCCGCCTGATGTCCGAGCACGGCTTCGACGAGCAGCGCGCGTGGCGGTTCATCCAGACCCGCGCGATGAACGAGCGGGTCAAGATCGCCGAGATCGCCCGACGGGTCGTCGACGGCGAGCTCACCCCGTAGCCGTCGACCCCCCAGGCGCCGCCGAGGCTCGGGCGTACCATCGGCTGGTGCCCACCCTGCTCCTGATCGACGGCCACTCGTTGGCCTACCGGGCCTTCTACGCGCTGCCCACCGACCTGGCGACCAAGGCCGGGACCGTCACCAACGCCGTGTACGGGTTCACGTCCATGCTCGTCAAGGTCCTCACCGACGAGGCCCCCGACTACATCGCCGTCGCGTTCGACGCCCCCGGGCCGACGTTCCGCGACGCCATGGACTCCGAATACAAGGCCGGCCGGAAAGAGACCCCGGCGGTGTTCGCCGCCCAGCTGCCGCTCATCCGTGAGGTGCTCGACACGCTGCGCATCCCGGTCTTGAACGTCGAAGGCGTCGAAGCCGACGACGTGATCGCGACGCTCACCACCCAAGCGGACGACGCCGGTCTCGACGTGGTCGTCGTCACCGGCGACCGGGACACGTTCCAGCTCGTCCACGACCCCCACGTGAAGGTCCTCTACAACAAGCGGGGCGTCTCGGACTACGCCCTCTACGACGAAGTTGGGATCAAGGAACGCACCGGCGGGGTCACCCCCGCGCAGTACCCGGACTACGCGGCGCTGCGCGGCGACACGAGCGACAACCTGCCCGGTGTCCCCGGCATCGGCGAGAAGACCGCGGCGAAGCTGGTCACCACCTACGGCACCGTGGAGGGCATCCTCGAGCACCTCGACGAGCTCCCCCCAAGCAGCGCGAGAACCTCGACGCGGCCCGGGAACGGGTCCTCCTCAACCGGGAGATGTCGGTGCTGCGACGCGACGTCCCGGTCGAAATCGACGTCGCCGCGTTGCAGCAACCGTCGTTCGACCGTGAAGCGGCCCGCGTCCTCTTCGACCAGCTCGAGTTCCGCAGCCTCTGGACCCGCCTCCTCGAAGCGGTCGGCGACGCGGCGACCGAGGCGGTCACCGACACCCTCGACGTCGACGTCGAGAACCTCCCCGACGCGAAGCACGCCGCGGCGCGACTCGACGCGCTCGAGGAGCGGGGGTCGCCGCGTCGCGCTCGAGGCCCGCTGGGAGTCCAAGCCGGGTGGCGCCGTCGCCGGTCTCGCGCTCGCCGACGATTCGGGGGACGCCTGGTATCTCCCCGGTGACCTGCTCCGTGACCCTGACGTCGCCGCGGCGGGGCAGGCCCTCGTCGGCGTGGACGGGCCGCCCCTCGTCGTGCACCGGGCCAAGGAGCTCATGCACGGCCTCGGCGACGACCTGCGGGCCCTGCAGGCGGACACCGCGCTCATGGCCTACCTCCTCGACCCGGCCGAGGGGAAGTACCGCCTCGAGGACCTCACCCTCCGCTACCTCTCCCTCGAGGTGCGCTCCCCCGACGAGGACGAGGGCCGCCTCGACCTCGACGGGCAGGCCACCGTCGTGGACACCGGCCGGCGGGCGGTCGCCGTGCTCCGCCTCGCCGACGTGCTCGCCGAGGCGCTCGACGCCCGCGAGCTCACCGAGCTCCACGAACGGATCGAACGTCCCCTCGTGCGGGTCCTCGCCAAGATGGAAGACGCGGGGATCCTCGTCGACCGGGTGTTCCTCGACGACCTGCGCGCCGAGCTGGCCACCGAGTGCGACCGGCTCATGCGGGCCCTCTGGGCGCACGCCGGGGAGGAGTTCAACGTCAACTCGACCCCGCAGCTGCGCACCGTCCTCTTCGACAAGCTCGGCCTCACCCCGGTGAAGAAGACCAAGACCGGCCCGTCGACCGATGCCGACTCGCTCCAGAAGATGGCGCCCGAGCACCCCATCGTCGAGGACCTCCTCCGCTACCGGGAGGTCGAGAAGCTGCGCAGCACCTACGCCGACGCGCTCCCGCCGCTCATCGGACCCGACGGGCGCATCCACGCCACCTTCAAGCAGACCGACACGACCACGGGGCGGATCTCGAGCGAAGCCCCGAACCTCCAGAACGTGCCCGTGCGCACCGCGGACGGCCGCGAGTTCCGGCGGGTGTTCATCGCCGAGCCGGGCTGGGGGCTGCTCACCGCCGACTACTCCCAGATCGAGCTGCGGGTCCTCGCCCACCTCGCCGAAGACCCCGGCCTGACCGACGCGTTCGACCGGGGGGTCGACATCCACACCGCGACCGCCGCGACCGTCTTCCACGTCCCCGAAACCGAGGTCGACGCCGCGCAACGCCGCTTCGCGAAGGTCGTCAACTACGGGCTCGCGTACGGCATGGAGGCCTACGGGCTTGGGCAACGGCTCGGCATCCCCACCGAGGACGCCCGCGAGATCCTCGACGCCTACTTCGAAGGATTCCCGAAAGTCGCCGAGTTCATGCGGGGCACCGTGCGCGACGCCAAGGAGCGGGGCTACACCACGACGATCTTCGGGCGACGCCGCCAGATCACCGAGCTGTCCTCGGACAACTTCCGCATCCGTCAGATGGGGGAGCGCATGGCCCAGAACGCCCCGGTGCAGGGCTCCGCCGCGGACATCTTCAAGCTCGCGATGATCGACGTCGACCGGGCCCTCGACGCCGGCCGCTACGCGACCCGGATGCTGCTCACCGTGCACGACGAGCTCGTCTTCGAGGTGCCCGAGACGGAACGGGCCGACGTCGAGCCGGTCATCCGGGCGACGATGGAGGCGGTGACCGAGCTGCGGGTCCCCCTCGTCGTCGACGTCGGCTTCGGCCCGAACTGGGCCGAAGCCAAGTAGACGCCCCGCCGTCCCCGCCCGGGACGTCGAGCCGCGCCGTACCCTCCCCGCGTGGATCCCGCCCCGTCCCCCCCGCCGGGACCCTGGTTCAACGAGGTCGCCGCGTTCCTCGGCCCCACCTACTGGGCCCCCGACACCGGCCGGGTCATGGCCTTCACCCGCGGCACGGAACAAGAGGTGGCGTTCCTCGTCGACACCCTCGGCCTCACCGCGGGCCAGCGGGTCCTCGACGTCGGCTGCGGACCCGGCCGTCACGCCCTCGCGCTCGCCGCCCGGGGCATCGAGGTCACCGGCATCGACGCCTCCCCGACCTTCGTGGGGCTTGCCACCGCCGCGGCCGAGGCGCGGGCGCTCCCGGCCACGTTCGCGGTCCTCGACGTCCGCGAGCTCGCCTCCGACGGCGAGTTCGACGCCGCGATCTGCCTCTGCCAGGGCGGCTTCGGGCTCCTCGGCGGCCGGGACGAGGCCGACGTCTTCACCCGCATCGCGCGGTCCGTCCGCCCCGGCGGCGGTCTCGCCGTCTCCGCGTTCTCGCTGCTGTTCGCGGCCCGGTTCCTCGAACCCGGCGAGACGCTCGACGCCGCGACCGGGGTCCTGCACGAGCGCACCCGGCTCCGGAACGAGCACGGAGACGAGCGCAGCGCCGACCTGTGGACCACCTGCTTCACCGCACGCGAGCTCGAGCTGCTCGCGGCGCTCGCCGGCGTCGACGCCGTCGCGGTGCACGGCGTGACCCCCGGCCGCTACCGCGCCGCGCCGCCGGATCTCGACCAGCCCGAGCTGCTGCTGGTGGCGCACCGCCGCGGATGACCCTGTAGCCTTCCGCGGCGGTCTCGCCGAGGCCGCGCCACTCGCGTCGCCGATTCGCGGCGACGTGAGCGGACCGGTTCAAGAGGAGTCAGGTTGTCGCAGCAGGACGCGGCGGGAGGCACCGGCGCCCCCGTCCTCGAAGACGAGCATTTCCCGGGCGAAGTCGGCGCCCCCGAGGACGGACCCGTCGTCCTCGACGACCTCGGAGGGCAGTCGTTCTCCGACGCCGTGGATGCCACCATCGTCGAGTTCGACGACGGTGACATCGTCACGGGCAAGGTCGTGAAGATCGACAGCGACGAAGTGCTGCTCGACATCGGGTACAAGTCGGAAGGGGTCATCCCGTCGCGGGAGCTCTCGATCCGCAACGACATCGACCCGAGCGAGGTCGTCACCCTCGACGAGGAACTCGAAGCGCTCGTCCTCACCAAAGAGGACAAGGACGGCCGGCTCATCCTCTCCAAGAAGCGGGCCCAGTACGAGCGGGCCTGGGGCACCATCGAGGAGATCAAAGAGAAGGAAGGGATCGTCGAGGGCCCGGTCATCGAGGTGGTCAAGGGCGGGCTCATCCTCGACATCGGCCTACGCGGGTTCCTCCCCGCCTCGCTCGTCGACCTGCGCCGCGTCCGGGACCTCCAGCCGTTCGTCGGCCGCACCCTCGAGTGCAAGATCATCGAGCTCGACAAGAACCGCAACAACGTCGTGCTCTCCCGCCGCGCGTACCTCGAGGAGACCCAACGGGAGCAGCGCGACGAGTTCCTCACCAACCTGAAGCCGGGGGAGATCCGCCAGGGGGTCGTCTCCTCGGTGGTCAACTTCGGTGCGTTCGTCGACCTCGGCGGCATGGACGGCCTCGTCCACGTGTCCGAGCTGTCCTGGAAGCACGTCGACCACCCCAGCTCCGTCGTCCAGGTCGGCGACGAGGTGACCGTCCAGGTCCTCGACGTCGACCTGTCACGGGAGCGGATCTCGCTCTCCCTGAAGGCCACCCAGCAGGACCCGTGGCAGGAGTTCGCCAACGGCCACCAGGTCGGCGAGCTCGTCTACGGCCGGGTCACCAAGCTCGTCCCCTTCGGTGCGTTCGTCCAGGTCGGTGAGGGCATCGAGGGTCTCGTCCACATCTCCGAGATGGCCGCGCACCACGTCGAGGCCCCCGAGCAGGTCGTCACCCCCGGTGAGGAGCTCTGGGTCAAGATCATCGACATCGACCTCGACCGCCGCCGGATCTCCCTCTCGATCAAGCAGGCCGCCGAAGGTGGTGTCGTCGCCGCCGAGTACCAAGACCAGTTCGGCGACCACGCCTACGACGAGCAGGGCAACTACATCGGCCCCGCCTACGAGGGCGCCGACGGCGAGCCCGGCCCGGACACCGCCAACGGCGGCGCCGCCACGCCCCCGCCGCCCGAACCCGAGGCGGCCAGCCCGACCGAGGACGTCGCCGCGGCCGAGGCCACCGGCGCCGTCGACACCGCGGAGACCCTCGAGACCGCCGCGGCTGCCGACACCCCCGAACCCGCCTAACCCCAGGCTCCACCCGGGGTCACACCGCGGCGGGCCGCCTGCCCAGAACTGGTTGCTCCTCAAGGTCCCTCGTGCGCGGGCCGAGGATGAAGGCGGGACTGCCCTTGGGGCGCAGGGGGGCCCGACCGAGGGAGTGAGCCAGTGGGCAACCGGCGGACCCTGATCGCGGCCGCGGCGGTGATCCTCGCGGCCGTCGCCGGGATCGGCGTCTACCTCTATGTCTCGTCCGCGGACCAGCGGGCCCAACGCAACGTCGCGGTCGTGGAGGCGTTCGTCGCCTCGCAGCAGATCCCGAAAGGCATGTCGGGTGACAGCGCGGTCGCGAACGGGCTGATCGGCACGGCGAAGGTCCTGCGGGGCAGCATCCCGCCCGACGCGGTCACCGACACCAGCACCCTGAAGGGAAAGGTCGCCGCCTCGACCCTCACCGCCAAGCAGTTCATCACCACGTCGAGCTTCGTCGCCCCCGCCCAAGGTGGTGGCGGGTCGCTCGCCGCGGCGATCGGCAGCCGCGACCTCGTCGCGGTGACGGTGAACGTCGACGCCGCGCACGGCGTCGCGAACGCCATCGCCCCCGGTGACCACGTCGACATCGCCGTCGTCGGCGACGCCGGCGCCCAGTACCTCCTCCAGGACGTGCCCGTCCTCGCCATCGGCCCGCAGGTCCCCGGAAGCCAGACGAGCGGGACGCAAGCCTCGAGCAGCAGCAGCGGCTCGGGTCTCATCACCTTCCAGGTGTCACCTCCCGACGCGTTGCGCGTCGTCGCCGCCGACAAGGCCGGCAGCCTCTACCTGACGTTGCACGCGCTGGCGTCGTCCACCAACGGACCGGGCGCCGCCGTGGCGGCCAGCGGACGGTAGGTCGGTGGCGATCGAGTACGGCGCCCCGCCCGCCGCGCCCGCGGCGTACGACACCGCCATCGTCGAGCCCGACCCCCACCAGCGGATGCGGCTCGGCACCGCGTTGTCGACCGCGGCGCAGTTCGGCGCGGTCGAGGAGCTGGTCCAGGCGCTGCATCCCGGCCGACCGGTCGTCGCGGTGTTCGGGCCCGGCCTGGCCAGCCCGTACGGGTTCCAGCAGATCAACCGGCTCGTGTCCGCGTACCCGAGCCTCGGGGCGATCGTCGCGGTCGACGACGCCTCGACCGGGTTGCTCCAAGCCGCGCTGCGAGCCGGGGTGCGGGACACCGTCGCGGTGAACGACGCCGCCGCGCTCGGGCAGGCCGTCGGGCGGGTGGGGGAGATGCTCGCCGGGACCGCCAGCCGCACCCCGGCGCCGTCGCCGGTCCGTTCCAGCACCGGGCAGCTCGTCGTCGTCTTCTCCACGAAGGGCGGCGTCGGCAAGAGCACCGTCGCGATCAACGTCGCGACGGCGATGGCTCTCCGGACCGAGGACCGCGTCGCGCTCGTCGACGCCGACGTCAACTTCGGTGACGTCGCCGTCCTCCTCGGGATGCCCCCCCAGCACACCGTGGTCGACGCGGCCGCCGCCGCGCAGTACGGCGACCTCGAGCTGGTCGGCAGCATGCTGACCCGCCACGGCAGCGGCCTCTACGTCCTGCCCGCCCCGACCGAGCCGATGCTCGAGGGCGGCATCGCCCCCGACGAGCTGGTCGCGGTGTGCCGGGCGCTGCAGTCGATCTGCGGGTTCGTCGTCGCCGACCTCCCACCCCAGCTCGACGACGTCGCGGTGGCGCTCGTCGAAGCCGCCGACATCGTCCTCCTCATCGGCAGCCTGGAGATCCCGAGCGTGAAGAACCTGAAGATCGGGATGCACGCCCTCGACCTCGCCAACCTGGCCGGCCCCAAGCTCCGCCTCGTCCTCAACCGGGCCAACACCCAGGTGAAGATCGAGGTCAACGAGGTCGAACAGGTCCTCGGGCTCCGCGCCGAGTTCCCCATCCCGTCCGACATCGCCGTCCCGATCTCCGTGAACGCGGGTGTGCCCGTGGTCATGCACGCACCCGACGCGCCCGCGAGCCGGGCCCTCGACCGCATCGCGATGACGCTGCTCGGCCCCGACGCCACCAAACGGCCGAAGGGCCGCCGCCGGTCAGCGCGGGAAACGGTAAGAGGAGGGCGCGTCGATGACCGTCACCGGTCAGTGGCAGCAGCCGCGGCCGACGCCGCAAGCCCCCGGGGCGCCACGGGCCACCCCCCGCGTCCACGTCCTCGAAGACCTCCGCCAGAAGATGCACCAGTTCGTGGTGCAAGAGCTCGGTCCGCTGCTCTACGACCAGCGGATCTCCGAAGCCGACCTGCGCAAGCAGGTCGAAGAGCAGCTGCAACGGGCGATGGCCCAGGAGCGGCTCGCGCTCGGCACCGCCGAACGTCAACTGCTCGTCCAGTCCGTCTTCGACGACATCTTGGGGTACGGGCCCATCGACCGGCTGCTCCGCGACCCGAACATCAGCGAGATCATGGTCAACGGACCCGACCGGGTCTACATCGAACGGGACGGCAAGATCGCCCTCACCGACGTGCACTTCGTCGACGAGACCCACCTCCGGCGCATCATCGACAAGATCGTCAGCCAGGTCGGCCGCCGCGTCGACGAAGCCACCCCGATGGTCGACGCCCGACTCCCCGACGGGTCCCGCGTCAACTGCATCGTTCACCCGCTCGCGATCGGCGGGCCGTTCCTCACCATCCGCCGCTTCCGCGCCGACCCGTTCACCGTCCAGGACCTCGTCGGGATGGCGACCATGAGCGAGCAGGTCGCCCACTTCGCCGACTGCTGCGTCCGCGGCCGTCTCAACGTCGTGGTCAGCGGCGGGACCGGCACCGGCAAGACGACGCTCCTCAACGTCTTGTCGTCGTTCATCCCCGCCGACGAGCGGATCGTCACCATCGAGGACGCCAAAGAGCTCCAGCTCCAACAGCCCCACGTGCTGTGCCTCGAGGCCCGCCCCCCCAACATCGAAGGTCGCGGTGAGATCCGCATCCGCGACCTGGTCCGCAACTCGCTGCGCATGCGCCCGGACCGGATCGTCGTCGGGGAAGCCCGCGGCGCCGAAGCCCTCGACATGCTCCAGGCCATGAACACCGGCCACGACGGGTCGCTCACCACCGTCCACTCCAACGCGCCGCGCGACACCCTCTCCCGCATCGAGACGATGGCCCTCATGGCCGGCATGGACCTGCCGGTGCGGGTCATCCGCGAGCAGATGGCCTCCGCCCTCGACCTCATCGTCCACCTGTCCCGCCTGCGGGACGGCACCCGGCGGGTCACCCACGTCAGCGAGGTCATGGGGATGGAAGGCGACGTCATCGTCCTCCAAGACCTCTACCTGTTCGACTACTCGATGGGCATCGACCCCGACGGCCGGTTCCTCGGGCAGCTCAAGAGCACCGGGATCCGCCCCGGCTTCTCCGAGCGGCTCGCCAACTACGGCGTGAACCTCGACCACTCGCTGTTCGCCGGTGAGCAGCTCTCCCGCCGCGGGACGATGCGCCGATGACCGTGGCAACACTCAGCGAGACGCTCGCCGCGGTGAGCACCACTTGGCGGACCATCCTCCCGATCGTGATGGCCGGCGCGGTGCTGGCGTTCGCCCTCGCGGTGCTCCTCATCACCGGCGATCACCGCAGCACCCTGGAGCGGCGCCTCACCGGCTACGGCGAACCCGAACCCGACCTCGACGATCACCCCGTCGCCCGCGGCGACCAGGCCCTCGCCGAGACCCGCCTGGTCCAGGACATGGCCGAGTTCACCGGCCGCATGGCCGAACGGGTCGGGCTCCTGAACCGGGTCGAGGACAAGCTCGAGCAGGCCGACCTCCCCGTCCGACCCACCGAGGCGATCTTCTTCTACCTCGCGGCCCTGTTCGTGATGCTCGTCGGGTCCGCCCTGCTGCTCGGGATCGGACCGGCGCTCGTCGTCACCATCGTCTCGGCCGTCGCGCCCGTCCTCACCCTCGAGTTCCGCCGCAGCCGCCGCGTCCGCCAGTTCGAGACCCAGCTGCCCGACGTGTTGAACCTGCTCGCCGGGTCCATGCGGGCCGGGTTCTCGTTCGCGCAGGCCCTCGAGGCGGTCTGCGAGGAGGCGTCCGAGCCGACCCGCCGGGAGCTCACCCGCTGCTTCACCGAGAGCCGACTCGGTCGACCCATCGAGGACGCCCTCGAGGACTCCGCGAACCGGATGCACAGCGTCGACCTGATGTGGGCGGTCATGGCCATCCGCATCCAACGCGAGGTCGGCGGCAACCTCGCCGAGCTGCTCGACACCGTCGCCCGCACCATGACCGAACGGGAGCGCCTCAAGCGGGAGATCCTCGCCCTCACCGCCGAGGGGCGGCTCTCCGCGTGGATCCTCGGGATCTTCCCGCCCGCGATGGCCGCGGTCCTGTACCTGGTCCAACCCAACTACATGAAGGTGCTGTTCCAGGAGCCGATCGGGATCATCGCGGTCGTCCTGTCCGCGGTGATGGCGGTCGTCGGGTACGTGTGGCTCCGCCGCGTCATGGCGATCGAGGTCTGATGCTCACCCCACCGATCATCGCCGCGTGCGTCGCCGCCGCGGTGCTGCTCCTCGGGCTCCTCACCACCGGCGTCGTCGTCGAACGCTCCGGCGTGCGCGAATCGCTGCGTCGGCTCGAGGGCTACCAGATCCAAGACGTCCGCGACCAGGAGATGCTCGCCCCGATCAGCGAACGGGTCCTGAGCCCGCTCATGGAGACCTTCGCGTCGTTGACCCGGCACTTCACCCCCGAGGGCTATCGGGACCAGGTCGCCCGCAAGCTCGTCCTCGGCGGCAACGCGTCGCGCCTGTCCGTCGACCAGATCCTCGTCTGGAAGCTGCTCGGCCTCATGTCCGGGATCGTGTGGCTCCCGCTGATCCTGTTCGGGCTGCAGCTGACCGGGTTCGTCGCGATCCTGTTCGTCGCGGTCCTCTGGGCCGTGTCGTTCTTCGCGCCCGACGTGTACCTGTCCCGGGCCATCGAACGGCGCCAGCACGAGATCGCGGTGCAGCTCCCCGACATCCTCGACCTGCTCGTCATCTCCGTCGAAGCTGGCCTCGGGTTCGAGCAGGCCCTCGAGCGCACCACCGGTGCGGTGCCCGGCACCCTCTCGGACGAGTTCCGCCGCATGCTCCGCGAGACCAGGTTCGGATCGACTCGCGCCGACGCGTTGCGGGCCATGGACGAACGCTGCGACGTGACCGAGCTGCGGGCGTTCATCCTGGCCATGCTCCAGGCCGACACCTTCGGCGTGTCGATCTCGCGGATCCTGCGCTCCCAAGCCGACGAGATGCGCATCCGACGCCGACTCCGCGCCCAGCAGATGGCCCAGAAGGCCCCGGTGAAGATGCTGTTCCCGATGGTGTTCTGCATCTTCCCGTCGATCTTCGTCGTCATCCTCGGGCCCGCGTTCATCCAGATCGCGCGCACCCTCTGAGCATGGCCGTCGTCACCGCACCTCCCCGCCCCGGGCCTGCGGGCACCGGCTCGCCGCCGGCCCCGCCTCGACGCGGCCCGAGCCTCGAGGCGCTCTTCACCGGCGTGTTCGCCCTGTTCGGCTGGGCGATCGGGATCGAGCGGCTCTCCGACAACTCGTTCTTCTGGCATCTGCGCAGCGGGCAAGTCATCCTCGACTCCGGCTTCCCCCACCACGACCTGTTCTCGTTCACCGCGCCCGGCGCGCATTGGGTCGTCCAGTCCTGGCTGGCCGAGGTCCTCTACGCCGTCGCCGACCGGACCGCCGGAGCGTGGGGGATCCGCCTCCTCATCGGCGTCGTCGGCGCCCTCGTCGGCGTGCTCGCGTTCCGGCTCGCGCTCCACCTGAGCGGCGACCGGGTCCGCGCCGCGCTGCTCACCGCCCTCGCCGTCGCCGGCCTCGCGACGCTGTGGTCCGCCCGGCCGCTCGTCTTCGGGGTCCTCGCCCTCGTCGTGCTGCTCTGGGTCGTCGAGGTGCCCGACTCGTTCGTCGGCCGCCGTCCCCTCGTCGCCCTCCCCGTGCTGCTCTGGTGCTGGGCGAACGTGCACGGCACGTTCGCGCTCGGGTTCGCGTACCTCGCCTTGCATCTGCTCGGCCGGTGGCTCGACGGGCACCCGCCGTGGGCCGGACGGGAACGGCGCCTCCTCACCGGCACTGCCATCGCGTTCGTGGTCGTGTTCGTCAACCCGTACGGGGCGAGCCTCGTCACCTTCCCGGTCGCCCTCCTCACCCGCTCCGACGTTCTCCGCCACGTGGTGGAGTGGGGATCACCGGACTTCCACAGTGCCCGCGGCTACGCGTACGCGCTCTGGATCGTCGTCTTCGTCGTCCTGCTCGCCCGAGCGCCCGGGCGCGTGTCCCGCCGGGACCTGCTCGTCAGCCTGCCGTTCCTCCTCCTCGGCCTGTGGGCGTTGCGCAACATCGCCCTCGCGCCGCTCGTCGGCTTGCCGATCGCAGCCCGGATGGTGGCCGTCCCTCGCCGGCGCGGCGGTGAACGCGCCGGCCTCGGCTGGCTGGTCGCCGGCACGCTCGTGCTCGTCCTCGTCGTCTTCACCGCGCGAGCCGCCACGCAACCCGACTTCGCGTTCAACGTCTACCCGGTCACGGCGATGCAGACCGTGCAGCGCGACGGCCTCCTCGGTCAACGGCTCCTCACCACCGACGCCGACGCCGGCTACGTCATCCTCCAGTACTGGCCGCACCAGCGGGTCTTCATGGACGACCGCTACGACATGTACCCCCGGTCGCTGATCGCGCAGTACTTCACCCTCACCCGGGCCCAGCCCGGCTGGGCCGACGTGCTCCGGCGCAACGACATCCGCGTGATCGTCTGGCCACGCGACGACCCCCTCGCCGCGCTCGTCGCCGCGAGCGGCCACTGGCGGACCGTCGAACGGGACCGCACCCGGGTGGTGCTCGTCCGAGACGACGTCACGCTCCACCCCCGGCCCTGACGGCCGCGGTCAGCTCAGCAGCCCCACCGCGACCGCGAGGCCGACCCCGATCAGGATCCCGCCGCTCACCTGCTCGCTGCGCCGCCCCAACGCCGCGCCGAGCCGACCGCCGAGCTCGAGCCCGACCAGGGTCATGGCCACGCTCACCGCCCCGACCACGACCGCGACGACCAGGTACGAGACCGCGAACGACGCCAACGCGAACCCGACCGCCAGGTTGTCGAGGCTCAACGCCGCGCCGGCGACGACGAGCCGACCCCGCTGCGCGCCGATCGGGACCCGATCCGGACCCGCGCCGCCGGTCACGACGACCACCACCCCGACCGCGACGAGGATCACGCCCGCGACCACCGAGGTCGCCCCCCCGAGCGCTTCCGCGGCCTGCCGGCCGAGCGCCAACCCCACGAGCGGCATCCCGGCCTCGAAGGCCCCGAAGATCGACGCCACCCGCCACCGGATCGCCGCGTCGACCCCGCCGACGCCGATCGCGATCGCCGCGGCCAGGTTCGACGCGCCCAGCGAGACCGCGACGAGCGCCAGCCCGAGCACCGCCGGAGGCTAGGCCCGCCCCGCCCCCGAGCCACCCCGCGCCGCTCGGGGGTCGGGACCAGCCCCGACCGGCGGTCAGGAGCCCTGGCTCAGGTGGCTCCCAGCCTGGCTGAACGTCGGACGCAGCTGGGAGCTCAGGAACAGGACCGCGCCCATGACCGCGATCGCGATCAGCCCCAACAGGAGCAGGTACTCGACCAGGTCAGCGCCCCGCTCGTCACGCCCGAACCGGGCTCGGAGCCACGTCCACCACACCAGGAGATCCATGCCGCCGTCCGCTCTCGTCGTCCCGACGCCCCGGCCCCGTCCCCGCCGGGTTATCGGCAGGTAAGCGCAAGGTTCTTGAGCGGTGAACCCCGTCGGGTCGACCCGCGGGCCCCTACCATCCCGGCGGTGGTGGTCGTGGCGCTCACGGGCGGGATCGGGTCGGGCAAGTCGACCGTCGCGGCGCTCCTCGTCGAGCGGGGCGCGGTCCTCGTCGACGCCGACGCGATCGCCCGCGAGGTCGTCGAGCCGGGCCAGCCCGCCCTCCAGGCCCTCGTGGACCGGTTCGGGGCCGGCATCCTCGACGCCGACGGGCGCCTCGACCGGCCCGCGCTCGCCGCGGTCGCGTTCGCCGACGCCGAGTCGCGTGCCGCGCTCGAGGCCATCACCCATCCCGCGATCAACGCGGAGTTCACCCGCCGGATGCGGGAGGCACCCCCGGGCGCGATCGTGCTGTGCGACGTGCCCCTCCTCGCCGAATCCACCCAGGCCCGAGCCCGGGGCTACGAGCTGGTCATCGTGGTCGAAGCGCCCCGCGCCGTGCGCCTCGACCGGCTGGAACGTCGCGGCGTCCCCCGCGCCGACGCGGAGCGCCGCATGGCCGCGCAGGCGACCGACGAGGAGCGTCGGGCGCTCGCCACCTACGCCATCGACAACACCGGTGACCTCGCCGCGCTCGAACGCCGCGTCGACGACGTCTGGAAGGACCTCGAGCGGCGCCGGGACGACACCAGCACCACCGAACCGCCGACCTGACTGTCGGCGCGCGCCGGTACGATCGACGGATGCCTCCGATCGAGCTGGTGTCCGAGTTCCGCGCCGCGGGGGACCAGCCCGCCGCGATCGAGGGGCTCGCCACCGGGATCGAGCGGGGTGACCGGTTCCAGACCCTCCTCGGCATCACCGGGTCGGGCAAGTCGTACACGATCGCCGGGGTGATCGCGCGGGTGCAGCGCCCGACGCTGGTGCTCGCCCCGAACAAGAGCCTCGCCGCCCAGCTCGCCTCCGAGTTCCGCGAGTTCTTCCCCAAGAACCGGGTCGAGTACTTCGTCTCCTACTACGACTACTACCAGCCCGAGGCGTACCTGCCCACCACCGACACGTACATCGAGAAGGACAGCTCGATCAACGACGAGATCGACCGGCTCCGACACTCGGCGACGAGCGCGCTCATGTCACGCCGGGACGTGATCATCGTCGCGTCGGTGTCGGCCATCTACGGGCTGGGTGCCCCCGAGGAGTACGAGCGGCAGTGCCTCATCCTCGACCGGGGCGAGGAACGAGACCAGCGAGCCGTGCTCGGCCGGCTCGTCGAGCTGCAGTACGAGCGCAACGACTACGACTTCACCCGCAACAAGTTCCGCGTTCGGGGCGACACGATCGAGATCTACCCGTCGTACGAGGAGCGGGCGGTGCGGGTCCAGCTCTTCGGTGACGAGGTGGAGCGGATCGCGTCGGTGGACCCGCTCACCGGCGAGGTGGTCGAGGAGCTCGACCGGCTGGTGCTGTTCCCCGCGTCGCACTACGTGACCTCCGAATCGCGGATGCGGACCGCGATCGAGGGCATCGAGGCCGAGCTCGCGGAGCGGCTGGCCTGGCTCGAGGGCAACGGCAAGCTCCTCGAGGCGCAGCGGCTGCGGATGCGCACGACCTACGACCTCGAGATGCTCCGTGAGGTCGGGGTGTGCTCGGGGATCGAGAACTACTCGCGGCACCTCGACGGCCGTGCCCCAGGTGAGGCGCCCTACACGCTCCTCGACTACTTCCCCGACGACTTCCTCGTCGTCCTCGACGAGTCCCACGTGACCGTCCCCCAGCTCCACGGCCAGTTCGAGGGGGACCGCTCCCGCAAGGAGACCCTGGTCGGGCACGGCTTCCGGCTCCCGTCCGCGCTCGACAACCGGCCGTTGCGCTTCGAGGAGTTCACCGAGAAGGTCAACCAGGTCGTGTTCCTGTCGGCGACGCCGAGCCCCTACGAGTTCGAGGTGTCGAAGCAGGTGGTGGAGCAGATCGTGCGTCCCACCGGCCTCATCGACCCGGAGGTCATCGTCCGGCCCACGAAAGGCCAGATCGACGACCTCGTCGCCGAGATCCGCGACCGCGAAGGCCGCGACCAGCGGGTGCTCGTCACCACCCTCACGAAGAAGATGGCCGAGGACCTCACCGACTACCTCATCGAGCTCGGGGTGCGGGTCCGGTACCTCCACAGCGAGGTCGACACCCTCGAACGGGTCGAGATCCTCCGGTCGTTGCGCCTCGGCGAGTTCGACGTCCTCGTCGGCATCAACCTCCTCCGCGAAGGCCTCGACCTGCCCGAGGTGTCGCTGGTGTCGATCCTCGACGCCGACAAGGAGGGGTTCCTCCGCTCCGCGACGTCGCTCATCCAGATGATCGGCCGCGCCGCCCGCAACGTCGACGGCCAGGTGGTCATGTACGCCGATCAGGTCACCGACTCGATGCGGCACGCCATCTCCGAGACCAACCGGCGCCGCCAGAAGCAGATCGCCTACAACCTCGAGCACGGCATCGACCCCCAGACCATCCGCAAGAAGGTCACCGACATCCTCGAGATGGTCCGAGCCCGCGACGACGGCGACGCGACCCCGTCGGGACGGGGCCGCGGTCGAGGTCGCAGCCCGTCCCGCTCCGCGGTGTTCGACCTCACCGGCGTCGCCCCCGACGAGCTCGGTCGACTCATCCAGAGCCTCCAGGAGGAGATGCACGAGGCGGCCAAGGAGCTCCGCTTCGAGGAAGCGGCCCGCCTCCGCGACGAGATCACCGAGCTGCGCCGCGAGCTCCGAGCCGCCGGGTAGGCCGACATCGCCTCGGGGGCGGCCACCCCGGGCGGGGCGCCCATCAAGGCCGGTCGCGACGGTGCCGAAACCCGGGAGTGGCGTCACGCCCCCGAACCCGTGGACGGCTGGCACCGGTCGTCGCCGTCGCGCTCGTCGCCGCCACCGTGTTCGTCGCCGGTCGGGTGATCGCCCAGCCGTCACCGTGCTGTCGCCACCGGCCCGACTTCGTGACCCTCTACGACCGTCCGCTCCCGAAGGTCGACGCCGTCCTCGTCGAGGGTGACGGGTGGGCGTTCGCCGCCCTCGCCCAGGACCCGCTGCTGCGCCGGCCGTCGGTGATCGAACCGGCCGGCGAGTTCTCGTACCGCGCCCAACGCCCGCTCTGGGGGTACCTGACGTGGGTCGCGTCGGGCGGCCGGCCCGACCTGACCGGCTGGGCCCTCGCCGCGCTGACCGTCCTGTCGTGCGGGGCCGCGGTCGCCGCGGTCGGGTCCCTCCTCCGCGACCGCGAGGTCAGCCCCTGGTGGGCGCTCCTCGTCCTGGTCGCGGCCGTCGAGACCCTCGCCGAGTTCACCCCGGAGCTGCTCGCGCTCGCGCTGCTCGTCGTCGGGATCCGCTGGTGGCAGCGCGACCGCCACGGTGCGGCCGTGGTGGTCCTCGTCGCCGCGGTGCTGACCCGCGAGACGATGCTCGTCGGTGTCGCCGCGCTCGCGGTCTGGACCCTCGCGGGCCCATCCGCCCACCGGACCACCCGGCGCCGCGACGTCGCGCCGCTGCTCGTCCCGTTCGCCGCGTTCACCGCGTGGGTGGCCCTGCTCACCGTTCGGACCGGGTCCTCGCCCTTCGACCGGGCCCACGGGCGGCTCGGCCTTCCCGGCGCCGGCCTCGTCGCCAGCCTCGGCCATGCCGGCACGGTCGTCGACGTGGCGGCCCTTCGTGGCGCTCGCGGCCACGATCGCGATCGTCGCGGTCCGCGCCGCGCCCCGTGACGTCCTGACCTGGGTGACGGTCGCCTACCTCCTCTTCGGGGCGCTGCTGGGCGAGGACGTCTGGGTGACGAACTCCGGGTTCACCCGTTCCCTGCTCCCGCTGTTCACCCTCGGTTCCGTCGCGGTCCTCGGCGGCCTCGCGGCGCGTCGCCCCGGATCCGCGGCGCCCGTGCCCGTCGCCGTGCCCACCACCCCGGCCGTGGGCCGCGTCGGCGCGGTCGCCCGCTGAGCCCCCCGTCGGAGGTCGCGCCGCCGGCCGGCCCGTGACCCGCGGGCCCGAACGTCCGTTCGCACGTCCGGAGCGGCCGGTACGCTGGCCCGCGTGGCGGAGCCGAACGCCGGCGCGCATCTCGTCATCCGGGGCGCCCGAGAGCACAACCTGAAGAACATCGACCTGCGGCTGCCGCGCGACCGGCTGATCGTCTTCACCGGCCTCTCGGGCTCCGGGAAGTCTTCGCTGGCGTTCGACACCATCTACGCCGAAGGGCAGCGCCGCTACGTCGAGTCACTCTCGTCGTACGCCCGGCAGTTCCTCGGCCAGATGGACAAGCCGGACGTCGACTTCATCGAGGGCCTGTCCCCGGCGATCTCGATCGACCAGAAGTCGGCGTCGCGCAACCCGCGCTCGACGGTGGGGACCATCACCGAGATCTACGACTACCTCCGGCTCCTCTACGCCCGCATCGGCGTGCCCCACTGCCCGAACTGCGGTCGGGTCATCACTCGCCAGACCCCCCAGCAGATCGTCGACCGGGTCCTCGAGCTGCCCCAAGGGACCCGCTTCCAGGTGCTCGCCCCGGTCGTGCGGGGCCGGAAAGGGGAGTACGACGCGCTGCTGAAAGAGCTCGCCGGGCAGGGGTTCACGCGCGCCCGGGTCGACGGCGAGCTCCACGAGCTCGGCACGAAAGCCCCGGCGCGGCTCGCCCGCTACGAGCAGCACACCATCGAGGTGGTCGTGGACCGGCTCGTGCGTCGGGCCGGCATCGAGCGGCGCCTCACCGACTCGCTCGAGACCGCGCTGCGCCTCGCCGAAGGGGTCGCCGAGGTCGAGATCGTCCCCCGTGACGACGAGCCGACCGCCGAGGTCGAGACCCTCACGTTCTCCGAGCATCTGGCCTGCAACCACTGCGGGTTGTCCTTCGACGAGCTCGCGCCCCGCAACTTCTCGTTCAACTCGCCGTACGGGGCGTGCGAACGCTGCGACGGGCTCGGCACCCGCTTCGAGGTCGACCCCGAGCTCGTCGTCCCCGACCCCGATCTCGGTCTCGCCGACGGGGCGATCGCACCCTGGTCCGGGTTCCGCAGCCGCTACTTCGACCGCGTCCTCGAGGCCGTCGCCGAGGAGTACGACTTCGACGTCGACACCCCGTGGAAACGGCTCCGCAAGCGGGACCGCAACGCGATCCTGTACGGGACCGGGTCACGCGACGTCCACGTCCAGTACCGGAACCGGTACGGCCGGCGTCGCTCGTACCACACCCCCTTCGAAGGGGTGGTCCCGTGGCTGGAGCGGCGCCACTCAGAAGCCGAGACCGACCGGGCGCGCGAGCAGATCGAGGGGTACATGCGGGAGGTGCCGTGCCCCCAGTGCGACGGCGCGCGGCTGCGACCCCCCTCGCTCGCGGTGACCGTCGGGGACCGCAACATCTACGAGCTCGGCGAGCTGTCGATCCGGAAGGCCGCCGCGTTCCTCGGCGCCGTCGAGCTCTCCGAGCGGGACCGGCTCATCGCCGAGGGCGTCCTGAAGGAGGTGAACGAGCGGCTCCGGTTCCTCCTCGACGTCGGCCTCGACTACCTCAGCCTGAACCGTTCCTCCGGGACCCTCGCCGGGGGAGAAGCGCAGCGGATCCGGCTCGCGTCCCAGATCGGCAGCGGCCTGGTCGGGGTCCTCTACGTCCTCGACGAGCCGTCGGTCGGGTTGCACCAGCGCGACAACCAGCGGCTCATCGACACCCTCGTGCGCCTCCGCGACCTCGGGAACACGGTCATCGTCGTGGAGCACGACGAGGAGACCATCCGCGTCGCGGACCACATCGTCGACATCGGCCCCGGCGCGGGGGAGCACGGCGGCGAGATCCTCGTCTCCGGTCCCCTCACCGCGGTGATCGCCGAGCCCCGCTCCGCCACCGGCAGCTACCTGTCCGGGCAGCGGACCATCCCCGTCCCGGAACGACGTCGGGAACCCGGCGACGCCTGGCTGGTCGTGCGCGGCGCCCGGGAGCACAACCTCCACGACCTCGACGTCGGCTTTCCACTCGGCTGCTTCATCGTCGTGTCCGGCGTGAGCGGCAGCGGCAAGTCCACCCTCGTCAACGACATCCTCTTCCACGCGCTCATGCAACGCGTGTACCGGTCCCGGACCGTCCCCGGCCGCCACAAGACGATCGAAGGTGCCGACGCGCTCGACAAGGTCATCAACATCGACCAGTCCCCGATCGGGCGCACGCCCCGGTCGAACCCCGCGACGTACACCGGCGTGTTCGACAAGATCCGGGCGCTGTTCGCCGCGACCCAGGAAGCGAAGGTGCGCGGGTACCTCCCGGGGCGGTTCTCGTTCAACGTGAAGGGCGGCCGCTGCGAAGCGTGCGCGGGGGACGGGACGATCAAGATCGAGATGCACTTCCTCCCCGACGTGTACGTCCCGTGCGAGGTGTGCAAGGGGGCCCGCTACAACCGCGACACCCTCGACATCACCTTCAAGGGCAAGAACATCGCCGAGGTGCTCGACCTCTCCATCGAGGACGGGCTCGAGTTCTTCGCCAACCAGCCCACGATCGCCCGGCATCTCCAGACCCTCGTCGACGTCGGGCTCGGGTACGTCCGGCTCGGCCAGCCCGCCCCCACCCTCTCGGGTGGTGAGGCGCAGCGGGTCAAGCTGTCCGCGGAGCTCGGGAAGCGGGCCACCGGACGCACGATCTACATCCTCGACGAGCCCACCACCGGGCTGCACTTCGAGGACGTCCGTCGCCTTCTCGGTGTCCTCGACCGGCTCGTGCAGGCCGGTAACACCGTGCTCGTCATCGAGCACAACCTCGACGTGGTCAAGTCCGCGGACTGGATCGTCGACCTCGGCCCCGAAGGCGGCGACGCCGGCGGGCACGTCGTCGCCGAAGGCCCACCCGAGCACGTCGCCAAGACCGCCGAGAGCCACACCGGCCGGTACCTCGCCCCGCTCCTCGGGCTCTCCTGAGCGACCCGGACGGGTCACCCGCGCCGTAGCGTCGCACCCGTGAGCGCCGACTCGTGGGAGACCCACGCCGGCTGGTGGCAGCAGCACTTCACCGCCGGCGCCGACCCCGAGTACGAGGAGCAGATCCTGCCCCTCGCCGAAGCGCACCTCGCCGGCACCACCCACCTCCTCGACATCGGCTGCGGGGAAGGCCAGCTCGCCCGCCGGCTCGCCGCCCACGGGGTGTCGGTCGTCGGTGTCGACCCCACCGCGGGGCAGCTCGCCGCCGCGGTGACCCGCGGTGGGGGCGTGCGCTACACCCGCGGCGCCGCCGAGGCGCTCCCGTTCGCGACCGGCGCGTTCGACGCCGCGGTGATCTGCCTCACCCTCGAGCACCTCGACCCGTTCGAACCCGCGGTCCACGAGGTGGCCCGGATCCTCGCCCCCGGCGGCCGGTTCTGCCTGTTCCTGAACCATCCCCTCCTCCAAGCCCCCGGCAGCGGCTGGATCGACGACCACATCCTCGAGGAGCAGTACTGGCGGGTCGGCCCCTACCTGCCCGACGACGTCGCCATGGAAGAGGTCGCCCCCGGCGTCAGGTTGCCCTTCATGCACCGCCCCCTCAGCCGATACATCAACGTGATGGCTGACCGTGGGCTCCTGGTCGAGCGGATGGAGGAGCCGCCGCCACCCCCCGGCTTCGTCGCGCAAGCGGCGGAGTACGCGGAGGCGGCGACGATCCCCCGACTGCTGATGCTGCGCGCCCGCAAGCACGGTTGACCACCACCGCCGTCGCGCCGGCCCCGGCGGCGACGACACCCCCGACCCCGCGCCGGGTCGCGTGGTGGCGGCGACCCGCCGTGGCGTGCGCGCTGCTGCTCGTCATCTACATGGCCTTGTCCCTCGCGAACGACCCGCGGGCGTTCCTCACCACCGACGAGGGCGGAAAGGTCGCGACGCTCAAGGCCATGGACGCCCGCGGGGACCTGAATCCGGATCTCGGCTACTGGGCGCAAGCCTTCGACCCGAAGGGTGTGCTCCACCCGATCGCGCTGACCGACCACCTCCGCGGCGAGTGGGTGAACGTCACTACCCTCCCGATGCTCTACGCCGGCTATCCGCTCTACGAGCTCGGCGGGATGCGCGCCATCCTGCTGCTCCCGATGCTCGGCGGTGTGCTCACCGCGCTCGGGGCGCGGGCGTTGGCCCGCCGCCTCGGCGGGCAGGGCGACCTCGCGTTCTGGCTCGTCGGCCTGGTGACCCCGGTGATCGTCTACTCCCTCGACTTCTGGGAGCACACCCTCGGGCTCGCGGCCATGGTCTGGGGCGTCATCTGGCTCCTCGACGTCGCCGAAGGTCGGGCCGGCTGGCGGGGCGCGCTCGCGGGCGGCGCCCTCTTCGGCGTCGCGGCGACGATGCGCACCGAGGCGCTCGTCTATGCCCTGGTGACGATCCTCGTCGTCGCGTGGGTGTCCCGCCGGCGGCCCCGGCGCGACCTGGCCCGGTGCGGCGTCGCGGTCCTCGCCGGGATCGCCCTGCCCCTCGCCGCCAACACCGGCCTCGAGGTTCTCGCCATCGGTGGCCCGTTCCGCGTCGCGCGGGCGTCGGGCGCGGCGGCGTCCGGAGGTGGCGGCCTCGCGTCACGGGTCGACGACGCGATGCGGCTCACGGTCGGGCTGAACGGGTTCTCGCCCGCGTTGGACTGGCTCCTCGGGACCTTGATCGCCCTCGCGGCTGGCCGTCGCGACGTATCGACTCCTCAGCCCGGACCGCGACCGACATCGGGTGGGCTGGTTGGTGCTCGCGCTCGCGGGATGCTGCTACCTGCTCCGCCTCGACGCCGGGTTGAGCTTCCTCTCGGGGCTGCTCGTGGCCTCGCCCCTCGCGGTGGTCGGGCTCGTCGTCGCGAACCGGCGTCCCGAGTTCAAGCGTCCGGTCGCGATCGCCCTGCTCGCCCTGCCGCTCATCTGGGTCTTCGAGTACACCGGCGGCGCCGCGGTTGAGTGGGGCGGCCGGTACGTGCTGCTCACGGGGCTGCTGCTGGTCGTGGTCGCAGCCGTCGCGCTCGAGCAGGCCCCCTGGCGCGGCGTGGTGGCGCTGGTCGCGACCGCCGCGGTGGTCACTGGAATTGGGTTGGCCTGGCTGGCGGTGCGGAGCCACGACTACGCGTGGACGATCGGCAACATCGCCGCGGCACCAGGCCCCATCGTCACCACGTCGACCTCGCTGCAGCACCTCTGGCGGGAAGGCGGTGCCTTCTACACCCCGACCCGGCCCTGGCTGACCGCCCCGACACCGAGCGACCTGGCCCAGGCGACCCGGCTCCTCGAGCGCCTCGGCGCGACCTCGTTCCTGCTCGTCAGCCGGACCCCGGCTCAGGCGCCGCCGCTGCTCGGCCCCTTCGTGCGCGGGGCCGGCCACTCGGTCGCGCTCGTCGAGGTGATCCGCCTCCAGGTCACCCGGTATTCCCGATAAGGGCGGATTCGACCTCAGCCCCGTGCCGGCTCCGGCCGATACACGACCGTGCGGCGCCTCGCCCGCCTGGCCGTCAACGCCGGCACCCTCGCGTGCGTGCTCGGTCTCGGCGCGGCCCACGCCCTGGCCCACGGCTACCCGATGACCGGCTCGTCGCGATTCGCGTGGTCGATCGGGTACGTCCTCGCCCTGACCGTCGCCGCGTACGGGTTCGGGCTCCCCGACGTGCCGCGGACGAGACGCCAGGCCGTCCTCGCCGCGGTCGGCGCGACCGCCGTCGCGGCGGCGTCGATCTCGGTCATCGAGCTCTTCGTCGGCGACGCGCTGCTCCCACGCGTGGTCGTGTTCGGCTCCGCGCTCGTCCTGGTGCCCTGGTACGTGCTGTGGGCCCGCGTCACGGGCGATGCCCGCGTCCGGGCGGAGGACCGCGACCGTGTCGTCCTCGTCGGCGACCACGACGAGGCCGACACGTTGCGAGCCGAGCTCGACCGGGCACCGGAGCGGCACGCGGTCATCGTCGCCTCGGTCGGCCCCGACTCGATCCGGCTCGACGACCCGCCGCGACTCCCGCTCGTCGAGCTCGTCGCCGAGACGCGCGCCACCGTGCTGGTGCTGAGCCGCGGCGCGCAGAGCGACGAAGACGTCGTCCTCCAAGCCGCCCGCCTCCACGAGGCCGGAGTCCGCGTCCGCACCCTCTCGCTCTTCTACGAGCAGTGGCTCGGCAAGCTGCCGGTCGTCGAGCTCGAGCGGGTGTCGCTGCTCTTCGACGTCGGCGAGGTCCACGCGCCCCGGTACGCCCGCGTGAAGCGGCTCTTCGACCTCGCGCTCGGGAGCGCCGGCGCCGTCGCGCTCGTTGCCCTCACGCCGATCGTTGTGGTCGGGAACCTCGTCGCGAACCGTGGCCCGCTCCTCTACCACCAACCTCGCGTCGGTCGCGACGGCGCCGCGTTCTCGATCCTGAAGTTCCGCACCATGCGCACCGTCGACCCCCACGGCGACCCGACCACCGTCGACGACCCGCGGATCACCCCCTTCGGCGGGGTGCTGCGCCGCTTCCACCTCGACGAACTGCCCCAGGTGGTGAACATCCTGCGCGGCGAGCTGTCCGTCGTCGGGCCCCGACCCGAGCAGCCACACCTCGTCGCCGAGCTCTCGGCCAAGCTCCCCTTCTACCGGCTCCGGCACCTGGTCCGGCCGGGGCTGACCGGCTGGGCGCAGGTGAAGTACCGCTACGCCGGCACCGACGTGGAGGCGCTCGAGAAGCTCCAGTACGAGTTCTTCTACCTGCGCCGTCAGAGCCTCGGGCTCGACGTGAGGATCGTCGGGCGGACCCTCCGGTCGGTGATGGGACGCGACGGCCGATGACCGCGCCCGCGATGCGGCCGTCGGAGACCCCGAGGGGGGTGTCCGACGAGGCCCGGGCCGCGGCGCGCGGGTCCCTCGCGCTCACGGTGCTGCAGACCTTCGGTCGGCTCCTCGCGCTCGGCGTTCGTGCTCGTCGCCACGCGCGCGCTGGTCCCGGCCGAGTTCGGCCGGTACTCCACCGCGTCGGCGTACGTGGTCGTCGGCGGCATCCTCGCCGACTTCGGGACCACCACGGTCATCGTGCGGCGGGTCAGCCGCGCTGCGGATCACGTCGACACCCTCCTCACACGGACGCTGCTCGCCTGCCTCGCGCTCGGCGTGGCGTCGATGCTCGTCGTCGCCGCGGTGGCATTCGCGGTCGGCTACCCGACCGCGACCCGCACCGACGTGCTGATCGCCGCGTTGGCGTTGCCGGCCGCGGGTTGCCTCACGTCGATCCTCGGCGCGTTCGACGGTCGGGGTCTCATCACCCGCCGGGCGTTCCTCACCTTCCTGTGGCTGGCGGTCATGGCCGTCGGCGGAATCGTCGGCGTGCTCCTCGACGGGGCCCGCGGCGCGGTCATCGCGCTCCCCGCGGCGTCGACCGTCGCGCTGCTCGTCGCGGCGACGCAGGCCCGGGCCGTCGGCCTGTGGTCCCTGCGGCTGCAACACGACCTGCGCGCCTCGTGGGCACTGCTTCGCGACGCGCTCCCGTTCGGGCTGCTCGGCGGCATCATGGCGCTGCAGCTGCGCTTCGACGTGGTCCTGCTGTCCATCGTCGGCAGCGCGGCGGAGACCGCGAACTACGACCTCGCGGTGCGGGCCCTCGAGGCGCTCTCGTACCTCGGCACGGTCGTCGCTGCCCCCGCCCTGTTCATCCTGAGCCGCCGGCTCGCCGACCACGACGGCGACGGCGCCCAGCGGGCCCTCAACCACGCCGGCCGGTTCCTCGCCCTCCTCGGGGT
Source organism: uncultured Actinomycetes bacterium (assembly GCA_963714105.1). GTDB lineage: Bacteria > Actinomycetota > Acidimicrobiia > IMCC26256 > PALSA-555 > PALSA-555. The sequence goes on along the minus strand of OY970233.1, from coordinate 3,344,819 downwards.
CGGCGTGTCGGCGCTGCTCGTCGGTCTCCACCAGCCGCTCACCGTCGCCGCGTTCGGCGCCCGGTACGACGGGGTGGCGGTCCCGCTCGCGATCGCCGGCGGTCAGCTCTGGATCGCGTTCCTCGCCGCGCTGCAGAGCGCGGCGATCCTCGCCGGGGAGCGGGTCTGGCGGGCGGTCCCGCTCATCGCCGCGGTCGTCGCCATCATCGTGGCCCTCGACCTCGCGCTGGTGCCGCCGTTCGGCGCGGTCGGCGCCGCCGCCGCGACCGCCGCCGGCAGCGTCGTGATGGTCTTCGCGCTCGGCCGGTTCCTGCACCGCACCGCCGCGCTGCGCACCCCCCGCCCCGCCGTCGGGATCCTCGTCGCCGGGCTCGCGACCGCCGCCACGGCCTGGGTGCTCGCCCCGGTTGGTCTCGTCGTGGCCGGCGCCGCGGGGACGGCCGTGTACGCGGTCACCGTGATCGGCACCGGCGCGGTCACCGGCAGCGACCTGGCTCGCCTCCGGGCGGTCACCCGCCGCTCGCTCGTGGCGCGCTCGAGCACGCCCCGCCCGACGGCGCGCTACCTGGCGCGGACCGGGTTGGACACCGGGGCGGTGCCGCGGCGGTGACGCCACCAGTGCCGCGCGAAACGCGGCGGCGTGCGCCGCGCCGCGGCGGGTCCACACCCCGCGGAACGCCCGTCGGGGCGGATGGTCACAGACCGGTCCCGCGACCTGCACGACGCGACAGCCCGCGGCGCGGAGGCGCAGGCAGAAATCGACGTCCTCGGGTCCGAACCGCGCCGAGCCGTCGAGACCACCCACCGCGTCGAAGGCGTCCCGGCGGAACACCTGGCAGGCACCGATCGCGAACTCGACGTCCCACCAGTCGCCCGCGCCCTGCCCCGGAGTCGGCGCGTACCGGTCGGTGCGGTTCAACCCCCGCCACACCTTGCGCCGCAACGTCGGCGCGCGACCGGCGCTCGCCTCGGGTGCTTGCCCCGAGAACACGGGCGCGCTCAACCCGATCGTGGCGTCACGGAGGAGCGGCGCGACCAGGCGGGCCAACCCACCGGGACGCAACCGGGCGTCACTGTCGAGCACGCACACGTACGGTGCGGTGCCGGTCTCGACGCCGACGTTGCGGCCGCCGCCGACACCGAGGTTGGTCTCCCGGCGGATCACCCGCACGTCCACACCGGGGACGACGGCCGGGGGAGTGGAGCCGTTGTCCACGACCGTCACCGCGACCGCGACGTCGGGCTGGTCACGGACCGACGCGACCGCGTCGGCGAGGAGCGGCCCGTCGTTCCAGGTGAGGATGACGACGTCGACGCCGGTCGCGGCCGGGCCGGCTGGGGGGTTGCTCACCCGTGCTGTATCGGCGTCGCCGGAAGCGAGGCTGAGCCGGATTCGGCGGCCGGCACCGACCCGCGACGGCCCGTCGAGGGTCAGTCGATGGGCGAGGTCCCACCCGAGGGCACGCCGGGCAGGTCCAGCATCCGCTGCAGCGCGACACGGGCCCACTCGGCGGTGGGCTCGTCGACGACGATCTGGTTCACGACCTCGCCGCGGGCGAGCGCGTCGAGGCACCAGGCGAGGTGCGGGGCGTCGATGCGGAACATGGTCGAGCACGGGCACACCAGCGGATCGAGGGACACGACCGTCTTGTCCGGGTGCTCCGCGGCGAGACGCTGGACCATGTGGATCTCGGTGCCGATCCCGAACGTGGTGCCCGCGGGCGCGGCGTCGACCCACTCGAGGAGCCGCTCGGTGGATCCGACCCGGTCGGCGAGGGTCACGACCGCGTGGGCGCACTCCGGGTGGACCAGGACCAGCCCGTCGGGATGCTCGGCCCGGAACGCGTCGACGTGGGCGGGCTGGAAGCGCTGATGGACGGTGCAATGACCCTTCCACAGCAAGAAGGTGGTCTCCTTCACGTCGGCGTCGTCGAGGCCGCCGAGGTCGCGGCGCGGATCCCAGACCCGCATGTGCGATTCGTCGAAGCCCATGTCGTAGCCGGTGTTGCGACCGAGGTGCTGGTCGGGGAAGAAGAGCACCTTGTCGCCGCGGGCGAACGCCCACTCGAGGACCAGCCGCGCGTTCGACGAGGTGCAGACCGCCCCGCCGTGCTCACCGACGAACGCCTTCAGCGCCGCGGACGAGTTCATGTAGGTGATCGGCACGACCCGGTCGATGTCGGTCACCGCGGCGATCTCGTCCCACGCCTCGAGGACCTGGTCGCGGTCGGCCATGTCGGCCATCGAGCAGCCGGCGTTGACGTCCGGGAGCACGACCCGCTGGTGGTCACCGGTGAGGATGTCCGCGGATTCGGCCATGAAGTGCACGCCGCAGAACACGATGTCGGTCGCGGCCTCGTTGCGGGCGGCCAGCTGGGCGAGCTTGAACGAGTCGCCCCGTTCGTGCGCCCAGCGGATCACCTCGGGCCGCTGGTAGTGGTGGCCGAGGATCAGGAGCCGGTTCCCGAGCTGGGCGCGGGCGGCGGCGATGCGCTCGTCGAGCTCGGCGGGGCTCGCCAGGGTGTAGCGGTCCGGCAGCGGGGCCTGAAGTCGCAGCATGTTGGTCGGTCCTTCGCCCCGGGGAGGCGGGCGCCCCACCGAGGGTCTGCGGCTCCGGTTGTGGCCGGCGGGGACAGCCTGGTCGCCCACCGCGGGGTTGTCGGCCCCGGAGCCGATCTGTGGCGCGGATTCCCAGGCCGGCCTACGCGCGAGCATAGTGCCCGCCCCGGGCCGTCATCTCCGACCCGGGTGAGCTCCCAGCGCGTGTGCGGGCATGCCTGATCGAACCCAGACCACAACCTCCAGCCGACGAACGCCCGGCCCTCGACCCGGGGGGCACGCTCGCGCCTGGTGGGCGCTGGTCGCGGTGCTGGTCCTCGGGCGGATCGTCGCCGTGCCCATCACCCTGGATCAACGGGCCGCGCAGGGGGACCACAAGGTCCTGACCGGAGACATCCACCGCTTCTACAAGATCGCGACCCACCCGGGGACGCCGTACCGCAGCTTCGAGGTCGAGTACCCGCCCCTCATGCTCGGCGCGATCAAGCTGCTCGACGGCTCGTCGATCCAGCGCGCCACCGCGGCGACGATGTGGACCCAGCTGCTCCTGGACCTGAGCGTCGCGGTGCTGCTGGTGTGGGGCTGGGGGAAGCGGGCCGGTGTCGCCTACCTCATCCTCGGGGCGCCGTTCATCGTGTACCCGTTCCTGTACCTGCGCCTCGACCTGCTGTCGGTCGCGCTCGCGGTCGGGGGGCTCGCGCTGGTGCGTCACCGACGACCCGCCCTCGGCGGGGTGAGCCTGGCGCTGGCCTGCTTCGCGAAGGTGTGGCCGGTGCTGCTCGTCCCCAGCCTGCTCGTGCGCCGCTCCTGGCGGGCCCTGGCCGCGTTCGTCGCGGTCGGCGCCGCGGGCACGATCGCCTGGGTGGCGTGGGCCGGCACGAACGGGCTGAACCAGGTGCTGTCGATGCGCGGCGCCACCGGCTGGGAGATCGAGAGCACCGTCGGGGCGATCGTCCGGATGACCGGCCACTACCACGTCGGTCTCATCAAGGGGGCCTGGCGGATCGGCGTGGTCCCGTCCTGGGCCAACTTCGTCCTGGGCGGCCTGTGCCTGGTCACGGTGGTCGCCGTGTGGACCCTCGCGGCGCGGCGGCGCCCCCACGGCGCGCTCGTCCTCGACGGGATCGCCGCGATCGGCGCGATCGGCGCGTTCCTCATCTTCTCGCCGCTGCTGTCACCCCAGTTCCTGATCTGGATCGTCCCGTTCGCGGCCATCGCCGCGTCGCGGGGCGACAAGCTGATCGCCGGGCTCGTGTTCGCGGTCGTCGCCCTCAGCGTCGCGGACCTGAACCTGGTGTGGGAGCTCGTCCACACCGGGACGTTCCCACCCCAGGCGATCCTCGTGGGCCGCAACGTGCTGCTCGTGGCGCTCGTCGGCGTCTGCCTGGCCCGGCTCCTCCAGGGCGCGCACCGGCCCGCGATGGCCGTCCCCGAGCCCGTCTCGGTGGAAGCGGCCGCGTAGGCGGCCCGGGCCGCCACAATGGGGTGGTGGTCCGTCGCCCCGAGCCCGGCTCGATCCCCGACAGCCCCGGCTCGTACCAGTTCCGGGACGCCGAGGGCCGGGTCCTCTACGTCGGGAAGGCCAAGAGCCTCCGCAGCCGGCTCTCCAACTACTTCGCGCCGGCCGACACGCTCCCGCCCCGGACCCGCCAGATGGTGCAGTCCGCCGACTCGGTCGAGTGGATCGAGGTCCAGAACGAGGTCGAAGCCGTCTTCCTCGAATACAACCTCATCAAGCGGCACCGGCCCCGGTACAACATCCGCTACAAGGACGACAAGTCCTACCCGTACCTGGCCGTCACCCTCGACGAGGAATGGCCCCGGGCCATGGTGCTCCGAGGCGCCAAACGCAAAGGCGTCCGCTACTTCGGGCCCTACGCCCACGCGTACGCCATCCGCGAGACCCTCGACCTGCTCCTGCGGACCTTCCCGATCCGGACCTGCACCCGCGCGAAGTTCGATCGCCACCACCGCCTCGGGCGCCCCTGCCTCTACGCGCACATCGAGAAGTGCGCCGCGCCGTGCGTCGGCGCGGTCACCGACGCCGAGTACGAGCGGCTCACCCACGACCTCATCGCGTTCCTCGACGGTGACACCGCACCGGTGCTCGACCGGCTCGAGAAGCAGATGCACGAAGCCGCCGACGAGCTCGAGTACGAACGGGCCGCGCGGGTCCGCGACCAGATCGTCTCGGTCCGCAAGGCCATCGAACGTCAGCAGATGGTCGCGTCCCGCGAAGAGGACTTCGACGTGATCGGGATCGCCGAGGACGCCCTCGAGGCGTCGGTCCAGGTGTTCTTCGTCCGCCGCGGTCGGGTCGTGGGCCGCAAAGGGCTCGTCGTCGACAAGATCGAGGACCTCGACCGGTCCGCGCTCGTCGCCGGCCTCCTCGAGCAGCTGTACGCCGGGGCGCTCCCCGAGGACGTCCCCCGCGAGGTGCTCGTCCCCGACCCGCCCGACGACGTCGAGCTGAACACCGAGGTGCTCACCCGCGTCCGAGGCGGCCCGGTCACGATCCGGGTGCCCCAACGCGGCAACAAGCGGGAGCTGCTGGCGACCGTCACCCGCAACGCCCACGAGGCGTTCGCGCAGCACAAGCTGCGGCGGGCCTCGGACCACAACGCCCGCGCCCGGGCGCTCACCGCGCTCCAAGACGCGTTGGCGCTCCCCGAAGCGCCGCTGCGCATCGAGTGCTTCGACATCTCGAACCTGCAAGGCACCGAGATCGTCGGCTCGATGGTCGTGCTCGAAGACGGCCTCGCGAAACGCTCCGACTACCGCCGGTTCAAGGTCCGCCACCAGGAGGGCCAGGACGACTTCGCGGCGATGGAGGAGGTCCTCACCCGCCGCTTCCGCCGCTACCTCGACGAACGCGAGGAAGGCGCGCGGGCCGGGAAGCGTTTCGCCTACCCCCCCAACCTGCTGCTGATCGACGGCGGGAAAGGCCAGCTCGGCGTCGCGGTGCGGGTCCTCGAGGAGCTCGGCCTCGAAGACATCGCCGTCGCTGCGCTCGCCAAGCGCTTCGAAGAGGTGTACCGCCCCGGGTTCGACGACCCGATTCGCATCCCCCGCGATTCCGAGGCGCTGTACCTCCTCCAGACCGCACGCGACGAAGCCCACCGGTTCGCGATCACCTACCACCGCCAGCTCCGCGACCGCCGCGCCACCCGGTCGGTCCTCGACGGCGTCCCCGGTCTCGGTGCCACCCGACGGACCCGGCTCCTCCGCGAGTTCGGATCCGTGAAACGCCTCCGCGCCCTCGACGAAGCCGACCTGCTCGCGTTGACGTGGCTTCCCGACCCGGTCGGGCGTGCCGTCTACGCCCGTCTCCACGAGCCCGCCCGATGACCCCCACCGGGCTCGATTGCACCATCGTCACCGGCCTCTCCGGCGCCGGCCGCTCCTCCGCCGCGGACGTCCTCGAAGACCTCGGCTACTTCGTGATCGACAACCTGCCCCCCGCGCTGATCCCGAAGGTCGCCGAGCTGGCCCGCGACCGGGAACGGTCGTCGCGCTTCGCGCTCGTCGTCGACGTCCGCTCCGGCGAGTTCGTCGACGAGCTGAACGCGGCGCTGCGCGAGCTGCGCGACACCGGCGTCCACACGAGCGTCCTGTTCCTCGACGCGAGCGACGAGGTCCTCGTCCGCCGTTTCGAGGCGTCCCGCCGCCCGCACCCGCTCGCCGGCAGCGGCCGCGTGTCCCAAGGCATCGCCCGGGAACGGTCGCTGCTCGAGCCGCTGAAGGGTGAGGCCGACCTCGTCGTCGACACCACCAACCTGAACGTGCACGAGCTGCGCGACCGGCTCCAAGAGCTGTTCCGAGACGACCAGTCCACGGTCGGGGCGCTGCAGACCAGCCTCATCTCGTTCGGCTACAAGCACGGCATCCCCCTCGACGTCGACCTCGTGTTCGACTGCCGGTTCCTCCCCAACCCGCACTGGGTCGACGAGCTCCGCCCCAAGCCGGGCACCGACCCCGCGGTGCGCGAGTACGTCCTCTCCCAGCCCGAAGCCGGCGCGTTCCTCGACCAGCTCCGCAGCCTCTTCGCCCTCGTGCTCCCCGCGTACAGCCGAGAAGGCAAGTCGTACCTCTCGATCGCGGTCGGGTGCACGGGCGGGCGTCACCGCAGCGTCGTCATCGCCGACGAGCTGGCCCGGATCCTCGCCACGCTCGGCTTCCCGGCCCAGGTGCACCACCGGGACCTGGACCGTGGCTGACCGGCCCCGCGTCGTCGCGCTCGGCGGCGGGCACGGCCTCGCGGTCACGTTGCGCGCGGCGCGCCGCTACGCCGGGTCGATCACCGCGGTGGTCAGCGTCGCCGACGACGGCGGCTCCTCCGGCCGGCTGCGCCGCGACCTCGCCGTGCTGCCCCCCGGTGACCTCCGCAAGTGCCTCGTCGCCCTCGCCGCGCCCGGCAACGTCTGGGCCGACGCGTTCGAGTACCGGTTCACCAGCGGTGACTTGAGCGGCCACTCGCTCGGCAACCTGGTCCTCGCCGGCCTCACCGAGACGCTCGGCGACCCGGTCGCGGCGATCGACGAAGCCGCCCGGCTGCTCGGTGTCACCGGCCGGGTCCGTCCCGCCACCACCGAGCCGGTCGTGCTCAAAGCCGAGGTCGACGGCGTCCCCGTCGAAGGGCAGGTCGCGGTGATGACCCACGAGGGCCGGATCGCCCGGGTCGAGCTCGTCCCCGGCGACCCCCCGGCCGATCCCGACGCCGCCGCGGCCATCGCCGCCGCCGACCAGGTCGTGCTCGCCCCCGGCTCCCTCTACACCAGCCTGCTGCCCGTGCTGAGCGTCCCCGAGGTGCGCGCCGCGGTCGCCGCCACGACCGCCCAGGTGGTCCAGGTGTGCAACCTGCGGCCCCAGCGGCCCGAGACGACCGGCCTCGACGCTGTCGACCACCTCCGAGCCGCGCTCGACCACGGAGCCCGCGTCGACGTCTTCTGCTACCAGGCCGCCGGCGACCTCCCCGTCGACGCCGCCGCCATCCGGGCGCTCGGCGTCGAGCCGGTCGCCGTGCACGTGGCCGGCGACTCCCGGCTGGTCCACGACCCGGCAAGATTGGCGCGAGCGCTCGCAGATCTGCTTCAGTCCCGACCACAACAGGGGGTACCGACATGACCGTTCGTGTGGGAATCAACGGGTTCGGGCGCATCGGCCGCTCCTTCTACCGGGCGCTGCTGGCCCGCGGCGCCGACGCCGGCGCCGAGCTCGTCGCGGTGAACGACCCGATGGGGGACAGCCCGACCATGGCCTTCCTCCTCAAGCACGACTCCGTCGCCGGCACCCTCCGCCACGACGTCAAGGCCAACGAAGCCGGCTTCTCCGTCGACGGCCGCGAGGTCCGCAAGCTCGAGGTCCGGGACCCGACCGAGATCCCCTGGGGCGACCACGGCGTCGAGGTCGTCATCGAGTCGACCGGGCTGTTCACCGCCCGCGACCAGGCCGCCGGACACCTGAAGGGCGGCGCCCGCCGGGTCATCATCTCCGCGCCGAGCGGCGACGCCGACGCCACCATCTGCCTCGGCATCAACGACGGGGTCTACGACCCCGGCACCGACCAGGTGATCTCGAACGCGTCGTGCACCACGAACTGCCTGGCACCGCTGGCGAAGGTCCTCGACGAACGCTTCGGGATCGAGCGGGGCCTCATGACGACCGTGCACGCCTACACCAGCGACCAGTCGCTCCAAGACCTCGCGCACCCGAGCCGGAAAGGCACACCCGACCTCCGTCGCATGCGCGCCGCCGCGCTGTCGATCATCCCCGCCAGCAGTGGCGCGGCCCGGGCCATCGGCTCGGTCCTCCCGCAGCTCAAGGGCCGCCTCGACGGCGCCGCGCTGCGGGTCCCCACCGCGACGGGGTCGATCACCGACCTCAGCGCCGAGCTGCGAACCGCCGCGTCCCCCGACGACATCAACGCCGCGTTCGCTGCCGCGGCCAACGACCCCTCCTACCGCGGGGTCCTCGAGTACAGCGACGAGCCGCTCGTGTCCGCCGACATCGTCGGGAACCCGGCGTCGTGCATCTTCTCGGCTCGGGACACCATGTCGACCGGCAACCTGGTCAAGGTGCTCGGCTGGTACGACAACGAGTGGGGGTACTCCAACCGGCTCGTCGACCTCGTGGCGTTCGTCGGCGGTCAGTGAACGCTTGAACCTCCCCCAGCTCGAAGCGTTGCCCGTCGACGACGGGACCCGCGTGCTCGTGCGCGTCGACTTCAACGTCCCCCTCCGCGACGGGCACGTCGAAGACGACCTGCGCATCACCACCGCGCTGCCCACCCTCACCTGGCTCCTCGACCGCGGCGCCGCGATCGTCGCCTGCGGCCACCTCGGACGCCCGAAGGGTGCCCCCGACCCGCGGTACTCGATGGCGCCCGTCGCGGCCCGGCTCGGCGAGCACCTCCACACCGACGTGCCCCTCTGCCCCGCGCTGGTCGCACCCGAACGCGACGCCGCGCTCGACGCGCTCCCGCCCGGTCACGTCCTGCTCCTCGAGAACCTCCGCTTCGACCCCGGCGAGACCGCCGACGACCCCGCCTTCGCGGCCGGGCTCACCGCCGGGTGCGCCGCCTACGTCAACGAGGCGTTCGGCGCGTCGCATCGCGCCCACGCGTCCATCGTCGGCCCACCCCGGCTGGTGCCCGCCGCGGCCGGGCGGCTCCTCGAACGCGAGGTCACGGTGCTGTCCAGCCTGCTCGCCGAGCCGGCCCGACCCTTCGTCGCGGTCCTCGGCGGCGCCAAGGTCAGCGACAAGCTCGGCGTCATCGACGCGCTCCTCACCCGCTGCGACGTGATCCTCATCGGCGGCGCCATGGCGTTCACGTTCCTCGTCGCCCAGGGCCACGACGTCGGCGCCAGCCTCGTCGAACCCGACCGGGTCCAGGACTGCGCCCGGCTGCTCGCCACCGGCCGGGTGCGGATCCCCACCGACCTCGTCGTCGCGCCCGCCGTGCGCGACGACGTCGAGACCCGGGTCGTCCCCGCCGCCGGCGTCCCCGACGGGTGGCTCGGCCTCGACGTCGGGCCCGACACCGCGGCCGCGTTCGCCGGCGAGATCGATACCGCCGCGACGGTGCTGTGGAACGGGCCGATGGGCGTGTTCGAGCTGGCCCCGTTCGCGGCGGGGACTCGCACCGTCGCCGAGGCGGTCGCCCGCTGCCCCGGCTTCACCGTCGTCGGCGGCGGTGACAGCGCCGCCGCGATCCGCGGCTTCGGGCTCGCCGGCCAGGTCGACCACGTCAGCACCGGCGGCGGCGCGTCGCTCGAGCTGCTCGAGCACGGCGACCTGCCCGGCCTGGTCGCGCTGCGGGAGGGCACCCCGTGACCCGCCGGCCGATCATCGCCGCCAACTGGAAGATGCACCACGACCACCTCGTCGCCATCCAAGTGGTCCAGAAGCTCTCGTACCGGCTCGAGAAGGCCGACTACGAGGCCTGCGACATCGTCGTGTGCCCGCCGTTCACCGACCTGCGCACCCTCCAGACCCTCCTCGAAGCCGACAAGATCCCGATGCTGCTCGGCGCCCAGAACTGCCACTGGGAGGACCAGGGTGCGTTCACCGGCGAGGTGAGCACCACCATGCTCGCCCGCCTCAACGTCGGCTACGTCATCGTCGGACACTCCGAACGCCGCCAGCTCTTCGGCGAGACCGACGAGATGGTGAACCGCAAGACCAAAGCCGTCCTCAAGCACGAGATGACCCCCATCGTGTGCGTCGGCGAGACGCTCGACGAACGCGACCGCGGCGACACCGAGGAACGCGTCGTCGACCAGATCGCCGGCGCGTTCACCGGCGTGCGCGCGGCCGACGCGGGACGGTGCGTCGTCGCCTACGAGCCCATCTGGGCCATCGGCACCGGCCGCACCGCCACCCCCGCCGACGCCGACTCGACCATCGGCGTGATCCGCGACGCCCTCCGCGGCCTCTACGCCGACACCGCCGACACCATCCGCATCCAGTACGGCGGCAGCGTCAAGCCCGGCAACATCGCCGAGCTCATGGGGATGCCCGAGATCGACGGCGCCCTCGTCGGCGGGGCGTCCCTCGACCCCGACGACTTCGCCCGCATCGTCCAGTTCGGCCGCTGAGCCCGGCCCCACCCCCGGGCGGTAAGATCACCTCGTGCTGAACGCCGTCATCATGGTGATCGACGTCGCCGCCGCGCTGACGCTCATCTTCTTGATCCTCCTGCACTCCGGACGCGGCGGCGGCCTCTCCGACATGTTCGGCGGCGGCCAGCTCGGCGGGTCCATGGCCGGCTCGACCGTCGTCGAACGCAACCTCGACCGGCTCACGATCGTCACCGCCACCGTCTTCACGTTCGCCACCGTCATCCTTTCCCTGCGCCTCCAGCCCTAGCCCCCCGAACCGCTCCCGTCGGGGCGGTGCCGGCCGCGTCACACCGACGCGCCTCGGGCATCCCCAGATCCGGGGCGACGCTGCGGTAGAACGGTCGCCCGACCGGACAAAGGGGACACGGTGAACCCGCCTCGTCGGCTTCGCGTCGCGGTCGCCGCCGCGCTGGGCGGGATCGTCGCCGCCCTGCTCAGCACCCCGGTCCTCGCCGCGCCCGTCGTCCCGCCCGCCGCCCCCGCCCCCCGGGCCGGGGCCGGCGGTCAGATCGTGATCGGCGCCGAGCAAGAACCCGACTGCGCCGACTGGATCGACGCGTGCGCGGGGTCGAGCTGGGGCCTCTGGACCATGCAGGAACAGACCATGCCCCGCGTCTTCGACGTCGTGCAGCGAGGCGCCCAGTGGGTCTACGCGCCCAGCGTCCTCATGGCCGCCCCGCCGACGGTGAGCACCGCGACCGGCACCCAGGTCGTCACCTACCGGATCAACCCGGCCGCGGTCTGGTCCGACGGGAGCCCGATCACCTCGACCGACTTCCGGTACACGTGGGACCAGATCGCCCACGGGGCCAACATCTTCGACCGCACCGGCTACGACCGCATCGGCTCCGTCAACGACACCGACCCCCACACCGCGGTCGTCACCTTCACCCGCCCGTTCGCGGGGTGGCGCCAGCTCTTCGGCAGCGGGTACGGCGTCTTCCCGAGTCACCTCCTCGCCGGGAAGGACCGCGACGCGGCCATGAAGGACGGCTACTCGTGGTCCGGGGGACCGTTCAAGATCCAAGCCTGGGACAAGGGCGTCGACGTCATCCTCGTCCCCAACCCCACCTACTGGGGACCGAAACCGAAGGTCAGCCGGGTCACGTTCAAGTTCCTCACCGACACCGCAGCCGAGTTCCAGGCCTTCCAGGGCGGCGAGGTGCAGGCGATCTACCCCGCGCCGCAACCCGACGCGGTGCGGTCCATCAAGTCCGGGCTCACCGACGCCAACTCGGTGTTCAACGCCGTCACCGGCAACATCGAGGCGCTGTGGATCAACAACGCCGCGTTCCCGTTCGACTCGGTGCCGGTCCGCCAAGCCGTCGCCTACTCGATCGACCGGAACGCGATCGTCCGCGTCCTCTTCGGGTCGCTCGGCCTGACCAAGGCCACGAACTCGCTCAACCCGCCGATCCTCGCCCCCTACAGCGACCAGCAGGCGTTCGCCGGCTACCACCTCAACCTCCGACAGGTCGACGCGCTCATGACCGGCGCCGGCTGGCAGAAGAGCAGCGGGATCTGGCAGAAGAACGGCCGAACCGCGAGCTTCTCGATCCAGTCGACCGCCGGTGACAAACGCCGCGAGCTCACCGAGCAGATCATCCAGGCCCAGCTGCGCCGCGCCGGGTTCGACGTCACCATCCAGAACGTCGACTCCAACACGCTGTTCGGCCAGGTCCTCCCCGCGGGGACGTTCCAGATGGGCCTCTACGCCGAGGTCGCCGCCGACCTCGACCCCGGGCTCTGCACCGTCTTCTGCTCCCAGAACATCCCCAGCGCCGCCAACGGCAACTCGGGCGAGAACTGGACCCGCACCAACATCGCCTCCCTCGACCCGCTCCTCCAGCAGGTCGACACCAGCACCGACGACGCCACCCGGATCGCCGCGTCGAAAGGCGCGGACCGGATCCTCGCCGCCCAGCAGGTCACCCTCCCGCTCGACCCGCTCCCCAACATCGCCATCTGGAGCAAACGGATCAGCGGCGTGCAGGGCGACAACCCGATCTACGCGATGTTCTGGAACCTGAACCGATGGCAGGCCCCGTAGCGAGCACCGCGCGGGTGGAGCCGCGACCGACCCCCACCCGACGCGACGCCGCCGCGCCGTGCTGAGCTACGTCGGCCGGCGGGCCCTGTACTCCATCCCCGTCATCCTCGTCGCGTCGTTCCTCACCTTCGCGTTCGTGCGGGCCACCTTCGACCCCACCGCCAAGCTCCGCCAGTCCGGCACCGCCGCGTCCGCGATCCGCGACGAACGCCAACGGCTCGGGCTCAACGAGCCCCTCGTCCAGCAGTACGGAACCTGGCTCGGCCGGTTCCTCCACGGCGACTGGGGCACCAGCGAACGCACCCACGACCCGGTGTCGACCCAGATCGGCAGCGCGCTCTGGAACACCACCCAGCTGATCTTCTGGGGGGTGCTCGTCGCCGCGCTCGCCGCCCTCGCGATCGGCGTCTACTCGGCCACCCGCCAGTACTCGTCGCTCGACTACACCTTCACCGGCCTGTCCTTCCTCGGGCTCGCGCTGCCACCGTTCTGGTTCGCGCTCATCGCGATCGAGTTCCTCGCCGTCGGGCCCAAGCAGTGGTTCCATCTCGCTCAGCCGCCCCTGTACTTCGTCAACCTCCACTCCGGGTCGGGCGGGCTCTTCGACTACGCCCGGCACCTCGTCCTCCCGGTGCTGACGCTGTCGGTCGGGATCGTCGCGGGCTGGAGCCGGTTCCACCGGGCCTCGATGCTCGAGGTGATGTCCTCCGACTACATCCGCACCGCCCGGGCCAAGGGCGTCCCCCGCCGCCGCGTCGTGTGGCGGCACGGCGTCCGCAACGCGCTCGTCCCCCTCGTGACCGTCATGGCCCTCGACATCGGCGCGCTGTTCGGGGGGCTCATCATCACCGAGAAGATCTTCTCCATCCCCGGGATGGGCAAGCTGTTCTTCGACTCCCTGCTCGCCGGTGACGCCACCACCCTCACCGCCTGGCTCGTCGTCACCGCGGTGTTCGTCGTGGCCTGGAACCTCCTCGCCGACCTCGCCCACGGCTGGCTCGACCCGCGAGTCCGCGTCCGCGTGAACCCCAGCACCGCACCAACGGGTCCGGTTCCCGAACCCGAGCCGATCGGCGCGTCGGAGCTCCTGCCCCACGCCGGGGTGACCCCGCCGCGGGTCGAGGACGACACGCCCGGATCCCCGTGGCGGCTGGTGGGCCGACGGTTCCTGCGCCACCGGCTCGCGGTCGCGTCGGTCGTGGTGCTCGTCGGGCTGTGCGTCGCCTGCTTCGGGGCCCCGCTCGTCGCGCCGTACGCGCGAGCCCACCAGGATCTGTCCCTCGGCGCGGTCGGGCCGTCCTGGTCGCACTGGTTCGGCACCGACGACCTCGGTGAGGACCAGCTCACCCGGCTGCTCTACGCCGGGCAGATCTCCCTCGAGATCGGCCTCGCCGTCGCCGCGCTGTCCACCCTGATCGGCACCGTCATCGGCGCCGTCGCCGGCTTCCTCGGCAAGGCGACCGACCAGACCCTCATGCGGGTCACCGATCTCTTCCTCGTCCTCCCCGCGCTCGCGGTCCTCGCCATCGCCCTCCAGAAGTTCGGGCACGACCGCTTCACCATCATCTGGGTCCTGGCATTCCTCTTCTGGATGTACGTCGCCCGTGTCGTACGGGCCCAGGTGCTCTCGATCAAGGAGCAGGAGTTCGTCGAAGCCGCCCGCGCCTCGGGCGCGTCGAGAACGTGGATCATCGTCCGTCACGTCCTCCCGAACTGCGTCGGGCTCATCGCCGTGAACGCGACCCTCGCGGTCGCCGCGGCGATCGTCGCCGAATCGTCGCTCTCGTTCCTCGGCTTCGGCGTCCAGCTGCCCGCCACGTCCTGGGGTCGGATGGTCGCCGACGCCGAAGGGACCATCGGCACCTCCCACGCCTACCTCCTCTACTTCCCGGGCCTCGCCATCCTCATCACCGTGCTCGCCGTGAACTTCATCGGCGACGGGCTCCGCGACGCCTTCGACCCCCACGCCGACCCGCGATGACCGCCCCCGGCCGCTGCTTGCCGTCGACGGGCTCACCGTCGAGTTCCCCACCCCCGACGGGCCCCGCCACGCCGTCACCGACCTCAGCCTCACCATCGACGCGCACGAGGTGGTCGGCGTGGTCGGCGAATCCGGGTCGGGCAAGACGGTCACCGCGCTCGCGGTGCTCGGCCTCCTCCCCACCCGGGCGCGCGGTCGTCGGGTTCGGTGCGCTGGCGCGGCGACGAGCTGCTCGGCCGCTCCGACGCCGACCTCCGGGCCCTCCGCGGTGAGGACGTCGCCATCGTCTTCCAAGACGCCCTCGCCGCGTTCAACCCGGTCATGACCGTCGGCGCCCAGGTCGCCGAAGCCATCACCGTGCACCACCCCGACGTCACCCGAGCCGAGCTCCGAGACCGGGTGCGCGACCTGCTCGACCTCGTCGGCGTCCCCGACCCGACCGGCCGCGCCGACCAGTACCCGCACCAGTACTCAGGAGGGATGCGCCAGCGGGCCATGCTCGCCATGGCCCTCGCCAACGACCCGGCGCTGCTCATCGCCGACGAGCCCACGACCGCCCTCGACGTCACCCTCCAAGCCCAGGTCCTCGACGTGCTCGAGCGGATCCGCGACCGCACCGGCACCGCCGTGCTCCTCATCACCCACGACCTCGGCGTCGTCGCCGGCCTCGCCCAGCGCGTCGTCGTCATGTACGCCGGGCACGCCGTCGAGGCCGCACCGGTCGACGACCTCTTCGAGACCCCCCGCCACCCCTACACCCTCGGGCTCCTCGCGTCGCTGCCCCGCCTCGACCGGCCCGATCGGGGGCGACCCCTCTTCCGGATCCCGGGCCAGCCGCCCTCGCTGATCCACCCACCCGCCGGGTGCGCGTTCCATCCCCGCTGCACGTTCGCGGCGCTCCCCGCGCCGTGCGCCACCGACCCACCCGGTCCCGTCACCCTTGGTGCCCGCCGCTGGTCCGCGTGTCACCGCGTCGACGCGCTCACCGGCATCACCCCCGAGGCGTACCGGACCCGCACACCGTGAGCGCCCCCAGCCTCACCGAGCCGCCGGTCGCGGCGCGCGGCCACGGGCCGCTCCTCCAGGTGCGCGGGCTCACCAAGGACTTCCCGCTGCGGCGCGGGTTCTGGCGCCGCGTCCACGGCCACGTCAGCGCCGTCGCGGACGTCACCTTCGACGTCCCCGCGGGCCAGACCTTCGCGCTGGTGGGGGAGTCGGGCTGCGGGAAGACGACCACCGCCCGACTCGTGCTGCGGCTCGTCCCCGCCACGTCCGGATCCGTGCGCTACGACGGCACCGACGTGCTCGACGCCTCCACCGCCGAGCTGCGCAGCCTCCGCCGTCGCATGCAGATCGTCTACCAAGACCCCTACGCGTCGCTGAACCCGCGCCTCACCGTCGGCACCATCGTCGCCGACCCGCTCCGCGTCCACGGCCTCTACACCGACCACGGCCCCGCACGCGTCCGGTCGCTCCTCGAGACGGTCGGGCTCGACCCCGACGACACCCAGCGCTACCCGCACGAGTTCTCCGGCGGGCAACGCCAACGCATCGGCCTCGCCCGCGCCCTCGCCGTCGAACCCCAGCTCCTCGTCCTCGACGAGCCGGTCAGCGCCCTCGACGTCTCCATCCAAGCCGGGATCGTCAACGTCCTCGACGAGCTCCAACGGCGCCTCCACCTCACCTACCTGTTCATCGCCCACGACCTCGCCGTCGTCCGCCACGTCGCCGACCACATCGGTGTCATGTACCTCGGGAAGCTCGTCGAACGTGGCCCCGCCAACCGCGTCTACGAGACCCCCCAGCACCCCTACACCCAGGCGCTCCTCTCCGCCGTCCCCGTCCCCGACCCCCGCGTCGAACGACGACGGCGCCGCATCCTCCTCACCGGCGACCTCCCCGACGCCGCCGACCCACCCACCGGCTGCAGGTTCCGCACCCGATGCTGGCGCGCGCAACCCCGCTGCGCCGAGCACGAACCACCACTCGACGCCGACGAGCACGGACACGCCGTCGCCTGCTTCTACCCCGGACCGGAGCCGACGCGCTGACACGCCCTCGGTACACTGCTCGCCTCGTCGGAGTGGCGGAATCGGCAGACGCGCTAGCTTGAGGGGCTAGTGCCTTTCGAGGCGTGGGGGTTCAAGTCCCCCCTCCGACACGTACTTTGGACAACATCGGAAGCGCGGACACCGCGACGATGTCGTCAGCCGGTCGGTACGTCAGCGTGATCCCGAGGTCGGCGTACACCGTCGCCTTCAACCCTGGGTCGGCAGTGGCGAGGACCGGGCGAAGATCCCCGAGCTCCTCGATCATGCGAGTGAGCTCGGCAGGCGACACGGCTGGTGACGGTCGGGCCTCGGCGAGCTTGCGCTGCGCCGCCAACCGTTCCCCTTGGACCTCGGCGATCCATGTGGCCACGACCGTCGGGTCGGTCCCGTGCTCGAGCGCGGCCCGGTACTTCGCGAGCCGGGCGTCGCAGTCGACGAGCTGGCGCTGGGCGGCATCCAGGCTGGCCGCATCTGCATGGGTGGGGACGGCTGCGGCCGCGAGCTTCGCGACCGTCTCGTCGATCCGGTCAGGTTCGAACAGCTGGAGGAGCCAGGCGTCGAGGGCCTCGACAATCCAGTCCTCCCGGACCAGCACCGTCCGAGGATGGTCGACCTCGTTGGCGAGGGCGTATTCGGTGGGGTAGCCGCAGCGGTAGCAAAGAGGACAAGCCAGCCGCTACTCCCGCCTCAGAAGGGGGACCGGCAGAGTCGCCAGCCGAAGCGACCCCCGAAGCAGCGTCGAGTGCACCCCCCGAACCGGCCCTCCCGCGCCGGTTCTACGGTCGTGTCTCTCTCGATCCTCTCCGTATGCTGCGCGACCTCGGCGACATCGCGGAAGCTGTCGTGGGACAACTCGGGCGTTCTGACGCCGACATCGCCGTGACCCTGGAAATCGAAGCCACTTCGACGGCGGGGTTCGACGACGACGTCCGGAGAACAATCAACGAGAACGCGCAAACTCTGAAGTTCGACACGAACGAGTTCGAGGAATAGACCTGCCCCCGGCCGGGGGCGCGACGCGGCAGGTCTCGAACCCGCTACCGGCGCCGCCGGCAGTGGCGGATCACCTTGTGAGCGGCGATCGCGACCAGGACGTGAACGGCGAGCGGAAGCGCCAAGAGCAGGGCGGCGATCTCGATCGCCAGCTCGGCGATCAGCCGTCGGCGGCTGGGGAAGAGCCGGTGGAAAACCCGGTCCACACGGCCGGGGGAGTGATGGTTCCTGGCGTTGGTCGCCATTGCTGTGCCCTCCAAGGGAGTGGTTTCGACGCTCCCCGAGGGCCGGCGATGGCCGGCACCGGAACAGGCCCGGGCGCAAGCCCGGCTTGCTATGGCCTTGCAGGATCAGCCGGTCACGCCGGCACGGTCAGCGGTCGGAACCGACCGGAGGGCGCATGGCGACACTCGGGGACCATTGCCTCGCCCGGACGATGGTCCGGGTGGCAATTCGCCGTGACGTGCACCATGCGCCGATGTTCTCGTCGTGCACGAAGGGATACCTCGTGGCGTGCCTGCCACCGACAACGAGACCGGCACGAGAATGTCACTCGGGAACCTCGCCGCACTCGTTGAGGCGGGCTAGAGCCATGACATGGGCCGCCTCGGAGCCCCGAGGTTGACAGCCGGGTTTCGCAACTGATGCGTACCGATCCCGTCACTCTTCCAGTGGGATGGCCGTGGGCGCGGACCGCCACCAGCGAACCGGTGCCGACGGAGGTCAGCGCTCGGAGCCGATGGAATGGCGCGGGCTGAGTCCGATGAGATTTGGGGCCCAGGTCCGTCGGAACAAGTGGAAGCTCGAACTGCGTCTGACATTCGTGTGGTTCCAACACATGAGACAGGAGGTACTGGTCGATGGCGAGTGAAACGATCAGCGTGAGCATCACCATCAAGGCCCCGGCCGAGGCCATCTTCGCGGTCCTCGCCGACCCGGCGAAACACGCTGCAATTGACGGCACGGGCTGGGTCCGCGATCCCGTCGACCGCCAACCCCTGACGGCGTCGGGGCAAATCTTTCGCATGGCCATGTACCACGCCAACCATCCGAATGGGAGCTACGAGATGGCCAATCGGGTCCAGGTGTTCGATCCGCCGCATGCCATCTCCTGGGAGCCGGGCTTCGACCCGGGTGGCGGCAACCTGCGCTTCGGTGGCTGGATCTGGCGCTACGACCTGGCACCGCTCGGCCCGTCCGAGACCGAGGTCAGGCTCTCTTACGATTGGTCCGCGGTACCCGAGGTCGTACGTCAAACAGGGCCAGTGTTCCCACCCTTCTCCCCCGATCATCTGGACAACTCGTTGACCCACCTCGCCCAACTGGTCGTTGCCTGAGCGCGAGCCTGCCGCGACCGTCTCACGGTGTGTATCAACGGCGGGGCAGCCAACCGGGTGGGGTCTACCCGATCTCGGGACAGTCCGACTCGGTGTGGGCCGTCGTGATGTGTGTCAATTCGACGCCAACGGGGTCGAGCGCCAATGCCGTGGTGTCCTTGGGGGCGGAGGAGAATGGAGCAAGCCACAGCAACGCTGTGGCTTGGCCTCGTCCGTTGCGCGGTGGTGCCGGTGTTGTAGGGTGCGGCGGTTCGCTCGGAGCGAGGCGGAGGTCGGGCGATAAGGGTGCGAGTGGCGGGTCCCGGGCTCGGCCCGGCGGCCGGCCGATAGGGTGCGTCGTCCTTCAGTGGCGGAGGTCAAGGTGGCCCAATCTTCGACGGGAGCTGTAATGCGGACGAGTGCACGGCGGGTCCTGGCCGGTGGCGTAGCCGGGTTGCTGGTGGCGGCCGGATCCCTGCTCGTCGTAGGGACCTCGACGGCTGGCGCGTCGACCACGTTCGACGACACGACCTGCGGCACGTCCAGCGCGAACTGCACCTTCACGGTGCCTGCCGGGGTGTGCCAGGTGACGATCGCCGCGTATGGGGGCGCCGGGGCAGACGCCACCGACGCCGGCTTCGGGGGCGGCGGTGGCCAGATCCAGGCGAACTTCACGGTGACCGCGGGCCAGGTGCTCTCGGTGGTCGTCGGGTCGCCTGGAAACGGTGCTGGAGATAGTCCCCCAGGAGCCGGGGGCGGGGGGTTCAACACCGGCGGTGCAGCCCTTGCCGGCTCCGGCCACAACGGTGGGGGCGGCGGCGGGTCCTCCGGGGTCACATCGGGCAGCACGGTGCTGATCGTCGCGGGCGGTGGCGGCGGCGGCGGTAATAACAGCGGGGCAAGCGGGGCCGGCGGCACCGGCGGTGTTGCCACTACCTCTGACGTCGGCAGCGGACAGAACGGCGGTGGGTCCTCCGCGGGGAGCGGAACCGGTGGGGCGGCTCAGGGCACGGCCGCCGTCGGCGGGGCTGCCGGCGGCAACGGCGGTGGTGGGGGCGCGGGCGCCGCCCCGGGTTTGGGCGCGACCAACGGCGGCAGCGATGCCACTGGCGGGGGTGGCGGTGGCGGCAACGCGACCACCTCGACCGCTGGTCTCACCACTCCGGCACCGATCAACAGTAGGGACGGTCTGGTCGTCATCACCGCCGCCGCTCCGGGGGTGGGGTGTCCCGCCACACCGACGACAGCAACGCCAGCACCGGCGGCTGCCGTCGTCGTGACCCCGCGGTTCACCGGCTGACGCGCGGGCGGCAGACGACGGATCGGCACGAAGAAGGGTCCGGCTCGCAGGCGCCCTCATCCAGAGCCTGCACGGCGGGACGGGGGGCACGGCGGGCCAGACCAGCGCCGCCGGCTCGGGCACACCGGACGGTGGCAGCTGCTCCGCACACGCGCACGAGCGGACCGTGGCCCGTCACGGCCCATCGACCGGCGACGTCGTGGCCGGGTTGGGGAGCTTGAGCACCGGCGGGTGAGCGACTCTCTCAACTCGTGCCAACGGTCGCGGCCCAGCGTGGCCCCCCAGTGCAACCGACGCGCACGCGTTGCCGAGCCGTCCCGTGCGATTGCCAGCGTTTTGCCAGCGCGATTAGGAGCAACTAGGCGTCCCCGACGTCCTTTTCGTTCCCACGGTGAACCTCCGAAACGCCGTATGACCTGCACCAACGCGCACTCTCCACAACTGCGGATAACTGGCTCTCGGGTCTGGGGGACCGAAGGTCCCGGGTTCAATCCCCGGAAGCCCGACCAACAGCCGCAACGGCGATGGGACGCGAGTACTCCTCGCCTTTCGCTGCACCGCAACCGCTCAGCAACCCAAGCCAAGAGATCCCAGAGGTCGAGGACCTACCGAAGCCGATCGGGCAGGCCGGCGGGATCTAGCGAGATCCCAGCACCAGCTCGCCGCGGAGCACGGCTTGTTGACTTTCGGTACCAGTCCCCCCTCCGACACCACGCCTTACCTGCGGAAACGCCCGCGCCATGCGGAGCGGGTTGTTGCGCCATCCCCGAACTTCTAACGAGTCTTCGAACACGCGTCGCGAATGAGGTCGGCCACACGCCTTGTCGCGTCGGCCTGCATGCCCGGCGTGACGTGTTGATGGATGTGCTCGGTGACCCGTGTCGACGAGTGTCCCAAAATCTCCGCGACGATCTTGGACGGGATGTCCTCGAGGAGCGCCAGTGTGGCCCAGGAGTCGCGTGCGCCGTGGAATGTGATCGAGGGGAGTTTGCCTCGGCGACGAGCCGGTCGAAACGTCAGCTTACCGTCGCGGGGTTCATCACCGTTTCGGGACCACGCTGTACGCTGCGACAAGGGCCATTCGCATGACGCAGAGGCGCTGGGCCACCGGAGCATGAGCACCACGGTGATCGTCACGCGTGTCGACCTGTCCGACGCGGCGGTCGCGATCAGGCTGCGATGAGGCGGGTCGCGTTCCTCGCAATAGGGGTCATCCTTGTCGCTACCGCGTGTCGGCCCACAGCGCGCGCGCCCTCAGCGGCGTACTACCGCCCGACGATCATCCTCTACGGCGACTCGATGATGGCCCAGGCCCACGCCCAGCTCAAAGCGGACCTAGCTGCGAGTCACCCAGGCGCCCGGATCATCGATCGGTTCTTCGCTGGTACGGCGTTGTGCGACTGGCTTCCCAAGATGCAGGGCGCTGACGCGAACATCGGTGCGACTCTCGTCGTGATGACATTCGCCGGATCGTGGGCCTTGAGCCCCTGCATGGCCCAGGCAGATTATGTGACGGAGACGTTCCTCTACTGGCACCAAGTCATTGGCCTGTGGGTCGCCCGAGGAGTCCAGGTCGTTATCGGGAGCGTCCCGCCCGCCGTGGGGGAGACGGACGCGTCGACGGCACCGTGGGATCTCACCCAGCAGATCGCTCACGGGGTGGTCAACGCCTACGCCAATACGGGCCTCGCTCACTACGCGAACACTGGACCTGCGTTCGTCGGCGCCGGAGGAGTCTACCCGCTCTCCCTGCCGTGCCTCCGGTCTGAGGGACCAGCGCAGGGTTGCGTGAACGGAATGATCCGAGTGCGTGCAGAAGCCAACAACGTCCACTTCTACTGTCAGGGCCTCACGCCACCCATTGAGATTTCGGCGTGCGTCGGCTACTCGAGCGGCATCTTGCGTTGGTCCCGTGTCGTAGACCGCGCCGCTCGCAGTCTTGGTTAGCAAGCGTTGTCTCGTCTTGACGCGTGTCGTAGAGGTGTCACACGTCCAGATGCTCAGGTTCTTCGAACTCATGCTCCGAACCATGCGCGGCTGAATCGAGATGCAAAGGAATGAACCAGTACGGGGTTCTGGAGCTTGCCCTGGACGAAGCGCTCGTTGCCTGCAAGTAACCGGTTCAGCGCCTCGTCGGCGTTCGTCGGCTGCGGAGCCGACGGCGTCGCAAAGGCCCACCCCGACGACCCCGTCCACGCAGGCTGCTGGCTGCGAACGCCCCGCGGCGGTGACTCCACCGGTCACGAAGCTCCGCCTCGACGTCCCATCCGACATGGTTCCCGCTTGGCGCTGGGCTGCATTTCAAGGGTACTGAAGCGCGCTGGTTACCTGTTGGATCCGTCGAGCTCGAACCGGTTGCCGAGTTCCGTGTCGGATCGCCGGTATCTCGACGACGCGGTCGTGTTGGTACCGCCGAATCCGCACAGTGACACCGGGCTCTCGGGTAGGAGGGAGCGTGGAGTCGGGTTACGAGGCCGAGCGCCCGCGCGCTCGGCCAGACCCGACCAACCCGGCAGTGCCGAGGCCGATCTCCGCGACCAGATACGCCCAGAACGCGACGTCGGTCTGGGGCCGGTCGAACAGCAGCGAGCCCATCCGGGCTGCAGCTGCCCCAAGCCAGACGACACCGACCGCAGTGTGCGCGGTTGGGTCGTGACTCACGAGCGCCCATCCGCCGAGCGCGGCATAGGTGCCGCCGAGCCCGGCGCGCGTCTCCGAGACACCCCGTGCGGTCCCGGCGGGAAGCTCGAGCGCCGCCGCGACCCTCCTCGGCATGACGACGCCCGCGAGGCCCGAGGCCAGCAGTGCCGCGCTGCTCCAGCGTTCCGGCTTCACGTCGCACGGGTGCTCAGCACCGGTGTGCTCATCGCGGGCAGCCTATGACGATGGCTCATGACCCGGCAGAACGGTCGGTGGTCATCCTGGCCCCCATGCCCCTGGAGATGAACGCCATCGTCACCGCCTTCAGGCTCAGCCCGGCCAGCGACACTCGCGGTGCACCCTGGACGGGCCGCGTCGGCAACTCGGACGTGACCGCCATCCACATCGGGATGGGACCAGCGTCGACCCGCTCGGCGACTTCGCGTTTGTTCGACGAGACCGTGCCGGGCTGGGTGCCCGTCGAACACGTGATGATCGCCGGCATCTGCGGCGGTCTCGACCCCAACCTCGAGGTCGGCACCGTGATCAATCCGGAGCTCGTCGTCGACCAGACGAGCGGCGCCTCCTACGGGCACACGCCGCCTGGGAATGCACCCCAGGCGGGCAAGCTCATCACCACCCCAGGCGTCAACCTGGATGCCGAGTTGAGTGAGCGCTTCTTGAACGACGGCTACCTCGGCGTCGACATGGAGTCGTCCGCAGTCGCTGAGGTCTGCGAGGCACGGCGTTGTCCGTGGTCGGTCTACCGGTGCATCGGCGACCGGCACTGCGATGGCTTGCTCGATGAACGGATCGTGGCACTGACCAACCCGGATGGCTCGGGAAACTGGGCGGATGTCAAGCGGCTCATCGCGACCGAACCGGAGCTGGGGACGAAGCTGGAACGCCTCAGCCAAGACACCGCCCTCGCTGCGCGGCTCGCGGCCGAGGCGGCCGTGCGTGGCTGCCTCGCCCTCGATTCCTAACCATCTGAGCATGCTGGTGGGACCACACCGGCGCGGGATCCGGTCGCTCGGGGTCGGGTCCAAGCCCACGAGTGGTGTCAGCGCTGGGGCCCTCGGTCGGGAGCGTGATGCAAACCGTGGTGCGAGCTCACCGGGCGTCGGCCCGTGGGCTCGTGGACGTCATCGCACCGCCGCACGTCGAGGAAGCGCTGACCGGAAACCACGGCCGCGCACCCGCTAAGGTCAGGGCGTCGCGCCAGTTCTGGCGCGGGTCGGCGTTGCACTGCTCCTGATCCCGGCGGTGTGCGGAATTCAGCACCCCCGAGGGAGTCGTGCAGACCACCACGATCCAAGTCGAACCGGCGTCGCATCGCTTCGAGCGCGTCGTCCTGCCGTCCCTGCTCCAAGTCGCCCGGCGAGCGGTCCCCCAAATCGTCGACGGTGCCCTCCTCCCGCTGTTCCTTTTCTTAGCCGTTGACCGATTTGCCGGAATCTTCCCAGCCATGGTCGCGGGGCTGGGCTGGTCCGCCTTCGCCATCGTGCGGCGGGTCGCGGCCAGCCGCCGGGTACCGTCGATGGTCATCCTGGGGGCGGCCATGCTCGGGGTCCGCTCCGCGCTCGCCCTGACGACGGGAAGCGCCTTCTTGTACTTCCTCCAGCCGACGGTCGGGACCGCCGTCGTCGCCCTCGCCTTCCTCGTCTCGGTGCCTGCAGGTCGGCCGCTCTCAGGCCGTTTCGCCGGGGACTTCTTGACCCTGCCCCGCGACCTGCTCGGACTGCCCCATGTCCGGCGGTTCTTCCTGCACAACTCGGTGATGTGGGCAATCGTCGGGCTCTGCAACGCGGCGGTGGCCTACTGGCTGCTCGTCACCCTGGCGACCGCGACGTTCGCCATCACCCAGACGGCACTCTCCATCGTGGTCACCGTGCTCGCCGTCGGGGTCTCGCTCCTGTGGTTTCGCCGTTCGATGGGCCGTCACCACCTGATCACCGTGGATGCGTAGCCGATGAGAGACTCCAACCAACTCGGGGTCCAACCCGCTGCGAGCTCAGCAGGCGACCCGCCCGACGTGTCATCGACGCGATCGTCAACGCGATCGTCAACGTGTGGTTCGCGCCTGAGCGCTGACGGGGAGAGCAGATCCGAAGCCCCGCGCCGGCAAGCTCCGTCGTGGCGCGAGAACGTCGATCGCTACGCCCATCCGCATCTCGGCCGTAGCCTCCTTGCCCTCGCGACGTCGGTCGCCCCGTTCATCGGGCTCTGGGTTCTGATGTACTTCGCGCTGCAGGTCTCGTACCTGCTGGTCCTGGTGCTGGCGGTACCGGCCGCCGGATTCCTCCTCCGCACCTACATCCTCTTTCACGACTGCACTCACAGTTCGCTCCTCCCAGGGCGCCGCGCGAACACGTACGTCGGGACCGTGCTCGCGCTGCTCGTGTTCACACCATTCACCCAATGGCGACACGAGCACACGATTCACCATGCGACCGGTAGCGACCTCGATCGTCGGGGCGTCGGAGACGTGCCGACGCTGACGGTCGCGGAGTACGAGACCCGTTCCCGCCGAGATCGCCTCAGCTATCGCTTGTTCCGAAACCCGGCGTTGATGTTCGGGATCGGCCCGATCTACTCGATGTTGGTGATGCCACGCTGGGTGCACGGCTCAGCCCCGCGGCGGATCCACCGCAGCGTCTGGGTGACCAATCTGGCCTTGGTGGTGCTCGTCGGCGGCCTCTGCTGGCTGATCGGATGGCGTGACTTCCTCCTGGTCGAAGTCCCCCTCATCCCGCTCGCCGGAAGCGTCGGAATCTGGCTCTTCTACGTCCAGCACGACTTCGAGACCACTTACTGGCAGCGCACGAAGGACTGGAGCTACGAGGACGCCGCCCTTCGCGGGAGCTCGTATCTGCGGCTGCCGAAGATCCTCCAGTTCTTCACCGGCAGTATTGGCCTCCATCACGTCCATCACCTCAGCCCGAAGATCCCCAGCTACAACCTGCAGCGCGCCCACGACGAGAACCCGATCTTCCACCAGGTACCGAAGCTCTCGCTTTGGGACGGTCTCCGCGCGGTGCGCCTCAAGCTCTGGGACGAGGACGCGGCCCGCCTGGTGACCTGGGCCGAGGTGGGACGATCGGGGCGCGTGGATCCCACCCGGCGGAACGCGACGGCTGACGACGCCGAACGCGAGGCGTTGCCGGTCTCGTGACCCCCCGGTTCCGCGCCGCGGAGCCACTGCGAGCGGCAGAGCGATAGGGGACCCTCGATCTCGGGTCGGCGCGCGTCCACGTCGGGCGTCGCGCTCTCGGTGCGCCGCGCGCGAACTCAGATCAGCCTGCCCGACGGCCGACTGATCCGCACCCATTAGGGTCAAAACTGGTCCGCTCCGGCATCTTCGAGGTGAGGATCTCCAGGACTGGTCGCGGTCGGGCGCGCGGATAGGGGACACGATTGGCCACCGCCACCGAACGACGGGTCGTGAAGGCGGGGGCGGGCGTGCAGGGCATCGTCCTCGTCACCTTCCCCGCCGCGAGCACCATCTTCACCAGCCCGAAGGAGTACGGGCTTTCCAGCACCGCGTACGGGGCGATGTTCCTCCCGCAGGCGCTCACGGCCATCACGTTCGCGCTGCTCGGGGCGAGCCTCTCCGGCAAGGTCGGGACACGCCGACTGTTCCTCCTCGGTCTGGTCGCCAACCTGACGTCGATGGTCCTCTTGTTGGCGAGCGCGCTCGTCGAGCGCGACCAGTCGACCGCCTATGTCCTGCTGCTCCTCGCCACCGCGAGCCTCGGGATGGGCTTTGGCTTGACCGTCCCGGCTTTGAACACGCTCACCGCCGCGTTCTACCCGGACCGGGTCGACGGGTCGATCTTGATCCTCAACGCGCTCCTCGGGCTGGGCACCGCGCTGGCACCGGTGTTCGTCGCCGCGTTCGACGGTCTTGGCTTCTGGTGGGGACTGCCCTTGACGTCCGCGATCCTCCTGAGTGCCCTGTTGGTCGCCAGCGCGCGGCTTCCGCTTCGAGCCGAGTCTCTGTCCGCGCCCCGACCACGAGGAGGCCGGATTCCGGGGCTGTTCTGGGTGTTCGCGGCGTTCGCCGTCCTGTACGGCATCTGCGAGACCATGAACGGGAACTGGGCGTCGATCGACATGACCCAGCACCTCGGCTCGTCCACGACCGCGGCGTCGGTTGCCCTGACCGCGTTCTGGGCGTCGGTGACGCTCGGCCGGGTCTTCTTCGCCGCGGTGCAACGGCGCTTCCCGGCCCGACGCGTCTACGTCGTGCTGCCCTTCGTGCTCGTGGTCGCGTTCGTGGCGATCGCGGCCCTCCCGAGCGGGAGCCCCGCTCTCGGTGTCCTCGCGTTCGCGCTGGCCGGTGTCGGTTGCTCCGCGCTCCTGCCACTGACCATCAGCTTCGGGCAGGAGAGCCTCACCGCCATCTCCGCCGCGGTCGCTGGTGGGGTGATCGCGTTCTACCAGCTCGGTTACGGCATCGCCGCGTTCGGCGCGGGCCCGATCCAGCACGCCGGTATCGGGCTGCCGACCCTGTACGGCCTCACCGCGTTCGTCGCCGCGGCCATGGGCGGCGTCGCGTTCGTCGTCATCCGCCGCGGCACCGAACCGAGCACGCTCCATCCCCGGCCCCGCTAACCGGCCCGGCCCGTCGTCGGGCGGTGCTGACCCTCGCCGAGCTGGCCGCGTGGGCGATCCCGGCGGCTCCGCCGCGGTGCGACCCGGTGCTCATCGCCGGTTGAGCTCGCTGACCTCCTCGGGTGTCAGTCGCAACGACAACGCCTGGACGTTCTCTTCGAGGTGGCTGACCGAGCCGGTGCCGGGGATGGGCACCATCACCGGGGAGCGGGCGAGGAGCCACGCCAGCGCGACCTGGTGGGCGGTCGCGTCGTGGGCCGCGGCGACCCGGTCGATCGGGGAGGCCCGCCCGATCCGGCCGGCCTCGATCGGGGCCCAGGGCAGGAACGTCATCGACTCCGTCTCGCAGCGCTCGAGCATCGATTCGGAGCTGCGGTCGACGTGGCTGTAGCGGTTCTGCACCGAGACGATCGGCGTGAGCTTCATCGCCTGGTCGAGCTGGGCTTCGGTCACGTTGCTCAGGCCGACATGGCGGATCTTCCCCTCGCGTTTCAGTTCGGCGAGCATGCCGACCGAATCCTCGAACGGGACCTTCGGGTCGGGTCGGTGGAGCTGGTACAGCGGGATCCGCTCGAGCCGCAGCCGCTGCAGGCTCCCGTCGCACGCGGCGCGGAGATGCTGAGGTCGGCCGTCAGACGGCCACTGTCCCGGCCCGGTCCGCACCAGGCCCCCTTTGGTCGCGATGACGAGATCGTCCTGGTAGGGGTGGAGCGCCTCGGCGATCAGTCGCTCGCTCACGAACGGCCCGTAGGAGTCGGCCGTGTCGATGAAGTTGACCCCGAGCTCCACAGCCCGTCGGAGCACCGCCAGGGCCGCGTCGTGGTCGGGTGGCTCACCCCAAATCCCTTCCCCGGTGATGCGCATGGCTCCGAACCCGAGTCGTCGTACGGTGAGATCTCCACCGATGGTCACCGTCGTGACGTCCTGGTCGTCGGGGAGGGAATTGGCCATGCGTGTCCTCGTCTCGTCGGGGTGGGCGCTTGGTCGTCTTCAACGAGGCCGCCCCCGGCGGTATTTCGTCGGGCTGATCTGGGCGGGCGTGGGCCGATCGGCTGATCACTCGCTGACCGGCTCGGCGACGGGGATTCAGTCCGACGGAAGGATGCCGTCCAGGGCGTCGAGCGAGGGGGCGAAGTAGAACGATCCGCTGACCGGAATCGTGAAGTCGACGAGGTGGTCGTGGATTCCGTCGCCGCTGCTCCCGAACATGCGGGCCAGCATCTTGTGGAACCGGCTGGGGTCGGCGCTGAAGGCGATGAAGTAGAGACCGAGCTCGCCGATGCGGCCATAGGGGACGCTGCGCCGGTAGATCTCGAGCTCCTCGCCGTCTTCTTCGATCACGACGCGGCTGATGTGCGCCGTGGACGGCTTGTCCTCGAGCTCGACGCTGTCCGGCTTGGTGCGACCGATGGTGCCCTGCTGCTCGTCCAGCGACTTCGCATGAAAGGACCCCAAGTCGTGCACCCATCGCATCGCGATCACGTGCGCCCCGCCGGCGCCCTTCTCGCCCTGCGGGACGACGGCCACCTCGTGGGCTTCCTCCACGGGCGGGTTCTCTGTCCCGTCGATGAAGCCGGTGAGGTCGCGGCTGTCCCGATAGACGAAGCCCGGCTGCTCCTGCGCCAGTGTCGCGACGGGCGCGAACGCGGCCGCGATGCCCCGAGCGACATCGAGCTCGACGTCTTCGCCCGTGCCGTGCGACCAGACCCACAGATCGTGCTGGGTCGCGGGGCGCGACCGCCGCTCCCCTCGACATCGGTGAACGAAGACAGATCGTCGGGTGCTTCGTCGGGGCGGAGGCGCCGCCACAGGTCCGGTCCGAAACCGACCACGATGTTCGAGCCACCGACGGTCACGGACGGCTCGCGCAGGCGCCCCACCGCGGCGCAGATCTCGCCGTCGACGACGTCGGATCGAAGGTCGAACTCGAGGTGGTAATGCGAGCGGGTTCCTTGCGCGAAGATGCCTGGCTGCGGGGTCGCCATGTGCTGATCGTATGCCGAGTCGACTGGCACCAGATCGGGGTCGGACCGGCACGCCCGAGCGCGCCGCATCGTTCCATTCCGGACACGACGACGGCTCCCCGAGGTGCCGTCGGGGGTCGGTCGCTCACGACGCGTGCGCGCCGGCGTGTCGGCCGCGCCTCGGGCCGGCGGCCCATGAACGCGGCGAACTCGTCGGCGGGACAGGCGGGATCCGCGATCTCTACCCGGGGCCCGAACGCTGCCTGCCCGTCCGGTCCGCGCAAGGGCGTCAGGAAGCGAACCCCGGGCTACGTCGAGCAGCTGGGCCGCGAGGGCGGGGTCGAGGTCGGTCCCGGCCGGGGCGCCGCATCGTCGGTCGGGCCGGGCTCAGCTGTACATGATCGACCCGGGTGTGGTGAGCAGCTGGCCCGTCTCGAGCCACGTCTTGAGCCCGGAGAGGATCATCGGCCAACCGCCGTACAGCTCGGGGTTCGCGTCCTCGCGCAGCTGGTCGTGGGTGACGGTCAGGCGACAGGAATCGCCGATCGGCTCGATCTCCCAGGTCACTCTCGAGGTTCCCTCGCGCTTCACGTCGTCGCTCCAGAGCATCGTGGCGGTCTGGACCAGGCGGCGTGGGGGGTCGACCTCGAGGTTCTCGCCCACACCCAACGGGCCGGGAGCGTTCGGATTGGTCATCTCGTAGCGCGAGCCGGGCGTCCAGTCGGACGTGACCCGGTTGCCAAACGTGTACTTGCTCCTGATCTCGGGGTCGGTGATGGCTTCCCAGAGCCGCTCCGGAGTCGTGCGGATATAGATCTCGAACACCTTTTCCATCGGATTCTCCAGTCCGTGCTTCAGGCCGCTGAGCGCAGCCGCCCAGGGCTCGGCGTACTTGCTCACCCAACGGTCGTGAACGAGCCGGATGGGCACCGGATTCAGGAAATGCAGCTTCTCCCGACCTCGCCGCTTGCTGACCACGAGACCCGCCGCCTCGAGCTGCTTCAGGTGCTTCATCACCCCGAAACGGGTCATCGGGAAACGTTCCTCGAGCGCAGTCAACGTCTGGCCGTCCTCCCGGAACAGCTCGTCGAGCAAGCTCCGCCGGGTCGGATCGGCCAGGGCCCTGAACACCTCGTCCACCTCGCGACAATAGGTGACTAGTTGGTCACCTGTCAACCCGGGATCTCAGGCCGGCGGGGGAGTGGGCGACCGGCGCAACGGGTCCCGCCCGAGAACCTCGGAGACGCCGGCCCGAGGCGCGATTCGGCTCGGCCGCTAGCGTTTCGTCCCGATCGCCCGCGCGTCGACCCTGTCGGGCGGGAGTCTCGCGTTCGATCGGTTCGGTCGAGTCGACGACCACGACGAGGAGCCCGCGTCGATGGGTGGAGTGCAGTTCCGTGTGCCCCTCCGGCTGTGCCGGATGCTCAAGGACGAGTTGGGCCTCCGCAGCGCGATCGAGACCGGGACGTACTTGGGCGACAGCGCGGCCGCGCTCGGCGGCGTGTTCGACGAGGTGTGGAGCATCGAGCTGTCCGAGGAGTTCTTCGAGGCCGCCCGGATGAGCCACGCACGCCCGGGCCTTCACTTCGTCCAGGGGCGTTCCGAGCAGGTTCTGCCTGATCTGCTCCGCGGCGTCGACGGGCCGGCCCTGTTCTGGCTCGACGGTCACTGGAGCGCGGGGGAGACGGCGGGGGAGGAGCTGGAGTGCCCCGTGATGCACGAGCTCGCCGCGATCGACGCGTGGCCAGCCGCGAAGGATTCCGCGGTGCTCATCGACGACGCCCGCTACTTCCTGGGTCCACCGCCACCACCGCACGAACCGTCAGCGTGGCCGACGTTTCTCGAAGTGCTCGACGCGCTGCGACGCGACTACGACCGGTTCGTGACTGTCCTCGAGGACGTGATCATCGCCGGACCGACGTCGACGCAACCACTCGTCGGGCGGTACTGGCTGGAACGGCCCGTGGAGCCCGAGGCCGACGAGCCGGTTCCCCTCGCCGCTCCGTCGTCAACGCCGACGGAGCTCCGTGGCGCCCGACGCGCCCGTTCGTGGGCGCGCGCCGCGTGGGTCGATCTCCCGCCGCGCGAGACCCTACGACGAGCGGCGCGGCATGTGCCGACGATGCGACCCTGGCGCGCCTGATCGGATCGGACTCGACGCCGTCCCCTCGGGCGCCGCACCCGGCTCAGAGCCTGGCCCTCTAGCCGAGGCTCATCAACTGGCTCGCCCGCCACCGAGGCCCTAACGTCCCACGCAACGAGTCTCTCCCAAAGGAGTTGGAATGATGTCGGCCCCCGTTGTCGCGGCGAGCGGCGCATCGATCGCCATCGGCGGCGTCCTCTACGTCATCCTTCTGCTCACGCTTGGGGTGATCTCGCTCCGAAAAGGCCACTGGGTGATGTTCATCATCGGGATCTTTATCCCGCTGTTCTGGCTGATCGGCGCGCTCCTCCCTCGCCGGGCCTAGCGGACCACGCGAGGGCCAGGTCGGACCAGCCCAACCGGCTCGCGGGGCCCCGGCCACGCAAGGAGACGCCGACCGCCGCGGAACGGATTCACCCCGGTCGGGACTCCACGACGGCACCGTCAAGCTGCCCGCGAGTCCGAGCCCCGACGGCCGAAGCCCAGGACGACGAATGGGGGCGTGACCCCGTGTTGCGCGACCCGTTAGGAGAACCTAACGTATTAGGGTTGGTGCAGCGAGAGGGGGAGTGGTGCGGTACACGAGGCTGGCGAACGAGTCCGAGGAGTACGTGCAGGCACGCGAGGACCTACGGCTCTCCGAGTTCGAGCTGATGCGACACCGCGAGCGGGTCGCTGCCCAGCGGCGGGACCTCCCGTCCGGGCCGGTGGTGGACAACTACGTGTTCACCGAGGCCCCGGCAGCCCTCACCACCGGCGACGCGCCGGCACGCACGGTGGCGTTGAGCGAGCTGTTCAGTGGCCCGAGTCGCGCGCTCGTCGTCTACCAGTTTATGTACGGGAAGCGACAGACCAGCCCGTGCCCCATGTGCACCATGTGGATCGATGGTTTCAACGGCGTCGCCCACCATCTGGCGAGGAACCTCGATCTCGTCGTAGCGGCGGCCGCGGATCCCGAGCCCTTGCGAGTCCACGCCCGCGACCGGGGCTGGCACCGCCTCCGACTGCTGAGCTGCGGCGACAACACCTTCAAGTACGACCTCGGGAGCGAAGACGCCGACGGCAACCAGGACTCGACCCTCTCGGTGTTCACGAAGGACGCCGACGGGACCGTGCGCCACTCGTACACGGTGAAGCCGGCGATGGCCGACGACGTCGACCAGCGGGGCATCGACCTCCTCTGTGCGACCTGGCACTTCCTCGACGTCACCCCCGATGGGCGCGACGACTGGTACGCCAAGCTCGCCTACGAGTGAGCGCGGGACGGCACGACGTCGCCGAACAGTGACCGCGAGGCGTGGCGTCAGGAGTCGCCAGTGACGGGTGGCGCTCCGCGGGGCGTCGATTCGGGGTGCTGCAGCGCATCGCGAACCGCGTCGTGCTGGACCTCGAGAAAATCGCGGCACTCGTCGACCTGCTGGCGCAATGCCTCGACCTCGATCGCGTTCCCGACGAGCATCCGTTCGAGGTGCGTCAGCCGCTGCTGCAGGTCGCCGATCCCGGCTTCGATGCCGTCCAGGCGCGCGCCGATCGCGGCCGTGCCCATTCGGCGAAGCGCTGACCCGCCCAGCCGCTGCGCCCCGAACCTCGATCGTCTCGATTCCAAGCGCCCCTCCTCCTGGGTCTCCCGGATCAGCCCCGGCGACGCCTCGACACGGTACCGTCGGCGATCCCATCGCGAACCGGGTCGCTGTCTCGATGATGACCTTCCGACGACTTGGCCACTTTGGTCGCCTCGGGAACCAGCTGTGGGAGATCGCCAGCACGATCGGGATCGCCCACCGCGGCAACGAGACCGCAGGCTTCCCGTTCTGGCGCTACCAGCCCTACTTCTCGGTCCCGTCCGACCTCTTTCCCGACCTCACCGCCGTCGACGGCGAGGATCTCATCAACCACTTCGTCGGCGTCGAAGGCCTCGACTACCTCCAAGACCTCCGATACCTCGTCGGCGTCGAGGACCTGATTCGCCAGTACCTCGCTCCCCGCCCGGAGCTGCGTGAACGGATCCGGCGCCGCAACGCCTCCCTCCTCGCCCTCCCGCACAAGACCGCCGTCCACGTTCGCCGCGGCGACTACCTGTCGAAGTCGGACACCCATCCCGCGTTGCCGCTCGACTACTACCGGGACGCCATGGCGCTGCTTCCGCCGCCGTACCTCGTGTTCTCGGACGACCTCGCCTGGTGCCGAGCCAACTTCCCCCAGGACTCGTGCGTCTTCATCGCGCACAACCGGGACTACGAGGACCTGTTCCTGATGGCGATGTGCGAGGCGCACATCACGTCCAACTCGACGTTCTCGTGGTGGGGGGCATGGCTCGGGGAGGGGCCCGCCGTCTACCCGCGGAATTGGTACGGTCCGAGCCTGCACCACCTCGATCCGAGCGTGTTCCTCCCCGACGGCGCGATCCTGCTCGAAGGTGTCCCCAACCATGGCTGACCGGCGTTCGTGACCGCGATGACTGGCTCGACGGTCCTCGTGACCGGCGGCACTGGGTTCTTCGGGCAGCACCTCGTTGGGGAGCTCCGCGAACGCGGGCGCGACCGTGTTCGGGCTCGGCAGCGTCGACTACGACCTTCGCGAACGCGGCGCGATCGACGACATGCTCCGCACGCACCGCCCCGAGGCGCTCGTCCACCTCGCCGCCGTGGTCGGCGGGATCGGAGCCAACCGCGCCGAGCCGGGAAGGTTCTTCTACGAGAACGCGGTGCTCGGCGTCGAACTGCTTGAGGCGTGCCGCACCCACGGTGTCGGGAAGGTGCTCGTCGCCGGCACCGTGTGCGCATATCCGAAGCACACGCCGGTTCCGTTTCGTGAAGACAGCCTCTGGGACGGGTACCCGGAGGAGACGAACGCGCCCTACGGCCTCGCCAAGAGGATGCTGCTCGTCCAAGCGCAGGCCTACCGTGAGCAGTACGGCACCAACATCGTGTACCTGCTGCCGACCAACCTCTACGGGCCCGGGGACAACTTCGATCTCGCCACCGGTCATGTGATCCCCGCGATGATCCGTCGCTTCCGTGATGCGAGAGATACCGGAGCATCCACCGTCACGCTCTGGGGCGACGGCAGCCCCACCCGGGAGTTCCTTCACGTGCGTGACGCCGCACGAGCGTTTCGGCTCGCGCTCGAACGCTACGACGAGGCTGAGCCGGTCAACGTGGGCTCCGGGGACGAGATCTCGATCCGGGACCTCGCCACGCTGGTCGCCGAGCACGCCGGGTATCGCGGGACGATCGCCTGGGACACCACGAAGCCCAACGGCCAGCCGCGACGCCGCTTGGATGTGACGAAGGCACGCGAAGGGTTCGGGTTCGAGGCGAGGATCGGCCTCCGGGGCGGGATCGCAGAGACCGTCGCGTGGTACGAGGCCCACGATGCCCGACAACCCACCTGAGGACGCGCGCTGAGCGGCCGTACGACGGGACCCTCAAGGGTGGTCGCGTCGCACGAAGAGGGCATCTCCATAGCCGTGTGCGTTGAGCGCGAGATGGGATCGGACGAAACCCGCCTCGTCCATGAATGCTTCGACCTCCGGCAGCAGCGCGCATCCCTCGTAGAGCGGAGCCGCGTTGACCTCGAGATAGCAAGCCTGCGTACGGCCGAGCGTCTGCCCCCCACCTCGAAGCACACGAAGTTCCGCTCCTTGCACGTCGACGACCAGCAGGTCGATCCGCTCGAGGGCGAGCTCGCGGCAGACGCCATCGAGCGTCGTCGTCGGCAGATGGACTGTGTCGACAACGGTGATGTCAGGGTGCTCGACGGCGTGCGTGCCGAGGGCCAACAGCGAGGAGGACATCTCGTTGGACGCTCGGCGAAACTCGACCGACGACCGCGGGCGCTCATCGAGCAGCGCCCCGACCACGCGATGGCCGTACGGTTCGACGTGCTCGCGGAGGCGAGGCAACACCTGTGGGTCAGCCTCGATCCACACGACGTCGACGGCGCCAAAGGCCCGGTAGATCTCGGCTTCCTGACCGGCGTGGGCGCCGACGTGCACGATGCGCCGAGGCTCGATTGCGGCGCGCCGGAGCACATCACCGATTGCCGGATCCGGCGGTGGTGACGGCGGGGAGCGACGCGTGCGTGCTCGATCGGGCCACGATGGGAGTTCTCCTGGACGTATGGAGGCGCGCCGCCGGCGATTGACACGTCCGGGACCGCCTCGATCGCACGCTACTGCGGTGTCCGATCGACGGCTGCCTGGGCCGAGAGCTTGCTCGGTGGACGCGGTATCGAAGCCCATGGCCGTCGAGCCGACGCGTGGCTGCCGGGCGTATGCTCACGTTTCGGCCAGCCTCAGAACCGCCAGCCGTCCGAACGTTGCCGGCTGCCTCCCCTCCCGGGCGCCACCGACGCCTCCGAACGCTCCGTCTAACCTACGGGCTCACCCAGCGCGGCCGTCACGCGACGGCCCTGGCATCTCTCTCAGTTCGGAGCTCGCGTGGTCGCGAACGAGACAGGGCAGCCGCGCGGACACCGCCCGGTGCTCGTCGTCGGCGGCGGGTTCCTCGGTCGACGCGTGGCCACGATCTGTGCCGAATCCGGCCACCACGTCACCGTGCTCACCCGGCGTCCACCTCGATCCGTGCTCAGGTCGTCCATAGAGGTCCGCATCGGCGACGCCCGCGATCAGGGCCTGCTCCGCGACGCCCTCGCGCCGAACACCCACGTCGTGTGGTCCGCGGGATCGCTGCTCCCGGCCGCATCGAAGCGAGACGACCCGAACGTCGACCTGGCTCCGCTGGAGCTCGCCGTCGACCTGCTCGCCGAGATCGGCGGGGAGATCACCTTCTTCTCGTCCGGTGGGACCGTGTACGGCAACCCGACAGTCAGCCCCGTGCCCGAAGACCACCCCGTCGCTCCGCTCGGCGTCTACGCAGCCGCAAAGGTGGTCGCGGAACGGCAACTGACCCAAGCCCGCACGCGGGGGGTCCGAACCGTCGTGCTGCGATGCGGGAACGTCTACGGCCCGAGACAGCAGCCGGGACGGAGTCAGGGCGTCATCGCCACCGCGTTCGACTGTGCACTCCGAGGCACGCCGATGCCGGTCTTCGGGGACGTGTCGATGGTGCGTGACTACGTCTATGTCGACGACGTCGTCGACGTGGTGCTCGCGTCCATCAACGACCCGGCCTTCCCGAGCCTCGTGAACGTAGGAACCGGGATCGGGACCCGCCTGGACGCGTTGCTCGACCTGATCCGAGACGTCACCGGCGTCGAGCTCATCGAAGACCGGCGAGCCGCCCGGGGCCACGACATCCACCAGGTGGTGCTGGACATCACCCGCCTTCGCCAGGCGATGCCGGCGTACCACCCCCGCCTCCTCCCGGAGGGTCTGCAGCGCACATGGGACACGCTGCAACACGCGACACGAGAGGAGTCCTGAGTCGCGGCGGGGA
Source organism: uncultured Actinomycetes bacterium (assembly GCA_963714105.1). Classification (GTDB taxonomy): domain Bacteria; phylum Actinomycetota; class Acidimicrobiia; order IMCC26256; family PALSA-555; genus PALSA-555. The sequence continues at coordinate 3,307,686 of OY970233.1, read as the reverse complement.
ACGCCGCGATCGGCCGACGACCCGGGCCGCGACCGTGGTCCGACGCTCGATCACAGCACCGAGCAAGCAACGTCCCGCGACCCGGGCTCAGCCGCCGCGGACCTCGCAGGGCTAGATTCGTCCGTCGTGCACATCGCCACTGTCGCGACGGCTTCGTACGACCCCGTCGTGGCCGTGATGGCGCAGTCGTTCGCCGCGACGCACCCGGGCTCGACCTGTTGGCTGTTCATCCCGGACGACCCTGACGGACGCGAGCCCCGGCTCGCCGACGAGGCATGTACGCGCCTGACCGTCGAGGACATGCCCATCGACCTGCCGCGAGCTCCACCGGATGGCGACGATCTACGACCCAGGCGAGCTCGCGCTCGCCTGCAAGCCGCTCGTCCTCGAGGCCGTCCTCGGTCGCGTCGGGGAGCCGTGCGCGTACGTCGACGCCGATGTGACGTTCTCCTGCTGTCTCGGTGACCTCGGCGAGCTGCTCGGCGACGCCGCCTTCGCGGTGACACCACATTTGAACGGCGTCTGGGACGAGGTCGAGCCGCCGATCGACGACACGCTCCTCTTGATCTCCGGGGCCTTCAACGCCGGGTTCGTCGTCGTCGGGCCCGCCAGCCGGGACTTCCTCCAGTGGTGGGAGGCGCGGTGCCGACGCGACTGCGTCCGGGATCCGGAACACCATCTCTTCATGGATCAGCGCTGGCTCGACCTGGCCGCAGCGCAGTTCCCGTGCCGGGTGATCCGTGATCCGGGCTACAACGTCGCCTACTGGAACATCGCCCAGCGTCACCTCGAGGGCGACGATGGTGCGCTGACCGTCGAGGGCTCGCCTCTGCGGTTCTTCCACTTCTCCGGGTTCGACCGCGACCGTCCTGATGTGCTCAGCACCTACACCGACGACGAGTTCCTCGACCGGATCGGGAGCCCACAGCTGGACGCGCTCGTCGCCGACTACGCCTCGGCGCTCGAACGGGCCCGCCCCCGGGCGTCCCAACCAGCCACCTACCCGTTCGCCGTGACGGCGAACGGCCTCCACCTCGACCTGACCATCCGCCGTCTCGCCCGGGAGGCGCTGAAGGCGCACGAGGACGACGGCGCGTCGGTCACGCTCCCGGACCCGTTCGACCCTGAGGGCGCGGCGTCCTTCGTCGCATGGCTCAACGAACCCACCCGACCCTCGGAGGGTGGTCCGATGGTCACCCGGTACGTCGACGGGCGATGGCGCAACGACGCGCAGGCCCAACGCCGCTTCTCGGACCCGCAGGCGCTGGCATCGTGGCTCGGCCAGGATCCCTCGGTTGATCCCATCCTCGCCGACGCGATCGGAGACGCACCCGAGCACCCCGCGTCACGGTCGGTGCGAGCACTCGTCGCGCAAGCCCGCGTCGAGGTCGACCACGAGGTCGACGCCGGCGCCGGACGGTGGGCCTCGGTCGCCGCACGGCGCGGACTGCTGCGTGTCCTCGCGTACTACGACGACGAGCTCAGACGGCGCGACGCACGCGTCGCCGACCAGCTCGGACGCGCGATCCTCAACCTCGAGGCGCGAATCGACGCGCTCGAACGTCTCGAGCCACCTGCCCGCGCGCCCGAAGACCGCCCGTAACCCGGCCCGGCACGCACCGGACCGAGCGCGCCGAGGTCCGTCGACCCCGCCGGTCCGGAACGTGCGCCCCTGACCCCGTCACCACCCACAACATTCACGGAACTTCGCCCCACAACCCTCAAGTGGGCACGACGCCCAGCCGAAGCCTCACAGTGCCCGTCACGCCGCCCACGTTCCGTGGCAAATCGCCACCCTCCGCGCTCATCGAGGGCGGGGCAGGTGCCCGCGGTCGGGGCCGGCTGCTCCCGCCGGGAGGAGCCGGGCGATGAACCGTCTGCTGCGGATCGCACCTTCGTTGCGTCGGACCCTCGGGTTCTCCCTGGTGGTCCTCCTCGTGGGCGCGACGTGGGGCGCGACGGCTGCCGGTGCAGCGCCGGTCGCCCCGAGCACCACGACGACGACGACCACGCCGACGCCCGCGACCGCCGCACCGAAGCCGACGGCGCCGAACCCTCCGACGACGGGACCCTCGACGACGTCGACGACCCGACCCACCCCGGCGCCGCCGGCTGGGGTGCACGCGGCTGACAGCGGCCCGAGCGTCGACTTCGGTCAACGCCGACCGGAGTCTCGCGGTCGTGGGCCAGCCGGTCACCTGGACGGTCTCGCTGAGCAACCCGACCGGTACCGACGTCGCCACGCCGAGCGTCGAGATCGACCTCCCGGGCGGCTTCAGCCTCACCGGCGCGGTCCAGGCGGGCGACTGGTCCTGCGTCGACACGGGGACCGTCGGCCCGACCGCGATCACCTGCAGCGACCCGCAGAGCTGGGCCGCGGGGAGCCAGCTCACGATCACCGTGCCGACGCTCGCTACCGCGCCGGCAGGGAGCGTGACCGTCCAGGCGATCGCGCAGCCCGCCGGTGCGACGAACAGCGGCAGCACCGAGATCGTCGCGCCGACGACCGCACGGATCAGCGCGAACGTCAGCCCGAACGCCTCACCGCAGACCGGCTCGCAGGTGACCGTCACCAACGCGGTGACGTTCGGCGCGGCCGAAGCTCGCTTCGCGTACCTGAACTTCAACGGACCGGGGAGCGGTCTGACGGTCGATCAGGCCACGGCGGACAATGGGTTCGGCTGCAACGTCAACGGCAACAACGTGAACTGCAACGGCGACCCCGTCCCGGCCGGGACCACGGTCACCCTGACCGTCACCGCCACCGTGTCCGCACCCGACGGCACGAATTTGCCCATCAACGTCAGCGGTGGCGCCTCGAACGTGACCAACGGTGTCGGTGCCAACCTCAACCTCGAGGTGGGCGGGGTCACCCTGTCGGGTCACGTCACCATCGCCGACAGCCCGTACTCCGACACCCCGATCCAGGACATCTGCGTCAACGCCAACCCGTACAACGGCGGGGGAGCCAACACGTCGGCGACGACGGACAGCTTCGGTAACTTCGAGCTCGCGGTCCCCGGCAACGCCACGTACCGGATCCAGTACAACGACTGCAACCAGCCCCCCACCTACGCGCAGGCGTACTACCAGAACACGACCGACCAGAGCGCGGCCACCCCCGTGGTCGTCGGATCCGCCGCGGTCAGCGGGCTCGACGCCCGGCTCACCACCGGGCACCTGGTCAGCGGCACGGTGCGCGACACGCTCGGCCAGCCGGTCAACGGGGCGCAGATCTCGATTCAGGACCCCAACAGCGGCAACTGGATCTCGGGTGCCACCAGCGGCACCGACGGCACGTGGACCTCCTGGTCGCCCGTCGCCGCGGGCTCGTACGTCGTGCACTTCCAGCCGCCCAATCCCTCCCTCGCCGACCAGTGGTGGGACCACCAGGCCAGCCAGAACAGCGCGACGGTCCTGACCGTCGGCGCGGGGACGGCCCCGATCACGGGTATCAACGCCGATCTGCCACCGGCGGTGAGCGTCTCGGGGCTGGTCACCGCCAACGGCCAGGGGACCGGAGGGCTCTGCGTCGACGCGTACACCGGCTCCAACCCGATGGGGAACAACGGCTCCGCAGCGTCCACCCAGACCGCCCCCGACGGCTCGTACACGCTGAGTGGCCTCTCGGCCGCCGCGCCGGCCAAGGTCCTGGTGCGGGACTGCCGGGCGCAACCGACCCTCGCGTACGGCTTCTACACGCCGTCCGGCCCCACCGCGAACTTCGCCGATGCGACGCCGGTCACGGGTCCCGCGACCGGCATCGACCTGGCCCTCGCCGGTGGCGCGTCGATCAGCGGCCAGGTGACCGACGCCCAGACCGGTCAACCGCTGAGTCAGGTGTGCGCCGCCGCGATCGACCTCGCCACCGGGGTTCCCATCTTCGTCCAACCCATCCACGCCGACGGGACCTACACGCTGAGCGGACTCGCGCCGGGCACGTACTACGCGGCGTCGGGTGACTGCAGCAACAACACCCGCCCCCTCGAGTGGTACGACGGTGCCTACGGCATCCCGTTCGACAAGAACGGTCCCATCGACCCCGCCGCGGCCCACGCCCTCGCGATCAGCGTCGGCGCGGGCCAGACCGTCACCGGGATCAACTTCCGGCTCGGGACCCCACCGGCCCCCGCGGTGACGTTCGCGACCCCCCAGGTCGCCAGCCAGGGCGCCACGACGGTGACGTTCACGGTCACCCGCCCGGGCGGTGACCCGTCGATCCCGTCCAGCGTCGCGTACACGACCGCCGACGGCGCCCAGGCGGCTCCACCGCGGCTGCCGTCACCACCGCGGCCTCACATCCCGCGCAGGCCGGTGTCGACTACGTCGCGGTCACGGGCACGTTGAGCTTCGCGCCGTACGAGACGTCCAAGACGGTGACCGTCGCGCTGACCCCGGTTGGAGTCGACGACCTCGGCGGGCAGTTCTCGCTAGTCCTCTCCAACGCGTCGGCCGGTTCGATCCTGACCGGGCGGGCGACCGCGACGATCACCGCCGCCGCGGACCCGCCCCCGGCGCCGACCACCGCGAGCCCCGCGGCGAGCTCGGGCACCCTGGCCTGGACCGGCACCGACACCCGCACGCTCGTCCTCGTCGGGTTCGCGCTCGTCCTCGCGGGCGCGTTCCTGACCCTCACCACCCGGCGTCGCCACGCCGGGTGAGGAACCCGGCACCAGGGCGGCGGTTGGGTCACCGCAGCCGGGCGAGCGCCTCGTCCCAGCGGGGCCGATCCTCCGAGCCGGGCACCGTCCGCGCGCGGAGCGAGATCGGCCATGACCTCCCGGTGGGGGCTTCGGCCCACGAACGCGTCCAGGACGTCCTCGCTCGCCCCGACCGAGAGCGTCCAGGACTGCTTCGCGAACGGCTTCCCAGCATCGAGTCGCCCAACAGCCGCGGCGTGCTCGCGAGCTGCGTGCGGATGGCCCGAACCAAGCGGGTGAAGTCCAGCGTCGACGAGAAGCGGTCCAGCACCAGATGCGTGGCGACGACCAGGATCTCTCGGTCCGGGTCGCCCTGACCGAACGAGTTCCAGGGCCTCCCCGGCACCGCCTCCGCTCCTTCGCTCCTCGGCGCATCACGACCCGAACCGTCGCCGCGACCCGGTCCGGTTGGCCACGACGCGGCGCAGCCTCGCGCCGAGCGAACACCCCGAGCCGGGAGACCCGTCTCGCGCCGGTCGCGCCACGTCCGCACCGGCTTCGAAGCCGCCCGCGCCGTGGCCGTCGAGCTCGCGGTCGATAAGGTCACCGCGCCCATGACCGCCGTCCGCCGGCCTCCGCTCCGTACCGCGTCGGGCCCGGTCGACGAGTCAGCCCCCGATCGGCACCGCTGGCGTCGCCGGGCGCTGCTCGGGGCGCTCTTCCTCGGGTTGACCCTGCTCATGCTGCGCCCGACGTGGCATTCGCTCGACCACACCGTCCCCGACCTCGGCGATCCGGTGCTGTACATCTGGACGCTCTCGTGGGGCGCCCACGCGATCGTCACCCAGCCACTCCACCTGTTCGACGCCAACATCTTCTGGCCCCATCCGCTCACCTTGGCGTACAGCGACAACCTCCTCGTCCTCGTTCCCCCTTTCGCGCTCGTCCGGCTCGTCGGCGGGTCGTGGGCCCTCGCGCTGAACCTGCTGATCCTCGGGCTGCTCGTCGCGTCGCAGGCGTCGACGTACCTGCTGGCCCACTGGCTCACGGGCCGGCGCGACGCCGCGGTCGTCGCCGCGGTCGCGTTCACGTTCAGCAGCTTCTTGTTCGTGCACTTCGGCCACACCCAGTTGCTCCTGCTCGGGCTGTTCCCTCTCTGCTTCTACCTGTTGTTCCGAGCCCTCGAGGAGCGGTCCCTCGGCTGGTCCGCGCTGCTCGGCGCCGCGAACGTCGCCATGCTCACCGGCTCGCTGTACTACGCCGCGATCTACGCGGTTTGCGTCGTCGTGATCGTCGCCGGCTGGGTCGTGCTCCACCGCCACGATCTCTCACGACGGCTCGTGTCGTGCGGACTCGTCGCCGGCGTGATCACGCTCCTCGCCGTCCCGACCCTGGTGCCCTACGCCCAGCTGAACCAGGAACGGGCGCTCGGACCACAGTCCGGGCTCCGACCCGCCGACCTCATCACCGTGTCGCCCGGCAGCGTGCTCTACCCCCCGCTCGACCATGCGGCGAAGCACCGCGGGGGCCGCACCGAGCACACCTTCTTCCCCGGCTTCTCCACCATGCTCCTCGCCTTCGTCGGAGTCGGCGCGCTCGTCGCGTCCCGACGCCGCCGGACCGTCGACCGGGCCCCGCCCCCGGGTGCGCTGGGGGCCACGACCGTGCCGGCACCCGGGGCCGCGACATCGAGGCGCGTCGATGACCCGATCGTCGCGGGACGGCGCGAATACGTCTGGCTGCTCATCGCCGCCGGAGCCGTGTCCGTCGTCATCGCGCTCGGCCCCCAAGTGCACGGGATCACGATGCCGTTCCGGCTGCTCCACGACCACCTTCCGGGCTTCCAGAACCTGCGCGCGATCTCGCGGCCCGCGATGCCGACGATGCTCACCGGCGCGATCCTCGCCGCGGTCGGGTTCAGCTGGCTGACCCGCACCCTCCGGCCAAGGCCCGCGGCGCTGCTCGCCGCGGGTGTGGCCGCGTTCATGCTCCTCGAGTTCGCCGCGCCGGTCCACCGTGCCGTACTCCCCACCGACCCGGCGACTCTCGCGGTGTACCACGAGCTCGCCCGTCGGCCTCCCGGAGCGGTCGCGGAGCTGCCGATGGCCGGGAGCGTCAGCCCGACCCACGAATGGCCGTTCGTTGAGGCGCCCCGCATGGCGTACGGGACCATCGACTGGCACGACCGCGTCAACGGCTACTCGGGGAGCGCGCCCGCCGACTACCTGTCGAACCTCGCCGCGCTCAACTCGTTCCCGTCACCTCGAGCGGTGAGCACGGCCCGGCGGCTGAAGGTGCGCTACGTCGTGCTGCACACCGGGCGGTTCGCCGGATACCAGCAGTACACCGACGCCGGCACGCGCGCGGTGATCGCCGGGTTGCCCCGAGGCGCCCACGCGGCCCGGTACGGGAACAGCTGGCTCGTCGACCTCGGCCCCTCGGGACCGTGAGGTCGGCGCGGACGCGCGGGGGTCAGAACCGCCAGCGGGTCGTGCGGGGGCCGAACTCGTCATCGGTGCCGAACCCGAACACCACGGTGGGGGTGATCCGGTACACGTCATAGGAGGCTGATCCTGAGGTGGCGCGCCGTAGGGCGCGTCGAAGGCCTGGCCCCGGACGGTCACCGGCCACCCGCCACCCGTACTTGGAGCGGTACTCGTCGGCGACGCGTTCGAGCTCCGCGTCGGTCGTCACCTTCACCGCGTGGCCTTCGACGACGAGGTCGAGCTGGTCGTCGCGGACGGTGACCGCGCAGCGGGCGTCGCGGCCGAGGTTCCTGGCCTTCTGGGCGTCGGGATTGGTCGTGGAGTAGCAGGCGTCGTCGACCCAGACCGCCGGCGCCCGTAGGATGCGTGACCGTATCCGCGGCGCCGGCGATCGGCGAGAGGAGCGGGCGGGTGGCCAAGCCGACGAGGGGCTTCACGGGTCGGGGTCGAGAGCCCACGGGTCGGCTCCCACCCGGCCAGTACGACGTCGGGTCGGACTGGCCGGTGCTGACCGCCGAGGTCACCCCCATCGTGTCGACGGGGGACTGGTCGTTCACCGTCGACGGCCTCGTCGAGGCGCCGGTCACGTGGACCTGGGACGAGATCCGGTCCCTGCCGACCTCCACGTACTGAAGGTGACATCCACTGCGTCACGACCTGGTCGAGACTCGGGGTCACGCTTCTCGGGCGTGTCGGTCGACACGCTGCTCGCCGCGGCCCGTCCGCTCCCGACCGCGACCCACGTCCTCGCCCGCTCCCACACCGGGTACACGACGAACCTGCCCCTCGCGGACGTCACCGGCGGGCAGGCGTGGGTGGTGTGGGACGCCGACGGTGCGCCGCTCGCGGTCGACCACGGGGGACCGGCCCGGCTGCTGGTCCCGCACCTGTACTTCTGGAAGAGCGCCAAGTGGGTGTCGGGGCTGACGCTCCTGGATCACGACGAGCCGGGGTTCTGGGAGCGCAACGGCTACCACAACCGCGGTGACCCCTGGCTCGAGCAGCGCTACCAGGGCGACTGAGCCGGTGACGCCCGAGGTTCCGAGCCCGGGACCCTGGCAGGTCGCGACGGTGGTCGCGATCCGGCCCGAGACGCCCCGCGCCAAGACCTTCCGGCTGCGCCTCGAGCGACCGTCGCCGCACCTCGCCGGGCAGCACTACGTGGTGCGCCTGACCGCCCCCGACGGGTACACCGCGACGCGCTCGTACTCCGTCGCGTCCCCGCCGGACGGCTCCGACGAGCTCGAGCTCACGGTGGAGCGCCTCGACGACGGCGAGGTCTCCACGTTCCTGCACGACGTGGTCGTCGTCGGCGACGAGCTCGACGTGCGCGGCCCGATCGGCGGCTGGTTCGTCTGGCCCGGGGACCACCCGGCCACCCTGGTCGGTGGCGGCTCGGGTGTCGTCCCGCTCATGGCGATGCTGCGACTGGCGCGACGCACCGGCCGGACCGACCTCGTCCGCCTCGTCGTCTCGGCGCGCAGCCCCGCCGACCTGTACTACGCCGACGAGCTCCCCGGGCCGGAGGTCGCCGTGGTGTTCACCCGCGACGCCCCACCCGGGTGGGCGCGCCCACCCGGTCGTCTCCGGGTCGCCGACCTCGAACCGATGCTGCGTCCCCGACACGCACCGCCTACGTGTGCGGATCGGCCGGCTTCGCCAACGCTGCGAGCGACCTCCTCGTCGCCGCCGGCGTGCCCGTCGAGCAGATCCGCGTGGAGCGGTTCGGACCGACGGGCTGACGCGGCCGCCCACCGCACCGTTGTCGGTCGCGGAACGTATCGGCCCTCGAGTTCCGACGGGTGGCTCGCGCGGACGGCTACCGTGCCCGTACGCACGACGGCACGGAAGGGCGAACCGGATGCGGCGCGGCGCGGCTCTGGGGTTGGCGGCCGGTCTCATCGTGCTCGCGGCGTGCGGCGGCGGGGGCAGCACGGTCAAAGCCGACCGCGACGACGGCGTCCGGGTCATCGGCGGTTGCAAGATCCAGCCGAGGACGTCGTGCCCGGGCGCGAACCTCGCCGGCGCCGAGCTGCGCAACGCCGAGCTGAACAATTCGGACTTGCAGCGCGTCGACCTCGCGGGCGCCGACCTCTCCGCGTCGGATCTGCGCAGCTCGAACCTCTCCAGCGCCGTGATCACCAACGCCAACCTGCGCAGCGCGGACCTGTCCAAGAGCAACCTCAGCGGCGTGAACCTGACCGGCTCCGACCTCACCGACGCGTACCTGCGCGGCGCGGTCACGAACCACGACATCTTCCAGGCCACCATCCGCTGCCGCACCACCAAGCCCGACGGGTCCATCGACAACACGAGCTGCCCCGTCGTGACGACCACCGCGGCGCCGGGGACCACGACGACCACGAAACCGAAATCGAAGTCCTCGACCTCGACCACCCGGCCGGCCCCGCCGACGACCGCGCCGGCCCCGCCGACGACGGCGCCAGCTCCGCACCCGCCATGCACGCTGAACGTCCTCCAAGCCGCATACGTCGCGAAGTTCGGGCTCCCCCCGGACGGGACGACGTTCTCGATCACCGCCTGCGTCGGCGGCTACGCGGGGACGAACCTCGACAACCCCAACGTCGGATCGGCGTTCGCGGTCTACCAGGCACAAGGGTCGACATGGATCGCGTTGAACGTCGGGAGCAGCGGCGTGTGCGACGGGCTGAACATCCCACCGGCCGTCGCGCAGCAGATCGGCTGCGTCTAAGCCCCGGCGGGCAACCCAGTCACCGGAAAGGACGGTCTCGTCGATGAAAGCCGCGGTCTACACGGAGACCGGACCCCCGGAGGTGCTCCGCTACGAGGACGTGCCCGACCCCGAGTGCGGACCGGGTGACGTCCTCGTCGAGGTCGAGGCGATCAGCATCGAAGGGGGCGACACGCTGAACCGGGCCGGGGGCGAGATGGCCACCCGACCCCACATCGTCGGCTACCAGTGCGCGGGCACGATCCGACAGGTCGGCGGCGACGTCACCGACCGCGCCGTCGGTGACCGGGTCGTGGCGGTCATGCTCTTCGGGTCCCATGCCGAGCTCGTCGCCGTCCCCGCGATGCTCACCTGGCCGGTCCCGACCGGTCTCGACGTCGTCGAGGCCGCGTGCGTCCCGATCCCGTTCGGGACCGCGGACGACTGCCTCTTCGAGTTCGGTCACCTCCACGCCGGCGAGGTCGTGCTCGTGCAGGCCGGCGCGGGCGGAGTCGGACTCGCGGCGATCCAGCTCGCGAAGCAGGCCGGCGCCACCGTCCTCGCGACCGCGTCGAGCGACGAGAAGCTGCACCGACTCCGAGACTTCGGACTCGATCACGGCATCAACTACCGAGCGGTCGACTTCGCCGACGCGGCCCGCGAGTACACCGACGGACGCGGCGTCGACCTCGTCGTCGACTCGGTCGGCTCCACCCTGGCCGGCAGCATCCGCGCCCTCGCCTACCGGGGCCGGTGCACCCTCGTGGGGCAAGCCGGTCGGGACCCGCGACCCTTCGACGCCGAGCTGCTCATGCTCGGCAACCAGACCCTGACCGGCGTGTTCTTCGGCGCCGAGGTGTTCACGGGACGGGCCCAAGCGATGGTCGCCCGCCACCTCGCAGAGATCAGCGCCGGGGCGCTCCGAGTGGTCGTCGACCGCACCTTCCCCCTCGCCGAGGCCGCCGCAGCGCACGCCTACATCGAGGGGCGCCACGCCTTCGGCCGGGTGGTCCTCATCCCCTGACCCGCCCGGGCCCGGCGGGAACCACCGACGCCGATCGGACCGGATCGGCGCGATCCGGGTCACGGGCTCGCGGCGGTCAGCGACGGGACCGCCGGTATCGTCGCCTCGTGCGTCGTTTCGGTCCCGCAGTGATGCTGATCGCGGTCCTCGCCGTTGCCGGCTGTGGATCCGCGACGTCGTCCACCGCGACGGTGACGCGTGGCGTGACGGTGCCGCCGCGGCGGGCGGGCAGGAACCCGTCGGTCTCGTCGAAGATGGTGTGCGCCCCGGAGGCCCAAGCCGAGCTGCAGTCCGGCCTCGGGGCGCAGCCGATCCAGGTGACCACCCCCACCTGGATCGATCACGTGTACTCATGCCAGTACGTGTACCCGCAGGGCCGGTTGACCTTGACGGTGAAGGAGCTCAACAGCGCCGCCGAGACGACCCGCTACTTCGACGGCCTCGCCCAGCAGCTCGGGCGACGCCCGGACCGCATCGCCATCGGGCAGGGCGCCTTCTTGACCACGAACGGCTCGATGGTCGTCCGCAAGGACTGGAAGGTGCTCGACGTCGACGTGTCCCAGCTGCCGCCCTCGTTCGGGCAGCCACCGCAGAGCCCATCGGACGTCGCGGTGAGCGTCGCGGCGACGATCCTGAGCTGCTGGAGTGGCGCGTGACGCCGAACCGGGACGGTCAGGACTTCTTGGGCAGCACCCGGAACGCGCCCCGCATGAACGGGTGGATGCGACAGAAGTAGGTGTAGGTCCCGGGCGGGAGGTCCTTCGGGATCTGCCAGGTGGTGACCCCAACCGCCGGCGGGCCGCCGACCCCGAGCTCGCCGGAGTCGAACGGGATCGCCGCGTTCGCGAGCGGGTACGCGATCCCGGTCGAGAGGTCACACGGCGCCGCGCACGCGGTGACGGTGTGGTAGATGTCCTTCGACGCGTCGTCGTTGCGGAACGTGAGCGTCTCGCCCTGTGACACCGCGGGGACCGAGTCGGTCCCGCTCATGCTGCCCGGGTACGAGAAGTCGACGATCGGCAGCACCGTCCCCGACGAGACCACCTGGGACTTCACGGTCCGGAGGTCCTCGTACTGGTTCCCGGCTGGCTTCCCACCGTGGTTGTTGTTCTCGGGAAGGTGCCCGTGCGTCAACGCGCCGGTCGTGTCGACGGGATGCTGGAACGGGTCCACCCCACCGGTGGTGGTGTCGGCCATCCACACGACCATGATCCCCATCGATTCGTACCAGGAGGCAGTCTTCGAGTCGTACGTCGTCGTGATCGACAGCGTGTCGCCCTTGTGCACCTCGGGCCGCCAGCTCGGCGGCGTCGCGGTGACCGCGAAGTCCCACGACACGTTCCCGGCCGGTTCGAAGTAGTCGGCGACCGACGTGAACAGACGCGCGGTGTCCGGTGATCCCGCTTTGGCGTGCCCGGCCGGCGCGGTGGCGCCGGCGCGGGTGAGCCACAGGTCGTCGTGGAGCCCACCCGGGTGGACGTGACCAGCGGTGGTGAGGAGCACCCCGTCCGTGGGGACGGTCCACTGGTTCCGAGGCGGCCCCGACCCGTACGGGTCCTGGGCCTGGTCCGGGTACGTGAAGGTCCCGTTCTTGGCGGTGGCCTTCACCGCGTCGAACACCGGGTACCCGGACGGGTTCCGGACGTCCATCCAGATCGGGTGGGCCGGCTGCATCGCCTGCGCCGCGGGTGACGTGGCCGGGATGAAGTCGATGTCGTAGGTCAGCCAGATCTGATCCGCGTCGGACAGGTTGTTGTGCAGCATGTAGTTCAACAGCCACCGGTCGGTGGTCTGGTACTGGTACCCGTACCCGGTCGGGAGGGCCATCAGCGTCTTCTCCTCGCCGGCGGCGAAGAACCGCTCCGGCCCGCCCGACGTCGCGTCGTGACCCGACAGGTTGAGCCACACCCCGTGGTGCAGGTGGATGACGTTGACCGGCGGGACGGTCCCGTCGGCGCGGTGCAGGTTCGTGGACATGCCGACGATCCAGCCGTTCTCGGCCGGTTGGGGGATCCGCCGGCTGAACCCGATGCTGTTCTGCCCCGGCTTGACGGTGAGCGGCCCCACCTCGAAGTGGAGCCGCTGGGCCCCGGCGGCGACCGGCGGGGTGACGATCGGGAAGCTGCTCGGCGCCGACGTGGAGGACCCGGCGGTGGCGGACGCCGCGGGGGCCAGCCCGACGACGACGAACGCGATCGCCGCGGTCAGGGTCAGCCAACCGGGTCGCGGCACCGTCGGGACGTTACCAGCCGGTCCGTTCCGGGCTGGCGCGGCTCGACCGGCCCCCGCGAGTCCCGGCCGGTTGAAGCGTCGCGGTGAGATCGGATAGACAGCGGATCCCGGCGAGCAGGCGGAGGGGCCACGATGAACACGTCCACCGGTCAGGCCTACAACACCCAATGGGTCGTCCAGGAGCGCCCCGAAGCGGTGACCCAGGCGGTGACGAACACCGCCTCGACGAGCGACGGGTACACGTTCCAGCCCACCGGCCCGAACTCCGTGGTGCTCACCCGCAAGTACTGGCCGGTCTGGGTGATCATCGTCGCCATCATCGGCGCGTTCCTGTGCCTGATCGGCCTGCTCGTCCTCCTCTACAAGGAGACCGAGACGTTGACCGTCACCGCCACCGACGGGCCCGACGGCACCAAGGTCGACATCGCCGGCACCGGGAGCACCGAGCTCGTCGGCCGGTTGAACGCGCTGCTGTCGGGCATGCCCGGCGCCCGCCAGACCGTCGCCGCGTACGTCGCCCCCGCGCCGATGGGGACCGTGCCGGCCCCACCCGCGCCCGCACCCGTGCCCGCCCCGGCGGCGCCGCCACCGGCGAGCGGGTCGGTGCCGGCCAACCTGGCTCCACCCGCGAACACCGCGGCGGGCTGGTACTCGGACCCGGCCGGGCATCACGAGCTGCGCTACTGGAGCGGCTCGGCGTGGACCGAGCACATCAGCGACAACGGCACCCCGGGCACCGACACGCTCACCTGACCGACCCCCGCGCCCTCACCGCGTCGGCGTGGGTCGGAGCCCGACGCCCCGGTCCGCCCGTCGCGGTGCTCGACGGACGATCTCGACATGACCGGCGTGGTGGTGGCCTCGACTCTCAGTCGGCGGCGCCGACGACCTACCTCCGGGGCCCGGTCCCGAAACCGGAGGCCCCGGACCGCCGAGGGGTCCCCCAGCGGTCCGAGACGCTATCCGTCGGCGTCGCCCACCTGCTGCGCCGTGGTCAGCCGACGCGGCTTGGGGGTGCCGGTCAGCGTCGTGACCGGATGGACCGGCAGCACCATCGGTGCCCGTGGGGTCTGGTTGAAGTTGAAGTCGCTGACCAGGTCCCCGAGGATCTTGGCGTTCTCACGGACGTCGGGGCGCGGGTCGGGCCGGCCGTCGGCCTTGGGGTCGAGACGCTGGCTGTTCAGGAAGTCGTCCTCGATGAACTTGACGTACGCGTCGAACGACAGCGTCTGATGGTCGACGTACCCGGTCCGCGCGTACGGGCTGATGACCATCGCGGGGACGCGGAGGCCGTAGCCGTTCTGGTCGACGGTCGGGGGGACGACGTGGTCATAGAAGCCACCCCAGTCGTCCCAGGCGAGGAAGATCGCGGTCGACTGCCAGTCCGGGCTGTGCATGACCGCGTTCACGAGGCTGGTGACGTAGGACTGCCCGAAGCTGACCGGTGACGGCGGGTGCTCACTCACCGCGCCGGACGGCACCACCCACGACACCGCGGGCAGCTGACCCTTCGAGGCGGCGTGGTAGAAGTTGCTCACCGACTGGATGTTGTTGAGCTGGCCGTCGTTGCGGACCGTGTCGAAGAACGGCAGCGGGTTCCAGATCCCCGGGGTCTTGGCGTTCTGGCGCACCGCGCCGCACGTCAACGCGGCGTCGTTCTGGCAGTCGGGCTCGGTGCCGTTCACGACGTAGTAACCCCACGACACCGCTTGCTTGTGGAGCAGGTAGGTGAGGTCGGTCCACGCGTAGATCGGCGCGGTCGCGTTGGGGTTGTTCCCGAAGTCGGGTGGGAGCCCGGGCGCCTGGAGCGCGTTGACGCAGCTCGCCGGCGTGTTGTGCTGGGTACACTTCGCCGACCACTCCGAGACCTGGAAGAGATGCTCGGGGAGACTCCACGACGCGTTGGGCTCGAACATGTGGTCCTGGAGGACGAAGTTCCTCGCGTAGCTCCAGTAGTTCGGGATGTCACTCTGGGTGTGGTACCCCATCACGTCGGGCGTCGCGGAGTTCGCACAGGCCGGATTGGTGGTGTTCAGGCAGCCGCGCCGGGCCCGGGTGGCCTGGTCGATGAACCCGTTCATCTGCCCGCCGTTGATGTCCGCGGTGGCGTTGGTGTCCCCGTGGGGGCCGCCCCCGTTGACGTCGGCGTGGTCGACGTACGGCGCGACGCACTGGCCGGTCTTGGCGTCAGGGACGCACGGTGTCGGGGTGCCGTTCTGCGTCGGGATCCCGTCCACGCCGGGGTAGGCGCCGAAGTAGCTATCGAAGGACCGGTTCTCCTGCATGATCACGATGACATGCTTGATCTTGTGGATCCCGCTGCCACCGGACTGCGCTGGTGCCGCCGCCGGTGCGGCGCTCGCCGCGGTCGAGCCCACCCCGGCGACGATGGTTCCGGCGGCGATGGCGATCGCCCCGAGCTTCGTGAGTCGACGATGCACGATGGCTCCCTCCTCGAGTTGCGTGGAGTGTGGGCTCGTGTTCGCGGCGTGGTCGCGGCGATCGTGTTAGGAGTCGGTTAGCGCTGCCGGGGGCACGCTACCCGGGTGCGTCACCGGCACCCGGGACACCGGCGCGGCTCACGCGGGTCCCGAGCAGGCGGGGTCCGCGGTCGGGTCGACGACGTAGAGCGCGACGTGGGCGTGGAGGGCGACCCGCCCGATGCCGACCCCCGCGACGTGGGCTTCCGTGACGAGACCGGCCGGACGGTGTCGCGCCCGCGCGAGCCGAGCCGCGGCGCACACCGCATCGGGTCCCAACGCGGCGTGGTCCCCGCGGGCCTCGAGCTCGTCGTGGACGAAGTACCGGATCCAGGCGTGACGGGCCACCGAGTAGATGTCGCGGTCCAGGTAGCCCCCGACGCTGGTGGCGTCGAAGTCGTTGCCGGAGACGAGCACGTCGGCCACCTGATGGGTGGTCGCGGCGTGGGCGACGGCCAGGTCGGGTGAGAACGGCCGGGCGCTGACCCACGGCTCGATCATGAGCAGGGCGACGAGCTGCGCGGCGGCGACCACGGCGAGCAGCGTCGCGACGCGACGACCACCACCGCGTGCGCCCCCCGGGTGGCCGTCGGTGGCGGGTGGGGCCGCGGTCGGGGTGGCCGCCGCGGCGAGCCAGGCGGCGCCGAGGAACAGCAGCAGCGTCGGCCCCGCGTAGCGGTCCTGGTCGGGGACCACGACGACGACGAAGAACACGAGCAGCGCGGCGGATCCGAGCCACCACAGCGTGCGAGCTCGGGGGAACGGCCGCAGCGCGCGGGCGACGAGCAGGAACAGCACGACGGACAGGCCTGCTTCGATCCACGCCCCGCCGGGGAGCCGGTCGAGAAGCTGGGTGTTCCACGCGCCGGCGCGGATCGGGATGGGGACCAGTCCCCGCCAGATGCCCCCGGCGGCGTCGAGCAGCCGGGTCGGCCCGGCCGCGCCGACGGTGGCGAGGTTCCCGAGGCTCGGCGTGAACTCGTGGAAGTCGGGTGGGGGGATGCAGGTGCACGCGGCGGCGATCGCAGCGACGCTGACCACGAGCACGAACCGGATCCGGCCCCGGTCCGTGGATGCCTGCTCGGCTGGGCGGCGCTCCCGTCCGGTGAGCGCGACGGCGGCCGCGACGGCGAGGGCGAGCACCGCGCCCGCGAGGGTGGTGAAGGCGAGCAGCGCCGCGGCGAGCCCGGCGGGGAGCCACGCCGGCCGCGGGCGGGCCAGCGCGACGAGCGTGAGGAGGAGGGCGAGCACCTCGAGGCTGTACGCGCGGCTGATCACCCCGTACTCGAAGCTCACGAAGTAGCCGGCCACGAGCACGACGCGGACCGGCACCGCGAACGGCGCCTTGAACGAGGATCAGCGCGTACGTGCCGGCGACGATGCCGAGCTCGAGGACCTGCATGGCGCGGGGGTCGCCGGTCACCCGGGTGAGCGCGTAGAGCAGCAGATACCACGCGATCGGGTGGCCCTCGTAGCGCAGATGGTGGGCCAGGTCGCCGAGCGACCCGCTGACCCGGGCGATGTTCCACGCCTGCAGCTCGTCGAACCACATCACGTGCTGGTGCAGCGCCACCGCGGTGATCGCGGTGGCGACGACCCACACGACGACCAGCGCCCACGGCGACGGTGCCCGTGCCCGCCCCGCTTGCCGGCCGCTCGGCGCGGCGGGGGACCGCTCCTCGGGACCGTCCCCCGCCGGCTCGGGGCCCGCGTCGACCTTCGCCCCGGCGGCGGTGCTCGCCCCGGCGGTTCCGGCGTCAAGTCGGGGGAGGACAGCCCGCGTCACACGGCGGAGATCGGCGCCTGGGCGGCCCCGCTGAAGGTCACGGGCGGGGTTCTCGCGGCGGCCTCCCGCTCAAGATCCTCGGACCGGCTGCCGATATCCCCTCCGCAAGGCGGGGGCCCGGGAGGTCGTGGGCTACGGACACGACTTTCAACAACGGAAGGACGGGGTAAACCGAATGAACCTCTTCGTTATCCGGAGTTGGCTCCAAGCCAAGCTCGGCCGGGATGAGCGGGGTGCGAACCTCGTGGAGTACATCCTCTTGGTCGCGCTGATCGCCCTCGCAGTCATCGCCGCGGTGGTGTTCCTGCGTGGTCAGGTGAACAGCCAGTTCAGCAACGCCGGCTCGCATCTGAGTAACGGCTCGTAGCGACGCCGGTCGCTCCTCACGCGGGGAGCCGACCGGCCCAACGTGACGATCGGTGGCCGCCCCCGGGCGGCCACCGTCGCGCGTGCCGACGGGCGCGAGACCCCAACACCGGTTGTGGCGCCGACATCCCGATCACGGGACCGGCCGGGGCGGGTCTGGAAGCGACGTGACCGGCGGCGCGGCGCTCACCACGGCGAGGCTCCGGGACGCGGCACCGACCCGCGGGCTGGCCCGCCGCGACGTCGCTGGGCTGCGCTGGATCGCCGAGCAGTACGCGGTCCGCACCGACGTCCTGGTTCATCTCCTCGGCGGCGCCGTACCGGTGAGCCGCGCACGGGCAGAGCGCGTCGTGACGCGGTGGCGCCGCGCCGGCCTGGTCGAACGCCGCCGCTTCCTCGCCGGCCATCCGCCGGTCGTGTGGCCGACCGCGACCGGGTTGCGGCGGATCGCAGCACGGTACCGGGCCCACCCACCGGCGGTCGGGCTGCTCGCCCACCATCACGCGGTGTCGCTGGTGCGGCTCGGCGTCGAACGGCGCGGCGGCCGGCGGTGGGTCAGCGAGCGGGCGTTGCAGCGACGACACCGCACCCGAGACGCCCACCTGCCCGACGGGCTCTTTCGCACCCGCCGCGGGCGCACCGTCGCGGTGGAGGTCGAGCTGACCCGCAAGGCCGGACCGCGCCTGCGCAGCATCGTCGATGAGCTCACCACCGAGTACGACCTGGTGCTCTACGTCGTGGACGGCCGGGCGGTCCGCACCGGAGTCGAGCACGCGGTCGCGACGCTCGGTGAGCAGCGACGGGTCACCGTCGTGGACCTGGCCTGCTTCGCGCTGACCGCGCCGCCGTGAACCCGCGGCGCGGCGCCGGGTCGGGGGACACCGACGCGATCGAGCGGCTCGCCGCGGGCGCGGCGCTCCTCGCGGTCGCGGTGGCGTTCGCGCCGACGGTCGCCGTCGCCGGCGCGCTCGCGGCGCTGATCGACCGCCGGGGCTGGCGGCGGGTGCCGGCCCTGCTCCTCGGCGGCGTCGTGGCCATCGCGCTCGGCGCGGCCGGTGGCGCGACCGCGTACCTGCGCACCCTCGCCGCGGTCACGGGCCTGGGCACCCGCGCCCCGGGGCTGGCGGCGGTCGGGGTGGCGGTCGGGTTCGCGGCCGCGGTCGGGGCCACCCTCGGTCCCGCGGTCGCCACGCTGGTGCACCACCGCGACGAGCACGAGCCGACCCGGCACGCCCGGGAGGTCAGCGTGACCCGGCGGGCGTCGGTGCAGGCCGCGCGCCTCGCGCGCCGGCGGGCATGGCCGACGCCGCTCCGGGACGCGGTCCTCGGCGTCCCGGTCGCGGCGGCCCGCACCTCCCCGCTGGTGCACGGTTGGCGGCGCCCCGTCGTCGCGGTGCCGATGGTCGGCTGGCGTCGCCAGGCTCTCGTCGTCGGGGAGACCGGCAGCGGCAAGACGGTCACCGCGCTGACCATCGCGGGGGAGGCGATGCGGGCCGGCTGGCTCGTCTACTGGATCGACGGGAAGGCGGACGCCACGGTCGCGGCCCGCTTCGTCGGGCTCGCCGCGCAGCATGGTGTCCTCGCGCGGGACGGGACCGTCGACCCGATCGACGGGTGGCGCGGCGGCCCCGAGGGCATCGTGAACCGCCTCCTCGCCACGCAGCGGTTCACGGAGCCGTACTACGCCGGGATCGCCCGGAACGTGCTGCGCTGGGCGGTCGGTGACGACCCGCCGCGACGGTTCGGGGAGCTCCTCGAGCGGATGGACCGCCGGGCGCTGCGGCGCGCGTGGCGCGACGACCCGGCGGTCGCCGAGCAGATCCGTCGACTCCCCGACGCGGAGCTCCTCGGCGCCCGCTACCGGTACGAGGGTGTCGCGTGGGCGGTCGGCTCGGCGCTCGACGGATCCTGGTCCTATGAGGATGTCCCCGCGGCGTACGTCCCGGTCGGGCGGCCGGAGCACCGCGACCAGGCCGCCGAGATCGGCGCGTTCCTCCTCGAGGACCTCCTCCACTGGGCGATGGCCCGCAAGGACCCACGACACGACGCGCTCGTCGTCATCGACGAGTTCTCGAAGCTGGCCGGCCGTCCCGACGCCGCGGTCGACCTCGTGGAGCGGGTCCGGGCCTTCGGTGTCGGCGTCGTCCTCATCGGCCAGACCTGGGCCAGCCTCGGCCCGACCGAAGCGGTGCGCGAACGCCTGACCGGCACGGTGGGGACCGTGATCGTCCATCAGCTGAAGGCACCGGACCGGGTCGTCGCCCTCGCCGGGACCGAATGGGTGCTGGAACGCACCGAGGATCTCGTCGCCGGCACCCCGACCGGTCGGGTCGTCCAGCGAGCGGGACGGCGGTTCCGGGTCGGCCCCGACGACGTGCGGTCGCTGCCGTGCGGGGAGGCGTTCCTCGTCACAGCCGGCGCGGCGCTGCGCCTGCGCGTCCGGGCGGCGCCGGAACGACTCCCGGCTCGAGGCAGGTAGCGTCGAGGGCGACGAGCCGGGACCGGCTCGCTGCACCCGCCGTCGAACCGGGGTCACCCGCGATGCCGATGCGAGAAGACTGCCGCCACTTCGAGAGCCGCACCTACGACACCGGCGAGGTGGCCCGCTACTGCGTCCTCGGGCTCGCGCCGGAGCAGCCGTGGCGCTGCCCCGAGCACTGCGACCGCTACGACACGTCGCTCATCGGGGGTGGCTTCGTCACCGGCTCGTTGGCCCCACCGCCGGTCGAACCCGAACCCGATGCGGACCCGAACGCCACCGCCGACGTTCTCGACGATGCCGAAGCGATCGTCGAAGCGGCCGAACGCGACGCCGAGCTGGACCTCGACCGCGACGCCCAGCCGCGGAAGTGGTGGCAGGTGTGGAAGCGCCGCCCACCCGACGACGACGACACGTTCCGTCTCAGCGACCGCTGAACCCCGGGCGCGGCGGCGAGGCCCACCGACCCGGCCGGAACGTCCCGGAGACCCGCTCGCGTGCCGCAGCGACCGCTGACTGTCGACGCGACGGCGCGACCGCGATGACGACGGTGACGTTCCGTCCGCTGCGCCGAACCGACGCGGTCATGCTGCGCGACTGGCTCAACCGGCCCCACGTGTACGCCTGGTGGGGGGTCCATGCCGCGAGCGACGGGATCGGCGGCGCCGGCCCCGACGCCGCGACCCTCGACGCGGTCCTCGCCGAGTTCGGGCCCGCGATGGACGGCCGCGACCCCACCCGCTGCTGCGTGATCGTCGCCGACGGCACCCCGGCCGGGCTCATCCAGTGGTACCGCCTCGCCGACTACCCCGACTATGCCGCCGCGATCGGGGAGCACGACGGCGCCGGCATCGACCTCCTCCTCGGCGACCCTGCCCTCGTCGGTCGTGGCCTCGGCCCGCGGGTCATCGACCGGTTCGTCACCGACGTCGTCGCCGCGGCGGGGATCACCCGCGTCGTCGCGGGACCGGACGTGCGGAACCGCCGGTCGATCCGCGCGTTCCTGCACGCCGGGTTCGTCCCCCTCCGCGAGGCGGACGTCCCCGGCGAACCGGCCCCCGAGCTGCTCCTCGTCCGGACCGACCCCGACCCGGGCTGACCGGTCGGTCAGCCGCCCGCGACGCTCTGGACCCGGCCGACCACCGCGTTCACGATCGAGGGACCCTCGGGGATCGTCACGTTCGGGTTCGTGAACGTGAACCCGACGAACGCCCGGCCGATACGCACCCCGACCACGTCGAACACGTACGTCTGCTGGGAGCCTTGGACGTTGGCCTGCACCGGGTACTCGAGACCGATCGCGGCGTCACCGACCCCTTGGAGGTTCTGGATCGGCTGACCCGCGCCGACCTGGGCCTGCGCGCCGAGCGCCTTCTGCAACGCCTGCTGGAAGCAGGCTGGGGTGTTGGCCCCCTGGAACACGGCGAGGTACTTCGTGGCGGCGGCGGTGGTCTTCAGCGCGAAGACCGTGTCCTCGGCGGAGGTGTTGCCGTTGCTGGCCGGGTCGGCGAACACCGGGGACACCTTGTGGGGACCGGCGTGCGCGACCGTCTCCGCGGCGACGACCTGCTTGCAGGCGGCGATTCCCCTGTACTGCTTCGGGCCGACGTCGGCCTGCTTCGTCGGGGTCCACGTGGCCGGGACGTCGGCGGCGGTGATCACCCCCGCGTTCAAGATGGCCTGGTTCGAGGAGCTGGCCGCGCGGATCCCGGCCGCCGCGACGGGCCCGGCCGCGACGGTGGTGACCGCGGCCACCCCGCCGAGGAGCGCAACCATCCACCGCCCGTGACGCATGCGAGCTTCCTTCCGGTCCGGTCCGACCCCCGCCCCGGGCGTCGGTGACGCGGCGACGTTAACGACCCCGGACAGGCCGGATCGAATCCGTGACCGACCCCGCCCCCGCTCCGCCGGGTTCTACGCGCCGACCCGCTGGAGCCGGCTCAACACCGACCGCACGATCGACGGGCCCTGGGCGATCTGCTGGTCGGGGCTGCCGAACTGGAACACGACGACGGAACGGCCCTGACGCACCGCGATCTCGTCGATCACCGCGTTCAACGACTGGTTCTGGGCCGTGAGCTTCAGGGTGCCCTCGTACCCGACCGCCTGGTTGCCCAGGTTCTGGAGGTTGGTCAACGGACCGACGTTCACCTGGGGTTGCGCCCCGGTGCTCGCACCCGCGGCCTGGATCAGCCCCTGGAAGCAGTCCGACCCGGCCGGGGCCTGGAACGCGGTGACGTAGGTCGACGCGTCGGCGGTGGTCTTGAACGCGTACACCTGGTCTTGGGCGTTGGTCAGCTGGCTGGTCGACTTCGGGTCGGTGAAGATCGACGAGTTCTTGTGGGGCGACTTCCGGGCCACGTTCGTCGCCGCGAGCACCGACGCGCACGCCGGGACGGCCTTGAGGCTCGAGTTGATGTCCGACTGCTTCGACACGGTCCACGACTTCGGGACGTCGGACTTGACGATGACGCCGGCGGCGAGGATCGCGCCGTTGCTGGCCTTGGTCGGCCCCGCAGCCCCGGCGGGGAGGGCGAGCGCCGCGACGAGCGCGGCGCTCACGATCGGGACGATCCATCGGCCGTGACGCATGAGTTCGGTCCTTCCCGTACCGTCGGGGTCGCGAGGAGCGGGCGGGTCCGCTCCGGAGCGGCGCCCACCCTAACGGCGACCCGACCGAGCGCCGAGTCAGGCGGGGGACGTGGCGTCGCTCAGCGCCGTCTCGTGGTGCTGTTCAACGCGAAGGCGCGGACCTGGTCCGCGGATTCGATCAGCACCCAACCCGGGGCGATCGTCGCGGTGGGGAAGTGCTGACTGGAGTCGAGGCTCACCGGGTGGTGGACGACGAGGTGACCGGTGGCCGGGTCGAGCCCGTCGAGAGCGCGACCGGACAGGTCGACGGACCAGACCAACCCGGCGCCGACGGTGACCGGGCCGTTCGCGGCCGCGGCGGTGGTCCAGCCGTGCCGCAGGCGCGGCGGGTTCGTCGACCGGTCGACGACCACCTGCTGCACCCCGCTGTGACACGCCAGGTACACGGAGTTGCCGAGCGCGGCGTTGGCCCCGTACGCGCTGCACGATTCCAGCGACGACAGCGGGGTGTGGTGGTCACCGCCGCCGAGCGCGGCGGGGTCGAGCAGGAACGCGACCTGCTGCTTGCCGACCTCGAAGAGCTGCCCGCCGACCAGCACCGGCGCGGTCGAGCCGAGGTCGGCGTCGCCGGCGTTGTCGGAGCGCCACGACGTCGGCTGGAAGTAGTCGAGCGGCGTGTCCGGCGTCGACGCGAAGCGCACCACCGAGTCGCTGTAGTCCGTCCCCGGGTCGGGTGGGGACCCGTCCGCGTTGCCGGTCGCCGCGAACACGTCACCGGCCGCGTCGATCACCGGCGGCGCGGTGCTCCACACCGCGCCTTCCCGGTTCGTCGTCGTCGCGTTGGCGAGCTCGAAGGACCCGGCCAGGCCGCTGCCGTCCTCCCGGGCCGCGACGACGAACCCGTGGTAGTCGCCGCAGTCGCCGTAGAGGCCACCGAACCCGACGTAAACGTTGCCGTTGGCGACCGCGAGGCCGGCGCGTTGCTGCTCGAGCTCGGGATGCAGCATCGCGGGCGGGTCGATCGAGGTGGGCCCGACCACCACCCGTCCGGTGGTGGCCTCCACCCCGACCAGGTCGTGCTCCGGGGTTCGCCGCCCGGTGGGGAGCACCTCCGCGACCGCGAACACCCGGGGTGGGTTCGTGGACAGGTCGACCGCGGGGGTGCTGGTGATCCCGAGCGGGTCGAGGTCGCCGCACCCGGACGCGGCGGGAGCGAGCGACGAGATCGTCGCGAGCGACACCGGCTTGCCGATGTGGCGGGGCCCCCAGAGGAGGTGCCCGTCGGAGAGCGAGAGCCCGTAGAGGGAGTCGTTCTCCGTCGTGACGACGACGACCGCGCCGACGACGACGGGGCGCCCCTGGACGATCCCGTCGAGGGTGGGGGACGCCCAGGCGCGGATCGGGTGGGTCGCGCCACCCGCGGGGCCGGCGAGACCGACGGTGAGGAGCGCGGCGACGGCCATGCCGACGCCGACACCGAGGCGGCCTCTACGCACCGCTGGTCGGCACCGGCTGGGGGGCGGGGGGCGAGACCGGCGGGGCGGTGCCCTCCTCGATGCGGATCTCGGGGAGGAGCCGGCCGAGCCAGCGGGGCAGCCACCAGTTCGCGTCGCCGAGGAGCTCCATCGTCGCGGGCACGAGCACCAACCGGACGACGGTCGCGTCGATGAACACCGCGACGGCCAAGCCGAGGCCGAACATCTTCACGGTCGGCTCCGGGTTGGCGACGAACCCGAGGAACACGCTGATCATGATCAACGCTGCGGACGTGATCACCCGCGCGGTGACGGCCAGGCCGTTGATCACGCTGTAGAGGTTGTCGCGGGTCTCCATGTAGTCCTCACGGATCCGGGACAGCAAGAACACCTCGTAGTCCATCGAGAGCCCGAACAGGATCGCGAACATCATCATGGGCACGTACGCGACGATCGGTGTCGTCTCGGACAGCCCGACCACACCCTTGAACCAGCCCCACTGGAAGATCGCGACGATCACCCCGAACGCGGCCCCGATGGACAGCAGGTTCATGATCGCCGCCTTCAGCGGCACGAGCACCGAACGGAACACCATCATCAACAAGAGGAACGAGAGCGTGACGACCGCGCCGATGAAGAGCGGCAGCCGAGACTGGATCCGCTGCCCCAGGTCGATGTACGCCGCGGTGACGCCACCGACGTAGACCTGGGCTCCGGTCCCGTGCACCGCCGCGGGGAGCACCTGGGTGCGGAGATGGTCGACGAGGGTCTCGGTCGCCGACGACTGCGGCGCGGTCGCGGGCACCGCGACGACGATCGCCGCGTCCCGGCTCGGGCTGAGCTGCGGCGGTGACACGGTCACGCCGGCGACGTGCTCCATCGCCGCGCGCACCGCGTCGGCACCCTGCACCGCGCCGGGATGCGGCAACGCGACGACGAGCAGCAACGGGCCGTTGAAGCCGCGCCCGAACCCGGCGCTGATCAGGTCGTAGGCCTGACGTTGGGTGGTGGACTTCGGGGAGGAGCCGTCGTCGGCCTGCCCGAGCCGCATCCCGAGGAGCGGCGCGGCGAGGACGAGCAGCACCGTGAGGCTCGCGAACACCGCCGCCCACCGGTGTCGGGACATGAACGTCGCCCACCGCTCCCAACCCGAGCTCGACGCGCCGGTCAGCGACGGGTGTTCAGGGGTGCGGGCGGCTCGCCGCACCCGGGGGGCCCGCACCCGGTTGATGTGACGACCGGCGACGGCGAGCAGCGCGGGGATCAACGTCACCGCCGCGGCCATCATCACGAGCACGACCATCGCCGAGGTCAGGCCCAACCAGGTGACGTAGGGGATCCCGGCGATCGCCAACCCGCAGATCGCGATGACGACCGTCCCACCGGCGAAGAGGACGGCCTGACCGGCGGTCCCGTTGGCGAGACCGATCGAGTCGAGGAGCTCCATCCCGCCGGCGAGGTTCTGGCGGTGGCGGGTCAAGATGAACAGCGAGTAGTCGATCCCGACCCCGAGGCCGATCATCGTCCCCAGGGTCGGGGCGACGGTCCCGATGTTGGTCACCGCGGCGAGCAGGTAGATGAGCGACAGCCCGACCGCGAGGCCGCACAGCGCGGTGCCGATGGGCAGGCTCATCGCGATCACCGACCCGAAGGCCAGCAGGAGGATCACCACCGCGACGGCGAGCCCGATGAGGTCCGCGTTGCCGGTCGTGATCCGGCTGAACACGTCGGCGACCGCACCGCCGTACTGGACGTTCAAACCCGCCTGGCGGGCCGGGGCGGTCGCGGCCCGCAGCTGATCCAGCACGTTCGCGGGCAGCGCGGTGGCCTTCTCGTTGTACTGGACGTGCAGGTAGGCGATCGTGCCGGTGTGGGACACGAACGCGGCGCTGGCGCCGGGGGTCGCCGGGCCGACCACCTGGGTGACGTGGGGGAGTGTCGCGACCTGCGCCTGAGTCGCGGCGATCGCCGACGCGGCGGCCGGGTCGTGGACCGTGCCGTGGGTCGCCTCGAACACGACGAGCGCGGCGTCGCCGGACTGGCTCGGGAAGCGCGCGACGAGCAGGTCCGTGGCCTTCTGGGACGGCGCGCCGGGGATCGAGAAGAGGTCCTTCGTGGTGCCGCCGGCCGAGACGGCCGCGGCGGCGACCCCGACGATGATCAGCAGCCACACCGAGATGGTGCGCCACTTGTGGCGGGCCACGGCGCGGCCGAGCCGATCGAGGAACGCCGCCATCGTGAGTCCTCCTACGCCCCGAACCCCACCCCGCCGGTGACCCGGGAAGGATCGTCGACGCCCGCCGCCGTCAGGTTGAGCCGATCCTCGGCGGGGTGCGAGCCGGACCGACACGCCCGGGGGGCGGTGGCGCGGTCACCGGGATGCACACCCCCGGATCGAGACTCGGCGCGCCGGCGCAAGAGCGCCCGTCGGGCGTTGACGAAGCGGATCGAGTGACCGTACCAGTGCATCCGCGGCGGACGGGCCACGTCGACGCGCCGGTACCGTGCCCGCGTGGTTCCCGAGGTGCGCACCGACCGGCTGGTGCTGCGCGGCTGGAGCGCAGCCGACCGGGCTCCGTTCGCGGCGTTGAACGCCGACCCCGCGGTGGTCGAGTACCTGCACGGCCCGTTGAGTCCGGCGGCGAGCGACGCGCTCGTCGATCGCATCGAGGCCGGCTGGGCCGAGCACGGCTACGGGCTGTGGGCGGTCGAGGTGCGAGCCGACGCGTCGTTCGCCGGGTTCGTGGGGCTCAACCGGGCCGGCTTCGAGGCGCGGTTCAACCCCGCGGTGGAGGTGGGGTGGCGTCTGGCGCGCCCGGCGTGGGGTCACGGCTACGCGACCGAGGCGGGACACGCGGCGTTGGGGTTCGCGTTCGACACCGTCGGGCTGGACGAGGTGGTGTCGTTCACGACCGTGGCCAACACCCGGTCGCGGGCGGTGATGGAACGGCTCGGGATGCGCCGTGATCCACGCGACGACTTCGAGCATCCGGCTCTCGCGCGCGGTGACCCGCTGCGCCCGCACGTCCTCTACCGCCTCGACCAGACCCGCTGGTCGGCGCGGTTCCGGTAGCCGCCCGCCCGGTCGTCCCGGGCGTGGCCGGTCGGGTCAGGCGGGGACGACCTCGACGGGAATGCCGTTCACGATCGCGTTGCCGGAGATCGCGTCGACGAGCGTCCCCGGCGCGAGGAGGTTGTTGTTGACCCCGGCGTGCTCGCGCGCCACGGACAGCTGGACCCCGTCGAGGTTGTGACCCCAACCGTGCGGAAGGGAGACGACGCCGCGCATCATCTCGTCGGTGACCTCGACGGGGACGTCGACCGCGCCGGCTTCCGAGCTGACCCGGGCCAGGTCCCCGTCGTGGACGCCGGCCTGCACGGCGTCGTCGGGGTGGATGAGCAGCGTGCAGCGGTCCTTGCCCTTCACGAGCACGGGCACGTTGTGCATCCACGAGTTGTTCGAGCGGAGATGCCGGCGGGAGATGAGCACGAGGCCGCCGTCGCGCCGGTCGAGGCGCGCCTCGAGCCGAGGCAGATCGGCGAGGATGTAGTCGGGGGCGAGCTCGATCCGCCCCGACGGGGTGGTGAGCAGCTCCCGCACGCGGGGCACCATCGGCCCCGAGTCGATGCCGTGCGGCGCGTCGCGGAACGACTGCAACGTCAGCCCGTCGGGGTTCTCCCCGTAGCCGTCGCCCCACGGGCCGGTGCGGATGGTCAGGTCCAAGAGCCGCTCGGGTCCGCCGTCGTCGTAGTGCCCGAGGACCGCCTCGGGGTCGAGGCCCTTGGCCTCGACGAGGACGCTGAAGTAGGCGTCGTCGAGCGCGGCGACGTCGATCTCGGCGGTGCGCATCCCCGCGCACATCGCGCCGAGCCGGGCGAGGATCTCCCACTCGTGGGGTCGGTCCGAGCGTGGGAACACGGCGGGGGAGAAGTTCCCGGCGCTGCGGACCGCCCACGACCAGATCAGCTCGTCGTAGTGCGGCTGCTCGAGCGCGGACAGCCCGGGCAGGATCACGTGGGCGTGGCGGGTGGTCTCGTTCAGCCAGTTGTCGACGCTGATCATGCACTCGAGCTCGGGGAGCGCGGCGTCGAGGCGACCCGCGTCCGGGGCGCTGATCACCGGGTTGCCCGCGATGGTGATCGAGCCCTTTGATCTGCCCGTCGCCGGGCGTGGCGATCTCCTCGGCCAGGCACGAGACCGGCACCTGCCCGAGCACCTCGGGGGCGCCCCGCACGCGGCTCCGCCACCGGCCGAACCGGTAGCCGTCGGCCCACTCCGGGTTGGGCAGCGACGCCAGCGACCACGCGATCGGCTGTGCCGAACATCAACCCGCCGGGCCGGTCGAAGTTGCCGGTCAGGATGTTGACGACGTCGACCAGCCACGACGCCAGCGTGCCGAACTCCTGGTTGCACAACCCGATCCGCCCGTAGACGACCGCCACGTCGGCGCGGCGGCGAGCTCGTGGGCGAGCCGACGGATCGTCGCGGCGTCGATCCCGGTCGTCGCCGCGACGGCCTCCGGGGTGAAGGCCCGGCACGCGGCGCGGACCGTGTCGACACCGTCGACGAGGTCGGCGACGTCGCCGAGGTCGACGAGCCCGTCGGCGAAGAGGACGTGGACGATCGCGAGCAGGAACGCGGCGTCGGTGCCGGGGACGATCGGCACCCACTCGTCGGCCCGGTCCGCGGTGCCGGTGCGGCGCGGGTCGACGACCACCGTCTTGCCGCCCCGGGCGCGGATGCGGTCGATCTCGCCCAGCACGTCCGGGCACGCGAGCAGGCTGCCCTGCGACGCCTGCGGGTTGCCGCCCATGATCAGCCAGCAGTCGGTGCGCTGGATGTCGGGGGCGGGGATCGCCCACATGTTCGCCGTACATGAGCGCGCACGCGACGTTCTTGGGCCACTGGTCGACCGTGCCGGCCGAGTAGATCATCGGGAAGCCGGCCAGACCGATGAACAGGCCGACGTAGCGGCCGAGGGAGAAGTTGTGGGCGGTCGGGTTGCCGACGTACGCGGTGACGCGCGCGACTTCCCGTACCGGTCGAGGACGCCGTGGAGCAGCTCGTCGCACCGGGCGAACGCCTCG
Source organism: uncultured Actinomycetes bacterium (assembly GCA_963714105.1). Classification (GTDB taxonomy): domain Bacteria; phylum Actinomycetota; class Acidimicrobiia; order IMCC26256; family PALSA-555; genus PALSA-555. The sequence continues at coordinate 3,278,346 of OY970233.1, read as the reverse complement.
TCCCAGCCGACCTCACGCCACGTGGACCCGTCGCGCACCATCGGCTCGCGGAGCCGGTCGGGGTCGTCGTGGAGGTGCCCGAGCGTCGTGCCCTTCGGGCACAGGTAACCCTTTGCTCCACACGTCGTCGCGGTCGGCGCGGATGAGACGGACCTGGTCGTCGTCGACGTGGACCTCGAGTCCGCACATCGCCTCGCAGAGCGGGCAGGTGCGGTGGTGGACGGTGCTCGTCGTCATCCTCGTCTCCCGGTCGTCGGGAGGATACGCCGAACTTCCGCGTCACGGCACGAGGCGGCCGGTATGTTCCCGTGGTGGCTGATCCGAGCGCGCTCGCGGTGCTCGAGCGGTGCGTGCGCGCCATCGACGGTGACGACCGTCCCGGGCAACGGGACCTCACCGAGGCGGTCGCGGCTGCGCTCGCCGACCCGCACCACCTGGTCGGGGAGGCCCCGACCGGGTCGGGCAAGAGCCTGGCCTATCTCGCCGCCGCGGTCACGTCCCGACAGGTGACGGTCGTCGCGACCGCGACCCTGGCGCTGCAGGACCAGCTGTGGCGCAAGGACCTCCCGCTCGTCCGGGCGCACGGCGGCGTGCCGTTCGACGCCGCGATCCTGAAGGGCCGCGGCCAGTACGTGTGCCGGGCGCGCCTCCACGCGGCCCGCCGCGGCGACGCGCTCTTCGACGAGCGGCCCGGCCCCGACCTCGAACGGGAGCTGACCCTCCTCGAGCGGTTCGCGGCCCGGTCGCCGACGGGTGACGCCGCCGACGTCACCCCGGCGGTGTCGGCCGCGGCGTGGCGGGCGGTGAGCTGCGGTCCCGCCGAGTGTCCCGGCGCGGCGCACTGCCCAGACGGCGACGACTGCTTCGCCGAGCAGGCGCGGGTGAGCGCCGACGGGGCCGACGTCCTCGTCGTGAACCACGCGCTGTACCTCGCGCACCTCGCCGCCGGCGGTGGCGTCCTGCCCCGCCACGACGTGGTCGTGATCGACGAGGCCCACGCCCTCGCGGACGTCGCGACGCGCGCCCTCGGTGACGAGGTCACCCCGGGTGGGTTGCGGCAGCTCGCGGCTCGGCTCCGCGTCGCGGGCGCCGACGGCGCCGACGGGGTCGCCGAGGCCGGCGACCGGCTCCAGGACTGCCTCGACGACCTCGACGGCCGGGTCGATCCGACCGCGGGGCGCCTCGCCGCGGTGCTCGCCACCGCGGCGGAGCGGGTGACCGCCACCAGCCGCGGTCTGCCCCGCGACACCCAGGAGCCGCGGGTCACCCAGACCGCCCGCCTGGCCGCGAGCCGCCTCGAGGCGCTCCGTCACCTCCAGAGCCCCGGTGACGCCGAGGTGGCCTGGGTGGAGCGGGGGGAACGACCGGTGCTGCGCCTCGCGCCGGTCGACGTGGGTCCCCGCCTCGCGCCGCGGCTGTTCGAGGCGCATCCGTGCGTGCTCGTGTCGGCCACGCTCGGACCGGGGGACCGCTTCGAGCCGCTCGCCCGGCGGGTCGGGCTGGACCCCGACACCCCGACGGGCGACCGGGCGTACGTCGCGGTGCGGCTCGACTCGCCGTTCGACGTGCGCCACCACGCGCTGCTGTACGTCCCCCGCGCGCTGCCCGACCCCCGCCGTCCCGAGTGGGTGGACGCCGCCGGGGAGGAGCTGTGCGCGTTGGTCGTCGCCGCGGGGGGACGGGCGTTGGTGCTGTGCACGTCGCGGCGGGCGGTGGAGCGCTTCGCGGAGCTGCTCCGCGAGCGCACCAGCCACCCCGTCCTCGCGCAGGGCGACGCCGCGAACGCGCAGCTGCTCGAGCGGTTCACCGCCGAGGAGACGTCGTGTCTCGTCGCGACCCGCGCGTTCTGGCAGGGCGTCGACGTGCCCGGACCGGCCTGCGTGCTGGTGGTGATCGACCGGTTGCCGTTCGCGCCGACCCGACGACCCGCTCGAGCAGGCCCGCCGCGAGGTGGTCGAGCGGTCGGGTGGTTCACCGTTCCGTGACGTCGACCTGCCCGCGGCGGCGCTGGTCCTGGCCCAGGGCGCCGGGCGGCTGCTGCGCCGAGCGTCGGATCACGGGGTCGTCGCGGTGCTCGACCCTCGCCTCGCCACCGCCGGGTACCGGCGGGTGCTACTCGAGGCGCTCCCGCCGATGCGGCGCAGCGTCGACCGGTCGGAGGCGGTCGCGGCGCTCCAAGCCGGCGCGGGGCCCACCGCGGGCTGAGCGCGCCGGGGCGGGTGGCTACGGGACCGGTGCCGGCTCCGCGGGCCGGGAGGGTCGCCAGTGCGCGGGGGAGAACCCGTGCGCCCGCCGGTGCACGCGCCCCTCGGTGCGGACGCGGCGGCGACCCCACAACGCGGGCCACACCCCGAAGAACGAGAGGCCCGCGCCGAGCAGCATGACCCCTCGAAGACCGGACGTGAACGCGTCGTCGACGATCCCGGTCACCTGCGCCTGCCCCGGGTTGGCGAGCTTGCCCAGCTCGGCGCGCGCGTCGGCCGACCCGGACAGCAGCGAACGGATGTCGTCCTTCTGCTGCGCGGTGACCGGCGCGGGGCCGTTGGCCCGGTCGATCCCCTGGATGACCTGACGGTTCTCGAGCCCGCGGAACAGCGCGACCGACAAGGCGAGCCCGACGACGATCCCCATGAGCCGGGCGGTCTGCAGCACGCCGGACGCGACCCCCGCCTTCTCGTCCGGCATCGCCTCCATCCCCGCGGTGTTGGAGAGGTTGTACGCGAACCCCTGGCCGAGCCCGGCGATGACGAGCCCGACGACGACGACCCCGATGCCCGAGCCGGCGTCCAAGAACGCGAACACGACCATCCCGACGCCGATCAGCGCCATCCCGACCGCCATGAGCAGCTGCGACCCGAACCTCGGGACCAGGCGACCCCCGATCGGGGACATGACGACGAGCGGGAGGCTGAAGGTCAAGAAGATCAGCCCGGCCTCGATCGGGTTCTTCAGCAGGATCTCCTGCAGGTACAGCGTCAAGAAGAAGAGGATGGACCCGAACTGCCAGTTGCCGAGGAACGCCACCGCGGACGCCCCGGTGAACCGGGGGTCTCGGAACAAGGAGAACTCGACGAGCGGCGGGTGCCGGCGGGTGCGGAGCTCCACCATCACGAAGACCGCCAGGAGCACTACGCCGACCGTGATGCCGATCACGACCTCGGGTGACGACCAGCCCGCCTCGCGCGCCCTGCTGCAACCCGAAGATCAGCGGCACGAACCCGAACGTCAAGGTGACAAACCCGGCCCAGTCGATCCCGCCCGTGAAGGACTCGTCACGCGATTCCTCGACGACGACCAGGGTGAGGAAGAACACCACGACGCCGATCGGCACGTTCAAGAAGAAGAACCACCGCCACGACGCCTCTTGGGTGAGCAACCCGGCGACCATCGGCCCGACCGCGGAGCCGACGAGCCCGACACCGGACCACATGCCGAGGGCCTTGGCCCGCTCGTCGGGCGGGAACGCGTTGTTCACGATCGACAGCGACGTCGTGAAGATCACCCCGGCGCCGAGGCCCTGGACCAGGCGGGCGGCGATCAGGAAGATGTCGCTCGTCGCCAACCCGCAGGCCATCGACCCGCCGACGAACAGCACGATGCCGCACAACGCGACCTTTCGCCGCCCGACGATGTCGGCGAGGCGACCGACCGCGACCATCGGCGACACGAATGCGAGGAGGTACGCGTTGACCGCCCACGCCAACGTCTCGGTGGACGCGTTGAGGTCCCTGCCGATCTGGGGGAGCGCGACGGTCAGCCCGAAGAAGTCGAGCGTCAACAGGATCATGATCCCGGACATCGCGACCACGACCCACCAACGACGGTTCTCGTCGGTCACCGCGGGGCTCATCGGACGGGAAGATTACGGGTGTCGACCGAGGCGGGGTGACGACGACACCGCCGGGCCGGCGGCGACGGGACCGCCCGGCACTACGCTTGTGGGTTCTTGACGCCCGACGGCCCGCCGCGCAGCTTCCGGGAGAAGGCGGTCGACGCCGCGAACCGTGTCGGTGAGCGGTTCCTCCGCTGGCTCGACCGCTACTTCGGCCGCCGCTCGACGGTGGGGGACGCCACGTTCTTCGACCCGGCCCGGTTCCCGTGGGTGCGCCGCCTCGAGGCCGGCTTCCCGGAGATCCGCGCCGAGCTCGACGAGGTGCTGCGCTACCACGCCGACCTGCCCAACTTCCAGGACATCTCCACCGACCAGTACCAGCTGACCGACGACGACCGCTGGAAGACCTTCTTCTTCTACGGGTACGGGTTCACCGCGGGGAAGAACGTCGACCGCTGCCCGAACACCGCCGCGGCTGCTGAACGAGATCCCCGGCATGACGACCGGCGATGTTCTCGATCCTGTCGCCGCACAAGAAGATCCCGCCGCACGGTGGCCCCTACAAGGGGGTGCTGCGCTACCACCTGGCGCTGCTCGTCCCGGAGCCGGCGTCGGCGTGCGGCATCCGGGTCGGTCACGACGTGCGCCACTGGGCCGAGGGTCAGAGCCTCGTGTTCGACGACACCTTCGAGCACGAAGCATGGAACGACACCGACGGGGTGCGGGTCGTGCTGTTCGTCGACTTCAAGCGTCCCCTCGCGGGGCCGGCCCGCTGGCTGAACGAGCTGGTCCTGAAGCTGATCGGCTTCTCACCGTTCATCCAGGACGCGAAGGCCCGCCACAACGCGTGGGAACGCCGCTTCGAGCAGATCCGCAACCGAGGCGCCTGAGCCTCAGCGCTGGTCGTGGTCGGCGACGACCTTGTAGATGCTCTCCGCGGCTTCTTCGAGCATCGCCGAGTCGTGGTCGGCCATGAGGCTGAGCCGGATCAGCCCCGCCTCGCCGGTGACCGCCGGCGGGATCACCGGGTTGACGAACACCCCGTCCTCGAACAGGTCGCGGAACACCGCCGCGACCGACACCTCGTCGGCGCGACGCAGCGGGATGGTGACGATCGCGCTCTCCGCCGGGTTGGTCTGCACCCCCCGGTCGTTGAGCAGGCGCGAGGAACTCGTCGACGTTGGATCGCAGACGCGCCGGCCGTTCCGGCTCCTCGCGCAGGATCCGCAGCGCCTCGAGCGCCGCCGCGACCGACCCGGGCGTGTTCGACGCGGTGAAGATGAACGACTCCGACGTGACGGTCAGCAGCTCGATCGCTTCGGTCGGGCCGAGGAGCGCGCCACCGCAGCTCCCGAGGGTCTTCGAGAACGTGACGGTGACCAGGTCGACGTCGGAGAGCACCCCTTGGCTCTCCGACCGCGCCGCGGCCGACGCTCGCCGAGCACCCCGAGCCCGTGGGCTTCGTCGTCGAGCAGGAACGTGTTCGGCACTCGGCGCGCACACCTCGACCATCGCCGCGAGGGGGGCGACGTCGCCGCTCATCGAGTACACCCCGTCGACGATCACCCCCTTGCCGACCTCGGCGGGCAGGCGCTCGAGGACCGAGGTGAGCTGGTCGACGTCGTTGTGCCGGAACCGGCGCATCGTCGCCCCCGACAGGCGCACCCCCGACAGCAGCGAGTTGTGGGCCTCCTTGTCGACGACGGCGACGTCGTGGCGGCCGAGGAACCCGGCGATGGACCCGGCGTTGGCGACGTACCCGGTCGAGAACACCAGGCACGCCGGGCGCACCGTAGAAGTCGGCGAGCTCCGCCTCGAGCTCACGGTGCAGGGTGAGGGTGCCGTTCAGCAGCCGGGAGCCGGTGACACCGCTCCCGAACCGGCGGGTCGCCTCGACCGCCGCTTCGATCACCCGCGGGTGGTACGAGAGGCTCAGGTAGTTGTTCGAGCCGAAGTTGATGACCTCGCGGCCCTCGACGGTGAGGCGGGGTCGCGAGGCGCTCTCCACCGACTTGTAGTACGGGTACAAGCCGGTCTCGACGCCGAGCTGGTACAGCTCGTAGCGGGGGTAGGCGTGCCACCGGTCACTGAAGAAGCTCATGACCGGGTCCAGACTAGGAGAGCGGGGCGTCGTCGAGGGTCTCTCCGAGCGGCCGAGTGGCGTCGGGGGCCACGGTCTCGACAACCAGGCCCGTTGCGGCGGGGTCTTCCATGACTTGACGCACCCGCCGGATGCAGAACCACGCCACGAGGCCGTCCTCGGCCCGTTCGTCGTAGGTCCAGCGGATGTTCATCGTCCGGCGCCGGTTCGGGCCGCTGGTCGGGCTGCCCGGCTCGGGCACGGGTCGTCCGAGCGACCCGAAGATGCCGACCGTCCCGTACTCGTAGAGATGGTGGTAGACGGCCGGCATCCCGAAGCTGGCCATGTTGGCGAAGAACGCGGTCGCGTACATCGGGTCGTTCTCGATGTAGGAGGCGGGGAGCATCCCGAGCCGGTCGACCCACCCGACCGCCCCCATCAAGAAGCGGCGGATGAACCCGGGGAAGAACAAGAGGAGCCCGAGCTCCTGCTCGACTCGGGCGGCCTTGCCGTGCCGGTAGGCGGTCTCGGTCTCCTTCATCCCGACGACCATCGCCGCGAACGACTCGTCGAGGTCGAAGCGGCGCTTCACGACGATGAGCGGCGAGCCGGTCTCGAGCTTGGTCTTGATCGCGTAGGAGAACCAGATCCCCTTCCGCTGGTAGAGGCGACCACCCACGACGAACCGGTCCGCGGTCGGGTTGCGCTCCAACGCGGACCGCAGCGCCCAACACGCGACGTGGAAGGTGTCGATCCGAAGCCCCGGGTTGGCCTGGTTCCACTCGCGGATGAACGCATCCGTCTTGCTGAGGGAGATGTCGTCCTCGAAGTAGACCGCCGACTCGTTGCGGCCCCGCATGAGGTAGGGCATGACCCGCCGATTGCGGGGCAGTCCCCGCGCGAGGGCCCCATCTGAGCGCCGCCACCACACGGGCGCGAGCCTATCCCCCGACCCGAAGGGGCGGCTGAGTCGGGTACCCGACCGGGAGCACGAAGGTGCCGCCGGCGGTCTGGAACTCGACCTGCCACTGGTAGTAGCCGTCGTAGGCGTTCGGGGCGGCGAGGAGCACCGTCGCGTAGTCGGTCGCGGCCCGCACGTACCGGCTGTCGTTGTTGTACGCGAGCAACGCCCGGCCCATGTTGGCGGGGGCGCCGTGCGCGGCGAGGAACCGGCCCGCGGCGAGGATCGCGTCGTGATCGTCGTCGATGTTGGTGCCCTGGCCGTACTGCGCCCACGTCGACGGCTCGAACTGCATCGGCCCCTGCGCACCCGCGTTGCTCGGCCCCACGATCCGACCCAAGCGGCTCTCGATGAGGTGGATGCCGGCCAGGTACCCCCACGGCACCCCCGACGCGGCTTCAGCGGCGTGGTAGTCGGCGAGCAGCGTCGCCGCGGGTTGCGGCGCCCGGATCGTCCACGCCGGCAGCGTCGTCGCCGCGGGCCCGGTGCTGGTCAACGCGTCGAGCGCCACCCCGGCGTCGAGGTTCGACGTCACCGCCGGCGCGACATCGGCGGGAACCGCGGCGAGCGTCGCGGCGCGCCACTCGGGATGGGCGACGAGTGTCTCGTAGGCCCGCTGCTGGGTCGTGCCGAGCCGCGCCGGGTTCGGGTCCGCTGCGGCGCGCAACCCCCGCTCGGCTTGGGTGAGCGCCGCCGCGAGCGCCGCCGGGCTGTTCAGGGTCGCCGTCCGCGTCGACGGCGTCGTGGCCGCCGACGCCGTGGACCCGGCCGGGCCCGCCGCGCCCGGGTTGGATCCGCCCCCCGAACAGGCGCCGAACACCACCGCCGCGACGGCGACCACGGTGAGGGCAGGTCGAGACGCGCACCCGGGCAGGATGGCATGAGCCCGCTACCCTCCGCGGGCAGTGTTCGCCGATCTGCTCTCGCACCCCGGCGTCGAGGAGCACGTCGTGCTGGAATCCCGGGTCGGGTTCCTCGCGCTCCACGGCGGGCTGGAGCCGGGCACCGCGGAAGTGGCCCGAGCCGCGGCGGCCAGCAGCGGCGCGTCGCTGTACTCGGTCGTGCAGCCCGGGCGACCTGCACTGGCACGTCCCCGCCCACCGGGTCGCCGCCGCCGACGCGCCGTCGCTCGCCGCGTTCCTCGCCCACGTCGACGTCGTCGTGTCCCTCCACGGCTACCTGCGCGCCGAGCTGCCCAAGGCGGTCCTCGTCGGCGGCACCCACCGGCGCCTCGCCCGGGATCTCGCCGCCGGCGCTCCGGGCGTCGCTGCCCGACTACGACGTCGTCGACGACCTGACCCGCATCCCCCCGAACCTGCGCGGCTTGCACCCGGACAACCCGGTGAACCTCACCCGCGGGGGCGGCATCCAACTGGAGCTGCCCCACCCGGTGCGGGCCATCGGGCCGTTCCGCACCGCCGGGTACGAGCGCCACACCGAGACGCTCGTCGAGGTGCTCGCCGGCTTCGCGGCCACGCACGCGGCGTGACCCGTGGGCCGGCTCGCCGTCATCGGGAAGCGGGAGACGATCGGCGACCCGCCGGTCGACGCTCGCGTCCCCGCCGCCGGGCCGGTCGGGATGCTCGACCACGGCACCCACGTCACGCTCTACCGGCACGGGATCGACGGGTCCGTCGCGCCGCACCGCATCGACCACGCCGCGAACCTCCGTGGGCTGACCCAGCTCGGCTGCGACCGGGTCCTCGCGCTCGGGTCCGCGGGATCGCTGCGCCCCGACTCTCGGGCCCGGCAGCGTGGTCGTCCCCGACGACTTCCTCGCGTTGGACCAGCCGCCCGTGGCGACCACCGACGACGGCACCCAGCACGTCGTCCCCGGCTTCACCACCCTGTGGCGGGCCCGGATCCTCGCCACGTGGCGGACCGCCGACCCCGACCCGGTCGTGGACCGCGGCGTCTACTGGCAGGTCAACGGGCCCCGCTTCGAGACGCCGGCCGAGGTCCGCTTCCTCGCCGCGTTCGCCGACCTGGTCGGCATGACCGTCGCGTCGGAGTGCGTCGCCGCCAACCAGCTCGGGCTCGACTACGCCGCGGTGTGCGTCATCGACAACCTCGCCAACGGGATCGGCGCGGCCCCGCTGACCCCCGCGGAGTATCGGGAAGGCGCGGCAGCGAACACCGCCCGCCTGCACCCGGGTCCTCGCCACGCTCGTCCCTCGGCTCGCCGCGTGACCCTCACCGTCACCGGCGCACGGCTCCCCACCGGCGAACCGATCGGGCTCCGCGCCGTCGACGGCCGCATCGACACCATCGGCACCGACGTCCACGCCGAACCCGGCGACGAGGTCCTCGACGGCACCGACCGGCTCCTCGTCCCCCCGCTCGTGAACGGGCACACCCACGCCGCGATGACCCTGTTCCGCGGGTTCGCCGGCGACCGGTCCCTCCTCGACTGGCTCGAAGGTCACATCTGGCCCGCGGAGGCCCGCCTCGACGCCGACGACGTCTACTGGGGCACCCGCCTGGCCTGCCTCGAGATGATCCGGACCGGCACCACCCGCTTCTGGGACATGTACTGGCAGCCCGCCGCGGTCGCCCACGCCGTCACCGACGCCGGGTTGCGCGCCGACGGTCGGCCTCCCGCTCATCGACGGCCTCGACCCGGCGCGCAGCCAGCCGCTCCGCGCCGACGCGCTCCGGTCCCTCGACGAGCTGGCCGACGCCGACCCGCGGATCACGCCGTGCTTCGCCCCGCACGGCATCTACACGGTCAGCGCCGAATCCCTCGCGTGGATCGCCGCTGAGTCCGCGGCCCGCGGACCTGCCCGTCCACATCCACTTCCTCGAGATCGAGGACGAGGTGACGGGCTGCCTCGAGCGCACCGGGCAACGCCCCGGCCCGTACCTCCACGACCTCGGGTTGCTCACCGACCGGACCGTGCTCGCCCACGGCGTCTGGATGGAAGACCCCGAGCTCGAGCTGGTCGGCGCCGCGGGTCCGACGGTGGTCACCAACCCGGTCTCGAACCTCAAGCTCGCGGTCGGTCGGGTCTTCCCGTACGCCCGCGTGCCGCGGCCGCGGGATCCCGGTCGGGCTCGGAACCGACGGGGCGTCCTCGAACAACGGCCTCGATCTGCTCCAAGACGTCCGGGTCTGCTCGCTGCTCCAGAAGCACACCCGACGACGACCCGCGCGCCGTGCCCGCCGAGCGAGGCCTGGCGCGTCGTGACCGGCGGCGTTGGCGCCGTTCCTCGGCGGGGCCCCCGACCTCGTCGCGGGCGGCCCCGCCGACTTCCTCCTCGTGCGCGCCGACGCGCCGGAGCTGAACCCCGGCCACCAGCTCGCGAACCTCGTGTACGCCGCGTCGGGCTCGGTCGTCGACGCCACCGTCGTCGCCGGGACGGTACTGATCCGCGGCGGTGTGGTGCCCGACGCTGCCGACGTCGTCGCCCACGCGCGGGAGCGGGCCAGCGCGTCTCGGGGTGCTGTGAGCCAGGCTCAGGTCACCTTGCGGATCGTGTCCCCGACGCGCACCTGCCCGGCGTCGACGACCTTCGTGTTCGCTCCCCGCAGCCGCAGCGCGCGCCCCTCGGCCGAGTTGACGAACCGCAGCGCCGCTCGCCCGAACCGCTCGCTGAACTTCCGGCACCCGGTGTGCGGCGGGGCGGTGATCTCGATCACCGCACTTCCCACCGTGAGTCGCGTGCCGGCCGGCACGTTCGCCTCGCTGAGATCGAAGTCGACGTACAGCTGATCCCCGGCGAGGGCCCACCGATCCGGTGCGCCGGCCACCAGCGCGGCGAACGCGCGCGTTCATCACCGTCAGCTGCCGGTCGGGGTGCGGGGAGCCGTCCTCGGTCTCGCGGCTGCCCCGGCTGGTCCAGGTGTCACCGACCAGCCCGACGGTCGGCGTGAGCGTCGCCTCGGCCAGCAGCTCCCGCTCACCCACGCCCGGGCGGCGCGCGATGAGCTCGACCCGGCCGACCTCGGCGGGGGACTCGCGCACCGGGCCCAGGCCCGCGGTGAGCTCGGCGGCACCCACGGTTTCCACCGGCCCATCCTCGCGGCTCCGAGCCGCGACACCCGGGCGCTTTTCCCGCCGCCGCGCCCGGCGGATCCGCCGGCGAGGCTCGCGCTAGAAGGACTTCGATTGTGCGAACACCTCGCGGGCCCGGCCTTCGAAGTGCTCGAGGGGCAGCGTGTCGTACGCGGGGTCGAACGCGACCTGGTCCCAGTCGTCGGCGAACTGCGCGGCGAGACCGAACCACGCCTCGTCGCGGTACTGGTCCCGCGCGTTGGGATCCCCGCCGAAGTGCCCGTAGTAGTGACGGCCCTGGAAGTCCTGGTGGGCGCGGATCACCTGGTAGACGTCGTCACGCACGTACGGGCGCAGGATCTCCGCCGCGATCATCGGATGGTTCGGCACGCTGACCGCCTTGCCGATGTCGTGGCAGAGCGACGCCACGACGAGCTCGTCGTCCGCGCCGGCCCGCTCCGCCCGCGTCGCCGTCTGCAACGAGTGGGTGAGCTGGTCCACCGCGAACCCGTCGGTGATGTCGGCGAGGGACGCGCAGCATCGCCAGCACCCGGTCGGCGACCCGCGATTGGTGCGCGAAGGTCTCCCGGCCGATCGTCGCCCACTGCTCGGCGGTCGATTCGTCCATCCGGGTGAAGGTCCCAGGGGCTTCCGTCTTCGTCATGAGACCATTCTCCCACCTCGTCAAGGCCCCGAGTACCGTCTCGGGTCGTGGACGTGGAGACCCTCGGCGCGGTCGAGCTGTCCGACCAGGACGGGAGCCCGCACCGGCTGGGTGACTTCTGGGCCGAACGGCCGGTGATCGTCGTCTTCCTCCGCCACTTCGGCTGACTGCTCTGCCGCGAGCACGCCGCGCAGTTGCGCGACCGCTACGACGACATCCGCCGCTCCGGCGCCGACGTCCTGGCCATCGGGACCGGCGACCGGCGCTACGCCGCCGCGTTCGTCGCCGACGAGCACATCCCGTTCACCGTCCTCGTCGACGACCACGCCGACGCCGCCCGGGCCGCGTCGATCCCACGGGTGCCGTTCCTGCGGCTGATCACCGACCGGCGCTCCCGACCGGGCACCCGCCGGGCCCGCGCCGCGGGGCATCGCATCCACAAGGCCGGGAAGCGCGTCACCCAGCTGGGGGCGACCTTCGTGCTCGGACCGGGCCCGACCGTCCGCTACGAGCACGTCGACGCGCACTCCGCCGACCACGCCCCCCTCGACGACGTCCTCGCGACCGTCGGGACCTGACCGGCGCGGGTCAGTGCATCGCGGCGAGCGCCGCGGTCAGCTCACCGGAGCGGCGGAACGTGATCCCGACCAGCGCCACGTGCTTGTAGCGCACGACGCCCTCGGTGTCGACGAGGAACACGGAGCGGCGCACCCCGAGGAGCGGCGCACCTACCCCGTACGCGTCGATGACGTGACGGTCCGGGTCGGCGAGCAACGGGAACGGCAGCTGACGCGCCTCGATCCACCGCTCGTGGCTGTCGGCGTCCTGGGGTGAGATCCCCAGCACGGTCGCGTCGACGCCGCCGAAGTCGTCGAAGTGGTCGCGGTAGGAGCACATCTGGCGGGTGCACCCGGGCGTGAAGTCCCCCGGGTAGAAGGCCAGCACCACCTTGTGGCCCCGATACTCCGAGAGGGAGTAGTCGCGCCGCTCGTGTCCCTGCACGCCCGGCAACGTGAAGTCCGGTGCTGGCTCTCCGACCTCGACCCCCACGCGCCCTCCTCGTCCTCGCCGCCCGGACTCTAGATCAGGCGCGCCCCGACGCCGCCCGCGAGATTCTCGCCGGGGCGCGACGAGCCGCCGCGTAGCGTGCACGACATGACCCCGACCGTCGAGCGCGTCCCCGGACTCGACGCCGAGATCGTCGTGCACCGGGACCCCTGGGGGATCCCCCACGCGCGGGCGGAGACCACCCACGACGCGTTCTACGCGCAAGGGTTCGTGCAAGCCGAGGACCGGCTCGGGCAGCTCGAATACGACCGGCGTCGCGCCCTCGGCCGCTGGGCCGAGGTCGCCGGGCCGACCGCGGTCGCCGGGGACGTCTTCGCGCGCCGCGCCGACCTCGCCGGGGCCGCCCGCCGCGAGTACGCCGCCCTCGACCCGTCGAGCCGGGCCGTGCTCGACGCGTACACCGCCGGGGTCAACGCCTGGCTCGCGCTCGGCCGCGACCGGCCCACCGACCTGAGCCTCGCCGGCGTGAGCCCCGAACCGTGGGCGCCGTGGCACTGCTGCGCGGTGTTCCTCGTCCGCCACGTCGGCTTCGCCGGCTGGCAGAAGAAGCTCTGGCGGGGCCGCCTCGCCGCGCTCGTCGGCGGGTCAGCCGCGGCGCGGTCGAAGGGGTCCGCGACCGTGACGTCCCGCTCATCGTCCCCCCGGGGCGGCTCGCCACCCCCGTCCCGCTCGACGCCTCCGGGCTCGCCACGGTGCTCGAGGCGATGGCGCCGCTCGCCGAGGTCGCCGCCGGCTCGAACTCGTGGGCCCTCGCCGGTGCTCGCACCCGATCCGGGCGGCCCCTCGTCGCCGGCGACCCGCACCGTCTCGTCGAGGTCCCGAACGTCTACTACCAGTGCCACCTCGCCGGCCCGGACTTCGACGCGATCGGGCTGGCTTTCGTGGGCGTCCCCGGCTTCCCCCACTTCGGGCACACGCGAGCGGGTCGCCTGGTGCGTGACGAACGCCAACGGCGACTACCAGGACCTCTACGTCGAGCGGACCGCCGACGCGACCCGGACCCGGCACGAGGTCGTCACCGTCCGCGACGCGGACCCGGTCACCGTCGAGTGCCTCGACACCGCGCACGGCCCCGCCGTCCTCGGGGACCCGTCGTCCGGTTGGGTGCTCGCGCTGTGCACCACCGCGCTCGAGACGTCGAGCGCCGGGCTCTCCGTGCTCGAACCGATGCTGCGGGCCCAGAACGTCGACGAGCTCGACACGGTGATGCGACCGTGGGTGGACCCGGTGAACAACCTGGTGAGCGCGGATGTCGACGGGCATCTCCGCTACCGCACCGTCGGCGCGATCCCGGTCCGCGGCCCCGCCAACGCGTGGGGTCCCGTCCCCGGCTGGACCGACGAGCACGACTGGACCGGCCGGGTCCCACCCGACGAGCTCCCGACCGTCCACGACCCCGAGACCGGCTTCCTCGTCACCGCGAACCAGCAGATCGTCGGCCCCGACTATCCCCACTACCTCGGCTCCGACTACAGCCGCCCCGACCGGGCGTCCCGCATCCTGGACCACGTCCGAGACCTCCACGACGCGACCGTCGCGGACATGACCGCGATCCACGAGGACCGCCGCTCCCTCGGCGCCGACGCGTGGGTCGACCGGCTCGTCGCCCTCGATGGGCACGACGAGCACGAACGCGCCGCGCTCGACGCGCTCCGCACCTGGGACCGGGTCATGAACGCCGACTCGGTCGGCGCCGCGGTGTACCTCGTCACCCGAGACCGGGTCGGCAAGACCCTCGCCCGCCAGCCGATCCTCGCGCCCCTCCGACGCCCGTTCCCCGGCGAGCCGCCCGGCGCGTTCGTCCCGCTCGAGCTGCGGCTCTGGACGCTGCTGCCCGGCCTCCTCGCCGCCGACGACCGCACCCTCCTCCCCGACGGGGCGACGTGGCCGGCGGTGCTCGCCGCCGCGCTCAGCGACGCCGTCACGTACCTCCGCGGCGAGCTCGGCGACGACCTCGCGGGGTGGCGTTGGGGGGCGCTGCACCGCCTCGCGCCCACCCACCCGCTCGCCGGTCCCCACCCCGAGTGGGCGACCCGACTGAACCCGCCCGGGGTCGAGGTCGGCGGCGAGTGGGACACGGTCTGGTCCGCCGCGCACCCCGCCGGGTTCGGCTTCGGGGTCACGACCTCGTCGGTCGCCCGGTACGTCTTCGACCTCGCCGACTGGGACCGCTCCGGCTGGGTCGTCCCCCTCGGCGCCTCCGGTGAGGCGACCAGCCCCCACTTCGCCGACCAGCAGGCCGTGTGGGCCCGCGGCGAGCTGATCCCGATGCCCTACACGTGGACGGCCGTCGCTGAGCTCGCGGACTCGACGGTCACGCTCCGACCGGCCTGACCCGCCGGCTCAGGCGCGGTCGAGCCGGGCCCGACCCTCCCCGAAGAACGCGAGCGCCAGGTCGCGCGGCGGGACCCCCACGAGCGAGTCGTAGCCGAGGCTGGCCCCACCGAAGCCCGAGTCGTTCCAGAACCCGTCCTCGGGGACGGCCGCCCAATGGGTCACATAGAGGTAGGGGAGGGGATGGGTCGCGTCGCCCGGCGAGGCCCCGAACGTGCCCCGCCGACCGGCGGGCTCGTCGCCGAGGTCGATCGACAGGTCGAAGTGCTCGGGCCAGAGCTGCACCCGGGTCGAGGCCCCGTCGGGCGCGTCGACCCGGAGGTGCTCCAGCACCGACGCCGCGAACCCGAACCAGTCGCGCAGCCGCGCGGCGGCCCGCGCGTCGACCGGGAGCGGCGCATCGGGTTCTCCGTCGGTCGCCGGCTCGTACAGGCCGGTCCCCATCCGCGGGTCGACGCCGAGCGGTCCCGCGGCCGCACCGAGCGTCGTGATCGACGTCCGACGCTCGCCGTCGCCGCCGTGATCCACGACCAGCTCGGTGCCGTCGATCCGGACCTGCTCGTCGACACCCGCCGCGCCGTGCACGAACGGGGTCCCGACGCCACCCCGCGTGAACCGCAACCCGATCTTCCCGCAGGCCCGGTGGCGGACCGGCGCGAGGACATGCTCACCGAGGGTGTGCCACGCCCGACGGGTCGACTCGAACGCGGCCAGGTCATCGACCGGGTCGAGGTGCCGCCACGCGCCGAGCCACCGGTCCGCGCACCAACCCCGGAGCTCCGGATGCTCACCGGCGAGCGCGTCCCACGTGACGTCGCCGTTCGAGACCGGGGACACGACAGCCCGCGCCGGGCGGGGCGGGACCGTCACCGGGTCGTCGGCGAACCACGGCGGGTCCACCGTCGCGGGGGGAGCCGGCTCGAGCACCCGCGCGTCGTAGCGACCCGGCCCCGAGCGCGTCGAGCTGGCGCTGGGCGTCGACGCGGGCGTTCACCCGGTCAAGAAGTCGTCGAGCAGCACCGCCAGCTCGCGAGGGCGGTCGCCCTGGATGCTGTGACCGGCACCCTCGACTGTCTCGACCCGGGCCTGGGGGGCACGACGGCGCAGCTCCTCGGCGTCGCCGTCGTCGACCACCGTCCCCTTCGCGCCACCCCGGATCAACAGGAGCGGCACGCGAATGCGCGCCACGTCGTCCCAGAGGGTCGCGAAGTCCGCCGGGACGTCCATGTCGGTGGACTCCATGAGCCGCGGTCGCTGATATCGCCACACCCAGCGGCCGTCGTCGCGTTGCACCGCGTTGTGCAGCACCCCTCGTCGCAGCGAGGACTCCGACCGGGTCGGGTTGAACTCGATCGTCCGGGCGAGGATCTCGTCGAAGGTCGCGAACGTGTCCGGACCGGCGATGAACTGCGCGATCGGCGCCGCCTTGTCCCGGTCGACGCCCGGGGTCACGTCGATCAGCGCCAGCCGCGGCGCCAGCTCGGGTGCCTCCGCGGTGAGCGCGATCGCGGTGAGCCCTCCGAGCGACATGCCGACCAGGAGTCGGTGCGCCGGCGCGAGCTCCCGGATCGCGACCGCCACGTCGATCGCGTTCTGGCGCGGACCGAACGGCCCGTCGGGGCGGTGATCCGAGTGTCCGTGCCCGGGGAGATCGATGGCGACCAACGGTCGGCCCAACGCGAGCGCGACCGTGTCCCAGGTGTGCGCGTTCTGCGCTCCCCCGTGCAGCAGCACCAGCTCCGGCGGCGCGTCGCCCCACACCAGCGCGCTGAGCCGACGTCCGCCCGGCGCGACGCGTACCGACTCCCGACGCACGACCGGCGGGCCGTTCCACGGGAGGTCGTACTCGGCCGCGTTCTCGTGGAACAGCCCGAACTCGTCGTAGGTGGTCGGATCGGCCATGGCGACGCGGACGCTACTGGCTTCGACGCGCCGGGTCGACCGAACCACCCGCCTGGTGACGAGCGGCGCGCGGCCGATCCCAGGCACCGCGCGGACCGCGACCTACCATCGCGTCGCCGTCATGAGCTCGTTGCTGCGACGCCTCCCGCGAGTGTCACCAGCCACGTATCGGCGCGTCACGTTCGCCGCCGCGGTGCTCCTCGCCGTCATCATCGTGACCGGCGGCGCGGTGCGCCTCACCGGCTCCGGCTTGGGGTGCCCCGACTGGCCGAACTGCGATCCCGGCCACCTCACTCCACGCAACGCGTCCGACGTGAACGCCATGGTCGAGTTCTTGAACCGGGTGTTCACCGCCCTGGTGTCGATCGCGGTCGGCCTCGCGGTCGTCGGCGCGCTGCTCCGCTCGCCCCGCCGCCGGGACCTCATCTGGCTGTCGCTGGGCCTCGTCGCCGGGTTCGTCGCCCAGGCCGTCCTCGGCGGCTTGACCGTGCTCTTCAAGCTCCAGCCCCAGTTCGTGATGGCCCACTTCCTCGTCTCGTTCGCGCTGCTCGCCAACGCGCTCGTGCTGCACCGACGAGCCGGCCAGTCCCCAGGAGCCTCGCGGCTCGTCGTCGCGCCGCTCGTGCGCCGCGCCGGCACGCTGCTGCTCGTCGCGATCAGCATCGTCGCGGTCACCGGGACCGTCGTGACCGGCAGCGGACCGCACGGCGGTGACGCCAAGGCCAAACGGTTCTCGTACAGCATCCCGCAGGTCGCGCGCGTCCACGGGACGGCGGTGGTGCTGTTCCTAGCGCTCGTCGTCCTCACGTTCTGGCTGCTGCGCCGCACCCGCGCGTCCGTCGACCACCAGCAGCGTCTCGGGATCGTCCTCGTCGTCGCGTGCGCGCAGGCCGCGATCGGCTACGTCCAGTACTTCAACGGCATCCCCGCGCTGCTCGTCGGATTCCACATCGCCGGCGCCACGGCCGTGTTCGCGTCCGTCGTGTACTTCTGGCTGCACCTCACCGAGCGAGAACCCGCGGCGCCCCCCGCGCCTCCACCCGCGACCGTGGCGGGCGGCCCCGACGCGGTGACGCCGCCCCCGACCGTGGCGCCCAGCGTGAGCAGCTGACACCCGTGCCCAACCCACCCCACACCGGCGCGGTCCGCCGCACCCGTCGGCGACGGAGGCTCGTCGCCACGCTCGCCGCCGTCGCCACGGCCGCGTTCGCCCTGATCGCGCCGACCGCCGCCGCGGCGGCCAACCCGGTCGGCGCGGCGCTGCAAGCCGCCGCGCACGGCACCCTCACCGGACCGTTCGGGACGCTCACCTTCCACCCCGACGGCACCGCCACGTTCGTCGTCCTCGAATGCGGGTACCTCCCGGTGAGCCCCGCGTTCGTGCACACGTTGACCGACTGCACCCCCGACACGACGACCGGGCCGGTCCGCGTCCAGGGCAACGGCTACTCCGTCACCCAGACCGACGGGACCGTCGTGCACTTCGCCGCGTACGTCGACCCGGCCGGGCACGTCCACGTCGGGTTCGGGCCCGTCGCGATGCTGCGCGCCGACCGCACCGGCGCCGTGACGCTCGCACCCGGTGAGCAGCTCGTCGTCGGCCGCCGCGACTGCCGAGACGTCCAGGGCCACCACAGCCGCCGTGTCCCCTGCCAGTTCGAAGCCGACGGCGACCGCACCGTGCTCGCCTACCCGGCCCCCGACCTCGCCAACCCGGGCCGGACCCGCACCGCCGGGCTGGTCTACGTCCCGTCGCTCCGCCTCCTCGTCGGCCCCGAGCTCGTCGACCGCGTCTACCTGCCGAGCTGACCGTCCCCGTCGCCCGCCGCGCGCGGCTCCGACCCGTCTGGTTCGGCGGGGCGCAGCCCGAACACGCGTCGCAGCACGAGGCGGGCCGCGGCCTCGCCGCACACGCCGTGGACCCCGGGTCCGGGTGGCGTCGCGGCCGAGCACAGGAACACCGCGGGATGGGGCGTCGCGTACGGGAACCGCGCGAACACGGGCCGGAAGATCGCCTGCCACCCGTCCACCGCGCCGTCGGCGATGTCCCCACCCACGAGGTTCGCGTTGGCCCGCTCGAGGTCAGCCGGTGTGCTGACCGCCCGGGCCAGGACGACGTCGCGGAACCCGGGCGCGAACCGCTCCAGCTGCCCCTCGATCCCATCGGTGAGGTCACCGACCCAGCCGTTGGGGACGTGCGCGTACACCCAGAGGGTGTGGAGCCCCTCGGGGGCCCGGCTCGGGTCGACCAGGCTCGGCTGCGCCACCACGACGAGGGGCCGCTCCGCCGCGTGGCCGTGGCGGACCGCCCGCAACGCGACCCCCACCTCCTCCTCGGTGCCGCCGAGGTGCACCGTCCCGGCCCGCCGGCACGCCTCGACCCGCCACGGGACCGGCTCCCGCAGCGCGTAGTCGATCTTGAACACCCCGGGCCCGGACCGGTAGCGGGCCAGTCGCCGCGCGTACTGCGACGGGAGCCGCCGGCCCGCCAACCGCGGGAGCGCCCACGGGGACGTGTCCGCCAGGTACGCCCGCGCCGGGCCGACCTCGTCGAGGCTCTCGACCCGCTGACCGGTCGTGATCACCACCCCGAGCGACCGGGCGTAGGACGCGAGCGCGTCCGCGACTGCCTGCGCGCCGCCGCGCGGCACCGGCCAGCCCACGTCGTGGGCGGCGACCGCGAGCATCAACGCCGGCCCTGCGGTCACCGGGCTCGACAGCGGGCTGCCGGTGTGGCCGGCCATGCCCGCGAGCAGCGCCCGCCCGGCCGGTGACCGCACCGCCCGCGTCGCGGTCTCCACCGGTAGGACCGCCCGCCGCCCGAACCGGGCCAGCAGCACGGGATGGTGGGGGAGCCCCGAGAGCTGCGGCCGCATCACGTCGGCGGTCAGGCGATCCCAGCGGCCGACGAAGGGGCGAACGAACCGCCGGTACCCGCGCCCGCCCCGCCCCAGCGACGCCGCCGTCTCCGACACCGACCGAGCCAGCACCCCCGCCGAGCCGTCATCGAACGGATGGGCGAGGCACAGGCCCGGCTCCAGCCACTCCAGCCCGTGCTCGGCGAGCGGCAACGCCGCGAACGCCGGCGAGCCTGCGGCCAGCGGATGCACCGCCGAGCCCACGTCGTGGCGGAAGCCGGGTTCGGTCAGCTCGGCCGTGCGGGCCGCCCCGCCGACCGCCTCGCCCGCCTCGTACACGTGCACCGACAACCCCGCCCGCGCCAGCGCGATCGCCGCGGTCAGCCCGTTCGGGCCCGCACCCACCACCACCGCGTCGGTCGGCGTCGACACCATCCCCGAGGCTCGCACATCGTCTCACCGGTTCCCGGCCTCGGACCCCGCCCCAGGATGATTGAAGTGTCAACTTCTGCCGGGTAGGGTGGCCACATGGCCTCGAGCCCTCCACGCTGGCTGGACACCGACGAGCGCCGAACCTGGATCGGCTTCCTCTACGCGCAGATGCTCCTCTTCGAGCAGATCGAGCAGGACCTCCAGCGCGACGCCGGCATGCCGCTCGCCTACTACCAGATCCTGGTCACCCTGTCGGAGCATCCCGGCCGCTCGATGCGGATGAGCGACCTCGCCCGCAGCCTGTTCTTCTCGCGGAGCCGGCTCTCGCACGCCATCGACCGGCTGGAATGCAACGGCTGGGTCCGACGGGACAGCTGCTCGGAGGACCGCCGGGGCGCCTTCGCGGTGCTCACCGACGAGGGCTACTCGGTCCTCGAGGCCGCGGCGCCCAAGCACGTCGAGAGCG
Organism: uncultured Actinomycetes bacterium; assembly: GCA_963714105.1. GTDB lineage: Bacteria > Actinomycetota > Acidimicrobiia > IMCC26256 > PALSA-555 > PALSA-555. The sequence goes on along the minus strand of OY970233.1, from coordinate 3,257,754 downwards.
TCCGCACCCACCTCTTCGACCTCCTGTCCGACGACCAGGTCCGCCAGCTCCGCGAGGTGAGCGACGTGCTCGTGCGCCACCTGCTCGACTCGTTGAAGATCTCGGCGTCCGACGTCATCCCCGAAGCCGAGTACTGGCAGCGCCGATAGGCGCGGCCGGCCCGGTCGGCGGCTCAGAGGGCCAGGTCGCCGAGGAACACCACCGCCACCGCGCTGCGGAGGGCCCCGAGCATCCGCGTCGACCACGGGTCGTCACGGCGCGGCGACCCCGACGGGACGTCCTGGGGGCGGGTCATGGAGGGCTCCTTCGTTCGACGGTCCCACCAAGCATCGGGAACGCCGGCAAGCACCACACCAAGAGCGTTCAAGACCCCCGTAAGAGTTCCCGAACCCCCCGACGACCGCCGGGGCCCCGCGGTGGGGCGATCGGCGCGACGGGGTCGCGACCAGCGCGGCCGCGACGCCCTCGACCCCCGCGAGGGGAGCCGCGAGCTCGTCGGGGAGCTGGTACCGGGCCGCGAGGTAGGCGGCGGTGTTGTCGCTGACCCGGTCGACCCGTCGTGGTCCCAGACCAGCAGCTTGAGCGGCAGGTCCAACGCGCTGAGCGGCGCGCTGACCATCACCGGGGTGCCCCCCTTCGGGCTCCCGAAGATCACCAGCTTCGTGTCCGGCATCTCCAGCCCGACCCGCCGGGCCTCGCCGCTGTGGTCGACCACCGTGAAGAGCGTCAGGCCTCGCGCTGCGAGGAGGGCCCGCAGCCGGTCGACGGTCTCGTCGACCGAGGTCGGGCTCGGGACGGTGATCACCCCCTCGGCGGTGCTGCCGTCGGGCTCGCCCCCTGCTGCTGGGCTCATGTCCCTCCTCAGTGGACCGTCCCGGCCGCCGAGCCGGGGCGACGCTGCCGCCACGACCACCGCGGCGGGCGCCGCGAGCGACGGCTCCGCGTCGCTGAGATCACCGCGGGGCGAAGTGCTGACCTCCGTCGAGGCGGATCGTGCACCCGTTCAGCATCGGGTTCTCGGCGATCGCGAGCGCGAGGCGCGGCGTACTCCTCGGGTCGCCCCATGCGCTTCGGGAACGCGGCGTCGCGCGTGAGCTGGTCGGCGAGGTCATCCGGGATCCCGGCGGTGATACCAGTCGAGAAGAGGCTCGGCGCGATCGCGACCGACCGGATGCCGAGGCTCCCGAGGTCACGGGCCATCGTCAGCATCATCCCCGCGATGCCGGCTTTGGCCGCGGCGTAGGCCACCTGTCCGATCTGACCCTCGAACGCGGCGATCGACGCCGTGTCGATGATGACGCCACGCTCGTCGTCGACCGGGTCGTTCCGACTCATCGCCGACGCCTGCAGCCGATTCAGGTTGAACGTCGCGACGAGGTTGAGCTCGATGACCCGCCGGAAGTCGTCCAGCGAGTGTGGACCCTCGCGCGACAAGGTCCGCTGGGCGATTCCTCCCCCTGCGGTGTTGACCGCGATGTGCACCGCCCCGAGCGCCGCGGTCGCGTCGCTGACGGCCGCGTCGACGGCGTGCTCGTCGGTGACGTCGCAGGGATGAAACGAACCGTCGAGAGTGGCGGCAACCTCGGCACCGGACGAGCTTGGAAGGTCGAGGACGGCGATCGAAGCTCCCCGTTCCCCCAAGAGGTCGGCGGTCGCCCGACCCATCCCGGACGCGCCGCCCACCACCATCGCTCCCTTGCCGGCGACGTCCACAACCCCTCCTCGACGTCCGGGTCCTCACGCTGGGCCACCGCGACGGGCGGACGCACCGGCCGCGGGACGGCGAAGAGTACGCCGGATCGGGACGGCCATCGCCCGCCGACGCCCGTCCCGGTGGTCAGGCCGACGCCGGACTGCCGCCCGTCAGCGGTGACGGCCCCGGACCCGGTTGTGTCAGAGTCCCAGGGTCAGTCTCCGGTCCGTCCCGCGACGTCCCGTCGCGGAGAGGTTGTGGCATGCAGGTGCATCTGGTCGACGGCACCTACGAGCTGTTCCGCCACTACTTCGCGGTCCCCGAGCACCGCGCGCCGGACGGTCTCGAGGTCGGCGCGACCCGAGGGGTCGTCGGCTCGATGCTGCAGCTCCTCGAGGAAGGCGCCACCCACGTCGGCGTCGCGACCGATCACATCATCGAGTCGTTTCGGAACGACCTCTGGCCCGGCTACAAGACCGGCGCCGGCGTCGAGCCCGCGCTCCGAGCGCAGTTCCCGGTGGTGGAAGACGCGCTCCGGGCGCTCGGCGTCGTCGTGTGGGCAGAAGTCGAGCTCGAAGCCGACGACGCCCTCGCGTCGGCCGCGGCGGTCGCCTCCGCCGACCCGCAGGTCGAACGGTCGGTGATCTGCACCCCCGACAAGGACCTGGCGCAGTGCGTCCACGACCCCCAGGTGGTGCAGCTCGACCGCCGGCAGGGGCGCACGCACGACGAAGCCGCGGTGCGGGAGAAGTTCGGTGTCGATCCGGCGTCGATCCCCGACTGGCTCGCCCTCGTCGGCGACAGCGCCGACGGGTTCCCCGGCCTCCCCGGCTGGGGCGCCAAGTCCGCCGCCGCCGTCCTCGCCCGGTACCGCCACCTCGAGGCCATCCCGGCCGCCGCCGCGGACTGGGACGTGACCGTCCGCGGCGCGGCCCGCCTCGCCGCGACCCTCACCGAGCAGCGGAGCCAAGCCGAGCTGTTCCGACTGCTGGCGACGCTCCGCACCGACGCGGCCGTCGGGGTCCCCGCGGACTGGCGCTGGCAGGGCCCGACCGAGGAGCTGCCCGCGTGGGCCGACCGGCTCGGTGCCCCGACGTGGCCGGCCCGCGCCGAGCGGCTCGCGGCGGCGCGGAGCTGACACCGGAACCGGATCACGAGGAACGGAGTGGAGATGGGACTCGAGGGACGGGTGGCGCTCGTCACCGGCGGCGGCCGAGGGATCGGTGCCGCCATCGCGGTCGGCCTCGCCGCCGACGGCGCCGACGTGGCCGTCAACTACCGCCGCGACGCCGAGTCGGCCGCGGCGACCGTCGCCGCGATCGAGGCGCAGGGCCGGACCGGCGCCGCGTACGCGGCGTCCGTCGACGACGCCGAAGCCGACGCCCGCATGGTCGACGCGGTCCTCACCGACTTCGGCCACGTCGACATCCTCGTCAACAACGCCGGGATCGCCAGCCGAGGCCAACGGGTCCTCGACACCGACCCCGCCGAACTCGAGCGGGTGTGGCGGATCCACGCCCTCGGCGCGTTCCTCCTCACCCAGCTGGTGCTCCCCAGCATGCGCACCCGACCCCGCGGGGACGTCGTGATGATCTCCAGCGTCGCCACCACGTTCATGGCCGGGTACTCGCTTCCCTACAACATGGCCAAAGCGTCACTCGAGGCGCTCGCCCGGACCCTCGCCAAGGAGGAGCGGGAGCACAACGTCCACGTGAACGTCGTCGCCCCCGGTCTCGTCGTCTCCGAGATGGGGCGCCGCCTGGTCCGGGCCACCCAGGGGGTGGAAGACATCCACGACCTCGACCAACGGTCGGCGTTCGGGCACGTCTGCACCCCCGAGGAGGTCGCTGACGTGGTCCGGTTCGTGGTGTCCGACGCCGCCCGGTACCTGACCGAACAGCGCCTCACCGTCGACGGCGGCAGCTTCTAGGCGCCGATCGCGGGCCCGGGCGGACCGGCCCGAGACGCGTCGTCGCAGGTCAGGGGCTATCCGCGGGGGTGTCACACCGCCGTGTGACGCTGGGTGCATGCCACTGCTGGTCATCGTCGTCGCGGTCCTCGGACCGCTGGTTGTCGCGCTCGTCGCGTGGTCGGTGCTGCGCCGCCAGCATCTCGACGCCGAAGCGCTCGTCGAGGAGCAGCGGCGGGCCTTCGAGGCCCAGCGTGACGCGGCGGTCCAGGTCGCGATCGATCACGTCCTCACCCACAACCGGGAGGCGCTCGGCGCCGAGCGGGCCCTCGTCGGCCAGGACCTGGACGGGAAGAAGACGCTGATCGACGCGGAGCTCGCCACCATGAGCGCCAAGCTCGAGGAGGTCTCGAGCCTGGTCCAGCACGTCGAAGCCGAGCGGGCCCGGTCCTTCGGGGAGCTCAACGCCCAGCTCTCCCAGCAGCACGAGGGCCTCGCGGCGTTGCTGCACACCACCCAGAGCCTCCGGGAAGCGCTGTCCAGCACGAAGGCTCGCGGCCAGTGGGGCGAGCGGATGGCCGAGGACGTGCTCCGCCTCGCCGGGTTCATCGAGAACGTCAACTACCGCAAGCAGCGGTCCCTCGACGTCGGCTCCGGGATCCCCGACTACACCTTCTTCCTCCCCAACGACCTGCAGCTCCACATGGACGTGAAGTTCCCCCTCGACAACTACCTGCGGTGCTGCGACGCCACCTCGGACCTCGACCGCAAGCGCTACCGGGACGAGTTCCTCCGCGACGTGCGGGCCCGGGTCCGGGAGCTCAGCGGGCGGGGCTACGTCGACGCCGGCGGCGGCACCGTCGACTTCGTGCTCCTCTTCATCCCGAACGAGCAGCTGTACGCGTTCATCCACGAGCAAGACGAAGCGATCCTCGACGACGCCGTCCGCCAAGGAGTGGTGTTCTGCTCGCCGCTGACCCTCTTCGTCGTCCTCGCCCTCATCCGCCAGATGGTCGAGAACTTCCGCCTGGCCCGCACGTCGGACGAGATCCTGAACCTGCTCGGCCAGTTCGAGGACCAGTGGGCCAAGTTCAAGGGGCAGATGGACAAGGTCGGTCAGCGGATCGACCAGGCCGGCAAGGAGTACGCCGCGCTCACCGGGACGCGGACCAACACCCTCGAGCGGCCGTTGCGCAAGATCGCCGAGCTGCGAACCCGGGACCGGGACCTCGAGCTGGTCGCCGACCCGCCGCCCGACGGTGACCCGCCGTTGGCGCTCGAAGCCTGAGGCGACCCGCGGTCAGGAGCGCCGCCGGACGCCGGTACGCTGGCCGTCGTGCAGCGGTTCTTCGCCCTCGCCGCAGTCGTCGCGGTCGCCGAGATCGTCGTCATCGTCGAGGTCGCGCAACGTCTCGGTGTGGTGAACACCCTCGGCTTGCTCATCGTCATCGCGGTCGTCGGGGCGTTCATCGTGAAGGCCCAAGGGCTGGTGGCGCTCCGCCGGCTCGTGACCGACGTGGACGCCCGCCGGGTACCGGGCGCGACGCTGGCGGACGGCGCGCTGCTCGTCCTGGCCGGGGTGCTGCTCGTGATCCCCGGGTTCCTCACGGACATCCCCGCGCTGTTGCTGCTGATCCCGCCGGTGCGCACCGGTGTGCGGCGGGGGCTCAGCCGCCGGTGGACGCGCCGCTTCGTCGTGCGGACCACGTCGTCGCCCGGGTTCGTCCGCCGTGACGAGCTCGAAGCCTGACCTCGAGCCGAACCCAGCTCAGGAGGGGCCGTCGCAGCAGGAAGCACGCCAGCCGCACACGGGGCAGCGGTCGTGCGCGTGTTCCTCCCGCATCGGCGCGCCGCACTGCCAGCACTGTTGTCGATAGATCTCCCGGTGCGCTCACCGACGGGACGGGATCGGAGGGTCGGTCGGTCATCGCGGTGACCGTAGCGACTCGCCCGGTCCCGGCCGTGATGCTCGATCGATCTCCAGGCACGGACTCCGGTGGGACGCGCGCCGCGGGTCGCGAAAGCGGGGGAGCGGCTCAGAGGCGCAGCAACTCCGGGGCGACGGGGCAGTCGACGTGCGCACCGAGGCGGACCGGGGCGTCGAGGCCCCACGGTCCGGCGACCTGCCGCGCTTCGCGCACCTCGAGGGTCTCGACGTCGTCGGTGTCGGCAATCGCGGCGCGCATCACGTCGAAGAGCCGTTGGGGCAGGAGTCGACCGACGGGGATGACGAGCCACAGCTCGACGTCGCCGAGCCCCCAGCGCAGGTCGGCGGTGCCGTCGGGGACGATCGCGGTGTCGGGGCCGGCGGCGAGCACCTCGAGGAGGAGATGGCTGGGGGTCGCGGCGACGACTTCGACCTCGTCGAGGACCCGGAGGCGCCGCTCGGCGGGTCGCATCCGGTGGTGGCGGCCACGGACGGCGACGACGTCGAGGTCGGTGCGCTCGACGAGCGCGGCGGCGATCGTGTCGGGCCAGCCGAGCACGGCGATCGCGTCGTCGTGGGGGAAGGGGAGCAGCGACGCGAGCCGAGCCGACGTCCGGTCCCGTTCGAGCGCGCGGGTCGCGTCCCGGGCACCGGTCTCGGGGTCGGATGCCGCGAGCACGTGCGCGCACAGCCACCACAAGGGCCCGCTGCTCGGGTGATGGGCGAGGAGGCGCCGGCAGACCGTGACCAGCTGCGCCGGGTCGCTCGCGAAGTCAGCGAGGCAGTCCGCGGCCTCGAGGACGAGCGCGCTGTCGTCGCCCGAGTAGCGGGCCAACGCGTGGAGACGCTCGAAGGGCAGCACGACTCAGGACGGGTGCGACGGGGGAGGCTCCTTGGGCAGGCCGAGCACCCGCTCGCCGACGATGTTGCGCATGACCTCGTCGGTGCCGCCGGCGACCCGCATGCCCGGCACCCCGAGGAGGAGCTCGGACCAGGCGTAGGTCCCCCACTCGCCGGTGTCGGCGATCAGGCGGGGTCCGAGCAGCTCACCCAGCGTCTGCGCGAGCCGCTGGCTGTTCTGGGTCATGGCGAGCTTCGCGATCGACATCTCGGGGCCCGGGAGCTGCCCGGCCTTGATCTTGGCCATGGCCCGCAGGTTCGTGTACCGGGCCACGGCCTGTCGGATGTAGAGGTCCGCGAGCCGTTGGCGAGCGACTGGGTCCTCGTCGAGACCGACGTAGCGGGCGATCTCGCGGAGGCGGGTCAAACCGACTCCGGCGGAGACGCCGGCGCCGCCGCCACCGATTGCGGCCCGCTCGTTCATGAGCGTCGTCAACGCGACCGTCCAGCCTTCGTCGACGTCACCGAGGCGGTGGGTGTCGGGGATGCGCACGTCGGTGAAGAACACCTCGTTGAACGACGCGCCGCCCGTCATCTGCCGCAACGGGCGCACCTCGACCCCCGGTGCCTTCATGTCGACGACGAACATCGTCAGGCTCTTGTGCTTCGGCTTGTCGGCCGACGAGCGGGTGATGACCTCGCCGATGTCGCTGTAGTGCGCACCGGAGGTCCACACCTTCTGCCCGTTCACGATCCACTCGTCGCCGTCACGGTCGGCGCGGGTCTGGATCCCGGCCAGGTCGGATCCCGCGACCGGCTCGGAGAACAGCTGGCACGCCACCAGGTCGCCCCGGTAGAGGGGCTGCAGGTAGCGGGCCTTCACCTCGGGGATCGCATGGGCGAGGATCGTCGGGGCGACCATGCCCAACCCGATCCCGAACATGGTCTGCGCGGGGATCGCGTAGCCGGACGCCACCTCCCGGTACGCCCGCTCGTACGCCACGGGGAGCGCCCGGCCGCCGTACTCCTCCGGACCCGAGATCCACCCGAACCCGGCGTCGAACTCCGTGGCCTTCCACGCCTTCGCGGCGCGGATCTCGGCCGCCTCTTCCTCGGCGGTCTTCTCCTCGAGCAACCCGACCCGATCGGAGCCCTTGCCCCACTCGAACTTCTCCTCGACCCGCCGCTCGGCATGCTCGTCGAGGAACGACTTGGCTTCGGCGCGGAACGCGGCTTCCGAGATCACGGGTGCTCCTTCGCGGGCGTCCGGTGCCGATGCTAGCGGGGGCCCTCCTCGCGGCTGGACGACACGGGGCGATCCGTCGTGTGGTCCCGGACCGCACGGAACACGTCCCCCGCGGCGCGGAGCAGCTCGCCGGCGTCGCGCAGCCGCTCCGCGCGGCCTCGCAGCTTCAAACGACCGCCAACCGCGGCCTGCTGCGCGTTGAGCGTCCCGCGCGCCAGACCGCGTGCGGTCGTCTCGTCGGTGAGGAGCACCAGGTCTGGAGCGTCGGCCGGGCCGGGGCGGACCCGCGCGCCGTTCGGATCGAACACGAGGTGGTAGGCGACCTCGGTGTGGTCCGCGCGGCGGACGCGTTGTTCGACGACGACCGGTCCCGTGCCGGGCGTCGTCGCCAGGGTGGGGGCCGCGCGCGCGGCGCGGTCAAGCTCGGCGATCCACGGGTCGGAGAGGAACTCGGCCACCGCTGGGCGAGCGTACCGACGGTGCGACGCCGAGCGGGGCGAACGGCCCGACCCGAGCCTACGATCGGCCGATGAACCCGTCCGCGCCGACTCGGCGGACGACGCCGGTTCCACCCAGCCTCGTCACCGTCGGGAACCGAGCGGAGGCTCGCATCGTCGGCCTCCTCGACCGGGAAGCCGCCCGGTGGGCCGCGGTCGACCCGGTCCTGTCCGAGCCGATCACCGCGCTCCGGGACCTGGTCCGCGCCGGCGGGAAGCGGCTCCGGCCCGCGTTCTGCCACTGGGCCTTCGTCGGCGCCGGGGGCGACCGCCGGACTCACCGATGGTGGTCGACGCCGGCGCCGCGCTCGAGCTGCTCCACACGTTCGCGCTGGTGCACGACGACGTGATGGACGGCTCCGATCGACGCCGGGGCCTGCCCGCCGTGCACCGCCGGTTCATCACCGAGCACGGGGACGCCCGATGGCGGGGCGAGCCCCGCCGGTTCGGTGAGGGTGCCGCGATCCTCGTCGGTGACTTCGCGTTCGTGTACGCCGACATGCTCTTCGCGGGTGCCCCCGTCCCGGCGCGGCGCATCTTCGACGAGCTGCGCGTCGAGCTGTGCGTCGGCCAGTACCTCGACCTCGTCGGCACCGCGAGCGCCAGCAACGACCCGGTGCAGGCAGCCCGCATCGAGCGGTACAAGTCCGGGAAGTACACCGTCGAACGGCCGTTGCACCTCGGCGCGGCGCTCGCCGGTCGTCTCGACGAGCTCGAGGCGCCGCTGAGCGCGGTCGGGCCTCCCGCTCGGGGAGGCGTTCCAGCTCCGCGACGACCTGCTCGGCGTCTTCGGCGATTCCGCGGTGACCGGCAAGCCGGTCGGTGACGACCTCCGCGAAGGCAAGCTCACGCCGCTCGTGGCGGTCGCCGCATCGAGGGTCGACGCCACGGGGACGGCGATGCTCGACCGGCTCGGCTCCCCGGCGCTGTCCGACGGCGACGTCCAGGCCCTCCAGGCGCTCCTCATCGAGTGCGGGGCCCGGGCCGAGATCGAGACCGCGATCGAAGGGCTCGTCGCGCAGTCACTCGCCGCGCTCGACGACACGCCGCTCACCGAGGAGGCCCGACGCGCGCTCCAGGACCTGGCCACCTACGTGGCCTGGCGTGACCGGTAGCGGATGCGCGTCGTCATCGTCGGCGCGGGCCTGGGCGGGCTCGCCGCCGCGTGCCATCTCGCCGGGCGGGGCCACGAGGTGGTGGTCTACGAGCGGGACGCCGAACCTGGGGGAGTCGCGGGCGTCGTCGACGAGCAGGGATACCGGATCGACACCGGACCGGTGGTGCTCACCATGCGGGACGTGCTCGACGCCACCTTCGCCGCGGCGGGCGCGGCGGTCGAGGAGCATCTGAGCCTTCGCGCGCTCGATCCGATGTACCGGGCCTGCTTCGCCGACGGCTCCGAGCTGGCGGTGCGCGCCGGGATCGAACCCATGACCGAGGCGATCGCCGCGTTCGCCGGGCGTCGCGAGGCCGCCGGCTTCCAGCGCTTCGCGGCGTGGCTCGCTGAGCTCTACGACGCCGAGTTCGGGCCGTTCATCGCCCGCAGCTTCGACGGTCCCCTGGACCTCGCCAGGCGTCCGGACCGCCTGGCCCGCCTCGTCCGCCTCGGCGCGCTCCGGAGCGTCGCCGCCCGCGTGGCCGACTTCTTCGACGACGAGCGTCTCCGAGCGCGTCTTCTCGTTCCAGGCCCTCTACGCGGGCTTGTCTCCCTTCGAGGCGCGTGCCCTCTTCAGCGTGATCACCTACATGGACACCATCGCGGGCGTGTCCTTCCCGACCGGCGGGATCCACGAGGTCGCCTGCGGGCTCGCCGCCGCGGCGGAGAAGGCCGGCGCGGCGTTCGTCTACTCGACCGCGGTGGAGCGGATCCGCCGCGCGTCGGACGGCACGGTCGAGGGAGTCCGGCTGACCAGCGGCGAGCAGACGAACGCCGACGCGGTCGTGTGCAACGCCGACGTCGCCGCCACCTACCGCACCCTCCTCGGCCTCTCACCCCCTCGAGTGGTTCGACGGGGCCGGTACTCGCCGTCGTGCGCGCTGTGGCTCGCCGGGGTGCGGGGGCCGCTCCCCGCCGGCGCGGCCCACCACAACCTGCATTTCGGACGGTCCTGGAACGACGCGTTCGACGCGCTCCTCCGCGACGGGACCCGCATGCCCGACCCGTCCCTCCTGGTGACGAGCGCGTCGGTGACCGACCCGAGCCTCGCGCCTGCCGGCGGCTCCACCCTCTACGTGCTCGAGCCGGTCCCGAACCTCGACGGCGCGGTCGACTGGGCGCGGGACCGCGGCCGGATCCGAGATGACCTGGTCGCCCGGATCGGCCGGCTCGGCTACCCGGTCGAGGACGTCGTGGTCGAGCGGTTCCTGGACCCCGAGGACTGGGCCGCGGCGGGTCTCGAGCGGGGCACCCCGTTCGCATTGGCGCACCGGTTCTTCCAGAGCGGGCCGTTCCGGCCTCGCAACGTCGACCCACGCGTCCCCGGGTTCGTGCTCGTCGGGATGGGTACGGTGCCGGGCGTGGGGATCCCGATGGTGCTGACCTCCGGGCCGTCTCGCCGCCGACCGGGTCGACGAGTGGGGCGCACGATGACGACCCTCGAGGAGTCCTACGCGGAGTGCCGCCAGCTCAACAAGGCGTACGGCACCACCTACTTCGCGGCGACGCTGCTGCTCCCGCGGGTCAAACGCCACCACGTGCACGCGCTGTACGGGTTCTGCCGGCGAGCCGACGACATCGTCGACGATCTCGGGCCCGCGTCCGTCGACGCGCGAGCCCGCGCCTTGAGCGACTTCGGCGAGCAGCTGTTCACCGACTTGGAGCGCGGCGATTCCGACGACCTGGTCCTCAAGGCCGTCGTCCACACCGTCAACGCGTTCGACCTCAACCCCGACTGCTTCCACCGGTTCCTCCGGTCGATGACGATGGACCTCACGGTCGAGACCTACGACACCTTCGACGACCTCCTCGACTACATGGACGGCTCCGCCGCGGTGATCGGCGAGATGATGCTCCCGATCCTCGAGCCGACGTCGGGCGCCGCGTTGCGTCACGCCCGCGACCTCGGCATCGCGTTCCAGCTCACGAACTTCCTCCGCGACGTGAACGAGGACCTCGACCGTCACCGCGTGTACATCCCGCAAGAAGACCTGGCCCGCTTCGCCGCCGACCCGTGGGCCCGCCAGGTCACCCCGCAGTGGCGGGCGCTCATGGCGTTCGAGATCGCCCGGACTCGCAACTACTACGCGTCCGCGGACCTGCGGGATCCCGATGCTGCCGGTGTCGTCGGCGCGGTGCATCCGCGCCGCCCGGCGCCTCTACGCCGAGATCCTGGACCGGATCGAACGGGCCGACGGGGACGTGTTCACCAGCCGGGCCCGGGTGCCGACGGCGCGCAAGGCGTTCGTCGTCGGCCGGAGCGTGCTCAGGATCGGCGGCGAGTGACCGCCCGGGCGGTCTCGTCGCGTCGGCGACGCCCGGCCTGGGCTCGCAGGTCGCGCGGCACGATCGGGGCGAGGAACCCGTACGGGCGCGCGGCTGTAGAGGTGGTGGATGTTGTGGGCGGCGCGCAGGCGCCGACCGACCCGGTCGGGGACCCGCAGCACCGCGAGCCGCCGATGGATCACGAGGTCGTGGACGAACAGGTAGGAGACGCCGTAGACGGTGACGCCCACCCCGATCGGGACGAGCACATCACCGGCGCCGATGTACACACCCACGCAGAGCACGGCGATGGTGCACGCCGCGAACACCACCGGGAACAGGTCGTTGGCTTCGAAGACCGCGCCGGGCCGGCAGGTGGTGACTTCGGTGCCAGCCCATCCCGAATCCGTGGAACACGAATCGGTGCGCGAGCGCGGCGATCGGCTCCATCACCAGGAGGGCACCGACGGCGAGCAGCACCGCGGTCATGTGCGGACCGGCGCTCGTCGGCCTGCGACATCCCACAGCAGCATCGCGAGGGTCAAGCAGGGCGAAGGCGAACAGGTAGTCCTCGACCGGGATGTCCCACGGGAACCGCCATCCGGTGGTCGCGGCGCGGTCATAGACGACGATCGGTGCGGTCAGCTTCGTCAACCATCCGTTCACGGCGATCATGAACGCGTACGAGATCGCCATCGAGATCCAGTATGCCGGGGAGCGGAGCAGCCCGGTGTGCAACACCGCGAGCTCGAGCGCGACGACTCCGACCACGGCCACCGATGCCCACACGGTGTACTCATGCACGACGCCGCGCCAAGATCCCCCGAACGGCCTCGAGGGTCAAGAGACCACAGATCGGGATGACGACGAAGAACGCCAGCTCCTCGATCGGCACCCGGCCGGGGAGGAGCCACCCGGTGATGTAGCGCGGGTTGAACCCCCAGTGATGACGGTCGATGGCGAGCACGTCCCAGGTGAAGAACACCGCCACCGTGGGTGCCAACGCGAACAGGAGCCGCCTGGGGCGACGCCACACCCTCGCCGCGAACACGAACTCGAGCGGCAAGGTCACCACGACGCACGCGGCCATGAGCCCCAGGTACTGCAACTCGTCGGGCACCCGACGAGTCTGGCCGCGGGTGTCGACCGGCTGCCGTTCGGGGTGCCTCGAGGGCCCTCCGGTAGGCTCGGCGCTCGATGGCCTCGGCCACCCCCGCGATCGAGGTCAGCGAGCTGGAGAAGCGCTACGGCGACGTCCGCGCCGTGGACGGCCTGCACCTCAGCGTCGAAGCCGGCGAGGTCTTCGGTCTGCTCGGCCCGAACGGCGCCGGGAAGACGACGACGGTCGAGATCCTCGAGGGGTACCGCCGTCCCGACCGGGGCCGGGTGCGGGTCCTCGGTCTCGACCCGATCCGGGACGGCACCCGCCTGCGCCCCCAGATCGGGGTGATGCTCCAAGAAGGTGGCCTCTACCCCGGGGTGCGGCCCCTCGAGGCGCTCACCCTCTACGCCGCGTTCTACGAGCACCCCGCCGACCCCGAGGCGCTCCTCGAACGGGTCGGGCTCGAAGCCTCCCGCCGGACCGTGGTGCGGCGCCTGTCGGGCGGGCAGCAGCAGCGGCTGTCGCTCGCCCTCGCGCTCGTCGGCCGGCCCAGCCTCGTGTTCCTCGACGAGCCCACCGCGGGCATGGATCCGCACGCCCGCGCCACCACCTGGGAGCTCCTCCGCGACCTGCGCGCCGACGGCGTCACCGTGCTGCTCACGACCCACGCGATGGACGAGGCCGAGCAGCTCTGCGACCGCGTCGGGATCATCGACGGCGGCCGTCTGGTCACGAGTGGCACCCCCGCCGAGCTCACCCTCGACGTGGTCCACGACGAGACTCGCTTCTCCGCCCCGCCGGGTCTCGACCGGGACTCGATCGCCTCCGCGGTCGGTGTCGACTCGACGCTCGTCGAGGAGGAACGGCCGGGCGAGTACGTGCTCCGCGTCGACGCCACCCCGGCCGTCGTCGCCGACCTCGCGCTGTGGCTGCGGGACCACGACGTCCGTCTCGGCGAGCTGCGAGCCGGGCGGCGCACCCTCGAAGAGGTGTTCTTGCGGGTCACCGGCGAGCGTCGCGAATGAACCGTCGCACGGTGCGGGCCGTGCTGGCCCAATCCCGAGTCGAGTTGATCCTCACCCTCCGCCGGGGTGAGAGCCTGGTCGTGTCGCTGGCGATCCCCGTGGGGATCCTCGTCTTCTTCGCGAAAGTCGACGTCGGGCAGACGTTCCTGCGCGACCCGGTGCAGTTCCTCGTCCCAGGGGTGCTCGCGTTGGCGGTCATGTCCACCGCGATGGTCAGCCTCGGGATCGCCACCGGCTTCGAGCGCCGCTACGGCGTCCTGAAGCGGCTCGGGTCCACGCCGCTGTCCCGAGCCGGGCTGCTCACCGCGAAGACGGTCAGCGTCCTCGCGCTCGAGGTCGTCCAGGCGGTCGTGCTCCTCGCCGTCGGGGTGGCTCTCGGCTGGCAGAACACCGGGAGCCTCGCTGCCGCGATCGGCTTGCTGCTCATCGGCACCGTGGCCTTCGCCGGGATCGGCATGTTCTTCGCCGGGACGCTGCGCGCGGAGGCGAACCTGGCGGTCGCGAACGCGGTGTTCCTCACCCTGTTGTTCCTCGGCGGGATGGCCTACCCGCTCGCGAAGCTCCCGACCTTCCTCCAGGTGATCGCCCGGGCGCTTCCGGCCGCCGCGCTGTCCGACACGGTCCGCCAGGCGCTGTCCACGGCGCCGGTGTCGATCGGCGCACTCGTCACCCTCGTCGCGTGGGCGATCGGGATGCCGATCATCGCCGCCCGTACGTTCCGCTGGGAGGAGTGACTCAGCGTCCGAGGATCGGGGCGAGGGAACGCTCGAGCTCGCCCGCCGAGCTGATCCCGTACAAGCGGCTGGCGATCGTCCCGTCGGCCCGGATGAAGAACGTCTGGGGGATGGCCCGCACCCCGTACGCGGCGGCGACGGCGCCGTCGTCGTCGCGGGCGAGGGTCCACGACGCGTGCTGCTGCGACGCGAACGACTGGGCGTCGCTGGTGATGTCCTGGTAGCTGATGCCAACGATCTCGAGTCCCTGCGCCCGATGGCGGGCCAGCGTGGCCGCGAGGAGCGGGAACTCGTGGCGGCACGGGTTGCACCACGACGCCCAGAAGTTGACCAGCACCGGATGACCGGCGAGCGACGCGAGCGTCACGTGCCCGCCGTGCAATGTGGTCAGCGAGAACGCGTGGCGCCGGCGTGCCGCCGCTCGGCGCGCCCGGGCTGGTCACCGCGGTCGGCGCGGACGAGGCCGGTGCGCTCGACACGCCGCTCGCCGCGTGGGGCGACGAGCCCGAGGTCACCGCGAAGGCCGTGATCGCCCCCACCACGAGCAGCACCGCCACCCCGACCGCCACGAGGCGCCCCCGATGGGGACGGTGGGCCTCAGTGGGCGCGGATGAGGACGTCGACGGCAACGGAGGTGAAGAGCAGCGCGAGGTAGAGGTTGGACAGGGTGAAGAAGGCGATGGCCCGTTCGGGGGTCGGGTCCCGTCGGAGCCGCACGCCCTGCACGATGAACACGAGCCCGAGCGCCGACGCGGCCGCGAGGTAGACGACCCCGACCGAGGCGACGAGCGGCAGCAGCAGGCTGAGCGCGACGACGAGCACCGTGTACGCCAGGATCTGGGTGGTGGCCGCGGCCGCGCCACGCACGACCGGGAGCATCGGGAACCCGCCGGCGGCGTAGTCGTCCCGGTAGCGGAGCGCGAGGGCCCAGAAGTGGGCGGGGGTCCAGCAGAACACCACCGCGAAGAGCAGCCCCGCGGCGGCGCTCAGGCTGCCGGTCACCGCCGCCCAGCCCACCAGCGCGGGGACCGCCCCCGCCGCGCCGCCGATCACGATGTTCTGCACCGTGCGGGGCTTGAGCCAGATCGTGTACACGAACACGTAGAACACCGCCGCGGCGAGGGTGAGGCCCGCGGCGAGGAGGTTGGCGACCGACCAGAGCAGCGCGAAGGCGACGACCTCGAGGACCAGCCCGAACACGAGCGCCCGGACGGGGTCGACGGTCCCGGACGGCAACGGCCGGTGGCGGGTGCGGCGCATGAGCTGGTCGCGGTCCCGTTCGATCCAACAGTTGATGGTGTTGGCGCCGCCCGCGGCGAGCGCCCCGCCGACGAACACCGCGGCGACGAGCCCGAGGGGCGGCACACCACCGGCGGCGAGGATCATCGCCGGGACGGTCGTGACCAGCAGCAGCTCGACGACCCTCGGCTTCGTCAACGCGAGGTAGTTCGAGGCCGCCCGGCGGATCTGCTTGGCCCGCGCCGGGTGACCGCGACGGGGCTGGGGGCGACGAAGTCGGACACGGCGCTCCAGGGTTGGGGCTCGCGGCATCGTATCCGAGGCCGTCTGAGGCTTACGAAGCGCCCGGCGGTAGCCTCGACGCACCATGACCGCCGATTCCGAGGCCGACGACGCGAAGGTCTCGATCCGGATGACCGCGGATCGCCTGCTGACCTGCCCGTCGGACGAGGCGGGGGAGCGCAAGTCGCGAGCCGGGATCGTGATCCCCGCCACCGCGAACGTGAACCGTCGGCTCGTGTGGGCGGAGGTCATCGCGGTCGGCCCGACCGTCCGCAACGTCGAGGAAGGCGACCGGGTGCTCTTCGCGCCCGAAGCCGGCTACGAGGTCGAGATCCGCGGCGACGAGTACCTCATCCTCCGAGAGCGCGACGTCCACGCCGTCGCGTCCGCGCACCAAGAAGGCCAGTCCGGCCTCTACCTCTGAACCCCCGACCGGCGCCGTCCCGGTGCTCACCCGGACTCGGCGGGCCGGTCAGCGGCGTCGGGACCCGCGGGTGAGGAGCTTGACCTCGGTCGGGTGTACGACCGGCGCGGGTCGAGCTCGGCGGCGCTCGTCGAGGTAGGCGGCGACCTGGCGGTACAGCTTCTTGCCCAGCATCTTCTGCAGCTCCGGGCCCAGGCTGCGATACACCGGCTCCTTGGCCGTGAACGCCTCGGGCGCCTCGGTGCACCACCAGGCGAAGTCATCGCCCCCCTCACCCCAGCCGTCGCGTCCGAACTCGGTGAGGGTGGACACCACCGTGCCGTCTTCCTGTTCCTCGTCGACACGCCGCAACGGCAGCTGCCAGCACACCTCCGGCTTCACGTCGCTGTGGTGCACCCCGGTACGAGCGGCATGGACGTGCAACGCGCACCCGGTCCCGCCCGGGAAGCCCTCGCGGTTCAAGAAGATGCAGGCATCGTCGACCAGGCGGGTCCGCCACTCCTTGCGCCCGTCGTCGTCGACGCCGGCGCGCGCGTAGATCCCCTTCTTGCGACCCACCGCGGCGTGCTCCCACTCGTCGTCGGTGAGGCGCTTGGCGACCCGGACGATGTGATCGCGGTCCTTGCGGTCCGAGAAGTGCGCACCGTACGAGCAGCACCCCTGGACCAGCTCGGGCGCCGGTTCGGTGAGCACACCCTGACAGCCGCAACCGAAGATGCACTGCCAGGACGACAGCAAGAAGGTCACGTCGACCTGCCAGCTGCGACCCTCTTCGGTCGGGTCATCGAACGTGACCCACTCGCGGTTCGGCCCCGGCATCCGTCCTCCTGCGACGACGAGCCGAGCGTATCGAGAGCGTCGGTAGGCTTCGCGCATCGACGACGACCGTGCGTTGCTCACCGACCTGACGTCCACCCTCGGGCCGGGTCGAGTCCGGGCCGAGCCGCTCGAGCTCGCCCTGTACAGCCGCGACGCCGGCGTCGCCACCGGAGACGCCGCCGCGGTGTGCTTCCCGGCGTCCGCCGAGCAGGTCGCCGCGGCGGTCGCGGTCGCAGCCCGCCACGACCGGCCCTTCGTCGCCCGCGGCAGCGGGACCGGCCTCGCCGGCGGCGCCACCCCGGTCGGGCGGCCCGTCGTCATCGTCACCACCCACCTGAACCGGGTCGTGGCCGTCGACACCGACGACCGGGTCGCGTGGGTCGAGCCGGGCGTGCTGAACCTCGACCTCAGCCGCACCGTCGCGCCAGCCGGTCTGCACTACGCGCCGGATCCGTCGTCGCAAGCCGCGTGCACGATCGGCGGGAACGTCGCCACCAACGCCGGCGGTCCCCACTGCCTCGCCTCCGGCGTGACCGCCGCGCACGTCCTCGCCCTCGACGTGGTCCTCGGTGACGGCACGACCGGCACGCTCGGTGGGCTCGAACCCGACCAGCCCGGCTACGACCTGCGGGGCTGCTTCGTCGGGAGCGAAGGCACGATGGGCATCGCGACCCGCATCGCGGTGCGACTCACCCCGAACCCGCCAGAGGTCGCGCACCCTGCTCCTCGACTTCGACGCGATCGAGGCGGCCGGCGCGACGGTCAGCGGCATCATCGCCGCCGGGATCGTCCCCGCCGCGCTCGAGATGATGGACGCCGAGATCACCCGTGCGGTGGAGGACTTCGTCGGCGCCGGCTACCCACGCGACGCGGCCGCGGTCCTGCTGGTCGAGCTCGACGGCCTCGAGGCCGGTGTGGCCGCCCAGGTCGCCGCCGTCCACGAGGTCGCCCGCGCCAACAGCGCCCGCTCGGTGCGGGTCGCGGCCGATGAGCACGAGCGGGCGCTGCTCTGGAAGGGCCGCAAGTCGGCGTTCGGCGCGATCGCCCGCATCGCCCCCGACTATTACCTCCACGACGCGGTGGTGCCCCGCACCCGGCTCGTCGACGTCCTCGAGCAGGTGTACGAGGTCGCCGCCGAGCAGCAGCTGACCATGATGAACGTGTTCCACGCCGGGGACGGCAACCTGCACCCGCTGATCGTGTTCGACGCCCGCGAGCCGGGGATCTGGGCGCGGGTCTCGGACGCCGGCGACGCGATCCTCCAGGCGTGCGTCGACGCCGGCGGGGTCCTCTCCGGTGAGCACGGGATCGGGCTGGAGAAGCGCGACGCGATGCCGCTCGTGTTCAGCCCCGACGACCTCGACGCGCAGGCCCGGCTCCGTGACGCGTTCGACCCGTCGGGGCGGGCCAACCCGGACAAGGTGCTCCCGAAGGGCAGCCGCTGCGGTGAGCTGGGCGTGATCCCGGAGGGCACATGGGTCTAGTCGACCCGAGCGAAGCCGACATCGCGGCCGCGGTCGCGGCGGCGACCGTCGTCGTCCCGGTCGGATCCGGAACCCACCGCGAGGTCGGCGGCCCGGTCCCCGCGGGCACCGAGATCGGCGCGCCGCGGGGGATCGGCGCCTACGACCCCGCCGAGCTGACCGTGACCGTCGGCGCGGGCACGACCGTCGCCGAGCTCGACGCCGTGCTCGGTGCGCACGACCAGGAATGCCGCCTCGACCCGCGCGACCCGAACGCGACGATCGGGGGCGTCCTCGCGACCGGCCTGTCCGGTCACCGACGGCTCCGGTACGGGCCGCTCCGCGACCGGGTCCTCGAGGTGCGCTTCGCCACCGCCGACGGCCGGCTGGTCCGGGGTGGCGGCCCGACGGTCAAGAACGTGACCGGCTACGACCTTCCCCGCCTGCTCGTCGGCTCGTTCGGGACCCTCGGGGTCCTCACCCGGGTCATCCTGCGTGCGTCGCCGCGGCCGGCCGTGGCGCGCTGGTACCGCACCGACGCCGACCCGGCCGCGGTGCGCGCCGCCTGCTTCGCCCCGTCGCTCATCGCGTGGGGTCCCGAGCAGACCAGCGTCCTCCTCGAAGGTGACCCGGCCGACGTCGCCGCGCAGTCGAGCGCGGCACGGCTCGACGAACAGGACACCGCCCCGTCCTGGCCGACCGGCCCGCACCGCGGTCGCATCTCGGTCGCGCCGGCGCGGGTCCGCGACCTCGGCTCCGCGCTCACCGGCTGCGGGGTCGCCTGGCTCGCCGAGTGGGGGGTCGGGACCGTGCACGTCGCGAGCGCCACCGAACCCGGCCTCGCCGACGCACGCGCCGCGGCGCATGCCGCGGGCGGCTGGCTGCTGCGCGAGGCCGGCGCGCCCGGCCTCGACGGGTTCGGCGTCCCCGTCGCCAACGACGCGGTGACGGCGCGCATCAAGGCCGCGTTCGACCCGTCCGGGAAGCTGGCCCCCGGCCGGCTGCCCCTGGGGGCGCCGTCCGCGCACCGGCAGGCGTCGTGAGCGGACCCGACCGCACCGGCCGGCACGAGCCGGCACCGCCCGCACCCGATCGGAGAACCCCTCATGGATGACGACGGGTCCGGGCTGGGTGAGGTGATCGAGACGCTGCGCGGCGTCGAGGAGCGGCTCCGGGACGCCGCGTACGAGGCGCTGCGCGCCGCCGCCGACGGCGACGAGCAGGCCGCCGCGAACGAGCGGCGCATCCTGCAGGCCCGCCGGGCGATCGAGCGGGCCCTCCGAGCCTTGGGCGCCACCACGGACGACTGACGCCCGCGCCCCGGTTACGGCCCCGGTCGTGTCGTTCAACCGGGCGATGAGGCTGCGGAGCCGCGACCAGCCCCGCCGGTCGAACCAGAACGCGACCCGCTCCTGGTCGAGCGCGTCACGGTCCTCGCGCTCCGCGGGGGCGGCCTCTACTCGCTCGATCCGGCCTCGGCGGATGATGTCGGCGAACTCGTCCGTGAGCCGGTCGAGGGTCGCCTCGTCGGGGGCGCGGCAAAGCCGGATGACCAGCTGGCCGCCGACGAAGCGCTGCGAGTGGTAGTTCGAGAAGAACCGGGTCACCTCGTCGACGGCGACGTCCACGTCGTCGGTCACGAAGAACAGACCCAGGTCGGCTTCGACGATGTACCGGTTCTCCAGCAGCTCGCGCCGCACGAACCGCGACCAGTGCTCCCAGTAGGTGCCACCCGGAGTGTCGAGCAGCACGATCGGCCCCGACTGGGCCTTCCCCGTCTGCACCAGGGTGAGCAGCTCGAAGGCCTCGTCCAACGTCCCGAACCCGCCGGGAAGGAGGACGAACGCGTCGGCTTCCTTCACGAACGTCACCTTGCGGGTGAAGAAGTACCGGAAGTTGACGAGCTTCGGGTCGTCGGCGATGAACTGGCTCGTCGCGGCCTCGAACGGGAGGCGGATGCTCACCCCGAAGGCCCGTTCCGGGCCGGCGCCGTCGATCCCGGCCTCCATGATCCCGGGGCCCGCCCCGGTGATCACCATCCAGTCTCGGGCCGCGATCGCCCGGGCGAACCGTCGAGCCTGGTCGTAGAGCGGGTCGTCGGGCTGGGTGCGCGCCGACCCGAAGATCGCGGCTTTGTGCTCAGCCCGGTACGGCTCGAACACGTGGAACGAGTAGCGCATCTCCTTCAACGCCGCGTTGGCCATCTTCAGGTCGCCACGGTCGGCGCGGTCCCGGGCGAGCCGCAGACGCGGAGACGACCAGCTCGAAGATCAGGTCGGCGTCCCGATCGGATGCGGCCCGCTCGACCAGCGCCGCGACCGCGTCGTCGAGCTCGGGGTCGCCGGTCCGGTAGCGGGGGAGCTTCACACCAGCAGCGACGCGGCCATCTCGGCCAACGAGCGCTCCGGGCGCGCGCCGAGATGCGAGATGACTTCCGACGCGGCGAGCGCCCCGACCCGGCCGCACGCCTCGAGGTCGTGTCCGCGGGTCAGGGCGTACAGGAACCCGGCCGCGTACAGGTCGCCGGCGCCGGTCGTGTCGACGACCTCGCCGGGCACCGGATGCACCGCGACCGCGTGGACCTCACCGTGACCGATCACGAGTGACCCCTCCGCGCCGCGGGTCACCGCCGCGACCTCGCAGTCGCGAGCCACCGCGGCGACCGCGTCGTCGAGCTGCTCGACCCGGTAGAGCGCGCAGGCCTCGGCGTCGTTGGCGAAGAGGATGTCCACCTCGTGCTCGACGAACGCGAGGAAGTCGCTGCGGTGTCGCTCCACGCAGAACGTATCGGAGAGGCTGAGCGCGACACGCCGACCCGCGGCGTGCGCGGCGCCGGCGGCGGCCCGGAACGCGGCTTTGGCGTCGGGCTGGTCGAACAGGTACCCCTCCAGGTACGTCACCGCCGCGCCACCGATCAGCTCGACGGTGAGATCGTCGGGGTGCAGCTCCGCCGCCGCGCCGAGGAACGTGTTCAGCGTCCGTTCGGCGTCCGGTGTGACGAGGATCAGGCACCGGCCGGTCGGATGCCCGTCGGTCGCCGGGCTGGTGTGGAAGTGGACCCCCGAGGCACGGATGTCGTGGGCGAACACCGTCCCGAGCAGGTCGTCGCGGACCCGCCCGACGAACGCGCTCGCCCCGCCGAGCGACGCGATACCGACCGCGGTGTTGGCCGCCGAGCCGCCCGAGATCTCGGTCGCGGGGCCCATCTGCTCGTACAGGCGCGCGGCCTGCACGCGTCGATCAGGGCCATGGAGCCCTTGACGAGCCCATGCTCGTCAAGGAACGCGTCGGGTGCCGCGCTGAGCACGTCGACGAGCGCGTTGCCGACCGCGACGACGTCGAGCTCGTCGGGCACGCCGGTGGGGCTCACGGCGCGGCGCGAGCGCCGAGCGCCACCGGCACCCCGGCGGTCGGGGCGGGTCGCAGTGGTCGCCCGACGGTCTGGGTGCGGCCGTAGAGGGTGGACCGCTGCTCGAGGGGGCGGCCGAGCGGACCGACGATCGCCGCGAACCCGTCGTCGTCGAGCTCCTGACCGTGGGACGCCCCCGCGGCTCGGGAGATGTTCTCGTCCATGAGCGTGCCGCCGAGGTCGTTGCAGCCCGCGGTCAGCGCCTGGCGGGCGCCGCGGATGCCCACCTTGACCCAGGACACCTGGATGTTGTCGATCCAGCCTCGGTACGCGATGCGACCCACGGCGTGGAGGAGGAGGACCTCTCGGAACGTCGGGCCACGACGGGCGCGTCCCTGCAACGAGATCGGCGTGGCCATGTGCACGAACGGGAGGGGCACGAACTCGGTGAACCCGCCGGTCTCCTGCTGGAGCGCGCGGGTGCGGACAAGGTGACGGGCCACGTGGACCGGGGACTCGACGGTGCCGAACATGATCGTCACGTTCGAACGCAACCCCACCGAGTGCGCGGTGCGGTGCGCCTCCAGCCACTCTTCGGTGCTCACCTTGTCGGGGCAGATGATCGCCCGGACCTCGTCGTCGAGGATCTCCGCCGCGGTGCCGGGAAGGGTCGACAGGCCGGCGTCTCGCAGCTCCCGCAGGTAGTCGCGCAGCGGCACCCCGAGCCGCCGGGCGCCCTCGGTGACCTCCAGGGCGGTGAACCCGTGCACGTGGATCTCGGGGGCCGCGGCCTTCACGGCCCGGGTGACGTCGAGGTAGTAGTCGCCGTCGAAGTCGGGATGGATCCCGCCCTGCAGGCACACCTCGGTCGCGCCGTGCTCCACGGCTTCGATCACGCGTCGTTGCAGCTCGTGCAGATCGAGGAGGTACGGGTCACCGCGGAGGTTCAGCGACAAGGGGCCCTTCGAGAAGGCGCAGAACCGGCACTTGAACGTGCAGATGTTCGTGTAGTTGATGTTCCGGTTCCGGACGAAGGTCACCACGTCACCGACGAGGTCGCGCCTCAGCTCGTCGGCGACCGCGGCGACGGCGAGCACGTCGGCACCCCGCGCGCCGAGCAGGGTCACGAGCTCGTCGACGCCGACCTCTTCACCGGCGCGCACGCCCTCGAGCACCGCACCGACCGGGCCGCCCGAGCGGGCGGGGATCGCCGCCCCCAAGATGATGGGCGGCTCGGCGTCGCCACCGGAGGACCAGGCGTCGTCACGAGCCAGGCCCTCGGAGTCCGAGGCGCGCAGCACCGCCGGACGCACCGCGCCGTCCAGCCAGGTGTCGGCGTCGTGGACGTACTCCGGGTACACCGTCAGCCGAGGCGCCAGGGTCTTGCCGGCCGCTTCCGTGGCGACCCGGAGCCGCTCGAGGGCCGGCCAGGGCCGCTCGGGGTTCACGTGATCGGGGGTGACCGGGGAGACCCCGCCCCAGTCGTCGATGCCCGCGGCGAGGAGCGGGGCGAGGTCGTCGCTGAGGTTCGGTGGGGCCTGCAGGTGGATCGACTCGGGGAGCACCAGGCGAGCCACCGCGACGCTGCGCAGGTACTCCTGGGGGTCGCACGACGGGTGCGGCGTGCATCGCGGTGCCGGGCTTGGCGAGGAAGTTCTGCACGATGACTTCCTGCACGTGACCGTGGCGTGCGTGCGCGTCGCGGATCGCGACGAGCGCGTCGACCCGCTCCTCGAACGTCTCGCCGATCCCGACGAGGATGCCGGTGGTGAATGGCACTCGGACGCGACCCGCGGCGTCGAGGGTCGCGAGCCGCCGAGCCGGGGTCTTGTCGGGGGCCCGATGGTGGGGGCCGCCCGGGTCGGCGAGGCGCTCGGCGAGGGTCTCGATCATCATTCCCTGCGACGGGCTGACCGCCCGGAGCGCGGCGAGGTCCGTGGCGTCGAGCGCGCCCGCGTTGGCGTGGGGGAGCAGACCCGTCTCGGCGAGCACCGCGCCGGCCGCCGCGACGAGATAGTCGACCGTCGCGCTCGTAGCCCCGCGTTCGCGAGCCACGCCTGCGCATCCGGGTAGCGAGCCTCGGGGGCCTCACCGAGCGTGAAGAGCGCCTCGTGGCAGCCCGGCGGCGGCGCCGGCGCGGGCGATTCCCAGCACCGCGTCGAGGTCGAGGAACGGCGCCGTCGAGCCGAGCCGGCGGCTTCGCGAAGGTGCAGTATCCGCAGTGGTCGCGGCACAGCATGGTCAGAGGCGATGAACACCTTCGGTGAGAACGTGACCCGGTTCCCGAACGCGGCGTCGCGCACCGCCGAAGCCGCCTCGAGGCACCTCGGCGAGGGGTGCGTCGCGGAACGCGACGGCCTCCCGGCGGCTCAACATGTGGCGCATGCTACGCGCCGCCTGCGGCCGCCTCGTCCACGAGCCACACGACCCGCTCGGCCCGCACCCGACCCGCGGGCACGTCGTCGCCGCGACGCACCCTCGCGAGCGCCTCTCGCTTGTCCGCGCCGGCGACGGTGAACACGACCAGTCGGGCTTGAGCCAGCGCGGGGTAGGTCAAGGTCAGCCGGGGATGGGGGTGCAGGTCGTCGCCCGTGTCGACGCACGAGCCGCTCGGTCTCGTCGAGGGCGGGAGCCCGGGGAACAGCGACGCGGTGTGCCCGTCGGGCCCGAGACCCGAGGTGCACGAGCCCGAGCGGCGGGGAGCGGCGGAGCCGCTCGTCGTAGGCGCTCGCCGCCGCGGCGGGGGTCGGGCCCGGCGCCGTAGAGCGAGTGGATGACGGCGGGCTCGACCTCGTCGAGGAACGTCACTCGGGCCATGCCTTCGTTGGAGTCGGGATCGTGCACCGGCACCCACCGCTCGTCCCCGAAGAACACCTCGACTCCGGACCAGTCGACGGGCGGCGACCGCGAGCAGCTCGTAGCAGGACCGGGCGGTGCCGCCACCCGGAGAGCGCGATCGAGCGGTGGTGACTCTCGCGGCGACGAGCTCCGAGAACGCCATCGGGACGTGCGCGACGCGACGCTCCTCGCCGAAGAGGCCGCTCACGGTGCCCGCCATTCGTCGCTCGGAGCCTCGCATGAGCGCTGTTCGCCGCCGCCGGTCCCCAGCTGCCGGCCGGGTACATGCCGAGCGGGAGCGCGACCCGGTCGAAGCCGTCGATGAGCGGCTGCACGATCTGCCAGGACTGGTCGACCTCGTCGCTGCGGATGAACAAGCGTGGCGTCGCCGACGAGCGCGTCGTGCAGGACCCGCTCGTAGGCCTCCGGGGTCACCGCCGCGAACGTCTGCTCGTACGAGAAGTCGAGACGCTCGGTCCGGACCCGGAACGTCTGGCCGGGAACCTTCGCCGCGAACGACACCTCGATCCCGGCGTCGGGTTGGATGCGCAGCACGAGCTCGTTCGGCTCGACCGATTCGCGGGCGCCGGCGGGCAGGGGCAGGAACGGGACCGGCTTGTAGCGCAAGACGACCTCGGTGACCCGGCGCGCCAGGCGCTTCCCGGTGCGGATGTAGAAGGGCACCCCGGCCCAGCGCCAGTTGTCGAGCTCGAGGCGCATCGCGAGGTACGTCTCGACGGTGCTGTGCGGGTTGACGCCCTCTTCCTCCCGGTATCCGGGGACGGGGACGCCGTCGATCTCACCGGCCGCGTACTGGCCTCGCACGACGTGGCTCTGCAGGTCGTCGGGATCGAGGGGGTGCACGGACCGCAGCAGCTTCACCTTCTCGTCGCGGATCGCGTCGGCGCTGAACGACGCCGGTGGTTCCATCGCGGTGAGGGCCAGGACCTGGAGGACGTGGTTCTGGACGATGTCGCGCAACGCGCCGGCCTGCTCGTAGAACGTGCCGCGATGCTCGACGCCGAGCCGCTCCGCGACGGTGATCTGGACGTGGTCGACGTAGCGTCGGTTCCAGAGCGGCTCGAAGATGGTGTTCGCGAACCGCAGCGCCAGGATGTTCTGCACCGTCTCCTTGGCCAGGTAGTGGTCGATGCGGAAGATCTGGTGCTCCTGGAACCACCGGTGAAGGTGGGCGTCGAGCTCGCGGGCGCTGTCGAGGTCGTGGCCGAACGGCTTCTCGACGACGAAGCGGCGGAACCCGTCGTCTTCATCGGCGAGTCCGGCCTCACCGAGCCCGTCGGCGATGGGCTCGAAGAGCTGAGGGATCGTGGAGAGGTAGAAGAGGCAGTTCCCGATCGGCTTGCGACCACCGTCCGGGGTCGTGCTCAGCAGGTCGCGCAACGCCGTGGAACGTCTGCTCGTCGTCGGCGTTGCCGACCAGGTACCGCCAGCGCACGCCCCGTTCCTTGAGCGCCTCGATACCGCGTTCGGCGGTGGCATCCGCCGCCTTCTCGATCGGCGCGTCGCACGCTGCGTTCGTAGTCGTCGTCGTCCATCTCGGTGCGGGCGACACCGACCACGGCGAGCGACGACGGGAGCTGATCGGCCCGGGCGAGGGACGCGAGCGCCGGGTAGAGCTTCCGGTGGGCGAGGTCACCGGTCGCGCCGAAGACGACGATGGTGCTGGCGACCTGACCCTCGGA
Organism: uncultured Actinomycetes bacterium; assembly: GCA_963714105.1. GTDB lineage: Bacteria > Actinomycetota > Acidimicrobiia > IMCC26256 > PALSA-555 > PALSA-555. The sequence continues at coordinate 3,231,243 of OY970233.1, read as the reverse complement.
GAGCGGCGCAGTCGCCATCACCGCGATGATACGGCCCGATGGAGCGCCCAACGGTGGCCGTGTACGAGGCCCAGGCCCGCGAGTGGAGCGACCGGCGGCCCGCCGCGTCTCGTCGACGCCGCGGCGGCGTTCGCCGCCGACGTCCCCGACGGGCGGCCGCGCCTGGACGTCGGCTGCGGCGCCGGCGCCTACCTTCCCGCATCTCGGACGGCCGGTCGTCGGCGTCGACGCTGCGTTCGCGATGCTCGAGCTGGCCCGCGGCGCCGCACCCGACGCGTGGCTGGCCCAGGGTGACCTCGAGCACCTTCCGTTCCGGCGGAGGGCGCTCGGGGGCGCGTGGGCCCGGGCCAGCTACCTGCACGTGCCGGGCACCCGGCTGCCGTGGGCGCTCGCCGAGCTCCACGACACGCTCGACGTCGGCGCGCCGTTCGACATGCACGATGCGCCAGGGCACCGACGAGGGGGAGATCCCCGACGACGACTTCCCCGGCCGGTTCTTCGCGGAGTGGCAGCGGGACCGCCTCGCCGACGTCGTCATCGGTGCCGGCTTCAGCATCGAGGAGCTGAGCGAGGACGGACCGCGAGTGGTTCCACCTGCGCGCCCGGCGGGCCCGGACGCTGCCCGACTTCGTCGGGGCCGGCATGCGGCTCCTCGTCGTGCGGCCTGAACCCGAGCGAGTACGCCGCGGACGCCGGGGTGGGGTTCGCCCGACCGGGGAACCGATTCTGGCCCGCGGCGCTCGCGGCGGGGCTGGTGCGCGTCGACCGGGACCCGCGCGCACGCGTTCGCGCACCACGGTGTCGGCATGAGCGACCTCGTGAAGCGAGCGACTCCCGGCGCCGCGGCGCTGAGCAGCGCCGAGTACCGGGCCGGAGCGACGCGGGTCGAGCGGCTCGTCGAGTGGTTGCAGCCCGGCGTGGTGTGCTTCGTCGGGCTCGCCGGCTGGCGGGCCGCCATCGACCGTCACGCCGAGCCGGGGCTGCAACCGGACCGGTTCGGTGGCGTGCCCTGCCTACGTCATGCCCAACACGAGCGGCGCGAACGCGCACACGACCCTCGACGGCTTCGTCGAGCATCTCCGGGCCGCCGCACGGATCGCCGATCGACGCGCGGCGGGCCCGTGACCGCCGGGACCGCCCGGGTCACCGCTGGCATCGAGGCCCGGCACACGGTCAGGTGACCTCGGCTCGACGCTTCTCCAGGGTCTTGAACGCGTCGTGGATGCTGGTCGAGAACGAGGCCACGCCCTCGCGCTCGAGCGTCGCGGTCACGTCGTCGAAGTCGACGCCGGCGGCGGCGAGGTCGGCCATCACCCGGTGGGCGTCCTGGACGTCCTGTTCCACCGCGTCGGCGCGAAGGTTCGCGTCGCCTCCGTGGAGCGCGTCGATCGACGCGGGCGCCAGGGTGTTGACGGTGTCGCGGCCGACGAGGTCGTCGACGTAGAGGGTGGGGGAGTAGGCGGGGTTCTTCGTGGAGGTCGACGCCCAGAGCGGCCGCTGCAGCCGCGCGCCCTTCGCGGCGAGCGCGTCCCAGCGGTCGCCGGCGAAGCGCTGACGGAACAGCTCGTAGGCGAGCTTCGCGTTCGCGACCGCGGCCTTGCCGCGGAGCGGGTGACCCTCGGGGAGGCGCCGGTCGGTCTCGGTGTCGACCCGGCTGACGAAGAACGACGCCACCGACGAGACTGTGGACAGGTCCCCGCCGGCGGCGGCGAAGCCGCTCCAGCCCGGCGAAGTACGCCTCGATCACCGCGGCGTGACGGTCGAGCGAGAAGATCAACGTGATGTTGGTGTTGATGCCAGCCGCGAGGTTCTCCTCGATCGCGGGGATGCCCTCCTTGGTGGCCGGGATCTTGATCATCACGTTGCGGCGACCGACGCGGTCGTGGCAGCTGCTTGGCTTCCTCGATCGTCGTACCGGTGTCGTGGGCGAGGTCGGGCGAGACCTCGACCGACACGAACCCGTCGGCGCGCCCGGTCGCGGTGTAGACGGCGTCGAGCTCGTCGGCGGCGTGCCGACGTCCTCGGTGACGAGCCTCCAGTACGACTCCTCGATCGTGAGGCCCTCCGCGGCACACGCCTTCAGCGCGTCGTCGTAGCGCCGCGCCGGCGCCCATGGCCTTCTCGAAGATCGTCGGGTTCGACGTGACGCCACGGATGCCGTCGTCGTCGATGAGGCGGCGCAGCCCGCCTTCGCGCACCAGGGGCCGGGTCAGGTTGTCGTACCAGGGGCTCTGCCCGAAGTCGTGGAGCCGGGCGATGGCGCTGGTCATGGTGTCCCTCCTGGAGAGCGGTGGAGCAGGGCGCGTGCTCGTTCGACCACGTGGTCCGGGTTGATCCCGAGCTTGTCGAGCGCGACCGGGCCGGGCGCCGAGGCCCCGAACCGGTCGATGGCCACGACGTCGTCGACCCAGCGGCTCCATCCGAACGACGTCGCGGCTTCGACCGCGAGCTTCGGGACGCCCGGCGGGCAGCACCGACGCCCGGTAACGGTCGGGTCTGGGACTCGAAGGCGTCCCACGACGGCATCGACACGACCCGCACGGAGAGCCCGTCAGCCTGCAGCGTCTCCCGGGCCGCGACGCAGACCGACACCTCAGACCCGGTGCCGACGAGCACGAGGTCGAGCCCGCCGCCGCCTTCGTCGACGAGCGTGTACGCGCCGCGGGACACCCCCTCGGGGGCGCGCTCGGCGGTGCCTTCGAGGATCGGGACCTTCTGTCGGGTCAGGATCGAGCGCGGTCGGGCCCCCGCCGCTCTCGATGTGGACCCGCCAGGCCTGGGCGACCTCGTTCGGGTCGGCGGGGCGGATGACCCGCATGCCGGGCATCGCACGGAACGCCGCCAGCTGCTCGATCGGCTGGTGGGTCGGGCCGTCCTCGCCGAGCCCGACCGAGTCGTGGGTCCAGCACGAACGCGGTCTTGTACCCAGAGAGGGCGGCGAGCCGCGCCGCGCCGCGCATGTAGTCGCGAGAACACGAAGAAGGTCCCGCCGACGGGGAGCAGGTTCGAGACCGCCATCCCGTTCATGATCCCGCCCATCCCGAACTCGCGGATCCCGTAGTGGATCTGACGGCCACGGAACTGATGGGTCGCGATGACGCCCTTCGTTCTTCAGCTCGGTGCCGGTGTTGCCGGTCAGGTCGGCGCCGCCGGCGACGATCCCGGGGACGACGTCGACGATCGCGTCGAGGACTTGGTTGCTCGCGACCCGGGTCGCGATCGGGTCACCGGCCGACCAGCTCGGCAGCTTCGTCTCCCACCCGGCCAGGCCGCGCTGCTCGAGGCACGCGTCGAACTCTTCCGCGAGCTGCGGTTCGCGTTCCCGCAGCGCGGCATGACGCGCGTCCCAGGCCTCCCGGTCGGCGCGGCCCCGCTCGCCGACCTCCCGGTAGTACGCGAGCACCTCGTCGGGCACCCAGAACGTCTCGTCGGCGGGCAAGCCGAGGATGGCCTTCACCGCGCGGACCTCGTCCTCGCCGAGCGGGCTGCCGTGCGCGTGCGCGGTGTCGGTGTACTTCGGCGACGGCCAACCGATGTGGCTGCGCAAGATGACGACGCTGGGGCGCTCGGCGTCGCGCATCGCGGAGCGGAGCCCGGCCTCGAGCGCGTCGAGGTCGTTGGCTTCCTCACCGAGGGGGACGACCTCCCAGCCGTACGCCTCGAAGCGCTCGGGCACGTTGTCGGAGTAGGCGAGCTCGGTCGGACCGTCGATCGTGATGTGGTTGTCGTCGTAGACGCAGACCAGACGACCGAGCCCGAGGTGCCCGGCGAGGGACGCGGCTTCGTGGCTCACGCCCTCCTCGAAGCACCCGTCACCGGCGATCACGAACGTGTGGTGGTCGCACACCTCAGGGCCGTAGCGCTCTCGAAGGTTCGCCTCGGCGAGCGCGATCCCGACGCTGTTCGCGAACCCTTGCCCGAGCGGCCCGGTGGTCACCTCGATGCCGGGGGAGTGGCGGTACTCCGGATGGCCGGGTGTGCGTGACTCCCACTGGCGGAACGCGCGCAGGTCGTCGAGCTCCAGACCGAAGCCGGTGAGGTACAGCAGCGAGTAGAGGAGCATCGACGCGTGCCCGTTCGACAGGACGAAGCGATCACGGTCAGGCCATTCGGGGACGCTGGCGTCGTAGCGCATGATCCGGGTGAAGAGGACGTGCGCGAGCGGCGCCAGCGCCATCGGGGTCCCTGGATGACCCGAGTTGGCGCGTTGGACCGCGTCCATCGCCAGTCCCCGGATGACGTCGATGCCCTGCTGGTCGAGTTCGCTCGCCGGCACTGGCCTCTCCTTGCTCGTCGGTCGCCTCCGAGCCCAGGTCCCTCGCGAGGCCACCCCACTATGGCGCGTCGCACCGAGGCGAGGTCGGTCCAACGGGGCCGACGCGGGCTCCCGCCTCGGGCTAGGAGAACAGCGCCAGGCTGGCCGTGAAGCCGTGCAGGAAGTTGCGCCCGCCGATCGGTCCGAGCTCGCCGGCGCAGAAGGCACCGGCCGTCGCGACCGGCCCGAGCAGCTCCGCGACCGTCCCGGAATCGTGGTCGGGGGCACCGAAGAGGTGCTGGCCCCGCCCGTTGCACGTGAACAGCAGCGCGCCGGCGGCGTCGCGCTGCTCGAGCAGGGCCCGGAGATCCTCGTCCGCCGCGGCGCGATCGCGGACCTGGAACTGCAGGGTCTGACCGACCGTCACCCGGTCCCCGACCGTGATCGACCCCGCGTCGGGATCGGCGCCCAGCACGTTGCGGACCAGGAAGTCCCCGCGGCTGAACTCGACTTGGTGCTCGTTCACGACGAGCCCGACCTGCAGGCCTCGACGGAGCAGCTCACGGTCCTCCTCGGTCGCCTCGGAGGCCAGCTCCTGGAGCCGCGCCAACGCGGGCTGCCCACCCAGGCCGAGCACCACGTTCCCGTCCGCGCCGGTCACGGTGAACGGCTGCCCGATCGGTCGGCACCCTTGCGACACCACCGTCTCGACCGTGACGCCGTCCACGAACACCCCGACGCGCGCCGCCGCTGTGCACGGCGTCGTCGAGCACCAGGCGATTGCCACCCGGGTGCGCTGCCGCGGATGCCACCCCGCCGGTCACCAGGAGCCCGGGCCGGTCCTCGTTGAGGCGACGCAGGAACGCGTCGACCGGGAACGTGAACGGCTCGGCGAGCAGGATCAGCGTCTCGGGAGCCTCGAGCGTCGTCGGCCAGCCGGTGATCGCGGCGCCGTCGCCGGTCTCCTCGAGGGTCAACGCGACCGGCGTCAGACGCGCGTCGGGGAGACAGGCCGCGAACACCGAGAACGCAGGGCGGTCCTCGACCTCGTGCGCGCCGCCGATGATCCCGCCCGCGGTGACCCCGAGCATGACCTTCGGGTCCAACAGCTCCCGCAGGGCATGGGTCGCATCGTCGAAGGTGCCCACGAAATGCGACGACGCGAAGCAGACGACGAGGTCAGGGTCCTCCCCGTCGAGCTGCTCGAGCACCTCACCCGCGGTCTCCCCGACCGCGTGCGCAGGCACCGGATGGCACGACAAGGCGGACGCGAAGCGGTGCACCCGCCGAACCTAGGCCGTCATCCCGGCGCGTCCGGCAGCGACTCCGCCGCCGCGGCGAGCTGCTCGAGCGCGTCGACGAGCTGCGCGCGCACCGGCGCGGCGAGGGCCCGAAGCGCCGCGCTCAGCCGCTCCGGCTCCAGCACCCGGTCGGCGGCGACGCGCGCCCGCCCCTCGGCCGTCAACGCGATCCACAGCCGCCGCTCGTCGTCGTCTCGGCGCCCCCGGCGCACGTAGCCCCGCCGCTCGAGGTCCTTCACCGCGACCGAGGTGGTGCTCTTGGGCCAGCCGAGGCGGGCGGCCAGCCAGGTCAGCGCCACACCGTCCGCATCGTCGCCGAGCCGGCGGAGGAGCCGCCGCTGGTCCGCCGAGAGCTCGGGATCGTCGGCCCGGCCGAGCCCGGTCTGGCAGCGACGGAACGCGTCCTCGAAGCGGGCCGTCGCCGAGCGGCGCGGGTGCGCCCGCCGAGGTTCAGTGAGGGAACTGTTCAGCATCTGAACGACCGTACTGGCGGTGCGCCGCCGGCCCGCGGATGCCCGGCGAAAGCCCCTCCGGGTCGGGCGGGGGCCCCGTCTACGGTGCGCAACCGTGCACACGACGCCGTGGTGGCCTCCCGCTCGGCGGTCGAGCGCGTAACCATCGCTGCGACCGCCCGTCCCGGGTGGCTCAGCGCACGCTCCCCCCCGACGGGCGACCCCGTCCGCGGAGGACCGACCGTGTCGAACCCCGAGCCGGAGCGACCCCGCTACACCTTCGGCGCGAACGCGCTGGCGGCCCGCCGCCTCGCGTTGCTCGCCGACGTGCTGGCCTCGCCGTCGCGGGCCTTCCTCGCCGCCGCGGCGCCGCGGCACCCACGGCTCGCGGTCGACCTCGGCTGCGGGCCGGGCTACACGACCGCGCTCGTCGCCGAGACGACCGAGGCGCGCCGGACCGTGGGGCTCGATTCGGCCGCATCCTTCGTCGGCACGGCCCGCCGGTCGTTCCCGGGTCTCGACTTCGACGTGCACGACGTGACCGTGACCCCGTTCCCGGTGACGGATCCGGACGCTGATCTTCGCCCGCCTCGTGCTCGCCCACCTGCCCGACCCGGCCGCGCTGGCGCGCGCGTGGGCCGGCCAGCTCGTGCGAGGCGGCCGGTTGCTCCTCGACGAGCTTGACGGGCTCGACGCGCCCGACCCGGTCCTGCGCCGCTACGAGGAGATGGTGGGCGCGGTCGTCGCGGATCGAGGCGGCCCGATGCACGCGGGACCGTCGCTCCGTGACCTCGCTGACGGCCCGGACTTCGTGGTGCGGTCGAACAGCTCGTCGAGCCTCGCGGTGCCGGTCCGGGTCGCGGCCCGGCTGTACGGGATGAACCTGGAGGTGTGGCGCCACGACCCGTTCGCCCGCACCCAGTTCCAGGTCGAGGAGCTCGACGGCCTCGCGCGGAGCCTCGGGGCGCTCGTCCGCGTCGGGCACGGTGACGTCGAGTGGCGGCTGCGCCACATCGTCGTGGAGCGACCCGCCGCCCCGAGCGACGAGGACCGCTGATCAGCCCTGCGGATGGCCCCCGATCCACGCGCCCCGGAGCGTCCCGGAGCGCGGGTCGAGCGCGACGACGTCGGCGCGCCCGCCGGCCGCGATCCGTCCCCGGTCGGTGAGGCCGAGCAGCGCTGCCGGGACCGTGCTCGCCGCCGCGACCGCCCGTTCGAGCGGGATCCCGAGCTGCACGACGTTGGCGACGTCAGCGTCGAGGAGGGTGGTGGCGCCGACGAGCCGACCGTCGGCGACCCGGGCGGCCCCGTCGAGGTCGTGGACCGGCCCAACGGTCGCGACCGCGTCACTCACGAGCGCCACGGTCGGCGTGGCCGCGAACACGACGCGGATCGCGGTCGGGGCGACGTGGACCAGGTCGGCGATCAGCGTTGGGGTCAGCTGGGGGTCGTCGAGCGCCGCGCCGACGAGCCCGACCTCGCGGTGATGCAGGGGGCCCATGCCGTTGAATAGGTGGGTGACGACCCGGGCGCCCGCGTCGGCCGCGGCGCGAGCCTCGACTTCGGAGGCTCGGGAATGACCGAGCGCGACGAGCACCCCCCGGGCCGTGAGCCAGCGGATCCCCTCCAGGCCCGGGTCGGCTTCGGGGGCGAGGGTGACCATCCGCACGAGGTCGCCGTGGGCCGCCCACTGGGTGGCGAGCCAGTCGAGGTCCACCGGTCGCAGCAGGTCGGCGGGGTGCGCGCCGGGTGCGCCCCCGAGGAACGGTCCCTCGAGGTGCGCCCCGAGGGCCAGCGCGGTGTCCGGCGCAGCGGCGGCGCGGGCCCCGGCGAGACGGTCGAACGCCGGGTCGTAGGACTCGAGCGGCGCGGACACGAACGTCGCGAGGTAGGCGCCGACGCCGTGGCGGGCCAGCGCTCGACCGACCCGCTGCCACCCGTCGGGCTCCGCGGTCAGCGAGGTCGACGTCGAGCACGCCGTTGAGCTGGAGGTCGACGAACGCGGGTGCGAGCACCGCGGGCCCGACATCGACAGCGCCACTGGGCGCGCGACCAGTGCCGACCTCGACGATGGCCCCGTCGGTCATCGCCACCCAGCCCGGTGTCGACGCGTCGACGGTGCAGATCCCCGCGGCGGCGAGGACGGTGGTGCTCACTCGCGAGGGGACCGGGCCAGCGTCACCCGCAGGCGGACCAGGCCGACCAGGGTGCGGAGCGCCCGCCGGGTGATCGACGTGCGAGACGGCCGTCGTTCCGCGACCGTGACCGGCAGCTCCTCGACCCGAAGCCCGGCTCGCTCGGCGCGCAGGATCAGCTCGGTGTCGAAGAGCTCGCCGTGGGACCGACACGCTTCCGCGACGGGCAGCACCAGCGTCCGGGTCTGCGCCTTCATCCCGTGCGTGTCGGACACGCGCAACCCGAACCCGACGCGCAGCACCTGGGAGAACGCGGCGGTCACGAAGCGGCGCGGCCAGGACCGCTGATCATCGGCGCCGGGGGCCCGCTTCGAGCCGACGATGATCGCAGGGGGGTCGGCCTGCCCGATCCGGACGAGCACCGCGTCGAGGAACCCCAGATCCGTGTAGTCGACGTCGAAGTTGACAACGACGTCACCACCGGCGGTGAGCAGCCCGGTGCGCAGCGCCCGGCCGTAGTCGGCCCGCTCCAGCGTGGAGACCCGCACCTCGGGATGCGTGGAGGCGAGACGCGCCGCGATGACCGGCGTGGCGTCCTGGGACCCGTTCTCGACCACGATGACCTCGAACGCGTCACCTCGGGTGCGCAACCCGGCGACCACCTCGTCGACCGACGTTTCGAGCAGGGTCGCCTCGTTGTGCGCGGGCATGACCACACTGAGGCTCACGACAGGCGAGCGTCGGTGAACGGCGGCGCCGAGGCCGCCGGGACGCGGGTGGTGACCCGCCCGCAGGCGAGCACCACCGGCGCGGCCGGGTCGGCCGTGAACGTCCCGTCGTCCTGGATCGGGACGGGCTCCCAGTGGCAGCGGGCCCGGACCTCCGACACCGGGTCCTCGGTCCATTCGCGGTACTGGTCGAGAGCCAGGCGGCAGAGACGGTCGATCGCCGAGGCGTTCTCGCGCACCGCGAGCATCACGTCGACGGCGGGGCGCCCGTCGGGGAGCTGCACGACCGCCGGGTGCAACCCGAACCGGGGGCCACCGACCACCACGTCGCCTTGGCGGGCGCCGCTCCACGCGAACAGCAACGCGAACGCGTGGATCATCGCCGCCTCCGCGTCCGGTCCCGCGGCCCGGCCGGCACCGTCGGCGTCGCGGGTCGCGACCGGCCGCACCGCCTGCACGAGCCGCAGCGCGGCGAGCCCGGCGTCCGCCTCGCGTCGAGCCTGCGCCAACCACGGGGCGAGCTCCTCGGCGAGTGGGTCGTCGGCTTCGGCGAATGCCGCCGGCGCCCGCTGCAGGGCGCGCAGCTCGTCGCGGAGGGCGAGCATGCCCGGCGCCCAGTCTGGCTCTCCGACGACGTGGCGGAGCTCGTCGACCGCGTAGCGGAGCGGCAGCTGCTCGGCATGCAGGAGCGGGCCGTCCGCGCACGCGCGTGCGAGCACGGCCAGGGCGTCGGCGCGCGGCCCGGCGGTGGCGCGGATCGCCCGCGCCCACGCGGTGTGCTCGTCGTAGCCGCCGGGGTCGGCCAGGAACTCGGCCGCGGTCGCGAGTGCCACCTTCGACGCCCGAGGCTGGATCATCGGGTTGCACAGCACCCCGTCGACCACGTCGGTCAGCTCTGGGGTCCGGCCCCGGTACGCGCCGAGGTGCAGTTCCGCTTCCATCACCGCGTCGTTCACCGGGTAGTTGTCCCAGACGATCAGCGGCCGGTCACCCACTGCGGCTCGCCACGCCCGCGCGTCGACCGCGTCGATGCGCGGGGAGCAGACGGTCGGGCCGGTCCACATGACGTCCACGTCGGGCGGGAGCCCGGCGGCGAGGTCGGCGAGGTACGGGCTCGGCTCCCGGCCCACGTACTCGGTGGGCACCAGCGTGAGCCGGGCGCCGCGAACCTGGCCCGCGAGCCAGGAGGCCAGCGCGGCCTGCTCGGCGGCGAGCCCGGGCCGGTTCGGGATGTCGTCGAGCGCCAGCATCACCCAGTCGACCCCGGCGTCGAGCAGCGGGTCGAGCTTCGCGACCAGCGCGGCCCGGTCCGTCGAGTCGGCGTAGTCGATGTCGAGACCGGGGGAGATCGCGAACCCGAATCGCACCCCGACCGACGCGCACCGTGCCGCCGAGCGCGGCGAGGCGGGCGCCCTCGTCGGCCTCGTACGGGTCCCGCCAGCGGTCGCGGTGACGCGGGTCGCTCTTGGGCGCGTACACGTAGGCGTTCATCCCGAACCCCGCGACGAACTCGATGAGCTCCAGGCGCGCGTCGTGCGACCACGGGGGTCCGTAGAAGCCCTCGATCACGCCGCGGACAGGAACCGGGCGGGGCACTGACGGCTAGGCTACCGGCGCTCTCGCGACGCGTACGGCGGTTGTGTCGCGAGCGCAGGGGGACCCGAGCCGATGCCCGACATCCTGGCGATGCACGCGGAGTCGCGAGCCGACACGCCGGCGGTGCTCGTCGACCCGGCCGGCGGCGCCCACCCGTCCGCGACCACGTTCGCCGAGCTCAACGCGCTCGTGAACCGGGCCGCGCACGCGTTCGCCGGGCTCGGCGCCCAACCCGGCGATCGTCTCGTGTGGTGCGGCCCGAACTCCCTCGAGGTGCTGGTCACGATCCACGCCGCGCGGAAGGCGTCACTCACCGCCGTGCCGCTCTCGTACCGGTTCAACGCCGAGGAGATGGCGTACGTCATCGCGAACTCCGACGCGACGCTCGTCGTCATCGACGCGGAGCAGGCACCCACCCTCGTCGAGGTCAGCCACCATCTCAGCAACGTGCGCGCCGTCCTCGTGTTCGGCGGGACGGTCCCGCCCGGGTTCCACTCCTGGGACGACGCCCTCGCGGGCGCGTCCGACGCGGAGCCGGTCGTTGTGACCCCCGAGACCGCAGGCGCGTCCATGATCTACACCTCGGGGACGACCGGGCGCCCGAAAGGGGCGCTGCGGACTACGACGGATCCGGAGACGGTCTTCGCCCTCCTCGGCCAGCTCGCCTTGCGGCCCGGAGAGGAGGTCCACCTCACGACCGGCCCGCTGTACCACTCGGGCCCGTTGGCGTGGGCGTCGCTCAACCACACGCTGGGCTGCCCGATCGTCGTGCTGCGCAAGTTCGACCCGTCCGCGTGGCTGCGCCTCGTCCACGAGCATCGCGTCACCAACACGTTCTCGGCGCCGACGCAGCTGAAGCGCATCGTCAGCCTCCCGCCCGGCGAGCTGACCCGCGCCGACCTGTCCTCGATGCACAGCCTCGTCGCCAACGCCGCGCCGGTGCCGTACGCGCTGAAGCAAGAGGTGATCGAGAAGCTCGGCGACGGGTTCCTCTACGAGGTGTACGGCTCCACCGAACTCGGGGTGGTCACCGTGCTGCACCCCGAGGACCAGCTCCGCAAGCCGGGCTCGTGCGGCCGGCCGTACGGCAACATCGAGGTGCGCATCGTCGGCGACGACGGTACCGACGCTGCGGTCGGTGGGGCCGGCGAGCTGTTCATCCGCACCCGCCTGGCGATGGACGGCTACCACCGCACCGAGGAGCAGCTGAGTGAGATCGACCAGGGGGAATGGAAGTCGGTCGGTGACGTTGCCTACGTGGACGACGAGGGCTTCGTGTTCATCTGCGACCGCAAGAAGGACATGATCATCTCCGGCGGGGTGAACATCTACCCGGCCGAGATCGAGGCGGTCCTCTACGAGCACCCCCAGGTCATCGACGCGGCCGTGTTCGGCGTCCCCGACGACGAGTGGGGGGAACGGGTCTACGCGGTGGTCCAGCCGAAGGCCGACGCGACGATCGACCTGGACGAGCTCCGCGGCTTCGTGTCCGACCGCCTCGCCGGGTACAAGAACCCGCGCGAGTACGAGCTGCGGGACTCGTTGCCCCGCACCGAGGCCGGGAAGCTGCTCAAGCGGGTCTTGCGCGACGAGCATTGGGCCGGGCGCGACCGGGCCGTCTGATCCGCCGCGATGGTTCGCACCCTCGCCGAGCACGAATCGCTCGCGCTGCTCCGCGAGCACGGCATCCCGACGGTCGACGAAGCCGTCGTCGACACCGCCGCGGACGCCGCAGCGACCGGGTTGGGGTTCCCGGCGGTCGTCAAGCTCACCGGCCCGACGATCACCCACAAGACGGAACGGGGCCTGGTCCGCCTCGGGTTGGCGACCGCCGACGAGGTGCACGACGCGGCCCGTGATCTGCTCACCGCGGCCCGACCCGACGACGGCCCGGTCGCGCTCGTCGTCGCGCCGATGGTGCGCGGATCCCGCGAGCTGATCGCCGGGATCCACACCGACCCGCAGTTCGGTCCCGTCGTCATGGTCGGGATCGGCGGGGTGTTCGCCGAGGCGGTCGCCGACGTCGCGATCCGTCTCGTCCCCCTCGCCGGGCCCGACGGGCTCGAGATGCTGGACGACTTGAGGACCCAGACGCTCCTCGGGCCGTTCCGGGGTGAACCCGCGGTGGATCGCGACGCCGTCGCCGCGATCCTCACCGCGCTGTGCGACCTGGGTTCGGCCCACCCGGACGTGACCGCGGTCGACGTGAACCCGCTCGTCATCGTCGACGGCGCGCCGGTCGCGGTCGACGCGCTGGTCGAGCTCGACGCATGACCCCCCGCCTGCCCCCCGAGCGTTTCCGCGCCTTGTTCGACCCTCGTGGGGTCCTCGTCGCCGGGGTCTCGGCCCACCCGGGCAAGTTCGGGTTCGTCGCGCTCCACAACATCCTCACCCAGGGCTACGAGGGCGCGGTGTACGGCACCAACCTCGAGGGCGGCGAGATCCTCGGCGTCCCGATGGTGCGCAGCCCGGCCGAGCTGCCCGCCGACGCGACCGTCGACCTGGTGTTCGTCTGCACCCCCGCAGCCGCGAACCCGGACCTGCTCCGGGCGTGCGCCGAGCGGGGCATCACCGCCGCCTTTCTCACCTCCGCGGGGTACGGCGAAGCCGGCGACGCCGGCCGCCGCGCCGAGGCCGACCTCGTGCGCCTCGCCGAAGAGCTCGGCATCCTCCTCGCCGGACCCAACGGTCAAGGGCTGGTCTCGACCCCGGCTTCGCTCTGCGCGCAGATCGTCGCCCCGTACCCGCCGCCCGGCGCGATCGGGATCGTGAGCCAGTCGGGGAACTTCGTGTCGTCGTTCCAGAACCTGGCCCGCGCCACCGGCGTCGGGGTCAGCCGAGCCGTGTCGGCCGGCAACGCGGCGTCGCTCACCGTCCCCGACTTCCTCGAGTACTTCGCCGCCGATCCCCACACCGGCGTCGCGTTGGCGTACGTCGAAGGGGTGGGGGAGGGACGCACCTTCTTCTCCCGGGTGCGCGACGTCGCCGCGGCGAAACCGCTCGTGCTCCTGAAGGGCGGGATCACGGCCGGCGGTCAGCGGGCCGCGGCGTCCCACACCGGCGCGTTGGCCACTGACGACCGGGTCTTCGACGGCATGTGCCGCCAGGCCGGCGTGACCCGCGCCGACACGGTGGAGGACGCGTTCGACGCCGCCGCGACCTTCGCGACCCAGCCGCTCCCGCGGGGACCGCGCGTCGCGGTGGTGACCACCGCGGGCGGGTGGGGAGTCGTCACCGCGGACGCGATCGCCCGGTCGGAGCTCGAGCTCGCGGTCCTGCCCGACGACCTCCGCGCCGCGATCGACGAGCGGCTCCCACCCCGCTGGAGCCGCAACAACCCGATCGATCTCGCCGGCGGCGAGACCCGCGACACGGTCCCGGAGGTGCTCGAGCTGACCGCCCGCCACCCCGACGTCGACGCGGTCATCTACCTGGGGATCGGCATCCAGTCGAACCAGGCCCGGCTGCTGCGCGCCGGGCGGTTCTGGCCCGACCCGAACCTGGAGCGCATCGTCGCCTACCACGAACGCCAAGACGCCCGTTTCGCGGCCGCTGCCGCGGAGGTGTCGGACTCGACCGGGAAGCCGATCCTCACCGCCACGGAGCTGGCCGTCGCCGACCCCGAGAACGCCGGGCCCCGCACCGTCCGCGAGACGGGCCGGCTCTGCTACCCGTCGTCGTACCGGGCGGTGCACGCCCTCGAGGCGCTCTGGCGTCGTGCCCGCTACCGGCGCGCCCGCGGGCTCGGATGACCGCCCCCGCTCGGCCGCGGCCGGGACCGCCGGTGAGCCGCCGCGGCACCCGGATCGTCGCCGTCGGCCTCGCGGTCGCGGCGTTGACGTGCGCGGTGCTCGCGGTCCGGGCGACCGGCGCCGCGAGCCCGACCGCGACCCGCGCCGCGCTCACCACGCCGGTCTGGTCACCCCGGCGGGTCCCGGAGGCACTCGTCGACGCGGTCGGCGCGCAACGGCTCCAAGCCACCCTCGACGCCGACCTCCGCGCCCAGCCGACCGCCTGCTACGCGGTCGACGAAGGCCAACAGCCGATCGCGACGCACAACGCCGACACGCCGCTGATCCCCGCGAGCACCGACAAGCTCCTCACCGCCACCGCGGCGCTCGCCGTCCTCGGCCCGAACTTCCGGTACCAGACCAAAGCGGTCGCGCCCGCCGCGCCCCAAGGCGGTGCGGTCGACCGGATCTGGCTGGTCGGGTCGGGCGACCCGGTCCTCGCCAGCGCCGACTTCAACCTCTACCTGCAGGCCAACCCGATCACCCGCGGTGACGTCACCACGAAGCTCGAGACCCTCGCCGACGGCATCGTCGCCGCGGGGGTGCACCGCGTCCCCGGCGGGGTCGTCGGTGACGACTCCCGCTACGACGAGCAGCGCTACCTGCCCACCTGGTCGCCGGCGTACCGCACCGACCCCGACATCGGGCCGCTCGGGGCACTCACGGTCAACAACGGCTACCGCATCACCGGCGGACGACCGGTCGTGGTCGACGACCCCGCCCAGTACGCGGCCGCGACGCTCACCCAGCTGCTCCAAGCCCGCGGCGTGCAGGTCGGGCCGCCGTCCGCGCACCAGGCCGCGCCCGCCGCCGCGACCACCGTCGCGTCGGTGACCTCACCGACGCTGCACGACATCCTCGTGTCGTCCCTGCGGTCCAGCGACGACCTCGCCGCCGAGCTCCTCGCCAAGGAGCTCGGGGTCCGCAGCGCGAACCAGGGGACCACCCCCGCCGGGGTGCAGGCCATCACGGCCACCCTCACCCGGCTCGGCGTCCCCACCACCGGCGTCCAGCTGGTCGACGCCTCCGGCCTCGACCGCGGCG
Organism: uncultured Actinomycetes bacterium; assembly: GCA_963714105.1. Taxonomy (GTDB): domain Bacteria; phylum Actinomycetota; class Acidimicrobiia; order IMCC26256; family PALSA-555; genus PALSA-555. Next base: position 3,215,941 of record OY970233.1, on the reverse strand, counting down.
ACCGCGTCCCCTGCTCCACCCTCGCCGCGGTGCTCGCGCTCGCCGGCACGCCGAAGTTCCAGACCGTCGCCGACGGGCTCCCCGTCGCGGGCGGCGAGGGCACCCTCGCGGGACGGCTCGAGGGCACCCCGCTGGCCGGGAAGCTGCGCGCCAAGACCGGCTCGCTGAACGGGGTCAGCGGCCTCGCCGGGCTCCTCGACCTCGGCCGGCCGCTGCGCTTCGCGCTCCTCGTCAACGGCAACAACATCCCCGACTTCGCCGCCGCGGAAGCGGTCCGTGAGCCGTTCGCGGTGCTGCTCGCCTCGTTCCCCGACGCCCCGAACCCCGACGTGCTCGTGCCCACCCCCACCCCACCCCGACGGTCCTGACCGCCTCGCCCGGCCGCGCCGCGACCGCTCGGTCCTAGACTCCCGGCGATGTCGACCCCACCCGGCGCCGCGGACCACGAGGCGACGTCGCTCCCCGAGCTGCTCACGGAGCTGCGCGACCTGGTCGTCGCCTACTTCCGCCAGGAGACCGTCGACCCGCTGAAGAACCTGGGCCGCTACATCGCGTTCGGGCTCAGCGGCGCGCTGCTCCTCGGGGTCGGCGTCATCCTGCTCGCCGTCGGGGTGCTACGACTCCTGCAGGTCGAGACCGGCGCCACGTTCGACGGTGACTGGTCCTGGGCCCCGTACGCGATCGTGTTCGTCACCCTCCTGCTGAGCGGGGCGATCACCTGGAAGGCCCGCGGCGCCCGCCGCGTCGGCAGCGTGAGGAGACACCGATGACCAAGGTCGACACCGCGAAGCCGATCACCCGGGCCGACATCGAGGCCAAGCTCAACCAGATCCAGCACGGCGCCGAAGCCGGCGCCGAAGCCGCCCGCGGCGCCGGGTTCGCCGGCGGGGTCATCGTGACGGTGCTGCTCGTCCTCGTCGCTTACTGGATCGGGAAGCGACGCGGAAAAAAGAAGCGCACCATCGTCGAGATCATGCGGATCTGACGTGCGGCACTTCCTGGCTCGCCTGGCCCGAGCCGGGTGGCTTCACGCCTTCGAGGACAACTCGCCCGGCTGGCTCGCCGTCGCGATCGGCGCGTCGGCCGCGTACGTCTCCTACCGGTCGATCCGGCTGCGGGTGCACAGCGCCGAGCTGCGCCTCGTGCAACGCGCCGCCGGGGGGCGAGCCGGGACCAGCTTCGAGCTCCACGCCGGCGAAGGGGTTCAGATCCGGGCGATCAAGCCCGAGCGGTGAGGGGACCGGCGGTCCCGCCGGTACCCTGGCTTCCCCGTGAAGGTGCTGCTGCGCAACCCGCGCCGTGAGCTGGAGGTGGCCGGCCCGCTGACGGTCACCGCGCTGCTCGCCCGCCTCGACGTGAACCCCGAGTCGGTGCTCGTGATCGCCGGCGACGAGCTCGTCGCCAAGGACGCCCGCCTTCGCCGACGAGACGACGGTCGAGATCCGTCCGGTCATCTCGGGCGGGGCGAGCGACCCGACATGAAGTGCCGGGTGTGCCGCGGCCCGGCGGTGATCGACGTCCGCCGCCACAACGCCGCGTTCTGCCGCGACCACTTCTTCGTGCACTGCGCGGAGCAGGTCCGCCGCGCCGTCCACGACCACGACATGCTCGACCCCGGGTGAACGGGTCCTCGTCGCCGTCTCCGGCGGCAAGGACTCCCTGGCGCTATGGGACCTGCTGACCGATCTCGGCTACGCCGCCGACGGCCTCTACCTCGGGCTCGGGCATCGGCGACTACTCCGACGACTCGGGTGTCTACGCCCGCGCGTACGCGACCGCACGAGGTCTGCGTCTCCACGAGGTCGACCTGGCCGCCGACTGGGGGTTCACGATCCCCGACGCGGCCGCGGCGACCCACCGGGTGCCGTGCAGCGCCTGCGGCCTCTCGAAGCGGCACCTGTTCAACGACTTCGCGGTCGAGCACGGCTACGACGTCGTCGCCACCGGTCACAACCTCGACGACGAAGCCGCGGTGCTGCTCGGCAACGTGCTCCGCTGGGACACGGAGTACCTGGCCCGCCAGCACCCGGTGCTGCCCGCCGCACCCGGGTTCGCGCGCAAGGTCAAGCCGCTGGTGCGGCTCGGCGAGCGCGAGATGGCCGCCTACTGCGTGCTGCGCGGCATCGACTACCAGGTCGAGGAGTGCCCGATGGCGGCCGGCAACCGGCACCTTCACTACAAGGAGGTGCTGAACGCGCTCGAGGACCGCTCGCCGGGCACGAAAGCCGCGTTCGTGCACGGCTTCGCCGAGCGGGGCCACGACCGCTTCGCCCCCGACGACGACCACGACACGGTCATCCTCGGCCGGTGCGCCGAGTGCGGCGCTCCCACCCCCGGACCGGTGTGCGCTTTCTGCCGGCTGCGCGCCCGCGCCGCCCGCCACCGCATGAGCGCGCCGGCATGAGCGCGCCGTTGGCGGCAGGGGAGCGCGTCCTGCTGATCGACACGAAACGCCGCCGGCATCTCATCACGCTCGAACCGGGGGGCGAGTTCCACTCCCACGCCGGGGTGCTCCGCCACGACGACCTGCATCGGCCACGACGAGGGCTGCACGGTCCGCACCACCCTCGGCGCCCGCCTCGTCGCGGTCCGCCCGACGCTCGCCGAGTACGTCCTGGAGATGCCCCGCGGCGCGCAGGTCATCTACCCGAAGGACCTCGGCCCGATCCTGATGCTCGCCGACGTCTTCCCCGGCGCGCGGATCCTCGAATCCGGGGTCGGTTCCGGCGCGCTCACGATGACGCTCCTCCGGGCGGTCGGGCCGACGGGACACGTGACCGGCTACGAGCTGCGCGACGACTTCGCGGACCGGGCCCGCCGCAACGTCGAAGGGTTCCTCGGCGCCGACGTGCCGCTCGCGGTCGAGGTCCGCGACGTCTACGAGGGGATCGACCTCGACGACCTCGACCGTGTGGTGCTCGACCTCCCCGAGCCGTGGCGGGTCGTGAAGCACGCCGCCGCGGCGCTCCGCGCCGGGGGGATCCTCCTCGCCTACCTCCCGACGATCGGTCAGGTCGCCCGCCTCCACGAGGAGCTCGTCGACTCCGCGTTCGGGATGGCTCACACCCTCGAGGTCATGCAGCGGGGCTGGCACGTCGACGGCCAGTCGGTGCGTCCCGACCACCGGATGGTCGCGCACACCGGGTTCCTCACCCACGCCCGGCTGCTGAGCACCGACCGGTGAACATCCTCGACGTCCTGCTGCTCCTCGCCATCGTCCTGGCCGGCTACACCGGCTACCGGTTCGGGCTCGCCGCCCGGGCGCTGTCGTGGGCGGGCCTCGCGGTCGGGCTGGTGATCGGGGTCGAGTTCGTCGACGACGTCGCCCGCGCGCTGCAAGGGTCGACGCCCCGCACCCGGCTGCTGGCGTCGCTGGCGTTCCTGCTGATCACCGCGTTCGTCGGGCAGAGCATCGGGCTCGCGATCGGTTCGATCGTGCGCCGCCACCTCCCCGCGTTCGGTGGCATCCGCGTCGCCGACCGGGTCGCCGGCGGCGTCGCGGGCGTCCTCGGTGTCCTCGTGATCGTGTGGCTGCTCATCCCGGGGCTTGCCAACGCGCCGGGCTGGACCGCCCGGGCGGTGCGCGGCTCGGCGATCGTCCGGGAGATCGACGGGGTCGCGCCGGCACCACCGGGGTCGCTCGCGACGCTCGGCCGGCTCGTCGGCGACGCGCCGTTCCCCGAGGTGTTCCGTCAGCTCACCTCCTCCGATGTCGGCGCCCCACCCGGACAGGGGGTCACCGACCCGACCGCAGGCCGTGTCGCGCTCGCGGTGGTGAAGGTCGAGGGGCAGGCCTGCAACGTGATCCAGCAGGGGAGCGGCGCGGTGGTCGCCAACGGGGTCGTCGTGACCAACGCCCACGTCGTCGCGGGTGAACACCAGACGACGGTGCTGGTCCCGAACCGGGGTCGGCTCGCCGCGGTCGTCGTCGCCTTCGACCCCAACCGTGACGTCGCGGTCCTCCGCGTCCCCGGCCTCGGCGTGAACCCGCTCGCCATCGGGGACATCCAGGTCGACCAGATCGGCGGCGTGTTCGGCTACCCCGGCGGCGGCCCCGAGCAGCAGGCACCGGCGCGGGTCGCCGAGCGCATCGACGCCCAAGGGACCGACATCTACCGGTCGGCGCCGACGCACCGCGACGTGCTCGTCCTCGCCGCGAAGCTGTTCCCCGGCAACTCGGGCGGCCCGGTCGTCGACGAGAAGGGCCACGTCGTCGGGTTGGCGTTCGCGGTGGATCCCGGCGCGGCGTCGACGGCGTACGCGCTCGCGACTGACGAGGTCAACGCGGTGCTGAGCCCCGTCCTCGCGTCGGGGGCCGGTGCCGCCGTGAGCACCGGCACCTGCCTGGTGGGGTGACGCGAAACGGCCCGGGTCCAAGACCCGGGCCGGGGGTTCGGTCCGACCCGCCGGGGCGGGTCGAAGCGCCGGTCAGTCGACCTCGATGAAGATGCACTCGCCGGGGCACTCTTCGGCCGCCTCGATGACCGCCTCGTCCTGCCCGCCGGGCACGTTGGCGAGACCCTCGGCGCCGCCCGGGTCGCTCAGGACCTTGCCGGTGTCCTTCACGTAGGCGAGTCCGTCGTCGAGCAGCGTGAAGACGTCAGGGGCGATCTCCTCGCACAGCCCGTCCCCGGTGCACAGGTCCTGGTCGATCCAGACCTTCATAGCTGCTCCTCGTTCCCAGTTCGGCCCCACGGTCGGGGACCGACGCCCGCTCAGAATACCCGAATCCCCAGTGATTTCTCAAGCCAAGCCCGGGAAAATCCCGGGCGTGGTGATGCCCCAGTGCGCTGGAATTCGCGCGTGTAGTGTCCCGCCGCGAAACCCGGTCCCGACAGGGCACGGGAGGAGGTGGCACGTGGCCCCGGAGCACGAGCGACGTCTCGCTGAGTACGGACGTCAGGTCGGAGAGCTCCAGTCACAGGTCAAGGCGCTCGAGGAAGAGGTCGTGGTCCTCCGGCGCCGGCTTCAGGACGCCCCGAAGCGGGTCCGGACCCTCGAGGAGCGGCTCCTCGAGACCAAAGGCCAGCTCGCCCAGGCGGTCTCCCAGAACGAGCGGCTCTCGGCCACCCTGCGCGAAGCCCGCGAGCACATCGCGGCGCTGCGCGAGGAGGTCGAGAAGCTCACGATGCCCCCCTCCGCGTACGGGACGTTCCTCGGCGCCAACGACGACGGCACCGTCGACATCTTCACCGCGGGCCGCAAGATGCGGGTCTCGGTTCACCCCGAGGTCGACACCGAGACCCTCGAGCGGGGCCAGGAAGTCGCGCTGAACGAGTCGCTGAACGTCGTCCTCGCCCGTGGGCTCGAAGTCGCCGGTGAGGTCGTCGTCTTGAAGGAGATGCTGGAGGACGAACGGCGGGTCCTCGTCGTCGGCCGTGCCGACGAGGAGCGGGTCTGCGAGCTCGCGGGCGCGCTGGTCGGGGAGCGGCTCCGTGCCGGCGACCATCTCCTCTTCGACACCCGCTCCGGTCTCGTCGTCGAGCGGCTGCCCCGCCCCGAGGTCGAGGAGCTCGTCCTCGAGGAGGTCCCCGACGTCAGCTACAGCGACGTCGGCGGCCTCGACAGCCAGATCGAGGAGATCCGCGACGCGGTGGAGCTCCCGTACCTCTACGCCGACCTGTTCCACGAGCACCAGCTGCAGCCCCCGAAGGGCATCCTGCTCTACGGGCCGCCCGGCTGCGGCAAGACCCTCATCGCCAAGGCCGTCGCGAACTCGCTCGCGAAGCGAGTCGCGGAGAAGACCGGCAACTCGTCGGCACGGTCGTACTTCTTGAACATCAAGGGCCCCGAGCTGCTGAACAAGTACGTCGGGGAGACCGAACGTCAGATCCGGCTGATCTTCCAGCGGGCCAAGGAGAAATCCGAGGAGGGTGTCCCCGTCATCGTGTTCTTCGACGAGATGGACTCGCTGTTCCGCACCCGCGGCACCGGGATCTCCTCCGACATCGAGAGCACGATCGTCCCGCAGCTCCTCGCCGAGATCGACGGCGTCGAGTCCCTGAAGAACGTCATCGTGATCGGCGCGTCGAACCGGGAGGACCTCATCGACCCGGCGATCCTGCGTCCCGGCCGCCTCGACGTGAAGATCAAGATCGAACGTCCCACCGAGGAAAGCGCCAAGCAGATCTTCACCCGGTACCTCACGTCGGTGCTTCCCATCGCCGAACGTGAGGCCACCAAGCACGGCAGCGTCCCCAACGCGATCACCGAGATGATCACCGCCGCGGTGGACCACATGTACTGCGAAGACGACGAGAACCGCTTCCTCGAGGTCACCTACCAGAACGGCGACAAGGAAGTCCTCTACTTCAAGGACTTCGCGTCGGGCGCGATGATCGAGAACATCGTCCGTCGGGCCAAGAAGCTGTCCATCAAGCGCCAGATCGAAGGTGGCGCGAAGGGCATCAGCACCGATGATCTCGTCGCGTCGATCAAGCAGGAGTTCCGCGAGCACGAGGACCTCCCGAACACCACCAACCCCGACGACTGGGCGAAGATCTCGGGCAAGAAGGGTGAACGGATCGTGTTCGTCCGGACGTTGCTCTCCGAGGGCGACGAGGCAACCGGTGGCCGCCAGATCGAGCGGGTCACCACCGGCCAGTATCTCTAGGCGGCGCACCGCGGGGACGCGGGAACCGCACCGGTAGGCTGGATCCGTGGCCGTCCCGAAGGTGTGCGGAACCGAGACCGAGTACGGCGTGGTGCTGCGCGGCGCCGCGGACCCGAACCCGGTCCTGGCGTCGTCGATCCTCATCAACAGCTACGTCGAGCAGCGCAAGGTCGGGTGGGACTTCGACGACGAATCCCCGGGACGGGACGCCCGCGGCTACGCCCGCGAGGGCACCCAGGCCCCCGAGATCGAGACCCACCTCGTCAACACCGTCCTCACCAACGGGGCCCGCTACTACGTCGACCACGCCCACCCCGAGTACTCGACCCCGGAATGCGCCGACGCGTTGGAGCTCGTCCTCGCCGACAAGGCCGGCGAGCGGGTCCTCGCCCGGTCGATGCAGGCGGCGAGCCGGGCGCTCGAGGCGGGCCAGTCGATCGTCGTCTACAAGAACAACTCCGACGGCAAGGGCAACTCCTACGGCACCCACGAGAACTATCTCGTCGACCGGGCCGTCCCGTTCTCCAGCCTCGTGCGCCACCTCCTCCCGTGGTTCGCGACCCGTCAGGTGTTCACCGGCGCCGGGAAGGTCGGATCCGAGAACGGTGCCGCGCCCGTCGACTTCCAGCTCAGCCAGCGCGCCGACTTCTTCGAGGAGGAGGTCGGTCTCGAGACCACGTTGAAGCGCCCGATCGTCAACACCCGGGACGAGCCGCACGCGGACCCGCAGCTGTACCGCCGGCTGCACGTCATCGCCGGCGACGCGAACCTCTGCGAGGTCGCGATGTTCCTCAAGATCGGCACCACCGCGATCGTGCTGGCGATGATCGAAGACGACTTCATCGACGGCGCCGGGGGCACCCGCAAGGATTGGTCCCTCGCCGGACCGGTCCCGGCGATGCGGACGGTCTCGCACGACCCGACGTGCCGGGCGGTCGTCGAGCTCACCGACGGCGCGCACATGACCGCGGTGGAGCTGCAGTGGGAGTTCCTGCGCCTGGCCCAGAAGTACGCCGACGAGACCGGACTCGAAGCGTGCGGCGGCGACACCGTCGGCGCGCAGGTCCTCACCCGGTGGGAGGCGGTCCTCACCGCCCTCGAACGAGACCCCCGCTCCCTCGACGGTCAGCTCGACTGGGTGACCAAGCTGAACCTCCTCGACGCGTACACCGACCGTGACGCGCTCTCGTGGGACGACCCGAAGCTCGCGCTCCTCGACCTGCAGTACCACGACGTCCGCCCCGACCGTTCGCTGTACGAACGCCTCGTCCGGGCCGGCAAGATCGAACGGCTCGTCGCCGAACCCGACGTGCTCGCCGCGATCACCGAGCCGCCCGGCTCGACCCGCGCCTACTTCCGGGGCACCTGCCTGGCCCGCTGGCCCGAAGCGGTCGTCGCCGCCAACTGGGACAGCCTCATCCTCGACATCGGCGGCGACCCGTTGAAGCGGATCCCCATGATGGAGCCCCTCCGGGGCACCCGAGCCCACGTCGGGCCGCTGTTCGACACGGTCGACACGCCCGGGGACCTCGTCGCCCGGCTCACGTCCTAACCTGAAGCCTCGGAGGACCCACCATGGCTGAACAGCAGCGGCGTCAACGCCCCACCCCGAAGGAACGGGTCGAAGAGACCGAGGAGCTCCCCGCGACGTCCGAACGCGGCGAGAAGCTCAAAGGTGAACTCGACGACCTGCTGGACGAGATCGACGAAGTGCTCGAGACCAACGCCGAGGACTTCGTCAAGAGCTACGTCCAAAAGGGCGGCGAGTAGCACCCCCTCCACGGCGACGCGCTCGACGTCACGGGACGCTCGAGGAGCCGGCGGGCAGCCTGTGTAGGCTCGCCAGCCAATGCCAGGCGACGCGCCATTGCCGTTCCTGACTCCCGGCGCGGATCCCGGCCCGTCGTTCGCGGAGCTGCTGCGACGCGTCGGTGCCCCCACGGTCGAGCACCCGACCGCAAGCGGCGGCGACCTCCCGGCCCCCCACGGGACCACGGTGCTCGCGATCCGTCACGCCGGCGGGGTCGTCATGGCCGGCGACCGCCGAGCGACCTCCGGGTTCTCCATCGCGAGCCGCCGCATCGAGAAGGTGTTCCCCGCCGACGACACGTCCGGGGTGGCCATTGCCGGCGCCGCGGGACCGGCGGTGGAGCTGGTGCGGCTGTTCCAGACCCAACTCGAGCACTACGAGAAGATCGAAGGTGAGCCGCTCTCGTTGGAAGGCAAGGCCAACCAGCTCGGCCAGCTGGTCCGCAGCAACCTCCCCGCGGCGATGCAAGGGTTCGTCGTCGTCCCCTTGTTCGCCGGGTTCGACGAGCGCCGCGGCGAAGGCCGGGTGTTCAGCTTCGACGTCACCGGCGGGAAGTACGAAGAGGAGGACTTCCAGGCCAACGGGTCGGGTGGGGTGCACGCCCGGAACTGGATCAAGGCGCAGTGGCACGAGGGCATCAGCCGCGACGACACCATCGACCTCGCGCTGCGGGCGCTGTTCGCCGCCGCCGACGAAGACGCCGCGACCGGCGGCCCCGACCTCGTCCGCCGCATCTTCCCGACCGTCGGGGTGATCGACGCGTCCGGGTTCGTGTTCATCGGCGACGACGAGATCGCCCGCCGCGCCGACACGCTGATCGGCGGCCGGGAGGAGGGCGCCGGGCTATGACGATGCCGTTCTACGTGCCGCCGGAGCAGGTCATGAAGGACCGCGCCGACTACGCGCGCAAAGGCATCGCGCGGGGACGCAGCCTTGCGGCGATGACCACCGTCGAAGGCATCGTGCTCATCGCCGAGAACCCGTCCCGGACGCTCTACAAGATCAGCGAGATCTACGACCGCATTGCGTTCGCCGGGGTCGGGAAGTACAACGAGTTCGAGATGCTGCGCATCGCCGGGGTCCGCCAAGCCGACCTCAAGGGGTACTCGTTCGCCCGCGAGGACGTCAACGCCCGTTCCCTCGCGAACGTGTACGCGCAGACCCTCGGGCAGGTGTTCACCCACGAGATGAAGCCGTACGAGGTCGAGATCCTCGTCGCCCAGGTCGGTGCCACCCCCGACGACGACGAGATGTTCCAGATCCTCTACGACGGGGTGGTGATGGACAAGGAAGGGTTCACCGTCCTCGGCGGGCAGGCCGACACCGTCACCGAGCTCCTCCAGGACCGCTACCGCCCCGACCTAGACCTCGCCGGCGCGGTGAAGCTCGGCGCCACCGCGCTCGCCGGCGCCGACGAGACCGCCCTCTCCGCCGACCAGCTCGAGGCCGGCCTCCTCGACCGGCGTCGACCCCGACGGGCGTTCCATCGTCTGAAGGGCCCCGAGCTCGACGAGCTCCTCACCGACCCCTGAGCCGGCGGGTCAGCCGCCCAGCATCCGCAGCAGCGGCGCGACGCCGGCGACGACCAGCAACGCCAACGCGACCCAGAGCGGCCACCGGCGCGACCGCCGGGCGCCCGGGCCGGCCCACTCGCTCGGCGCCGCGAGCGCCTCGTCGACGGCGGTGGCGAGCATGACCAGCTCCGCGTCGTCGAGCTGATCCTGGGGCACGAACACGTCGACTCGGGCCATGTCACCCAGCGTGAGCCCGTACGGGCCGTCCAGCCCGCCCCGCAGCTGCACGTCGATCCCCTCCGAGCGCAGATGCGCGGCGACCAGGTGCGCCAGGAACGAGCCCGTCACCGACGTCAGCCGACACATCGGGGTCACCCCAGGAATCCTACGACCGGGCCTCTCTCGACGCCGCGGCGGACCACGAACCGAAGATCTGAGTACGCGGTACTCAGGTCCGGGTGTGCCCGGTCCGGTAGAACAGTCGCGGCGGACCGCAACCAGCGGAAGGGTCACCACCTATGAGAGGCATCATCAAGGGCGGCGCGGTGCTGCTCGTCGCGAGCGGACTCGTGCTCGGCGCGGGCAGCGTCGCCGGCGCGGCGACGACGAAACCGAAGCAGGAGTCCTCGGCGAAGTACGTCAAGACCGTCTGCGGGGTCTACAACGAGCTCCTCGCCGACGTCGCCAACTACACCAAGTCGCTGGGCGGCCTCGACCAGGGCGACCCGACGAACTATGCGCCCGCGGCGACGACGCAGACCAACGCGCTGCTGAGCACGGTCAAGGCCGACGAGGCAACGCTGAAGGGCGTCTACCCGAACATCTCGAACGGCAAGAAGGTCGGGGCGCTGCTCGCCACGAACGCCACCGAGCTCGACTCGGCGTTGACCACCGCGCTGGGGCAGCTCCAAGCCGGCGGGATCGCCGGGATCACCCAGTTCACGGTCGGGATCGACACCCTGTCGGCCAAGCTGAGCGACCCGTTCAGCAAGGTCACCGACCAAGGGCTGATCAACGCGTTCCAGAAGGAGAAGACCTGCAAGTCCGTCGTCCAGGTGACGGGCTGATCCGGACCGGCCCGGCGGTCGGGCTCCGGGAGAGACCGGAACCCCACCCCGAGGCCGGTACGCTCAGGTCGTGGAGCGGCGCATCTTCGGGCTCGAGAACGAGTACGGCGTCACCTGCACGCTGCGCGGGCAGCGCCGCCTGAGCCCCGACGAGGTCGCCCGGTACCTGTTCCGCCGGGTCGTGTCGTGGGGCCGCTCCAGCAACGTGTTCCTCGAGAACGGCGCCCGCCTGTACCTCGACGTGGGCAGCCACCCCGAGTACGCCACCCCCGAGTGCGACTCGATCGCGGACCTGGTCGTCCACGACAAGGCCGGGGAGCGGATCCTCGAAGGCCTCGTCCGCAGCGCCGAGCAGCGCCTCCGCGAAGAAGGCATCCGCGGGGAGGTGTTCCTGTTCAAGAACAACACCGACTCGGCCGGCAACTCGTACGGCTGCCACGAGAACTACCTCGTCGAACGCGAGGGTGACTTCACCAAGTTCACCGACGTGCTCATCCCGTTCCTCGTCACCCGCCAGGTGTACGCCGGGGCGGGCAAGGTGCTCCAGACCGCCCGCGGCGCGATGTACTGCATCAGCCAGCGGGCCGAGCACATCTGGGAGGGCGTGTCGAGCGCCACCACCCGGTCCCGGCCGATCATCAACACCCGCGACGAGCCCCACGCCGACGCCGAGCGGTTCCGCCGCCTGCACGTCATCGTCGGCGACTCGAACATGAGCGAGTACACGACGTTCCTGAAGGTCGGGACGACGTCGATCCTGCTGCGGATGCTCGAAGAGGACCCCAGCCCGTGGCGGGACCTCACCCTCGAGAACCCGATCCGCGCCATCCGCGAGATCAGCCACGACATGACCTGCCGCCGCCGGGTCCGGCTCGCCAACGGGCGGGAGCTCTCCGCGGTCGAGGTCCAGGCCGAGTACCTGAACCGGGCCATGCGCTTCGCGAAGAAGCGGGGCCTCTCTCCCCTCGAGCAGCAGGCGCTCGACATGTGGGAGCACGTCATGACCAACCTGGAGAACGACCCCCTGAAGCTGCGCACCGAGGTCGACTGGGTCGTGAAGTACCACCTCCTCGAGGCGTACCGCGAACGCCACGACATCCCGCTCACCAGCCCCCGCGTCGCCCTCGTCGACCTCGCCTACCACGACGTCACCCGGTCCCGGTCCCTCTACTACCTGCTCGAGCGTCGCGGGCAGGTCGACCGCACCGCCACCGACGACGAGATCGAAACCGCGGTGAGCACACCACCGCAGACCACCCGCGCCCGTCTCCGCGGCTCGTTCATCAAGCGAGCCAAAGAACGCAAACGCGACTACACGGTCGACTGGGTGCACCTGAAGCTCAACGACCAAGCCCAACGAACCGTGCTGTGCAAGGACCCGTTCAAGGCGCGCGACGAGCGCGTCGAGCGGCTCATCGCGTCGCTGTAGCCGTGGCACCACCCGGCGTGGGTGCGGCGACGCCGCCCGACCACGAGGCCCCCGTCGCGCTCGACCCGCCTCGACGCGAGGCGAGACCCCGATGAGCGCCCGCCTGGAGCGGCTCGTGAACCTCACCGCCACCCTCCTCGACACCCGCCGCCCCCTCACCCTCGAGGAGATCGCGGGCCGGCTCGAGCCGTCGTACCCCGACGACAAGGTCGCCCGCCGCCGCGCGTTCGAACGGGACAAGGAGACGCTGCGGGACCTGGGCGTCCCGATCCTCACCGTCCCCGTCGACCAGCTCACCAACGAGCTCGGCTACCAGATCGACCCCGACGACTACTACCTCGCCGACCCGGGGCTGACGACCGACGAGCGCGCCGCGCTGCACGTCGCGGTCACCGCGGTGCGCCTCGAAGGCGGCGAGGCTCGCGAAGGGCTCCGCAAGCTCGGCGGGGTCGAGGGCACCCCGGCGCCGGCGCTGGCCGCGCTCGAGGTGACGACCGGGCTCAGCGAGCTCTTCGACGCCGTCGCCCGCCGCCGCACCGTCGAGTTCGACTACCGAGACGAACTCCGCCGTCTCGACCCGTACGGCGTGATCCACCGCTTCGGTCACTGGTACGTGGTCGGCCGCGACCGCGACAAGGACGCGCTGCGGTCGTTCCGCATCGACCGCCTCGACGGCCCGCCGCGCCTCGGTGCCGAGCACGCGTTCGAACCCCCACCCGACTTCGACCCGGCCGCCGGGTTGCGGGCCGACCCGATGACGTACGGCGACGACCAGCCCATCGACGCCCGGGTGCTCGTCGACGCGGCCCGCGCCGCGTGGGTCGTCGACGAGCTCGGTGAGCACGCGGTCGTCGAACGGCGCGCCGACGGCAGCGTCGTGGTCGAGCTCCCGGTCGTGAACCGGGAGGCGTTCCGATCCTTCGTCCTCGGCCTGCTCGAGCACGCCGAGGTCCTCGAACCTCCGGAGCTGCGCGACGACCTCGTGGCGTGGCTCCGAGCCGTGGTGGAGGCCCCGGCGTGAGCCGCCCCCTCGCCGCGTCCCGGCTGCGGCGCATGCTGGCGCTGGTCCCGTGGATCCTCACCCACCCGGGCGTCACCATCGGCGAGCTGGCCCGCCGCTTCGACGTCGAACCCGCCGAGCTCGAAGCCGACCTGGCGCTGCTCCCCATGTGCGGGCTGCCGCCGTACACCGCGGACCGGCTGATCGACGTCTGGGTCGGCGACGACGGCGCGGTCAGCATCCGGCTCGCCGAGTACTTCGAACGGCCCCTCCGCCTCACCCCCTCCGAAGGCGTCGCGCTCCTCGTCGTGGGACGGGCGCTGCTCTCGGTTCCCGGCTCCGACCCGCAGGGGCCGCTCGCCACCGCGCTCGACAAGCTCGAAGCCGCGCTCGGCGCCCGGGGGGTGCTCGCCATCGATGTCGGCGCCGCAGATCATCTCGACCAGCTGACCGAGGCCGCGGCGACCGGCGAGCAGCTCGAGCTCGATTACTACTCGTTCGCTCGCGACGAGATGACCACGAGGGTCGTCGACCCGCTCCGGGTCTTCCACACCCTCGGCGCCTGGTACCTCGCCGCGTATTGCCACCGGGCCGGCGGGGAGCGGCTGTTCCGCGTCGACCGGGTGCGGGCGGTGCGCCCGACCGGGGCGCGGGCCCCGACCCGCCCGAGCGCCGGGGACGAGGAGCTCGTCGACCTGGTCTACCGGCCCGACCCGGCCGACCCGCGCGTCGAGCTGCGGTTGCGACCCGACGCGGCGTGGGTCGCCGAGAGCCTCCCGACTGAGGACGCCACCGCACGCGCCGACGGCGGCTGGGACGTCGTCCTCGCGGTCAGCGCGCCGGCGTTCCTCGAGCGGCTCCTGCTGCGGCTCGGCCCCGCGGCGCAGGTGGTCGGTCCGGCCGACGCCCGCGCTACCCGAACCGACGCGGCCCGGCGGATCCTCGCCCGGTACGAGCGGTGATGCCCGACGGAAGAAGCCGACGGCGCGGCGTGCGAGGATGGGGCGGTGGAGCCCACCCGGTGACGCCTGACACCCCGGGTTCCGCGCCGGATCCGCCCGGCGTCCAGGACACGACGCTCATAACCCCCACGGTCGAGCGGCCCGACGGCGCCCCACCGGACGGCCCCGACCATCAGGACGGGGAGAGCGCCGTACGCCCGGAGCCGTCTCGCGGCTCCCGGACGCGACGGCTCGCGCTCGAATGGCTGATCCTCGTCGTCGCCGCGTTGGCGATCGCCTTTTTGATCAAGACGTTTCTGTTCCAGGCCTTCTACATCCCGTCGGGATCGATGGAGCCGACCCTGAAGATCGGCGACCGGGTCCTCGTGAACAAGCTGAGCTACGACCTCCACGACGTGCACCGCGGCGACATCATCGTCTTCTCCGCGCCGCCGAGCGCGCGCAGCGGCGGGATCGACGACCTCGTGAAGCGGGCCATCGGGCTGCCCGGCGACACCGTCACCACCCGACCCGACGGCAGCGTCTACATCAACGGCCGGCGCTTGAGCGAGCCGTACCTGCCGAAGGACACCCCGACGACGATGACGAGCATCCCTCCCGGCTGCGGCGCCCCCGCGGACGGGAGCGTCGGGTGCGTGGTCCCGAAGGGCGACCTGTTCATGCTCGGCGACAACCGCACCGAGTCGAAGGACGGCCGGTTCTTCGGCCCCATCCCGCAGTCGTCGATCGTCGGGCGGGTCTTCGTGCGCATCTGGCCGCTCAACGACCTGTCGTTCTTGTAGCGCCCGCCGGTCAGGAGTTCGTCCACTCGGCGACGGTGGCGACCATCCGGTCGACGTGATCGCTGTAGAGCCCATCGATCGAGTACGCGAGCATCGCGCGGAGATGCCGCACCTCCTGGACGTCCCACGCGAAGGCACGGACACCGAACCGGTGGAACAGGGCGACGAGCCCCTTGTTCCACTCGCTGTGGTGCAGGTTCATGGTGTCGATCCCCGCCGCGGCGAGATCCGCGGCGTGGCGTTCGAGCGAGTCGGGCAGGCGACGCCGCCACGTCGAGTGCACGAGCCGCACATCCGACGCGTCGCCGCGCAGCGCCCGCAACGCGTCCACGTCGGGGGAGCACAGCCAGGTGCGCGACGGGTCACCCGCGTCGCGTGCGATCTCGACGATCAACGCCGCGGTCGCCGGGTCCTTCAGGTCGATCGAGAGGTCGTAGTCGGAGCCGAGCTCCGCGTACAGGTCCCGCAGCCGGGGCACCCCGTGGCGGGCCAGACGCGCCGCGCTCGCCTGGTGGACCCGGAGCCGCCACATCCCGGCCAGCGGGCCGGGGACCCCGGCGTCGTGGGTCAGGACCACCTCACCGTCGGCGGACAGCCAGGCGTCGGTCTCAAGGCCCTGGGCGCCGCTCGCCAGCCCGGCCTGGAAGGCCGGGACGGTGTTCTCCGGGTGGAGCAGTCGGGCCCCCCGGTGCGCGAACGTGATCGGCGCCACAGCGCCGTATCCTGGCCGACGAGCGGCCCTCAAGTGGTCACCGGGCGCTGCCGATGGCACAGACGTGGCAGTGGTGATCAAGGCTGATTGCCCAGGGTGCGGAGTGGTCCGACTCGGGGTCCAGGACCTGACGGTCCGGGTCTGCTCGGACGACGGCGCGGGGGCGTACACCTTCCGGTGCGGCGGATGTGGCGCCGCGGTGAGCCACGAGGCCGCCGACGGCGTCTGCGAGCTTCTCGTCTCCGCGGGGGTGCGGCGGGTCGAGTGGCACTGGCCCGACGAGCTCGCCGACCATCGGAGCGGACCGGTGCTCACCACCGACGACCTCCTCGACTTCCACCTGCTGCTCCAGCGCGACGACGACTGGAACGAAGCGGTCGCGACCCTGATCGACGGCGCCGACCGACTCACCGGCTAGCGCCGTCCCGGCCCGACGAGGGCCTCGCGACACCCCGGCGATACGATTCGAAGCGCCCCGCGAAAGGAGCGTTCGTGTCCCTCGGCTGGGCCGAGAACCTGGTGGCGCCGATGACCCCGCTCCTCGAAGCGCAGCGGCGAACCACGGCGACCGACAGCCCCGAACGGCGGGGACACGAGCACCGAACCGGCGTGATCCCGCCGGTGGCTCCGCGCCGGATTGTCTAAAGCGATGGCGCTCAAGCTCAAAGCGAAGGCGAAGCCGCCCGAAGGGCAGATGACCGTCGTCGAGCACCTCGCGGAGCTCCGACGCCGGGTCATCATCTCCCTCGTCGCGTTCGTGATCGCCGCCGCGTTCGCGTACTGGTTCGCGCCCTCGATCATCCGGTTCTTCCTCCACTACTACAAGGACGTCACGAACGGGCAGCGGAACCGGTTCATCTTCACCGGCCCGCTCGACGCGTTCCTCACCCGCCTGAAGGTCGCCACCTACGCCGGGATCGTGCTGTCGACGCCGGTGTGGCTCTGGGAGCTGTGGCGGTTCATCACCCCCGGCCTCCGCAAACGCGAGAAGCGCTACGCGGTCCCGTTCATCGTCAGCTCGATCCTCCTGTTCAGCCTCGGCGGGTACATCGCGCTGCTCATCCTCCCGAAGGCCCTCGACTGGCTGCTCCACGCCGGCGGCAGCGAGCTCACCCCGCTCCTCACCGCGGACCGGTACCTGTCCCTCGTCGCGCTGATGATCATCGCGTTCGGGTTGGCGTTCGAGTTCCCCGTGGTGCTCATGTTCCTGCTCCTCGCCCGGGTGATCACCACCTCCTGGCTCCGGCGGCGACGCCGCTGGGCGATCGTGCTGATCTTCGCCTTCGCGGCGATCATCACCCCCAGCCAGGACCCGTACTCTTTGTTCTTCATGGCCATCCCGATGATCATCTTCTATGAGGCCTGCATCGTCCTCGGTCGGATCCTGAAACGATGAGCCCCAGCCGCCGCACCCCGTACCGTCCGCCCCGACCCCGCCGCGAGGTGGTCACCGCCGCGGCGGCGTCGATCGGCTTGATCCTCTTCACGGTGCTGATGGTGTGGGTCCTCGGGCCGCACTCGAGCAGCAGCGGGTCGGGTTCGACCGTGACGACCTCGGGCGGGTCGGCGGCGACGACCCCGACCAGCGCCACCTCCGGGACCACCACGCCGACCACGGGGTCCACGTCCACGTCGAACCCCCCGGGGAAGTGACGGGACGCGCCCAGTTTGAAGCCGCGCTCGGCTTCGCCCTCGACGACTTCCAGCGCCGCGCGCTCGACGCGCTCGACGAGGGCCGGTCGGTGCTCGTCGCCGCGCCCACCGGGTCGGGCAAGACCGTCGTCGCCGAGTACGCGGTCGCCCGGGCGCTCGCCGACGGCGGGAAGGCCTTCTACACGACGCCGCTGAAGGCGCTGTCGAACCAGAAGTTCGCGGACCTCCGTCGGGTGCACGGCGCGGCCCAGGTGGGGCTCCTGACCGGCGACAACTCCGTGAACGGCGACGCCCCGGTGGTCGTGATGACCACCGAGGTGCTGCGCAACATGATCTACGGCGCGTCGCCGGCGCTCGCCAACCTGCGCTACGTCGTGCTCGACGAGGTGCACTACCTCCAGGACCGCTACCGCGGCGCGGTGTGGGAGGAGGTCATCGTCCACCTCGACCCGCGGGTCGACCTGGTGTGCCTGTCCGCGACCGTGTCGAACGCCGAGGAGTTCGCCGATTGGATCGCGACGGTGCGGGGCGCGACGACCCCGGTCATCGAGGAGCGCCGACCCGTCGCGTTGCATCACCGGTACCTGGTGGGGGAGCGGGGCACCGACGGGGTGCAGCTGCTCCCCACGTTCGTCGGCGACGCCGACGAGCTGCGCCCGAACCCCGAAGCCGCCCGCCTGGACCGCCGCTCCGGGCGTGGGGGCGCCCGCGGGCCGGCGGGCCGCGCCCGCAGCCGGCTCCGCCCCCCCGAGCGGATCGAGACGGTCGACCTCCTCGCCGACGAGGTGCTGCTCCCCGCGATCGTCTTCGTGTTCAGCCGGGCCGGCTGCGAGCAGGCGGTCGCCCAGGTGCGGGCGGCCGGGGTGCGCCTGACCACGAAGGACGAGCGGGCCCAGATCCGCCGCATCGCCGACGCCCACTTGAGCGACCTCGCCGACGACGACCTGTCCGTGCTCGGCGCCGGCGCCTGGCTCGACGGGCTCGAGGCCGGGCTCGC
The DNA here is from genome assembly GCA_963714105.1 of uncultured Actinomycetes bacterium. GTDB lineage: Bacteria > Actinomycetota > Acidimicrobiia > IMCC26256 > PALSA-555 > PALSA-555. Next base: position 3,197,402 of record OY970233.1, on the reverse strand, counting down.
CGCCCACCACGCCGGGCTGGTCCCACCGATGAAGGAGGCCGTCGAGGAGGCCTTCGCGGCCGGGCTGGTCAAGGTCGTCTACGCGACCGAGACCCTCGCGCTCGGGATCAACATGCCGGCCCGCTCGGTGGTTATCGAGCGGCTCACGAAGTTCACCGGGGAACGCCACGAGTTTCTCACCCCGGGCGAGTACACGCAGCTGACCGGACGGGCGGGCCGCCGCGGCATCGACGAGGTCGGGTACGCGGTCGTGTGCTGGAGCCCGTGGGTCACCTTCGAGCAGGTCGCCGGCCTGGCGTCGCGACGCACCGACGCGCTCACCTCCTCGTTCCGGCCCACCTACAACATGACCGTCAACCTCGTGCACCGCTATTCGGCTGCCGACGCGCATCACCTCCTGAACCTGTCCTTCGCGCAGTACCGCGCCGACCGCGACGTCGTGTCCTTCGAGGCGCAGCTGGAGCGCACCAAGGAGCAGCTGGCCCGGCAACGGGAACGGGCCCGCAGCGACCACGGCGACGTCGACGAGTACCGCCGGCTGGTCGCCCGACTGGACGATGCCCGGCGCGGCCACCGCGGCTCGGCGCAGGTCACCGCCGCGCTCGAACGGCTCCGACCCGGTGACGTGCTCTGGGTCGGCGGTCGCGGTGGCCGCGTCGCCGTGCTCGGCCAGGACCGCCGACGGGGCGGGCGACCCCGGCTGCTCGTCGTCACCGCCGGCAAGGGCCTGGTCCGCCTCGGCGCCGACGACTTCTCCTCGCCACCGAAGCCGATCGGGCGTGTCGACCTCCCGGAGCCGTACGCACCCCGCAACCCGGCGTTCCGCCGTGAGGCGGCGGTGCGGCTCCGTCGCGCCGACATCGACGAGCACCCCCGCGGGTCGGGTGGCGACCCGCTCGCCGAGCTCGAAGCCGCGGTCGCCGACCACCCCGTCGCGAGCGACCCGGCCCGCGACACGCTCACCCGCGCCGCGGTCAGCGCGGAGCGTCTCGAACGGGACGTGGCCCGCCTGGAGCGCCGGGCGCGGGGACGCAGCGACAGCCTCGCCCGTCAGTTCGACCGGGTCCTCGGCCTGCTCGAGTCGTGGGGGTACGTCGACGGCTGGATGCTGCGACCACCCGGCGTGGTCCTCGCCCGCCTCTACGCCGAGACCGACCTGCTCCTCGCCGAATCGCTTCGGGACGGCTGCCTCGACGGACTCACCGTCCCCGAGACCGCCGCGGTCCTGTCCTGCTTCACGTACGCGCGTCGCGGCCCCGACGACGGGATGCCGACCGCGCCGCTGCGCTGGCCGACGAGCCGCGTCGCGGAGCGGGCGCGGCGCATCGAGGCGCTCTGGCGGACGCTGACCGCGGCGGAGAGCGACGCCGGGCTCCCCGAGACGCGACCCCCCGACCCGGGGTTCACTCCCTACGTGTACGAGTGGGCCGCGGGGGAGCAGCTCTCCGCGGTGCTCGACGACGAGGAGCTCGCCGGCGGTGACTTCGTCCGCCACGTGAAGCAGTGCATCGACCTGCTCCGGCAGGTCGGTGACGTCGCCCCCGACCACGCGACCCGCACCGCGGCACGCGCCGCCGCGGACGCGTGCTTCCGCGGCGTCGTCGCCGCGGCGAGCGCGGCACCGTGATCCGCCCCGGGCAGGCGTGGGAACGCGCCGCGTCGGGCCCCGCGACGGCCACGGGTGCCGGCGGGGACACCGACCTGGCCCGCCTCGTCGCTGCGCACCCGGGCGGACGGTTGGCGTTCCGTCCCGACGCCGACTGCGACCTCGCCCGCGCCGTCGGGCTGCGCCTCGACAGCCCCGGCGCGGTGGAGCTGCCGATGGACGCCCTCGACCTCGGCGACGCCGGCCTCGCCGTCAACGCGGTGGTCATCGGCCGACGCCCGGACCGCCTCCGCCGTCTCGACCGGCCCCGACTCGTGACCGTCCACGTCGACGACCGGGCGGTCTTCGACGGCGCCGCCAGCAGTGTCGTGCTCGCCAACGGGCAGTTCTGGCGGGGCGTCGACCTCGTCCCCCGAGGCCACCCCGGCGACGGCCGGCTCGAGGTCCAGGTGTACGCGCCCGAGGCGGGGGAGCGCGCCGCGGTGAGCCGCCAGGTCCGGGCCGGCACTCACCTGCCCCACCCGAGGATCGTGACGACGAGCGGCCACCGAGCCGAGGTCCGCGTCGACGTCCCGGTGCCGGTCGAGGTCGACGGTCACTCCGGCCCCAAGCGGGCCGGGGTGACCGCGACGGTGCGGGAGGACGCCTACCTGCTCCTCGTCTGACCCTCCAAAAAGCCGCGAAAGCCGCGAACACCATGATCCGCGGGGGTGGTGGGGGCCGTCGGTACCATCGCTCCGCTGTGCCCTCCGCCCCCGCCGAGTCCACCGGGAGCTCCATGCAGTACGTCGCCGAGCCGTTCACGCCCGACGAGGCCGCGGTGCTGCGCCCGTACGTGACGAACCTCGATCGTCCCGTGTTCGCGTTGGTGAACCTCCCCGAGGTCGTGAAGGGCGCCTTGTTCGCGCGCTACTCGCGCAGCTCGAAGAGCCTGCGGCGCCTGTTCCTGGACGAGTTCGTTGGGGATCTCGACCTCACTGGCGACCTCACGGTCGACGCGAGCGTCGGGTTAACCCGCGCCGAGGAGCTCTACGACAAGGTGTTCCTCGAGTACGGCGACGATTCGGTCGCGCAGCTCGGCGGGGTGCACCTGGCGTGCGAGCAGGCGTCGAACCTGTTGACGAAGGTGCTCGAGTGGGGTCGCCTCATGGCGTACCTCGAGCAGTCGACGCGCTACATCCCGTACACCGCGCGGCTCGCGGGCCGCTACCGCTACTACCGCCCACCTGCGGTGCTGGAGTCGTCGTGGGGGCTGCGCTACATCGCGGACGTCGACGCCGCGTTCGACGACTACGCGGCGTGCCTCCCGGTGCTGCTCGACTGGGCCCGGGAGCGGTACCGGAAGGCACCGACCGATTCGGATTTCGTGTACCAGCAGTCGATCAAGGCCAAGGCTTACGACGCGGCGCGGGGGATCCTCCCCGCGGCGACGCTCTCCAACGTCGGGATCTACGGGACCGGGCAGGGCTTCGAGGCGCTGCTGCTGCGCATGCGGGCCCATCCGCTCCCCGAAGCGCGCAGCTACGCGGGGATGATGCTCGAGGAGCTCCGCAAGGTGATCCCCTCGTTCCTCACCCGGGTCGACCGACCCGAGCGGGGCGGCGCGTGGGTGGGGTATCTGGCCGAGACTCGCGCCGCGACGGAGGAGCTCGTGGCCCGCTTCACCGCCGGGGACGAGCCCGAGCCGCGCCCGTCGGTGGTGCTCACCGACTTCGATCCCGACGGTGAGGACAAGGTCCTCGCGGCGATCTGCTACCCGCACTCGGATCTTCCCGACGACCAGTTGCTGTCGCGGGTCCGTCGCCTCGGCGGCGACGAGCGCCAGGCGCTCCTCGACGCGTACGTGGGCGCACGCGAGAACCGTCGCCACAAGCCCGGTCGCGCGTTCGAACGGACGCAGTACCGCTTCGACGTGCTCGCCGACTACGGCGCGTTCCGCGACCTGCAACGGCACCGGATGCTGACCATCGAGTGGCAGGCCCTCACCCCTCGTCACGGGTACGAGATCCCCGACGCGATCGTCGAGGCCGGCCTCGCGGATCGCTTCGAGGAGGCGATGGGACGCTCCGCGACGCTCTTCGACGACCTCTCGGACCGCTTCGCCGCGCAGGCGACGTACGCGTTGGCGCTCGCCTACCGGGTCCGGTTCGTGATGGAGATGAACGCCCGCGAGGCGATGCACCTCGTGGAGCTGCGCTCCTCCCCGCAGGGGCATCCCGCGTACCGGCGGGTGGCCCAGGAGATGCACCGCCTCATCGCTGAGCAGGCCGGCCACCGGGGGATCGCCGCGGCGATGCGCCACGTCGACCACGAGACCTACGACCTCGAGCGGCTGGGCTCCGAGCGGGCCGCCGAGGAGCGCCGCGCCGCCCGCCGCTGACCCCGAGCGGACGCGAGCCCCTGACCTGCGCTGACGCGCGATCGGCCAGGTCAGAGGCACCGCCGGGCGCTTGACAGGTGCGCCTCCTGTCAGGCGTACTACAGGCGTCCCTGCAACCCTTCGCCGGTCGTGGGCCTTCCGGTAAGCGCGCGGACTGGAAGGGGGGGCGACACAGGGGCTTGGGGGGCTCAGGAGACCCAGTAGAGAACGCTGGAATAACCCGTCTGCTGGGCAGACTGGGCCAAACAGTGGCCCCAACGGTCTCCTGGGCCCTCCTCACCATCCGGACCGGCCGCCGGCCCCCCGATTCGCACCCTGATCGGGAATGGACCCGCCGTCGCGCGGGTTCCGTCAGCGGCTGAGGGCCTCGGGCGTATGCTCCGGCCTCCAAGAGACGGCGACCGTCGGGTGGCCTGGGGAGCACCCCTCGGCGCTGGAGTGACGATGAGCGACAACGACGTAGACGACGACCTGCCGGTCGAAGAGGAAGCGCTCGAGGAAGACCTCGACGAGGAAACGCTCGACGACGACGCGCTCGAAGACGACGATCTCGAGCTCGAGGACGACGCCGAGGACATCCCGCTCGACGAGGTCGCCGAGGTCGCCGAGGTCGACGCCGCCGAGGTCCCCGTCGGGACGGTCACCGCCGAGCCCAAGCCCAAAGAGACCGAAGGTGAGGAGGAAGACGTCCTCGACCTCGACGAGGAGCTCCACCCCGACGACGTCGAAGCGCCCCTCGACGCGCTGCTCCAGGAGCGGACCGCGAGCGCGACGCTCGAGGACGACGAGGAGGAAGTCGAGGAAGAGGAAGCCGACGTCGACGAGCGCGGCGAGACCCCCACCAAGATCGTCCCCCGCCGGCCGGGCGAGTTCCTGTGCTCCTCCTGCTTCCTCGTGCTGCCTCGGAACCAGCTGGCCGACGAGGAGCGGATGCTCTGCCGCGACTGCGCGTAGGCGGACCCACGGGCCCCGACCGGGTCCGCACCCAGCTGCGGCTCGTCGCCGCCGTCGTCTCGGGCGTCGCGCTCGCGCTCGCGTTCCCACCCGCCGACCTCGGGCCCCTCGCCCTCGTCGCCCTCGTCCCGCTCCTGTGGGCGTGGCGGGACGCGTCCGTCCTGTCCGCGGCCCGCGACGGCTTCGTCTTCGCGGTCGTGTACCTCGCCGTCCTGATGGCCGGGCTCACCCACACCGGCTACACGGGCACGATCGCGCTGATCGTTGCCGCGTCGCTGTACTACGCCGCGACCGGCGCGCTCGTCGCGCTGTTCGCCCGGCGAGGGATGCGCGCCCCGTGGCTCACCGCCGCGGCGTGGGTGTTCCTCGAGGAGCTCCGCAGCCGCTGGCCCCTCGGGGGGCTCGCGTGGGGGCAGCTCGGCATCTCGCTCCACAACCTCGGTGTCGCACGCGCGCTGGCCAGCTACGGCGGTGTCGCGCTCGTCACCTTCGTCATCGTCGCGGTCAACGGGCTCGTCCTCGACCTGCTCGTCGCGGTCCGGGCCCACGAGCCTCGACCGCGCACCCTCGCCGCCGCGGGTCTCGTCGCTGTGCTCGCGGCGTCGGCGGTCGGTGTCGTCGCCCGCTTCGAGCCCCAACCCACCGGGCGGTTCCGGGTCGCGTTGCTGCAGGGCGACGACCAGAACAGCGGGGTCAGCGAGACCCAGGCCGCGGATCAGGCGCTGACCGACGCGCACTTCGCGCTCGCCGACCGGCTCCACGGCCACTACGACCTCATCGTGTTCCCCGAATCGTCGCTGATCCTCGACCCGGAGGAGGACCCGCCGCTCCGCCAGCAGATCGTCGACCTCGCCGCCGCGCACGACGCGGTCGTGCTCGTCAACGCCCGCTACACGGCACCGACCGGCCGGCTGTACAACGCCAACCTCGCCTACGGGCCCGACGGGCGCCTCCTCGGCGTGTACGCCAAGCAGCACCTCGTCCCGTTCGGCGAGTTCGTCCCGTTCCGCCACGAGCTCACCTTCATCAGCGACCTGCGCCAGATTCCCTACGACTTCACCGCCGGAAATCACGTGGTGCTGTTCCGTGCCGGGGGGCGACGGGTCGGGAGCGTCATCTGCTACGAGTCCGCGTACGCGCCGCTGGTCCGGTCCTTCGTGCGCGCCGGCGCGCAGCTGATCGTGGTGAGCACCAGCGACCGGGCCTACGCCCGCTCCGGCATCGCCGCGACGCACGTCGCCACCGCCCAGATGCGCGCCGCCGAGACCGGCCGTCCGGTGCTGCAGGCGGCCATCTCGGGTGTCGAGCGCGGTGATCGACCAGAACGGACGGCTGCTCCAGGACACCCCGCTGTTCACGAAGACGCTGCTCACCGCCACGGTGAGCACCACCACCGGCGAGACCCCCTACGTCCGTCTCGGTGACTGGGTCCTCGCCGCCGCCGGGCTGGTCCTCCTCGGCGTCGCCGCGGTCAGCGCCCGGCGGGAGCTGCGTCCACGACCGCCCGTAGACTCACCCTGAACGGCCCGACCAACCGGCCCGACGAGGAGCGCACGGTGCCCGACGAATCCGACACCACCGAGCGGGCCTTGGAGCTGCTCGTCTACGGGCCGCTCGGCTTCGCGCTGTACCTCCGCGACACCGCGCCGTCGTTCCTGAAGCTGTTCGTCGCCCGCGGCCGCGCCGTCCTGGACGACCAGCGCAAGTCGGTCGAAGGCCAGCTCGGGCAGGCCCGCGTGGTCGGGAAGTTCGCGGCCACCTACGGGGGCCCCCAGGTGCGCCGCGTCGTCGACGAGGGCTTCACGAAGGCCTGGTCCGCGGCGGAGCAGGCCCTCGAGGCGCTCGGGACGGTCACGGGGACCAGCGCCCACGTCGGCGGCGTCCCCTCCGCGCCGAGCCCCGAGGCCCCCGCCCCGAGCGCCCCGCCGCCGCCCCGCCCGGCTGGGGCGAGCACCGTCAGCGGCCTCGCGATCCCCGACTACGACGAGCTGTCCGCGTCGCAGGTCGTCGATCGCCTCGAGGGTCTCCCGCGGGGTGAGCTCGAGGCGATCCGCGCCTACGAGACCGCGCACCGGGGCCGCAACACGGTGCTCGGGAAGATCGACCAGCTCACCCGACCGGGCGCCTGAGCGTTCACGCGTGGAGCGCTGCCGCCCCGCGCGCCCTGAGGACCTGCCCCGCGTCGCCGCGCTCGGCCGCGAGCTCTTCGCCGAGCTCTCCGCCCTCCGAGGCGGGGAGCTGTGGGCGGCCCGCGACGCCCGCCCCGAGCCGCTCGAGGCGAACCTCGCTCCGCTGCTCGACGATCCCGACGCGCGCCTGCTCGTCGGCACGATCGACGAGGTCATCGTCGGGTTCGGGGTGCTGCTCGTCGAGCGGCTCGCGACCGGTCAGGACCTCGGGCGGATCACCGAGCTGTTCGTGGAGCCACCGGCCCGCTCGGTCGGCGTCGGCGAGGCCATCAGCGAGGCGCTCGTCGCGTTCGCGGTCGACCGTGGCTGTGTCGGCGTCGACGCGCTCGCCCTCCCCGGCCACCGGGACACCAAGAACTTCTTCGAGGAGCAGGGATTCACCGCCCGGATGCTCGTGATGCATCACCGGACGCGGCCCCCCGAGTCGTGACGCTCGGATCGTGACCGGCCCCGAGGTCGCGGTCGGCGCGGTCGCGTGCCACGCGGGCCGGCTGCTCCTCGTCCGCCGAGGCCGACCGCCCGCGGTGGGGGAGTGGTCGGTACCGGGCGGACGGGTCGAGGCCGGCGAGGCGGTCCGTGCCGCGGTGGTCCGCGAGGTCGCCGAGGAGACCGGCCTCACCGTGACCGTCGGCGAGTTCCTCGGCTGGGTCGAACGCCTCGACGCCGAGCACCACTTCGTGATCCTCGACTTCCGAGTCGACGTCGCCGACCCCGACGCGACCCAAGCCGGTGACGACGCCACCGACGTCGCCTGGGTCCCGACCGACCGGCTCGACGACTACCCCCTCGTCGCCGGTCTCGCCGAGTTCCTCCACGACACCGGCGTGCTCTCCCACGACCGCCGCGCTCGAAGCTGACCCGCCCTCACCGGCGGGCTGCTCACCATCACCGCCGTCGTCCGGCGGCGGGGACCAGCACGGCTTCAGTTCGTGCTGCCGCGACCTGAGCCCGCCCCGCGGGGCGCGTGCCGCCCCACGCGCGCGTCCACCGATGCCCCGGTGAGCGAACCGTCCGGTGCGAGGTCCGCCTCGAGGAGGCCGATCGCGTCGAGCACGGTGGCGACCGACGCCCACGCCCGCGGGTCATCGGGCTGGTCGCGCCACTCGCCGGTCCGCACGCGGATCGCGGGCAGACCGATCGTGGCGGGCCCGGCGACGTCCTTGACCGGCCGGTCGCCGACGTAGACCGCGTCGCGAGCGACGACGTCGAGGGCGTCGAGCGCGAGGCGGAACGGGAGCGGGTCGGGCTTGCGGCGGGCGCGGCCGTGCTCGTCGCTGAACACCACCGCGGTGAAGCACGGCTCGAGATCGAGCGCGGCGAGCTTCGCTCGCTGCACGAACGGGTCCCCGTCGGAGATCAACCCGAGCGGGACCCGACGGGCCAGCCGGTCGAGCGCCGCCGGGACACCGGGATACGGGTCGAGGTGGGCCGGGGCGTGGGCCCGGAACGCGGCGACGAGCGGCGCGACGGGCACGTCGGGGGCCCCGACGACCGCGAGGGCGTTGTCGATGATGCCCCCGCGGTCGGTGCCGTCCTCGGCCGCGGCGCGCAGCGCGGCCTCGAGCGCGACCGGGTCGGCGACGCCCCACGCCGCGGCGCGTCCCGCGACCGCGCTCCAGGCGCCATCGAGCCACTGACGCTGGTCGTAGAGGGTGTCGTCGAGATCGAAGAGCACCGCGGTGATCACGATCGCTCCCCGGTGAGCAGCGGCTGCGGCGACGGCCCGGGCGGGTCGGGGAGGCGGGGCTCCTCGAGGGTCAGGAGGTCCTGCGCGGCCGGCTCGTCGAGCAGGGCGGCGACGCGCGGCCCGACGTGACCGTCGCCGTAGGGGCACGGCACCGAGGCGACCCGGGCCTGCGCCGCCGGGGCGCTGAACTCGGCCGCGGCGGTGAGCGCCCGGTCCGGATCGAGGCCGGTCAGCGCGGCGATGCCGAGCTCGACGCCCTCCCAGCGGGGCGTCGAGGACCGCAGCACGACGCTGGGCACCCCGAGCCACGCGGCTTCCTCCTGGAGCCCACCGGAGTCGGTCACGACGACGCGGGCGGCGGCGACCGCGGCGAGCATCTCGGGGTAGGGGAGGGGCTCGACCAGCTCGACGCCGGGGGTGACGGCGAGGTCCTCGAGGGTTCCGCTCGCCGCGAGTCGATCTTGGGTGCGGGGATGGATCGGGAACAGAACCGGGCCGACGTCGGCGGCCAGGCCGCGCACGATGGTGACCAGCTGCGCGAGCCGGTCCGGGTCGTCCACGTTCGTGGCCCGGTGCGCGGTGAGCAGGACCCCATGACGATCCGCCGGGGCTCGCCGGGGCGGCCCGGAGGCGCGCAGCGTGTCCGTGATCGGGTTGCCGACGACACGCACCCGGGCCGGGTCGACGCCCTCGTCGGCGAGGAAGCGGGCCGCGAGCGCGGTCGGGGAGAGGTGCAGCGAGGTCATCGCGGCGACCGTCCGCCGGTTCACCTCCTCGAGGGATCGGGGGTTGAACGACCGCAGCCCGGCTTCGAGGTGCGCGACCGGGACCGCGTGACGCCGAGCCGCGAGCCCGAACAGCGGGACGGTGTAGGTGTCCCCGAGCACGAGGACGAGGTCGGGCCGCCGCGCCGCGAGGGTGTCGTAGGCGTGGGTCAGGAGCGCGCCGACCCGCTCCGACTCGGCGGGGGGCAGCGTCCAGCGTTCGTCAGGGGTCAGCCCGAGGTCGGTGAAGAACCGGTCGGCGAGCCGCGGGTCGTCGTGCTGCCCGGTCGCGAGTGCGTGGACCTGGTGGCCGTGCTCGCGGAGCGCGGCGACGACCGGCGCGAGCTTGACGATCTCGGGGCGGGTCCCGAACGGGACGAGGATGCGCACGTCAGCCTGCGAACACTTCGCTGAAGTAGCGGGTCATCCGCACCCCGGACCGGTACTGGAGCCGTTCCCGACGGAGGGGGTCGCCGAGCGCACCGCGGACGACCTCGCCGACGAGGTCGGCGCCGGCGGCGAGGCTGAGGGGCAGCCCGCCGGAGAAGCGGGGGTTCACCTCGACCACGGTCGCCTGGTCGTGGTCGACGAAGCCCTGGAGGTTCAGCGGGCCGGTGATCGGCACCGCCGCGACCGTCCGGGCGACGACCGCGTCGACCGCGGCGCTCGCGAAGGTCTCGCCCCTGGTGCTGATTCCGGCCTTGGTCTCGACCCGCCAGCGGGGGACGCATCCGGCGACAGTGCCGTCGTGGTCGATGAGCGCATCCGCGGTGAACTCGCGGCCGGTGATGCGGGTCTGCACGATCGGCTCGGGGGTGCGTCGACACGCCCACTGCAGCTCCTGGGGGTCGTCGACGAGGTACACGTCGCGGGAGCCGCGCCCGAAGCGGGGCTTCACGACCCACGGACCGGGAACCGCCGACGCGTCGCCGAGCCCGGTGCCCGGCGTGGGGATCCCCGCGTCGGTGAGGGTCCGGGCGAACTTCCACTTGTCGAGGCAGACCGCGGCGGCGTCACGGGGCGGGAGCCAGCACGCGACGCCACGCGCGGTGAGCGGCTCGGCGAGGTCGTGGAGCGCGCCGATCTCTTCCGCGACGGTCGTGATGAGGACCTGCGGACGGTGCTCGTCGACCCGGTGGAGCAGCGCGGGCCCGAACTCGTCCTCGGTGACCTTCGGGATCACCGCTCCGACCGACGCGAGGCGCAGCCCGGCCGCGCCGCCGTCGGCGTCGACCGCGACGACGGTGTGACCGGTAGCGGCGAGGGCGCGGATCACCGCGACGCCCGCCGCGCCACCGGCACCGGTGACGAGGACTCGGGTCACCGTCCGCTCGTCTCGGGGCGGGACGGCGCGACCCAGCGGATGGCGCCCTCCTCGGCGGGCGGGACGGTCGGCGCGGCCGCGGGTCCCGGCGCCGGGGGTGGGGTCGGCTCGGCTGGTGTCGCGGCGGGGGAGGGGACCGGGGCCGGGCCGTGCTCGTCGGGGGACGCGGGGGGACGGGGGCCGCCCATGTCGGCGAGGCGGGTCACCGCGGGTCCGAACACGCTGACCGGCTGGTGTTGCAGCTCGAGCTCCTCGCTGGCCCACTTGCGGACCGAACGGACTCGGCGGGCGCCGGTGGGTTCCCACTGCCGGCGGGCGACGGCGAGCGCGACCGAGAGGCGGACACGGGCGTCGGGTTCGAGGGCCATGGCCCGGATGACGAGCAGCGCGCTGCGCGTGAGGCCGAGACCGACGAGCTCGTTCCCGGCGCGGGCCCGCTCGACCGGCTCGTCGGCGCGGCACAGGCGACGGTTCAGCCGGGCCGTCTCGTGGTGCCGGGCGAGGGCCCGCCAGAGCAGCGCGAGCACGCACGCCGCGATCCCTGCGGCGATCAGCGCGACCTGAGTGTTAGTCGCCATCTTGGTATTCCTTCAGGAGTGTGCGGTTGCTGGGGAGCAACGCCCACAGGTAGATGGTAAAGGCGGCGAGCACGTAGAGGATGCCGAACCCGGTGCCGACCCAGTCGTGGAACACGGTGAGCCCCCGCGCGTCGGTGCGGATCCCGACGTAGGTCGAGAGCCCGATCCGCAACGTGTTGCACACGACGATGACCGCAGCGGCGGCTCCGAAGGCGAGCAGGCGCCGTTGCGGGCGGCCGCGGACGACGAACGTCGAGATCGCCGCGAACGCGAGCAGCGCCGCGAGCGCGGAGCACGACGGGCTGATCGTGGCGAGGAACGGCGCGGCGTGCTGGGGGAGGACCAGGATCTGGTTCCCGAACGCCTGGCTGGCCCGCTGGATCCCGAGGAAGCTGAAGATCCCCGCGATCGCCTTCGCCTCCAGGTTCCGCCACGGGTCGATGAGGAGCCAGAACGCCCCGATGGTGACCCCGAACGCCAGCGCGACGCGGAGCACGACGTTGAACGTGTGCCGGTTCATGCCGCCACCCCGACCGCCGGCTTCTGACCGTGGCCGGTGCGTGCGGTCTTGGCCCACGAGTAGCGACGACCGAGGACACCGTCGAGCCACGACTTGCTGCACACGAAGGTGAAGATGACGAACGCGGGCAGGAACAACAGGATGCCCGCCGCGGCCTGGCGGGGCGCGCGGCTGACCAGCAGACCGGACGCCAGCTCGAGCAGCGGCCCGAGGAACAACAAGACCGCGATCGGTGTCAGCTCGATACCGGTGCCCCAGGTGAGCACCCCCGCGGCCCGCAGGACGACCAGGATCAACCCGAGCATGCAGAACACCGGGACGTGGTAGGCGAGGAGGAACATCGTCGTCTCGATCTTCTGCCAGAGCCCGAGGGTCGGGGTCCGCCAGACCATGGCCCGGTAGTCGCGCCAGCAGGCCTGATGGCCGCGCGCCCACCGGTACCGCTGCCGCCAGAACCGCCGGAAGGTCGGGACGCTCTCCTCGGTGTCGATGGCCGTGACGTCGAAGCGGACGTGGCGTCCGACCAGCACCAGCCGGAGGGTCAGGTCGGTGTCTTCGGTGACGGTGTCCTCGTTCCAACCACCGAAGGCGCGCAGCCAGCTGGTACGCACCGCGCAGTTCGACCCGCCGTAGGCGGGAAGCTCGTAGAGCGACTGGCGGCCGTACTCGTTGACGAGGTAGCCGCAGTAGTAGTCGACCGCGATGCTGCGCGCGAGTCGGGTCTCGTTCGAGTTGCGGACGATGCAGCGTCCCTGCACCGCCCCGACCGCGGGGTCGGCGAAGTGGCGCACGAGGCGGCGCAGGACGTCGGCGCGAGGCTTGTGGTCGGCGTCGAACACCACGATGACCTCCCCGCGAGCGCCGGCCAGCCCGGCGTTGAGCGCCCCGGACTTCCCACCGCCGGAGTGCGGTGGCCGGTGGAGGCGTCGCACGACCGGGTGACGGCGGGCGAAGTCGTCGACGATCTCGGCGGTGGCGTCAGTGGACCCGTCGTCGATCACGATGAGCTCGTGGCGGTCCTTCGGGTAGTCGAACAGGAGCAGGGTCTCGAGCAGCCCCCCGATGACCAGCTCCTCGTTGTGGCAGGGGACCATCACCGAGATGAAGGGCTGGTATCCGAAGTCGAACCCGGTCTGCGACCGGATGTCGACGGGCGCGGTCGACAGCGCCGAGATGGCGAACGCGAGGTGCCGGAGCAGGAACACGATGAACAACACGGTCAGGAACACGACGACCGCGAGGCTGGCGTCGTGCAGACCGACCGCGCCGACGAGGATGAGACCGAGCCCGGCGAGGAACAGCAGGGTCCACGGCGTCCCCTTCGGGGCCCCGTGCCCGGCTGGGGCGGCCAGCGGCTCGCTCGTCGCGAGGCCGAGCGGCTCGGTGGAGACGGTCATGTCGCCCTCGCTCGCAGCCGTCGGGTCCGCCAGAACAGGAGACCCCCGAGGACGAGCGTGACGCCCACGAGCCCCGCGATCGGGCCCCAGCCGGCCAGCGTGCTCGACGCGGGGGTGGCCTCACACACCGGCCCGGGAGCGTGCACCTGACGCGATCCGAGGGTCCAGACGACCGGTCGCGGGTCCCGCACCTGGAACACGTTCACCCGTGTGCCGGACACGAACCGGGTCGGTTGGCCGCGTGCCGCAGGACCGGGGGAGAACATGTTGTCGGGACCAACCGCGACCGTCGTCGTCGGCCCGGGGTTGTGATAGCCGAACACGGTCCGGGTCATGCCGTGCTGGGCGACGCTGCACTCGAGGATCGGTGTGATGTCGACCGCAGAACCGGACTGGGCCCGGTGGGTCGTCCCGGTGGCTGTGGCGCCGGCCCCGGAGGCGCCGACCATGAACGCCGCGCCGACGACACTGACGCCGACCAGCCAGCTCGACTTTCCTCGTCCAAGCATGCTCCCGAGCCTTCCGACCGTCGGGGTCAGACCGCACCGCGACGTGGCTCAGAGCGGACCCGTTATCCGCCTCCCAGCCATTAGGACATCGGAGGCTTCGGGCGGTCCCTTGAGGCGCCGGGCCTGGCGGGAAATGCCGATAATCCTCGTTATGTCAACTACGGAGGAACCAGGGCAGTCGCGGGCTTCCACGCGCTCCCCTGGCGGTGAAGGGTGGGAAGTCGGGGGTGTGGGTGCGAGCAGGCCGCCGTCGGGGTCGTCAGTCGAGCGGGACGTTGGGGAGCCGGGCCGCGACCCGGTCGAGGCTCTCCCCCGCGGCGCGCTTGGCGAGCTGCAGAGATCCGGCGAAGGCCTCGGGCGGCAGGACGGTCTGCCAGTACCGCAGCACCTGCTCCCGATCCTCGTCACCGAGCTTGGGGAAGAGCCACTCGATGAAGGCCGTCTGCTCGGTGACCGCCGACCCGAGGACGGTGACCGCGCGTACCTGCTCCGCTTCGGAGAGCCGTTCCTCGAAGAGGACGTACAAGTGCCGGTCCTCCTTGGTGAGGTGTAAGTCGAGATGGAACTTGAACGCGGCTGTCGCTCGTGCCGTCTCGAGGGGGTCGTGTGCGGAGACGGCGTCTCGGAGTGACTCGAAGGCGGCGTCGAGGCCACGGTGATCCATGTCGTAGGCGGTCACGACGTCGGGGGCGACCGTTTCCAGGGCTGGGAAGATCCCCGCTTCCTCGCCGTGGGCGTGCCAGGTGAGAACCTCGTTCATGCGCCAGAAGCGCTCGACGGTCGACTCGAGCCCGGGTTGTCCGCGCGCCGCGGCGAGGGCGGCGTCGTCGATGGCCGCCATGTCGGCACGGAACGCGTTGTGGACGGCGGTGATCACGACGAGTGGCCGGGCCATGGTGCTCCTCTGTCGGGGTGCTCGGCGAGCGCCGGATCGCCCGGTCCGTGAGGACGGCCCGGCGCTCGTGATGGGTCGAGGATCGCGCGCGGAAGTGTGCTCGGCCTCGCCGGGACGGCCAGCGCAGCCGACAGCATCATGTACACGAAGGTCCACTCGGAGCCTCACCTCGGCGGAGATCTCATGCGCGGACATCCGGATCTGGCAGTCGCTGTAGCGAACCCCTCGAGGATTCAGGGTTCGGATGCTCCCGATCTCGGTTCGGCCGGCCCGAACGACCAGGTCCTACCTGGTGGCGCACCGCCAGTAGCCGGTCGACCCGATCCGTCGGGGCTAGGTCGTCGTCGTCGTGCTGGTGCTGCTGGTCGTGGTGGTCGACGACGAGGTCGGGGGCGCCTTGGTGGTGGTCGTCGTCGAGGACGACGTGGTCGGCGACGAGATCTGGGTCACGGTCTGGGTCTGGGTGGCGTGCGCGCCGCTGCTGTCCTGCGCGAGGAGCGTGTAGGTGTGTGATCGCCCGTTGCACGCGAAGGGGACGACGTCGGAGCCGTTGGAACCGGAGTAGGTCTTGAACACGGCCCCGTCGATCGAAAGCTGGACGGTGGAGGCGTTCGACGTCGACCAGGAGACCCCGATGGTGGTCGGGCTGTTGCAGTTCACGGTGCTCGGCACCGTGAACGAGCTGATCGTCACCCCATTCGAGCTGTTGGAGCTGGTGAGCAACAGGACGACCAGGACGACGATGATGACCACGGCGAGCACCCCGGCGGCGATGAGCCAGTTCCGCTTCCGGCGGCGGCGCAGCTCGTCGTCGAAGCTTCCCGGCCCACCGGTACCGGTCGGCCCCCGACCGGGCGGCATCATCTGGGTGGGTTCCCCACCGCCGGGCTGGTTGCCGTAGCCGCCGTAGCCGGGCATCGGCTCGGTCGGCTCACCGCTCCATCGTTCGGTCATCGACCGACGAGCCTACGACAGGGGCGTCCCGGATCGGGCGACCCTCACTCCCCCACGTAGGCCTCGAGCGGCGGGCAGGAGCAGACCACGTTGCGGTCCCCGTAGGCGTTGTCGATGCGCCCCACGGGCGGCCAGTACTTGTCGGTGTGCAGCTCGGGGCGGGGGTAGGCGGCCCGCGCCCGGTCGTAGGGGCGGGACCAGTCGGCGACGAGGAGATCCGCGGCCGGGTGGGGCGCGTGACGCAGCGGGCTGTCGTCGAGGGTCCACTCCCCTCGCTCGACGGCACGGATCTCGTCGCGGATCGTGATCATCGCGTCGCAGAACCGGTCCAGCTCGCGCCGCGATTCCGATTCGGTGGGTTCGACCATCAGCGTTCCCGCGACCGGGAACGACATGGTCGGGGCGTGGAACCCGAAGTCGATGAGCCGCTTCGCGACGTCCTCCGCGGTGACCCCGGTGGCCTGGGTGATGGGGCGCAGGTCGAGGATGCACTCGTGGGCGACGAGCCCGTCCGGGCCCGTGTACAGCACCGGGTAGTGGTCGGCGAGGCGGACCGCGACGTAGTTGGCGTTCAGGATCGCGACGAGCGTCGCGGTGCGGAGCCCGTCGGGGCCCATGAGCCGCAGGTACGCCCACGAGATGGGGAGGATCCCGGCAGAGCCCCACGGCGCCTCGCTGATCGGGCCGACCCCGGTGGCGGGTCCGGCCGCGGGGACGAGCGGGTGGTTCGGCAGGTAGGGGGCGAGGTGGGCCCGCACCGCGACCGGCCCGACGCCCGGTCCTCCCCCACCGTGGGGGATGCAGAACGTCTTGTGCAGGTTCAGGTGCGACACGTCGGCGCCGAACTCGCCCGGTTTGGCGACCCCGACGAGCGCGTTGAGGTTCGCGCCGTCGAGGTACACCTGCCCGCCGGCGTCGTGGACGATCGTGCACACGTCCCGGATCGCGGCTTCGAACACCCCGTGTGTCGACGGGTACGTGACCATCAGCGCGGCGAGGCGCGCGGCGTGGTCGTGGGCCTTGACCTTCAGGTCGTCGACGTCGACGTTGCCGTCGTCGTCGCAGGCGACCACGACGACGCGCAGGCCCGCCATCGCCGCGCTGGCCGCGTTCGTCCCGTGCGCCGACGCGGGGATGAGGCACACGTCCCGCTCCTCCTCCCCGCGGGCCCGGTGGTAGGCGCGGATGGCGAGCAGCCCCGCGAACTCCCCCTGGGAGCCGGCGTTCGGTTGGAGCGACACCGCGTCGTACCCGGTGATCTCGGCCAGCCACCGTTCGAGCTCGTCGAACAGCTGCCGGTACCCGGCGGCCTGGTCGAGCGGCGCGAACGGGTGCAGCCCGGCGAACTCGGGCCAGGTGATCGGCACCATCTCGGTGGTCGCGTTCAGCTTCATGGTGCACGACCCGAGCGGGATCATCGTGCGGTCGAGGGCCAGGTCCCGGTCGGCGAGGCGGCGGAGGTACCGCAGCAGGTCGGTCTCGGACTGGTACTGGTGGAACACCGGGTGGGTGAGGTAGCCGGAGGCACGGCGCAGCGGCTCCGGGAACGCGTCGTCGACGCGACGGTCGAGGTCCTCGACCCGGGCGGTCACCCCGAACGCGGCCCACACCGCCTCCACGGCCGCGGGGGTCGTGGTCTCGTCGAGCGCGACCCCGATCGTGTCGGCGTCGACGACCCGCAGGTTGATCCCCCGCTCGCGGGCCGCGGCGGCGACGGTCGCGGCCCGGCCGGGGACCTGCACGGTGATCGTGTCGAAGCACGTCGGGGTGAGGACGGTGACGTCGGCGTCGCGGAGCCCGGCGGCGAGGATCACGGCGAGGCGATGCACCCGAGCCGCGATCCGGGCGAGCCCGTCGGGGCCGTGGTACACGGCGTAGAGGCCGGCGATGACGGCGAGGAGCACCTGGGCGGTGCAGATGTTGCTCGTGGCCCGCTCCCGCCGGATGTGCTGCTCGCGGGTCTGCAACGCGAGGCGCAACGCGGGCCGGCCGGCCTCGTCGACCGACACGCCGACGAGCCGCCCGGGCAGGTTGCGCTTGTACTCGTCACGGGTCGCGAGGAACGCGGCGTGGGGGCCACCGAACCCGAGGGGGACACCGAAGCGCTGCGACGACCCGACGACCACGTCGGCGCCCTGCTCCCCGGGCGGGACGATCAGGGTGCAGGCGAGCAGGTCGGTGGCGACGACGACGAGCACCCCCGCGGCGCGCAGCTCGGCGATGAGCGCCCGCCGGTCGGTGACCGCGCCGCTGCTGCCGGGCTCTTGGAGCAGCACCCCGAACAGCCCGTCGTGGTCGACGGTCGCCGGGTCGCCGACGACGAGGTCGAGCCCGAGCGCGTCGGCGCGGGTGCGGAGCACCGCGACGGTCTGGGGGTGCACGTCGGGATCGACGACGAAGCGGGTGCCGGCCTTGGCGTTGACCCGCTGGCACAGGGCGAGCGCCTCCGCCGCGGCGGTGGACTCGTCGAGCAGCGACGAGTTCGACAGCTCCATGCCGGTCAGGTCGGCGACGAGGGTCTGGAAGTTCAGGAGCGCCTCGAGGCGACCTTGGGAGATCTCGGGCTGGTACGGGGTGTACGCGGTGTACCAGGCCGGGTTCTCGAGCACGTTGCGCTGGATGACCGGCGGCGTGATCGTGTCCGAGTAGCCGGTGCCGAGCAGCGACACCAGCCGCGTGTTCCGGTCCGCGAGGGCGCGCAACTCCTCCCCCACCGTGACCTCATCGGCGGCCGCGGGCAGGTCGAGGGGCGCGTCGATGCGGATCGTCGCGGGCACCGTCGCCGCCGCGAGCTCGTCGAGGGTCTCGAAGCCGAGCGCGGCGAGCATGGCGGCCTGCTCGGCGGGGTCGGGGCCGACGTGGCGTTCGACGAAGCGGGTGGGGTCGAGGTCACGCAGGGTCATGGGTCTCCGTCAGCGGTTCGGGGGGTCACACGGACCCGGTCGCGGCCTGGTGTCCCGGGTCACGGTCGTGACCCGCCGCTCCCGCGCTGTCGGGGGACCTGAGAGATTCGCCGGCGGACCGGCTTTCCCCTTCGGTGAGGTGGGACGGATCCCACCTGCTCTCCAGCGTGGCCTCACCCGGTCGGTTCGTGGGCCTGAGAGGTTCCGGGAGTGGTTGCTCCTTCGGCGCCTCGTCCCTCGGGACGAGAACTCTCCCGACCGGGTTCAACGGCTGTCCGGGTCAGCGTAGCGCCCGCATCCCCGCCGGTCGGTGCCCGCCCCGAACCGTGTGGGTCGGGTTCACCAGCCGACGCGACCGTCGACGAGCTCGCGGATGAGGTCGGCGTGCCCGTTGTGGCGCGCGTACTCCTCGATCATGTGGACGTAGATCCAGCGCAGCGAGCAGGGCCGACCGTCGCGGCTGCCCGTGTCGTCGAGGTCGTGCGCGGCCGCGGCGGCGCGGCTGCGGTCGCACTCGGCGTGCCACTCGGCGAGGTCGGTCGACCAGTCGGCGTCGTCGAGCGGGACGAGCTCGCTGTCCTCGACGTCGGGGTCTCGCCAGACCGAGCGGGCGGAGTCGTCGCCGAGGAGGGTCCGGCGGAACCAGCCGTGCTCGACGTCGGTCATGTGCCGCACCAGCCCGTGCAGTGACAGGTTCGAGGTGGGCACCGGCCGGGTCTTGCGGGCGGCGTCGTCGAGCCCCTCGCACTTGAGCAGCAGCGTGGTGCGGTGGAACTCGAGCCAGTCCTCGAGCATCGCCCGTTCGGGAAGCACGTAGGCCGGTTCGCTCCGGCGGGGATCGGACAGGTCCTCGACCACGGGCGACTCTTCCGTGTTCCCGGGGGCTTCGACGCGCCGACAGTAGCGACGCCGCCGTGCGGGGCTCGCCCGGGTTCGAGGTCGGTTCCGGCGGGACGGTGTCGACCACGGCGCCGCCACGTGTACCAGGTGCCGGCGACGAGCACCGCGGCGAGCGGGAGCAGGACCGCGACGGGCGTCTCGGGGAGCCGGCGGCGGCGATCCGTTCGGGCAGGAGTCGCGGAGCGCGTCGAGGGGCGCGCCGTGGCGGTGCCCGTCGGCGGCGCCGAGAAGGTCGTGGCAGTTGTCGTGGACGGCGACGCCGGTCGTGTCGAAGCCCGTCGCGTAGGTGTGGACGAGCTCGTAGGGGCGGGGCGGGTCCGCGGCGTGGGAATCGGGGAACGGCGGCAGGGTGTCGTGGGTGCCGTCACCCCAGTCGATCACGATGGGGATGCGCCAGCGCCCGAAGTCGAGGTACGGCGCGTCGTAGTCGATGTGGATACGCAGCCGGGGGAGGTCGTCGTCGCAGACGACTCGGTTGCGGTCGTCGTCGTAGCTGACGCCGTCGATACGGCGGTCGGGTTCGCGGTCGGGGTGGTACGTGACCGGGCGTGAGTCCTCTCCCCGCCGGGCCCGTGCCCGGGCGCGTCTCCGCCGGCGGCGGGCGTCGCGACGACCGCGAGCGCGGCGACGACACTTCGACCGTTGCGCACGGGTCCTCCTCGGTCACGCTCCGCTCCGGGACACCGGCCACGTTCGCCGACCGCTCCGACGGGAGGGGAACCGACGCGTGACTTCTTGGCGCGGTGTTCGCCACCGAGTCACACCTTGTTCTCGCCGCGTTGCGCATCGACCCCGCCTGCCGCCCGCGGCGACCACGGAGCGCGGCGGTCAAGGCTGGTGCACGAACGGGGTCGGGACGACCGTCGCGGCGACGGACCGGCCGCGCACGTCGATCGTGACCGGTGTCCCCTCGGCGACGTCGGGAGGAAGGAACGCGAGCGCGATGCCCCGTTCGAGGGTGGGTGAGAAGTTGCCGCTGGTCACCGCCCCGACCGGCTCCGCGTCGACGCGGACGGGGCAGCCGGCCCGTGGGACCTGGCGGTCGTCGCCGAGGAGGCCCCGCAGACGTCGGGTGACGCCCCGTTCCCGTTCCGCCAGGAGCGGCGCCCGGCCGCGGAAGTCGCCCTTGTCGAAGCGGACCACCCAGCCGAGCCCGGCTTGGAGGGGGGTGATCCCGGGGCCGAGCTCGTGGCCGTGCAACGGGAAGCCGGCTTCGAGGCGGAGCGTGTCGCGGGCGCCGAGCCCGGCGGGGCGGACGTCGGCGGCGAGCAGCGCCCCCCACACGGTCGGCGCGGCCGCGGCGGGGACGTGCAGCTCGACGCCGTCCTCGCCGGTGTAGCCGGTGCCGGCGACGTACCCGTCGAAGCCGTGCCGGACGGGCCGGACCGCGAAGCGGGGCACCGTGGCCGCCTCGGGGAGGACCGCGTCGAGCCGGGCTCGTGCCCGCGGTCCTTGCACCGCGAGCACGGCGCGGGTGTCGGTGACGTCGCGGGTGTCGCAGCCCGCCGACGTGTGGGCCCGCGCTTCGCCGAGCGCGGTGGTGACCCCGCGGGTGTTCGACGCGTTGGGCATGACGAGGAACTCGTCGGGGGCGACCCACCAGACGATGAGGTCGTCGACGACGTGCGCGTCGTCGGGGTCGAGGAGGTGGGTGTACTGGGCTCGGCCGGGTTCGATGCGGTGCAGGTCGTTGGTGAACGCCCATTGGAGCGCATCGAACGCGCCGGGTCCGGTGACCTGGACGGTGCCGAGGTGGGACACGTCGAAGACGACCGCGTCGGTCCGGCAGGCGCGGTGCTCCTCGAGGACGCTGGTGTACTGGATCGGCATGTCCCAGCCGCCGAACTCGGCGAAGCGGGCGCCGAGGACGCGGTGTTCGGCGTCGAGGGGACTGTGGCGCAACGCGTCGGGCATGGGCGCGGGAGCCTACGCGGCCGGGTTCAGGCGGTCTCGGCCTCGTTGGTGTCGACGTCTCGCTCGGGACGCAGGTCGAGGCGAGCGGCCGGGTTGACGGGGGTGCCGCTCAGCTGGGAGGGCGGCTCGAGCCCGTACTTCACGAGGAGGTGCAGGTAGTCGCGCTGGTACAGCACCTTGATTTGCACGCCCGGGTACCGCTCGCGCAGCCGTCGGGCTTTGCGGTTCTTCTTGGTCACGAGCTTCTGGTTCAGGGTCGTGATCTCGATGTAGAGGTCGTACGCGGGGAGGTAGAAGTCGGGGGTGAACGCCTGGGTGGTGTGACCGTGATGGTTCTCGTCGAGAGGGAACGTGCGCGGTTCGTACTCCCACACGATCCCGTAGAAGTCGAGGAGCTTGGCGAACTGACGCTCGGAGTTGTGCGCGAAGCGGTGCTGCTCGTGCGGGAGCGGGTCGCCGATGGGTCAGCCCCCCTCGGCCGCCTGTCGGGCCCGGTCTCTCGGCGTCGCCCCGTTCGTCGGGGCGAGCGCGTGGATCCTCGAGTCGAGCTCGTCTTTGACGTGGCCGAGCGGGACGATGTTCAGCACGCCTTGGCCGTGCCGGACGAGGTCGATGAGCTGGTCACCGTCGTGGGCGAGCACCGAGTCGGTGCCGTCGAGCACGAGGCTGGCGGTCTCCCAGCTCGCGGTGTCCTCACGGAGGTACTCGATGGCGCGGCGGGCGGTCTGGAGCTTCACGCCCGCGTCGAGGAGGCTCTTGATGACTTTGAGGCGGACCAGGTCACGGTACGAGTAGCGCCGCTGGGTGCCACTCCCCCGCGCGTCGGCGAGCGACGGGCGGACCAGCCCGGTGCGGGCCCAGTAGTCGAGCTGGCGGTACGAGATGTCGACGATGGCGCACACCTGGGGGCCGCCGTAGCCGGGTTCGGGAGTGAGGGCCTCGTCGAGGGTTCCCGCGATGACCGTGGGCGCGCCTGCCCGCCCTTTCCTCGCCTCGGCTCCCACGCTGCCCTCCCGGAGTCACACGGGCGTAGTTACGCCGCTGTGACCGTACCCGGGCGGCCGGGGCCCGTCAACGCCGCTCACTCGGGGGCGAAGTCGTCGGGTTGGACCTGGTTCAGGAACTCCCGGAACTCCTCGATCTCGGCCTCTTCCTCGTCCTGGTCGAAGAGGACTCCGGCTTCGTCGAGGACGGCCTCGTCGGCGTAGATCGGGACCGGGTCGGGGTAGCGGGCGGCGAGGGCGAGCGCGTCGGACGGCCGGGAGGAGATCCGGCGGATCTCCTCGTCCTGGCCCAGCTCGATCTCGGCGTAGAAGGTCCCGTCGTGCAGCTCGGTGATCACGACCCGTTGGAGCCGCATCGACATCTCGTCGAGGACGGTCTTGAACAGGTCATGGGTCATCGGCCGCGGGGTCTCCATGCCCTGCAACGCGTAGACGATCGCGGTGGCTTCCGGGGGGCCGATGAAGATCGGCAGGTACCGCTGCCCGTCCTCTTCGCGGAGGAGCACGATGGGCTGGTTCGTGGGGACCTCGACCCGGACCCCCACCAGCGACATCTGGATCACTGGCGGCGCCTTTCGTCCTCGTACCCCGGAACGGAAACGACTCTAGCATCGCGCTCTGAGCGTCCGGATCGGCGACCGAAGCGGCCCGAAGCCATGGATTTCGGGTGCTTCACCGTCGGGTTCCGTACGCGTCGAGGTAGGCGTCGGGGTCGGCGAGCACCGCGTCCCGGTCGGCTTCGACGATGACCGGGAGGTTGCGGTACCGCTCGCTGAAGTGGAGCCCGTAGCCGAGCAGGAACGCGTCGCCGGGAACCTCGATGCCGACGTAGCGCACCTCGAGCGGCACGATGCGCCGTTCGGCCCGGTCGAGCAGCGCGCAGACGTCGACACGGCGAGGCCCGCGCTCGCGGACGTGCCCGAGGAGGTACGCGAGGGTCAAGCCCGTGTCGACGAGGTCTTCGACGATGACCACGTTGCGGCCGGCGACGTCAAGGTCGAGGTCCTGGAGGATGCGGACCCGTCCGCTGTCGGGCGCGTACCGGGAGATGGCGAGGAAGTCGAGCTGCACGTCGATGCCGCGGATGGCGCGGGCGAGGTCGGCGAGGAACACCAACGCGCCCTTGAGGACCCCGACGAGGACGACCCCGTCGGGATGGTCGACGGCGATGCGCGCCGCGAGCTCGTCGACCCGGGTGCGGATCGCGTCTCGGTCGAGGAGGACGCGGCAGCGCCGGGACGGCGGTCGTCACTCGCCGAGCGCGTGGCGCAGGGCGCGGTCGCAGCATCACGGTCCGGATCCGCCCCCCGGCTCGGGCGAGCTGCTCGAGCTCGGCGACGAGCCGCGCCCGCGACGCGGGGTTGCGTTGCCGCCGGTACGGGAGGAGCACCTGGCCGAGCAGCTCGGCTTCACGATCGGCGAAGTGCTGGTACATGCGCAGGTGCCGGGCGGTGACCCCGTGCGCGTAGAACGCGGCCGCGGCGCGGGCGGTCTCGAGGCCTTCCTCGTCGTAGCGGGCCGCGTCGCCGTGCCCGAGGATCGGGGTGATGATCCCGTAGCCCTCGAGCTCTTCGAGGGCGTGGTCACCGAGACGGGTGGCGCGCGAGCAGCTCGGCGCGGGTGATCTCGGCCGACTGGGGGGTGGTGTCGGTCGCGGGAGCGACGTTGGCCGGTTCCGGCTCGAGCCCTTCGAGCGGGAGCGGCAGCTCCCCGTGACGCCGGGGTGCGGGCGCGGGGAGCGGCTCGACGACCACCGCGGGCGCGACGGACAGCGGCGCCGGGACCGGTTGGGGCTCGTCGCCGTTGGTCGCGTCGACCGGTGGCGCCCCGGCGGGACCGAACCGGTCGAGTCGCTCCTTGATGACCCGCAACGGGAGGAAGTGCTCCCGCTGCTGGTACAGGATCCAGCGCAGCCGTTCGAGGTCGGAGCCGTAGAAGCGCCGGTAGCCCGACGGGGTCCGTTCCGGGTCGATGAGCCCCTGGCTCTCGAGGAACCGGATCTTGGAGACGGTGACGTCGGGGAACTCCTCGTGGAGGTGGGTGAGGACCTCCCCGATCGACAGATGCCCGCTGTCACCGGCGGCGACGCTCACGTGGTGGCCCCGCTCCGACCGCCGAGGAGGAAGGTGAGGACGAACCGGCCGATCTGCACCTCGGCCATGTCGGTCAGCGGCCCGGTGTCGATCCGCTCCCCCTGCACGTAGGTGCCGTTCAGCGATCCGACGTCGCTGATCTCGTAGCCCTCCCCGGTGCGGCGGATCGCGGCGTGCCGGCGGGACACGGTGACGTCGTCGAGGAACAGGTCCGAGTCGGGGTGCCGGCCGATGCTGGTGGCCTCGGCGTCGAGCGCGTAGGTGCTCCCGGCGTTCGGGCCTCGCCGGACGACGAGCAGCCCGACGTCGGGGGCCAGGTCGTCGAGGAGGTCACCGAGCTCCTCTTCGAGGTCGTGGCGGTCCTCGAGGATCCCGAGCGACGCGGTGGTCTCGTCCTCGTCGTTGAGGGAGGCGCCACACGAGGAGCAGAAGTTGGCTCCGACCTCGTTCTCATGGCCACACCGACGACAACGCATGGATCGAGGGTACCGATGGCCCCGAAGGGCTTCAACGACCCTGGGTCGCTCAGGCGGACTCGACGAGGTGCTGGTACCCGGCCGCGTCGAGCAGCGCGTCGACCTCACCCGGGTCGGCGACCGTGAGGGTGAAGATCCAGCCCGCCCCGTAGGGGTCCCGGTTGAGGAGCTCGGGTTCGTCGTCGAGCGCCGAGTTCACCTCCGACACCGTCCCGGACATCGGGGCGTAGATCTCCGACACCGACTTGGTCGATTTCGACTTCCGCGCACGACGCGTGGGCGATCACCTCGAGGCCGACGTCGGGGAGCTGCACGTAGACGACGTCACCGAGGGCGTCCTGGGCGTAGTCGGTGATCCCGACCCGGGCGGTCCCGCCGTCGACGAGCACCCACTCGTGCTGCTCGCTGTACTTGCGGTCGGTCGGGTACTCCACGGTCTCTCCCGGAACGGCGGCGGCGGAACCCTACTGGAGGGCCTTCCCGATCGCGTCGACGGCTTCGGCGGCGAGCTCGCCCGCCGCGGCCGGGTTCTCCCCTTCGGCCCACACGTGGGTCAGCGGGTCCTGCGGGTCGGGGAGGATGAGGATCCACCCGTCGGGTCGGATCACCTTGATCCCGTCGAGCAGCTCGAGGTCCCCGGGAGGTGGATGCTCGACCAGCTCCCGCATGACCGCCCCTTTGCGTTCCCACGGGGTGGCGACGATGTGGTGCACCTGGTGCACCGCGGGGAGGTCGCGCACCACCCCGGAGAGGGTCCGGCCGCTCTCGGCGAGCAGGTCGAGCAGGTGCGCGAGGGTGGCCATGGCGTCGTAGGCGGGCAGGAACGCGGGCCAGATGAACGCACCGCCGGTCGACGCGGCGAAGGTGATCCCGCCCTCGGACGCGACTTCCATGAGATGAGCGTCGGCGAGCTTGGTCCACACCACCTCTCCCCCGCGCGCGTCGGCGAGCCGGGCCGCTTCCCGCGTGGTCGAGACCGGCAGCGCGATCCGCGCGCCCGGGTGCGCCTCGCACACCAGGCTGACCAGGGTGAGGAGCGCCTCGGTGTCGCTCAGCACGTGACCGCGGTCGTCGACGATGGTGGCGGTCTCCCCCGCCGTGTCGATCACGTACCCGACGTGGCTGCCCGACGCCCGCACCAGCTCCCCGACCCGGGCGTGCTGCGCGGTCGGCTCCGCCGCGGTGCCCGCGGCGGTGCTCGCGTACGGGTTCACGGCGAGGACCTCGGCGCCGAGCTTGGCGAGCACGGTCGGCATGACGATGGACGAGGCGCCGAACGAGTAGTCGATCACGACCTTGAACGGGGCTTCCCGCAGCCTCGCGGCGTGCACGGAGCGCTCCAACGCCGCGGTGTAGAACTCGATCGCGCGGGGCGGGTACACGATGTCGCCGATGTCCCCGGCGAACGCCCGCCGGTAGTCCTCCCGGTGGAGGAGCCGCTCGACCTTGCGTTGCATCCCCGCGTCGATGTCGCGGCCGTCGGCGTCGAAGAAGCGCAGCTCGACGCTGTCGGGGTCGCCAGGCACGAGCCGCACCGAGATCCCACCGAGCGCCTGGCTGTTGCGAACCTGGAAGCGGGTGAGGGGCACCGTGGCGAGCTCGACGTCCTCGACGGTCACACCGGCGAGGTTCAACCCGCCGATCACCGCCCGTTTCAACGCCCGCGCGACCCGGCTGGTGTCGCGGCTCGCGGTGACGACCGCACCCCGCTTCAACGCGGTGCCGTATGCCATCGCGACCCGGACCGCGACTTCGGGGGTGACGTCGACGTTGGCGAGACCGGTGACGCCCCGCCGCCCGAACAGGGTCCGTACCCCGCGGGTCTCCCACACGATCGACGAGTTCACGACCGCGGACGCGTCGACCGTCTTGAACGGGTAGATCTTGACCCCGGCGTTGACGACCGCGTGGCGGCCGACGAAACAGTCGTCACCGACGACGACGTTCTCCTCGAGCACGGAGTGCTCGCGGAGGTCGCTGTTGCGGCCGACGATCGCGCCGCGCAGCCGGGCGCCGCGCCCGACGTAGACGTGGTCCTGGAGCACCGAGCGGACGAGGTGGGCTTCGCTGCGGATGACGACGTCGGTGCCGAGCACCGTGTACTCGGCGAGGTGCGCGCCGGCGTCGACGCGGGAGTTGTCGCCGATCACGACCGGGCCGTCGATCTGGGCCTCCGGGTCGAGCTCGGCGCCTTCACCGAGCCAGACGCCGTCGCCGAGGTCGAACCCGCCGATGTCGACGTGGACCCGCCCGTCGAGGACGTCGGCGTGGGCGCGCAGGTACGCCTCGGTGGTGCCGACGTCCTCCCAGTAGCCGTCGGTGACGTGACCGTGGATGGTGTGCCCCTGGTCGAGCGCGGCGGGGAACACGTCCCCGGAGAAGTCGACCACTTCCCCGTCGGGGATGAAGTCGAAGATCTCGGGTTCGAGGACGTAGATGCCGGTGTTGATCGTGTCGGAGAACACCTGCCCCCACGTCGGCTTCTCCAGGAACCGCTCGACCGATCCGTCGGGTCGGGTGATGACGATCCCGAACTCGAGGGGGTTCTCGACCCGCTTCAACCCGATCGACGCGAGCGCGCCGCTGTCCCGGTGGGCTTTGACGAACGCGGTGAGGTCGATGTCGGTGAGGACGTCGCCGGAGATGACGAGGAACGTGTCGTCGAGCTCGGCCGACAGCGTTGCGGACCGACCCGGCGGTGCCGAGCGGCTGCTCGTCGGTCGCGTACCGCATCTGGACGCCGAACTCGGAGCCGTCGTCGAAGTAGGTGCGGATCTGGTTGGCGAGGTACGCGACGGTGACGACGATCTCGTCGAAACCGTGCTGGGCGAGCAGCGCGACGATGTGCTCCATCATCGGCCGGTTGACGAGCGGCATCATCGGCTTGGCTTGGTTGCTGGTGAGGGGCCGCAACCGGGTGCCTTCCCCGCCGGCGAGGATCACCGCCTTCACGCCGGGATCCTCTCGGTGGTGCCGGCCCGAGCGCGGCGGCCGTCACGGAGCGCATCGCGGGCCGCGGGCACGTACTTCGCGGCCGCGTAGTAGCTGAGCGCCAGCCCAGCCGCGGTGCACAGCCAGGTGAGGACCCGGACCACGTCTTGGATGGTGCCGGCGTCCAGGAGGTCGATGAGCAAGAACCCGGGGAGGGCGAACATGAGCGCCAGCGTCCCCGCCTTCCCGGCCCACTGGACGTCGATCCGGCGGGCGCCGGCGGCGGCCAACCCGAGGGTCGCGCCGCCGACGAGGACCTCCCGGGCGAGGATCAGCCCCGCGACCCACGACGGGGACGACCCCGTCGATGAGCAGCGCGACCGCGGCCATGAGCAGCAGGATCCGGTCGGCGGTCGGGTCGAGGATCTTGCCCAGCTCGCTGCCCTGGTCGTAGCGGCGGGCGATCCACCCGTCGACCCAGTCGGTGGCGCCGAGGACACCGAGGAGGACGAACGCCCAGCCCCGCTCGTCGGCGCCGAAGAGCAGCCAGAGGAACAGGGGGGCGCAGGCCAGCCGCAGGACGGAGATCGCGTTCGGCACGGTGAGGATTCGGCGCCGGGGCATCGTTTCCAGCGTAGGCGCGGGCCTCACCGGGTCGGCTGGGGAACCTCGCACTGCACCGCGGCTCGCTGGGCGAGGATGGGCCGGATCCGCTCCTGGAGGACCGCCAGGTGCGCCGGGTGGTCGAGGTAGCGGCGCCAGCCGGCCGCGTCGTCGAAGTCGGCGACGATGGCCAGGTCGGCGTTGCCGGCGGCGAGCCCCACGTCGCTCGCCACGGTGTAGGCGCGGATCTCGGGGATGACGCCCGGCAGCTCGGTGAGCCCGGCGATCACCGCGTCGACCGCCGCGGGGGTCGCCGCGTCGCTCCACGTGAGACAGACCACGTGGCGCAGCATCGCTACTGCAGCCCCGTGTACGCGCCGCCGTCGACGGGCAGCGCGACGCCGGTGACGAACCGGGCCGATTCGGAGCAGAGGAACGCGCACACCGCCCCGA
Source organism: uncultured Actinomycetes bacterium (assembly GCA_963714105.1). Classification (GTDB taxonomy): domain Bacteria; phylum Actinomycetota; class Acidimicrobiia; order IMCC26256; family PALSA-555; genus PALSA-555. Next base: position 3,168,368 of record OY970233.1, on the reverse strand, counting down.
AGTCGGCGGGGCGACCGACGCGGCCCATCGGGATGCCCGCGGCCGCGGTGTCGGACCCGCCCGTGAGCTGACGGATCCGGTCGGTGTCGTGGATCCCGGGTTGGAGCGAGTTCACGGTGATCCCGTCGGGTGCGACCTCGCCGGCGAGGGTCTTCAGGAACCCGGTGAGCCCGGCCCGGGCGGTGTTGGACAGGATCAGGTTCGGGATCGGCTGGCGCACCGCGATCGACGTGATGGCCACGACCCGTCCCCACTGCTTCGCCTGCATCCCCGGGATCGCCTCGGCGCACATCGCGATCGTCGGACAGCGCGTTCAGCTCGAACGCCCGCGCGTACTCCTCAGGGTCGGACACCGCGGCGAAGTTGCCGGGTGGGGGGCCACCGGCGTTCGTGACCAGGATGTCGATGGTACCGAGCGCGGCGTGGGCGTCGCGCACGAACCCGCGCCCCCCGTCGGCGGTGGACACGTCGGCGACGATCGGGACGACGCCGAGCTCGGCTGCAGTCAGCCTCGAGCGGGGCGCGGTCCCGCCCGCAGATCACCACCTGCACGCCCTCCGCGGCGAGCGCGGCGGCGCACGCCCGGCCGAGCCCCCGCGAGCCCGCCGCGACCGCAGCGGACCGGCCCTCGAGTCCGAGTTCCATCGCTCCTCCTTCTCTTCGCGCCCGGCTACCCGTGGATGGGCCCGGCGGCGTCACGCAGCGACGGGGCGGACCGTCCCGTACGGCGGGCGATGATCTCGGCGCAGATCGCCACCGCGGTCTCCTCGGGGGTGCGGGCCCCGACGTCGAGGCCGATCGGGGCGAGCAGCCGAGCGAGGCCGGCCTCGTCGACGCCGACCTCCCGGAGCCGCTCCATTCGGCGGGCGTGCGTGCGGCGGCTCCCCATCGCGCCGAGGTACCCGACCCGGGTGTCGAGCGCGGCGGCGATCGCGGGCACGTCGAACTTGGCGTCGTGGGTCAGCACGCACACCGCGTCGCGGGGACCGAGCGTCGCGCCGTGAGCGGCGAGGTACCGGTCGGGCCACTCGCAGACCACCTCGTCGGCCATCGGGAACCGGGCCGGTGTCGCGAACACCGCCCGCGCGTCGCACACGGTGACCCGGTAGCCGAGCAGCTTCGCGGCCCGGGCGAGCGCGGCGGTGAAGTCGACCGCACCGAAGATGATCATGCGAGGCGGCGGCGCGAACGATTCGATGAACACCGTCACGTCGTCTTCGCGGGCCTCACCGTGAGGTCCGTAGTGCCGGGTGACGGTGGTGCCGGCTTCGAGGGCACCGAGCGCGTCGCGGGCGACGACCCGGTCCAGGTCGGGATGCCCGAGCGACCCGAGCGGCTCGCGGCTCGACCCGACGAGCAGCTTGGCGCCCACCCCGATCCCGGCCGTGACGGTGGCGAGCGCCACCGGCGCGTCCGCCCGCAACGCGTCGCGGAGCGCGTCGAACACCGGGGTGCCGGTCGGCACGCTGGTGGTGCTCACCAGTCGAGTGGCTCGACGAACACGTGGATCGTGCCCCCGCACGTCAGCCCGACCGCGAACGCCTCGTCGTCGGAGTACCCGAACGTGATCACCCCGCGGTCGCGGTCCCCGGCGAGGACGGCGAGCGCCTCGGTGACCACCGCCCCTTCGACGCAGCCGCCGGACACCGAGCCGGCGACGTCACCGTCGTCGTTCACGACCATCGCCGCGCCGGGGTCGCGCGGCCCGGACCCGTCGAGACCGACGACGCGGGCGACCGCGACGCGGTGCCCGTCGGCCCGCCACCGTTCGATGTCGTCCAGCAGGTCGCGCATCGTAACTACCCGGCGAGGACGCCGACGAGGTCTTCGAGCGCGGCGACGGAGTGACCGGTCACGAACTCGTCGACGTGCGGGAGCGCCGCGGCCATCCCCCGCGCCAACGGCGCGTAGTCGGGGGTGGCCTTCAACGGGTTCACCCACACGACCCGGTGCGCGACCCGGTGGAGGCGGGCCATCTCGGCGCCGAGCAGCTCCGGGTCGCCCCGGTCCCAGCCGTCGGAGAGGATGACGACGGTGGCACCCCGGGCCATGCCGCGGACCCCCCACCGGTCGTTGAAGGTGCGCATCCCCGCCCCGAGCCGGGTGCCACCCGACCAGTCGGTCACCCGCCGGGCCGCGACCGCGAGGGCCTGGTCGGGATCCCGGGACGACAGCTCCCGGGTGAGGCGGGTGAGCCTCGTCCCGAGCGTGAACGCCTCCACCCGTGCGCCCCCAACCACCGCGGTGTGCACGAAGCGCAGCAGCGCCCGCGCGTACGGCTCCATCGACCCGGACACGTCGCAGAGCAGCACGATCCGGCGCGGCCGCGTCGACGGCGCGGTGAACGCCCGCGTGACCGGCTCCCCGCCGGCGCGCAGGGCGCGACGCACGGTGCGCCGCAGATCCGGACGACCCCGGTCCTTCCGACCCGGGCGGTGCCGGCGGGAACGGCGCGTCGCACCCACGACGCGGAGGTCCGCGATGAGACGGCGGGCCTCGTCGAGCTCCGCGGAGCTGCACGCGGCGAAGTCGCGGGTGCGCAGCACCTCGGCCGGGCTCCACCGCACCGACAGGGTCACGTCGTCGTCGTCACCGGCGTCGCCCCCCTCGCCGGGCTCGTCGGCCGCGTCGTCGAGGCCCATCCGCACCGACGTGCTCGACGTGAGCACCGCGCTCGGCTCCACCCCACCGAAGAACGCCGCGAACGCCTCGTCGTACTGGGGGACGTCCTCGGGGCGGCGGAGCAGCACGACCCGACCGGCCCAGTAGAGCGCGCCGCGGCGCTCCACCCCCACCGCCGCCCACGCCCGGGCGAGGGTGATCGTGGCCCCGACCGGCACCTCGAGACCGGCGCGGCGCAGCACCCGGGCGAACCCGACGACGAGCTCGTCGGCCGCGACGGCCGGGTCAGCCATCGCGCTCGTGTCCCGCGGCGACGAGCCGATCCAACCCGTGGGCGCGGGCGCGCTGCTCGTCTTCCCGGTACTTCACGACCGTCCCGAGGGTGAGCCCGATCGTCTCCTCGTCGAGCGTCGCCGCGCCGAGCGCGGCGAGCGCCTGCGCCCAGTCGATCGTCTCGGCGACCCCGGGCGGCTTGTACAGGTCCAGGTCCCGGAGCGCCTCGACCGCGCCGGCGACCTGGCGGGCCAGCGACGCGCTCACGTCGGGGGCGCGGACGCGCAGGATGGCCAGCTCCCGGGCGAAGTCGGGGTGGTCGATCCAGTGGTACAGGCAGCGGCGCTTCAACGCGTCGTGGACGTCCCGCGTCCGGTTCGAGGTGACGACGACGAGCGGCGGGTGAGAGGCCTGGACGGTGCCGAGCTCGGGGATCGTGATCGCGTAGTCGGCGAGCACCTCGAGGAGGAACGCCTCGAACTCGTCGTCGGCGCGGTCGACCTCGTCGACGAGCAGCACCGGGGGCTGGCCCCCGTCGTAGTCGATCGCCCGCAGCAGCGGCCGCCGGATGAGGAACCGCTTCGAGTACAGCTCGTCTTCTTGGACCGGCCCGCCCGCGGCTTCGGCGGCGCGCAGGTGCAGCAGCTGCCGCGAGTAGTCCCACTCGTAGACCGCCTGCGCGGCGTCGATGCCCTCGTAGCACTGGAGCCGGACCAGCTCCCCGCCGGTCCAGCGGGCCAGGACCCGGGCTAGCTCGGTCTTGCCGACACCGGCCTCACCCTCGAGGAGCAGCGGCCGTTCGAGCCGTATCGCGAGGAACACCGCGGTGGCGAGCCCTTCGTCGGCGAGGTAGTCGTGCGCGGCGAGCGCGTCGCGCACATCGTCGACCGTCCGGATCGGCTGCATGATGGCAGCGTATCCGGGTGTGGCGCGGGGATTGGCCGGTCAGCGGCCGAGCGCGTCGCCTTCGGAGCGGGGATCCGCTGCGGCCGCGTACCCGGGCCGTTCGAGCCGGATGACGTGCGCGTGGCCCATGCGCGCGTCGTAGGCCGGTGCCACCTCGACGTCGTGGCCTCGAGTGCGGAGACCGTCGAACACGGCGTCACCGAGACGCGATTCGCCGTGCACGCGCCACGAGCCGGGGTCGACCCGCCAGCGGGGGGCACGCAACGCGTCGGCCGGGTCCAGGCCTTCGTCGACGAGGCGGACGAGGAGCTGGAGGTGCACGGCGGTCTGGGCGTCACCGCCCATACTCCCGAACACGAGCCACGGGGCACCGTCGCGGCAGCGCGAGCGCGGGGATGAGCGTGTGCATCGGCCGTTTCGCGGGTGCGAACACGTTCGCGTGACCCGCGTCGAGACTGAACGAGAACCCCCGGTTGTTGAGGTTGATCCCCCAGTCGGGCACGTGGACCCCGGATCCGAAGGACATGAAGTTGGACTGGATCAGGCTCACGAGCAGCCCGTCGCTGTCCGCGGCGCAGAGGTACGCGGTGCCGCCGGGTTGGGTCCGGCCCGGGTCAGGGTGCACCGCGACGTCGGCCCGGAGCGCGTCGCGGCGGGAGGCGACGTGGGCCTCGTCGAGCAGCGCCGCGGCGGGACATGGCATCGCGGCCGGGTCGGTGACGAACGCGTCCCGGTCGGCGAGCGCCTGCTTGAGCACCTCGATGAGGAGATGCTGGCGGGCGGGGCCGGACTCGGGGAGGGCGCAGCCGTCGAGGATGCGGAGCGCCTCGAGCGCGGTGACCCCCTGGGTGGGGGGTGGCAGCTCGAGGACCTCGACGTCCCGGTACGCGGCGGTGAGCGGCTCGACCCACTCCCCCGCGTGCGCGGCGAGGTCGTCGCGGTGGTGGTCGCTTCCCCCGTCGTTGACCGCGGCGACGATCGCATCCCCGATCGGCCCCCGGTAGTACGCGTCGGGGCCGTCCCGGGCCAGCGTCTCGATCGTGCGCGCGAGGCCGGGCTGGGTGAGCCACGAGCCCGCTTCGACGTCGGCGTACAGGGCCCGCCACGCCCCGTACCAGGGTCCCCGCGGCGGGTACATGCGGGCCGCTTCCGCGAACACCGGCGCGGCGGCCGCGGTGACCGGGAAGCCATCGCGCGCGTAGCTTCGGGCGTCGTCGGTGAGCGGCGCGAACTCGCGGGTGCCGAACCGCTCCAGGAGGTCAAACCAGCCCGCGACGGCGCCGGGCACGGTGACGGAGTCGGGACCGAACACGGGCATGTGGGCAGTCCCGGCCGCGACCGGCGACGCCGTCCCGGGTCGCGCCGGCAGGTGAGCGGCCCGACCCGAGGTACCCGTGCGCGGATTCGCCGTCCCACACCAACGCGAACAGGTCACCCCCGTACCCGCAGAGGTACGGGGCGACGACCCCGAGGGTGAGGTTCGCGGCGACGACCGCGTCGACGGCGTTCCCGCCGTCGGCGAGGACCGCAAGCCCGGTCGCGGAGGCCAGGTAGTGCGGCGACGCGACCGCGGCGCGCGGGAACCGGTGCGCGGGCATCCGCGCAGGCTACGTCGTGCCCCGCCGCGGCGACTAGAGATGCAGCCAGCCGATCACGGTCTGGCCGACGACGACGAGGGCGAGGGTGCTGACCGCGACGACCGAGACCGTCGCGACGGCCCGGAACCGCGGCGAGTTCACGGCGTCACCGAGGATGCTGCGCCGGTTCGCCAAGATGAGGATGAAGGTCAGGATCACCGGGGTGATGAGCCCGTTCAGGATCTGGGTGTTGATCAGCAGCTGGATGAGGTTCCCGGGGATCAACGCCACGAGCGCACCGAGGACGACCTGCCCGGTGAACAGCCCGAGGAAGAGCCGAGCCTCGGACCACGACCGTGACACCGACCGCTCGGCGCCGACCGCCTCGGCCAGCCCGTACGCGGTGGACAGCGGGACGACCGCGGCGGCGAGCGCCGACGCGCCGAGCAGCCCCACCGCGAACAGGTACGCGGCACTCGACCCCGCGACCGGCGCCAACGCCCGGGCGGCCTGGTCGGCCGAGCCGAGCGCCCCGCTGCCCCCGATCGCCGCGGCGGTGGCGATGATGATGAACATGCTGATCAGGTTGGCGAAGATCGCCCCTCCGACGCTGTCGAGCCGTTCCTTCGGGTAGTCCTCCGGTCCGATCCCCCGGTCCGTGACCGCCGCGGCCTGGTACAGCTGCATGTACGGGGTGATCGTCGTACCGACGAGCGCGACCGCGAGCACCAAGAAGCTGCGGTTCGCGATGAAGTGCGGCCAGATCGTGTTGCTGGCGACCGCACCCCAGTCGGGATGCCCGAGGATCACCGCGATCGGGTAGGCGAGGAAGGCCAGCGAGAGGACCAGGAACGCCCGCTCCGCGTACCGGTAGGAGCCGAACACGACGGTCGCCCAGATCGCGATCGCGGCGAGCGGCACCGCGACGTAGCGGGACACCCCGAAGATCTCGAACGCGGCCCCGATCCCGGCGAACTCGGCGACGACCAACCCCAGGTTCGCGACGACGAGGCACACGACCGCGAACGTCGCGATGCGCAGCGAGAACTGCTCGCGGATCAGCGAGACGAGTCCCTCACCCGAGTAGGCGCCGAGCCGCGCTGACATCTCCTGGACGACCACAAGCGCGATGGTGATCAGCACCATCAGGAAGAGGGACCGGTAGACGAACTGCGCACCCGCGGACGCGTACGTCGCGATGCCGCCGGCGTCGTTCCCCGCGTTCGCGGCGATCACCCCCGGCCCGAGGACCGCGAGGATCATCACCAGCCGCCGCCGCCGGCGTGACAACCGTGCGAGCGGCCGCAACATCAGAACGGGATGCGCAGCCGGTGCCGTCCCTGCTCGGGGACGAGCGCGTCGATGACGTCGTCAGCGAGGATGCGGCCGAGGGGATGATGGTCGTCGTCGACCACGATCACCGACGGCCCGCCGGGACTCGATGAGTCGGGCGACCACATCCGCGATCGGCGCGTCGCTCGTCACGGTGATCAGCTCCGACGGCGACGCGAGCGCCTCGAGACGGTCGTGGGGCCCGGCGAGGAGCAGATCGACCATCCGGAGGTCGTCGATGAGCTGACCGGCGTCGTCGACGACGACGACCCCGTCGAGGTCGGTGCACTCGTCTCCACTCGCCGCGAGTCGGGCTCGGACGTCGTCGACCTCCTCGCCCGGCCGGGCGAGGAGCAGCCGGGTCGTCATGAGTCCCCCGGCGGTGTGCTCGGGGTACGCGAGGAGCGGCCGGAGCTGCGCCTCCACCGTCGGGCTCATCGCTCCCAGCATCTCTTCGAGCTCGTCGTCGTCGAGGTCCCGCAACGCGTCGGCGGCTTCGTCGGGCTCCATCGCCGCGAGCAGCTCCGCGGCACGCGCGACCGGCAGGTCGCGCAACAAGGCGCGGAGCTCGTCGGCTTCCATCTCCTCGAGCGCGTCGGCAGCTTCGTCCCGGTCGAGCGATTCGAGCAGCTCCTGACGTTCGGGCCGGCCCAGCTCTTCGAGCAGGTCGGCGAGCTCACCGGGACGCAGCCGGGACAGCGACTGGTTCTCGCGCCGGAGCCGCAACGGCCCCGACTCGACCCCGAACGGCTGGATCGCGGCCCAGTCGATGACCCGCTCCGGGGTCGGGCGGGCCCGCCGGCCGCGCGGCCCGAGCCGGCGCAGCAGCGAGTGGAAGCCGACGTCCACGCCGACGAGCCGCCACCCGTCGATGACCCGAGCCAGGTACAGGTCCGAGGCGCGCACGACACGGACCCCGTCGACGTCGACGAGCTGATGGTCGAGGACATCACCGGCGAGGAGCACCTCGCCGGGTCGACGCTCGAAGTCCCGCAGGCTGAACCGGGCTGACCCGAGGGTCAGCCCCGACCGTTGAACGTTGACGAGCTGCTCGACCGGGACGAACGCCAGCCGCCGGGCCACCCGCACGACGAGACCGGTGAGCGGTGGGTACGGCTGTCCGTCCCACCGGGCGACCAGGTCGGCGAGGCGGCCCACCTCCGCGCCGCCGCTGATCCGCACCGGCCGGCCGAGGATGCCGGCGACCGACACGAGCGCGTCCGCGACGGCCCGGTTCGCGAGCAGTCGCTTCGTGCGCCGGTCGCGGCGTTCACGCAACGCGGCGGTGCTGGGCAGGGGCGGACGTCGGGCCATCGGGGCCTCCAGGTGCGAGCGGGCATTCGAGCCCGCGCCGCCCGGGCGGCCGCGTCCGACTAGCGGCGGAAGAGACCCGGGCGAGCGGGATGGCAGCAGGGACTCGGGGGTTCGCTTCGTCGTCGCATCCGCTGCCACCTCCTCGTCGTCGCACGCCCACCGGGCGCTCATCCACGCCAATTCGAGCCGCGTCAAGTGTATCTGACCGGCTGGTCGATTCGCCCGTGCCGTGCGGTTCGGGACCGGAGTTCACCGACCCGCGAGCGAAGATGGGCGAGATCGAGCGTCAGGAGGCCAGATGGCAATCACGGTGACCAACCCCGCGACGGAGGAGGTCCTCGAGCGGTACGAGCCGATGACCGACGCCGAGGTCGACGCGTGCTCGAGCCGGGCCGCGTCCACGTTTCGCGACTACCGGCACAGCGACTTCGCCACCCGGGCCGGGTGGATGCGGGCCGCCGCGGACCGCCTCGACGCCGACGTCGACGACGTGGCCCCGACCATGACCGCCGAGATGGGCAAGACGGTCGAAGCCGCCCGGGCCGAGGTGCACAAGTGCGCGACCGCCTGCCGCTTCTACGCCGACCACGCCGAGGCGTTCCTCGCCGACGAGCCGGCCGACGCCGACGCGGTCGGCGCCCGCCGCGCCTACGCCCGGTACGAGCCGCTCGGCCCGCTGCTGGCGGTGATGCCGTGGAACTTCCCCCTGTGGCAGGTCATCCGCTTCGCCGCACCGGCGTTGATGGCCGGGAACGTCGGGCTCCTCAAGCACGCATCGAACGTCCCCGCCACGGCCCGGTACCTCGAGACGCTCTTCAACACCGCGGGGTTCCCGCCGGGAGCGTTCCAGACGCTCCTGATCACCTCGGGCCAGGTCGAGGCGGTGCTGCGCGACGACCGGATCCAGGCCGCGACGCTCACCGGGAGCGGCCCGGCGGGCCGTTCCGTCGCCTCGATCGCCGGCGACGTCGTCAAGACGACTGTCCTCGAGCTCGGCGGCAGCGACGCGTTCATCGTCCTCCCCTCCGCGGACCTCGACCGGGCCGCCGCGGTGGCGACGACGTCCCGATGCCAGAACAACGGGCAGAGCTGCATCTCCGCGAAGCGGTTCATCGTGCACGACGCCGCCGCGGACGCGTTCGAGGCCCGGTTCGTCGCCGCGATGACCGGCCTTCGCGTCGGTGACCCGACCGATCCCGACACCGACGTCGGGCCGCTCGCCACCGCAGCCGGCCGAGAGGAAGTGGAGGGCCAGGTGCACGACGCGACGGAGCACGGCGCGGTCGTGCTCTGCGGCGGGGCCCGCCCCGACCGGCCGGGCTGGTACTACCCACCCACCGTCGTGACCGGCATCACCCCGCCGATGCGCATGTACCACGAGGAGGTGTTCGGACCCGTCGCGGCGCTCTACCGGGTGCGCGACCTCGACGAGGCCCTCGCGCTCGCCAACGCGACCGAGTTCGGTCTCGGGTCGAACGTGTGGACCGACGACCCGGCCGAGCAGGACCGCTGCATCCGCGACCTCGAAACCGGCGGCGTGTTCGTCAACGGGATGACCACCTCCTACCCCCAGCTCCCGTTCGGTGGGGCGAAGGCCTCGGGGTACGGCCGGGAGCTGTCCGCGCACGGCATCCGCGAGTTCTGCAACCTGAAGACGGTCTGGATCGGCGGAGCCGCGCCCATGCCGGGCACCGCCGACGCCAGCGAGTAGCCGGCGGAGTTCCGGCTACGGCGGTGGGGCGGGCAGCGTCGCGCTCGGCGCGACGTACTTCGCGCCGTAGTTGTAGATCGACGTGGCCGGCGCTGGCTGGTCGAGGCTGGTGTTCACGCTGTAGACGACGACCGGGCTCGCGGACGTCGGGGCGAGGAGGAACGCGCCGTACGCCTGCAAGTCCGGTGCGTTCGTGTTCGCGATCTGCTCGGCGTAGGTCCAGGGCCCGGCCGGGCTCGACGCGGTGTAGACGGAGACATCGTCGGAGAACGCGTCGGCGGACTTCGACGTGGCGAGGTACCCAGACCCGTACGGCACCACCCACGGTTGCGCGGCCGGTCCGGTGCCGTGCAGCCCGGACAGGAAGTACGGCAGGGAGGGAACGCCGGTCCATTGCATGGACGTGGCGTCGGTCGGCGCTGCGGACCAGGTGCTGCCGGTCCAGAACTTGTACGCCGATGAGGTGGTCTCCTGCCCAAGGGGGGCCCGGGCGACGTAGTCGTCTCGCTGGTTGGTGCCGTAGAGGTAGACGTCGGTGCCGTCCGGTCCAGGGCCTGCCATCGCGGTGGCCCCGTACGGGCGGCTGGAGTCCGCGAAGGTCAGGGGCGTCACGCTCTGGAGTTGCAGCGACGGGAGGGAGAACGTCGCGACGCTCATGTCGAGGACGTTGAAGTTCAGGCCTCCGCCACCTCCGGTGCTCTGCATGTGCCAGAGGAACACCTGGAGGGACGACCCGTCGACGATGCCCGACGCGGGCCAGTACCACTGGTTGGCGGACGGGTTCGGGATGAGCTCGGAGCGGGCGAGCGGCGCGCCGCCCATGAGCGGCTGGAAGCAGGCTCCGGTCTGAACCACGAAGCTGTTGTGGACCAGCGGGGCGTGCGAGTCGATCAACCCGTACGGGCCGACCTTGCCGATGTAGGTGTCGCTGAACAGCCACACCGTGCGACCGTCGGGGAGCTTGACCGGGATGGACCCGTCGGCGGACGCCCACTCGGTGTAGGTGAAACGCAGATTGTCGAAGGCGTTCTGGTAGTCGCTCGCGGTGACGGGAGTGCTCCCGACGCACGCCTGCGCGACCGGTTGCGGCGGCGGCGGTGGGGCCACGACGGGCCGACACGAGGCGGCGACGGCGACAAGCACCGCGGTGCCCAGGACCAACCGGGCGCGACGACCGAGGACCCGGCTCACCTCGTCGAGCCTAGGCGACGACATCCGCGACGCCGGAACCGCGTGTCGCTGGGCGCCGACGATCGCGCATCTCGAGGGTCGAGGACCACCGTTCGTGCCTCGCCCCGTGCAGCGGTTCCTCACCACCCGAGGTAACGACGCGTGTCGCGGTCGGGTTGAGCGCCGCTCCGGGTCACGTTGGCGGGCGGTGGAACCGTGCGAAGAAGGCCATCATCAGGTCGGCCGCGTTGATCTCGTCGGTGACGGACCCGAGTCGGGCGACGTCGATGGCACCGGGCCAGGTGTGACCTCCGCCTTCGACGGTGTAGAGCTGCACTTGCACGCCGGACGCGCAGGCCGAGTAGCCGGTGCGGACGACGTGGACGCTGACCGGTCGAACCGTCGGTCTCGCGCCGCAGCGGTCGTGCTCGGCCCACGTCGCGACCGCATCCGGTACCGATGACAGGTGGTCTCCGCGGAGGAGCCCTCCGGGGTCGCCACCCTGGTACGGGACCGTCGGGTCGGCGTTGCCGTGGAACGCGAGCACCGGGATGGGCAGGCCGTGGGGGCATCCGGCGACCAGGTTGACCCCCGCGACCGGGGCGATCGCGGCGAGCCGGCTGGTGAGGCGGCACCCGAGCGCGGCGGTGAGCCCGCCGCCGTTCGAGATCCCGGTCGCGTAGACGCGGGTGGGGTCGACACAGCTCGTGGCCTCGACCCGGTCGATGATCGCCGCGGCCAGCGTGACGTCGTCAGGGTGGGGAACGCGCTCCGGGAACATGTTCCAGAACGCGGGTGTCCCGGTGCCTTGGGGTGTCGCGACGACGTAGCCGTGCGCCGGGCCCTTTCGCTCGAGCTGGCTGTAGACCGCCTGCTCGACGGCGTTGGACCCGTAGCCGTGGAAGTTCAGGATGAGCGGACGGGCCGCCGTCCCCCGCGCGGCGGGGACGGCCAGCCGGTAGGTGCGGAGCGCGCCGTCGACCGGGATGGTCTCGGTCGTGATGGTCGCCGTCGTCGTGGATACCCGGCACGTGGGGGCCGACGACCACGACGCGGCCAACGCCGGTACGCCCCCGCCGGTCGCGGTCACGACCGCCAGGATCAACGTGAAGGCGACCGCCGGCCAGCTGCGCGGGAGGCGCAGCCCGCCGAGCGCGGGTGATCGCTGCTGCGGGGATCTCATCGCGGCGGGTTAGCCGACCGCGTCTGCGTGTCCCCCACGCCGATGACGGTACCGCCGCGTCGGCAGCGGGCGACGGCGGCTCCTCGCCCACTCGCAGCGCTCGAAGCGGCCAGGCGGGACAGGCGCGCTGTCCTCGGACCTGGCCGCCTCGCGCGTCAGGATCAGTACCCGTAGCCGCCCATCGGGTGCGACGAGCTCGAACCCGAACCCGAGCCCGAACCGGAACCCGAACCCGAACCGGAGGTCGAACCCGAGCTCGAGCCGGCGGTAGTCGACGGGCTGCTGCTCGCCGCCGCGGTGGTGACGAGCTGACCGGTCGGTGAGATCACGTGCCACAACCCGCCGGCGAAGCCCTGGCCCTTCACGTCCCCGGCCGCGGTGTCCTGGGCGAACGTGTAGAGGGGGTGCCCGGCGTAGACGACTTGCATCCCGTTGGCGCCGGTCAACACGGTCAGCTTCGTCGCGTCGACGCCGCTGCCACCGACCGGCTGCCCGGTCGCGGTGAGCGGCGGCCAGAGCATGGCGCAGGAGCTGGTGCAGTTGCTCATGGTCGGCGAATTGTTGCCGAACGCGTACAGCGTCTTGCCGTTGGCGTCGACGAGGATCATGCCGAGCGACGAGTTCGCGACCATGACGGTTGCCGGCGCGGGCGTCGTCGTGCCCGCACCCGCGGTGGCGGGCGTCGCCTTCTTCGCCGAGACGCTGCCGGACCCGCCTCCGCAGGCGGCGAGCAGGCCGCTCAAGGCGAGCAGCGTCATCGCGGTCAGTCGCTTCCTCACGTCTTCCTCCCGGGTGCAGTGGTGTCGGAGGAAGTACGGGCGAGGAGCGGAAATGGTTTGGCCCCGCCGCGCCCCGATCGGTCCGGAGGTTCGAGCCTCGTGGCTAGACGGGGAGGGGTGCGGACCGCCGGTCTCTGCCCGGGTCGAGCGGTTCGGGGGCTCGCCAGCGGATGGGTCGCAGCGGCGCCTCGATCGCGGCGACCGGCACCACCGCGACCACTCGACGCCGCGCCGAGCAGCAGCGTGCGTCGACGATGTCGGCGATGAGCGCGGGTTGGAGCGCGCCGACGGCGACGAAGGTGGCCACCCAGGCCGCGCCCGCGGCGCCACGGCCGAGGAGCGCGGGTCCGAGCGCGGCGACGACGCAGCTCGCGGCGATCCAGGCTACCCAGAACCGTCGGCTGTGCTCGGCCCCGTCGTGCCACTCGTGTGCCGGCTGGGTGAACACGACGACGACCATGACGACGACGATCGCCACGCCGCCGGCCGCGACCTGGACGATCATCGCGGTGCCGACCCGGGTTGACCGGTCGACTCGACTGGATTTGGTCGTGTCATGCCCCGAATTTCGACCGCGGGTGCCGTCACCTGTAGGGCCCATCGAGCCGGGCCGCCGCGGGGACCGTGGTCGTACTTCGGCCCGCTCGCCAGCACCGCGGCACTTGGGTTGGCGTCGGACGGCGCGATGCTGCGAAGCCCGACCGGCACCCCGATCGTGATCCACAGCACCGCGCCGTCTCCGTTCATCTCGGCGCCACCACCACTCACCGTGCCGGACTCCGGCCCGCGCTTCGTCGCGCCCGCCGTCGCGCTCCCACCGCCGCTCCCGTAGCCCGCACCCGAAGTGGTCGAGGTCCGCGAGTTCGCGTGACGCGGCCGCTACCGTGCCTGGCCGTGGAACCGCTGCGCGGGCCCGACCCGGCCGCCGACGAAATCGCCCTCGCGCAAGCGGCACGGATGGAAGCCGCCGAGCTGACCCTCGCACAGGCAGTCCGGGCGCTCTTCTCGCTCCCCACGCTCTGGCGCGACCGCGGCGACGACGCCGTCGCGGACGCGCTGGGTGAGTTCGCCAACATGATGTGGGTCTGCGTCGACCACTACGGCGTCGACGCCGCGATGGCGCTCCTCCGCGCCGCGGTGCACGACCTCGGCACCACCCCGAGCCCCACGACCTGACCCGGCTCGGGGCTTGGATCTGCGGCTACCCGCTGAGTGAGTAGTTGTGGGTCCGATAGGCGTGCGCGAGGGCGTGCGCGAGCGCGGCGCTGACGAACACCGACCAGACCAGCGCCACCACCGCCAGCGCGCACAGGGCCGGCTTCACCCACGCTCGCCGGGGTGCCCAACGCACGCACACCGCGAGGCCGGCGGCACCGCCGATCACGAGCCAGGGGACGAACTCGGCCAGGTAGCGGGGAGTCTCCGCGAAGAACGACAGGATCAGCAGCACCGCGACGAGGCTGGCGCCGAGGGGGATCAGCACCACGGACGGCCGGCGCACGAGCGCGACGGTTCCGACGATCGCGAGAACGAGCAGGATCGGCGTCGTCGCGGTGATGCTGGTCGGGAGCTCGAACGTGTCGAAGTGCGCATGGCCGAGACTCAGCACCGGGGCGTACCGGGTCATCCGGAACGTCACCCACGGGAACGCCCCGCCGAGATGGAGCGTGTCGGGGCGGAGGTACTGGACGAGGTTGGTGGGCAGGTAGCGAAGACCGAGGGTGCCGCCCCGTTCGAGCGCGGCGAGCCGTCGTGGCTGCGCCAGGTAGTTCACGTTGTGCGGCGCGCTGACGAGGCGCTGGAACTTGAGGTAGTTCACCGCACAGAACGCGGCGACGCCCATCGCGGCGCCACCGACGAGCGACGCGGCCAGCGCCCGCCGTGACCGGTCCCGGGCGACGAGCACCACCGCGCTGGCCCCGACCGCGAGCAGCGCGGCACCCCCGAGCGTGGGACGCGAACAGGACCGCGAACGCCGCGGCGAGGACGGCGACCGACCCCCACCGCCAGCTCGGTTGCTCGAGCAGCCGCAGCACCGCCCAGAAGGTCATGAGCGTCGCGGCGACACCCCACAGGATCGCTTCTTCGTAGACATCGGGACGCGCGGTCAGGAACACGTTCGGCGACGCGGCCAGCACCGTGAACAGGAACGCCCCGTCCAGGATCGGCGGCACAGCCACCCGGAACCGCCGCTTGACCACCCGCCAGATCCCGAACGCGGCGAGCGCCTCGACCGCGAACGCGCCGAGATCGGACCACGGCCCGAGGTTCGGGTCACCACCCGGGGACACGAGCAGGACCGGCACGCGGAGCAGCGCGGGGCCGATCCCGAAGTAGCCGTACGTGCGCCCCTCGAAGATGATCGCCTCGGGACCAAGCGCGTCGGGTGGGACGTCGAGACGCCCGTCCAGCAGGGATCGGGCCTGCGCGTCGTAGAACCGGGCTTGGGGATCGCGGCTGGTGCGAACCCCAGGATCGAAGGTCCCCCCGGTCAGCAATCCGAACAGGAGGAGGATCCCGAGCATCGCGCCGACCCCGACTGGGACCAGCGGCCAGAGTCGACGCATTCGTCGACGCGGAGGGGCAGCGACAGGCTCGAGTCGCGTCGTCCGGTCGAGTTCCGGGCGAGTCTCGATCGTGGCGGAGGGTGCTGGCGCGGCGATGCCGTCACTCTCGCACGCGACCCCCTCCGGTCACCGAGCGGTCAGGGAGCGGCGGCGCTCCGGGGGCTCGGAACGGCGGGTCCTCGGCGGATCGACCTATCCGCCCAGCGCCTGGTGCACCCCTTCGGCGATGGCTCGGCCGTAGCGGACCCCTCCCGCGTCATAGACGGGGCACGGCCCGAGGGGCACGAGGACAGGACAGAGGTGGAACCCGTCGGTCGGGAGCCTCACGTCGATCTGGCCGCCCTGACACGAGGTGAGCGAGACCTCGTCGGCCTGGCAGGGCAAGTCCAGCTGGTACGTCCCGGTGGTGTCGCGGAGGTACTTGCCGCCGTCGACGAGCGTCGCGACCCCGGGGTGGTCGTTCACCACTTGTTGGTAGACCGCGGCGAGCGGAGGCTCTTGGGTGTCGCCGACATGACCGGGTGGGGTGACCCAGAGCACCTTGGTGACTCCCGCGGTGAACAGCGCGGTGTCCGCTTCGGCGTCGGCCCGGTACTTGGCGAGCAGCGCCGCACCGACGAGCGGCTTGCCGGTCGTGTCCTCCACGCAGGGGGTGTCGTTGTTGCCGGAGAACGCGATGACGACGATGCGGGGCGGCGGAACCGCAGCGGCCTGCCCCGCGATGAAGCTGTCGAAGTCACACAGCGCCGCGCCCGGCTGTCCGAAGACGCCGACGTTGACCGACGGGGTGCAGACCCGGCTGGTGAACTCCCCGCCGGCTTGGGCGACGAGCGAGTCGCCGTCCAACACGACCTGGGTCGCGGTCGGTCCGGTGCTCGGGCAGGGTGGATAGACCTTCGGGGGCGACAGCGTGGGCGCGAGCGTGGTCGTCGTGGTCGTCGTGCTCGTCGTGGTCGTCGGCGAGGCCGTGCCTGTCGTGGGCGCCTGGGCGACCGGGAGGCAGCCGGCGAGCAGCAGCACCGCGGCGAACGCCAGCAGCGTGGAGGCTCGTCGCCCCCGAAACCGGCGCGTCCGCTTCACGGTCGTTTCGCTCGTGAGGCTCGACCGGGTCGGCGATGGTGACCGCACTCGGTTCAGCATCGCGCCGACTTCCACGGCCCGCGGGTCACCCGCCCGTCGCGGCCGAGCGCCCCCCGATTCGGCGATGCCACCCTCGGTGAACAAACGGTGAACGCCCGCGATCTCAGCTGCTGGATCAGTTGGTCGAGCGGGGAGAGGAAGCCGAGGCCAGGCGAGGCCCGACGCGGGAGCTAGCCCGACGGCGTGTTGGTCGACGAACTCGAGGGCGCGTTGTCGACCTTCACGTCGAGCGTGTACTTGCCGGTCCCCTTGTTGAACGCGCTGAGCGTGACCGTCAGCCCGAAGGTGTTCCCGGCGTTGTCCGTCAGCGAACAACGCTCGGAGGCCCCGACTTTGGCGTTGAGATCGCTGGGACACGTCAAGGACCGTGGTGTCTCCCCCACCGCCTTGGTCAGCGCATCCTTCGCCTTCGAGGCCAGGTCGGTCTTGCTCACCTGGGGAGTGCTACTCCCGACGTGAACGCTCGCACTGCAGCCGGCGACGAGAAGACACACCGCCAGCGAGCCGGCCCAGAGAGAGCGATGCACAGGAGAGTCCTCCCCCATTCGGTCTCGGCGACCGAATTGCGGGGAGAGTACTCGTAGGGGTGCGCCGATCGCGGTTCCCGGCCTTCACTCGGCCGCCTGCGGTGGTCAGCGAAGGTGACTCGGGTCGAGCTCGAGGCGGATCTTCCAGAGGCGATGACTGGCTCGACACGGAGGATCAGACTCGGCGCGCGGTCCACTCGGGGAAGCGTCGGCGACGGTCGCCCGCGATCGATTCTCGACCGGGCGGGGAAGGCACGAGCCTCGTTCGCATCGGACGCGTGCGTGAGACTCGCCGACCGACATGAGACGCAACGAGGATCAAGAGAACTGCCGACGCGACAGTCACGACCTCGCTGGCACTCTGCTGGCATTCGGGATGGCTCGAGCTCGGCCGGTCAGCCGGAACCGTTGGGGTTGTTGGTCGGGCTGCCGGGACTCGAACCCGGGACCTTCGGTCCCCCAGACCGACGCGCTAACCAAGCTGCGCCACAGCCCGTCGACGCGGTGGACGCGTCGGGTTGGTGATGTTACTCGGGGGGTGTTGTGGGCTTTAGAGGTGGGTGATGAGCCATTCGATGCCTTGGAAGGCCCGGTAGGCGAGGTAGATGGCGAGCGCGGCGAGGAGGAGCTTGAAGTGCCATGGGAGCGGTTCGGGTTTCTCGTCACTCGTGGTGGTGTCGGGGGTTGGTGTCGTGGTTGTGGTGGTGGCGGCTCGGGCGCGGCCGGGGTCGACGATGCGGCCGCAGGTGGGGCAGGTCCCGTCGGTGTGCACCGTGGAGGGTGAGAGGTACCGGTCGCAGTGCGTGCACCAGGGCATCGTGTTCATTCCACCAGACGGGTGACCGGGCGGGGTTCGGGTCAGGTGCCGCGGCGTCGGACCCGCAGCTTGAGGGGGGCGGGGCCGAGCTCGAACGCTTCGCGGATCTTGCGTTCGAGGAAGCGGAGGTAGGTCTGGGGGAGGGTGTCGGTGGTGAAGAGGGTGACGGTGGGCGGGTCGACGGCACCTTGGGTGGCGAAGAGGACTCGGGGGCGGCGGCGGCGCACGACGGGGGGCGGGTGAGCGGCTTGGGCGTCTTGGACGACGCGGTTGAGCGCGGCGGTGGGGACGCGCCGGTGGTACGCGGTTTCGGCTTCGCGGAGGGCGGGGATGATGCGGGTGAGGCTGCGGCCGGTGCGCGCAGAGGTCTTCAGGACGGGGGCGTAGCCGAGGAACCCGAGCCGGTCGGCGACTTCGGCGAGGACGGCGCGGCGCCGTTCGGCGTCGTCGTCGAGGGCATCCCATTTGTTGAGGACGACGACGATGGCGCTGCCGGCGGCGTCGATGCGTTCGGCGAGGCGCTGGTCCTGGTGGGTGACGCCGGCGGTAGCGTCGATGAGGAGCAGCGCGGCGTCGGCCCGGTCGACGGCTTCGAGGGCGCGCAGGATCCCGTAGTACTCGGTGGGTTCGTCGATGCGGCTGCGTCGGCGCATCCCGGCGGTGTCGACGAACCGTAACGGCCCGTCGGGGGTGTCGACGATGGTGTCGATGGCGTCGCGGGTGGTGCCGGGCTCGTCGTGGACCACGGTGCGTTCGTCGCCGACGAGCTGGTTGAAGAGGGTGGACTTGCCGACGTTGGGGCGCCCGACGATCGCGACGGAGAACAGGCCGGGCGGTTCGGGTTCGTCGTCGGTCTCGGGGGGAGCGCGTCGACGACGGCGTCGAGGAGGTCGCCGCTGCCCCGCCCGTGGATGGCGGAGACGGCGTAGGGGTCACCGAGCCCGAGCTTGGTGAACGACCACGCGTCGGCTTCGCGGCGTTCGTCGTCGACCTTGTTGGCGGCGACCAGGACGGGCTTGGTGGTGCCGCGCAGCAGGTGCGCGACGCGGGCGTCCTCGTCGGTGACTCCCGACCGCGGTGTCGAGGACGAGGACGAGGACGTCGGCGTCGCGGATGGCCCGTTCGGCTTGGGCGCTGACCGCGCGTCGTAACGCGGCGTGGTCCTCACCGGCGCCTTCGGGGGCGACCCAGCCGCCGGTGTCGACGATGCGGAACCGTCGCCCCCGCCAGTCGGTCTCGAGCTCCTTGCGGTCGCGGGTCACCCCGGAACGTTCCTCGACGATGGCGCGGCGCCCACCGACGAGCCGGTTCACGAGGGTGGACTTGCCGACGTTGGGACGCCCGATGACCGCGACGACCGGGGTGGTCACGTCAACGCGGCGACGAGGGAGACACCGTCGGTGGGGACGACCTCGACCGGGCGGGGCAGGTCGTCGACGCGGAGCCCGTCGAGGAACCGGTCGCGGGAGAGGACCACGTCGGGGAGGAGGTACCGGTGGCCGTGAGGTTCGGTGGCGAGCACGGCGGCGACGTCGGCGCCGGCGAGCAGCCCGGTCACGGCGATGTTGCCGCCGAAGAAGCGGTTCGGGACGGGCACGAGCCGGACGGCGACGGTGGCCCGTTCGGCGAGGGTGGCGACGACCGGGGCGAGGACCCGGGCGCCGTACTCGCCGGTGACGATCCCGACCGGCGCGTCCCCGGCGCGGCTGGGGATCGTCGCCGTGGCCCGTTCGGCGCGGTACCCGTCGGCGGGGGCGCCGTCGACCCAGGCGAAGAACCCGGAGCGGGTCCCCCGCCCCGCCGGCGGCGCACCGGTGAGGGCCTGGTCGACCTCGGCGAGGAAGGTGCGGGCGAGACCGACGCCGTTCTCGTGCTGGGCGAACCCGTCGTACGCGGCGGCGTCGGGGAACGGCCGGCCCGCGAGGAGGTAGTACTCGTCGGCGGCGTACACGACGCGACGGCCGAGCGCGTCGTCGAAGCGCCCCTGCCACGTCTCGATCTGGTCGAGCACCGCGACAGCGTCCTCGTGGGTGTGGGAGCGGAGGCTGGCCTCGTGGGAGTGCTCCCCGACGCCGACCGGGACCGCGGCGACCGTCGCGAGACGCGGGTACCGGTCGAGGATCCCGAGGAGGGTGTCGTCGAGCGCGTCGCGGTCGTTGACGCCGGGGCAGACGACGATCTGGCCGTGGACCTCGACGCCGGCGTCGAGCAGCGCGGCGAGCCACCGGAGGCTGGTCGCGCCCCGCCGGTTGCGGAGCAGCTGGGCCCGCAGGTCGGGGTCGGTGGCATGGATGCTGACGTAGAGCGGCCCGAGCCCTTCGGTGACAACCCGTTCGAGATCGGCTTCGGTGAACCGGGTGAGGGTCGTGAAGTTGCCGTACAGGAACGAGAGCCGGTAGTCGTCGTCCTTCACGTACAGGCTGGACCGCATCCCTTTGGGCAGCTGGTAGATGAAGCAGAAGGGGCAGTGGTTGTCGCAGGTGCGGACCTGGTCGAACACCGCGGCGGCGAGCTCGACCCCGAGCGGCGCCCCGGCGGGCTTCTCCACAACGACGTGGCGTTCGAGCCCGCCGGAGCGGACGTCGAGCTCGACGACGGCCTCGTCGGCTTGGAGCTGGTAGCGGATGACGTCGCGGACCGTCTCGCCGTTGAGGGCGACGAGCTCGTCGCCGGGGAGAATCCCCGCGAGCGACGCGGGTGAGTCGGGCGCGACCGCCACCACACGCGGGGCGGTCATGGACGTTGAGTCTAGAGGCCCGCGACCCGGACGGTACCCTCGAGGCGATGACCGAACTGGTGCTCCTCGCCGAGCCTCGGGGCTTCTGCGCGGGGGTGGAGATGGCGATCAAGGCGTTGGCCTGGATGGTGCGCATCTTCGACCCGCCGGTGTACTGCTACCACGAGATCGTCCACAACCGTCTCGTCGTCGACCGGTTCCGTGACCTCGGGGTCGTGTTCGTCGACGACGTGGCGAGCGTCCCCGCCGGCGCCCCGCTGATGCTGTCCGCGCACGGGTCCGCCCCCGAGGTCGTCGCCGCGGCCCGCGAGGAGGGCCGCTTCGTCGTGAACGCAGTGTGCCCGCTGGTGACGAAGGTGCACCACGAGGCCAAGGTCCGCGCCGCGAAGGGCTACACGGTCCTCTACGTCGGGCACGCCGGCCACGACGAGGCGGTCGGCACGCTCGCGGTCGCCCCCGACTCGATGCGGCTGGTCGAGCACGACGACGACCTCGCCGCCGTCGTCGACGAGGTCGCCGACCCGGAGCGGGTGGCGCTGCTCGCCCAGACGACCCTCGCGCTCCAGGACTGGCAGGGCGTCATGGAGCACGCCCGGGAGCGGTTCCCGTCGCTCTGGACCGCGACCCGCGACGACTTGTGCTTCGCGACGACGAACCGGCAGGCCGCGCTGCGGGTCGTCGCCGCCCGCTCCGACGCGGTGGTGGTGATCGGCAGCGCCAACTCGTCGAACACCGTCGCGCTGGCGAAGGTCGCGGCCGACGCCGGCTGCACCCGGGTGGTCCGCGTCGACGGCCCCGAGGAGCTCGACGTCGCCACCCTCGGCGACGCGCGGGTGGTCGGCGTCACCGCCGGGGCGAGCGCCCCCGAGGACCTCGTCCGCGCCGTCGTCGACCAGCTCGCCCCGACCCGCGGGGTCGAGCCCGTCTTCGTCACCGACGAGGGCGAGTACTTCCCCCCACCCCGTGAGCTGCGCGAGCTGATGCCGGCCCTCGACGCGCTCGGTGCCCTCGCGTTCGGCGGCGACCCGTTCGCCGCGGCCGAGCTGGGTGGTCCGCTCGTCGCGGACCGGGACGTCGACGCGTCAGGCGCGCTCGTCGACCTCGCCGGGTGACGCCAACGCGGTCCCGGCCCGGACGCGCGCCTCGTCGAACACTCCCTGGAGCCGCTCGCGGAGCGTGGCGCTCAGCGCGGTGACGTCGGAACGCCGCCGCGGCGACGCGCCGGGCGGCGCGACGACCGGCTCCCCGACGACGACGACGACCCGGCGGGGCCGGGGGATGACCCGCCCGCGGGGCATGATCTCCTCGCTGCCGCCGATCCCGACCGGGACGAGCGGCACCCCTGGCGGAGCGCGAGGTAGGCGCACCCGTGGAACAGCTCGCCGAGCGTCGGACCCTCCCGGCGGGTCCCCTCGGGGAAGATGGCGAGCGGCTCGCCCGTCCACGAGGACCGCCTCCGCGGCGCGCAGCGCCCCCCGGTCGGTCGTGCCCCGCTCGACCGCGATGCCCCCGAGCCGCGGGAACAGCCACCCGCCGATCGCCGATTCGAACAGCTCCTGCTTGGCGAGGAACCGCATCCGCCGCGACGTGACGAACCCCGTGAACGGGATGTCGAGGATCGACCGGTGCGACGGTGCGACGACGTACGCACCGTCGGGCGGGACCCGCTCCCGGTGGTACACGCGGACGCGGAACACCACCAGGCACAGCGACAGCACGAGGGCGCGGGCGGCCCGCCACAGGATCATCGCGGCGCGGCCCGGCGGGCCCGGTAGTGGCCGACGATCTCGTCCACGATCGCGTCGACCGGCCTGCCGGTCGTGTCGATCAGCAGCGCGTCCGCCGCGGGCATCAGCGGTGACGTGGCGCGGGTCGCGTCGAGGCGGTCGCGACGGTCGAGGTCGGCTCGGACCGCGTCGACGCTGAGCGTCCCGTCGGGGCTGGCCTCGTCGCGGCGGCGGCGGGCCCGCTCGGTGTCGCTCGCGGTGAGGAACACCTTCAGCACGGCGTCGGGGAACACCACCGTCCCGATGTCTCGACCCTCGACCACCCCTTCACCGTGCGTCGCGGCCCAACGCCGCTGATGCTCGACGAGCACGGCCCGCACCGCCGGGTGCGCGGCGACGGTCGACACCGCCGCGGTCACCGGCGCGCTGCGGATCTCGGCGCTCACGTCGCGGCCGTCGAGGCGGGTGCAGACCCCGTCCTGGTCGATCCGGACGCGGCGGGCCACCGCGGCGCACGCGTCCGCGTCGCCCGGGTCGACGCCGGCGTCGAGCACCGCCAACGTGACCGCCCGGTACATGGCGCCGGTGTCGAGCACCTCGAGGCCGAGCACCGCAGCGACGCCGCGCGCGACGGTCGACTTGCCAGCACCGGAGGGCCCGTCGATGGCGACAACCGGGGTCACGCGTCGCGGCCGGTCACCGCGGCGAGGTCGGCGCCGAAGCGCGGGTAGGAGGCGCTCACGGCCGTCCAGCCTCCCACGGTCGACGACCCGTCCACCGCGTTCGCGGCGACCGCGGCGGCCATCGCGATGCGATGGTCCCCGTGGCTGTCGAGACGCGCGGCGTGGGGCTGACCGCCCCGGACGACGAGCCGGTCCGGGGCGGCCTCGACCCCGACCCCGAGGCGGGTCAGCTCGACCTCGAGGGTGGCGAGCCGGTCGCTCTCCTTCACCCGCAGTTCGGCCACCCCGCGGAACTCGCTGACCCCGTCCGCGAACGCGGCCGCGACCGCGAGCACCGGGATCTCGTCGATGAGCCCCTCGTCGGCGTCGACGGTCACCCCGGTGCAGCGGCCCGGCCCGCACGAGCAGGTCCCCGACCGGCTCCCCGAGCCGCTCACCGCGCGGCTCCGACCGCGACGTCGGCGCCCATCCGGGTGAGGACGTCCACGAACCCGATCCGGGTCGGGTTGAGGTCCACGTCCTCGAGGAGCAGCTCCGAGCCGGGGGTGACCGCGGCGCCGACGGCGAAGAACGCCGCCGACGACGGGTCGCCGGGGACGACCAGCTCGAACGGCACGGGCGCGCCGGCGCGGACCTGCACCGCCGTCGGGCCCGGTCACGCGGATCGGCGCACCGAGCGCGGTGAGCATCCGTTCGCTGTGGTCCCGGCTCGGGGCCGGCTCGACGATCTCGGTGGTCCCGCCCGCCTGGAGCCCCGCGAGCAGCAACGCGGTCTTCACCTGCCCGCTCGGCACGGTGAGCTCGTGGCGGGCGCCGACGAGGGCGCCACCACGGATCGCGAGGGGCGGCAACCGGGCGTCGTCGCGCCCGTCGACGTGCGCGCCCATCGCCCGGAGCGGGTCGACGACCGCGCCGCATGGGCCGGCGGTTCAGCGCCGCGTCGCCGCTGAGGACGGCGTGGAACGGCCGCCCGGCGAGCAGCCCCGCGCTCATCCGCATCGTCGTGCCGGAGTTCGCGCAGTCGAGCACCACCGCGGGCTCGCGGAGCGCGTCAACGCCGGCGCCGTGCACCACGACGGCACGACGGTCGGGCTCGTCGTTGATCGTGACTCCGAGCGTCTCGAGCGCGGCACGGGTGCGGGCGACGTCGTCCCCGTCGGCGAGCCCGACGACGCGGCTGCGTCCCGTCGCGCGAGCGCAGCGAAGAGCAGCGCCCGGTGGGAGATGCCCTTGTCGCCGGGGACACGGAGCCGGCCGCGCAGCGGCACGGGCCCGGCGAGGGTGACGTCGGCCGGTGCGGTCACGGGAGTGGACGGCGGGCGTGGTGGTAGCCCCGCTCGGTGAGCGCGGCTTCGAACGCGTCGACCGCGCCGGCCGGGACGAGGAGGACGAGGACCCCACCGCCACCTTCGACGGAGTGCGCGATCTCGATGTCGGAGATGTTGATGCCCATGCTGCCGGCGAGGGTCGTCACCTCGGCGAGCACCGCGGGCCGGTCCGCGACGGGCACGGCGAGCTCGACCAGGGCCTCGTCGCCCACGCCACCGACGGGGAGCCGCCGCCGGGCGGCCCGGGCCCGTTCGAGGAGCGCGAGGAGCCCGTCGCGGTCCTGGGTCGCGACGAGCGCGCGGACGTCCTCGAGCGCCCGGACGTACCCGTCGAGCGCGGCGACGATCTCGTCCCGGTTCGCGACGCAGATGTCGGGCCAGATGCCGGGATGCGCGGCGGCGATGCGCGTCATGTCGCGGAACCCGCCGGCCGCGAGGCGCAGCAGGGTCGCGTGCTCGGCCCCGCCGCCGGCGGCGACGTCCATGAGCGTCGTCGCCGCGAGCTGGGGGACGTGGCTGACCACCGCGACGAGCCGGTCGTGGTCGTCGGGTGCGACCGCGACGACGTCCGCGCCCAGCCCGCCGACGAGGCGCCGCACCGCGGTGAACGCCTCGACGTCGGTCGCGGCGGTCGGGGTGAGCACCCAGGTCGCCCCGACGAACAGGTCCGCGTCGGCCCCGTCGAGGCCGTCCTGCTCGGAGCCGGCCATCGGGTGCCCACCGACGAACCGGACCGCGGCGTCCGGGCGGGCCTGCTCCACCGCGGTGACGATCGGTGCCTTCACCGACCCGACATCGGTGACCGCCGCCGCGCCGGCGTCGAGCGCGGCGACCACCGCGTCGGCGACCGCCCCGACCGGCACCGCGACGACGACCACGTCGGCACCCGCCGCGGCGTCGGTGACGCTCGCCACCGCCTCGGTCGAGCGCACCGAGCCGCATCGCCGCGTCGGCGCGGCCCGGGTCCCGGTCGACGCCGACGACGGTGTCACCGTGGCGCCGCAACGCCAACCCGACCGAGGCGCCCACCAGCCCGGTGCCGACGATCCCGACGCGGGTCACTCGGGCAGGTCGTCGCGCAGCGACCGGGCGTCGCCCAGGTACACGTGGTGCAGCTCGGTGCGGGGACGGTCGGTGTAGCAGTGAACGAGCACCCGCACGACGCGTGGGAGCGCCCCGTCGATCGTCAGCTCCCGGGCGCTGAGCAGCGGGACGTCACCGAGACCGAGCCGGCGGGCGGCGGTCGCCGGGAACTCGGCGGTGAGCTCCTCGGTGGCGGTGAAGATGATGCTGACCAGGTCGTCGTGCGCGAGGTCGTTGCGGGTCAGGAGCTCCTGGACGAGCCGCTGGGTCTTCTCGGTGATCTCGTCCTTGGTGTTCGCGTCACAGGTGATCGCGCCGCGGAGCGCCTGCAGTCTCACGTGCGGGCAGGTTAGCGGCCGCCACGCGGCGCGACCCTGCTCATTCCCCGCCGTTCGCCGACTCGTACAGCGCGCGCACCTCCGCGACGGTCAACGTGCGCCACTCCCCGGCCCGGAGCCGGTCGTCGCGGACCGGACCGACCCGCACGCGCATCAGCCGCGTCACCGGATGCCCGACCGCGTCGAGCATGCGCCGCACCTGACGGTTCCGACCCTCGTGGATGGTCAGCTCCACCGCGGCGGCGTCACCGCGACTGGCGACCAGCCGGACCCGGGCCGGCGCGGTCGGCCCGTCGTCGAGGGTGACCCCCTCCCGCAGTCGTCGCAGCGCCCCCCGGGTCGGGACCCCGACCACCTCGGCGAGGTAGGTCTTCGGGACCCCACGGCTCGGGTGCGTGAGCGTCTGGGCCAGCTGCCCGTCGTTGGTGAGCACCAGCAACCCGGACGTGTCGTAGTCGAGGCGCCCGACCGGGAACACCCGCGGGTCGGCCGGCACCAGGTCGAGGGCGGTGGCGCGCCCCTCCGGGTCCGCGGCGGTGGTCACCACCCGGGTCGGCTTGTGCAGCAGGTAGTAGACGAGGTCGGGGGCCGTCGCGACCGGCACCCCGTCGACGCTGACCCGCGCCGCCTCGGGGTCGACCCGGTCACCGAGCTCGGCGACGCGACCGTCGATCGCGACACGCCCAGCCCGGATCAGGTCTTCAGCCGCGCGACGCGACCCGTACCCCGCGCGTGCGAGGACCTTCTGGACGCGCTCGGCGTCCGCCACGGGCTCAGCCGTCGACCGGCTCGGTCGGCTCCGCGGGGGCCGCGTCGTCCGAGATGCGCAGGCCGCGCTCCAACGCGGCGACGATCCCCGAGTCGGGGACGAAGTCACCGAGCGGGAGCAGGTCGTCGACCGAGTCGAGGCCGAGCCGCTCCAAGAACAGCGGGGTCGTCCCGTACAGCACCGCGAGACCCGGCCCCGGATCCCGCGACACCTCGCTCACATACCCGCGTTGCACGAGGGTCTGCAACGTCGTCTCGACGTTGACACCACGGATCGCGGAGATCTGCGCCCGGGAGATCGGCTGCTTGTACGCGACGATCGCCAACGTCTCCAACGCGGGCCCGGACAGGCGCACGTGCTGACCCTCGAGGACGAAGTGCTCGACGTAGGCGACCAGGTCGGGATGGGTCTGGAGCCGGTACCCGCCCCCGACGCGGGTCAGCACGAACCCACGGTGGGTGTCCTCGTACTCCTCGGCGAGGGACTGGCACAACGCGACGACGTCGTCGACGGGGAGCTCGACCAACTCGGCGAGGAACCGCGGCTCGACCGGCTCCGTCGCCGCGAGGAGCACTGCCTCGATCGCCCGGCGGGCCTCGGGCGCGGTCGGCGTCGGGTGCCTCGACGGTCGCTGCACCGGTCGCACCCGGGTCGGGCCGGTCCGGGTCGAGCGGCGACCGGTCGCGTTCGGGCTCGTCGTGGTGCCCGTGCAGGCCGCCGGGCTCGGGGCCGGGGAACCCGAACCCGCTCATGAGCTGCTCGGCTCCCGCCGCGGCGTCGACGTCGGGGCCGGGGCGGGTTCGTCCCAGTCGGCGATGCTGGCGACGTCGAGCGCCTCGCCGGCGCGGAGTCGACGGACCGCGAGCTCCCCGAAGTTCACGGTCTGGTCGAGGTCGACGACGCCCTGCTTGAACAGCTCGAGGACGGCGAGGAACCGCACGATGACCTCGAGCCGCTCGTCGGTGCCGCGGGTGAGGTCGCGGAACGACCGCGTCGCGCCTTCGGGGAGCTCGGCGAGTAACACGGTGATCGCGTCGCCGACCGCTGGCCCGGATCGGCGCGATGTGGTCGGCCTCGATGTGCGGCTGCACCGGCGGGGTGAGCGCCCGCCGGGCCGCGTCTCGAAGCGCCTCGAGCCGGACCCGTTCGAGCGGGTCCGGGACGAGCGAGCGGAACGGCTCCTCGGGCCCGGCGACGCGCGGCAGGCTGCGATCCGCGACGCGAATCCGCACCGCGAGCGCGGTCGCGGCGTCCTGGAACGTCTTGCACTCCAGCAGCCGGGCGAGGAGCAGGTCCCGCTCCTCGAAGCGGAGCAGCTCCTCGTCGAGCTCGAGGTCGGCGGGGGTGGGGAGCAGCCTGCGGGTCTTGAGCTCCACGAGCGTCGCGGCGATGAGGAGGAACTCGGTGGCGATCTCGAGGTCGAGGTGCTCCATCCGCTCGACTTCGGTGAGGTACTCGTCGACGATCCGCGCGAGGGACACCTCCCACAGGTCGACCTCTTGGCGCAGGATCAGGTGCAACAGCAGGTCGAAGGGACCTTCGTACACGTCGGTCCGCACCTCGTAGCCCATCACCGGCAAGATACCCGCCGCTGCCGGGGCGACCCCGCCACTACCGTGTCGGCGCATGGCACGGGTCTTCTCGGGCATCCAGCCCACGGGGGACAAGCACCTCGGCAACTACCTCGGCGCGATCCGCCACTGGGTGTCGAGCCAGGACACCGACGACGCCCTGTACTGCGTCGTCGACCTGCACGCCATGACCGTCGCGTACGACCCGACCGACCTGCCCGGCCGGACGCGCCGCACCGCCGCGCTGCTCCTCGCCGCGGGTCTCGACCCGGCCCGCTGCACCCTGTTCGTGCAGAGCCACGTGCCCGCCCACACCGAGCTGACGTGGATCCTGAACTGCGTGGCCAGCTTCGGGGAGCTGCGCCGCATGACCCAGTTCAAGGAGAAGTCCGGCGGTCAAGAGTCGGTGTCAGTCGGCCTCTTCGACTACCCGGTCCTCATGGCCGCGGACATCCTCGCCTACGACACCGACCGGGTCCCCGTCGGTGACGACCAACGCCAGCACCTCGAGCTGGCCCGCGACCTCGCGTTGCGGTTCAACCACCGCTTCGGTCCCAGCCTCGTGGTCCCCGACGCGGCGATCCCCCCGGTCGCGGCACGCATCATGGACCTGCAGAACCCGACCGCGAAGATGTCGACGTCGTCGGAATCACCCCAGGGGACGATCGGGCTGCTCGACCCGCCCGAGGTGGTCACCAAGCGCATCAAAGCCGCGGTCACCGACAGCGGCACCACCGTCGCGTTCGACCCGGACGAGAAGCCGGGCGTCTCGAACCTGCTCCAGATCCTCGCCGCGACCACCGGCCGCCCCATCACCGACGTCGCCGCCGACCTCGCCGCCGTCGGGTACGGGCAGCTCAAGGCCACCGTCGCGGACGCGGTCGTCGAGTTCCTCGCCCCGCTCCAGGCCCGCTACGAGACCCTGATCGCCGACCCCGCCCAGGTCGACGCCGCCCTCGCCACCGGCGCCGAGAAAGCGGAGGCGATCGCGGCCAAGGTCGTCGCGCGGGTCCGGGACGCGGTCGGGCTCCTCCCCCGAGCCTGACCCGCCGACCCGATCAGGCGCGGCCTAGTCGTCGTCGGCGGTGTGCAACGCGTCGACGACCGGCGCGGGGATGCCGGTGCTCCCCCACCGTTCGGCCTCGTGGTGCGCTGCCGCCCACCGGGCCGCTTCCTCCCGACCGCCGACGACACGGATCCGGTTCGCGCCGAGCTCGGGGTGACGCAGGTAGAGCCCGACCCGCCGGGTGATGCCCCGCCGGGTCGACCACGCGTGGGCGTACTCGTGCCCGGCCAGCCCACCCGCGACGGTGGCACCGACCCGGGCGAACACCCCGAGACCCGAGTCGAGCTTCCCGACGTCGTGGAGCAGCGCCGCCGCGAGCCACCGGGCGTCACCGGCCTCGGCGGTGCCGGCCAGGGCGCCGTCGACCCGCCGGGCGACCTCGATCGAGTGGCGCTGATCGTGGGCGGGCAGCTGGCACCACAGCGTGAACTCGGCCGGGTTGAGGACCTGACGGACCCAGTCGACGTCCGCGGGGGCAGGCCGGCCGGGCCGCAACGCCCCGAAGAACCGCCGGGTGAGGTGCGCGAGCCGGCTCACGCGACGACGAAGTTCCGCAACGCGTCGAGGAACGGCTGCACGACCGCGCCGATCACCCCGGTGAAGAACACCAACCCGAGGAGCAGCAGCAGCCCGTAGGGCCGGAACCGGTACCAGTGGGGCAGCCACGCCGCGGGGAGCAGCCGCTCGAGCAGCGCCGACCCGTCCAGCGGCGGGATCGGCAGCAGGTTGAACAACCCGAGGAGCATGTTCACCAGCGCGAAGTAGAAGACGATCTCGAGGATCAGGTTCGAGGTCGACTGGTCGATCGTGCCCGGCACGACCCCGCCACTCGAGTAGATGGCCCGGGCCACGACCGCGGCGATCGCCATCAAGGTCAGGTTCGTCACCGGGCCGGCCAGGCTCACGAAGATGATGTCGCGCCGCGGGTGCCGCAGCCGCTGCGGGTCGACGGGGACCGGCTTCGCGTACCCGAAGATCGGCAGCCCGGCCAGGGCCCCCATCGCGGGCAGGATGATCGACCCGAACGGGTCGATGTGGGGCAGCGGGTTCAACGTGAGCCGCCCGGCCCGCTTCGCGGTGTCGTCACCGAACCAGGAGGCCACCACCCCGTGGCTCACCTCGTGGAAGATGATCGCGACGACCAGGCACCCGAACAGGATGAGCGCTATGTGCAGGGGCACCGCTCAGCGCGACTTCGACGCGCAGGCGATGCAGAGCCGCGCCGCCGGCATCGCCTCCAGGCGGGCCTCGGCGATCGTCCCGCCGCACCCCTCGCACCGCCCGTAGGTGCCCTGGTCGAACTTCGACAGGGCCTCGTCGATCTCCCCCAGCGTCTCGGCGAGGGTGACCGAGAGGGCCTCCATCTCGCCGCGCTCCGCGGTCACCTGACTCGAATCGGCGAACCCACCGTCGAAGGCCAAGCTGGCCTCGGATCCCCGCTCGAGCTCTCGCAGCTGGTCTTGGATGCGGGCCCGCTCGGCTTGGAGCTCGTCGCGCAGCACCGCATGCGACGCGTCCGCCATGACCGGATCCTACCGCCGACCCTCCCCGGTCTCCGAGGGGGATCGCCGGGCGCGCGGGTGGGCGGCGTCGAACACGGCCCGCAGCCGCTCCGCCGACACCTGCGTGTACACCTGGGTGGTGGAGAGGCTGGCGTGGCCCAGGAGCTCCTGGACCACCCGGATGTCGGCCCCGTGGTCGACCATGTGCGTCGCGCACGAATGGCGCAGGACGTGCGGGTACACCCGGTCCCCGAGCCCGGCCCGACTCCCCGCCCGGCGCACCAGCACCCAGATCCCCTGGCGGGTCAACCGCCCGCCGCGGGCGTTCAGGAACACCGCGTCCCCCGCCCGCCGGCGGGCGGCCCCGGGCCGCTCCAGCTCGGGTCGACCCCGGGCGAGGTACTCGACCAGCGCGGCGCGAGCCGGCCGGCCCAGCGGCGCGAGCCGCTCCTTGCCGCCCTTCCCGAGGACCCGCACCACACCCGTGTCGACGTCCACGTCGGCCCGGTCCAAGCCGACGAGCTCGCTGATCCGCACCCCGGTGCCGTACAGCACCTCGAGGATGGCCCGGTCCCGCCACCCCGTCGGCGTCCCCGTCACCGCGGTCGCCAGGAGAGCCTCCACCTCGGCTTCGGAGAGGGGCTTCGGGATCCCCGCGGCGACGCGGGGTCCGACCAGCTCCTCGGTCGGGTCGCCCGCGGCGAGGCCCTCGTCGAGGCAGAACCGATGCCAGGAACGCACCGCGACGAGCGCCCGCGCCACCGACGCGGGCGCGTATCGGGGCCGCCCGTCGTCGTCGGTCGCGTCGCGCAGCCCCGCGGCGTAGGCGGCGACCATCGCCGGGGTGACCGATCCCGGGTCGTGCACGTCACGGTCCCGCAGGAACCGCTCGTAGCCGGCCAGGTCCCGCCGGTACGCGGCGAGGGTGTTCGCCCGCAGGCCCCGCTCGACGGCGAGGTAGCTGGCGTGCTCCGCGAGCGTGTCGGCCAGCGCGTCGGGCGCCGGCTGGTCCGCCACTCAGCCAGACCCGAGGCCTTCGCGCTCCAGCAGCTGCTGGGTCAGCACGAGCCCGATGATGCTCTTCGCGTCGACGACCTCACCGGTGGCGATGAGATCCGCGGTGGCGGCGAGCGGGATGCGCTCGACGGTCATCGACCGCTCCTCCGCAGTGACCCCCCGCGCCTCGGGGAGCGGCTGGAGCTCCGTCGCGCAGTACAGGTGGGTGTACTCGTCGGTGAACCCGGGTGAGTTGTAGAACTCGCACAGCTTCGTGAGCCGCCCCGGGTGCTGCCCGATCTCCTCCTCGAGCTCCCGCGCCGCGGTCTCGGCCGGCGATTCGCCCGCGACGTCCCGCTTCCCGGCCGGCACCTCGAGCAGGCTGCGGCCGACCGCAGCCCGGAACTGGCGGACGAGGAGCACGTCGTCGGCGTCGACCGGGACGATCACGACCGCGCCGGGATGACGGACCACCGCCCGGGTGAACGTCTCCCCGTCCGGTCCGAGCACCGAAAGCTCGTCGAGCTCGAGGAACGCGGCACGTCCCCGCGCCGTCGACCCGACGACGCGGAACCCGCTCACGTCAAAGACGAGACTTCAGCTGTCGCGATCGGCAGCCGCGGGGCGCGACCCTCCGCCCGTTCCGTCGCGGCGCGGATGAACGCGGCGAAGAGCGGATGCGGACGGTCGGGGCGGCTCTTGAACTCCGGGTGCGCCTGGGTGGCCACGAAGAACGGGTGCTGCTCCCGGTCGAGCTCCACGAACTCGACCAGCCGCGCGTCGGGTGAGATCCCGCTGCACACCAGCCCGGCCTCCTCGAGCCGACCCCGGAACCGGTTGTTCAGCTCGTAGCGGTGCCGATGCCGCTCGTAGATGAGCTCCTCACCGTACGCGTCGTGCACGATCGTCCCCGGCGTGAGCTTCGCCGGGTACAACCCGAGCCGCATGGTCCCCCCCAGGTCGACGACCTCACGCTGCTCGTCCATCAAGTCGATGACCGGGTTGAGGGTGCGAGGCTCGAACTCACTCGAGTTCGCGTCGTCGAGCCCGCACGTGTCGCGGGCGAACTCGATCACCGCGCAGTGCATCCCGAGGCACAGCCCGAGGAACGGCACCTGATGCTCCCGCGCGTACCCGGCCGCCGCGACTTTCCCTTCGATCCCACGGAACCCGAACCCGCCGGGGATGACGATCCCGTCCAGGTCCCGGAGCCGCCCCTCGGCGAGGAGCCCTTCGGCGTCGTCGGACGCGATCCAGTCGACCTGCACCTTCACCCCGGACGCGTACCCGCCGTGACGGAGCGCCTCCGCGACCGACAGGTACGCGTCGGGGAGGTTCACGTACTTGCCGACGAGCCCGATCCGCACGGTCTGCTCCGCCGCGTCGATCCCGGCGACCAGCGCCTTCCACGCGTCGAGGTCCGGTTCCGTGTCCTCGAGGCGCAGCACCCGGCACACATACGAATCGAGGCCCTCGTCGTGGAGGACGAGCGGGATCTCGTAGAGATGGTCGGCGTCGACCGCCGAGACGATCCCCTCCTCGGGGACGTCGCAGAGCCGGGAGATCTTCTCCTTCAACCGAGTCGCGATCGGCCGGTCGGAACGACACACGATCGCGTCGGGCTGGATCCCTCGGCTGCGAAGCTCGGTCACCGAGTGCTGGGTCGGCTTGGTCTTCTGCTCCCCGGACGGCCCGATGAACGGCACCAGCGTCACGTGCACATAGAAGACGTTCTCGCGGCCGACGTCCTTGCGGAACTGCCGGATCGCCTCGAGGAACGGCAGGATCTCGATGTCACCGACCGTGCCGCCAATCTCGGTGATGACCACGTCCACTTCGTCCTCGGCGAGACGCAGGATGCGTTCCTTGATCTCGTCGGTGATGTGCGGGATCACCTGCACGGTCTGACCGAGGAACGCGCCCCGCCGCTCCTTGGCGAGCACCTCCTGGTAGATCGAACCGGTCGTCGCGTTGGACTTCTTCGTCAACGGCACGTCGACGAACCGCTCGTAATGGCCGAGATCGAGGTCGGTCTCACCCCCGTCGTCGGTGACGAACACCTCGCCGTGCTGGAACGGGTTCATCGTGCCGGGATCGACGTTGATGTACGGGTCGAGCTTCTGGAGCGTCACCCGCAGCCCTCGGCTCTTGAGGAGCCGACCGAGCGAAGCGCCGGTGAGGCCTTTTCCCAGGCTCGAGGCCACCCCACCAGTCACGAAGATGTGCTTCGCCACGCAGGAGCGAACCTACCACGAGGATGTGACCGGACCGGTGATCGCCCGAATCGGGACCCGCGAACGCGCGAAACCGCCACGCCGCGATCCTCAGGACGACACGGACCGCCTCGCCGACGCCCGCTCGAGCAGCTCCTCGGCGTGACGGCGCGCGTGGGAGGAGTCGACGAGACCGGCGAGCATGCGCGACAGCTCAGCGACCCGCGCCTCCCCCGCGACGACCGTGGCGTCGGCGACGGTCCGCCCGGCCCGCTCCCGCTTCTCGACCGCGACCTGGGTCGTCGCGTACGCCGCGACCTGGGCCAGGTGGGTGACGACCAGCACCTGATGCGCCCCGCCGAGCGCACCGAGCAGCCGACCCACCGCGGTGCCGGCCTCCCCGCCGATCCCGGCGTCGACCTCGTCGAACACGAGCGTCGGGGGCGCCTCGGTGAGCACCAGCCGCAACGCCAGCATCGCCCGGGCCAGCTCCCCACCCGACGCGGCCCGCGCGATCGGCTTCGCCGGCTCTCCCGGGTTCGGGGCGAGCAGGAACGCGACCGCGTCGGCACCGTCGTCGGTGAGCGGCGCGGCTTCCGTCGCGACCTCGAGCCGGGCGCCTCGGCATCGCCAGGTCCCGGAGATGCCTCGTGACCGCGTCGGCCAGTGGACCCGCCGCGGCCCGCCGAGCGGCCGACAGGTCCTCCGCGGCGGTGACCGCCGCTCGCCGGGCCTCGTCGCGGGCCGCCTCCAGGGCGCTGGCCCGCTCCTCGTACCCCTCGAGTTCGGCCACCCGGGCCCGGGTCGCGGCCCCGAACGCGACGACTTCCTCGAGCGTCTCCCCGTACTTGCGCTCCAGCTCCCGCAACGCCCGCCGTCGGGCCCGGACCACGTCGAGCCGGCCCGGGTCGTCGGGGATCGACTCCGACGCCATCCGCAGCTCCCGCTCGACCTCACCGACCTCGGCCTGGGCGCTCCGCAACCGGTCGGCGAGCTCCGCGAACGGCGCCCGCCCCTCCAACGCGCCGATCGCCTCCCCGAGCGCTTCGAGCCCCGGCCCTTCGAGGCTCCGGTACGCCGCTCCCAACGCGTCCCGATGCGCGGCCGCGTCGGCGAGGAGCGCCTCCTCGGCTTCGAGGGTGACGTCCTCGGCAGGGTCATCGAGCCCCGCCGCGTCGATCTCGGCGACCTGGAACCGCAACAGGTCCAGCTCCCGCGCCCGGGCCCGTTCGTCCCCACCCAACGCCGCGAGCTCGTGGGCCAGCCGGCGATCCTCGACCCGCGCGTCGTGCAGGGCCCGACGAGCCGCCGCGGCCGGCTCCCCCGCGAACCGGTCCAGTGCGTCACGCTGCGCCGGGGCCGCGACGAGCTGATGGTGCCCGTGCTGCGAGTGGAGCTCGACCAGCGCTCCTCCCGCGGCGGCCAGCTCCCCGACCGTCGCCAAGCGGCCATCGACATACGCGCGGCTGCGCCCATCGGCGGGCAGCACCCGCGCGAGGATCCGCTCCGACCCGTCGGGCGTCTCGAAGCGACCCTCGACACGCGCCTCGCCCGCGCCCTGTCGCACCAACGACGCGTCGGCCCGGCCCCCGAGGAGCAGATCGAGCGCCTCGACGAGCAGCGTCTTCCCCGCGCCGGTCTCTCCGGTGATCGCGGTCAGACCGGACCCGAGCAGCAGCGTGAGGTCGTCCACGATCCCGAGGTCGGTGACGTGCAGCTCGTGCAGCATCGGGGTCACCGGTCCGCGAGACCGAACTTCGCTTTCAGGATCTGATGGAAGTCACGAGCGCCGAAGGTCACGATCCGCGCCGGCTTCGGACCGCCGGTGCAGGTCACGGTGTCACCCACGTCGAGCACGGCGAGCTGCACCCCGTCGAGCGTCAGCAGCACGCCTCGTGGCTCCTCGACCGTGAAGCGCAGCTCCTCGTACGCGTCGAGCACCAGCGACCGGTCGAAGAGCATGTGCGGAGACACCGGCGTGAGCAGCAGGCAACGATGCTGCGGGGAGACGATCGGTCCCCGCGCCGAGAACGAGTACGCGGTCGACCCGGTCGGGGTCGCGACGATCACCCCGTCCGCCGCGTAGGTCGTGAAGAACGTCCCGTTGATCACCACCGCGAGGCGCACCACCCGGGTGCTGCCGCCCTTCTCGAGGACCGCTTCGTTCAACGCCCACCAACGCCCCGCGCCGTCACCACTCGACCCGACCACGACCTCGAGCATCATGCGCTCGTCCACCGCGAAGTCACCGTCGAGCAACGCGTCGAGCGCCGCGTCGAGCCCCTCGGGCTCGACCTCGGTGAGGTAGCCCATCTGCCCGACGTTGACACCGAGCACCGCCGCGCCGCACTCGTAGACCAGGTCTACGGTGCGAAGCATCGTCCCGTCGCCCCCGAGGGAGATCGCCACGTCCAACCCGACCGCGAAGTCCTCCGGCGCCACCGCGAGCTCGGGGACACCGGCGGCGTCGGCGCTGTCCGCGGGCACCCGGACCGTCAACCCGCGCCCCTGGAGCCACGCCGCGGCCCGGCGGGCCAGCGCGCACGCGAGCGGCCGGTCCGTGTGCGGGACGATCCCGACGACCGCGAGCGGATCGGCGGTCACGGCGCGGCTCCGGCGACCGCGGCGACCCGGCCCGGCTCCTGGGCCGTCCCGTTGCGGCGGACGTGGAGCAGGAACTCCCGGTTCCCGTCCGCGCCGAGCAGCGGTGACGGCACCGCGTCGACGACCGGGAGCCCGACCTCGCTGAGCCCCTGGGCCAGGTGCTCCAGCACCTCGGCGTGCACGGCCGCGTCCCGGACCACGCCCCCCCGGGGAACCCGCCCCCGACCGGCCTCGAACTGGGGTTTGGCGAGCAGCACCAGGTCGGCGGTCGGGGTCGTCGCGGCGACGAGCGCGGGCGCGACGACGAGCAAGGAGATGAAGGAGACGTCGACGACCGCGACCGGGACCGGGTCACCGAGCCGGGCGACGTCGAAGTGGCGGAAGTTCTCCCCCTCGAGCACCGTGACCCGAGGGTCGGTGCGCAGCGACCAGGCCAGCTGCGAATGCCCGACGTCGAGCGCGTACACGTGGGCGGCGCCGTGCGCGAGGACGCAGTCGGTGAACCCGCCCGTCGACGCGCCCACGTCCAACACCCGCCGACCGGTCACCTCGACCGGGAATGCCGTCAACGCCGCATCCAGCTTCTCACCCCCGCGGGACACGAACCGGGCCGGCGGACCCGACACCGCGATCGGCTCCGAGCTGTCGACCTGACGCGCAGCCCGATCAGCGGGGGCACCACCAACCAGGACCCGTCCCGCGGCGATGACCTCCGCCGCC
This sequence comes from uncultured Actinomycetes bacterium, assembly GCA_963714105.1. Lineage (GTDB taxonomy): Bacteria > Actinomycetota > Acidimicrobiia > IMCC26256 > PALSA-555 > PALSA-555. Next base: position 3,131,113 of record OY970233.1, on the reverse strand, counting down.
CGAGCCCGGGAGCCGACGAGACCACGCCGGACCAGTTCGACGTCGAGTCGCCGGCGCACGGCTACCCGCGACGTGACCAGGGTCCGACGCCAGGTCGGCGCGCGCAGCGAAACGTCCGGGTCGCGACCATTGCTCCGACACCCAGATTAGGCGTCGGAGGCCGGGACGAGCGCCTGACACAGCTGCGGGACCAACGCGGCCAGGTCGTCACCAACGAACGGCGGCGCCGGGTTCGGGATCGCCTCACCTCCGAGACCGAGTTGACGGCCGGTCACACCAGACAGGACGAGCGCGAAGGGCCAGCCGAGCGTGTCGGCCATGGCCCCGTCGGTACTCGGGCGGTCACCGACGACGACCCCGCGGGTGCCGAAGCGGCGACGCACCAGATCGGCCATGGGCACCGACGGCTTCCCCGCGACTTCCGCGGCCTGACCCGCGGCCGTGGCGATCGCCGCGACGATCGCCCCTGAGCCTGGGAGCAGCCCGCCGGGGATCGGATAGGTCGCGTCGAGATTGGTGGCAACGAACCGCGCCCCAGCCCGGATCGCCTGGGATGCCCGGTCGAGCTCGTCGAAGTCGAACTCCCGGTGGAACCCGACGACCACCGCCGCGGCGGGCGGCGCGGTGACGCACCGCAACCCGACGTCGGTGAGCGCCTCGATCACCCCGGGTCCGGCGCAGGTCAAGACGTCCGCGCCGGACGGGAGGCTCGACGCGAGGAGCGCGGCAGCGGCGAGCGCGCTGGTCAGCACCTCGTCGCTGGATGCCGTCACCCCGAACCGGGCCAGCTTGGCGGTCACCTCGCTCACCGGCAGGCTCGAGTTGTTGGACAGGAATCCGACCCGGAGCCCGGCTCGCTGGAGTTCGGTGACCGCATCCGCCGAGCCGGGGACCGGCTCGTCGCCGCGCCACAGCACACCGTCGAGGTCGCAGCAGACGACCGGGGCGCCTCCCGGCGCGCTCACGACGCCGGTTCGCCAACCGCCGCGAGCGCCCGCTGGTAGTCCTCGAGGGGTCGCATCGCGACCGCGAGCTTCAGATGCCGGCGCGCCCCCACCCGGTCGCCGGCGCGTAGCAGGCACAACCCCAACCCGTAGTGCGCGTAGTCGTTGACCGGATCGATCTCGACCGCACGGGCGAACTCGCGGCGGGCGTCCTCCACCCGGCCACTCCCGAAGAAGGCGCGACCCAACGCCTCCCGGATCGAACCTTGCTCCGGCTCCAGATCCCGGGCTCGCTCCAACGCCACCGCGGCGGCGTGCGGGTGGGAGTCGGCGAGCAACTGGCTGCCCTCCGTGAAGGCGTCGTACGCGGCGAGGTCGTCACGCTCGGAAGTCATCGTCGTCTCCGTCGATCAGTCGGACGAACCGGGGCGGCCGCCGCACGGTATGCGACAATCAGCCCGCCCTCCACCGGAAGCGAACCCGCCTGTGCCCGACTTCCTTCCCTTCCGCGGGACCCGCTACCGCGACGCCGTGGACGCGACACCCGTGGTCGCACCTCCCTACGACGTGATCGACGAAGAGGAACGGGCCCAACTGGAGGCCCGAGACCCGCACAACGCCGTGCGCCTGATCCTCCCCCGCGCCGCCCCACCGCGAGACCCGTACGAGGCGGCGGCCGCGACCCTCGCCGACTGGGTCGCGACGTCGGTCCTCGGCCCCGACGCCGTCCCCGCCTACTACGCCTACGGGATGGCGTTCACCGACGAGCAGGGCGTCCCCCGCCGGACGGTCGGCGCGATCGGTGCCCTCCAGCTCCCGGATCCGCACACCGACGACGTGCTCGGGCACGAACGGACCCTCCCCAAAGCACGCAGCGACCGGCTGGCGCTGCTCCACGCGACCCGCGCGAACTTGGATCCGATCTGGGGCCTCTCGCTCGCCTCCGGCCTCACCGACCTCCTCACCGGTCCGGCACCCGTGAGCACCGCGGTGGACGACGGCGGAACCCACCACCAGCTCGCCCCGCTGACGGAACCGTCCCGGGTCCACGCGATCCGCGAGCTCGTCGCCACCGCGCCGCTGGTCCTGGCCGACGGTCACCACCGCTTCGAGACGGCCCGCACCTACCGGGGCGAACAGCCCGCCGACGGACCCGGCCGGGCGATCATGACCTTCGTCGTCGAGCTCGACGAATCCATGCTCGATGTGCGCGCCATCCACCGGCTGATCCACGGTGCGCCCGACGACCTCCGGGTCCGTCTCACCGACGCGTTCACCGTCGACCCAATGGGACCGAACACCGACGCGGGCGTCATGGGCCTTCGCTCCCGCATGGACCGCGACGACGCGCTGGGCCTCGTCGACCGCGACGGTCTGGTCGCGCTCATCCCCAGGCCAGACACGCGGGCGCGCTTCGACCGCGCCCTGCCCGAGGAGCTGCGAGGTGTCGACGCGGCCCGCTTCGACGTGACCGTTCGACCCGCCCTCGGTCAGGCGGAGCTCGCGTACCGTGACAACAGCCGGCTGGTCGCGGGGATGGTCGACAAGGGTGCGGCTGACGCGGCGGTGCTGCTCCGGCCGGTCACCGTCGCCCAGATCCGCGCCGCGGCGTTCGCCCGCCTCCACATGCCCGAGAAGACGACCTTCTTCTCACCGAAGCCGCGAACCGGGATGGTGTTCCGCCGGTTCGACGACGACCGCGACGTCGCCGCTAGTTGACGTCCCAGGTCGCGCCCGAACCGATCAACGCCGCGAGGTCGCCCGGACCCTGACGGTCTGCCGCGCCGACCAGCTGACGTTGCACTTCGCTCTCGTACGTCGGTCGGGCCACATCGCGGAACACGCCCATCGGTGTCGGCATCGTGGGCCGGTCGGCCAGCCGGGACAACGCGAACGCGAGCGTCGGGTCGGGCCGGTGCTCGTCGTGTACGACGAGCTTGTCCTCACCGACGTCGGCGACCTTCACGATCTCGCACTCACCGAACTGGTTGAGCACGACACCGAGCTCACCGTCTTCGCCGAACCGGACGGGCTCACCGTCGTGGAGGGTGATGATCATCTCCGAACGGTGTTCCTTCGCGGTGATCGCCTCGAACGCGCCGTCGTTGAACACGTTGCAATTCTGGTACACCTCGACGAACGCGGCACCACGGTGATCGTGGGCGCGACGGAACACCTCGATCATGTGCTTGCGGTCCATGTCGTGGGTTCGCGCCACGAAGGTCGCCTCGGCGCCCAGCGCGACCGACGCCGGGTTAAACGGCGTGTCGAGCGACCCGAACGGTGACGACTTGGTGATCTTCCCGACCTCACTCGTCGGCGAGTACTGACCCTTGGTGAGACCGTAGATCTGATTGTTGAACATCAAGATGGTGAGGTCGACGTTCCGGCGCAGCGCGTGAATCAGGTGGTTGCCACCGATCGAGAGCATGTCGCCGTCGCCGCCGATGACCCACACGTCGAGGTCGGGACGGGCCAACGCCACCCCGGTCGCCAGCGCCGGGGCCCGCCCGTGGATCCCGTGCAGCCCGTACACGTTCATGTAGTACGGGAACCGCGCCGCGCAGCCGATCCCGGACACGAACACGAGGTTCTCGGGGTTCACGCCCAGGTCGGGCAGGAGCAGCTGGATCGCCGAGAGGATCGAGTAGTCGCCACATCCCGGGCACCAGCGGACCTCCTGATCCGACTGGAAGTCCTTGCGGGACAGAGTCACCGTCGTTTCGTCGCTCACCGGCTCATCTCCTGGATCGCCGCTTCGATCTCGCCGGCCCGGAAGGGCAGGCCTTGCACCTTGGACAGCGTCTTGGCGTCCACGAGGTACTCGGCCCGGATCAGGCGCGAGAGCTGACCGAGATTCATCTCCGGGATCAGCACCTGGTCGTAACCGGCCAACACCTTGCCCAGGTCAGCCGGGAACGGGTTGAGATGCGTGAGGTGCGCGTGCGCGACGTGCACCCCGCTCGTGCGGGCCTGCCGGACTGCCTGCTGGATCGTGCCCCACGTGCTCCCCCACCCGAGCACGAGCAGTGATGCACCGTCGGGGTCGTCGACCGACGTCGACGGCAGCTCTTCGGCAATGCGGGCGACCTTCTCGGCACGGATGCGGACCATGTGCTCATGGTTCGACGGGTCGTAGTTGACGTTGCCGGTCCCGTCTTCCTTCTCGATCCCGCCGATGCGATGCATGAGCCCAGGCGTGCCGGGAATCGCCCACGGGCGAGCCAACGTCTTCGGGTCACGGAGGTAAGGCCAGAACTCACCGTCGTGGTTCGGCTCCGTCGCGAACGGGACGGAGATGTCCGCCAGCGCGTCGACATCGGGGAGCCGCCACGGCTCCGAGCCGTTCGCGAGGTACCCGTCGGTGAGCAGGATCACGGGTGTCCGGTACTTCACCGCGAGGCGGACCGCTTCGAACGCCGCTTCGAAGCAATGGCTCGGTGACCGGGCCGCGACGATCGGCAGGGGCGCCTCGCCGTGACGTCCGTACATCGCCAGCAGCAGGTCGGCTTGCTCGGTCTTGGTCGGGAGACCAGTGGAGGGCCCACCGCGTTGCACGTCGACCACGACGAGCGGGAGCTCCAAGCTGATGCACAGCCCGATGCCCTCGGACTTGAGGTCCACACCGGGTCCGCTCGTCGCGGTGACCCCGAGCTGACCGGCGAACGCGGCACCGATCGCGACGCCGACCGCGGCGATCTCGTCTTCGGCTTGGAGGGTGCGAACCCCGAAGTTCTTGTGTCGAGAGAGCTCGTGGAGGATGTCCGACGCCGGGGTGATCGGGTACGACGCATAGAGAAGGGGCAGGTGGCTCTGCTGAGACCCTGCGATCAACCCGTAGGCGAGGGCCACGTTGCCGGTGATGTTGCGGTACCGGCCGGGCTCAAGCCGCGCGGGTGCGACCTCGTAGGCGTGGTCGAACAGCTCGGCGGTCTCACCGAAGTTGTACCCGGCCTTGAACGCGGCGAGGTTCGCGGCCCGGACCGTCTCCCGGTTGGCGTACTTCTCCTCGATCCAGTCGACCGTGGGTTCGACGGGTCGTGTGTACATCCATGAGAGGAGACCGAGCGCGAAGAAGTTCTTGGACCGCTCCGCGTCGCGAGGCTTCACCCCGAGGGGCTTGGTGGCTTCGAGGGTGATCGAGGTCATCGGGACCTGGATGACTCGGAATGCGGCCAGGGAGCCGTCCTCGAGGGGGCTGGCCTGGTATCCGGCCTTGTCGAGGTTGCGCTGCTCGAAGGCGTCGGAGTTGACAAGCAGCGTCCCGCCGGGCTCGAGCTCACCGATGTTGGCTCGGAGCGCCGCCGGGTTCATGGCCACGAGCACGCTCGGCATGTCGCCGGCGGTCAGGATCTCGTGGTCCGAGATGTGCACCTGGAACGACGAAACCCCGGCGATGGTGCCCGCCGGGGCTCGGATCTCTGCTGGGTAGTTCGGCATCGTCGCAAGGTCGTTGCCGAAGGCGGCGCTCACGTCGGTGAACCGGTCACCGGCCAGCTGCATCCCGTCGCCGGAGTCGCCGGCGAAGCGGATTACGACGCGGTGAAGCGCCTCGGGGTTCAGATCTGTCGTCTTGGCCGTCACACGCGTCCTCGCTCGTCGTCGCGGTGGTGCTCGGGCGTGGCGCTCGCCGCCTGGTCCGCCTACGAGTCCGGGAACCCGCACCGAGCCGCTTTTCATCATACGTTCGGACGTCCAGAAGGCTTGTACGCGCACGGTCGACGGACCGGGATTTCAGTCGAGGTGCTCGAGCGCGTCCTCGACGAGACGCCGAGCGCGGCGGCGGGTCCGCGCCTCGCTCACCCGGCCGACCACGCCGGCTTCGATCTCGACACGGGAGGCGACCCCGCCGGTCGCGGAACGGAAGAACCGGCGGCGCAGACAGCCGACGACGACGATCAGCTGCCCGTGCTCGAGTCCCTCCAGCCATGCGGGCGGATCCCAGACCGCGACCGGCAGCGACGTCATGGGCGGCTTCGCGGCGCGGGTTCGCACCGCGAACGTCGCGACCCGCTGTCCCGACGGGAGTTGGCGCACCTCGGGCGGCCCGGAGGCCAGCCCTTCGACGAAGACCAGGTTCGTGGTCGTGTTGGCGGGCTGTTCAGGCATCATTCCTCCCTGATCTGCCGGGCAACGCCGGCCGATTTCGGGGAGGTGCGGGGGGAAGTCCTCGATGGTTCTAACGCGGGGCTGCGACGGTGTCAGCGGAGCGCGGCGCGCCGGGCGCTCACGTCGGCGAAGTCGGCGTCGTGGGCGGCGACCCGGTCGAACAAGGCTCGGGCTCGGGCGTGCTCACCGGCCCGTTCCTCGAGATCAGCGAGGGCATACCAGAGGCGCAGGTGGTAGTCGCGTGGGCGCTTGACTGACCCGGCCTTTCGGGCGAGGAGCGCGATCCCCTCGGTGACATGACCCTGGTCCGCGAGGGCTCCGGCGGCGACGATGCGCCCTTCGGTGACGAGCTCCGCCGACGGTGACGCGGCCGCCAGCTCGTCCCACAGCGCGGCGACCCTCGCCCAGCGATGCTGTGCTCGGTAGCAGTCCATCCGCACCGGATGCTGATCCACCGATCCGGTCAGCTCGGAGTACACCTCGAGTTCCTTCGCGGCCGCGTGGTAGTTCCCGAGCCGGTACTGCGTGAGCCCGAGCAGCTCACGGACACTCGCCGAATCGGGTACCGCGTCGCGCACCTCACGCAGGGTGCGGGCGGCTTGCCGGTCTCGGTCGTGATCGAAGTCGTCGGCGGCCTGCATGAGCCGTCCGAGCAGCCGCGGTCCCCGAGGTCCGCCAAGCCGCAGGATCTCCTGCTGCACGTCGTCGGGCGCGCGCGGGCCCCGCCGCCCTGAGCTCCGCCCCGTGCTGCTCCGGCGGCTCGGGGTCGGCGTGCGGGGGCCTGGGCTGGGCTTGCGGCGGTTCCCAGTCAGGCGGAAGGCGGAAGACGTGCGGGGCTGCGCCCGATCGGGATCGTCGGGACGGCGTTCGCGCGCTGGGACCTGCGGCGGCCCCCAGGGCCCGAAGCCGCCTTCAGCCCGATTGGGGGGTTTGCGCGGTTGGCCGCGCCGGCCCCCCTGCGGGGTTGATCGATGCGGCCGACCCGTATGGCCCTTGTCGCTGCGACTCCTCCTGTCGTCGTTTCCGGGTCGCGGCACGGGGCGCAGGGTATCGGCGCTCAGACGCGACGAAGCGCCTCAACGCAGCACCAGAGGTGCGCGGAGGCGCTTCGCCACAAAAAGCCCGGCGGCGACCTACTCTCCCAGGGAGTCTCCCCCCAAGTACCATCGGCGCTGGCGGTCTTCACTGCCGTGTTCGGAATGGGAACGGGTGTTTCCCCGCCGCTGTGGCCACCGGAACATCTGGTGTCAACGGGTCGCGTTGAGAACCCTAGAGCGAGCACGAGCGAGAACAAGAAGAACCCAAGCCCTCGGCCGATTAGTACCGGTCGGCTGAACACGTCGCCGTGCGTACACCTCCGGCCTATCAACCTGGTCGTCTACCAGGGGCCTTACCCGGTTAGCCCGGTGGGAGACCTCATCTCGAGGCAGGCTTCGCGCTTAGATGCTTTCAGCGCTTATCCCTTCCGCAGGTCGCCAACCAGCCGTGCTCTTGGCAGAACAACTGGCACACGAGAGCTGCGTCCGTCCCGGTCCTCTCGTACTAGGGACAGCTCCCCTCAAGTCTCCTCCGCCCACAGTGGATAGGGACCGACACGCTTGTTACGCCACCACGACCTGATGTCGCGTGTGGGGCCAAGTCATTTCTGCCTGGCTCTGCATGTCGCCATGCAGGTCGGACCATCTCTTCACTCCGCCTCCAAGCGGAGTGTTCGGCATATGGTCTCTGAGGATTCTTGACGTCACCGACGATGCACTCTGCGGTACCGACCTCCGCCGTTCATGGCGAGAGCCCGGGCACGGAGTGTCTCGAAACCTGAGACGTGCAGGTGTTCCCCAGCGTGCATCGATTGAACGATGCCCGCGAACGTGAGGAACTCCTGCTGCTTGGAGCTCAGGAGCGGCTGCGCTTCGAAGAAGGGAATCACGCCGCTCGCGAAGAGCCTGCCGTTGGCGGACCACGAGGACCAGCGTGGTGTCGCGTGAACCACGGTGATTCTCTTGGATCCGTCCACAACCAAGCCGATGCTGCAGCAGATCGAGGACCTGCCGACGCTTCGGACATTGACTGACGTGGAACTCGGGCACCAGCTGCCAGCCGATGCGCATGGACGAGTTCCGAAATACGGCGACGTGAAAGCTTCCCTCTCCGTCGACGAAGCCGACTAGGTAGGCGTCAAGCCTTTCCTGCTGATTGACCGCACCTGGCGCATTGTCACGCTCCACGGCCACAAGGTAAATGGACCCCTGTGACGCGCAGCTTCGTAGCGCAGGATTCTCGGTGTTTCCAGCATATAGCCGAATTTCAAGACAGCGCGGTTAACCCGATATTCACTGTCTCGCGACGTTCTAAACCCAGCTCGCGTACCGCTTTAATGGGCGAACAGCCCAACCCTTGGGAGATGCTTCACCCCCAGGATGCGACGAGCCGACATCGAGGTGCCAAACCTTGCCGTCGATGTGGACTCTTGGGCAAGATAAGCCTGTTATCCCCGGGGTACCTTTTATCCGTTAATCGACCGCGCTTCCACACGCCACGGCCGGGTCACTAAGCCCTGCTTTCGCACCTGCTCGACTTGTAGGTCTCGCAGTCAAGCTCCCTTGTGTCTTTGCACTCGACGCCTGATGGCCAACCAGGCTGAGGGAACCTTTGGGCGCCTCCGTTACTCTTTAGGAGGCGACCGCCCCAGTCAAACTACCCACCTGACGCTGTCCCCGACCCGGATAACGGGCCTGGGTTAGAGCCTCAACACGTGAAGGGTGGTATTTCAAGGTTGTCTCCACCGAAGCTAACGCTCCAGCTTCCCAGACTCCCACCTATCCTACACAGCACGTACCGAAACCCAACATCAAACTGTAGTAAAGGTCCACGGGGTCTTTCCGTCCTACTGCGGGAAACGAGCATCTTTACTCGTCGTGCAATTTCGCCGGGTCTCTGGTTGAGACAGTAGCCAAGTCGTTACGCCATTCGTGCAGGTCGGAACTTCGCCTTGTTCCGCTGTTTCCAGCGGGGCAGACTATGCCTTCACCTCAAGAACCAACGTGCAGCCATCTTGAGGGCCCGCGTGTTGCACCGGTCATAGATTTGCCACGCTCGCACCGTAAGGGTGCGGGTGTGACCGGACCGATGCCTCACCCCGAAGGGTTCAGTCGTTACGGGGTCATGCCCAGTCGTTCGAGGGCAGAGGACTTCCCACGGCGTCGCCCGCCGACTTGAGCTCCGTCCTTGAAGCGGAGCAGTCGGGGAGGGTTTCGCCGTTATGAGCGGGTGTATGTACGGGATCGCTCCCGCACCGGGCAATTGACTTACCCGACAAGGAATTTCGCTACCTTAGGCACTCCTGTTACCCCGTCATCGCAGGCGGCGATGACGTGACCAGGTCATTTCTGCCTGGCTCCCCATGTCGCCATGAGGGTCGGACTGTATCTTCACCAGGACGATGGCGTTTCGTCTTTGGGTGCTCAGCGTGCAGTCTCTGAGGATCCCGTCGTCGACGGTTTCCTGCTGATTGTCCGCACCGATCGAATTGTCACTGCGGCGCAAAAGCGCTGCGAGTACCGTCGGATACACGGATGTTCCAGCATATAGCTGAGTTTAATAACGGCCAGTCGAAACTCACCGTTATAGTTACGGCCGCCGTTTACCGGGGCTTAGGTTCAGAGCTTCGCCTTGCGGCTAACCCTTCCCCGTAACCTTCCGGCACCGGGCAGGCGTCAGTGCGTATACATCGTCTTACGACTTCGCACGCACCTGTGTTTTTAGTAAACAGTCGCTTGGCCCTGGTCTCTGCGGCCTCCTCGAGCTCAGGACGCGAAGTCCTTCACTCTACTGAGGCCCCCCTTCTTCCGAAGTTACGGGGGCAATTTGCCGAGTTCCTTAACCAGAGTTATCCCGATCGCCTTCGTATTCTCTACGTGCCCACCTGAGTCGGTTTGGGGTACGGGCACCGTGCGAGCTCGCTAGGGGCTTTTCTCGGCAGCATGGGATCAGTCACTTCACCTGAAGCGGTTCGGCATCACATCTCGGGGTTGATGACCGGCGGATTTACCTACCGGTCCCCCTACATGCTTGCTCCGGGTCAACCATCGCCCGGTAGACCTACCCTCCTGCGTCCCCCCATCGCTACCTGCCGGCGCACGGGTCGGGTTCGCCCCGAAGGGCAGCCCCCGATCGCTTCGCCATTAGGTTGGGCGCGCGCACGGTGGTACAGGAATATCAACCTGTTGTGCATCGACTACGTCTTTCGACCTCGCCTTAGCTCCCGACTAACCCTGGGCGGATGAGCCTTCCCCAGGAACCCTTGGGCATTCGGCGGAGGGGTTCCTCCCCCCTCGTTCGCTACTCATACCGGCATTCGCACTCGACCACGCTCCACGACACGGTTCCCCGGTCGCTTCACTGCAGAGATCGACGCTCCCCTACCCATGCATACGCATGACGCAGCTTCGGCACTGTGCTTGAGCCCCGTTACATTGTCGGCGCAGGATCACTCGACCAGTGAGCTATTACGCACTCTTTCAAGGGTGGCTGCTTCTAAGCCAACCTCCTGGCTGTCTGGGCAATCCCACATCCTTTGCCACTGAGCACAAATTTAGGGGCCTTAGCTGGCGTTCTGGGCTGTTTCCCTTTCGACCATGAAGCTTATCCCCCATGGTCTCACTGCCGTGCTTTGGAGTACCGGCATTCGGAGTTTGGCTGATTTCGGTAAGCTTGTAGGCCCCCTAGACCATCCAGTGCTCTACCTCCGGCACTGAACACACGACGCTGCACCTAAATGCATTTCGGGGAGAACCAGCTATCACCGAGTTTGCTTGGCCTTTCACCCCTATCCACAGGTCATCCCCCAAGTTTTCAACCTTGGTGGGTTCGGCCCTCCAAGAGGTCTTACCCTCGCTTCAGCCTGCCCATGGATAGATCACTCGGCTTCGGGTCTACCGTTCGCGACTGAACGCCCCATTCAGACTCGCTTTCGCTCCGGCTCCCCCTCTCGGGTTAACCTCGCCACGAACGGTAACTCGCCGGCTCATTCTTCAAAAGGCACGCCATCACGGAGCAAGCTCCGCTCTGACTGCTTGTAAGCCAACGGTTTCAGGTTCTATTTCACTCCCCTCCCGGGGTACTTTTCACCCTTCCCTCACGGTACTCGTGCACTATCGGTCGCCAGCGTGTACTTAGCCTTACGAGGTGGTCCTCGCAGATTCGTACGGGCTTTCCCGGATCCCGTACTACTTGGGAACACCGCCGGGAGGTCATTCAAGGTTCGTGTACGGGGCCATTACCCTCTGTGGCGCGCCTTTCCAGAACGCTTCCACTCCTCGATGACTTGATAACTCCCTGAAGGGTCTGCCGTCCCTTCTGGTGGGTCCCACAACCCCGTCGCAGCATCGCCGGCAGGCTGTACCACTACGACGGTTTGGGCTCTTCCCGTTTCGCTCGCCGCTACTCGGGGAGTCGCGGTTGCTTTCCATTCCTCAGGGTACTGAGATGTTTCAGTTCCCCCGGTTCCCTCCACCTGCCCTATGTGTTCAGGCAGGGGTGACTGGGCATGACCCCAGCCGGGTTTCCCCATTGGGATATCCACGGATCAAAGCTTGGTCGGCAGCTCCCCGTGGCTTTTCGCAGCCACCCACGTCCTTCATCGGCATCTGGCGCCAAGGCATCCACCGTTGGCTCTTTATAGCTTGGGATTTCTCCTTGCACTGTTTTCTAGATGCTCGTGCTCGCTCTGCGGTTCTCAACGCGCGGTTGAGGCCCTCCGCACCGCAGATCCCAGTCTTGTGGGGATCTGCGTCGGTGGACGCGGCCTCGAGAGCAGCCGTCGGGCGAACCCGATGACCACTCCCTCAAAACGGAACAGTGACACCAAGCGTCGGCGACCCGGTTCTCCGGTGGTGCCGAGAGGCACGAGGCCACTCGGGGTCGGAAAAGGACGGGACGCCGGCTGACCAGTGATCGACGTAGGAGCACCGGGTGTGAGAACAGACCCGGCAGTGAGCTCCTTAGAAAGGAGGTGATCCAGCCGCACCTTCCGGTACGGCTACCTTGTTACGACTTCACCCCAATCGCTGATCCCACCTTCGACGGCTCCCTCCACAAGGGTTAGGCCACCGGCTTCGGGTGTTACCAACTTTCGTGGTGTGACGGGCGGTGTGTACAAGGCCCGGGAACGTATTCACCGCAGCAATGCTGATCTGCGATTACTAGCGACTCCGGCTTCACGCAGTCGAGTTGCAGACTGCGATCCGAACTGAGACCGGCTTTCTGGGATTAGCTCCCCCTCGCGGGATTGCAGCCCTTTGTACCGGCCATTGTAGCATGTGTGCAGCCCTGGACGTAAGGGGCATGATGACTTGACGTCATCCCCACCTTCCTCCGGTTTGGCACCGGCAGTCTCCCACGAGTCCCCGGCATTACCCGCTGGCAACATGGGATAGGGGTTGCGCTCGTTGCGGGACTTAACCCAACATCTCACGACACGAGCTGACGACAGCCATGCACCACCTATCGCAGGCCCCGAAGGACACCGTATCTCTACGGCTTTTCCTGCAAAGTTCAACCCAGGTAAGGTTCTTCGCGTTGCATCGAATTAAGCCACATGCTCCGCCGCTTGTGCGGGCCCCCGTCAATTCCTTTGAGTTTTAGCCTTGCGGCCGTACTCCCCAGGCGGGGCACTTAATGCGTTAGCTACGGCACGGAACCCGTCGATAGAGCCCCACACCTAGTGCCCAACGTTTACGGCGTGGACTACCAGGGTATCTAATCCTGTTCGCTCCCCACGCTTTCGCTCCTCAGCGTCAGTACCGGCCCAGAGTGCCGCCTTCGCTACGGGTGTTCCTCCCGATCTCTGCGCATTTCACCGCTACACCGGGAATTCCACACTCCCCTACCGGACTCGAGTCACGGCAGTATCGGATGGCGCCTCCACGTTGAGCGTGGAGATTTCACATCCGACTAACCGAACCGCCTACGAGCTCTTTACGCCCAATAAATCCGGACAACGCTCGCCCCCTACGTATTACCGCGGCTGCTGGCACGTAGTTGGCCGGGGCTTCTTCTGCAGGTACCGTCAATTTCGTCCCTGCTGAAAGCGGTTTACAACCCGAAGGCCTTCATCCCGCACGCGGCGTCGCTGCGTCAGGCTTTCGCCCATTGCGCAAGATTCCCTACTGCTGCCTCCCGTAGGAGTCTGGGCCGTGTCTCAGTCCCAGTGTGGCTGGACATCCTCTCAGACCAGCTACCCGTCGAAGCCTTGGTAGGCCGTTACCCCACCAACAAGCTGATAGGCCGCGAGACCATCCCGAAGCGGAATCCATTTCCTCACCGGATCATGCGATCCGGTGAGGGCATCCGGTATTAGCACCGGTTTCCCGGTGTTATCCCGGTCTTCGGGGCAGGTTTCTCACGTGTTCCTCACCCGTTCGCCGCTGTCCACCCGGGGCAAGCCCCGAGTTTCTCGCTCGACTTGCATGTATTAGGCGCGCCGCCAGCGTTCGTCCTGAGCCAGGATCAAACTCTCCATCGAGATCTCATCCGGACCCCGGAGAACCGGGGTCGTGGATGAAGATCGGAGAGCCGCCCTCGGGACCACTGAGGCCCTCGGGCGACAACACGACCAACCACCGAAATCGGGTGGCGGGCCGTGCGGAATTGCTTTGACACCCGCAACCGGTTTCCCGGCGCGGGCGCCCGCACTGGCTATCTGGCGTCACTGTTCCGTTTTCAAGGAGCGGTGTGCGAGGCACGCGCCGGCTAACCGGCGGTTGGCCTCGACGGCTGGGACACTCGCTCGCCGGCCGGCGACCGGCCGGACACTCCACCCGGGTCAGGTACCCCCAAGTTGGCGAGCGTTGGTGTCAACCCGCTCACGAAACCTCCGTGGGCGGACTGGTTATCTTACGCGTGGCGACAGGCCCATGCAACACGGCCCTTGCCGGGGCGGGTTGGCCAGGCAGCGTGACCGCCACCCGGGACCAGCGGTTGGGTCAGGGTACCCGGATGCGGGCCCACTTTCGCCTCCCCACCGAGAGGAGGTCCCCGTCGAGCTCCTCGGCAGTGACGGTGAGGTCGGGGTCCTCGACGATTTCGCCGTTGCGTTTGACCCCCCGCCCGGCGATCTGCCGGCTTCCTTCCCGGTTGGAGGCGACGAGTCCGGCCTGGCGGAGCACCGCGGCGAGCCGGACCGGGCCGTCGCCGAGCTCGGCCCGGTCGAGGACGTGCTCGGGCACCTCGGCGGGGGCCTCGTGGGCGCGGAAGACGCGGTCGAACTCGGCTTCGGCGGCCTCCCCTGCGCCGTGGCCGTGGTACAGGTCGACGACGGTGCGGGCGAGGCGACGTTTCGCGTCGACCGGGGCGAGCTCCCCGGTCTCGAGGGCGTGGGTGACCTCGGTGACCTGCTGGGGATCCCAGCCGGTGGTCAACGCGAAGTATTGGGGCATGAGCCGGTCGGTGAGGGACATGAGTTTGCCGAACTGCTCTGTGGGCGGCTCGGCGACGCCGACGTAGTTGCCGAGCGACTTGGACATCTTCTGGTCGCCGTGGAGGCCTTCGAGGAGCGGCAGGGTGAGGACGACCTGAGGCTCTTGGCCTTCTTGGTCTTGGAGGGTTCGCCCCATGAGGTTGTTGAAGAGCTGGTCGGTGCCGCCGAGCTCGACGTCGGCGTGGACCATGACGGAATCCCAGCCTTGGAGGAGCGGGTAGAAGAACTCCTTCAGGGAGATGGGCCGGCCGGCCTGGTACCGCTTGGTGAAGTCGTCCCGCTCGAGGAGCTGCGCGACGGTGGCGCGGGCGGCGAGCTGGAGGACCTCGTCGATCCCCATCTTCGAGAGCCATTCGGAGTTGCGTCGGACCTCGAGGCGGTCGGGCAGGAGGATGCGTCGGATCTGGTCGACGTAGCTGCGTCCGTGTTCCTCGACTTCGTCGTGGGTCAGGGTCGGTCGGGTCGCGGAGCGGCCGGAGGGATCTCCGACTTGGGCGGTGAAGTCACCGACGATGAGCACCGCGATGTGACCGAGCTCCTGGAACTGGCGGAGCTTGCGCAGCACGACGGCGAAGCCGAGGTGGATGTCCGAGGCGGTAGGGTCGATTCCGAGCTTCACGCGGAGCGGGGTCCGCCGAGCGAGTTTTCGTCGCAGGTCGGCTTCGGTGATCACGTCGACGGTACCGCCGCTCAGGATGCGCAGCTGCTCGTTCGGGTCGACGTCCACTCCGGCGAACCTAGCAAGCGGTTGTTTGGGGTGGTGGGTGCCGTACCGGACCCGGCGCGGCGGCACGGCGACGCGCGGTGACGGGGGCGGGCGGTGGGTGCGGGTGGAGCGCGGGTCGGCTCGCGTTGCGTTCCGGCTGACGTTGGCGTCGTTGGGAACGAACCATCGCCAGCGGTGCTCGTCACCGCGACCAGTTCGCAGGCCGATGCGGGTCGACTGGCCGGGGCGGGCGGGTGGGGGGACACCGTCGTCGACGATGCGAAGCGGCCCGCGGACGAGATCGGCACCGTCGTCACGGCCGGTGATCCCGAATGCTTGCGTGAGCCGCGCCGGGCCGGAGCACAAGTCGCGGTCGCGTCGCGCCGCAGGACGCCGCGACCGCATTCGCTCAGCTCCTTCGAGCGGCGCCGCGCCGCGGAGCAGCACAGCGGTGGCGACGCCATCGGTGCCGGCGACGACGTTCGCGCACCAGTGCATGCCGTAGGTGAAGTAGACGTAGAGGTGGCCAGGTGGCCCGAACATGGTGCGGTTGCGGGGGGTGAGACCTCGGTAGGCGTGACTGCCGGGGTCTTCGTGACCGGCGTAGGCCTCGACCTCGACGATCCGGGCGGCGACACGGGCGGCACCGACACCCGTGACGAGGACCTTGTTGAGCAGGAGCGGGGCGAGCTCTCGCGCGTCGCGGGTGTAGAAGCGTCGCGGCAGCCGCCGCCGCGTCATCGGGTGAGCCAGGCCTGTTGGGTCTCGAGACGAGCGCGGGCGGCGTCGAGTTGGACGCGGACAGGTTCGGGGCCCGCGCCACCGGGGCTGGTTCGCCGGGTGACCGGCTGTCCACGCTCGAGGAGCGGAGCGGCGGCGGCGAGGCGCTCATCGGCGGCGACGAGTGTGGCGAGGGGGATCTGCTCGTCGTGGGCGCGGCGGACGAGGGCGCCGACGGTGGCGTGCGCCTCACGGAACGGGACACCCTGCGCGACGAGGTGCTCGGCGAGATCGGTGGCGGCGAGATCGGTGTCGTCGGCGGCGTCGCGCATGCGTTCCGTGTCGAACCGTACGGTGGCGAGCAAGCCGCACATGGCGTGGAGCGCGAGACGGCAGGTGTCGAGCGAATCGAACAGGGGCTCCTTGTCCTCTTGGAGGTCGCGGTTGTAGGCGAGCGGGAGGCCTTTGAGGGTGGCGAGCAGCCCGGTGAGGTTGCCGATGGTGCGTCCGGCCTTGCCGCGTGCGAGCTCAGCGATGTCGGGGTTCTTCTTCTGGGGGAGCATCGATGACCCGGTGGCGTACTCGTCGGCGAGGTGCACGAATCCGAACTCGCTCCCGGACCAGAGCACGATCTCCTCCCCGATCCGGGAGAGGTGGACCATCGTCAGGGAGCAGACGAAGAGGGTCTCGGCGACGAAGTCCCGGTCGGAGACGGCGTCGAGCGAGTTGTCGAACCGGGTGGCGAAGCCGAGGTCCGCGGCGACCGCGTCGGGGTCGAGGGGCAGGCTCGTCCCGGCGAGCGCCCCGGCGCCGAGTGGTGACACGTCGGTGCGGGTCAGGGTGTCGCGCCACCGTTCGACGTCGCGGGCGAAGGCCCAGAAGTGGGCGAGGAGATGGTGGGCGAGGAGGACCGGTTGGGCCCGTTGGAGGTGCGTGTACCCGGGCAGGTAATGCGGGCCGGCCTGGTCGGCTTGGGTGAGGAGCACCGTTTGGAGGTCGTGGATGGCGCGGGCGACGGCGGTGGCCTCGCGGCGGACGAAGAGACGCAGCGCGGTCGCGACTTGGTCGTTGCGGCTCCGGCCGGTGTGCAGCTTGGCTCCGACCGGGCCGGCTAGCTCGGTGACGCGCCGTTCGATGGCGGTGTGGATGTCCTCGTCTGACGGGGCGAAGGCGAAGGTCCCGTCGGTGAGCTCGCGTTCGACCTGGTCGAGCGCGGTGATGATGGTGTCGGCCTCCTCGGCGGGGAGGATCCCGGTTCGGGCGAGGCCTCGGACGTGGGCGCGGGAGCCGTCGAGGTCGTCGGGGGCGAGTCGACGGTCGAAGGAGAGGCTCTCGGTGAAGGCGAGGAGCTCGTCGGCGGGGGTGTCGCCGAGGCGGCCGTGCCAGAGGGGTCGTGCGTCGTCGGTCACGACGGGTCCTGTGGTGGGCCTTGGCGGCGGGCGACGGTCTCGAGGCCGAGTCCCCAGAGGCGGACGAAGCCCGCGGCGTCGTCGTGGCGGAACCGGTCGGCGGCGTCGTAGGTGGCGAGCTCGTAGTCGTAGAGCCCGTGGGGGGCGCGGCGGCCGACGACGAAGCAACGGCCGGGTTCGAGACGGAGGCGGACGTCGCCGGTGACCGGGGCTTGGCTGGTGTCGACGAACGCGTCGAGCGCCTGGCGGAGCGGCGAGAACCAGAGGCCGTCGTAGACGAGCTCGGCGTAGCGGGGTTCGAGGCGGGCCTTCTCACGGAGGAGGTCTCGCTCGAGGGTGACGGTCTCGAGGTCGGCGTGGGCGAGGATCAGGGCGAGGGAGCCGGGGCATTCGTAGACCTCGCGGCTCTTGATGCCGACGCGGCGGTTCTCGACCATGTCGAGGCGGCCCCAGCCGTAGCGTCCGACCGTTTCGGTGGTCGTGCCGATGAGCTCGTGGAGCGGCGCGGGTTGGCCGTCGAGCGCGACGGGGACGCCGGCTTCGAAGCTGACGACGAGCTCCCAGGGGTCGCGGGGGCGCGGGTCGGGTCGGTGGTGAGCGCGTACGGTTCGCTTGGGGGCGCGACCCAGGGGTCTTCGATCGCGCCGCATTCGATGGCGCGTCCCCAGAGGTTCTCGTCGATCGAGTATGGGTTGTCGACGCGAACCTTGATCGGGATGTCGTGAGCGGCGGCGTAGGCGATGGAGTCTTCGCGGGTGAAGCCCCAGACGCGGACGGGGGCGAGGACCTCGAGGTCGGGAGCGAGGGCGCGGACGGACACCTCGAAGCGGACCTGGTCGTTGCCCTTGCCGGTGCAGCCGTGGGCGACGGCGTCGGCGCCGTGGGCGGCGGCGGCGGCGACGAGGTGTTTGGCGATGACCGGACGGGACAGGGCGGAGACGAGTGGGTACTTGCCTTCGTAGAGGGCGTTGGCTTTGAGGGCGCGGAGGCAGTACTCGGAGGCGAACTCGGCTCGGGCGTCGACGACGAGGGCTTCGATCGCGCCGGCAGCGAGCGCCCGGTTCCGGATGGTGTCCCAGCTGTCGTCGGCGCGTTGGCCGACGTCGACGGCGAGGGCGATGACGTCGACGTTCCACTCGTCGGTCATCCAGCGGACGGCGACGGAGGTGTCGAGGCCGCCGGAGTAGGCGAGGACGACGCGGCGGCGGCTGCCGGGGCTCGGGGTGGTCACGGGTCCCTCCGGGGTCCTAGAGGCCGGCCAGCGCGGCGAGGTCGGTGGCGACGCGTGCGCCGGCGGTCTGCTCGGAGCAGACGAGGATGAGGGTGTCGTCACCGGCGACGCTGCCGAGGACGTCGGGGAGTCCGGCCCGGTCGAGCGCGGACGCGATCACGTGGGCGGAGCCGGGTGGGGTGCGGAGCACGACCAGGTTGGCACTGTGGGCGACCTCGACGACGAAGTCGCCCATGACCCGGCGGAGGTGGTCGTCGGGTGCGGCGGTCTCTTTCGAGTACTCCGGGAGCGCGTAGGCCATCATCCCGCCGGGGATTCGGACTTTCACCGCGCCGAGCTCTTCGAGGTCGCGGCTGACGGTTGCTTGGGTGGCGACGACACCGTCGGCGGCGAGGAGCTCGACGATCTGGGCTTGGCTGGAGATGGGCTGCTCGGCGAGGAGCCGGGCGATGCGGTGCTGGCGTTGGGGCTTCCCGAGGGTGGCCATGTCATCGACTCCCGAGCTCGGCGAGGAGGGCACGCGTGGCGTGCATGCGGTTCGCGGCCTGGGTCCACACGGCCGACTGGGGCCCGTCGATGACGTCGGCGGTGACCTCTTGTCCTCGGTGTGCGGGGAGGCAGTGCAAGAAGCGGGCGTCGGGTCCCGCGGTGGCCATCAGGTCGGCGTCGACGGTGTAGCCGGCGAACGCGGCGCGGCGGTGTTCCTGTTCGTCTTCTTGGCCCATGGAGGTCCACACGTCGGTGTAGATGGCGTCGACGCCGCGGACGGCGTCGTGGAGGTCGGTGGTGAGGTCGATGACGCCGCCGAGGTTGCGGGCCCGGTCGAGGACGTCGTCGTCGAGGGTGAAGCCGGGTGGTGAGGCGACGACGAGCTCGAGTCCGCAGAGCGCGGCGGCGAACGCGAGGGACGCGGCGACGTTGTTGCCGTCGCCGATGAACGCGACGCGTCGTCCGTCGAGGCCGCCGAAGAGCTCGCGGATGGTGAGGAGGTCGGCGAGCGCCTGGCAGGGGTGGGCGCGGTCGGAGAGGAGGTTGACGACCGGGACGTCCACGGCGGCGGCCATGGCTTCGAGGAGGGTGTGCTCGAAGACGCGGGCGCAGAGGATGGCGCAGTAGCCGGCGAGGGTTCTGGCGACGTCTTCGACGGTCTCGCGGGTGCCGATGCCGAGCTCGTCGCCGCGGAGGTGGACGGGGTGGGCGCCGAGGGTGGCGGCGGCGATCTCGGTGGACACGCGAGTGCGGGCCGAGGGCTTCTCGAAGACCATGGCGACACCGCGGCCGGCGAGGAGCGCGGGGATGCGGTCCGGGGCGCGTTTCCAGGCTTCGGCGCGGTCGAGGAGGGCGGTGAGGCCGGCGGGGTCGAGGTCGTCGACCTCGAGGAAGTCGGTGGGGGTCACGGTCGGGCCTGCTGATCGAGCACGGTGGCGACGATGGCGACGGCGGCGTCGATCTCGTGGTTCGTGACGAGGAGTGACGGGGCGAAGCGCAGCGCGGTTGGGGTGACGGCGTTGACGATGAGGCCGGCGTCGAGGCAGGCGCGGGCGATCGTGGTGGCGTCGAGTCCCGGGGTGAGCTCGGCGGCGACGAGGAGCCCGGAGCCGCGGGTCGTGGCGACGCCGGGGAGGGCGCGGAGGGCCCGTTGGAGGTGGTTGCCGGCTCGGGTCGCGCGGGTGGGGACGTCTTCGGCTTCCATGACGTCGAGGACGGTGAGCGCGGCGCGGGCGGCGAGGGGCTGGCCGCCGAAGGTGCTGGCGTGGTCGCCGGGGCCGAGGGCGGTGGCGGCGTCGCCGTGGGCCCAGCAGGCACCGATGGGGACGCCGTTGCCGAGGGCCTTGGCGAGGGTGACGACGTCGGGGCGGATGTCGGCGTGCTGGAAGCCGAACCAGCGGCCGGTGCGGCCGAGGCCGGTCTGGACCTCGTCGACGATCAGGAGCGCTTCGTGTTCGTCGCAGAGCTGGCGGATGGCCTGGAGGTAGTCGGGGGGTGGGACCTGGACGCCGCCTTCGCCTTGGATGGGTTCGAGGAGCACGGCGCAGACGCGTTCGTCGAGCGCGGCGGCGAGGGCGTTGGGGTCACCGAAGGCGACGTGGCGGAACCCGGGTGGGAGGGGTTGGAACGCCTCGTGCTTCTGGGGTTGTCCGGTGGCGGCGAGGGTGGTGAGGGTGCGGCCGTGGAACGAGCCGTACGCGGAGAGGACGTGGTACCGGTCGGGGCCGCCGTGACGTTGGCCGTGACGGCGGGCGAGTTTGATCGCGCACTCGTTGGCTTCGGCGCCGGAGTTGGCGAAGAAGACGCGGCCGTCGCCGCCGAGGAGGGTGTCGAGGCGGGCGGCGAGGCGGGGTTGGATGTCGTTCAGGTACAGGTTCGACACGTGGAGGAGGGTGTGGGCCTGGTCGGCGATCGCGTCGGCGACGGTCGGGTGGGCGTGGCCGAGGGAGGTGACGGCGAGGCCGCCGAGGAAGTCGAGGTACCGGCTGCCGGCGGCGTCGAAGAGGATGGTGCCTTCACCCCGGACGAACGCGACGGGGAGCCGCGCGTAGGTGCCCATGACGTGCTCGGCGTCGAGGTCGTGGAGGGTCTCGTAGGAGGGGGCGGTCGTGGTCATGTGTTTTCCACCATGGTTCCGATGCCTTCGCGGGTGAAGAACTCGAGGAGGAGGGCGTGGGGGACGCGGCCGTCGAGGATGTGGGCGCGGCGGACCCCGCCGCGCACCGCGGCGACGCAGGAGCGGACTTTGGGGATCATCCCCTCCCCCACCGATCCGTTGTTGAGGAGCTCGGCGAGGCCGGCGGTGTCGATGCGGGAGATGAGGGTCTGCTCGTCGTGCACGTCGCGGTAGATGCCGTTGACGTCGGTGAGATAGACGAGCTTCTCGGCGTCGAGGGCCTCGGCGATCGCGGCGGCGACCGCGTCGGCGTTCACGTTGTGGGCCTGGCCGGCGTCGTCGACGCCGACCGTGGCGATGACGGGGATGAGCTCCTCGCGGAGGATGCGTTCGAGGATGGCGGGTTCGATGCTGGTGACGTCACCGACGAAACCGAGGCGGGGGTCGCGTTGGGTGACGGTGATGAGCCCGGCGTCTTCCCCGGAGAGGCCGACGGCGTAGGAGCCGTGCCGGTTGAGGGCGGTGACGATCTCGCGGTTGACCTTGCCGACGAGGGCCATGCGGACGATGTCGACGGTCTCGGCGTCGGTGACCCGGAGACCGTCGACGAAGCGGGGTTCCTTGCCGAGGCGGCGCATGAGGTCGCTGATCTGGGGGCCGCCGCCGTGGACGACGACCGGGTTCATGCCGACGAGGCGCATGAGGACGACGTCTTGGGCGAACAGTGCGGCGAGCTCGGGTTCTTCCATGGCGTGGCCGCCGTACTTGATGACGACGGTGCGGCCGGCGAACTCGCGGATGTAGGGCAGCGCCTCGGCGAGGACCGCGGCTTTGGCGTGGACGTCGCGGGTGCGTTCGCCGATCACGACGTGCCTCGGTTCTCGTCGATGTACGCGTGGGTGAGGTCGGTGAAGAGGACTTGGGCGTGCCCGGGGCCGGTGTGGAGGTCGCAGTGGATCTCGATGTCGCGTTGGGCCATCGCGTGTTCGAGGGCTTCCTCGTCGTGGAGCGCGGCGACGCCGCGGTGGCAGACGGTGACGCCGTTGTACGCGAGGTCGACGCGTTCGGGGTCGAAGTCGATGCCGCTGGCGCCGAGCTCGGAGAGGACACGGCCCCAATAGGGGTCGGAGCCGTAGAGGGAGCACTGGACGAGCTGGCTGCGGGCGACGCTGCGGGCGGCCCGGCGGGCCGCGTCGGAATTGGGTGCGCCGGTGACGACGACGCGCGCCAGCTTGGTGGCGCCTTCGGCGTCGGCGGCCATCGCCCGGGCGAGGGTCTCGCAGACCTGGCCGAGGGCTTCGACGAGGCCGTCGAAGCCGGGTCCGGGTGCGTCGATGCGTCGGGTGCCGGCGGTGCCGTTGGCGAGGACGAGGACGGTGTCGTTGGTGCTGGTGCAGCCGTCGACGATCAGGGCGTTGAAGGTGTCGGTGACGGCGTGTCGGAGCGCGTCACGGAGCATCGGCGGTGACGCGTCGGCGTCGGTGGTGAGCACGGCGAGCATGGTCGCCATCGACGGGGCGAGCATCGCCGCGCCTTTGGCCATGCCGCCGACGCGGTACCCGGCGGGTTCGACGAGGGCGGTGGCCTGCTTGGCGACGGTGTCGGTGGTGAGGATCGCTCCGGCGGCGGCGAGCCCGGCGTCGGCACCCGACGCGAGGCGGGCGGCGGCGGTGGTGATGCCCGGTTCGATCGCGTCGATCGGGAGGGGGATGCCGATGAGGCCGGTGGAGCAGACGAGGACGTCGTCGGCGTCGAGGCCGAGCTCGTCGGCGGTGCGGGTGCACATGCGGCGGGCGTGGTCGCGGCCGGGTTCGCCGGTGGCGGCGTTGGCGTTGCCGGCGTTGAGGACCACCGCGGCGGCGCGGCCGTCGTGGAGGTGGGCGCGGCTGATCTGCACCGGGGCGGCTTGCACCCGGTTGCTGGTGAACACCCCGGCGGCGGGGACGGCGCGACGGTCGGTGGTGGCGACGAGCGCGAGGTCGGGGTCGCCGTTGGCCTTCACACCGCAGGCGACCCCCGCGGCCTCGAAGCCGGGGACTGCGGTGACGCTCACGGCATGAGCCCGACGGTGGGGAGGCCGGTGGTCTCGGGGACACCGAGGACGAGGTTCGCGGCCTGCACGGCTTGCCCCGCGGCGCCTTTGACCAGGTTGTCGAGTGCGCCGAGGGCGAGGATGGTGCCGGTGCGTTCGTCGAAGCGGACCGTCAGGTGCGCCGAGTTGGACCCGAGGGTGGCCTTGGTGGTCGGCGGCGCGTCGGTGACGACGATGAACGGCTCGTCGGCGTAGTAGTCGCGGTACGTGTCGAGCAGCCGGGAGCTGGTCAGCCCGGTCGCGGCGGGGCGGGCGTAGCAGGTGGCGAGCAGCCCGCGGGTCATGGGGACCAGGTGCGGGGTGAACAGCACCGAGACCGGCGTACCGTGCACCTCGGTGAGGGCGTGTTCGATCTCGCCGGTGTGGCGGTGGTTGAGGAGCCCGTACGCGGTGACGGTCTCGTCGGCTTCGGAGAACAGCGACGGGTACGACAGGCCGCGGCCGCGCCCGGAGATGCCCGACGCGGCGTTCGACGACCAGCCCCGCGGGTTCGGCCGACGCCGGTGGCGAGCAGCGGCGCGAGCGCGAGCGCGGCGGCGGTCGGGTAGCAGCCGGGCGCGGCGATCGCGGTGTGCGGGGTGATGCGGTCGCGGAACAGCTCGGGGAGCCCGAACACGAAGTCGGCGAGGAGGT
This sequence comes from uncultured Actinomycetes bacterium, assembly GCA_963714105.1. Classification (GTDB taxonomy): domain Bacteria; phylum Actinomycetota; class Acidimicrobiia; order IMCC26256; family PALSA-555; genus PALSA-555. The sequence continues at coordinate 3,107,188 of OY970233.1, read as the reverse complement.
CGGGGGCCTGGTGGGGTTCGCCGTACCAGCGCTGGTAGTCGGCGGCGGGGAGCCGGAAGTCGGCGCCGAGGTCGACGAGGTGCGCGACCCGTCCGGTGAGGTCGGGCACGAGGGTCTGGGATTCGCCGTGGGGCAGGGCGAGGAAGACCAGGTCGAGGCCGTCGAGGCGCCCCGGGTCGAGGGCCTCGAGGGTGAGGGTCGGGTAGGCGGGGCGAAGCGACGGGTACAGGTCGGCGACGGGCTGCCCGGCTTGGGTGCCGGCGGTGGCCGCGACGACGGTGAGGTCGGGGTGGCCGGCGAGGAGCCGCAGCAGCTCGGCGCCGGCGTAGCCTGAGGCCCCCACCACCCCGGTTCGATACGCCATGACGCATATCATACACTGTGATGCATAGCCGGTGCTCGGGGATCTGAGGGTCGGGGCGGCCCTCCCCCGCCTGCCGGTGGCGGTGAGCGTGGCCGCGAACGACCGTTACTGGGCCGGGGCTGCGATCGAGCATCCGGCCCGGGCGGCCCGGCTGCTGTACCCGCCGATGGCCGCGAACCTGACCATCCTCGCGGTCGGGCAGGTGGTCGAGGAGGTGCTGCTCCACACCCGGCAGCGGCTGGTGTGTCACGCCACGGCCTCCGCACCGGAGGACCTGGAGGTGCGGGCGGCGGTGACCGACCGGTTCGAGAAGCGGGGCCGCAGCTACCTGGTGGTGGAGGCCGACGTGGCGACCGCGGCGGGGACGCGGCTGTGGACGTCGGTGGCGACGTTCACGCCGGCGCGGGCATGAGCGTGCGTCGCGACCAGACGCTCACGTTGACGCCGGCGTTGCTGCGCGCGTACTCGCGGCGCGGCAACTTCCATTCCGACCCGGCCGCGGCTCGCGCCGCGGGCCTGTCGGAGCCGGTCGCGCAGGGGATGCAGGCGGCCGCGCCGGCGTACGGGGTGCTGCTCGACGCGTGGGGTGACGAGTGGCTCGCGTCGGGGGTGCTGGAGGTGACGTTCGTCGGGATGGTGCAGATCGGCGACACGGTCCGCGCGGTGGTGGACCTCGACGGTGACGACGCCGAGCTGGAGGTCCGCGACGTGGCGAGCGACGCGGTGCGGGTTGTGGGACGCGGCGTCTCGGCGGGCGGTGCCCCCCGGTCAGTGACGGAGGGTGGCGTCGTGCGCGGCGATGACCGCGTCGATGCACCGCTGCCGCAGTTCGCCCACCTCGGTGTCGGTGAGGGTGTGGTCGGGCGCCCGGAACCGCAGTGTGAACGTGACGCTCTTGCGGTGCGTGCCGAGCTGGGGGCTGTGGAACTCGTCGAACGCCTCGACCGATTCGCCGAGGGCGCCGGCAGCGGCGCGGAGGGTGCGGGCCACCGCGGCGGCGGTGGTGGTCTCGTCCACGACGAAGGCGAGGTCGATGGTGGACGGCGGGAACGGGGACGGCACCCGGAAGGTGCGGTCCCGGCGGGGCGCAGCCGTGAGCGCGTCCAGGTCGACCTCGAACGCGGCCGCGGGGGCGGGCGCGCCGGTGGCGGCGAGCGTCGCCGCGGTGAGCTCCCCCACCACCCCGACGGTCGTGCCCGCGACGACGACCCGCGCCGCTCGGGTCGGGTGGTATCCGGGGACGGGGGCCGGTTCGAGGTCCCAGTCGGCGAGCTCGAGCGCGTCGGTGACGGCGTGGAGGAGGTCGACGGCGTCGAGCGGGTCGACGGGCCGGTCGGGTTCGAGGGGGCGGCGGGTGAGCGTGCCGGTGGTGAGCGCGGCGACGTGCTGGTGTTCGGTCGGGCGGGGCGCGTCGGTGGTGGGGGCGGCGAAGGTCGTGCCCAGCTCGAAGAGGGTGACGTCGGGGCGGCCGCGGGCCGCGTTGGTGGCGGCGACGGTGAGGAGCCCGGGGACGAGCGCGGTGCGGAGCACGGATTCGTCGGCGCGCAGCGAGTTGGCGAGCTCGACGGGGGCTCCGAGCGCGAAGGGGGCGAGCAGCTCGGGGGCGACGAGCGGGATGGTGGTCGCCTCGGCGGCGCCGGCACCGACGAGGGCGTCGGCGACGAGGCGCCGGTCGCGCTGCGGGTGGGTGAGGGTGCCGATCTGGTCGCGCGGTCGGGCGACGCTGCGGCCGATGGCGTCGAAGCCGACGCGGCGGGCGACTTCCTCGATGAGGTCGATCTCGCGTTCGAGGTCGGGGCGGAAGGTGGGTGGCGTGGCGACGAGGTCGTCGCCACGGCCGGTGACGTCGATCTCCAGGGGTTGGAGCGCGTCGAGGACGTCGGTGTCGGTGAGGGAGGTGCCGAGGATGTGGTTGACGCGGCTCGTGCGGAGCCGGGTGCGGGGGCGCGTCACGGGGCGGGGGTACTGGTCGACCGCGTCGGGGGCGACGTGCGCGGCGGCGACCGCGGCGAGGAGTTCCATGGCTCGTTCGGCGGCGGTGGCGACGCCGTCGGGGTCGGTGCCGCGTTCGAACCGGGCGCTGGATTCGGAGCGGAGCTTGAGCCGCTTGGAGCTGCGGGCGATGCCCATCGGTTCGAAGTACGCGGATTCGAGGAGGATCGCCTTCGTGGTGGCGCTGACCTCGGAGTCGCCGCCGCCCATGATCCCGGCGATGGCCTGGGGGGTGCGGGCGGCGTCGCAGATGAGGAGGTCCTCGGAGGTGAGGGCCCGGTCGACGCCGTCGAGGGTGGTGAGGTGCTCGCCCGGTTCGGCGAGGCGCACGACGATGCCGGGTCCGGCGAGGCGGTCGAGGTCGAAGGCGTGGAGCGGCTGGTTGCGCTCGAGGAGCACGTAGTTGGTGACGTCGACGACGTTGCTGATGGGTCGCGTGCCGGCCTTGAGGAGCCGTTGGCGCATCCAGTCGGGGGCGTCGCCGACGGTCACGGTCGCCACGCGGGCGAGGTACCGGGGGCACCGGTCGGGGGCGTCGATGACGACGCCGATGGGCCGGTCCACCGGCGCGGTGGGTGGGGCGGGGGTCGGGACGTGGAACGGGAGCCGGAACGCGGCGGCGAGCTCGCGGGCGACGCCGACGACGCACATGGCGTCGGGGCGGTTCGGGGTGATGGACAGGTCGAAGATGACGTCGTCGAGGCCGAGGACCTCGCGGACGTCGGTGCCGAGGACGGTGTCGGCGTCGAGCTCGAGGATACCGGTGTGGTCGTCGCTCAGGCGCAGCTCGTGGGCGGAGAGGAGCATCCCGTTCGAGACCTGCCCGCGGAGCGTCTTGGCTTCGAGGGTGATCCCGCCGGGGAGGGTGGCGCCGACGGGTGCGTAGGCGGCGATCATGCCGGCGTGGACGTTCGGGGCGCCGCAGACGACGGTGGTGGTGGTGGAGCCGGTGTCGACGTCGACGACGTGGAGCCGGTCGGCGTCGGGATGGGGGGCGACGTCGAGGACGCGGCCGGCGACGACGCCGTGGACGTCCCGGCCGGGCTGCTCGACGCCTTCGACCTCGAGGCCGACGCGGTTCAACGCGGCGACGAGCTCGTCGACGGGTGCGTCAACGGGGGTGAAGTCGCGGATCCAGGAGAGGGGGGCGCGCATCAGTACTGCTCGAGGAAGCGGAGGTCGTTGTCGACGAAGGTGCGGATCTCGTCGATGCCGTAGCGGATCATGGCGAGCCGTTCGAGGCCGAAGCCGAACGCGAACCCCTGCCACACCTCGGGGTCGATGCCGACCGCTTCGAACACGTTGGGGTCGACCATGCCGCAGCCGCCGAGCTCCACCCAGCCGGTGTGGGAGCAGACCCGACAGCCGCGGCCGTGGCAGAACACGCAGCTGACCGCGAGCTCCGCGGACGGTTCGGTGTAGGGGAAGTAGTCGGAGCGGAAGCGGGTCTGGACGGTCTCGTCGTCGAAGAGGCGACGGGCGAACGCCTCGATCGTGCCGAACAGGTCGGCCATGGTGATGCCACGGTCGACGGCGAGGCACTCGATCTGGTGGAACACCGGGGAGTGGCGGGCGTCGAGGGTCTCGTTGCGGTAGGTGCGCCCGGGCGCGACGACGTAGATGGGTGGGGTCTGGGTCTCCATGGTGCGGATCTGCACCGGGGAGGTGTGGGTGCGCAGCACCACTTGCTCGTCGTCGCCGAGACGCACGTAGAGGGTGTCCTGCATGGAGCGGGCGGGATGGGCAGGGGGGATGTTGAGCGCCGCGAAGTTGTGCCAGTCGTCTTCGACTTCGGGGCCGTCGGCGACCTGGTAGCCGAGGCCGAGGAAGATGTCCTCGAGCTCGCGGCGGATCTGGGTGACGAGGTGGAGGTGCCCGCGGGCGCGGGCGTGCCGGCCGAGGGTGAGGTCGACGCGTTCACGGTCGGCGGCGGCGGTGGTCTCCTCGGCGGTGAGCCGGTCACGGGTCGCGGTCGAGCAGCGCGGCGATCTCGGTCTTGTAGGCCTGCACGGCTCGGCCCGCGGCGGGCCGGTTGGTGGCGTCGAGGGTCTTGATGGCCTCGTTGGCGCTGCTGGCCGGTGAGCGGCGGCCGACGAAGTGCCGTTCGAGCTCGTCGAGCGCGTCGAGGGAGGAGGCGTTCGGGATCGCGGTGCGGGCGTCGGTGAGCGCCGCGTCGAGCGCGGCCTGCTGCTCAGCGAGGCTCACGTCGGCTCCCGTCCGTGTGCGGTGGCCGCGACCCGGCGGCGGTCGCGTTCGAAGCAGAGGACGGTGGCGGCCATGGCGACGTTGAGGGATTCGGCGGCGCCGTGCATCGGGATCGTGACGACGGTGTCGAGGCGGCGGCGGAGGTCGGGGTCGAGGCCGCGGGCCTCGTTGCCGAGCACGAGGGTGAGCGGCTCGGCCTGGTCGAGGACGTCGAGGGGGGCGCCGTCGTGGGCGACGGTCCCGACGCCGGTGCGGCCGGTGTGGGTGAGGGTGTCGAGCGTCGCGCCCGGGTCGGTGGCTTCGACGATCGGGACGCCGAGCACCGCGCCGGCGGAGGCCCGCACCGCTTTCGGGTTGAGGGCGTCGACCGAGTCGCCGGTGACGACGACCGCGGTGATCCCGGCGGCTTCGGCGCTGCGCACGATGGTGCCGAGGTTGCCCGGGTCGTTGATGTCGACCGCGAGGAGCACATCGCCGGTGGGCACGTCGTCGAGGCGGGCGGGTCGGTGGGGGGCGACCGCGAGGACGGGTTGGGGGGTGCGGGTCACGCCGATCTTCTCGAGGACGCCTTCGCGGAGGTCGTAGACGGGGACGCCGGCGGTGTCGAGGCGGGCGAGGAGCGGCTCGAACGCGGGGCGGGCCCGGTAGCCGAGGTAGACGGCTTCGAGGGGCGCGTGGCGGGTGAGGGCGGCGTCGATGAGGCGGGGGCCTTCGAGCACGAAGGCGGCTTCGGTGGCGCGGGCCTGCGGGTCGCGGTTCAGGGCGCGGAGGCGTTGGACCTCGGGATGGCGCGCGCCGAGTCCGCTGCTCGTCAAGCGGCTTCGAGCGCGGTGCGGGCCGTGGTGACGAGCGCCCCGAACGCGGCGGAGTCGCGCACGGCGAGGTCGGCGAGGATCTTGCGGTCGACGTCCACGTCCGCGGCTTTCAGGCCGGCCATGAACCGCGAGTACGAGATGTCGTGCTCGTGGCAGGCGGCGTTGATGCGCACGATCCAGAGCCGCCGGAACTGGCCTTTGCGGGCCCGCCGGTCGCGGTACGCGTACTGGCCGGAGTGCATGACCTGCTCGTTGGCTTTGCGCAGGTGGCGGCTCCGCGAGCCGGAATAGCCCTCCGCGGCGGCCAGGATCCGGCGACGACGCTTCTTGCTGTGAACGGAACGCTTCGCGCGTGCCATGACTGCTCCCGTTGGTGATCGGTGGCTCCCGGCGCGCTACGCGCGTCTGAGGAGACGCTCCACGTGCTTCTTGTCGCCGCCGGTGACCTCGGCGGGCCGGCCGAGCCGTCGGGTGCGGCGACTCGACTTCTTCTCGAGCAGGTGTGAGCGGTACGACTTGCGGCGGCGGATCTTGCCGGTCCCGGTGATCCGGAAGCGCTTGGCTGCGCCCCGGTGGGTCTTCTGCTTGGGCATCAGGCCTCCTCGGCCGCGCTGGTGGTGGGGCTCGCCGCGGCGGGTTGGGTGGCGCCGTTGTCGCTCGTCGCGGCGCGGGTTCTCGCCGCCGCGACCCGTCGGGTTTCCTTCGCCGGTGCCGCGCTGGGTGAGGCGGGTGCCGCCCGCCGAGCGGCGGAACCGGTGGGCTTGATGGGATGGAGGACCATCGTCATGTTGCGTCCGTCTTGTCGGGGCGAGGATTTCCACCATGGCCAACTCGCTGACTTCGTCGGCGATGCGTTCGAGGATTCGGAGCCCCAGCTCGGGGTGGGCCATCTCGCGGCCTCGGAACATGATCGTGAGCTTGACCTTGTTGCCTTCGGCGAGGAAGCGCTCGACGTGGCGCATCTTCGTCGTGTAGTCGTGCACGTCGATCTTGGGGCGGAACTTCATTTCCTTGATCACGACCTGCGTCGCTTTGCGCCGGGATTCCTTGCGCCGTTGCTGCTGCTCGTACTCATAGCGTTTGAAGTCCATGAGCCGGCAGACCGGCGGGTTCGCGTTGGGTGCGACCTCGACGAGGTCGAGCTCCCGGGCTCGGGCGATCGCGAGGGCGTCGGGGAGGGGTTTGACCCCGAGCTGCTCGCCACCGTCGCCGATGAGGAGCACTTCCCGAGCGCGGATGCGGTCGTTGATCCTGGTGTCGTCTGCGGCTATGTCATCACCCCGATGGTCGCCGGGCGCGAAACTGGCGGATGGAGGAAGCACCCGCCGGCACCAGGACCGGAGCCAGGTGGCTCGGCTCGGAGGACGGACCCGGGCTCGATGCTCGGCCCGTGAGGGCCTGCGCCGGCCGGGTGGGGGCCGTCCTCCTCGGTCGAGAAAGAGCCGGTCCCACTTCCCACATCGGTTGTCGCGGGCGAGGATATCAGCGTGAGCACGATTTGGACACCCTCCGGGGAGCACGAGCCCGACGAAGGCGGCGCCGCCGAGGTGGAGGCGGACGCCCCGAGCGAGGCCGCGGTCGCCGACGAGCTGCGGCGGGTGCGGGCCGAGCTGGCTCGCCACACCGGTCGTGGACCTGATCGCGAACCATGCCGTCGGGTTGTGGCAGCTCGCGGTGCTGCACCTCGTCCCCGAGGGTGACGAGCCGCCCCGCCTCGAGGACGCCTCGCTGGCGATCGACGCCCTCGCGGCGCTGGTCGAGGAGCTGGGCGACCGCTTGGGGGTGCACGCCGAGCCGTTGCGTGACGCGTTGGCGCAGCTGCGGCTCGCGTTCGTGTCGATCCAGGAGCGAACCTTCGAAGGTGGCGACACGTAGCCTGGCGGCCTCATGCCGTCGCGCATCGAGCAGTACGCGCTCATCGGGGACACCCACACCGTGGGTCTCGTCGCCGACGACGGCAGCCTCGACTGGTTGTGCGTCCCCCGCTTTGATTCGCCGGCGTGCTTCGCCGCGTTGCTCGGCGACGAGGAGCACGGCCGCTGGCTGCTCGCGCCCGCCGCGGGGGGTCGGGCCGCCCGGCGGCGGTACCGGGACGACACCCTGATCCTGGAGACCGAGTTCGACACCCCGGAAGGCTCGGTTCGGGTCATCGACTTCATGTCGCTGCAGGACGGCTCCGCCGACGTGGTTCGCATCGTGGAGGGCATCCGGGGTCGGGTGCCGATGAACATGGAGCTGGTGATCCGTTTCGACTACGGGTCGATCATCCCGTGGGTGTTCAACCTGCACGGGGCGTTGCGGGCCGTCGCCGGTCCCGACGCGGTCGCGTTGCGCACTCCGGTGCACACCCACGGGAAGGACCTGCGGACCGTCGCGTCGTTCACCGTCGCGCGCGCGAGCGGGTGCCGTTCGTGCTCACCTACCACTCGTCGATCGACCGGCTCCCGCCGGTGTGCGACGCGGAGCAGGCGTTGCGCACGACGAGCAGCTGGTGGCGGCGCTGGTCGGAGCGCTCGACGTACGACGGGGAGTGGTCGGGGCTGGTGAACCGGTCCGCGGTCACGTTGAAGGCGCTCACGTACCAGCCGACCGGCGGGATGATCGCGGCGGCGACCACGTCGCTGCCCGAGCGGATCGGCGGGGTGCGGAACTGGGACTACCGGTACTGCTGGCTCCGCGACGCGACGTTCTCCCTGTACGCGCTGTTGACCCTCGGGTACGAGTCCGAGGCGCGGGAATGGCGGGAGTGGCTGGTGCGGGCCATCGCCGGGTCGCCGGAGAGCCTGCAGATCATGTACGGCCCCGCGGGTGAGCGGCGCCTCACCGAGCTCGAGCTCGACTGGCTCCCCGGGTACGAGGATTCACGGCCGGTGCGGTCCGGGAACGCGGCGTCGCGGCAGTTCCAGCTCGACGTGTACGGCGAGGTCGCCGACGTGCTCCACGTGACCCGCAAGCTGGGGATCCCCCCGACGCAGCAGGAGGTGGGGATCGTGGAGGCGTTCATCACCTTCCTCGAGGACGGGTGGCGCCAACCCGACGAGGGCATCTGGGAGGTCCGGGGGCCGCGCCGCCCGTTCACCCACTCGAAGGTGATGGCGTGGGTGGTGTTCGACCGGATCGTGAAGGGCTTGGAGCACGAGCCGATGTGGCAGCGGCCGGGGTTCGATGTTCTGAAGCTCGCGGCGATGCGCGACGAGATCCACGCCGAGGTGCTCGCCCGCGGGTACAACGAGGAGCGCGGCGCGTTCGTCCAGTGCTACGGGTCCACCGCGCTGGACGCGAGCGCGCTGATGTTCCCGCTCGTGGGGTTCCTCCCACCGGACGACCCGCGGGTCCGCTCCACCGTCGACGCGATCCAACGGGAGCTGATGGAGGACGGGTTCGTGCTCCGCTATCAGACCGAACCGGGGGTCGACGGGCTGCCCCCCGGGGAGGGGGCGTTCCTGCCCTGCTCCTTCTGGATGGCCGACAACCTGGCGTTGATGGGCCGCGTCGACGAGTCGCGGGCGATGTACGAGCGGCTCATCGGGTTGTGCAACGACGTCGGGTTGCTCTCCGAGGAGTACGACCCGGTCGCGAAGCGGCTGCTCGGCAACTTCCCGCAGGCGATGAGCCACGTCGCGTTGGTGAACACCGCCGCGAACCTCGCGGGGAGGGTGAGCCCGGCGCGGAGCCGCAGCGGGGTCGCCCGCCCGGCAGGGTCAGGGTGAGGGTGAGGGACGCACCGCGTCGGCTTCCCACACCCCGAGGTGGCCGGGCACGACCCGGAACGTGACCGTGGCGTCGACGGGGACGGTGCGGGTGCCGTCGGCGATGCGGGTGCAGTGGAACGGGTAGCGGGTCCCGTCCGCGGCGCTGATCGTGCCGAGGCCGCGGCGGGTCGTCGAAGCCCGCCACCCGGCCGTGCCGCTCCCCCATCGCCCATCCTCAGTGGACGATCTTGGCGATCGGCAGCTCGATGATGCCGGTGGCGCCGTGGTCCTTCAACGCCGGGATCAGCGTGTTGATCTCGGACTTGGCGACGACGGTCTCGACCGCGAAGCCGCCCTCGCCGAACAGCTTCGAGACCGTCGGGGCCTTCAACGCCGGGAGGAGCGCGACGACGTCGGGGAGGCGGGCCTCGTCGACGTTGAGCTTCAGCAGGACCCGCCCGCGGGCTTCGAGCGCACCGGTGAGCAGGGTGCGGAGCTGCTCCATCGCCCGCCGCTTCTCGGGGTCGGCGTGCGCGGCGGGGTTGGCGATCAGCTCGGTGTAGGAGACGAGGACCGTGTCGAGGACCCGGAGCCCCGCGGCGCGCAACGCCCGGCCGGTCTCGGTGATCTCCACGACCGCGTCGGCGATGTCGGGCACCTTCGCCTCGGTCGCGCCGTAGGAGAGGGTGACCTCGGCGGCGATGCCCCGTTCCGCGAAGTAGCGGCGGGTCAGCTCCGGGTACTCGGTGTGGACCCGGAGGCCGGCGGGGAGCTCCTGGACGCCACGGGCCGGTGAGTCGGCGGCGACGGCCAGGACGACCCGGATCGGGCGGCTGCTGGCCTTCGAGTAGTGCAGCTCCCCGAGCGACTCGACGTCGGCGCCGGTCTCCTCGATCCAGTCACGGCCGGTGATGCCGAGGTCGAAGCGGCCCTCGGCGACGTAGCGGGGGATCTCCTGGGGGCGCAGGATGCGCACGTCCGCGACCCGAGGGTCGTCGATCGTGGCCCGGTAGTCGACGTCGGAGCTGCGCTGCACGGCGAGGTCCGCGTCCTCGAACAGCTCGAGGGTGGCCGCCTCGAGCGACCCCTTCGGGAGGACGAGGCTCAGCATCGCCGGTCGGGCCCGTCGGGGACACCGCGGAGCAGCACGGCCATCTCGAGCGCGGTCGCCGCGGCTTCGGCACCCTTGTTGCCGCCGCGCCGCCGGCCCGGTCGAAGGCCTGGCGTTCGTCGTTGGTGGTGAGCACCCCGAACGACGACGGGGACGCCGGTGTCGAGCGCGCGCTTGGGCGATGCCGTCCGCGCACGGACCGGCGACGTATTCGAAGTGGGCGGTGTCGCCCCGGATCACCGCGCCGAGGCAGATCACCGCGTCGACGGTCCCCGACTCGGCGAGGCGCTTGGCGAGCAGCGGGATCTCGAACGCGCCGGGGACCCACCACACCGGGACGTCGGCCGGGTCGACCCCGTGGTCGGACAAGGTGGCGAGGGCACCGTCGAGCAGCGGGGCGGTGACGTGGTCGTTGAACCGGCCGGCGACGATCGCGACGCGCACGCCCGGTCCCGTCGATCGGCTGCGGATCGGGCTGCGGTACTCCCCCACTCAGGTGCCGCTCCGGCCGTCGTCGATCTCGAGCAGGTGACCGAGCTTCTCCTGCTTGGCCCGCAGGTAGGAGATGTTCTCGTCGTTGGGTTCGGTGCGCAGCGGGACGCGCTCGACGATCTCGAGACCGTAGCCGTCGAGGCCGCCGTACTTGGCCGGGTTGTTGGTCATCAGCCGCATCGTGGTGATCCCGAGGTCGACGAGGATCTGCGAGCCGATGCCGTACTCGCGGGAGTCGACGGGGAAGCCGAGCTCGACGTTGGCCTCGACGGTGTCGCGGCCCTCGTCCTGGAGCGTGTAGGCGCGCAGCTTGTGGCCGAGGCCGATCCCGCGGCCCTCGTGGCCGCGCAGGTACACGACGACGCCGCGGCCTTCCGCGCGCGACGCGTTCGAGCGCGAGGTCGAGCTGCACGCCGCAGTCGCAGCGCATCGAGCCGAACACGTCGCCCGTGAGGCACTCGGAGTGGACCCGGACGAGGACGTCGCGTTCGCCCGCGACCTCGCCGCGGACGAACGCCATGTGCTCGACCCCGTCGAGGAGGCTCTCGAACACGTAGGCGGTGAAGTCGCCGTGCCGGGTCGGGATGCGGGCCTCGGAGACCCGCCGGACGAGCTTCTCGCGGTGGCGGCGGTAGCGGATGAGGTCCGCGATCGAGATGAGCTGCAGCCCGTGGGTCGCGGCGAAGCGCTCCAGCTCGGGGAGCCGGGCCATGCGTGCCGTCGTCGTTGACGACCTCGGCGAGCACCCCGGCCGGGTAGCAGCCGGCGAGGCGGGCCAGGTCGACCGCGGCCTCGGTGTGCCCGGCCCGCTTCAGGACGCCGCCGACCGCGGTAGCGGAGCGGGAAGATGTGGCCGGGTCGGGCGAGGTCCTCGGCGCGGGTCGCGGGGTCGATGAGCGCCTTGCACGGTGGTGGCCCGGTCCGGCGGCCGAGATGCCGGTGGTGGTGCCGTGGATCGGCGTCGACCGAGACGGTGAACGCGGTGCGCTGCAACTCGGTGTTGTTGGCGACCATCAGCGGCAGCGACAGCTGCGTCGAGGCGCTCCCCCTCGAGCGGGCATGCAGATCACGCCGCTGGTGTGGCGGATCATGAACGCCATCGTCTCGGGCGTGACCTTCTCCGCCGCCATGATGAGGTCGCCCTCGTTCTCGCGGTCGGCGTCGTCGACCACGACGACGAGCTCGCCGCGGGCCACCGCGTCGATCGCGTTCTCGATCTGGGTGAACGGCATCCTCGCTACCTTCCGCGCGCGCGGGTCGCGGTCGGCGGCTCCTGCTCGAGGAGCCGCTCGACGTACTTGGCGAGCACGTCGGCCTCGAGGTTGACCCGGTCACCGGGCCCCGGCGTCGCCGAGCGTCGTGACGGCGAGGGTGTGCGGGATCAGCGCGACGCCGAACTCGTCGGCGTTGACGCCGGTGACGGTGAGGCTCACCCCGTCGACCGTGACCGAGCCCTTCTCGACCACGTAGCGGGTCAGCACGTCGGGGGCGCGGACGACGAGGCGGGTCGACCCGTCGGGCAGCGGCTCGCGCGCGGCGATCGTCCCGACCCCGTCGACGTGGCCCTGGACGACGTGGCCGCCGAGCCGGTCGGTGAGCCGCACCGGCCGTTCGAGGTTGACCGGGTCGCCCGGCTGGCAGGTGCCCGAGCGTGGTGCGGTGCGAGCGTCTCGACGGCCAGCGTCGGCGCCCACCGTCCGCGGTCCGAGCTCGACGACGGTCAGGCAGCAGCCGTTCACCGCGATCGACGCGCCGAGCGTCGCGTCGTCGAGGACCGTCGCGCACGCGACGCTGATCCGGGCGCCGTCCCGCGTCGGGGGTGGACGCGGCGACGTGCCCGAGCTCCTCGACGATGCCGGTGAACATCAGCGTCCCACCCGGGTGGTGGGCGGCTCGTAGGTGCAGCGGACGTCGTCGCCGAGGCGGGTCGACGTCGGCGAGGGCCAGCGGGGCGCGTCGGCGATGCCGGCCGGGGCCGGGCCAGGTCGAACGCGGGGTGGCCGTCGGCACCGAGCAGCGGTGGCGCCGACGTAGACGACGAGCCGGTCGGCGAGCCCGGCGGCGAGCAGCTGCGCCGTGCAGGGTCGCGCCGCCCTCGACGAGCGCCTGGAGGACGCCGGCGCGCGCCGAGCACCGCGAGGGCCTCGGTGAGGTCGACACCCCGCCGGGACGCCGGGTCGAGGACCTCGACCTTCGCGCCCGCGGCCCGCCACTGCGTCCTGGGCGGCGGCGGGCGCGGCGGCGGTGGTGAGCACGAGGGTCGGGGCGAGGGTCGGGGTCGAACAGCGGACCCGACGCGGGGACGCGGCCGGCGGCGTCGAGCAGGACCCGCAGCGGCGGGCGTGCGGCGGCGGGTCGGTGACGTCGCGGGCGGTGAGGCGGGGCTGGTCGGCGAGCGCGGTGCCGGCCCCGACCGCGACGGCCTGGGAGTCGGCGCGCAGCTCGTGGCGCGTCGGCGCGGGCCGCCGGTCCGGTGATCCACCGGGACGTCCCGTCGGCGGCGGCGGTGCGACCGTCGACGCTCATCGCGGTCTTCACCACGCAGAACGCCCGGCCGGTGCGGCGGTGGTGCAGGTACGGGGCGAGCGACCGGGCGGCGGTCGTCGGCGCCGACCCCGACGGTCGACGTCGACGCCGCCGCGGCGCAGCACGTCGAAGCCCCGGCCGGCGACGTTCGGGTCCGGGTCCTCGAGGGCGACGACGGCGCGGGCGATCCCGGCGGCGACGAGCGCGTCGGCGCACGGCGCCGGTACGGCCGTGGTGGGCGCACGGCTCGAGGGTGACGTACGCGGTGGCGCCCCGGGCGTGGGCGCCGGCGGCGGCGAGCGCGTCGACCTCGGCGTGCGCGCCGCCGGGCGGGTCGGTGGCGCCGGTCCCGACGACGACCCCGTCGAGGGCGAGGACGCAGCCCACCCACGGGTTCGGGGGCGTGCGCCGACGGGCCTCCTCGGCCACGGCGAGGGCCTGGCCCATCAGGTCGGCGTCGGCGTCGGGCACCGTCTTGTCCCTTCCGCCCTCGGGAGCGGGGTCAGGGCCAGGCGCGCGGCGCACCAGGCACCCTCTCCCATCCGGACTCTCACCGTCGGCTCCGGCATCGGACCGGATCGGCGCCACGGCTGGCGGCCGTGGGCTCGCGGGCTCCCGTCCGGGTGACGTGGCGTCACCCGGGCGGCTACCGCCGGTCGGGACTTGCACCCAAACCCCGAGGGCTGTCACCGGCCAGCGTACCCCGTCCCGGCCGAAAATGAAACGTGTTCTAGCCCGGGGGTGGGCGGTCGAGGAGGCGGCGGGGGTGACGGCCGTCGACGTAGCCGAGGAACGGCGGGGCCAGGTTGTAGCCGAGCAGCTCCTGGAGCCGGACGGGCAGCGTCGCCGCGAGCGGCGGGGGGACGGCGAGGAGGTGGCTCTCGACCGGGCGCAGCCACGACACCGCGTAGTGGAGCACGACCCCGAGGCGGGTCGCCGGGCTGCGGTTGGCGCCGGCCCCGTGCCAGAGGCTCCCGACGTAGAGCAGCGCCGAGCCCGGCTCCATCGCCGCGGCGACGGTCGGGGTGTCGTCGTCGGGCCGCTCGTCGGCCCAGCGGTGGCTGCCGGGGACGAGGCGGGTGGCGCCGTTCTCGACGGTGAAGCGGTCGAGGGGCCACATGACGTTCACCACCAGCTCCGGGTGGGGACGGGGCACCGGGTAGATGGCGTCGTCGGGGTGCAGCGGCTGGGCCGGCGCGCCCGGCCCGACCGCGATCCCGGTCGGGGCGCTCAGCTGGGAGTGACCGAGGACCTGGTCCAGCACCGCGAGGACCACCGGGTGGCACGCCGCCGCGTCCATCGTCCGGGTCTTCGCGAACAGGGCGTATACCCGCCGGGTCGTGGTCCCCTCGAACGCGTCCCGGCCGGTCGGGGTGCCCGCCGCGAGTCGCCCCAGGTCGGTGCGGGCCGCCTCGACCGCGTCGTCGTCGAGGAGGCCGGGGACGATCGCGTACCCCACCGTGCCGAGCGCGGCGACGATCGGGGCCGCCGCTCGCTCCGGGTCGACCCCGGTGGGGGTCGGGCGTGGCCCGGGCTCGTGGACAGGGGACGCGACCATGGGGCCTCCAGCAGCGATGCGGCCCTAGAATAACCTTCCAGAAGGGAATGTCAAGAGTGACGACGCTGAACGCCACCCAGGGGTCGCTCCTCGGCTTCCTCCAGGACGGGCCCCAGACCGGCTGGGACCTCCTCGAGGCGGTCGGCCGGGGCCTGTCCCGCTTCTGGAACGTGACGTCCAGCCACGTCTACCGAGAGCTGAAGACCCTCGAAGCCCGCGGGCTCGTCGCCGCCGGGCCGCCGGGCCCCCGCGACCGTCGCCCCTACACCCTCACCCCCGAGGGACGCGCCGCGTTCGCGGCGTGGATCACCCACGAGCCCGGCCCCGAGCAGATCCGCGTCCCGCTGCTCGTCACCCTCTGGTTCGGCCGGCACGTCCCCCGGAGCAAGCTCGCCGAGATCCTCGAGCATCAGCACGTCGAGCACGCTGCCCGCCTCGTGGCCTACCGCCGCGTCCTCGACGCCGGCACGGTCACCGACCCCGACCAACGCGCCGTGCTCGAGTTCGGGATCGCCTACGAGGACGCGTTCCTCCGCTGGCTCACCCGACTCCCCCACTCCCCCGCCAGCGACGACGGCACCCACGACGGCTGAGTGGATCCACCGCGCCGCGGCCTCGCGGGCACGGCGGAGCCCACGTGGTCGGCGACGGGCAGAGCGCCGCGCTCGCATCGTGCGCACGGTGCCGTCAACCTGACGCTCAACCGACCGCCGTGAACCCGCGCACTCGTGCCACCTCTGGACCGAAGCGCGGTGTTCCCCGACGAACGTGCGTCACGCTAGGAAGTGTGGAGGAGCACGGCATCGGCTGGACGACACGCCGGTGGACGGTACGGTGCCGCGCGTGCCCGAAGTCGACGCGGCGCTGATCGACATCGACGGGGTCCTCACCGTCGGCTGGCAGGTCATCCCCGGCACGCCCACCGCGGTCGAACGGGTCCGCGACGCCGGGCTACAAGTCGTCTTCCTCACCAACACGACGACCCGGAGCCGAGCTTCGATCGCCACGACCCTCGCGACCAGCGGCGTCCAGGTCCGGCCCGATGAGATCCTGACCGCACCGGTGGCCACGGCTGCGTACCTGCGCAGGCATCATTCCGGTGCCCGTTGCTATCTCCTCAACAGCGGCGATATCAGCGCCGACCTTCCCGGCGTGTCGCTGACCTCCGATCCCGACCAGGCCGACGTCGTCGTGCTCGGCGGGGCCGGGCCCGAGTTCGACTCCGAGTCCCTCAACCGGGTGTTCCAACTCGTCATCGCGGGCGCCCCACTCGTCGCGATGCATCGCAGCCTCATGTGGCGTACCGAATCCGGGTTCCAGCTCGACACGGGTGCGTTCCTCCTCGCGGTCGAAGAGGCTGCGGGTGTCCGCAGTGTCGTGGTGGGCAAGCCGGACCCGGCCTTCTCCACGACCCTCGACGAAGCCGCCCACGCCCAGAAGACCCTCCTGCCCGCGATGCAGTCGGTCCGGGCTGCGGCGGACGAGCTCGAGACCCTGGTCGCCGACGATCTCTGGCCCCTCGCCACCTCTCAGGAGATGCTCTTCATCCTCTAGCTCGATCCGCGGCGCGGAACGCCCAGAGCTCACAGACGAGGCCTGCGGCCGCTACGAGCGCCGGCACGCGGGCTGACGATGCTTCGCTCCGGATGCTGCCCAATGCCGTGCCAAGGTCTCCAGCGTCCGTGAGGGCGCCGAGACCCGCCCACAGTCGCACATCGGACGGACGACTCTGGTCGGTCGTCACCGCCAGGAGGGCTCCCACGCCGAGCGCCACCTCGCGGACGGCAAAGCTTCGAGTCATCAGGGCGTCGCTTCCGCGCCCGGCAGACCCCCTGGTCAGCGGACCAGGAGCGACAGCAAAAGCGACGCCGATCGCCACCCTCGTTGCTGCGAACGCGCCGACGACAGTCCTGGCGCTGACGTTGAACACGGAGCGAAGGTAGCCCGGGCTCAACCTCGCGAGGCGCGTGCCGACTCTGCCTGCGTGTGTGCCCGATCCAGCTTGGGATCAGCCGCCCACCCGCGTGAGCGGCGTCGGCCCCCAGACCCGGCCGGTGACGTGACCGTCAACACCGATCCCCGACCCTCGCGGCAGTCCCAGGCGAGACTGACTGCGAAACCACGAGACCTGCTGGAGATGCGGTCGCGAGGATTGCTCGGAGGTGGAACCCGTCGCGGACCACTCTCTCCACCGCACGGTTGAGCGGGAGGCCGACGACGTCAGGCACGGTGATCGGGGAGGGAGCCTTATCGGAGAGGGCGCGCTGCACAGGATCATGAGGTCCGTTGGTCCTGTCGATCGCGCCGGAGGAGATCCCTGATGGGTTGCGGCTCCGCTCGCGCAGGAGGCCGTCACGAGCACGGCCACGCCGGTCCGGCGATCCTGCGCCACACGGAGTGCAGTATCACCAAAGGGATCGATCGGGGACCACCGCGCCGCGATGACGGTCTCGACTCGTCAGTGGGGGTGGCCCCCGGCGAGGAGGTCGAGCGCGTGGGCGATCACGGGGAGTGCGACGTCGAGGCACTCGACCGCGCCGTTGGACGAGCCGGGGAGGTTGCAGACGAGGGCGGCGCCGACGGTGCCGCACACCCCGCGGGAGAGCATCCCGAAGCCGCGCCCGTCCGCGTCGCTGACGGCGCGCATGCGCTCGGCGAGGCCAGCGGCCTCCCGTTCGAGGACGAGGCGGGTGCCTTCCGGGGTGCAGTCCCGCGGGCCGAAGCCGGTGCCGCCGGTGGTGACGACGAGCCCCGCGAAGCCGGCGGTGAGGTCACGGAGCGCGGCGGCGACTGCATCGACCCCGTCGGGGGTGACGCGTCGTTCGGTGACCTCGTAACCGGCGGTGGTGAGCCGGTCGGCGAGCGCGGCGCCGGCGCGGTCCTCGCGGGTGCCGGCGGCGACCCCGTCGGAGACGGTCAGGATCTTGGCGTGCAGGGTCACGCCGCGGTCGGCCAGGCGGCCTCACGCAGCGCCCGCGCCGCGGCGGGCGGGTCGGCGGCGCCGAAGATGGCGCTCCCCGCGACGAGGATGTCGACCCCGGCCTGCGTCGCGAGGGGCGCGGTGGTGGCTTGGACGCCGCCGTCGATCTCGATCTCGACCGCGAGCCCGGCGGTGTCGATGACCCGACGGGCGGCGCGCACCTTGTCGAGCACGTCGGGGATGAACGCCTGCCCGCCGAAGCCGGGGTGGACGCTCATGACGAGGAGCAGGTCGATCTCCGAGAGGTAAGGGCGCGCCGCGTCGAAGGGGGTCTCCGGGGAGAGGGCGAGGCCGACGCCGACGTCGCGGCCGCGCAGCTCCGCGAAGAGGGGGCGGGGGTCGCCGAGCTCGACGTGGACGATGCAGCGGTCCGCGCCGGCGTCGGCGAACTCGGTGAGGAGCACCCCGGGGTTCTCGACCATGAGGTGACAGTCGAGGAACAAGCGGGTGTGGCGCCGCAGCGACGCGACGACGGGCGGGCCGATCGTGAGGTTGGGGACGAAGTGCCCGTCCATGACGTCGACGTGGAGCAGGTCGGCTTCGTCGGCGACCGCGGTGACCTCGTCGCCGAGCCGGGCGAAGTCCGCGGACAGGATCGACGGTGCGAGCTTGTGGGCGGGCACGGCTGCGACGCTACCGCCCCGATCCCGGAGCGCCCGGCACCCGCTCGAGGGTCAGCACGAACATCCCGTCGCTGCCCGCGGCCTGGGGCAGCAGCAGCGCGCCGGGCCCGGACGGGGTCCACGGAGGTCCGGGCCGCTCCCCCACTCGCACCGTGTCGCCCGCGGCGGCGAGGACCGCGGCGGCGACCCCGGTCGTCTCGGCGGCGGTGAGCGTGCACACCGAGTACACGAGCCGACCGCCGGGGCGGAGCGCGTCGAGCGCGGCGAGGACCAGCGCGACCTGGAGCCCGATCAGCGCGGCGCTGGGCTCCGCGACCCGCCAGCGAGCCTCGGCGCGGCGGCGCAGGACCCCCAGCCCGGAGCAGGGGGCGTCGACGAGCGCGCGGTGCACGCTGGCGCGCGGGACGGGCAGCACCCGGCCGTCGCCGAGGACCGGGGTCACCGCGGCCAGCCCGAGCCGGCGGGCCGCGGCGGTCACGAGGCCGAGGCGCCCCGGATGGACGTCGAGCGCGACGACGAGGCCGTCCCCGACCGTCTCGGCGAGGCCGGTCGCCTTGCCGCCGGGGGCGGCGGCGACGTCGAGGATCCGCTCGCCCGGCTGCGCGTCGACGAGGGTGACGACGGCCTGGCTGGCCTGGTCCTGGGGGGTGGCGCGGCCGTCGCGCACCGCGGGGAGCGCACCGGGGTCGCCGGCGCCGCGCACCGCGAGCGCGTCGGGCGCGACCGCGCCGCGGTGCACGGCCGCGCCGGTGGCGCGCAGCTCGGCTTCGAGCGTGTCGGGGGTGGTGCGGGTCCGGTTCGGGCGGAGCGTGAGCGTGGGGGCCTCGTTCTGGGTGACGAGCGCGGCGTGGGCGGCATCGGCACCGAGGTCCTCGGTCAGGCGGGTCACGATCCAGTCCGGGTACGACAGCGCCTCGCCGGGCCCCGCGGGTTCCGGCCACGGCGGGCCGCTGGCGGCGACGCGGCGCAGCACGCTGTTCACGTAGCCGCGGGCGCGGGCCGGCGCGGCGGCGACGGTCTCCCCCACCGCGGCGTGGGGGGCGACGCCGCGGAGCAGCTGGTAGGCGCCGAGTCGCAGGGTGGCCCGCACCGGCGGGTCGAGCCGGTCGATGCGGCGGCGGCCGTGCGGGGCGAGGATCGCGTCGACGCGGCGGCGGGCGCGGAGGGTGCCCGCGACGAGGTCGGTGACGAACGCCCGGTCGCGCGCGTCGAGGCCGCTGCGTCGCAGCGCGTCGGGGAGGACGAGGTTCGCGTAGGCGCCGTCGTCGACCCGGACGAGCACGTCGCGGGCGACGGCCCTGCTGGTGCTCATGCCACGGGGAGGGTGACCTGCCGGGTTCGGTAGCCGGCCAGCCACGCGTCACCGGGGATGGGGCGGCGGCCTTCGGGTTGGACCTCGTCGAGGTGGAGCGACCCGTGGGCGGTGTGCAGCGTCGCGGGCGGGCCGGTCACCGTCGCGGGCGTGGCGGTCGCGTCGGCCGGCCCCGGGGTGGCGTGCAGCACCTTGACGCGCGTGTCGTCGACGACGATCCACGCGCCGGGGCGCGGGTTCCCGGCTCGCACGACGCGAGCGAGCTCGTCGGCGGGGCGGGTCGGGTCGAGGTGGAACTCGTCGACGGTGAGCTTCTCCGCGTAGGTGGGCTCCCCGACCTGGGGGGTGGGGTCCCATCCGGGGAGCCGGTCGAGGACGTCGAGCAGCCCGGGGATTCCGAGGTCGACGAGGCGGACGGTGAGCTGGCCCGCGGTCTCGTCGGCGCCGATCGGGGTGCGGACGGTGGTGAACACCGGGCCGGTGTCGAGGCCGGGGTCGAGGCGCATGACGCTCACGCCGGTCTCGGGGTCGCCGGCGAGGATGGCCCGCTCGACCGGTGCGGCGCCCCGCCAGCGGGGCAGCAGCGACAGGTGGAGGTTGAGGAGGCCGAGCGGGGCTGTGTCGAGGAGCGCGGCGGGCAGGATCTGCCCGAACGCGGTGACGACCCCGGCGTCGACGCGGGCGGCCGTGAGGTCGTCGAGGACGGCGCGGGCCCGGTCGGGGGTGCGGACGGTGAGCCCGAGGTCGGTGGCGGCGGTGTGGACCGGGCTGCGCGCGGGGGCGGCGCCGCGGCCGCGGCGCCGTTCGGGTTGGGTGACGACGAGGGCGACGTCGTGGCCGGCGTCGGTGAGCGCGGTCAGGACGGGGACCGCGGGGTCCGGCGTGCCGAAGAAGACGAGGCGCACCGGGGTGGCGTCAGAGCCGCTGCGCGCCCCCGGCGGGCGCGGCACCGTCGAAGGTGCGGGTCCGCAGCTCACGGAGCGCGGCCTTGCGGGCGTCGGCGTCGAGGCGGTCGAGGACGAGGATCCCGTCGAGGTGGTCGATCTCGTGCTGGATGACGCGGGCCATGAAGTCGTCGGCTTCGATGAGGACCTCGTTGCCGTGGAGGTCGAGGGCCCGGACGGTGACCACCTCGGGGCGGACGATGTCGAAGTGGAGGCCCGGGACGGAGAGGCAGCCTTCCTCGTAGACGGACTCGCCGTGCGTGTCGACGATCTCGGGGTTGACGAGCACACCGGGGCCGACCCCTTGGGCGCCCCGTTCGATCAGCTCGTCGACGTCGTAGGTGTAGAGGCGCTTCTGGACGCCGACCTGGGGGGCGGCGAGCCCGACGCCGTGGGCGTCGTGCATCGTCGCGATCATCGTGTCGGCGAGGCGGGCGAGGTCGCCGTCGAGCTCGGTGACCTCGCGGGCGCGCTGGCGGAGCACCGGGTCGCCGAAGGTGCGGATCTCGAACGTCGTCACCAGGGAAGGGTACCAGTCGGGTTCCCGGATCCGGTCGGCTCAGACGCGTTGCGGGTCGACCTCGATGCGGAGTCGACCCTGCGCGCGTGCGGCGGTGAGGTCGACGGCGGCGAGCCCGTCCGCGAGTGCCGCCGCGGACGGGCCACGGACGAGCGTGTGGTCGTCGACGGGGCCGAGGACCGGGAGGTGGGCGCGGATGGCGTCGGCGGCGAGCGTGACCGCGGCCGGGGCGCCGGTCACGAGAGCCCACCCGCCGAACGGGGGCTGGTGCAGCTCGGCCCGGCGGGCGGTCTCGGTCTCCGCGAGGGGGAGGGGGTCGCCGGTCGTCGCGGCGCGGAGGACGTCATGGTCGGGGGCGCGGGTCTGGACCAGGACGCGGCCACCGGTGTGACGGTCGCCGACGAGGCGGGCGGCGCGCACGAGCAGCCAGAGGGCCTGCTCGGCGGCGCGGAAGCGGGGGGCGAGCAGCTCCTGGTCGAAGTCGACGAACGCGACCAGGACGACGGGGTGGTGGGGCGCGCGATCCGGCGGGTGGCGGTGCAGCGCGGCTTCGGTCCCGACGACGACGTCGGCGTCGGGGTCGGTCGGGTCGCCCCGCTCGACGACGTGCACCCTGGCGCGAGGCACGAGCCCGGCGACGTCGTGGGCGAGGCGCCGCACACCCGGGCGGGCGACGCGCAGGTCGGTCGCGCCGCACGCCGCGCACACGAGCGGACGGGTGCCGTGCCCGGTGGGGCACACGAGCGTTCGGTCGGCCTCGTGGACCGCGACGCCGCACTGCTCGCAACGGGCCGGTTCGCCGCACACCCGGCAGACGAGGAGCCGGGCCTGACCCCGCCGGTTCAGCACGCACACGACCCGGCCGTCCCGGTCGAGCGCGGCGTGCAACCCGGCGGTGAGCCGCTCCCCGAGCAGGCCCAGGCCGGGCGGGTCGGAGCGGCGGTCCGCGACCTCGACGACCGGCCAGCCGCGCCGCTCCGTCGGCCCGTCGAGGGTGGTCGCGGGGCCGCACGCGGTGAGCGCGTCGACGGTGGGTGCGGGACTGATCACGGTGCACGGGACGTCGACGCGCGTGGCTCGTTCCAGCAGCACGTCGCGTGCGTGCCACGTCGGGGCGCGTTCCTCGACGAGAGCCTCGTCGCTGTCGTCGAGGACGACCACCGCGGCGAGGTCGGGGACGGGGGCGAACGCGGTGAGGCGACCGCCGAGCACGACGCACGCGCCTCGGCGGGCGGCCTGCCAGGCGACGGTGCGGGCCCGGGCCGGCTCGTCGCCGCGGACGAGCACGACCGGTCGTCCGGTCGCGGTGATCGCGTCGGCCAGCTCGGCCCGTTCGGCGCCGTCGGGCGCGATCACGATGGTGGAGCCGTCGGGGGCGAGGACCGAGACGACGAGCGCGGCGCGGGAGCGGCTGGGGGGCCACACGACGAGGCGACGCGGCCGGGTGGGCAGCGGGAGGGGCGGTTCCGCGGGTGGGTGCACGGCGACGTCCGGTTCGGTGGGGGTCGCACCTGGGGGGACGAGGTTGGGCGGCGAGGCGACGCGGAGCAGCGCGGCGCGGGGGCCGGCCCATCGCCACGCCGCCCACCCGCAGAGCGCGACGACGTCGGGGGGTGGGCCATCGGACAGGACGGCGTGCACGGCGCGGACCTGGTCCGGTGGCGCGTCGGGTTCCGCGGGGATGTCGAGCAGCCAGCCGCGGACCCGGCGGCCGTGCAACGGGACCCGCACGATCGTCCCGACCGGAGCGATGGCCGTCCCCGCCGGCGCCCAGTAGTCGAAGGCGCGGTCGACCGCGGGGACGTCGGGGAGCACGCGCCAGACGGGCGCGCTCACGAGCCCGGGCCGGTCAGGCGAGGGCTTCGGCCGCGGCGCGCAGCTCGTCGGCCTGGTCGGCACGCTCCCAGGTGAAGGTCGGTTCGGGTCGCCCGAAGTGGCCGTACGCGGCGGTGCGCCGGAAGATCGGCCGGCGCAGGTTCAGCGTCTCGATGATCGCCGCGGGGCGCAGGTCGAAGTGGTCGTGGACGAGGGGGGGCAGCTTGGCCGGGTCGATCTCCGACGTGCCGAACGTGTCGACCATCACCGACACGGGACGGGCGACCCCGATCGCGTACGCGACCTGCACCTCGCAGCGGCGGGCGATGCCGGCCGCGACGATGTTCTTCGCGGCGTGGCGCACCGCGTACGCGGCGGAGCGGTCGACTTTCGTCGGGTCCTTCCCGCTGAACGCGCCGCCGCCGTGGCGGGCCATGCCGCCGTAGGTGTCGACGATGATCTTGCGGCCGGTGAGGCCGCAGTCGGCGTGGGGACCGCCGAGCTCGAAGCTGCCGGTCGGGTTGCAGAGCACCTCGTAGTCGTCGTCGGCGAACTGCGCGGGGAGGAGGGGGCGGATCACGTGCTCGATCAGGTCGGGACGCAGGATCGTCTCGATGTCGACGCCCGGTCCGGTCTGGGTGGAGATGAGCACGCAGGACAGCCGCTTCGGTTGCCCGTTCTCGTACTCGATGGTCACCTGGGTCTTGCCGTCGGGGCGCAGGTACGGGAGGGTGCCCGACTTGCGGACCTCGGCGAGGCGGTGCGCGAGGCGGTGCGCGAGCCAGATCGGCATCGGCATGAGGTCGTCGGTGTCGTCGCAGGCGTACCCGAACATCATCCCCTGGTCGCCGGCGCCGATCTCGTCGTAGAGGTCACCGAGCCCGGCTCGCTGCTCCGCGGCCTTGTCGACGCCCATCGCGATGTCGGGTGACTGCTCGTCGATGGACGTGATGACCCCGCAGGTGTTGCCGTCGAACCCGTAGGACTCGCGGTCGTAGCCGATGCTGCGCACCGTGTCGCGCACGACGCGGGGGATGTCGATGTAGGCGTTGGTGCTGATCTCGCCGGCGACGACGACGAGACCGGTCGTGGCCATGCTCTCGCACGCGACGCGGCTCTGGGGGTCCTCTTCGAAGATCGCGTCCAGCACCGCGTCGCTGATCTGGTCGCACATCTTGTCGGGATGACCCTCGGTCACCGATTCCGAGGTGAAGGTGTAACGGGCGCTCACGGGGTCCTCTCTTGTGGTCCGGGCGGGTCGAGCCGGTCGCGAACTCGGTCGAGGATGGTGCCGGCCAGGGCGGCCTTGGAGAGCAGCGGGAGCTCCTCGACGGTGCCGTCAGAGTCCACCAGGACGGCCCGGTTCGTGTCGACCTCGAAGCCGGCGTCGGGTTCGGAGACGTCGTTGGCGACGACCAGGTCGAGGTGCTTGGCCGCGAGCTTCGCGGTGGCGTGCTCGACGAGGTTGGTGGTCTCGGCAGCGAAGCCGACGAGGATCTGGTCGTGGCGGCGGCGGGCCAGCTCGCCGAGGATGTCGGGGGTCGGCTCGAGGAGCAGCTCGGGGACGCCGTCGCGTTTCTTGAGCTTCTCGAACGCGGCGGCTTTGGGGCGGAAGTCGGCGACGGCGGCGGCCATGACGACCACGTCGACGTCGTCGAAACGGTCGAAGGTGGCGTCGGCGAGCTCGTCGGCGGTGTCGACCCGGACGACGGCCGCGCCGGGTGGGGTGGGCAGCGGGGCGCTGGTGACGAGGGTGACGTGCGCGCCGCGGCGGGTGGCGACGTCGGCGAGGGCGTGGCCCATCTTCCCGGAGGAGCGGTTGCCGATGAAGCGGACCGGGTCGATCGGTTCGCGGGTTCCCCCCGCGGTGACGAGGATGCGCCGGCCGGCGAGGTCGTGACCGGCGGCGACGGTGGCGGCGGCGGCGTCGACGATGCGGTCGGGGTCGGCGAGCCGGCCGGGGCCGGCGTCGCCGCCCGCGAGGTGCCCGGTGTCGGGTCCGACGACGTGCACGCCGCGGGCACGCAGCGTGGCGACGTTCGCTTGCACCGCGGGGTGGTCCCACATCTCGGTGTGCATCGCCGGCGCGACGAGCACCGGCGCGCGGGTCGCGAGGAGCGTGGCGGTAAGGAGGTCGTCGGAGATGCCGGCTGCGTACTTGGCGAGCAGCTTCGCGGTCGCGGGGGCGACGACGATCAGGTCGGCGCGCTGGCCAAGGTGGGTGTGCGGGATCGGTTCGGGGCCGTCGAAGAGGTCGACCCGGGCCGGTTCGGACGCGAGCGCGGAGAAGGTGAGCGCCCCGATGAAGCGTTGCGCGTCGGTGGTGAGGACGGGGGCGACGTGGGCGCCGGCGTCGACGAGGCCGCGGCACACCTCGACGGCCTTGTAGGCGGCGATGCCGCCGGCGACACCGAGCACGACGGAGCGGCCCGCCAGCGGGGCGCGGGGGTGGGGATCGGGGCTCATCGGGGCCCGCGAGTGGGCGCGGCCGTTACTCGGCGGCGGGCTCGGTGATGTCCGCCTCGCCCGGGGTGGTCTCCCCCTCGGCTTCCGGGGGGAGCGGGACGGCTTCGATCTTGCCCGCCTCGATCTCCTCCATGGCGATGGTCAGCGGCTTGCGGGACACCGACGTGACCTGCGGGGGGACGATCTTGCCGAGGCCCTCACCCAGCTGGTTGTAGTAGTCGTTGATCTCCCGGGCCCGCTTCGCGGCGAGGGTGACGAGGGTGAACTTCGACCCGACACGGTCGAGGAGCCCTTCCATGCGGGGCTCCATGAGCGAGGCACGACGGTCGGCCATTCGTTCGAACTCCAGGGTGGGGGGCACGTCGGCGAGTCCGGCGCGACGAACCATGGTAGTCGTCGCGGCGGCCGATCCCCGGACGTGCGTTCGCCCGCCCGGAGCCGGGGCTCGACCCCGGGCGGGGGTGGGCGGGGGATCAGTGGTGGCGTTGCCGGTCGAGGAGGGCCTGGACCTCGTCGACGGTGTGCTCGAGGTCGGCGTTGACGACGGTGGCGTCGAAGCGGTCGGCGAGGCGCTCCTCGGCGTCGGCTTCCTCGAGGCGGCGGGCGACGACCTCGGGGGGTGCGTCGGGGTCGCGGCGGCGCAGCCGTTCCCGTTGGGCGTCCCGGGACGGCGCGCGGATGAACACGACGAACGCGTCGGGGAACGCGTCGCGGATCGCGAGGGCGCCCTGAACGTCGACTTCGATGAGGACGTCGTCGCCGGCGGCGAGGTGCTCCTCGACGGGGGCGCGGGGCGTGCCCTTCAAGTCGCCGTACACGTCGAACGATTCGAGGAAACCACCGTGGTCGCGGGTGCGTTCGAAGTCGTCGCGGGTGATGAAGTGGTAGTCGCGGCCGTTGACCTCACCGGGGCGGGGGGCGCGGTCCGTCGCGGAGACCGAGAACCACAGGTCGGGTTCTCGCTCCAGGAGGGCGCGCACGACGGTCGTCTTCCCGGCGCCGGACGCGCCGGTGATGACGAAGCAGACGCTCAGTGGACCCGGTCGAAGTGCTCGATGAGCTTCTTCTTCTGGTTCGGGCCCAGCCCGCGGAGGCGGCGGCTCTCGCTGATGTCGAGGTCCTTCATGAGCCGGCGGGCTTTCACCTTGCCGGTATGGGGCATC
Source organism: uncultured Actinomycetes bacterium (assembly GCA_963714105.1). Taxonomy (GTDB): domain Bacteria; phylum Actinomycetota; class Acidimicrobiia; order IMCC26256; family PALSA-555; genus PALSA-555. The sequence goes on along the minus strand of OY970233.1, from coordinate 3,080,610 downwards.
GCCTCGAGCATGCTGACCACCTTGAGCTTGCCGAGCACGTCGTCTTGCTCGCCGCGGCGGAACAGCTCGGACAGGGAGAGCCGTTCGGCCTTCAGCTCTTCTTTCACCGCGGCTCGTTGCCGTCGGGCTGCAGCCGCCTTCTCGAGCGCGGCACGACGCTGATCCGGGCTGAGGGCAGGCGGCAGTGACATGGGCGACCTCCGCGGGCGGCTCGGGCGCCGGTGAGCATAGCTAGGCGGTGCGGGGACGGCTCGGGGTGCGCGCCTCGGCCAGGACGGCGTCGACTTCCGCCGCGACGCGAGCGGCGGCCTGCTGACGGTCGGGTGCCGCGGTGACGGTGCGGCCGATGAGCAGCCACCGCGCGCCGGCGCGGAGCGCGTCGGTGGGGGTCGCGACTCGGGCCTGGTCGTCCGTGGGGGCACCGGCCAGGCGCACCCCGGGGACCATGGGGTCGAGGCCGCGGCTGGTGGCCGCCTCGGCTTCCGCAGCGGCGCAGACGACGCCGTCGCAGCCGGCATCGCGGGCGAGGTCGAGGCGTGCTGGGACCGCGTCGGCGTTCGGTTCGCTGGTCAGCACGGTCACGCCGAGCGCGATGGGTCGGGGATGGCCGCCGTCGCGGGCACCCTCGATGAGGCCGGTGACGCCGGCGCGGAGCATGTCGAGCCCGCCGACGGTGTGGAAGTTCAAGAAGTCCGCGCCGCGCCGGCCGATCACCCGGGCGCCCCGTTGGACCGTGGTGGGGATGTCGAGCAGCTTCAGGTCGAGGAACACGGCGAAGCCGTCCTCGTGGAGCGCGTCGATCGCGTCGGGACCGGCGGCCGCGTAGAGCTCGTAGCCGACCTTCACGGTCGCGAACCAAGGGGCGAGCTCCCGGGCGAGGGTCCGGGCGGTGTCGAGACGGTCGACGTCGAGGACGAGGGCGAGATGGTCACGGCTGGTGGTCACGGGGCCTCCGGGGGCTCGGCGGCGCACAGGGCGCCGGTCAGGTCGGCGACACGGTCGATCTGGTGGGTCTCGCACCATCGGGTCAGCTCGCGGGCGATCCGCAGGGTGGCGCGCGGTTCGAGGAACGTGGCGGTCCCGACCCCGACCGCGGTCGCGCCGGCGAGGAGCATCTCCACCGCGTCGACCCCGGAGGACACGCCGCCGGTGCCGATGATCGGGGTGCCGGGGTGGGCGCGGGCGACGTCGTGGACGGCGCGGAGCGCGAGGGGCTTCAGCGCGGGACCGGAGAGGCCACCGGCGCCGGCGCCCAGCGCGGGACGGCGGGTGTCGGCGTCGACGAGGAACGCCCGGGCGGTGTTCACGAGGGTGAGCCCGTCGGCGCCGGCGCCGAGCGCGGCGGCGGCGATCGCGGGCAGGTCGGTGACGTCGGGGGCGAGCTTGGCGAGGAGCGGCACGTCGAGCCCGGCGGACGCGGCGGCGTGCACCACCGCGGCGGTCTGGGCCGCGTCGTAGGCGAACGGCTGGCCGTGGTGGGCGAGGTTGGGGCAGCTGACGTTCAGCTCCACCGCGACGAGGTCGCCGGTGACGGCACGGAGGGTGTCGGCGCCCCGCTCGAAGTCGTCGATGGTGTGGCCCCACAGAGAGGCGATGACACGGGTGTCGTAGGTGCGCAGCGCGGGGAGGTCGTGGGCGATCCAGTGGTCGAGCCCGTGACCCTGGAGGCCGACCGAGTTCACGAGCCCCGCCGGGGTGGGGTGCAGCCGGGGCGGCGGGTTCCCGGCCCACGCGAACGGGGCCTGGGACTTCGCGGTGACCGCCCCGAGTTGGGCCGGATTGCAGAGGCGGGCGAGCTCGTCGCCGTGCCCGAACGTGCCCGACGCGGCGACGATCGGGTTCGGCAGCTCGGCTCGGCCGACCCGGACGCGCGTGTCGACGGGCATTAGACGTCGAGGCCGAGCTGCGCGTCGCGGTGATGGGCTTGGAGGGGCCGCACCTCGGGTTCGTGGGCGTCGCGTTCGGCGATCCCGGCGGCGGCGGCGACCGCGGCGGCGACGGTGGTGACACAGGCGACGTGGTGGCGGGTCGCGGCCCGGCGGATGTGGTCCCCGTCGGCGCGGGGACCTGACCCGCGCGGGGTGTTCACGACCAGGTCGACCTTCCCGGAGGAGATCAGCTCGACCGCGTCGACGCCGTGCCCCTCCCCCACCTTCGAGACGCGGGCGTCGACGGGCAGCCCGTCGGCTTCGAGCGCGTCGGCGGTGCCGGTGGTGGCGACGAGCCGGAAGCCCAGCTCGGCGAAGCGGCGCGCCGCTGCGGTGCCGCCGGTCTTGTCGCGGTCGGCGAGGGAGAAGAAGACCGTGCCGCTGGCCGGGAGGCGGTTCCCGGCGCCGGCTTGGCTCTTCGCGAAGGCGAGCCCGAAGGACCGGTCGATGCCCATGACCTCCCCGGTGGAGCGCATCTCGGGGCCGAGGATGGTGTCGACGTCGGGGAAGCGGTCGAAGGGCAGCACCGCCTCCTTCACCGCGACGTGGCCGAGCCCGGCCGGGGGGACGAGGAGCCCGTCGGTGCGGAGCTCGGCGAGGGTCGCGCCGACCATGAGCCGCGACGCGACCTTCGCGAGGGGCACGCCGGTGGCCTTGCTCACGAACGGGACGGTGCGGCTCGCCCTCGGGTTGGCCTCGAGGATGTAGACCTCGCCGTCTTTCACCGCGTACTGGACGTTGAGGAGGCCGCGCACGTCGAGTGCGTCGGCGAGGGTGCGGGTGCGGGCTTCGATGACCGCGAGGGTCGGGCCGGGCAGGGTGGGGGGCGGGATGGCGCAGGCGGAGTCGCCGGAGTGCACCCCGGCGGCTTCGATGTGCTCCATGATCCCGCCGACGAGGACCTCCCCGGTGTGGTCTCGGAGCGCGTCGACGTCGACCTCGACCGCGTCTTCGAGGAACCGGTCGATCAGCGCCGGGCGTTCCGCGGACAGGCCGCCTTCGCGTCCGAGGCTGCCGGAGTGGGCGAGCTCGGCCATCGCCGCGTCGAGCTCGTCGGGGTCGTAGACGATGCGCATGGCCCGGCCGCCGAGGACGTAGGAGGGGCGGACGAGGACCGGGTAGCCGAGGTCGGCGGCGATCGCCCGGGCGGCGTCGGCGTCGGGTGCGATCGCGCCGGGGGGCTGGAGGAGGCCGAGGCGGTCGCAGAGCGCGTTGAAGCGCTCGCGGTCTTCGGCGAGGTCGATCGACGCGGGGCTGGTGCCGAGGATTGGGATCCCCGCGGCTTCGAGGCCGTGCGCGAGCTTGAGGGGGGTCTGGCCGCCGAGGCCGACGATGACCCCGGCCAGGTGCCCGTGGGTGGCGAGCGTCGCGCACACGTCGAGGACGTCTTCCAGGGAGAGCGGCTCGAAGAACAGCCGGTCGCTGGTGTCGTAGTCGGTCGAGACGGTCTCGGGGTTGCAGTTGATCATGACCGTCTCGTAGCCGGCGTCGGACAGCGCGAACGCGGCGTGCACGCAGCAGTAGTCGAACTCGACGCCCTGGCCGATGCGGTTCGGGCCGCTGCCGAGGATCACGACCGCGGGCCGGGTGTACGGGGCGACCTCGTCCTCGTCTTCGTAAGTGCCGTAGTGGTATGGGGTGTGGGCGACGAACTCGGCCGCGCAGGTGTCGACGGTCTTGTAGGTGACGGTCACCCCGGCGGCGACGCGGGCGCCGGTGACGGTGGCGACGTCGGTGCCCCACAGGTGGGCGAGCTGCGCGTCGGCGAACCCGAGCCGCTTCGCGGCCCGCCAGTCGCGTCGCCCCACCTGCGCGGGGGTGCGCGCCGCGAGGGCGGTGCGGGCGGTGGCGATCGAGGCGAGCTGGTCGAGGAACCACGGGTCGATGCCGGTGACCTCGTGGAGCCGTTCGGGGGTGACGTCGCGGCGGAGGGCGGCTTCGAGGAGGAAGAGCCGCTCGGGGGTGGGCGTCGCGGCGAGGCGGACCAGCTCGTCGGTGTCGAGCCGGTCGAGGGGCGCCTCGGCGGGGTCGGCGTTGAGACCGAGCCGGCCGGTCTCGAGGCCCCGGACGGCCTTCTGCAACGATTCGGGGAAGGTGCGGCCGATGGCCATGACCTCCCCGACCGACTGCATCTGGGTGGTGAGCACCGGCGCCGCGCCGGGGAGCTTCTCGAACGCCCAGCGCGGCACCTTCGTGACGACGTAGTCGATGGTCGGCTCGAACGACGCGGGGGTCTCGCCGGTGATGTCGTTCCGGATCTCGTCGAGGCGGTACCCGACCGCGAGGCAGGCGGCGATCTTCGCGATCGGGAACCCGGTCGCCTTGCTGGCCAGCGCGCTGGAGCGGGACACGCGCGGGTTCATCTCGATCACGACCATCTCGCCGCTCGTGGGGTCGACCGCGAACTGGATGTTCGACCCGCCGGTGTCGACGCCGATGCGGCGGATGCACGCGAACGCGGCGTCGCGCATCCGCTGGTACTCGACGTCGGTGAGGGTCTGCGCGGGCGCGACGGTGATGGAGTCGCCGGTGTGGACCCCCATCGCGTCGAAGTTCTCGATCGAGCAGATGACCACGGCGTTGTCGGCGTGGTCGCGCATCACCTCGAGCTCGAACTCCTTCCAGCCCCGTACCGACCGTTCGATGAGGATCTCCCCCACCGGGCTCGCGGCGAGACCCCGTTCGGCGACGGCGCGGAGGTCGTCGGCGTCGTGGGCGAAGCCGGTGCCGCCGCCGCCGAGGATGAACGACGGGCGCACGACCACCGGGTAGCCGACGTCACGGGCGACGGTCACCGCCTCGTCGATCCCGTACGCGAGCCCGGAGTGGGGCACCCCGAGGCCGATCTCGACCATCGCGGCCTTGAACCGGGACCGGTCCTCGGCGGTGTGGATCGCGTCGACGTTCGCGCCGATCAGCTCGACGCCGTAGGTGTCGAGGACACCGGCGTCGTGGAGGTCGACCGCGAGGTTCAGGGCGGTCTGGCCGCCGAGGGTGGGGAGCAGCGCGTCGGGGCGCTCCTGTTCGATGACCCGGGTGACGGTGTCGACGTCGAGGGGTTCGACGTAGGTGGCGTCGGCGAACTCGGGGTCGGTCATGATCGTCGCCGGGTTGGAGTTGACGAGCACCACCCGGTAGCCCTCGCGTCGCAGCACCCGGCAGGCCTGGGTGCCGGAGTAGTCGAACTCGCACGCCTGGCCGATCACGATCGGGCCGCTGCCGAGCAGCAGGATCGTGTGCAGGTCGTCGCGGCGGGGCATCAGCGACCCCCGGCGAGCACGGCGGTGAACTCGTCGAAGAGGTAGGTGGCGTCGTGGGGGCCGGGGCCGGCTTCCGGGTGGTACTGGACGGAGAAGGCCCGCCCGTCGAGCGCGGTGAGCCCTTCGCAGATCCCGTCGTTCAAGTTGACGTGGGTGCGGGTCACGTCGCCGAGCCCGTCGACCTCGATCGCGTAGTTGTGGTTCTGGCTGGTGATCTCCACCCGGCCGGTCGGCTCGTGCCGGACGGGATGGTTGGCGCCGTGATGCCCGAAGTGGAGCTTCTGCTTCGTGGCGCCGAGCGCGAGGCCGAGGATCTGGTGGCCGAGGCAGATCCCGAACACCGGGACCCGGTCGAGGAGCCGCTGCACGTTCGTGACCGCGTCGGCGACGGCTTCGGGGTCGCCGGGACCGTTGGAGAGGAACACCCCGTCGGGGTCGCGGTCGAGCACGTCGAGCGCGGGGGTGCCGGCCGGGACGACCTCGACCTGGCAGCCGGCGGCGACGAGGTGGCGTAGCAGCGTCGTCTTGATGCCGAAGTCGTACGCGACGACCCGGAACGGCGCGTCGGGGTCACCGGCGACGTACGGGGCCGCCGCGGTCACCTCGGCGACGAGGTCGATCCCCTCGGTGCCGGGCGCGGCGCGGGCGGCGGCCCGGACGGTCGCCTCGTCGGGGCCGAACGCGCCGGGGAGCGCGCCGGCCTCACGGAGGTGTCGGGTGAGACGGCGGGTGTCGACCCCGGTGACGGCGGGGACGCCCAGGTGGGTGAGGTAGGCGTCGAGGCTGCCGGTGGACCGCCACGAGCGGGGCCGGTCGGTGAGGTCGCGGACGATGACGCCGCGGGCGAACGAGCGGCGGCTCTCCGTCGTCGTTGGGGTTGACGCCGTAGTTGCCGATGTGGGGGTACGTGAACGTGATGGTCTGCCCGGCGTACGACGGGTCGGTGATGATCTCCTGGTAGCCGCACAGGGCGGTGTTGAACACCACCTCCCCGACCGCGGCGCCGTCGGGCGGTGGCGCGCCGACCAGCTCGCCTTCGAAGGTGGTCCCGTCGGCGAGGACGAGGCACCCGTCGGGGCGGGTCACCGTCGCGCCTCGCCGTCGACGACGACGGGCTCCCCGGCGAGGATCGTGTGGCGGACCTGCCCGGTCAGGGTGCGGCCCGCGTAGGGGGTGTTCCGGGCCCGGCTGGCCAGCCGGGTGGGGTCGACGGTCCACGTCGCGGCCGGGTCGAGGACGCAGAGGTGCGCGGGGCGGCCCGGGGTGACGGGGCCGCCGTGGTCGTCGAGGCCGGCGATCGCCGCGGGCGCCCAGGACAGCCGCGCCAACGCGTCGGCGAGGGTGAGGACGCCCGGGGTGACGAGCTCGGTGAGGGTGAGCGCGACCGCGGTCTCGAGGCCGAGCATCCCGGGTGGGGCCTCCTCGAACGGGCGCTCCTTGGTCTCGGGGGCGTGGGGGGCGTGGTCGGTCGCGATCGCGTCGATGGTGCCGTCGGCGAGCCCGGCGTGGATCGCGGCGACGTCGGTGTCGGCGCGGAGCGGCGGGTGGACCTTGAACGCGGGGTCGAACGTCGCGCAGGCCGCGTCGGTGAGGGTGAAGTGGTGCGGTGCGGCTTCGGCGGTGACCGGGAGGCCGGCGGCCTTGGCGTCGCGGATCCGGGCGACGGCCGCCGCGGTGGAGACGTGCAGGAAGTGGACGCGGGTGCCGGTCAGCTCGGCGAGGAGGCAGTCGCGGGCGACCACCGACGCCTCCGCGACCGCGGGCCGGCCGGGGATCCCGAGGCGGCTCGACCACTCCCCTTCGTGCATGTGGCCGCCGTCGCAGAGGGCCGCGTCCTCGGCGTGCTGGGCGACGACTGCGCCGGGGAGGGAGCCGGCGTACTCGAGGGCGCGGCGCATCACCGCGGCGGAGTCGACGCAGGCGCCGTCGTCGGTGAAGAGGCGGACGCCGAGCGCGTGGAGCTCCCCCATCGGTGCGAGCTCCGCACCGGCGCGGGCACGGGTGATGCAGCCGGCGGCGTGGACGTCGCAGGTCGAGCGGGCCCCGGCGGCGAGCACCGCGGCGACGACGGCCGGGTCGTCCTGGGGTGGTTCGGTGTTGGGCATCGCGACGATCGCGGTGAACCCGCCGCAGGCCGCGGCGCGGGCACCGGTCTCGATGGTCTCGGCTTCCTCGTGGCCGGGTTCGCGGAGGTGCACGTGGAGGTCGACGAGGCCGGGGGTGACGACGCAGCCGCCCGCGTCGAGTTCGCGGTCGCCGCGGAGGCCGGGTTCGACCGCGACGATCGTCCCGTCGGCGATCAGCACGTCCGCGGTGCGCTCGCCGGTGGCGTCGAGGACCCGGCCGCCGCGTAGGACGAGGGCGTCAGGCAATCGGGGCTCCGGAGCCGAGGAGCCGGTAGAGGACGGCCATCCGGACCGCGACGCCGTTGGCGACCTGCTCGGTGATGACCGACGCGGGTCCCTCGGCGACCTCGGTGGCGATCTCCACGCCGCGGTTCATCGGGCCGGGGTGCATCACGAGCGTGTCCGGCTTCAAGCGGGTCGCGCGCTGCGGCAGTGAGCCCGTAGCGGGTCGTGTACTCGCGGAGGGACGGGAAGAGCGTCGCGTCCTGGCGTTCGTGCTGGATGCGGAGCAGGTAGATGACGTCGAGGCGGCCGAGGAGCTCGTCGAGGTCGCCGGACACGTCGGCGGGCCAGCCGGCGAGCGACTCGGGGAGCAGGGTCGGGGGCCCGACGAGGGTCACGTCGGCGCCGAGCGCCGCGAACGCCTTGGTCGTGCTGCGGGCGACGCGGGAGTGGCGGACGTCGCCGACGATCGGCGATGCGGGCGCCGTCGAGGCCGGTGCCGCGGTGGCGGCGCAGCGTCAGCGCGTCGAGGAGCGCCTGGGTGGGGTGCTCGTGGCGGCCGTCGCCGGCGTTGACGACCGCTGGCGTCGACCCAGTCGGCGATGCGGTGCGGGACGCCGGCGGCGCGGTGGCGCACGACGATCGCGTCGATGCCCATCGCCTCGATGGTCTGCACCGTGTCGCGGAGGCTCTCCCCCTTCGTCGACCGACGAGCCGGACACGGTGAACGCCATCGTGTCGGCGGAGAGGCGCTTCGCTGCGGTCTCGAACGAGAGCCGGGTGCGGGTCGAGTCCTCGTAGAAGAGCGACACGACGGTCTTGCCGCGCAGCGCGGGGACCTTCGGGATGTCGCGGTGGGTGACCTCGAGGAACGTCTCGCCCAGGTCGAGGAGCTCCTCGAGGTCGTCGCGGGCGAGGTCGTCGACCGACAGCAGATGGCGCATCAGCCCCTCCTCCTGGGTCACCGGCCGGGTCGGCCGGTCCCCACAGCTCGATCCCGTCCTCGCCGCCGTCGACCTCGTCCGAGACGGACCCGGACGTCCTCGGCCCGTTTGGTCGGCAGGTTCTTCCCGACGAAGTCGGCGCGGATCGGCAGCTCCCGGTGGCCGCGGTCGACGAGGACCGCGAGCTTGCACCGCGCGGGGCCGGCCCAGCTCGGTGAGCGCGTCGAGCGCGGCGCGGACGGTGCGGCCGGTGAAGAGGACGTCGTCGACGAGGACGACCGTGCGGCCGGTGACGTCGACCGGGACCTCGGTCGGGCCGAGCGGCTGTGACCGGCCGCAGCGCGATGTCGTCCCGGTAGAAGGCGACGTCGAGCGCGCCGACCGGGACGGTGACCCCCTCGAAGCCGGCGATCGCGTCGGCGAGACGGCGGGCGATGGCCACGCCCACGGGTGTAGAGGCCGACGAGGACCAGCCCGTCGGCGCCGTGGTTGCGTTCCACGATCTCGTGGGCGATGCGGGTGTGGGCCCGGCGGAGGTCGTCGGCGGAGAACACCTGGGCCCGGAACACGAAACGGCCACCTTCGCGGGTGGCCGGGTCCTCAGGCTCGGTCGTGCCGGCGCCGGGCGCGCTCATCGTCATCCTCCGTAGGGGCCTCACGGGACCCCCTTCACGGCTCCCCCCGTTTATACCAGGCCCGGCCGCCGGGGCGGGGACCCTCCCGTGGGCCCGCCGCGACGCGCCGCCCCCTTGGCCGGAGGGGTGACGGGCGCTACTGGTTGGGTTTGTCGCCCGACGCGGCGGCCTGGGCCATGGCCGTCGAGCCGGTCGAGCATCGGCATGCGCTCCTGGCCGACCTCGTCGAAGCGGGCCGCGATCTCCTCGGCGGTCCAGCGGCCGTCCTTGCGCATCTGGCGCACCTCGACGGGCTGGTTCCACACCGCGATGATCCCGTCGTTCGCCGTGTACACCTGGCCGGTGACGTTGCGGGCCGCGTCGCCGAGGAGGAACACGACCATCGGCGCGACGTCTTCGGGTTCGCCCATCTCGAGGCCGAAGGGCACGTTGCCGGACATGCGGCTCTTGGCGACGGGCGCGATGACGTTCGCGGTGACCCCGTACTTGTGCATCCCGAGCGCGGCGCTGCGGACGAGGGACACGATGCCGCCCTTCGCGGCGCTGTAGTTGGCCTGGGCGACGCTGCCGGCGAACGCGCCGGAGGTGAACCCGATGAGGGTGCCGGACTTCTGGGCCCGCATGAGCGGCGCCGCGGCGCGGAACACGGTGAAGGTGCCCTTCAGGTGGGTCTCGATGACCGGGTCCCACTCGTCTTCGGACATGTTGAACAGCATCCGCTCGCGGAGGATGCCGGCGACGCAGACGACCCCGTCGATGCGCGCCGTAGGTGTCGACCGCGGTCTGCACGATGCGGGCGCCGCCGTCCATGGTCGTGACCGTGTCGGCGCACCGCGACGGCCTGCCCGCCGGCGGCGGTGATCTCGGCGACGACCTCGTTGGCGATGTCGCTGTTGGGGTCTTGACCGTCGATGCTGACGCCGTAGTCGTTCACGACCACGTTCGCGCCCGCGGCCGCGGCGGCGAGCGCGACGGCTCGGCCGATGCCTCGCCCGGCGCCGGTCACCGCGATCGTCTTGCCGTCCAGGTAGCCCACGGGTCCTCCCTCGAAGCTCGGAGCCGCAGAACCTATCCGGGCTAGGTCGCCGAGCGCCGGGCGTCGACGAGCTCGCCGGAGGTCTCGAGGTAGGTCGGCCAGGCCTCGGTGAGCCAGACGTACGCGGCGACCTCGGGGGCGGCGGGTGTCGGGTCGAGCGCCGAGGTCGGTGTCGTCGGTGACGCCGATGCGGGTGCCGAGCGCGAGGCGGGCGTCGTTCAGGACCGCGAGCCACGCCTGGACGTCGTCGGGGTCGAGGTGCACGCACGACCCGGTCCTGGCGGGTCGGTTCGGCGCGGGTGACCGTGTCGGTGAGGCGGGCCAGCGCGTCGAGGCGACCCTGGAGCAGGCCCGGGTGCACCAGCTCCTGCCACTCGGACTCGGCCTGCTCCTCGGTCGGGTCGAGGTACGCGCGGGGGAACAGGCGGCTGGCGGGCCAGGTCGTCGGGGTCGCCCTGGTAGAGGGCTGGGAGCTGGTCGGGCAGCTCGCGGATCAGGTCGACCTCGGCGGCTTCGAGGGTGAGGTCGACGCGGCCGTCGCGGCGGCGGTTCACCCGCCGGCTCACGAGGAGTGCTCCATCGTCGCCCACAGGCCGTGGGCGTGGAGGCGGGCGACGTCGGCCTCGGCCTTCTCGCGGTTGCCGTCGGAGACGACGGCCTTGCCGTCGTGGTGGACCTCAGCATGAGCCGGGTCGCCTTCTCGCGGGAGTAGCCGAAGAGCTTCTGGAGCACGTACACGACGTAGGACATCAGGTTCACCGGGTCGTTCCACACGATGACGAGCCACGGCCGGTCGGTGCCGGACGACCTCTTCGAGCTCGGGCTCCTGGACCTCGAGCGGCGCGGGTGGGGCGGGCGCGGCGGGTGCGGTCACGCGCGCACCTGGTCGGCGATGCGGGCGAGGAGCGCGTGCACGAACCGGCCCGAGTCGCCGGTCGAGTACTCCTGGGCCAGCTCGACCGCCTCGTCGATGACGACCCCGACCGGCAGGTCCGGCTCCCAGCCCAGCTCGTAGGCGCCGATCCGGAGCAGGGCCCGGTCGACCGCGGGCATGCGCTCCAACGCCCACCGCTCGGAGAACGGTGCGGAGCAGGCCGTCGAGCTCGTCGCGGTGCTCGCCGACGCCGCGTACGAGGGTCATCGGTGTACTCGTCGGGTGGTGTCGGCAGCTCGGCGAGGACCTCGTCGGCGGTCTCACCTTTGGTTTCGAGCTCGTAGCAGAGTTCCAGGGCCCGTTCGCGTGCCGCACGGCGCGTCGCCATTCCGGTTGTCCTCACGCGCGGGCGAGGTACTCCCCGGAGCGGGTGTCGACCTTGATGCGCTCGCCGGGCTCGACGAACAGGGGGACCTGGACGACGAAGCCGGTCTCGAGCGTCGCGGACTTGCGGGCGCCGGAGACCCGGTCGCCTTGCACCCCCGGCTCGGTGTCGGTGACGGTCAGCTCGACCGCGGCGGGCAGCTCGACGCCGACGACGGTCCCCGTCGTAGACGGGCAGGACCGCGTGGTCGCCTTCTTTCAGGTAGCGGACCGCTTCGCCGAGGTCGGTCGCCGTCGACGTGGAGCTGCTCGTAGTTGTCGCTGTCCATGAACACGTACGCGTCGCCGTCCCGGTACAGGTACTGCATCTCGCGTTTGTCGATCGTGGCGAGGGGGACCTTCTCGTCGGCGCGGAAGGTGCGCTCGAGCACCGCGCCGGTGCGGAAGTTCTTGAGCTTGGTGCGCACGAACGCGCCGCCCTTGCCCGGCTTGACGTGCTGGAACTCGACGACGGTCATGAGCCCGTCGGGCAGGTTCAGCGCCATGCCGTTCTTCAGGTCGTTGGTGGAGATGCTCACGGGGGTCCTCGGGAGACGTCAGGGTGCCGCGACGACGAGCGACTTCGGGAATTCGGTGAGCGCCACGGCACCGTCCTCGGTGACGACCACGGTGTCCTCGATGCGAACACCACCGACGCCCGGTAGGTAGACGCCGGGTTCGACGGTCACCACCGCGCCGGGCTCCAACGTACCAGGCGCCCGGCGAGCGACTCGTGGGGCCTCGTGGATCTCGAGGCCGACACCGTGGCCGGTGCCGTGCACGAACGCGTCGCCGAGCCCGGCGGCTTCGATCACGGCGCGGCAGGCCCGGTCGACGTCGGCGCAGGCGACACCGGCCCGGACTGCGTCGCGGCCGGCCTGCTGGCTGGCCGCGACGAGGTCCCAGACGCGGCGGGCGTCGTCGCCGGGGTCGCCGACGCTGACCGTGCGGGTCATGTCGGAGCAGTACCCGTCGACGACGCAGCCGAAGTCGAGGACGACGAGCTCACCCGGCTGCACCCGGCGGGTCGCTGGGGCGGGCGTGCGGTTTGGCGCCGTTGGGTCCGCTGGCGACGATCGGGTCGAAGCTCATCGCCGCGGCGCCCCGGCGGCGCATGCCGTGCTCGAGGGCGACCGCGAGGTCCTGCTCGGTCGGCCCGTCGGCGAGGGTCGCGAGGACCTCCCCGAGGGCGTCGTCGGCGATCGCGCACGCGGCCCGGATGCGGGCCACCTCGCCGCGGTCCTTCACGAGCCGGAGCGCTTCGACGAGCCCGTCGGTGGGGACCAGCTCGACGGTCGTCGAGCGCGGCGGCGAAGGTGCGCTGCTCGGCCCAGGTGACCCCGTGGGCCTCGAGGCCGAGGCGGGAGCCGGGCTCGACGCGTCGCGACGAGGGCGGCTTGCTGGTCGGCTTGGGTGAGGCCGATCTCGATGCGGGCGTCGACCCCGGCGGCGTCGAGCTGCTCGCGGGCCTGGGTCTCGTAGCGGCCGTCGGTGACGAAGCACAGGCCGTCGGGCGCGACGAGCAGCGTCGCCGCCGAGCCGGTGAACCCGGTGAGGTAGCGGACGTTGGGGAGCCGGGTGACGAGCAGCGCGTCGACGCCGGCGTCGGGCAGGCGGGCTGCGGAGCCGCCCGGCGCGGGCCGGCGACGTCCATCGGCGCGAGGGCGCCGGTCATCGCGGACGGCCGGCGTCCGCGAGGGCGGCGACGACCGCTTCGGCGGCGAGGCGGTACCCGACCCGGCCGAAGCCGGTGATCGTGCCGGTGACGACGGGGGCGATCACCGACACGTGCCGCCACTCCTCGCGGGCGTTCGGGTTCGTGAGGTGCAGCTCGACGGTCACGCCGTCGAAGCAGGCCGAGCGCGTCGGCGAGCGCGTACGAGTAGTGGGTGAACGCGCGCGGCGTTGACGATGATCGCAGCGCAGCGGCCGCCGGGCGCCCGTGGATCGCGTCGACGAGGTCGCCTTCGTGGTTGGACTGGACGTGCTCCAGGTCGTGGTGGTCGCGCGGCGACCACCGCGCGGACCTCGGCGACGCAGTCGTCGAGCGTGTCGGTGCCGTAGATGGCCGGCTCGCGCTCGCCGAGCAGGTTCAGGTTCGGTCCGGAGAGCACGAGGATCGTGGCCATCGGGTCAGCCTGTCACGCCGACGGCGGCGAACGCGCCGGTCGAGCACTGCCGGCGGGCGGGTCGTCGACCAGCTCGAGCCCGTCGGGTCCGGGGAGCACGAAGGTGAGGCCGTCGCGGGTCTTCTTGTCGCGGCGCATCACCGCGAGGAGCTCGTCGGCGGGCGACGTCCCCCGGCACCCGGGTGGGGAGCCCGAGGCCGGCGACGCGGTCCTCGACCGTGGTGACGGCTGGCCGTCGTCGACGCGCTCCAGCGCGCGGGCGAGGTTCGCGGCGAACACGAGCCCGACCGCGACGGCCTCGCCGTGGGGCAACTCGTAGGCGGCGGTGGTCTCGAGCGCGTGGGCGAGCGTGTGCCCGTAGTTGAGGGTGGCGCGGGCGCCGGTGCGTTCCTGCGGGTCGCGGGCGACGATCGCGGCTTTCACCGCCGCGCACTCGGCGACGAGGTTCGTGAGCACGTCGGCGTCGCGGGCGACGACCGCGGTCGGGGTGCTCGTCGAGGATCGCCGCGACCGCGGCGCCGTCGGGCATCGAGCGCGTACTTGGCGACCTCGCCGAGCCCGCAGCGGTACTCGGCGCTCGGGGAGGGTCGCGAGGGTGCCGACGTCGGCGACGACGGCGAGCGGCTGGTGGAACGCGCCGAGGAGGTTCTTGCCCTCGGGGAGGTTCACCGCGGTCTTGCCGCCGATCGCGGCGTCGACCATCGCGAGCAGGGTGGTCGGGGCCTGCACGACGGCGACACCCCGGTGGTAGACGGCGGCGGTGAACCCGACGGTGTCGCCGACGACGCCGCCGCCGAGCGCGACGACCGCGTCGGCGCGGCGGATCCCGACGCGGGCGAACGCCCGGCCGAGAGTCTCGACGGTCGCGAGCGTCTTGGCGGCCTCCCCGTCGGGGATCGTGAGGCACTCGACGTCGTGGCCGGCGGCCCGCAACGTCCGGCGGCGCACGGGGGGCGTGCTCGGCTGGCGACCGGCCCCCTGGCTGACCAGCGCGACGCGGCGGGGCGGCCCGAGGGCGGTCGCCGCACCGGTCGAGGGCGTCGGCGGCGACGAGCACGTCGTAGGGCGGGTCGACCGCGACGGTCACGCGGCGCATCGGTCGAGCTCCTCGAGCACCAGGGTGGCGACCGCGTCGGGGTCGCGGCCGTCGGTGCTGACCGTCGACGTCGGCGGCGGCTTCGTACGCCGGGTGCGCGGGTGTCGGCGAGGCGGGTGAGCGTCGCGGACGGTCCCGCCGTCGGTGAGCAGCGGCCGGTCGACGCCGTCGGCGCGAACGCGCTCGGCGAGGACCTGCGGGTCGGCGCGCAGCCACACGACGAACCCGGTGTCTCGGCAGCCGCCGGCGGCTGGTCGGGTCGAGGACCGCGCCGCCGCCGCAGGCGATCACGAGCGGGGTCGGTGACGCGCACGCGTCGGCGACCGCGGCCCGCTCGTAGGCCCGGAACGCCGCCTCGCCCTCGGTGAAGAGCTCCGCGACGCTGCGACCGGCGAGGGTCTCCACGAGGTCGTCGGTGTCGACGAACGGGCGGCCGAGCCGGGCCGCGCAGCGCTCCCCCACCGTGGTCTTGCCCGCACCCATCAGGCCGACGAGGACGAGGTGGCGGGTGGCGTCGCCGCTCACCGCAGCGTGGCCACGAACGACGTCGTGGTTGCGGACCAGCTCGTCGAGCGAGTCGCCGCCGAACTTGCGCAGCGCCTCCCCGGCGAGCACGAGCGCGACCATCGTCTCGGCGACCACCCCCGACGCGGGGACCGCGGTGACGTCGGTGCGCTCCTTGAACGACACCGTCGCCTCCTTGGTCTCGACGTCGACGGTGCGCAGCACCGGCCGGTTGAGGGTGGAGAGCGGCTTCATCGCGACCCGGGCGACGAGCAGGTCGCCGGTCGTCATGCCCCCCTCGGTGCCGCCGGCGCGGGTCGACGCCCGCTGGTACTCGCGGGTGTCGTCGTCCCAGAGGATCTCGTCGTGCGCGGCGCTGCCCCGCCGGGTCGCGATGTCGAACCCGTCGCCGAGCTCGACGCCCTTCATCGCCTGGATGCTCATGAGCGCCTGCGCGAGCAGCCCGTCGATGCGGCGGTCCCAGTGGACGTGAGAGCCGAGCCCGGCGGGGACGCCGTAGCCGAGGACCTCGACGACCCCGCCGAGCGAGTCGCCGGCCGCGGCCGCGGCCTCGACCTCGGCGATCATCGCCGCTTCGGCGTCCGGGTCGAAGCAGCGCACCGGTGATCGGTCGACGGTCTCGAGGTCGGCCGGCTTCGGGCGGCGGTCCGGGGCGGCACGCACCGGGCCGAGCCGCGACGACGTGGCTCAGCACGTGCGTGCCGAGGTGGGCGAGGAGGGTCTTGGCGAGCGCGCCGGCCGCGACCCGCGCCGCGGTCTCCCGGGCGCTGGCCCGCTCGAGGACGTCGCGGGCGTCGTCGAAGCCGTACTTCTGCATGCCCGACCAGGTCGGCGTGACCGGGTCGGGGCTGGTGCAGCGGCTTGGCCGGTCGCGCCCGGCGCCGGCGGACATCTCCTCCTGCCACTTGGGCCACTCGGTGTTGTGGATGACCAGCGCGACCGGGGAGCCGAGGGTGCGGCCGTGGCGGACCCCGCCGAGGAACTCGACGTCGTCGCGCTCGAAGCGCATCCGGGGGCCGCGGCCGAACCCGAGCCGGCGGCGGGCCAGCTCGGCGCGCGACCTCCTCGATGGTGATGGGCAGGCCGGCGGGGAGGCCTTCGACGATGACCACGAGCGCGGGTCCGTGGGACTCCCCCGCGGTCAGGAAGCGCAGCACGCGGGACTCCTTGACTGAGGCGCTCGCTGGCGCCAGGGCAGCGCGCGCGAGACCGTCAGGATACCGGCGGGCCCGCCGGCCACCCGGGACAGTTCATCCGAACAGTCGCCCGTCGGGGGCGACGAGCAGGATCAGCAGCGCCCCGGCGATGAGGAACGGCCCGTAGGAGAGGGCGGTGTCGGTCCGGACCCGCCGGGCGCCCGAGCGCCCCGAGCGCGAACACCGCGGCGAGGACGGTCCCGGCGGCGAGCCCGAGGAGCACGGTCCGCACCGAGTACCAGCCCAGCGCGAGGCCGAGCAGCGCGGCGAGGTTCACGTCGCCGCCGCCGAGGGCCCGCGGGTTCACGAACCGCAGCGCGAAGAACACCAGGTAGGCGCCCGCGGCGCTGAACCCGGCGCGGAGGAGCGCGTCGCCGGCGCCGTTCGTGCGCGGCGGCGACCCCGAAGAGGACCAGGGTGACGCTCCCGACCGCGGTGATGAGCCGTCGGGGCAGCAGCTGGTCGCGCAGGTCGATGACGGTGAGCGAGACGAGCCCCGCGCCGAGAGCGAGGTACGGCGGGGAGCACCCACGACCAGCCGATCCTGCGCCGCGAACGCCCCCGCACAGCGCGGCGGTGGCGACGATCATCGCCTGACCCCACCGGTGGTGCAGCACGACGTCCGGCACCGGGCGGGGCCCGTCGACGACGACGGTCCCGTCGGGGCTCGGGGTCACCGCGACGGGGAGCCACGGTCCGATCGCCGCGCCCGCGGCGGCGCAGCCCGACGACCAGCGCGACGTTCACCCGGTGTCCGAGCCGCGGCCCACATCGCGTCGAGCGGCGCGTCGCGGCCGGTGAACAGGGTGAACGACCGGGCCGCCTGGTGCACGAGCATCCCCAGCCCGTTGACGGCACGGGCGCCCCGGGCCCGCGCCGCGGCGAGCAGGGGCGTCTCCGGCGGGCGCGTACACGGTGTCGATCACGACCTGGCCGGCATGCAGCACCGCGACGTCGAACGGGGGCGGCCTCGCCGCGCATCCCGAGCGGGGTCGCGTTCACGACCACCGCCGCCGCGGCCGACCGCGTCGGTCGACCTCGTCGAGCCCGGTGGCGGTCGCCGCCGGCGCGAGGCGCGGCCGCGTCGGCCGCGGCGTCGACCCGGCGGGCGGCGACGACGACGAGGACCGGCGATCGGGCCGAGCGCGTGGACGATCGCCCGGGCCGCGCCGCCCGCGCCGAGGACGACGCATCGACGCGCCGGGCAGGTCGACGTCGGCGTCGGCGGCCGCGTCGAGGAACCCGCTCCCGTCGGTCGAGTCACCCACGAGGCGGCCGTCGCGGACGGCGACGGTGTTCGCGACGCCGAGTGTCGCCGCGGTCGGGGTCAGTGTGTCGCAGTGCGCCGCCGCGTCGGCCTTGTGGGGCATGGTGACGTTCACGCCCGCGACGCCGAGCGCGGCGAGGCCGTGCAGCGCGGCGGCGACCGCGCCGGCCGGGACCGGGAACGCGACGTAGACCCAGTCGAGCCCGACCGCCGCGTACGCGGCGTTGTGGATCGCCGGGGATCGGGAGTGGTCGACCGGCTGGCCGATGATGCCCGCCACCGTGGTGTGCCCGCTCAGGGGCACGGTCAGAGCAGGCCCTTGCGGTGCGCGGCGGCGATGTTGGCGTTCTGCTGCTGGAGCGTGGTCGCGAAGGTGAGCTTCCCGGACGAGTCGGCGATCACGTAGTAGAGGTACGGGACGTTCGCCGGCTGCATCGCGGCCTGCAGCGACGCCTGGGAGACGCTGGCGATCGGTGTCGGCGGCAGCCCGTTCACGAGGTACGTGTTGTACGGCGAGTTGATCTTCTTGTCCGCCGCGGTCGGGACGGGTGGGCAGCCGCCCTTCGCGTAGCAGAGCGTCGCGTCGATCTGCAGCGGCATGTGGGCCTTGAGGCGGTTGTAGATGACCGCGGAGACGAGCGGCGCGTCGCTCGGCAGCTTCGCTTCCTGCTGGACCAGCGACGCGACGACGACCGTCTGGTACGGGGACGAGCGCGGTGGTGGACGCCGAGGCCGATCTGGTCGCCGATCTGGTCGAAGCGGTTGACGAGCCGGCGCAGGATCGACGCGTCACTCTCGTTCGGCGAGCACGAAGTAGGTGTCGGGGAACACGACCCCCTCCGGCGACTTCACGTTCGTCGGCTGGTACTGGGAGCGGACGGTGCCGGTGTTGGCCTCCGCGACGAACCCGGCCTTCGTGTGGCCGGGCAGCGTCGCGACGACGTCGCCGATCTCGGAGAGGGTCAACCCCGGTCGGAGCAGCAGCTTCAGCTGACCCGCGGGTGCCGGTGGTGGTGTGGCCTTCGTCGGCCCACCCGACGGTGCGATCTGCACCACGACCCAGATCGCCGCGGCGACGAACGGCAAGATCAGCACGCCGAGCACCAACGCGACGCGTCGGTTGCGGCGCCGGTCGGCTTGACCCGCGCCGCCGCTGGCACCGTTGCCGCCGCCTCCTCCGCCACCGCGGCCGGCGGCACCGACACCGCCGCGACCGGAGCCGCCGTCGGCGGGCACGATCGGCTGCGGTTGCGTCGGTTCGTCGTGCCATCCCGGCAGGTCCACCGGCGGGGCCGACACGCTCGGGGTCGCGGGTGGCGGTGTCGCGGTGCGCGTGTCGCCGCCGGCGCGGGAGCTGCGGCCCTTCGCGGCCTGGCGGGCGGCTTGGGTCTCGGCACGGGTGCGGCGCGGCGCGGGGGCCGGCTCCGGCGTCCGCGCCCGCTGGCGGAGGCGGACGGTCGCCGCGGGCCGCGTGCTGGGCGCACCCAGTCCGATCCCTCGACGTCGCTCACCGGCGAGACTCTAGGTAGGACTGGAGGATCACGGCAGCCGCGGCGGCGTCGACCGGCGCCTGGCGGGCCTTGCGGCGGGCGCCGCCGGCCCGGCGGGCCTCCCGGGCGGTGCGGGTCGAGAACCGCTCGTCGTGGAGGACGACCGCCAGGTCGGGGCCGGCGGCGGTGGCGAGGGCCTCGGCTTCGGCGCGGGCGGCCCGGGCGGCGGGGCCGTCGGCGCCGGAGAGCGACCGGGGCAGGCCGACGACGATCTGGGAGGCTCCGAGCTCCCGGGCGGTGGCGACGATCGCGGCCCGGTCCGCGTCCGGGTCGCCGGAGCGGGTCAGGACCGCGTGGGGGCCGGCGATCGTGTTGGAGGGGTCCGACACGGCGAGGCCGATGCGGCGCGTGCCGAGATCGACGGCCAAGACCCGCCCCACGCCCCGCTCAGCGGTCGCCGGCGGTGCCGACGGGTGCGGTGGGCTCACGGGGAAGCACGGCGCGGGCGGCGCGGTCCAGCTCGGCGCGGGCCTCCCCGACGGCGGCCACGTTGCGGCCCCCGCCGACGGCGACCTCCGTGGCCTTCTTGCCGGTCCCGCCGCCGAGCACCCTCGCGGCGGGGAGCGCGATCGAGGCCGCGGACACGCCGTCGGCGACGAGGTCGCGGCTGATCGCGACCGCGACGGTGGCGCTGGTCCGGTCGGGGTTGGTGCCCACGAGACCGACGACCCCGTGCGCGAGGGCGTCGCGGGTGGCGAGCGCGAGACGGCGCAGCTCGTCGTTGGTGTACCCGTCGCGTTCGTCGACCACGACGCCGTCTACCGCGGCGGCGGCGAGCGCGGCGGCTTCGATGCTCGTCTCCCGGTCGCGTTGGGCGGCCAGCTCGGCCTGCACGGCGCGGAGCTCGTCGCGGAGGCGCTCGACGCGCGTCGGGGAGCTCGTCGGGCTTCACCTTCAACGCGTCGGCGGTGGCCCGCAGCGTGTGCTCCTCGGCCCGGATGTGCTCGAGCGCGGCGTCACCGGTGACGGCCTCGATACGGCGCAGGTTGGCGCCGATCGAGCTCTCGCTGACGATCTTGACCGGGCCGATGAACCCGAGGGCGTGGACGTGGGTGCCGCCACACAGCTCGAGGGAGTGCTCACCGGCTTCCAAGACCCGCACCAGGTCACCGTACTTGTCGCCGAAGAACGCGATCGCACCGAGCGCGTCGGCGTGTTCCTTCGTCGTCTCGTAGTGGCGGACCGGCGCGTCGGTGATGATCTCCCGGTTGGTGAGGTCCTCGACCCGCTCCAGCTCCTCGGGGGTGACCGCCTCGAAGTGGCTGAAGTCGAACCGGAGGCGGTCAGGCGCGACGAGCGACCCCTTCTGCTGGACGTGGCCGCCGAGCACCTGGCGCAACGCCCAGTGGAGGATGTGCGTCGCGGTGTGGTTCCGGCGGATCCGGTCCCGGCGTTCCCCGTCGATGCGGGCCAGGACCCGGTCACCGACGGTGAGCTCCCCGTCGGTGACCTCGCCGTGGTGCACGACGAGGCCGGGGAGCCCGTAGGTGGTGTCGAGCACGCGGGCGGTGCCGCGCTCGCCGGTGAGGGTCCCGGTGTCGCCGACCTGCCCGCCGGCTTCGGCGTAGAAGGGGGTCCGGTCGAGCACCACCGCGACGGCCCCCGTGGAGACGGAGTGGACGCGGGCGCCGTCGACGAGGAGGCCGCGGACGACCGCGTCGGGGGTCTCGTACTCGGCCCGGCCGGTGAACTCGGTCGGGCCGACCTCGTCGAGCAGCTCGCGGTACGCGACGGTCGCCGTGTCGGCCGGGCCGGTGCTGGCTTTCCGTGCCGACGCGGCCCGTTCCCGTTGCGCTTCCATCCGTGATTCGAAGCCGGCGACGTCGACGGTGCGGCCGCGCTCCTCCGCGATCTCCCGGGTGAGGTCGACGGGGAACCCGAGCGAGTCGTGGAGGAAGAACGCGTCCTGGCCGCCGACATCGCCGTCCTGGAGGAGGCCGTCGAGGAGGTCGAGGCCCCGCTCGAGGGTGTCGCGGAACCGTTCCTCTTCCCGGGTGACCGTCTTCGTGACGAGGTCCCGCGCTGGCGTGCAGCTCCGGGTACGCGTCGCTCATGACCGCGATGGTGGCGTCGACGAGGGTCGGGGTGACGACCTGCTGGGCGCCGAGGAGGTAGGCGTGCCGGACGGCGCGGCGGATGATGCGTCGCAGCACGTAGCCCCGCTCCTCGTTCGACGGGACGACACCGTCGGCGACGAGGAAGGCCATCGTGCGGGAGTGCTCGGCGAGGATGCGCAACGACACGTCGAGGGTCGGGTCCCGGCCGTAGCGGACGCCGGTGGCGCGCTCGGCGGCCGCGACGAGCGGCGCGAGGACGTCGATGTCGAAGATCGATTCGACGCCCTGGAGGGCCATGAGGTTGCGTTCCAGGCCCGCGCCGGTATCGATGCTGGGGCGGGGCAACGGGACGATCCCGTCGGCGCGCTGGTCCGACTGCATGAAGACCAGGTTCCACAGCTCGACGTAGCGGTCCGGGTCACCGTCGGCGGGTCCGCCGCCGGCTCCGAAGCGTTCGCCGAGGTCCCAGAAGATCTCCGACGAGGGGCCGCACGGGCCGGTGTCGGCCATGCGCCAGAAGTTGTCCTCGTCGAGGCGTTGGATCCGCGCCGCGGGGACGCCGACGCCGCGCCGCCAGATCGCCGCCGCGTCGTCGTCGGTGACGTGGACGGTCACCCAGAGCCGCTCGGGGTCGAGCTCGAGGACGTCGGTGAGCAGCTCCCACGCCCAGCGGATCGCCTCCTCCTTGAAGTAGTCCCCGAAGCTGAAGTTGCCGAGCATCTCGAAGAAGCTGAAGTGGCGGTTCGTGCGGCCGATGTCGTCGAGGTCGTTGTGCTTGCCGCCGACCCGGACGCACTTCTGCACCGAGACGGCACGGGAGTAGGGCGGGATCTCGTCCCCGACGAAGTAGGGCTTGAACGGCACCATCCCGGCGACGGTGAACAGCACCGTCGGGTCGTGTGGGATCAGCCCCGCCGAGGGCACCCCGGTGTGGCCTCGGGCCTCGAAGAACTCACGGAACGCGGCGCGCAGCTCGCCGGCGGTTCGGGGCGCCATCAGCCCAGGTTACTGCCGAGGTCCTCGATCCCTTCGCTGCGCTCGAGCGTGCCCGGCGCGGCGAGGACGTGACGCAGCCGCGCTTCGCGGGCTCGCATCTCGTCGCGGCCCTCGTCGAGCGCGCCGGTGAGGTCGCGCCGCAACCGGGTGGCGACACTCGACGGCGCGAGGCGCGCGGTGGCGGCGTCGACCCGGCGGCGGACCTGGGCGGCCGCGGCGACCCCGAGGCCGAACCCGGCCGCGAGCCAGAAGCCCCGGCGGATCATCGGAGTCCGCTCCGGGTGGTGCGGGTGAGGCGGGTCACGGCCCGGCGCGCGCCGGCGCTCCAGGCCACCGCCTTCACGACCCGTCCGGTCACGGGTTCGAGCACCACGCGGGGCGGCTCGGGGGCTTCGGCACCGCCGGCGGTCCGGCGGGCGAGCGACGCGGCGGCGCGTGCGGTCTGGATCGTGTGCTCGGTGGTGACGCCGAGCCCGGCGAGGCGGTCCTCGAGGACGCCGACGCGGGCGGTGACGGCGCGGAGCCGGGCGCGGGTGCGCACCCCCACCGCGGCCGCCGCGACCGTCGCGACGGCGAGCACCGCGAGTGCGACCCAGCCGAGCGTGCTCACCGTCGTGCCTCCTCGTGCTCGGGGTGGGGGTCGGGTGCGGCGACACCCCGGTCCCGCTCGACATCTTCGCCGTGCCCGCTGGCCCGGTAGTAGCGGTGCCCGGACGTCTCGGAGGGTCGGTAGTCCTGGTCGACCCAGCCGCCCGGTTCGGCGTGCGGGTACCGGTAGCCGGCCCCGTGTCCGAGCTGGGCCGCGCCAGGGTAATGAGCGTCGCGGAGATGCGCGGGGACCCGACCGGCGGCGCCGTCGCGGACGTCGCCGAGCGCGGCTTCGAGGGCGGTCAGCACCGAGTTCGACTTCGGGGCCCGGGCGAGGTACAGGACCGCCTGGGCGAGGTTCAGCTGCGCCTCCGGGAGCCCGACGAACTCGACCGCGCGGGCAGCGGCGTCGGCGACGAGCAGCCCGCGGGTCGGCGAGGCCGACGTCCTCGGAGGCGAGGATCACCAGCCGGCGGGCGATGAGCCGGGCGTCTTCGCCGGCTTCGAGCATGCGGGCGAGCCAGTAGAGGCCGGCGTCGGGGTCGGAGCCGCGGATGCTCTTGATGAACGCCGACAGGATGTCGTAGTGCTCGTCGTCGCCGTAGCGCAGCGCGCGCAGCGCCATCGCGGCCTCGACGTCGGCGAGGGTGATCTCGGCCCGCTGGTCCTCCGCGGCGAGCGCGGCGGCGACGTCGAGGGAGGTGAGCACGTGGCGGGCGTCGCCGTCGGCCCGGGTGACGAGATGGTCGAGCGCGTCGGTGTCGAGGGTGCGGGATTCGCCGCCGAGCCCGCGGGGGTCGTCGAGCGCGCGGGTGACCAGCGCGCGGAGCGCGTCGGCGTCGAGCGGCTCGAGGCGGAACAGGGTCGAGCGGGACAGCAGCGGGCCGGTGAGCGAGAAGAACGGGTTCTCGGTCGTCGCGCCGATGAGGACGAGGAGGCCCTCCTCGACGTGTGGGAGCAGCGCGTCCTGCTGGGTGCGGTTGAAGCGGTGGACCTCGTCGAGGAACAGGATCGTTCCCTGACCGTGCTCACCGAGGCGGGCCCTGGCCCGTGCCGCGACCTCGCGGACCTCCTTGACCCCGGCGCTCACCGCGGAGAGCGGCTCGAACGCCTTGCGGGTCGCGCCGGCGACGAGCCGGGCGATGGTGGTCTTGCCCGTCCCGGGTGGCCCCCACAGCACGACCGATGACAGCCGATCCCCTTCGATGAGGGCCCGCAACGGGCGGCCCGGGCCGAGCAGGTGCTCCTGGCCGACGACCTCGTCGAGGGTGCGGGGACGGAGCCGGGCCGCGAGCGGGGCGCGTCGCGACAGCCGCTCGTCGACCGCGGCGCTGAAGAGGTCCGCCACCGGCGCGATGGTACGGCGCTACCGGGCCGGGCCGCCGCGGGTGACGCTCAGTCCGAGCTCGCGCAGCTGCCGCGGGTCGAGCACGGTCGGCGCGCCGGTGAGCGGATCCGCGCCGGACTGGGTCTTGGGAAAGGCGATCACCTCGCGGATGTTGTCCTCGTCGGCGAGGATCGCGACGAGCCGGTCGATCCCGACCGCGAAGCCGGCGTGGGGTGGCGCGCCGAACCGGAACGCGTCGAGGAGGAACCCGAACCGTTCGTGGGCGCGGGTGTCGTCGATCCCGAGCGTCGCGAGGACGAGGGCCTGCAGGTCGGGTTCGTGGATCCGGACGCTGCCCGACCCGAGCTCCCAGCCGTTCAGCACCAGGTCGTAGGCGAGGGAACGCACCGCGAGGAGCGCCTCGCCGCGGCCGGTCTCGAGCAGGTGCCGGTCGTCGGGGTGCGGCATCGTGAAGGGGTGATGGGCGGGGATCGGGCGGCCGTCGTCGTCGACGCCCTCGAAGAGCGGGAAGTCGACCACCCAGACCAGCGCCCGGTCGTGCGGGTCGACCGGGGCGGCCAGCTCGACCCGCAGCGCGCCGAGGACCCGGGCGCAGGTGCGGGCCGGTCCCGCGACCATCAGGACGAGGTCCCCGGCGCGGGCGCCGAACGCGTCGACGAGGCCGAGCCGCTCCGCGTCGGAGAGGTGCTTCGCGACCGGGGAGTCGAGCTCGCCGCGGTCACGGACCCGCATCCACACCAGTCCCTGCGCACCGAGGGTCTTGGCCCGGTCGATGAGCGCGTCGAGGCGTCCCCGCCCCAGTTCGCCGGCGCCGGGGACGCAGAGGCCGCGGACGGTGTCGGCTTGGAAGGCGCGGAACTCGGTCGCGGCGAGCACCTCGGTGACGTCGACGATCTCGAGGGTGATCCGCAGGTCGGGCTTGTCGGACCCGAAGCGGAGCATCGCCTCGTGCCAGGTGATCCGCGACACCGGCGGGGGCGCCTCGCCGGTCGCGGCGGTGACCGCGGCTCGGACCGCGTCGCCGATCACGGCCATCACGTCGTCACCGTCCGCGAAGCTCATCTCCGCGTCGAGCTGCATGAACTCGAACTGGCGGTCGGCGCGCAGGTCCTCGTCGCGGAGGCAGCGGGCGATCTGGAAGTACCGGTCGAAGCCGCCCACCATCAGCAGCTGCTTCAGCAGCTGGGGGCTCTGCGGGAGGGCGTAGAACGCGCCCGGGGACCGGCGGGACGGGACGACGAAGTCCCGGGCCCCTTCGGGGGTCGACGCGATGAGCATCGGGGTCTCGATCTCGGTGAACCCGCGCGCGTCGAGCCGGTCCCGCAACGCCCGGTTCACGCGGGCGCGCAGGTGGAGGTTGCGTTGCATCCGCTCGGAGCGCAGGTCGAGGTACCGGTAGCGGAGCCGCAGCACCTCGTCGGCTTCGACCCGTTCGTCGGTCGGGATCGGGAGCGGCTCGGCCCGGTTCAGGACCTCCACCGTCCGGGCCGCGACCTCGATCGCGCCGGTCGGCGAGCTCGGGGTTGACGGTCCCGTCGGGCCGGTCGCGGACAGTGCCTTCCACGCGTAGGACGAACTCGGGGCGGAGCTCGTGGGCGTGCTCGACGTGTTCGGGGTCGACGACGACCTGCACGATCCCGGCCACGTCGCGCAGGTCGAGGAACACCACCCCGCCGTGGTCGCGGCGGCTGGCCACCCAGCCGCACAGCGCGACGTCCTCGCCGAGATCGTCGACGCGGAGGTCACCGGCGCGGTGGGTACGCATCGACGTCGCGCTCACGGCGTGGCGCCTTCCGTCTCGGTGCGCATCCGGAGCCAGCCCGCGATCTGGTCGCGGGGCACCTCGACCTGGTCGCCGGTACCCATGTCCTTCACCGCGACCACCCCCCGGCTGGCCTCGTCGGGGGCGACGAGGACGCCGTAGCGGGCGCGGGCGCGGTCCGCGAGCCTCCATTGCGCCTTCGCGGAGCGGCCGCCGTAGGCCCGGTCGGCGCGCAGGCCCGCGTCGCGCAGGTCGGCGACGAGCGCGTTCGTCGCCGGGTCGCCGACGAAGTCGACGACGAAGGCGTCGAGGCCGTCGTCGGGGGTGGGGAACGCGGCTTCGGCGTCGCAGGCGATCAGGACCCGTTCGATCCCGATCCCGAAGCCGATGCCGGGGGTCGGGGGGCCGCCCATCTCCTCGGCGAGCTGGTCGTAGCGGCCGCCGCCACCGACCGCGTTCTGGGCCGCGTCGAGCGCGGTGCTGGAGAACTCGAACGTCGTGCTCGTGTAGTAGTCGAAGCCGCGCACCAGCCGGGGGTTCAGCTCGTAGGCGATGCCGAGCACGTCGAGGCCGGCTTGGACCCGTTCGAAGTGGGCGCGGGCCGGGGCGCCGAGCGCCTCGGTGAGCTGGGGGGCCCGCTCGATGACGTCCTGCCAGGGCTCCTGCTTGGCGTCGAGGAGCCGCAACGGGTGCTGCTCGGCCCGGGCGCGGAACTCGGGGCCGAGCCCGTCGGCGTGGTCGAGGAAGTACGCGCCGAGCCGTTCCACGAACCGGGCCCGGTCCTCGGGCTCCCCCATCGAGTTCACGGTCAGGGTGAGCTGGCGGAGGCCGAGGTCACGGTAGAAGCCGTCGGCGAGGGCGATGATCTCCACGTCGACGTCGGGGTCCTCGACACCGAGGACCTCGGCGCCCACCTGCCAGTGCTGGCGGTAGCGGCCCTTCTGGGGTCGTTCGTACCGGAAGTGGGGGGCGAGGTACCAGACCTTCCACGGCGGGGTCGGGTGGTGTTGCACGTACGCGCGCACGACCGGGGCGGTCCCTTCGGGACGCAACGCGAGGGTGCGCCCACCCCGGTCGGTGAGCTCGTACATCTCCTTGTGGACCACGTCGGTGGCGGCACCGACGCGCTGGAAGACCTCGACGTGCTCGACGACGGGAGTGACGAGCAGCCCGTACCCGAAGCGGGTCGCCCGGGCCGAGAACGCGGCGACGAACGCCGCCCACCGCGCCGAAGCGGGTGGGAGGACGTCGTGGGTGCCGACCGGCGCGCGGTACTCGACCTCGGGCATCGGTCGATGCTACCGAGGTGCCGTCACGACCCCCGGGGTCAGTTCCGTGCGCGTCCGGGGAGCAGCCGGTACGACTCGTACACCGAGTCGACCTGCTGGATGGCCCGCAGGATCGAGTCGAGATGGCTCGGGTCCGCGAGCTCGAAATCGAAGCGGAGGTGAGCGACCCGGTCGCTGGAGGTCTGCGACGAGCTGGTGAGGATGTTCACGTGATGCTCGGCGAGGACCTCGGCGACGTCACGGAGGAGCCGGGACCGGTCGAGAGCCTCGATCTCGACCGACACGACGAACGTCGCGGTCTCGTCGTGGTCCCATTCGACGTCGATGACCCGTTGGGTCTGGTGGGCGAGCGCGGCGGCGTTCGCGCAGTCGGAGCGGTGCACCGACACGCCCCGCCCCCGGGTGACGAACCCCATGATCTCGTCGCCGGGGACCGGGGTGCAGCAGCGGGACAGGCGGACCATGACGTCGTCGAGGCCCTCGACGTGGACGCCCCCGGCCCGGCGGCCCTGGCTGCGGCGGGTCGACGGGGGACGCGCCGCGGTGACGGGCAGCTGCTCCTCCCCGCCCCGCAGCTCCCGTTGGGTGCGCTGCGCGACGGTCCGGGCCGATACGTGCCCTTCGCCGATCGCGGCGTGCAACGCGTCGAGGTCGTGGTAGTGCATCGCCTCCGCGGCGTGCTTCACGACGTCGGACTTGGCCAGCTTCTGGACCGGCAGGCCTTCCTTGCGGAGCGCCTTGGCGAGCTCTTCCTTGCCGGCGTCGATCGCGTCGACGCGCCGCTCGCGGGAGAACCACTGGCGGATCTTGGTGCGGGCCCGGGGGGTGTGGACGAACTGCAGCCAGTCGAGGCTCGGTCCGGCGCCTTCGACCTTGCTGGTGAAGATCTCGACGGTGTCGCCGGAGCTGAGCATCGAGTCGAGCGGCACCAGCCGGCCGTTGACGCGAGCGCCGATGCAGCGGTGCCCGACCTCGGTGTGGATCGTGTACGCGAAGTCGACCGGGGTCGCGCCCGAGTCGAGGGTGACGACCTTCCCCTTCGGGGTGAACACGAAGACCTCGTCTTGTTGGAGATCGATCTTCAGGGTCTCCATGAACTCGGTCGGGTCGGACGTGTCCTGTTGCCAGTCGACCATCCGCTGCAGCCAGGCGAGGTCCTCGGCTTGGGAGCGCTCCTTGTAGCCCCAGTGCGCGGCGATGCCGTACTCGGCTCGCCGGTGCATCTCCTTCGTGCGGATCTGCAGCTCGACCGGTCGGCCACCGGGGCCGACGACGGTGGTGTGCAGCGACTGATAGAGGTTGAACTTGGGCATCGCGATGTAGTCCTTGAAGCGGCCCTGCACCGGTGCCCACAGCGCGTGGATCGAACCCAACGCGCCGTAGCAGTCCTTCACCGAGTCGACGATGACCCGCACCCCGACGAGGTCCTGGACGTCGTCGAACTCCTTGCCCTTGACGACCATCTTCTCGTAGATCGACCAGTAGTGCTTGCGGCGGCCTTGGACCTGCGCGTCGATGTGGAGGTCACCGAGCCGGTTCGACAGGTCGGACAGGACCCGCTCCAGCTCCTGCTCGCGAGCGGGGCGCGGGCCGCGACCATCTGCTCGATCTCCGCGTACCGCTTCGGGTGCAGCACCGCGAAGGCGAGGTCCTCGAGCTGCCACTTCAGGTCCTGGATGCCGAGCCGGTGCGCCAAGGGTGCGTAGATGTCGAGGGTCTCCCGGGCGATGCGCCGCTGCTTCGATTCCGGCAGCGAGCTGATCGTCTGCATGTTGTGGAGCCGGTCGGCGAGCTTGATGAGCAGCACCCGGATGTCCCGGGCCATCGCCACGAGCATCTTGCGCAGCGTCGCGGCTTGCTGCTCCTCACGGGAGTCGAACTGGATCCGGTCGAGCTTCGTGACCCCGTCGACGATCGCCGCGACCTCGGGCCCGAACGTCGCCTCGAGATCCGCGGTGGTGATCGTCGTGTCCTCGACCGCGTCGTGCAGGAGCGCCGCGGCGATGGTGACGTCGTCGAGGCCGAGCTGGGCGACGACCATCGCGACCCCGAGGGGATGGCCGAGGTACGGCTCGCCGGAGCGGCGGCGCTGGTCGGCGTGGGCGTCTCGGGCGACGTCGAAGGCTCGTTCGATGAGGGCGGTGTCGGCCCGGCGGTGGCGGGCCTGGAACTCGGCGAGGAGCGGCGCGAGCTCCCCGTCGACCTGGTGGCGCCGCCACGGGCGGGGCAGCCCGGATCGGCGGTCGGGACGGACCTCGAGGGTGCTCATGTCCCTCGTCATCGTAGGGCCCGCCTCGCCGGTCTCGGACCCTCTCCCCCGCGGGGGCGGGTCAGCGCCGTTTGCGGCGGCGCTGCTGGCGGGGCCGGGGCGCGACCCCACCCGGGCGGCTCACCGGCCGCGGCGCCGGCCCGGGCCGGGGGGCGACCGGCTCCGGGCGTGACGGCGGGCCGGTGTCGGACGGCTGGTCGGTGTCGGGCTCCGCGGTGACCAACGCGGGGGCCGGGGCGGCCTCGACGCGTGCGGCGCGGGGGCGCGGGCTTCGGCCCGCTGGCGGATCGCGAGGTAGCGGGGCTCGCGTTCCTTCAGCCAGGCGAGGATCGGCGTCGCGACGAAGATCGACGAGTAGGCGCCGGTCGCGAGCCCGACGAACAGGGCGAGGGCGAAGTCCTTCAGGCTGGACGCGCCGAAGAGGCCGCTGCCGACGAACACGAGCGACGCGACGGGGAGCACGGCGACGAACGAGGTGTTCAAGGAGCGCATGAGCACCTGGTTCAGGGACCGGTTCACCATCCGCGAATACGTCTCGGCGCCGTCGCTGCCGACCTTCGGGGTGTTCTCGATCACCTTGTCGAACACGACGACGGTGTCATACAGCGAGAACCCCAAGATGGTGAGGAAGGCGATCACGGTCGCCGGGACCACCTGGAATCCGGTGACCGCGTACACGCCGACGGTCACCAGGATGTCGTGGATCACGGCGAGGATCGCGGCGAGGGCCATGCGCCACTCGAACCGGATGGTGAGGTAGACCGCGATCAGGACGAAGAACAGCGCCAGCGCCTCCGCGGCCTTCTTGGTCACGGTGGAGCCCCAGGTTGGGCTCACGTCGACGATCCCGGCTTCGGGTCCGTAGCGGGCCAGCGCCGCCTCGATCTGGGTTCGCTTCGCCGCGCTCACCGACGGGGTCTGCACGACGATGGAGTGCACGCCGGTCGCCCGGTTCACCTGCAGGGAGATCTGCGCGTCGCTCTCCCCCACCGGGCGCAGGGAGTCCCGGACCGCGTTGACGGTCGGGGTGGGGCCTTTCACCGTCACCGTGTAGGAGAGGCCGCCGGTGAAGTCGATCCCGAGGTTCAGCCCCCCGACCGCGAGGGAGACGATCGCGATGAGGATCAGCGTCCCGGACAGCACCGCCCAGCGCCACGACCGGTCGATGAACTCGAAGTGGGTGCGCTCGTGGAAGAGGTCACTGAGCGTGTTGCGCCGCCGCGCCGGGGGCGCTTCGGTCGCGGTCACGCGGTCACCGCCGGGGCGTCGAGCCCGGCGCCGATGCCGACGCCTCGCATCCGCACCAGCTCAGGGTGTCGGGCCATGATCGACACGATCGGGTGCATGAAGAAGTAGGAGACGACGAGGTCGAGGATGGTCGACAGGCCGAGGAACAGCGCGAAGCCCTTGACCGACCCAATGGCGAGGGCCCAGAGCGCGCCGGCGCCGATGAGGGACACGAGGTCCGCGGCGACGATGGTGCGGAACGACCGGGTGAACCCGCGGTCGACGGAGGAGCGGACGGTGCGACCGGCGCGTACCTCGTCTTTCAACCGTTCGAAGTACACGACGTACGAATCGACGGTGATGCCGACCGATACGATGATGCCGGTCACGCCGGACAGGGTGAGGGCCAGGTGCAGCGACGGTCCGAGCCCGGACACGATCGCGAACAGCAGCGCGCCGCTGATCCCGAGGCCGACGAAGACGACGAGGCCGAGGATCCGGTAGTAGACGAGCATGTAGAGCGCGACGAGGGTGAGCCCGATGATCCCGGCCGCGATGCCCGCGTTCAGCTGGTCGTTCCCGAGCGTCGGTGAGACCTGCTGGATGTTGATCGGGGTGAGCTGCACCGGGAGCGCGCCGTAGTTGATGACCGTCGCGAGGTCCGACGCGGCCCCTTGGGTGAAGTTCCCGGTGATCTGCACCGGCCCGCTGAACGTGCCGGTCTGGAACGCGGGGGCGGAGTAGACGAGGCCGTCGAGGACGATCGCGACCTCGTTGCGCGGCGCGGTCTGCTTGTACGACGTCGCCGCGAGGGTGTTGAACTTCGTGAGCCCGCCGCCCTTCAACGTCATCTCGACCGCGTACCCCTGCCCTTGCGCGAAGGTGGAGGTGGCGCTGCTCACGTCGCTTCCGGACAGGCCGGGCGCGAGGCCGAGCGTGGAGGCGGGGCTGACCGGGCCGAGCAGCAGCCGGCCTTTGGTGTTCCGGATCGGGAGGATGACGCAGTTCTTGGCGTTGTCCTGCTCCAGTGGGGTGGTCGGAAGCGTCGCGTTCGACGACAGTGCCGACGACACCGCGGTCGCGTCACACGACGCGACCGCGGCGGCCAACGCCTTCGTGGTGGCCGGGCTGGTCGTCGTGGTGGTCGTCGACGCGCCTTTCGGGGTGGCCGTCGCGGGCAGCGGCGGCACGTCGGCGAGCACCGGTCGGAACCGGAGCTGCGCGGTGCGCCCGACGAGACGGAGGGCCTTGGCTTGGTCCTTCACGCCGGGGAGCTCGACGACGATGTCGTTGCCCTGCCGGCTGATCGTCGGCTCGGCGACCCCGAAGCTGTTCACCCGGCTGTTCATGATGTTCAACGTCTCGGTCAACGCCCCCGGCTTGGGCTTCCCGACGGGCTGGTAGGTGACCGAGATGCCACCCTTCAGGTCCAGGCCGAGGACCGGGGCCCGGCCTGACGCGATCGTCGCGGCCACCGCGCCGATGGTGACGACGATCGTGAGGATGAGGTAGATACGCAGCCGCCGCATCGTCTAGCCGGGCGGCCCGTCGCCGTCGTCGGGCTGCTCACCCAGCTCGGCCGGCCCTTCCGGGGTCGGGAGGATCTGGCGGGCGATCGCGCCCCGCGCGACACGCACGACGACGGTCGGTGCGATCTCGAGATCGACGATCTCGTCCTCGATGCCGCGGATCGTCCCGACGAGGCCGCCGGTGGTGATCACCTCGTCGCCGACGGCGAGCGCGGCGACGAGCGCGCGATGCGACGCCATCTGCCGGCGTTGGGGTCGCACCACGAGGAAGAAGAACGCGGCGACCAGGATGAGGAGATAGACGATGACGATGCTCATGGGAACGTTGCCTCGCTCGGCGGGCCGATCGTAGCGGAGGGTCCCTGAGCGGCTGCTCGCGCCCTGGTCTCAGGTGTCGAAGAGGGCAGGCGCAGTGTCGGGTGGGACGTGCAGACCGAGGTGGAGGTATGCGGCGGAGGTGGCGACCCGCCCGCGTGGCGTGCGTTGCAGCAGTCCCTGCTTGAGCAGGAACGGCTCGTAGACGTCTTCGACCGTCTCGGGCGCCTCTGCGACGGTCACCGCGAGGGTGTGGAGCCCGACCGGTTGGCCGGCGAAGCGTTCGCAGAGGGTGACCAAGATGGCCCGGTCGACCTTGTCGAGGCCGAGCTCGTCGATCTCGAAGAGGGTGAGCGCGTCCGCGGCG
Organism: uncultured Actinomycetes bacterium; assembly: GCA_963714105.1. Taxonomy (GTDB): domain Bacteria; phylum Actinomycetota; class Acidimicrobiia; order IMCC26256; family PALSA-555; genus PALSA-555. The sequence continues at coordinate 3,047,652 of OY970233.1, read as the reverse complement.
ATCGTCGCGTCGACGTCGCCGCCGGCGCGCACCTCCGCGTAGTCGCGGACCCGTTTGAGGAGGCGGTTCGCGATGCGGGGGGTGCCGCGGGCCCGACCGGCGATCTCCGCCGCCGCGGGCGTGTCGACCGACACGCCGAGGATCCGCGCCGACCGTTCGAGGATCACGACAAGATCCTCCGGTTCGTAGTAGTCGAGGCGGGCGACGAACCCGAACCGGTCGCGCAGCGGGTCGGTGATCATCCCGGAACGGGTGGTGGCGCCGACGAGGGTGAAGCGGGGCAGGTCGAGGCGGATCGACTGCGCCGACGGGCCCCGGCCGAGCACGATGTCGAGCGCGAAGTCCTCCATCGCCGGGTAGAGGACCTCTTCGACAGCGCGGGGAAGGCGGTGGATCTCGTCGATGAAGAGCACGTCGCCGTCGTCGAGGTTGGAGAGGATCGCCGCGAGGTCCCCGGCCCGCTCCAGCGCGGGCCCGCTCGTGACCCGAAACCCGGCGTCGAGCTCGGCGGCGACGATCCCGGCGAGGGTCGTCTTGCCCACCCCGGGTGGTCCGGCGAGGAGGAGATGGTCGACGGCCTGACGGCGACGCCGCGCCGCGGTCAGCATGATGTCGAGATGCTCGGTCAGGCGGGGCTGCCCGACGAAGTCCGCGAGCCGTCGCGGGCGAAGGGTGGTCTCCTCGGCCCGCTCCGCGGGGTCGGCGTCGGGGTGGAGCAGCTCCTCGCGCACGGCCGAGTCCTTACACCCGGCTGCCGGCGAGGCGTCGGAGCGCCTCGCGGAGCAGCTGCTCGACCGGGGCGTCGTCGGTGAGGTCACTGACCGCGTCGCGCACCTCGTCGGGTTCGTAGCCGAGGCTCGCGAGCGCGTCGCGCACCTGGGCCCGGGCACCGGCCGCCGGGTCGCCGTCGGTGAGGACGACGCCGGGCGTCTCGAAGCGGGCCTGGAGCTCGAGGATGAGCCGCTGCGCGGTGCGCTTCCCGACACCGGGGACGAGGGTGAGGGCGGCGACGTCGTCATCGGCGAGCGCGCGTTGCAGCGCCGCGGGGGTGTGCACCGAGCAGATGGCGAGGGCAAGTTTCGGGCCCACCCCGGTGGCGCCGATGAGCAGCTCGAAGGTGTCCCGCTCGGCGCGGGACGGGAACGCGTAGAGCACGAGGGCGTCCTCCCGGACGTGGAGGTGCGTGAACAAGAAGACCGGCTCGCCGGGGACGAGGAGACCGAGCGCGCTCAGCGGGACGAGGACCCGGTAGCCGACGCCGCCTACCTCGACGATGGCTTCCCCCGTCGGGACGCGTTCGAGCACGGTGCCGCGCACCGATCCGATCACCGCGTCGTTCCTCCGGCTGACGCGACCGCGCGGGCCACCCCGACGCGGAGCGGATCGCGCCAGTGGTGACAGACCGCGAGCGCCAACGCGTCCGCCGCGTCCGGGGACGGCGCTTCGGGGAGGCGCAGCAGGCGGGTGACCATCGCCTGCACCTGGGCCTTCCCGGCGGCGCCGTTCGCGGCGACGGCCAGCTTCACCTCGTTGGGGCTGTAGTGGGTGACCGGGATCCCGGCTCGGGCCGCGACCGCGAGCGCGAGGCCGCTGGCCTGCCCGACCGAGATCGCGGTGCGGACGTTGGCTTGGAAGAGGATGCGTTCCACAGCCAGTGCGGCGGGGCGGACCTCGGCGACGAACGCGTCGAGGTCCGCTTCGAGGGTGGCCAGCCGTTCCGGGAGCGGCGCGTCCCGGTCGGTGCGGAGCACCCCGCATGCCACCGCGGTGAGCGTGCCCCGCTGGCGGCGCACCGCGCCGTAGCCGCAGCGGGAGAGGCCGGGGTCGATGCCCAGGACCGGCCCGTCGGGATCGAACACGCATTCGATCCTACGGGGGGCGGGACGCGCAGTGGCGGACCCTGGGGTCAGCGCACGAGCAGCCAGACCACCACGCCGGCCACCACCACCGCCGCCGCGACGAGGGGCACGACGCGTTTGGCGACCGCGCCGCCCGCGGCGCGGACCAGGTCAACCGCCTCGGGTTCGGGTGCGTCGATCGTGCGGGGACCGACCGGCGCCGCGGGGGCCGACGCCGGCTCGGTCTCGCCGGTGGGGGCCGCGCCCGCCGCGTCCGGCATGCCCGTCGCGGGTGGGGCCGATGTCGGGGCGGGGGCGCCGGGGCCGAGGATGGTGGTCTGGAGGCAGTCGACGAACTGGCCGAGGAGCTTCTGGGACACGTCGGCCATGACGCCCCGTCCGAACTGGGCGACCTTCCCGGTGACGTTCAGGTCGGTGTCGACGGACACCTGGGTGCCGTCCCCGTCGGGGGCGAGGAGCGCGGTGATCGTCGCGGACGCGTTGCCCTGCCCGCGGGTGTCGCGGCCCTCGGCGCGCAGCACGAGCCGGCGGCCGGCCTCGTCGGCTTCGGCGACCCGGGCGGTGCCCTTGTACTGGGCGGTGATCGGACCGACCTTCACCTTGACGATGCCGCGGTACTCGTCGCCGTCGACCTCTTGGAGCTGCGCGCCGGGCATGCAGGGGGCGATGCGCTCGATGTCGAGCAGCACCCGCCAGGCCACGTCCACGTCGGCGTCGACGCGGAACTCGTGCTCGAGCTTCATTCGGTTCTCCCCTCGAGGGCGCGGAGGTCGTCGAGCGTATCGACGTCGGCGGGGTCGCCGGTTCCGGTGCAGTCGACCTCGACGACGTCGTGGTCGCGCATCAGGGCCCGGGCCCCGACGTCACCGTGGAGCGTCGCGGCGTCGGGCCAGAGCGAACGGCCGAGCAGCACCGGGTTGGCCCGGGTGCCGTGGTAGGTGGCGACGGCGAGGGTCGCGCCGTGCTCGTGCGCGGCGATGAGCCGGCGGTAGGCGTCGGCGCCGACGCGGGGCTGGTCGGCGAGGCCGACGCAGACGGCGGTCGCCGGGGTCGCGGTGAGCGCGGTGAGCGCGGCGCGGAGGGAGTGAGCGATGCCGCGGCGCCAGTGGGTCGACCGGACGATCTCCACCCCGGCGGGGGCGGCGGCCGCGACCGCGCGGTGGCCGCGGCCGACGACGAGGAGGACGGGGTGGGTATCGGCGCCGGTCGCGGCGTCGAGCGCCCAGCACACGAGGGGACGGCCGCGGAGCTCGGCGAGGGGCTTGGGGGTGCGGCCGCCGAGTCGCGACCCGCGCCCGGCGGCGAGCACCGCGGCGGCGACGGTCACCGCGTGCGGCGCCGGTTCAGGCCTGCGCCTCGGTGAGGGCTCGGCGGACGAGGACCCGCGCGAGGTGCTCGCGGTACTCGGGCGACGCGTTGAGGTCCGCGGGTGGGTCGGTGGCCTCGGCGGCGTGCTCGGCCGCATCGTCGATCGTGGCGCCCGCGGCGAGGGCGGCTTCGACCCCGGCGGCGCGCAGCGGGGTCGCGCCCATGTTGACGAGCGCAACGCGGGTGGTGCCGTTGCGCACCGCGACCGCGCCGACGATGGCCCAGTCCTGGGCGCGCCGGTTGAACTTCTGGTAGGCGAACCCGGCCGGTCCGGTCTTGGGGACCCGGATCTCGGTGAGGAGCTCGTCGGGGCTGAGGGCGGTCTCGAGGAAGCCGACGAAGAAGTCCCGGACGGGGATGGTGCGCTCGCCGTTGGGGCCGCGGGCGACGACGGTGGCGTCGAGGGCGAGCAGCGCTGCGGGGAGGTCGGAGGCAGGGTCGCCGTGCGCGACGGAGCCGCCGAGGGTGCCACGGTGGCGGACCTGGTTGTCGCCGACCTGGCCGGCGACGGCGCGGAGCACGCCACAGCGCTCGCGGAGCAGGTCGCTGGTCTCGAGGTCGCGGTGGCGGGTCAACGCTGCCGATGGCGAGGTGGTCGCCGCCGTCTCGGAGGTAGGAGAGGTCGTCGAGGCGGCCGACGTCGACGAGGACCGCGGGGGTGGCGAGGCGGAGCTTCATGAGGGGGAGCAGCGACATGCCGCCGGCGAGGAGCTTCGCGTCGTCGCCGTGCTCGATGAGCTGGGCGAGCGCGGCGTCGGCGGTGTCGGCGCGGCTGGTACTCGAACGGGGCGGGGATCATCCGTGGTCCCCCGCGGCGGCGAGCACCGCTTGGACGATGTTGTGGTAGCCGGTGCAGCGGCAGAGGTTGCCTTCGAGGCCGAGGCGGACGTCGCGTTCGGTCGGGTTCGGGATCTCCTCGAGGAGCGACACGGCGGCCATGACCATCCCGGCGGTGCAGAAGCCGCACTGCAGCGCGTGGTGGGCTTGGAAGGCTCGTTGCATGGGGTGGAGGTCGGCGTCGCCGGCGAGCCCCTCGATCGTCGTGACCGTCCGCCCGTCGGCTTGGGCGGCGAGCATCGTGCAGGACTTCACCGATTTGCCGTCGACGAGGACCGTGCACGCGCCGCACGAGGAGGTGTCGCAGCCGACCTTCGTGCCGGTGAGGCCGCAGTCGTCGCGGAGGTACTGGACGAGGAGCGTCCGTGGCTCGACGTCGTGCTGGTGCCCGTTGCCGTTGATGGTGATCGAGACGTCCACCGTTCCCCCTGTCGAGGCGGCCGCAATCTAACCGCTGGCGGAGGGTCGCCTACCCCGACCGGGTCGGCCCGACCGATTCGATGGTGATGCGCACCAAGACTCGACGGTCGCGGGTCATCGCGGCTCGGTACTCGTCCCAGTCGGCGTGCTCCCCCGCGACCCGGCGGTAGTAGTCGACGAGGCCATCGAGCGCGGCGGGGAGGGCGACGACCTCGGCGGTGCCGTCGATCTGGGCCCACGTGCCGAAGAACTCGTCGGCGAACACGCAGACCGAGGCGTGGGGGTCGCGGCGCAGGTTGTGGGTCTTCATCGCGGTCTCGCGGGTGCTGATGATCACCCGGCCCTCGTCGTCGACCCCCACCGCGACGGGTGACAGCTGGGGTCGCCCGTCGCTCCGGCGGGTGGCCAGCACGGCGTGGTGGTTGGTGCGGAGCAGGCTTCGGGCCTCGTCGATGTCCATCAGTCCATTCTCGCCAAGATCCGTGCCAGGGTCTGGGGCCGTTTGAAGATGGCCCGCACGGTGCCGCTGTAGCGCCATCGGACGACCCCGGCGGTGTCGACGAGGAAGATCGACCGGCGGACGCCGACCACGGGGGCCTCGAGGCCGTAGGCGCGGATGACCGCCCGGTCGGTGTCGGCGAGCAGCGCGAAGGGGAACCCCTCCTGGGCGACCCACCGCTCGTGGCTGTCGACGTCTTGGGGGGAGATGGCCAGCACGACCGCGCCGGCGTGCTCGAACACCGCGATGTCGTCGCGGTACGAGCGCAGTTGTCGGGTTCAGCCGGGGGTGAAGTCGCCGGGGTAGAAGGCGAGGATCACCTTCTGGCCCCGGTAGTCGGAGAGGGTGAAGTCGCGGCGGTGGCCGGCTTCGACGCCGGGGAGGGTGAAGTCGGGGGCGGGGGCACCGACGGCAGGTCTCATGCCATCACCGCCTGGAGCACCTCGTCGGGGATGTCGAAGTTGGCGTCGATGTTCTGGACGTCGTCGTGGTCTTCGAGCCCGTCGATGACGCGCAGGACCGCCCGCGCCGCGGCTTCGTCGGTGAGCGGCACCGTCGTCGTGGGGACCATGGCCAGGTCGGTGCTCATCGTCGGGATCCCCGCGGCTTCGAGCGCGTCGCGGACGCGGTGCAGGTCACCGGGTGCGGTGGTGATCTGCCAGGTGTCGCCCTGCTCGGTGATGTCCTCGGCGCCGGCGTCGAGGGCGGCGAGCATCAGGTCGTCTTCGCTCGCCGCGGCTCGCTCGACGATCAGCACGCCTTTTCGTTCGAACTGCCAGGACACCGCGCCGGGTTCGGCGAGAGACCCGCCGTGGCGGGTGAACACGTTCTTCACCTCCGCGCCGGTGCGGTTGCGGTTGTCGGTGAGGCACTCGACGAGGACCGCGACGCCGTTGGGTGCGTAGCCCTCGTAGGTGACCGATTCGTAGCGGACCCCGTCGAGGTCGCCGGTGCCGCGCTTGATGGCCCGGTCGATCGTGTCGACCGGCACCGACGCGTCGCGTGCCTTGGCGATCATGGTGCGCAGCGTCGGGTTGGCGTCGGGGTCCGCGCCGCCTTCGCGGGCGGCGACCTCGATCTGGCGGATCAGCTTGGCGAAGAGCTTCCCGCGGGCCTGGTCCGCGGCGCCTTTCTTGTGCTTGATCGAATGCCACTTGGAATGGCCGCTCATCGCACCCCCTTTGGTGGTTGGCGGTCCGGGTGCAGGAAACGCTCGTGGATCCGAGTGTCCCCCGACAGCTCGGGATGGAACGTCGAGGCCCACACGGGCCCTTGGCGGACGAGGACGGGATGGCCGTCGTGGCGGGCGAGGACGTCGACGGCAGGTCCGGTCCGTTCGAGGACCGGGGCGCGGATGAACACGCCGGGGAACGGGCGGCCGCCGAGCTCGGCGACGTCGAGGGGCGCCTCGAAGCTCTGCAGCTGGGTGCCGTACCCGTTGCGGCGGACGGTGACGTCGAGGGCGCCGAGGGACGGCTGGTCGGCGCGCCCGTCGAGCACCGAGGTGGCGAGCAGGATCGCGCCGGCGCAGGTGCCGAGGACGGGGAGCCCGTCGTCGAGGCGGGCGGCGAGCGCGGGGAGCAGCCCGGACGTGACGAGCAGCTTGCCGATGGTGGTGGATTCGCCGCCGGGGAGGATCAGTGCGTCGAGCGGGTCGAGCGCGGCGGGGGTGCGGACCTCGACCGCGTCGACGCCGAGGGTGTCGAGCAGCTCACGATGCTCGCGGAACGCGCCCTGGAGCGCGACGACCCCGACTTTCATGACCTGGAGGGCGTGCGGCGAGCCGCACGCCTACCAGCCCCGCTCGGCGAGCTTGACGTCGAGGGTGGCGATCTCGTCGCCGGGCATGGCCTCGCCGAGGCCCCGCGACACCTTGGCGACGATCGCGGGGTCGTGGGCGTGGGTGGTGGCCTCGACGATGGCTTTCGCCCGGGTGGCCGGGTCGGTGCTCTTGAAGATCCCGCTGCCGACGAACACGGCTTGCGCGCCGAGCTGCATGACGAGCGCGGCGTCGGCGGGGGTGGCGATGCCGCCGGCGCAGAAGAGCGGGACGGGGAGCTCACCCTGCTCGGCGACCTCGCGGACGAGGTCGACGGGGGCGCGCAGGTCTTTGGCCGCGGCGAACCGCTCCGGTTCGTCGGCGACCTGGAGTCGGCGGATGTCACCAAGGATGGAGCGCAGGTGGCGGACGGCTTCGACGATGTTGCCGGTGCCGGCTTCGCCCTTCGAGCGGATCAGCGCCGCGCCTTCGGCGACGCGGCGGAGCGCCTCCCCGAGGTTCGTGGCGCCGCAGACGAACGGGGCAGTGAAGGCCCACTTGTCGACGTGGTGGGCTTCGTCGGCGGGGGTGAGGACCTCGCTCTCGTCGATGTAGTCGACGCCGAGCGACTCGAGCACCTGGGCTTCGGCGAAGTGGCCGATGCGGCACTTGGCCATGACCGGGATGGTGACGGCGCCTTGGATCGCCTCGATCATGGCCGGGTCGCTCATCCGGGCGACGCCGCCGTCGCGGCGGATGTCGGCCGGGACCCGCTCGAGGGCCATCACCGCGACCGCCCCCGCGTCTTCGGCGATGCGGGCCTGTTCGGCGGTGACGACGTCCATGATGACGCCGCCGCGGAGCATCTCGGCGAGGCCCCGCTTGACCCGGGGAGTGCCGGTGGCGCGCTGTTCGCTCACCCCGCAAGTGTACCGGCCGCCTTGCTCGACCCCCTCGGAGATCGCGTCGGTGGTGGCGTCCGCCCCACGGTGACGCTCGGGGCTACGGCCCGGCGTCGACGTGGACCGGGGCGCCGACGGGGACCAGCTCGACCCAGGTGGCGCCCGGACGGAGGCGGATCGGGTCACCGGCGCGGTCGGTGAAGCGGGTGGGGGTGATCGCGTCGGATTTGGACCAGTGCCCCTCGATCAGGTGCCCCGCGGTGAGCACCCAGGCGGTCTGGGTGGGCGCGTCGCCGAGGAGCTGGGCGTCGCCGCCGCCGGTGTACCCGACGAACTGGACGACGACGTTGGTCGGCGCGAGGACCCGTCCCGACGTGGCGCGTTGGGTGACGCCCTGGTCGGTGCGGATCCAGGTGCCCGGGCCGGGCGTGTACGCGTAGGTGACGTCGTACGGGGCCGCGAAGCCGAGCGTTACCGCCCGGACGCGACGCCCCGGGGTCGGGCCGGCTGACTCGTAGGTGAAGAGCGGCGGGGGTGGGTCTCGGTGGCCTCGGGTGAGGAGCAGCGGGGCGTGCGCGTAGAGGTTGTGGGGGGCCTGGCGGTCCTGGGTGCGGTAGTAGGCGCCACCGGCGTTGGTCTCGTCCACCCAGGTGCTCGTCGCGGCGCGGATCGACGTGACGTTCGGGGTGGTGCCGCCGGAGTAGGCGACGACCGCGTGGAGCGGCGCGACGAGGTCGGGGTCGAGGGCGCGCACCGACCGGATGGGTCCGACGTCGGCGGGGATCCGGCTGTCGAACACGGCGAAGAAGCGGGTGATGCCCCCCTCGACGACTTCCTCGTAGACGACGTCGGCGTCGTCGAGCCCGGTCTGGGGTCGCGCTTCGGGGGTGTTCTCGATCTTCACCGCCAACGCGGGATGGGTGCGCGTCGCGCCGGTGGGGTCGGCCCGTCCGGTGAGTGGGGCCGGGCCCGGCGGTGGGGACGCCCCCCGCGCCGGGCTGGTGGTGGTGGCGAGCGTGGCGGCGAGGAGGAGGGCGGTGACGGTGACCCCACCCGCGAGGGCGGGTCGGGTCACATCGACTCGAGGATCCTGATGCGTTTCTCGAGGGGCGGGTGGGTGTCGAACGCCCGGTTGAGCCGGGAGGTCTTCTCGCCGTCGCGTTCGAGGGGCGATTCGATCCAGAGCTGTGCGGTGGCGCGGGTGGCGTGGTGCACGGCCGCCTGGCCGGATTCGAGCTTCTTCAACGCCGACGCGAGCCCGGGCGGGTACCGGGTCAGGGCCACCCCGGTCGCGTCGGCTTGGAGCTCCCGCTCGGGGGTCATCGACAGTCGCATGAGCTGCGCGGCGATCGGAGCGAAGATCAGCAGCGGGAGCGCGGCGACGGCGAGGACGACCCCGAGGCTGCCGTTGCCCTCCTCGCGGTCACCCCCGACGATCGAGAACCGCAGCCCGAGGTCGGCGAGGAGGACGATTCCCCCGATCGCGGTGACCGCGGTGGTGGAGGCGAGCATGTCGGAGTTCTTGATGTGGGAGAGCTCGTGGGCGATGACCCCTTCGAGCTCGACCCGGTTCATCGCGCCGAGCAGACCGGTGGTCACCGCCAGCGCGGCGTGTCTCGGGTTGCGGCCGACCGCGAACGTGTTCGGGGCGGGATCGTCGATGACGTACAGCGCCGGCTTGGGCAACCCCGCGGCGATGCAGAGCCCTTCGACGAGGTTGTTGAACCTCGGCTGGTCGGGCTCGTCGACCGGTCGGGCGTGCGCAGCGGCGAGCGCGACCTTGTCGGAGCGGGCGTACGAGACGGCCGCGAGGATCACCGCGACGACGAGCGCACCGATGATCCCGGCGACGCCGAGACCGAAGAGGAGGTCGACGACCACCCCGACGATCAGGACCAGCACGATGAGCGACAGGAGGATCAGCGCGGTCCGCCACTGGTTCCGTCGGATCTCGCGGTGGACGTCGGTGTGCGCGACGAGATGCGGGGCAGGGTCGCTCATCGGATCGGACGGTGCGAACTCGACGTGGTCTCCGTCGTCAGAACTGCACCTTCACCGGGCCGGTCGCCTCGGGTTCCCCTTCGAAGTACTGGCGCTTCTCGAAGTTGAAGGTGCTCGCGAGCAGGTTGCGGGGGAACACCTGGATCTTGTTGTTGTAGCTGAGGACGCTGTCGTTGTAGAACTGCCGCGCGGTACGCGATGCGATCCTCGGTGGAGGTCAGCTCCTCTTGGAGCTGCAAGAAGTTCTGGTTGGCTTTCAGGTCCGGGTAGGCCTCGGAGACCGCGAAGAGGCTCTTCAACGCGCCGCTCAGGGCGTTCTCGGCTTGGGCCTGCTGGGCGACGTCGCCGCCCTGCTGGGCGTTGATCGCGTTGGCGCGCGCCGCGGTGACCGCTTCGAGGGTCTGACGTTCGTGCGCCGCGTACCCCTTGACCGTCTCGACCAGGTTCGGGATCAGGTCGTAGCGGCGCTTGAGCTGCACGTCGATCTGGGACCACGCGTTGTCGACCCGGTTTCGGGTCCGGACCAGCCCGTTGTAGAAGAGGGCGACGGCCAGCAGGGCCAGCACGATGATGGCGACGATGACGATGACTACGACCACGGGACTCCACCTCGGTTGGTGACTCGCTCGGCACTATAGGAGCCGCCGGCGCTAGGTCGTCCCCGGCCCGAGGCGGGGTGGTGGCGCGGCCGCGCCGGGCCGGTCAGGCCGACAGGGGCGCTGACGACCGAGCGCCGAGGGCGAGCTCGTAACGCTCGATGAATTGTTCGGCGAGGCGCTGCATGGAGAACTCGTCGGCTCGGGCTCGGGCCGCGACCGCGAGGCCGCCCCGGCGGGTGGGGTCGTCCAGGAGGGCGCGGATCGCCTGACCGAGCGCGTCGGGGTCGTCGGGGTGGACGAGGAGCGCCTCGTGACCCTGGCGGGCGACGTGGCGGTACCCCTCGAGGTCGGAGGCGACGATCGCGGTGCGCGCCGCGAGCGCCTCGAGGAGCACCACCCCGAACGATTCGCCCTCGATGGACGGGAAGCAGGCGATGGTGGCGCCGCGGAGCCGGCGGGTCTTCTCGTGCTCGGACACCGCGCCGAGCCACGCGACCCGCTCGACCCGTTCGGCGCGGAGCGTCTCGGTCTCGGGTCCCTCCCCCGCGACCCAGAGCACGGCGTCACGGTCGAGGTCGGCGAACGCGGACAGCAGGACACCGAGGCCCTTGCGGCGTTCGTGCCGGCCGACGAAGAACAGGGCCGGCCGGTCGCTCGGCCACGGCTCCGCCGCGTCGAAGGCGGGCACGTCGACGCCGTTGGGGAGGATCTCGCACGACCCGCCGAACGCGGTGACGTTGCGTTGCGCCTCGGCCGACACGGCGGTTCGGACCGAGAGGCGGTCCACCATCTTGCGGAGCGGGAGGCGGAACGCCTCGTACCAGCCGTTGCGGCCCGGGTACGCGGCGTGGAAGGTCCCGACCGCGGGGAGGTCGGTGCCGACGAGGGCGGCGTGGTTCGCGCCTGGGGAGAGCGGCTCGTGGAGGTGGACCACGTCGGGTTCGAAGACGCGGAGCGCCTCGAGGGTCCGGCTCGTGGCCGCCTTGGTGGTGTTGATCGGCGCGATGGAGCCGTTCGACGGGAACCGGGTGCTGGGCCCGATGCTGGTGACCCCGGTCATCGGGGGTGGCCCGTCGGTCGGGGCGAGGACCCGCGCGTCGACACCGACGGCGCGCAGCGCCCGGGCCAAGCCGAGGACTTGGAGCTGCACCCCGCCGTACACGGAGAGCGAGTAGGGGCAGATGAGCGCCACCCGGAGCGGCCGTGCGGGACTCACGGGTGGGTCACCAGGTCGGACGGCCAGTTGGGTTGGAGCATGAGCCACTGGTCGGGGGTGGCGCGGATGAGGTCCTCGAAACGGTCGGCGAGCTGTTGGGTCACGCGGGTCACATCGTCGCGCACCCGCCCGTGCCGCTCGGCAGGGACGGCCTCGAGGATCCGGGCCGAGTGGCCGTCGTGGGGTCGGAACGCCAGCCCGACGGGGAGCAACGCGGCGCCGGTGCGGAGCGCGAGGAGGGCAGGCCCGCCGGGGAGGCGGGTCTTCTCGCCGAAGAAGGTGACGGTGACCCCGTCCCCGGTGAGGTCCCGGTCGCACAGCAGGCACACGACCCGGTTGTCGTGCAGCTCGCGGAGCAGGACGCTGCCGGCGTCGGGGCTGAGGGCGATGACGCGCATCCCGAGCCGGGCTCGGGTCTCGACGAACCAGTCGAAGAGCTCGGGCGGCTCCGCCGGTTCCGCGACGACGGTGATCTGGTAGCCCTGCGCGGCGAGCCAGGCGCCGGCGAGGTCCCAGTTGCCGAGGTGCGGGAGCGCGAGCACGACCCCGCGCCCGGCCGCGGCGGCGGCGTCGAGGTGCTCTCGTCCCTCGACGGTGAAGTCGGCGATCAGCGCCGCGGGGTCTTCCACCGCGAGGCGGAACAGCTCGTGCCAGTAGCGGGCGTAATAGTCGAACACCCGCCGTTGCAGGCGTTGACGGTCCGCGGGGGACGCGTCCGGGAGGATCCGTTCGAGGTTGCGGTCGACCTGATGGCGGCGGGCGGGTTGCGCGACCCGCCACGCGTGCGCGGTGCTGCGAGCGAGCGGCCGGGCGAGCGCGGGTGGGAGCACCCGCGCCACTTCAGCGGCGGCCCGATACCCGAGGTAGGCCGCGCGAGCGCGTGCGTCGGCCACGGAGGCTGCGGGGCCGAGGGGGGCTCGGCTCCGGGTCGTCCCCGGGTGGGGTGGTGGTCTCGTCGGTGGTGCTGGCCTGGCGCCACACCATCACGAAGCGGTGCACCGCGGTGAGGAGGGTGAGGACCAGCATGATCCAGAGCACGGGGACGAGCACGTCGAAGGCGAGCCCGACGCCGAGGAGGACCATCCGCTCGGCGCGTTCCATGACCCCGCCGTGGGCGCTGAGCCCGATGGCGTCGGCCTTGGCCCGCTCGTAGGAGATGAGCATCGTCGCCGCGAGCACCGCGAAGACGAGGATGGGGAGCTCGGAGCCGTTCCCGGTGAGGTGCCAGGCGACCCCGCCGAGGAGCAGCGCGTCGGCGACGCGGTCGCAGACCGAGTCGAAGAAGGCGCCGCGGCGCCCGGCGGTGCCCCGCTGGCGGGCGACGGACCCGTCGAGGACGTCGGGGAGGCCGGTGAGCACGAGACCGAGGACCGCCCAGAGCAGGTTCCCGTTGGCGATGAGCACCGCGGTGCCGGCCGCGGCGATGAGCCCGAAGACCGTGAGACCGTCCGCGGAGACGCCGATGGCGGCCAGGCCACGCCCGGCGGGCTCCAGGGCGCGTTCAGCGTTCGCGCGCCATCTTCGGTCGAGCATGAGGGGCGGGGTCCCTCCCGTGATGCGGGACGCTGCGGTCGGTCCGGCCAGCGGGCGCTGGCCGCGAGCGGCGCGTACGACTCCTTCGGAGGGTACCAGGAGCACCGTCGCCCTGCCGCGACGGTCGGGGACGCCGAATACGATCCGGGTGAGCGTCTTGACGTCCGGCAAGGGGGTGCCTGCGTGAAGTCGGTTCCGTCATCGATGATCCGCAACGTGGCGGTGGTCGGACACGGTGGGGCGGGCAAGACCACCCTGACCGAGGCCTTGCTGTTCGTGTCGGGCGCGGTGACCCGCATGGGGCGGGTCGAGGACGGCACCACCGTCACCGACTTCGACCCCGAGGAGCAGAAACGCGCGATCTCGGTCTCGCTCGCGTTGGCACCGGTCGAGTGGGAGGGCCACAAGCTCAACGTGATCGACACCCCCGGGTACGCGGACTTCGTCGGTGACGTGACCGCGGCGCTGCGGGTCGCGGACCTGGCCGTGTTCGTCGTGTCCGCGGTCGAGGGCGTGGAGGTCCAGACGGAGGTCGCGTGGCGTCTCGCCGAGGCCCGAAACCTGCCCCGGGCCATCTTCGTCAACAAGCTCGATCGGGAGCGGGCGTCGTTCCCGCGGACCCTCGACCAGCTCAAGGACCGCTTCGGCGCCGGGGTCGCGCCGCTCGAGCTGCCCCTCGGCGAGGAAGGCGACTTCCGGGGGGTCATCGACCTGCTGAGCGACGAGGCCATCACCTACGACGGCGCCACCGGCCGCGGCACGACCGGCCCGGTCCCCGACGACCTGGCCACCGAGGAGCACGCGGTCCACGACGCGCTCGTCGAGGGGATCGTCGTCGCCGACGACGACCTCACCGAGCGGTACCTCGCCGACGAGACCCTCGGCGTCGAGGAGCTCGAGCATGCGTTGGCGAAGGGGATCGCCGAGGCCACCGTGTTCCCGGTGCTGTGCGGCAGCGCGACGAAACTGATCGGCGTCGATCGCCTCGCGCATTTCATCGCCGAGGAAGGACCGGCGCCGCAGGCCGGCGACGGGCCCGCGGCCGCGTTCGTGTTCAAGACCGTCGTCGACCCGTACGTGGGACGCGTGAACCTGTTCCGGGTCTTGTCGGGGACGGTCACGACCGACACGACCCTCGTGAACGACCGGACCGTCGCCGACGAGCGCCTCCACCAGGTCGTGACGCTGCGCGGCAAGGACCAGGAGCCGGTGAAGGAGGTCGTCGCCGGGGACCTGGCCGCGGTCGCCAAGCTCGCCGACACCACCACCGGCGACGTGCTCGGCACCCGAGGCGCCGACCTCGACGTGGAACGACTCGACCGGGGCGCCCCCGTCCTCCCGGTCGCGATCCGGGCCCACTCGAAGGGCGACGAGGACAAGCTGGCCAACGCGCTCCACCGCCTCCAGGACGAGGACCCGGCGTTGCGGGTCGAACGCAACGGCGAGACCCACCAGACGCTCCTCTGGGGGATGGGCGAGACCCACCTCGGCATCGCGTTGGAGCGGCTGCAACGCAAGTTTGGGGTGACCGTCGACACCGACGAGGTGCAGGTCGCCTACCGGGAGACGATCACCAACCCGGCCGACGCCGAAGGCCGGTACAAGAAGCAGACCGGCGGGCACGGGCAGTTCGGTGTCGCGTTCCTGCGGGTCGAGCCGCGAGCGGGGCGCGGGCTTCGCGTTCACCGACGCGATCGTCGGCGGCGCGATCCCCCGCCAGTTCATCCCCGCGGTCGAGAAGGGCGTGGTGGAGACCATGCAGTCCGGCGGCGTGCACGGCTACCCGGTCGTCGACGTCGGGGTGACCTGCTACGACGGCAAGTACCACTCCGTCGACTCGTCCGAGATGAGCTTCAAGATGGCCGGGTCCATCGGGTTCAAGGAGGCGATGGCCAAGGCCAACCCGATCCTCCTCGAGCCGATCAGCGAGCTGGTCGTCACCGCACCGGAAGCCTCCCAGGGGGACCTGATGGGTGACCTCAACTCGAAGCGGGGTCGCATCCAGGGTGCGAGCAGCACCGGGAACGGCGAGGTCGAGATCGTCGCGCTCGTCCCGACCTCCGAGGTGCTCCGCTACGCCATCGACCTGCGCTCCATCACCGGGGGTCGCGGCCGGTTCACGCTCCACCACTCGCACTACGACCCGATGCCCTCGCACCTGGTCAACAAGCTCGCCGCCGCGTCCTGACCCGCGCGTCTCCGTTGCGGCGCGGTGGGACTCGTCGCTCGCCGCGCTCCGGTGCCGGTCGTGTGGGGGTCGAGGGCCACCGTCGGCTCGGGCTCCACCCTTGGGATCAGGAGCCAGTCGACGAGCGCGGCGAGCGCCCCGCCCACGAGCGGGGCGACGATGAACCGCCACACCTGGCTGAGGGCGGTCCCGCCGACGATGAGGGCGGGTCCGAGGCTCCGGGCCGGGTTCACCGACGTGCCGGTCGTCTCGGTTCACGAGCACCGTCGTGCACGCGTCCCGGGCCGCGCCCCGGTAGGGGTGGATATGTCGTAACGCGATCGGGTTTGGCCGAGGAGCCGGGGCCGGGGGCGCGGGCTACCCGGTGAAGCGGGGCGCGACGACCAGCGCCGCGGCGGGGTAGACGTTGGTCACCGTCGCCGGGATCGGGATCGGGTCGGCGACGACCACGGGGTTCGGGGTGATCGACGTCGACTGGGCCCCGCCCGTGTTGGTCTCGGTCAGGGGGCAGCTCGCCGGGTCGAAGAGGTAGAAGGGGGACGTCCCGCCGCTCGACCCGTACTGCAGGTCCCCGCTCACCGATGGGGGTGGGCTGGCGCCGTGCACCGACGCTGCCGACCCGGGGAACGCCTTGGCGCTGCTGCTGGCGTTGACCGCGCCGAACGCGCAGTCGAAGTGGACGGTGAAGGTGGCGTTCGCGGGGTCGGTCCCCTGGATCTGCTTCGTGACGCTCACAGTCGCGAAAAACGCCTGGGCGGTCTGCTGGAGCGGGATCTCGACGTCGAGGCAGCTGCCGACGAAGGTGAGCGGCGACGGGGTCCCGACCGGGAGCGTGACCAGGACGTTGTTGAGATCCTGATTGACGGTGGACGTCGGGGTGACCGGGGTGGCGCCCGCGGTGATCGACAGGGTGAGCTGGTTGCTGCACGACCCGTTGGCGTTCGTGACCAGGAACGTGAGCGCGGTGGAGCTCTGCGGGACGACGTCCATGGTGAACGGAGTCGCCGCGTCCGCAGGGCCGGCGCTGAGCAGCGCGAAAGCGGGCACGCTCACCGCGGTGAGGACCAGCGCGGCCGCCAGCGCCCAGCCTCGGCATCCGGTCGAACCTCGCTTCGCGCCCACGGTTCCTCCCGCCCCGTTGCGGAACTCCGCGCCCGCAGATCCGGGCGACGCTAGCCGGAACCCGGACCCGGCGGTCGAACCTCGGGTTCCGCGTCGACCGAGAACGCGGACCAGTCCTCGGGGTTCGATTCGGTGTAGTCGCCGAGGACGCGGGCGTCGACGGCGTCGACCTGGACTAGACCTCGCTTGGTGGGTGGCGTGTCGGCGGAGTAGAGGAGGATCCGCCAGGTCGGGCGGGAGCGGAGGCCGCGCCAGGTGAGCTGGGCGGAGGCGTGCCCGACGGGGAAGCCGACGGTGCGGGTGGCGACGACGAGCGCCTCGGTCTGGTCGATGACGAGCCGCCAGGCGGTGAGCCCGTGATACGCGGCGACGGCAACGAGGGTCACCGCCGCCACGAGCAGGCCGGTGTTGGCGCTGACCGCGTACCCGACGAACGCGCCCACGGCGCCGGCGAGGAGCCACGCCGCGGCAACCAGACGCCGGCGGGGGCTCGGGGAAGAGGTAGGGGCCGACGTAGGCGGTGACGTCGAGATCGGCGGGGAGCTCGTCGCCTTCGGGTTCCGCCACGGACGCGACCCTACGCGGGCCAGGCCCCGTGGAGCCGCTCGAAGGTCTGGCTGAGCGGCTCGGGCATCACGCGGGTCTCGGCGACGCTGGTCATGAAGTTCGTGTCGCCGGTCCATCGGGGGACGACGTGCACATGCAGATGACCGGGGACCCCGGCGCCGGCGGCGCGGCCGAGGTTGATGCCGACGTTGATCCCGTCGGGGGCGTACGCGGCCTGCACCGCCGCGGTGGCCTGGCGGGTCATGGCCATCAGCGCCGCGGCTTCGTCGTCGGTGAGGGCCGAGAGGTCACCGACATGACGGCACGGCATCACCATGAGATGCCCGGACGTGTACGGGAAGATGTTCACCACCGCGAAGGTCGTCGCGGTTCGCGCGCGACGACCTGGCCGTGGTCGACCTCGTCCCCGCCGAGGACGCAGAAGACGCAGCCGTCCGCGTCGGGCGCGTCGGCGCGCGTCGACATTGGCGACCCCGTCGACGTACGCGGAACGCCACCCCGCCCAGAGGCGCTCCAGGCTCATCGTCGTTCGGTCACGTCGGCGTGCAGGCGCGCCACGAACGTCTCGACCGGGACGTCCTTCTCCGGCTGGTCACCACCGCGGGCGTTCACGCCGACGGTGCCGGCGTCGACGTCGCGGTCCCCCACCACGAGGACGTACGGGACCTTCTCCTGCTTGGCCCGCCTGACCCGTTTCCCGACCGTGTCCTCGTGGGCGTCGAGGAGCTCGACGCGGTACCCCTCGGCGCGGAGGCGGTCCGCGAGGCGGAATGCGTAGGCGTGGTGATGGTCGGAGACGGGGAGGATGCTGACCTGGACCGGCGCGAGCCAGGTGGGGAACGCGCCGGCGTAGTGCTCGAGGAGGATGGCGAAGAACCGCTCGATCGCGCCGAAGAGGGCCCGGTGGATCATGACGGGCCGGTGCCGCTCGTTGTCGGCGCCGACGTACTCCAGGTCGAAGCGGACCGGGAACTGGAAGTCGAGCTGGATGGTCGACAGCTGCCACGTCCGCCCGATGGCGTCGCGGACCTGCACGGAGATCTTCGGGCCGTAGAACGCGCCGCCGCCCTCGTCGTGGACGAGGTCGAGGCCCATCTCCTCCGCGGCGGTTTGCAGCGCTTCGGTCGCTTCGTCCCAGTCGGTGTCGCTGCCGACCGCCTTGTCCTCCGGCTTGGTGGACAGCTCGAGGTAGAAGTCGTCGAGGCCGAAGTCGCGAAGCACCTCGAGGACGAAGACGAGCAGCGAGCGCAGCTCGTTGGTCATCTCCTCCCGCGTGCGTGAAGATGTGCGCGTCGTCTTGGGTCATGCCGCGCACGCGGGTGAGGCCGTGGACGACCCCGGAGCGCTCGTAGCGGTACACCGTCCCGAACTCGAAGAGCCGCATCGGGAGCTCCCGGTAGGAGCGCAGCCGGCTGCGGTAGATGAGGATGTGGAACGGGCAGTTCATCGGCTTCAGGTAGTACTCGGTGCCGGTGCCGGATCCTTCGTCGACGAGCATGGGCGGGAACATCGCGTCGGCGAACCACTGGAGGTGCCCGGACGTCTCGAAGAGCTGGGCTTTCGTGATGTGGGGGGTGTTCACGAACGAGTACCCGGCGGCTTCGTGGCGGCGCCGCGAGTAGTCCTCCATGATGGAACGGACGAGGCCACCTTTGGGGTGGAAGACCGCGAGGCCCGAGCCGATCTCGTCCGGGAACGAGAACAGGTCGAGCTCGGCCCCGAGGCGGCGGTGGTCGCGCCGTTCGGCTTCCTCGAGGCGGTGGAGATGCTCGGCGAGCGCGGCGGCGCTCTCCCAGGCGGTCCCGTAGATGCGCTGCAGCATCGGGCGGTGCTCGTCGCCTCGCCAGTAGGCGCCGGCGACGCGGGTCAGCTTGAACGCGCCGAGCCGGCCGGTGCTGGCGGACGTGCGGGCCGCGGCAGAGGTCGACGAAGGCGGGGGCGTCGGGACGCGGGTTGCGGTAGATCGGAGATGACCGACCCGGCACCGACCTCGGAGGCGTCGACCTTCTCGATGATCTCCTGCTTGTACGGCTGCTCGGCGAAGAGGGCGAGGCCGTCGTCGCGGCCGACCTCCTGGCGTTCGAAGCGCTGGTCTTCCGCGACGATCTCGCGCATGCGCTCCTCGATGCGTTCGAGGTCGTCGTCGGTGAAGTGGACCCCGTCGGGCAGCTCGAAGTCGTAGTAGAAGCCGTCCTCGATCGCGGGGCCGATCGCGTACTTCGCTCCGGGGAACAGTTCGGTGACGGCCTGGGCGAGGACGTGCGCGGTCGAGTGACGCAGGATCTCCCGCCCGTCGGGCGTGTCGGGGGTGACGATGGCGACCTCGGCGTCGTGGTCGAGGGGCCGGTCGAGATCGACGTCGCTGCCGTCGACGCGGGCGGCGAGCGCGTCTCGGGCGAGCCGCTTCCCGATCGACGCGGCCACCTCGGCGGACGTCACGCCCTTCGGGTAGGCGCGCGTCGAGGTGTCCGGAAGGGTGATCGTGATCTCGCCGCTCATGGTCGCGGTTGACGGTACCCGACGGGTGCTCAGCTGCGGCGCGAGCTGTCGACGGACCGGTCGAGTTCGACGCCGATCAGCGATCCGAGCTCGCGCAGCACCGTGGGTGCAGTCGGGTCATCGCCGCCGGAGAGCACCGCGCTGGCCAGGTCGTCGAGCGCCTCGACGGCGCGGGGCGCGTCGAGGTCGTCGTCGAGCGCGGCGCGGACCCGTTCCGCGAACGGCGCGGGGTCCGGGCCGGCGGGGCGGGCCGCGGCGAGGTGGAGGCGGTGGAGCAGCGCGGTGCCTTCGTCGAGGTCGGTGTCGTACCACTCGAACCCGGCCCGGTAGTGGTGGCGCATGAGCGCGAGGCGGATGGCCCGCGGGTCGGTGGTCTTGAGCAGGTCGCTGACGAAGACGAGGTTGCCGAGCGACTTGCTCATCTTCTCGCCCTCGTAGCTGACCATCGCGGAGTGCATCCAGTGGCGGGCGAAGGGCTGACCGGTGACGCTCTCGCTCTGGGCCAGCTCGCACTCGTGGTGCGGGAAGATCAGGTCGGTGCCGCCGCCGTGCAGGTCGAGGGTCGGGCCGAGGTTGGCGATGGCCATCACCGAGCATTCGATGTGCCAGCCGGGTCGCCCGACCCCGAACGGGGCGCGCCAGGCCGGCTCGTCGGGCAGTGACGGCTGCCAGAGCACGAAGTCGAGCGGGTCGCGGCGGTGCGGGTCCTCGGGGCGGCCGCCTCGGGCGGCGGCGAGGCGCAGCATGTAGTCGCGGGAGTAGTGGGACAGCTCTCCGAAGCGGGGGAAGGTGGACACGTCGAAGTAGACGGTGCCGTGGGTCAGGTACGCGTGGCCAGCGTCGAGGAGCTCGTCGATCATCTCGACCATGCCGGGGATCGACTCGGTCGCTCGAGGCTCGGCGAACGGCGGGCGCATGCCGAGCGCGTCGAGGTCGTTGCGGAAGCGGGTCAGCTCGGCTTCGGCGAGCTCGAGGTACGGGACACCGAGCTCGCGGGCCTTCGGCAGGATCGAGTCGTCGACGTCGGTGACGTTGCGGACCATCTGGACCTCGTGGCCGAGCTCCTCGAGGCGCCGGACGAGGAGGTCGTAGGCGAGGTACGTGGCCGCGTGGCCGAGATGGGTGGAGTCATAGGGGGTGATCCCGCACACGTACATGCGCACGACCGGGCCCGGTTCGAAGGGGACGACGTGACGGCGGGCGGTGTCGAAGAGCCGGACGGTCACGTGCGGCCCTCCACCCCGAGGAGCCGCAGGGTCCCCTTGCCGTGGTGGCGCAGGTTGACGGAGAGCAGCACCGCGGCGAACGCCTCGATCCCGACCGCGTTCGCGAGGGATCCCGCCGTCGAAGGCGCGCAGCCCGGAGATCTCGGCGACGAGACCCATGACGGTGTCGCGGGCGTCGTCGTCGTCGGCGCAGACGACGACGTCGCTCTCGAGGTCGCCGTCGAGGTCCTCGAGCGCGTCGGCGGGCACGTGCTGGAACGCGGCGACGACCCGCGCGTCCGGGGCGACGGCTTGCATGGCCTCGGCGAGGGATCCCTCGTCGGGGAGCACGGCGCGGAACTCACGGCCGACCTTGCGCAGCCCGTTGGCCATCGCGACGACGACCTTGTGGTCGAAGGCGGCGGCGTGGGCCTTGGTCGTCTCGAGCGCGGCGTCGGCGTTCGTGGCGACCACGACCACGTCACGGGCGGCGGCGGCTTCGGCGTTCGTGGCCGGCCGGAGGGTCTTGACCCGTGCGCCCCAGCGGGCCTGCAGGTCCTGGACGATGCCCTCGGAGCGGTGCCGGTCGCGTCGAGCCGGCGAGCACGTCGTGGCCGGCGGCGGCGAACCGGGCCGCGAGGCCCCGACCGGCCGGGCCGGTCGCGCCCAGCACCCCGATCTCCATCACGCCAGCATGGCACGGGGCGCGACAGATCCCGGCCGATGGCGCCTACGCTCACGGTTGTGAACCAACCGCGAGCGCAGCAGCCCCGCGCGCCGTGGTCGTTGCGGCTCGTCGGGATCGCGGTCCTCGCGCTGCTCGCGTGGCTGCTGTTCGGCTCCGCGCTCAGCGTGGTGCGAGCCGTGGTCGCGTTGGCCGGGTACGTGCTGGTGGCGTTCCTCGCGTACGTGGTCGGCAAGTGGGTGGGTCGCCACCAGACCCCCCGCTGACCCGCGGTCCCGACCCGGCGGGGCGGTTCAGCTGATGCAGTCGGCGCCGAGCAGGATCCGCAGCTCGGCGAAGAGCCCGTTGGTCGCGTCGACCCGGAAGTCGTCGGCGAGGCGCAGGACCGTGGTCCGTTCGGGCCGTTCGAGGTGGACGAACACCGGGCTGTCGCCGGGATGGCGGCGCAGCAACTCGCGGAGGCTGTCGATGCGATCGTCGGAGATCTTGGTGAGCGGCAGCCGGAGCCGGACCGGCGGGGCGCCGTCGAGCGCGATCTCGGGGCGGGTCACTTCCATCGCGACGATCTTGGGCTGATCGTCTCGGCGGTCGAGCCGGCCCCGCACGCAGACGATGGCGTCGTCCTCGAGGAGGTGGCCGTGCTCGGCCATGGTCTTCGGGAACACCATGACGTCGAGCGCGGCGCCGAGGTCCTCGAGCACGAACGTCGCCATCAGGTCACCACGCTTCGTGTACTTGCGGGCCAGGCCGGTGACGATCCCACCGAGGGTGCGCAGCTCGCCCTCGCGGCCGTCCCGGAACTCGGCGAGGGTGCAGTCCACGTGACGCCTCAAGACCCGCTCGGTCCCGAGGAGCGGATGGTCGCTCACGTAGAGGCCGAGCATCTCCTTCTCGAAGTCGAGCCGGGTCTTGCGGTCGAACTCGGTGTCGGGGATCTCGAACCGCTCGGTGAGCCCGGCCGGGTTGTCGTCGTCGCCGCTCCCGTCGCCGAAGAGGCTCATGATCCCGGCCTCCCGTTCCCGGCGCCGGTTGACCGCCTGGTCGACGATCGGCTCGAAGACGAGCAAGAGCCCCTGGCGGGGATGGTGCAGCGAATCGAACGCGCCGGCCTTGATCAGCGACTCGACGGTCCGCTTGTTCAACGCGGCCGGGTCGACCCGGGAGCAGAAGTCGTAGAAGTCGCGGAACGCGCCGTCGGTCCGCGCCGCGACGATCATCGACACGACGCCCTCACCGACGTTGCGGACCGCGGAGAGCCCGAACCGGATCGACGCGGGCGCGCCGTCGGCGAGGTGCACCGAGAAGTCGGACACCGACTCGTTGACGTCGGGGACGAGGACGTCGATGCCGAGCTGACGGCATTCGCTGAGGAACACCGCGGTCTGATCCTTGTTGGTGCGCACGCTGGTCAACAGCGCGGCGAGGTACTCGACCGGGAAGTTCGCCTTCAGGAACGCGGTCTGGTAGGCGAGGTACCCGTACCCGACCGAGTGGGACTTGTTGAACGAGTAGTCCGCGAACGGCTCGATGGTGTCGAAGATGCGCTCACCGAACGCCCGGTCGTGGCCGGACGCGACGCAGCCGTCGACGAACTTGGAGCGCTCCTTGGCGATGAGCGCCCGGTCCTTCTTCCCCGTCGCCTTGCGGAGGTTGTCGGCTTCCTCGAGGGTGTACCCGGCGAGCTGCTGCGCGACGCGCATCAGCTGCTCCTGGTAGATCATCAACCCGTAGGTGGGGGCGAGGATCTCCTCGAGGTCGGGGTGCGGGTAGTCGACCGGGCTCCGGCCGTTCTTGCGGTCCGCGTACTCGGTGTGCCAGTTCTGGGCCATCGGCCCGGGCCGGTACAGGGCGACGAGCGCGGCGATGTCCTCGAACGTGGTCGGTGAGAGCCGCTGGAGCAGGGCCCGGACCGGTGCGCCTTCGAGCTGGAACACGCCCACCGTGTCCCCGCGGCGGAGCAGGTCGAAGGTCTTCGGATCCTCGAGGGAGATCTGGTCGATGTCGAGGCGCTCCCCCGTCGACGTCTCGATGAGCCCCAACGTGATCTCGAGCACGTCGAGGTTGCGGAGGCCGAGGAAGTCCATCTTCAACAGGCCGAGGTCCTCGACGCCGTGCATCTCGTACTGGGTGACGATCGGCGCTTCGGCGAGCTCTCGGCCCGGCTCCGGCTTGCGCTGCACCGGCAGGTACTCGGTGAGGGGCTCGCGGGTGATGACGACCGCGGCGGCGTGGATGCCGTCCTGGCGGCGGAGCCCTTCCAGGCCGCGGGCGACGTCGATGACCCGCTTGGCGTCGGGGTCCTCGCCGTAGAGCTCGCGCAGCTCGGTGGCCATCTTGTAGCCGTCCTCGTGCCCGGCGACCGGCTCGAGGCAGGCGCGCAGCGGCGTGTCCCGACCCATGACGAGCGGCGGCATGAGCTTGGCGATGCGGTCCCCCATCCCGTACGGGTAGCCGAGGACTCGGGACGCGTCGCGCACCGCGGCGCGGGCCTTGATGGTGGAGAAGGTGACGATCTGGGCGACGTGGTCCTCGCCGTAGCGCTCCGCGGCGTACCGGATCATCTCGCCTCGCGACCGCGAGTCGAAGTCCATGTCGATGTCGGGCATCTGGGCTCGACCCGGGTTCAAGAACCGCTCGAAGAGCAGGTCGTAGCGGATCGGGTCGATGTCGACGATGCGGAGGCAGTAGGCGACGCAGGAGCCGGCGGCGCTGCCCCGTCCTGGTCCCACGCGGATGCCCCGCTCGCGGGCGTGGCGCACGAGGTCCCAGACGACGAGGAAGTACGCGGAGAAACCCATGGTCTTGATGACCCCGAGCTCGTAGTCGAGACGCTCCGCGACTGACGCGGGAACCGGGTCGCTGTAGCAGGCGGCGGCGCCGGCGAGGGTCAGCTCCCGGAGATAGGAGTCCTCGTCGTGACCGGCGGGGGTCGGGAACGTGGGCAGCACCGCGTTGCCGAACTCGATCTCGACGTTGGCCCGCTCGGCGATGAGGAGCGTGTTGTCGCACGCGGCTTCGTAGTCGGAGAACAGGGCGCGCATCTCCGCGGCGGACTTCAGGTAGAACTCCTCGCCTTCGAACTTCAGGCGTTTCGGGTCGTCGCGGGTCGAGCCGGTCTGCACGCAGAGCAGCGCGTCGTGGGCTTCCGCGTCGGCGCGGTTGGTGTAGTGGCTGTCGTTGGTTGCGAGCAGCGGGGCCTGCAGGTCGTGGGCGAGCGCGACGAGCCCGGGGTTCACCCGCTGCTGGTCGGGGATGCCGTGGTCCTGCAGCTCGATGAAGAACTGGTCGCGGCCGAGCACGTCCTGGAAGCGGGCGGCGAGGGTGCGAGCCGCGGCGGGGTCGTCGGCGAGGAGCCGTTGGCACACCGCGCTGCCGAGGCAGCCGCTGGTCGCGATGATCCCCTCGTGGTGCCGTTCGAGCAGCTCGAAGTCGACGCGCGGCTTGTAGAAGAACCCGTCGAGGTACGCGTGCGACGACAGCTTGATGAGGTTGCGGTAGCCGACGTCGTTCTCGGCGAGGAGGGTGAGGTGGAAGATCTCGTGCTCGTCGCGTCGGGGCCGGTCGAAGCGGCTCGTCGCGACGAAGTACGCCTCCATCCCGATGATCGGCTTGATGCCGGCCTGGCGGGCCGACTTGTAGAAGTCGAGGACCCCGTACATGTTCCCGTGGTCGGTGATCCCGACCGCGGGTTGACCGTCGGCGACCGCGGTGGCGATCACGTCGGGGACTCGGGCCGCCCCGTCGAGCATCGAGTACTCGGTGTGCAGGTGCAGGTGCACGAACGACGACTTCACGGTCCCTGCTCTCGCGCCGACGGCCCGCTCTCCACAGGGCCGACCTCGGCCTGTGGAGAACTACAAGCGTGTAACTCCGAACCTACGCCCGGGGCCGCGAGACCGCAAGCGTGGGCGGTCAGGCCCGCCCGCGGCCGCTGAGGACCGGGACGAGCATCTCGGCGGGGGTGAGCGACCCGTGGGCGGACACGAGGCGGGCCTCGCGGGGCAGCGCCGGGTCGATGAACGCGACGGGCGCCCGGGCCGCGAGGACCACGTCGCCGACCCGGCGGCGGGCCGGTGGGGACGGCGCGGGGCCGAGCCAGGCCTCGTCGAGGAGCTGCTCGCGTCCGAAGACCCACGCCTGGTCGGCGAACCGGTCCCGGGCCGCGTCGAGCAGCGCGGCGGCTTCCCCCCGGCGGGCGTGCAGGTACCGGAAGCGCCCGTCGCCCGATCCCCGCTCGGTCAGCGCCTCGAGCGGCCCGAGGGTCAGCCAGCCTTCCGGTCCGACGTGGACCTCGCCGTGATCGGCGGAGACGAGCAGCGCCGCGTCGGCGGGGAGCGCGTCACGGAGCTCGCCGACGAGGCGGTCCGCGGCTCGGAGCTCGGCGTCGTAGAAGCCGTCGTGGAGGCCGTGGGCGTGCGCGACCGCGTCGACACCGTCGTAGTAGGCGTACACGAGCGGTTCGGCGTCGTGGGCGAGGGCCCGGCAGCGTTCGACGAGGCTCGACACGGCCCGCCAGCCGAGGAAGCGGCCGCCGCGTAGGTGCGCCTCGGTGAAGCCGGTCCCTGCGAACTCGGCTTTGGTGACGACGGGGATCGGACGACCGAGGAACGGCGCGTGGCGTTGCAGGCTGAACGGTTCCGGGGCGCGCCGTGCCGGGGTGGTCTGCCAGGAGAGCACGTTCAGGATCACCTGGTCGTGCAGGACCCGGAACCCGATGATGCCGTGCTGGGATGGGGGCAGCCCGGTGGTGATCGACGTGAGGGCGCTCCCGGTCGTGGAGGGCACCACGGTCGTGACCGGGCCGCCGGCGAGGGCGGTCAGCTCGGGCAGCAGGTCGGGCCGGCTGGTGATCGCATCCCAGCCGAGCCCGTCGATGACGAGCACGATGACGGTGCGCGCGTCGCGGACCGGTTCGGGCAGCCAGTCAGCGGCGCGGACGCCGAGCAGGGCGGGGATGATGCTGGCAACGCCAGGGCCGTCGTAGACGGGCCGGACCGGTTCCACCCGGGGCGAGGGTAGCGTCGTCGCCGGGAGCGCCACGGAAACCGCGGCGCGCGAACATGGTGTCGCCATGAAGGTCTCGACTCGGGGTGACTACGCCTGCCGGGCGCTGTTGTCGCTGGCGCTGCACGGGTTGGAGCGCCCGACGTCGGTGAAGGAGATCGCGGAGCGCACCGATCTCCCCCAGCCGTACCTGGAGCAGATCCTCCTCGCCGCGAAGGGCGCCGGCCTGGTCCGCTCGAAGCGCGGCGTGGGTGGCGGGTACGTCCTCGCCCGGCCACCGGAGCAGATCACGTTGGCCCAGATCCTCGGGGCGGTCGACGGGCCGCTCGCCACCCCGGTCGACGAACACGACCACTGCGAGGGTCACTGCATCCTCCAGGAGGTCTGGGTGTGCGTGTCGGAGGAGATGCGCCAGCTGCTCGAGGGGTTCACCCTCGCGGACCTGGTGGAGCGCACGCGGGCGGGGCATCGGATCGCGGCCGGAGCCCCGGCCCGCTCCACCTTCGGCGCGTCCTAGCCCCCGCCGAGAGATCGGCGCGGGGCCGAGTCAGGCGAGGCGTCGTCCCCGCGGGGTGGGTTGGAGCACCGCGGTGTCGGCGTCGCGGACCCACCAGCCGTCGTCGCGTCGGCGGGGCACCTGGGGGTAGACGCGCCGGGCGGTGGCGACGCAGTCGACGACCGCGGCCATGATGCGGTCCGTCGCTTCGAACGCGTCGTCGTCGGGGCCGACCGGGATCGGGTCGCCGACCGCGATGGTGACCGCGACGCCGACCGCGAAGTGGGCCGGGCGCCCCTTCGTGGAGAGCCGATGCGTGCCCCACACCCCCACGGGGGTGACGGGCACGCCGGTGCGGGCGGCGAGGCGGGCCACGCCGGTCTTGGCGGCCATCGGCTCGAGATCGCCCGAGATCGTCCCTTCCGGGTAGACGCACACGCACTCCCCGCCGTGGAGCGCCGCCGCGGCCGCGCCGAGCGACCCGACGGTCGAGAGGCTGCGCCGATCGACGGGGATCTGGCGGGTCCGGGTGAGGAAGAAGCGGAAGAACCCGACGTCCCACAGCTCGGCTTTCGCGAGGAAGCGGACCTGGCGTCGGCGGCGGTCACCGAGCCACAGGATGGCCATCGGGTCGAGGAACGAGATGTGGTTGCTGGCGAGGAGCGCCGCGCCGTCGCGGGGGAGGGACCCGAGCCCGACGATCCGCCAGCGCAGCAGCCGGCAGAGGGGGTACACGACCGCGCGGCCGACGGGCCACACCGCGTCCATCGACGAAGCATCGCACACCGCGTCGGCCCGTCACCGGGCGAGCGCGGGGGGTGTCGCCTACGCGCTGGCCCGCACCGCCGCGAGGCGACGGGCGGCGCGAAGCGAGACGACCACCGCGAGCCCACCGTCGGGTCCGGCCTCGAGGCGCACGTCGCCACCGTCGGCGAGCACGAGCCGTCGCACGATCGGGAGCCCGAGCCCGAAGCCTTCGTCGCCGCGGCGCGCGCTCGGCGCGCGCCAGAACCGGTCGAACGCGCGGGTGCGCTGCTCGTCGGTCATCCCGGGTCCGGCGTCGCGGACCTCGAGCCGGACCCGCTCCCCCACCGGCCGGGCGGTGACCGACACGACCGATCCCCGGGGGGCGACGTCGAGCGCGTTGCTGAGCAGGTTGTCGAGCACCTGTTCCAGCCGGCCGGGTTCGCTGCGCACCGCGATCGGGCTCACCGCGGCGGTGACGCTGACGGCCCGTTCGGCGGCGACGGCCCGCCAGGCGTCGAGGCGGGCTTCGACGAGGGGCTGGAGCTCGACGTCGACGGTCGGTCCCGGTGCGTCCTCGGCGCGGGTGAGCACGAGGAGGCTCTCGACCAGCGCGGTGAGTCGCCGCACTTCGGCCAGCGCGCCGTCGAGGTCCTCGGGGTGATGGTCGGGGCCATCGGCCTCGACGTTCTCGAGGCGGAGGCGCAGCGCGGCGAGGGGGGTGCGCAGCTGGTGGGAGGCGTCGGCCACGAACGACCGCTGCGACGAGAGCAGCGATTCGAGGCGCGCCGCGGTCGTGTTGAACGAACGGGCGAGGCGCCGCAGCTCCGGTGGGTCGTCGGGCACCTGGACCCGCACGTCGAGGTCGCCGTCTCCGAGGCGGGCCGCGCCGGCGTCGAGGTCCGCGAGGGGCCGCGTGAACGACCGGGCGAGGAGGACGCTGACGAGCAGGACGATGAGGGCGATGACGCCGGCGAGGCCACCGAGCAGCAGCCAGTTGCGCGCGACCGCGTGGTCGACGACCGCGACCGACGACGACACGCGCAGCGCGCCGACCGTGCCGTTGGGGCCGAGCACGGGAACCGCGACGGCGAGCATGGCGCCGCTGCTCGTGGCCCGGCGGCCACTCACCCGCCGTCCCCGACGGGCCGTGTCGAGGTCGGCGGTGCCGGCGGTGTTGTGCCCGGGGCGGGGTGCGTGCGCGCCGGACGCGGCGAGGACGGTGCCGTCGCTGTCGACGAGGACGATCCCGGCGCCGGTGCGGGCCGCGAACTGGTGCACGAGCCGGGCGAGGGTCGCGGTGTCGCCCTGGACGAGGGGCAGGTCGGCGCGCAGCGCCAACGCGAACGCGTCGTCTTGGACCCGGTTGGTGAGCTGGCGCTCCTGAGACTGCCCGTAGGAGATCCCGAGCGGGAGCGCGAGGGCCAGGAGGACGAAGCAGGTGATGGAGAGGTAGCTGATGACGAGGCGACGCCTCACGCCGCGGCCTCGGGCACGCAGAGTCGGTAGCCGACGCCGCGGACGGTCTCGATCAGCTCCGGGTGGCCGAGCTTGCGGCGGAGGCTGGCGATGTGCACGTCGAGGGTCTTGGTCGGCCCGTACCAGTTCGGGTCCCAGACCTCGTCGAGGATGCGCTGCCGGCTGCACACCGCGCCGGGGTCGTCGGCGAGGAGGGCGAGCAGGTCGAACTCCTTCGGGGTGAGCACGATCGGCTGGTCGTCGACGAGGGCGCGGCGGGTGCGGCGGTCGACGAGGAGCGGCCCGAGCGTGGGTTCGGCCTGGTCGGGTCGGCCGGCGCCGCGGCGCACGACGGCCCGGATGCGGGCCACGAGCTCGCGGAACCCGAACGGCTTCACGACGTAGTCGTCGGCGCCGAGCTCGAGCCCGACCACCCGGTCGATCTCCTCACCGCGTGCCGTGACCACGATGATGGGCACGCCCGACTTGGCCCGGACCTCGCGGCAGAGCTCGAAGCCGTCGACGTCGGGGAGGCCGAGGTCGAGGAGGACGACGTCAGGAGGGGACGCAGCGAGCACGTCGCGTGCGCCGGCACCGCACTCGACGTGCTGGACCGACAGGCCCTCCCGTTCGAGGCCCCGCACGAGCGGCGACGCGATGGTCAGGTCGTCTTCGATGAGCAGTACCCGCACCCCACGAGGGTCGGCGCGTCAGGCCGGTCACCTTTACCGAATCTTGACCCCTCCCTCGGGCTGCGTTGAGGGGCCGGGGCGTACGGTGATCCTGGACATCAAGCCCCGTCCGCCGATGTCCAGCCCACCCACCGGTCCCACGCCGGCGACGTCGATCACCCCGCCCCCTCGACGCCGCCGGCCTGGGCTGGTCGGTCCCCCACCGCCGGGGCGTCGACCCCGAGGTCGGTGAGCACGGCGCGGAGGTCCTCGGGGAGCGCGGCGGAGAGCTGGTGGGGTGCGCCGGTGATCGGGTGCGTGAACGCCAGCCGGTGCGCGTGGAGGAACGGCCGCGGCGCCGTGACCGCGGTCCCCGACGACCCGGGCCCGTACGCGGTGTCGCCGACGACGGGGTGGCCGATCGCGGCGAGATGGACACGGATCTGGTGGGTCC
This sequence comes from uncultured Actinomycetes bacterium, assembly GCA_963714105.1. Classification (GTDB taxonomy): domain Bacteria; phylum Actinomycetota; class Acidimicrobiia; order IMCC26256; family PALSA-555; genus PALSA-555. Next base: position 3,017,566 of record OY970233.1, on the reverse strand, counting down.
GGCCGGTCTCGAGGCGGCACTCGAGCAGCGCGACGCGTCGGTCGGGGTCGGTGGCGATGACCTCGTAGGCGGTCTGCGCGGGCCGGCCGGCGCTGCGGACGGCCATGCGGGTCCGTCGGCGGGTGGAACGCCCGATCGGCGCGTCGACGACGGCGCGGGTGGCTTCGGGGGTGCCGCGCACGAGCGCGAGGTACTGGCGGGTGACGGTCCGGTCCGCGAGCGCGGCGACGAGCGCCGGGTACGCGTGCTCGGAGCGGGCCACGAGGAGCAGGCCGCTGGTGTCGCGGTCGAGGCGGTGCACGATCCCGGGTCGGCGGGGATCACCGACGGTGCCGATCTCGGGGAACTCGGTGAGGAGACCGTGCACGAGGGTGCCGTGCTCGTGCCCCGCGCCGGGGTGCACGACGAGACCGGCGGGTTTGTGGACGACGATCACGTCGGGGTCGGCGTAGCGGACGTCGACCGGCACCGGCTCGGGTCCGGGGAGCGTGTCCGGTTCGGGTTCGGCGAGCAGCTCGATCACCGCGCCGATGGAGAGACGCAGGCTCTTCCGCGCCGGACGGCCGTCGACGAGGACCGCGCCGGCGGCGAGGAGGGTCTGCACCTCGGCTCGGCTCCACCCGGTGAGCAGCGCGACCGCACGGTCGATGCGCTCCCCGGCCAGCGCGGCCGGGACCGGGAGCACGTCAGGCGTGTCGGGCGAGTCGGGAGCGTCGGTCACGGGTGGGGTTCGCGGGTTCGGCCTCCGAACAGGCTCCAGGCGACGAGGAGCACCGCGCCGATGGTGATGGCGGAGTCGGCGACGTTGAAGGTGGGCCAGTCGCGGAGGTGGATGAAGTCGACGACCGCGCCGCGCAGCCAGCCCGGCGACCGGAACAGCCGGTCGATGAGGTTGCCGAGCGCGCCGCCGAGGACGAGGGCGAGCGCGATGAGGACGGTGCGTTCGTGGGTGCGGCGCACGACGCGGACCAGCACGAGCGCGATGGCGACGGCGAGGATCGCGACGACGGGCGTGAGGGTCTGGAAGAGGCTGAAGGCGCTGCCGGTGTTGCGAGCGAGGGCCAGCTCGAGGGTGCCGTCGATCAGCGTGACGGGCGAGCCGGGGAGCGTGTGGACAGCCCACGCCTTCGTGGCCTGGTCGAGGGCGACGACGCCGACGACGATGCCGACGACGAGCCCGCCGCGCCGGCCCGGCGCGGCTCGGGAGGGCTCAGCGGCGGCGTTCGGCACGCGCCTTGCAGTCGACGCACACCTGGGCCCACGGGATCGCCTCGAGCCGCTCGAGGGCGATCTTGCGGCCCGCAGGCTTGCAGACGCCGTACTTGTTGCGCTTGATGCGCTCGAGCGCGTCGTCGATCTCCTCCATGACCTGGCGTGCGGTCGCGGAGAGCAGGAGGTCGCGCTCCCGCTCGATGTTCACGGTGTCGCCTTCACCGGACTCTTCGTCGAACTGGGTGTCGCCGGCCTCGCGCTCGCGTGCGAGGGTCTCCGCTTCCGCGGATAGCCCCTCGGCTTGGTGGCGGAGCCGCTGCTTCTCGTCGATGAGCTTCTGGCGGAGCCGGTTGAGGGTCTTGGCGCCGAGGTTGGCGGGGCCGGGGGTCACCTCGAAGCCGGAGAGCGGACAGATCACGGTCTTCTTGCCGCCGCGGGCCTTCCCGGCGGCGACCGCGGGCGCCGGTGCCTTCGCGGTCGCCGGTGCCTTCGCGGTCGTTTTCGCTGGGGCTTTCGCCGGCGCGGCGGCCTTGGCCGGCGCCTTCTTCGGGGTCGCCTTCGCGGGTGGGGCCTTCTTCGCGGCGGGCTTCGCCGCCTTCGGCGCGGCCCTCTTCGCGGTTGTCTTCTTCGCCGGGCGCCGACCGGTGGCCTTGGTCGCCGCGGTCTTCTTGGCCGCGGGCTTCTTCGCCGCGGTCTTGGTGGCCGTCTTCTTCGCCGGGCCGGCCTTGGTCGTGGCCTTCTTCACCCCGCCCGGCTTGGTGGCGGCCTTCGACGCGGTGCGGGACCGGCTCGACGCGGCGGATCCGGCTCGGGTGCTGGCCCCCGTGTTGCGACGCGGCGCCGGCTTCTTGCCCGCCGTCCCCGGCATGGTGGTCTCCCTATGGGAATGCGGGCCGAGCGGCCCGGAAGAGCGGGCGATGGTAGCGCCGCGGGCGGGCCGGCTCCAACGCTGTTGCGGTCAGCGGCCGCGGGGGCGAGCCCGGGGGCCGCCCGCGGGGTCCGCGGCCCGAAGGGCCTGGCGGAGGCGCGTGTCGAGGTCGTCGCGGGTGAGGCCCGCGAGGCGGAACGCCTTGATCCGGGATCGGGCCCCGGCGACGAGCTCCACCTGGTTGGGGGCGACGTCGAACTCCTCGGCGAGCAGCGCGCGGGCGGCGTCGTTGGCGCGGTCCCCGACCGGTGGTGCAGCGACGCGGAGCCGGAGGGCTGCGCCGTGACGGCCGAGCACCCCGCTGCGTCCCGCGCGTGGTTGCACGTGCACGGACAGCACGAACTGTTCCCCGTCGACCGTGTAGAGGTCGTCGACGACGTCGCTCACGAGGCCCCGCTTCTCCGACAAGACGCGAACGGCCTCACGATACGCTCCCCAACCGATGCCGTTTGAGTCGTTGGAGCTCCCGCTCGACCTGGTCGCGCTCGAAGCGCGGGTGCTGACCCGGTGGGCTGACGACGACGTATTCGGCGAGACGTTGCGGCATCGTGAGGGCGCACCCGAGTGGGTGTTCTACGAGGGGCCTCCGACCGCGAACGGACGTCCTGGTCTGCATCACGTGTGGGCCCGCACGTTCAAGGATCTGTACCCGCGGTTCCACACGATGCGGGGCCGGTTCGTCGCCCGGAAGGGCGGTTGGGACTGCCACGGACTGCCGGTGGAGCTCGAGGTCGAGCGGGAGCTCGGCTTCAACGGGAAGCCCGAGATCGAGGAGTACGGCATCGCGGCGTTCAACCAGCGCTGCCGCGAATCGGTGCACCGCTACATCGAGAACTGGGCCGCGTTGACAACTCGGATCGGCATGTGGCTCGACACCGCGAACGCGTACTGGACGTTGACGAACGAGTACATCGAGAGCGTCTGGTGGCACCTGCGGTCGATGTGGGACCAGGGGCTGATCTACGAGGGGTTCAAGGTCGTCCCGTACTGCGGCCGGTGCGGCACCGCGTTGTCGAGCCACGAGGTCGCCCAGGGCTACGAGGACGTGACCGAGCCGTCGGTGTACGTCCGGTTCCCGCTCATCGACGACGACGCCGACCTGCTGGTGTGGACCACGACCCCGTGGACGTTGTTGTCGAACGTCGCCGCCGCGGTGGGGTTGTCGATCCCGTACGTGCGGGCGCGGAGCCGGTCGGGGGGTCGGGACCTGATCCTCGCGGCCGAGCGGGTCGGCGCGGTGCTCGGCGACGACGCCGAGGTCGTCGGGCCGGTCCCGGTCGAGGCGCTGATCGGACGTCACTACCGGCGGCCCTTCGACGGGTTGGCGGTCCCGGCCGACGCGGCGCGGGTCGTCGCGGCGGAGTTCGTCACCGTGGAGGACGGGTCCGGCATCGTGCATCTCGCCCCCGCGTTCGGTGAGATCGACCGGGAAGTCGGCGAGCGGGAGGGGCTCCCGGTGTTGAACCCGGTGGACGCGGCGGCGCGGTTCGACGCGTCGGTGCCGGCGTACGCGGGGCAGTTCGTGAAGGACGTGGACCCTGCGCTCATCGACGACCTGGCGTCGCGGGGGCTGCTCGAGCGGGTGGTGGAGTACCGCCACGCGTACCCGCACTGCTGGCGCTGCTCGACGCCGCTCATCTACTGGGGGAAGCCGACGTGGTTCGCGCGGACGTCGGAGCGGCGCGCCGACCTGCTGCGCGAGAACGAGACGATCGGGTGGCATCCCGAGCACATCCAGCACGGCCGGTTCGGCGACTGGCTGGAGCACAACGTGGACTGGGCGTTGTCCCGGGACCGGTTCTGGGGGACGCCGCTGCCGTTCTGGCGTTGCCCGGACGGGCATGACACGTGCGTCGGGTCGCTCGCCGAGCTCGCCGAGCTGGCCGGCACCGACGTGTCCGGCCTCGATCTGCACCGGCCCGACGTCGACGCGGTGACGATCACCTGCCCGGTGTGCGGGGTGCCGGCCCGGCGGGTCGAGGCGGTGCTCGACGCGTGGTTCGACTCCGGGTCGATGCCGGCATCGCAGTGGCACTACCCGTTCGAGCATCAGGACCTGTTCGAGGCCCGGTTCCCCGCCGATTTCATCTGTGAGGCGATCGACCAGACCCGCGGGTGGTTCTACTCGCTCCTCGCGGTGAACACGCTCGTGTTCGGCCGGTCCCCGTACCGGAACGTGGTGTGCCTCGCCCACATCGTCGACCGGCACGGCCAGAAGATGTCGAAGTCGCGGGGCAACGTGATCGACCCGTGGACGATCCTTGACAGCCGCGGCGCGGACGCGTTGCGCTGGTACTTCTTCTCGTCCGGGTCGCCGTGGACGAGCCGACGGGTCGATGAGCAGATGATCGACGAGTCCACCCGCCGGTTCCTGCTCACCGTGTGGAACACCGCGTCGTTTTTCGTGACCTACGCGAACCTCGACGGGTGGGAGCCGGGACGCTCCGAACCGAGCGGGCACGTGCTCGACCGGTGGGTCCGGTCCCGGCTGCACGCGACGGTGCGCGCCGTCACCGACGCGTTGGAGGGCTTCGACGCGTTGCGGGGCGCGCAGGCGCTCGGGGCGCTGGTGGACGACCTGTCGAACTGGTACGTGCGTCGGTCCCGCCCCCGGTTCTGGAAGGCGTCGGATCCCCACGCCGCGGCGACGCTGCACGAGTGCCTCGCCACCGTGAGCCTGCTGCTCGCCCCGTTCTGCCCGTTCACCGCCGACGAGCTGCACCGGCGGGTGACCCCGAGCCGTCGGTCCGTGCACCTCGCCGACTGGCCGACGGTCGACCCGGCCGCGCTCGACCCGGCGTTGGAGGCCGGGATGGCCTTCGCCCGCCAGGTGGTGACGTTGGGTCTCGCGGCCCGCAACGACGCCGGGTTGAAGGTGCGCCAGCCGTTGCGGCGGGCGTTGGTGGTGCTCCCGGCCGACGCCACCCTGCCCGACGAGCTCGCCGCGCAGGTGTCGGAGGAGCTGAACGTGAAGGCCCTCGAGGTGGTGCACGACCTCGAGGGGCTCCTCGACTACGTGGTCACCCCGAACTTCCGGCGGCTCGGCCCCCGGGTGGGGAAGCTCATCCAGCCGCTGAAGGCCGCGCTGGCCGCCGCGGACGGCGCCGCGCTGCGGCGGGCCTTGAGCACGGACGGGACCGTGGTGGTCGACGTGGACGGGGAGCCCGTCGAGCTCGGCGTCGACGACGTGGAGGTGCGGGCCCGGGCGCACGAGGAGTTCGTCCTCGCGGAGGACGCGGGCCTCGCGGTCGCGATTGACACTCGCCTCGACGACGAGCTGCGCGGCGAAGGAGTCGCCCGGGAGCTGGTCCGAGGGTTGAACGAGCTGCGCAAGACCGAGGGGTTCGACCTCGCCGACCGGGTGCGGGTGGAGCTGCGCGCCGGCGGGGCGGTCGCCGCCGCGGCGCGTCGGCACGGCCCGTGGATCGCCGAGGAGGTCCTGGCCACCGACTGGCGGGTGGAGGAACCGGACGGCGCGTCGGGTCGGTTCGTGACCCTCGACGTTGACGGCGAGCCGGTCGCGGTGCGCTTGGAGCGCGCCTAGCTCACCGGCGGCGGCGGAACAGCTTCTTCTGGTCGTCCGGCTCGTCGGAGTCGAGGTAGTGCTCGCCGGTCGGCTCGCGCGACTCGAGCGGCGTGTCGTCGCGGACGGCTTCACGCAGCGACGCGAAGAACGCGTCGTCGTCGAGGTTGTCACCCGACTGGGGGGGGAGGTCACGTTCGGCGGAGTCGTCGACCACCGCGGCGGTGGGCGCGTCGGCCCACCCCGGGTCGGATTCCCACTGCTCGTGCGCGGGGACGGCCTGGATGGACACGGTGGGCGCCGCGGCCGACGGGAGCGCCGGGGACGGCGCGGCTGGAACCGCGTTGACGCTCTCGGTCGTGCCGGACCACGTCTCGGGCGGCGGGGACCAGGAGCGGGCCGCGGGGACGTTGACGTTGTGGAGCGCGGGCCGGTCGTCGTGGCCGCGGCCGGTCGCGTCGAGCGCGGCGAGCTCGGAGTGGATGGCCTCCCGGACCCGGTTGCGGTACTCGGCCTCGAACCGTTCGAGTGCGTCGACGTCGGCGTTCAGGGTGTCTCTCGCCGCGGTCAGCTGGGCGATCTCGTCCTCGAGGCGGCGCCGTTCGGTGTCGGCGATGCGGCGGGCGTTGTTCTCGGCGTTGGCGACGACCTGCTGGGCCTTGGCCTCGGAGTCCTGGACGAGCTGCTGGGCGGTGGCTCGCGCTTCGGCGACGGCCTCGTCGGCGGCTTTCTGGGCCAGCACGAGGGTGCGCTGGATCACGTCGGTGTCGACCGACGGGACCCGACGTTCCGGGGTCGGCGCGACCGGTGGTGGCGTCACCGCCGGGGTCCGCACCGGTGGCGGGGTGGGTGCCTGCGCGGCGCGGGTCTGCGCCTGGCGGGCCTGCTCGTCGAGATGCTCGATCGTCGCCGCGGCCCGCTCGAGGAGCTCGTCGACGTCGTCGCGGTGGTAGCCGCGCCACGCCTCACGGATCTCGACGTCGCGCAGCTCCTGCGGGGTCACGTCCATAGAAGCCATGGCGCTCAATGGTAGCGAGACGCCTGCCGGTGAGGCGATGTCGCGGGCTAGCAGCCCAGCAGGGCGGTGCGGGCGATCAAGAGGAAGAAGATCAGCACCATGAACGACAGGTCGAACATGCCGGCCGGTGGGATGACGCGCCGCAACGGCCGCAACACCCATTCGGTGAGGTCGATGAGGACCCGGTTGATCTGGGCGGCGCCGCCGCCGGGCCGGGCCGGGAACCAGGAGAACACCGCGGCGCGAACAGGATGACGATGAAGATGGTGACGACTGCGCAGACGATGCCCACGGGGTCAGCGTCGGTAGAGGCCGCGAGCCTCGAGTCGTTCCTTCTCCTCCTCGGAGAGCTGGACGTTCATGGGGGTGAGCAGGAACACCGAGTCGGCGATGCGAGACATCGACCCGCCGACCGCGTAGGCGAGGCCGCTGGAGAAGTCGATGATGCGCCGCTGCAGCTCGCGGCTGGCGCCCTGGAGGTTCAGGATCACGGCCTGGTTCTCCTTGACCCGGTCGCCGATCTCCTGGGCGTCGTTGAAGTTCAGCGGTTCGACGACGTGGACGCGGGCGGCCGTGGTGGGGACGCTGCGCACGATCGGGGGGCGGGGCACCGACACGCCGGAGGGCGCGTCGTCTCGCGGCACAGCCCGCACCGTCGGCTCGCCGTAGTCGCCCCGGGGGGCGGGGGCGGGCGGCTCCCGCACCGGTCTCGGCTCGGCGTGGGTGCGCGCCCCGACGTCGGCGTACTCCCGGCCGCCGCGCGCCTCCGCGTCGGGGTGCGCGACCGCGTCGGGGGTGCCGTAGCGACGTTCGTCGGCGTAGTCACCGCCGCCGTAGTCGTACGAGTCGTGCCCGTACTCCTCGTCGTCGTCTTGGAGCCCCAGGTAGACCATGGCCCGGCGCCACAGAGAAGCCAACCGCGTCGCGTGCTTCGGATCAGCACGCCCTCCTCGACCCAGAGGTTACCGCTGGGGCGCTTGTGATTGGGGGCGATCGCCGAACAGGGCCCGGCCGAGGCGGACGTGGGTGGCGCCCTCCTCGACGGCGATCTCGTAGTCGTCGGTCATGCCCATCGAGAGGCCGGGGACGGTGGCGGCGGCGGCGAGGTCGCGGAGCCGGGCGAACCAGGGTCGGGGGTCTTCCCCGTGTGGGGGGACGGCCATGAGGCCGACGACGTCGAGGCCCTGGCCCCGGACGGTGTCGACGAGGGCGAGGGTGGCGTCGGGGGCGCAGCCAGCCTTCTGGGGCTCGAGGGCGAGGTTCACCTCGGTGAAGACGTGCGCGCCGGGACGGCGGCGGGCGATGGCGGCGCCGAGCTCGGTCCGGTCGACGGTCTCCCAGCACCAGACGAGGGGGGCGAGGGCGTTGACCTTGTTGCGTTGGAGCGGGCCGAGCACGTGCCAGCGGGGGGCGGGCTCGTGGTCGGCGAGGGTGGGGGCCTTGGCGAGGAGCTCCTGGGCCCGGTTCTCGCCGACGTCGCGGACCCCGGCGGTGAGCGCCTCGGCGATGCGGGCCGGCGGGACGGTCTTGGTCGCGGCGACGAGGGTCACCGCGGCCGGGTCCCGGCCGGCTCGACCGGCTGCGGCGGCGATCCGGGATCGGGCCTCGTCGACGCGGGCCGCGACGGTGCTCACCGGTCGAGGACGACCACGACCCCCTGGCGGCCGGTGCGGCCGTCCCGGCGGTGCGAGAAGTAGTCGGGGGACGCCGAGGTGCAGACGTCGACGTCGGTGAGGTCGGTGACGCGGACCGCGGCGAGGGCGGCGCGGACCCCGGCGGGCAGGTCGAGCGCGGGGTGCCCGTCCCGGGTGCGGCCCCGGACGGTGGGGCCGTACCGGTCGGCGATCGGGGTGAGGTCGTCGCCGCCGAACTCGTAGCGGGCGGGATGGATGCAGGGGCCGAGCGCGGCGCGGACGGGCCCGGATCCGACGTCGCGGAGGCGGGTGACGGCGGCTTCGACGACGCCGGTGAGGAGCCCGTGCCAGCCGACGTGGACGACCGCGGCGGCGGTGTCGTCGGCGAGGGCGAGGGGGGCGCAGTCGGCGGTGCGCACCACGAGCGGCCGGCCCGGCTCGCTGGTCACCGCGGCGTCGGCTTCGGGTGTCTCGGTGGGGGCGGGTCCGGCAGCGTCGACGACGGTGGCGCCGTGGACCTGGTGGAGCCACCACCACGAGTCGGGGTCGTGGAGGCCGAGGGTGGCGGCGAGGCGGGCCCGGTTCTCACGGACGGCCTCAGGGGGGTCGGTGTCGTCGCGGCCGCCGAGGTTCAGGGTCGCGAAGGGCGCCTCGGACACGCCGCCGTGACGGTCGGTCCACACCACCCGGGCCGGTCCCAGGCGGTGCTGGATCAGCGCAGGAACTCGGGGACGTCGAACTCGTCGTCGTCCCCCCCACCGGGCTCTGCGCCCTCGTCGCGGGTTCCGAACCCGACCGGTTCGGCGCTCGGCCCCCCACCGGTGGCGAGGGGCTCACGGCGGCGGGTTCCCGCGGCGCCGCGTTCGCCGTCGAAGCGGTCGAAGCCGGCGGCGATGACGGTGATGCGGATGGTCTCGCCGAGGGAGTCGTCGATCATGGCGCCGAAGATGATGTTCGCGTCGGGATGGGCGGTCTCCTTGACGATCTCGGCGGCTTCGTTGACCTCGAAAAGACCGAGGTCGGAGGGGCCCGAGACGTTGAGGAGCAGCCCGCGGGCGCCTTCGATGCTCGCTTCGAGCAGGGAGCTGGAGATCGCGGCTCGTGCCGCGGCGACGGCCCGTCCCTCCCCGGACGATTCGCCGACGCCCATGAGCGCGGTGCCGGCGTTCTGCATGATCATGCGCACGTCGGCGAAGTCGGTGTTGATGAGGCCCGGGGTGGTGATGAGGTCGGTGATGCCTTGCACGCCTTGGAGGAGCACGTCGTCGGCCATGCGGAACGCGGTGAGGAGCGATGACTTGTCGTCGGCGACGTCGAGGAGCCGGTCGTTGGGGATCACGATCAGCGTGTCGGTCCTCTCCCGCAGCCGGGAGATGCCCGCGTCGGCTTGGACGCCGCGGCGGCGGCCCTCGAACCCGAAGGGGCGGGTGACGATCGCGATGCACAGGGCGCTCATGTTGCGGGCGATCTCGGCGACGATCGGTGCGCCGCCGGTGCCGGTGCCGCCACCTTCCCCGGCGGTGATGAAGACCATGTCGGCGCCCTTGAGCACCTCTTCGATCTCGTCGCGGTGGTCCTCGGCGGCTTGGCGGCCGATGTCGGGGTCGGAGCCGGCGCCGAGCCCGCGGGTGAGCTGACGGCCGATGTCGAGCTTCACGTCTGCGTCGCTGACGAGCAGCGCCTGGGCGTCGGTGTTCACGGCGACGAACTCGACGCCTTTGAGGCCGGCGTCGATCATGCGGTTCACCGCGTTGCCGCCACCGCCGCCGACGCCGACGACCTTGATCACCGCCAGGTAGTTCTGCGGGTCGCCCAGCATGTCGCTCGTCCTTCCCGTCGGTTGCCCGGCGAGACGCTCGGGGCTCCGTTCGGGTTCCGAGCCGTGCGCCCGGAAACCCGACCCTCCATTGTCGTCGCCGGGGGACGCGGAGCGGGGGACCTGGTCGGGTTCCGCGCTTCGGGTCGCCTCGTGGTCGGAGGTCGATCGGCCCGGTGCGCCCTGACCCGCGTCGGCACCGGAGGGCGGTGAGGGTGACACGGGCGGTGGGAAAACCGAGCTGACCGGCCTCGACGGTAGCCGATGGGGCCGGTGTGGCTCCAGCGTCTCGCCGGACGACCCCTGGTCGGGCATGCCGGCTACCCGGCGACCGGCGCCGCGGGGACGCTCACGTCGACGTAGGTGGCCGGGTGCACGAGGGCACCGAGCACCGCGGTAGCGGCCTGGGCCTTGGCCGTGAGGGCGGTGGTGTCCCCGAAGCGCACCTGGGGGCCGCCGAGGACGGCGGCGATGAGCCCGTCCGGGCCGAGGGCCACGGCGGTGACCCGGAGCCGGAGGGCGGGGCCGAGCGCGGCGGCGGCCACCGCGGGCGCGGTGGGGAGGATCCGACCGCCGACCAACGCGGCCCGCGTGACCCCGCCGAGCTGGGGCAGCCCGGCCGGCGGCCTGGTGGCGTGGGCCATGACGACGCCGTGCCCGTCGACGATCGAGACCACGCCGGGGGCGACGCTCACCCATGCCACCGGGGCCCGGGCGGTGACGGTGACGGTGACGGTGGTGGGGAGCTCGCGGCTCACCCGCGCCGAAGCGACCCAGGGGACGCGGCGGACCGCGGCGGCGGCCGCGCCGGTGTCGACGAACACGATCGGCGCGCCGGTGGCGATCCCTGCCGCGTGTTGCACCGCGGCGGCGTCGGGGCCGGCGCCGCGCACGACGATCCGGTGCACCGCGAGCAGCGGGGAGAACAGCGTCCCCACCGCGGCGGTGGCGACGCTCAGGGCGGCGACCACGACGAGTAGCCGGCGGAACCGGCGTCGACCCGCGTCGCGTCGCACCGCGACCCGGCGGGCCCGGACCCGCGGGTCGATCCGCGCGTTCGGTGCGGTGACCGCGGTCATCGGCATCCGACCGGGTCGAACCCGACCATCTGCAGCTCGGGGACGAGGGTGACACCGGTCGCGGCGCGGACGCGTTCCTGGACCTCGGTGACGAGGTGCGCGACGTCGTCGGCGGTGGCGCCGGGTTCGGCTTGGAAGAAGTTGGCGTGCTTCTCGGACACGACCGCGCCCCCGACGCGGAGGCCCTTGAGTCCGGCGGTGTCGATGAGCCGACCCGCGGAATCGCCGGGGGGGTTGCGGAACACCGAACCGGCGTTGGCGCCGCCGGGTTGGTGCTCGCGTCGCCAGCGCACGACGTCGTCGATGCGCGCCGCGCAGTCGTCGGCAGCGTCGGGGGTGGCGGTGAACTCGGCGCTGGTGACGACGTGGGTCGAGGTGAGCGCGCTGGTCCGGTAGCCGAGCGCGAGCGCGGCGACGTCCCACACGGTCGGGGTCGCGGCGCTGGCGCGCAGGTCCCACACCCACGCCCGGCGGAGCACCTCGGCGGTCTCGCGCCCGTGCCCGCCGGCGTTCATCCGCACCGCGCCGCCGACGGAGCCGGGGATCCCGACGTAGAACTCGAGCCCGGTGAGCCCGGCGGCGGCGGCGCGGCGCGCGACGACCGGGAGCGGCGCGGCCCCGCCGGCGCGGACGACACCCGCGTCGGCGTCGAGGTCGACGGCCTCGAAGGTGTCGGTGAGGACGAGCGCGAGCCCGGCGAAGCCCCGGTCGGCGACGAGCAGGTTCGAGCCGCGTCCCGACGACGAGGACCGGGAGGTCGGGGTCGGCCGCGCCGACCGCAGCGAGGACGGTGCGCAGGTCGGCGTCCGTGCCGACCCGGGCGACGACCGCGACCGGGCCGCCGAGGCGGTAGGTGGTGAGTTCCGAGACGGGCATGTCCCGGGCCACCCGGTCGGGAGCGAGCTCGGCGGCGAGCCTCGCCGCGAGTGTGTCGAGGGTCATGGTCCGGGGCTCGCGGCGGCGAGCCACTCGTCGGGGACGGTGGTGAGGTCGCCGGCGCCGAGGGTCAAGACGACGTCGCCGGGGTGGGCGAGGCCGAGCGCGTGGGTGACGACGTCGGCCCGGTGGGGCAGGTAGGTGAGGGACAGCCCCGGATGCGCGTCGAGGACGGCGCGGACGAGGAGCCGGCCCGACACCCCGGGTTGGGGGGCCTCCCCCGCCGCGTACACGTCGGTGAGGACGAGGGTGTCGGCGTCGACGAACGCGTCGGCGAAGTCGCGCCACAGCCGCGCCGTGCGCGTGTACCGGTGGGGCTGGAACACGGCGACGACGCGCCGCCAGCCGCCTTCGCGGGCAGCGCGGAGCGCGGCGGCGATCTCGGTGGGGAGATGGGCGTAGTCGTCGATGAGGGTGACACCGTCGATCTCGCCACGGAACTGGAACCGGCGGGCGACGCCCCCGAAGCCGCGGAGGGCGCGGGCGATCGCGTCGAAGGGGACACCGAGCTCGAGCGCCGACGCGGCCGCGCCGCCGGCGTTCAGCGCGTTGTGCCGGCCGGGGACCGGCAGCTCGAGCACCCCGAGGGTCTCGCCGTCGCGGACGAGCCGGACCCGGCTGCCTGTGCGGCTGCCGACGTAGTCGGCGAGGCGGTAGTCGCCCGCGTCCATGCCGTAGGTCCGCACGCCGGGGATCCGGGCGGCGAGGCGGGCGGCGATCTCGTCGTCGGCGCAGACGACACGGGTGCCGGGCACCGCGGTGAGGAACGCGGTGAACGCGTCGACGAGCGCGGTGAAGCTGCCGTAGTGGTCGAGGTGGTCCGGTTCGACGTTGGTGAGGATCGCGGCGTCGGGGGCGATCTCGAGGAAAGTGCCGTCGCTCTCGTCGGCTTCGACGACGAGCCACTCCCCTTCGTCGTAGGCTGCGTTCGCGCCGACCTCGTTGAGGTCACCGCCGATGAGGAAGCTGGGCCGCCAGCCCGCGGCGCGGAGGCACAGCGCGAGCATCGACGACGTGGTGGTCTTGCCGTGGCTGCCGGCCACCGCGATGGAGCGGCGGGTCGCGACGAGCGCGCGGAGCGCCTCGGCGCGGCGGAGGACGGGCACGCCGCGGCTGCGGGCCGCTTCGACCTCCGGATTCGACGCGGGGATGGCGCTGGAGCAGACGACCGCGTCGACGTCGGCGGGCACGTTCGTGGCCGTGTGCCCAACGTGTGCGTCGACGCCGAGGAGGCGGAGGCGTTCGAGGCTGTGGGACTCCTTCAGGTCGGAGCCGCTGACCCGGTGGCCCATGCGGGCGAGGACCGCGGCGATCGCGCTCATCCCGGCGCCGCCGACCCCGACGATGTGCACCCCGCGCGGTTGGCTCAGGTCGAGGTCAGGCACGGGCGGTCTCCTCGAGGAGCGTGGCGACGCGGCCGGCCGCGTCGGGACGTCCGAGGGTACGGGCCGCGTCGCTCATGACCTCGAGCCGGGCCGGGTCGGCGAGGAGCCGGTCGAGCTCGGCGGCGAGCCGGTCGGCTCGGGCGTCACCGTCGGGGACGAGCACCGCGGCCCCGGCGGACGCGAGCGCTTCGGCGTTGCGGGTCTGGTGGTCGTCGGGTGCGCCGGGGAGCGGGACGAGGACCGCGGGGGTGCCGGTGACGGCCAGCTCCGCGACGGTCACCGCCCCGGCGCGGCACACCGCGACCGCGGCGGTCGCGTAGCGGCGTTCGAGGTGCTCCTCGTACTCGACGAGCTCGTAGTCGAGGGTGTCGCTCGACCGGCGGAGCGTGTCGAGACGGGCAACGCAGTCGGCGTGGTCGCGGCGGCCGCTGACGTGCACGACGGTGCGGTCGGTTCGGTCCCGCCACCGATCGTAGAGGTCGAGCGCGGCGTCGTTGAGTGTCCGGGCGCCGAGGCTGCCGCCGAAGACGAGCACGACCGGGTGCTGGAGGTCCGGGTCGCGCCGGACGGTGGCCATGGCCCGGCGGACCGGGTTCCCGGTCAGCACCGCGCCGCGGAGGGGGGTGCCGGGGAGGGACACCGCGGCGCGGGCGCCGAGCCGCACCGCGAGCCGGTTGGCGAGCCCGGGGGCGGCGTTCTGCTCGTGGACGACGGTGGGGACGCGGGCGAGGCGGGCGCCGAGGAGGCACGGCACCGACGCGTACCCGCCGACGCCGAGGACGACGCGGGGGCGGTCGCGGCGGAGGAGCCGCCACACGCGTGGGAGCGCGGCGGCGGTCCCGGCCAGGGCGGCGACGTTGTCGCGCAGCGCGGACGGGCGCAGGCTGCGGCGCAGGCCCCGCCCGGGGAGGACGTCGAGGGGGAACCCAGCGGCGGGGACGGCGGTGACCTCGAGGCCGCGGCGGGCGCCGACGAAGTGGATGTCGTTGGCGGTGTGGCCGCGTGCGACGAGCTCCTCGGCGACGGCGAGGGCCGGGTACACGTGGCCGCCGGTCCCGCCGCCGGTGACGAGCGCGTACACGGGGGTCGTGACCGATTTAGTCACGGTGCTCGCGCTCACCGGGCCTGGCGGGCGACGTTGGCGAGGATGCCCGCGGCGATCATGGTGAACACGAGCGCGGAGCCGCCGAAGGACACGAACGGGAGCGGCACGCCGGAGACGGGGAGAAGCCCGGTGACGCCGCCGATGTTCACCGCGGCTTGGGCGACGACCCAGATGGTGATGCCGGCGGCGAGGAGCATGCCGAAGCGGTCGGGGGCGCGGCGCGCGGTGCGGATGCCGAGCACCGCGAACGCGGCGAAGAGGCCGAGCACGGCGAGGCACCCGACGAGGCCGAGCTCCTCGCCGATGACGGAGAAGATGAAGTCGGTGTGCGCGTTGGGGAGGAACAGCCACTTCGATCGACCCGATCCGAGGCCGACGCCGCCGACGCCGCCGCTGCCGAGCGCAATGAGGGACTGGACGATCTGGTAGCCGCCGTTGGAGGCGGTCGCGGTCGGGTGCAGGAAGGTGAGCAGCCGGGCCCGCCGGTACGGGGCGGCGAAGGCCATGATCGTCGCGATCGTGAGGCCACCGACCGTGATCGTGGCGAGGTGACGGAGCCGCACGCCGCCGACGAGCAGCAACGCGAGCCCGATGACGCCGAGCAGCACGGTGGAGTCGAGGTCGGGTTCGAGGAACACGAGACCGCCGAGCAGCGCGACGACGAGCAGGATCGGCCGGATCGTGGCCCGCCAGTCGTGCAGCTCGTGCTCCCGTCGGGTGAGCACGTGCGCGCCGAACATGACGAGCGTGAGCTTGGCCAGCTCGGTCGGCTGGAACCGCCACGAGCCGAACCCGAGCCACCGTCGGGAGCCGGACACGTAGATGCCGAAGTGCGGGATGAGGACGAGGACGAGCAGCACCGTGGTGACGAACAGCAGCGGGGTGACCCAGTCCCGCCAGCGTCGGTAGTCGATGTGCACCGCGACGGCGAAGCCGATGACGCCGAGCACGGTCCAGATGAGCTGCCGTTCGAAGAAGTACCAGGCCGACCCGTAGGTCGTGAGCGACACGACCGACGAGGCCGACAGCACCATGACGACACCGACGACGTTCAGGACCGCGACGGTGCCGACCAGGAGCAGGTAGTGCGCAGGCCGAACGGGGGTGGCGGGCGCGGCGCGTCGGGGCGTCGGGTGGTGGGCCGTCGCGGTGGGCATCAGCCGATCGCTCCCGGGATGTTGATGAAGTCCGCGTAGAAGAGCCCGAGCGCGAGGGCGACGCAGACACCGGCGAAGAGCCAGAAGCGGACGATGACAGTGAACTCGGGCCAGCCGCTCACCTCGAAGTGGTGATGGATGGGAGCCATGCGCAGCACCCGGCGGCCGAAGCCGCGGAAGGAGATCACCTGGGCCATGACGCTCAACGTCTCGATCACGTAGAGCCCCCCGAGGATGGGGAGCAGGAGGAGGGTCTGGGACAGCAGCGCGAGGCCGGCGAGCGCGCCGCCGATGGCCATCGAGCCGGTATCACCCATGAAGATGCGGGCCGGGGCCGCGTTCCAGTACAGGAACCCGCCGCACGCGCCCATCAACGCCGCGGCGACGACCGCGAGGTCGATCGCCCCCGCGGGTTGGACGTGGTACACGCCGAAGTGGCGGAACTCCCAGAAGGTGATCACGGTGAACGCGGCGAACGCGAGCGTCGCCGAGCCGGCGGCGAGGCCGTCCATGCCGTCGGTGAGGTTGACGCCGTTCGCGGACCCGACGATCACGACGATCGCGACGAAGAACCAGATGGACGAGCCCATGTCGAGGTTCAGGTCGCGGGTGAAGGACAGGTGGGTGGACACGTGGACCCAGTTGAGAGCGAGGAGCGCGAAGCCGGCAGCGGCGACGAGCTGACCGGCGGTCTTGCCCCGCTTGCGCAGCCCGAGGTTGCGGCGGGCCCGCACGCCGAGGTAGTCGTCGATGAACCCGACGATGGCGAGCGCGACGACCAGCGCGATGAGGGTGAGGCCGGTGCGGGCGAACTTGAGCTGCTCGGACCGGACGTGGGCGACGATGTACCCAACGACCGCGGCGGAGACGAGCGCGATGCCGCCCATCGTGGGGGTGCCGGCCTTCGCCGCGTGCGGGTGGGTGAAGGGGCCGTCGTCGCGGATCAGCTGGCCGATGCCCCGGGCTCGCAGCACCCGGATCAAGAGCGGGGTGCCGAGCACGGTGAGCGCGAAGGCAACCCCGGCGGCGATGAGCAGCGCGATCATGCGGGTTCGTCCTCCCCCGCGGTGAGCGCGGCGGCGACGTGCTCGAGCCCGACGGCGCGGCTGGCCTTGACGAGCACGGCGTCGCCGGGGCGGACCGTCTCGGTGAGGATGGTGATCGCCGCGCACGGGTCGGGGGCGTCGACAACGGCCACCCCGACGGACCGGGCGCCGGCGGCGATCGGTGCCGCGCCGGACCCCACCGCGATCACCAGGTCGACGCCCGCCGCGCCGGTGCCCCGCCCGAGGTCCGTGTGCGCGTCGGGGCCTTCGGCACCGAGCTCGAGCATCTCGCCGAGCACCGCGATGCGCCGCCCCGGCGCGGCGAGCCGGCCGAGGGCCTGGACCGCGGCGGTCGCGGAGGTGGGGCTGGAGTTGTAGGCGTCGTTGATGACGGTCACACCGGCGGCGGTCCGGGTGAGCTCCATGCGCTGCGTCGCGGCGGTGGCGCGGGTGAGTCCGGCGGCGGCGACGTCGAGCGGGACCCCGAGGTCGGCGGCCGCGGTCGCGGCCATCGCCGCGTTCGTGGCGTGGTGCTCGCCGTGGAGGCCCAGCTCGACGTGGGTTGATCCCCACGGCGTGCTGAGCGAGAAGCGAGGGTGAAGCTCGTCGTCGAGGGTGAGCGCGGTGATGCGCACGTCGGCGTTCGGGGAGGTCCCGACGAGCAGGACGCGCGCCGTCGGTGCGGGCGCTGAGCGCCTCGACGTGCGGGCAGTCGGCGTTGAGGATCGCGAGGCCCGCTGGAGGGAGCGCCTCGACCAGCTCGCCCTTGACGCGTTCGACGCCGGCGGCGCCGCCGAGGTGGCCGGCGTGGGCGAGCCCGACGTGGGTGACGATCCCGATGTCGGGGTGGGCGATGTCGGTCAGCTCGGTGATGTTGCCGGCGAAGCGGGCGCCCATCTCGGTGACGACGACCTCGGTGTCGGGCGGCGCGCCGAGCAGGGTGAGCGGGACACCGGCTTCGTTGTTGAACGACGCCGGGCTGGCGTGGACCCGTCGGGTCGCGACCGCGGCGGCGGTGAGGTCCTTGGTCGTGGTCTTGCCCGCGGATCCGGTCACCGCGACGACCCGGGTGTCACGCAGCCGGGCGCGGGCCTCCGCGCCGAGCGCGCCGAGGGCGCGCAGGCTGTCCTCGACCTGGACGAGCGTCGCGTCGGGGGGCGGTGCCGCGACGGGCCGGGTGACGATCGCGACGGTTGCGCCGTGGGCCCACGCCGCGGGGAGGTAGTCGTGCCCGTCGCGAGCGGCGACGAGGGCAACGAAGCAGCCGCCCGGTGCGAGGACGCGGGAGTCGATCGCGAACGACGTCGCGCGCGCGTCGGGGCGGCCAGCGACGACGGCTCCGCCGGTCGCGGCGGCGATCTCGGCCGCGGTCAGCTCCACCGGGTGCCTCCGAGCGCTTCGCGGGCGACGACGCGGTCGTCGAAGGGGATGGTCTGGTCACCGACGCGCTGGGTCGTCTCGTGGCCCTTGCCGGCGATGAGGACGACGTCGCCGGGGCGAGCGACGGCGATGACCGACTGGATGGCGAGGCGACGGTCGAGCTCGAGGGTCGCGGTGGCGGGGCCGTCGTTGGCGCCGGCGAGCACCGCGGCGGCGATCTCGCTCGGGTTTTCGCCGCGTGGGTTGTCGGAGGTGACGACGACGACGTCGGCGGTCGCGGCGGCGGTGCGTCCCATCTCGGGTCGCTTGGCCGCGTCACGGTCACCGCCGCAACCGAACACGACGAGGACTCGTCGGGTTCCGGCGAGGGTCCGCGCCGCGGCGAGCGCGGCGCGCAACGCGTCGGGGGTGTGCGCGTAGTCGACGAGCACGGTAAAGGGCTGCCCGGCGTCGACCCGTTCGAGACGACCGGGGAGTGTCGCGACCGCGGCGAGCCCCGCGGCGATGGCGGCGTCGGCGAAGCCGGCGAGGCGGGCGGTGACCGCGGCGGCGACCGCGTTCGCCGCGTTGTGCCGTCCGAGGAGCGGGGTGGTGAGCGCCAGGGGGTCGTGGGTCGCGTCGACGAGGGTGAAGTGGCCTCCGGCGGCGTCGACGACGACGTCGGTCGCGGCGGTGTCGGCGGGTGCGGCGAGCGCGTACGTGGTGACGGGGAGGCCGCGGGCCCGAGCCCGGCGGGTGAGCTCGTCGCCGCGCGGGTCGTCGACGTTGACGGCCGCGGCGGCGGCCCGGGCCGGGTCGAAGAGTCGGGCCTTGGCGTCGAAGTAGGCGTCGAGGGACCGGTGGAAGTCGAGGTGGTCGTGGGTGAGGTTCGTGAAGCAGACGGCCCGGAACCAGGTGCCGTCGACGCGGTGCTGGGCGAGGGCGTGGGAGGACACCTCGAGTGCCACGGTGGCGACGCCGTGGTCGCGCATGTCGGCGAGGAGGTGCTGGAGCTCGTCGGCTTCCGGGGTGGTGTGCTCGAGGGGCAGCGCTTCGGTACCGACGCGGGCGCCGACGGTCCCGACCACGCCGGCCTCCTCCCCCGCCGCGTCGGCGATCGCGGCGAGGAGATGGGTGACGGTGGTCTTGCCGTTTGTGCCGGTCACACCGAGGCAGCAGAGGGTGCGGGACGGGTCGCCGTAGAGGCGTGCGGCGGCGGGCCCGAGGGCCTGGCGGACGTCGGCGACGCGGGCTTCGGGAACGGCCAGCCCGAGGTCGCGTTCGACGAGCAGCGCGACGGCGCCCGCGGCAAGCGCCTCGGGCGCGTGCTCGTGACCGTCGGTGGTGGAGCCGACGATGCATGCGAAGCAGGCTCCGGCTTCGACGCGGCGGCTGTCGTGCGCGAGGGAGCGCACGTCGACCGTCGCGTCACCGACGACGTCGAGCACGTCGACGTCGGCGAGGAGCTCCTGCAACTGCACGCGCGCGGTCCTTCTCTCCGTCACGGGACCGGCTCAGGGTACCGGGCCGCTCCCGGCGGCCGACGAGGTGGCCGACGCCGGGACCCGCTCGACGGTCAGCGCGTACTGCATGATCTTGGCGAACGCCGGTGCGGCGACCTCACCGCCGTACACGGCGCCTTGGGGCTCGTCGAGGACGACGATGGCGGCCAGGCGCGGGGAGTCGGCGGGCGCGAACCCGGCGAAGTCGGCGACGTAGTTGTAGGGCGGGTGGTCGTAGGGCGGCTTGCGGGCGGTGCCGGTCTTGCCCGCGACGAGGTACCCGGGGATCTGGGCCTTGGTGCCGGTGCCGCCGGCGACGACACCGACGAGCATCTGGCGCACCTCGCTGGCCGTGGTGCTCGACACGACCGGGTGCACGGGCCCGCGGGTCGTGACGTGGCGGTGCCCGGCCGCGTCGACGGACGCGGCGACGAGGTTCGGGGAGCGGGCGACGCCGTTGTTAGCGATGGTCAGGTACACGTCGAGGAGTTGCATGGCGGTGACCGCGATGCCGCTGCCGATCGGCATCGACGACATGCTGGTCGTGTTGTACTGGTCGCGTGGCAGCAGGATGCCGGCGGCTTCGCCGGGGAAGCCGGTGCCGGGCGGGGTGCCGAACCCGAAGGCGTGCAGTGCGGCGTCGAAGCGGTCACGGCCGAGGAGCCGGGCGATCTCGATCGTCCCCACGTTCGACGATTCGCGGAGGATGTCGGCAACGGTCATCAGGGTCGGGTGCGTGTCGACGTCCTCGTACTTGGTGCCGTCGACGGTGATGGACTGAGGCACCGACAGGACCGTCGACGGGTTGACGAGCCCGGCTTCGATCGCGGCCGAGATGGTGACGACCTTTGCGCTGGACCCGGGTTCGAACACGTCGGTGAGGGGCCGGTTGCGGCTCGTCGCCCCCGCGGGTTGGGCCGGCTGGGTGCCGTTGGCGCCGTTCACGGTGGCCATGGCCAAGATGTTCCCGGTGCGCACGTCGGCGAGGATCGCCATCGCGCCTTTCGAGTGGTCCGCGTTGACCTCGTCGGTGAGCGCGTGCTCGACCTGGTACTGCAGCGACTGGTCGACGGTGAGCTCCAGATCCGACCCTTGGCGGGTTGCGGTCTCCTGGTGGGTGCCGTTCGGGAGGGCCTGGCCGCGGGGGTCCTGCTCGACGACGAGGCGGCCGGGTCGCCCGCCGAGGGTGGACTGCTGCCCGGCTTCGATACCGCTGAGGCCGGCGTTGTCGGTGCCGACGAAGCCGAGGAGCGGCGCGGCGAGCGGATCCGCGGGGTAGAAGCGCTTGGGCTCGGACTGGAAGCCGATGCCGGGGAGGGCCAGCGCCCGGACGGCCTTCGCCGCGGCGGGGTCGAGCTTGCGGGCGACGTAGACGAAGCCGAGATTGTGCTGGCTGAGGCGGGCCTGGAGGGTGGCCGGGTCGACGCCGACGAGCGGCGCGAGCTTGGCCGCGTCACCGGCCGGGTCGGTGATGACTCGGGGGTCGGCCCAGACGGTCGTGGCTTGGACGGACACGGCGAGCTCGTTGCCGTTGCGGTCGAGGATGCTGCCGCGCTGTGCGGGGACGGTGACCGTGCGCAGCAGCTGGTTCACGCCGAGGCGGACGTAGCGGCCCCGGTGGACGGTCTGGACGTCGACGAGCCGGAGAACGATGAGGGCGAACACGACGGCGACCGCGACGAGGAGCGCGGTGAGGCGCCGTCCCGCGGTCTGGGCGACGAGTCGGGGTGAGGCGCCGGGGTGGGCGCGGCCCGCGGGTCGGGTCGCGCGGTGCGCGCGCGCAGCGACCGCCGGCCGTGCCGGCGGTCGCCCGGTTCGCGGCGTGCGCGGTGGGGGCAGGACGCGCGTGGGTGCGGGTGGGCATCAGCGCCTCACGGTGGGGGCACCCGTGGCGGGTGTCGTCGCCGGCGCGGCGCTGGGACTGGTGACGGGGACGGGCACCGCCGGTTGCGCGGGTGGGACGAGTCCGAGCTGCTGGGCGCGGGCGATGATGCGGGACGGCGCGGCAAGCTCGGCGTGTTGGAGGCGGGCCTGCTCGTAGTTGCTCTGGGCGGTGTCAACCTTCGTGGTGAGGTGGTCGAGGGCGAGCTGCGATTGGGCGAGGAGCACGTGGACGACGACGAGGGCGAGGAGCACGACGACGGTGCCGATCGCGGCGGCGACGATCGGGTGGGGCAGCAGCCGGGCCCGGCGGGCCGGGGTGACGACGCGGAGATGGGCTCGGCGCGGCGGGGGGTGACGGTCGCGCCGGCGCGGCCCGACGGGCCGGGCGGCCCCGGTGGGCGGGGGCCGCGACGGCGACGGCGGAGCTCACGGCTGGGACGGTGAGCGGAGCTTCTCGACCGCCCGGAGCCGGGCGCTCTCGGCCCGCGGGTTCTCAGCCACCTCGTCGACGCGGGGGCGCAGCGGGCGGCGGGTGAGTCGACGGACGATCGCGTGCGAGCGGGACGGCTCCACGGGCAGGCCGGGCGGGACCGGCTGGTCTTCCCCGGCCCAGCGGGTGAACCGCTCCTTCACGATGCGGTCCTCGAGGGAGTGGTACGCAAGGACGAGCATCCGGCCGCGGGGCCCGAGCAGGTGGACGGACTCGTCGAGGCCGGCGGCGAGGCTCGGGCAGCTCCCGGTTCACTTCCATGCGGACGGCTTGGAAGGTGCGCCGGGCCGGGTGCCCGCCGCGCCGGCGGGCGCGGGCGGGATCCCCTCCTTGACCGCGGTGACCAGGTCACCGGTGGTGTGCAGCGGACGGTGCGCGACGATGCGCGCCGCGATGGATCGCGCGTAGCGCTCCTCGCTGTTGCGCTCGAGGAGCGCGGCGAGCTCGGGTTCCGGGTACTCGTTGACCACCTTCTCGGCGGTCAGCTCCTGCGCGCTGTCCATGCGCATGTCGAGCGGGGCGTCGCCCCAGTAGGTGAAGCCGCGTTCTGGTAGGTCGAGCTGCGGGCTGCTGACGCCCAAGTCGAACAGGATGCCCATGACGTTCCCCTCACTTGCTTGGTGCACGATGTCGGCGACGGCTTCGAAGCCGCCCTGCACGATCACGGCCCGGTCACCGAAGGGCTCAAGCTCGGTTCGGGCCGCCGCGACGGCTGCGGGGTCACGGTCGATCCCGAGCAGTCGGACGTCCGGCCGAGCGGTGAGGAGGTGGCGGGCGTGCCCACCGCCTCCGACCGTCGCGTCAACGACGGTGCCGGTCGGGACTGGGGCGAGGAGCTCGACTACCTCCCGGACCATGACCGGTCGGTGCTGGAAGCCACCCATGTGTTCTCCTCGCCGACCCGGTGGTCTGCCTGCAGCCCCCCGGACGGACGACGTCCGTTCGGATTTCTCCCCGAAGCGGTCCGGTGGAGCGGGCGGAGTAGGGGCTTCACCGCGCCGGCCGGGGGGCTGCAGACAGGCCATCAGGCCACGTCGGTCTAAGGGTCCGTGCTCCTTTCGCTGGCTACATGCCCCAGCCCTGGCGACGAGCGAGCTCGGCTTGACCGCGCTCCTCGACCACCCGCCAGTGCTCGGGCGACCACAACTCGATCCGGTTGTCCTGGCCGGTCACGACGACCTCGCGGTCCAGGCCCGCCGACGCGCGCAGGTACCCGGCGATCGGCACGCGGCCCTGACGGTCGGGCGTGACCCGCTGGACGCTGGAGAAGAAGAGCCGGGACGCGTCGACCGTGTCCGGGGTTCCCCCTGCTTGGCGCTCAGCGTGATGTCCTCGCTCACCTCGTCGAACCTTTCGGGTGTGTAGATGGCGAGGCAGCCACCCGGGAACTGGCCGATGAAGGCTCCGTCCTCGAGCGCCTTGCGGAACTCCGCCGGGAGGATGAGGCGGCCCTTGTCGTCGAGCGTGTGCTGATAGCGCCCGAAGAAGCGGGTTGCGACCACCGTGTCCCCTCACCAGCGGAGCCCCCCGGTGCCACCCCGGTTGCTCCACGATCAACCACTGCGCTCCACCCTACGCCCCACAACCCCACCTCGTCAACACCTCTCGCCCCACTTCGCCCCACCGACCCCACCGGTGACAGCGGATGCCCGGGCCGGGATGGGAGGGGCCGCGCGGGCGTGCGGGAACGGGCGCGCCGACGCGGGCGGGCGTGGCGGGCCGAGAGCGGCGGGTGGGGTGGGGTGGGGCTAGGCGGGGACGGCCTCGAGGCCGGGGAGGAACGGTTCCCAGGCCGGGTCGAGACACCCGGCGCTGGCGACGAGCCAGAGGCTGGCGTGGGGGACGACGGGCGGGCGGCGCAGGTGCAGCCCGGATTCGGCGAGGGTGCGGTCTTCCTTGCGGGCGTTGCACGACCGGCAGGAGGCGACGACGTTCTCCCAGGCGTGCTCACCGCCCCGGGAGCGGGGAACGATGTGGTCGATGTTCTCGGCGGCGCGGTTGCAGTACTGGCAGCGGTGCCCGTCGCGGGTGAACACGGCCCGGCGGGAGAGGGGGACGCGGCTGCGGTAGGGGACGCGCACGAAGTGCACGAGGCGGATCACCGACGGGACGGGGATCGACGCGCCGCTCGGAGCGCAGCTCCGCGCCGTTGCGGGCGACGACCTCGGCCTTGTCCTTCAGGACGAGGACGACGGCCCGCCGCACCGACACCACGCAGAGAGGCTCGAAGCTGGCGTTGAGCAGCAGCGATCTCCCCAAGCCTGGCGACCTCCTGGCGCCCGCGCCGGCGGCGGGTTCGGCGGGGAGTCTACCGGCGGGTGTCGACCGGCCCCGGCTCTCCTCGCCGCCGGGTGCGGGTCGCGGCGCGGTCCTGGGTGCGACACCACTGGAGGTAGGCGACGAGGTCGTCCGGGTCGGGTGGGGTCGTCGCGGCGCCGTACTGGGTCTCGAGCCGGAAGGCGAGGTAGTCGCGGTCGGGCCGCGGGAGGAACGGGAAGTGGCGCCACCAGTCCGGGCGGGCGAGGCGATGCGCCTGACGGGCCGCGGTCGGCCAGAGTGTGGGCCGCGTCGCGACCGCGAGGCTCGCGCGTGCCCATCCCGCTCGACCGTGTTCGTGCACCACGCGACGGTATCGGCAGTGCGGGGAGGGGGTCCTGGTAGCGTGCCGCGCGGCTCAGGAGGGAGTTTGGCTCAACCCGCTGCGGCCCGGCGCGTCGACGTCGCGGCGCTCTTCGAAGCGCTGACCCAGAACGTCGAACGCGTGATCCAGGGTAAGCGCGACCAGATCTGGCTCGCGTTGGTGTGCCTGTTCGCCGAGGGTCATCTCCTCATCGAGGACGTCCCTGGGGTCGGGAAGACGTCGCTCGCGAAGGCCTTGGCCCGGTCGATCGCGGGGACGGCGCACCGGATCCAGTTCACGCCCGACTTGTTGCCGTCCGATGTGCTCGGCGTGTCGGTGTGGAACCGGGCGACGAACGAGTTCGAGTTCCGTCCCGGAGGGATCTTCGCCCACGTGGTGCTCGCGGACGAGATCAACCGGGCGTCACCGAAGACCCAGTCGGCGCTGCTCGAGGCGATGGAAGAGGGCCAGGTCACGGTCGACGCCCGCACGTGGGGGCTGCCCCGCCCGTTCCTCGTGATCGCGACCCAGAACCCGATCGAGCTCGAAGGCACCTATCCCCTCCCCGAGGCGCAGCTGGACCGGTTCCTCATGCGCGTCCCGATGGGATACCCGGATCGGGACGCGGAGCTGGCGATCCTCGAGACCCACGGCGTCGGGCATGTCGGGCCGGACGAGCTCGAGCCGGTGACGACCGCCGCCGACGTGGCCGCCGCGGCGGAGGCGATCGTCGGGGTGCACGTCGCGCCGGCGTTGCGCGCCTACATCGTCGACGTGGTGGAAGCGACCCGCCGCGACACGGAGCTGGCCCTCGGCGCGAGCCCACGCGGCGCGTTGGCGCTCCAACGGGCGGCGCGGGCGATGGCCGCGAGCGCGGGCCGCGACTACGTGATCCCCGACGACGCGAAGGCGTTGGCGTCGGCGGTGCTGATCCACCGGGTCCTCGTCGCGCCCGAAGCCGAGCTGCGGGGCGTCACCGCGGCGGGGGTGCTAGAGCGGGTGCTGGCGAGCGTGCCGGTCCCCCGCGCCGCGGGGTAAGCGGATGCCGTCCACGTCGGGGACGACCGCAGGCCCTCGCATCGGCGCGCCGGAGCTGACGCTGCGGGGTTGGACGCTGGCGGGCGTCGCCGCCGGGCTCATCGTCGCCGGGGTGGTGTTCCTCGTCGTCGGGATCGCCGCGCTGGGCGCCGCGGGCGCGGTGCTGCTCCTCCTCGGGTACGGGTGGGTGCGTCGCCGCCGGACGCTGGTGGAGCTCGACCGGACCGCGAACCCGCCCCGGTTCACGGTCGGTGAGGAGGGCCGGGTGGTCCTCCACGGGCGCACGCTGGCCCCGACCCCGTGGCTGACGCTCACGGAGAGCATCGACGGGGGTCGCCGCGCCGCGCGCTTCGTGCTGGTGCCCCTCGCGGCGGGGACACCGGTGCAGGCCGCCTATCGGGTTCCGACCGAGCGTCGCGGGCGTCGCATCATGGGGCCGGCGCTGTTGACCATCGCGGATCCGTGCGGGCTGGTCCGCCAGTCGTGGGCGGTGACCGACGCGACCGAGGTCCTCGTGCGGCCCCGGGTGCACGACGTCGTCACGCCTCGCCGTGGTGGCGGCGGCGAGCCGGCGGAGCGGGCCGACGGGCCGCGGGTGCCGGTGGTGGAGGCGCTCGGCGAGTTCCTCGGGTTGCGTGAGTACGAACCCGGCGACGATCCCCGGCGGGTGCACTGGCGATCGTCGGCCCGGCGGGGTGAGCTGCTCGTCCGAGTCGACGACGCGCCCGCGCCGGGCCGGACGGTGATCCTCCTCGACGGCCGGCCGGAGCGCCACGACGAGGCATCGTTCGAGGTCGCGATCGAGGCCGTCGCGTCGGTGGCGACCGCCCTGGCTCGCAGCCACCAAGCCGTCGAGGTGGTCACGAGTGGTGGCGACACGATGCGCCCGGGGCGTCGGAGCGGCCTCGACGCGCTCCTCGACGGCCTGGCGGTCCTGGAGCCGGACCCCGCGGATCATCTGGCGTCGGTCACCGCGGCGTTGCGGCGACGCGCGGGCCTGGGTGGGCTCGTCGTGGTCACCGGCGCGCCCGACACCACGATCGTCGACGTCGCCGCGGCGTTCCGCGGTCGTCGCGTCGTGACCCTCATCGTGACCCGCCCCTCCCCCGTCCCCACCGGCCCGATCCCCGTGGTCGACGCCGCGACCCAACCCTTCCCCCGGGCGTGGAACACCGCCCGGGCGAGCGGCCTCCGATGGCATCCCGCGAACTCCCCGTCTCGGTCGCGCTCGCCGCGGTAAGCGCCGCGGTCGCGCTGAACTTCAGCGCGGTCCTGGCGTCGAGCGCGTATCTCGGCCCGGTGCTCGGCGCGGCGCTGCTCCCCCACGCGCTCGGCTGGGCTACCCGCCGGTGGACCCGCTCCGGCGTCTGGGGCGCGCTGGTGTCGGTCTTGGCGTTCTTCCTCTACGCCGGTGCGCTCGAAGGCAGCCCGACGCGCGTCCCCGACCGCATCCAAGCAGGCTGGAACGGCATCCAGCATCACACCACGCCGCTGCACGCGACCGAAGCGGTCGTGCTCGTCTTCGTGCTGCTCGTGTGGGTCGTCGCGAGCGTCGCCGACGACTTGGCGTTCCGACGGGACGCGTCGATCAGTGCGTTGTTCCCCGCGTTGGTCGCGTTCATGTTGGTGCGCGCGTGGGGGCTGTCGAACCAGTGGGTGCTCGACACGGTGTGCTTCGGGGTCGCGGCGGCGGCGTTCCTCGCGGTGCAGCACCAGGCGCTCCTCGCGCGTGGCCGCACCCGCGTCGGCCGCTCCCCCCGTTCGGTCGCGCCGATGCTGGTGGTGGCGGCCGTGGCGTTGGGTCTGGTCGCGGTGCTGGTCGGCGAAGGGTTCGCCGCCGCGGTGCTGGGCTCGTACCCGCAGGGGCGGTTCGCGCACACCGCCGCGAACGGCGGGGCGAGCAGCTACACGAGCGTGGCTCCGTTCGTCGCCATGGGCGCCCGCCTCAACCGGGGGAACCATCAGGTGGTGTTCACCGTGAAGGCCGACCAGCCGGCCTACTGGCGGCTCACCGCGCTGGACCAGTACAGCGCCGCCGGTGGCGGCCAGTGGGCGTTGAGCGCGCACGGCAGCGACGCGGTCGGCCGGAGCCTGTCCGGTGCGGCACCGGCGGGGTCGTTGCGCCAGACCTACGAGATCGGCCCGCTCGGCGACCGCTGGATGCCCGCGGCGTACGACCCGGTGTCGGTGACCCGTCCCGACATCCTCGTCGTGCTCGACTCCCACATCCTCGCGACTCGGCAGCCGACGGTGTCGGGCCTGCGGTACTCGGTCGTGTCCGCGGTGGGGCCGACGACGATCACCCCGGCGTTGCGGCTCGGGACCGCGGCGCCGGTCCCGAAGTCGCTGCTGAGCTTCACCGCGCTGCCGGGCGACCTGCCGGCGATCCTGCGGGAGACGGCGCGGGGGGTCACGGCGGGGCGCACGCTCCCCTACGACCAGGCCGCGGCACTGCGCGACTACTTCCGCAGCGGGCTGTTCACCTACGACCCGACGGTGGATCTGAGCGACGACGAGAACGCGATGACCCGCTTCCTGACCGACCGGCGCGGCTTCTGCGTGCAGTTCGCGAGCACCTTCGCGGTGATGGCCCGCTCGTTGGGCATCCCGGCGCGAGTCGCGGTGGGGTTCACACAGGGGACCCGCGACGCCACGGGCGTGTACCAGGTGAGCAACTTCGACGCGCACGCGTGGCCGGAGATCTACCTGTCGGGAATCGGCTGGACCGACCTGTTCGAGCCGACGCCGGCGTCGGGGCAGCCGGGGGCGAGCACCCCGCCGAAGGAGGCACCGTCGCCGACGTCGAGGTCGCCGCAGCCGACGCCGACGCCGACGACGCTCGCGCCGACACCGACCGCGCCGTCGGGAGCACCGCCGGGGGGCTCGTCGGGCGGTTCGTCGTCGGCACCTCGGGGGCGGGTGAGCATCTCCGCGCCGAACGGTGGGACGAGCCGGAGCCACGGCGGCTGGTCCGCGCTGACGTGGGTCGCGGTGATCGTCGGGCTGCTCGCGTTGGGTGGGGTCGCCGCGGCGGTGGTGGCGTCGACCCGTCGGCGCCGCCGGCGGGCGCGGCGGCGTGACGTGGCCGCGCCCGCCGAGGCGGTCGCGGGCGCGTGGGCGGAGGCGCTCGACGGGCTCGCGGACGGTGGGGTCGCCTGGCCGGCGTCGTTGACGCCGTTCGAGGTCGCCGAGGGTCTCCCCGACGCGGTGGGGCCGGAGGTGGCAACGCCGTTGCGGTCCCTCGCCGGCCGGTACACCGCGGCGCGGTACGGCGCCGCGCCGCCGGACCCGGCTGCGGTGGACGCGGCGTGGCGCGACGCCGACGAGGTGCACCGCAAGCTGCTGGCGACGCTGCGCGGGGCGGACCGGTGGCGGGCGCGCCTGCGGGTGCGGGGGGTGTCGCGTCAGCCGGAGCCGGCGGGATGGTCGGGGTTGCGGAGTCCGTCGACGAACGACTGACGGTCGTGGGAGAAGGCCCGGACCTCGGCGTCAACGTCGGCGGCCATCCGGTCGACGGCGACGAAGAGGGCGAGCTGGCCGTGGCGGAGCGCGTCGAGGATCTGCCCGTCGTCGCGGCAGGCCCAGACGTGGTCGCCGTCGGTTACGACCCGCAGCTCGGCGATGTCCTCACCGGCGTCGAGGAGCGTGTTGACGGCCCGGCGGATGCGGGCGAGGGGGACGCCGGCGTCGAGGAGCGACCGGACCATGCGCAGCGCGACGAGGTCCCGGAACGTGTACGGGCCTTCGGGTTCGCTCGGGTGGGCCACGACGAGGCCGCAGCGTTGCCAGTAGTCGAGTTGGGCTGGGGAGCAGCCGGCGAGCCGGGCGGCTTGCGGGGCGGTGAAGCCCATGCGTGTCGGTCAGCTGGCGTCGTCGTCGCGGTTCCAGCGCTCCCGCCAGCGACGGCCGGTCTCGCCGAAGACACCCTTCAGGGCCCCGCCGCGCAGCGAGCCGGTGAGGCTCTCGAGCCCGGCCCGGCCCATCTTGCGCACGTTGCGCTCGATGACGAGCAGGCAGAACAGCATGATGAGGAACCCGACGACGCCGAGTGCGAGCACGCTCGTGAACGTGGCCAGCAAGATGAGCAACCCGACGATGAACCCGGCGACGGCCCACTTGATCATGCGGGCAGCGTGGCGATACAGGGTGGTGTCGGAGACCTGCTGGACCAACTTGGGGTCGGTGACCGACAGGTTGGCCTCGATGTCCCGCAGGATCCGCTGCTCGTCCTCGGATAGCGGCATGGCGGTGGGCGGAGCTCCTCTGTGGTTGACCCGACTCTACGGCCGAGCCGGGGGCCATTGTCGCGCAGCCCTCGCGAAGCCTCAACGCGGCATCGGGGCGATTGCTTCCCCGCCGGCGGCCGCGGACCGGTAGGCGGCGTCGACGAGGCGGTGGGCGGCGAGGGCGGTCGCGGCGTCCGGGCCGACGCGCCCGGCACCCGGGGTGGCGCAGCTGTCGAGGAAGGCTCGGCTGGCCGGCGCGTACTCGGCGACGACCCGGGCGAGGGCGGCCGGGACGTCGAGGCGCTCGACCCAGGCGGGCGAGTCGGTGGGGACGGTGGTCGCCCCGTCGGAGGTCTCGACGTGGAGCGGCCCGACCTGGTCGTCGTCGAGCCAGAGGAGCCCGTCCTCGCAGAAGACCTCGAGGCGGCGGCTCGACCCGCGGGTGAGGATCTGGTGCCACACGCTGGTCAGGTTGGCGACGGCACCGTCGGCGAAGGTGAGGGTCACCGCGGCGACGTCGTCGATCCCGGGGTATCCGAACCGGGACGCGACGGTGGCCCGCACCGAGGTCGCGTCGCCGAGGAGCCAGCGCAGCACGTCGACGTCGTGGATGGAGTGCTCGAGCAGCGTGCCGCCACCGGCGCGGGTGACGTCGGCGCGCCATTCCGACGCGTAGTAGCCCTGGATCGGGAAGTACTGGTCGTCTCGGAACACCGCGGCGAGGGGCCGGCCGTAGTCGCGGTCAGCGAGCGCGGCGGCGACGGCTTGGAAGACGGGGACGTGGCGCAGGACGAGCCCGACTTGGTGGTGGACCCGTTGGAGCAGCGCGGCGACCCGTTCGCACGCGGCGAGGTCGGGGGCGAGCGGCTTCTCGCAGAACACCGCGAGGTCTCGCGCGACCGCGGCAGCGACGACGGGTTCGTGGGCGGCGGTCCAGGTGCAGACCCAGACCACGTCGACGGTGTCGAGCAGGTCGTCGAGGCGGGCGCAGGCACGCGCCCCGTGGGGTGCCGCGAACGTTTCGGCGCGGGCCGGGTCGATGTCGTAGGTGGCGGTGACGGCGGCGTCGACGAGCCCAGCCCGGCGGAGCCGCAGGAGGGTGTAGGAGTGGATGAAGCCGATGTGGCCGCAGCCGACGAGCCCGATCCGGGTGGTCATCGCGGGGCCGGCCCGGTCGCGGCGGGTCACCGCGTCGTCGCCGAAGCGGCGCCGCACCTGGTCGACGGTGCGCTCGAGGTCGTGCTGACGACCCGCGGGATCCGTCGTCGTCGGGGTCGCCGAAGGGCAGCGACGGCTGGACCTGGTCGACGGGGACGAGCTGCTGGGCGGCGAGGCCGAGGAGGCGCAGCCCGGAGCCGAGGTCGAGGTCGTCGAGCAGCTCGCGTCCGACGTGCGCCAGGTCCTGGGCGAGGTCGGTCGGTTCGGGGAGGGTTCGGGAGCGGGTCACGGTCCGGAAGTCGGCGTAGCGGGCCTTGAGCTGGACGGTGCGGGCGGCGATCGGTCCGTCGCGGAGTCGGGCCGCGACGCGCTCCGCGAACCGGAGCAGGTGGCGGGCCAGCTCGGCCCGGTCGGTGAGGTCCGACGCGAAGGTCTCCTCGTGGCCGATCGACTTCACCTGCCGGTCGGGTTCGACGGCCCGGTCGTCGTCGTTGCGGGCCAACGCGAAGAGATGGGTGCCGTGGGCGCGCCCGAACGTCCGTTGCAGCGACGCCTCGGGCAGCGCGCCGAGGTCTCCGATGGTGCGCACCCCGAGCCCTTCCAGGCGGCGGCGGGTCGCGGGGCCGACCCCCCAGAGGCGGGCGACGTCGAGCGGGTGGAGGAAGTCGAGCTCGGTGCCGGGCGCGACGACGAGGCACCCGTCGGGTTTGGCGAGGTCACTGGCGAGCTTGGCGATCAGCTTCGTGGTCGCGACCCCGACGGAGACGGTGAGGCCCGTCTCGTCGCGCACACGGGCGCGGACCGTCGCGGCGACGTCCGCGCCGGTCCCGTGGAGGCGGCGGGCACCGCGCAGGTCGAGGAACGCCTCGTCGAGCGCGATCGGCTCGATGACGGGTGTGAACTCGCGGAGGATGGCCATCACCTGCCCGCTGGCGTCGCGGTAGGCGTCGAAGCGGGGCGCGAGGAACACCGCGTCGGGGCAGGCGCGGCGGGCGCGCCCCATCGGCATCGCGGACTGGATCCCGAACCGTCGCGCTTCGTAGCTCGCGGCGGCGACGACCCCGCGTGGCCCGAGGCCGCCGACGACGACGGGACGCCCGGCGAGGGACGGGTCGGCTCGCTGCTCGACCGCGGCGTAGAACGCGTCGAGGTCGACGTGGAGGATGGCCGCGTCGGGCGGGGTCACCCGGCAGCCGGGGACGTCCGCCGCACCGTCAGCGCGTCACGGCGGGTGCCCCGCACGTCGTAGGCGTAGCCGCGCGCCGCGTCGGGGCCCCACCGTTCGGCGAGCCACTCGGCCAGCGGTTCCCGCACCCACGGGGCGCCCTCGGCGAGGCACGCGGCGCAGTCGGCGCCGTCGACGAACCGGGCTTCGACGACGATCCCGTCGGGGTCCTCGACCGAGACGTCACCTTCGAAGCGGACCGCCCGGTACACCTCGGCTCGGAGCCGCCACCCGAGGTCGAGCGCGACGGCGTGGACCTCATAGAGGGGGCCTTCCCAGTCGCTGACCCGCAGGCCGGTCTCCTCATACACCTCGCGGGTCAGCCCGTCGAGGACGGTGGCGTCGTCGGCGTCGATCACCCCGCCGGGGGTCGACCAGTCCGAGAACCCGCCTCGGCGCTCGTTGCGGACGAGGAGCAACGCGCCGTCGACCTCGACGAGCGCGCCGGCGACCAGCCACTCCCGCATCGCCGAGGAGCCTACCGGCGGGTGCTCGCCGTACGATTCCGTGTCGTGGTGGGTGAGAACGACGCGTCTGGGGGGCTGCCGAGCGGGTTGCCGTCTCGCGGCGCGTACCTGCTCGCGTTCGGGAGTGTGGTCGTCGCGGGGATCTTCGGTGGGATCATCGGCTACGGGCTCGTCGACGTCGGGACGACCGGTACGGCCAACACCGCGAAACTGCTCGGGACCCTGATCGGCGCGGCAATCGGCGCGGTCGGGGTCGGTGTCGTCGCGGTGCTGGTGCTGCGGGCGATGGCGGAGTGGAAGCGGCCGCCGCGCCGGTGAGTCAGGCCCCGAGCGTCAAGCGGCGGAACCCCTCGGCGTAGCGCACCCCGGCGGCCTGGCCGGCTTCCTCGGCGGCGTCGCGGAGGAACTGGCGGAACCAGTCGCCGGTCTCGGTGAGCTGGCTGGCGTGACAGAACAGCGCGTCGACCTTGCGTTCGAGGACGTCGCTGATGTCGACCCAACAGTTCGGTTCGAGGGTGCCGGAGAGGTACGCGGCTCGGACCTGGTGCACCGAGAGGCCCGCGGCGATCTGGTCGGGGAAGTAGTGGGGGTTGCCCGCCGCGGGGGCGATCGCGTCGAGGGTCGCCCAGCCGGTGACCCGATGGTCACGATGGTTGAAGTACGAGTCGCCGAAGAACACCGCGGTGGGGTCGGGGCAGAGCACGACGTCGGGTCGGAGCTCGCGCACGCACCGGGCGATCGCGGCGCGGAGGTCGAGGTCGTCGGGGAGCTCCCCGTCGCGGTAGTCGAGGTGGCGATGCCCGGCGAAGCCGAGCAGCTCGCTGGCCCGCGCGGTCTCCTCGACCCGCAGCTGGGCGAGGGTGTCCCCGTCGTCGTCGGGGTCGGTGCTGCCCTTGTCGCCCCGGGTGGTGAGCAGCACCCACACCGCCGCGCCCGCCGCGGCCCAGCGGGCGAGGGTTCCGCCGGCGGAGATCTCGGGGTCGTCGGGGTGGGCGTAGACGGCGAGGACGCTCGCCGGGGTGTCGTCGACGAGCACGCTCACCATTCCAGCCCGAGGATCCCCCGCATCGTCGTCTCGAAGTCCTCGAAGGACATCGTGTCCTTGGCGCCGAGCGCCAGGTCGGCGTCGGCGCCGACCGGCCAACGCAGCCGGGGCTCGGTGCTCTCGACCGCGTCGGCGATCACCGCGGCGACGACCTCCGCGCCGGGTGGCGGGCCGTCCCCCGCGAGGACGACGTGGGCCTGCTCCCAGGCCCGGTCGAGCTCGTCGTAGGGGGCGGCGATCTCGGCGCGGACGACGTTGTCGGAGAACGCGGTCTCGAACGCGCCCGGCTCGACGATCCGGACGCGGATCCCGAAGTGCCCGACCTCGAACGACAGCGACTCGGAGAGCCCTTCGAGCGCCCACTTGCTCGCGGAGTAGAAGCCGTCGAGGGGCACACCGACCCGTCCCGCGACCGACGAGACGTTGACGATCGTCCCGGCCTGCCGGGCCCGCATGCCGGGGAGCACGGCCTGGATCACCCGCGCCGTGCCGAAGAGGTTGGTCTCCATGCAGGCGCGACCCTCGTCGAGGGCGACGCGCTCGACGGGGCCGACGACGCCGAACCCGGCGTTGTTCACCAGCGCGTCGATCGGCTCCGCGGCGGCGACCGCGGCGGCGACGGACGTGTCGTCGGTGACGTCGAGCGCGAGCCGAGCCGCGACGTCGAGGTCGTCGAGCGTCTCGGGCCGGCGGGCGGTGGCGACGACGTCGTGGCCCCGCTTGGTGAGCTCGACCGCGGCGGCGCGCCCGAACCCGGTCGAGCAGCCCGTGATGAGCACCCGGCTCATGTGTCCTCCTTGCGTATGGCGTCTAGCGCGGCGATGGTCCGTGTGACGTCGTCGTCGTCGACGTCCTTGTGGGTGACGAAGCGTACGGTCCTGGCGTCGATCCTGCCCGCCCGGATCCCGTGCTCGTCGAGTCGCTCGACGAGCTTGGTCGGGAGCGTGTCGTCGGCGACGCACACGATGTTGGTCTGCACCGCGGCCGGGTCGACGCTCCCCGGCCACCGGTCCGCGAGCGCGACCGCGAGCCGGCCGGCTCGGGCGTGGTCGTCGGCGAGACGGTCGACCATGGTCTCGAGCGCGACGAGGCCCGCCGCGGCGAGGATCCCGGCCTGCCGCCACGACCCGCCGAGGCGGGCCCGGTGCTCGCGGGCGGTGTCGATGCGCGCCTGCGGTCCGCAGAGCACCGAGCCGATCGGGGCGGCGAGCCCCTTCGAGAGGCAGAACATGAGGGTGTCGACGGGTGCGGCGAGCCGGCTCGGGGCGACCCCGAGCGCGACCGCGGCGTTCCAGATTCGGGCGCCGTCGCAGTGGACGCCGAGACCGTGGCGGTGCGCGGCGTCGGCGACGGTGACGACCTGCTCGACGGTCCAGGGTCGCCCGCTCTCGGGCATGTGCGGGTTCTCGGTCGCGACCGCGGACAGCGCCGGGAGGTGGTCCCCCGCGTCGGCGACCGCGCCGGCGATCGCGTCGGCGGCGAGCAGCCCGTCCGGGTCGGGCAGCGGCCGGAGCTGCACCCCGGTGTTCCCGGCGGTGGCGGCGTGCTCGTACCGGTAGACGTGGGCGCGCTCGGCCGCAGAGGATCTCGGTGCCGGGGGTGCCGAGCACCCGGAGGGCGAGCTGGTTCGCCATCGTGCCGGACACGACGTACAGGGCGGCGTCGGTGCCGAGGAGCGCGGCGGCCATGGTCTCGAGCCGGTTGACGGTCGGGTCCTCGCGGTAGGCGTCGTCGCCGACGTCGGCGCCGGCCATGGCCGCTCGCATCTCGGGGGTGGGGGTCGTGACGGTGTCGGAGCGCAGGTCGACGCGCCCGTCGGGGCTGGGCACGTCAGGACGCGGGTGGGGTCGGCACGGGGCGGAGGAGGCCTTCTTGCATGACGGTGACGACGATGTCGCCGTCCTCTCGGAACACGTGCCCGAGCGCGAGGCCGCGTGCACCGACGCGGACGGGCTGAGCTGGTGGTAGAGGAGCCATTGGTCGGCGCGGAACGGCCGGTGGAACCACATGGCGTGATCGAGGCTGGCCATCATGTAGTTGCCGTCGTACCCGATCGCGTGGGGCAGCGTGGCGGTGTCGAGCAGGGTGAGGTCCGACGCGTAGGCGACGACGCACGCGTGGACCAGCGGTTCGTCGGGCAGCGAGCCGTTGGCGCGGATCCACACGTCTTGGGCCGGTGCCCGCGGCGCCGGTTGGATCCAGTGGGGGTCGTCGACGGGGCGCGACTCGATCGGACGTTCCCGGATGAGCCATTCGGTCGTCTCGGGCCCGAACCGGTCGAGGGAGCTCTCGATCCGTTCGCGGTAGGTCGGGAGCTCGTCGGGGCCGGGGACGTCGGGCATCTCCGCGGAGTGGTCGGGTCCGGTCTCGACGATCTGGAACGACGCCTGCAGGTTGAAGATGGCGCGGCCGTGCTGGATGGCGACGACCCGTCGGGTGGTGAACGAGTGCCCGTCGCGGATGCGGTCGACCTCGTACACGATCGGGATGGTCGGGTCACCGGGGCGGAGGAAGTAGGCGTGGAGTGAATGGACGGGCCGGTCGGTGTCGACAGTGCGGCCGGCGGCGACGAGGGCCTGCGCGGCGACTTGACCGCCGAAGACCCGCTGGCGGTCCTCGTCGGGGCTGAGCCCGCGGAACAGGTTCACCTCGAGCGGCTCGAGCTCGAGGAGGTCGAGCAGGTCGTCCAGCGCTGAACCCATGGTTGCTCCGCTTCGGCCGGTGGGCGAGACGCGGGTACCGGCTCCGGACCGGCACGGCCCGTTCGGTTCGCGCCGACACCAGTGTGGCGCGCGGGACCGTGGGGTCGCGTCGGGTCAGCCGAAGAAGACCGCGGCCTCGTCGAGCAGCGCGGGCGGGACGGTCTTCAGCTCTCGGAGCGCGTCGTCGAACGGGACCCGGACGATGTCGGTGCCGTGCAGGGCGACCATGGTCCCGTAGTCCTGCTCGTGGACGGCGTCGACGGCGGCGAGACCCATGCGGGTGGCCAGGATGCGGTCGTACGCGGTGGGGGTCCCGCCCCGCAGCACGTGACCGAGGATCGTGACGCGCGTCTCGAATCCGGTGCGGGCTTCGATCTCGGGGCCGAGGGTGCTCGCGATCCCGCCGAGGCGGGTGTGGCCGAACTCGTCGACGCCGGCGTCTTGGACGGTGAGGGTCCCCGCGGCCGGCTGCGCGCCCTCGGCGACGACGACGATCGAGTAGCTGGCCCCACTGGCGTGGCGGTGCCGGAGCCGGTCGCAGACCTCGTCGAGA
The DNA here is from genome assembly GCA_963714105.1 of uncultured Actinomycetes bacterium. Lineage (GTDB taxonomy): Bacteria > Actinomycetota > Acidimicrobiia > IMCC26256 > PALSA-555 > PALSA-555. Next base: position 2,980,458 of record OY970233.1, on the reverse strand, counting down.
TCGAAGGGGCGTTCCGGGATGAGGATCATGTCCGCGCCGCCGGCCAAACCGGACTCGAGCGCGAGCCATCCCGCGTGGCGGCCCATCACCTCGGTGACCATGACGCGGTCGTGGCTCTCCGCGGTGGTGTGGAGGCGGTCGAGCGCGTCCGTGGCGATCTGCACCGCGGTGTGGAACCCGAACGTCACGTCGGTCGCGTTGAGGTCGTTGTCGATGGTCTTGGGGACCCCGACACAGTGCACCCCGTTCGCGCCGAGCGCGGCGGCAACCCCGAGGGTGTCTTCGCCGCCGACCGCGATGAGCGCGTCGACGTGCTCGCGTTCGAGGTTCGCGACGACGGTGTCGACACCACCTTCGCGATGGAGCGGGTTGGTGCGAGACGTCCCGAGGACGGTGCCGCCGCGTCGCAGCAGCTCGCGTGTCGACGCGACGGTGAGCTCGGCCACCTCACCGTCGAGGACACCCCGCCAGCCGTGGCGGAACCCGACGAGCTGATGCCCGTAGACGCCCTCCCCTTTTCGGGTGACGGCGCGGATCACCGCGTTGAGGCCGGGGCAGTCGCCACCGCCGGTCAGGATCCCGATGCGCATCCGGCCTCCTCGCTCCGCCCCCATCCTGGCCTACCCCGGGCCCGACACGGAAGGCCGGTAACCTCGGTCGATGCCTCGCCGCCGCGTCGAGCAGATCACCGCCGCCGCGCAGGGTGCGCTCGTCGAGGGTGAGGCGGTGGTGGAGCACGGGGTCTGCTGGGCGGCGCAGCGCAAGCCACGCGTGCCGTTGTGGCTTCAGGCCCGCCGGCAGTACCTGATGGTGATGACCGACCGGCGGCTGCTGCTGCTCGCCCGGCACCGGCGGGCACCGCAGGCACGCGACCTCGTGATCGGGAAGCGCTACGAGGCGTTCACGGTGGATGCCGTGCATCGGTCCCGTCCCCTCTTCCAGGTTCGGGTCCAGGCCACCAACGGCACCCGGATGGTGTTCGAGTTCCGGCCCGGGCAACGCCAACTCGGCGGGGCGCTCGTCGCCCGCCTCACCCCGAAGGCGCCCATCGCGGCGCTGCCACCGGGGGACGCACCCACTGCCGCGAGCGACGACGCCGCGTTCTGGGGGTCTCCGACCCTTCCCTCGTGAGCGTCGTCCTGGCCATCGACGCCGGGACGACCGGGGTGCGGACCGTCGCCGTCGACGAGACCGGGTCGATCCGGACGCGTGCCTACCGCGAGTTCCCCCAGCACTTCCCCCGGCCCGGCTGGGTGGAGCACGACCCCGACGACATCCTCGACGCCACGCGCGCGACGTTGGCGGAGGTCGCGGAGGTGTGCGCCACGGCGGGGACGACCGTCGCCGCGATCGGGATCACGAACCAGCGGGAGACCGCGGTGGTGTGGGACCGGCGGACCGGGGCGCCGCGGCATCGGGCCATCGTGTGGCAGGACCGGCGCACCGCAGCTCGCTGCGAGGAGCTCCGCGCCGCCGGCCACGAGCCGCTGATCCGGGCTCGGACCGGGCTCGTGCTGGACCCGTACTTCTCGGCGACGAAGCTGGAGTGGCTGCTCCGCGACGGCGGCGTCGCCGCGGATCCGGCGTTGGCGTTCGGGACCGTCGACAGCTGGCTGCTGTGGTGGTTGACCGGCGGTCCCGACGGTGGCGTGCACGCGACCGACCCGTCGAACGCGTCGCGGACGATGCTCTTCGACCTGGACGCCGGGACCTGGTCCGACGAGCTGTCCGCGCTGTTCGGGGTACCCCGCTCCTGTCTCCCGGAGCCTCGCCCGAGCAGCGGCCGCTTCGGGATGACCGACGTGATGCAGGCCGCCGGGTTGACCGTCCCGGTCACGGGGATCGCCGGTGACCAACCCGCGGCGCTCTTCGGGCAGGCGTGCGTCGAGCCGGGGATGATGAAGAACACCTACGGCACCGGGTCGTTCGTGCTCATGAACCTCGGGCCGACCCATCCTCCACCCGCCGAGGGGCTGCTCACGAGCGTGGCGTGGAGCCTGGACGGCGCGGTCGCGTACGCGCTCGAAGGCGCGGTGTTCGTCACCGGCGCGGCGATCCAGTGGCTCCGCGACGAGCTGGGGATCATCGGCGACGCGGCCGAGGCCGGGCCGCTCGCCGAGAGCGTGCCCGACACCGGCGGGGTGGTGTTCGTCCCCGCGTTCACGGGGCTGGGCTCACCGTGGTGGGATCCGTACGCGCGGGGAACAGTCCTCGGGATCACCCGAGGGACGACCCGGGCGCACCTCACCCGGGCCGTGGTGGACGCGATCGCGTGGCAGACCCGCGACGTCGTCGACGCCATGACCGCCGCGGCCGGGCAGGCGCCGCGGGCGTTGCGGGTCGACGGGGGCGCCAGCGTCATGGACCTCCTGTGCCAGTTCCAAGCCGACGTGCTCGGCGTGCCGGTGCAGCGAGCCGCGGCGAGCGAGACGACCGCGCTCGGCGCCGCGTTCCTCGCCGGGCTCGGCGTCGGGGTGTGGGGCAGCCCGGCGGAGGTCGGGGCGGCGTGGCGGGCCGACGCCGAGTTCATCCCGTCCGGTGACGCGGTGCGCCTCGACGCGGAGCACACGCGGTGGCGGCGGGCGGTGGAACGGTCGCGCGGCTGGGCCCGCGACTGACGCGCCGGGTCAGGCGACCAGCGCGTCGACGCGGGCAGGTTCGGTGGGGACGTCCTCGGCTTGCTTCGTGGCGTAGATGTCGCGGTACTCGTAGACGCTGCACAGCTGGACGATGTCGAACATGACCTCGTCGGTGAGGGCCCGCAAGGCCATCCCGTCGCTGTCGTCGCCGGAGCGGGCCGCCGAGATCGGGGCCCCGAACCGGATGGTGACGGGGCGCAGGAAGCGGGGCATCTTCTTGTCGGTCGGCTGCACCTCGTCGGTGCCGACCAGACCGACCGGGACGATCGGCGCGCCGGTCGCGCGGGCGAGGCGAGCCACGCCGGTGTGGCCGCGGTGGGTGACCCCGTCCCGGGTCCGGGTCCCCTCGGGGTAGATGCCGAACGGTCGACCCGCGGCGAGCACGGCGGTGGCGGCGCCCAGCGCCTCGTCGCTCGCGCTGCCACCGGACCGCTGGATCGGGATCTGACCCAACGCGCGGAAGAACCATGCGGTTCGGCGCTGCTCGAAGTACTCGGCTTTCGCGACGAACGTGAGGCGACGCCAGCCGATCGCGAGGGGCAGGAAGACCGAGTCGAGGAACGAGCGGTGGTTCGCGGCGAAGATGACCGGACCCCGCCGGGGCACGTTCTCGCGACCCTCGATCCGGAGGCGGAACCCGACCCGCAGCACGGGCGTCAACACTGCCTTCAGCGTCCAGTAGAGCATCGCTGTCGCACCCCCCGTGTCGCGCCCGGCCACGTTACTGATTCGGTGGGCTCGCCACCGTGGGAGCCGCGGTCGGGTCAGCCCAGCTTCGGGAGCGCGCGGCGCACGCCGCGGACCGCCTGGCTGATGCGGTGCTCGTTCTCGACCAGCGCGAACCGGACGTACCCCTCCCCGCCGGGCCCGAAGCCCGCGCCGGGTGACACCGCGACCTTCGCCTCTTCGACGAGCAGCTTGGAGAACTCGAGGCTGTTGTACTCCTCGTAGGCCTCCGGAATCGGGGCCCACACGAACATGGTCCCGCGAGGCTTCTCGATCTCCCATCCGACCCGGGCGAGCCCTTCGACGAGGGCGTCGCGTCGGCGCCGGTAGATCTCGTTGACGCCGACGGGATAGTCGGGCGCATCGTTCATGGCGACGATCGAGGCGATCTGGATGGGCTGGAAGGTGCCGTAGTCGAGGTAGCTCTTCAGCCGGGCGAGGGCAGCGACGACCTCGCTGTTGCCGAGGAGGAACCCCACCCGCCATCCCGCCATCGAGAACGACTTCGTGAGGGTGTACAGCTCGACCGCGACGTCGGCGGCGCCGGGGACCTGCAGGATCGACGGGGGGTCGTAGCCGTCGAAGCCGAGGTCCGCGTAGGCGAAGTCGTGGACGAGGAGCACGTCGTGGGTGCGGGCGAAGTCGACCATCCGGGTCATGAACGAGAGGTCGACGCACGCGGTGGTCGGGTTGTGGGGGAAGGACAGCACGATGACCCGCGGTCGGGGCCAGGAGTCCTCCCACGCGGTGAGCAGGTTCTCGAAGAAGTCCTGCTCGGGGCCGAGGCGCACGTGGCGGACCTCCGCGCCGGACAGGTTCGGCCCCCAGATGTGGATCGGGTAGGAGGGGCTGGGCACCAGCGCGGAATCGCCGGGGCTGAGCAGCACCCACATGAGGTGCGAAAACCCCTCCTTGGCACCGATCGTGGCGCACACCTGCGTGTCGGGGTCGAGCTCGACGTCGAAGCGGCGCTGGTACAGGTCGGTGACGGCCTGGCGGAGCTTCGGGATCCCGCGCGTCGCCGAGTACCGGTGGTTGCGGGGATTCTGGACCGCTTCGCAGAGCTTGGCGACCGCGACGGGTGGCGACGGGATGTCGGGGTTGCCGAAGCCGAGGTCGACGACGTCGTCGCCGGCCCGGCGGGCCTCCATCTTCAGCCCTTCGATGACACCGAGGACGTACGGCGGGAGGGCGTTGATGCGACGAAACTCCATCTGACCGGTCACGGTACCAGGGGCCCTCTCGGCCGCCCGGTAGCGTTTCGGCTCTGGTGACGCGCGTGCGGGCGGTGTGCCTGGACCTGGGTGGCGTGTTCTACCTGCCCGCCCACGACCGGGTCCGGGACGCGTTCGCCCGGCTCGAGCTCGCGGTGGAAGCCGAACGCCTCGACGAGGCCCATTACCACGGTGTCGCCGCGTTGGAGCGGTACCGCGACGGGGACACGAGCATCTGGCACGCGTACAACCGCGCCTACGCGCACGTGTGCGGCGTCGACGAAGACGCCGTCGACGACGCGGTCGACGTCCTGTTGGAAGAGTTTGGACGCGGCGGGATCTGGACGCGAGTGATTCCCGGCGCCCGCGACGCCCTCGCGACGCTCCGCGACCTCGGGTTGCGGGTCGCGGTGGTGTCCAACGCCGACGGGACGGTCGAGGAGCAGCTGCGCCGCGACGGGATCTGTCAGGTCGGGCCCGGCCCCGGTGTCGAGGTGGCCGCGATCCTCGATTCGGCGGTCGTCGGTGTCGCCAAGCCTGACCCGCGGATCTTCCGGCTGGCGCTCGACGCGCTCGACGTCGCGGCCGAGGAGACCGTCCACGTCGGAGACACCCCCGCCGCCGACGTGGCCGGGGCCCGAGCCGCGGGGGTCGAGCCGGTCCTCGTCGACCCGTTCGACCTGCACCCCGACGCCGGGTGCGTGCGGGTCGCGACGCTCGAGGACGTCCCCGAGCTGCTCCGGGCCTGGCGCTGACCACCGCGCGCCAGGCGGGCCCGTCGGACCGGCCGGCCGCACGCTCGTAGGATCACCGCTCCCCGACCCGAGCACCCTGGAGGCCCGCGCATGTCCGAGACCCTCGACATCTCGACCGATGACTGCACGGTCGAGCGGGACGGGCCGGTCGTGATCATCACGATGAACCGGCCCGAGAAGAAGAACGCGCTGAGCCCGTCGATGCTCGTCGGTCTCGCCGACGCGTACACCTACGTCGACGAGACGCGCGAGGTGCGCGCCGCGATCCTCACCGGCGCGGGGGGCACCTTCTCGTCGGGCATGGACCTGGTGTCGATGAACCAGCCGCGCAGTGAGTACGTGGAGCGGCGCATGACCGAGGAGCCGAACCTGCACTGGAAGGGCCTGCTGCGCGACTACCGGTGCTCGAAGCCGATGATCGCCGCGGTCGAGGGCTACGCCGTCGCCGGCGGCACCGAGATGCTGCAGGGCACCGACATCCGCATCGCCGGTGAGGGCGCGATCTTCGGCGTGTGGGAGGCGAAGCGGGGGCTGTTCCCTCTCGGCGGGTCGGCGTGCCGACTGCCCCGCCAGATCCCCTACACCGTCGCGATGGACATCCTGCTGACCGCCCGGCCGGTCACCGCCGAGGAGGCGCAGCGGATCGGGCTGATCGGCCGGGTCGTCCCCGACGGTATGGCCCTGACCGTCGCGCGTGGCGTCGCCGACCAGGTCGCCCAGTGCGGCCCGCTGTCGACCCAGGCGATCCTGCGCGCCTGGCGCGAGACCGAGCATCTCCCCGACCTCGACGCGATGCGCCACCAGGACCCGATCGGCGGCGCGGTCTTCGCGAGCGAGGACGCCAAGGAGGGCCCACGCGCGTTCGCGGAGAAGCGCAAGCCGGTCTTCCACGGCCGTTGATGGCCGAGGTGACCCCACCCGCCGCGGACGGGCTCGGGTTCGTGACCCCGGCCCGCACCCGACTCGCGGCCGCGACGCGCGACCTGCTCGACGCGGTGCTGAGCGTCGACGCCGACGACGCGGTGCTCGACGCCGCCGCGGCCGACATCGAGGACGCGACCGCGACGATGCGGGCTCGCGGCACCACGCGGACACCCACCGACCCGGCCCGGCGGGCGCGCCGCCACGGGGAGTACCTGCCCCGCAGCCCGCTGCTCGGCTCGGTGCACCCGGCGGCGGCACCGTTGGCGTGGGACATGCGCGACGGCCGCTTCGTCGGCCACGGGGTGCTCGGCACCGCCTACGAAGGGCCACCCGGCTACGTGCACGGCGGGTGGGTGGCGTTGATGTTCGACGAGGCACTCGGTGTCGCCAACGTCGCGAACGGCTACCCGGGGATGACGGCCCGCCTGACCATCCGGTACCGGCGGCCCACCCCGCTCGGCACCGAGCTGCGCCTCGAGGCGTGGACCACCGGGCGGGAAGGCCGCCGCATCACCACCGTCGGGTCCCTCTCGGCGGGGGACACGGTGTGCGCCGAAGCCGAGGGCCTCTTCGTCGACCTCAGCGCGGAGCGGGCGCTCGAGTACTTCGGCGAGCGCCCCGCGGTCGCGGACCCGGTCGACCCCCTCCCCTAGCCCCGCGTCAGCCGCGGCGGCGCGGAGCCGGCCCGCCCGGCGATCGCGGGGGCGACCTGCTCGCCGAGCAGGGTGGCGTTTCCCGGGTCGGACGAGTCGACCGGCCCGACGATGACCCAGTCCGCGCCCGCGTCGCCGTAGGCGGCGAGCGCGGCGGCGGCGCGCCGCGGTCCCCCCACGATCACCTCGGGGCGGGCTCCGAGCCGTTCGGCCTTTGCCGCCGCGGCGGCGTCGTCGGGGGCGAGGACGACCAGGCCACCCCACGAGCAGACGAACGGGGCCCGCACCGCGGCGCGGCGGAGCGACTGCGCCTGGGTGCCGAACGTGTCGACGTCGGCGCCCCACCGGTTCCAGCCGTCGGCGGCGCGACCCGCGACGGCGCGCACCGCGGCGCTGGCCCCGCCCACCCAGACCGGGTAGCCGCGGTCGCGGAGGGCGACCGCGGCGTCGTCCAGCACCGCGACCCGGTCCTCTCGGGTCCCGGCCGGGAGACCGAAGCGTTCGTTCTCGACGGCGCTGCGCGAGTCGCCGGCTCCGACGCCCGCGATCAGACGACCCGGGGCGAGCCGTTGGAGCGTGTCGAGCCCGCCGCGCAGCGACGCCGGAGGTCGGAGCGACACGCGCGCGACGAGGGTCCCGAGCGTGATCGTCGCGGTGGCCTGACTGAGTGCGCCGAGCAGTGCCACCGGTTCCAACGCGGGTCGGTGGTGCCCGTCTGCGGCGGTGCGGAACAGGTGGTCGAAGACGAACACGCCGTCGACGCCGGCGGCCTCTGCGGCACGTGCGACCGCGATCGCCGCGGACGGGTCGGTCGAGAACGTCGGGAGGGTCAGCCCGAGCTTCACCTGGCGACGTCACGGGCCAGGGCGGCGGCACCGACGACCCCGGCCCGCTGCCCGAGCGCGGCCGCGACGACGGGCACGTCGGGCCGGTACTCGGCCCCTTCGAGATGACCGGCGAACGCGTCGCGGAGCGGGGTGAGGAGCACGTCGCCGAGCTCGACGAGGCCGCCGGACACGACGATCATCTCCGGGTCGAGGATGTTGGCGAGCCCCGCGAACCCCGAACGCGACCTGTTCCGCGTACCGCTCGAGGAGGTGGACGCCGTCGGGTTCGCCGGCCAACGCCGACTCGCCGACGTCGATGCTCGTCAACGCGTCCGGGTCGCCGCCGGCCCGGGCGAGCAGGTTCGGTGCCTCGCCCGCGATGGCGTGCTGCCGGGCCAGCGTGCCGAGCGCGCCGCCGCAGGCGACCGCTTCCCAGTGCCCGCGCTCCCCGCACGCGCACCACGGGCCGTTCGGGTCGAAGGGCCAGTGGCCGACCTCGGCGGCGAAGCCGTGCGCGCCGCGGAGGATGCGGCCGTCGATGATGATCCCGCCACCGACGCCGGTGCCGAGGGTGATGACCAAGGCCGGCGTGACGCCCCGCGCCGCGCCGTGGCAGGCCTCACCCCACGCCGCGGCGTTGGCGTCGTTGTCGACGACCACGGGGAGATCGAACTGGGCTTCGAGCTGGGCGCGGAGCGGGACGCTGATCAGCTTCGGGATGTTCGGCGCGTAGTGCACCGCTCCGTCCCGGTCGACGAGCCCGGCGGCGCCGACACCGACCGCCGCGGTGTCGGGCGCGGCGCGTCGCAGCGACGCGACGAGATCGACGATGGTCTCGTGCAGCGCCGGCCATCCGGTGGCGGTGGCGGCCCGTTCCTCGAACTGGATGTCTCCGGCGGCGTCGACGACCGCGGCGCGGACGTTGGTGCCACCGAGGTCGACGCCGACAGTCGATGGCCCGCTCGGGGTCACTCCGTCCGGTCGAGCGGATGCACGTTCGTCGGCGCGCCCGGTTCGGGCTCGTCGGCCGCGGATCGCAGGTCCAGCTGCTCGTCGACCGCCCGTTCGGCCGCGTCGACGATCACCTGCGCGGCGATCAGGAGCTCTTGCGCGGCGCGCACCACATGCTCGGCGACCTCGGGTCCGGCGTCGAGGAGCGCGTTCACGAGCGACTCCACCGCGGTCGGCGGCGGCAGACCGGGGCCGTCGTCGAGGTCGGGCGCGGTCGGATCCCGGTCGGGCTCCGAGTCGAGCGGCTGCTCGTGGGGCACCGCTTCCATGGTCTTCCTCTCTCGCCGGGGGGTGACTCAGGCGGCCGTGCGCTCGGCCTCGTGCTTGAGCTCTTTGAGCGCCGTCCCCATGATCATCCGCGCCGCTTGACGCTTGATCAACCCGGGCAGTGGGATGGACACGTCGATGGTGAGATCGTAGGTCACCCGGGTTCCCGGCCCGTCGGCGTCGAAGCCGTACCGGCCGTCGAGGCGGCGCAGCTTGTCGCTCTCGACGAGCGTCCACGAGAACACCGCGGGTGCCTCCGCGTAGTCGTACGCCAGCACGTAGCGGATGCTCTGGCCCAGGCCCGCGACCCGGTACTCCACCCGCGATCCCCGCCCGTCCCCGTCCCGCTCGAGCACCTCGACGTGCTTCACGTCACGAGCCCAGTCCGGGTACCGATCGAAGTCCACGGCGACCGCGTAGCAGCGCTCCGGGGTCGCGGTGACCGTGATGTGCTCGTGGGCTTCTTCGGGCATGCCGGTATCGAACCAAGCCCGTGGTTTCGGCGCAAACCGCCTCAGCGGCGCTCGCGTCGAGGTGGGAACTCGCCGTGGCGCGCGCCCCAGAGGCCGATCAGCCCCAAGGGCAGCATGGGTGCGAGGATCCCGAACGCGTCGGTGGTCCCGGTCGCCGCGGCGAGCACGATCGACACCCCGAGCGCGCCGAACAGCTGGGTCCGCACCGTGCGCGGCACCGGCCCCTGGACGAGGAACAGGCTCGACACCACGATGTCGTCACCGTGGGCATTGCGGGCCAACGCGACCCCGAACGCCCACATCCAGACGACGATCCCGGCGCCGAAGAGCAGCAGCGCCACCGCGAGGGCGACGCCACGGAACGCGCTGACACCTGCCGCGGCGGGGATCGCGGTCACCGCGAACAGCGCGTCGCCCAGCCAGGACGCCACGACGATCCCTCGACCGGCGTACGGCTCCGACACGCGGTGAGCGTACCGGCGTGACGATCATCCCATCAGGTCGAGGACCCCGAGGTCACCGCCGGCGAGGACCGCGAGGCGCGCCGCGAGCGCGTCGGAGGCGAAGCCGTCGACGGCACGGTCGCGCGCGGCGCGTCCGAGGCGGGCGCGGAGGGGGTCGTCGCCGAGGAGACGCCCGAGGGCCACGCGGATCGCGCCGACGTCGCGTGGGTCCACGACGAAGCCGGTCTCCCCGTCGACGACGGCCTCGTGCGCGCCGCCGCTGCGACCCGCGACCGCGGGGACGCCACACGCGGCCGCTTCGAGGAACACGATCCCGAACCCTTCGGCCTCGAGCCCGGCCCACCGGTCGCGGCAGACCATGGCGAACACGTCCGCCGACGCGTACAGGGCGGGCAGGTCCGCGTCGGCGACCCGGCCGAGGAGGTGGGCCCGCGCGCCGAGCGCGACGGCGCTGCGGGCGAGGCGGGCGTGATCACGGCCGGCGCCAGCGATCGCGACGTGCACTCCGTCGAGACCCGCGACGGCGGCGAGGAGCAGGTCGAAGCCCTTGCGGGGCACCAATCGGCTCACGCCGAGCACGAGCGGCGCGTCGGGGTCGAGCCCGTGGCGGCGTCGGGTGGCCCGGCGCGCCTCGCCGTCGGCGGGCCGGAACCGTTCGGGGTCGACGCCGGGGGGGATGACCAGGCTCGGGAGGGGACGGCCGGCGACGCGGGCGGCTTGCGTCGCGGCGTACCGCCCGGCCGCGAGGACGCCGGTGGCGCGGCGGAGCACCCGGCGTCCGAGGGTGCCGGTGACGGGGAGACGGCCGTAGACCGACACCTCGGCGCCGTGGGTGACGACGATGGTGGGGACGTCGCCGAGGTGGCCGACGATCTGGCCGAGGGGCAGCATCGGGTCGAGGAACACGACCCCGGGCTCGACGTCGGCGATCAGGGTCCGCACCCGGCGGGCGAGCGCCGGGGTGGGCAGCAGGAAGCGTGCCGGGTCGCGTTCGATTCGGAACCGCTGCGTCGCGTCCCACGCTTCGTCGCCGTCGTAGGGGGTGGTGAGGACGGTCGTCTCGTCGGGGGGCAGCCGCTGCCACAGCTCGTAGAGGTAGGACTGGATACCGCCGACCTTCGGCGGGAAGTCGTTGGTGACGAGCAGCGACCGGGTCACGACGCGCGGCGCGCTCAGAGGTCGAGGGTGGGACCGAGCGCGACGGCGGCGCGTCGCACGATCTTGGCCTTCATCTGGGCGAGGACGGGGCGGGGCGCCGCCGCGATCTCCGTCGCGACCGCGTGGGCGGCTCCGGCGAGCTCGCCCGGGGGGACGACGCGGGTCACGAGCCCGAGGGTCTCGGCGGTCGCGGCGTCGAGGGCCCGGCCGGTGAGGGCAAGGTCGCGGGCGTGGGCACCGCCGACGAGGTCGTGGAGCGGCCCGTAGACGACTTGGCTGAATCGGTGCTCGGGGTGAGCGAAGCGGGCGGTGTCGCTGGCGATGCGCAGGTCGCACATCACCGCGAGGTCGAAGCCGCCGCCGAGCGCCGGTCCGTTCACCGCGGCGATGGTCGGCAGCGGGAAGGTGAGGACGGTCCGATGCCACCGGTCGCTCGACGCCCAGAGGGCGTCGGCGAGCTCGGGTTTGGTGAACTCGTCGAGGTCGAAGCCGGCGCTGAACGTCGCGCCGGTACCGGTGACGATGACGACGCGGACGGCCTCGTCGCCGGCGAGACGGTCGAGCGCGTCGCTCATCTCGTCGCGCACGGCAATCGACAGCGCGTTGCGCTTGTCGGGGCGATCGAGCGTCACAGTGGCGACACCGGCGGCGTCGGGGCCGTCGACGGTGACCAGCGCGGTGGTCATGCCGGCCGGCGGACGGTCGCGACCGCGTCGTCGAAGCCGGTGCGTTCGGCGATGAGCCGCCGCAGCTGCATGAGCGGGCGGGGCCGATTGAATGCGACCGCGCCGATGAGGCGGCCCCCCCGGCCGACCGCGGCGACGAAGCGTCGTTCGTCGAGCGACCCGTCGACGACCTCGATGCGGTCGTCGCCGCGGACGCGCCCCGCCACCTGGATCTTCACGTCGTACTGATCGGACCAGACGAACGGCACCGGGTCAAACGGGGTGGGGTCGTCGAGGAGGAGCCGCCGGGCGACGAACACGCCCTGCTCGGCCGCGTTGGTCCAGTGCTCGAGCCGCATCGATTCGCCGTCGAAGCGGGGGTTGGGCCACCGGGCGATGTCTCCCGCGGCGACCACGCCGGGCGCGGCGAGGCAGGTCTCGTCACAGCACGACCCCGTCGTCCAGGGTCAGCCCGGAGCCTTCGAGCCAGTCGGTCGCGGGTCGGACACCGATCCCGACGACGACGACGTCGGCGTCGACGGTCGTGCCGTCGCCGAGGAGGACCCGTTCGATGCGCTCGCGGCCTTCGAAGCCGGCGACGCCGACCCCGAGGCGCAGGTCGACGCCGTGGTCGCGGTGCAGCGCGCCGAGCACGCCGCCGAGCATCGACCCGAGGCCGCGCACCATCGGTGCGGGCAGCGCCTCGAGGACCGTCACGGTCAGGCCCCGCCGTCGACAGGTCGCCGCGACCTCCGCGCCGATGAACCCGGCGCCGACCACCACGACTCGGGGTTGGTGTTCCAGCTCGGCGCGCAACGCCAGGCTGTCGTCGAGGGTGCGCAGCACGTGGATACCGGGGAGCGGCGGGGTCGTCGGCAGGGTGCGGGGCACGGCCCCGGTGGCGAGCACGGCGCCGTCGAACCCGATCACCTCCCCGTCGGCGAGGGTGACCGTTCGGCCCGCGACGTCGAGCGCGGCGGCGCGGCGGCCGAGTCGCCAGTCGAGGTCGAGGTCGTCGTAGGGCTGGTGCCGCAACGCGGTCTGCTCGGCGTCCCACTCGCCGGCCAGCACCTGCTTCGAGAGGGGCGGCCGGTCGTAGGGCTGGCGCGGTTCGGCGCCGACCATCACCAGCCGGCCGGCGAAGCCGGCGGCGCGCAGCTCCTCGACGGCTCGGAGCCCAGCGAGCGCGGCGCCGACGACGACGACGGTCGAGCGATCGTCGAAGCGGCCCACGAGCGGCGACAGTACCTGGGTGGCGCGACCCGACGACCCGGAAGCCCTTGCGCGGCAGGGGAACTCGCCGGATTGCTGACTCTCGTGTCATCCTTTCCCGCCCCGCGTACCTGCCGTGCCCGACGCGAGCGAGGACCATGCCCGAAGCAGCTGTGCCGTCTGACGTGAGCGGGCGCCCGTTGGCGCTCCGCGACGTCGACCTCGACACGTTCCTGCACCCGTCGACCGTCGCGGTGATCGGCGCGTCGGAGGCGTCCCGCAAGCCGAACACGGCGATGACGTTGCGGATCAAGCAGTGGGCCGACGCGCACGGCGCGTCGTTCTTCCCGGTGCACCCGGTGTACGAGTCGGTGCTCGGGGAGCGCTGCTACCCGTCGATCGATGCCGTGCCGGGGACGATCGACCTGGCCGTCATCTTGACCGGGCAGGCGGTCGACTCGTTCGACGCAGGTCGTGGCCCGGAAGGCGAAGTTCGCGGTGATCTTCGCCGCCGGGTTCTCCGAGGTCGGCGCCGACGGTGAGGAGCTCGAGGCGCGCCTCGCCGACCTGGTCCACGCCGGCGGGACGCACCTGCTCGGACCGAACACGAACCTGAACGCGTTCTCGGACTTCCGCACCGACCTGCCCGGCCCGTCGATCGCGCTGATCACCCAGAGCGGCCATCAGGGCCGCCCCGTGTTCCAAGGCCAGGAGCTCGGCATCGCGATCTCGCACTGGGCGCCGACCGGCAACGAGGTCGACCTCGAGTTCGCCGACTTCGCCCGGTACTTCGCGGACCAGCCTGGGGTCGGGGTCGTCGCCGCGTACGTCGAGGGGTTCAAGGACGGCCGCTCCCTCATGCTCGCCGCCGACCACGCGGCCCGGCTCCGCAAGCCCCTCGTCGTCGTGAAGGTGGGTCGAACCGACGAGGGCACGGCGATGGCGAAGGCCCACACCGGGCATCTGACCGGCGCCGACGCGGTCGTCTCGGCGGTGTTCCGCCAGTTCGGCGTCACGCGTGTCGACGGGCTCGACGAGCTCCTCGACACCGCCGCCGCGTTCGCGCGCACCCAGCCGCCCGGTGGTGACGGTGTCGGGATCTACGCGATCTCCGGCGGCACCGGCGCGCACATGGCCGACATGGCCGCCGCGGCCGGGTTGCGGCTCCCGCCGCTCACCGCCGCGACCCAACAGGCCCTCCACGACGGGCTGATCCCCTCCTATCTGCGGGTGTCGAACCCGGTGGACTGCGGGGGGCCGCCGGTGATGACGCCGGCGGGTCGCCGCATCGTCGAGCTGATCCTCGCCGACCCGAACATCGACGTCCTGATCTGCCCGATCACCGGTGCGCTCGAGACGATGAGCCAGCCCCTCGCCCGCGACCTCGTCGACGTCGCCGCGACGACGGACAAGCCGGTGTTCGTCGTGTGGGGCTCCCCCGTCGGGACCGAACCGGCGTACACCGACGTGCTGCTGGGCTCGAACCTGCCGGTGTTCCGGACCTTCGGGAACTGCGTGCGGGCCGTGCGTGCCTACCTCGACTACTGGGGATTCGTGTCCCGGTTCCGCTCCCCCATCGCGGACGCCCCGGTCGAGGCCCGACCAGCGGCGCGGCGGGTCCGGCGGGTGCTCGACGAGGTCGAACCGGGCGCAGCGCTGTCGGAGCTGGCGTCGAAGCGGGTCGTGCAGGCGTACGGCGTCAAGCCCAGCCGGGATCGGCTCTGCACCACCGCGGCGGACGCGGTCGACGCGGCGGACCGGCTCGGCTACCCGGTGGTGCTCAAGGCCGCGTCGGCGGCGTTGACCCACAAGAGCGACCTCGGGCTGGTCGCCGTCGGTCTGGACAGCGCCAAGGCGGTCCGTTCCTGCTTCGCCGACCTGTCGTCTCGGGCCCAGCGGGCGGTCGGTCGGCGGGGAACTCTGGACGGGATCCTGGTCAGCGAGATGGTCCGCGGCGGCGTCGAGATGGTGGTGGGCATCGCCCAGGACCCGCTGTTCGGGCCGGTGGTGCTGTGCGGGCTGGGTGGGATCTTCGTCGAGGTGCTCGGCGACGTCAGCTTCCGCGTTCCACCGTTCGGGCGGGACGAGGCCGAGCGGATGGTCCGCGAGCTGCGCGGCTTCCCGATCCTCGAGGGGGTCCGGGGCGAGAAGCCGGCGGACCTCGAAGCGCTCCTCGACGTGATCATGAACGTGGAGCGCCTGGCCATGGACCTCGCCGGCCCGGCGTCTCTCGACGGGATCGCCGAGCTCGACATCAATCCTCTGGTAGTACGGCCCCGCGGCGCGGTGGCCCTCGATGCCCTGGTGGTGCGCAAGTGAGCGACAACGTGGACGAAGACCTGCTGGCCCGGGTGGAGGACCACGTCCTCTGGCTCACCCTGAACCGGCCCGACGCGGGGAATGCGATCACCCCCGACGTGCGGAACCGGATGATCGAGCACCTCCAGGCCGCGAACGAGTCGCTCGACGTGCGGGCCATCGTGCTCACCGCGTCCGGGGCGCGGCACTTCTGCACCGGCGCGGACCTGCGGGCGGGACGGGCCGAGCCGGCCCCGAAGCCGGCTGGCGCGCCCGAACGGGTCGTCGGGGGCGCGGCCCGCATGATCCGCACCGGGATCCAACGGCTCATCGGGGCGATGCTCGACTGCGAGAAGCCGATCCTCGCCGCGGTGAACGGGACCGCCGCCGGTGGGGGCGCGGCGATGGTCCTGGCCTCCGACCTGGTCGTGGCGGCGGAGAACGCCCGGCTGATCCAGGTGTTCGTGCGCCGCGGGCTGATCCCCGACGGCGGGGGCACGTACCTGCTGCCGCGCCTCGTCGGGCTCCAGAAAGCGAAGGAGCTCGTGTTCTTCGGGGACGACCTCGCGGCTGCGGACGCGGAGCGGATCGGTCTCGTGAACAAGGTCGTCGCCGCCGACGCAGCTCGAGGCCACCGCCCGCGAGTGGGCGGCGCGCCTCGCGACGGGACCGACCCGCACCATCGGATTCGCGAAGCGGCTCCTGAACCGCTCCCTCGACGCGGACCGGGCGACCCTCTTCGAGGAGGAGGCGCTCCTCGTCGAGATGGTTACCGGGACCGAGGACGGTGCCGAAGGGATGGCCAGCTTCCGGGAGCGGCGCCCCACCGAGTTCAAGGGCTGGTAGCCGGTGGCCGCACCGCTTCGCGGACCGGGTCGCCATCGTCGGGATCGGCCAGACCGCGTTCGGGAAGGGGCTCGCGGACAGCGAGCTGTCGCTGGCCTGCCAGGCGATCAGCGCCGCGCTCGACGACGCCGGTGTCGCCCCCGCCTCGGTCGACGGGTTGGCGTCGTTCACGATGGAGCTCAACCGGGAGGTCGACGTGGCCCGCAACGTCGGGCTCGGCGACCTCACCTCCTTCTCCCAGGTCGGGTACGGCGGCGGGGCCGGGTGCGGCGCGGTGCTGCAGGCCGCGATGGCCATCGCGACCGGGCAGTGCCGGGTGGCCGTGGTGTGGCGGGCCCGCAAGCGGGCCGCGAAGACCAGCCGGCCGTGGGCGCAGGTGTCGCGCCGGCTCGACGACCACTGGCAGTGGAGCCGCCCGTTCGGGTTGCTCCGCCCCGTCGACGAGGTCGCGATGCTGACCCGGCGCTACATCTACGAGTACGGCACCACCCGCGACCACCTGGCCAACGTCGCGTTGGCGTTCCGAAAGCACGCCAACCGCAACCCGGCGGCGACGATGCACGACAAGCCTCTCACCCGTGAGCAGTACCTCGACGCCCGGTGGATCTCCGAGCCGCTCTGCCTCTTCGACAACTGCCTCGAGACCGACGGTGCGCTCGCGGTCGTCCTCGTCGCCGCGGAACGGGCGGTGGACCTGCCCCAACGGCCGGTGTACGTGCACGCCGGCGCGCAGGGACTCCCCCGCCAGCATCAGACGATGATCAACTACTTCAACGACGACCCGCTCTCAGGTCCGTCGTGGGCCGCGGCCCGGCAGCTGTGGCGCGACGCCGAGTTCGGCCCCGAGGACGTGAAGGTGGCCCAGATCTACGACGCGTTCAGCCCGCTCGTCCCGCTGTCCCTCGAGGGGTACGGGTTCTGCGCCCGCGGTGAGGGCGGCCCGTTCACCGACGACGGCGCGCTCGAATGGCCCGACGGTCGCCTGCCGACCAACACGAGCGGTGGCGGCATGTCGGAGGCGTACGTGCACGGCTTCAACCTGGTGCTCGAGGGGGTCCGCCAGCTGCGGGGCACCTCGACGAGCCAGGTCGCGGACGCGGACACCTGTCTGGTCACCAGCGGCGAGGGCGTGCCCACGAGCGCGCTGCTGCTGCGGAACTGAGGGGCGGCGGATGGAAACCGGGTTCGTGCTCCCCGACCTCGAAGGCGAGGACACCGCCGAGTTCTGGGCCGGGTGCGCCCGCGGGGAGCTCCTGGTGCAGACCTGCGCGGCGTGCGGCCGGTGGCGGTTCCCACCCCGGCCGATGTGCCCGGACTGCCGGTCCATCGAGGTGCGCTGGGTGCGGACCTCGGGGCGGGCGACGATCTGGTCCTACGTCGTGCCGCACCCGCCGCTGCTGCCCGCCTACGCCGAGCTCGCCCCCTACAACGTGATCGTCGTCGCCCTCGACGAGGACCCGACGATCCGGATGGTCGGCAACCTCGTCGAACGGCCGCCGACGGGCCGATCAACGAGATCGACCCGGCCGAGATCCGCATCGGCGAGCCGGTTCGGGTGGTCTTCGCCCCGGTCGAGGACGTGGCGCTGCCCCGCTGGGTGCCCGCCGAGGAGCCGAGATAGTCAGAGACCCGGCCCTGGGGGGGATAGGACCGGGTCTCTTGACACCTGGCGACGATGGCGGCGGGATGCCCCCCGTCGCGGGATCTCGTTCGTGCTGGGGAGGTCAGGCCGCCTGACGCTCCACGACGTCGTCGTGAGTCGTCCCGTGGCGCAGCTCGTTCAGCGTCCGCTCCCAGCGGAGCTGGGACGGCGATCCAAGCCAATGCCTGTTCCCGCTCTCGTACGCTTGTGGCCATCAGCTTCTTCTTCTCCTCTCGCACAACACCCGACCTTGCACCTTTGCGCACAAGGTCGAGCGTCTTGACTCAGACAGTATCTACTCGTAGGGTGGGCACTGTCAAGGTAAGTGACCAAGGTCACGCCCGTCGCCCCGGCTGGGCGGGCATCCTGTGCTCCCATGACCTCACCGCCCGCCGAGCCCTGGCGCATCGACGATCTCGCCCACCGCGCGGGTGTCACGGTGGACACCGTCCGCTACTACCAGCGCGAGGGCCTGCTCCCCGACGGGCAGCGGTCGGGGCGGGTGAAGCTCTACGGGCCGAGCACCTGGAGCGCCTAGAGCGCATCCGGGACCTCCAGGCAGCGGGGGTTCTCGCTCGCGGCGATCCGCAGCCTCCTCGCCGCGGACCGGGGTCAGCTCATCGAGGGGATCTTCGCCGACCCCGAGGAGCGCCGGGCCTACACCCTCGACGAGATCGCCGAGCGGGCCGGGGTCGACGCCGAGTTCGTGGCCGCGCTGCGCCCGTCGGGGCTGCTGCGCGACCCGGGCGAGTACGGCCGCGCCACCTACGACGGCGAGGACCTCGAGCTGCTGCGCACGATGGCCGAGCTCGCTCGCCTCGGGTTGCCGATGCAGGCCCTCGTCGAGATGGGGCGCATCTACGCCGAGGGGGTCGAGGCCACCCAGCGGGAAGTCGTCGACCTGTTCACCACCGGCGGGACGCTGGCGTGGGAACCCGGTGAGCTCGAGGCGTTCCAGACCGCGGCCGCGGGGTCGTCACGGGACATCCTGCCCCTCGCCCGCCGGCTCATCGACTACGCGCATCACCGCACGATCCAGCGGCTGACCCTCGCCGCGATCGAGCGAGGAACGGTCCCGACGTCCGAGTCGTCGACCTCAGGCGTCGAGCTTCCAGATCCGCGCCGCGTTGCCGCTCGACGATCTTGGCCTTCTCGTCGTTGGGGACCAGGCCCATCGTGTCCTCGATCACCTTGCGCGAGTACGGCCAGTCGTTGCCGTGGTGCGGATAGTCGCTCGACCACATGATGTTGTCGATCCCGACGGCGTGGCGGAGCGCGATGCCGGAACGGTCGGTGATGAACGTCGCCGCGTTGTTGCCGTACCAGTACGTCGACGGCGGCTCCTTGATGGGGAGGTCGCCCCAGACCCGGTTGCGCCAGTACCGGTCGTCGATGGACTCGATGAGGTGCGGGATCCAGCCGACGCCGGTCTCGATCCAGCACATCTGCAGCTCGGGGAACCGCTCGAACGTGCCCGTGAAGATCATCTGGGTGATGCTTCCCGCGCACATCGAGAACACGTGGCTCATGCCGCCGATCGCCTTGGCGCGGGTCGCCTCGCTCGACATGTCGTAGAGCGCGTTGCCCGACTTCGCCGCGGCCTTGCGCGCCGCGGCGCGCTGGCGGCGGCTGATGATGTTGATATGGATCGACACCGGGACGCCCTCGTCGACGGCCGCGGCCCAGAACGGGTCGTCGTCGCGCGACAGGGCCTCGTTCCCGGACGGCCAGTTCGAGATGATGACGCCCTTCGCGCCGCGCGCCTTGGCCTTGCGGAGCGCGTCGACGGCCTGGTCGATGCCGAGCGACGGGATCTGCGCGAGCCCGATGAGCCGCTCGGGGTCGGGGGCGCAGAACTCCTCGAACAGGAAGTTGTTGTACGCCTCGACGCCGGCGAGGACGAAGTCGTCGTCGTCGTCGCCGAGGAAGTGGCTCATGGTCCGCTGCGGCGGGAAGAGCACCTCGGCCCACACGCCGTCGATGGTCCATGTCCTTGAGCCGCTCCGCGCCGTTGTAGCAACCGGCGCGCGCTTCCTCGTAGGTGACCCCGAACCAGCGGAACTGGTCCCAGGGCATGCCCGGCGTGGAGACGAGCCCGATCGGGTCGGCGTCACCCCCGACCGCGGTCAGCCACGCGTCACCCCCCGCGGGGTCCTTCACGAGCTTCGGCGCCCGTTCCTGGTACCGCTCCGGCAGCCAGTTCTTCCAGATGTCGGGCGGTTCGAGGATGTGGCAGTCGGCGTCGACGACGCGGACCTCAGACATGGCGCTCCTCCAGAGGCTCGTCCGGGCAGCCCCAGAGTAGGCTGACACCGGCGTCAGGGAACAGTCTGCCAGCGACGGAGGCCGGGAGGAGCGTGGCGACAGCGCTGCTGGAGGGGGTCCGGGTGCTCGACCTGGCCGGCGAGCCCGCCGCGCTGACCGGCCGGATCCTCGCCGACCTCGGCGCCGACGTGGTCCTCGTCGAGGGGCCCGGCCGGCCATCCCGCTCCGGGCCCAGCCCGAGCGGTTCCTCGCCTGGGCCGCGGGCAAGACCAGCGTCGCCGTCGACGGACCCGACGACCCGGCCCTCGACCCCCTCCTCGCCGGGGCCGACATCGTCATCGACACGCCCGGGTTCCGCCGGCGCCGTCACCCTCGACCCGGGCGCGCGCCCCAGGCGGTGTGGGTGTCGCGTGACCCCGTTCGGCGCCGAGGGGCCGCGCGGCGTCGTGGCGGGCCAGCGATCTCGGGGTGATGGCGGCGAGCGCCAACATGTACTCGACCGGGGATCCCGACCGGGCGCCGGTGCGGTGCACCGAGCCGTCCGGGTACACGCACACCGGCCCCGAAGCCGCGTTCGCGGCGCTGACCGGGTTGTGGACCGGCCGGCCCCAACGCGTCGACCTGTCGATGCAAGAGGTCGGTCTTCGTCGCCAACATGGGCGCACCGGCCCGCTTCGCGCAGTCCGGCTTCCGAGGGGCGCCGGCGCGGCGCCAACATCGGACGGACCCGCGAGATCTGGCCGACCAAGGACGGCTTCGTGTCGTTCGGGCTGCGCGGCGGGAAGGCACGCGTCCCGAGCCTCGAGCTCGATCACCCGCCTCGTCGCCGCGGCCGGGGTCGACGCGTCCGCGCTCGAAGCCCAGGACTGGTCGACGTGGAACCCGAACACCGCGGACGTCGCGGTCCTGCGGGCCATCGAGGAGCCGCCGTCGCCGAGTACTTCGCCTTGCACACCATGCAGCAGCTCTACGACCTCGCGTGCGACACCAACCTGATGCTCGCCCCGGCGAACTCGCCCCGCGAGATCCTCGCGAGCCAGCAGCTCGCGGCTCGCGGCTTCTTCGACCGAGGTCGGCACGATCGCGCCAGCTGCCCGGCTCGTTCGTCCAGGTGCGTGCCCGCGACGACGCGCGCCGCGCCCGTCGCGCCCGCGCGGGCCCGCCCCTTCCGCGCCGGGGTCGACCGCGCCACAGTGGGAGCGCCACCGGCCGCGCCCGACCACCCCGGCGGCGACCGGCGCGTGGAGCGGCGTGCGGATCCTCGAGTTCGGCTCCGGCGCGGCCGGGCCGATCGCCACCCGGTACTTCGTCGAGCACGGCGCCACGGTCCTGCGCGTCGAGTCGCGGAGCCGCCCCGACTTCCTGCGGGTCTACGCGCTCGGGCCCGACAACCCGCACGGCCTCGAGGGCGCCCCGATGTACGACGGCGTTGAACGTCGGGAAGCGCAACGTCACCTTGAACCTCAAGCACCCCGACGCGGTCGACCTGGTCCGCCGCCTCGTCGTCGAGTGGGCGGACGCGGTCGCCGAGAACTTCGCGCCGCGAGCCATGAAGGGCTTCGGGCTCGACTACGACGCCCTCGCCGCGCTCCGACCCGACCTGGTGATGATCAGCGCGTGCCTGAACGGCCAGACCGGACCCCACAAGGACTACCCGGGCTTCGGCGGCCAGGGCTGCGGCGCTATCGGGGTTCAACTGGCTCACCGGCTGGCCCGACCGGGCCCCGCTCGGCCCGCACGGCACGATCACCGACTCGCTCGCGCCCCGCTTCGTCGCTACCGCGCTCGCGGCGGGGCTCGAGTACCGGCGTCGGACCGGGCGGGGCGTGTACCTCGACGTGGCCCAGGTCGAGACCGGCGTGTTCGCGCTCGCCCCGTGGCTGCGTCGACCTACCAGCAGACCCGCACCGTCGGCACCCGGGACGGGAACCGCTCCCCGCGGGCGGTGCCCCACGGCGCGTTCCCGTGCGCGGCGGAGGGCGACCTCGCCGACCGGTGGGTCGCGATCGCGGCGTGGGACGACGCCGACTGGGCCGAGCTCGGCGCCGCTCATCGGGTTCGACGACCCGACGCTCGAGACGCTTCGACGGCCCGTGCCGCCCGCGTCGACGAGATCGAGGCCGCCGTGCGCGCCTGGACCGAGTCGCGCACCCGCGCCGAGGTGTGCGAGCTCCTGCAGGCTCGCGGCGTCGAGGCGGTCCCGGTCGAGGACTTCGGCGACGTCCACGACGACCCGCAGGTCCACGCCCGCGCCCACTTCGTGGCGCTCACCCACCCGGTCACGGGCGCCCGGGCTCTACGAGCACAACGGCTTCCGGCTCTCCGACGCGCCGGCCGGCTACGACCGGGCCGGTCCCACCCTGGGGCAGGACAACGAGTGGGTGCTCGGCGAGCTGCTGGGCCGGTCCCCGAGCGAGCAGCAGCGGCTCGTGGACGCCGGCGCGGTCGAGTAGCGACGAGGCCGGGCGGCGGTTCGGGCGGTCCGCTCAGGCGGGCATCGACGCGCCACCGTCGACGCAGAGCACCTGGCCGGTGACCAGCTCGGCGTCGTCGCTGGCGAAGAACACCGCGGTGCCGGTGAGGTCCCACGGGTCGAGCTGGCGCTTCATGGCGCTCATCATCGGCAGCACGTCGATGATGCCGTCGGGCACGATCTTCTTGGTCGCCTCGGTCATCGTGACCCCCGGCGCGATGCAGTTCACCGTGATGTTGTACTGACCGAGCTGGCCGGCGAGGAACTTGGTCAGCCCCACGACCCCCCACTTGGTCTGGCTGTACGAGAACGCCGAGACCTCGTGGAAGTCGCCGGGTGGGACCATCGTGTACATGTACGCGGCGCCCGACGACTGGTTGACGATCCGGCCGCGGCGCTGCTCGACCATGTGGGGCACGCAGGCTCGAGCCATCAGCCACGCCCCGTGGAGGTTCACGGAGAACACGGTGCGCAGGTACTCGTAGTCGTTGCGCTCGTTGTCGATGTCGTAGTACAGCGCCGCGTTGTTGATCAGGATGTCGACGGCGCCGAAGTGGTCGCGGGTCTTCGTCGCGCAGGCGAGCGCGGACGCCTCGTCCGAGATGTCGGTCTGGACGAACTCGACGTCGCCCTTGCCTTCGAGGTGCGTCATCGCCGATCGGGCGCGGTCCTCGTTGATCTCGGCCACGACGACCTTGGCGCCTTCCTGGAGGAACCGCTCCGCGTAGGCCAACCCGATCCCTTGCCCGGCTCCGGTGATGATCGCGACCCGGTCCTCGAGGCGCCCCATGTGTGGTTCCCTTCCTCCGGGTGTCCCGGACGGGTGCCGGTCAGCCCTTGCGGGTCCGGCCGATCAGGTTGAACTTCTCGGTCACGACCGGCTGGTTCGTCGCCTCGTCGCGCCAGACCGTCTCGACGACGACGAAGGTCATCACCGCGGAGCTGGTCTCCTTCTCGTAGATGTCGAGCACCTTGCCCTCGCCGACGAGGACGTCGCCGACCTCGATCGGCTGGTGGTAGTCGAACTCCTGCTCACCGTGGAGGATCAGCGCGCCCGTGCCGTAGAGCTGCCCCATGACGGCGTGCATCGGGTTCTGCCCCGCGGTCGGGTCCGGCGGCTGGTCCTCCTCGAAGCGGCCCATGTGCTGCATCGCGAACGAGAAGGTGGGCGGAGCCGGGATCGCGGCGAAGCCGGCCTGTTCGGCCGCCGCCGGGTCGTGGTAGATCGGGTTGTCGTCTTGCAGCGCGGCGGCGAAGAAGCTCACCGGCCCGCGCTCGACGCGCACCTTGTACGCGCCGGTCGACTTCCCGACGATGCTCGTGTCGACCGCCATGCGACGTCGCTCCCCTCGTGGTCGTGGCGGCCCCGTTGGTTGACCAGCGCGTCGGGGGCCGCGATACCGTGACGCCGGCGTCAGTTTCCAACGAACGGGGAAGGGCTCGCAAATGGGCATGCTCGACGGCAAAGTGGCGATCGTCACCGGAGCCGGGAACGGCGTGGGTCGGGGTGAGGCGATCCTGCTCGCCGACCACGGCGCCAAGGTCGTCGTGAACGACCTCGGCGGGTCCGTCACCGGTGAGGGCAGCGGCGACCAGCGGGTCGCCGACCAGGTCGTCGACGTCATCGCCAGGCGCGGTGGAGAGGCGGTGGCGAACTACGACAGCGTCGCCGACTTCGAGGGCGCGAAGAGCATCGTCGACACGGCCCTCGAGCGGTTCGGGCGCCTCGACGCGCTCGTGAACAACGCCGGGGTGCTGCGCGACCGGATGATGTTCTCGATGAGCCCGGAGGACTTCGACACGGTGCTCAAGGTGCACCTTTACGGGGCGTGGAACACGATGCATCACGCCTCGGTGCACTGGCGGGCCGAGTCGAAGGAGGGCCACCAGCCGAGCGCGTCGATCATCAACACCGTGTCGAGCGCCGGCCTGCAGGGTCAGGCCAGCCAGATCAACTACGGCGCCGCGAAGGCGGGGATCGCGGCGATGACGATCATCGCCAGCCTCGAGCTGTCTCGCTACGGGGTGCGGGCGAACTGCATCGGGCCGGGTGGTTTCACCCGGATGGTGGGGCAGGCGAGAGCCGACATCGAGGTCAAGAACCCCGAGGACTACACGGAGTTCAACGCCATGAACCCGGGCAACTCGGCGCCGGCGGTGGTGTGGCTGGCCTCGGACGAGTCGAAGCCGGTCACCGGCCAGGTCCTCCGGATGGTCGGGAACTCGCTCTGCGTGTACGAGCCGTGGCGGATGGGCGAGGAGTTCTTCTCGACCGACGCCGAAGGCAGCCCGACCCAGTGGGACCCGCCTCAGGTCGGTCACATCCTGAACCGGTACGCCTTCCGGACCGCGAACCCCGGCATCGACGCGCAGCGCCGCAAGTAGCCACGACGATGGGTTCGTTCCCCGAGTACGAGACGCTCCGCTACGAGGAGCGAGACGGCGTCGCGTGGGTGACCCTGAACCGGCCCGAGCGCCACAACGCGTTCAACTCGCTGATGCAGCGGGAGCTCCGCGACTGCTGGCGTTCCCTGCGCTGGCAGGAGTCGGTGCGCTGCGTGGTGCTCACCGGCGCGGGCGAGAAGGCGTTCTGCACCGGCATCGACCGGATGGAGCAGATGGGCGGCGACACCGACGAGACGACCGACGACAGCGTCGTCGGCTCCCGTGGTGGCACCCCGTTCCACTTCAACGACCCCGGTGACAACATCGGCCCGAAGAGCTGTGACCTCTGGAAGCCGGTCATCGCGGCGGTGAACGGCATGGCCTGCGGCGGGGCCTTCTACATGCTTGGTGAGGTCGAGTTCATCATCGCCGCGGACCACGCCACGTTCTTCGATCCGCACGTCACCTACGGGATGACCGCCGCGTTCGAGCCGATCCACATGCACGACCGGATGCCGTTCGGGGAGATCATGCGGCTGTCGCTCCTCGGCAACTACGAGCGGCTCTCCGCGCGTCGAGCGCACGAGATCGGCCTCGTCTCCGAGGTCGCTCCCATCGGGGAGCTCGCCGATCGGGCCGGGTGGGCCGCGGCGGCGATCGCCTCCCAGCCCCAACTGGCGATCCAGGGGACGGTGCGCGCCATCTGGGCGGCCCGCGAGCTCTCGAACCGGCAGGCCATCGCGCTCGGGTACGCGTTCGTCGGGCTCGGCACCAACCAGCAGTCGATCGCCGAGGGTCAGCAGCTCTTCGAATCCGGGACGCGCATCGAATGGCGACTCCGGTGAGCGTCTCCGGCAGGCGGCCCTGAGCGGCCCGGGACGGGTCGCGATCGTCGGTGCCGCACTCTCGGACTGCGGGCGCGTCGACACCAAGTCCCCCTTCGAGCTGCATTACCAGGCCGCGAGCCGCGCCGTCGCCGACGCGGGACTGACCAAGGGCGACGTCGACGGCTTCGGGTCGTCGGGCATGGGGCTGCTCGCCCCGATCGAGATCGCCGAGTACTGCGGGTTGCGTCCCAACTGGGTCGACGGCACCTCTGTCGGCGGGAGCACCTGGGAGTTCATGGTCGAGCACGCCGCCGCGGCGATCCAGGCCGGCCAGGCCGAGGTCGTTGTGCTCGCGTACGGCTCGACCGCCCGGGCGGACCTCCGCCGCCGGCACCGGACCGCGAACCTGTCGTTCGGAGCCCGGGGACCGGTGCAGTTCGACGCCCCGTACGGTCATACGCTCATCGCCAAGTATGCGATGGCGGCGCGGCGCCACATGCACGAGTTCGGGACGACGATCGAGCAGCTGGCCGAGATCGCGGTCTCGACCCGCCACAACGCGTCGCTGAACCCCGACGCCTACTACCGGGATCCGATCACGATCGACGACGTGCAGAGCTCCCGGCTGATCGCCGATCCGCTCAGGAAGCTGCACTGCTGCATCCGCAGCGACGGCGGCGGCGCGGTCGTGCTGACGTCGGAGGCGCGCGCCCGGGACCTTCCCGCCTCACCGGTATGGGTGCTCGGAACCGGCGAGGCGGTGTCGCACACGACGATGAGCGAGTGGACCGACTTCACCGAGTCGCCCGCGCTTCGCTCCGGCCGGGCCGCGTTCGCGACCGTGGGGCTGACCCCCGACGACGTGGACTGCTGCCAGCTCTACGACGCGTTCACGCCGATGGTGTTGCTCACCCTCGAGGCGTTGGGGTTCTGTCCGAAGGGCGAGGGCGGCCCGTTCGTCGCTGACGGTCGCCTCCGCGTCGGCGGCGCGCTCCCGACGAACACCGACGGGGGTGGCCTGTCGGCCTGTCACCCGGGGATGCGGGGCATGTTCCTGCTCGTGGAGGCGGTCCGGCAGCTCCGCGGCGACGCCGGCGCCCGGCAGGTCCCGGACGCCCGGGTCTGCTGCGTGAACGGGACCGGCGGCTGGTTCTCGTCCGCGTCGACGGTCATCCTCGGGCGCGAGTGACCGGTGCGGGCGCGCCGGCCGTCCCGTCGCCGTCGGGGCCGGGCGCGCCGAAGAACCCCCGGTGCACGATCGTGGTGAGCGTCTCGAGCGCGTCCGGGTCGTCCACGGCGATCCGCCCGGACGCCACCCCGTAGCTGAACCGCTCGAGCAGCGCCATCAGGGCGCCGACCGCGGCGGTCTCGCTGCCGACCGGGTCGAGCCGCGCTGCGTCGCATGCGCACGGCCAGGCACTCCCCGATCGCGGTGAACGCCTTCACGCCGAGGCGGTCGACGTCACGGTCACCCACCTGGTCCTCCATCCAGGCCCGGATCACCGGTCCGTAGCGCCGGTACGTGTCGAGGAACCGGTCGAGGAAGCGACGCAGCTCGACCCGTCCGGCTGCGTCGGTGCCGATCGGGCCCGACCTCGGCGGCAAGGTCGGTGAGGTCGTGCGCGCAGTCGACCGCGAGGGCCCGCAGCAGGTCCTCCTTGTTGGCGAAGTACAGGTAGAAGGTCCCGTGGGAGGTGCGCGCGGCCCGGACGATGTCGTCGACGCGGGCCGGCGTGGTAGCCGCGCGCGGGCGAAGACGCGCAGGCCCGCGTCGAGGAGGCGACGAAGGGTGCGGCGACCCTGCGCGCGCAGCTCGCGCCGTTGCGCCGGGAGGCCGGCACTCGCCGTCTCCGGCGGTGACGACTTGTACGATGCGCCCACGCCCACCTCTGGAGCCCGGTCCGGTGGCGTCGTCACGCCGCTGGGTTCGGGCCCGTTCGAGAGCTGACCATGCTCGCCGCCACCCTACGCGAAGCTGCTCGACGGTTCGCCGATGCGCCCGCATACGTCACGGCGGGCGGATGGCCGCTGTCGTACCGCGACCTCGACCGGGTGTCCGACGAGGTCGCGGTCGGTCTGTCCCGCCGCGGGCTCGGCGTCGGCGACGTGCTCGCCCTCGTGCTCCCGCCGGGCCCCGAGTACCTGATCGCCTATCTCGCCGCTGCGAAGGCTCGGGGCGATCACCGCGGGGGTCAACGACCGGCTGACCCCGGCGGAACGATCGACGGTCCTGGAACGGGCCGCTCCCCGGCTCACGCTCACCGCCCCCGGTCTCGGCCCCGGACGACGTGGAGGCGATCACCGTGGCGCCCGCCGGCCAGGCTCGACGCGCTCGCGGCGCCGGTGCGGGTCCACGGAGCCACTCCCGCGGTGCTTGCCTGACGACGCCGACCGTCCCGTCGCGATCGTGTTCACCTCCGGGACGACCGGCACGCCGAAGGGTGCGCTCTACGGCAACCGTCAGCTCGGGTTCATCACCACCAACGACGTCGGCGACCCGTGGGGCGGCGGGGGCCGCGGGGTTCACGGGCACGTCGTTCGCGCACCTCGGGTTCATGACCAAGCTCGCCGGCAACCTGCGCCGCGGCGGCACGAGCTTCATCATGAGCCGGTGGAGCGCGCGCGGGTCGTTGGCGCTCCTCGCCGAGCAGCGCATGACGACCGTCGCCGGTGTCCCCGCGCAGCTGGCGTTGATGCTCCGCGACCCGGACTTCGACCGCTACGACCTCGACAGCGTCCGGTTCATCGTCGTCGGCGGCGGGCCGGTCACGCCCGGCCTCGCCGAGGAGGCCCGCACCCGGTTCCGTGCCGCGCTCGCGACGCGCTACTCGTGCACCGAGGCGGGGATCGGGCTCGGGACCGCGTTCGACGACCCGGACGAGGACGCCGTGGTGAGCGTCGGTCGCCCCCACCCGGCGGTCGAGCTCGCGCCTCCTCGACGAGCGCGACGTGCCGGTCCCTCCCGGCGAGGTCGGGGCGGTGTGCCTGCGGTCTCCCGCGGTGATGACCGGCTACTGGCGCGACCCCGACGCGACGCGCGCCGCGTTCACCGCCGACGGGTTCGTCCGCACCGGTGACCTCGGCTGGCTCGACGACCGGGGCCGGTTGCGGCTCGTCGGGCGGCACGAAGGAGATGTACGTCCGGGGTGGCTACAACGTGTACCCGGTCGAGGTCGAGGCGGTGCTCTCCACCCATCCCGACGTCGCCGCGGTGGCGGTCGTCCCGCGATCCGGACCCCGTGATGGGCGAGGTCGGCGTCGCGGTCGTCGTCGCCGCCGACCCGGCGGCCCCCCCGACCCTCGAGGGGCTGCGGGCCTTCGGCGCCGAGCGCCTGGCCCGCTACAAGCTCCCCGAGGAGCTCCGGGTGGTCGACACGCTCCCGCTCACCGCGATGGACAAGGTCGACCGGCGGCGCCTGGCCACCGACGTCGGTGGGGTGGGAACCGGGTCGCCGTCGCGGCCGGGGTGACGCTCCCCCACCATCCGGGGCTGGGCGAGCACACCCCGAGAAGTCCTGGGGGTCGCCTCAAGTTTCGACCGTCTGGCTGCCGACAAGGAAGAGCAAGTCCAGACCGTCGCGACAGGAACCCGGGGACCCTTGGAGGTGCGTGTGCGAACGCGGCCGACACCCGGCGATCGTGGCGCGGTGCTGGTCGAGATGGCCATCATCTTGCCGCTCCTGATCATCGTGGTGTTCGGGATCATCGAGTGGTCGGACGCGTACCACGACTCGTCGGTGACCGCGGACGCAGCCCGGGCGGGGGGACGCATCGCCTCCGCCGAGTCGCTCAACCCGAGCTACGCGACGAACGCCGCGTCGGCGGTGGCGTCGGCGCTGCAGAGCCTCCCGGCGAAGGAACCGGTCGAGATGTGGGTCTACAAGGCCAACTCGAACGGCTACCCGGGGTCCGAGACCTCGTTCAGCAGCTGCGACGTGAACTGCACGAAGTACGTGTGGCAGTCGGCGTCCAAGAGCTTCGACACCGCCAACCCGCAGGGTAACGGCTGGCCTGCCGCGAACCAGCAGGTCTGCACCGAGCCGTTCGACGAGCTCGGGATCTTCGTCAAGATCAACCACAGCTTCATCACCAACCTGTTCGGCGCCACGGTCACGCTGACCGACCATGCCGTGTTCCGCCTCGAGCCGACGTCGCTGGCGTCATGCTGAACGTCCGCGCCCGGATCGGCCGGCAGCTCCGACGTGGGTGGCGACGACGGCGCTCGCCCGGTGACGAGTCCGGGTTCGTGCTCGCCTTCGTGGCCATCTCGCTGGTCGTGCTCCTCGCGATGGCCGGGTTCGCGGTCGACTACTGGCACTGGAGCCGCGAGGGGACCCGGCTCCAGAAGGCCGCGGACGCGGCGGCGCTCGCCGGCGCGGTGTACATGCCCGACAACGTGGGGCAGGCCGGCTACACCGCGGCGCAGCAGGTCGCGGGTCGTAACGGCTACACGAACGGGCAGAACAACGTCACCGTGAACCCGACCACGGGGGAGCTCCCGACCCAGCTGAAGGTGACGATCCACGAGCAGGTGAAGAACTTCTTCGGGTCGCTGGTCGGTGCCGGGACCACGACGGTCACGAAGCACGCGGTGGCCGAGTACGAGCCGTCGGTGAGCATGGGCAGCCCGATCAACCAGTTCGGCAACGACCCCGAGTCCGGGGCGGCGCTCGGCACGGCCCGCTACCCGGAGCTGTGGGCGAACGTGTTCGGCCCCTCGTCGAACAAGGACAAGGGCGACGCGTACCAGGCGGGGCTCTGCGCCGGGGGTGACTCGACAACTGCACCGGTGACGAGCAACAACACCGACTACGACCCGAACGGCTACTTCTACGGGGTGACGGTCAAGCCGGGCGCGACCGGGCCGCTGACGTTCCAGATCTACGACCCCGAGTTCGCCAACGTCGGCGACAACTGCGGGGACAACAGCACCGCGAACGGCGCGCCGGGGACGAACCTGATCGGCGTGTCGCAGCTGCCCCCGAACTTCAACCCGCAGTTCGCGGTGAGTGACCCCGCCACTCGCTACAGCCCGTCGTCGAACAGCGTGTTCTGCAACGGCGACCAGTACTACAGCGACGGCAACAACAACCTGACGCCGCCGTGGACTGACTACATCATCCGGGCTCCCGACGACACGCCGTCGAACCCGGCCAACAACCCGGTGCAGTGCAGCGTCGACTTCCCCGGCTACCTCGGCGACCTGAAGGCGGCACTCCAGGCAACCACCTCCCAGGCCGGCGCGCCGGACCTGTTCGTGAAGTACTTCCGGCAGTGGTACACGGTGTGTACGGTCCCGAACCCGGTCCCGGGCACGTACTTCATCCAGGTCAAGTCCAACACGAAGGCCGACGGGAGCGCCGCGCCGGTCGGTGGCGGCGCGAACCGGTTCGCGATGCGGGTCGGGTTGAACGGCGACTTCCAGACCGCGAACGCGGCGATCGCCGGGCTGGGGCCGCCAGGGCATCTACGCCAACTACCCCGGAGCGAACACGACCTTCTACCTCGCCCGGGTGCCGGAGGGCGCGCCGGGCCGGACGCTGATCGTCAACTTCTTCGACGTCGGTGACGCCTCGCAGCCGGGCACCCTCACGGTGCTCCCCCCGACCGACTCGAACGTGGGCGCCAACTTCAGCGGCTGCACCTACACCGCACCACCCGGCAACAGCACCGGGCCACCGTGGGGGACGTTCTCGAACACCCAGAGCAACTGCTCGATCAACGGCGTGCAGACACCACTCTTCAACGGCCAGTGGGTGACCTACCGAGTGCCGATTCCGGCGAACTACACCTGCAACTACACGGACCCGAGTGGCTGCTGGACGCGCGTGAACTTCAGCTTCCCGAACCTGACCAGCGTCCAGGACACGACGACGTGGACCGCGCAGATCCAGGGGGACCCGGTCCGCCTCGTCGAATAGCCCCAAACCGGTCGACTCGGCGTCGAGTGGGGCGATCCGGGCGGCTCCTCAGGTGTCACTCCGGGGGGCCGATCCCCGCGTGGGGGTGCCCGTCGACTAAACAGCACCGATGCGTTCCCGCCTGGTCCTCTCATTCGTCGCGCTCTCCGTCGTTGCGGTGGCGGCCTGCGGTGGCGGCGGTGTCGCCGCCAAGAAGAAGGTTGCGCCCTCGACGACCACCACGACCCAGGGGCCGCCGGTGGCGCCCCTCACGGGGCTGCCCGACCCCGGTGGGCAGACGCTCACCAAGCCGTCCCTTGCGGTGAAGATCGAGAACACCCCCGAGTCGCGCCCCCAGACCGGGTTGAACCAGGCCGACGTCGTGTACGAGGAAGTGACCGAGGCGGGAATCACCCGGTTCGTCGCCGTGTTCAACTCGAACATCCCGCCGATCGTGGGCCCCGTCCGCTCGGTGCGGATCATGGACCCGGACCTGCTGGCGCCGCTCGGCGGGATCTTCGTGTACTCAGGCGGGATCCAGGAGACCGTCTCGGCGTTGAACCAGACGCCGGGGGTGAACGCGATCGTCGACACCGGCTCCGACCCGGCGCTGTTCCGTGACCACACAAAGGTCGCGCCCCACAACCTCTACGGGCACACCGACCAGCTGATCGCCCGGGGCGGGAAGCCGATCCCGATCACCCCGCTGTTCCACTACCTGCCGACGGGGACGCCGTTCACCGGCAACCCGGTCACGAACTTCACCGTCAAGTACGACCCGCTGTACGGACCGACCTACACGTGGGATGCCCCGACCGGCACGTGGAAGCGGAGCATCGGGCTGGCACCGTTCGTGGACACCGCGGGTCAGCAGATCGCCCCCAACAACGTCGTCGTGCAGTTCGTCGGCTGCTGCCTCCCGAGCCCGGAGGGCGGCAACTTCCAGACGGTCGGGAACGGCGACGCCTGGTTCTTCAGCAACGGATCCCTCGTCGAGGGCAAGTGGGCCCGCTCGGACCGCACCCAGCCGATCCAGTACACCGACATCAACGGGCAGCCGATCCGCCTCACCCCGGGCAAGACCTGGGTGGAGCTCGTGCAGGCGATCGGGTACACCGGCGCGCTGGTCAACGTGACCCCCGCGTCGTCCGCCGCCCCGCCGACCCCGACCACCGCGCCGCCGACCACGACCACCACGAAGAAGAAGCACTGACCCGAGCGCCTCGGCGCCTCCCCTCGTGGACCGGTGCGTCCCTCGGGCGAGCGTCCGCGGACGCGTCGCCAGGGTGGGTGCGGGCGGATCAGGTCGGCGTGGCGTCGTCGATCAGGCCGTCGCGGCGCCGGATCGACCCTTCGAGGGTGCCGAAGAGCAGCTCGGGGTGGCCAGCACCTTGCCCTTGAGGTCGGCTGCGGTTCTGATCGTCGGCGTCACGAACAGGCCCCGTCCTGCACGCCGACCAGGGCCGGCGCCCATGGGTCACGTTCGGCAAGTACCCGAGGCGGATCACCGTACCGCCACCGCGGCCCGACGCGGCTCCCACCGGTGCGCGGTCAGCCCGGTCGCGGTCAGCCCGACCCCGAGCGCCAACGCCAGCCCCAGCGTCGATCGGCGCGCTCGACCAACCCTCCACCTCCAGACGTCGCCAAAACCAAGTACCTTGATAACAGAAGTCAGGAACGTCGGCTTCGTTGGGTAGTCGTCAACCCGGCCCTCGGCGTCGTGGGGAGCGTTCAATGTGGATCAACCGCCGGACCGACTACGCGACTCGTGTCGTCCTGGCCCTGTCGCTCGCCCCCGGTGACCGGCCCCACAAGCTCCACGCGCTGGCCGAGACGACCAGCACCCCGCTCACGGTGCTCGAGCAGCTGCTCCCCCAGTTGCGGGCGGCGGGGATCGTCCGCTCGGAGCGGGGGCCGACGGGCGGGTACCGGCTGAACCATCCGCCGGACCAGATCACCCTGGGTCGGGTCGTGCGGCTCATTCAGGGCCCGTTGGCCCCGATCGGCTGCGCCACCCGTCACGACGCCGAGCCGTGCCCGATGGAGCTGGGTTGCAGCCTCCAGGAGACGTGGGCCGCGGTGCGTGACGCGACGATCGCCATCTTGGACTCGACGACCTTCGCCGATCTCGCGGCGCGGGCGGGCGGGCGGTGGGAGTCGGCTCCGCTCGCGGTGTCGACGCCGGGTGGGACCGGGTCGAGCTAGCCGGGACCGGCAGGCCACCTGACGGGGACGTCAGGTACGGTCTCGGCCACATGCAGCTGGAGTTCACCCCCGAACAAGAGGAACTGCGCGACAGCGTCCACGCGGTCCTCGAGCGGGAATGCCCGATGGGCCTGGTTCGGGCCGTGGTCGAGGACGGGATCAGCACCGACGGCCTGTGGAAGCAGATGGTCGAGCTCGGCTGGCCGGCGCTGACGATTCCCGAAGGCGACGGTGGGCTGGGGCTCAGCGCGGTCGAGCTGGCCGTCGTGGTCGAGGAGCTCGGCCGGGCGGTCGCGCCGGGACCGTTCCTGTCGACGGTGTCGCAGTTCGTCCCCTCGGTGGTGGAGCTGGGTGACGCGGTGCAGCGGGCCCGCTACCTGGCCCCGGTAGCGGAGGGGGCACGGACCGGGGCGTTGGCGGTCGCGGAGCCGGGCACCGACACCGACCCGGGCTCCACGCGGCTCCAGGCGACGCGGCAGGGTGACGGGTGGACGCTGTCGGGCACGAAGACCGCCGTGCTCGGCGGTGACGTCGCCGACGACATCGTCGTCGTCGCCCGGGAGGCGGGAACCAGCGCCGACGATGGTGTCGTCGCGCTCGTCGTTCCCCGGGAGACGGTGCGGGTCGTCCCGCTGCGGCCCCTCGACGCGACCCGAGGGCTGGTGCGCATCGAGCTGGACGACACTCCGGTGACGGACGACGGGATGCTCGGCGAGCCCGGGGCCGCGACCGCACACGGCCTGCGCCGGGCGGTGGAGGAAGCGACCACGGCGTTAGCGGTCGAGATCGTCGGGGTCGGGCAGGCGATCTTCGACGTGACGTTGGAGTACGCCAAGCAGCGGGAGCAGTTCGGCGTCCCGATCGGGTCGTTCCAGGCGATCAAGCACAAGTTCGCCGACATGCTGCTCGCGTTGGAACGGGCCCGGGCCACCGCGTACTTCGCCGCGTTGTGCATCGCCGAAGACGACGACCGCCGGACGATCGCCACGTCGACCGCGAAGGCCGCCGCGGGTGACTGCCAGCGCCTCCTCGCCAAGGAGGGCATCCAGATCCACGGCGGGATCGGGTACACGTGGGAGCACGACATGCACCTCTACGTGCGCCGGGCCAAGGTCGACGCCCAGCTGTTCGGCACCACCCACGACCATCGCGTCCGCATCGCCGCGCTGCTCGGACTCTGACCGTCACCTGAACGGTCCCTGACGCGACGACCGCCCGGCCGGAGCCGGGCGGTCGAGACGGTCACACCGGGGTGGACGCGCGGGTCAGAAGATGACCTCCCACAGCGCGTACCAGATCACGACGAGGACGAGGCCGGTCCCGATGGCCCGCCAGTGGTTCTCGTAGATCCAGTTCGTGATGTTGCCGGCCGGCGCGGCCACCGAGGATCCCGAGCGCGTCCAGCTCGAGCAGGCCCCAGATGACGACCGTCGCGGCCCAGTAGATGCCCCGGTCCGAGTTCGTGAGCCCGCCGTAGGCGACGAAGAAGTGCGCGGTGCCGACCATGAAGAACAGCATCGGGAACGAGAAGATGGTGTTCTGGCGAGACGCGAGCGCGGCCCGACGCCCGGCGTCCGCGGCGGCCGGGTCGGCCTGCCCGCCGGCCTGCACGTTGCGGGCGTTGGCGATGACCTTCTTCTGGTTGGGCCAGATGACCAGCCACACGTTGAGGAACATGGTCACGCCGAGCAGGATGCCCGTCGCGATCGCGACGCCGGACGAGGACTTCCAGTAGTCGCCGCTGAAGAGCTCGGTCTTGCCCAGGTACCGCTGGTCGAGGAGCAACAGGATGCCGAACCCCAACGTCGCGGCCGCGGCCCACCGGAACCACCACAGCGCCCGTGACGCGAGCTTGTCGATCGCGTTGTTGCGCGCACCGGCCTCCATCTGCGCGAAGGACGGGACCTGCACGAAGTTGAAGTAGTAGAGGAGCCCGATCCAGATGATCCCGACGAGCACATGGGCCCATCGGAGCAAGAACGAGAGTCCCGGCTCGCGGTGGAAGATGTTCACGGCCTCGAGCATGATGCAGGCCCCCCTCATCTCGGTTGTGCAGGCGAAGTCGGCGGCAACGTAGCACCCACGCCCGCGGGGGGCGCGGTTCCCTCCAGTCGGGCGGGAGCGGTCGGGCCGGGTCTAGAGGTCCGGGGCTCGCGGGTCGGTCGGGACGGCACCCTCGAGCGGCTCGCGGCGGGCGACGACCATGGCCGAGAAGTCGGCGGTCGCGATGAGGTTCTCGAGCGGGTCGACGACTCGAACCTCGATGACGATCAGCATTCGCCCCGAGCGCAGCAGCCGCGCCTCGGCCCGCACCGGGCTGCCCTTCGGGCGCCCCAGGTACCGGACGTGGAGGTCCGCGGTCACGAGGCTCTGGCGGAGCGGGTCGAACCCTGACGCCCGCCCGGCACAGGACCCGGCAGCGACGTCGACGAGGGTGGCGATCGCCCCGCCGTGGAGGTTGCCGGACCCGTTGAACGCGGGAGGCTCGACGGGCATCTCGACGACGACGGTCGGCTCGTCGGTGCCCAGCTCGACGAAGCGGAACCCGAGCAGCTCGTGGAGGGGCGTGTTCAGGAACGCGCCGCGCAGCGCCTCGGTGAGCTCGTCGCGCGGGTCGTTCGGCGCCATGGTGCTCACGAGACGCGCGACGCCGACTCGGCGCCCAGGTTCACCAGCGTGAGCGCACCGTCGCCGACGGTCAGTTCGGTCACCGACGCGTGTGCCGGTGAGCAGCACCAGACCCGCTCGTCGCCGGTCGCGGCACCGACCGCGACGTTGATGGCCACGAAGTGGGTCGAAACCACCGTGTCGGCCTCCACAGCCGCCAGCCCGTCGAGGACTCGCTGGCGCCACCGGCGGGTCGCGTCGTCGACCGTGGCCCATCGGGAGGCGAGCAGCGTCCGCAGCCACGCCGACCGCTCCCCGGCCGGGGTCGGCACCTCCCCCACGGCCGGTTCGACGCGAACCGTGAGGTTGCACGCCGCGGCGATCGACGCCGCGGTGGCGCGGGCCCGGGTCAGCGGGGAGGACACCAGCGCGGCGGGCCGCGCCGGCGCGAGCCGGGCGGCGAGCTCGTCGGCTTGGCGCGCGCCGAGGGGCGACAAGCCCGGGTCGCGGTGCTCGTCCCAGGAGGCGGCCGGCTCCGCGTGACGGACCAGGCGAATCCGGGTCATGGGTTCGCAACCTACCCGCGGACTCGGAGGTCCCAGCATGAACCGACTCGCCCGACACGTCTTCGCGTTCGTCGCCATCGTGGGCGGCGGCGTCGTGGCCGCGGCGCCCACCGCGCTCGCCGAACCGCCCGACACGAGCGCGGCGACCCCGGACGGCGCGACCGCGACGCCGACGGGCAGCCCGACGCCGGTCACCAGTCCCCCGCCGGTGGTGTCGGTGCCGGTGCGCAGCGGACGCGCGTCCGACCCCACGTCCCCGATCGGCCCCTCGACGCCGGGGACCGGCACCGACTCGGCGGTGGCGTCGGTCGGCGGTCCGCACCGGCCTCGCCGCGGATCTGGGCCCCGCGCCCTCCACCCCCGCGGGCGACGCGGTGCCGACGAGCGGCCCGCCCCGCCCGGCCACCCCGCTCCCCGCCCCGGCTGGTGCACCCACCCGAGCCGCGGTCCCGACGCCGGCGACGCCCGTCGGTGGGCCGTCCGGCCCGGACGGGGCGGCGCACCCCACGCCGCCGAGTGTCCCGGCCGGCGCGCCGCCGGCCCCGGGCCCGACGAGCTACGTGATCGCGGCGGGTGACAACCTCTGGAGCGTCGCCGCGGCGCGGCTCGCCGGGGTCAGCGGTCGTCCCGCCGCGGCCGTGCCCGACGCCGAGGTGACCCCGTACTGGCAGCGGTTGTGCGACCTGAACCAGCCGCGGCTGCGTTCGGGAGACCCCAGCCTCGTGTACCCGGGTGAGCAGATCGAGCTGCCGCCGGTCGCGGCCTGAGATCGGGTCGCGTCGCCCTTGACCGTGGCCGCCGGCGCGTGTGGCGGTCACGGTCGGGGCGGCGGCGAGCCCGGCCGTCAGGTCGGGGGGCTGCCGCCGGGGGTGTAGGCGTAGATGCCGTCGGGGGATCCGGTCTGGGACGCGCCGGTGCCGAAGACGACGGCGTCCCCGACGGTCGCGACACCGGACCAGCACGGGGCGGGAAGGTTCAGCGTGTCGAGGAGCGCGCCGGTGGCCGCGTCGCGCACCTGGACCTTCGTCGCGAGGGCCAAGCCGTTGAAGCTCATCCCACCGGAGATCGTGGTGGGCGCGAACGACGACGCGCCAGCTGCTTGCCAGCGGGTCGCGCCGCTGTGGCTCGTCGAAGGCGTGCACGGTGGGTTCTTGCATCTTGGTGTCAGCCGGGTTCCCCGGTGCGCAGACCTGGGGGCCGTTGCTCTCGAAGCGGCCGAAGTCGCCAATCGCGGTGGACCCGACGATGGTCGCGCCGTCGTACGCGGCGGTGCGCGATGAACCCGCCGGTGAACCCGCCGAAGACGACGTTCGTCTTCCAGCGCAGCCGGCCGGTGGCCGGGTCCAGCGAGTAGTAGGTGCCGTCCTTCGCGCCGACGCCGAGGAACGTCGCGTGGCCGCCGTGGCGTGACACCGACGTTGGCGGTGGCGCCGAAGTCCCAGTCGCAGCGGTTGTCGGGACGGTGCGGACGGTACCGCCACGCGAGGTGCCCGTCGCGCGATGTGCAGCGCGAACACGGTCTCGGCGGTCGGCGGCGGGTTCAGGAAGTGGCAGTCCCCCGCGCCGAAGACGACGAGCCCAGCGGTGGGGAGGATCGACCCGGACGACCAGGTGTTGCCGCAGCCGTTGTTCAACAGGTGACCGGCGGCGTCGACGTCGGTCTCGTAGGTCCACACCGGCCGGCCGGTCTGGAGGTTGGCGGCGGCGACGTAGCCGCGTTCGCCGCGCTGGCCGTCGACGTCGACGCCGAAGAGGACCTTGCCGTCCGCGACGACCGGTGACGAGAAGATGCGGGCGCCGTCCCGGTCCGGTTGCGGCGGCTGCCCCGGCGCGCCGGTGTAGTCGTGACGCCAGTAGAGAATGCCGGTGTGCGCGTCGAGTGCGTAGAGCGTGTACCCGCCCCCGAAGATCACCAGGTCGGGTCGGGTGCCGTCGCCGGGCTGGAACCAAGCCGAGGAGGTGATGAGGCCGCCGTCGGAGCTGAAGTCGCGGACCGGTTCCCCCGGGTAGGGCGTGACGGCGTGCTGGGGCGACAGCCGGAAGGTCCAGTCGACCCGGCCGGTCGCGAGGTCGACCGCGTAGAAGACGTTGTCCCACGAGCCGACGTAGACGGTCCCGTGCACGACCGTGGGGGTCGCGGTGACCGCGTCGCCGGTCGGGACGAACCACGCGGCGCGGAGGGCGCCGAGCCGTCCCCGCGGTGAGGGTGGTGGTGCCGTGGAACGTGTGCTGCGCGTCGTGCCCGTAGGTGGGCCAGTCGCCCGGTCCGGGGATCGTGACCGGCTGTCGGGTGGCGCGGTCGGGCTGGCGGCGGGCCGCCGACCGCGAGGTCGCGCCGACGACGGCGAGCGCCGCGGTCGACACGACCCCGCTGCCCGACCGGCGGGGGTGACGGGGTCGGGTCGTGGCGCGGTGACGGCGACCGGGGAGGCCCATCGGTTCGTGGCGGCTAGCCCGCGGGCGCGGTACCGGCCGCCGAGTTGGGCGGTGGCGTCGCCCGGGTCGGGAACGGGCAGGGCTGCCCGTGGCCGAAGGCGCAGACCGTGGTGCTGGTCGGGAACGAGAACCCGCCGGCGATCACTTGGGGCGGGTTGGGCTGCTGGCCGGCCTGGAAGGTGATGCGCAGCACCCGGCCGCCGCCGCTCTGGGGTCCGCAGTCGCCGAGCCCGGCTCCCTTGCAGCTGATGTGGATGTCGGCGACGTAGAGGGTGCCGTCGGGCGCGAACGAGATGCCGAAGGGGTGAAGCCGGTGGCGCTGTGACCGAACTGGTCGAGGGTCTCGCCCGGAACCCCGGGCCGCCCGGTGGGCTGGCCGTGCGTGTCGAACCAAGCGACGGACGGGTTCCCGAAGATGGAGCTGATCGCGACGCACCCGCACGACGGGTCCATCGCGACCGCTTGGGGGACGGGGAGCTGGTTCAGGTTCCCCTGGAAGAACGTGGACGTCCGGATCTGGGCGCGCGGGTACACCCCGCCGGGGCATTGGCTGGGCCCGCTCGGGAACGAGGAGTGGTCGAACTCGAGGACGTTGCCGGGAAGGCCGCCGGTCGTGGACCCGGCTTGTGGCAGGAGGATGTCACCGTTCGGGAGGACGGTCATCATGCCCGGCTGGGAGAGCCCGCCGGTCCCGTTGACGTGGTGGGGCCCGACCCCGCCGCTGGTCGGCCCGTAGACGATGCACGCCTGGGTGTAGCTGGGCGCGAACCATTCGACGAGCCGGCCGTCGGTCGGAGTCGGGAACGCACCCTGGGCGGTGCCGATGTCGTTGGCGAACACGTTGTGGTGCGCGTCGACGGCGCATCCGGTGAAGGTCGACTGGCTGTTGTAGACGCCCTTCACCGGAGGGACGTCCCCACCGGGGCCGGAGGCGGTCAGCCGGTACGGGCCGGGCACGTACAGGTTCTTGCCCGTCCACACGCCGTTGCGGGCGATCAGCTCCTCACCGATCGGCGGCGCTTGAACGGGTGGTGCGGCGGGCCGCCCGGGTTGTGCTGGCTCAGCTGGGTTGGGTTGTACCCGACGGCGAACCGTCCCGTGCCGTCGTTGAGGAGACACATCTGGCCGTTCGGGTCCCACGGGGTGATGAGCTGCGCGGCGATGTTCGTCGCCGACGCGACGTAGTCCTCTTCTTCGTTCTGGTCCCAGTACACGACGTAGCCGGTCTTGGGGGCGGCGAACGCACGGGGTGTCGCCGCGGGGGTCCCGTCCCGCGGCGAGGTGTTCGAGTGGGCGACCGCAGCGGTGCCGCTGAGCGCGGCGACCGCGGTCAACGCCACGACGACCGCAACGGTCAGGCGACCTCGCCGCATGCTTCCCCCCGGGCCGGTGCCGCGGCCACGTGGCCTGCCGCACTCGCGATCGATCCGTGCCGGAGACCCTATTCGGTTCGCCGCGCGGCGGGACGGGCGCTCAGGGGTCCCGAGGGAGGCCGAGGACCCGTTCGGCGATGATGTTGCGCTGGATTTCGCTCGTGCCGCCGGCGATGGTGAGGTTGCGGTTGAACAGGAAGCCGCGGCTCCACGCGTCGCCGTCCCCGTCGGCGACGGCCCCGTCCGGGCCGACCAGCGCCAGCCCGACCTCTTGGACGTGCTGGTCGTGGACGACACCGAGCAGCTTGCGGACCGAGGCCTCCGAGCCGCTCGGGTCAGCGCCGGTGAGCGCGGCGAGGGTGAGCCGGTACCCGAGGCACGCGAGCGCGTACGCGGTGGCGACGACGCCTCCGACCTCGTCAAGCAGGAGCCGGTCGGTCGTGCCGCGTGCGGCGAGCGCCCGGAGGATCTGCTCGGGGCCGCGGCCGAAGCTCATGCCGCTGCCCATGAAGACCCGCTCGTTGGCGAGGGTGGTGCGCGCGGCGCGCCACCCGTCGCCGGGCTGCCCGACGAGGCAGTCGTCGGGCAGGAACGCGTCGTCGAAGAACACCTCGTTGAAGAACTGCTCGCCGGTCAGCTCCCGCAACGGTCGGATGTCGACGCCGGAGGTGTGGTGCATGTCGACCATGAAGCAGGAGATCCCGTCGTGCTTGGGAGCGTCCGGGTTGCTGCGGGCGAGCAGGATGCCCCAGTGCGCGGTAGTGGGCCATCGAGGTCCAGACCTTCTGGCCGCTGATGCGCCAGCCGCCGTCGACGCGGTGTCGCTCGGGTGGTGAGGCTGGCGAGGTCGGAGCCGGCGCCGGGTTCGCTGAACAGCTGGCACCAGACGATCTCGCCGCGCAGCGTCGGCGGGATCCAGCGCTCCTGCTGCGCTCGTGTCCCGTACACGATGACCGGCGGCAGGGCCCAGCTGCCGACCATGATCCCGGGTCGGGGGACGTGCGCGGCGCGGAACTCCTCGTCGATGACGAGCTGCTCGATGGCCTTGGCGTCGCGTCCCCACGGCGCGGGCCAGGTCGGGGTGAGGTAGCCGGCGTCGGCGACCCGGCGGCGCTGCTCGTCGGCGGGGAGGTCTCGCACGGTGTCGAGGAAGGCGCGCACCTCGGTGCGCCACATGTCGGCCTCGGCGCCGAGGTCGATGGCGAGGGGTCGGCGAGCGCCGGCGAGGGCCTCCTCGGCGACCTGCACCCTCCACTCGTGGGTTGAGCCGAGGAGGCTGTTGAGGGTCATCGCTCGCTTCAGGTACACGTGCGCGTCGTGCTCCCAGGTGAAGCCGACCCCGCCGAGCACCTGGATGCAGTCCTTGGCGTTCGAGAACGCCGCGTCGAGCGCGAGCGCGACCGCGGAGGCCGCGGTGAGCGTGGCCGACGCGGGGTCGTCGGCGGCGCGGGCCGCGTCCCATGCGGCCGCTCGGGCGAGCTCGACGCGTCCGACCATGTCGGCGCACTTGTGCTTCACGCCCTGGAACTGCCCGATGGGGCGACCGAACTGGACCCGCACCTTGGCGTGCTCGGCGGCGGTGGCGACGCACCACTGCGCGATCCCGACCGCCTCCGCGGCGAAGAGGGTCGCGGCGAGGCTGCGGGCGCGGGTCGTGTCGAGCCCACCGAGCTGCCGGTCGGGGGGCACGACCGCGCCGTCGACGGTGACGACCGCGACTCGCCGGGTGGCGTCCACGCTGGGGAGCTCGCGCGTGTCGGCGTCGTCGCGGTCGAGGACGCACCACCGGTCGGTGTCACCCACCCGGACGGGCGCGACGACGAGGTCGGCGAGGTGCGCGCCGAGCACCGGGTCGGGCGGCGCCGTGCACCCGGAGCCCGTCGGGGGTCTCGCTCCCGGTCAGGGCCCCGTCGGCGTCGAGGGCGACGGCACCGACCCGCTCACCGGCGCCGAGCGCGGGGAGGAGCGCCTTCGCGGTGGGCTCGTCGGCGCCCGCCTGGATCAGCGCGGCGGCGAGGATGCTGGGCAGGGCCGGGCCCGGCGCGACGACGGCGCCGAGCTCTTCGGCGACGACGGCGACTTCGGGGAGGCCGAACCCGGAGCCGCCCCAGGCTTCGGCGAGGTGGAGTCCGAGCCAGCCCTGCTCGGCGAGCTCGCCCCAGAACGGCGGGCGGGGCTCGGTGTCGGCGTCGAGCAGGGCGCGGGGCACGGCCGGCGGGCAGTGGCGCCCGCACCAGCCCCGCACCGCGTCGTGCAACGCCAGGTGGTCGTCTGCGATCCCGATCGGCACGCGTGGATCCTACGAACCACCTGACTGGCCCGTCAGGTTGGCGGCGCCGGGTCGGCTCGACCCGCGATCCGGTCGAGGAGCGGCGCGAGGAGCGCCGGGGCGCTGATCATCACGTCGTGGCCGGTGTCGAGCTCGACGACGTCGAGCGGCCCGCCGGGTGACGCCCGGAGGTTGGCGATCTGGGCGTCCTGGTCCGTCGGGCTGAGCGCCTGGTCCCGGCTGAGGCGGACGTAGGTCTTCGGGAGGTCGGCGG
Source organism: uncultured Actinomycetes bacterium (assembly GCA_963714105.1). Lineage (GTDB taxonomy): Bacteria > Actinomycetota > Acidimicrobiia > IMCC26256 > PALSA-555 > PALSA-555. The sequence continues at coordinate 2,937,104 of OY970233.1, read as the reverse complement.
GGATGCCGGCCCGTCGGACCGGGTCGACGAACGCGGCCGGTGCTTCGGCGCCGCAGTGGGCGAGGACGAACGCGGTCAGGGCCTCGTCCAGGTCGTTGCAGAACAGGCGTCGGATCGTGGCTTCGTCGAGGGTGCCCATCGGCAGGCCACCGGCTCGGATCTCCTCGACCGCCTGGCGGGTCGGGGCCCGGAGCTCGGCGGGCAGCGCGTCGATCGTCGATCCGCCGTCGGGCGGGACGAGGCAGGACACGAACACCAGGTGCGCGACCCGTTCTGGGGCGCGTCGGGCGACCTCGGCGGTGGTGAGCCCACCCATGGAGTGCCCGACGAGCACGAACCGGTCGAGTCCGGCCGCGTCGGCGTCGGCCAGCACCGACGACGCGAAGGCGGCGACCCCGATCGTGGCGAGCTCGGCGGGGGCCTCGGCGTGCGGCACCCCGCGGATCGCCACGGGTGGGAGGTCCACGGCGAGGGCCCGCGTCTCGAGGTGGGGGTGGAGCGGCTCCCAGCACCACGCGCCGTGCGCGCCGCCGTGGACGAGGATCAGGGGGACGGGGCCGCTCACACGACGCGTTCGGCGCCGCGCCACACCGCGATCGCCTGGGTGGGGCAGCCTTGCGCGGCGAGGATGATCTTGTCGTCGTCGTCCCCGGCGGCGTCGGTGACGAACGCGACGCCGTCGTCACCGAGATCGAAGGTGGCGGGGGCCCAGAACGAGCAGTTGCCCGACCCCATGCATCGGGTGGCGTCGATCTCGATTCTCAGCACAGGGGTTCGCTACGCGGCGGTGTCGAAGCGCACCGGCAGCTGGGTCGGTGACCGGAACGTCTCGCCGTGGATGTGAGGATCGTCGCGGTCGCGTGCGTCCGGGTCGAAGGCGAGGTTCGGGCACCGGTCGAGGAGCCGGTTCACCGCGGCGCGCATCTCCATGCGGGCGAGGTGCATGCCGAGGCACATGTGGGGCCCGACACCGAAGGAGATCACCGGCTTCGGCTCGCGGAACAGGTCGAAGTCCTCGCCGTGCTCCCAGCGCGTCTCGTCGCGGTTCGCGGAGCCGATGTTCGGGATGACCTGGGTGCCGGCGGGGATCTCGGTGCCGGCGACCTCGGTGTCGCGGAGCGCGACCCGGGAGGTGATCAGGAGCGGCGGTTCCCACCGGATCGCCTCTTCGACCGCGGCGGTGAGCAGCGACCGGTCGGCGCGGACGGCGTCGAGCTGGCGGGCGTCGTCGAGGAGACCGAAGAGGAGGTTGCCGGTCGCCCGGTAGGTGGTCTCGGCGCCGGCGGGGAGGAGGAGCCGGAGGAACGAGAAGATCTCCTCGTCGCCGAGCCGTTCCCCGTCGAGCTCCGACGTGGCGAGCTCGCTGACCAGGTCGTCGCGGGGTCGGGCCCGCCGGTCGTCGAGGACCACTTCGAGGTAGGCGCGCAGGTCCCGCGACGCGGTGATGCCTTCGATCGGTCGGGCGCCGACGCTGATGATCGCGGACGCCCAGTGGTGGAACTGCTCGTAGTCGTCACGGGGCAGGCCGAGGATCACGGCGATGACCTGGACCGGGTACCGGTAGGTGAGCTCACGGACCAGCTCGGCGTGGCCGCGGTCGATGAACGTGTCGATCATCTCGTCGACGACAGGGACGACCAGGTCGTCTTCGAGGTGCGCGAGGGTCTTCTGCCGGAACGCCTGCGCGACGAGGGAGCGCAGCCGGCGGTGCTCGGGCTCGTCCATGCCGACGAGCGGGTACGGGCCCATCACCGCGGACATCCCGGCCCGGATGCTCTCGGAGGAGAAGGTCTCGTTGTCGCGGAGGACGGCGGCGCAGTCGTCGTAGCGGTACACCTCGTAGCCGTCGACCGGTTCGCCGGTGCCGCTCCACGCGGGGCGGGGCGCGACGGGTGCCTCGCGGCGGCGGCGAGCGAACTCGGGGTGCGGGTCGCGGACGTCACGAGGATCCGCGGCGAACTGCTCCATCGGATCCCAGCTGGTGCTCGGGTGCGTCGTCGAGGTCACCGGGCGAGCCTATGCCGCGAGGGTGCGGAACCGCTCGTACCGCGCCGCGACCGGCTCGACCCAGTCCGGATGCGGGTCGACGGTGCGGCCGACGCGCGCCCAGCGGCGACCTTCGGTCATGGCCATCGGCTCTTCGAGACCGGCGGCGATGCGCGCCAGCCACGCGGAGCCGAGCGCGCCGCCTTCGGGGACGGCGACGCAGTCGACGGGGAGGTTCGTCGCGTCCGCGACCGCTTGGACCCAGTCGTCGACCCGGGTGCCGCCACCGGACGCGACGAGTCGCTTCGGGTTGATGCCGTGATGTTCGCGGGCGACGTCGAGGATCCGGCGGGTCACGAACCCGGACGCTTCGAACGCGGCACGCCGCAGCGAAGCCGCGTCGTGGGTGAGGTCGAGGTCGGCGAGCACGGCGCGCCGGTGCGGGTCGTGCAACGGGGAGCGCTCCCCGCGCGGGTACGGGGCCCAGACCGGGACGCGGCGGGCGTCGACGGGTCCGGTCGGCGCGCCGAGCAGCCCCGCCGCCCAGTTGCAGAAGAGCCCGCCGGCGTTGCTGGGGCCGCCCACGAGCATCTTGCCTACGGCGGTGTGCGGGAGGACGTAGAGACCCGGGGCCGGGTCGCTGCGGTCGGTGACCGCCCAGACGATCAGGGTGGTGCCGAGCAGGACGAGGACGTCGCCGTCGTCGTCGGCCCCCGCCACGAGCTGCTCGGCGAGCGCGTCGATGCAGCCCGACGCGAGGGGCGGGCCGTCCCCGTCGACCCGCTGGGCCTCCGAGTCCGGTCGGGACGAGGCGGGGGAACTGGTCAGTGCGGGTGCCGAGCTCGTCGGCGACGGCGGGGTCCCAGCGCTGCCAGTCGAAGAGCGGGTAGGCGGTCGCCGCGGTGGAGGTGTCGAGCACGGCCTCACCGCCGAGCGCGTGGTTGGCGACCGCTTGCGCGGGCCAGTACCCGCGGGCGGTCGGTGCCTCGCCGACGAGCCAGCGCAGGAACGCCAGGAGCTCACCGCTCTCGACCGGGTTGCCGTGCACCTCGGTGTGGCCGCGCTCGTCGCCGTACAGCAGCCCCGGCTGGATGGGGATGCCGTCGGCGTCGACCGCGGTGAGCGATGGCACCATCGCGGCGACGCTGACCCCGCGCACGTCGAGGTCCCCGAGCTCGGCGAGCGCCTGTCGGGGTCCGTGGTGCCACGCGTCGACGGCGTCGTGTTCGAGGCGACCGGGGCTCGGGACGCGCATCGCGTGCGGGACGCGGGCGCTCGCGACGACTGCGCCGTCGTCGTCGGCGGCGACGGCCTTCACCGACGAGGTGCCGATGTCGATCCCGACGGTGACCGGCCGGCTCATCGTGTCGTCCCGAACGCGCGGAGAACGTCGTCGTGCAGGGCACCGTTGGTGGTGACACACGGGGCGTCGTCGGCCCACCCGTCGCCGCTGAGGTCGCTCACGCGACCGCCGGCCTCCTCGACGATCGGTCGGAGCGCGGCGATGTCCCAGCGGGCGAGGATCGGTTCGACCATGACGTCCACCGCGCCCTCGGCGACCAAGACGTGGCCCCAGAAGTCGGCGAACCCGGCGGCCCGCCAGCAGCGGCGGGCGAGCGCCCGGTACTCGTCGCCCAGCCCGGCGTCGTCGAAGTACCGCTCCGCGGGTGCGCAGAGGTGCGTGTCCTCGATGGTGTGGACGCCGGACACCGAGATCGGGGTGCCGTCGGCGAACGCTCCCCCACCCTTGCGGGCCCACCAGCGCCGACCCAGGGCAGGGGCGGAGACGACCCCGACGACGGCGTGCGCGTCGACTTCGAGGGCAAGGAGCGTCGCCCAGGCCGGCACCCCGCGCACGAAGCTCTTGGTGCCGTCGATCGGATCGATGACCCAACGGCGGCTGCCCGAGCCCGCCTCCCCGAACTCCTCGCCGAGGATGGCGTCGTCGGGCCGTTCGACACCCAGCCGGTCTCGGAGCATCGTCTCGACGGCGTGGTCAGCCTCGCTGACCGGCGTCTGATCGGGTTTCGTGTCGACCCGGAGGTCCGCGGCACGAAAGCGCGGCATCGTCAGCGCGTCAGCCGCGTCGCTGAGCGCCATGGGCGAGCGCGAGGTCATCGTCCAGGTCGGTGCCGATGACCGGCAACGTAGCGGCTGTCGTCCAGGCGGCGGTGTCCCGGCCGCGGTGGGCATGACGCGGTGCGATCCCCGCCGGCCCGGTGGTTGGTCACGACCAGCCCAGCTTGGCCTCGTCGAAGCGGAACCGCGCCCAGGCCACGACCGCGAACGCGAGTCCCATCCCGAGGAGCACCGCGGTGGGCAGCGCGACGCCCCCCAGGGACCGCCCGTCGAGGATCACCGAGCGGAACCCTCGCATCGCCCAGTAGGTGGGGGTGAGCGGTGCCACCGTCTGCGCCCACGACGGGAGCACGCGGAACGGGACCAGCGCGCCCCCGATCGCGCCGAAGACGACGAGGCCGACCGTCGCGCAGGTGCTGGCCTGCTGCACGGTCTTGCAGAGCGCGGTCACGGCGACCCCGAGGGCCACGAGGGAGACCGCGTACGCCCCGACGACGGGGACCAGCGCCGCTATCGGGCCGCGGACGACGAGCCCGAAGGCGGGGATCGCGATCGCGAAGACGACGGCGAACTGCGCGACCGACATCGCGACCCGCGGGAGCGACTTGCCCAGCATGATCTCGAGCGATGTGGCCCGGCTCGCGCGCAGCCGGTCCCAGGTGCCCCAGCCCCACTCAGAGAAGAACGCGAACGCGGTGAGCCCCACCACGAAGAAGCCGTTGGCCGTCGCCTGGCCGGGGACGACCTGCTCGGCGCCGTTGGCGTGCGGGTGCCCGGACTGGACGATGAGCGGCCGGAACGCGGGCTTCAGGAAGGCCATGAGGACGAGGGGGAACACGACGAGCACCAACACCGGGAGCGGGTCGCGGCGGAGGAGTCGGACCTCGTGCGCCACGATCGTCCCGACCCTCCCGGCCGAGCTCACGCCGCGTTCCCGTCGTCGTGGATCGAACGTCCGGTGACCGCGAGGAAGACGGTCTCCAGCGTCGGGCGAACGATCTCGAGGGACCGGAGCTCACCCGCGTGGGGACCGAGCCGGACGAGGAGACCGGCGGCGGTGGCGGCGGGGTCCTCGCTCGCGACCCGCACCGAGGACCGACCAACGCGAGTCCCGGCCGTCAGCGCCGCGTCGGGCACCGCGCCGGTGAACGACAGCTCCAGCGCGCTCGAGCCGTGGGCGCGGACGAGCTCGTCGATCGCACCGCCGGCCACGACCCGCCCTCGATCCATGATCGCCACCTGCGCGTCGAGCTCCTCGATCTCGTGCAGGTAGTGCGTCGAGTAGACCACCGCGGATCCCCGCTCGGCGAGGGCGCGGACCAGGCCGAGCAGCTCGGTCCGGGTGCGGACGTCGGCCCCGGTCGTCGGCTCGTCGAGGAGGACGAGCGGCGGCGACGCGACGAGCGCGATCCGCGGTGTGGAGCCGGCGCCGCTCCCCTCCGGAGAGCTGGCCGGCCAGGCGCCCCATGAGCGCGTCGAGGCCGAGACCTCCGGCGACCCCGTCGACGCGCTCGTGGCGGTCGCGCCGGCGGAGCCCGGCCAGGCCCGCGAAGAACCACAGGTTGTCGCGCACGGTGAGGGTCGGGTACACGCCGGTCTCCTGCGGTGCGAGCCCGATCAGCGCCTGGGCCAGCTCCGGCCGACGCACGACGTCGAACCCGCCGACGAGGACGGTGCCCTCGTCGGGTCGGAGCAGCCCGGCGACGATGGAGACCAGCGTCGTCTTCCCCGCGCCGTTGGGCCCGAGCAGCCCGACGATCGACCCCGGCCGCGCGCAGAGGTCGACGCCGTCGAGCGCGACCCGGCTCCCGTACGCCTTGCCCACCCCCCAGATCTCGAGCATGAGGCGATCAGGCGGCCCGAGGGCGACCCGCCGACCCCGCCGAGTGCCTCCACCCAGATCCCGACGCCGTCGGGCGCGCCCGACGAGCCCACTGGGGCCCAGAACCGAGCGGCGGCGCGCACGACACCCGCTCGAGCTCCCGGAGGCGACGGTCCCAGGCCCGGCGACGGGCCAGCCACCCCCGTGCGCCCGCCGGGTCCACGCCTACTACTCTGGCCGCGCCCAGATACTCACCAGCACGCTGCATACTGGGAAGTATCTTGGATACCTCTTCGAATGTCAAGGGGGTCGAGCGAGTCATGGAACCGCTGACGCCGGAACGGCGCCGCGAGCAGACCCGTCAGCACCTGATCGAGGCCGCGGCGACGGTGTTCACCCGGGAGGGGTTCCACCGCGCCTCGCTGGACGAGGTCGCCGCCGCCGCCGGGTTCACGAAGGGCGCGGTCTACTCGAACTTCAAGAACAAAGACGACCTGTTCGTCGCCGTCCTCGACGACCGGGTCGACCGGCAGCTCGAGGGGCTCGAGCGTGTGCTCGCTGCTGGTGAGAGTCCGTCGACCGGTCAGCTCCCCGAGATCCGCGAGCTCATCTCCACGAGCGGGTGGGAGCGCGACTTCACCATCCTGTACCTCGAGTTCGTCCTGTACGCGGCCCGCAACCCGGATGCCCGCGCCAAGCTCGTCGCGCACGCCCGCCGCGTGCGGGACACGACCGAGCGAATCATCGCGAGGGAGTGGGAGCGCCTGGGCATCGAGCCGGAGATCCCGCCGCGCGCCGTGGCGACGTTCTCCGTCGCGCTCTTCGACGGGCTCGGGTTCGTGCGGCTCCTCGATCCCGAGGAGGTCACCGACGAGACTCTCGACGCGACTCTCGCGTTCTTGGTCGCCGCGGAGCGAGGCCTCGGCGCGCCGACGTGATTCCCGTCAGCCCTCGGTGAGCGCCGGACCGACGACCGGGATCGACGACGACGTGTCGACCCCGGGGACGTTGGTCAGGCCGCGGGGACCTCGATGACGGTGGCGGAGCCCATCCCGCCGCCGGCGCACATGCTGGCCACGCCGAGCCCGCCGCCGCGGCGACGCAGCTCGTAGGCGAGGGTCGTGATCATGCGGGCGCCGGTGCAGGCGACGGGATGACCGAGGCTGCAGCCGCTGCCGTTGACGTTGACGATCTCGTGGGGGAACCCGAGGATCCGGCTCGACGCGACCGCCATCGACGCGAACGCCTCGTTGATCTCGACGAGGGCCACGTCGCTGAGCGCGATGCCGGCCCGCTCGGCCGCTTTCGGGATCGCGACGGTCGGGCCCAGGCCGGTCTCGGCCGGAGGCACCCCGGCGGACGCCCAGGAGCGGATCACCGCGAGGGGCTCGAGGTCGTGGTCTCGGGCGTACTGGCCATCGCAGATGACCATCGCGCACGAGCCGTCGTTCAGGCCCGACGAGTTCCCGGCGGTGATGGAGAAGTCGGGGATCTCGGGGTGCAGCGGCGGGAGCGACGCCAGCTTCTCGAGGGTGGTGTCGCGGCGCGGATGCTCGTCGACGTCGAAGATCCTGGTCTCACCACGGCCGGCGGGGATCTCGACCGCGAACACCTCGTCCTGGAAGCGCCCGTCGTCGGTCGCGGCGACGGCCCGCTGGTGCGAGTGGTACGCCCAGTCGTCCATCTCGGCGCGGGTGACGTTGCAGCGCTGCGCGGTGTTCCACCCGACGGTGATGGACATGTCCATCGCCGGCGCGTCGGGCGTCTCGGGATGGCTCGGCGACAGCCACGGCTGCACGCCGGAGTAGGAGCCGGGCAGCTTGCGGAACACCTGGGGCGACTGGGAGATGCTCTCGGTGCCGCCGGCGATCACGACCCGGTCCATGCCGGCCCGGATGCTCGCCGCGGCGGTCTGCACCGCGGCCATGCCCGACGCGCAGTGGCGGTTGTGGGCCATGCCGGGGACGTCGGTCAGGCCGAGCTCGACCGCGACGTACCGGGCGATGTCCCCGCCGCCTTGGAGCACCTCACCGAGGACGATGTCGTCGAAGTCGTCGGCGGGGATCCCCGAGCGCTTCAGGGCTTCCTCCACCGCAAGTCGACCGAGGTCGAAGGCGCTGAGCCCGACGAGGGATCCGCGCCGGGCGGTCCCGATCGGTGTGCGAGCCGCGGCGACGATGACGGCTTCCCCCACTGACATGCTCCTTCGTGAACGGTGACCCGGCATCGTGACCCGTCGGGTCCGATCCGGGACGCTTCGGCGACCACCCTACCCTGACGTCGGCGGTCAGGTCGCTCGGCTACCGTCGCGCCGTGCCGGAGTGGGGCGAGCTCCAAGTCGACCAGCTGCGCTTCATGGCCCGCGAGTACGGCGACGGCGTCGCGTACCGCAACCTCGACGCGGCGACGTCGATCACCTTCGCGGTGTGGGACGCGGATTCGAACGCGTTGGCCCGCGGTCTCGTCGCGCTCGGTGTGGAGCCCGGTGACCGGGTGTCGATCTGTCTGTCGAGCGACGCGGTGCTGCGCTGGATCGTCGCCTACGCCGCCGTCCACAAGGCCGGCGCGGTAGCGGTCCCGACCAACACCCGGCTGTCCGACCCGGAACGCGCCGCGATCCTCGGGCACGCCGAGGTGTCCGTGGTGCTCACCGACGAGACGCTCCTCCCCGGGGTCCTCGCGGTCCGGGATCAGCTCCCGTCGTTGCGCCGGGTCGTGAGCGCCGGTGGGGACGGGCCGGGAGTCGAGGCGTGGTCGGGGGTGCCGAGCGAGGACCGGCGCGACGTCCAGGTCCCTCGCGGCCCGGGCGATCTCGCCGACGTGATGTACACGTCGGGGACCACCGGCGCTGCCGAAGGGCATCGCGGTGCGGCACGGCAACCTGGCCATGATCCCGAACGTGGAGCCCGTATGGACCGGGAACGGCTGGATCCACGGGGCGCCGATGTTCACGTTCGCGGGGATCTCGTTCATCTACAACCCGATGAAGATGGGTCTCGCCGGCTTCTATCAGCCCCACTTCGACGCCGGACGGTGGCTCGAGTACGTGGAGCGGGAACGACCGACGTTCTGCATGCTGGTGCCCGCGTTCGCGGAGCTGATCGTCGCTCATCCCGACTTTCGCCGCCGTGACCTGTCGAGCCTGCAGCAGGTGTCGATCGGGAGCGCTCCGCTGGCGCCCGACACCCAGCTGACCTTGATCGAGCGGCTCCCGGACGCGACGGTCGGCAACTCCTACGGCATGACCGAAGCCGGCCCCGCGTACATCGTGATGCCGAAGGAGGAGATCCGGAACCGGATCGGGTCGGTCGGCAAGCCGGTCGGGCCGATGCAGATCCGGATCGTCGACGAGCGACGACGCGGAGCTCCCGCCCCGCGGCGTCGGTGAGTTGCTGCTGCGCATGGAGGGCAAGCAGCGGGAGTACTACAAGAACGACGACGCGACCGCGGCGACGTGGACCGAGGACGGCTGGCTGCGCAGCGGCGACCTCGCGTACCTCGACGAGGACGGCTTCCTCTACATCTGCGGCCGCAAGAAGGACATGATCATCCGGGGTGGCAACAACATCTACGCCACCGACGTCGAGGCGGTGCTGCTCGAGCATCCCGACGTGCGAGAAGCCGCGGTCACCGGCGTCCCCCATCCCGTGCTCGGCGAGGACGTCGCCGCATGGGTGGTGCGACGACCGGGCGCCACCGTCGACGCCGAGACCCTCGACGCGTTCGTCGCCGAGCGACTCGCGGACTACAAGCGTCCCCGCCAGCTGTGGTTCGTCGCCGAGCTTCCCCGCAACGCCACCGGCAAGGTGATGAAGCACCGGCTCGCGCCCCCGCGGGCTGAGCCGACCGACCCGGCTCCGCTAACGTCCCGCCTCGGGACCGATGAGGAGACGACGTTGGCACTCACGGAGCTGAAGGGTCAGACCACCGGCACGCAGCGCGTCGTGATCGAGCGCGGCCCGGTGCGGGTCTTCGCCGCCGCGCTCGGTGACCCCGACGACGTGTACCGGGAGGACGGCGCCCCGGTGCCGCCGACGTTCCCGTTCGTCATGTCGTACTGGGGGTCGCTCGGCACGGGCGGCGCGGCCGGTCTGCCGATCGAGCGCCTGCGCGGCTCGGGACGGGCGATCCTCCATGGTGAGCAGGCGTTCGAGTACCGCCGGTGGCCTCGGGTCGGCGACGTCCTCGAAGGCACGACGGTGATCACCGACGTGTACGAGAAGGAGCGTTCCAACGGCGGGAAGCTCGAGTTCTACGTGACCGAGACCGACTGGACCGACGCGGACTTCGCACGAGCCGGTCGTGAAGGCCATCTTCACGCTGGTGATCAACGTCCGCCGCCCGAAAGCCGACTAGCCACAGCGCGCGTCCCGGCCACGCGCCGGCTCGGTCGCCGACGGTGACGCGGGAAGGGCCGACGTGGGCGTCAGGCGGGGATGCCGGCACGGGCGGCGGCCGTGGCCCGGTCCTCGAAGCCCCGAATGTCGATGATCCGCCCCCGGTGCAGCGTCAGGACCTGCCACCGGACGGCTTCGCCGCCCCGCTCCGCCGCGGCGCGGTTCCCGACGATCGCCAGGCCGACGAGGAGCTGGTCGCCGTGCCCGACGATCTCGGTCACGCGTGCCCGCACCCCGGCGGCTCGGCCCCGCCGGTACCAGCGGAGCACCTGGGCCCGGTCTTGGCACCTCGGCGCGGGGGCGTCGGGGCTGCCCCAGCGCACGTTCGGGTCGAGCAGGTCCGCGAACTCCGTCAGGTCGGCCGACTCGAGCGCCGCCCGGACGCGACCCGCGACCGCGTCCATCGTCGCCGGGTCGTCCATCTCGTCGCACCTCCACCATCGGCGCCACGAACAGGATTCCAGACCGAGCCGACTCGGGTGAACGGTGCCCCGACGGCGTGTGCGAACATGCGGCGGTGCCGGTCTTCAACCACGTCGGCCAGTGCGTCACCAACCTGGCGCGGACGCGACGGTTCTACGAGCAGGCCCTCGGGTTCGAGTTCGTGCGGGAGATCACCCCGCCGGATTCGCCGTCGGACCAGCTGCTCCGGCTGACCCCGCCGATCGGGATGACCGCCTGCTACCTGCGCCGGGACGGCCTGGTGCTCGAGCTGCTCCACTTCGCCGGGGAGGGCGCCCAGTCCGGGCCGGCCCGCCCGCGGGTCATGAACGAGCCGGGCCTCACGCACCTCTCCATGTCCGTGGATGACCTCGACGCGGCGTGTGAGCAGGTCGAGCAGCACGGCGGCAAGGTCCTGGAGGACACGAACATCGGGTTCGGGATCTTCGTGCGCGACCCCGAGGGTCAGCTGATCGAGCTGCTGCCGATGAGCTACCGCGAATCGCTGGACACCTGACCCGTTGGACGTCCTCCACGCGTTGACGATCGGCGACGTGCTCCGCGAGCACGCCCGGAGCCGACCGGCGCGCGTCGGCGCGGTCGACGGCGACACCCGGCTCGACTACCAGGCGCTCGACTGTCGCGTGAACCGTCTCGCTCATGTCCTCGCCGCGGACGGCGTCGGTCCGGGTGACCGGGTCGTGTGGGTGGGGCAGAACTCGTTTCGGCTGCTGGAGCTGCTGCTCGCGGCGGCGAAGCTCGGTGCGTGCTGCTGCCCGGTCAACTGGCGTCAGAGCCCCGAGGAGCTGGCGTTCGTCGTCGACGATCTCCGGCCCCGGGTGGTGGTGTGGCAGCACGAGGAGGTCGGTGCGGCGACCGCTGCGGCGCGGGAGCTGGTCGCGGTCACGACCCGGTGGGTCGCGCACGACGACGACGGTCCCGACGGGTACGAGGCGTGGCTGGCGGGCGGGGTGGACACCGACCTGGACCGGCCGGTCGACCCCGCGTCGCCGGTGCTGATCGTGTACACCGCCGCGTTCGGTGGGCGACCGAACGGCGCGATGCTGAGCCACACCGCGTGCATCGATCAGGGGCTCGTGTACGGGCACTTCACCGGCACCACCGACCAGGACGTGTACCTGAACAGCGGCCCGCTGTTTCACCTCGGAACGTTGATGCACACCCTCGCCACGTTCGTCGCCGGCGGCACGAACGTGTTCGTGCGCCGGGTCGACGCGGAGGTGCTCTGCCAGGTGATCGAGCGGGAGCACTGCACCGGCGCGTTCGTCGTCGGCCCGACGGTCGAGGCGATCGTCGCGGCCCGCGCCGCCGGCGGCTACGACCTGTCGAGCTTGCGCACCCCCCGAGGGCAAGCCGACTGGGACGCGATCACGAGCCCGGATCCGAGCCCGTGGGCGAGCCAGCCGGGCGGGTACGGCCAGACCGAGCTGGTCGGCATGGCGACGTTCGCGTGCCTGGGCCTCGACGGGGTCGGTACCCACGGGCGCCCGTCACCGCTGGTGCAGGTCCGCGTCGTCGACGACGACGATCGTGAGCTCCCCCCGGGGGAGGTCGGCGAGATCGTCGCTCGAGGCCCGACGGTGATGGCCCGCTACTGGAACCGGCCGGAGGAGAACGCCCGTCGCCACCGGGGCGGCTGGCATCACACCCACGATCTGGGGCGCCGGGAGCCCGACGGGTCGATCACCTTCATCGGCCCGAAGACCCGGATGATCAAGTCCGCGGCGGAGAACATCTACCCGGCGGAGGTGGAGCGCTGCCTGGCGGAGCATCCCGCGGTCGCCGAATGCGCGGTGATTGGGATCCCCGATCCGACGTGGGTGCAGAGCGTCAAGGCGATCGTCGTCACGCGTGACGACCAGACGCCCACCGCGGACGAGCTCGTCGAGCACTGCCGGGCCCGGATCGCCCCGTACAAGAAGCCTCGGACCGTGGAGTTCGTCGACGCGCTCCCCCGTGCCGGCTTCCTGGTCGACTACGACGCGCTCGACGCAGCGCTTCGGCGGCGGCAACTACCCCGGCGGCCGGACCCGCAGCGCGTGAGCGGCCCGTACCGGCGAGGGTCGTTCCGGCGGCGGATCCGCGTCGTCGTCGACGTGCCCGGTGTCGTCGCCGGCGGACTCGAGGACGACTTCCACTACTTCCAGGTGCGGGTCGAGCACGACGCCGAGCGGGTCACGGCCGTCGAGGCCGAGTCGAGGCGCTGGCCGTGGAGCACCTGCCCGGGCGCGGCAGTCCCGCTCCGCGCGCTGGCGGGCATGCCGCTGTCGCGACGCTGCCTCGCCGCGGGCGACGTGGGCCGACCCGCGTCTGAACTGCACCCACATGTTCGACCTCGCGGGGCTGGCGATCGCGGCACGCGGCGCGGGGTGGCGCACCGGGCACGACCCGCCAGTACGACGTGGAGATCCCCGCCGGCGCGCAGGCCGGCGGTCGCCGGTCGGTGCGCCTCTGGCGCGACGGCGAGCCTGACGTTGACGTGGGAGCTCGACGGTCGGGCCTGCGTCGCGCCCGCCGCCGTTCTCGGAGGTGCCGTGGCGGGGCGGGTTCCTCCGCTGGGCCGACGCGAACCTCGACGTCGACGAGGCGGAAGCGGCGATCGTGCTGCGCCGCGCCTGCGACATCGGGATGGGACGGGGGATGGACCTCGACGCGATCCCCCGCGCCGTGGACGCCCTCGCCAGCCAGGGCTCGGTCTGTCACACCATGCAGCCCGGCACGGTCGAGGTCGCGGTGCGCAACCGGGGCACGATCCGCGACTGGGATCCCGATCCGGACGCGCTGCTCGGCGACGGACCGTAGCTCAGGCCGAGAGGCCGACCAGGTCGGCGAAGCGGCGCATCCCGTCGATCGCCTCCCGGGATCGGGCCCACGGCGAGACGATGAGCCGGGTCACGCCGAGGTCGTCCCAGCGGCCGACGTCCGCCGCGGACGTCACCGGCCCGCCGAGGCAGAACTGGAAGCCGCGGGCGTCACGGCCCCGCTCCGACGAGCAGGGCCCGCAGCCGGGCGATCTGGCGCCCGGCGGATTCGAAGTCGTGGCCCATCCCGATCCAGCCGTCCCCGAGCCGGGCGGCGCGCCGGAGCGCGGCGTCGCTCTCCCCGCCGACGAGGATCGGCGGCCACGGGCGCTGCAGCGGCTTCGGCTCGAAGACGACCCCGTCGAAGTTGAAGAACTCGCCGTGGTGCGACACGTCGGTCTCGGTCCACAGCCGCTTGCAGACCGTGATGGCCTCGTCGACCCGCCGGCCTCGGGTGTGGAAGTCGAGCTCCGCGGCGATCCACTCCTCCTCGAGCCAGCTGGCGCCGACCCCGAACTCGAGGCGCCCGCCCGACACCAGGTCGAGGGTCTGGACCGCGCGGGCGCTCACGAACGGGTGGCGCAACCCGATGTTGTAGACGTGGGTACCGAGACGGACCCGTCGGGTCTGCCCCGCGAGGTAGCCGAGGTAGGTGAACGAGTCGAAGATCGGCGTCGTCGGTGGGACCGGTGGGTGGTCCTCACCCGGGTGGGGCGATCGGCTCATCTGGGTGGTGAACACGAGGTGTTCTGGCAGCCAGACCGACTCGTAGCCGAGCCGTTCCGCCTCGAGGGTGCAGTCGACGAAGAACGCGGGGTTGAGTCGCCCCAACGCGATCCCGAAGCGCATCAGCTTCTCCCGAGCGACGAGGTGACGGTCATGGTGCGGTCGTGACGTACGTGCCGTCCGGTCGACGGATCCAGCCGCCAGCGGCGAGGTTGCCGCCGTCGACGTGGATGGTCGTGCCGGTGACGAACCGGCTGAGGTCACCGGCGAGGAACACCGCCGCGGCGGCGACGTCGTCGGGGCGCCCGGCGACGGGGAGCGGCGTGTGCGACACTCCATCGGCCCGACCCCAGGGGTGGGGATGACGTCGGGGGCGATGCAGTTCACGCGGATGCGTCGCGGTCCGAGCTCGAGCGCGAGGCTCTTGGTGAGGTTCGCGACCGCCGGCTTTCATCGCCGAGTACACCGCGTACCCGGGTGCGGCCCGGTGGGCCTCGATCGACGTGAGGTTGATGATCGACCCGCCCGTCGCGGGCATCGCGGCGACGGCGGGACGCACGAAGTTGGTGACGCTGAGGAAGTTCTCGCGGATCGAGCGCGTCCTGGCCCTTGCTGCTCACGGCGAGGAAGTCGGCGAAGAACCCGCCGCCGGCGTTGTTCACGAGCACGTCGACGGGGCCGAGCTCGCCGGCGGCGAGTGGCGAGGAACTCGCCGACACGCCGACTCGTCGCGGACGTCGAGCTCGGCGGCGACGACCCGTCGGCCCTGCGGCCTCGATCGCGTCGGCGGTGCCGTCGAGGTTGGCGACGTCCCGGTCGCAGATCGCGACGTGGGCGCCGAACCGGGCGAAGGCGCCGCGCGACGGCCTCGCCGATCCCGACCGCCGCGCCGGTCACGACCGTCGACCCGGTCGGTGAGCAGGGCGGTCGGACGGGTCGAGGGTCACGACGGCGGACAGTACCCCCCGCCTCGCCGATAGCGTCAGCATCGTGAGCTACTCCATCGCAGGCAAGAAGGTGCTCGTCACGGGCGCCTCGTCCGGGATCGGGGCCGCGCTCGCGGAGGGGTTCGCCGCGCCAGGGCGCGACCGTCGGGATCTGCGCGCGTCGTGCCGACCGGCTCGACGCGACCCTCGACGCGGCTGCGTGAGCACTCGCCCGAGTCGCGGTCGTGGGTCGTCGACCTGGCCGATCTCGACGGCATCGCCGAGTTCGCGGCTCGTGTCGTCGCCGACCTCGGCGGCGTCGACGTCCTCGTGAACAACGCGGGGATCCCGAAGCGCCGCGACGTGACCCGGCTGACGCCCGACGAGGTGGAGTCGGTCATGCGCATCAACTACTTCTCCCCGGTGCGGCTGACCCTCGCGCTGCTCCCCACCCTGATCGAGCGGGGCGGTCGGATCGTGAACATCTCGTCGGTGGCGGCCCGGCTCGGACCGCCGATCGAGGCGGCGTACGCGGCGAGCAAGGCGGCGGTGACCGCGTTCTCCGAGTGCATGGCCGTCGACCTGCGCGACACCGACGTCGGCGTGCATGTCGTCAACCCGGGCGTCCTCGACACCGAGCTGTTCCACCTGCCCGACAACGAGGCGGGGTTCCACGACTCGGTGGAGATGCTGCCCGTCGACGCGATCGTCGAGCCGGTGCTGGCCCAGCTCGACGCCGGGACGTTCGAGGCCTACGTCCCTGCCTGGTTCGCGGACGTCGTCGCCGGGAAGTTCGGGAACCCCGACGGGTTCATCGCCGGGACCAAGGAGTACGCCCGCTCGAAGTCCGGGTGACCCGCCCTCACCCGGTGGGATGGAGCACCGCGGCGACGGTGCCCGGGTCGTACGGGTCGGGCCCGTAGTTGCCGAGGATCGTCGGGTACGGCGCGGCGTCGTCGAGGAGGAACGTGCCCGGGTGCGTCGACCGGGACCCGCGGAGCGTGTACGGCGCCCGCGGCTTCACGACGACGAGGGGCACGGGTGGCGTGCCGGCGAGGGTTCGGACGACCGCGAGGCGCACCACCTGGCAGCGCTGCGGGGGGATCGGGCCAACGAAGTTGGCCGGGCGCCGCGGGACCGACGGTCGGGGATCCTGGTACAGCACCGCGACGACGTGGGCGGTCACCGCGACGCGCACCCCGCCGGCCAGGCTGGTGAGCGGCGTGGGCGGCAACGCGCGGGGAGCGTCGACCGCGACGACGCCGGGCGTGGAGCGGGTGGAGGTCACCTGCGCCGCGGCGCGGCAGACGCGCGCGTAGCCGCCGGTGGGGGTCGAGGCGCCCGACGCCGGCGCAGCCCACAGGCCGACGCCGACGGCCAGCCCGGCGGTGAGCCTGAGGACCCGGCGGGTCACTCGAGCAGGTCGGGCTGCTCGCGGACGATCGTCGCGTAGAGGGGCGAGAAGCTGAACCAGCCGGCGACGTGGGATCCGACCTGGCTGGCGGTGAGCTTGGCCGCGTCGGAGCCGATGAGCACCGGCGTGCCCGCGGCTTCGGCGAGCAGCTGAGCCTGACAGGACCGCTCCATGGTGATGAACCACCAGACCGCCTCGTCGACGGAGTGGCCGACGGTCAAGAGGCCGTGGTTGCGCAGGATCGCGGCTTTGTGGCCGCCGAGCGCGTGCGCGATGCGCTTTCCCTCTTCGAGGTCGAGGACGACACCGGTGTAGTCGTCGAAGAGCGCGTGGTCCTCGTAGAACGCGCACGCGTCCTGGGTCAACGGGTCGAGGAGCCGGCCGAGGCTCGACCAGGCCTTGCCGTGCAGCGAGTGGGAGTGCGCGGCGGCGATGACATCGGGGCGGGCTTCGTGGATCTGGGAGTGGATCGCGAATGCGGCCGCGTTCACCGCCGCGTCGCCTTCGACGACCTCGCCGCTGCGGTTGACGAGGAGCAGGTCCGACACCCGGATCTGCTTGAAGCTCATCCCGAACGGGTTGACCCAGAAGTGGTCGAGGTGCTCGGGGTCGCGGGCAGTGATGTGCCCGGCGACGCCTTCGTCGAACCCGAACTTGCCGAACAGGCGGAAGCCGGCCGCGAGGCGCTCCTTGCGGTGCCGGCGCTCGGCTTCGACGGTGCCGAAGCGTCGGCAGGTAGCTGCCGGCGAATTCGGGCCACCGTCTCCTCGTCGGTCTCGGTGATCGCCATGTGCGTCCTCCTCGGTCCCGAATCGATGGTAGCGGCCGGTTCCCGCCAGCCGGTCGGACGGTCGGGCGCTACGCGGCGTCGGCGGGGAGCCCGACGGTCTTGAACTCCAGGTACTCCTCGAAGCCGGCCAGGCCGTGCTCACGGCCGATCCCGCTCTCTTTGTACCCACCGAACGGGGAATCGACGCCGAACCACTGCCCGCCGTTGACCGCGATGGTGCCGGTACGGATCTTCGACGCGACCGAGAGGGCCCGGTCGAGTGACGCGCTGCTCACGGCACCCGAGAGGCCGTACCGGGAGTTGTTGGCGATCCGCACCGCGTCGGCGTCGTCCTCGTAGCGGAGCACGACGAGGACGGGCCCGAAGATCTCCTCCTGGGCGATCGTGGCGTCGGGGTCGACGTCGACGAACAGGGTCGGCTCGACGAAGTACCCCTTCGGGAACCGGTCGGGGACACCGCCGCCGGCTACGAGGCGGGCGCCTTCGGCCTTCCCCTTCTCGATATAGCCGAGGACACGGTCCCGCTGGCGGGCGTTGATGAGCGGACCCATCAGGTTCGCGGGGTCGGTGGGGTCGCCGTAGGGGAACTCGGCGAACGCGGCGCGGAGCATCTCGACGCCTTCGTCGTAGCGGGACGCGGGAAGCAGCATGCGGGTGGTGATGGCGCAACCCTGC
This sequence comes from uncultured Actinomycetes bacterium, assembly GCA_963714105.1. GTDB lineage: Bacteria > Actinomycetota > Acidimicrobiia > IMCC26256 > PALSA-555 > PALSA-555. Next base: position 2,919,026 of record OY970233.1, on the reverse strand, counting down.
CCGGCGTGCATGCAGGTCATGGAGCCGGAGGGGACGACGGTCGCGAAGTCGGCGTCGTCGAGGACGATGTTGGCCGACTTGCCGCCGAGCTCGAGGAACACCTTCTTCAACGAGTCGGCGCCGCGGGCCATGATCCGCTTCCCGGTCGCGGACGACCCGGTGAAGCTGATCATGTCGACGCGTGGGTCGCCGGTGAGGACCTCACCGACCTCGGCCTTGTCGCCGGCGGTGACGATGTTCAGCACGCCGGGCGGCAGGTCGGTCTGCTCGGCGGCGAGTCGGCCGATGAACGTGGCGCTCCACGGCGTGTCCGGGGCCGGCTTCAGCACGACCGTGTTCCCCGCGGCGAGGGCGGGCCCGAGCTTGGAGAGGTTCAGCATCAACGGGAAGTTCCACGGCGTGATCGCGCCGACGACCCCGATCGGCTCCTTGTAGACGCGGCGGGCGCTGCGTTGACCCATGAACTCGTAGACGGGGAGGTTCTGCTCCCACGCGTAGGCGTCGATGAGGTCGATGTCCCACTGGAGGTCGGCGATGCACGAGTCGAGCTGGATCGCGTAGGTGAGGATGATCGGTGTGCCGACCTCGGCGACGACTTGGGGTCGCAGGGTCTCCTTCTCCCGCTCGAGCGCGTCTTTGAGCTGCTGGAGGCACCGGCGGCGCAGCGCCCGGTTCGTCGGCCAGTCGGTCTCGTCGAACGCCCGCCGGGCCGTGCCGATGGCCCGGTCCATGTCCGGGGCGCCGCCGTCGGCGACCTGTCCGATGACTTCCTCGGTGGCCGGGTTGATGTTCGCGAACGTCGCGCCGGACGCGGCGTCGGCCAGCTTCCCGCCGATCAGCATCCGGCTCTCAGCGTCGAAGTCGGCCATCTCATCCTCGCTTGGTCGGCTCGTGGATCCCGTGATCGCCGCAGGCTACCGCTACCTTTGCCGCGTGCGGATCGCCGCGCTGGACCTCGGCACCAACTCGTTCCATCTCCTCGTCGCCGACGTCCGACCCGACGGTCATTTCGAGGCGTTGGCGCGGGAGAAGGCGATGATCCGCCTGGGCGACGTCGTCGCCCGCAAGGGCCGGATCACGAGCGCCGCCGCGGACGTCGCGGTGCAGACGGTCCGGCGCTTCAAGCTCCTCGCCGAGGCGGCGGACGCGACGGAGATCCACGCTTGCGCGACGAGCGCGATCCGTCAGGCGACCAACGGGGACACCCTCGTGGACCGCATCGAGGCGCAGACCGGCGTGGCGGTCGAGGTGATCAGCGGGCACCGGGAGGCGGAGCTGATCTTCGGGGCGATCCGGGCCAGTGTCCTGCTCGATCCCGCGCCGGCGTTGTGCTTCGACCTCGGCGGCGGGAGCCTCGAGGTCATGGTGGGCGACGCGGCCGGGTTGCGGTGGTCGACGAGCGAGAACCTCGGCGTGGGCCGACTCACCGCCGAGTTCGTGCACAGCGACCCGTTGGCGAAGGAGGACCGGCGACGCCTGCAGGCCCACGTCACGAGCGTGCTGACCCCCGCGGCGGCGCGCGCGGCCACGTTCGCGCCGCGGCTGGTCGTCGGTTCGAGCAGCGGCACGCTGCTCGACATCGCGCACATGGTCGCGGCGCGGCGCACGACCGACGTGCCCGTGTCGCTCAACCAGCTGCGCTTCACCCGGCAGGAGTTCTTGGCGTTGCACAAGCAGATCCTCGCCTCGAACGCGGGCGATCGGCTGCGTCTGGACGGGCTCGAAGCCCGCCGCGTCGATCTGATCCCGGCCGGTTCGGTGGTGCTGGCGACGGTGATGGAGCTGTTCGGGATCGACGAGATGACCGTGAGCGAGTGGGCCCTCCGTGAGGGGATCGTGCTCGACGTGATCGGTCGGCACGACCCCGAGGACTGGTCCGAGGACCCGCGGGCGATCCGGCGGGCGTCGGTGCAGGGCTTCGCCCGCCGGTGCACCTGGAACGAGGAGCATGCCCGTCAGGTCGCGCGGCTGGCGCTCGAACTGTTCGACCAGACCGAGTCGCTGCACCACCTCGGCGCCGACGATCGGGAGCTGCTCGAGTACGCGGCGCTGCTCCACGACGTCGGGGAGCACGTGTCGACGACCGGTCACCACAAGCACGGCGCGTACCTGATCCGTCACGCGCAGCTTCGCGGGTTCACACCGGAGGACGTGCAGCTGCTCGCGGCGTTGGCCCGCTGGCACCGGCGCGGCGAGCCGAAGCTGGGCGACGACTTCGACATGGCCGACCGGGGTCGGCTCCGCCGCCTCGCCGCGTTGCTGCGGCTCGCGGACGGGCTCGATCGGAGCCGCAGCAGCGCGGTCGATCACGTCGACGTGAAGATCGGCCCGTCGCTGGTCGTGTTGCGGGTCCGGTCGACCACGCGACGTGGAGCTGGAACTGTGGGGCGCGCGTCGGAAGCGGGAGCTGTTCGAGCGGGTCTTCGAGCGGGACTTGGAGCTGACCGCCCATCCGGCGGGTTCCGGGCGCCTCGACGGTGCCGACACTCACGAAGGGCCGGTAACGGTCTGATCGATCATGCCGGCGGTGGTCGCGACGAGGCGCGTCGCGGGTGACGCCGAGCTCTTCGATCTCGCGGTGGAACGCCGCGACCCGCTCGGTCATCGCGACGAGCGCCGACGCGGCCGCGATCGCCGACACGTCCCGGCTGACCCGCCCGGCGGCTTGGGACTCGCGGATCTGTCCGGCGAGCGCCTCGGTGATGGGCAGCAGCGACGCGTTCCGCACGGCGCGGAACCGCTGGTCGCCCTCTTGGGCGGCGAGGTTCCTCGTCCGGAGGACGGCTCGGTGCTCGTCCCAGGAGGACACGAACGCGTCGACCATGCGCCGGGCGGCGGTGCGGGTCCAGGGTTCGGCGACGAGCCGGGCGACGGGTGCGAGGTCCTCGGCGACCTCGTCGGCGAGGGCGAGGACGGCATCCTCGACGTCGCGGAAGTACTGGTAGAAGGTCGCCGGCGACGTCCCGACCTCGCGGGCGATGTCGACGACCCGCAGGTCCCGCACCCCGGCGGTCTCGAGCAGCCGCCCGGTGGCGTCGAGCAGCCGGTGGCGGGTTCGCTGCCCACGCCGGCCGAGGGCCCGGCCGTCGGCGGCGACCGACGGCGAGCTCATCCGAACGCGCCAGCCTGGCGCAGCTCGCGCGGCTCGGTCGGGGTCGTAGCCGAGCACCTCCCGGATCACCTCGTCGGTGTGCTCACCGACGGTCGGGGCCCGGGTCGGCGGTGGCGGCGTCGCCACCGGCGACCTTGACCGGGAGGGGCATCTCGTCGGCGCCGAGGCGGCTCAGCGGGATCCACGGGAACCGGTCGCTGGAACTGGGGGTCGTCGGCAATGGTCTTGGAGGTGTTCACCGGGGCGATCGGCGTGTTCACCTCGGAGCCGAAGTCAATCCATTCCTTGGCCGTGCGCGTACGGAAGATGTCGCGCAGCTCGGCCTGCAGCTCGCGGTTGTTGCGGGCGTGGTCGGCGTACTCCTCACCAGGCCACCGTTCGAACAGGTCCATCCGGCCGACGCCTTCGCAGAAGTTCTTCCAGAAGGCCCGCTCGGACGCCATGAACAGGATGTGCCCGTCCGACGCTTCGTACATCTGGTACCGGACGCCTTCGCGCATGCCCGCGGTCCCCGGGGCTCGACGCTCGTAGTTGTCGCTGGGGTTGCCGGTGACCTCCGATTGGGGGCGCTCGTAGGCTCGCCACGTCTCGATGCGGTACCAGTCCATGTACGCGGCGGCGTCGGATTGGGCGAGCTCCATCTCGGTGCCCTCGCCGGTCGCACGGGCGCGGGTGATCCCGGCGAGGACGGCGAGCGCGCCGAGGAGCGGCCCGGCGTGGATCCCCATCGACGGGTGCTCGGGGAGGTAGCAGAACCCCTCGTCGTCGTACGCGGCGGGCACGAGCCCGGCCCACGTGTCGAACGCGATCCCGTGGGCGGGAAGGTCACGGTAGGGGCCGGTCGCCCCGTACCCGGACAGGGAGCAGAACACGATGCGCGGGTTCACCTCGCGGAGCTCTTGGTAGCCGAGACCCCGCTTGGCGAGCGCGCCGGGTCGCATCGCCTCCACGACCGCGTCGGCGCCGCGCACCAGGTCGAGGTACACGGCGACCGCCTCCGGCTTGCGGAGGTCGAGGGTGATGCTGCGCTTCCCGCGGTGGATGTGGAGGTGGAGCAGCGAGTCGCCTTCGATGATCGGCCAGGTCATCCGGCGGATGTAGTCCCCCTGGGGTGGTTCCACCTTGATGACGTCGGCACCGAGGTCGGCGAGGAACGAGGTCAGCTCGCCGGGTCCGAGCAGGGAGCTCTCGATGACGCGCACCCCGTCGAGCAGCCCGCGGCCGGGGCCGCTCACAGCGGGTCCCCGGCGGAGAGGACGGTGTCGGGGTGGGGGGTCATGAGCTCCTCGCGCCAGTCGGTCAGGAAGTCACGGGTTCGGGCCCGCCAGCGGGGGATGCGGTCGTCGGTGCCTTCGACGCCGGCGGCTTGGAGTCGGCAGTGCGAGGCCGGGTCGGTGGCCCAGATCGTGAGCACTTCACGGTCGGTGAGGAGGACCTCGTAGAGACCGACGACGGTGTGGCCGTAGTCGGCGACGACGGTTCGCCATTCGTCGTGCACGGCGGCGAGGTAGTCGAGCGCGGCGCCGGGGCGACAGCGCGACAGCTCGTGGACGAAGACGGAGGCGTGCACGCCGTCGCGGCGGAGGTCGGCGAGGCTCGGGCAGCCCGGCGCGCCGGCCATCAGCCGGTCGAAGCCGCCGGTGCGGACCTCGAGCGCGCGCCGCCACCACGCCTCGAGCTTCGGGTTCCGGGTCCGGCGGAGGTTGGTCTGCTCCATGAGGCGCCGCCAGCCCTCCCACCCGTCGACGCATTCCCACAGGTTGACGACCTGGGGCCAGCGTCCGGTCGACCCGGTCGTGTACCAGGTGCCGACCAGCTCGAGGGTCCCGCCAGAGGCGTCGCTGGCGCCGCGCTCGGCGGTGTGCTCCATGTAGGGCATGGCGCCCTCACCGACGATGTCGACGTACTCGTGGAGGTACACGTTGCGGGCCGACACCGGCCGGGATCGTACCCGAGCGCGCCCGGCGGGCGACCGGGCCGGCGCCGGATGGGCGCGCGCCGGTGCGCGCGACGATGTCGCCGTGGCTCACTCGGAGATCCCGGCGTTGCGGGGGCGGGTGGTCGTGCTCGCCGGGCCGGGGGTCCCCGCCGGCGGCGCGGTCGCCGCGTTGCGTGCCTTCGCGGCCGCCGGGGATCTCGGGGTGGCCAACACGTGGGGGGCCAAGGGCGTGTTCGCGTGGGACAGCCCCCATCACCTGGGGACGTGCGGCTTGCAGGCCGACGACTTCGAGCTGCTCGGGTTCGCCGCCGCGGACGCGATCGTGTGCGTCGGACTGGACGACGACGAGTCACCGCGGGATCGGGTCGCGCTGGCACCGACCGTCGAGCTCGCGCCGGACCGGCTGGTCGAGGCGACCGGCCGGGTCGTGCAGGCCGGCGACCCGGTGCCGAACGACCTGTACCCGCGGCTGGCCGCGGTGGCCCAGCCGGGCTACGTGGACGACAAGGTGCCGTTGCACCCGGCCCGCGCCGTCGCCGACGTCGGCGCGGTGCTCCCGCCCGGCGGGTTCGTCGCCGCCGATCCGGGCGTCGCGGGGCTGTGGGTCGCGCGCACGTTCCCGACACCGGCGTTGACGCCGGGGGACCCGCCACGGGTCGTCGTCCCGGCGCGCCGCGAGCCCGCGGCGGCGTTCCGCCGCGCGCTGGCCGCGGCCCGGGCCGGACGTCCGGCGGTCGCGGTGACGACGGCGTCGCTCGACGAGGCGACCGGCTCGGGTTTCGACGCGGCCGCGGCGGAGGACCTCCCGCTGGTGGTCGCAGTGTGGGTGCCGGAGGGGCGTCTCGCCGACGCCGACGCGCACCGGGCGGAGCTCGGCGCGGCGCTCGCGGCGGGGACACCCAAGGTGCTCGAGGTGCCGGTCTGTCTGGACGACACCCGGCTGCTCGTCGCCGCCGCCGGGCCGGTGGTCGCGTGGGGAGGCCTGGACGAGGTGCCGTCGACCGGGAGGGATCGGGCATCGACAGGAGGGTGGGAGTGACCGAGCGGATGGTGGTCGTGACGGGCGCGTCGTCGGGGATCGGCCGGGCGATCGCGGTGGCGTGCGGCCGGCAGGGTTGGCGAGTCGCGATCGGGGCGCGGCGGGTCGAGCGGCTCGAGGACGCCGCCACGGAGGTGCGCGAGGCCGGCGGGGACGTGCTCGCGCACCGCCTCGACGTGACCGACGCGGCGTCGATCGCGGGGTTCGTCGCCGCCGCGGAGGCCGCGTTGGGGCCGGTCGATGTGCTGGTGAACAACGCCGGGGTGGCGTCGCCGGGCTGGCTCGACCAGATCCCGGTCGAGGCGCTCGAACGGGAGGTGGCGACGAACCTGCTGGGGCCGCTGCTCGCCACCCGGCTGGTGGTGGCGTCCCTGAAGACGCGCCGCGCCGGTGGGGACGTGGTGTTCGTCACGTCCGACGCGTCCCGTCACCCGCGGCCGCGCATGGCCGCGTACACGGCGACGAAGGCGGGGCTCGAGGCGTTGGCGCACGCACTGGCGCTGGAGCTCGAAGGCAGCGGGATCCGGGCGACGACGATCCGGGTCGGCCCGACGCTCAGCGAGTTCGGGTTCGGGTGGCCGGCCGACGACGTCGAGGACCTCATGGGGTACTGGCCCCGGTTCGGGTTGCAACGCCACGGCGGGCTGCTCGACGCGTCGACGGTCGCCGACGCGGTGCTCACCGCCCTGAACGCGCCGCCGGGGGTGCACCTCGACACCATCGAGGTGCAGCCCGAGGCGCCGGTCGGGGCGTCGGGGCCGGCCGAGGCGCTCGAACGACCCGACGCGGGCTGAGGCCGGCTCACCCGTCGAGCATGTAGCGGCGAACCAGCCGGCGGCTGCGATGCCCGGTCTGGGCCATGATCCGCGCGTCGCTGACGCCGTGCTCGGTCGCCGCGGTGACCATCCCTCGCCGCAGCGACAGGCCCCGGTAGCGGTCACCGTCGAGCCCGGCGCGGGTCGCGGCCCGGCGCACGACCCGCGTGACCGCCTTCGGTGCCAGCCGCGCGTCGCCGATGCGGCCGTGCCGGTCGACCGGTCGGAACGCGGGCCCGTCGCTGAGGCGGGCGAGGCGCCGCCATCGTTTCCAGGCCCGCACCGCGCACAGCTCGGGGGCCGAGCCGAACGGCACGAGCACCAGGCCGCGGCGCACCGCGACTCGGAGCCCCGAGGTCACGACGTCGACGTGGCCGGCGTCGAGGTCGGCGAGCTCGCCGGGGCGCAGCCCCGCGCCGTAGCCGAGCAGGACCAGGGCCCGGTCACGCGCTCCAGCGGAGGTGTCGGGCGTCGCGCGGGACAGCGCGCGGAGCTCCTCGATGCCGAGCGGCGTGGTCGTGGTCTGCCGGGACCGGTGTCGCCATTCGGCTTTCGCGACCGCGAGGCGTACCGGTGCGGCGTCCGTCGGTGAGGCGTGACCGTGATCGACGTGCGCGGCGCGCACCGCGGCGAGGCGTCGGCGCAGCGTGGCGACGCTCCGGTGGGGCGCGAGCTCGTCGAGGTAGCGGGCCACGGTCGCCGGCGCGGCGGGGAGCGAACCGACGTCCTGGGCGGCGCACCACGCCGTGAACGTCGTCCAGTCGCTGCGGTAGGCGCGCGTCGTGGCCGCGGCTCGAGCCATCGCCCGACCGTACTCCTGGGGTCCGATAACTGGCACGGCGTTGACCGGGCGGGGTGAGCCGCAGAGTGTGGGCGCATGACTGACAGCACCGATGGCACCTACGTGGTGGACGCGGACGGGCACGTCTGCGAGCCCGCCGACCTGTGGACCCGGGGTCTGCCCACCCATCTCGCCGACCGGGGCATCCGGCTGCGCTGGAACGAGGCGACCGGCTACGACGAGTGCTGGGTGGAGGACCGGATCGCGACGGACCGGGGCCTGGTCGGGCTCGGGAACGCCGGTGAATCCTTCGACGAGTTCGGGAAGGGCCGCCACTACGAGGACCTCAACCCGGCCGGGTTCGACGCCGGGGAGCGGGTGAAGGTCCTCGATTCGGAAGGCATCGACCTGGCCGTCATCTACCCCGGTCTCGGCCTCAAGCTGGGTGGGATCGAGGACCCCGAGCTCGCGGTGTGGTCGTGTCGCGTCTACAACGACTGGCTCGCCGAGTGGACCGCCACCGCACCCGACCGGCTCCGCGGGGTCGGCGCGCTCCCCCTCCAGGATCCGGCCGCGGCGGCCGAGGAGGCGCATCGCATCGCCGGGCTGGGGCTCGTCGGGGGCTTCGCCCGCCCGAACGCGTACGGCGGGCGGCCGTTCCACCATCCCGCGTACACGCCGGTCTGGGAGGCGCTCGAGGAGACCGGCCTCCCGTTGGCGTTGCACCCGGCGGGGCTGCCCGACATGCCCGGCGCCGCGCAGGGGCTCATCACGCTGATGGCGCCGGGAACCCACCACGCGCTGATCCTCTTGTTCGATCAGCAGATGACGCTCTCGAACCTGACCTACGGGGGCGTCCTCGAACGCCACCCCGGCCTCAACGTGATCGTGCTCGAGTGCGGCGGCGGGTGGATCGCCCACTGGATGGACCGGCTCCGCGAGTTCGAGGAGAGCTACGGCTGGACGACCGCGTCGTTGTCGCTGAACCCGGAGGAGTACTTCCGGCGCCAGTGCTGGATCAGCTTCGACCCCGGGGAGCGCACCCCGGGGGTGCTGGCGCCGCTCGCCGGTGGTGACCGGTTCGTGTGGGCGTCGGACTTCCCCCATAGCGACGCGAAGTACCCGGGCGTGGTCGACGAGCTCCGCGAGCACAACGACGCGCTGCCCCCCGCCGAGCGGGCGGGGCTGTTCGGGCTGAATGCGCTCGACATGTACCGCCTGCCGCACCCGGGCTGAGCACGCCGATGCCCGAGCTGGATCTGCTCATCCGCGGCGGTGAGGTCGTCGACGGCACCGGCCGCCCGGCGCGTCACGCCGACGTGGGGGTCGCCGACGGGCGGGTCGTCGCGGTCGACGCCCGGGTCGATGCGAGCGCGGCAAGGACCGTCGACGCCGACGGCGCGCTGGTCACCCCCGGCTTCGTCGACGTGCACACCCACTACGACGCGCAGCTGCACTGGGAGCCGACCGCGTCGCCGGCGTCGTGGCATGGGGTGACGACGGTCCTGACCGGCAACTGCGGGTTCACGCTCGCCCCGTCGAAGCCAGCCGACCTCGAGTGGCTGCTGCTGATGCTGAGCCGGGTCGAGGGCATGTCGGCGGCGGCACTCTCGGCGGGGGTCGACTTCGCCGGCGGCTCACTCGGGGACTTCCTCGACAACCTCGAAGGTCGGGTCGGGGTGAACGTCGGCGCCAACGTTGGGCACTGCGCGTTGCGTCGACACGTGATGGGCGACGAGGCGTCGGAGCGGGTCGCGGGCGACGGTGAGGTCGACGCGATGCGGGACCTGCTGCGTCAGGCGTTCGTCGACGGGGCGGTCGGGTTCACGTCGTCGCAGCTCGAGCTGCACGTCGCGCACGACGGTCGCGGGGTGCCGAGCAACCACGCCGCGCCGGACGAGCTGATCTCGTTGGCGGCCGTGGTCGGCGAGTTCGACCGCGGTTCGATCGAGTTCATCCCCCGCACCTTCTTGACCGGGTACGACGACGACGACCGGGCGCTGATCCGCTCGATGGCCCGCGTGTCGGGCCGGCCCGTGCACCTCAACACGTTGACGATGATGCCCCACGCCCCCGACGGGTGGCGTCGGAGCCTCGACTTCGCCGCCGACGCGAACCGCGACGGGCTGGTCCTGCACCCGATGTTCGCGAGCAACCGTCAGGGCGCCCACTTCCAGCTCGGTACGACGTTCTTGTTCGACGAGATGCCCAGCTTCCGGGACACGCTGACCCTGCCGGTCGCGGAGCGGGCCGCCCGGCTCCGGGACCCGGCGGTGCGGGAGCAGATGCGACGCGAGATCGCGGACCCGTCGGGGCGGTCGTTCGTGTTCGTCTGGGCGGTGCTCCGCGTGGAGTCGGTCATCCACGAGCACAACCGGCGGTGGCTGGACCGCAGCGTGACCGAGATCGCCGCGGAGCTCGGGGTCGACCCGCTCGACGCGTTCCTCGACCTGTCCCTCGACGAGGACCTCGAGACCCAGTTCGTGCTCGCGGCGCCACCGGACCCGAAGCGTCGCGCCGCGACGGAGGCGATGATCCGAGCCCCGTTCGTGATGGCCGGCAGCAGCGACGGGGGCGCGCACCTGCTGTCGTTCTGCGGCGCGGACTACACGACGCGGCTGCTCACCGAGTGGGTCCCGGACGTGTTGTCGTTGGAAGACGCGGTCGCCCGCCTGACCAGCGTCCCGGCCGACGCGGTGGGGCTCACGGACCGGGGGCGGCTCGTCCCCGGCGCGGCCGCGGACGTGGTGCTGCTCGACCGGGAGCGGCTCGCGGCGGCCGACGCGCCCCGGTACGTCGCCGACTTCCCCGCCGGGAGCGGCCGGTTCGTCGCCGACGCCGCCGGGTACCGGGCGGTCATCGTGAACGGGGAGCCGCTGCTCGAGGACGGGGCGTGGACCGGCGCCACCCCCGGCCGGGTGCTGCGCGGCTCCGATCTCGCGTCGCCCCGCTGAGCGTCCAGCGGCGCGACCGCCGCCCGGCGGTACCCTGCCGGTGACGGCCACCGAGCGTGGGAGGCAACCATGCAGGTCGACGACCTGATCATCGTGAGCGTGGACGACCATGTCGTCGAGCCCCCCGATCTCTTCGAGCGGCATCTCCCCGACCGGTACCGCGACCTGGCCCCCCACGTGGTGCACCAGCCGGACGGGACCGACGTGTGGGAGTTCCACGGGCTGCACATCCCGAACATCGGGCTGAACGCGGTCGCGGGTCGCCCCCCGGAGGAGTACGGGATCGACCCGACGTCCTTCGACGAGCTGCGCGAGGGCTGCTTCGACGCGGAGAAGCGGGTCCTGGACATGAGCGCCAACGGGGTCCTCGGTTCACTGAACTTCCCGTCCCTCCCCGGCTTCGCGGGTCGCCTGTTCGGGGCGCTCGAGGACAAGGCCGCGGCCCGGATCCTCACCGAGGCGTACAACGACTGGCACATCGACGAGTGGTGCGGGTCGGCCCCGGACCGGTTCATCCCCCTCGCGGTGCCGGCGATCTGGGATCCCGAGGTCACCGCGGCCGAGATCCGCCGGGTGGCCAAGAAGGGCTGCCACGCGATCACGTTCCCCGAGAACCCGGTCCCGCTCGGGTTGCCGAGCTTCCACACCGACCATTGGGATCCGGTGTGGCGGGCGGTGTCCGACACGGAGACGATCGTCTGCATGCACATCGGTTCGTCGTCGAAGCTCGTGATCACGTCGCCCGACGCGCCGATGGACGTGATGATCGTCCTCCAGCCGATGAACATCGTGCAATGCGCCGCGGACCTGGTGTTCTCACCGTTGTGGAAGCGGTTCCCGGACGTGACCGTCGCCCTGTCCGAGGGTGGGATCGGGTGGGTCCCGTACTTCCTCGAGCGGCTCGACCACTCGTACCGGACGCACAAGGCGTGGACCGGTGCCGACTTCGGTTCCCAGTCGGCCAGCGAGTTCTTCCTCGATCATGTGGTGTTCTGCTTCATCAGCGACCCGGTCGGTCTGCAACTGGTCCGGGACCACATCGGGATTCCGAAGGTCACGGTCGAGATCGACTATCCCCACTCGGACACGACCTGGCCGCACGCGCCGGAGCGTCTGATGGAGGAGTTCGCCGGGACCGACCTGCGCGACGACGAGATCAACGCGATCACCTACGAGAACGCGATGCAGGCGTTCCGGTACGACCCGTTCCCGATCCGGCCGCGGGAGCGCAGCACGGTCGGGGCGTTGCGCGCCGAGGCGGTCGGGGTGGACACCCGGCCGGTGTCCCGGGGGCGGCGGTTCCCGGAACGGCACGGCATCACGATCGACGAGCTGTCACCGACCGCGTGAGCGCCGACCCCGATCGCCGTCCCGCGCCGCGTGAGCCCCGCCCGCTGCGCACCGAGCCCCGCCCGCTGTTCGTGCACTGGGTGATCGACTCGGCGGTGGCGTTCCTCGCCACGATCATCGTCGCGTTGTTCTTCGGGGCCGGGTGGCTGGTGGTGGTCATCGCCGCGGTGCTGGTCGGGGCGGTGCTCGCCCCGATGACCCGGCGGGCCGACGAGCGGGCCATGGCCGCCCGCCGGGCCGGCTGAGCCCGACCGGACCGGGTCAGCGCCGCGCCGGGAGCCCGTAGAGACGACCGGCGTTGTCGGCGGCGATGGCCTGCTGCGCCGCGGCGGGCATGCCGGCCAGGTTGCCGAGCAGCTCGTCGACGGTACCGGGGAACTTCGCGTCGGGATGCGGGTAGTCCGACGCCCAGATGATCCGCTCGGCGCCCACGTAGGGCGACTCGGCGGCGAGGCTCAGCGTCTCCTCGTCGGCGTCGAACGACACGTAGCACTGACGGCGGAAGTACTCCGACGGTGCCATCCGCAGGTCGGGTACGTCGAACGGGAAGATCTTGTAGTGATGGTCGAGGCGCTCCATCCACGGGGTGATCCAACCGCCGTTGGTCTCCAGCACGATGAGGCGCAGGTCCGGGAACCGTTCGCACACCCCACCGGCGAGGATGAACGCGAGGCTGGTCATCATGTCGACCGGGTTGCCGATGCACTGGGTGAAGAAGATGTTGTCCATGTTCAACCCGCCGTGCATCGTCATCCCGGTGCGCGACTTCACGGTGTTCAGGTGGAGTCCCAGCACCGCGCCGGGGACGTCGCCGGCGAGGAACGGGTGCAGCCCGAGAGGCCAGCCGGTGTCCGACGCGGCCCGCCAGATCGGGTCCCACACCGGCTCGTGGAAGTGGCGCCACTCGACGACCGGGTTCGGCCGGATGAAGGTCCCCACCAGGTTCGGTTTGCCCGCGGCTCGGCGCAGCTCCGCCGCGGCGGCTTCGGGGTCCTGCTGGGGGATGATGGCCACGCCGAAGAGCCGGTCGGGTGCCGCGGCGCAGAAGTCGCTGAGCCAGTCGTTGTACGCCCGGCACTGCGCGACGGCGAAGTCCAGGTCTTTGAGGCCAGCGACGCCGAGCAGGTTGGTCGGGTACAGCACGGTCTGGTCGATGCGCTCGGCGTCGAGGTCGGCGAGGCGCGGCTCGGGTTCGAACGCGCCGGGGCGGATGTCGGCGTAGCGGATCTCCCCCGCCGCGGCTCGAGCCTGCTCCTCGGGGGCCATGCCGCCGGAGCCGGCGTAGGCGAACACGTTGGCGGGGTCGCGGGCCCCGTCGTAGACGACCCAGTCCCGCCCGTCGGTGTCGGTCTCGATGTGCCAGATGCGGTCGCGGTACTGCGCCGACGCGTACTCCAGCATCCGGTCGGGATGCTCGAGGACGTGGCCGTCCGCGTCCACGAACCAGTCCGGTGTGGTGACCGTCATCGTCGCTCCCCCGTTTCGTCGAGCCTCCGTCTAGTCTGACCGGTTCCCGCCGGGCTGAACCCCCGACCTCGGGTCGCCGGGGGGTGAGCCGGTCGTCGGGTGCCGACGCCGCTGATCGCCGTTAGGCTGGTCGTCGTGAGCGCCCTCGACGACTACGTAGCGAAGGCCCGCGGCGCGCTGGACGGGTTGCGGCCGACGATCGACGAGCTGCGGGTCCAAGCCGACCTCGCGCAGGCCGAGGCCCGTGACCGTCTCCAGGCCGGTCTGGCGAAGGTCCAGCAGGCGCAGACCGCGGCGAAGGCGCAGCTCGACGAAGCGGCCCGGGCTGGGCAAGGCACATGGAAGTCGACCGCCCGGCAAGCCGAGCAGGCGGTCGACGACGTCGGCACCCAGCTCCAAGCGCTCATCGATCAGCTCCAAGAGCGGGTCGGCGCCGCAGGTCCGGCCGCGCGCAAGGCGTGGACCACGTTCCGCGACGAGTGGAACCGGGAGCGTAGCGACCGGGCGCATCTCCTCGACGAGGACTGATCGTCGGGTACGAGCAGCGCAACCGGGCGTTCTGGGACGCTGACGCGGACGACTACCAGGCAGCCCACGCGGCGGATCTCCGTGGGGCGCGCGCGGCCGCATGGGGCGTGTGGCGGATCCCCGAGTCGGACCTGGCGGCCCTCGGAGACGTCGCCGGACTCGACGTCCTCGAGTACGGGTGCGGCGCAGCGCAATGGTCGGTCACCCTCGCGGGTGCGGGCGGGCGCGTCGTCGGCCTCGACCAGTCACGCGCGGCAGCTTCGTCACGCGGCCCGGTTGCAGCATGACCGCAAGGTCGGGTTCCCGCTCGTCGCCGCGGACGCGGTCGCGACGCCGTTCCGCGACGCCTCGTTCGACTTGGTGTTCTGTGATCACGGGGCGATGTCGTTTTGTGACCCTGCGGTCACGGTGCCCGAGGTCGCGCGGCTGCTCCGTCCCGGCGGCCGGCTCGTGTTCTGCAAGACGACCGCGCTGCTGTACCTGACCTACGACTGGGCCCGTGACCGTCAGGACCGCAGGCTGCACTCCGACTACTTCGGCATGCGGGTCTTCGACAGCGGGGACGGCACGGTCGACTTCCAGATCCCGTACGGCGAGTGGGTGCGGACGTTCCGCCGTCACGGGTTCGTCATCGACGACCTCGTCGAGCTGCGCCCACCTGCGGGCGCGCGGACGACCTACGCCGACTTCGCGCCGGTGGGGTGGGCTCGCCGCTGGCCCGCCGAGGAGATCTGGATCGTGCGCCGCGACCGGTGACCGGCCCGGTCGGTCACGGGTAGCGGAGTCGGATCGCCGCTTCGGGGCTGTGCGCGTGGAACACGAGGCTCTCCTCCAGGTAGAGGAAGACCTGCTCGGCGTCGGCCCGGTCGAAGCCGATGGAGAGATCCTGCCCGCAGGAGAGTTCGAAGTCACCCCCGCGGAGGCTGACCACGACGGCCCCGTCGACCGCGGGAGCGTACGCGACCGGACCGCCGAGGATGAGCCGGAGCCGCTCGAGGATCGGGTAGCCGCCGTCCTCGGTCGTCTCGAGAATCCCGGCGTAGCAGCGGGGGCCGAGCGCGACGCCGTACGGGCCGCCCACCCCGGCGTCACGGAGGCGGGCGACGCCCATCGCGACCCACCGCGGGTACTCCCCGAACCGGTCACCGAGCTCGACCGGTTCGTGCGGGGACACCGCCGCGATGCCGGTCATCCCCGCGGCGTCGTAGCCGTGGAACACCGCCTTGTCCTCCGCGGTGGCGATGCGCCGGGCCGCGTCGACGACCGGTTCGAGGTCGGGGGACGTGTGCCCGCGGTCGACCGCGTCGAGCTCGGCGCGACGCAACGCGAACCGGGCCCGGAGCTCCACGTAGGGCTGCACCTGACGGCGGGCGCCGTCGACGCCGGCGACCGGGCCGCTGGACAGCGCTTCGATCGTGCCGAGGGCGATCGACGACGCCGCCCATCCGTGCGGGCCGGTGAAGTCGACGAGCCGACGGGCGGCGAGGAAGTTCTTGAGCGACTGCTGGGCCTCGGTCTCGATCTCCGCCCACGCGGCGTCCGAGATCGGGGCCAGTTCTCGGAACAGATGGTTCATCAGTTGCCCTCCCGGAGGCTGCCCAACCCGAGGGAGCCCGTGTCGGCCCCGCCGCCGACGCCGTGTTCGGCTTCGGCTTCTTCGGCGACGATCGAGCCGTCGGTGAACAGGTAGGTGCGCAGGTGACCGTCGAGGACCGGGTCGCGGCGGCGGAGCCACTCGAGGGTCATCGCCGCGTGTTCCTTCTCCTCGTCGCGGTTGTGAGCCAGGACCTCCCCGAGGGTGGCGTCGTCGGTGGCGTCGACCCGCTGGTCGTACCAGTCGACCGCGGCGAGCTCCTCCATGATGGAGGTGATGGCCCGGTGCCGGTCGATGGTGCTCGGCGCGAGCGTGTCGGCGGCCTCGTGGAGCCCTTCGCTTGCCATCGAATCCCTCCTCCGGACGGCGATGCCGGCCTCAGGCTACCGATCAGCGTCGCTCGAAGGTCAGTCCAGCGGCCTCCCGGTCCCACGTGGCGTCGGTCACCCCGTCGTCGCGCAGCTCGAACTTGAGGACCCGACCGACCGGGTTGCGGGGCAGGTCGGCACGGAACTCGACGTAGCGAGGCACCGCGAAGTACGGCAGCTGGTCGATCGCCCAGCGGCACAGGGCTTCCTCGCTGATCGTGGCCCCGTCGACGAGCACCGCGGTGACCTTCACCTCGTCCTCGCCGACTCGGGCTCGGCACCGAGTGCACGGCGACGTCCTGGATGGCGTCGTGGCCGTGGAAGATGCGTTCGAGCTCGAAGCTCGAGATGTTCTCCCCGCGGCGGCGGAGGTAGTCCTTCTTGCGGTCGACGAAGTAGAGGAAGTCGTCGTCGTCGAGACGACCGAGGTCGCCGGTGTGGAACCACAGGTTGCCGAGCACGGCGAGGGTCGCTTCGGGTCGACGCCAGTAGCCGGTGAACATGACGTTGGGTCGGCGGGGCCGGCACACGATCTCGCCGGTCGTCCCGGCCGGGACGTCGGCGTCGCCGTCGTCGACGATCGCGACGTCGAAGTCGTGCCGGTTGGGCTGCCCGGCGGCGCCCGGCCTGTTCTCGACCCCGGCCGGCAGCATCGAGATCAACGACGCCTCGGTGAGCCCGTACCCGCCGCTGAACGTCGAACACCCGAACCGCGCCCGCCAGATCTGGTCGATCGCGGGTGGGATCGGCGCCGCGGCGCAGAGCCGCAGCCGGTGGCCGGCCTGGTCGGGATGGTCGGGCGCGTCGGCGATGAGCGTGGCGAGCGAACCGAGCAGCGACACCATCGTCGCGCCGGTGCGGCGCACCTCGGGCCAGAAGCGCGACACCGAGAAGCGCCGGGCGATGCTCGCGCTCCCGCCGCTCAACAGGCTGCCGACGACGCAGATCGAGATGGCGTTGAAGTGGAACAGCGGCAGCGGGGTGAGGACCACGTCGTCGGCGCGGCGCTGCCACGCCCGGGCGATCTGGTCGGCGAGGCTCACGATGTAGTGGTGCGGGAGCATGCAGCCCTTCGAGGGCCCGGTGGTGCCGGCGGTGTAGATGAAGCAGGCGAGGTCGCCCGGCCCGACCGTGACCGTCGAGACCGGCCCGGAGGCCGACTCGAGGAAACCGGCCCAGTCGTGGACGGGGACACCGGTGATGACCTCCTCGGGCGGCCCGCACACGACCACCCCCTCGAGCTCGGGGGGTGGCGGCTGGGTGACCGCGGCGACCCGCCCGGCGAAATCGCCCTGCACGATCGCCACCCGGGCTCCAGAATCGACGAGCTGATGCCGGAGGAAGTCACCCTTGTACGCGGTGTTGATCGGCACCTGGATCGCGCCGAGCCTCAACGCGGCGAAGAACGAGAGGACCTGCTCGGGTCCGTTCTCGAGCAGGGTCGCGACCCGGTCGCCGGGCCCGACGCCCTGCTCCGCCAACGCGGCGGCGAGGCGGCCGCTTCGCGCGTCGACGTCGCGGGCGGTGAGGGCGGTCCCCTCGAAGTCGAGGTACGGGCCGTCCGGATCGCGCTCGAGGCGGACCGCGAGCGCGTCGAGCACCGTGGTCTTCGGACCGGTGTCACCCATCGGTGGCTGACACTAGTGTCAGGTCCCGTCCGTCTCCCCGGACCCGGGCTCGTGGCTGGCGACGGTCACCCCGACTTCTTGGCCGAAGGACAGCTCCAGGTTGTGACCGTCGGGGTCGGTGATGATCGCCCAGTACCCGACCGGCGGGCCGTCGTCGAAGGGGCCGAGGACGGGGTGGCCGGCGGCGCGGGCGGCCGCGGTGCGGGCGTCGACCTCCGCCCGGTCGGTGCAGCCGACCCCGAGGTGCGCGTACCCGCCGAGCGTGTGGGAGACCTCCGTCTCGATGACCACGACGACGAACGGGCGGGTGAGGTCGGAGAGCCACGCCACCGCGGCGCCGCGGTCGGGGTCGACGCGTCGGTGCACCACCTGCAGGTCGGCGAACTGGGCGTAGAACGCGGCGGTGACGGCGGCGTCGGACACTGGGAGCGCCACGTGGGTGAGCCCCACGTCGCGGCGAGGCGCGGTCACCACCGGAGGGTACCGAGCACCGGACGGCGCCGGGCGGCTCGGTGAGCGGGCCGGTGCACCGGTACCCGGTGCAGTGCTCGTGGCGGGGGTCGACCGGCGCGGGGTACGAGGGCTATGACCGCGCCCACGAGGGCGTCGTGCCCGGGGTCTCGGGTCGGGTCGCGCTGTCGGCGGACGCGCCGTTTCGTGGTGACCCGACCCAGTTGAACCCGGAGGCGCTCGTCGTCCTCGCCGCGTCGTCGTGCCAGCTGCTGTCGTTCCTCGCCGTCGCGGCGCGCGCTCGCCTCGATGTCGTCGCGTACCGCGACGACGCCGAGGGGTGCATGCCCGAGGACGACCGGCCGGTGCGCCTGACCCGGATCGTGTTGCGGCCCCGCATCACCGTCCGGGGCGACGTCTCCCCGGCCCGGCTCTCCCATCTCGTCGAGGTCGCACACCGCGAGTGCTACATCGCCAACACGCTCCGGGCCGAGATCGCGATCGAGGCGACGTTCGAGACCGCCCGGTAGCCGACCTCGACGGTCAGGGCAGGATGCGGTGCGCGTCGCGGGGCGCGACCGGGATCCGGCGGCGGGCCCCAGCGAGGCGAAGCGCCGCGAGGAGCATGTCGCGCAGCTCCCGTGGGGCGACGACCTCGTCGTAACTCATCGTGTCCGCGCTCGAGTACGCGCCGCCGAGCTCGGCGTGCTCCAGCACGGCTCGGGTGTCGCCGTCGACCCCGGCGGCGTCGGCGCCGCCCTCGGCGGGCATGGCGCCGAGCCGCGCGCCGGGGAGCGCCAGCGTCACCGTCTGGTCGTCGAAGGGGTTCATGGCCATGAGGGAGCTGCCGAACCCGTACGCCTTGCGCAGCGTGACGTGCAGCTTCGGCGCGTCGAGGTTCGCCTGCGCGGCGAACATCCGGGCGGCGTGGCGCAGGACCCCGGCCCGTTCCGCGGCGCTGCCGGCGAGCACCCCGGGGTTGTCGGCGACGAACACGACGGGAAGGTGGAACGCGGCAGCGACCCCGAGGAAGTGGGTGGCCTTGTCGGCGCCGTCGGCGTCGATCGCACCGGCTTTCACCGCGGGCTGGTTCGCGACGACCCCGACGGGCTCGCCGCCGAGCCGCGCGAGCGCGGTCACGACGGTGCGCCCGAACGCGGGTTGGATCTCGAGCAGGGAGCCCCGGTCGCAGACCGCGTCGAGGACGGGGTGGACGTCGTAGCCGCGTCGGGGATCGGCGGGGATCAGCTCGGTGAGCTGGTCGACCGGGCGCGGCCCGGTGTCCTCCCCCACGACGGCGGGTGGGTGCTCCCACGCGTTGGCGGGAAAGAAGGAGAGGTAGCGGCGAACGAGGGCGAGGGCCTCGTGGTCGTCGGGCGCGGCGTTGTGGGCCACGCCGCTGATCGCGGTGTGGATCGCGGTGCCACCGAGCTCGGCCTTGGTGACCTCCTCGCCGATCGCGGCCCGGACGAGCGGCGGGCCGGCCGAGAACAGCGCCGCGCCTTCCACCATGACGACGAAGTCCATGAGCGGCGCGGTGAGCGCGCCGTGACCGGCGGAGGACCCCATGACCACGCACACGGTCGGGACGAGCCCGGAGAGCCGGGCGAGGGTCTGGAGGTCGTTGGGGGCCCGGCCGCGACGCTCGAACGCGTTCTGGGTCCGTTCGCCCGCGCCTTCGAGCAGCATGACCAGCGGGACCCGTTCCCGGCCCGCCAGCTCAGCGAGGCGTTGCCGCTTCGCGGCGGTCCCGTGGCCGATGGAGCCGCCCATGACGGTGAAGTCCTCGGCGCCGGCGAGGACGGGCCGACCGTTGACGAGGCCGTGCCCGGTGACGAGCCCGTCGGCGGGCACGGGCGGCGTGACCCCGCGATGCACCGACCCGACGAGGGTGCCGAGCTCGACGAAGGTGCCGGGGTCGAACAGGGCGTCGAGGCGGCCCCGGGCGTCGAGGCGGCCCTCCGCGGCGACGTTCGGCCAGCCGCTCGGGTGCGCCCATCGCCCGGGCCGCGACACGGCGGGCTTCGAGGTCGTCGAGGAGCGGCTGCCAGTCGGTCACGGGACGAGCGCGTCCGCGTGGTCGGCCGGGCTGCCGAAGACGGTGTTCAACAGCCACGCCCGCTTCAGCGCGAGGTGGACGTCGAGCTCCCAGGTGAACCCCATCCCGCCGTGGACCTGCATCGAGCCTTTGGCGTTGCCGAGCGCGGTCTCGCCCGCGAGGAGCTTGGCGCCGTGCACGGCCCGGTCGACGTCGCCGGTGTCGGGGTCGTCGAGGGTGCAAGCGGCGGCGTCGACCGCGGCGCGGGCCACCTCGGCGCGCACGGCCAGGTCGGCGAGGAGATGCTTGACCGCCTGGAACGACCCGATGGGACGGTTGAACTGCTGGCGCTCGAGCGCGAAGGCGGTGGCCTGCTCGACTGCGGCCTGCGCCATGCCGACCTGGTACGCGGCGGTGAGCAGCGCGCCGCCGCGCCGCCATTCGCCGAGGTCGATGCCGGCGACGGGACCACCGGGCGGGAGGGTCTCGATCCGAGCGACCGGGGTGAGCGGGTCGAGGGGCCAGGTGAGCGGTGACGCGTCGGCGAGCGCGGTCGGGTCGACGACGGTCACCCCGTCCGGGTCGAGCACGACGAGCGCGTCGAGCTGGTCGTGGTGCTCCACGAGCGCGGGCTCCCCGTTGGGCGGCCGTTCGATCCCGCCGACGATCCCGTCGATGAGCCCGTGCGCGAGGTGGGACCACACGAGGGGGCCGGGCACGAGCGCCCGCCCGAGCTCTTGGAAGGCGATGGACGTGTCGGCCCAGCCGAAGCCGTCGGTGCGGAGGGAGAAGACACCGGTGGCGGCGAGCTCGTCCCACATCGACCGGTCGAAACCGGCTCGGATCCGCGCCGAGTCGAACCGGCCCGCGCAGAGGCTCCGGATCCCGTCGCGGAGCGCGACCTGGTCGTCGGAGAGGTCGAAGTTCACGTCCGCTCCCCCGCCGGGTTCATGCCCACGGCTTCTCCTTCGGGAGCCCGAGGAGTCGCTCACCGATGATGTTGCGTTGGATCTGCGACGTCCCCGCCGCGATCGGTAGGGACAGGGTGCGGAGCCGCTCCTCGACGCGGTAGTCCGACACGTCGAGTCCGGCGCGGCCGAGGAGCTGCATCGACAGCTCCCCGAGCCGGTCGCGGGCTTCCGAGTAGGCGAGCTTGAACACGAGCGCGCCCGGCCCGGGGGTCCCGCGGCTGGCTTGGGTCACGTTGCGCATGGTCAGGGCCCAGAGCGCGTCGAGCGCGGCGAGGACATGACCGAGCTCGCGGCGTTCGGCCGGTCCGGTGACGAGGGGCCGGAGCTCTTCGGCGAGCCGGCGGGCGTCGACCATCTCGCTGACGAACGCGGTCCCCCGCTCGAACGAGAGGGTCACGTTGGTGACCCGCCAGCCGTCGTTCTCGGCGCCGACGCGGTTCGCGACGGGGACGCGCACCTCGTCGAGGAACACCTCGCAGAACTCGGAGGAGCCGAGCAGCGTCTCGATGGGGCGGACGTCGATTCCCGGTAGGTCCATCGGCAGGATGAGCCACGAGATCCCGCGGTGCTTGGGCGCGTCGGGGTCGGTGCGGACGAGCAGCTCCCCGAACTCGCCGACGTGACCGAACGAGCACCAGATCTTCTGGCCGCTGACGACGTAGTGGTCGCCGTCGCGGACGGCGCGGGTCCGCAACCCGGCCAGGTCGGAGCCGGCCCCGGGCTCGGAGAAGCACTGGCACCACACCTCGTCACCTCGCAGGATGCGGGGCAGATGCGCCTGCTTCTGCTCCGAGCTGCCTTCGGCGATGAGCGTCGGGCCGGCGTGGAGGTTCCCGACGAAGTTGACGCCGACGTAGGGCGCCTCGGCCCGGGTGGTCTCCTCCAGGAAGATGAGCTGTTCGCCGGGTGAGGCGTCGCGTCCGCCGTACTCGGTCGGCCAGCTCATCCCCGCGTAGCCGGCCTCGAAGAGTCGCCGTTGCCAGTCGGTGTCGTAGCGGACCCGGGCCGGCCAGTCGTCCCGTCCGGGTGGCGCCGGGAGCGTGGGGAGGGTGCGGGCGAGCCAGCCTCGCAGCTCGGCGCGGAACGCCTCGTCGGCGTCGGAGCGGCGCAGGTCCATCGGCGCCGGAGCGTAGGCGTCGCCCTGACGGAGCGTCAGATCGGGTTCGGCGCGGCGCCCGCGTCGTGTCTCAGCAGTGCTGCCCGGGCGGCGGCGCGGCGCGGGTGATGAGGTACCGGTTCACGACCCGGTCCACGCAGGTGTTCCCCGACGCGTAGGCGGTGTGCTGGGCGCTGTTCACGGTCACGAGCACACCAGATTGGAGCTCCTGGGAGAGGGCCTGCGCGCCGGCGAGTGGTGTGGCCGGGTCGTCGGTGTTGCCGATGACGACGATCGGTGGTGCGCCGACGGCGTGCGGCACCGGTGGGGTCTGCGCCGGGACCGGCCACACCGCGCACGCGAGGCTGTTGTTCACGACCGAGCGCCCGACGCGTGGCGCGGCGACCGCGGCTTGCTCCTCGATGGCGCGCACCCCGGCGAGGCCGCCCACGTCGGGTCCGTCGACGCAGCCGATGGCGAGGAAGGCGGCGTCCATCGGGTCGTAGGTGCCGTCGGAGTGCCGTTGGGTGTACTGGTCGGAGGCGTTCAGCATGGCGCTCCCGTCGCCCTTGTCGGCGGTGTCGAGCGCCTGGGCGAGGTCGTTCCAGCCTCGACGCCCGAAGTAGAGGAACTGGGTGACGCCGATGTCGAACTCGGTCCCGTTCAGCGCCCGGCCCGCCCCGGCTCCGCCGGCGGGGACGGGCGCCTGGTCCAACCGGGCTCGGAGCGCGTCGTAGGCACCGGCGGAGTTGCCGTTGTGGTGGAACGCGCAGCTCGGGTCGGTCGAGCACGAACGCGAGGAACAGGTCGAGGTCCCGCTCGAAGCCTTGCGCCTGCTGGATCTGCTGCGCCGCGGCGCCCAACGCCGGGTCCACCGCCCCGTCGAGCACCATCGCCCGGACGCGCGTCGGGTACCGGTCCGCGTAGAGGGCCCCGAGGTAGGTGCCGTAGGAGTAGCCGAGGTAGGTGAGCTGACGGTCACCGAGCGCGGCGCGGACCCGGTCCATGTCCCGGGCGGTGCGCTCGGTCGACAGGTACGGGAGCTCCGCGCCGTCCTTCGCCTTGCAGTCGTTCACGAGGGCTTCGACCCCGGCGATGAGCGCCTGGCGGGCCGCGTCGCTGGTCGGCGCGAACTGCAGGTTGT
Organism: uncultured Actinomycetes bacterium; assembly: GCA_963714105.1. GTDB lineage: Bacteria > Actinomycetota > Acidimicrobiia > IMCC26256 > PALSA-555 > PALSA-555. The sequence goes on along the minus strand of OY970233.1, from coordinate 2,895,752 downwards.
AGAGCGAGTCGAGGTGCGACGCGCAGTGCGCGGGGGCGCTGCCGCCCGTGCCGCGAGGGTCGAACCCGACGACGTCGAAGCGGGCCCGCACCGCGGCGGGGAGGGTGCGGGCCTCGTCGTGGATGTACTGGACCGCGGAGGCGCCTGGTCCGCCCGGGTTCACGACGAGTGACCCGATGCGGTGGCTCGGGTCGGTCGCCGGGATGCGCATGAGCGCCAGGCTGATCGTCGGGCCGTTGCTGACCGTGTCGTCGAGGGGGACGGTGAGGCGGGCGCACTGGAAGCCCTGCTGGCACGACGACCAGTGCAGGGTCGCGGTGGGCGGGGTGGACGCGGCGCCGGCCGTCGACGCCAGCGAGGCGACGAGGGTGGCGACGGCGAGGAGCAGCGCGGCCAGCGCGTCGTCGTATCACCAACAGAGCGTACGCGTCGAGACTTAGGAGAACGCCGCGCCCACGTCGCGCAGGAACGGCGCGACGTCGTCTCGGTCGCGGAGGAACCGGCCGAGCGCGAGGGAGATGAGCGTCACGCCGGCGTCGGCGAGTCGGTCGACGTCGGCGAGGGTCGCCGGGAGGTCGACGCGGCCGCGGTCGTCGGTGACGACGGGCACCCCGGCGCGGACACCGAGACGGGCCGGGTCACGGCCGGCGTCGCGGTACGCGACTCGGATCCGGCCGATCCCGCCGGTGAGCTCGTCGAGGGGCATGACGCCGACCGGGAGCCACCCGTCGCCGAGCGCGGCGATGCGCCCCGCGGTCGCGTCGGTGGGGCCACCACCGAACCAGACCGGGACACCGCCGGCCTGCACCGGGCGCGGCTCGCACCACAGCCCGTCGAACGCGACGGTCGGGGCGGCGAAGGACACCGGCGGCGGCTCGGTCCACAACGCCCGGCAGGCCCGGACCGTGTCGTCGAGGCGGGCGGTGCGGCCGACGAACGCCTGGCCGGTGTCGGTGAACTCCTCGCGCTGCCATCCCGTCCCCACGCCGAGGTCGAGGCGCCCGCCCGACAGGGCGTCGAGCGTCGCGGCGGTCTTGGCGAGAAGCAGGGCGGGGCGCAGCGGGGCGATGAGCACACCGGTCGCGAGCCGCACCCGTTCGGTCACGCCGGCGAACGCGGCGAGGGTGGTGAGCGGCTCGAGCCACGGCTCCTCCGGCGGGTACGGGAACGTCCCGAACGGGTACCGGTCGGTGCGGGGTCCGATGGCGAGATGGTCCGGGAGGACGAGCTGGTGGATGCCGGCGTCGTCGGCGGCGCGGGCGACGTCGAGCACCGCGGCGAGGTCGGCGCCGAAGAGCCGGGTCAGCCCGGAGACGGTGATCGACACACCAGGTCGGGTCGTCATCGGCGGTCCCGGGCCGGTCGGGCCGTGGTCGCCGATCCGGCGTCCGGATGGCTCGGCGGCTGCACGCGGGGCAGCATACGGGCATGGTGCCGCGCCCGGGTCGACTCGACGGCAAGGTTGCGCTCATCACCGGCGCCGGGAACGGCATGGGTCGGGTCGCGTCGTTGCGGTTCGCGTCCGAGGGCGCACGGGTGGTCGTCGCCGACGCGGTCGCCGCGGCCGGCGAGGCGACGGTCGACACGGTGCGCGCCGCGGGTGGGGACGCGACGTTCGCGCCGGTGGACGTCGCCGACGCGGTGCAGGTCGAGGCGATGGTCGCGGCCACGGTGGCGGCGTACGGCGCGGTGCACGTGCTCTACAACAACGCCGGGATCTTCCCCGCGGACGACGCGGGCGCGGTCGACACCCCGGAGGCGACGTGGGACCGGGTGATGGAGGTCAACCTCAAGGGCGTGTTCTTGTGCTGCCGTTCCGGGATCCCGGCGATGCTCGCATCGGGTGGCGGCTCGATCGTGAACGTGTCGTCGCTGGTGGCGCTGGTCGGGTCGGCGACACCGCAGATCGCGTACACCGCGAGTAAGGGGGGCGTGCTGTCCCTCACCCGGGAGCTGGCGGTCCAGTACGCACGCGAGGGGATCCGGGTGAACGCGTTGTGCCCCGGGCCGGTCGAGACGCCGCTGCTCGCGGAGCTGCTGGACGACCCCGACTGGGCCCGGCGGCGGCTGGTCCACATCCCGATGGGTCGACCGGGACGCCCGGAGGAGATCGCGGAGGCGGCGCTGTTCCTCGCCAGCGACGAGTCGTCGTTCATGACCGGAGCGACGCTGGTGATCGACGGGGGCATCACCGCGGCGTACGTCACCCCGGAGTGACGAGCCCGGCGCCCGCCGGACGCTGATGCGAGGATGGCGTCGGCACCGAGGAGGTGGGCGCATGGATCGAGGACGCCTCGACGTGGACGCACTCGAACGGCAGATCACAGACGAGGAGGTCGACACCGTCGTCGTCGCGTTCACGGATCTGCAGGGGCGCCTGGTCGGGAAGCGGGTCACCGGCGCGTACTTCCGTGACCGGGTCCTCACGGACGGGATCGAGGCGTGCAACTACCTCCTCGCGGTCGACGTCGACATGACCCCGCTTCCCGGGTACGAGTTCGCGAACTGGGAGCAGGGCTACGGCGACGTGCTCTGCCGCCCCGACCTGGCGACGCTCCGGACGGTCCCGTGGCTCGAGAAGACCGCGCTGGTCCTCTGCGACCTGTTCGACCCGGCGACCGGCGCCGCGGTCGAGGTGTCACCCCGGCAGGTGCTGCGCCGGCAGGTGGAGCGCGCCGCCGCGCTCGGCTTCACGGTCAAGTGCGGCTCCGAGCTCGAGTTCTACCTGTTCCGCGACTCGTACGAGGAGGCTCAAGCGAAGGGCTACTCGGACCTCACCCCCCACGCGCCGTTCGTGCAGGACTACCACGTGTTGCAGACCACCCGGGACGAGTACATCATCCGGGGCATCCGCAACGGCATGGACGCGGCGGGTGTCCCGGTCGAGTTCTCGAAGGGCGAGGCCGGCCCCGGGCAGCACGAGATCAACCTGCGCTACGCCGACGCCCTCGAGATGGCCGACCGTCACGTCGTCTACAAGAACGGGGCGAAGGAGATCGCCGGGGCGCACGGTCGGGCGATCACGTTCATGGCCAAGTACTCGATGGACGAGTGCGGGTCGTCGTGTCACATCCACTCGAGCCTCTGGGACGCGACCGGGTCCGAGCCGGCGTTCTGGGCTGACGGTGAGCCCGACCATTGGTCCCCCGTGTTCCGGGGCTGGCTCGGCGGGCTCGTGCGGCACACCCGCGAGCTGACCTGGCTCTTCGCCCCGACGGTGAACTCCTACAAGCGCTACCAGGCCGAGTCGTGGGCGCCGACCGCGATGGCCTGGGGGGTCGACAATCGCACCTGCGGGTTCCGCGTCGTGGGGCACAGCCCGGGTAGCCGTCGGGTCGAGGCTCGCGTCCCCGGCGCGGATTGCAACCCGTACCTGGCGTTCGCCGCGGTCCTCGCCGCGGGCCTGCGCGGCGTCGAGGCCGGCGCGGATCCCGGGCCGGGCTTCGACGGGAACGCGTACGCGAGCGACCAGGTCGAGCGAGTCCCGTCGAACATCGTCGACGCCATCAACGAGCTGGCGGCAAGCACGGTGGCCCGCGACGCCTTCGGCGAGGAGGTCCACCGGCACCTCGTCAACACGGCACGACAGGAGTGGGCCGCGTTCGGTGAGGTCGTCACCGACTGGGAACGTCGGCGCTGCTTCGAGCAGTTCTGATTCCCGACCCCGCCGCGGCGGCGGGCGCTCGGTGGCTAGGCGCTCGGCTCGTACCGGGCTCGGAGCTGGTGCTTGAGGACCTTGCCGGCCGGGTTGCGGGGCAGCGTGTCGACGAGCTCGAGCTGCTCGGGGATCTTCTGCACCGTCAGCCCCTCCCCGCGCAGGTAGTCGCCGAGTTCCGGCAGCGTCGGCGGGTCCGCGTCGGGCACGCCGACGACGACCGCGCAGGCTCGCTCGCCGAGGAGCGGGTCGGGTAACCCGATGACGGCGACGTCCGCGACCGCGGGGTGGGTGAAGAGGAGGTCCTCGACCTCCTTGGCCGAGATGGACTCCCCCTTGCGGATGATGACGTCCTTCAGCCGGCCGGTGATCCGGACGTGCTGGTCGGGTCGCAGGACCCCCAGGTCACCGGTTCGGAACCAGCCGTCCTCGTCGAACGCGTCGGCGTCGAGGGTCGAGTCGAGGTACCCCTTGAAGATCTGGGGGCCCTTGGCCCGCAGCTCGCCTTCCTCCCCCGGTTCGGCGACCGTCCCGTCGGTTCGCACGACCCGCAGCGTGACTCCCGGCGTGGGGGGACCCTCGGTCTCGGCCAGCTGTTCGTCGGTCCCGTGGACGGTGTTCATCGTCAGGATGGGTGCCTCGGTGAGCCCCCAGCCGGACACGATCCCGACGCCGCCGAGCTCCTGCTTCATCTCGTAGTGCAGCGTCGGCGGCTTGGGGGCGGCGCCTCCCGGGAAGGCACGCACGGCCGGGAACAGTGGCCGGTCGGGCTGTGCTCGCTGCGCGGCGAGGTAGGCGAGGTGGAAGGTGGTCCCCGCGCCGGCGAGGGTGATGTCGTGGCGGCGGAGCAGCGGGATGGTCGTCGCGGGCACGAACGACTCGACGAACACGGCCAGGCAGCCCGTGATCAGCCCGGTGTAGAGCCAGCCGATGCCGCCGATGTGGGTGAACGGGAACACCATCGCGGTGCGGTCCGCGGGTCCGATCTCGAGCGCCTCGAGCATCCCGACCGCGGCGGCCTTCACGGTGTGGTCGGTGTGGCGGGCGCCTTTCGGGTCGGCGGTGGTCCCCGACGTGTAGAACACCCACCGGACCGGCGCGTCGTCGGGACGCGACCGGCGCGCGGCGGCGGCGGCAGCGTCGTCGGGTCCGCGTCAGGCAGGTCGTGGTCCACGACGAGGACCTGCAGTCCTTCGTGGGTCGCCCGCCACCTCGCGGGCTTCGGCCGCGTACTCGCGGCCCCGCCAGCTCGACGGGACGATCAGGAACTGAGCCTGGGTCTGCCCCGTGATGAACCGGAGCTCGCGGGGCCCGAGAATCGGCAGCATCGGGTTCTGCACCGCCCCGAGGCGCGGCGAACGCGGCGACGAGCACGACCGCTTCGAGCCGGCTGGGCAGCATCCACGACACCGGCGTGTCGGCACCGACTCCGAGTGCGTGCAGCCCGGCCGCAGCCCGCTCCGCGGCGCGGCGGAGCTCGACGGCGTCGAGGCGCTGGTCGTGCTCGTCGACGAAGAGGACCTGGTCGGGGGTGCTCGCGGCGCGGGCCTCGACCAGCTCCCACAACCCGAGGGTGTCCGAGCTGGATGTCATCGCGCTCACCCGCAGGTGATTCCGCCGTCCATCGACAGGATCTGACCCACCATGTAGCGGCCGTCGTCCGACGCGACGAAGGCGATGAGCCCGGCTTGCTCCTCGGGCTCCGCGTAGCCGAGCGGCGAGGTGATCGCCGCGAAGTCCTCGGGCTTGGCGCCCTCCGGGAACCCGAACGTGTTGATCATCGGCGTGTTCATCCCACCCGGCGCGATCGCGTTCGACCCGCACCCCGCGTGCCCGGTACTCGACCCCGAGCGCTCGGGTCAGGTTGACGACCCCGCCCTTCGAGGCGCAGTACGCGGCCGAGTACGGCTGACCCATCAGGCCGGCGTTGGACGCCACGTTCACGATGACGCCGCCACCACCGAGCAGGTGAGGCAGCAGGGCGCGGCACATGAGGAACGTGCCGGTGAGGTTGACGCCGAGGATCCGCTCCCAGCTCTCGGGGGTCTCTTCCTCGCTGCGGACGAACTTGCCGACGCCGGCGCAGTTCACGAGCAGCTCGGGGCGGCCCAGGTCGTTCGCCACCGTCGCGACGGTGGGCTCCACCGACGACCAGTCGCTCACGTCGCAGCCGTACGCCCGTGCCGTGTGCCCGTCGGATTCGATCTGAGCCGCGGTGCCTTTCGCCGCGGACTCGTCGACGTCGAGCGCGGCGACGATCGCCTGCTCCGAGGCCAGCCGACGGGCCGTGGCCCGTCCGAGGCCCGAACCGGCCCCGGTGACGACGGTGACACGGTCGGTGAAGCGAGCCATCGGGCAGTCCTCTCAACGGGGCAGGGTCCGCGAAACCTAACGCGACGTCGCCCCGCCTCGATCGGGGCCGTCCACGACCGGCCGGGTGGCAGCGGATCTCGAGGGGACCCGCAGGGTGGTGTCGACCCGACCGACGGTGCGGGACGGTGCGGGACGCCGCGGGTTCGTCGGCGGAGACCGGGACGGCCCCACGGACCGGGTACCGTCCCCTTCCGATGACCGAACCCACCGAACTGAGCGACCACGCGCGGGAGCTCCAGCAGCGGATCGTCCGCCTGACGCGCGAGCTCGAGGACCAGACCGACCCGGAGGGCCGGGCCGCGGTCATCGAGCAGATCGAGATCCTGCGGGCCGAGTTCACCGATGAGGCCCCCCACGCGGGCGACCCGCTCGACCTCTGAGTGGCCGCGCCGGCCCGGTGCGTCACGCCGGGTCGATCCGCCCGCACCTACCGGCTGACCGGCGCGGCGCGGGCGCGGCACCGCGTCGGTGATCCCCGTCCGGCTCGGTCCGTCGCCGGGCGCGGGCCGTCGTCCAGGGGCGCGGGCGACGAGCGGACGAGCGCCTACAGTCCCCGGACGTGGCCGACACGCCGTTGGTGGGTGACCTGCTGCGCGACGCCGCCGCGGCGCATCCCGACCGCGAGGCGTACGTGCACGGCGAGAAGCGGGTCACGTACGGCTGGCTGGATCGCGTCGCGGACGGCTTCGCGGCCACGCTGATCGACGACGGCGTCGCCCCCGGCGACGTCGTCGTGCTGCTCCTTCCGTCGTCGATCAAGTTCGCCGCCTGCTACCTGGGCGCGTTGCGGGCCGGTGCGATCACCTCGGCGGTGAACCGCCGGTTGGGGCCGACCGAGCAGACGAGCATCGTCGCCCGCACCGAACCGAAGGTCACCGTGCTCGGCGACGAAGCCTCGCTCCCCGCCGGGGTCGACGCCGGTCACGTGATTCCCGTGTCCGACCTGAAGGACGCCTTCGACGCGGACCCGCCGGCCCGTCTGCCCCGGCTGTCGGCGTCGGACCCGACCTGCATCGTGTGGACCAGCGGCACGACCGGCGCGCCGAAGGGCGCGGTGTACGACCACGACACGCAGGCGGCGATCTCCCGCAACGTCGGCGAGCTGACCGCCCCCGGCGACCGCCGGCTCGTGGTGCTGCCGTTCGCCCACGTCGGCTACATGACCCGCATGTGGGACGAGCTCGCCAACACGACGACGATCGTGCTGGTCGGTGAGCCGTGGTCCGCGGCGGAGACCTTGCGGCTCCTCCGGGAAGAGCGGATCACGATGGGCACCGGGGTGCCGACGCAGTGGGCACTGGTCCTGGAACACCCCGATCTCGCCCGCACCGACTGCTCGACGTTGCGGGTCGCCGCGCTCGGCGGGGCGTCGATCCCACCCGAGCTCGTGCGACGCATGCGCGAGAAGCTCGGCTGCCCGGTCATCACCCGGTACACGAGCACCGAGGCCGGCGTGACCACCTCGACGCTCGTCACCGATTCCGACGAGGTCATCGCCACCACGGTCGGACGCCCGACCCCCGAGGTGGAGCTGCGCATCGCCGGCACCGACGGTCGGGCTGCTGCACCCGGGCGCGGTGGGTGAGGTGCTGTGCCGCTCGCCGGCGATGATGCGGGGCTACTGGCGGGACCCGGAACGCACTGCGGAGGTGATCGACGCCGACGGGTGGCTCCACACCGGCGACCTCGGCTTCCTCGGCGACGACGACAACCTGCGTCTGGTCGGCCGTTTGAAGGACCTGTACATCCGGGGCGGGTACAACGTCTACCCGGCCGAGGTCGAGGCGGTGCTCGCGGAGCACCCGGGTGTAGACCGGGTCGCGGTGGTCGGCGCACCGGATCGGGTGCTCGGCGAGGTCGGGGTCGCGTTCGTCGTGCCCGCACGCCGACCCGGACGGCGGCGCGCGTGACCATCGACGAGCTCCGGGCCTGGTGCCGCGCGCACGTCGCCGACTACAAAGCCCCCGACCGGCTCGTCATCGTCGACGACCTGCCCACCACCCCGATGTTGAAGATCGACAAGCGCGCGCTGGCCGAGCAGGCCGCCGAGCAAGGAGCGACGCCATGAACGCCTCGGAGCGCCGATACCAGCGACCCGACGTGCCCCGCGACGACCGCCAGATCCGCATCGGGTCGCTGCTGTTCACGATGGTGGAACCGCACCGGGGCCACGAGGTCGCCTACAACCGCTGGTACGAGCGTGACCACTTCTACGCCGGGTGCATGGTCGGCAAGTGGCAGTTCGCCGGTGGGCGCTACGTCGCGACCAGGGCGTGCAAGGCGAAGCGCTACCCGGCCGACTCGCCGATCGCCCCGGACCCGACGGTCGGCTCGTACCTTGCCGTCTACTGGGTGCTCGACGGTCATCACGACGAGTGGAACGAGTGGGGCGTCGAGCAGGTCAACTGGCTCCACGAGCACGAGCGGATGTTCCTCGAGCGGGACCACATCCACACCGCGCTGTACGAGTACTCGGGCGAGGTGAACGGGCCCGGGAGCACCATGCCGAGCGAGCTGGCCCTCGACCGTGCGTATCCCGGGATCGTCGCCGTGATCGGCGAAGCCGGGGACGGAGGCGTCGACGGGGTCACGGAGTGGATGCGACGTCGGGGCTGCCCGTCGGACGTGATGCTGGTGGGCACCCCGCTCCCCTTGCGGGGCGACCGTCCGGCCGACGTCCCCGACCAGCCAACCGGGAACCGCTTCGTGCAGCTGCACTTCTCCCTGGAGGACCCGCTCACCGTGTGGGAGGAGCGCTACGCGTCGCTCGGCGACGAGCTCGCCGCCACCGGGCAGGGTCAGGTGCTGTTCGCCTCCCCGTTCCTCGCCACCGTGCCGGGAACCGACGCCTACACCGACGAGCTCTGGTAGCCGCGCTCGTCAGCCGACAGGACGGAACATCGGCAGCGTCAGATCGTCGTCGACCCGTTCGAAGCTGACCTGGACCAGCGCGTCGAGTCGCAGCGTTCCGGGATCCGCGTCGCGGCAGGTTCGACACCACCCGGACGCCCTCGTCAGTCTCGACGACGACCACCGCGTACGGGACGTCGGCCGCGAACGCGGGGTGCATCGCTTGATGGACGACCGTCCAGGTGAAGAGGGTCCCGCGGCCGCTAGAGCGCTGCCAGCTCCACCGCGACGACCCGCACACCGCGCAGAGCACCCGTGGGGGGTGCCGCCATGTCCCGCAGGCCTCGCAGCGCTGGAACCGGAGCTCGCCCCGCGCGCAGTGCCCGAAGAACTCGAGGGTCAGCCCGTCAAGGTTCGGCCGGGGCCGCGGGACGGCCGGGTCCGCGCTCATCGATCGCGTCCGAGGACCGCGACGCTGCCGTCACCGAAGTCGCCCCACCCGGTGACGACCCCGAGCTCGGCGTCGTCGACCTGGGCCGGGCCGGCCTCGTGGCGGAGCTGCCGAGCCGCTTCGACGAGATGGTTGAGGCCCCACACGTGGCCCTGGGAGAGGAGCCCACCGTGGGTGTTGAGCGGGTACCGGCCTTTGAGCTCGATGCTGCCGTCGGCGACGAAGCCGGCCGCCTCCCCGGGTGGGCAGAGCCCGAGGGCTTCGAGCTCGAGGAGCACGACGTAGGTGAAGCAGTCGTAGACCTCGAGGAAGTCGACGTCGTGGGGCTGCACGCCCGCGGCGGCGAACGCCTCGGGCGCGGCGTAAGCGAGCCCGATGCGGAGCGGGTCGGCACGGTTCGGGATGTCGTCGGCCGGATACGGATGGCCCTCGGCGGCGCCGAGCACGACGACGGGAGGGTGGAGCAGGTCCCGGGCCCGTTCGAGCGTGGTGACGATGTACGCGGCGCCGGCGTCGGTCTCGAGGCAGCAGTCGAAGAGCCGGAACGGCTCGGAGATCATCCGGGAGCTGAGGTACTCGTCCATCGTGAGCTCCCGGCCTCGCATGAGCGCCGATTCGTTGAGCTGGGCGTGGCGACGACACGCGAGCGCGACGGTGCCGGCCGCTTCGTCCGGGACGCCGAACGTCTGCTTGTAGCGCATCGCGATCCACGCGTACACCTGGACCGCGGCCATGGCGCCGTACGGGCGGTAGTAGTCGGCCGCGATGTCCCCGACGGACGTGGCGAGGAACATGTGCCGTGGGCGTCGCGCGCCCGGCTTGGGTCGGAAGGCGGAGAAGCCGTTCCAACCCACGGTGACGAGCACGGCGGTGGCGATCCCCCGGGTGACCGCGCCGGCGGCGTGCTGCAACGCCGCGACGGGGCTGGCGCCACCCATCATCACCGTCGTGGCGAAACGGAGGTTCTCGATCCCGAGGTTCGCGGCGAGCTCCTCGGCCGTGGTGAACCCGGCCGGGGGGATCAACCCGTCGATGTCGGAGCGTTCCAGGCCGGCGTCGTTGATCGCGGCGAGGGACGCGTCGAGCATCAACTCGAGCGGGAGACGGTCCGAGCCCCGGACGTACGCCGTCTCGGCGACACCGACGATCGCGGCTTGGTCTCGGGGCGCCATCGGCCGCGCAGGCTACCGTGCTCCCGCCGCGATGCTCCTCGACCACTACCTACGTGCCGGTTCGGCTGACGTGCCCGCCGTCGCCCGCGCGCTGGAGCAGCTCGGCTTCGACGGCCTGTACACCGCGGAAGGCCCGCACGAGCCGTTCGTCCCGCTGCTGCTCGCCGCGGAGCACACCACCCGGCCGACGTTGTTCACGAACATCGCGGTGGCGTTCGCCCGCAGCCCCCTCGACCTCGCGCAGCTCGCCAACGACCTTCAGCTCGCGTCCCACGGTCGGTTCGTGTTAGGCGTGGGATCCCAGATCCGACCGCACATCGAGAACCGGTTCTCGATGCCGTGGGGTCACCCGGTGGAGCGGATGCGCGACCTGGTGCTGGCGGTCAAGGCCATCCATCGGGCGTGGAACGAGCGCACCCCGCTCGAGTTCCGTTCCGAGACGTACACGCACACGCTGATGACCCCGTTCTTCGATCCCGGGCCGAATCCGTTCGGGGCGCCGCCGGTGTGGGTCGCGGGACTGGGCCCGAGGATGACCCGCCTGGCCGCGGAGGTCGGCGACGGGCTCCTCGTCCATCCGTTCCATTCGGGGACGTTCCTCCGGGAGCGGGTCACCCCGGCGGTCACCGCCGGGTTGGCGACGTCGGGACGAGACCGGGCCGCGTTCACCGTCGCCGCGGTGCCGATCGTGTGCACGGGACGCGACGACGAGGAACGGGACGCGGCGACCGTGGGGGTGCGCCGGCTGCTTGCCTTTTACGGGTCGACCCCCGCGTACCGCGTCGCGCTCGAGCCGCACGGCTGGGAGTCCCTCCAACCCGAGCTGAACCGGCTGACCAAGGCCGGCCGGTGGGACGACCTGCCCGCCCTCGTCGACGACGACGTGCTGTCGACCCTCGCGGTGCGCGGCGCCCCCGACGAGATCGGAGACCTGGTCACCCAGCGGTACGGCGGCGCGGTGGACCGGGCCGGGCTCTCGATGCCGTACGCCGTCGCGCCCGAGACCCTCGCCGCGGTCGTGGCGGGCTTCCGGACCGGTGGGCGAGGATGAGGCCCGTGGGGACCGACCTGGCCGGACGGGTGGCGCTGGTGACCGGCGCCGGTCAGGGTGTCGGCGCCGGCGTCGCCGCGGCGCTGGCCGCGGCGGGCGCGGCAACCGCGGTCAACGACGTGCACCGCGACCGGGCCGAGCGGGTCGCCGGGCAGATCGAAGCCGACGACGGCGAGGCGCGCCCGTTCGTCGCGGACGTCACCGACCTGGCCGCGGTGCAGGCCATGGTGCGAGACGTCGCGTCGACGTTGGGTCCCGTCGACGTGCTCGTCAACAACGCGGGCATCCCCGCCGACGGGTTCGTGCCCCGCCCGTTCCGCGACATGCCGGTCGAGGACTGGGACCGGTTCGTCGCGTTGAACCTCTACGGGGTGTTGCACTGCACGAAGGCCACGGTCGACGGGATGTGCGAGCGGGGGTGGGGGCGGATCGTGACCGTCTCGTCCGAGGCGGGCCGGATGGGGCTCCCGACGGGGATCTCGCTGTACGGGGCGAGCAAAGCCGCGGCGATCGGCTTCTCGCGGCACCTCGCGCTCGAGCTCGTGGGCACGGGCGTCACGGTCAACTGCGTCGCGCTCGGGCTGATGGCGACCGGTCCCGACGACGCCCGGCGACCCCCGTGGCCGACCGCCCGGCTCGGCGAGCCCGCGGACGTCGCCGCCGCGATCTGCTACCTGACGTCGGACGCCGCCGCGTGGGTGACCGGTCAGGTGCTCGGTGTCAACGGTGGTGCACTCACTACCTGATCAAGGAGAGGAGCCCAGCATGCCCACAGGTGTCTTCCTGGCGCTGTCGAACCCGGTGAGCGACGAGGTCGAGGCGGAGTTCAACGACTGGTACGACAACGTCCACGCCAAGGAGGTGCTGGCCCTCGACGGGGTCCGCTCCGCCCGACGGTTCCGGCTCGCGCCCGCGCAGGTCCTCCCCGGTGACGACGTCACCGCCCACCGGTACCTGGCGCTCTACGAGGTGGACACCGATGACTGGGACGCGTTCGCCGCCGCGTTCCAGAACGCGTTCGCGGAGGGACGGATCACGGTCCGACCCGATCTCCTCGAGCTGGACCCGATGGTGCTCTCCCTCGCCTTCGAGGAGCTCGGCACCGGCAGCTGATCCGGTCCGTCGCGGCGGCGGTCAGGCCGGTCGGGTGCTGAGCATGACCGCGACCATGCGCACCGGCTGGTCACCCCGGTTGCGCCAGGCGTGGCGGGTCCCGCGCTGCACGACGCAGTCGCCGGGACCCAACGCGACCTCGCCGGTGTCGAGCTCGAGGGTGATCTCGCCTTCGAGGACCATCACGTAGTCGACGGTCTCGGTGGTGTGGAACCCGTCGGGCTCGACGCCGGCCACGGCGCCGGCGTGCTCCGCCATGCGCTCGCGCATGATCGCGTCGGGTGGCACGGTGAACACCCGCCAGGCGTTCCCGCCCGGTGGTGGCTCGAGCACCGCGGTGCCGTCGTGGGGGTCGACGAGGGCGTCGATGCCGAGCGTCGGGTCGGTGACCCACACCTCGGCCCACGCGTCGCCGCCGAACGCCTCCCCGTCGGTGACGACGGTCGAGTGGCCGTGCTCGTCGAAGCCGGTCACCACGCGGCGTACCCCCACGCCGCGACGGTAGGCCAGACTGCGTCGATGCGCATCGGGATGTTCATCGTCGAGACCAGCAGCACCCAGACCCCGATCGACGAGCTGCTCGAGAACGCCCGCTGGGCCGACCGGGTCGGCCTCGCGACCGGATGGCTCCCCCACATCCCGTGGAGCCTCGACGCGCTCGACCGCGGCCACCCTGGCCGGCGGGGCCACCGAGCGCCTCGAGATCGGGACCGCCGTTGTCCCCACCTATCCCCGCCACCCGCTCGCGCTCGCCCAGCAGGTCCTCTCAACCCAAGCCGCGTGCGACGGCCGGCTGACGCTCGGGGTCGGCCCGTCCCATCCGGTCGTGATCGAGAACATGTTCGGGCTCGAGTACGCGCGGCCCGCGGCGCACGTCCGCGCGTACCTCGAGGTCCTCGCCGCCGCGTTTGCCCGCACCGGCCAGGTCGACGTCGAGAACGACGACTACCGCGTCCACGCGATGCTCGACGTCCCCGGCGCGTCGGCCGTCCCCGTCCTGCTCGCCGCGCTCGCGCCCCTGATGCTGCGCCTCGCCGGGGAGCGCACCGACGGGACGATCCTCTGGATGGCCGACGAGCGGGCGGTCGGTGAGCACGTCCTGCCCCGGATCACGCGCGGCCGCGCGCGAGGCGGGACGGCGCCGACCCTCGGGTCGTGGCCGGCCTGCCCGTCGCCGTGTGCGACGACGCCGACGCGGCCCGCGAGACCGCGGCGCGCCTCTTCGAGGTGTACGGCGAGATCCCCACCTACCGCCGCATCCTGGACCGGGGCGGCGCGTCCGGTCCGGCCGACGTGTGCGTCGTCGGAGACGAGGCCGCGGTGGAGGCGCGCCTGCGCGGGTTCCGCGACGCCGGGGTCACCGACCTCGCCGCGACCGTGTTCCCCGTGGGCAACGACCGTCACGCGTTCGCGTCAGCGCACCCGCGACCTGCTCGCCCACCTGGCCCCTACCTTGTGACGACCGGCCGGGGGCGATCGACAAGCGTCGACGCGACCGAGGACCCCGTCGGCGAACACGCCGAGGTGGTCGAGAAACTCGGGGAGGCTGGCGCCGGCGAGGGTCACGGTCAGATAGGTGACGCCGAGCTCGGCGAGCTCGGCGATGCTGTCGACCGCGGCGTCGGCGTCGACGCCGGCGTTCGTGAACATGTCGAGCCCGAGCGGCATGAACACGACCTCGAGCGGCGCGGTGCGGCCGGTCGCGGCGGCGTGGTCGCGGGCGTAGCGGAGCCGGCTCGCGAGATCGTCGAGCGTCCCGATCGCCGGGGTGTGGAGCCGCCGCTCCGATCCCGCCGGGCTCGGCATCGGCATCCAGCCGTCCCCGAGCTCGACCGCGCGCCGGATCGCCCGATGGCTGTTCCCCCCGACCCAGATCGGTGGCCCCGGCCGCTGCACCGGTGTGGGACGCAGCGTGTTGCCCGTCGCCCGCCAGCCCCGCCCCGAGCGCTCCACGCTGTCGCCTCGCCACGCGGCCCGCATCGTGAGGATCGCCTCGTCGGTCAGCTCGTTGCGGTCCGCGAAGTCGACCCCGAGCGCCTCGAACTCCGGTTCCAGGTACCCGGCGCCCACCCCGACGATCATCCGGCCTCGCGACAGCGAGTCCAACGTCGCGATGGCCTTCGCCGAGTGGAACGGGTTCCGGTAGGCGAGCACCAGCAGGTTGGTGTGCAACCGCAGCCGGGTCGTCGCCGCCGCCGCGAAGCTCGAGCGCGACGAACGGGTCGAGGGCGTGGTGACCGCCGGTGGCGAGCCACCGGTCGGACGGCGCGGGATGGTCGGTGACGAAGACGGCGTCGAAGCCGGCCGTCTCCGCCGCGGTCGCGACCGCGGCGATGCCGTCGGCCGTCGCGAACGACCCGTCGACGTGATGGGTGGGGAGCCCGAGCGACACCTTCATCGGTGCCGCCCGGCCTCGCCGCCGATCGAGAACCCGACGTGGGTCAGGGTCAGGGCCGCCGCCGGCAGGTCGACACCGAGCCGCGCCGCGTACTCGAGGGTCACCCGGAGGTCCTTGGCCGCCAGCTCGATCAGCGGGGCGAGGTCCGCGTACACGGGGTCGCCGCCGGGCTCGGCGAGCAGGTCCCGCATCATCGGGCTCAGCGCCCCGGTGTGGTCGAGGATCGCCGCGAACGCGGCCGGGTCGGTGCCCGCGGCGACGGCGAGGGCCTGACCTTCCTGCGCGCCGAGCATGCTCACGTAGCCGATGAGGTTCCGGGCCAGCTTGGCCGCGAGCCCCGCGCCGCGAGCACCGAGGTGGAGGACCAGGTCGCCGACCGCGTCGAGCACCGGGCGGGCCCGGTCGAACGCGTCGCGGGGGCCGCCCACCATGACGCACAGCGTCCCGGCCCGGGCGCCGCGGACGCCACCGCTGACCGGCGCGTCGAGCACCGCGACGTCGGGTGGCGCCGCCTCGGCGACCGCGTCGACGGTGGACGGGAGCACCGTGCTGTGCACCGCGACCACCGCGCCGGGCCGCGGACCCCACGAGGACCCCGTCGGGTCCGCCGACCACCGCCTCGACCTGCGCGTCGTCGAGCACGACGACGTCGACGACCTCGGCGTCGCGGGCCGCGTCGGCGGCGGACGTCGCGACCCGCACGCCAGGGCCGGCCAGCGGGGCGGCCGCGTCGCCGCCGCGCGTCGAAGACCGCCAGCTCGTGCCCCGCGGCGAGCACGTTGGCGGCCATCGGGAGGCCCATGTTGCCGAGCCCGATCCAGGCGACTCTCATGGCCTCCTCGGCGCCATCGAGGCCCGCGCCTCGCTCGTGGCCGGAGACGGCAGTTTCGCCGCCGCGGCCGCCCCTCTACGATCACGGGATCGTAGAGCCCGGCTCCGCACGGGCTCGTGCCACCGAACGAGGAGGAGCCGGGTGGGTCGGTTCACACGGGCAGAGATCGAGGCCGCGTTCCAGCACTTCCAGGAGGCCGCCGACGAGTCGGCGAAGACCGGCGACTGGCGGGCCTGGTCCGAGTGCTTCACCGAGGACGCCGACTACTACGAGCACCACTACGGGAAGATGCACGGCCGCGAGGCGATCTACCAGTGGATCCAGTCGACGATGGCAGACCCGCACTTCGACGACATGCGCAACTTCCCGATCGACTGGTACGTGATCGACGAGGAGCGCGGCTGGGTCCTGTGCTCGGTGTGGAACGAGATGGACGACCCCGGCGACGGCTCGCTGCACCGTGAGTACAACTGGACGATGCTGCACTACGCCGGCAACGGCCAGTTCTCCTACGAGGAGGACATGTACAACCCCGCCGAGTTCGGCCGCATGGTCCAGGGCTGGCACCGGGTGAAGGACCAGCTCGTAGAGAAGGCCCAAAACTAGAACGTGTTGCATTTTCGTCGCCCTCCCGGTACCATCCGGGCGGGTCAGCACCCGGACGAGGGGGAGCGATGGAGTTCGGCATCTTCAACAGCCTCTACACGCCGCATCAGGCGTACGAGGCCGAAGCCGACCAGTGGGCGGTCGAGGCGCAGCGGCTCCGCAACGAGGTCGACGTGGACGAAGGCGGCCGACCGGGCCGGCTTCAAGTACACGTGGGCGACCGAGCACCACTTCCTGACCGAGTACTCGCACCTCTCGTCCAACGAGGCGTTCCTCGGGTACATCGCCGGGCGTGACCGAGCAGATCCACATCGGCAGCGGCATCTTCAACATCACGCCGCCGGTCGCTCACCCGGCGCGCGTCGCCGAGAAGGTCGCGATGCTCGACCACCTCTCCAACGGCCGCTTCGAGTTCGGCATCGGCCGCGGCTCGTCGTCCACCGAGCAGCGCGGCTTCGGGATCGACGACCCCGAGGAGACCAAGGCCATGGTCGACGAGGTCCTCCCCGAGTTCAAGCAGATGTGGCGCGAGAACGACGTACAGCTTCGACGGCAAGTACTTCTCGCTCCCGCCCCGCAACGTGCTGCCGAAGCCGTTGACCGACCCGCACCCGCCGATGTGGATCGCGGCCGGCAACCCGAGCACGTTCGAGAAGGCGGCCCGGCTCGGCCTCGGGGTGCTGTGCTTCACCACCGGCTCGCCGGAGACGCTTGAAGCCGCTCATCGAGGTGTACAAGAACACGATCGACAAGGCCGAGCCGGTCGGCGAGTACGTGAACAACAACGTGATGGTCACGAGCCAGATGCTCTGCCTCGAGGACGGTCAGCGGGCCCGCGACATCGCCTGCAACATGCACGGCAGCTACCAGAACAGCCTGGTGTTCCACTACCTCGACACGTTCCCGAAGCCGGCCGGGCTTCCCGACTGGCCCGACCTCATCCCCGAGCCGACGCCCGAGACCCTGCAGCAGGGCATCGACAGCCACCTGGTGATGATCGGCACGCCCGACGAGGTCCGCCCGGCGGTGCAGGACTACCAGGACGCCGGCGCCGACCAGGTGGTGTTCGGGATGCTGTCGACGACGATGCCGATCGAGGTCGCGCTCGAGGCGGTCGACACGTTCGGGAAGCACATCCTCCCCGAGTTCGACAAGGACCCGGTGCACTCGACGACCCGCCAGCGGGAGGCGTACGTCGCCAAGCGGGGACCGCTCGACAAGCGGTCGCTCGGCCGGGCCCAGGACAAGCTGCCGGCCGTCTAGGACCCGCCGTGGGGGCCTGGACGGCCGGGTGGCGCTCGTCACGGGCGCCAGCCGGGGCATCGGTGCGGGGATCGCGAGGCGCTTCGCCGCGGAAGGCGCCGACGGTCGCGGTGACCGCCCGGACCCTCGACCCGGAACCGGGGGCGTCGCTCGCCGGGTCGTTGCGGGAGACCGTCGCCGCGGTCGAAGCGGCGGGCGGGCGGGCGTTGGCGGTCCAGGCCGACCTCGCGGATCCCGACGACCGGGCCCGGGTCGTCCCCGCGGTGGCCGCGACGCTCGGCCCGGTCGACGTGCTGGTGAACAACGCCGCGGCCGCGTTCTACCGACCCACGGCCGAGATGCCGTTGAAGCGGCGCCGCCTGACCTTCGAGCTGAACGTCGAAGCCCCGATCGACCTCACCCAGGCGGTCCTGCCCGCGATGCGGACCCGCGGGGCCGGGTGGATCGTGAACATCTCGAGCGCGACGTCGAAGCACCTGCAGGGACCCCCGTTCGATCCCGGCTTCAAGCTCGGCTTCACCACCACGACCTACGGGGCGTCGAAGGCCGCGCTCGAGCGGTTCACGTCGGGACTCGCGGCGGAGCTCTACGGGGACCGAATCGCGGTGAACTCCCTCGCGCCGGTCGCGGCGGTCCGAACCCCCGGGGCGGACACGCTCGTCGGCGACGTCCTCGACGCGAACCCGGCGATCGTCGAGCCGCTGGAGCTGTTCGTGGAGGCCGCGCTGGTCGCTCGCTACCGCGGACCCCGAGACCATGACCGGCCGGATCTGCTACTCGCGTCCGCTGCTCGAGGAGCTCGGGCGACCAGTGCGGAGCCTGGACGGCACCTGAGCCGACGCGCCGCGCCGAGCGGAGTCCGCAGCGTGGATCGCCGGTTCGGGTGCGTCGACCGCGGCGGTCGTTGCCGCCACTACGAGCTCCGCTCGAGCCGCCAGGGCCCGGCGCCGATCCAGAGCCGGTGGCGGGCGCCGGGGGTGTCGGCGTCGCCGGAGTCGTAGGCGGCGTCGCCGGCCCAGAGGGCGATGACCCCGTCGTCGGCGCGGGCCATGTGGGTCTCGTAGAAGACCGGATCGTGCTGGCGGGTGTCCGCGAG
The DNA here is from genome assembly GCA_963714105.1 of uncultured Actinomycetes bacterium. GTDB lineage: Bacteria > Actinomycetota > Acidimicrobiia > IMCC26256 > PALSA-555 > PALSA-555. The sequence goes on along the minus strand of OY970233.1, from coordinate 2,876,892 downwards.
CAGCGCGGCGACGTCGGGGAACCGGGCCAGGTGGTGCAAGGTCATCCACGTCGGGGGGGCGAGCTCGATCTCGAGACGCGTCGCGCCGCTCGAGCGCCTGGGCGGGACGCATCCACGCCGAGTCGTGGATCTCCCCGCCGTCGATGGTCACCGCGCCGGACGGGGCGGGGGCGACGAAGAACCAGGTCGCGAATCGCTTCGGCGCGATCGGCGGCGGCACCCAGTGCGACAGCGGGACGAGCGACTGCAGGTCGCACGTCGAGGCCGGCCTCCTCGGCCGCCTCTCGGACCGCGGCGCGGGTCGCGGCCGCGTGCTCGTCGGCGGCGCCGTCCCAGTCCTCGGGATCGACTCGCCCGCCGGGGAACACCCACATGCCCCCGAACGCGAGCTGGGAGTTGCGGTGCAGCATCAGCGTCTCGATCCCGTGGTCGGTGTCCCGGACCAGGACCACGGTCGCGGCCGGGATCGGCGGTGGGGTCTCCTCGGCGTCGGCCATCACACGGTGGGTTGGCGCGGCTGGAGGCCCGCGGCCCGATACGTCGCGTCGATCGACTCGCATGTTCGCCACCGCGTCAGCCGGCGTCGTCGGGTACGGCGTCGCCGTCGCGCACCGCGGCGACGAAGGCCCGCAGCTGGTACACGTAGGTCGCGTCACCCTTCACGTGTTCGCTGCGGCGCCGCTCCGCACCCGTCGCCGGGTCGCGGGTGCGCACGACGAGGCGGTGGAAGAACTGCGGGCCGGTCAGGTTCGTGCACCGCCAGGCTCCCCTGCTCCCCTTCGACTCGGGCCCGGAGGCTCAGGGGGCGTCTCGACCAGAGCGCGCACTCGAACGACCCGCCGAGCTGCTCGGAGAAGCGCAGGTCGGCGCGCATCCACCGGTCGACGCTCGGGTGATACGCACTTGGCCTGCGCCGCCACCACCTCGGGTTCGAGCCCGGCCAGGGTGCGGGCCTGGTGGATCGCGTAGCAGCCGACGTCCATGACGGCCCCGCCGGCCAGGTCGAGCTGGTAGCGGATGTCCTTGCGCATCGGGAGCGGGATGCACATGCGGGTGTCGACGCGGCAGCAGCGCGCCGATCTCGCCGCTGCGGACGATCTCGAGCACCCGCGCGGTGAGCGGGTGGTAGCGGTAGTGGAACGCCTCCATCACGACGAGGCCCGTGCCGGTCCGGCCGCGGCGGCGACCCGCTCGGCCTCCTCGGCGTTGGCGGTGAACGGCTTCTCGCAGAGCACGTGCTTGCCGGCTTCCAACGCGGCGAGCGTCCAGCGCCCGTGTAGCCCGTTCGGGAGCGGGTTGTAGACCGCGTCGACGTCCGGATCGGCGACGAGCGCCTCGTAGGAGTCGTGCGCGGTCGGGATGTTGTGCTTCTTCGCGAACCGCTCGGCCCGGTCCCGGTCCCGCGCCGCGACCGCGACGACCGTCGACCTCGGGGACGCTTGGCCGCCGGGTCGGATCGAGGGCGCCGGGGGTGATGCGAGCCGCCCCGAGGGTGCCGATCCGGAGTGGCTCCATGCGCGCGCAGCATATGGCGCGGTCGCACGAGGACCCTGCGCGAGCATGCGGCGTCCGCAGTTCGTTCTCGGGGAGCGTCAGCTCGTCGTGCTGGAAGCCATTCGGGTCGTCGACTGCTCGACGGACATCGCCGGCCCGTACTGCACGAAGCTGCTCGCCGACGCCGGCGCCGACGTCGTGAAGGTCGAGACCCCCGCGGGGGATCCGCTCCGCCGGTGGGGCTCGGGTGCCCTGTTCGAGTTCCTGAACACCTCGAAGCGCTCGGTCGTCGCGTCGCCGGGCGACACCGACGGTGCTCGACGCTGTGCGCGGGCGCCGACGTGCTCGTCGAGTCCGGACCGCCCGGGACGCTCGACGTCGCGGCGCTGCAGGCGCGCCATCCGGGCGCTGGTCGCTGTCGTCGATCACGCCCGTTCGGGCTGACGGGCCCGTGGGCCGGGTGGGCCGCGACCGAGTTCACCCTGCAGGCCTGGTGCGGATCGACGGGTCGCCGGGGGCTCCCGGAGGACACCGCCCCTCGCCGCCGGGCGGCCGCATCGGCGAGTGGATGGCGGGCACGTACGCGACGGTGGCGGCCGCTCGCGCGCGCTTCGCAGCGCGGCCCGGACGGGACGCGGGGAGCACATCGACGTCGCGATGCTCGACACGATGACGCTCACGATGAACACGTACACGTCCGTGTTCGCCGAGTTCACTCGGGTGGCCGCCGCTGCGTCGGCCGACCCGGATGATCGAGATCCCGTCGATCGAGCCAGTCCGCGGACGGGTACGCGGCGTTCACGACGAACAGCGCGCAGCAGTTCTCCGACTTCATGGTCCTGCATCGGCCGTGCCGAGCTGCTGCGAAGACCGCGAGCTCGCGGCGCACCTCGGGCGGTGGCAAGCGGCGGGTCGAGGCGTGGGAGATCATCCACGCGCTACACGACGCAGCACACGACGGCGGAGCTGCTCGAGCAGGCCGAGCTGCTCCGCATCCCGAGCGGACCGGTCGGCAACGGCGAGACCGTCACGGGCTTCGACCACTTCGTGGAGCGGAAGGTCGTTCGTCGAGAACCCGAGCGGCCGGTTCGTGCAGCCGCGGATCCCGTACCGGATCTCGGGGGTGCGAGCCGCGCCCGTTCACACCCGCGCCGCGCGGTGGGCGAGCACACCGGTGCGGTCGACTGGTCGCCGCGTGCCGTCCGCGCCGAGCTGGCGGAGCCGGTGCTGCGCCCTCGAGGGTGTGCGCGTCATCGACTGCACCGCGTGGTGGGCCGGCCCGGCGGCGACGCACACGCTCGCCGTGTCTCGGCGCCGACGTGATCAAGGTCGAGTCGGTGTCGCGGCCGGACCTGATGCGCTACACGAGCACCCGCCCGCCGACCGAGGACCAGTGGTGGGAGTGGGGTCCGCTGTTCCACGGGGCGAACAACACCAAGCGGGCGGTCACGCTCGACCTGACCCAGCCCGAGGGCGTGACGCGTGTTCCGACGGCTGCGTCGCGACGTGCCGACGTCGTGCTGGAGAACTTCACGCCGCGGGTCATGGAGCAATTCGGGCTCGGTTGGGACAGCCTCCACGCCGAGTAACCCGGCGCTCGACGATGGTGCGGCTGCCCGCGTACGGGCTCGACGGTCCGTGGCGGAACCGGACCGGCTTCGCGCAGACGATGGAGGCGATCACGGGGATGGCGTGGGTCACGGGCCGCCCCGACGGGCCGCCGGTGCTGCCCCGCGGCGCGTGCGATCCTCTCGCGGCGATGCACGCGGTGTTCGCGACGTTCTTCGCCGTCGCGGAGGCGGAACGCACCGGTGAGGGCCGACTGGTGGAGGCCACCATGATCGAAGCCGCGCTGAACATGGCCGCCGAGCAGGTGGTCGAGTTCGGCGCGTCGGGCCGGCTCCTCGAGCGGGACGGCAACCGGGGTCCCGTCGCGGCCGCCCCAGGGCGTGTACGCGTGCGCGGGTGACGAGGAGTGGTTGGCCCTCGCGGTCGCGACCGACGAGCAGTGGGCCCGCCTCCGCGAGGAGCTGGGCGACCCCGACGTGGGCCGCGCGACCCGAGCCTGGCGACGCGACGCGGGCCGCCGCGCCGCCGCCGACCGTGTCGACGAGCATCTCGCCCGCTGGTGCGCCGGGCAGGACGCCCGCGCCGGTCGCCGAACGGCTCGCCGCGGCCGGGGTCCCCGCCGGGTACGTCGATCGACGCCCGCGACGTGGCCCACAACCCGCAGCTGCCCGACCGCGGGTTCTTCGAGACCCGAGGACCATCCCGTGACCGGGTCGCATCCCGCTGCCGATGCTCCCGTTCCGGTTCCGGAGTCGCAACCACGCCGTGGCTGCGGCGCCCGGCCCCGCGCCTCGGCGCAGCACAACGACGAGGTGCTCGGCGGCGTGGTCGGGCTCAGCGACGCGGAGCTCGCGGACCTGCGCGCCGCGGGCATCATCGGCGACCGACCGAAGGGGCAGTGATGGTCAGCGCCGGATCGGGACTGGGGTTGGGCCACCGAGTACGAGGACGTGAGCGGCGAGGTCGCGATCTGCGGGGTCGGCGAGTCCGACCACTCGAAGGCGTCGGGTCGGACCACGAAGCAGATCGTCGCCCAGGCCGTCGAGCGAGCGCTCGCCGACGCCGATCCTCGACGCCCACGCGACATCGACGGTCTGATGTACGTGCCGATCGCGCGAGCAGTTCGACGTCGCCGCGTTCCACGAGCACTTCGGGACCAGCCACGACATCTGGGAGTCGCGGGCCGGCGGCGGGATGCGCTGGGCCGCGACCGCGCCCTACGAGGCGGCGCTGGCGCTGCGGGACGGCAAGGCCCGCCACATCCTGAACACGTTCGGGGTGGCCTGGGCGACCCAACGGAGCCAGATGGTCGGCGGACCGGGCGAGTCCCACGCCCAGGAGCAGTTCAAGCAGAACCTCGAGGTCCCGTTCGGCTGGTTCCCCCAGCCCGTGTACTTCGCGACGGTCGCGCGCCGGCACATGCACGAGTTCGGCACCACCCAGGAGCAGCTCGGCGCGGTCGCGGTCGCGTGCCGGCGTCACGCCAACCTCACGCCGGGTGCGGTGATGCACGACCGCAAGCTGACGATGGAGCAGTACCTCGAGTCGCCGACGATCGTGGCGCCGTTCCGCCGGGAGGACTGCTGTCTGATCTCCGACGGCGGCGGCGCGTACATCATGACGACGCCGGAGCGGGCCCGTGACCTGCGACCGGAGCGTGCTCGAGGTCGCCGGGGTCGGGCTCGGCAACTCGGTCAGCGGCGCGCACTGGGCCGAGCAGCCGGCGTTCACGTCGACCCCGCAGGTGTTCGCGGCGCCGGTCGCGTTCCGGATGGCCGGCATCGCCCCCGACGACGTCGACGTGTACACGTGCTATGACCCGTTCACGATCCACACGCTCATGCAGATCGAGGACAGCGGGTTCTGCGAGAAGGGCGCGGGCGGCGCGTTCGTGGCCGGCGACACGCTGCACTTCGACTCGGGTCGGCTGCCGACGAACACGCACGGCGGGCTGCTCTCCCACGCGTACGTGCTCGGCATCGCGCACGTCGTCGAGGTGGTCCGGCAGCTGCGCGGCGACGGCCGCGGCGCAGGTGCCCGGGCGCCGACGATCGGCGTGTACGGCGGCTACACGGGACCGCAGGCCGGCACGCTCGTGCTGCGCCGGGCCTGAGCGAGATCATGCGACCCGACTTCCCGCTCCCGGACACCACCTGGGAGCCGACCGCCGAGTTCTGGGCCGGCGCGGCCCGGGAGGAGCTGCGCATCCCGCGACTGCGAGCGGTGCGGCCGGGCCTGCTGGTACCCGCGGGAGCGCTGCCGGTTCTGTGAGGGCACCGATCGTTCGAGTGGGTGACGATGAGCGGGCGCGGGCACCCTGTTCTCGTGGGTCGTCGTCACCCACGCGTTCCTCCCCCAGTTCGCCGACCTCGTCCCGTTCGTGCCCGCGCTGGTCGCCCTCGACGAGGACCCCGCGGTGCGCGTCGCGACGCGCATCGTCGACGCCGACCTCGACGACCTCACGTTCGAGATGCCGGTGCAGGTCACGTTCCGTCCGATCCGCTTCGCCGGCGTCGACGGCGAGGTCACCGCCCCGCTGTTCACGCCGGCATGAGCGGCGACGACGACACCTTCGTAGCGGTCGCGCCGTGGTGGTGGGTCACGAACACCGGGGGTGTCGCCCTCACCGGCGTGCTCGCCGCCGCGCACCGGCCGCCGCTCGCTGCGGTGCGACTGTTCCGCGCCGCGGTCGCCATCCACGTCGGCGAGGCCGCCTACGCTACGTCGCGGGCGTCCCGCGCCGGGTTCCGCGCGAGCGCGCCCCGCTGGGCGCTGCAGACCCTCGCGGTCGGGTTCCCGTCGCTGCAGGGCCCTCCACGCGGCGATCCGTGCCGCGTCCCCGACGAGGACGCGCGTTCGGGACGGTCAGTAGCCGGCGTCGACGTCGACGACGCCGGCCAGGTCCTCCCCGGCGACGTAGCGGCGAAGGTTGTCGATGAACATCGAGACGAGCACGTCGCTCGCGCCGGGCATGCTCCACGAGATATGCGGGCTGAGCCGCACCTTCGGGTGCGTGTACATCCAGTGCCCGGCGGGGAGCGGCTCCGGCTCGACCGCGTCGAGCGACGCCCGGGCGACCCGACCGTCGTCGAGCGCGACGCGGAGGGCGTCCTGATCGACGAGCGACCCGCGTGCGATGTTCACGAGATGGACGCCGGGTCGGACGCGGGCGAACGCGGCGTCGTCGAGCAGATGTCGCGTCTCGGGCGTCGCGGGGGCAGTCACGACCAGGTGGTCCGCCGCCTCCAGGACCGCGTCGAGCGAGCCGACCACCTCGACCCCGTCGACGGGTGAGGCCTGCGTCGTTCGCCGCCGGGCGAGGATCCGCATGTCGAAGGGCACCGCACGGGCCGCGACCGCGGCGCCGATGCCGCCGAGGCCGATGAGGCCGAGCGTCTGTCCGGAGAGCCCACCGAGCTCGGCGGCGTGCCACTGGGCGGGCACGTCGGTGATCCACGACTCGGGGAGCCGCTTCTCGAAGGCGAGCATCTGGGCGAGCACCCATTCCGCGATCGGCACCGCGCTGGCACCGCGGGAGCAGCTGAGGGTCCGCTCCCCCACCAGGGTGAGCGGGAACCGGTCGACGCCGGTGCCCATCGTGTGCACCCACCGCACCCCCCGGGAGAGGACATGCTCCAGGTTCGGGGTGCCCCACGCGATCGTGAAGAGCACGTCGCCGTCGACGCCGGCGTCGAGGTCCCGGTCGCCGGGGATCTCGACCACCTCGACTTCGGGGACCGCGGCGCGGATCTGGTCAGCCATCGGGCCGCCGATGTGGGTGAGGACCCGCATCAGCCGAGCTCCGGCCAGAGAGCGCGGGCGTTCTCGTGGAGGAACCGGGCCCGGTCGCTCGTCGCCGAGCTTCGACGCGGCGTGACGGGCGTAGTCGACGAGCGCGGCGTAGGGGCGGTCGTGGGTCTGGCTGTAGTCGGACCCCCAGAGCAGGCGGTGGGCACCGAACCGGTCGGCGAGCAGTGGGAGCAGCTCGCGGACGTCGCCGTGCTCGGCGGCCAGGTCGAGGGCGATGCTGGACACCTTCAACGACACGTTCGGGAACTCGGTCAGTCGGGCGAGGTCAGGGGGGACATCGTCGCGGAAGTCGGCGAAGCCGCAGTGGTCGAGCGCGATCGGCACCGGTGGCAGCGTCGGGAGCGCGTCGGCGAGGGCGCCGAGGCGCTCGGCGAGGATGGTGACCACGACGGGGACTCGACGCGCGCCGACGAGGTCCCATACCGGGCGGGGCTCGAGGAGCCCGCCGCCGTCGAGCGCGACCCACCGCAGCCCCCGGCTGCCGGCTTCCAGCACCTGGCGGGCGGCCGCGAGCGGGTCGGGCCCGGTGAGGTCGACGCACGCCACCGGGGTGGTCCGGCCGGGGTGTCGCGCCGCCGCGTCGAGCGTGTAGCGGTTGTCGTGCCCGTACGCGCTGATCGCCTGCACGAGGACGGCGGCGTCGACGCCCGCGTCGTCCATGAGGTCGAGGAGCCGCTCGACCGAGCACGGATCGTCGCGGTACCACGGGCCGGTCGCGCCGCTCGGTGCGAGGGGGTACCGGTCCTCGTCGTCGGAGACGACGTGGACGTGGGTGTCGACGAGCGGTTCGATCACAGCACCTCGACGTCGGGGAAGCGGCGCCCCGCGGTGAGCCCGCCGTCGACGGTGAGCGCGGCGCCGTGCACGAAGGACGCGTCGTCGGAGGCGAGGAACAGCGCCGCGGCGGCGACCTCGTCGGGTTGGCCGGACCGTCCGAGCAGGTGCCAGTCGACGAACTGGTCGTGGACGACCTTGAGCGCCGGGTCGTGCAGCAGCGCGGTGAGGGGCGTCTCGATCAGCCCGGGGCAGAGGCAGTTCACCCGCACGCCGGCGGGACCGAAGTCCGCGGCCATGTTGCGGGTGAGGAGCAGCACGCCCCCTTTGGAGACGTTGTAGGCGGTCTGGCCGGAGAACCCGAGCAGCCCCTCCACGCTGGCCAGGTTGACGATGCTCCCCGAGCGACGCTCGGCCATGTGCCGCACGACGTACTTCGAGACCAGCCAGGTGCCGGTGAGGTTGACGCCGAGCACGCGGTCCCACTCGTCGTGTTCCATCGTGTCGGCACTCCCGATGCTGAGCACCCCGGCCGCGTTCACGAGGACGTCGACGTGACCGAGTGACGTCACGACGTCGGTGACGGCCGCTTCGACCGCGGGTTCGTCGCGGACGTCGACGGACCACCAGCCGGTCGCGGTGCTGCCGGCGGGTGCGTCGGCGACGTCGAGCCCGGCGACGGTTGCCCCCTCGGCCGAGAAGCGGGTCACGCACGCGGCGCCGATGCCCGACGCGGCGCCGGTCACGAGCGCCGTGCGGCCCGCGAGTCGATCACCCATGCTGGCCTCCGTCCCTCGTCGATCGGCGCGCCGTGGGTGTCACGGGCGGAATCCCTGCAGCATCCGGTCGAGGTCGCCGCTCCCGGAGGGCAGCGGGGTCCACGGGCCGTCGCGCATGACGGTCGCCCAGTGGTCGCGCACCGATTCCGGTGTCAGGGGCCGGTCTCGCCATCCGGCGTTCACCGCGACCGCGACGCGGCCGATGTAGCCGCCGCCGACGCTGAAGCACTCGCCGGAGACGTGGCAGGCCTCGTGGACGAGCCAGGCCACGACCGGCGCGATCTCCTCCACCGAGAGCCACGCGTGCAACGCTGGCGATTTGGGGATCGGACCGAACCCGCCGGGACGGGTCTTGGCGCACGGCGCGACGACGTTCACGGCGATGCCATGCTCGGCGCCTTCGAGGGCGAGCGCTCGGGTGAGACCCACGACGCCCATCTTCGCGGCCGCGTAGCCGGTCATCCCGGGGACGCCCCAGAGTCCCGCCCCCGACGAGAGGTTCAGGATCCGCCCGTACCCGGCCGCGACCAGCACCGGCCAGGCGGCGCGGGTGACGTTGAAGTGCCCGCCGATCTGCGAGGTGAGCTCGTCGTCGAGGAGGTCGGGGGTGTACTCGGCGAACGGGGCTTGGCGGACGACGCCGGCGTTGTTGATGACGATGTCGAGGCGACCGAAGGTGTCGAGGGCGCGGGCGACGATCGCGGCACCACCGTCGGGGGTGGCGACGCTGTCGCTGCTGACCGTCGCCTCGCCGCCGGCGGCGACGATCTCGTCCACGACGGTGTGGGCAGGGTTGACGGTGGGGGCGTCGCCGCGGCCGTCGGTGTCGCTGATCGGCCCGCCGAGGTCGTTGACGACCACCCGGGCGCCCCGGGCAGCGAGCAGCCGGGCGTAGGCCCGGCCGAGGTTGCGGCCCGCGCCGGTGACCACGGCGACGCGGCCGTCCCAGCGCAGGTCCATCGGCGAGGACGGTAATCGAAGCCGGTTCTACCGCTCGGCGGTCCGCGGGTTGAAGGGGCCGGCGAGGAAGCCGCCGTCGACGACGAACTCGGCTCCGGTGCAGAACCCGGCGGCGTCGGAGGCTAGGAAGCAGACGAGCTCGGCGACGTCGGTCGGCTGGCCGATGCGTCCGACGGGCAGCCGCGCGGCGAGCCCGGGGCGCATGTCGAAGCCGCCCCAGACGTCCGGGGCGATCATGGCGGTGTCGATGGGGCCGGGGTGCACCGAGTTGACCCGGATGCCGGCCGGCCCGAGCTCGATCGCGGCACACTTCGCGAGGCCCCGCACCGCGAACTTGCTGGTCGCGTAGGCGGCGATGCCGCCTGCGCCCACGATCCCGTTGACCGACGAGATGAGGATGATCGCGCCGCCTCCCGCGTCGGCGATGGCGGGCGCCGCGGCGCGGATCCCCTGGAACACGGCGACCTGGTTGACCTCGATCACCCGCCGGTACTCGTCGACGGTCGTCTTCACGATGGGCTTCGGGTGGGGCCCGACCGCGGCGTTGCTGACCAGGATGTGGAGGTTGTCGAAGCGGCCCAGGGCGGCTTGGACGGCCGCGTCCCAATCCGCGGCGCTGGTGACGTCGAGGTGCCGGTAGACCGCCCGGTCGTCGCCGAGGGTCGCGGCGACCCGCTCGCCGTCGTCGTCGAGGACGTCGCCGAGGACGACGGACGCGCCTTCGGCTACGAAGCGTTCCGCTTCGGCGGCGCCCTGCCCGCGGGCGGCGCCGGTCACGAGCGCGACCTTCCCGTCGAGTCGACCCACGTCAGTCGAGGCGGTCGGGGATGTGGTCGAGGCGGTAGAGGGCCCTGCAGTTGTCGTGGAGCATGCGCCGCACCTCGTCCTCGGGGATCTGTCGGAACTGCCGCTCGATGGTGACGCGGTTGTTGGGCCAGTCGCTGCCCGTGTGCGGGTAGTCGGTGGACCAGAGGAGGTGCCCGAGGTTCATGCGGTGGCGGAGCTCGAGACCGACGCTGTCGATCATGAACGTGGCCCAGAAGTTCCGGTGGAAGACCCGGCTCGGCATCGTGGGCATCTGCTCGACCCCGTTCGTGAACCAGCGGTACCGGAGGAACATGTCGTCGACCTGCTCGAGGAGCGTCGGGATCCATCCGATGTTGGCTTCGACGAGCAGCAGCTTGAGGCGGGTGAACCGCTCGAAGATCCCGGAGAAGATCAGGTCGCACACGACCGGGATGGTGTGCGCGCCGGCCTTGCTCGCGCCGGCGACGCCCATGAACGCGAGCGTGTCGAGCGGGGGTGGCCGCGCCGCCGTGCCCCTTCACGAAGCTGCCGATGTGCACCGCGACGGGGATGTCGGCCTCTTGCGCGAAGGCCCAGAACCGGTCGTCTTCGGGCGCGGCGTCGAGGGTCCCGTTCGGGAACGACGGAGATGACCACGCCGCGATGCCCGAGGTCGATGATCCGCTCGGTCTCCGCGATGGCGTCGTCGACGCCGGTCGTCGCCAGGATGCCCTGGCCGATGAGGCGACCGTCGGACCCGTCGCAGAACTCGGCCAGCCACTCGTTGTACGCGCGGACGCACGCCAGCTGCAGCTCGGGTTCGCTCCCGTACATCTTTGCGCCGGAGAGGGTGACGCTCGGGTAGAGCACCTGGGCGTAGATGCCGTCCGCGTCGAGGTCCGCGAGCCGGGCTTTCGTGTCGAAGGACCCGGGCCGCATCGAGTCGTAGGTGATGCCGGACGGCCGGAAGTCGAGATAGGACAGTCCCGCGGTGGCGGTGAGCCCCACCGGCCGGACGCTCTTCCCGCCGTCGAAGGACCACACGTCACCGCCGTCGGTGTGGACGACCTGCGGAGCTCGGTCTCGCAGCCGGGCGGGGACGCGGTCCTGCCAGGTGCCGGGCGGCTCGTTCACGTGCGCGTCGGCGTCGATGATCGGGTAGTCGATGCTCGCGACCTCGGTGAAGGGCTCGGCCATGTCGAGCACGCTCGCGCTTGCGGCCGGGACCCGCAACTGCGAGGGTGCGGGAACGTCGACGAAAGCGAGGACCGGATGACCGAGCGGCTGGTCTTCACGAACGCGAACCTGGTCGACGGGGAGCACCCGGCCAAGGCCGGCGCCCACGTCGTCGTCGAGGGCTCGCGCATCACCGCGGTGGGGACGGGCGAGATCGAAACCGGCCCCGCGGATCGGGTCGTCGACCTGGCCGGGCGCACGGTCATGCCCGGGATGATGACGTGCCACTTCCACTCCACGTACCACGAGCTCGGGGCGACACCGGCGCCGTACGGGCTCGAGGCGCCCCCGGCGTACCAGGCGCTCCGCGCGGCACGGAACCTGGAGACCGCGCTGCAGTGCGGGTTCACCGGCGCGGTGAGCGCGGGCGCGCCGTGCGACGTCGACGCGTCGATGAAGCGGGCCATCGCCGACGGGCTCATCCCCGGTCCCCGGTTCGTGCCCGGGAGCCGGGAGCTGTCGACGACCGGGCACGGCAACGACACGAACCCCTGGTACTGGGAGATGGCCGCGTGGGGTGCCGCCCGCTGCTGCGACGGCCCGGACGAGTTCCGCAAGGCGGTCCGCGACGAGGCCAAGCGGGGCGCGGAGATGATCAAGCTGTTCGTCACCGGCGGTCACGGGGTGCTCACCCCGAAGGATCGCCTCGAGATGACCCGCGATGAGCTCGTCGCGGCGGTGGACACCGCGCACGAGCGGGGCGTGCGGATCCGCGGTCACATCGTGAGCAAGCGGGCGATCCTCATGGCGGTCGAGGCGGGCATCGACGTGATCGACCACGGTGACGAGCTCGACGAGGAGTGCATCGCCGCGATCGTCGAGACCGGGACCTTCGTCGCCCCGAGCGTGTTGTTCCCGAAGACCTTCCTCGAGCAGATGGGGTCAGGGCTGGGTTTCACCGAGCAGATGCGAGCCGATCTCGACCGGTCCCTCGCGGTGCTGCCCCAGGCGAACGCCGCGGGCGTCAAGCTCGTCGTCGGTGACGATTACGGCGCGGTCGGGTTCGCGCACGGCCGGTACGCCGAGGAGCTCGCGGTGTACGTCGCCGACGCCGGGATCCCGCCGCTCGAGGTGCTGCGCTGGGCGACCCGGCACGGCGCCGAGCTCCTCGGGCGAGGCGACGAGCTCGGCACGGTCGCGGAAGGCAAGCTCGCCGACCTGCTCGTCGTCGACGGCGACCCGCTCGAGGACATCACGGTGCTCCAGGACCGGGACCGTCTCCTGGCGATCCTCCGCGACGGCGTCTTCGTCAAGGACGCGCTGGCCGCGACCGTCGGGTAGCCGGCGGTTCTCAGGCGGGCACGGGAGCGCCGTCGGGGGCCTGCACCTGGTAGAGGGTGGCGGCGTTCTCCCAGAGGATCTGGCGGCGCACCGCGTCGGGCTGGCCGGCGAGCCCGGCTTCGATCTTCTCGGCGACGTTGCCGAACAGGCAGATCGGGTGCGGGTAGTCGGTCTCGAAGAGCAGCCGGTCCGCGCCGACGGCGTCGATGACCCCCGCGACGGTCCGCTCCTCGAAGAACCAGCAGCCGAACACCTGGCGGCGGAAGTAGTCGCTCGGCTTCATCTCGAAGTACGGCCGTTCGAGCCAGACCTTGCCGTCCTCGTAGGCGTAGTCCGCGGCTTCGAGGATGAAGGGCAAGAAGCCGATGCCGCTCTCGACCGAGACGAACTGCAGCTGCGGGAAGCGGGCGAGGACACCGGACATCAACAGGTCGGCGATCTGGGTGCCGTTGTCGAGGAACAGCTGCACCGACGTCGCGACGCGGGTCGCGCCGACACCGTGGGCCTTGATCCGCCCGGCGGAGAAGCCGCTCTGGAAGTCGCCGCTGCCGATGTGGAACGAGATCGACAAGCCGAGGTCCTGCACCGTCGCCCAGAACGGGTCCCAGTGCTCGTCGCCGAGGTACGGGAGGTGGTAGCGCTGCGGTTCGCCGGTGAACAGAACCCCGCGGTGGCCGGCCGCGGCGCAGCGGCGCACCTCCACGACCGCGGCGTCGACGTCCCAGAACGGCGTGGCGCTGATCGGCAGCAGCCGCCGGGAGTCCGCGGAGCACCAGTCGACGAGGAAGTCGTTGTAGGCGCGGACGCACGCCAGCATGAGCTCCGGGTCCTCGAGGGCCAGGAACTGCTGGTTCCCGAAGCCGGCGACGTTGGGGTACAGCGCTTGGGCCCACACCCCGATGGAGTCGAGATAGTCGAGGCGGGCGTGGGGCTCCCACGCGGCGCGTGGCACCTCGTCCATGTTGCGCGGCCCGGCCGGGAACGGCTCGGGCCAGCCCGCCACCGCGGTGAAACCGACCGGGACCAGCGGGGTGCTGTCGGCGACGTGCCACACGTCCCGTCCCGACCGCGTCCCGCTCGAGGCGGGGCCCTCGGTCGCGCAGCTTCTGGGGGAGACGAGCCGTCCAGACGTCGCCGGGTTCGGTGACGTGGGCGTCGACATCGATCACCCAGTCCTGGCCTGCCATCACGTCCTCCTGGCGTCCCCCGAATCGCACGGCGCGACCGGGACCTCGACCGTACCCGGCGGCTCGGGGCCTCGACTAGAACAGGACCGGTTTCGCCAGCGAGGGGGACGAGAGATGGCCGCCAGCACCGAGGTTCGCGAGGTCACCACGGGGCTCGAGTTCCCCGAGGGTCCGGTGGCGCGACCCGACGGGTCGACCCTGCTGGTGGAGATCCGGCGGGGCACGCTCAGCCGCGTCACCCCCGCCGGCGCGATCGAGGTGGTCGCCGACCTGGGTGGCGGCCCGAACGGCGCCGCGATCGGGCCCGACGGCGCCGCGTACGTGGTGAACAACGGCGGGTTCCTGTGGAGCCAGGTTGGTGAGCTCACGATCCCGCTCGACCTGGCGACCGGCACCAACGAGCCGCCCGGGTTCGAGGGCGGCTGGGTCGAACGCGTCGACCTGAGCACCGGCGACCACACGGTGCTGTACCGGGAGTGCGACGGGCACCGCTTCCGCAGCCCGAACGACATCGTCTTCGACGATGCCGGCGGGTTCTGGTTCACCGATCTGGGCAAGACCCGACCGCGAGACATCGACAAGGGCGGCTTGTACTACGCGACGCCGGACGGGGCCTCGGTGCGCTGCGCCGCGTTCGGCCTGTACGGCGCCAACGGCGTCGGGCTCTCCCCCGGCGGTGACCGCGTCTACGTCGCGGAGAGCTTCACCGGTCGGCTCTGGGGCTGGGACCTCCAGGGCCCCGGGAAGGTCAAGCCGGGCGGCACCGGCCCCGGCGGCGGCCACTGCCTCGTCGCCACGAAGGGGCACTTCGATTCGCTGGCGGTCGAGGAGGACGGCACCGTCGTCGTCGCGGCGATCGGGCACGGACTCTGCGTGATCCGCCCCGACCTGAGCTTCGAGTACGTGGAGATGCCCGACGCGTTCACCACCAACGTCTGCTTCACCGGCCCTGACCGGCGCACCGCGCTGGTCACCCTGTCCGGCGGCGGTCGCCTCGTCGCGGTCGACTGGCCCCGTCCCGGACTCGCGCTCGCGTACCCATGACGTCGATCGCCGAGCTGGTCCGCGCCCGTGCCAGCGACGGTGACCGCCCCGCGTTGCGCTTCGAGGATCAGACTTGGACCTGGAGCGAGTACGGGCAGGCGTGCGCGCAACGGGCCGCGTACCTCGACGCGACGTTGGAGCCGGGCCGGCCACCCCACGCCGGGGTGCTGCTCGACAACGTGCCCGAGTTCCCGATATGGCTCGGCGCCGCGGCGCTCGCCGGGGACGTCGTCGTCGGGATCAACCCGACCCGGCGGGGCGCCGAGCTCGAACGCGACATTCGCCATGCCGACTGCCAGCTCGTCGTCACCGAGCGTCGCTACCTCGAGCTCCTCGACGGGCTGGACCTGGGCGCCGCGACCAGTCGTGTCCTCGTCGTCGAGGACGCCGATTCGACGTTGGCCCCGTACCGCGACGCGCCGCTGCTCGACCGGCCGGTGGACGAGCACGGCATCTACCTGCTGCTGTTCACGTCCGGGACGAGCGGCGCCCCGAAGGCCTGCATCCTGTCGCAGGGCCGGCTGGCCGCGATCGAGCGCGCGGCTCGCCGAGATGATGCGGTTCACGCCCGACGACGTCATCTACGAGGCGATGCCGCTGTTCCACTCCAACGCGATCATCACCGGCTTCGCGCCGTGGCTGGTGAGCGGCGCGACGTGCGTTCTGCGCCGGCGGTTCTCGGCGTCGGGGTTCCTGCCCGACGTCCGTCGCCACGGCGTCACCTACTTCAACTACGTCGGGAAGCCGCTCTCCTACATCCTGGCGACACCCGAGCGGCCCGACGACGCCGAGAACACCTTGACCCGCGTGTTCGGCAACGAGGCCGCGGACCTCGACATCGAGCGCTTCTCCCGCCGGTTCGGCGTCCCGGTCATCGACGGGTACGGCTCCACCGAGGGTGGCGCCAACATCAACCGCACGCCTGACATGCCGAAGGGGGCGCTTGGGATCGGGCCGGACGGCACGGTGATCCTCGACGCGGCGAGCGGAGCCGAGTGCCCGCGGGCCCGCTTCGACACGGAAGGGCATCTCCTCAACCCGGAGGAGGCGATCGGCGAGATCGTCAACAAGGCGGGCGCGGCCGGGTTCGAGGGCTACTACAAGAACGACGAGGCGAACGCGGAACGGGTCCGGGCGGGCTACTACTGGACCGGGGACCTCGGGTACCGGGACGAGCAGGGCTACTTCTACTTCGCCGGTCGTGACTTCGAGTGGCTGCGGGTCGACGGGGAGAACTTCGCCGCCGCGCCGGTCGAGCGGATCGTCGCCCGCGCCCCGAACGTCGTCCTCGCCGCGGTCTACGCGGTCCCGGACGAGGAGGTCGGCGACCAGGTCATGGCCGCGGTGCAGCTCCGTCCCGGCGCGACGTTCGATCCCGACGCGTTCGACCGGTTCCTGTCTGAGCAGCCCGACCTCGGAACGAAGTGGACCCCGCGGTACGTGCGGGTCACGGATCAGCTCCCGCTCACGGAGACGCAGAAGGTGCTGAAGCGGGTCCTGCGCCGGCAGCGGTGGGAGATCGGCGACCCCGTCTACTGGCGGCCGCACCGCGGGGAGCCGCTCCGGGTCATGACCGACGCGGACCAGGTGACGCTCCGCGGCCGCTTCGAGTCCCGCGACCGGCTCGACCAGCTCGAACGGATCTGAGCGGCGCGCCGTCGCGCCGGGTTAGGTTCCCAGCCATGGCCGACGAACCCACCCGTGGGCTGCTCGAGGGTCGGGTCGCGCTCGTCACGGGCGCGGGCCGGGGCATCGGGCGCGCCGAGGCGCTGACCCTCGCGGGGTACGGCGCTCGTGTCGTCGTGAACGACCTCGGGGTCGCCACCGACGGCAGCGAGACCGCCGAGACGCCCGCCGAGGAGGTCGTCGCGGAGATCGTCGCCGCCGGCGGGGAGGCGGTCTCGGACCGTCACGACGTCGGCTCCAGCGCCGGCGGTGAGGCGCTGGTCACGCGGGCGCTGGAGCGGTGGGGCCGGCTCGACATCGTGGTGAACAACGCCGGGTTCGGTCGGCCTCGAATGGTGTTCAACCTGAGCGAATTGGAATGGGACGACGTGATCCGGGTCCATCTCCGCGGCGCCTTCGCCGTGAGCGCGCCGGCGTGTCGCTGGTGGCGATCGGAACACAAGGCCGGACGGGGCGGGTACGGGCGGATCGTCAACACCGCGACCGGGCTGCTCCTCTACGGCGGCGCGGGCCAGTCCAACTACGTCGCCGCCAAAGCCGGTGTGGTCGCGTTCACCGAAGCCGTCGCGACCGAGATGGCACCGTACGGGGTCACCGCCAACGCGATCATGCCGTCGGCTCGCACCCGGCTGGCCATGATCGGGTGGCGGATCGACCGCAACGCGGCCCGCACCGAGGACGCGTTCGACCCGACCGATCCGGTGCACGTCGCCGAGATGGCCGCGTACCTCGCCTCCCCCGCCGCCGGCTGGATCAGCGGCCAGTGCTTCCAGGTCCGGGGCGGGACCATCGAGCACGTCCGCACGTGGGAGGTCCGGGACCAGCTCGAACGGCACGACCGCGGGTTCGTCGCCGCGGACCTCGCCGCCGACGTGCCCAGGCTGTTCGGTGCCGGCATCCGCCGTTCGGACCCCCCGCCGGCGGAGTGGCGCGACCAGTACCACGCCCGGGGGACCGCCGCGACCGCACCCGACTAACGAAACGGCGCGGCGGTCGACGCGCCGGCGGGCGGCCGGGCGCGACGAGGGACGCCTACAGTGCGCGGGTGCAGGGCTGGCCGACGTTCGACGCCGACTCGCACTTCATGGAGCCGTCGGACTTGTGGCGCGACCGGCTTCCGGAGGCGTTCCGGGAGCGGGCGCCGTTCGCGACGGACGGGCGGGGCGGGCTGGTCGTGGACCGTGATCGGCGCTTCCCGACGGTGCGGTGGCGGAGCCGGGCCGGCGGGTTGGCGACCCTGGACGAGGAGTGGGCGACCACGTACGGGCGGTACTCGTCTCGGGACTGGGATCCGGAGGCGTACGTCTTGGCGATGGACGACCAGGGCATCGACCGGATGGCCCTCTACCCGAGCCGGGGGCTGATGCAGGTCGCGGCGTGGGGGCTCGACCCGAAGCTGGGCGCGGCGATCGTCACCGCGTACAACGACTGGGCGGCGTCGTTCGTGGCCCACGTCCCGGAGCGGCTGTTCGGGGTCGGTCAGCTCGACTTGCGTGACGTCGACGCGGCGATCGCCGAGGCCCGCCGGGGCGTCGCCGAGCACGGCTTCCGTGCCTTCTTCGTGCTCCCCGAGCCACCGCTGCCCGGCGTGACGCTGGAGCGCGCCTACTACGACCCGTTGTGGAGCACGCTCGAGGAGCTCGGCATCGCGCTCGCGTTGCACAACGTGGCCGGCACGGGGCTCGGGCAGCTCGGCGCGGACCGCTTCGGCGAGTGGGCGCTCCCGCGCATCGCGGCGGCGTTCCCGCTCGAGGCCCAGCTGAGCCTCTTCTCGTTCCTGATCGGCGGGATCTGTGACCGCCATCCCGGCTTGCGGGTCGTCGTCCTCGAATCCGGGGCGGGCTGGCTGCCGTTCTGGCTGTGGTGGCTCGACGAGCTCTACGAGCGCTACGAGGGCCTCGACTGCGACGAGCTGTCGGCACCGCCGAGCGAGCTGTTCCGCCGGCAGTGCTTCATCTCCGCGGAGATCGAGGAGCCGTCGCTGCGGTCGGTGCTCGACGCGCTCGGCGGGGACTGTGTCGTCACCGCGTCGGATTTCCCGCACCCGGAGGGGTCGTTCCCGAACGGCGTCCGCGAGTTCGTCGCGCGCGGCGACCTCAGCGACGCCGAGAAGCGCGCGGTGCTGTGGGACAACCCTCGGCGCCTCTACGGCTTCGACTGATCAGGCCGGCGCGGGTCAGCCGAACCGGACCGGGAGCGCGCTCGGCGCCCGGAACATCAGCCCGGTGATGTGGGGGTCGGAGGCGTCCGGGGCGAGGGCGACGTCGGGGAGCCGGTCGAGCACCGCGTTGATGACGACGGTCGTCTCCATGCGGGCGAGGTGCATCCCGAGGCACATGTGGGGTCCGAAGGCGAACGCGAGGTGCTGCTTCGGTTCCCGGAACATGTCGAAGCGGTCCGGGTCGTCCCAGCGGGCCGGGTCGCGGTTCGCGGCGCCGAGGCAGACGCTGATCGGCGACCCCGCGGGGATGGTCACGCCGTCGAGCTCGACGTCCCGGGACGCGGTGCGGCCGATCCCGGTGAGGGGCGGCTCCCAGCGCAGCCCCTCCTCGATCGCCGCGCCCATGAGGGAGCGGTCGTCGCGGAGCCGGGCGAGCTGGTCCGGGTCGCTGAGCAGGCCGTACATCAGGTTGCTCGACGACCGGTAGGTGGTCTCCGCACCGGCGGGGAGCAGCAGCCGCAAGAAGGCGATGATCTCCTCGTCGGTGAGTCGCTGGCCGTCGAGCTCGGCTTGCACGAGGACGCTGATGACGTCGTCGCGCGGGTCGGCGCGCCGCTCGGCGATGACGCCGGCGAAGAAGTCGTAGAGCCACTGCGACGCTTCGAGGCCACGTTCGATCTCGACCGCGATGCTGATGAGCTCGACCGCCTTGCGGTGGAACATCGGGAGCTGCTCGGACGGCAGGCCGAGCATGCCCGCGATCACGTGGACGGGGAACGGCCAGAACAGCTCGCGGACCAGGTCGGCGTGGCCACGGTCGGCGAAGCGGTCGATGAGGCCATTGACGACCGGGCCGACCAGCTCGACCTCCCAGCGGTCCATCGCCTTGCGGGTGAACGCCTGCTGGATCAGGGACCGGTACGCGTGATGCTCGGGCTCGTCCATCTCGAGGATGGAGTGGCCCATGACGAGCCCCATGCTGTCGGCGTACCCCGACGACGAGAACGTCTCCCCGTCCTTCAGGACCGCCTGCACCGCGTCGAACGACAGCGGCGTGAACGGGGTCACGTCCGGGTTCATGAGCGCAGGGTCGAGGGCGATGTCGGCGCCGACACGGTCCTCGATCGGCCCGACCGCGACCGGGCACTCGTCGCGCAGCTCGTGGAACACCGGGTACGGGTCCCGGACCGTGCCCGCCCCGACCGACTCGTCGAAGACCGCGAACGGGTCGTACTCGTCTTCGGCCGTCTCGGATCGGACGTCGCTCATCGCTGCTGGCTCCTGACTCGGGGGCTGGTCCCGGGCTCGGCGGCTCCGCCGGCCATCCCAGCCTGCCACGCGTCGACCCACCCCTCTGTGCCAGCCTTCCCGGCGTGGCCGCCTACCCGCGTCTCCTCAGCCCCTTGTCCGTCGGGCCGGCTCGGCTGCGGAACCGGGTGCTGTGCGGCGCCCACTTCACGATGTTCAGCGAGCCCAACCCGGTGTGGGGCGAACCCGGGTTCTTCGGGCGCCGCTACGGCCGCTACCTGGCCGAACGGGCCGCGGGCGGCGTCGCCGCGGTCATCGCCGGCGAGACCGCGGTCGCGCCGAGCACCGCCTACAAGATGCCCAACAACGCCAACGGGTGGGACCCCGCGTGCGTGCCCCACTACGAGGCGCTCACCTCCCAGGTCCACGACCACGATGCGCTGGCGTTCATCCAGCTGACCCACAGCGGAGCGATGATGCTCGGGAACTGGTCGAAGCAGGTGGCGTTGAGCCCGTCCGGGGTGCCCGACTACGCCGAGGCGCCGAAGCCGATGGACCGGCGCGACCTCGCCGAGATGGTCGACTACCACGCCCGGTGCGCCCGCAACGCGGTGGCCGGCGGCTTCGACGGCATCGAGATCCAGAGCGCCCACGGGTACCTGCTGCACCAGTTCCTGTCCCCGAAGTTCAACCACCGCACCGACGAGTACGGCGGGACGCTCGAGAACCGGATGCGCTTCGGCGTCGAGGTGCTCGAAGCCGTCCGCGACGCGGTCGGACGCCGAGATCGTGGTCGGGCTGCGCCTCGCCGGCGACGACGAGCAGACCCACGGGCCCGGGCTCAGCGCGGACGATGCCGCCGAGGTCGCCGCCGCGCTACGAGGACCTCGGCCTGGTCGACTACTTCAACGTGAGCGTCGGGATCGGTGGTGTCGGCATGGTGCGCACGAACTACGCGCCGCACGGCTTCGGCGTCTACGCCGCGCACACGGTGAAGAAGGCACTCCGGGACACCCCGGTGTTCGCGGTGCACCGGATCCTGATGCCCGACGAGGCCGAGGAGATCCTCGAGCGGGACGAGGCCGACGGCATCACGCTGGTGCGGGCGCTGATCGCCGACCCGGACTGGGTGAGCAAGGCGCGCGACGGACGCACCGACGAGATCCGGCGCTGCACCGGGATCAACCAGTCCTGCTACGGGAACCTGCTGCAGTCGATGCCGATCGACTGCGTGCAGAACCCGGTGGTGGGACGTGAGGACGAGCTGGGGCTCGGCACGTTCTCACCGGCGGCCCGCGCGAAGCGGGTCGTCGTGGTGGGCGGAGGGCCCGCCGGTCTCGAGGCGGCCTGGGTCGCCGCGGCGCGCGGCCACGACGTCACCCTCCTCGAACGGGAAGGGGAGCTCGGCGGCGCGATCCGGTGGGCGCAGCGACTCCCCGGCCGGTCCGAGATCGCCGCGCTCGCGGACTGGCGGATCGGCCAGTGCGAGCGCCACGGCGTCGACATGCGCACCGGTGTGGCCGCGACGCCCGACGCGGTGCTGGCGCTCGCCCCCGACGCGGTCGTGGTCGCGACCGGCGGGCGGGCCACGAAGGACGGCCCGTCGGCCTATCACCCCATGCCGGTGCCCGGGTCGGACGCCGACTGGGTCCTCGACGTCGTCGAGGCACTCCGGCGGGCCGAAGAGGATCCCGACTCGCTCGGCGGGCGGGTGGTGGTCCTCGACGTGGTGGGTCACGTCCAGGGCGCCGGTGTCGCGGAGCGGCTCGCCGCCCAGGGGGCCGAGACGACCCTCGTGTGCCCGCTCCCCGTGCTGCTCGCCTGCGACGGGGAGACCCAAGCCGCGATCCTGCCCCGGGCCGTGCAGGCCGGCGTGACCTGGCGTCCGAGCACGGCGATGGCCGCCGTCGGTGACCACGCCGTCACGCTCGTCGACGTGCTCTCGCGGCGGTTCGAGACCCTCGAGGGGATCGACACGGTCGTCGTCGCGACGAACGGCGTCCCCGACGACCACCTGTTCGTGGCGCTCGACGGGCAGGTGCCGGAGCTGAACCGGGTCGGCGACGCGATCGCCGTGCGTCCGGTGGACCGGGCCGTTTACGACGGTCACCTCGCGGGTCGCGCCCTCTGATCACACGTGCGCGCCACCGGCGACGGTGATGCCCTGACCGCTCACGAAGCTCGCCGCGCCGCTGGCGAGGAACACGATCACCGACGCGGTCTCCTCGGGGGTCTGCATGCGACCGAGCGGGATGGTGGCGCGTACCCACTCGTCGAGTCCCCGGCGGGCGACACCGTGCTCGAGGCCGGGGTTGCCACCCCCCGCCGCGGGACACGCCGAGCGGGCACACCGCGTTGGCGCGAATCCCGTAGCGGGCGAGCTCGCGGGCCAGCACCTCGGTGAGGCGCAGCACGCCGCCTCGCGCCGCGGAGAACGCGCCGAACCCGGCTTCGCCGACGACGCCCGCGGACGACGAGAGGTTCACGATCGCGCCGCCGTCGCCACGCTCGATCATCCGCCGGGCGCACGCCCGGGCGCCGAGCCACACGGTCGTCAGGTTCGCGTCGAGCGCCGCCGCCCAGGAGCGGGGGTCGAGGTCGACGAGCGAGCCGTTGCCGAGCTCGGGGCCGGTCCCGCCAGAGAGGTTGCAGCACACGTCGACCCGTCCGAACGCGTCGACGGTCGCGGCGACGGCGTCCTCCACCGCGTCCTCATCGGTGAGCTCGACCGGCAGGGTCAAGCACCGGCGGCCTTCGGCAGCGACCGCAGCGGCGGTGGCGTCGAGCGCGTCGCGGCTCACCCGGTAGGACTCCTCGGGCACGGGGGTGGCGGTGACGACGTCGACGCAGGCGACGTCGGCGCCGAGCCGGGCGAAGAGCACCGCGGCGGCGCGTCCGATCCCGGGCCGGCGGGCCGCGCCGGCGACCCACACGACGTGGTCGGTGAAGTCGATCACGGGTCCGTGAGCCGGTCGAGGAGCGCCTCGACGTCCCGTTCACCGTCTCGGGTCTGCCCGCCGACCTCCAGGAAGCGGCGCATCCGTCGGGTCGCTTCCGGGTCGAGTCGGGCGGCGCGGAAGGCCGCGGCCTCGACGGTGTAGCCCGGGTCCGGGTCGGTGATCCCGCCGTCCACCGCCCGTTTGGCCTCGGCGACGGCTCGCGGCGGCAGCGCCGCGACCCGGGCCGCGAACTCGCGGACGAAGCCTTCGATCTCGTTGTCGCTGAGCACCCGGTTCGCGTACCCGGTCGCGGCGGCTTCGTCGCCGGTCACGTCGTGGCAGCCGAGGATGATCTCGAGCGCCCGGGCGCGCCCGACGAGCCGGGTCAGCCGCTGGGTACCGCCGGCGCCGGGGATGATCCCGAGCGCGACCTCGGGTTGGCCGAGCCGGGAATCGGGCGTGACGAAGCGCACGTCGCAGGCGAGCGCGATCTCGGAGCCGCCACCGCGCGCGATGCCGCGGATCGAGCGCGATCGACAGCTTGGGGGTGGCGCGCAGCCGCTCGAGGAGCTGGTTCACGGGGGCGGGCTCGTCGGCGCGCCCGACCGCGTCGGAGCCCATCTCGAGCAGCATCGCTACGTCGGCGTGGGCGATGAAGTACTCGTCGTCGGCGCTCGTGAGGACGAGCACCCGGGTGTCGTCGTCGTGCTCGAAGTCACCGATCAGGGTGATGAGGTCGGCGGTGAGCGCGGCGTCCCACAGGTTCATGGGCGGGTGGTCGATGGTCGCCCAGAGGACGCCGCGGTCGCGTGCGGTGCGGATCGAACCGCCCTGGTCCGCCATCAGTCCGGCATGGGCGGGTCCCATTGGACCCCGTTGATGTGGCTGCCCCCGTCGGCGAAGATCGTGTTGCCGGTGACGTAGTCGCTGTCCTCGCTGGCGAGGAACAGGGCGACGCCGCCGATGTCGTGCTCGGGGTCGCCCATCCGGCCGATCGGGTTCTGCTTGAGCATCTCGGCCGCGTTGTCGGGTGCCGCGGCCGCGAAGGCCACGTACGCGGGTGACGCCGCGGCGGGGGCGATGGCGTTCACGAGGATGTTGTGGCGGGCCCACTCGCGTGCCGCGGTGCGGGTCAGGGCCCGGATGGCTTCCTTCGCCGCGTTGTAGTCGGCGCTGTACATGTGGGCGTTGACCCCGTTCAGGGACACGAAGTTGATGATCCGACCGCCGCCCTGAGCCCGGAAGTGCGGGAACACCGCCTGCATCGCCCGGTAGGTGTGCAGCGGCCCACCCCGGAACGCAACCTCGAGGTCAGTGTCGGGCTTGCGTTCCATCCGGTCCGGCGGGTTCGCGACGTAGGCGTTGTTGACGAGGATGTCGACCCGCCCGAACCGGTCGATCGCCCCGGCGACCATGCGCTCGAGCTGGGCGCCGTCGAGCACGTCGGTGGCGATGAACTGCGCCTGCCCACCCAGCTCGCCGGTCAGCTCCTGCTCGACCGCGGCGCCGCTGTCGGGGTTCCGCTCGGCGACCACCAGCGCGGCGCCGTCGCGGACGAAGCGGCGGGCCACGCCGCGGCCGATCCCCTGCCCCGCGCCCGTGACGATCGCGACCCGTCCGTCGAGACGTCCCATGATCCCCTCTCTCGGCGCCACCAGAACCGGCCGGAGGGTACTCCGGCAACCTCGCCGACCGGCGGGGCGCTCAGCAGGGGGCGGCCTTGGGGGCCGGCGCGCCGAACAGCCGCAGGTTCTCGACCTGGGGTGTCGGCGCCGCGCCGGGCGTGCCGGTCTGGGCCGGCGCCGCCGACCCCGACCCCGACCCCGGGGTCGTGGTCGTGGACGTCGACGTCGACGGGTTCGCCGTCGAGCCGTTCGAGGTGGTGCCGGGCGCGGCCGGCGGCGGGTTGCCGTTGATCGACACCAGCGTCGGGTTGACCATGCCGCCGAGTCGAGCGAGCAGTGCGTCGGCGGCGGGCTGCTCGACGTAGAGCACGTCCTGGCCGCCACCCTGGGTGGGCCCGGAGATCCACGGCATGGTCGCGAACTCGACGTGCCCGGTGTCGTTGGGGTTGATGGTCCGGAACGCGTCGACGAGGCTCAAGATGTCACTCTTGCTCAAGCTGCTGTCGACGGTGACGTTCTTCAAGACCCGGTTGACGATGGTGTTGGCGGTGAGCGGGTTGCTGAGGCTGCTCTTCACCGCGATCCCCGCGAGGCGCTTGATGAACTGCTGCTGACGGGCGATGCGGTTGATGTCGGGGACGCCGTCGGCGGGGAGCCACTCGTCCCTCGTGGGGCTGTAGTACTCGAGCTCGCGGGACCGCACGTAGGCGAGCGCGTCGGCGCCGCTGAACTGCTCGCAGCCGGCGATCGGCTGGTAGAGGCCGGTCTGGTTGTCGCGCGCCGGGTACTGCACGTACACGGGGATGGTGCCGATCGCGTTCACGACCCCCTGGAAGCTCTGGAAGTCGACCTGCACGAAATGGTTGATGTCGATGTTGAAGTCCTGCTTCAACATGTCGATCACCTTCTGCGGCCCGGCGTTGTACGCCGCGTTGATCTTCGAGAGCCCCACGCCGGGGATCTGCACCCACAGGTCACGGGGGAAGGAGACGACGAGCGTCGTCGACCGATCGGGGTCGACGCGGACAACCATCATGGTGTCGGAGCGCTGCCCGCCGTTCCCGGCTTCGTTCCCGAACTGCTGTTGGAGGGACTTGTTCCCGGCGGTGAACGCACGGGTATCGGAGCCGACGACGAGGAAGTTCTCCGGGCCGGTCGAGTGTCGTGCCGTCCGCAAGCCCACCCGCGACACCGACGAGAGCTTGGTGTTGATCACGTAGTTGACCGCCAGCACACCACCGGCCATGAGCACCGAGGCGGTGCACAACGCGATCAGCAGGCGCTGCAAGAAGAGGCGAACGGGACGGCGTCGGCGAGGCATCAGGTTTCGAGGGGGACACGACGGCGGTCGAGCCAGCCGCGCCTGGCGCCAAGACTAGGCTCAGCCCGACGCGTGAGCAGGAACGGCGTTCCCCGCCGCTGCGAACCGGTCGGTCCCGACACCGGCAGACCCGAGTCCGTCTCTCGGGGTCTCGCGCGCGCCGCGCCGCCAGCGACACGATCGAGAGCCGGCCGATCAGCCGACCAGGACCCGTCGCCACCCAGGAGGGACCGATGCCCGAGCCCCGCGACCTCGAAGAACAAGTTCGCCATGAGGTGCGCGACCACGTCGCGTGGATCGTCCTGAATCGGCCCGAGTCGGGAAACGCGTTGACCCCCGACCAGCGCAACCGGGTCATCGCGCTGCTGGACCAGGATAACGGCGACGTCGGCGTGCGAGCAGTCGTGCTCACCGCCGCCGGAGACCGGGCATTCTGCACCGGCGCCGACCTGCGCGTGGACCGCCCGGCGACTACGGGCCCGCCCGGCGCCCCCGAACGTCCCGTCCTGGCCGTCGACCGAACCTGCATCGGCGCCCAGCGCCTCGTCGAGCGCGCTCCAGGACTGCGACAAGCCGATCATCTGCGCGGTGAACGGCACCGCGGCCGGGATCGGCGCGCACCTGGCGTTCGCCTCCGACCTCGTGATCGCCGCGGATCACGCCCGATTCATCGAGGTGTTCGTGCGGCGTGGGATCGTCCCCGACGGCGGCGGCGCCTACTTCCTCACCCGGCTCGTCGGCCCGCAGAAGGCCAAGGAGCTCGTGTTCTTCGGTGACGACCTCTCGGCGGTCGACGCGGCCGGTCTCGGTCTCGTGAACCGTGTCGTGCCCGGTCCCGACCTCCTCGACGCTACGGACGCCTGGGCCGCCCGCCTCGCGGCCGGTCCGACCCCCGCGTTGGCGCTGTCGAAGCGGCTGATCAACCGGGCGTTGGACATCGACCGGGTCACCGCGTTCGCGGACGAGCGATGGGCCCAGGAGATCGCCATGGCCAGCCACGACGCCGCGGAGGGCCTGGCCAGCTTCGCGGAGCGGCGCACCCCCGAGTTCCTCGGGTGGTGAGCGCGGCCGGTCCGCGCCCGGTCGTGGTAACACCGGGCCCGTGACCGACCACGACCCCCGGCCCGACCCACCGCCGGTCGTCGCGGCCGCCACGGCGGGCATGGAGCCGGCCCGCCGGGCACTCGAGGACCTCGTACGGATCCCGAGCATCAGCGCCGACCCGGCCCGCGTCGGCGACGTGCAGGACAGCGCCGGCGCGACCGCGGCGCTGCTCGAGCGAAGCGGCCTGGAGGCGGTACGGCAGGCGACCGTGGACCAGTGCCCGCCAGCGGTGATCGGCGAGTGGCATCACGCGCCGGGCGCACCGACGGTGCTGCTGTACGCGCACCACGACGTGCAGCCGCCGGGGTTCACCGACCGGTGGACGAGCGACCCGTTCGTGCCGGTCGAGCGGGCCGGTCGGCTCTACGGGCGGGGCAGCGCCGACGACAAGGCCGGTGCGGTCGCGCACGCGGCCGCGGTGCGGGCGTGGCTCGACACCGCGGGGGCGGTGCCGTGCAACGTGACGGTGTTCGTCGAAGGGGAGGAGGAGGTCGGGTCTCCGCATCTCGACACGTTCCTCGCCCGGTACGCGGACGAGCTGGCCGCGGACGTGCTCGTCCTGGCCGACGCCGGCAACTGGACCGTCGGGGTGCCGGGTCTCACCTGCTCGTTGCGCGGCTTGGCGGGCGGGACGCTGCGGCTCCGCGCGCTCGGCGGGCCGGTGCACAGCGGGATGGCCGGCGGTGCCGTCCCCGACCCGTCCCTCGCCCTGGCTCGGCTGCTCGCGTCGCTGATCGACGAGCACGGCGACATCGCCGTGGACGGCTTCTGGGCCGACGTCGCGGTCCCGACCGACGAGGAACGGGCCGAACTGGCCCGTCTCGGCAACGACCCGGCGCGGGTCCTGGCCAGCTACGGCGCCGAGCCGGGGGTGGAGCCGGTCGGTGACCCGGCGGTGCCGGTCTACGAGCGCCTCTGGTTCCGTCCTGCGCTCACGGTGCTGGCCGTCGACACCCACCCGATCGCGGGTTCCTCGAACCAGATCGTCGCCGAGGCCGCCGCCCGGCTCAGTGTCCGGCTCGCCCCGGGTCAGGATCCGCAGCGGGCCCTCGACCGGCTCCAGGCCCACCTGAGCGCCCACGTCCCGTGGGGCCTGCACTGGTCGTTCGAGCCCGACTGGGGCGCGCCGGGATGGTCGTGCGCGCCGCAGGGCTGGGCGTTCGACGCCGCGCGGGCGGCGTTGCACGCCGGCTTCGGGCGCCCGCCGGTCATCATGGGCGTCGGCGGGTCGATCCCGTTCGTCGCGCCGTTCGCGGCCGCGTTCGGTGGGATCCCCGCGCTGCTCCTCGGGCCCGCCGACCCGGCGAGCCGAATCCACGGGGAGGACGAGAGCCTCCACCTCGGAGACTGGCATCACCTCGTGGTCAGCGAGGCGTTGCTGCTCGACGAGCTGGCCCGACGGCGCCCCTGACCGGTCAGGCGACCGCGCGCTTCTTGCGGAAGTGCGGGATGACGTGCTCGCCCCACTGGCGGATCGTCTCCATGCACGCAGCCTGGGGGACGGTGCCCATCTGGATGAGGCACATGATCTCGTCGGCGCCGGCGTCCTCGAGCCGCTCCACGAACGCGATCGCGTCCCGCCAGGAGCCGTAGGCGTGCTCGACGAGGTTGAACGTCGTCGTCGTGTTCGGGCCCGCGGGGATCTTCGCCTCGTGGAGATGGGCGACCATCCGCTCGCGCGACGCTTCGATCTCGGCGACCTGGTCCTGGTCGGCGTCGCCGGCTCGGGGTGGCGGTCCACCGCCGTACCAGTGGGCGATCGCCTCGGCGAAGAACCGCTGACCCCGGGCCCCGATCTGGACCGCCTCGGGCGCGTCGTCGAGGACGATCGTCGGGCACAACGCCGAGAAGTGGTCGTTCACCTGCGGTGACACGAACCGCTTCTTGGAGCGCGACGCGATCGTGTCGGTGTAGCGCTGGTGCAGCGCGGCAACGTCGTCGGGGCCGGAGAAGCCGAGCACGAGCGCGCCGATGCCGTATTCGGCGGCGAGGGCCACGGTGTCGTTCTTCGTGCACGCCAGGTACAGCGGGGGGTGCGGCATCTGCACCGGGCGGGGCAGGATCGGGTGCTCGTCCACCTGCAGCAGCTCGCCGTGCCACTCGAAGCCTTCCCCGTCGTCGCCGCGCCACATCGACGCGATCATGCGCAGCGCCTCTTCGACCTCGAGGTAGGTGCGCTTCGGGTCGACGCCCATCGCGGACATCTCCTGAAGCGTCGCGCCCCGCCCGGCCCCCAGGTCGAGCCGGCCGTGCGACAGCACGTCGAGCATCGCGGCGCGTTCCGCGACCCGGATCGGGTGGTTGTAGTGGAACGGCATGCACACGACGCCGTGACCGATGCGGATCCGCTCGGTGCGGGCCGCGACCCAGGTGAGGAACACCTCGGGGGCGCTCATGTGCGCGTACCACTTCAAGCAGTGGTGCTCGACCGCCCACACCCGGTCGAAGCCCATCGCCTCGGCGAACACCGCCTGCTCGACGCACTCGTGCAGCACCTGACGCTCGTTGCCGGCGGAGGCGTCGGCCATCTGGGCCTCGAAGATCATCGAGAACTGCACACCACTCCCCTTGTCGCGCGCGCCGCCGGGACGAGAACCGCCTCAGTAGATAGGACTAATCGTCATATGTCAAGTAGTCCTATCGGCTAGGGTCGGGCGGTGGAGCCTTTGCCCACGACCGCCTGGGCGGTGCTCGGCCTCCTCTCTTTTGGGCGCGAGCTGTCGGGCTACGAGCTGCGCAAGTGGGCCGACGCCTCGGTCCGTTTCTTCTACGGGTCCCCGGCGATGAGCCAGATCTACCGGGAGCTCCGCCGCCTCGAATCCCGCGGCTACGCGACGTCGTGGGTCACGCCGGCCGACGAGCCCCGCCGCAAGCGGCTGTACCGCATCACCCCCGCCGGGGTGGAGGCCCTGTCGGCGTGGCTGCGCGACGCCCCGGTCGAGGCGCCGGTCCTGAAGCACGGAGTGGCGCTCCGGGTGTGGCTCGGTCATCTGAGCGACCCGGCGACGCTGCGCCGCACCGTCGAGGAGCACCGGGACCTCGCGGCGCGGATGGTCGACGAGGTCGCCCGCGCCCGAGCCGCGGCCGAGCATGAGCCGGCGTGGACCTACCCCGCGATCATCGAACGCTGGGGGGAGCGGTACTGGGCCGCGGAACGCGACGCGGCCGATGCCCTGCTCGCCGACCTCGCCGCGGTGAGCGAGTGACCGGCGGCGGCGGCGGCGGCGTGCACCCGTGCGCGACCCGGCACTGACACCGGACACCGTGACGGTCGGCCCGGTGCCGCGCGGAGCCGCGGGGGCGGCGATGAGCCGCCGGTCCAGCGTGCTGGTCGTGATGAGCGGGCTGCCCGGCACCGGCAAGAGCAGCCTCGCCGAGGTGCTCGCCCGCCACTTGCGGGCACCGATCTTCAACCGGGACCGGCTCGAAGCCACGCTCTGGCGCGAGGGCGTCGGCCGGGAGGTCCACTCGGGGCGGATCGCGAACGAGCTCATGACGACCCTCGCGGCCGAGCAGCTGCGTCGAGGCCAGTCGGCCATTCTGGACAGCGTCGCGACCACGACGGCGGTGCGCGACGCGTGGCAGGAGCTGGCCGAGCAGGCGCACGCCGACCTTCGGGTGGTCGAGTGTGTGTGCAGCGACGAGGCGCTCCACCACGAGCGCCTCGGGCTGCGCACCCGCGACATTCCGGGCTGGTACGAGGTGGGGTGGGACGAGGTGCTCGACGTGCGCTCACGGTTCGAGCCGTGGCGGGGACCGCACCTGACCGTGGACTGCGTGACGCCGCTCGAGACGAACGTCGATCGCGTGCTGACGTACGTCGACGGTCCCGACCGCGGCGCCGAGTCGCGGGACCGCCCCTGAGCGAACCGCCGCGGACGCGGTCCGACGACCCGGTGGGGCTACTGGCCGCCGGCGGCGGTGACCCCGCCGTCGACGACGACGGCGGCGCCGTGGAGGTATGCGGCCTCGTCGGAACAGAGGAAGCGCACGACGCGCGCGATGTCGGCGGGTCGGCCGAGTCGGCGGAGCGGCACGGTGGACTCGAGGTGCTCGCGGGCCGCGGGGTCTTGGATCGCAGGGGCGAGCATGGGGGTCTCGATGTAGCCGGGGCAGACCGCGTTGACGCGGACGCCTTCGGGTCCGAGCCGGTGGGCGAGGGCGCGGGTGAGGCCGATGATGCCGTGCTTCGCCGCGGTGTAGGAGGGGATCGCGCCGTGGCCGATCAGGCCTTCGATCGAGGAGATGCCGACGATCGCCGCGCCGGGCCCGGCTTGGCGCAGCGCGGGGAGCAGCGCGCTGACCGTGAAGGCGTAGGCGCGCAGGTGGGTGGCGAGGACCGCGTCCCAGGTGGCGGTGTCGATGACGTCGTCGATGGCGGGGGCGACGATCCCGGCGGCGTGCACGAGCGCACCGACGGAGGCGAGCTCCTGGGTGGTCTCGACCGCCGCGGCCATGAGGGCGGCGTCGTCGGTGACGTCGAGCGCGACGGCGTGCGCGGCGACGCCGTGGGTGTCACGGCAGGCTCGGGCGACCTGGTCGGCGCCGTCGCCGTTGCGGTCCCAGATCGCGACGGGCCGTCCCACCTCGGCCATGGCGGTGGCGATCGCAGCGCCGATCCCGGATGCGCCGCCGGTGACGACGACACCGGTGCTGGGCGACCCGAGCCGTTCGGTCATGCCGCGCCGAGGATGAGGCCGCTGGTGGGCACCATCGTGCCGGCGGTGACGAGCACGTTCTCCACGTTCGGGGGCTGGTTGTGGCTGGTGTGGCGGACCAGCCGCGCCCCTTCAGCGACCCCGTTCATGCCGTGGATGTACGCCTCGCCGAGCTGACCGCCGTTGGTGTTGATGGGGAGGCGTCCGCCGAGCTCGATGGTGCCGTCCCGGATGAAGTCCTTGGCCTCCCCGCGCTTGCAGAAGCCGAACTCTTCGAGCTGCGGGAGGGCGAGCGGGGTGAAGTGGTCGTAGATGATCGCGGCCTGGATGTCGTCGGGGGTGAGCCCGGTCGTGTTCCAGAGCTGGCGGGCGACGAGCCCCATCTCGGGCAGCCCGGTGATGGACGGCCGGTAGTAGCTGGTCATCATGTCCTGGTTCTCCCCCGCGCCTTGCGCGGCGGCTCGGACCAGCACGGTCGGCTGGGGGAGGTCTCGGGCCCGCTCGGGGGTGGTGACGACGATGGCTTGCGCCCCGTCGCTCTCTTGGCAGCAGTCCAGGAGGTGGAGGGGCTCGACGATCCAGCGGGACGCCTGGTGGTCCTCGAGGGTGATGGGCTGCTCGTAGAACCAGGCCGCCGGGTTCGTCGCCGCGTGCTTGCGGTCCGCGACGGCGATCCGCCCGAAGTCTTCGCTCGTCGCGCCGTACTCGTGGAGGTACCGCTGGGCGAACATCGCGACCCACTGCGCCGGGGTGAGGAGACCGAACGGTGCGTACCAGGCGAAGTGCGCCGATTCGGCGGTGGCGAGCGGCTGGCGGTCCTGGACCCCGGCGCCGAAGCGTCGCCCGGAGCGCTCGTTGAACGCCCGGTAGCAGACGACGTAGTCGGCGACGCCGGCGTTGACGGCGAGCACGGCCTGCTGGATGGTGCCGCACGCGGCGCCGCCGCCGTGATGGATCCGAGAGAAGAAGGACAGCTCGCCGATGCCGAGGTTACGGGCGATCTCGATCTCCGGGTTGGTGTCGGCGGTGAAGGTCACCATCCCGTCGACCTGGGACGGTTGCAGCCCGGCGTCGGCGATCGCGGCTTCGCACGCCTCGACCGCGAGGCGCATCTCGGACCGACCGGAGTCCTTCGAGAACTCGGTCGCGCCGATCCCGACGATCGCGCCGGCGTCGCGCAGCTGGTTGCGTTCGCTCACGGCTGCAGCTCCACGGTGACGGTTCCGACCAGGTGGTCCCCGCGGCTGTTCGCGCCGCGCAGAGAGACTTCGACGGTCGTGTCTTGCTTCTTGGTGACCTGCCCGGTCATGACCATCGTGTCACCCGGGTAGTTCGGTGCCCCGAGGCGGATCTTCACGGAGCGCAGGATCGCGTCGGGTCCGGCCCAGTCGGTGATGTAGCGGCCGACGAAGCCGTTGCTGGTGAGGATGTTCATGAAGATGTCGGGTGACCCCCGTTCTTGGGCGAGGCCGGGGTCGTGGTGGACGTCCTGGTAGTCGCGGGATGCGATCGCGGTCGCGACGATCAGGGTTCGGGTGAGGGGGATGTCGAGCTGCGGGAGGTCGTCGCCGACCTGGATGTCCGCGGCGTGCAACGAGGTCGTGGTGGTCATCGCGTCGCTCCTGCTAGCGCTTCGCCGAGTCGAGCGAGCTGTGCGCTCGCTCCCCCGAGGGTGTCTTCGATCTGTTTGCCCCAGAGGAAGTACCGGTGGACCGGGTAGTCGATGTCGGCGCCGAGGCCGCCGTGGAGGTGCTGGGCGAGGTGCACGACCCGCTGCCCGCCGTCGGAGGCCCACCACTTGGCGACGAGGACGTCGGCGGCGGCGTCACGGCCGGCGTCGAGGCGCCAGGCGGCCTGCTGCATGGTGACCCGGATCGCCTCGGTGAGGATGTACCCGTCGGCGGCGCGGAGGGCGACGCCCTGGAAGGTTGACAGCGGCTTGCCGAACTGCACCCGTTGGGAGGTGTAGTCGGCGGCGAGGCGCACCGCGGCTTCGCACACCCCGACCTGCAGGGCGCAGAGCCCGAGGAGGGCCCGTTCGGTCATGCCGGTGAGGATCCGCGCGCCGGCTTCGGGTGCGCCGAGGGGCTCACCGGGCGTGCCGTCGAGGAGGAGGTGCGGGTGCACCTCCCGGTTCGTGGTGAGCGCCCGTTCGAGGTGGGCGCCGGGGCCGTGGGGGTCGACGAGGAACACCGCGACGCCGTCGTCGGTGGCGGCGGGCACGAGCACCTGGGCGGCGACGTGCGCGGCGGGGACGGCGACTTTGCGGCCGTCGAGCCGCCAGGTGGGGCCGTCACGGCGGGCGTGAACCGACGGCCGGAGCGGGTCGTTCACGCCCGGTTCGGCGAGCGCGGCGGTGAGGACGGTGGTGCCGGCGATCACGCCGGGCAGCCAGGCCTGGCGCTGCGCGGCGGTGCCGAACTCGGCGATGGGCAGCGCGCCGAGGACGAGCGTCGCCCAGCAGGGGACGGGGGCGACGACGCGGCCTTGCTGCTCGAGGAGGAGGCAGCATTCGAGGAACCCGAGGCCGCTGCCGCCGACGTCCTCGGGGAGGCAGACCCCGAGGAGGTTCGCGTCGGCGAGGGCCTGCCACAGCGTCTGGTCCACGCGGTCGTCGGTGGCTTCGACCGCTTTGACGGTGTCGACGGTCGCGGCGGTCTGGAAGATCTGTTCGGCGAGGTCGCGGACGGCGACCTGCTCGTCGCTGAGCGAGAAGTCCACGGTTACGACGCCGGTTTGAACGCGGGGAGCGTGAGGTCGGGTTCGACGTCGAGCCAGACGACCTCGACCGGCATGCCGATCGTGACCGCGTCGGGTTCGATGTCGACGAGGTCGGCGACGAGGCGGGTGCCTTCTTCGAGTTCGATCAGCCCGATCGGCAGCGGGTACTCGAAGGCGGGGACCTGGGGGTAGTGGTTGACGACGAAGCTGTACAGGGTGCCTCGCCCGGTCGCCGCTTTGGCGTGCCACTCGTAGGAGCCGCAGCGGGGGCAGCGGGGACCGGGCGGGTGGCGCAGCGTGCCGCAGACGCACTGCTGGATGAGCAGCCGGTGTTCCCTGGCGCCGGCCCAGAAGAACGCGGAGTCTTGTGTGATCCCCGGGCGGGGTCGCGGCGCCGCGGGCTGCTTGGTCTCGGCGGCGGGTTGCCGGCCGGTCCCGGGCTTGAACTTGAGGATGCGGAACAGCATCCGACCGACCGGTTCGCCGTCGAGCGTCTCGTACTCGACGCGGGTGGTGACGAAGTGGCCGATCCCGAGGCCGGTGTGCTTCTCCTCGGAGATCGAGTCGATGACGGTGCGGGTGCGGAGGTGGTCGCCGAGGTGGAGCATCCGGTCGTA
The DNA here is from genome assembly GCA_963714105.1 of uncultured Actinomycetes bacterium. Taxonomy (GTDB): domain Bacteria; phylum Actinomycetota; class Acidimicrobiia; order IMCC26256; family PALSA-555; genus PALSA-555. The sequence goes on along the minus strand of OY970233.1, from coordinate 2,841,892 downwards.
TTCCTGTTCGCAGTTGGTGGCCACGACGGACGAGAAGCCGGCGTCGTCGAGGAGGGTCATCAGCTCGTCGCGGGGGTTCCCGCCGACGGCGGGGCGGCTCTTGACGCCCCGCATGACCCACGCTTGGAGCATGACCGCGGGTGCGATCACCTCCTCGTGGACGCTCTCGGCGGCGACGTCGGCGTCGGTGTAGACGGGGTTCTCGTCGCCCATGGCTTCGACCCAGTGCCGGATCATCGCCTGGTTCACCGCGTCGGCGCCGACCTCGACGCCGGCTTCGACGCCCTCGTAGGCGCGGACCTGGGCGAGGAACGTGGCCTGCTCGTCGGTGTTGGTGGTCGTCACGCCCGGCCTCCACGTGCTGGTCGGTTGTCGGTCCTGGATGTCGGGGGCGGCATCGGTGGTGGGTCGTCTACCGGGCCTGGCGGACCATGCCGAGGCCCGTCGCCGCGACGATCTCGCGGAGCACCTCGACGACGCCGCCCCCGAACGTGTTGATCTGCGCGGCCCGGGCGGCGCGCTCGACCTCGCCGCGCAGCACCGCGCCGGGTGACCCTTCGGGGAGGTAGCCGACGACGCCGAGGATGCCGAGGAACAGCCGGTACGCCTCGATCTGGGTCTCGACCCCGTACACCTTCGCCGCGGACGCGTCGGTCGGGGTCAGGGTGTCGTTCGCGACGGCGGCGGCCATCCTCCAGTTGAGGAGCTTCATCGCCTCGAGCAGTGCGTGGGCGCGTGCGAGGTCGGCCTGCACCCACGGGACGTCGAGCATGGTGCGGCCGAGCCCTTCGCCCGAGTCGGTGGTGCGGCACCAGTCGACGACGTCGTCGTAGAGCCGGTGGGTCAGCCCGCCGAGCGCGGCGAGCCCGACCCGTTCGTGGTTGAGCTGGTTCGTGATCAGCCGCCAGCCGCTGTTGACGTCACCGACGAGGTTCGCGGCGGGGACCCGGACGTCGTCATAGTAGGTGGCCTGGGTGACGACGCTGCCGACGGTGACGATCGGGGTGCATTTGAACCCGGGCGAATCGGTGGGGAGGATGAGGATCGAGATGCCCTTGTGCTTCGGGGCGTCGAGGTCGGTGCGGCAGGCCAGCCAGATGAAGTCGGCCTGGTTGGCGCCGCTGGTGAACACCTTGTTGCCGTTGACCAGCCACTCGTCACCGTCGAGGACGGCGCGGGTGCGCAGCGACGCCAGGTCGGTGCCGGCCTCGGGTTCGGTGTAGCCGATCGCGAAGTTGACGTCCCCGGCGAGGATCCCGGGCAGGTATCGCTGCTTCTGCTCCTCGGTCCCGAAGGCCATGAGGGTCGGGCCGACGGTGTTGACGGTCACGAACGGGAACGGCGCCCCGGCCCGCTGGACCTCGTCGAAGAGGATGAACTGGTCGATCGCGCCACGACCGGCTCCTCCATACTCCTTGGGCCAGCCCAGCCCGAGCCAGCCGTCGGCGCCCATCCGGCGGACGATCTCACGGAACCGCGGGCTGCCCTCCCCGGCGTGCCCGAGCCCGGCGCGCACGTCGGGGGTGAGCAGCGCGGCGAAGTACTCCCGCAGCTCCTTGCGCAGCGCCAGCTGTTCGTCCGTGTAGCCCAAGAACATAGAACGCGTTTCAATCTATCGGCGGCCGCGCGGGCGTGCCACCGGGCCCCGCGGGACGGGATTCGGTTATCCGGGCGTGGTCATGGCGTCCCCGATGACGCCCGAGGCGTGGAGCGTCGCGAGCTCAGCTCGGGTCAACCCGAGCTCGGTGAGGACCTCGGTGTTGTGCTGGCCGAGCGTGGGGGCACCCGAGCGGTGGTGCCGACCGGGCGCGAAGGAGAACTGCATCGGCCACCCCGGGTACCGGCGCGCACCGGTGCGGGCGTGGTCGAGCGTCGCGTAGTAGCCGCGGGCGACGAGCTGGGGATCGTCGAACATGCGTGGCACGGTGAGGACCCGCGCCGCGGGGATGCCCTGCCGGGTGAGCGCGTCGACGACGTCGTCGACGTCGCGGTGCTCGACCCACGCGGTGATGCCGGCGTCGAGCTCGTCGTGACGGGCTCGACGGCCGGACGCGTCGGCGAGGCCGGGGTCAGCGAGCCAGTCGGCGCGCCCGACGGTCGCGGCGAACGTGGTCCACGCGTCGTCGTCGGGGACGGTGAGCGCGACCCACGCCGGCCCGTGCGGGTCGCCCGATCCGGGGTAGACGCCTTGCGGCGCCGCGTACGGGTCGCGGTTGGCCCGGCGGGGCATGGCCCGCTGCTGCGCGGACCACTCGAGAACCAGTTCGGCGGCGAGGTTCGCGCCGGTCTCGAGCTGGGCGACTTCGATGAGCTGTCCCTCCCCGGTGCGGTCCCGGTGCTCCAGTGCGGCTTGCACCGCGACCGCGGCGTGCATCCCGATCACCGGGTCGGCGAGGCCGCCGGGGTGCATCGGACGGTCGGGAGGGCCGGTGACGCTGGCCAGGCCGGTGGCCTGCTCGATGACCATCGCCCAGCCGACGTAGTCGCGCCACGGTCCGACCAGCCCGAAGCCGGGCATGCGGACCATGACCACGTCGGGGTTGATGGCTCGCACGGCCTCGTATCCGATCCCGAACTGCTCGACGACCCGCGCCGAGAAGTTCTCGAGGACGACGTCGGCGTCTTCGAGGAGGCGGTGCAGCAGCACCTGGCCGGCGTCGGTGGTGAGCTCGAGGGTCACGCCGCGCTTGTTCAGGTTCGTCGCCGCGAACAGGCCGCCCTGCTCGTACCAGTCGGGTCCCATCGCCGGCACCGCGCCGGAGAACCGGAACCCGTCGGGACGCCGGGTGGATTCGATCTTGATCACGTCGGCGCCGAGCGCACCGAGGTACATCGTGCAGTAGGGACCGGCCCAGAAGGTGCCGAGGTCGACGACCCGCAGCCCGGCGAACGGCGCGTCGCCCGGGCTCGGCCCCAGGTCCGTGGCGCCGGGCCTGGTGCCCGTCGTGCCGAGGGCGCCGAGCTGGGGGGCGGCGCCCCGCCGGGCGGCGGGGGTGACGCCGAGCCGGTACGGCGGGCCGGGCATGGTCATGCCCTGGTCGTGCACGAAGAAGGGCCGCTCGCGGAACTGGGCGTACTCGAGGAGCATGCGCCCGTCGCCGACCGGGGCGGCGGGGACGCGGAACGCCTGGCTGAGCTCGACGATCTCCTCGGCGTCGTGTGCCTGCAGCCACGGTTCGAGGCGGGCGTAGAACTCGTCGAGAAGCGGCCCGCCCGCGACGAGCTCGGTTTGGCGGGCCGCGAACTCGTCGAGCTCGAGCATCACGCACGCGTCGATGAAGTGCTGCCCGGTCAGCGCGTTGATCCCCACCCAGCCGTCGCGGCAGCGCACGATGCCGGGGAGCGGGAAGTGACGGGACTGCGGTGGCGGCAGCCCCGCGCCGACCATGTCCTCCATGACCAGGTTCGGGTACGCGAGCGTGCCGACCAGGCACTCCATGACCGAGAGGTCGACGACGACCGGGCCGGTCTGGGCGCGGGCGGCGCGCGTCGCGGTCAGGGCACTCGCGGCCGCGAACGTCCCGGCGGTGTACTCGTGGATGCGGGCGCCGACCTGCACCGGGTGCATCTCGGGGACCCCGTGGCTCGAGACCCAGCCGCCGAGGGCCTGCACGACGAGCCCGCTGGCGGGTCGGCCGGCGTAGGGGCCGTGCTGACCGAAGTCCGCGATCCGAACCACCGCGAGCGGGACCGGGCGGTCACGGCCGACCGAGTCGAGGTCGACGCCGTGCGCCTCGAGTCGCCCCGCGCCGAGGCTCTCGACGAGGAGGTCGGCTCCGGTGAGCGCGGCGCGGAGCCACGCCTGACCGTCGGGGGTCTCGAGGTCGACGACCGCGCTGTGCTTCCCGCCGTTCAGGTACTCGAAGAGGAGCCCGGCGCGACCGGGCTCACCGGGGAACGCGGTCCAGGTGCGTAGTGGGTCCCCGTCGGGGCCTTCGACCTTGACCACGTCGGCGCCGAGCTCGGCGAGCAGCTTCGTCGCGTACGGCGCCGCGATGCCACCACCGAGCTCGAGCACCCGGAGCCCGTCGAGCGCGGTCACGTCCACGCCGTCACCGCCAGCGACCGGCGTTCGCGGGGGACGGGTCGGTGCGGGGGGACCACGATCGCCGCCGCGGGAGCCCGGTGTGCACGGCCGCGGAGCGTACGCGTCGCCGGCTCAGGCGTTCTTCGGGATCGTGCGGAACGGCTCGGTCTTGTCGGGGCGCGGCTCGGGCGGGAGGCCGAGGACGCGCTCACCGAGGATGTTGCGCTGCACCTGTTCGGTGCCGCCACCGATGCGGATGCCCCACTGGCCGAGGAACTGCTGCTGCCAGAAGCCCGTCCTCGAACGCGTCGCCGCGGGCGAGCATCCCGTCGGGCCCTTCGATCGCGAGGGCGAGGTCACCGTTGCGGGCGGCGTGCTCGGAGATGACCAGCTTCGCGACCGAGCTCTCGGCGCCGAGCGCCTTCCCGGCCCGCGCCGCGGCTTGGGCGCGCTGGCCGAGCCACCGGAGGATCTCGAAGCGGGTGTAGCTCTCGGCGAGCTGCTGGCGGATCTCGGGGTCGGCGGTCCGGTCGTAGTGGCGGGCCAGCTCGACGTAGTCGCGGAAGCCGAGCCCGGACCCACCGGCACCACCGATGAGGGCCCGTTCGTTCATGAGCGTCGTCTGGGCGACACCCCAGCCGCCGTTGACCTCCCCGACCACCTGGTCCGCGGGGATGTGCACGTCGGTGAGGAACGTCTCGTTGAAGTGCGAGACGCCGGTGATCTGGCGCAGCGGCCGGGCCTCGACCCCCGGGGTGCGCATGTCGACGAGGAAGTAGGTGATGCCGCGGTGCTTGGGGACGTCCCAGTTCGTGCGGGCGAGCAGGATGGCCCAGTCGGCGACGTGCGCGAAGGAGTTCCAGACCTTCTGGCCGTTCACGACCCATTCGTCGCCGTCCCGTTCGGCGCGGGTGGTGAGCCCGGCGAGGTCCGAGCCGGCGCCGGGTTCGCTGAAGAGCTGGCACCAGATCTCGTCCCCGTGGAGCACGGTAGGGATGAACCGGCGCTTCTGCTCCTCGGTCCCGTGCACGAGAACGCGTCGGGACGACCATCCCCAACGCGACGGCGAACACGCCGGTGTCGACCTCGTAGCGGGCGACTTCTTGCCGCCAGATCCGGTCGAGGTCGCTGCTCGCCGCCCCGGCCGCCGTACTCGGTGGGGACGGTGATGCCCGCGAAGCCGGCCTCGGCGATGCGCCGCTGCCAACGCTTGCAGTCCTCGACGTGCGCGGCCTCGTCCTCGGTGTCCGCGGCCGCGACGCGACTTCTTCTTGAACTCGCTGGCGTCGTGGCGGCGGCGGGTCGAGTGCGTCCTCGAGCCAGGCGCTGCGCCCCGGTTCGGAACGCGCGTCGGCTCGTCGGTCTCGGCGGCGGCCTCGACGACGCTCACCGCGACGGGTGGTCGATCGCGTCCAGTGACGAGCCGACGACCCACATCGCGAAGTACTGGGCCGCGCCGCCGTAGGCCTGACCGAGCGCGACGGTCGCGCCGGCGACCTGGTGCTCCCCGGCCCGGCCCGACACCTGCAGGGCCGCTTCGGCGAAGCGGAGCATCCCGGATGCGCCGATCGGGTTGGACGACAGCACCCCGCCGGACGGGTTCACGGGGAACTCCCCGTCGATCTGGGTCTCGCCGCTCTCGACCATCTGCCACCCTTCGCCGGGCGCCGGCGATGTCGTGGCCTTCGAGCCACATCGGCTCGTACCAGCTGAACGGCACGTACAGCTCGGCGATGTCGATCTGGTCGTCTCGGGTCGGTGATCCCGGCGGCGTCGTAGACCTCGTGGGCGCACTCCACGCCGGCCTGGGGTCGGACTGGGTCACGGCCGGGGAACGTTCCGAGCTCGCTGCGCATCGCGGAGCCGAGCACCCACGCCGGCCGGTGCGGCGCCCGCGCTCGGCGCCGGCCTCGTTGGTGACGCACCATCGCGCAGGCGCCGTCCGAGGACGGGCACGACTCGTGGAAGTGGATCGGGTCCCACAGCATCGGCGATTCCTTCACGTCGTCGATGGTGAGGTCGGGCATCTGCAGGTGCGCGTACGGGTTCTTCGCCGCGTTGCGGCGGTCCTTCACGGCGACCATCCACCCGATGTGCTCGGGTGCGCCGGAGCGCTGGCCATGTAGCGACTTCATCCACGGGGCGAAGATGCCGCCGGCGCCCATGCCGCCGCTGCGACCGCCCGGCGAGACCCCACTGGGCGTTGCCCTCGGCCTGCTTCTCGTAGGCGACGGTCAGCACCCGGTCGTGGATGCCGGTCTGCGACGAGATGCGACGCGACGAGCGCGGTCGAGCCACCGACGCTGCCGGCGGTGTGCACCCGGAGCATCGGCTTGCCGTTCGGCGCCGAGCGCGTCGGCCATGCTGACAGCTCGGGCATCATGACGCCTTCGAACGGGTCGGGGGCCTTGCCGAGCACGACGGCGTCGATGTCGGTCCAGGTCAGCTCGGCGTCGTCGAGGGCGCGTTGGGCGGCTTCGCGCACCAGCCCGGGGAGCGACACGTCGTCGCGGCGCTTCTTGTGCTTGGTCTGACCGATCCCGACGATCGCGGACGGTGCTGGCTCATGACGTCACTCTCCCTCCAGCACGCAGACCAGGTTCTGTTGCAGGCACTGCCCGGACGTGGCGTGCGCCACCGCCCGGGACGCGCCGCCGTTCGGCGATCCGCCCGGCCGCTTCGGCGATGCGGGCCAGCCCGACGGCCATCACCGGGTTCGCGGCGAGCGCACCCCCGGACGGGTTGACGGCGACGCTGCGTCGCCGAGGCCGAGCGCCTCGTGGAGCAGCTTCTCCTGGTGCGAGAACGTGGCGCTGACCTCGGCCACGTCGACCGGCCCGTCGGCGACCCCGGCGTGCTTGGCGGCCTGCTCGGGTCGAGATCGATTCGGTCAGGTCGCGCATCCCCGGCTGGTGCGTGCTCGACGCGGTGGTCGATGCCTCGGATCCACACCGGGCGCTTCGACACGGCGCGGGCCTTGTCGGCGGTGGCGAGGATCACCGCGGACGCCCCGTCGGAGATCGGCGGCAGGTCGTGGCGTGCGGAGCGGGGCGGTGACGTACGGCTCGCGGCAGCAGCGCGTCGGGGTCGGCGCCGCCGCTTGACCTGGGCGTAGGGGTTGTCGGCGGCGTTGGCCCGGCTGCGGACGGCGATCTCGGCCATCTCCCGTTCGGTGATGTTGCCCTTGTCGAGCATCGCCCGGGCCTGGAGGGCCGCGAGGGAGACGGGGTCGGCGCCGAGCGGGGTGAGCGTGTACGGGTCGAGCTGGAGCGGGTAGATCTCGCGCTGGTCGCCCCCGGGGAGGACTTGCCGGACCCGAACGCCAGGGCGACGTCGATGTCGCCGTGCTGGAGGCGGACCCACGCCTCGTAGAGGGCCCAGGCGCCGTCCATCTCGACGTGCGATCTCGGAGATCGGCGGCCACGCGCCGACCGCTTCGAGGTTCATGACGAACGCGAAGGTCTGCCCGGAGAGGTAGTCGCAGCTCCCGGCGCAGGTGAAGCCGATGTCGCGGCGGGCGACCCCCGCGGTGTCGAGCGCCTCGCTGATGACGGGGAAGAGGAACTGCGGTCTCGGTGAGCTCGGCCGCGCCGCCAGCTCGGCGACTGCGCGTACCCGATGATGGCGATGTCTTGCATGGTCAGAACGCCGCCTTGCTCTGGAGCTCCTCGGCGGGCAGGTCGGGCTCACCGGTGGGGCGCCACCCCACGATGCAGCCCTCGGCGCTGCCCCAGCTGCGGTTGGTGATGTCGGCGACGGTGCGCTCCCCTCGCCGGCTTCCACACCGCGGCGACCCGCATCCCGACCCGGACGTCGTCGACGGGGACGTCGATGACGTCTTGGAGGTTCATCATCCCGCCTTCGCCGTCGAGGAGCACCGACGCCCGCACGAACGGCTCGGTCTCGTGCTGGCCGTAGTACTGGACCGGGGTGACGACGGTGTAGTTGGTGACGGTGCCGCGGTCGGTGAGCACGACCTCGTCGGCTTGGGTGGTCTCGACGACGCAGATGGGGCAGTAGCCGCGGGGGGGACGTAGACCAGCCCGCAGCTCGGGCACTTGTGCCCGACGAGGCGCCCCTCGAGGAGCTGGTCGGCGTAGCGGCGCACGACGGGGCAGAGCAGCTCGTGGTACTCGAGCTGCATGAAGTAGTCCATCATCTTGACCGAGCCGTCGTCGACCGGCTCCGCTTTGGGGCTCATCACGCCTCCTCGGGGACGAAGCACACGTCGGTGATGTGGCCGACGCGTTCGTCTTTCCAGCGGGCGGTCACCCGCATGCCGGTCCGCATGCGGTCCATCGATCCGGCGTCGACCGCGTGGAGGAGGCCGGTGTCGGCGCCGTCGAGGCGGATCAGCGCGAACGCGAACGGGTGCGAGAGCGGGTGCTTGCGGGTGGGTTCGGTGACCCACGCCCACGTCTCGACGATGCCGCCGGGCCCGACGTCCACGAAGTCGAGGGTGAGGGGCTCGCCGGTCGCGGGGTCCCACTCGAGGGGCGGGACGAGCACGCGGCCGTCCCGGTTGCGGATCCCGAGGATCCGCTGGTCGCGCAGCCCGGTGAGGAACGGACCGACGACGGGCCCGAGGGTGCGGGTGTAGGGGAACTCGATCGTGTGGGTGGTCATGAGCTGGTCAGGCACGCTCGGAGTAGAACACATTCCATTTCTGGCCCACAAGTGGTGGGGCGTTAGACGCGGTCGAGGAGGAGTCGGATCGCCGACTCGAGCTCGGCGTTGACCGTCGCGGTGTCGTTCCACCCGTTGACCCAGCCGACCAGCCACCCGAACCAGGCCATGCGCAGCGTGCGGACCACCCGGGCCCGCAGCACCGGGTCGAGGTCGCCCATCGGGGCGGCGATCACTTCGTCCATCGTGGCCATGAGCTCGATCTGGCAGTCGCGCACCGCGGGGTCGGGTGACGCCGAGGCGGTCACGAGCGCGGCGGTGCGGCGGGGCTCCCGCTCCGCGGCTTGCATGGCCCGGGTGAGCAGCTCGACGACCCGGTCGGCGGGGGTGGCGCCCTGGGGTGGGCGCCGCTCGAACCGGTCGGCCATGGCCCGCCACAGCTCCAGCTGGCAGGCGGCGAGGAGATGGTCCTTCGAGCTGAAGTACCGGTAGATGGTGCCCAACGCGACCTGAGCCCGGGTGGCGACGTCGCGCATCTGCACCGCGTCGTAGCCGCCTTCGGCGGCGAGGCTCATCGCCGCGTCGAGGACCCGTTCCCGCCGGGCCGCCTGGTTCGGGGTGAGGGTCTCACCGTTGACGACCACGTCAGGACCCCGGGGTGGTGGGGATCGCGCCGACGACGCGTTCTTCGCCGACCGCGGTGTCGTCGCGCACCAGGTCGAGCACCGCGGCGGCGACGTCGTCGGCGTCGAGGAGCCCCAGGATGTCTCGTGCCGCGTACGCCCAGTCGGCCCACCGGTCGCCGTCGCCGGACTTGCCGAGCAGCGGCGTGTCGACGAGGCCGGGCAGCACCGCGTTCACGCGGATCCCTTCCTCGGCGAGTGGCGCGCAGGCGCGGGTGAACATCGTCACCCCCGCTTTCGTCGCCGAGTAGATGGGGTCCGGGGTGAGCGGGAACAGCGCCGCCATCGACGCGGTGTTCACGATCGCGCCACCCCCCCGGCGGCGCATCACCGGCACGGCGAGGCGGGTGCCGAGGACGACACCACCGAGGTTCACGTTCATGACCCGCAGCAGCGTCTCGGGGGTGATGTCGGGCCAGAGCGGTTCGCCGCTCACCAGCCCGGCGTTGTTGTGGAGGATGTCGACGCCGCCGTGGTCCCGTTCGACGGTGGCGAACATCGCCTCCACCGCGCGGGGCTCGGTCACGTCGACCCGCACCGAGGCGGCCTGCCCGCCGGTGTCGTGCACGAGCCCGACCGTCTCCGCGGCGGCGCCCTCGTCGATGTCGGCGGCGACGACCGTGACGCCGACGCGGGTGAATGCCAGCGTCGTCGCCCGCCCGATTCCCGAGCCCGCTCCGGTCACGATCGCGACCCTGCCGTCGAGGTCCACCGGGGCCCATGCTCCCACGGGGACGAGAACACGTTCCAGAGCGGGGCCTACGCTGACCGTGATGGAGGAGCACCGCGACACCCCCGATGGGCCCCGTCTGGCCTTCGTCCACGTCGACGACGTCCCCTGGCGGGAGGTCATCGCCCAGCAGCACGGCGACCGGCGGGTCAGCGTCCACGAGAAGTTCCTGGAGTGGACCCCGCAGCGCATGGTGGTGGTGGGCCGGTACGACCCGGGGATGGTCATCGAGCGGCACGGGCACGCCAGCGACAACCTGGTCTACGTGATGGACGGCGACCTCGAGGTCGGGGGGCGCCCGTGCCCTGCTGGCACGCTGATCGTGCTCGAGCGGGGCGCGGTGTTCGGGCCGCTCGTCGCCGGACCGGCCGGGTGCCTCCTCTTCGAGACGTGGGCCGACGACGTCACCCCGGTGCCCGCGGACAAGGCCGGGTACGCGGCGCTACTCGCGGCGCGGGGGATCACCCGGCTCCCGAACCCGCCGTTCGAGCGGCCCGCGACCGCGCCACCGAGCGACCTGGGGAGCGGCGACCGCTGGTCATAGGGGTTCCGACGCGACGAGGGCGGCGATCGCCGCGCTCGCCGCGTCGAGCCGCTTCGCGGTCGCCCGGTACACCGCGAGGGACTCCCCGTACGGGTCGGGGATCTCCTCGTCGGCCCGGCCCGGCACCCACCCGTGCGTCCGGGCCGCGGCGACGCGCTCCGCCCAGGCGCGCAGCGGCTCGTCGACGCGGCGCGGCTCGACCCGCGCCGCGAGGCGGGGCAGCTCCTCGACGAGGAACGTCCGGTCGCTCGCGTCGTCGTCGTGGGCGAGCACCCCGTACACGTGGGCGCGGGTCATCGCGAGGACGAGGTCGGCGTCGGCGACGAGCGGGGTCGTGAGCGGCTGGCTGCGGTGCGCGGTGAGGTCGAGACCGCGTTCGCGCATCACCGCGATCGCTTCGTCGGTCGCGGCTCGGGTCCAGGCCATCGTCCCGGCCGACTGCAGCCGGGCGTCGACGGCCCGTCGGGCCAGGTGGTCGCGGAGCAGCGCCTCCCCCATCGGGGAGCGCGCCAGATTCCCGGTGCACACCACGAGGATGTCGACGGGTTCGAGTCCGGGAGTCACGATGGGTCGAGATCGTAAGGGCCCGTACACTGCGCCCGGTCAAAGGGGGGAGCCGTGCCCGGAACGCTCGACATCGACCCGGTCATCGACGCGGACGGCCACGTCTGGGAGCCGGACGAGCTCTGGGAGGAGCACCTCGACCCGGCGTTCCTGGACCGGCGACCCCGCATCGTCCTCGATGACCGGGGCACGACCCGGTACCAGGTCGAGGATCGGCTGATGCCGGCGGGGACCGGTCGTGGCGCCTGGGCGCCCGAGGGGTTCCGGGAGGCGTCGCTGCACCGTCCCGGCGGGGTGGACCCGAAGGCCCGTCTCGTCGACATGGACGAGGACGGCATCGACGTCGCGGTGCTGTACGGCACCGTCGCGCTCGGGTTGTGGTCGATCCGGGACGTGGACCTGCAGGTCGCGTGCTGCCGGGCGTTCAACGACTGGCTCGCCGCCTACTGCGCCACGGACCCGCGCCGGTTGCGGGCGGCGGCGGCGCTGCCGCTCGCGTCGATCGACGCGGCGGTCGAGGAGGCGGAGCGGGCGGTCACCGACCTCGGTGCGGTGGTGCTGACCCTGCACGGCGCGGTCCTCGGCCGCAACCTCGATGACCCGTCGCTGGTTCCGCTGTTCGAGGCCGCGGAGCGTCTCGACGCGGCCGTGGGCGTCCATGCGGGCGGGACGGGGCTCGGGGTGGACCGGTTCGTGGACCAGTACGCGCTCGCGCACGCGTGCGCGTTCCCGATGGACATCATGCTGGGCGCCACCGCGCTGCTCGGTGGCGGGGTGCTCGAGCGGTTCCCGAGGCTCCGCGTCGCGCTGCTGGAGGCCGGGTGCGGGTGGTTCCCGTCGTTCGTGGAGCGCCTGGACGAGCACTTCGAGAAGCGACCGGGCGAGATGCCGGGCCTGTCCCGACCCCCGAGCAGCTTCGTGACCGACGGCCAGGTCGTGGTGTCCTGCGAGCCGGAGGAGCACGGCATCGCCTACGCGGTGGAGCGGCTGGGGGCCGGTGCGGTCGTGTACGCGTCCGACTACCCGCACTGGGACGCCGAGTTCCCCGGCTCGGTGGCGGCCATCCGGGACCGCGACGATCTCGACCGGGGCGCCCGCCGCGCGATCCTGGGTGGGAATGCCCGTCGGGTCTTCGGCGATCGCCTCGCCGGGACGGCCCACGCCGCCGAGGGGGGACGATGACGCCGCACACGCCGGTCACGAAGCTGCCGGAGCCCGATCTCGGGTCCGCGCTGATCCCGAAGGACCGCTACCTGACCCACGCCTACCAGGCGCGTGAACGGGAGCGGCTGTGGCCGAGGGTGTGGAACCTGGTCGGCCCGACGTCCGACGTGGCCGAGCCCGGCGACTACCTGGTGTTCGACCAGGGTCCCGAGTCGGTCATCGTCGTGCGGGGCGACGACGGGACGGTGCGGGCCTTCCACAACGTGTGCCAGCACCGGGGCCGGCGGCTACGGGAGGCGGGTTCGGGTTTCGCGGCGATGTTCCAGTGCCCGTATCACCTGTGGACCTACGGGCGGGACGGGGCGTTGGCGTCGGTGCCCGACGCCGCCGACTTCCCGCAGGGAGACCCGACGGGATGTGTCGGGCTGCCCGAGGTGCGGTGCGCGACGTGGAACGGCTGGGTGTTCGTGAACTTCGACGGGCAGGCCGAGCCGCTCGAGGAGTACCTCGGCCCGCTCACCGAGCATCTCGAGCCGTACGCGTTCGGGTCGAACTACCACCTCGTCGAGGACATCTCGATGCTGTGGGCGTGCAACTGGAAGGTCGGCGTCGACGCCTTCAACGAGGTGTACCACGTGCAGGGCATCCACCCGGAGCTGCTGTCGTTCACCGACGACGTCGACTGCCCGGTCGACATCCTCGGCCAGCACAGCCGGTTCATCTTCCGGGTCGGCTACCCGAGCCCCCGGTGGACCGACGAGCTTGCCGCCCGGGAGGGGTACGCGGACCGCCATCAGCTCACCCACATGATGCGGGTGATCATGGAAGGCGCCGGGTTGGACCCGGCGCCGTTCGAGGGTCGAGCCGAGGAGGTGCGTCCCGCGTTGTTCCAGGCCCGTCGGGAGTACGGCGCCCGCAACGGGTTCGACTACGACGCGCTGGCCGACGAGCAGCTCACGGACGACTTCCACTACTTCATCTTCCCGAACATCACGTTGAACATCAGCGCCGATCACTTCTGGTTCTTCCGGCACCGGCCCCACGAGCGCGACCCGGAGCTGATGTGGTGGGACTTCCAGACCTACGTGCGGCTCCCGGCGGGGGTGGATCCCCCGCCCCGGCCGGAGCGGCTCGTGTGCACGTTCGGGGACGGCACCGAGCAGAAGCTGCATCTCGCCTTGCAGCAGGACGCGGCCGCGGCACCACCGGTGCAGGCGGGGATGCGCTCGGCTGGCTTCACCGGCCTGTACCTCGCGCACCAGGAGCGCCGCATCCGGCACTTTCACCGCGTCCTCGAGGAGTACGTCGAGTCGTGAGCGGCTACGTGACCGTCGCCTCCGAAGGCGACGTGCGGCCCGGGCACACCCGGGCGGTCGAAGTCGGCGCGGCCCGGGTGCTGCTCTGCAACGTCGACGGTGCGCTGTGCGCGGTCGCGGACGTGTGCACCCACGACCGGGGGCCGCTCGGTGAAGGCCGGCTGCGGGGGGCCACGATCGAATGCCCGCGTCACGGCGCCCGGTTCGACGTCCGCGACGGGCACGTCGTCGCTCCCCCCGCGGTCGTCGCGCTCCCCACGTACCCGGTGCGGGTCGTCGACGGGCGCGTCGAGGTCGGGGTCGCCGCCGGGGAGCTCCGGTGAGTGGACCCCTGGCGGGGATGCGGATCGTCGAGCTCGGCGTGTGGGTCGCCGGCCCCGCCGCCGGGGGGATCCTCGCCGACTGGGGCGCCGACGTGGTCAAGATCGAGCCGCCCGACGGTGACCCGGCGCGCGGGTTCCTCGCCATGCTCGGCGCCGACCTGCCCTTCAACCCGCCGTTCGAGCTGGACAACCGCTCGAAGCGCAGCATCGTGGTCGACCTCACCCAGCCCGACGGACTCGCGCTCGGCGTCGAGCTCATCGCCGCCGCGGACGTGTTCCTCACCAACATCCGCCTCGACGCGCTCGAGCGTCTCGGTCTCGACGCGGCGAGCCTCCACGCCCGCGCGCCTGAGCTGGTGTACGGGATCATCACCGGGTACGGGCAGGCCGGACCCGAACGCACCCGAGCCGCGTACGACATCGGGGCGTTCTGGGCTCGGAGCGGCATCGCCGGGCTCCTCGCCGGGCCGGGCCGCGAGCCACCGTTCCAGCGGGGCGGCATGGGCGACCACGGTGCGGGCATGACCCTCGCGGCGGGGATCTGCGCCGCGCTCGTGGCGCGTGGCCGCACCGGGAGGGGTCAGGTGGTGACCACGTCGCTGCTCCGGCACGGCATGTACACGATCGGGTTCGATCTGAACACCGCGCTGCGCCTCGGCGTCCCGATCGGGACGGCGACGCACGCGACGATGACGAACCCGGCGATCAACTGCTACCAGGACCGGGACGGACGCTGGTTCTGGCTCATCGGGCTCGAAGGCGACCGGCACTGGCCCGACCTGTGCCGGGCTGTCGGCCGGCCCGAATGGATCGACGACGAGCGGTTCGCGACCGCCGCGGCGCGCCGCAAGAACGTGGACGTCCTCATCCCCGAGCTCGACGCGCTGTTCGCGGGCGGCACCCGGGAGGAGTGGGGTGAGGCCCTCGACCGCGAAGGCATGTGGTGGGCTCCGGTGCAGACCACCGACGAGGTGCTCGCCGACCCGCAAGCCTGGGCCGGGGGCGGCTTCGTGGACGTCCCCGACGGGGACACGACCGCGACGATGATCAACACCCCGGTCGACTTCGTCGACACACCGGCGGCGCCCCGGGCGATGCCCCCCCACCTCGGCCAGCACACCGACGAGGTCCTGGCTGAGCTCGGCAAGGACGCAGCGGCCATCGCCGCGCTGCGCGCCGACCAGGTCGTGGCCTGACCGAGGCGTGCCTCACCGTCGGATCCGCACCCGCGGCGTCGCCGCGCTGCTCCTCGGCCTGCTGGTCCCGCTCGGGCTGGGAACCGCACCCGCGGCGGCCGTGCCGACCCGCTCGGGCACCGGCTACGGCGACCCGTACTTCCCGACCCTCGGGGACCGCAGCTACACGGTGCACCACTACGACCTGTCCCTCACCGCGGACCCGACCGCGGGGACGCTGACGGGCACCGCGACGTTCGACGCGGTGACGCGAACCCCGATCACGCAGTTCCAGGTCGACCTGACCGGCCTCCACGCCAGCGCGGTACGTGTCGACGGCCAGCCGGCGCGTGTCGGCGTCACCCCCGACAAGCTGGTCGTGCGACCGCGCCGGCCGCTGGCCCGCGGGCAGCGCTTCTCGGTCGAGGTCCGCTACGGCGGGCGCCCCCAACCCGGCCGGGTCCCGGGTCTGGGTCTCGCCAACGGCTGGCTGACCGACGCGGGGACCGCGTTCACCCTCGGCGAGCCCGACGCGGCCCGCCGGTGGTACCCGGTCAACGACAACCCGGCCGAGAAGGCCACGTTCACGGTCCGGGTCACCGTCCCCGCCAGGCTCGAAGCTGTCGCGAACGGCCGCCAGGTCCAGGAGATCACCGGGCCGCAGACGGTCACCGACGTCTGGCAGGAGGACGCGCCGATGGCGCCGTACCTCGCCGAGGTCGTCGTCGGCGACCTGCGTCTGGTCACGCTCCCCGACCCGGCGGGCGTCCCGCTCCGCGACGTGTACTCCCCCACCACCGAGAGCGTCGCCGCGCCCGCCGTCGCCGCGACCCCCGCGATGCTGCAGTTCTTCACCGCCCGGTTCGGACGGTTCCCGTTCGGGGAGTATGGCGTGGTCGTCCCCGCGGTGGGCGCACGCGGCTTCGGGTTCGAGGCCCAGACCCTGTCCCTCGTGACACCGGACGTCGTGGCAGACCCGTCCGGCGGCGCGACCGTCCTCGCCCACGAGCTCACCCACCAGTGGTTCGGTGACTCGGTGAGCCCGGCCCGCTGGTCCGACATCTGGCTCAACGAGGGCTTCGCGACCTACGGCGAGTGGCTGTGGGCCGACCACGCGCTCGGCACGCCGCTGGCGGTGAGCGTCGCCGGCGCCCGCCGGCGGCTCGCGGGCAGCCCGCGGGTCCCGGTCGACAACCCGGGGGTCGACGAGATGTTCGGACCGACCGTGTACGAGCGGGGCGCGCTCGACCCTCGACGCGCTGCGCCGCCAGGTCGGCGACGCGACGTTCTTCCGGATCCTGTCGACGTACGCGGCCCGGTTCGCGGGGCGGGTGGCCACGACGCAGGACTTCGTCCACCTCGCCGAGTCGATCGGGGGACCCAACCTCGCCGGGTTGTTTCGAGACTGGCTCGGCGCCGGGCCGCTCCCGCCGGGCTGAGCGTCAGGGGTCAGACCGGTCCGGGGTCATCCACGGGTCCCACCGCTCCGGTTCACCCCACCCGGTCGCGTGCTCGGGCCAGCGGGCCGGGGGGAGCCCCAACGGTGAGGTGCCGACGTCGCGTCCGTACCAGAGCAGGTGGCGGCGACGCACGAAGTACCACTCGGCGGCGCGGCGTTCGTAGGTGTCGCGGTACTGGATGGCTTGCACGACCCAATGGCCCTCGAGGGCGAGCTCGCCGCGGCAGTACACGACCCCGCGGGCGTGGTCGGCGTCGTCGAGCTCGATGAGGTGGGTGCCGACGTTGAGGATCGTGACCGGCATCTCCGCCACCGCGGCTTCGAGGAACGCCTGGAGGGCGGGGCGGCCGCGCTGGTCTCGACCGACTTGGACGTCGTCGACGAACAGCGCGGCGACGCCGGCTACGTCGCGGGCGTCCATGCGCACCGCATAGCGGGCGACGAGCTGGCGGATCTCGTCGCGGGCGACGACCCGGTCGAGGGGACCGAGGCCGCCCATCAGCTCATCTTCGCATCGGGTTGCGGGCCGAGGTGGCGGCGGATGAGCTGCTCGGCGCGTGCGGTGTCCTCGTGCACGAAGAAGTGGCCGCCGTCGACGGGGACGAAGGGGGCGTGCGCCCGTTTCGCTTGTTCCTCGAACCACGGCTGCGGCAGGTCGGAGTCGGTTCCGCGCGAGGATGGTGGTCGTCGCGGTGAGGTCGGCGAGGTGACGCCACGCGTCGAGCCCCCCGAGCTCGGAGGCCGAGACCTCGAAGACGGTCGCTTCGGCCTCGGGCGGGCAGGCCAGCTCGACCTGACCGTCGGGTCGATCGGTGAAGCCCCACTGGACGTACGCGACGAGCGCTTCGGGTGCGAGCACGTCGAGGGGCGGCCGGCTGCCGTAGGAGCGGAGGACAGTGGCCCGGTCCGGCCACACGGCCCGGCGTTTCCGGGCGATCGGTCGCCATGATGTTGCCGTCGCCTTCGGTGCGCGGGGCGGGGCGACGGGTCGTGACGTCGAAGGCGATCGCCTCGCAGAGCATCAGCGCCCGGGTCGCGCCGGGACGGGCGGCGTCGAGGAGGGCGGCGACGCCCCCGCCGAGCGATTCGCCGAGCGCGACCCACTCGGTCGATGCGGAGCGTGTCGAGGACGGCGAGGACGTCACCGGCGAGCCGGGCGAACGCATAGTCGTCGGGTGAGCGGGCGGGCGCGTCGGTGCCGCCGTGGGCGCGCAGGTCGACGGCGACGGGACGGAACTGGTCGGTGAGGCGACGCGCGATGGGGTCGAAGAACCCGGCGCAGAACCCGTTGGGGTGCAGCAGCAGGAGCGGTTCGCCGTCGCCGCCCCAGTCGAGGGCGGCGATGCGGAGGCCGTCGTGTTCGACGGCCAGGGCGGCCGGCGTCTCAGCCAGTCGGTCTACGCGACGGGCTCGGCGGCGAGGATGCGACCGAGCGTGAGCAGCTGCGGTGTGGTGCCGCCGAGCGTGAGCTCGAGCTGCTTGGCGAGCAGGAAGTAGCGGTGCAACGGGTAGTCCCGGTCGACGCCCATGCCGCCGTGGAGGTGCTGGGCGGCGTGGACGACCCGCTGGCCGCCCTCCGCGGCCCAGAACTTCGCGACCGCGACCTCGGCGGCGGAGGGGAGGTCCTCGGAGAGCCGCCAGATCGCCTGCCAGGCGGTGAGCCGGATCGCTTCGGTGTCGATGTAGGCGTCCGCGGCGCGTTGCCCGACGGCCTGGAACGTCGCGATGGGACGGTCGAACTGCTCGCGGGTCTTGGTGTACTCGGCGGTCATGCGGACGGCTTCCTCGCAGACGCCGATCGCGACGGCGCACAGCGCCGCGGTCGCCCGCTCGATGGTCCAGTCGAGCACCTCGGATCCCCGGTCGGTCCCGCCGAGCAGGTCACCGACACCGACCCGCACCCCGTCGAGTCGGAGGAGCGCCTCGTCGTGCCCGCTGGTGGTGCTGCTGGCGCAACCGCGTGACCCCCGCGGCGTTCGGGTCGACGATGGCGATGACCACGCCGCCGTCGAGCGCGGCGGGAACGAGGACCCGGTCGGCGAGCATGCCGTCGGGGACGCACATCTTCTCGCCGTCGAGCACCCAGCCGTCGCCGTCGCGGCGGGCCGTCGTCGACGGTCGGTGCGGGTCGCCGCCGTCCTCGATCAACGCCGCGGTGAGGAGCAGCTCCCCGTTCACGACACCGGGAAGCAGCGCGTCGCGTTGCGCGTCGGTCCCGAACCGTCCGATCGGGAGCGCCCCGAGCACGACAGTGGAGAGGTAGGGGACGGGCGCGACGGTGCGCCCGACCTGCTCGAGGACGATGGCCGCCTCGAGGAACCCGTAGCCACCTCCGCCCTGGGCTTCGGGCACGGCGATGCCGAGGATGCCGGCGTCGGCGAGCTTGGACCACAGCTCCCGGTCGATGTTGTCCTCGCCGCCTTCGACTTCCTTCAGCCGCTCGGGGCTGACCTCGGCGTCGAGGATCTGCACGGCGAGGCCCTGCAGGTCCCGCTGCTCCTCGTTGAACGCGAAGTCCATCGGTGCTCCTGTTCCGCTACCGGGGGGCGAGCGGCATGCCGAGACCGAACACCGCGATCAGGTCGCGCTGGATCTCGTTGGTGCCGCCACCGAACGTCAAGATGATGAGGCCACGGTACGAGTGCTCGAGTCGAGCTTGGAGCACCGCGCCGGGCGCGTCGTCCTTCAGGTACGAGCGCTGACCGAGGATCTCCATCAGGAGCCGGAACGCCTCGATGTAGAACTCCGTGCCGAACACCTTCGTCGCGGACGCGTCGGCGGGCTGCAGCTCGCCGTTCGTCGACGCCCAGGCGATCTTCCAGTTGATGAGGCGCAGGAACTCGAGCCGGGCGTGGACGCGCGCCAGGTTCAGCTGCACCCACTGCTCGTCGACGACCCGCTGGCCGTTCGGAAGGCGGGTCTCCTGCGCCCACGTCCGGGTGTCGTTCAGGGCCCGCTCGACCATGCCCGACGAGCACAAGGTCACCCGCTCGTGGTTCAGCTGGTTGGTGATGAGCTTCCAGCCCTCGTTCTCCTCCCCGACCCGGGCGGAGGCGGGGATCCGCACGTCCTCGTAGAACACCTGGTTGATGTCGGACTCGCCCATGACGTGGATCGGGAGCGACTTGATGCCCGGGGCGTCCATCGGGACGATGAACAGGGAGATACCCTTGTGCTTCTTCACGTTCGGGTTCGTGCGCACCGCGAGCCAGCAGTAGTCGGCGCCGCTGGCGAGGCTGGTCCACATCTTCTGGCCGTTGATGACGTACTCGTCGCCGTCCCGCTCGGCGCGCGTGCGTCAGCGCCGCGAGGTCGGTGCCGGCCCCCGGCTCCGAGTAGCCGATGCAGAAGTGGACCTCGCCCTTCAGGATCTTGGGGAGGAAGAACGACTTCTGCTCGTCGGTCCCGAAGCGCATGATCGTCGGCCCGACCGTGTTGATGGTCAGCATCGGCACCGGCGCGCCGGCGCGCATCGACTCGTCGAACCAGATGAACTGCTCGACCGGGGTGAAGCCTCGCCCGCCCCACTCCTTCGGCCACCCGACGCCGAGCCACCCGTCCTTGCCCATCTGGCGCACCACGCGCCGGTTCGCGTCGCCGACACCGCCCGAGCCGGTCAGCTCGGCCCGCACCTCGGGGGTGAGGAGCTGGTCGTAGTAGGCGCGGACCTCCTGGCGGAGCCGCTCTTGATCGTCGGTCAGGCCGATGTACACGCGACGTACCTCCCGCGCGAGCCGGAAACGAGAACACGTTACAGAGGCGTCGGCCCGCCCGCCATTCTGGCTGGGGGCGGCTCGCCGGTTAGAGGTCGCCCATCATGAGGTCGGAGAGGCCCGAGCGCATCCCCGCGGTGAAGCCGCCGTCGACGACGAGCGCGTGACCGCTGACGAACGACGCGTCGTCGGAGGCGAGGAACAGCGCCGCGCCGGCGATCTCGTCGGGCCGGCCGAAGCGCCCGAGCTTGTGCTCGTCGCGGTACCGGTCGCGGTACTGCGCCATCGCCTCGCTGCCCATGACCGATTCGAACATGGGGGTCTCGATGAACCCGGGGCAGATGCAGTTGACCCGGATGCCGAGCCGCCCGTAGTCGATGGCCAGGTTCTTGGTGAGCAGCACCACGCCGCCCTTCGAGGCGTTGTAGGCGCTGCCGCCCTCGGTCCCCTCGAGGCCCTCGATGCTGGCGAAGTTGATGATGTTCCCCGACCGTTGCGGGATCAGGTGGCGGAGCGCGTGCTTGCACACGAGGTACGTGCCGGTCAGGTTGACGCGCAGGACCCGCGCCCACTCGGCGGCGTCGAGGAGGTGCACCGGTCCGCCCCCCGCGACCCCGGCGCAGTTCAGCACCACGTCGAGACGCCCGAGGCTCGCCACGACTGCGTCGATCGCGGTGGCGACCGCCGCTTCGTCGCCGACGTCGACCACGTGCTCCTCGACCGCCGGCGCTCCCGGCGTGACATCGAGGCTGGCGACGAGCGCCCCCTCTCGGGCGAACCGCTCGGCGCACGCGGCGCCGAGTCCGGACGCGGCGCCGGTGATCACCGCGACGCGCCCGGCGAGCCGTCCGTCACCGTCCACGCGAAGCCCCCCGATTGCCGACTGGCTGCACAATTGTATAGGTTCTGTTCACTTGTACACCGCCCTGCCTGTCGAACCCCTCGCTGCGACCCCGGAGCGGATCCTGCGCGCCGCGGAGGAGTGCGTTCGCCGCTGGGGGCTGCGCCGCGTCTCGATGAACGACGTCGCGACCGAGGCCGGTGTGTCCCGCGGGTCGGTGTATCGGTACTTCCCGGACCGCGATGCCCTGATCCAGGCGGTGCTGGAGCGGGTCGCGGAACTGCGGGTCGCGGAGGCCGAGCCGCTGGTGCGGCGCCGCCGCTCGTTGGCGGGGAAGGTGGCCGAGGCAGCGGTCGTGGTGCGCGGCCTGGTCGACGAGGAGCGTCGGCTGGGTCTCCACGAGCATCCCGGTGAGCCCGCGCTCGCCACGTTGCGGCTCGCGTCGAGCCCGACCATGTTCGCCCGGTGGGTCGACTTCTGGGTGCCGTTCCTCGAGGAGGCACGCGAGAACGGCGAGGTCCGCGCCGATCTCGACCTGCGTCAGGCCTCGGAGTGGATCATGCGGATCCTGATCTCGCTCGTGACGGTCCCATCGCAGACCGTCGATCTCGGCGACGCGCACCAGCTGCGGCGCTTCATCGAGGATCATCTCGTCCGCGGCTTTCGCGACTGACCCGGAAGGACGGCTGCCCGTGAAGTTCGCCTTGTTCTACGAGATCCCGGTCCCCCGGCCCTGGACACCGGACCAGGAGCATCAGGCCTACAAGAACACCCTCGAGCAGGCGATCCTCGGTGACCAGGTCGGCTTCCACGCCTTCTGGACCGTCGAGCACCACTTCCTGGAGGAGTACTCGCACTGCTCGAACCCCGAGGTCCTCTACGGCGCAATCGCGGCCCGCACCAAGAACATCCGGATCGGGTATGGGGTGCGGCTGCTCCCTCAGCCGTACAACCACCCGATTCGCTCCGCGGAGTCCGCGGCGGTCCTCGACCTGCTCTCCGACGGCCGGGTCGACTTCGGCACCGGCCGGTCGTCGACGCGAGCCGAGCTCGAGGGCTTCGACGTCGATCCGAGCAAGACCCGCCAGATGTGGCGCGAGGCCCTGGGTCACATCGTCGGTGCCTGGACCGAGGACGAGTACCAGGCCGACGGCGAGTTCTGGCACATGGGGGCACCCCGCCGAGTGCTGCCGAAGCCACTGCAGAAGCCGCACCCACCGATCTTCGGCGCGACGAGCAGCATCGACGGGCACCGAGAGGTCGGGAAGCAGGGCATCGGTCTGTGCTCGTTCACCGTCGGCCTCCCCCCCGAGGAACTGATCAAGAACATCAGCGCCTACCGTGAGGGTCTGAGCGAATGTGAACAGCCCGTCGGCAAGTTCAAGAACGAGACCGCGGCGACCTTCACGATGGTGCACTGCGCGCCGACGAAGCAGGAGGCCTACGACGTCGCGAAGCGTTCCTTCGAGTGGTACCCGAAGGCGGGTGGGAACCTCATCGCGTCCGTCGCGGAGTGGATGGAGGAGACCAAGCAGGAGCTGGGCACCTACCAGTACGCGGCCGGTCCGCTCCAGCACCGACGCGAAGGGGCGCTCGAGCACCTCAACTTCGACTACATCCACAGCGCCGGCGCCGGGGTGGTCGGCGACCCCGACGAGTGCATCGAGACCTGCAAGCGCTACGAGGCGTGCGGCTGCGACCTGCTCCTGTGCCTCGTGAACCCCTACGACATCCCGCACGACAAGGTCATGCAGTCGATCGAGCTGTTCGGCAAGTACGTCATCCCCGAGTTCGACAAGGAGAAGGCCTCCTCGGCCGTCTGACCATGAGCCTCGACGACATCGACCTGACCGACAAGGACGTCTTCGTGAAGGGTGTCCCCCACGAGTGGTTCGCCGAGCTGCGCCGCGAGGCGCCGATCTACTGGCACCCAGAGCCGGACGGCGGCCCGGGCTTCTGGTGCCTGACCCGCTACGACGATGTCGTGACCGTGAACCGCGACAACCAGACGTTCTCGTCCGCGAAGGGCGCGGTGTTCATGTGGGACCTCCCCGAGGCGGACCTCGAGCAGCAGCGGCTGATGATGCTGAACATGGACCCGCCGATGCACACCCGGTACCGCCGCCTCGTCAACAAGGGCTTCACCCCCCGGATGATCACCGAGCTGGAAGCGACGGTCCGCGAGCGCACCCGCGGGATCCTCGACAAGGCCACGCCTCGCGGTGAGTGCGACTTCGTTGTCGACGTCGCCGCAGAGCTGCCGCTTCAGGTCATCGCCGACATCCTCGGTGTCCCCCAAGACGACCGGCACAAGATGTTCGACTGGTCGAACCGGATGGTCGGGTCCGACGACCCCGAGTACGGGGTCACCGAGGAGGAGGCCCAGCTCGCCTCGATGGAGCTGTTCGCCTACGCGGCCAAGCTCGCCGAGGACAAGCGAGCCCATCCGGGGTCGGACCTGATCAGCGTGCTCAGCGAAGCCTCCGTCGATGGGGAGCAGCTGACCCAGCTCGAGATCGACCTCTTCTTCATGCTCCTCACCGTCGCCGGCAACGAGACCACCCGCAACCAGGTGAGCCACGGGCTGCTGGCACTCCTCGAGCACCCGGACCAGCTGGCCAAGCTTCGGGGGAACCGGGCGCTGCTGCCGGGCGCGGTGGACGAGATGCTCCGCTGGGCCAGCCCGGTGATGCATTTTCGCCGCACGGCTACCCGTGACGTCAACGTCGGCGGCACCGACATCGCCGAAGGCGACAAGATCGTCATCTGGTACACGTCCGCGAACCGTGACGAGTCGGTGTTCAAGGACCCGATGACGTTCGACATCGAACGCTCACCGAACGAGCACGTCGCGTTCGGTGGCGGCGGCCCGCACTTCTGCCTCGGCGCGAACCTGGCCCGCATGGAGATCCAAGTCATCTTCGACGAGCTCCTCAACCGCTGGGACGCCCTGGAACTCGCGGGCGAGCCGTCGCGTCTGCGTTCGAACTTCATCAACGGGATCAAGCACATCCCATTGCGCTTCACAGAACACCGGTAAGGCGTCGGGCCAACACGGGCGTGTCGCGGTGTCAGCGGGTCCGCGACGTTTAGGGGCTGGGTTCCCCTGCCTGAAACCCCTGCAGTAGTCCCGGCGGTACACGGCCGGGGTTGTTCGCGCGCTTACCCAGTGAACCTCGATTGAACCACGACGGTGGTGGGCGCGGGTGCCGGGCCGGCGGCGACCTGGACTTCGACCGCGCCGATATCGCGCGCGCCGCCGGGCGGGCTGGGCCGGGCGAGGAGCCGCTGGTCGGTGGTGATGGTGAAGCCGGCGAGCGCGTTGCCGTCGCTGCAATGCGCGAGGGGGACCGCGTCGACGAGCGGGCTTCCACTGAGTGGGAGGAGGTCTGGGTACGTCTGAGTGGGAGGAGGTCTGGGTACGTCCACCGTTGTTGGCCAACGCGCCGAGCAGGGGGTTGCCGCCGTTGGAGTGGTCACCCGGGCCGGTGCCAAAGCCGCAGCTGCCGTCGTCATCCCAGAGATGCGGAGTCGGTGACAACCTGGGCGGTGCGCTTCGGCCTCTCCCGGCTGGCGCGGCGTTCACCGGTGCTGCGCAGACCCGCTGGCGTCCTCGGCCCGTTCGCGTCCCGGAGCCCCTCAGGGAAGGTTCGGTGGGGTGGGGAGCTCGTCGATCTGGGCCCGCATGAACGCGTCGGGGTCTTGTCCGCGGCGGGCGATACGTTCCCGGATGGGGTCGGGGTGGGTGAGGACCAGGAACTGGTCTTGTTCGATCGCGTCGCAGACGAGCCGGCCGGGCACGTCGGGGAGGACGGGGTTGTCGAGGGGCATCTCGCGGATCCACGCCGACGGGTCGTCGAGCCCCCCGAGTCGGGCGGTCTCGGCCATGTTCGACGTGACGAGCCCGGGGCAGAGGACGGAGACGCCGATGCCGAGGGGCCTGAGGTAGAGGGAGAGGCCTTCGCTGAGGCCCATCACCCCGAACTTGGCGGTGATGTAGGGGATGGTGTCCCAGGCGTACCCGTAGAGGCCGGCGACCGACGCGGTGTTCACCACCCAGCCTCGTCCGCGGTGGCGGAGGTGAGGGACGAAGGCGCGCACGCCGCGGATGACGCCGTAGAGGTTGATCTGGAGGATCCAGTTCCACTCGTCCATGGACAGCAGGTCTGGCGGTCCGAGGAGGGCGACGCCGGCGTTGTTCATCACCACGTCGACGTGGCCGAACGCGTCGAGGACCTGGTCGCGGAGCGCGTCGACGTCGGCGTCCTTCGAGACGTCGCAGCGGACGGGCAAGGCCCGGGCGCCGAGCGCTTCGAGCTGCTCGGCGGCTTCGGCGAGCCGGGTGTCGTTGACGTCGGCGAGCGCGACGGCGGCGGCGCCGCGGCGGGCGAGCTCGAGGGCGGTGGCACGGCCGATCCCGCTGGCGCCGCCGGTGACGACGGCGTGGGTGTCGTCGAGGTTCATCAGTCGGGTTCCACCATGAGCTGCCAGCCCTCCTGGTCGCGGTAGACGGGTTCACTGAACGCCGAGTAGTCGGCGCCCTTGCGGAGCGACTGGCCGCCGTCGACGCTGATGCACTGGCCGGTGATCCAGCTCGAGTCGGGTCCGATCAGGAACCGGGTGAGCGCGGCGACGTCCTCGACGGTCCCGACCCGGTGCAGGGGGATGTTCTCGAGGTAGCTGTCGAGCACGGGTCCACCGGCGGTGATCGCGGCCATGAGCTCGTTGGCGACGATTCCGGGACGGATCGAGTTGACCCGAACCCGCGCCGAGCCGAGCTCGTCGGCGGCGACACGGACGATCATGTCCAGGCCGGCTTTGGCCGCGCCGTAGGCGCCGAGGAACCGGAAGGTGTCGAGACCGGCGTGGGACGAGACCCCGACGAACGAGCCGCCGCCGCTGGCGGCGAGGAGCGGCGCGGCGTGCTTGAGGGTGAGGAACGTGCCGATCACGTTCAGGTCGAGGGTGGCGCGCACCGCGGCGACGTCGGCGAGGACGAGCGGGCCCATGTGGAGCGACCCGCCGGCGGAGGCGACGACGCCGTGGAGCCGCCCGGTGGGCTCGGCGGCCTTGGCGACCACGGCTTCGACCTGCTCCTCGTCGGTGACGTCGGCGGGGACCGGGTGCACCGAGGCGCCGGGTCCGGCGACGGCCCGGAGCCGTTCCGCGGCTGCGTCGAGCTTGTCCGGGGTGCGCCCGCAGATGGTCACGGCGGCGCCGTCGCGGACCAGCGCGGCGGCGCAGCCTTCACCGATGCCGCTGCCGCCACCGGTCACGAGCGTCCCGTAGCCGTCCAGCGCGCCCATCGTCCCTCCGCTTCTCCGCGTTCGCGGCTCGCGAGGGCATAGGTTCTCACCTGTGCCCGCCACCACGCAGCCTCGCCCGGTTCGGAGCCGACGCCCATGAAGCTGGGACTGCAGCTCGGGTATTGGGGTGCGGGACCACCCGCGGGGGCCGCCGACCTCGTCGTCGAGGCCGAGCGGTTGGGGTTCGACTCGGTGTGGACGGCGGAGTCGTGGGGTTCCGACGCGTTGACGCCGCTGGCGTGGTGGGGCTCGCGCACGAGTCGGATCCGGCTCGGCACCGACCTGATGCAGCTGTCGGCCCGCCCGCCGACCGCGGCGGCGATGGCCGCGCTCACGTTGGACCACCTCTCCGAAGGCCGGTTCGTGCTCGGGTTGGGTGTCTCGGGCCCCCAGGTCGTCGAGGGCTGGTACGGCATGCCGTTCCCGAAGCCGCTGGCCCGCACTCGCGAGTACGTGTCGATCATCCGCGACGTCCTCGCCCGCGAGGAGCGCGTCACCAGCCCGGGGCCGCACTACCCGCTCCCCTACCCGGGTGGCTCCGGCCTGGGGAAGCCGCTGCGCTCGATCGTGCATCCCCGACGCGCCGACCTGCCGGTCATCCTCGGCGCGGAGGGACCGAAGAACGTCGCCCTCGCCGCCGAGATCGCCGACGGGTGGTTCCCGATCTTCTACTCCCCCCACCATGAGGACCAGTACTGCGCGTCGCTCGAGGAAGGCTGGGGCCGTCCGGGTGCTCGGCGCGGACCCGACAACTTCGAGATCCTCCCCACGGTGACCGTCGTCTTCGACGACGACCCGGATCGAGCCGCGGACGCGATGAAGCCCGCGATCGCTTTGTACGTGGGCGGGATGGGCGCACGGGAGATGAACTTCCACTTCGACGTGTTCTGCCGCCTCGGCTACGAGGCCGAGGCGACCAAGATCCAGCAGCTGTACCTCG
This sequence comes from uncultured Actinomycetes bacterium, assembly GCA_963714105.1. Classification (GTDB taxonomy): domain Bacteria; phylum Actinomycetota; class Acidimicrobiia; order IMCC26256; family PALSA-555; genus PALSA-555. The sequence goes on along the minus strand of OY970233.1, from coordinate 2,814,481 downwards.
ACGGCCACCAGGCGGAGGCGGTCGGCGCCGTCCCCCGCGCGATGGTCGAGGAGATCGCGTTGATCGGACCCAAGGAGAAGGTGCGAGACGACCTTGAGGTCTGGAAGGCGTCACGGGTCACCACCATGCTCATCGGCGCCCACGACCCGACCGTGCTGCGCACGATGGCCGAGCTGGTGCTGTGAGCGGCGTCCTCGTCGAGCATCCCCGCCCCCAGGTCGCGCTCGTCACCCTGAACCGACCCGACCGGCTCAACGCGCTGTCGTGGGACCTGGTCGACGAGCTCCACGAGGTGCTCGACGGCTTCGAGCGCGACACCACCACGCGGGTCGTGGTCCTCACCGGGGCCGGGCGAGGGTTCTGCGCCGGCCTCGACCTGAAGGGTGGCGGCACGTCGGGCGCGAGCGTGTCGGCCGGTGGCCCGGGTCCGGCCGGCGCGCTGCGCGCCCAGGCGCACATCGCCGGGCTGATGACCCACCTGCGGCGCGTCCCCCAGCCGGTCATCGCCGCGGTCAACGGCCCCGCGGTCGGCGGCGGACTCGCGCTCGCCCTGTTCAGCGACGTGCGCCTCGCGGCGGCGTCGGCCCGCTTCGGTGTGCAGTTCATCCGGGTCGGCCTCTCGGGCTGCGACGTCGGCGTCAGCTACGCGCTCCCCCGGCTCATCGGCGCCTCCCGGGCGTTCGAACTGATGCTCACCGGCCGCCAGTTCGACGCCACCGACGCCGACCGGTGGGGTCTGGTCAGCCGGGTGGTTCCCGACGAGGAGCTCCTGGACGCCGCGTTCGGGATCGCCGACGAGATCCTCCAGAACGCGCCGTTCGGGGTCGTGATGACCAAAGAGGTGATGTGGGCCAACCTCGCCGCGCCGAGCCTCGACGCGGCGATCCATCTCGAGAACCGCACGCAGATCCTCGCGTCGCAGTCCGGCGACTTCGTCGAGGCCCTCACCGCGTTCGCCGAGAAGCGCCCCCCGCGGTTCACGACGTGAGCGTCGTGAGCACCCCGTCCGTCACCGTCCCGCGAGGGGTGTGAGACCGTGCGCGTCGGACTCTTCGTCACCTGTCTCGTCGACCAGTTCGCACCCCAGACCGGCCGGTCCGCGGTACGGCTGCTGGAGGCCGCGGGCTGCACGGTCGAGTTCCCCGAGGCTCAGACCTGCTGCGGCCAGCCCGGCTTCAACGCCGGGTTCCCGGACGACGCGCGGCGGCTCGCCCGGCATTTCACCGACGTGTTCGAGCCGTACGAGGCGATCGTGGCCCCGTCGGGGTCGTGCGCGGCGATGGTGCACCGCTACTACCCGACCCTCTTCGACGGCGCGGAACGGGACCGGGTCGCGGCGGTCAGCGCCAAGACGTACGAGCTGACCCAGTTCCTCGTCGACGTGCTCGAACGCCCGGACCTGGGCATCGGTGTCGAGGGCACGGTGACCTACCACGCGTCGTGTCACCTCCTGCGCGAGCTGGGCGTCGCGGACGCGCCCCGACAGCTTCTCGACGACGCCGGGGTGACGATCGCGGACATGGTCGACGTGGAGCGGTGTTGCGGGTTCGGAGGGAGCTTCTCGGTTTCCCACCCCGAGATCTCCGTCCCGATGGCCGACGAGAAGCTCGACCGGGCCGTGGCGAGCGGCGCCCCGCAGCTCACGGCGTGTGACACCGGATGCCTGCTGCACCTCGCCACCCGGGCTCGGCGCCGCGGGGTCCCCCTCGAGTTCCGCCACGTCGCCGACGTGCTCGCCGAGGGGCTGCCGTGACGCTGTCCTCGTCGCACCTCGCCCGGCACCGCAACCCGGGTGATCCGCTCCCTCCGTTGCGGGACCGGGTGGAGGCGACCCTCGCCGACGTGGAGCTCCGCGGCGCGCTCGGCGTCATGGCCCAGCGGTTCAACGACGCCCGGAACGAAGCCATGGGCGAGGCGGGGATGACGGAGCTCAAGGTGCGTGGGACCGCCGTGCGCGCCGAGGGGGTCACGGCGCTGCGCGCCAACCTGACCCGACTGGAGGAGTCGCTGCGCCGCCTCGGGGTGGTGGTGCATCACGCCGCGACCGGCTCCGAGGCGGCGGGGATCATCACCGAGATCGCCCGGGCGGCCGACGTCCGTCGCGTCGTGAAGTCGAAGTCGATGGCCACCGAGGAGATCAACCTCAACCATGCGCTGGAGGGCGCGGGCATCGAGGTGCACGAGACCGACCTCGGGGAGTGGATCGTGCAGGAGGCCGAGGAGCGGCCGAGCCACATCATCGCCCCCGCGGTGCACAAGACCCGACCGCAGATCACCCGGCTGTTCTCCGAGGTCGCGGGTGAGGAGCTCCCCGACGACCGAGAGGTGCTCTGCGCGTTCGCGCAGGATCGGCTCCGAGACGCGTTCTTGACCGCCGACATGGGGGTCAGCGGCGTGAACTTCGCGTGCGCCGACACCGGGACGTTGGTGCTGGTCACGAACGAGGGCAACGGTCGGCTCACCACGTCGCTGCCGCGCATCCACGTCGCGCTCATGCCGGTGGACAAGGTGCTGGCCCACTTCGCCGACCTGGCCACGATGCTCCCGCTCCTCATCCGCAACGCGACCGGGCAGAAGCTCACGTCGTACGTGACGATGATCAACGGGCCGCGCCGTGCCGGCGAGCTCGACGGGCCCGAGGAGCTCCACGTCGTGGTCCTCGACGGCGGTCGCACCGGGCTCCTCGGTACCCGCTTCGAGGCGATGCTGCGCTGCATCCGCTGCGGGGCGTGCCTGAACGTCTGTCCGGTGTACGGCACGATCGGCGGTCACGCGTACGGCGGCGTGTACCCGGGGCCGATGGGCGCGGTGCTGACTCCCCTGCTGTCGGATCTGCACGAAGGCGCCGACCTGCCTGGCGCGACGAGCCTGTGCGGCGCGTGCTCCGAGGTGTGCCCCGTCGGGATCCCGTTGCACGACCTCCTCGTCGACCTGCGCACCAGCGTGAACCGGCGTTCCCCGTCGACGTCGCGAGCCCGACGGTGGTTCTTCGCCGGGTGGAGCCGCGTCTGGTCGCACCCCACCCTGTACCGCTGGAGCGCCCGCACCGGCAACGTTGGTCGGCGCGTCCCCCGGGTGGCTCGCCACCTGCCGGTCGCGCGGGCGTGGGCCGAGGGCCGCGAGGTCCCACCGGCGGTCCCCCAGACCTTCCACCAGTGGTGGCGGAGCGAACGTGGCGACCGGGCCGGCTGACTCGGAGCTGGCCCGCCGGTTCGCGGCCGAGCTGACCGCGGTCGCGGGGACACCGCACCTCGGAGCGGACCCGGGTCGCGTCGCGGTCGACGTGCTCGGAACGGCGCCGGCGGTCGTCGCGGTCGACGACGACCCCGACCTCGAGCCGGTCGCCGCCGCGCTCGCCACGGCGGGCCACGACGTCATCCGCCCCGGTGACCGCTCCTACCGTGACCGGCTCGCCGGCGCCTCGGTCGGCGTGACCCGATGCGTCGCCGCGATCGCCGACACGGGGACGCTGCTCCTGGCCTTCGACCGGGCGCACCCCCGCAGCACCAGCCTGCTCCCCCGCACGCACCTCGCGATCGTCGAACCGGGTGACCTGGTCCTGTCGCTGGGTGACGCGCTGGCGCGGATCCCGAGCCCGGCTCCCAGCGCGGTGACGTGCGTGACCGGACCGAGCCGGTCGGCCGACATCGAGCAGATCCTCACCCTCGGCGTGCATGGCCCCGAGCAGGTGCACGTCGTCGTCACCTGAGCGCCGGCGACGAGCCCCGCCGCGCGGCGATCGGGCCGTGACGTCAGCCCGTGAAGCGCGGGGTCACGACGACCGGCGACGCCGCGACCGGAGCGGCGGTGCACGCGCCGGGTCCCGCGGCGTAGGTCACGGTGACGGTGCCGTCACCGGTTCCCGCGGCGATGCCGAAGACCGTGCCCGGCGGGCCGACCCCGGAGCCGCCACCCCCGCCACCCCCGGCGTTGGACCCGTCGCCGCCGCCGCCGCCACCGCCGAAGACGCCACCGCCACCGCCACCGCCACTCTCGTTGAACGACCCACCCGCGCCGCCCTGACCGGCGGACCCGTCGGTGCCGGTCCCGCCGCCGTTCGCGGGCGCGCCGTGGGTCCCGCCGATGCTCAGCGTGGTGTTCCCGCCGGTGCCGCCCTTCCCGCCGGCGCCGCCGTTGCCGTTCTGTCCGGTCGCGCCGATGAGATCCCCGCCGGTGCCGCCGTTGCCGTTCTGGCCGCTGCCGCCCCCGCCGCCACCGCCGGCGACGACCAGGAACGCGGATCCTCGGCCGAACGCGGACGCGCCGCCGCCGCCGCCACCCGCTTCACCACCCGTCCCGCCGGTGTTGCCGCCACCGTTGCCGCCGGTGCCGGCCGCGCTCAGACCGCCGGCCCCGAACGCGCTGAGGACCCCGTCCCCGCCGTGCGCGCCGACGTCGACCGTGAACGTCGCGCACGGCGCGAACCCGGTCAGGTCGACAGTGGCGGTCGCGCCGACTCCACCGACGCCGTGGTTGCCGGTCGCGCCGGCACCTCCCGACGCGCCGGTGACCACCACATGCAGGGTGGGCACACCGGGTGGGACGCTGAACGTGGTCATCCCGACGAGCGAGAAGGTGCACGTGACCGTCGTCGTCCCGACGCACGCGGGAACGCCGTTCGCCGGGGTCGCGGCGAGCCCGCCGGCGATGAGCCCTCCGGCGGCGAGGATCGAGGCGATGCGCAGGTGCACGGTCGAGCCGGCCTTTCGGGATCGGCTCCCCACGTGGCCGATCAGACGTCGAGACCTTAGGCGGTGCCCCGCCACCTCCGATGGTCCCACGGGACCGGCCCGCGCCCGCGGCATCGACACCGGGGCAGACTGGAGGCGTGGAGCTCGGCCGGCTGGGGATCTGGAGCGGGACGCTCCGATACGGGGACCGCGGCGCGGCCCGGGAGGCGACCGCCGAGCTGGAGGCACTGGGGTACGGGGCGGTGTGGGTGCCGGGCGGGATCGGCGGGGACATCTTCGACACGGTCGAGGCGCTGCTCGACGCGACCACGAGGATCGTGGTGGCGAGCGGGATACTGAACCTCTGGATGCACTCCCCGGCCGAGACCGCGGCGGGTCATGCCGCCGTCGCGGGCGCGCACCCGGGACGGTTCCTGCTCGGCTTGGGGGTCAGCCACCGGCCCCTCGTCGACGCGAACGACCCGGGCCGGTACCGCCACCCGCTCGAGGCGATGCGCAAGTACCTGGACGACCTGGACGCCGAGATGCCGCCAGTCCCGGTCGCGGAGCGGGCGCTCGCGGCGCTGGGGCCGCGCATGCTCGAGCTGGCCCGAGACCGTTCCCGGGGTGCGCACCCGTACTTCGTGACGCCCGCGCACACCGCCGAGGCGCGCACGGTGCTCGGCCCTGAGCCGCTGCTCGCCCCAGAGCAGGCGATCGTGCTCAACGCCGATCCCACCGAGGCTCGCGCCGATCGCGCGCGCCCACATGGCGATCTACCTGCAGCTCCCGAACTACGTCAACAACCTGCACCGACTCGGGTTCACCGACGACGACGTCCGCGACGGCGGGACCGACCGGCTCGTCGACGCGATCGTTGCGTGGGGCGACGAGGACACGGTCCTGGGTCGGCTCCAGGAGCATTCGGACGCGGGCGCGGACCATGTGTGCGTCCAGGTGCTCACGTCCGACCCGGCGGCGCTGCCCCTCCCCGAGTGGCGTCGGCTGGCCGCGGCGCGCTGACCCGGCCCACCGGCGCGCCGGTCAGCCCCAGACGAGCGGGAGCCGTTCGGCCTGCCGGATCCCGGCCGAGCACTGGATCTCGGCACCAGCGGCGATCTGGTAGTCGGGGATCCGACGGTGCCATCCCTCGAGCGCGACTCGCAGCTCGAGTCTCGCCAGGTGCGAGCCAAGGCAGCGGTGCGGACCGGCGCCGAAGGAGAGGTGCCGGTTGCTTTCGCGGGCGAAGTCGACGGTGTGCGGGTCGGTGAACTCGTCGGCGAGGTTCGCGGCGCCGAGCAGGATCACCGCGTGGTCACCGGAGTGCATCTCGACCCCGGCGAGGACGTGGTCGGCCTTGATGACCCGCACGATCATCATGACCGGTGTCTCCCAGCGGAGGAGCTCCTCCACCGCTCCGGCGGTCAGCGCCGGATCTTCGACCAGGCGTCGCCGCGCGTCGGGGTGGTTGGCGAGGTAGACGAGCTGACAGTCGAGCGTCGCGGTGACCGTGTCGAGGCCACCGAGGAGCATCAGGTGGCAGATCCCGAGGGCCTCGTTGCGGGGCAGCGGCTCACCGCCGACCTCAGCGTGGGCGATGCGGGCGAGGAGCCCGTCGCCGGGATGTTCGCGCTCCTGGTCGAGCGCGGCGTCGAAGTAGGTGGTGAGGTCCTTGCCGGCCTGCTCGCGGATCGCCGCGGCGCCGTCGAGGTCGTGGGGGTCGACGTCGGGACGGATGGCGGCGTCACGCCAGCGCAAGAACATGGGGAGGTCCGCGAGGGGGAGCCCCATGAGCCGGAGGAAGATCGCCGACGGCAGCGGCGTCGCGAAGTCCTCGTGGAAGTCGCACGCGCCTCGGTCGATGAACCCGTCGATGAGCTCGTTGACGAAGGTGCGGGCGTCAGCCTCGAGCTCGGCGACCCGCTTCGGGGAGAACTCGGGGTCGAGGAACCGCCGGTACTTGGAGTGGTCGGGCGGGTCGACCTGCAGCGGGATCAGCGGGTGCTCCTGGCCGATCGAGATCGCCTCGGGCGCGGACGAGAACACCTCGGGGTGGCGCAGCGCCCACATCGCCTCGTCGTACCCGGACACGTAGACGGTCGGGACGTCGTCGAAGCCGATGACGCGCACGACCGGTGCCGCGTTGCGCAACCCGTCGTAGACGGGCTGCGGGGCGTTGGCGGTGTTGGGCTCCCACAGGACGAGGGTGGGGTCGGTGGTCGTGTCGTGGGTGGTCAACGGTCCTCCTGGGAACGCGGGGGGCGGGCAGGTTCGGGGGCGCCGCGCACACCGGACCAGCAGAGCCGCCAGAGGCGTTCGGCTTCGTCGGTGGCGTCGGCGCGTCCGAGCACGACCTCGTGGATGCGGTCGAGCACGAGCGCGAAGATCAGCTCGGCGTCGCCACGCGGGTCGGGGGTGCGCGCGGCGCCGTCGGCGGCGGCGGCGGCGAGCTCCTCGGCGAGGACGTCGATCATGGGGGCCAGCGCCCGCGCGAGCTCGTCGGGGCGGCTCTCGGAGAGCCGGTCGTGCTCGCGGATGAGCACCCCCGCGTACCCGAGCGCGCCGGGCAGCGTGATCAGCTCGAAGACGCCGGCCAGGTAGGCGCGCACGCGCGCTTCCCGGACCGGGTGGGCGGCGACCGTGTCGCGAAGGATCGCCGCGCCGAGGCGGCTGTCCTCCTCGAGGAGGGCGACGAGGAGGTCGTCCTTGCTGGCGAAGTACCGATAGAAGCTCTTGAGGGAGACACCGGCGCGGGCGGCGACCTGGGCGACGGTGAACGCGGCGCTGCCGGTCTCGTTGGCGAGGTCGCGGGCGGCGATCACGAGCCGCTCGAGCCGGTCCGTGGATCGGGCCCGGGCGCCTTCCAGGGATCGGGCCAACGCCCGGTCCCGCCAGGCATCCAGAGTTTCTACGGAGGAAAACGTCATTCTCCACCAGTATGGCGGAGCCGACACCGCGGGGGGCGCGGGGCGGTGCCCGGGGTTGGGGCTGGGGTGGGCGGCTAGCGGGGGGCTCGGGGCATCCCGAGCCCGGCCATCTGGATGATCTCCCGCTGGACCTCGTTCACCCCGCCGCCGAAGGTCCCGACCGGGGCTTGGCGGTAGGCCTGCTCGAGCTGGCCGTGCAGCACCGCGCCGGGGGCGCCGTCGACGAGGTAGCCGACGGATCCGAGGATGTCCATGAGCAGCCGCAGGCAGCGGGTCTGCTCCTCGGTGGCGAGCACCTTCATGGTCGAGGCGTGCGCGGGGTTCAGCGCTCCGGCGCCGAGGTCGCCGGCGACGCGCCAGTTCGTGAGCTTGAGCGCCTCGGTCACCGCGTAGACGCGGGCGAGGGCGAGCTGCACCCATTCCTGGTCCATGACCCGGCGACCGTCGGCGAGGCGGGTGACCTGAGCCCAGCCGCGCACCGCGTCGAGGTGGCGTTCGAGCCGCCCGGCGGGAGCGAGCGCGACCCGCTCGTGGTTCAGCTGGCGGGTGATGAGCTTCCACCCTTCGTTCTCGTTCCCGACCAGGTTCGCGGCGGGGACGCGGACGTCCTCGTAGTAGGTGGCGTTGGTGTGCCCGCCGCCGAGCACCCAGATCGGCGAGTGCTTGAACCCGGGGCTGTCGGTCGGGACGAGGAGGATCGAGATGCCCTTGTGCTTGGGCGCGTCGGGATCGGTGCGGGTGGCGAGCCACACCCAGTCGGCGTCGTGCCCGCCGGTCGTGAAGGTCTTCTGGCCGTTGATGACGTACTCGTCGCCGTCGCGCACCGCGCGGGTGCGGAGGCTGGCCAGGTCGGTGCCGGCCCCGGGTTCGCTGTAGCCGATCGCGAAGTGCACCTCGCCGGCGAGGATCTTGGGAAGGAACGTCTGCTTCTGGTCTTCGGAGCCGTAGGTCATGAGCGTCGGGCCCACCGTGTTCAGGGTCACGAGGGGAAGGGGGACGCCGGCCCGGTTGGCTTCGTCGTAGAAGAGGTACTGCTCGAGGGGGGTGCGCCCCTGCCCGCCGTACTCGACCGGCCAGCCGACCCCGAGCCACCCGTCGATGCCCATCTGGCGGACGAGGTCCCGGTACGCCTCGCCGCCGGCCTCGCCGCCGGTCAGCCCGGCCCGACGGTCGGGGGTCATGAGACGCCCGAAGTAGTCGCGGAGCTCCTGCTGGAGGTCCCGCTGCTCGGGCGTCAGGTCGATGTGCACAGCGCACCTCTTTCGTCGGCGGCCGCGGCACGGTACCGTCGCCTGCCATTGAACTGCAACACGTTGCAGTTTGCGGAGGGGGGTCGAGTGTGGACGCGGTGATCGTCGAGGCGGCCATCAACGGGACGACGACGAAGGCCCGCAACCCGAACGTGCCGCGGGAACCCGACGAGGTCGCCGCGGACGCGCTCGCGTGCTCTGGCCGCGGGCGCGGCGGTGGTCCACAACCATGTCGATCGGGTGATGGTGCCGGGTGAGGAGTCCGCGGCCCGCTACCTCGAGGGGTGGGCGCCGGTGTTCGCGGATCGACCCGACGCGCTCCTCTACCCCACCACCAACTTCGGTCCGGGCGTCGAGGGGGCGTACGCGCACCTGGAGCCGCTCGCGGCCACGGGGCAGCTCCGCATCGGGATCGTCGACCCCGGCTCGGTGAACCTCGGGGGCACCGACCCCGACGGGCTCCCCGCCGCGCCGGGGTTCGTGTACGCGAACTCCTTCGGCGACATCCACTATCAGGCCGACCTGTGCCGGCGCCTCTCGTTGGGTCCGAGCATGGCGATCTTCGAGCCGGGGTGGCTGCGCACCGCGCTGGCGTGGTGGCGGGCCGGTCGGCTGCCACGCGGGCGCGATGGTGAAGCTGTACTTCGGGGGCGAGTTCGGGTACCCGACGAGCGGTGCGGAGCGGGGTGGCGCCTCGTTCGGGTTGCCACCGACGGTCCGCGCGTTGGACGCCTACTGCGAGCTGCTCGAGGGCTGCGACCTGCCGTGGTCGGTCGCGGTGATCGGCGGGGACCTACTCGACTCCGCCGTGGTCCGGCTGGCGCTCGAGCGCGGCGCGCACCTCCACGTCGGCCTGGAGGACTACGCGGGTCCGCGAACGCCGACCAACGAGGAGCTGGTCACGGAGGCCGTCGCGCGCTGCGAAGCCGCCGGACGGCCGGTGGCGAGCTGCGACGAAGCCGCGGCGATCCTCGACCTGCCTCGTCTGCGCCCCGATCTCGTCTCGACCAGCAGTTAGGAGCACCCTCGCGATGCGATTCCATCAGTCGGTGGCGTTCTTGGAGACCGACCAGCTCCTCGAGCTGTGCCGGGCGACGGACGAACTCGGCTTCGCCGGCATCACCGTGTCCGACCATCTCTTCTACCCCCAGGAGCTTCGGAGCCGGTACACCTACTCGCCGTACGAGGACGGATCCCCGATCTGGTCACCCGAGGCGGACTGGCCGGACTCGTGGTGCTTGATCTCGGCCATGGCCGCCGTCACCCGCAACCTCACGTTCGCGACCAGCGTGTACATCGCCCCCGCCCGTGACCTGATCACGGTCGCGAAGCTGGCCGGCACCGCCGCGGTCCTGTCGGGGAACCGGGTCCGGTGCGGGGTCGGGGCAGGCTGGTGCCGGGAGGAGTTCGACGCCACCGGGCAGGAGTTCGACAACCGGGGGCGGCGCCTCGACGACATGATCCCCGCGTTGCGGGCCCTCTGGGCCGGCGGCTGGGTCGAGTACCACGGCTCGCACTACGACGTGGCGTCGCTGCAGATGAACCCGTCGCCGACGGAGCCGATCCCGATCTACGTGGGTGGGCACAGCGGCCCGGCGATCCGTCGCGCCGCGACGCTGGGTGACGGTTGGATGGGCGCCGGCGCGTACAGCGTCGAGGACGCCTGGCACTACCTGGGCCTCCTCGACGAGGCCCGCCAGGCCGCGCGACGCCGCGACGAGCCGTTCGCGATCTACCTGTCGCTCAAGGTGCCACCCGACGTCGACCTCTACCGCCGCTTCGAGGATGCGGGCGTCACCGACATGCTCTGCGCCCCCTGGATGCTCGCGACGATGTCGACGACGCCGCGACTACCAGTCGCCGCTGGACGCGAAGCTCGCCGCGACGGAGGAGTTCGCGACGAACGTCATCGCGAAGATGTCCTGACCGTCGTCACTTCGGCCACCCGTCGGGCCAGTTGAGCTCGGTCCAGCCGCAGCCGGCGCGCCCGTCGCTGGCGGTGAAGCGGCACAACGCTCTCGGGAAGCGGGCCTGGGCCCCCTCGGGCGAGACGAGCAGCACCGGGGCCTGCAGCTCGGCCCGCACGTCGAGCGCCAGCCCGGCGATCTGGAGGTCACCGCGGACCAGGAGCTTCTCCGCGTCGATCTGCGGGTCGAACTCGATCGCGTCGATGCGGTGGACGGTGAGGTCGGGGTCGACGATGAATCCGGTCTGGAAGTTCGACGCGCCGGCCCCGGTGATGAGGGAGCGCACCCCGTGGAACCAGGTGCCGTCGCCGAGACGCCCCGCGGTCCACACCCACGGGAACGACCACCAGTCGCGGCGGCCCCACGAGTGGTCGCGTTCGCCGGGGCAGTGCACCGCGATGCGCTGATCACCGACCGTCATCTCCCCGTCGACCCAGGCGGCCTGCTCGTAGCGGGTCGTCTCGGTGTAGGGGAACACGGGAGCGACGCCGCGCCACTCGAGGTCGATACGGACGGGGACCTCGGGTCCAGCTTCCCGGTGGAACGCCGCGGCCGGGTCGGCGAGCGCGAGGCCGGTGCCTTCGGTCGTGGTCCGCCAGGTGGAGAGCGGCTCGGTGCAGCGCCACGACGCGCTGAACCGCTCGCCGGTGAGGTCGAGCGGCGCGCCCTTCGGCGGGCAGGGCACCGCGTGGTCGCGGATCAGCACGAGCGGCTCACCGCGGCGGACCAGATACACCCAGTACCAGGCGACGCCGAGGTTCGGGTAGAGCCCGAGGCGGGCGTATCCGCCGTAGGAGCCGTCGGCGGCGGCGAAGTCGTGGTACCAGGACTCACCCCAGAGCTCGTCGGTGCCGACGAGGTGGCGGCCTTCGTCCTCGGCGCGGAGTTGGAACGCGACCACGGATCCTCCTTGGGGCTCAGATGCCGTCGGGTCGGAAGAGCGCGTCGGTCCCGCCGTCGACGAAGAGCACGTTGCCGGTGATCCATGCCGCCTCGGGGGAGAGGAGGAACCACACCGCGGCTGCGATCTCGTCGGGCTCCCCCCACCGGCCGAGCGGGATCGGGTACTGACGGATGAGATCGCCGGTGACGGGGTGTTGCAGCGCGGCTTCGGTCAACGGGGTCAGGACCGGACCCGGTGCGACCGCGTTCACCCGAACGTCCGGCGCCCACGCGACCGCGAAACGCCGGACCGCGCGGGCGAGGGCGAGCTTGGCCAGCGCGTACACGGCTTCTCCGTCGAGGCCGTCGGCGAGCGCGGCCGCTTGGCGCTCCTCGCCGGCCAGGCAGTGGTCGACGAGCGTGAGGTCGGCGTGCGGCATCGCGGTGGCCGAGTTCGATGAGATCGCCACCGCGGCTCGCAGCTCCCCCCGGGTGAGGTCCTCGCGGAGGCCCTCGAGGAGGGCGACAGCACCGAAGTAGTTGATCCGGGCGACGGTCGACGACGGGGCGCTCGTGCTGCCGCCGATCCCCGCGGCGACGACGAGCCCGTCGAGCGTCCCGTTCGCGGCGTCGCGGACGCCGGCGACCGCAGCGTCGCGACCCTCGACGGAGGAGAGGTCGGCGAGGACCTCGGCGTCGCGTACGTCGACCCCGATGACCTCATGACCGGCGGCTTCGACCCGGCTACGGATCGCCCCGCCGATCCCACCCGCCGAGCCTGTCACCGCGACGGTTCCCATCGATCTCCCCTGGCCGGCTGGCTCCGCACGCTAGCCCCGCGTCCGACGGGGACGGTGGCTCGATGCGGCGGTCCATGGCCTCGCCCTCGGGAACCGGCCCGGCTCCGCGCCGCCGCTCGGTGCGGCGGTGACAGGACGGATGCCACCGCCGCCGACCCGGCTTTGCCGCGCTACCGAGCGGTCCATCCGGTGGGGGTCAGGCTGAAGTGCTGCGAGACAAGCCCGTAGGGCTCGGGGTGCACGCCGTGCGCGAAGTCGATGAGCTCGAGCTTGTCGGGAGTGAGGTGAATGAGTACGAAGTCGTTGCCGCCTGGCCCGCTCGGAAAGAAGGGCTCGAAACCGCTCACCCAGTGGGCCTCGCGAACGGAACGGTCGCCTTCGACGCTTGCTGCTCCGCTCAGGACGACGGCGGCGAACGACGCGCGGTCTTCGACCGCGTACGACGCGCGACCCGAGCGCTCCACTTCGGCGGCCTTTCGTGAGCTCGGGCTCGTCCCGATCCAGATCGACAGGTCGGCACCGACCGTGACGTGTTGCACGAGACGAGCGTGGGGCGTCGCCTCGGCGTCGGCGACAGTGATCAGGAACCCGTAGGGATGGGCCGCGAGCATCTCGAGGACGCGCACGACGACATCCACCCGAGACACGCTAGTGCTGTCCAGCGAAGCGACCGAGGGAGGGGCATCGATCTCGCCGGGTTGAACCCTGCGGACACCGTTGGACGTTCGAGGCGCTCGTCGGCTGGTCGTCGACACTGACCGCGGTGGTGATCGACCCGATGCGGGGATCGGCGCAATCGACACCTCGTCGCCGATCGCCGCCGAGCACCGGGTTGGCGAGGCGCCGCTCCCGGCGCCGGACGGGGCCGCCGGGGCGCAGTGAGCCCGGAGGCGTTTGTCTCCGAAGCAGTACCGTTTCGGTGTCCAGGACGGAACGAGAGGGAGTGGTGCCGTGCTCGACACAGTGATCCGCGGGGGCGAGGTCATCGACGGGACCGGCAGCCCGCGCCGGCGGGCCGACGTGGGCATCCAGGACGGCCGGGTGGTGACGATCGGCGCGGTGGAAGACACCGCCGCGACCACGATCGACGCCGAGGGGCTCGTGGTCTCCCCGGGGTTCGTCGACATCCACACCCACTACGACGCCCAGGTGCTGTGGGACCCGGCGACGACGCCGTCGCCGTTCCACGGCGTGACCAGCGTGGTGGGCGGCAACTGCGGGTTCACGATCGCGCCGGTCGAGCCGAGCGAGACCGAGTACCTCACCCGGATGCTCGCCCGGGTCGAGGGCATGCCGCTGGAGTCGCTCATCGCCGGCGTCCCCTACGACTGGCGCAGCTTCGGTGAGTACCTCGACCGGATCGACGGGCACCTCGCGGTCAACGCCGGGTTCCTCGTCGGTCACAGCGCGATCCGCCGGGTGGTCATGGGCGACGACGCGGTCGGGCACGAAGCCACCCGCGAGCAGATCGACGCGATGGTGAAGCTGCTCGGCGAATCGATCGCCGCGGGCGGGCTGGGGTTCTCGTCGTCGCAGGCCACGACCCACAACGACGGGAACGGCGATCCGGTCCCGTCCCGCGCCGCGACGCCCGAGGAGCTCGTCGCCCTGGCCGGCGAGGCAGGCCGCCACGCCGGCACCACCCTCGAGTTCATCCCCGCGGTGGGTGGGTTCAACGAGGGTCATCTCGAGCTCATGGCCGCGATGTCGCGGGCAGCTGACCGGCCATTGAACTGGAACGTGCTGGTCGCGAACGCGGCCCGGGCCGAGCTGGCGTGGAAGGCGCTGGAGGCGTCGGACTACGCGGCGGAGCACGGCGGCCGCGTCGTGGCGTTGACGGTGCCCGACGTGATGCGGACGCACCTGACCTTCAAGGCCGGCTTCGTGTTCGACGCCATCCCGGGTTGGAACAAGACGATGGCGCTCCCCCCGGACGAGAAGATGCGCGCGCTCGCCGACCCGGTGGAGCGCAAGCGGCTCCAGGAGGCCGCGACCTCGAAGGAGGCCGGCATGCTCCGTGGGCTCGCGACGTGGGAGAACATGACCATCGTCGAGACGTTCGCGCCGCAGAACGCTCCGCTCGTCGGTCGGCGGGTCGGCGACATCGCCGCCGAGCGGGGTCAGGAGCCCTTCGACGCGCTCCTCGACGTCGTCCTCGCCGACGAGCTGCGCACGGTGCTGCTCCCCCCGCTGGCCGGCAACGACGACGCGTCGTGGCAGCTGCGTCGGGACATCTGGCGGGACAGGCGGGCCGTGGTTGGCGCATCCGACGCAGGCGCGCATCTCGACATGCTCTCGACCTTCACGTACAGCACGTCGATGCTGCGGGCGTGTCGTGAGCGGGCCCTCCTGGAGCTGGAGGAGGCCGTGCACCTGCTCACCGACCGCCAGGCCCGCCTCTACGGGCTCCGCGACCGGGGCCGGATCGCCGAAGGCTGGTTCGCGGACCTGGTGGTCTTCGACGAGGCGTCGGTCGGGCCGGAGCCGGTGGTGTGGCGCAACGACCTCCCGGCGGGTGCGGGTCGTCTCTACGCGGGGGCCGAGGGGATCGAGCGCGTGCTCGTCAACGGGACCGAGATCGTCCGCGACGCCGAGCTGACCGGCGAGCGGCCCGGGTCGCTGCTGCGGTCCGGGCGCGACACCGAGACCGTCACCGCGGCGCCGGCCTGATCGGCCCGGCGCGCACCCGCGTCAGCCCGCGACGATGAGTCGGTAGCCGACGTCGAGCTCGTCACGGTCGAGCAGGTCGGCGTGACGGTCCTGCCACGCGCCGGACTCGAGGTCGGCGGCGAGGCGCGCGAGCCCGGGCGCCACGGTCTGGTCGTCGACGCGGGCGAACATGGAGATCGCGTCACGGACTGACCGGTCCAGGTACGCCTCGGGTCGGCGCCAGTAGGCGGCGAAGAACCCGTCCTCGCAGTCGTGCGGGATGCCCACCGTCGGTGATCTGGCCGCCACCGAGGGCGGCGACGACGTCGGGCACGGTCAGGACGTGACCGACGTCGACGTCGCGGAGCTGGGGGAGGTACTCGTCGGTGAGCCACCACGGGTACGCGGGCTCGTAGTGCAGCACGACCTGGCGTCGAGCGGCCCGCCGGAGCTCGCGGAGCCCGGCGGGAGCGTCGCTCCAGTGCTGGAGGGTGAGCACGGCGAGCGCGGCGTCGAAGGCCCCGTCTGGGCACGGGAGCGCCTCGGCGACGCCCCGCACTGCGGGGGCGGCGTGGCGGGGCCGCTGGGCGAGCATGACCGTGGACGGCTCGACCGCGACGACGTCACGGTCGGAGGGCTCGTACGAGCCGGCGCCGGCCCCGACGTTCAGGACCCGTTCGGCTCCCGCGAGGGCCTGGTCGAGTGCGGCGGCGATCCGGGGGTCGGGGCGGCGGAGGCGGGCGTAGCCACGGCCGATCTGCTCGTAGAGCCGGCCGGGGATCAGGACGTCGCGGTGCTGGGCAGACCGAGCTTGCGGTGGTCCCATGAGACGATGCGGTCGACGTGGATCTTGACGACCACCCGCTTGTTCAGCATCTGCTCCACGAAGGGTCGGAGCTCTTCCTTGTACTCGAGTCCCTGGTACCGCTCGAAGACGCTGATGCCGAGCTCGAACATGCGGGCGGGGTCGTCGATGATCTCGCCTCGACCGACGAGCTCGACGCCGCGGAGCTCGTCGTAGCTCTGCCCGTCCTCGACGAGGCAGCTGATCTGGTCGTTGCGGCGCAGGTTCTGCACCTTCTGGCTCTTGGTCTTCGTCTCGAGGGCCGGGCATCCGTCGAGGAACCCGTACCACATGGCGACGAGATGGATGGTGCCGTCGTGGTTCAGCGTCGCGCAGTTCATGGTGCGGCGCCCCTGGAGGAACTCATCCACCTGTTCGGGGGTCATGCGAATCAGGTCGCGCTGTTTGACCCCGTGACCCATCGGTGAGGGCGGTGGCTGCGTCATCGTCGGGAGGCTACCTGCTCCTCTGGTACGCCGGTGGCCTGGTGGTCAGGCGGTCACGCCCAGGTCGATCGGGACCACCGCGCCGGAGATGTAGCCGGCGTCGTCGGAGGCGAGGAACGCGATGAGGGCCGCGACCTCCTCCGGCTGGGCCATCTTCCCGGTCGGGGGGAACATCTTCTGGTATTCGCGTGGGTCGGTGCCGTCGACGAACGCGAAGTCCTTCGTGATCGGCGTGTCGATCCCGGCGGGTGCGACAGCGTTCACCCGGACCGCGCGACGGTTGAACTCCACCGCCATCGCCCGGGTCATGAGGCTGACCCCACCCTTCGAGGCGCAGTAGGCGGCGTTGTAGGGCTGGCCGAAGAGCCCGGCGCTGGACGACACGTTGACGATGCAGCCGCCGTTGGCGAGCAGGTGGGGCAGACAGGCGCGCGACACCGCGAACGTTCCGACGAGGTTGACCCGGATGATGCGCTCGAAGTCAGCGACCGGCTGTTCCTCGGAGCGGGCGAAGGTGCCGATCCCGGCGACGTTCGCGCACACCGACGGCGCCCCGAGATCGTCGACGACCTGGGCGATGACGGTGTCGACCTCGGCGGCGTCGCTCACGTCGCACCGGTACGGACGGGCCCGACCGGGGTCGAGGTGGATCTCGCGTGCGGTGGCCTCGGCACCGATCGTGTTGAGATCGAGGCACGCGACGATGGCACCGTCGGCACCGAACCGACGGGCGGTGGCCTTCCCGATCCCCGACGCGGCGCCGGTGACCACGACGACGCGATCGTCGAAGCGTCCCACCGGGGCTACTTGATCACGACCGGGTTGACGGGGCTGCCAACCGCGTGGGTGAACGGCAGCGGGGACGCGTCGAGGAAGAAGGTGTAGCGGCCGTCGGCGGCGCAGTCGTCGGCGAGCTCCTCGAGGTTCCAGTTCTGGCCTTGGGTCATGCCCATGTCGACGAGGTGGAGCAGGTGCACCGGGAGGAGCGCATCCTCCCGCTCTGAGGGGTACACCTCGAACGTCAGGTTGTCGGTGGCGACCGCGGCGATGTCGTGGCGGTGGAACCACTCGACGGTCTGCAGCGACGGCCCGGCGGCGGGCGCGCCGTACTTCTCCCGGTCACCTTCGAGGAACCAGCGCATCTGACCGGTGCGGATGAGCACGATGTCACCGGCGCACACGTCGAGGTGGCCGTATTCACAGGCGGCGTCGAGGTCGTCGCCGGTGATCGCGTAGCCACCGTCGAGACGGTCGACGGTCTTGGCGCCGGCGACGTCGAGGAGGACGCCCCGCCCGACGAGGGTCTGGATCTTGTCGATCCCCATGCGCGCCGCGCCGGTGGCGGTGATGACGCTCGACGAAACCCCGTTGTAGAGGCGGCCCTCGTAGCTGACGTGGGCGAGCGCGTCCCAGTGCGTCGCGGCCTGCAGCGCCAGGGTGACGCGGTCGTCGCTGGTGGTGAAGTTGGCCACGTCACCGGTCAGGGGGGTGTCGACCATGATCATCTCGTGGGTCGGGTTGTCGCGGCCGGGGATCGCCCCGGTCTGGGGGCCCTGGTCGTCGAGGGGGAGCCCGAGGGCGAGCCGCCAGCCGGTGCGGATCTCGGCCGCGGCGGCGCGCACGACGTCGTCGGTGAGCAGGTTGAGGGTGCCGATCTCGTCGTCGTCGCCCCAACGGCCCCAGTTGCGGACCCGCTCGGCGAGGGCCTTCACTTCGGCTGGCAGCGCCATGTCACTCTCTCCTCGGGCGGTTCGGGGTCACGGCGACTCGCAATCTCGCGGCCCGGGCGGAGCCCCTGCGGTCGGTCAGGCTGCGCTCACGTTCAGCACCCCGCGGGCGAGCTTGCCGTCGTGGAGGTCGTCCACGGCGCGCTCCCACTCGTCGAGTGCGTACCGGGCGCTGACGAGCTCGTCCAGTTTGATGAGGCCGCGCTGATAGGCGTCGACGATGAGGGGGATGTCCCAGTGGGGTCGGTGCGAGCCGGCCCGTGAGCCGGTCAGGGTGCGCTCCACATGGGTGAAGTTGGTGACCCGGGCGGCGACGGTGGCGGTGGGGGCGGGCACCCCGACAGCGACGGCGGTGCCGCCCCAGTCGAGCATGTCGAGCGCCGCGGCGAGCAGGTCGGGGTGGCCGACGCACTCGAACGCGTAGTCGACTCCCCCTTCGCCGAAGGAGCCGACGACGTTCTCGATCTCGGTGGGGAGCTCGGCCCGGATGGCCGCGACGACGTCGACGCCGGGGCCGGCGAGGATGAAGTCGGTCGCGCCGAACGCCCGTGCCGCGGGTTCCTTCTCGGCGACCGTGTCGATCGCGAAGATGCGCCGGGCGCCCCGAACCTTCGCGGCCTGGATCACGTTGAGCCCGACCCCTCCGACGCCAAACACCGCGCAGGTGTCGCCTTGGCCGAGGTTGGTGCGGTTCCACACCGATCCGATCCCGGTCAGGACCCCGCAGCCGATCAGGCAGGCGACGGACAGGTCGATCTCGGGGTCGATCTTCACCGCCTGGATGCCCCGCACGACGGTGTACTCGGCGAAGAACGAGGCCGCGGCGAAGTTCCAGGCCGGTTCGCCGGCGACGGTGAACGGTTGGCTCGCGTTCGCGATGCTCTTCCGGCACCAGGCGGGGCGGCCGGTGTTGCACCACTTGCACGCGCCGCAGTAGGCGAGGGTGTGCAGCACGACGTGATCGCCGGGCGCGACGTGGGTGACCGCTTCGCCGACCTCGGCGACGACCCCGGCGCCTTCGTGGCCGAGCACCGCGGGTGCCGGCCACGGGATCGTCCCGTCGATGACGCTCAGGTCGCTGTGGCACAACCCGGCGGACACGATCCGCACCTTGACCTCGGTGGGGCCCGGCGGACGGACCTCCACGTCGTCGCGGATCGCGGCCTTGCTCCCGTCGTAGACGAGGCCCTTCATACCGGCGTCCCTTTCGTGTGCGGCTCGGCTAGCCGGGCCAGATGACGCTTTGCATCTCGGTGTAGGCGTGCATGCCGAACACGCCGCCGTCGCGTCCGATTCCGCTCATCTTGAAGCCCCCGAACGGCGCCTCGTGGTTGCGCTGGGCGGTGTTGATCCCGACGTGGCCGGCTTCGAGCTGCTGGGCGAGGTCGTACGCCCGTCCGGTGTCCTCGGAGAAGACGTAGTCGTAGAGGCCGTAGTCGGAGTCGTTCGCGATCGCGACCGCGTCGGCTTCGTCGTCGAAGGGGACGAGAACGAGCACGGGGCCGAAGATCTCCTCCCGGACCACGGTCATGTCGTTGGTGCAGTCGGTCAACAGGGTCGGTCCGACGTAGTAGCCGCAGGTCATGTTGGCGGGTCGTCGACCGTCGATGAGCAGCTCCGCCCCTTCTTGACGGCCGGTTTCGATGAACTGCTCGACCCGGTCACGGTGCCGTGCCGAGATGACCGGACCGACGACGGTGTCGTCGGCTTCGGGCGGTCCGACGAGGAGGTTCGGGGCCGCTGCTTGCAGGCCGGCGACGAGCTTGTCGTACACGCTGCGGTGCACGATCGCGCGGGTCGGCGCGGTGCAGATCTGACCGGAGTGGAAGCCCCAGACGCTCACCAGCGCGGTGACGGCTTTGGCCAGGTCGGCATCGTGGCAGACGATGCAGGCACCCTTGCCGCCGAGCTCGAGGAGCAGCCGTTTCATCGTCTTGCCGCCGGCTTCGTAGATCGCGGTGCCGACCTGGGTGGAGCCGGTGAAGGAGATCATGTCGACGTTCTTCGAGTCGACGAGGGCGGCGCCGAGCTCCGGCGGACGAGCCGGTCACGACGTTCACGACCCCGGGCGGGAAGCCGACCTCGCGGCAGAGGTCGGCGAACTCGATGATGGCGAGCGGATCCTGGGGGGCGGGCTTCATGACGATGGTGTTGCCGGTGGCGAGCGCCGGGCCGACCTTCCCGGCCATGTTGACCAGCGGGAAGTTGTACGGCGAGATGCAGGCGACCACGCCGACGGGTTGGCGCAGCCCGAGCCCGCCGATGAGGCCACCGGGCGCGAGCGGCGTCGACGGCATCACCGAGGGAGGCAACGGGATGGACAGGTCCTCGAGCGCGCCGCGCGGCGTAATGCTCGAAGCGGGCGACCGCCTGGGGCACCTGGAGGGCCGAACCCACCTTCTTCGTCGCGCCGGTCTCGGCCATGATCAGCGGGAGAAGCTCGTCGTTGCGGGCCCGGATCGCGTCGGCGAGCTGCTGGAGCAGGTTGGCGCGCGTCTCGGGGCTGATGCGCTTCCAGGCCGGCAGCGCGTCGCGGGCGGCTTGGGCGGCAGTGTCGGCGTCGGCGGCGCTGGCTTCGGGCGCGGTCCCGACGACGGCCTCGGTGGCCGGGTTCACCACTTCGTAGCTCGCCGCTCGAGCCCGGCGCCCATTCCCCGCCGATGAGGAGGCGGTACTGCTTGGTCGCCGGGTTCGCCACCATGCTCTCCTCAGGTGATCTGACGTGTCGTCAGGTGGTCGTGGACGGTACCACCGGGTCGCGGCGGCACCGGTGGGCGCTCGGGTCGCGCCACGGTTACGGACCGGCCGGGACCGCGACGGTCGTCGTGTCGCGGCCGGAGCGGACGACCGCGCCGGGCGTGTCGCCGGTGAGCTGGTTCTCGTCGATGATGGTGCGTCCCTCGACCAGGACCCGTTGGATCCCGACCGAGTTCGCGAACAGCCGGGCGGTGCCACCGGGGAGGTCCTCGACGAGCGACGCCTCGGTGGCGCCGACTCGTTCGGGGTCGAGCAGGACCAGGTCGGCGTGGAAGCCCTCCCGGATGAGGCCGCGGTCTCGAAGGCCGAACAGCGAGGCGGGGGCTTGCGTGATGAGCTGCACCGCCCGCTCGAACGAGACCAGGCGCCGCCCGCGGAGCGCGTCAGCGAGGAACTGGGTGGTGTACGGCGCGCCGCACATCCGGTCGAGGTGCGCCCCGGCGTCGGAGCCGCCGATCAGCACGTCGTCGCGGCTCCACGCCTGGCGCCGCAACTCCCAGGACCCGTCGTCGTCGTCGGTGGGCAGCGGCCACAGGACGGTTCGCAGCTCGTCTTCGAGGACGACGTCGAGGAGGGTATCGAAGGTGTCCTGGCCGCGGGCGGTGGCCAGCTCGGCGACGGTCGATCCCTTGAGGCCCTCGTTGGCAGCGGAGAAGGTGTCGCCGATCCGGTAGCGGCCCCAGTTGGTGAGCCGGATGAACACCCCGGCGTCGGGTGAGTGGGCCCGGTCGTTCAGTTGTCGCCGCACGTCGGGGTCTCGCAACTGACGCATCCGCTCGGGGACCGGCAGGTTCATGACCGGCGCCCAGTCGGGGAGCATGAACAGCGCGCAGTAGTTGCGGAAGCTCATGTTCATCTCGACGAGGACCGGCATGGTGAGCGCGACGGACCGGCCGCCCGCGGCGGCGGCGTGCTCGTTGGCGGCGAGCTGGGTGCGGTACCGCTCGGGTTCGCGGGCGTCGACGGTCAACACGTTCCAGTTCAGCGGTCGTCGGCCGGCGAGGGTCATCGCCGCCATCATCTCGACCTCGTCGGGGCGAAAGCCGCGGAGGCACCCGTCGGTGACGTACTCGAGCGTCGTTCCCTCGTGGTCCCGCACCGCGGCGCAGAGCGCGAGGACCTCGGCTTGGCTCGCCCACCGGGACGCGACGGGTTGACCGTCGCCGTCGGAATGGGTGAACGAGAGGGTCGTGGAGAACCCGAGCCCCCCGCGTCGAGCGACTCGTGGAGCACCCGGGTCATGGCGTCGACCTGCTCGTCGGTCGCCTCGTGACCGACCGCGTCGGCGCCCATCACGTGACGGCGGACCGCGCAGTGGCCGACGAGGAACCCGACGTTGACGCCGATGTGACCGTCGAGACGGTCGAGGTAGTCGGAGAAGGTCGCCCAGTTCCAGGGGACGCCTTGCTCGAGCGCGGCGAGGGGCATCCCCTCGACCTTCATCATCATGCGGCGCGTGTAGTCGGCGTCGCGTTCGGCGAGCGGCGCGAGGGTGAAGCCGCAGTTCCCGGCGATCATGGTGGTGACGCCGTGCAGGCTGGACGAGGACGCGGTCGGGTCCCAGAACAGCTGGGCGTCGTAGTGGGTGTGCGGGTCGATGAACCCGGGGGTGAGGACGAGACCGTCCGCGTCGATCGTCTGCGCCGCCGGCTCGTCGACGGTGCCGACCGCGACGATTCGGCCGTCGCGGACGCCGACGTCGGCGGGCCGGCCCGGCGTGCCCGAACCGTCGACGACCGTGGCGCCCTGGATCAGCACGTCGAGCATCGGGACCCCCTGACGAGAACGGGTTCTAGTTTTGCGCGGCTGGGGTGCAGGGGCAACCACGACGGCGGGCCGGTGGAGGACGGGGCGGGGTGGCGGGTCATCGGGCGACCGCCCGGCCTCGTTGGCGGAGCTCGTACTTGAGGACCTTGCCGCTGGCGTTGAGGGGCAGCGCGTCGACGACCTCGACCGCACGCGGGACCTTGTAGTTAGCCAGGTGCTCGCGGGCCCAGGCGATGACGCTCTCGGCGTCCACGGCGACGCCGGGGCGGGGCACGACGAAGGCCACGCCGACCTCGCCGAGGCGCGGGTCGGGGACGCCGACGACCGCGACCTGGGCGAGACGCTCGTCACCGAGGAGCAGGTTCTCGATCTCGGCCGGGTAGGCGTTGAACCCGCCGACGATGAACATGTCCTTCTTGCGGTCGGTGATCCGGACGTAGCCGCGGTCGTTCATGATCGCGACGTCGCCGGTGTGCAGCCACCCGTCAGGGTCGATCGTCGCTGCAGTCTCCTCGGGTTCCTCGAAGTAGCCGCGCATGACGTGGTAGCCGCGCACGACGACCTCGCCGGGCTCGCCGTGGGCGACGTCGTGCCCGGCGTCGTCGACGACGCGAAGCTCGGTGTCGGGGATGGCCCGCCCGGACCAGTTGGCGATCGTCTCGGGGTCGTCGTCGTGACGGCACATCGCGGCCGTGCCGGTCGTCTCGGTGAGGCCGTAGCCGGTGATGATGGTCTCGAAGGTCATCTCGTCGCGGAGACGCTCGATCAGCTTCACCGGCACCGCGGCGGCGCCCGTGATGGTGAGCCGCAGCGAGGACAGGTCGTACCGGGCCCGGTCGGGGAAGTCGAGGATGCCTTGGAGGAGCGTGGGCGGCCCGGGGAGGACGGTGATCCGCTCGCGTTGGACGACGTCGAGCACCGCGGGGAGGTCGAAGACCTGGAACGGGACGATGGTGGCGCCGCGCAGGATGCAGGACATCCACCCGGCCTTGTACCCGAAGGTGTGGAAGAAGGGGTTGACGATGAGGTAGCGGTCACCGGCGCGGAGCCCGACGACGTCGGTCCAGGCCTCGTAGACGCGGAGCGACTGCCCGTGGGTGACCATCGCGCCCTTGGGCCGTCCCGTCGTCCCGGACGTGAAGATGATGTCGGACAGGGTGTCGCTGCCGATCCCGGCGATCCGGGCTTCGGCGGCGCTGGTGTCGACGTCCGTGCCCGCCGTGAGGTAGTCGTCGAAGGTGACGGTCCCGGCCGGCGCGTCGCCGCGGAGGATGACGATCTGCTCCAACGCGGGCAGGTCGGCGTCGGCGGCGCGCAGCATGCCGACGTAGTCGGTGTCGAGGAACCCGGTGACGGTGAACAGCATCCGGGCTCGGGCCTTCCCGAGCACGTACGCGGCCTCGGTGCCTTTGAAGCGGGTGTTGAGCGGGACCAGCACCCCACCGGCGCCGAGCACGCCGAGCGCAGCGACGATCCACTCGTGGAGGTTCGGGGCCCAGACCGCGGCCCGGTCGCCGGGTTCGAGCCCGGCGGCGATCGCCGCCTGGGTGGAGGCGAGCATCCGGTCCGCCATGGTCGGCGAAGGACCACCGGACGGTGCCGTCGTCGTCGACCAGGGCCTCCTGATCGGCGAAGTCTCGGGCTCGGGCCTGCACCAGGCCCGGGATGCTCACCCACCGCTCGTCGGCCCGCACGCCGCTCCCTCCTCGCGTCGCGGCGAGACGTAAACGAGTGCCTGACGCGCCGTCAGGAGATCGGTAGTGTCCGCCCTCGTGCCCATCGACCCGACCGCCGCGGCACTGATCGAGTTCCTCGAGGCCAACTTCCCCCGGGTGAACACGGTGGGCTCGGCGGCGGAGGCCCGCGCCCGGTCGAAGGAGATGCCCCGGGCCGCGGAGGTGGAGCCGGTCGCCGCGGTCGAGGACCGGTCGATCCCCGGACCCGACGGCGTGGTGCCGGTCCGCGTCTACTGGCCGAGCACCGACCGTGCTCCCCGACCCGGCGTCGTGTACTTCCACGGTGGCGGTTGGGTGATCTGCGACCTGGACACCCATGACGGGGCATGCCGGCGGCTCGCCAACGAGATCGACGCGGTGGTCGTGTCCGTCGACTACCGCCTGGCGCCCGAGCACCGGTGGCCCGCGGCGGCCGAGGACGCGTACGCCGCGACCGGTTGGGTGGCCGCGCACACCGACGAGCTCGGCATCGACGCGGCGCGCCTTGCGGTCGCGGGGGACAGCGCGGGTGGGAACCTCACCGCGGTCGTGGCCCAGATGGCCCGCGACCGGGGCGGCCCGCCGCTCGCGTTCCAGCTGCTCGTGTACCCGGTCATCGACGTGAGCGCGGCCCGGGTGGGGTACCCGTCGCAGCAGGAGAACGCCGAGGGCTACTTCCTCACCACCGACCAGATGGAGTGGTACCGGGCCCAGTACCTCGCGGAGGAGGCGCACGGCGAGGAGCCGTACGTCTCGCCGATCAAGGCGACGTCGCTCGCCGCGCTCCCCCCGGCGTGCGTCGTCACCGCGGAGATGGACCCCCTCCGCGACGAAGGGGAGGCGTACGCCGCCGCGTTGGAAGCGGACGGCGTGACGGTCGTGCGTGTACCGCGCCCCGGGGATGTTCCACGGCTTCTTCAACATGGACGCGGTCCTCGGCGGGTCGAAGCAGGCCCAGCAGGTCGCGTACGACGCGATGCGCGCCGCGCTCGCGTAGCGAGGCCACGGTGGCGTCGATCGTCCCGGCCGGCGGGCTCGTGTACGGGCTGCAGCTGCCGATCCAAGCCAAGAGCAAGACCTTCGTCGAGGACTGGGAAGCCGACGCCGGCGGCGCGGAGCTGGCCGCGATCGTGCAGAAGGCCGACGAAGCCGGCTTCTTCTACGTGGCGGTCTGTGATCACCTCGCGGTGACCAAGCCGATGGACGCGCACATGGGGACCACCTGGTACGACACCGTCGCGACGCTGGGTTGGATCGCCGCGCTGACCCGCAACGTCCGGGTGATGTCGCACGTGTACGTGCTGAGCTACCGGCACCCGTTCCACACCGCGAAGTCGTTCATGACCCTCGACGAACTGTCAGGCGGCCGCGTGATCCTCGGGGTCGGCGCCGGCCACCTCGAGGGTGAGTTCGAGCTCCTCGGTCTCGACTTCTCGGCTCGGGGCGCGGTGACCGACGCCGCGATCGACGTGGTCCGGGCCGCGTTCGCCGACGAGTACCCGGACGTGGAGACGCCGTTCTGGGGCCGGCTCCACGACGCCGGCCTCGCGCCCCGGCCTCGGCAGGCGACGGTGCCGATCTGGGTGGGCGGGTCGTCGAAGCCGGCGTTGCGCCGCGCCGCGGCGCGGGGTGACGGCTGGCTGCCGCAGGGGACCCCGCGCGACGAGCTGCCCGGGCAGATCGCATACCTCCTCGAGCATCGGCGCCAGACCCGGGGGGACGAGCCGATCGACCTCGGCGCGACGATCGCCCCCGAGTACCTGTACGTCGGCACCCCGAGCTGGGACGTCGGCGCCGCGACCCGCTCGGGCGACCCTGAGGTGCTGGCTGCCAGCTTGAACGAGTTCGGCGCCATGGGGGTGAGCCATCTCCAGCTGCGGTTCCGGAGCCGCTCACTGTTCGAGCTGCTCGACCAGATGGACGCGTTCCACCGCGACGTCGCCCCGCTGCTGCACCGCTGACGGACCGGTGACGTCGAGGCACCCACCGCGAGTCGCGACGTAGGGTGAGCGCGAGCCCGGTGAGCCCGGGCCGGGGGACGAGGAGCGGTGATGTCGTCTGCGCCACTGGTCGTCGACGCCGACGGCCACACCTACGAGCCCGACGACCTGTGGGTCGAGCGCATGGACGCCGGGCGTTGGGGTAACTGGATCCCGCGGAAGGTCGTCGAGGACGACATCTACGAGATCTACTACGTCGGTGGCCGGGTCCGGGGTGGCGGCCGGGAGCTCCAGGATCGCATGGCCGCCGCGGTCGGGTTGACCCCGCGCCAGTTCTTCGAGCTGACGCAGAGCCTCCGGGTCCCCGGCGGGTTCGACCCCGCGGCTCGGATCAGGGACATGGACGCGGACGGGATCGACGCCGCGGTGCTGTACCCGTCACAGGCGCTCTTCTACGGGCCGTGCGACCCGATCGACGCGCTGCACGACATCGAGTTCGTCGGTGCGTGCATCGCCGCGTACAACGACTGGCTCGCCGAGTACTGCGCCGCGTTCCCGACCCGGCTGTTCGGGATCGCGGGGGTGCCGCTCCAAGACGTCGACCGGGCCGTCGCCGAGGCGCGCCGGGCGGTCGGTGAGCTCGGGTTGCGTGGCGTGTTCGTGCGCCCGTCGGCTTACGTCGACGAGCTGCCGCTGAACCACCCGGTCTACGACCCGTTCTGGGCTGCGGTGGAGGAGCTCGACGTGCCCGTCGCGTTCCACCCCGGTGTGCACGTCGACACGCCCGGCGCGTGCCGCAAGTTCTCGCTCGTCGCGGCGGACGAGAACATGATGATCACGAACATGGCGATGGACGAGCTCCACGGCGGCTCGGGGCTCGGCCAGGCGGTCGGGAACACCGTCGACATGGTGGTCACGTTGGGTCGCGTGCTCATGGGGGGCGTCTGCGAGCGGTTCCCGACGCTGCGGCTGTTGTTCCTCGAGGCGGGCGGCGGGTGGATCCCGACCCAGCTCGAGCGGATGGACGAGCAGGTGCAGGCGTTCCCGCTGGAGCAGCGGTGGCTGTCCCTGCTGCCGAGCGAGTACTTCCGGCGGCAGTGCTGGGCCGGGTTCGAAGCCGAGGAGTGGAACCTGGCCGCGTGCGCCGAGTTCCTGGGTCCGGACCGGATCCTGTGGGCGTCGGACTACCCGCATCCCGAGTACCACCCCGGCATCGTCGACGAGCTCCGCGACCACCTCCGGGGCCTCGACGAGGGGGCCACGGCCCGGGTCCTGGGCCGCAACGCGATCGACGCCTACCGGCTGCCGCTGTGAGCGAACCCGCGACGGCGCCACCGATCGACCCGAGCCGGCTGTGCCGGGCCCGCCACACCCGACTGGTCGAGGCGCTCCGAGCCGAGGACCTCGACGTGCTCGTCTGCCTCGGTCACGGCAACGTGACGTACGCGACCGGCGCCCGGATGCCCGGCGCCGACCAGAGCCGGGCGCTGCACCGGCGGGCCGTCGCCGCGGTCACCACCGACGGGGCGCCGCCCATCGTGTGGACTTGGAACCCCGAACTGGTTCCCTCCCACCTCGATGCGGACGTCCGCGACGGGCTCGACCTGGAGTTCGGTGACGGCGCGGCCGCGCTCGCCGACCAGCTCCCGCCGGGGCGGCTCGCCATCGACGACGCGACCGTCCCGGTGTGGGCAGCGCTGGCCCGCCGGGATCCGTCCGAGGCGGCCACGGCGCTGACCGCGGCGAAGATCGTCAAGACGGTCGACGAGCTCGCCTGCATCCGCCAGGCGCAGGCGATCAACGAGGCCGCGATCGCGGACCTGGAGCCGCTCGTCAAGCCCGGGCGTCGCGGCACCGAGCTCACGGGCGTGTTCCTCTCGAAGATCCTCGAGCTCGGCGGCGACGGGGAACACGGTCGATCCCGTCTGGCAGGTCATGCCCGACTCGATCGCCGCCGGCCCGTACTCCGCGACCGGCGACGTCGTGTTCCCGACCGTGACGACCGCCCGCCGCTTCCAGGCCGGCGACGTGGTGTTCGTCGACACCGGCGTCCACGTCGACGGCTACCAGTCCGACTACGGGCACACGTGGGTCGTCGGCGACGTCAACGACCGTCACCGTGAGCACTGCCGCACCTGGCTGGAGATCGTCGACGCGGTCCTCGCCGTCGCGAAGCCCGGCGCGACCGGCCGTGACCTGACCCGCGCCGCGGGGTCGGCGTACGGGCGCCGACCGTGGCTCGCGCACCTGTACCTGGCTCACGGGACCGGCACGGAGAGCGCGGAGATGCCGTTCGTCGGCACCGACCTCGGCGACGACTTCGACGAGTCGATCGTCCTCGCGCCGGGCATGGTGCTCGTCCTCGAACCGGTGGTGTGGGAGGACGGCGCACGCGGGCTTCCGGGCCGAGCAGATCGTCGCGATCACCGACGACGGGTACACGTCCCTGTCCCATCTCCGATTCGACGCGTATGGCATCGGCCGCTGAACACCGGGAGCGGGTCCGGGCCGCGATGGACGCGGCGGGGGTCGAGCTGCTCGTCGTCGGTCGGGAGGCCAACGCGCGGTACCTGTCGGGCGCGAACCGGCTGTGGTTGGCGGGCACTCGACCGTTCGCGCCGTCGTGTGTCCTCGTCGGCGACACCGGCGCGCTCCATCTGCTGAACGTCACCGACGACGGCGTCCCGTCCGACATCCCACGCGGGAACCTGTACCCGATCTCGTGGAACCCGGTGAACCTCGTCGAGCGCGGTGTCGGCCGCGGCGACGGGGACGACGGTGCGACGCATCGGGGTCGACGGGATGTCCCCGATGTTCTCCGTGTTGTTCGCCGGCGCGTTCCCGGACGCGGAGCTCGTCGACGGTGAGGCGATCCTGCGCACGATCCGGCGGGTGAAGTCCGACGCGGACGTCGCCGCGATCCGCGAGGCGGTCGCGGTCACCGAGGCGGCCCTCGACGGCGGTCCGCGCCGCGGTCCGTCCCGGGGTCGAGGCGCGCACGCTCGCCGGCGTCTTCGAGGCGCGGATGGGCGCCCTGGGGGTCACGACCCCGGCGTTCGATCCTGACGTCACCGTCGACGGGGCCCGGGTCTCGGCCCGGGTCGGCGTGGTGCGGGAAGGCTGGGAGGGTCCGTTGACGCGGACCTGGCCCGACGGGGACGGCGCCGACGACGCGGTCCGCGCCGCGGTCGACGCCATGTCGCCGGGCGTGACGGTCGGGGACGTCAGGGCACGGGGGGTGACCCTCGACGGGGTCGGGCTCGGCCACGAGGCGCTACGCGCCGCCGACGTGCTCACGGCGGGCATGGTCGTGCTCGTCGGCGCGACCCACGGTGGGTCCCGGCGGGCGGAGCCAGTGTGGCTCCGCGACCACGGTCCGGAGCTGCTGGCCGGCGGGTAGCTCAGCGACCGGCGCGGGGCAGGGACAGGCCCCGCTCGGCGATGATCCCCCGCTGGATCTCGCTGGTCCCGGCGCGGATCGTCGTGACCTGCGCGTGCCGGTGCATGACCTCGACCCACCCGTCCGCGGGTGCCGTTGGCGGCGCCGTGGGCGAGGATCCCGGCCGCGCCGAGCGAGTCGGTGAGCGCGGCGGCGACCCGCACGAGCGCCTCGGACGAGAACAGCTTCGCCATCGACCCTTCGACGGTGGGGAGCCCACCCGCGGCGGTGATCGCCGCCATCCGCTCGCCGAGGCACCGTCCGGTCTCGAGGTCGATCGACGCGCTGGGCGAGGCGGGTCCGCACCGCCGGCCGGCTCAGCACATCCGGGTCGGTCCGCGCCCACGCGACGAAGCGGCGCAGGAGCCGGTCGAGCTCGCCGACCATCGTCGGGTTGCGCTCGAACGTCAACGCGACCCGCATGACGTCCCAGCCGCCGTCGATCTCCCCGACCCGGCACGTATCAGGGACTCGCACGTCGCGGTAGTAGGTGATGTTGGTCCGCTCCCCGCTGACGGTGTGGATCGGGGTGACCTCGATTCCGGGACGGTCGAGGGGGACGAGGAACAGGGTGAGCCCGCGGTGCTTGGCGACGTCCGGGTTCGTCCGGGTGAGGAGGAAGACGTAAGCGGCCTCGTGGGCGAGGGTGGTGAACATCTTCTGGCCGTTGATGACCCACTCGGCCCCGTCGCGCACCGCGCGGGTGGTCGCGGCGGCGACGTCGGACCCGGAGTCGGGTTCGCTGTACCCGAGGCAGATCAGGATGTCGCCTCGCAGCACCCGGGGGATGATGTCGGCCCGTTGCGCGTCGCTGCCGACGATGGCGAGGGTGCGGGCGACGAGGTCGGTGGTCCCCCACCCATCCACCGGCGCGCCGACGCGTTCCAGCTCGTCCGCGAGGGTCGAGCGCGTCGCGGCCGTCGCCGACGCCGCCCGTATTCGGGCGGCCAGCCGGCGGCGAGGTACCCGCGGGCGGCCAGCTGGCGGTGCAGCCCCCAGTCGTGCACGGTGCCGGTGGCGTAGGCGGCTTCGACGACCTCGCGTCGCAGGCGTCGGCGAGGAAGGCGCGCACCTCGGCGCCGAACGGGCTGGGCGCGGGCTCGGGGGGCTCGAAGTCGTGCTCGGCGAGGAGGTCCGCGAGCCGGGTCAGCTCGTCGTCGGGGTCACCGAGGACGAGCGGCCAGGCGCTGGCCCGCCGGAAGTACAGCTGGATGTCGTACTCGAGCATGAAGCCGTAGCCGCCGTGGACGTGCAGGCTGGTGGCGGCCGACGCTCGGCCCGCGTCGACCGCGGCGAGGTAGGCGCGGGCGATCGCGAGAGGTTCGGGGGTCGTCGGCGGCCCGTTCGACGAGCAGCCCGGCGCCGTCCACCGCGGTGGCGACGTCCGCGAGCCGGTGTTGGATCGCCTGGAACGAGCCGATCGGGACGCCGAACTGGTGGCGGGTGGTCGCGTATTCGACGCCGAGCTCGAGGGCCCGGCGGGCCAGCCCGACGAGCGCCGCGGCGGTCAGCAGCCGCCAGTCGTCGATGGCCTGCTCGTACGCGTCGCGGGCGGCGGCGCTGGTCGCGACGACGTTCGGGGCGGCGAGCCTCCAGTCACCGACGGGCGCGGCGGCGAGGTTCATCGGTGTCGGGGCCGGCTCCCGCCGGGCGGCGAGGACGAGGTCGGGCCCGTCGAGGGTGAGCACGAGGTCGGCGACCGCGCCAGCGGGCACGAGGGCCGCGACGCCGTCTCGGACCGGCCGCACCGCGATCGTGACGAGCGGGGTGGGTTCCGAGCCGGTCGTCGGGCGCGGGGGTCGGTGGTCGCAGCGGTCGAGGAGCCGCGCCGCGACGAGGGCCTCGACGAGCGGGATCGGTGCGAGCGCCCGCCCGTACTCGTCGGCGACGACCGCGAGCTCGGCGAGGGTGGCGCCCTCGACGGCTAGGTCGGGGACGCCGAGCGTGGCGACGCGAGCCCAGAGGGCCGGGTCGAAGCCGGGCGGGTCGGCGGCTTCGGCGGCGCGGACCCGCTCCGGTCCGGATTCTCGGGTGAAGAAGCTCCGGAAGGTGTCTCGGAGGGCGTCGCGCTCGGCGGTCATCCGCGAGGCGGGTCGGCGGGCCGGACGAGCAGCGACAGCGTCCGGGTGAAGTCGATGTACTCGCGGTTGTCGGCCCGGACCGCTGCGACGCTGTCGGGACCGGCGAAGTACCGGGCGACGAGGGTCGCCTCGTCGGTGAACCACAGCTCCGACACCGCCTGGACGGCGAGGGCGGCGTCGCCGGCGGTGTCGAGGACGGTGTGCTGCGCGTACCGGGCGATGCCGGGATGGTGGACCCGCGCGACGTCGACGTGTTCGCGGTAGTGGCGGGCGAACTCGGCCGGGGTCAGCTCGGGACGGGCGGCGACGAGCGACACCTGTTTGATCGCGGGGGTCGATGCCGCGTCGGCGGTGTCGTCCCAGGCGACGGTGCCGGCGAGGCGCAGCGCGCCCCATCGGTCGATCGCGGGGCGGAGGGCGCCGGGGGGGCTGAGCGCGGCGGTCGAGTCGGGGTCGTCGTGCCAGCACAGCGCGTGGAACGGCGGCGGGGTCCGACCCCGGGAGCCGGCCCGGTCGAGGGCCGACTGGTCGGGGAGGACGGGCTCGACCCGCCACCCGGCGACCCCGACCGTGGCGGGCTGGTCCCGCCAGGCGACGACGACGAGGACGCGGGTGACCGGGGAGGTCACGGCGCCCACTCGAGGTGGGCCGCGGATCGCGTGGGTGTGGTCGTCGAGCCAGTCGTGGGCGCGCGCGTAGTCGAGCATCGCGGCGAAGTCGTCGTCCCAGCCGGGCCCGACCCGGCCGGCGGCCATCCGGCGGAGCGCGTCGACCGTGATCCACGCGTCGTCGCCCTCGAGCCGCCCGGCGGCAGCGTCGACGAGGGCCCCGAACACGAGGGCGAGGTCGGTGCCGCCGACGACGCGGACGTGGAACTGGCGGGTGTCGTCGGGCTCCTCGAGCGACACGACGGGTGGATGCGAGCCGAGGTCGACCTGGACGAACATGACGTAGGCCTATCGCGGCGGGCCGGGCGACGTCAGGTCGTGGGCCGCCCGGCGTGGGTCAGGCGTCGGCCATCGGGTAGGGAAACTTGGCCCCGACCCCACCGTCGACGACGAGGGTCTGGCCCGAGACGTAGCCGGCGAGGTCCGAGCAGAGGAACAGCAGCGCCGACGCGATGTCCGAGGGTTGGGCGACGCGCCGGAGCGGCGTGTTGGCCTCGTTGCGCTCGCGGCCGGCGTCGCCGAGGTACGCCGACACCCGGGGGGTCCACACCACGCCGGGAGCGACCGCGTTGACGCGGATGCCGGCGGGACCGAGCTCGACCGCGGCCGACCGGACCAGGGCCATCAGCCCGGCCTTGGCCGCGCCGTAGGCCGAATGCTGCGGCGCGGAGGTGAGCCCGGACACGGACGCGACGAAGGCCATGACGCCACCGGTGCCGGCGGCGAGGAGCTGACCGCCGAGCTGCACCGCGAGGTAGGCGTGCCGCAGCACGATGTCGAAGTGCCAGTCCCACTCCTCGTCGGCCACGTCGAGGAGCCCGGCGTACCGGGCCATGCCGATGATGTCGACGACGCCGTCGAGCCCGCCGAGCACGCTCGCTGCGTCGGTGAAGATCCGCTGCGCGTCGGCTCGCACGGTGGCGTCACCGGTCACCGCGATTCCGTCGACCTCCGCGGCGACCTCGCGCGCGCGGTCCGCGTCGAGGTCGACGCAGGCGACCCGGGCGCCGACCGACGCCAGCGCGTGCGCGCTCTGCCGGCCGATCCCCTGGCCCGCGCCGAGCACGACGAACCGGCGGCCGTCGAGCCGGAGCCGGGCGGGATAGTCGGGCACCGGGCTGTCGTCCGCGCTCGTCATCGATGACCTCCTCGTCGGTCGACCCGGTCGGGTCGATGCTGCCGCACCGGCGCGGTCGCCGCCACCACGACCGCCGGCGCCGGTCGGTAGCCTCACGGCGTGCCCGAGCTGGAGACGATCCGCTATGACGCCGTGGACGGTGTCGCGACGGTCACCCTGGACCGCCCGGAGCGGCTCAACAGCTTCGACACGACGTTGACCCGCGAGCTGCACGGCTTGTGGCGCGCGTTGCGGTTCGACGACGACGTCCGGGTGATCGTGCTGACCGGCGCCGGGGAACGGGCGTTCTGCACGGGAATCGACCGCGGCGACGTCATCGCGCAACCGTCGGGTCCGTGGATGATGGACGACCCCGGCCTGGCGCTCGGCCCGAAGAGCGCCGACCTGTGGAAGCCGGTGATCGCCGCGGTGAACGGGATGGCCTGCGGCGGCGCGTTCTACCTGCTCGGGGAGGTCGAGACGATCATCGCCGCGGAGCACGCCACCTTCTTCGACCCGCACGTCACCTACGGGATGACCGCGGCGTTCGAGCCGATCCTCATGGCCGCGCGCATGCCGTTCGGGGAGATCATGCGCCTGACCCTGCTCGGGAACCACGAGCGGCTCTCCGCGGCACGGGCCCTGCAGGTCGGGCTCGTCCAGGAGGTCGTCCCCGGTGCCGAGCTGCTGGCGCGAGCCCAGGCGCTGGCCGGCGAGATCGCGGCGTCCCCGCCGGTCGCGGTGCAGGGAACGGTGCGGTCGATCTGGCTCGCCCGGGAGCTGGCCCGGGCGCAGGCCCTCGACCTGGCCAAGGTCTACATCGGGTTGGGCAGCGACCCAGACGCGATCGGCGAAGGCCAGCGCGGGTTCGAATCGGGGCGGCGCATCACGCCCCGGGTCCGGTAGGCGGACCGGTGGCGTTCGGCCCCGACGCGGTCGACCTGGGCGGCAAGGTCGCGGTGGTGACCGGCGCGGCGCAGGGCATCGGCGCGGCGACGGCCCTGTCGCTGGCCCGTTTCGGCGCCGACGTCGCCGCCTGCGACCGGGAGGCGGACGGCCTGGCGGTCACCGCCGCGGCGGTCGAGGCGACCGGCCGGCGTTGCCTCCCGGGTGTGCTCGACGTCCGCGACGGCGACGCGGTGACCGCTTGGCTGGCCGAGGTGGCCGGGGGGTTCGGCCGGGTCGACGTGCTCGTCAACAACGCCGGGGGCGGCTTCTACGCCCGCGTTCGCCGACGTGAGCGGGAAGGGCCAGCAGGCGCTCGTCGACGAGAACTTCACGAGCGTCACGAACTTCGTGCGGGGCTGCCTCGAGCTGCTCACGCCGGGCGCGGCGATCGTCAACGTCACGTCGATCGAGGCGTCCCGAGCCGCGCCCGGGTTCGGGGTGTACGCGGCGATGAAGGCCGCGGTGGAGAGCCTCACGAAGACGTTGGCGCTCGAGCTCGCGCCTCGTCGCATCCGGGTGAACGCGGTCGCACCGGACGCGATGCCGACCCCCGGTGACGAGGACCTCGCCGAGGCGGTGTCGCAGGGTCAGCGCGACGCGTACGAGCGCAAGGTGCCGCTCGGCTGGGGTGACGCCGACGACGCCGCCGGCGCGGTCGTGTACCTCGCGTCGGACCTGGCCCGCTGGGTGACCGGGACGGTGCTGCACGTCGACGGGGGCAGCCACGCGGCGAGCGGGTGGGCGCGACGCGACGACGGCACCTACGAGCCCTGACCGGCCGACCCGCCGGGCTCAGGCGGGTTCGCCGGGACCGCCTCGGGCCACGGTGCGGGCGAGGATCCCGAGGGTGGCCCGCAGCGCGCCTTCGGAGATGACGGGGAAGATCCCGGCGTCCTTCCAGGTCGGGTCGATGGTCGACCAGTCGTAGTACGAGGTGACGAGCGTGCCGTCGTCGACGGGCGCGAGCGTGTACCCGTAGACG
Organism: uncultured Actinomycetes bacterium; assembly: GCA_963714105.1. Taxonomy (GTDB): domain Bacteria; phylum Actinomycetota; class Acidimicrobiia; order IMCC26256; family PALSA-555; genus PALSA-555. The sequence goes on along the minus strand of OY970233.1, from coordinate 2,778,905 downwards.
TGACCGATCTGCGGGCGGATCTGCCCGAGGATCGTCCAGGCGATCTCGCGGTCGGGGACGAGCTTCGTGATCGTGACGGTGACGTCGTAGCGGCCCATCGGGTAGTCGTTCAGGGCCTCCCGATCCATGTGGACGACGAAGCTGTCACCGACGTTCGTGACCGGCTCGCCCGTCGCGTCCATCAGCATCCCGGAGCTGTCGATCGCGACGTGACCCTGGGGGTCGCACAGGACCCGGAAGATCGTCGCCGGGTCCGCGGCGATGGTCCGCTGCACCTCCAGGCGCTCGTCGCTCATCGCCGCATCCTGCCAGGTTCCGCGACCCCGCGGCCGGGGCGCCGCTCAGGCGACCGGCGTGGCGGGTCGGGGTCAGTCGTCGACGACGCCGCCGAGGTAGGCGCGTTGGAGGGCGTCGTTCACCTCGGCCGGCGCGCCCGTGTACTGGATGCGTCCATGCAGCATGATCGCGGCGGCGTCGGCGACGCCGAGCACCTCGTGGGCGAACTGCTCGACGATCAAGATGGCGACGTTCTCGGCGGCGATGCGGGTCACGACGCTGTAGAGCTCCTCGACGATGAGTGGCGCGAGGCCCATGGACAGCTCGTCGAGGAGGAGCACCTTCGGGTTGGTGGCCATGGCCCGGGCCATGGCCAGCATCTGCTGCTCCCCGCCGGAGAGGGTCCCGGCGAGCTGCTTGCGGCGCTCCTGGAGGCGGGGGAACCGCTCGAAGGCGCGAGCTTCGACGTCGCGGAGCGACACGCCGCTGTAGGTGATCATGCGGAGGTTCTCGAGGACGGTGAGGTTCGGGAAGATCCCTCGCCCTTCGGGGATCGTGCAGAGCCCGGCCCGGGCGAGCCGGTCGGCGGGCCATCCATTGACGGTCTCCCCGAAGAACGACACCGTCCCGCGGGTGGTGGCGAGCTGGCCGCTCGCGACCTTCAGCGTGGTGCTCTTGCCGGCGCCGTTCGGGCCGAGCAGCGCGAACACCTGGCGGGGTTTGAGGCGGAGGGACACCCCGTCGAGGACGTCGATCGCTCCGTACGCGGCGCCGACATCGGCGAGCTCCAACGCGGTTTCCCCCTCCGCGACGGGTGCCACGTCGCCGTCCGTCGTGGGGGCGGTGACGCGGGTCGTGTCGAGGACGACCTCTTCGAGCAGGCCGACCTGGTCGCTCGGCACCTCCTCGCCTTCGTCGCCTTCGCCGAGGTACGCGGCCCGCACGAGCGGGTCGGCCTGGACCTGTTCGGGTGTCCCACCGGCGATGACCCGACCGAAGTCGAGCACGTGGATGCCGTCGGAGGCGTTCATGACCAGGCCCATGTCGTGCTCGACGAGGAGGATGGCCAAGCCGGTGGCGGCGAGCTCGTGGAGCAGCCGGGCGAGGGAGCGGGTCTCGTCCTCGTTCAGACCGGCGGACGGCTCGTCGAGGAGCAGCACTCTCGGCTTCGTGGCCAGCGCGCGGGCCGCCTCGACGAGCCGCTGGGTACCGGTGGGGAGCTTGTCGACCCGCTCCTCCGCGACGGGGTCGAGACCGACGCGGCTGACGAGCTCGTCGGCGAGCGCGTCGGGCTTGAACCGCTCCCGTGACCACTGGCGACGCATCTCCGCGGCGACGAGCACGTTGTCCCGCACCGACAGCGTGCCGAAGGTCTCGAGGCGCTGGAACGTGCGGGCGATGCCGGCGCGGGCCCGGTTGTGCGGCCGGTCGTGGCTGATGTCGCGCCCGTCGAGGACCACCGCTCCGCTGTGCAGCGACTGCAGGCCGGTGATCACGTTGAAGAGGGTCGTCTTGCCGGCGCCGTTGGGGCCGATGAGCCCGGTGACGCTCCCGGCGGGGACGTCGAGGGTGACCTCGTCGAGGGCGCGGAGCCCCCCGAAGCTGATGGACACGTCTCGCACCTCGAGGAGGGTCATGGCGCGTCCCGAGTCGCGGGCTCACCGGGCGGCGGGGCGACCGCGGTGGGCGGAGCCGGTGGGGCCTGACCGCGCGCTTGGGCCCGGGCGCTCCGATTCTCGCGTTTGCGGGCCTTGTCCCGTCGCAGCGCGTCGCGCGCGTCTTGGCGCCACGGGAGGAACCGCGCGAAGGCCGCTCCGATCTCGACCGTCGCTCCCTCAGGGGAGCGGCCCACCCCGAGGGCGGCCAACCCGGGTCCGAGTCGGGTCAAGGCGACGAACACCGAGATGCCGAAGATGACCCAGGTGACGTTGTTCTGGACGATGAGGAGCAGCTCGCTGGCGACCCCCGCGAACAGCGCGCCGCTCACGGTGCTGACCCCGCCGACCACGACGAGCAGGAACAAGCCGATGCCGATCACCTGGAGGACTTGGAAGTCCATCTCGCCGGCGGTGCCGCGGAACATCCCGAGGAGGCCGCCGGCGAACCCGGCGATCGACGCGGCCAGCGCGTAGACGGCCATCTTGGTCCAGATGAGGTTCACGCCGAGCGTGGCGCTCGCCGCCTCGCTGTCGCGGAGCGCGACGAGACGCCGCCCGAAGGCGCGACGTCGGAGCCAGACCAGCCCGATCGCGAGGAGCCCGTAGATCACGGTGACGGCGACGAGGAAGTTGGCCGGGTCGTTGAAGTTGACCCCGAACAGGTTGAGGGTGGCGATGCGCTCGCCGGCGGTGCCGAAGATCTCTGGTTGGGCGAAGAACAGGGGCAGGGCCATCCCCGCGAAGGCGAGCGACGCGAGCGCGAGGTACAGGCCGGAGAGCCGGAGCGCGGGCAACGCCATGAGCAGCCCGAACGGGACCGCGAAGATCGCCGCGGCGACGAGCCCGAGGGGGCTGCCGGCCGCGAACCACCCGCCGGCCGACCCGGCCACCTGGCCCATGGCGAAGGCGCCGACGCCGACGAAGGTCACCTGGGCGAGCGACACCTGACCGGCCCAGCCGGTGAGCGGGATGAAGGACAGCGCGATGCAGGCGAACACCAGCATCTCGGCGACCCGGCGGGTGTCGGTGGTCTGGAGGCCCCCGAACGCGATGAGCAGCCCCACCACGGCCAGCAGGGCCACGGCTCCGACCGCGGTCTCCCAGACCTTCCCCACCCTGGGGACCCGGTGCCGGGGCGCGAGCCGGCCGAGCTCGATGCGGGCTTGGGGCAGCGCGAGCAGCGCGACGAACAGCACGAGCGCCGGGATCGCGAGCGACACCGTGCTCCACCGGCCGGTGAGGTTCAAGAAGTTGGTGGAGAAGCTCAGGGTGAGCCCGATGATGAGACCGCCGGCGAACGTCCACGGCAGGCTCTTGAGCCGCCCGATGATCGCGGCTGCGAAGGCGTCGATGATGAAGAGGGTGAGCACGTCGACGCGGAGCCCTGCGCTCGGTGCGAGCAGGATCCCTGCCGTCGCGGCCATCGAGGCGCCGATCGCCCACGCCAGCGCGGAGAGCCGGCCGGGTCGGGCGCCGTTCAGGCTCGCGAGATTGCGGTTGTCGACCACGGCGCGCATCGCCATGCCGGTCCGGCTGCTGTGCAGGAGCAGACGCAAGAAGACGGCGATCCCGACCGCGACGCCGATCGTGATGATCTGGTGCCACGTGACGACCACGTTGCCGACGTCGACACCGTGGCTGGCGGCGAAGAACGCGGGGAAGGGCGGCGCGTTCGCGGTCTGGTCGGGCCAGATCATCTGGGTGAGGCCGAGGAGGAGGAACATGAGCCCGATCGTGACGACGAGCTTCACGACGAGGGTCTGGTTCGCGATCTGGCGCATGATGAGCCGCTCGATGCCGGCGCCGAGCAGCGGCGCGGCGATCAGGATCACGGCGATGAGCGCGACGGGCGCCGGCCAGTTGTGGTTGAACCGCAGCTCCCAGTAGAGGAACGCCATGAACATGCCGATGGCGCCCTGGGCGAAGTTGAAGATGCCCGAGGTCTGGTAGGTGACGACGAGCCCGGACGCGGCGATGGCGTAGATCGAGCCGATCACGAGCGCAAAGACGACCGCCGAGATCAAGGCGTCGCTGGTCAGCGCGGCCTGGTTCAGCGACTCGGCGATCACGATCCCGAGGAAGACCGTGACCCCGAACATCAGCGCCAGGTTCGACTTCTTGAGCTTGATCACGCGTCCCCCGGCCGCCGCGCCGACGGCACCGTTGTCGGACCGGTGGGGCCGGGCCTCAGCGGCCCGGCCCCATCAGCCGCTACACGTTGGTCTTATGGATCACTGCGCATGGAACGTGACGGTCAACAGGTTGTTCGGGCTGCAGTCGAAGGTGGCCGCCTTCGTCGGGTACACCCGGGTGAACTTGTTGTTCTTCACCTGGAGCAGGTCGAAGCACCCGCTCGGGTTCTTCCCGCCGATGTCGGTCGGGCCGATCATCCCGCCGGCGGTGAAGGCGTGGAAGGTGGCGGCTTGCTGCAGGAACGCCTGGCGGGTGACGCCGTTCACGCCGCTCGTGGCGGCGATCTTGTTCACGACCGCCTGGAAGAACAGCGCCGCGATCCAGGCCTGGGCGCCGAAGCCGCTCGCGTTGCTGGCGCCGACGGCGTTGACGTAGGCCTGCTCGACGGGCACCGACTTGGCCTCCTCGAGCGGCACGAAGAACGTCTCGAGGTACTGACCCTCGACCGCCGCGCCGCCGAGCTTCAAGAAGTTCTGGCTGTAGCAGGCCAACGAGCAGTCCCAGATCTTCACCCCGGTGACGCCCTGCTGCTGGGCCACGATGCGCATGTTGGCTTCGCTGGTGTCGTTGCTGCCGTTGCGCACGTAGTTCGAGTTGGTGCTCTTGATCGCGGTGGCGATCGGCAGGTACGCGCTCTGGGTGTCCGTCCCGTGGATGCCGAAGTCGCCGTTGTCCTTGACGCCGCTGGCGACGATGGCGCGGTTGCCGGGCTCCGTCGCCGTCTTGGTGGCTTGGAGGTCGGTCGGGATCAAGAAGATGCCGGTCAGGTTCTTGATGTGCTTCTGGAAGTAGAGGATCTGGCCCCGCCGGGCGTGGTACACCTCGGCGTTGGTGACCTTGTAGTCACGCTCCGGGGCGATGATCGGGAACGAGACCGGCGAGTTCTGCTGCACCGGCTCGGTGGTCAGCTCGGGGATGTCGGGCAGGCCGACGGGCTGGCCGTTGATGTTCTTGCAGTTCACGGCGTCGTCGACGTTGTTCATGAACAGCGCCGTGGTCCCGACGGTCGCGAAGTCGTTCTGGCACGCCTGGATCAGCGCGTTGCGCGACTCGTCGGCGTCGAGCTTCGAGTCGATGAAGTCGACCTGGAGCTTGCGCCCGGCGATCCCGCCGTGGCTGTTCACGTAGCCCTGGAACGCCTGGACCGCGTCGGCGGAGCTCTTGAACAGGCCCGGTGCGAGCGACGTGTTCACGTCGGCGATCACCGCGATGCGGATCGTCGACGGGCTCACCCCGACCTCGGTCGCCTTCGGCGGCCCGCCCGAGGAACCACCACCGGTCGACTGGGCGACGGCCGCCGACGCCGTGCCCACCGTCACTAGGGCCAGAACGGTCGCGATGGCCGTCCATCGGAACCCGAAACGCCTCACGCTGATCCCCCCTGCTGCGGGCCCCTCGCAGGCGCCCACGGTCCTGTTCCCCGCCATCGTGGCCGAGGCCGGGCGCAGTTTTGCCGCGACTGAAACGTGTTGCAAGAGCACCCCGGGTCGAGCTCAGACCGACCCCGAGAGCGCGTCGGCGAGGGCGGGCACGGTCCAGCGCCCGTCGTGCTCGACGGTGGTGGTGTAGTGCCAGCCCTCCATGACGCGGACCTGCTCCCCACGCACGTAGAGCACCCGCCCGGTGGCCGGGCACGACTCGCTGGCCAGCCAGGCCACGACCGGGGACACGTTCGCGGGGTGGTAGGTGTCGAACGCGGCCGGGTCGTCGGGGACCCGGACGAGGTCGGCGATCCCGGCGACCTCCTCGGTCATGCGGGTTCGGGCCACGGGCACGATCGCGTTGACCCGCACGCCGTAGCGCTCGAGCTCCTCGGCCAGGATCACGGTCATCGCCGCGATGCCGGCCTTCGCGGCGCCGTAGTTGCTCTGCCCGACCGCGCCGAGCAGCCCGGAGGTGGACGCGACGTTCACGACAGAGGCGTTCGGTGGCTCCCCGGCCTTCGTCCGCTCCCGCCAGTACCCGGCCGCGACCCGGGTGGCGCAGAAGGTGGAGCGGAGATGCCCCCGCACCACGGCGTCGAAGTCGTCCTCGGTCATGTTGACGAACATGCGGTCCCGGAGCACCCCGGCGTTGTTGACGAGGACGTCGAGGCGGCCCCAGGTGTCGAGCGCCGCGCTCACGGCCCGGTCGGCGCCGGCCATGGTGGTGACGTCGTCGCGGCACGCGACCGCAGCACCGCCAGCGGCCCGGATCTCCGCGGCGACCGCCTCGGCGCAGGCGGCGTCGGTGCCCTCCCCGTCGCGGCCCCCGCCGGTGTCGTTGGCGACGACCGCCGCGCCTTCGGCGGCGAAGCAGCGGGCGTGCTCGCGGCCCATGCCGCGGCCCGCGCCGGTGATCACCGCGACTCGCCCGTCGAGTGCGCCCATCTCGCCTCCGCTCAGCCGCCGCGGGACCCGAGCGCGGACCAACCGGGTCGCGCCGGCCGGTCGGTGCGTGGCGTCGCCGGGTCGAGCATCGGGCCCCCTCGTACACTGGCGTCTCTCACACGGCAAGGGATCATGGCACCTGGAGACCGGACGTTCAGCGCCTCGGCTCGCCGCGTCGGCGTCGAGGCGACGCGACGACGGAGCGACCCGTGAGGGCGGTCCGGGTCACGACCGACGGCGTCCAGGTCGACGCGGTGCCCGACCCGACCGGCGCGGGGCTGCGGCTCCAGGTCGCGACGTCGGGGATCTGCGGCAGCGACCTGCACCTCGCCGAGCTCGGGATGCTGGCGGCCACGCCGGGACACGAGTTCGCAGGCATCCTCGACGACGGCCGGCGCGTCGCGGTGGACCCGAGCGCCCCGTGCGGGGCGTGTGACCAGTGCCGGGCCGGCGCCGCGCATCGGTGCCGCACCGGGCCTCAACGCGCGCTCGGCGTCGCGGCCGACGGTGGGATGGCCGACACGGTCCTCGTCGACGAGGCGATGCTCGTTGCGCTCCCCGACGCGCTGAGCCTCGGCGACGCCTGCCTGATCGAGCCGCTCGGGGTGGCCGTGCACGGGCTGCGGATCGGGCCGGTCGGGCCTGATGCTCGCGTCGCGGTCGTCGGGGGAGGCACGATCGGCCTCGCGGCCGTCGCCGCGGCCGTCGGGCTGGGCTGCACCCAGGTGGGCCTCGTCGCCCGCCACCCGCACCAGCAGGCCGCGGGTGAGCGGCTCGGGGCATCGTCACACCTCGAGGACGAGTACGACGTGGTCGTCGAGGCGGCCGGGACGGAATCGGCGTTGGCCGAAGCCGCGGCCCGCGCGTGCCCCGGCGGGACGGTCGTGTGCGTGAGCACCCAGTGGCGTCCGGTGACGTTCCCGGGCCTGCCCGCGCTCATGAAGGAGCTCTCGTTCCGCTGGTCGTACACCTACGGGTCCCACGCCGGGCGCCGCGACCTCGACGACGCCGCGGCGCTCCTCGCCCGCGACCCGGAGATCGCCGCTACGCTCGTCACCCACCGATTCCCCCTCGACGACGCGCGGGAGGCGTTCCGGGTCGCGGCGGACCGCGGTGCCGGCGCGATCAAGGTCGTCCTCGAGCCGTGATCGACCTCGGGTTGGACGGGTCGGTCGCGATGGTCACCGGGGCCGGCATCGGGATCGGCCGGGCCGTCGCCCAGTGGCTCGTCGCCGCGGGCTGCGCCGTCGCGCTCGTCGACCGTGACCCGGGCGCGCTGGCCGACGCCGCCGCGACCCTCCCCGCGGGCCCGGTGGTGCCGGTCGTGGCCGACCTGCGCGACCCGGGGGCGGCGACCGCGGTCGTCGAGCGCACCGTCGCCGAGCTCGGCCGCCTCGACGTCGCCGTGAACAACGTCGGCAGCCTCGCCGGGCTCGGGCCGGCGCCGTTCCTCGACCAGGACGACGAGTCCGTGCACGAGGTCGTGGCCCAGAACCTCCTGGTCACCGCGACGTGCTGTCGGGCCGAGGCGGCCGTGATGGTCGCGGCGGGCCACGGCGGGGTGATCCTGAACGTCAGCTCCGGGGAGAGCACCCGACCGGCGCTTCGCCTCGCGGCGTACGGCGCCGCGAAGGCCGCGATCAACCACCTCACCGCGACGCTCGCGGTCGAGCTGGGCGGCGACGGGGTGCGGGTCAACGCGGTCGCGCCTGGGACGACGTTGACGCCCACTGTCCGCGCCGCGCTCGCCGACGAGTACGTCGACGCGCTGGCCGAGTCGGTCCCGCTCGGTCGGCTCAACGACCCGGACGACCTCGCTCGTCTCGTCGTCGCCCTCGCCTCCGACCTGGGGCGCGGCGTGACCGGCCAGCTGGTCCTGGCCGACAACGGCGCGCACCTGGCCCGGAACCGACCGCCGTTGCCGGCCCCGTGACCGGACGCGGGTCGTCGGAGCTGGCCCTGGTCACCGGCGCCGCGTCCGGGATCGGCGCGGCGTCCGCCCGGCGTCTCGCTGCGGACGGCGCCGAGGTGCTCGTCTGCGATGTCGCCGACGAGGCCGGCACCGCGGTCGCCGCGGCGATCGACGCGAGGTACGTGCACCTGGACGTCGGCGACCGGGACGCGTGGGTCGGGCTCGCGGCCCGACTGGCCGGGCAGCCGGGTCGGCTCCGACGCGTGCACCTGAACGCGGGGATCATGAGCGCGCCGGAGCCGATCCCGTTCCTCGACCTGCCGGTGGCGCGCCTCGACCGAGTGCGGGCCGTGAACCTGGACGGGGTCGTCCTCGGCGTCCACGCGTTGGCGCCGCTCGTCGCGAGCAGTGGTGGGGGTTCGATCGTGGTGACCGCGTCGCTGGCGGGGCTCGGGCCGCTCGCGGACGACGCGATGTACGCGACGACGAAGCACGCGGTCGTCGGGTTCGTCCGCAGCGCCGCGCCCGAGCTGGCCTCCCGCGGGGTGCGGTTGCACGCGATCTGCCCGGGTGGGGTGGACACCGGGCTCCTCGACCGGCACCGCAAGGAGCTCGCGCGCACCTCGGGCCGGCCGCTGCTCGACCCGGACGAGGTCGCCGCGGCGGTGCTGGCGCTGATGGCCCGCGACGACCCGGGCCAGGTCGAGACGATCGTGTCCGGGCGGGGCGCGCAGCGCTACGAGTTCCGGGGAGTTCCGGGACCGCGGCCCTGAACGGCTCGCGGTTCGTTCCTCGTAGTCTCACGCCGGTGAGCCTGCCCCCCGATCCTCGCAGCACCTACGTCGCGCTCGACCCCGCCGAGGACGACGCGCGGGCACGGAAGCACGCGCTCGTGCGCGAGGTGAAGCGGGTCATCGAGGCGGTCGCACACCTCGACAGCGCGGCCGCGGCGGCGGACGACGTCGAGGGATGCACGGCGCAGGTCCGGGAACTGGCCGACCGGCTCGAGTTGCTGCCGAGCGTGCACGCGACCGGCGGCTTGGCCGCCCAGGAGGGCCCGCAGGGCACGCTCCTCGAGCGCAGCGGGATCAGCGGACGCAGCAACCCGCTCGCCCCGCCGGTGCAGTGGACCGTCGCCGACGACGGCGTCACCCGGGGATGGGCGATCTACAGCCCCGCGTACGAGGGGCCGGCCGGTCACGTCCACGGCGGGTTCGTCGCCGCCGCGTTCGACGACCTGATGGGTGCGGCGCAGCTCGCGTCGGGCCGGGCCGGGTACACGGGGACGCTCACCGTCCGGATGATGCGCCCGACGCCGCTCGGTCGGCGCGTCGACTACGAGGCCGGGGTGGAACGGGTCGAGGGGCGCAAGATCTGGGTGTGGGCCACGTCGTCGTGCGGGGGTGAGCAGCTCGCGGAGGCGTCGATCGTGTTCATCGCACCGAAGCACGGCGGCCGGCCCCGCTGACCGGCGGGCGGGGGTGGCGGCGGGCTCAGCCCGCGGCGGGCCGCCACATCGGGATACCGATGTCGTCGGCGGCGCGGACGAAGTACACCTCGACGGGGAGGCCGATCAAGACGGACTCGGGGCCGCAGTCGGTCACGTTGCTCATGAAGAGCGGGCCTTCTTCGAGCTCGACCATCGCGACGACGTAGGGCAGCTCGTTGCGGAACGGGCGCATCCCCATCTGGCGGATGATGGTGCGGGTGTGCACGGTGCCGCGGCCGCTGCACTCGAGCCATTCGGGTGCCCCGCCGCAGTGGGTGCAGAGCGCGCGCGGGTAGTACTGGCGGTGACCGCACGCCGGGCAGGTCTGGATCAGGAGCCGACCGTCGGCCGCGGCTTGCCAGTACTCGCGGTTGACGTCGTCGGGGGTCGGGAGCGGCTTGGTCCACTCCTCGGTGGGGGTGATGACGTCGCTCATCGGGTGCCTCTCATGGGTGCTGGGTGCCGAGGATCGCGACGCCGATGCAGCTGAGCCAGCCGCCCGACCCCGCGCAGAGCGCCACGTCACAGTTCGGGACTTGCGCCTCGCCGGCCTGACCGCGCAGCTGACGGACCGCCTCGATGATCAGGAAGATCCCGCGCATGCCGGGGTGCGACGAGGAGAGCCCGCCACCGTCGGTGTTGAGGGGCCAGCGGCCACCCCGCTTGAGGTGCCCTTCGGCGACGAACGGGCCGCCTTCGCCGCGGGGGACGAACCCGAGGCTCTCGAGGAGGATCAGGCAGGTGATGGTGAACGAGTCGTAGAACATCAGCATGTCGACGTCGTCGGGGGTGAGCCCGGCACGCTCGAACGCGATGGGTCCCGCGGTGGCGCCGGCGCTGGTGGTGAAGTCGACCTGCTGGGAGACGTTCCAGTGGGTCTGGGCGCCGGCCGCGCCGAGCACGTAGACGGGCGGTTGGCGCAGGTCGCGGGCCCGCTCGGCGGTGGTCATGATGAACGCGCCACCACCGTCGGTGATCGCGCAGCAGTCGAGCTTGTGGAGCGGGTCGGCGATCATCCGGCTGTTCAGGACGTCGTCGACGGTCATCGGGTCGCGGTACATCGCGTGCGGGTTCAGCATCGCGAACTCGCGCACGCCGACGGCGATCTCGGCCAGCTGCTCGGAGGTGGTGCCGAACTCGTGCATGTGGCGGGCCGCGTGCATCGCGTAGGCGCCGACGAGGGAGTTGCCGTACGGCGCCTCGTACTGGATGGGGCCGGCGACGCGCTGCCCGGGGCGTTGGAACCCGCCGGTGCCGAGCTGGCGGCCCATCTTGGAGAGCTGGTCGGAGCCGTAGGTGACGAGGGCCATGTCGCAGAGGCCTTCGCGGATCGCCGCGGCGAGGTGCTGGACGTGGAACTCGAACGACGACCCGCCGGTCATGGTGCCGTCGAGGTATCGGTGGTCGATGCGCAGGTACTCGGCCATGGTCACCGCGTCGTCGATCATCATCCCGCCCGACCCGCCGACACCGACGTAGGCGTCGAGGTCGGCCTTGTCGACGCCCGAGTCGGCGAGCGCACGTTGCATCGCCTGCACGTGGTGCTGGACGCCGTCGAGGTGGGGCGCCTTCGGGTAGTCGGACAGGCCGGTGCCGACGATGACGGGTGTTCGGTCCACGGGTGCTCCCTCGCGGCCTCGGACTGACGGGGGCGTCAGTGAAGCACAACCGTCGCGTCTCCCGCCACGGCGCCGCTGCGATCGCCGAGCGGGTACGTTCCGGCGCCATGACGGCGGACCTGTCGCTCGGCCTGCAGCTCGGCTATTGGACGGCGGCGCCTCGCCCGGCTCGGGAGCTGATCGACGCGGCCCGCGTCGCCGAGGATCTCGGCTTCGATTCGGTGTGGACCGGGGAGGCGTGGAGCAGCGACGCGTTCTCGCCCCTCGCCGCGATCGCCGGGGCGACGACCCGGCTGCGCCTCGCGACCGGGATCGCGCAGATGTCGGCGCGGGCGCCGACGACGATGGCGATGCACGCGATGACCCTGGACGGGCTGTCGGAGGGGCGGGCGATGCTCGGCCTCGGCGTGGGCGGCCCCCAGGTGGTCGAGGGTTGGTACGGCCGCCCGTTCGGGCTGCCCCTGGCCCGCAGCCGCGAGTACGTCGAGATCGTCCGGGCGGCGCTGCGCCGCGACGCGCCGGTGGAGGCGCCGGGACCGCACCATCCGCTCCCCTATCGGGGGGACGGGTAGTGTCGGGCTCGGCAAGCCGCTGCGACTCATCACCCACCCGCGGCGCGCCGACATCCCGATCCTCCTCGGCGCCGAGGGGCCGCGCAACGTCGCCCTCGCGGCGGAGATCGTCGGACGGCTGGGTGCCCCTCTACTACTCCCCGTACCGCAACGACGTGTACGCGGCCCAGCTCGCGGGCGCGAAGCCGGGCTTCGAGATCGCAGTGAACGTCGCGGTCCACGTCGACGACGACGTGCGCGCCGCCTTGTTGCCGGTGAAGGCGACGCTCGGCTTCTACATCGGCGGGATGGGCGCCCGGGGCCGCAACTTCCACACCGAGCTGATGGGCCGGATGGGGTTCGAGGCCGAGGCGCACCGGATCCAGGAGCTGTTCTTCGCCGGGCAGCGCGACGAGGCGATCCTCGCGGTCCCCGACCAGTTCGCCGACGAGATCTCGCTCTGCGGCCCGCCGGCGCGGATCGCGGAGCGGTTGGAGGCGTGGCGGGCGACGCCGGTCACGACGCTGCTCGTCGGCGGCGCGGACCCGAGCGTGTTGCGGCTCCTCGCCGACCTGACCCGGTGACGCCACCGGCCACGGTCTGACGCGCCGTCAGTTGGCCCCGTAGAGTGCACCGCGATGGAGTACAACCTCGCTGACCTCTTCGAGCATGCCGCCGACCACTTCGGCTCCCGCGAGTACCTGGTGGCAGAGGGCGAGCGGCGCACCTACACCGAGATGGACGCCCGCGCGAACCGCCTCGCGCACCATCTGGCCGCCCACGGGATCGGTCCGGGCGACCATGTCGGCATCTACGCCTACAACTCGGTGCAGTGGGTGGAGACCCTCTGGGCCGTGTTCAAGCTGCGGGCGGTGTGGGTCAACATCAACTACCGGTACGTCGAGAGCGAGCTGGCGTACCTGTTCGCGAACGCCGACCTGAAGGCGCTCGTCTTCCAGCGCGAGTTCGCGCCACGGGTCCGCAACGTGCTCGGCGACCTGCCGATGCTGACCCACTCGATCGTCATCGAGGATGGCAGCGACGCGGACCTGTCGGGCTTGGACTCGGTGGAGTACGAGGCGGCGATGGCGTCGGGGGCCCCCGAGCGGGACTTCGGGCCCCGCTCGCCCGACGACCGGTACATCCTGTACACGGGTGGGACCACGGGGATGCCCAAAGGGGTGGTGTGGCGCCACGAGGACGTGTTCTTCGCGCTCGGCGGCGGGATCGACCCGGTGTCGAACACGCGCGTCGACCGGCCCGAGGCGCTCGTGGCGAGGGCGCAGGAGCGGGAGCCGGCCACGATGCTCCCGATCGCGCCGTTGATGCACGGGGCGTGCCAGTGGTCGGTGATGGGCGGCGCGTTCCAGGGCAACAAGATCGTGCTGACGGCCAAGTTCGACGCGAAGCAGGTGTGGGAGCTGGTCGCCGCGGAGCGGGTCAACAGCATCATGATCACCGGTGACGCGATGGGCCGGCCGTTGGCCGAGTCGCTCGCCGCTCCGGGCGCCGACTTCGACCTGTCCTCGCTCGTGTCGATCTCGAGCACCGCGGCGGTGTTCTCGCCGTCGGTGAAGCAACGGCTGCTCGAGCGGCTCCCGAACGTGATCATCAGCGAGGCGATCGGCGCGTCGGAGACCGGCTCGAACGGCTACACGCTGGTGCAGAAGTCCGACACGGAATCGACGCGGGGACCGACGGTCACCGCGATCATGGACAACGTCGTGCTCGACGACGAGTTCCGGCCGGTCGAGCCGGGTTCGGGGGTGGTCGGGAAGCTGGCCCGCCGCGGCAACATCCCGCTCGAGTACTACAAGGATCCGGAGAAGTCGGCGCAGACGTTCGTGGTCGCGCCCGACGGGATCCGGTACTCGATCCCGGGGGACTTCGCGACCGTCGAGGGCGACGGGCGCATCGTGCTGCTCGGCCGGGGGTCGGTGTCGATCAACTCGGGGGGCGAGAAGATCTACCCCGAGGAGGTCGAGGCCGCGATCAAGTCGCATCCCGACGTGTACGACTGCACGGTCGTCGGTGTCCCCGACGACCGGTGGGGTCAGCGGGTCGCCGCGGTCGTGCAGCCACGCGACGGGGTCAGCTTGACGCTGGAGTCGATCCAGGCGCACTGCCGGGACCAGCTCGCCGGGTACAAGGTGCCCCGCGAGCTGCACCTCGTCGCCCAGGTGGTCCGCTCCCCGTCGGGGAAGCCGGACTACCGGTGGGCCAAGGATGTCGCGACCGGCGCTGCCGCGCCCGCGTAGGAGGAACGATGAGAACGCGTGCCACCGAGATGTTCGGGTTGGACCTGCCCGTCTTCGCCTTCAGCCACTGCCGAGACGTCGTCGCCGCGGTCAGCAAGGCGGGTGGCCTCGGGGTGCTCGGCGCGTTGGCGTTCAGCCCCGAGCAGCTCGAGGTCGAGCTGGCCTGGATCGACGACCACGTCGACGGGCGACCGTACGGGGTCGACGTCGTGATGCCGGCCAGCTACGCCGGCGCGGGCGGTCAACTCGACCCGGACCGCATGGAGCAGCAGCTCGCCGACATGATCCCGCAGGAGCACAAGGACTTCATCGAGCGGGTCCTGTCGGAGCACGGGGTCCCGCCGCTCAACGACGACGGGGAGCAGGGCAGCGGCCTGCTGGGCTGGACCCACGAGGGCGCCCGACCCCAGGTCGACATCGCGTTGTCGCACCCGATCTGCCTGCTCGTCAACGCGCTCGGGCCGCCCCCGAAGGACGTGGTCGACCTCGCCCACGAGCACGGGGTGAAGGTCGCGGCGCTCGTCGGCAGCCTCGCGCACGCGGAGCGGCAGGTGAACCAGGGCGTCGACATGATCGTCGCCCAGGGTTACGAGGCCGGCGGCCACACCGGCGACGTCGGCGACGATGGTCCTGGTCCCGGAGGTCGTCGACGCGGTCGGCGACCGGGTCCCCGTCCTCGCCGCGGGTGGGATCGGCTCCGGACGCCAGATGGCCGCGGCGATGGCGCTGGGCGCGGAGGGTGTGTGGACCGGCTCGATCTGGCTGACGACGACGGAGAGCGACACCGCGCCCGCGGTGGTGGACCGGCTCATGACCGCCGGGTCGCGCGACACAGTCCGCTCCCGGGTGCTGACCGGCAAGCCGGCCCGGCAGCTGCGCACCCCGTGGACCGAGGCGTGGGAGCAGCCCGACTCGCCCGGCTACCTGCCGATGCCGTTGCAGTACATGGCGACCGCGGAGGCCCAACGCCGGCGTCGCGAAGTACTCGGTGGACGAGCTGCGGGTCATGCCGGTCGGGCAGATCGTCGGCCGGATGAACGCGGTGCGGTCCGTGCGTGACGTCGTCCTCGATCTCATGGAGGAGTTCGTGGACGCCACCGCGCGCCTCGACGGGCTCCGCGACGAGGAGTAGGCGATGCCCGCGGTCCTGGTCCACGGCGTCCCCGACACCGCCGAGTCCTGGGCACCGCTCGTCGCCCGGCTGACCCGCAACGACGTGACCTGCGTTCGCCTTCCAGGGTTCGCCGCGCCGGTGCCCGACGGGTTCGGGTGCACGAAGGACGAGTACGCCGACTGGCTGGCCGGCGAGCTGGCCGGTTTCGACGACCCGGTGGACCTGGTCGGCCACGACTGGGGGTCGCTGCTCGTCCAGCGGGTCGCGACGACACGACCCGAGCTGGTGCGCACGTGGGTGCTCGCCGACGGGGCGGTGAGCGACCGGTTCGCATGGCACGAGCTGGCCCAGCAGTGGCAGACCCCGGGCGTGGGCGAGCAGATCATGGAGATGATGACCGCCGACGCGGTCGCCGACGCGTTGGGCGCAGCGGGTCATCCGGACGCCGCGGGCGCCGCGGCGCGCGTCGACGACACGATGAAGGCGGCGGTGCTGGCGCTGTACCGCTCCGCGGTGGACGTCGCCGCGGAGTGGACGCCGCCACCGGGACTCGCGGGGCCACCGGCGCTGGTGCTCTGGGGGGCCCGCGACGAGTACGGACCGCCCGAGTACGGGCAGGCCGCGGCGACGCTCGCCGGTGCCCGCTACGTCGAGCTCGACGCCGGCCATTGGAGCGTCATCGAGCGCCCCGACGTCACCGCGTCGGAGCTCGAGCGGTTCTGGGCCGGCTCCTGATGCCGGTCGCGCCCGCCCTCCAAGCGTTCCTCGAGCAGGGCGCCGACGCGGGCGTCCCCCCGCTCTACGAGCTTCCCCTCGATGACGCCCGGACGCTGGCGGCCACGTTCACGGTGGCGACCGCGGCACCGCCGATGCCGGTGGCCCGCGTCGAGGACCGCGAGCTCGACACCGCCGCGGGGCCGCTGTGGGTGCGGGTGTACGACCCGGCCGGGGACGGGTCGCCCCAGCCGGTGATCGCGTACTTCCACGGCGGCGGCTGGGTGATCATGGGCATCGACACCCACGACGGGATCTGCCGGCGGCTGGCCAACGCCACCGGCGCGCTCGTCGTCAGCATCGAGTACCGCCTCGCCCCCGAGCATCGGTTCCCCGCCGCGCTCGACGACTGCTTCGCTGCGACCGCCTGGCTGGCGGAACGAGCCGCGGAGCTCGGCGGCGACCCGGCCCGCGTCGCGGTCGCAGGCGACAGCGCCGGTGGGAACCTCGCCGCCGTGGTCGCGTTGCGGGCCCGGGTCGGCGGTCCGGCTCTCGCCGCGCAGGTGCTGGCCTACCCGGTCTGCGACGCCGGTCAAGACACCGTGTCGTACCGGGAGAACGGCGACGGGTACCTGCTCACGGCCAAGGACATGGCCTGGTTCTGGGGCTGCTACCTGGGCCCGGACGGCGACCCGGCGGACGCGTTCGCGTCGCCGCTTCGGGCCGCGAACCTGGCCGGCGTCCCGCCGGCGCTGGTGCTCACCGCCGAGTACGACCCGCTGCGCGACGAAGCCGAGGCGTACGCCCGCCACCTCGACGGCTTCGACGTCCCCGTGGAGCTGCACCGCTTCGACGGGATGATCCACGGGTTCTTGGGCATGGAAGCGCTCGTCCCGGAGGCCGACGAGGCGATGGCGCGCATCGCCCGGTTCCTCGGCGACGCGTTCGCCCGCTGACCCGAGCTTGCGCCCGGCTCGGCGGCGAGCGTCACCGGGGGTCGCTCAGAGCCGCTGGAGGATGCTCGCGGTGCCGAGCGCGCCGCCGCAGCACATGGTGACGAACGCGAGCTCCTGGTCGGAGCGCTCGAGCTCGTGCGAGCGCGGTGGTGATGAGCCGCGCGCCGGTCGAGCCGACCGGGTGACCGAGGGCGATGGCGCCGCCGTTCACGTTGACCCGCTCGAGGTCGGGCTTGTGCACCTGGGCCCAGGACAGCACCACGGCGGCGAACGCCTCGTTGATCTCGAAGAGGTCGAAGTCGGCCATCGCCATCCCGGACCGGTCGAGCATCTTCGCGGGTCGCGTCGACCGGGCCGTCGAGGAGGTAGTACGGGTCGGTGCCGGTCACGAGCTGGTGCACGAGCCGCGCCCGGGGTCGTAACCCGAGGCCGCGGGCGACGTCCTCGTCCATCCAGAGCACCGCGGCGGCGCCGTCGGACAGCTGCGACGAGCTGCCTGCGGTGTGGCGGGCCCCTTCGTAGACGGGCTTGAGCTTGGCGAGCCCCTCGAGGGTCGTGTCCCGAAGCCCCTGGTCGCGGGAGACGGTCTGGGTCTCGCCGGTGGGCTGGCCGTCCTCACCGAACACGGGCGTCTCGATGGGGGCCACCTCGCGTTCGAAGCGGCCTTCGTCCCACGCGACCTTCGCCTTGCGCTGCGATCCGAAACCCCACTCGTCGAGGTCCTCGCGGGTGATGCCGCGCTTGTCCGCGATGCGCTCCGCGGCGCCGAACTGCCCGTTGGGCGGGTCGTCGTAGGGCCACGGCTCGGTCTTGTAATGGCCGGGGCCGTTGATCACGTTCGATCCGAGCGGGACGTGGCTCATCTGCTCCACCCCGCACGCGACCCCGACCTTGATCCCGTCCGCGGCGACGAGCCCGGCGACGAGGTGGTTGGCCTGCTGCGCGGATCCGCACTGCGCGTCGACGGTCGTGCACGCGGTCGTGTACGGCAGCCGGTCGTTGCCGGCCGACAGCCACGCGTTCCGGGTCACGTTCGAGCCCTGCTCGCCGGCCTGGGTGACGCAGCCGCCGACGACCTCGTCTACCAGACCGGGGTCGATGCCGGCACGGTCGATGACCTCGACGATCGCGTGACGCAGCGTGTCGGTGGCCTTCAACCCGGAGAGCGTGCCGTTGCGCTTGCCGATCGGGGTGCGCACGGCCTCGACGATGACGGGATTACCCACGGTTCCTCCACACGCCGCGCTGCGGCTCGGGGTGACCTGACAGGGAGTCAGTTTACGATGGGGTCCGCCACCCATGACCAGCCCGACCGTCTTCCCAGTCCACGGCCCCGCCCGGGACGACTCCCCCGAGGTCGTCGCGGCGCGGCGGGCCGCGGCGGCGACCCGCCGGGTGACCCGTGCCCTGGTGACGAGCACGGCCGCGGTGGAGGCGCTGACCGCGGCCGCGGCCGACCTCGAAGGCGTCGCGGACCGCCTCGAACGCCATGCCGGCTCCAGCCGGTACGACGGGACGGGCGGGCTCGGCCCGTCGGTCGCGCCGGTGGTCCTCGAGCGGCACCCGTTCCTCGGTGATTCGAACCCGGGGGCGCCGCCGGTGCGCCTCGCCGCCGGCGACGGTCCGGCGCGGGCCGAGACGACGCTCGACGCCCGCCACGAAGGCGCACCGGGGTGCGTGCACGGCGGGTGGATCGCCGCGCTCTTCGATCAGATCGTGGCGGTCGCGGCGGCACGGGAGGTGAACCAGCCGGCCATGACCGGGACGCTCACGATCCGGTTCCTCGCCCCGACCCCGATCGCCACGCCGCTCACCGTCGAGGCGACTGCGGTGACGCACGGGGAGCGGCGAGTGCACGCGTCGGCGACGCTGCGCGCCGCGGGGGCCGTCACCGCGGAGGCCGACGCGGTCCTCGTCGTGCCCCGCCCGGGGCATCTCGACGGTGTTGGACCGGGGGACGGGTGAGCGGCCCGCTCGCGGGTCTGCGGGTCGTGGAGCTCGTCGGGCTCGGTCCCGGGCCGTTCTGCGGGATGTTGCTCGCCGACCTCGGCGCCGAGGTGCTGCGCGTCGACCGGGTGGAGGCCGCCGCCGCGATCGACCGGGCCCGTCCCGCCGACGAACGCGATGCACCGCTCGAAGCGGGCGGTGGGCCTGGACCTGAAGGCTCCCGACGGAGTCGAGACGTTCCTGCGACTGGTCGAGTCACGCCGACGCGGTCTTCGAGGTGTTCCGTCCCGGCGTCGCGGAGCGGCTCGGGATCGGCCCGGAGCCGTGCACGGCCCGGAACCCCCGCCTCGTGTACGGACGCCTGACCGGGTGGGGCCAGTCGGGTCCGCTCGCCGACGTCGGCCGGCCACGACATCGACTACGTCGCGATCGCCGGCGCGTTGGAGCCGCTCGGGCCGGGCCGGGCAGGCGCCGACACCGCCGATCAACGTGCTCGCCGACTTCGCGGGGGGCGGGATGCTGCTCGCCTTCGGTGTCGCGGCGGCGCTGTTCGAGCGGGAGCGTTCCGGGGCTCGGCCAGGTGATCGACGCGGCGATGGTCGACGGCGCGGCGCTGATGCTCACCCCGTTCTACGCGCGCGCGGGCGTCGGGCGCGTGGGGGCCGCGGGGCACGAACCTGCTCGACACCGGCGCGCCGTTCTACGACGCCTACGAGACCCGCGACGGCCGGTGGCTCGCGGTCGGCGCGCTCGAACCGCAGTTCTACGCCGCGCTGCTCGACGGGTTGGGCCTCGCCGACGCGGACCTCCCCGGCCAGCTGGACGAGGCCGGCTGGCCGGAGCTGCGAGGCCGGTTCGCCACGGTGATCCGGGGCCGCACCCGCGACGAGTGGGTGGAGCGCGTTCGCGGGGCTCGACGCGTGCGTCGCCCCGGTGCTCACGCCGGTCGAGGCGCCCGATCACCCGCACACGCGCGCCCGGGCCGGGTTCGTGCGGCTGCGGGACGTGCCCCAGCCGGCGCCGGCGCCGCGCTTCTCCCGTTCGACGCTCGACCCGCCTCGTCCGCCGGAGCACCCGGGGGACTCGACCGTCGCGACGCTCGCCGGCTGGGGGTTCGACGCCGCCGAGGTGACGAAGCTCCAGGATGCCGGCGTGCTCGTCTAGAAGGGGGACCTACCATGCCGATCCCGGAGCAGCGCGACCTCGAAGCCGCGCGGGGAATCCTCGGCGACTGGCTCGCCAAGCAGCTGCCCGGCTCCACCGACGTCGAGGTCGGGCCGATCAGCGGCCCGGACTTCACCGGGTTCTCCAACGAGACGCTCCTGTTCGAGGCGTCGTGGAACGAGGGCGGCGAGCCGCGCCAGGAGCAGCTGGTGCTGCGCGTGAAGCCGACCCAGCACACCGTGTTCCTCGAGGCCGACTTCGAGCAGCAGTACCTGGTGCTGTCGACCCTCGGGGCGCACACCCCGGTGCGGGTGCCGCCGGTGCGCTGGTACGAGGCCGACGAGTCGTACCTCGGCGCGCCGTTCTTCGTGATGAGCCGCGATCGAGGGTCGCGTGCCTCAGGACAACCCGCCGTACACGGTCCAGGGCTGGCTGCTCGAGGAGTCGACCCCGGCGGAGCGGCGCACGCTGGTCGAGAGCGGCCTCGAGTCGCTCGCCGCGGTGCACGCGGTCGACTGGCGGCCCCTCGGCCTCGAGTCGCTGAGCAAGCCGCAATACGGCGCGGTCGGGTTCGAGCAGCAGCTCCGCTACTACGAGCGTTCCTTCGAGTGGGCCGAACGCGAAGCGGGCGTTCCCGGCCCCGGCGGTGCCCCGGGCCGCGCTCGAGTGGGTACGGGCGCACGCCCCGGACGTCGACCCGGAGATCACGCTGTGCTGGGGTGACGCGCGGATCAACAACCAGCTTTTCGGCGCCGACCACCGGGTCGTCGCGGTCCTCGACTGGGAGATGGTGACCCTCGCCGACCCGATGATGGACCTGGGCTGGTGGCTGTTCCTCGACCGGCACTTCCACGAGGGCATGCCCGCGGGACGGATGGAGGGCTTCCCCACCCGGGAGGAGATGATCGCGACGTACGAGCAGGCGAGCGGCCGGACCGCACGCGACCTGGAGTTCTACGAGATCTTCGCCGGGCTGCGGTTCGCGGTGGTGATGATGCGCATCGCCACGCTGGTCGCCGGGCTTCGGGCTCATGCCGGTCGAGGCCGCCGAGGAGATGTCGGCGAACAACGCGGTGACCCGCGTCCTCGCCGAGCTGCTCGGGCTGCCCGCGCCGGGACCGGCGCCCGGCGACTTCGGCTGACCGGTGGCCCCGCTCTTCGACGTCGGCATCGTCGACTTGATGGTGGCGCTGCCCCCGGCGCCCGACGATCAGACCTGGCGGGCCCAGCTCGGCCCGGCGCTGAAGGACCGGGAGTCGGCGAGGTTCGCGCATCCGGCGTCGTATCTGTTCCAGAACCTGCCCGCGGCCCGGTTCGCATCCGACCCGACCGCCGCGGTCCTCGACGAGATGGACCGGTTCGGGGTCGAGCAGGCCCTCGTCGGGGTGCACCCGGACAACGACGCGGTGGTGCGGGCGCTGCGAGCGCACCCGGACCGCTTCCTCGCGTCGTTCGAGGTCGACCCGCGCGACGGTGTCGACGCCGTCCGGGCGTTGCGGGCCGCGGTCGACGACCTCGGTGCCCGTGCCGCGACCGCGTTCAGCGCCGGGGTCCACCCGCCGGTCGGGTTGGACGAGGCGGCGTGGTTCCCGATCTACGCGACGTGCGTCGACCTGCAGGTCCCGCTGTTCGTCACCGTCGGGGTCCCCGGGCCCCGACTGCCGTGCTGGCCCCAGGACGTGGCCCGGCTCGACACGGTGTGCTTCGAGTTCCCCGAGCTCGTCGTCGTGATGCGCCACGGCGCGGAGCCCTGGGCTGACCTCGCGGTGAAGCTCATGTTGAAGTGGCCGGGGCTGCACTACTCGACGAGCGCGTTCGCGCCCCGCTACTACCCGCGCGCGGTACTCGACTACGCGAACACTCGTGGCGCGGACCGGGTCTGCTTCGCCGGCTACTTCCCGATGGGGCTCTCCTACGAGACGATCTTCGAGCAGCTCCCCCACGTGCCGCTCCGCGACCACGTGTGGCCCCGCTTCCTGCGCGAGAACGCCCGGCGGATCCTGCACCTCGCCCCGTAGGTCACCACGCCGACGGCCAGTCCCGAGTCGGCGACAACGACCAGCGGGGCGGGCGCCGCTCGAGGAACGCGAGGACCCCTTCGCGGGCGTCGGCCTGGCCCATCACGTGGCGGTGCATCGCGGTCTCGAGCCGGTCGGCCTCGTCGGCGTCCAACGGCGGGCTCGACCAGAGGAGCTGCTTGCTGATCGCCACCGACAGCGGCGCGGTGTTCTCGGCGATGTCGCGTGCGACCTCGAGCGTGGCCGGGAGCACGTCGGCGGCGGGGAGGGCCCGGTTGGCCAGCCCCATCGTGACCGCCTCCTCGGCGGTGACGTCCCGGCCGGTGAGGAGCAGGTCCGCGGCGTGCGCGAACCCGACCGCGCGCGGGACCGTCCAGTGGGAGTGGGCGTCCGGGATGACCCCGCGCCGGACGTGCACGAAGCCGTACTTGGCGCCGACGGCCATGAACCGCAGGTCGCACTGCATCGCGAGGGTGAGACCGATGCCGATCGCGTGGCCGTTCATCGCCGCGAGGACCGGCTTTCGGACCTCCCAGGCCCGAGGGCGAACCGGGGACGACGTGAACTCGCCGCCGCCGGTGGGCGACGCGAACGTGTCGGCGGCCGGGGTCAGGTCCGCGCCGGCGCAGAACGCGTCGCCGGCGCCGGTGACGACGACGACGCGGATCTCGTCGTCCTCGTCGCAGCGGCGGTAGGCGCGCCCCAGGGCGTCGCCCATCGCGCCGGTGAACGCGTTGCGGCGCTCCGGACGGTCGAGGGTCACCACGCCGACCCGGTCACGGACCTCGAAGCGCAAGTCGGGGAAGTCGTCGCCCGGGGGCATTTCGATAGTCTGTCCGGATGGCCGCGACCAAAGTGGGCACACGCCTGCGCTGCGAGCGCTGCGGGACCGAGATCATCGTCGTGAAGGCCACCGACGACGACCTCATGTGCTGCGGGCAGCCGATGGCCGCGCGGGAAGGCTGAACGCCATGGGCAACCTGCTCGGGAAGCGCTACCAATGCTCGGAGTGCGAGGCGACGGTGCTGGTCACCAAGGCCGGGGACGGCGAGCTGTACTGCCACGGCCAGGCGATGGAAGTCGCGCAGGCCAAGCCGCTGCCGTCCTCAGACTGACGTCCGCGCCGCTGCCGGTCGTCGATCTCGACGTCCGGCTCCTCGACGCCGGACCTTCCGCGGTGGAAGCCGGGCTCGGCGCCCCGGTCGGGTCGCCGGCCCTCGTCGTGGTCCGCGACCTCGAGGACGCCACCCCAAACCAGCTCGGCGTCCCTCGCCCGGCTGCCGGTGATCGTCGCCGGCCACGCGCCGGTCGCCGCCGGCGGCGCTGGACGCGGTGGACGTCGTCGTCGCCGACGACGCCGCGTTGGAGGCGACCCGCCGCGGGTGCGCCCGCGCCGCCGGTCGCCGCGACCGCCGGCGGCGCTGCTGCTGCGCTTCCCTCCCGCCGGGTGGTGGGACGGGCTGGTGCGGGAGTCCGCGACCTACTCGATGCTCCAGGCCGGCGCGGAGTTCGACCGGTGGCGGCGGGGCCGGGGTACCCCGACCGGGACGGACGACGGGCAGCCGAGAGTCCACGTCGAGCGCGTCGGCGCGGCCACCGAGGTCACGTTGAGCCGGCCGGAGCGCCACAACGCGCTCGACACCCGAGCCCGGGACGAGCTCCACGCCGCGCTCGCCGAGGCGACGACCGGGCCCGACCCGGTGGTGCTGCTCGGCGCGGGGCCGTCGTTCTGCTCGGGCGGCGACCTCGACGAGTTCGGGACGTTCCCCGACCCGGCGGCCGCCCATCTCGTGCGCCTGACCCGCTCGATCGCCGCGGTCGCGGCCGCGGCGACGGACCGGCTCGTCGTCGGCCTCCACGGCGCCGTGCCTCGGCGCGGGTATCGAGCTGCCCGCCGTTCGCCGGCCACGTCGTCGCCGCCGACGACGCGCGCATCGGCCTCCCCGAGCTCGGTCTGGGGTTGGTGCCGGGCGCCGGCGGGACGGTGTCGCTCCCGGCGCGCGATCGGCCGGCACCGCGCCTTCGCGCTCCTGGCCCTCGACGGTACGATCTCGGCCTCTGCGGCACGGGCATGGGGTCTGGTGGACGAAGTGGTGCCCCGCGCCCGGCTGCGGTCCCGTTGCCTCGAGATCGCCGAGTCCCTGTCCTGAACGTCGCCATGCTCCTGGAGATGGCCGCTGACGGCTTCGGCCACCGCGTCGCCGTCGGGCCCTCGCACCGGTGGGGTCACCTACGCGGCGCTGCGCGGCCAGGCCACGGGGATCGCAGCCACGCTCGGTGCCGACGCCGGCCACCGTCGCGCTGGTCGGGGAGACCTCCGCGTTGGTGCCCGCGACGCTGTTCGGCGCCGCCTGGGCCGGCACGACCTACGCCCCGCTGAACTACCGCCTCCCGGCCGAGACCCGCGAGGAGCTGCTGACCCGCCTGGCGCCGGTCGTCGTCGCCGACGACGCCTGGCTCGATCTCGACCCCGAGCCGCGCCGCCCGTTCGTCGACGAGCCGATGCGACCCGCGGTGCTGCTGTTCACGAGCGGTACGACCGCGGCGCCGAAGGCCGCGACGCTCGAGCCACGAGCAGCTCACCGCGTACATCTTCAACACGGTGGAGTTCGCCGCCGCGGACGAGGACGAGGCCGTGCTGCGTCGCGGTGCCGCCGTTCCACATCGCCGGTGTCGCCGCGGTGCTGTCGTCCACGTACGCGGGACGGCGTCTGGTCCCGCTCCCCCGCTTCTCGCCGGAGGGGTGGCTCGCCACGGCGAAGGCGGAGGGGGTAACCCACGCGTTCGTCGTCCCGACCATGCTCGCCCGCATCGTCGCGGCGATGGAAGCCGACCCGTCGGCTGCGGTGCCCACGTTGCGGCACCTCGCCTACGGCGGTTCCCGGATGCCGATCCCCGTGCTCGAGCGGGCCCTCGCCGCGTTCCCCGACACCGGGTTCGTGAACGCGTACGGGCTCACCGAGACGAGCAGCACGGTCAGCGTGCTCGGACCGGCCGAGCATCGGGCCGCGCACGCGAGCGACGACCCGTCGGTGCGGGCCCGGCTCGGGTCGGTCGGGCAGCCGGTGCCGGGCGTCGAGCTGCGCGTCGTCGACGGTGAGATCCAGATCCGCGGCGCGCAGGTGTCGGGCGACTATCTCGAGGCGGGCTCGAAACGCGACGCCGACGGGTGGTTGCACACCGGCGACCGGGGCTGGGTCGACGACGACGGTTACGTGTTCGTCGAAGGCCGCGGTGACGACACGATCATCCGCGGCGGTGAGAACCTCGCCCCGGCCGAGATCGAGGACACGCTGCTGCGCCACCCCGCGGTCGCGGGCGCCGCGGTCGTCGGCGTCCCCGACGAGGAATGGGGTGAACGGGTCGGCGCGATGGTCGTCGCCCGGGCCGGGGCCAGCATCGAACCGGACGCGGTGGCGGAGTTCGTGCGCGAGCACCTCGGCTCGCTGAAGACCCCGGAGCTCATCGTGGTCACCGACGAGCTCCCCCACACCGCGACCGGCAAGATCCTGCGGCGGGCGGTGCGAGCCGACCTCGCCGACCGGGAGTGACGCGACGCGGCGTCTCGCGCCGCACCTTCCTGAGTGTCACGTTGGGTGCGACCGCGGTGACCGCGCTCGACCTCCATCCGCTCGGCGCGCTCGTCCCTCGCGACGTGCGGGTCCCGCAGCCGACCGATGTGCTCGTGTCCCGTTGGGGCAGCGACCCGTACGCCCGCGGCGCCCTGTCGTACCGGCCGGTCGGTTCCAGCGCGACGGCCCGCCGGGACCTGGCCCTCCCGGTCAGCGACCGGCTGTTCTTCGCCGGGGAGGCGACGTCGGTCGACCACCCCGGGACGGTGCACGGGGCGCTGCTGTCGGGACGGCGCGCCGCGCGTGAGGTGTCGGGGGTCGCCCGGGCGGGCGCGTCCATCGTCATCGTCGGCGCCGGCATCGCCGGGCTCGCCGCCGCAGCCCACCTGCAGGTGCAGGGGTTCCAGGTCGTGGTGCTGGAAGCTCGCGACCGGATCGGCGGTCGGATCTCGACCAGCCATGCGTTCGGCGTCCCGGTCGAGCTGGGCGCGCTCTGGCTCCTGGGTGCCACCGGCAACCCGCTCGCCCGGGTCGCGGATCATCTCGGCGCGCTGCGGGTGACGACCAGCCCGGCGCGCACGATCGTGTACGCAAGCGACGACCGGGCGTTGTCACCGGTGGCCGCGGCGCAGCTCGACGCCAGCTACCAGACCGCGGTCGACCAGGCCGACGCGACCCGAGCCCATCTGGGCGGTGACGTGTCGCTCGGCAGCACGCTGGCGGCGACGCGTCCGTTCCGAACGGCGACCCCCGCCCAGCTCGGGTTGCTCGACTACGAGGTCAGCACGAAGATCGTGGAGCGACGCGCCGCCGACGTCGATTCGCTCTCGCTGCTGGGATGGGACGAGGGGCACCCGTACCCGGGCGCCGACCAGCTGATCCGGGGCGGCTTCGACCAGATCGTCGTGCACGCCGCCCGCGACCTCGACGTGCAACGCCGGGTCGTGGTCCGCGACGTCGCGTGGACCGACAGCAGCGTGACGCTCACGACGACGACGCAACCGCCCCGGGCCGCCGACCATGTCATCGTCACCCTGCCCCTCGGGGTGCTCCAGGCCGGTGCGGTGACCTTCACCCCGGCGTTGCCGGACGCCAAGACGCAGGCGGTCGCATCGCTCGGCTCGGGTGTGGTCGATCACGTGGCGTTGCGGTTCCCGCGGGTCTTCTGGGACGCCCAGGCCGACCTGATCGGCCACGTCGACGCGCACCCGGGTCGCTGGCCGCAGTGGGTGAACCTGGCCGGCGTGACCGGGCAGCCGATCCTGCTCGGCGTGAACGCGGGGAGCTACGCGCAGATGCTCGAGGGTGAGAGCGACGAGGCGGTCGTCGCCGACGCGCTCGACGTGCTGCGCAGCGTCTACGCCTGAGCGGCCGGGGGCCAGTCGGGGGTCGGGACGACGAGGGTCGGCATGTCCGGGGGCGGCCCGAGCGCGACCGCGATCTTCGAGAAGCCCATGAACAGCGCGACGCCGGCGGTGAGCTCGACGAGCTCCCCGGGGGTGAAGTGCTCGAGCAGCTCGTCGCGTTGGCGGTCCGAGAGCCCGCCGGGGTCGGTGAGGAACGTGTCCACGAACCTGATGACGGCCTTCTCGCGGTCGGTGAGGCGGCTCTGCTCGAACTCGTCGGTGATGAGCTCGACGCGATCCTCGGTCAGGCCCTCGTCGCGGGCGCCCGCGAAGCGCACGTTGCGGCAGTAGGCGCAGCCGGTCACCCGGGCATTGCGGAGCCGCGCCACCTCTTTCACGGTGTGGTCGAGGGTCCCGTGGCTCCACAGCAGGCCGTAGAGCCGCCAGAAGGCCTGCATGGCCTCGGGCTGCTCGTCGAGGACGTCGCCGCGGATGGGGTGGCGGGGGATGGGCATCGAACCTCCGGTCAGGGCAGGGGCGCGTCGGTACCGGGTCCGGCGACGACCATCGGGGCGGTCGGGTCGGGGGGCGTGTCGACGCCGAGGATGGTGCGGAAGCGACAGAAGCCGTCGAAGAGCGCGAGGGCCTCGCAGAGCGCGACGAGCCCGGCCGGGGTGTACGCGTCGACGACGCGGTCGCGCAGCTCGTGGTCGATGCCGGACACGTCGATGACGAACTGCTCCGCGAACGCCAGCGCGGCGCGTTGCCCGTCGGTGAACGTCGGGTCCGAGGGCCAGGCCGCCAGCCGGCTGACCTGGCCCTCGGTGAGCCCGGCGTCGAGCGCGGGGCGGTAGCGGACCTGCTGCTCGCTCGCGCAGCCGAGGAGCTGGGCGACGCGGAGGCGGCAGAGCTCGAGCACGACCGGGTCGAGGAGGCGACGGGACCAGAACACCGCGTAGAAGTCCCGGAACGGCTCGTAGAGGTCGGGCCGCAACCCGAAGACGCTCTCGAACGGGGTGGCCCGGTCGGCGGTCTCGGGGAGCCAGGTCGCCACGCCTAGAGCCCCATGAAGCTGCCGCCGTCACAGACGATGGTCTGGCCGGTGACGTAGCCGCCGTCGTCGCTGGCGAGGAACGCGGCGACGCCGCCGATGTCGTGCTCGGCGTCGCCGATGCGGCGCAGCGCGGTGCGGGCCTCGACGCGTTCCTTCAGGACCGGGTTGTGGGCGAACGCGCCGGCCAACGCCGGGGTCTCTGCGACCGGGGCGATGCAGTTGACGGTGGTGCCGTGCGGTCCCCATTCGCGGGCGAGGCTCTTGGCCAACGCCCGCTGCGCGGCCTTCACCGGGCCGTACACGGGCAGGTTCGCGCTGCCCTCGACCCCGGCGGGTGACGTGATGAGCAGCAGCCGGCCGCGTCGCCCCGCGGCGCGCAGGTGCGGTGAGGCGAGCTGGGCGCTGAAGAACGATCCCCACACCGCGGTGCGGGAGTTCGTTTCCCACAGGTCGGTGTCGACGGCTTCGAGGCGATGGGCCCGGCCACCCTGGAAGGCGTTGTGCACCATGATCTCCAGGCTGCCGTGCTGCTCGACCGTGCGGTCGACGCACTCCTCGACGCTGTCGCGCCGCGTCACGTCGGTGACGATACAGCGGGCCTCACCACCGTCGGCGCGGATCGCGGCGGCGGCCGGTTCGCCGGTCTCGGCCCGTCGAGCGGCGAGCACCACCGCGGCGCCGCGCCGAGCCAGCGCGGCGGCGATGCCGCGCCCGACGCCTTGGCCGGCGCCGGTGACGATCGCGGTGCGGCCCGCGAGGAGCTGGTCGGTCCCGCTCACGGGGACATCCAGACGCCGCCGTCGACGGACACGGTGGCGCCGGTGAGGTGGTGCGCGGCAGGGCTGGCGAGGAACGCGGCGACCGGTCCGAGGTCGGTCTCGGGGTCTCCGGAATCGCCGAGCGCGGGCGCGGCGAGCGACGTCTCGACGCTCCGGACCCCGACGGGCACGGCGTCGGGGGCGGGGGCGAGGCAGTTCACGACGATGCCGTCGGCGCCCCACTGGCGCGCCGCGGCCTTGGCGAGGAGCCGCTGGCCTTCCAACGCCATCGCGTACGGGGCGAGGCGGGCCGCGCCGGACATGGCCACGGTCGGGGTGACGACGACGATGCGGCCACCGTCGGCGCGCAGGCTCGTGTAGGAGGCCTGCAGCACCGCGAGGGCGGACCGCATCGTGTGCTCCCACACCGCGTCGAAACGGTCGTCGTCGACGGCTTCGAAGTCTCGGGCTTCGTAGGCGGCCGGGGTCATCGCGGCGTGGAGGATCGACCGCACCGGTGCGTCGAGCTCGTCGGCTGCGGTCGCGACGGCGCGCTCGAGCGCGGCCCGGTCGGTGAGGGGCGCGCCGACCGCGACCGCCCGCTGTCCCCGGGCCGCGGCCTCGGCGGTGGCGGCGGCGAGGGTCGACGCGTCGCCGATCAGGCCGAGGACGCGCGCCGGCGTCGGCGAGGGCGAGCGCGAGCCCGCGACCGAGGGGCTGGTCGGCGCCGGTGACGACCGCGACCGTTCCCGCGAGTGCGCCCACCGGGCGGACCGTAGCATCCGGTGATGAACGACGATCAGGCGGTGCGCGACCTCGTCGCGCGCCTGCTCGACGCGGTCGCGCGCGGCGACGTGGACGCGTGGGTGGGCTGCTGGCACCGCGACGGCGTATGGGTCATACCCGGCGTCGGGGAGGTGCGCGGCACCGGTGCGTTGCGCGAGCACTTCGCCCGGATGCGGGCGGAGTACGAGCTGTGCGTCCAGGAGCTGCTGTTCGGCTGGGTCGACGTGGACGGCGACACCGCGACGGGACGCTGGTACCTGCGCGAGCTGCAACGGTCTCGACGCGGGACCGGCGGGGAGCTGCTGGGCTGCTACGACGACGTCGTGGTCCGCGACGCGGGCCGGTGGCAGTTCGCGCGGCGTCGCTTCTGGATCCTGTACCGGGGGCCGCGGCTCCTGGCCGGTGACGTGCTCAGGCCACCGCCACCGGCAGCGACTTGATCCCGTTGATGAAGTTGGAGCGCAGCCGCCGGACCGGGCCGTCGAGGTCGAGGGTCGGGAACCGCTCGATGAGGCCCTCGAACAGCACCCGGGCCTCGAGGCGGGCCAGACCCGCGCCGAGGCAGAAGTGCGGGCCGCCGCCACCGAAGGCGACGTGCTCGTTCGGGTCGCGGGCCACGTCGAGTCGGTTCGGGTCGACGAACTGGGACTCGTCACGGTTCGCGGAGCTGTACCAGACCACGACCTTGTCTCCCGCCGCGATCGTCTGGTCCCGAAGCTCGGTGTCTTCGCGGGCGGTGCGGCGGAAGTGGATCACCGGGGTGATGTAGCGGAGGAGCTCCTCGACCGCGGTGGGGATCAGCGCCGGGTCGCGAACCAGCCGGTCGCGTTCGCTGGGATGCTCGAAGAGGGCCAGCATCCCGCCGGTGATGAGGTTCCGGGTGGTCTCGCTGCCCGCGTTCATGAGCAGCATGAAGAACAGGTCGACGTCGTGCTGGGTGAGGCGGGCGCCGTCCACCTCAGCGGCGAGGATGACGCTGAGGAGGTCGTCGCCGTCACCGTGGGCCCGCTCGGCCGCGAGCCGGTCCGCGTACGCCCACATCTCGGCCATGGCCGCGCGCGCGTCGGCAACGGACCCACCGAGCTCGGGATCGTCGATGCTCATCGTGCGTTCGGTCCACGCGAAGACGCGGTGCCGGTCGGCTTCGGGGACACCGACGAGCTCGGCGATCACCTGCAGGGGGAGCTCGACCGCGACGTCGGTGACGAGGTCGAAGCGGCCCCGCGTCGCGGCGTCGTCGAGGAGCCGGTCGACGAGGCCGCGGATGCGGGGCTCGAGGAGGCCGACCTGGCGGGGCGTGAAGCCCCGGTTGACGAGCTTGCGGAGCTGGGTGTGATGGGGCGGGTCCTGGTTCAGCATGATCGCCCCGGCACCGCCGTCACCGTCGTCGGGGTCCTGGATCATCGTGTTGGGGTGCGACCCGAAGCGTTGCGGGTGGCGCGACACGTCGACGACGTCGTCGTAGTCGAACACGCCCCAGTAGCCGGGCCCGTCCGGCTCGGGGAGGAAGCAGACCGGCGTCTCGGCGCGCAGGTGCGCGAAGAGGTCGTAGGGCGGCCCGGCGGCGAAGAGGTCGAGGTCGAAGAGGTCGACCTCCGCGGTGTCGGTCACACCGCGGAGCGGGGCCGCACCGCGCAGGCCTCGTCGAGGTCCAGGACCATGGTGAGGCGCCCAAACCCGACCCAGTTGCCGACGCAGATGCCGAGGTCGAGGATCTCCGGGTCGGTGAAGTGCTCGCGCAGCCGGGCGAAGAAGGCGTCGTCGAGGCTGCGGTGATCGAGCGCGAAGCGGTCCGCGAACTCGATGGCCAGACGCTCCTGGGGCGAGTACTCGCCTTGCTCAGGGGCGTCGACGTGGGCGTAGAGCTCCTCGTCGACCCCCTGCGCCGCGAGCTCGGGGATGCGCCAGCCGCGGCACACGTCGCAGTCGTTGATGTGCGCGATCCGCATGCGGGCCGCTTCCCGCACCCGGGCGGGCAGCTCGCTCTTCGAGTACACGGCGTAGGACAGGCCCTGGACCGCCGCGCCCATCTCCGGGCGCAGGGACCACACCCGCACGATCTCCGGCTGATCCCCAGCCGGGAGCTCCAGTCGGGCCATCACGCGACCTCCTCGTCGGTGCCCGCAGCGTACTGCGAGCCGTGCAGCGCGTCGGCGACGACGTCGCGCATCGCGACGTCGATGAGCGCGCCACGGTCGGTGCGGAGCACGCCGAGTGCGGTGGCGGCGCCATACAGGCCCGCGAGCGGGTCGGCGACCGCGTCGAGCACGAAGACCGGCGCGTCGGGTCCCCCGGCCGCGACCGCGGCGCCGCCGGCGACGGCGGCGTCGTCACCGAACGCGACGCGGTCCCGCCACGGACCGGCGAGCCCGTAGCCGCTGATCGCGACCCAGACGCCCCCGTCGGCGACGAAGGCGTGCGGGTCCAGACCGAGGGGTGCGAAGGTGCGCGCCCGGGCCGAGGTGACGACGACGTCCGCGGCGGCGACGAGACCGGTGAGTTCGCCGCGTCCGGCCCGGCTGGCGAGGTCGACGAACCGCTCGTCTTTCGCGCCGTTCAGCCCGGCCCAGAACGCGGGCGGCCCGGCTCGGGCCCCGTCGGGGCGGCGCGGGTCCTCGACCTTGGTCACGTCGAGCCCGGCCGCGGCGCCGAGCAGGGCCGCGCAGAGCGGCCCGGCCCACAACGCCGAGAGGTCGAGGAGCCGGCGGGCCGCGCCGCGGCGGGGACCACCGGGGCGTCGACCGGGCGTGGCGGGCACGGGGGCGACGGCGACCGCGGCGGGGAGGCCGAGGAGCTGGGCTCGTTCGACCGCCGCGGCGGCACTCCAGCGGGTGAGCGCGTCGGCGACCGTGTCCCATACCGGCCCGGACCAGTCGTGGCCGATCCACGCCGCGATCAGCTCGAGGTCGTCGCGGCGGGCGAGGTTCAGGGCGACGAAGGGCCCGTCGCCGGCGGGGAGGAGCCGGCAGGAGCCACCGGCCGACACGGGCCCGTCGGCCGCGATGCCGAGGAGGTGCATGCGCTCGCGGAGCACGTCGGGTCCGTCGACGCCGAGCGCCGCGCCGCTGCGGGTCGCGGCCCGGTCGAGAGCGGCTTCGACCGCGGCGACGGTCAGTGG
Source organism: uncultured Actinomycetes bacterium (assembly GCA_963714105.1). Taxonomy (GTDB): domain Bacteria; phylum Actinomycetota; class Acidimicrobiia; order IMCC26256; family PALSA-555; genus PALSA-555. The sequence goes on along the minus strand of OY970233.1, from coordinate 2,746,033 downwards.
AAGACCTCCCCGCCGTTGACGTCGAGGGCCTGGCCGGTGACGACCGACGACAGGTCGGAGGCGAAGAACACGGCCGCGTTGGCGCAGTCCTCGTCGGGGGGGATCTCGCCGAGGGGGATCTGCGCGGCGATCTCGTCGTACTGCTCCTGCACCGGCCGGCCGGTCTGGCGCTCCGTCATCGTGAAGTAGCCCTGCACCGACGGTCCCCACATCCAGCCCGGCACAATCGAGTTCACCCGGATGTGGTCGGGTCCGAGCTCTTTGGCCAGGACCTGCGCCGCGGTCAGCAGCGCCCCCTTCGACGTCGCGTAGCCGCCCTGGAGCGGGAGGATCTTGCGGACGATCATCGAGTTCACGAACACGATGGAGCCGCCACCCTGGGCCTTCATCGTGGGGAGCACCGCCTTCGTGAGCTGCAGCGAGCCGAACAGGTTCACGTCCATGATGTGACGCCACGCGTCGAGGTCGACCGTGTCGAAGGGCTGGAACACGTCGGGTGCGAACGCGTTGTGGACGAGCACGTCGACGTGCCCGAACGTGTCGCGGGTGGTGTCGACCAGCCGTCGGCACTGGTCGACGTCGGTGATGTCGGTCGCCGCGGTGACGGCCCGTCCGCCGAGCGCGTCGATCTCGCCGCGGACGGTCTCGAGGTACGACTCGGTGCGAGCACCGAGCGCGACCGCGGCGCCCTCGCGGACGAACGCCATCGCGATCTCCCGGCCGAGCCCGGGTCCGACCCCCGAGACGATCCCCACCTTGTCCTGAAGCAGCATGGGTGCCTTTCTCAGCCGAGGGTCCGGCCGCAGTTGACGTCGAGGGTCTGGCCGGTGATCACCCGGGAGAGGTCGCTGGCGAAGAACACGACCGCGGCGGCGATCTCGTCGGGTGTCGCGAGCTTCGGGAGCGCGTTGATCGCCGCAATCTCGTCCGCGACGACCTCCGGCGTGACGCCGCGCTGCTCGCCGATCCATGTGAAGTACTCGTCGAGGGCGCCACCGCGGATGTGGCCGGGCGCGACGCAGTTGACCCGGATCCGGTCGGGCCCCAGCTCCCGGGCCAGCACCTGCGCTGCGGTGGTCAACGCCCGTTTGGAGGCGGCGTACCCAGCGAGGAGCGGCACCGGGTTCTTCACCGAGAGGGTGGTGGTCATCACGATCGAGCCGCCCCCGACGGCGCGGAGGTGCGGGACGACCGCCTGGCTGAGGGTCAGCGACCCGAAGCAGTTGACCGCGACGGGGTCGCGCCAGCGCTCCGGGTCGAACCCGTCGAAGGGTTCGCGCCAGTCCTCTTCCGCGAAGGCGTTGTTGATGAGGACGTCGACCCGCCCGAGCGTGGCTGCGGTGGTGTCGGCAAGGTGACGGCACTGCGCGGGGTCGCTGACGTCGGTCGGGACCACGCACGCCCGGACCCCGAGCGGCTCGAGCTCGGCCGCGACCGCGGTGAGCGGCTCGACCCGGCGGGCGGCGAGGGCGACGTCCGCGCCGGCGCGTCCCAACGCGAGCGCGACGGACCGGCCGAAGCCGGGCCCGACCCCGGAGACGATCGCGACCCGCCCGGCGAGCAGCCCGGCGGTCTCGACGCTGGCGACGTTCGTGGCGACCTCCAAGCCTTGCCGGGTCCGACAGGAACATGTTCTACTTCGCTCTCGATGGAGTTCAACCTGGCCGATCTCTTCGAGATCGTCGCCGACACGGTCCCGGAGCGCTTGGCGCTCGTCGCCGGCGACGAGCGGCGCACGTACGGGGCACTCGACGAGCGAGCCAACCGCCTCGCCCACCATCTCGTCGAGGCCGGCGCGGCGCCGGGCGACCACGTGGCCGTGTACGCCTGGAACCGGGCCGAGTGGCTCGAGGCGGAGCTGGGGATCTACAAGGCCCGCGCCGCGGTCATCAACGTCAACTACCGGTACGTCGCCGACGAGCTCGCCTACCTGCTGGAGAACTCCGACGCGGTGGCGATCGCCTTCGAGCGGGCTTTCGCCCCCCGCCTGCTCGAGGCGCGGGCGACCGGGCCCCGCGGTTGGCGCACTTCGTCGTCCTCGACGACGGCAGCGACGACGCGGCGTCCGCGGCGGCGGTCGCGGCGCTCGGCGCGGTCCCCTACGAGGCCGCCCTCGCCGGCGCTGACCCCGGGCGGGGCTTCCCGCCCCGCTCCGCCGACGACCCGTACCTCCTCTATACGGGGGGCACCGACCGGCCTGCCGAAAGGGGTGGTGTGGCGGGCCGAGGACATCTTCTTCGCCGCGTTGGGGGGCGGCGGGTTCGGGCAGCCGCCGATCGAGCAGCCCGAGGACCTCGCGGGGCGGGTCGCGGCGGAGGGCACCCAGACGGTGGGGGTCGTGAACGCCCCGATGATGCACGGGGGCGGCCAGTGGGTGACGTTCATCAGCTTCTACGGCGGCAACACGGTGGTGCTGAACTGCGACCGCCACTACGACGGGGCGGCGGTGTTGCGGCTGGCGGAACGGGAGCGGGCGAGCTCGATCATGGTGGTCGGCGACGCCATGGCTCGGCCCGTCGCCGACGCGCTCGCGGCGCCGGGCGCGTCGTATGACCTGTCAGCGTTGACGTCGGTCGGGTCGGGCGGGGCGATCCTCTCCAAGGCGATCAAGGAGGAGCTGCGGGCCCGGGTGCCGGGGGTGATCGTGAGCGACTCGTTCGGCGCCTCCGAGACCGGCGCGGCCGGCACCGTCCTCGACTTCAACGGTCCCGCCGCCGGGCCGCGGTTCACGATCGGTGAGTTCGTGACGGTGCTCGACGAGACCGGCCGGCGGGTGGAGCCCGGGTCGGGTCAGGTGGGTCGCCTGGCCCGGCGGGGCCACATCCCGCTCGCCTACTACAAGGACGAGGAGAAGACCGCGGCGACGTTCGTCACCGACCCGGACGGGGTCCGCTGGGTCGTGCCGGGCGACTACGCGACGATCGAGACCGACGGGACGCTGAACCTCCTCGGGCGCGGTTCGGTGTGCATCAACACCGGCGGCGAGAAGGTCTACCCGGAGGAGGTGGAGGCGACATTGAAGGCCCACCCCGACGTGTTCGACGCAGTCGTCGTCGGCGTCGCCGACGACCGGCTCGTCGAGCGGATCGCCGCGATCGTCGCGCCCCGCCCCGGGACGCACCCGTCGCTGTCGGACCTGCAGGCGTTCTGTCGCACGAAGCTCGCCGGGTACAAGGTGCCCCGCCAGGTGGAGGTGACCGACGACATCCCGAGGACACCGGTCGGGAAGCCGGACTACCGGTGGGCGAAGCGACTCGCCGATTCGGGCGCCGCGCCGTTCCCGACGCCATCACGACCTTGACCGAGGAGAGCCCGTGACCGACTCGTCCGCAACCGCCGCGCCGCCCCAGCTGGGCTTCTGGGCCATCGCCGAGGCGCACCCGGAGCACCTCGCGCTGGTCGACCCCGACGACGGTGAGGTCAGCGCGGGTGAGCTGCTGGCACGCGCGAACCGGCTGGTGCACGGGCTGCGGGCCCTCGGCCTCCAGGAGGGCGACGCGGTCGCGATGCTGCTGCCGAACTCCCGTGAGGTGTTCGAGCTGTACCTGGCGGTGCTGCAAGCCGGCTTCTACCTGGTGCCGATCAACTGGCATCTCGTCGGACCCGAGATCGCGTACATCGTGCAGGACTGCGAGGCGAAGGCGTTCGTGGCCCACACCCGCTTCGCGGACGCGGCGGTCGCGGCGGCGGACGAGATCGACTTCCCCACCGCGGGCCGCTTCGCGGTGGGTGGACCCATCCCCGGCTTCCGCGCCTACGAGTCCCTCGTCGACGGGCAACCGTCGACGGCGCCGGCGAACCGGACGACCGGCGCGGTGATGAACTACACGTCGGGGACCACCGGCCAGCCCAAAGGCGTCCGTCGTCCCCTGCCGGGTGTCGCCCCGGAGCAGATGGGCGCCGGGTTCGGCGGGATGCTGTTCCTGTTCGGGTTGGCGCCCTTCGACGACAACGTGCACATCTGCGGCTCGCCGCTGTATCACACCGCGGTGCTCGTCTTCGCGGGCGGCGCGATCCACATCGGGCACACCGTGGTGCTGATGGACCGCTGGACCCCGGAGGAGATGCTGCGGCTCATCGACCGGTACCGGGTCACGAACACGCACATGGTGCCGACCCAGTTCGTGCGCCTCCTGGGTCTCCCCGACGACGTGAAGGCCCAGTACGACGTGTCGTCGCTCCGGCACATGGTCCACGCCGCGGCGCCGTGCCCACCCGACGTGAAGCGGGCGATGATCGAGTGGTGGGGCCCCGTCATCGACGAGTACTACGCGGCGAGTGAGGGGGGCGGGACGCTCGTGTTCGCGAACGAGTGGCTCGAGCATCCCGGGACGGTCGGTCGGGCCTGGCCGATCTCGGAGATCGCGATCCTCGACGACGACGGCAACGAGCTCCCCGCGGGGCAGGTCGGCACCGTCTACATGGTCATGCAGACCGGCAACTTCGAGTACTTCAAGGACAAGGAGAAGACCGATCAGAGCCGCAAGGGTCGCTACTTCACCGTCGGGGACGTCGGATACCTCGACGAGGACGGCTGGCTATTCCTGCGCGACCGCAAGACCGACATGATCATCTCCGGCGGCGCCAACATCTACCCGGCCGAGATCGAGAGTGTGATCATCATGCACCCGAAGGTCGCGGACGTCGCGGTGTTCGGCATCCCCCACGAGGACTGGGGCGAGGAGGTGCGGGCGGTGGTCGAGCCGGTCGAAGGAGTCACCGCCGGCCCGGAGCTCGAAGCCGAGATCCTCGAGTGGTCGAAGGACAAGCTGGCCAAGTTCAAGACGCCCCGCTCGATCGACTTCACCGACGAGATGCCCCGCGACCCGAACGGGAAGCTGTACAAGCGCAAGCTGCGCGACCCGTACTGGGCGGACCGCGAACGAGCGATCTGACCGGGCTCAGTCGCCGCCGAACCGGTCGGTGAGGAGGGTCCCGACCGCGCGCACCCCGGCGGGGTCGGCGAGGGGCAGGTTGAAGATGGGCTCCTGGATGCCGGCGTCGAGGATCGCGGCGACCTGCTCGACGATCTGGTCAGCGGTCCCGATCGTGCAGCCGGCGACGAACTCGGCCCCGCCGATCCCTTCGAGGAAGCCGCGGATCTGGTCGGTTTCGGTGTCGGAGCCGACGAGGAACAGCGATCCGAGCCGGGTGGCCGTCACCGTCGCGGGGTCACGGCCGATCGCCTCGCAGTGGCCGCGCAGGACTGCGAGCTTGTGGCGCACCGTGTCGAGATCTCCCGAGACGTTGCACCGGTCGGCGTACCGTGCGACGAGCGCGAGGGTGCGGCGCTCCCCGCCGCCGCCGATCATGATCGGCGGCCCGCCGGCGCGGATCGGTCGGGGCACGTTGCGGGCCGCGTCGATGCGGTAGTAGCGGCCCTGGAAGGTGGGGGCGGTGTCGGTGAACATGGCCCGGCAGATCTGCACTGCCTCCTCGAGCCGGTCGAGGCGCGCCCCGGCGGGTGGGAACTCGAAGCCGAGCCCGTCGTGTTCGAGGTCGTGCCACGCCGCGCCGATCCCGAGGACGGCCCGGCCGCCGGAGATGACGTCCAGGGTGGTGACCATCTTGGCGAGCATCGCCGGGTTCCGGTACGTCACGCCGGTCACGAGGGTTCCGAGCTCCACGCGGCTGGTCCGGGCGGCGAGGGCGCCGAGCAGTGTGTACGCCTCCAGGATCGGCTGGTCGGCGCCGCCCAGCGCGGGCAGTTGGTAGAAGTGGTCCATCACCCACACCGACGAGAAGCCGCTGGCCTCCCCGGCGGTGGCCAGCTCCACGACCCGCCCGAAGAGGTCGCGGTCGTCGACCGGGAACGTGAAGTTGGGGATCTGCAGACCGAAACGGGGCATGCTCCGACGCTACCGGCCGCGAGCCGGGGCTCGGGCCGTCGGTTCAGGGCACGGTGAGGAGCGCGGCTCGGAGCGCGGCGAGCGTGCTCGGCTGGACGCCGAACGCGGTGACGTACCCGGTCATCGACCCCCACCGGTCCCGGACCAGCCCGAGGAGGTCTTCCATCGTCGCCGCGTGGGCGCCGGTGATCTCGGGGGGGAGCCGGCTCCAGATCTCGTCGATCCCGGGTCGGGCGGCGCGGGTCCGCTCGTGGATCCCGTCGATCACCTCGTGGGTCAGCGCGTAGTCGGTGACGATGTCGTCGTCGGCGACGCCGAGCAACCCGAGGAGCACCGCGGCGAAGACGCCGGTGCGGTCCTTGCCGGCCATGCAGAAGAACACGGCGGGGAGGTTCTCGGGGGCGGAGAGGGTCTCGAGCGCGGCGGCGTACGCGCCGGCGCCGTGCTCCATCATGTTGAGGTACACCTCGGCGGCCGACGACGGCGGCGTCCAGTCGGGGCGGGGGGTGACGTGGATGGCCTGGTCGGTGGTGGGCAGGTGCACGTGGCGGACGTCGAGGTCACCGAGGCGGCCGATCCCGACCTCGACGAGCTCGTCGTTGGCCCGGAAGTCGAGGGCGCTGCGGATCCCGAGCTCGGTCTGGACGCGGCTCCCGTCGAGGTCGGTGAGGTGGTGCAGCGAGTCGCTGCGGTACACGCGTCCCCATTGCAGCGCGCGTTCGTCAGCGGTGGTGTAGCCGCCGAGGTCGCGAAAGTTCAGCGGGCCGCCAAGCGCGACGCGTCGCTCTGTGGTCACGTCGCGCCGGCGCCGTGGTCGCGGGCGTGGGTCGCGAACCGTTCGTGCTCGACGAGGATGAAGATCCCGTCGGCTTCGGCGCAGAGCCGGTCCCCGGCGTGGAGGGTGCCGGCGGTGCGGACCTTGCGACCGTCGATGCTGGTGGTGTGCGCCTCGAGGGTGAGCCCGGTGTAGAGCGGGGTCGGGCTGCGGTAGACGACGGTCAGCGTCCCGGTCATCGCGCCGACCCCGGCAGCGATGTTGGCGACGCCGAGGAGCTCGTCGAAGATGCCGGCGATGATGCCGCCGTGCACGCAGCCGGGCGGCCCCTCGTAGGCGGCGCCGAGGGTCGCGTGCCCGGTGACCACCCCGTCGTGGATCTCGCAGCGCACCGGCGGGGCGAGGGGGCTGTAGAGGCCGATCATGGGGCTGAACGGGAAGAACTCGTGGGGTTGCACCGTCGTGTCGGGATGGGCGGGCACCGAGGCCTGCCACGGTTCCGTGCACGGGGCGAGCGCGGTGGCGGCGGCGTCGACGGCGACGGCGGCGTCGTGCAGACGGTCGGGTGGCGCGCCGGGCCGGACGACGAGGTCGGTGACGCGGCGGAGCGCGTCGACTAGGTGGGCCAGCTCGGATCCGGGGGGTGTCGCGGCACCGTGACCGTCGACGATGTTCGGTTCGGCGCTCATGGCGACCCGACGCGTGCCCGCTCGAGGGTGGGTTACTCCTCGACGATCGAGATGGCTTGCTTCGGGCACTGCCGGACGGCCTGCTCGACCTTGGGGCGCAGATCGTCGGGCGGCTCGTCCTGGAGGACGTAGAGGAAGTCGTCGTCGCGAACCTCGAAGACTTCGGGTGCGATTCCCATGCAGATCGCGTTGCTCTCGCAGACGTCGAAATCGACGACGACCTTCCAGGCCATCACTCCTCCTCCACGGTCCGGACGGTTCGACTCTAGTCGGGTGCCAGGTGGGTGAAATCGGGGTCGCGCTTCTCCAGGAAGGCGCTGATCGCTTCGCGGTTGGCCGGCGCGCCGGTCAGCCGCGCGAAGACCGCCTCTTCGCTCACCCGGGCGGCGCGGGCCGCGTCGAGCCAGCCCTGACGCAGGAGCCGCTTGGTCTCGACGAGGGACACGACCGGCATCCGGGCGATCGTCCGGGCGACGTCGAGAGCGTCGTCGAGCAGCCGGTCCGGTGTGCAGCGGCGCCAGGCGAGACCGGAGCTGAGCGCGGTGTCGGCGTCGAGCCACTCGCCGGTGAGCAGCGCGTACGCGGCGCGTTGACGCCCCATGGCGACCGGGAGCGTGAAGCTGCTGCCGGCCTCGGGGACGACGCCGAGCCGGGCGAAGGGGGTGCGGAGCCGGGCGTCGTCGGCGATGAGGACGAGGTCGCAGTACGGGAGCATGGTCACGCCGAGCCCGACCGCGACGCCGTTGACCGCGGCGACGAGTGGCTTCGGGAACGATTCGAGGGCGGCGACGAAGCGGGTGAACCCGTGCGCGCTGCGCTCGCGGTCTTGGTCGGGCTCGGCGAGGCGACCCATCTCGGCGAGGTCCTGCCCGGCGCAGAACGCCCCGTGCGCGCCGGTGACGGTGACCACGGCGAGGTCGTCCCGGTCGGCGGCGTCGGCGAACGCGTCGGCGAGGGCGTCGTAGTGCTCGGTGTCGAGGGCGTTACGAGCCTCGGGGCGGTCGAGGGTGAGGAGCCGGACGCGCTGGTCGTCGTCGACCCGCAGCACGCTCAGCGACCCCGGAACGGGTCGACGGTGAGGTGACGGCTGAGGTCGCCGATGAGGTCGCAGAGGATGACCCGCTCGGTGAGGCGCCAGGTGCCGTCGACGCGCGCGAAGCGGTCGTGGTAGCGGCCGGCGATGACGATCTGGAGCGGCAGGTCGTCGACCTGCTGCAACACGGTGAAGTACGAGCGGGCTCGGGCGGTGCCGGCGTCGTCGTCGGCGTCGATGACGAGGTTGGTGGTCACGTGCTTGGTCCGCGGGGTGCCGTCGGCGTAGCGGCGGATCATCTGCTCCTGGATGGCCAGGACCGCGTCGGCGCCGACGACGCCCGGGTCGTCGGGGCCACCACCCTTGTACGTGGCGTGCTCGAACAGGGCGGCGAGACCCGCGAAGTCGCCCGCGTCGACCCGGTCCGCGTAGCCGTACACGATCTCCTCGATCGCCGCGCGGACCCCGGTCATCGGCGCGGTCGACGGGTCAGATCTCGACCCGGACGGCCTTGACCGGCTCGGCGACCTCGAGCTCGAAGCCCGCGATGAAGTCACCGAGCTGCACGCCGAGGGCCGCGAACGCGTCGCTTCCCGCGTGGACGTCGAACGCGGCCTGGTCGGTGTACAGCTCGGTCATGAAGAAGACGTTGGGCTTCGTTGTGCTGTGGTGCAGCACGTACTGCTCGGTGCCGGCTTCCCCTTCGACGGAGGGGAAGAACTGGTCGAACGCGGCGACGAACTCGTCCGCTTCGCCGTCCTTGACGGTCAGCGTGGCGATCACCGACACCTTGCCCATTGCGGTTCCTTTCAGGAGCTTCGGCCGCCGCGCACGAGCGCGCCCGGCCGGGCGCCGGTCTCGTGTCCGTCTCGACGGATGACGTGGCCGCTCACGATCGTGGCGGTGTACCCGTCGGCGGTCTGGAGGAGGCGGCGGGCGCCGGACGGGAGGTCGTGGTGCATCTCGGGGCGGTGCAGCACGAGCCGGTCGAGGTCGATGACGTTGAGGTCGCCCTTCTTGCTCACCTCGATCGTGCCCCGATCGTGCATCCCGTAGAGGTTCGCGGTGTCGCTGGTCATCTTGCGGACCACGAGCTCGACGGGGAGCCGCGGCCCGCGTGTGCGGTCGCGCACCCAGTGGGTGAGCATGTAGGTCTCGATGCTGGCGTCGCAGATGGCCCCGACGTGCGCGCCGCCGTCGCCGAGCCCGAGCGCGCTGGTCGGGTGCAGGACCATCTCGCGGATCGGGTCCTGGGTGAAGTTCGAGTAGCCGAGCAGGGGGCGCAGCAGCAGCTGACGACCGTCGTTCTCGAGCAGGAGGTCGTAGAAGAGCTCCCACGGGTCGCGGCCTTCGCGCGCCGCGACGGACGCGATCGCTGTCCTCGCGGGCGGGCTCGTAGTCGGGGGGCTCGCCGAGGCGGAAGATCCGGTCCAGGCCGAGGCCGATGAACGCCTCGATGCCTTCCCGGGCCGGGGGGCGCTCGGAGAGGATCGCGGCGCGGACCGCGGGGTCGCGCAGGCGGGCCACCTTCTCGTCGAGCGGGAGCTCCTCGAGGACCCGGTAGCTCGGACGGTCGCGGAGGGGATGGAAGGTCTGGAGGCCGAGCAGCAGCCCGAGGGGTCGGCCGGCGACCTGGGGGCGGATGGGGACACCGTCGTCGTAGGCCTCGAGGGCGAGGTCGAGCATGCGTCGCCACTGGTCGGGGTCGAGGTCGTGCTGGAGCAGCGCGAACGTGACCGGTCGGTCGGTCTCACCGGCGAGGCGGCGCATCCAGTCCATCTCGCGGTCCGCGGCGCTGAGGTCCTCGCCCATCACCCCGGCGGGCGCGAGCTCGAAGACGCCCGCGCCGGCTTCGGCGAGGGCCCGGCCCATCCCGAACAGCTCCTCCTCGGCGGCGAAGGTCCCGGGCACCGGTTCGCCGTCGATGGCCTTGTGCGCGATCGTCCGGGAGGTGCTCACCCCGAGCGCCCCCGCCTCGATGCCTTCGCGGACGAGCTTGGACATCTCGGCGACGTCGTCGGGGGTCGCGGGCTGGTTGCGCGCCCCCCGCTCCCCCATCACGTAGCCGCGCACCGCGCCGTGGGGCACCTGGGTGGCCACGTCGATGGCGAGCGACTGGGTGTCGAGGAAGTCGAGGAACTCGGGGAAGGTCTCCCAGCCCCACTGGATCCCCTCGGCGAGGGCGGTGCCGGGGATGTCCTCGACGCCTTCCATGAGCCCGACCAGCCAGTCGTGGCGGTCGGGTCGCGCGGGGGCGAACCCGACGCCGCAGTTGCCCATCACGACCGTCGTCACCCCGTGCCACGACGACGGCGAGAGGGTCGGGTCCCAGGTCACCTGGCCGTCGTAGTGGGTGTGGACGTCCACGAACCCGGGGGTGACGAGGCAGCCGGTTGCGTCGATGACCTCGGCGGCGTCGGCGTCGACCCGCCCGACCAGGCTGATCCGGCCGTCGTCGACGGCCACGTCCCCGGCGGTCGGGGGCGCCCCCGTCCCGTCGACGATCGTGCCGCCACGGATCACGAGGTCGTGCATCGGGGTCCCCCTCGGTGGTCGTCCCGGCGTCGTGGACGCCGGTTCGCCCAGATCGTAACGTGTTCCAGTCCCGCGTTGCGGAGCCACGACCGAAGGAGAATCCGGTGGGAACCACGCTCGCTGAGGTCGACCTGGCCAACCTCGACACGTTCGTGGACGGCGTCCCCCACGACATGTTCGACCTGCTGCGCCGCGACGCGCCCGTGTACTTCCACCCCGAGCCGGACGGCGGGGGGTTCTGGTGCATCGTCCGGTACGCGGACTTGCAGCAGATCAGCCACGACTGGCCGCACTACTCGAGCGAGTGGGGCATCACCCTCCACGAAGCCCAGGAGACCGAGCTCGAGCAGCAGCGGATGATGATGCTGATGATGGACCCGCCGAAGCACACCAAGCTGCGGCTGCTGGTCAACAAGGGGTTCACCCCGCGGGTGGTCGAGCGGCTCCACGAACGGATCCGGGAGATCAGCGTCGACATCGTCGAGCGCGTCGCCGAGCAGGGCGGGTGCGACTTCGTCGTCGACGTCGCCGCCGAGCTGCCGTTGCAGGTCATCGCCGAGATGATGGGCGTCCCCCAAGGGGACCGGCACAAGGTGTTCGAGTGGAGCAACCGGCTCATCGGCTCCGAGGACCCCGAGTACGCGGTCAGCGCGGAGGACGCGATGGGCGCCGCGATGGAGATGTTCAGCTATGCCAACGACCTCGCGGCCGACAAGCGCGCCCATCCCGGTGACGACATCGTGAGCACGTTGCTGACCGCGGAGGTCGAGGGTGAGCGCCTCACCGACCTCGAGTTCGACATGTTCTTCGAGCTCCTCGCCGTAGCCGGGAATGAGACCACCCGGAATCTGATCTCGCACGGGATGCGCCTGCTGATCGAGAATCCCGACCAGCGGGCGCTGCTCACCGCCGACCCGTCGCTGCTCGGCTCCGCGATCGACGAGATGCTCCGCTATGCCTCCCCGGTCATGTACATGCGCCGCACCGCACGCGACGACCTCGAGCTGCACGGCGAGACGATCAAGGCCGGCGACAAGGTCGCGCTCTGGTACATCGCTGCCAACCACGACCCGTCGGTGTTCGACGAGCCGCACCGCTTCGACGTGCGCCGCTCCCCGAACGACTTCGTCGCTTTCGGAGGCGGCGGCCCGCACTTCTGCCTCGGCTCGCACCTCGCCAAGCTCGAGATCACGGTGATGTTCGAGGCGCTCCTCGCCCGGGTCCCCGACGCCGAGTTCGCCGGGCCGGTCCAGCGCCTGCGCTCGAACTTCATCAACGGCATCAAGCACATGCCGGTCGAGTTCCCCACCCGCCGGTAGCGACGACCCACGGTGCCCGGGACGGCGTCTCGACGCGCCGCGCCGCGGCGAGCGTGGCGCCGGTCCCCCGGATGAGCGCCGACGGGCTCGACCGCGACCGGGTCGGCGCGTGGCTGGGCGAGCAACTGCCCGACGGGGTCCCGCCGTTCTCGTACGACCTGGTCCCCGCGGGGGGCTCCAACCTTACGTACCGCGTCGGCGACGACGCCGGGCACCGGTGGGTGCTGCGCCGACCGCCGGTCGCGGCGGTGCTCCACACCGCGCACGACATGGACCGGGAGTGGCGGATCATCGAGACGCTGGGACGCGCCACCGCGGTGCCGGTGCCGCCGGCGGTCGCGTCGTGCGCCGACCCCGAGGTGACCGGCGCGCCGTTCTACGTGATGGGGTTCGTCGACGGTCTCATCCTCCGCGACGAGCACGACGGGGAGCGGCTCACCACCGCCGCCGCCGACCGGGCGACCGACGCGCTCGTCGACACGCAGCTGGCGTTCCACGCCGTCGATCCCGACGCGGTCGGCCTCGGCGGGCTGTCACGCCACCGGCACGGCTACGTCGAACGGCAGCTGCACCGCTGGCGGGCCCAGGTGGAAAGAGCCAAGGTCCGCGACCTGCCGCTCCTCGACGAGCTGCACGACCGGCTGGCCCGCTCGGTGCCCCCCGATTCCGGTCCGCCCGGACTCGCCCACGGCGACTACCGGTTCGACAACACCATCCTCGGCGCCGATCACCGCATCGCCGCGGTCCTCGATTGGGAGCTGTGCACCATCGGTGACCCGGTCGCCGACTTTGCGTGGAGCCTCCTCTACTGGTCCGATCCGGGCGACCCGTGCCCGTTCCTGCCCGCGGCTCCGACGCTGGCGTCGGTGTTCCCGCGACGAGTGGAGGTCGCCCGCCGGTACGAGACCCGGTCGGGACGTTCGCTCGATGTTCTCCCGTGGTTCACGGTGTTCGGCTACTGGAAGATGGCCTGCATCGTGGAAGGCGTCTACACCCGCCGCCTTCGGGGGAGCCGTAGCGGGTCCGGCACCCAGGACTTCGCGTCTATCGCGGCGCGGGTCGAGGCGTTCCTCGAGCATGCCGCCGATCTGACCCCCGGCGTCTGTTAGACCAGCCTCGTCGAGGGGGCCGAACACGTGGACCGCAGGTCGCTGATCATCGTCGGAACCCTCGCCGCGGTCCTCGCCGCGGCGATCGGCATCGGGGTGCTGCTGAACAGCGGGGGCGGGAACGAGTCGGTGCGCGCACCGACCTCGTCGACGACGTCCACGCTGCCGCCGAGCACCGCGGCGGGCACCACCACCACGACGACGAAGCTGGTGCCCCCCAACACGGTGCCGACGACACCGAAACCGACCGTGGTGATCGTTCCCCCCACGTCCACGGCGACCCCGACGACCCCGACGACCCCGGGGACGACGACCCCGGGTGGGAACAGCGACACGGGGATCACCCCGACGCAGATCCAGGTGAGCGTCATCGCGGACAGCGCCGCCGCGGCAAGCGGGACCCAGGCGTGGGCGGTGGCGGTGAACGAGGCCGGCGGGATCGCCGGGCGCAAGATCCGCGTCGACGTGCGGCTGGTCACGAGCGCGTCCGACTACGCGGCTGCAACCGCGGCGGCCTGCAAGGCCAGCTTCGCGGTCGTCGGGTCGTCCTCCCGCTTCGACGGGCAGAGCGCCAACCTGCTGTGCGGAATCCCCGAAGTCGCGACCCGGATCTTCGACAACGGGCATCGCAGCCTGCGGAACTCGTTCGCGGTGATCCCCGCCCGGGCCGGCGTCGAGCCGGTCGGCGCGTTCAAGCAGCTCCTCGCCACGGTCACCGGATGCTGCCGCCAGTACGTGCTGGTCCCGACCGACCAGCCCGAGCGGACCGCGATCCAGCAGTCGGTCAAGGCCGCGGCCGCGATCGGGTTCACGACCGCGGCGACCCCCGACGTCGCACCGGGCCCACCCCCACCCGACTACACCGCGATCGTCGCCGACCTGGTCGCGAAGCGGGCGACGTTCGCCCGCAGCGGGCTCGGCGCGGCGTCGACGGTGCAGCTCCGGAAGGCCGCGGCGGCGAACTCGGCGTCGAGCGTCGTGAAGGCCTGGTACTGCGACGCGAGCTGCGACGACCCGTCGTTCCTCGCCAACGGGGGCACCGCGGTGGAGGGTCAGGCCGTCGACCTCGGGGTGAACCCGCTGTCCGACCAGCACCGCATCCCGACGATGGCCGCGTACGTCAAGGCGACCCGGACGGTGGCGGCCCCGTCGATCCCGGGGCTCGAGTCGTACTCGGCCGGGCTGCTCTTCGAGCAGGTCGCCCGCCAGGTCGTCGCCACGAACGGCACGAACGGGCTGACCCGGGCCGGGCTGCTCACCGCGTTGGGCAACGTCCACGCCTTCAACGCCGGTGGGATCGTGGGGGTCACCGACGTCGCGGCGAGGGCGCCGACGGGCTGCTTCGTGCTCCTCCGGGTGCACGCCGGCCACTTCGTGCGGGTGTTCCCGACCATGCCGGCGCGGCTGGACTGCGGCGCCCAGAACCTGCAGAACGTCCCGACAGGAGGCTGATGGCACCGTTCCGGTACGACGGGCAGCGAGTCGTGATCACCGGCGCGTCGTCGGGTATGGGGGCCGCGACGGCCGGCATGCTCGTCGACGCGGGCGCGGAGGTGCATGCCCTCGACGTCCGGGTGGTGACGATCCCGGGGGTGCGGGCCTACGAGACCGACGTCGGCGACCCGGCCTCGGTCGACGCGGCGCTGCGCGCCATCGGCGCGCCGGTGCACAAGTTGTTCAACGTGGCCGGTGTCCCCCAGACCCATCCTCCGGAGCGGGTGTTCACCGTCAACTTCCTCGGGCTGCGGCACGTCACCGAGCAGACCGTGACCCTCATGCCCGAGGGTGGCGCGGTGGCGAGCGTGGCGTCGCTCGCGGGGATGGGTTGGTCCGAGCACGTCCCGGTGATCACCGAGGTGCTCGACACGCCCGACCTGCCCGCCGGGCAGGCGTGGGCCGCGGCGCATCTCGGCGACCACGGCGACCCGTACTTCTTCTCGAAGGAGTGCGTGATCCTCTACACACTGCGCCAAGCCCCCCGGCTGGGACGCGAGCGAGGGATCCGCGTGAACTGCATCAGTCCCGGGCCCGGTCGATTCGCCGATGATGGTCGACTTCCGTGTCGCCCTGTCGTCGGCAACGATCGACTGGACCGCCGCGCAGGCCAACGGGCGTCTCGGCCGACCGGAGGAGATGGCCCCGCCGCTGCTGTTCTTGAACAGCGATGACGCCAGCTACGTGAACGGCCACAACCTGGTCGTCGACGCCGGGTTCACCGCCGCGATGACGACCGGGCAGGTCGACTTCGCGGGGCTGGGAACCGACTAACCGGCAGGGGTCGCGCGGCGGCGGCGGGCCGGGTTCAGCCCGGGCGGCTGCCACGGGTCGCCCGCGCTCACGTCGGTGCCCGGCGCGACGATCTCGTCGATGGCGTCGAGCGTGGCCGAGTCGAGGCGCACGGCGGCCCCGGCGAGCACGTCGTCGAGCTGCTCCATCGTGCGGGGGCCGATGATCGCCGAGCTGACCGCGGGGTGCTCGAGCACGAACGCGTGGGCGAGGTGGGTGAGGCTGACGGCCGCGTCGGCGGCGACGCCGATGAGCGCCTCGACGGTGTCGAGCCGCCGTTCGTGGGCCCGGCGGGCCCGCTCGCTCTGGAACTGGGCACCGAACCCGCGGGCGAGTCGTGATCCTTCGGGCGGCGGCTGGCCTTTGCGGTAGCGGCCGGTGAGCAGCCCGCCGGCGAGGGGGCTCCAGGGGATGACCCCGATCCCGTAGCGGGCGCACGTGGGGAGCACCGCCCGCTCGATGCCGCGCATGAGGATGGAGTACGGAGGCTGCTCGGACACGAACCGCTCGCGGCCGCGCCGCTCCGCCACCCATTGCGCCTCGACGATGTACTCGGCGGGGAACGTCGAGTGCCCGAGGTAGCGGATCTTGCCCTGGTGGACGAGGTCGCTGAGCGCCCCCAACGTCTCGTCGATGTCGGCGGCGTCGTCGGGCCGGTGGATCTGGTACAGGTCGAGGTGGTCGGTGTCGAGGCGACGCAGGCTGTGCTCGACCTCGGCGAGGATCCAGCGTCGCGACCCGCCCCGACGGTTCGGGTCCGATCCCATCGGGGCGAAGAACTTGGTGGCGAGCACGACGTCGTCACGGCGGCCCTGCAGTGCCTTCCCGACGATCTCCTCGGATTCGCCGGCCGAGTACACGTCGGCGGTGTCGATGAAGTTGATGCCCTCGTCGAGGGCCCGGTGGATGATGCGGACGCAGTCGTCGTGGTCGGTGTTGCCCCACGCCCCGAACATCATCGCCCCCAGGCAGTACTCGCTGACCTGCACTCCGCTGCGCCCGAGCGTCCTGAGTTCCATCCCCGTACCCTACGTGACCATGACGATGACCATCGAGGAGCTGAGCGCCCGCGAGGAGATCCGCGACGTGTTGCTGCGGTACACGCGTGGCATCGACCGCTTCGATCTCGACCTCGTGCGGTCCTGCTACCACCCGGACGCGCACGACGACCACGGCGCCTACCGCGGCGACCTCGACGGGTTCCTGACCTGGGTCGTCGAAGCGCTGTCGTTCTTCGAGTCGACGATGCACTTCATCGGCAACCAGATCATCGACGTGCACGGTGAGCACGCACGGGCCGAGTCGTACTGCGTCGCGTTCCACCGGCGCGCCGCGCAGCAGGACGAAGCCGCGTCCGACCTGATCACCGCGTTGCGCTACGTCGATCGGCTCGAGCGGCGCGACGGTCGGTGGCGCATCGCCGACCGGGTGTGCGTGTTCGACTGGACCCGCCGCGACCCGGTGCTCGGCGAGTGGTCGATGGCGGGCGCCGTGCGGGGCCGCCGAGACGACCACGACCCGGTCTTCGCGCCCTGACCGGCCCCGACCGGCGACCGGCGCGACGGACGGCCGGTAGGGTCCCCGGCACCCGCGCCCGGGGGCGGCGGTGAGAAGGGAGCCGGACGTGCGTCGACCCGCGTGGATCGCCGCGGTCGCGCTGACCGTCGGGGTCGTGACCCCGACCGGCGCTGCAGCCGCGTCGACGCCGGCCGCGACGCCAGGGGTGATCTCGGTGCCGCGAGACGCGCCGACGATCCAGGCTGCGGTCGACCAGGCGAAGCCGGGCACCCTCGTGCTGGTCGCACCGGGCGTGTACCGCGAGGCGGTCACCGTCTCGCGGAGCCACCACGACATCGTGATCCGAGGCGAGAACCGGGCCGGGACGGTCGTCGACTGCGGCTTCGCGGCCGACAGTGACCACCTGAACGGCTTCAAGGTCCTCGCCGACGGGGTCGCGATCGAGAACCTCACGGCACGCGACTGCAAGTCCAACGGGTTCCTCTGGCGGGGGGTGAAGGGCTACCGGGGCTCGTACCTGACCGCGGTCCGCAACGGGGACTACGGGCTCTACGCGTTCGGGTCGACGGGCGGGCAGTGGGATCACGACTTCGCCGAGGGCAGCCCCGACGCGGGCTTCTACATCGGCCAGTGCTTCCCGTGCCACGCGGTGATCACCGACGTCGAGTCGCGGTGGAACGGGTTGGGGTACTCGGGCACGAACTCGGGTGGCGACCTGGTGATCGTCCGCTCGTCCTTCCACGACAACCGCGCCGGGATCGTCCCCAACAGTGGCTCGGAGGAAGCCAACCCGCCGGAACGGTCGACGACGATCGCGGGGAACCTCGTGGACGCGAACGACAACGGGCAGACCGCGGCGATCGACATTGCCACCACCGCCATGGGCAACGGGATCCTCGTCGCGGGCGGGAACACCAACGTGGTCGAGCACAACCTGGTCGTCCAGCACACGCTCACCGGGATCGGGGTCGTTCCACTCCCGGAGCAGCTGATCAGCCCTGGCCCGCACGCCCGCAACTTCGACGCCCGCGGGAACCGGGTCATCGGCAACGTCGTGCGGGGCAGCCGCTACGACCTGGCGCTGGTGAGCACGATCACGTCCGCGACCGACGCGGGTGGGAACTGCTTCTCGGGCAACGCGGCACGCGACGAGCATCCCGGTCGACCTCGAGCGGGTCGCACCCTGCACGCGAAGACCGAGCGGCGGGTTCCAGCGCCGACCTCACCGCGTTCGCCGCGCTGGTCGCCGCGACGCCGCCGCCGGCGCCGGACTACCAGTCCGTCCCGCTCCCCCCGCTGCCGCCACTGCCGAACCTCCCCGACGCCCGCCGGGCTCCGGTCCGGCCGGCCACCCACGAGCCGACCGTCCGGGTGACCCTCGGCTCGGTGCGGGTCCCGGCCGGTCCCGTCGCGGGGGGCTGAGGGCTCGGGGTCAGGGCCGGCGCGACCCGAAGAAGGCGCGGACGTCGTCGACGAAGAGGTCGGGGACCTGCATTGCGGCGAAGTGGCCGCCGCGGTGCAGCTCGGACCAGCGGGTGACGCGGTAGCGGGCCTCGACCCAGGCTCGCGGCATGCGGGTCCGCTCCCCGGGGTAGTTGGCGACGCCGGTCGGGACCTCGATACGGGCCTGCGGGAGCGCGGCGGCGCCGGCCTGGTGCATCTCCCAGTACAGGCGGGTCGACGACGTGGCGGTGCGGGTCACCCAGTAGAGCGTGATGTTGTCGAGCAGCCGGTCGGTCGAGAACGCGCGGCGGACGTCCTGGTCGTCGGTCCACGCACGGAACTTCTCGATGATCCACGCGCACAACCCGACCGGGGAGTCCTCGAGGCCGTACCCGAGTGTCTGGGGGCGGCTCCGCTGGATGTGCTGGTACCCGGTCTCGTTGCGGCCCCAGGTGGAGAGGGCGGCGAGCGCGTCGGCTTCGGCGGGGGTCGGCGCGGGCGCGTCGTCGGGTCGGGGGACGACCACGAAGTTGAGGTGGAGCCCGACGACGCGGTCGGGTGCGAGGTCGGCGACGTTCGCGGCGACGATCGATCCCCAGTCGCCGCCCTGGGCGCCGTAGTGGTCGTAGCCGAGCGCGGCCATGACGTCGACGCACCCGGCGGCGATCCGGCGGGGATGCCAGCCGGGTTGGGTCGTCGGCCCGGAGAACCCGTAGCCGGGCAGGGACGGGGCGACGACGTGGAACGTCTCGGTCAGCGCGGGGAGCGCGTCGAGGAACTCGACGACCGAGCCGGGCCACCCGTGCACGAGCAGGAGCGGCAGCGCGTCGGGCGAGGGTGATCGGGCGTGGAGGACGTGGAGGGGCTGGCCGTCGACGACGGCGCGGGCCTGCTCGTAGCCGTTGAGTTCGGCTTCGACGCGACGCCAGTCGTAGTCGTGGCGCCACGCGTCGACGAGCCCGGTGAGCAAGTCGAGCTCGGTTCCCTGGTCCCAGCCGATCCCGGCGATCTGGTTGGGCCAGCGGGTGTGGTCGAGCCGGCGGGCCAGGTCGTCGAGCGTCGCTGCGGGCACCTCGACCCGGAACGGCTCGAGGGCGAGTCCCATCAGTCG
Source organism: uncultured Actinomycetes bacterium (assembly GCA_963714105.1). Lineage (GTDB taxonomy): Bacteria > Actinomycetota > Acidimicrobiia > IMCC26256 > PALSA-555 > PALSA-555. The sequence goes on along the minus strand of OY970233.1, from coordinate 2,726,366 downwards.
AAGTTCGTGGTGGGGGGCATCGCCCGTTCGAGCAGGGCGTCGTAGCGGCTGCGCACGAGGGCCTCGTAGCTGTCGCCGGTGGGGATCCAGAACTGGTCGGCGCTGCACGGCGTCGAAGACGATCGCGGCGACGTCGTCGGGGGGGCGACCCTGCGCGGCGGTCTGCTCCTTCAGCACCTCGGCGACGAAGTGATGGTCGGGTGCGGTGACCTCGCTGGGCGGCTCGTCGGGCCGGTTCCGGGTCGAGTCGGCGATGTTGGTGTCGACGTAGCCGGGGACGAGGCAGGACACCCCGATCGACGCGCCCTGGGCGCGGAGGTCGTGGGCGAGGCACTCGGTGAGCGCGGCGGCCGCGAATTTGGATACGACGTACGGGCCGCTGTACGCGACGCTGATCATCCCGGCCATCGACGCCGTGTTCACGATGTGGGCGTCGCCGTCCTGCTCGAGGAGTCGGGGCACGAACGCTCGGATCGCGTGGAGGATCCCGAACAGGTTCACGCCGAGCACCCAGTCCCAGTCGGCTTGGGAGCGCTTCCACACCACGCCGGCTTGGAACACCCCGGCGTTGTTGCACAGCAGGTGGACGGCCCCGAACCGGTCGTAGGCGGCGTCGGCGAGGGCGGTGACGTCGCCCTCGCGGCTGACGTCGGTACGGACCCCGAGTGTGGCGGCGCCGAGGGCGGCGACCTCGGCGACCGCGTCGTCGAGACGGGGGCCTTCGACGTCGGCGAGCACGACCGCCATGCCTTCGCGGGCCGCGTGCCGGGCGAGCCCGCGACCGATGCCGCTGGCCGCGCCGGTGATGACCGCGACCCGGTCTCGGAACTGTTCCATCAGCGCACCGACCGAAAGCAAGTGCGGAGGTCGTCGACGAACAGGTCGGGTTGCTCCATCGCCGCGAAGTGCCCGCCGCGTGGGAGGTCGGCGTAGTGCACGAGCCGGTACTGCCGTTCGGCCCACCGTTTCGAGGTGCGCATGATCTCCTTCGGGTAGCGGGCGTACCCGGTGGGGGTGTCGATCCGCGACCCGAGGTCGAGGCGTCCGGCGCGCAGCGCCCGGTCGAACTCGGCGTAGAGGCGGACGGATGAGGTGGCGGTGCCGGTGACCCAGTAGAGCATGACGTTGTCGAGCAGCTGGTCGTCGGTGTAGCAGCGGGTGAGGTCACCGTCGCAGTCGGACCAGGCGCGGAACTTCTCGACGATCCACGCGCACAACCCGGTCGGGGAATCGTCGAGCGCGAAGCCGAGCGTGTGCGGCCGGGTGGTCTGGATGCGGTAGTAGCCGCCTTCGTCGTCGAGGTAGTGGGCGAACGCGGCGAGGTCGTCGCGCTCGTCGTCGGTGAACGTGGACGGGTCGTCACCGCCGGGGTTGGCGGCGATCATGTTGAGGTGGATCGCGGCGACGTGCCCCGGGTCGGCCCGGGCGAGCGCGGCGGTGACGAACGAGCCCCAGTCGCCGCCCTGGGCGGTGTAGCGGTCGTACCCGAGCCGGGCCATCAGCTGCGCCCAGGCCCGGGCGATCCGCCCGGGATCCCAGCCCGCCTCGTGGGTCGGCCCCGAGAACCCGTACCCGGGGAGCGACGGCACGACGACGTGGAACGCGTCGGTGGGTTCGGCGCCGGCGACGCGCGGGTCGCTGAGCGGCCCGACGACGTCGAGGAACTCGACGAGCGACCCGGGCCAGCCGTGGGTGAGCACGAGGGGAAGCGCGTCGGGTTCGGGAGACCGCACGTGGAGGAAGTGGATCTGCTGGCCGTCGATGACGGTGGTGGCCTGCTCGAGCCGGTTGAGCCGGGTCTCGGTGGCGCGCCAGTCGTAACCGTCGCGCCAGTAGGCGACAAGCCGGGCGAGGGTGTCGTGGTCGGTGCCGTAGTCCCACCCGGCGCCGGGGAGAGGTTCGGGGAAGCGGGCCTGGGCGAGGCGGCGGGTGAGGTCGTCGAGGGTCGCCTGGGAGACGTCGACGCGGAACGGCTCGACCGCCTCGGCCATCGGCTAGTGCCGGAGCAGGAAGCCGTCGCGGATGGGCTTGCGTCCGGCGTAGAAGGGTGTGAGCGCGGCGTCCACCTGTTCGGGGGTCCAGCGGTCCTCGACCTGGAACTGGCGATCGACGGTCGGTCCGGCGAGGACGCTGATCTGGCGGCCCCAGACGACGAACACCTGGCCGGAGACGGACTCGGCGGCGGGTGACGCGAGGTACGCGACGAGGGGGGACACGTTCTCGGGCGCGAAGACCTCAAAGTCGCCTTCGGTGGCGTCGAAGCCGCCGAGCGATTCGGTCATCTGCGTGAGCGCGCGGGGCGCGATCGCGTTCGCGGTGACGCCGTAGCGGGCCATCCCTTGGGCGGTGCTGAGGGTCAGCTGGATGATGCCGCCCTTGGCCGTGGCGTAGTTCGGCTGCCCGGCGCTGCCGAGCAGGCCGGCTTCGGAGCTGGTGTTGACGACCCGGCCGTAGACGGGCCCGCCGGCGGCCTTGGAGGCGTTGCGCCAGTGCTCCACTGCGTGGCGGGTCGGGCAGAAGTGGCCCTTCAGGTGGACGCGGATCACCGCGTCCCACTCTTCCTCGCTCATGTTGAAGAGCATCCGGTCACGGAGGATCCCCGCGTTGTTGACGAGGATGTCGAGGTGACCCCAGGTGTCGATGGCGGTCTGGACCATCGCCTGGGCGTCGTCCCAGCTCGAGGCGTCCCCGGCGTGGGCGATCGCGGTGCCGCCGGTCGCCTCGATCTCCTGGACGACCGCGTCGGCGGGGTTGTCGGCGCCGGGGGGCACGAAGTCGTTGACGACGACCTGCGCGCCGGCGCGGGCCAGCTCGAGGGCGTGGGACCGTCCGAGCCCCCGGCCGGCTCCGGTCACGATCGCCACCTTGGCGTCCAACATCGCGGGCATGCTCCGGCGTCCTCCCTCTCGTGCGTGACGCGGCGGGGACTCTAATGCCCTCCTCGTGCGGACGGCGGGGGTGACGCCACGGTGGACGAAGGCCGTCGGGTCGGCGGTCGTCCGCGCCGCGGACGGGGGCCCTAACGTCTCGGTTCATGCCGGAGCGACGAGTGGCGTTGGTGACGGGAGCGAGTCGGGGGATCGGGAAGGCGACCGCGCTCGCGCTCGCCGACGCGGGCTTCGACGTGGCGATCACGGCCCGGACCGTGCACGAGGGTGATGGGGTCGACGATTCCGACACCGCGGGGCGCCCGATGCCAGGAAGCCTCGAGACGACCGCGGCCCGGGTCGAGGAGCGGGGCGGGCGGGCGCTGGCCGTCCCGATGGATCTGCTCGACCGGGCGTCGCTCACCGCCGCGGTGCAGACGGTCCTCGACGAGTGGGGTCACCTCGACGTGCTGGTGAACAACGCGGTGCACACGGGGCCGGGCAGCATGCTGCGCTTCGAGGACACGACCCTCGAGATGCTCGAGACGAAGCTGGCCGCGAACGTGGTCAGCCAGGTGGTGTTGATCAAGGCGGTGCTCCCCCATTTCGTGGCGCGCGGTGCCGGGACGATCGTGAACGTGACGTCGGCGGTGGCGATCACCGACCCGCCCGCGCCGGCCGGTGAGGGCGGGTGGGGTGCCGCGTACGCGATGTCGAAGGGGGCGTTCCACCGCCTCGCGGGGATCCTGGCTGTCGAGTATCCCGAGCTGCGTTTCTACAACGTCGAGCCCGGCTACGTCGTCACCGAGCGGATGGAGGTCAACGCGAAGGGTCTCGGCTTGGACGGGGTGTACCCAGGCGCGCCGCCGTCGGTGCCGGCCAGCGTGATCGCCTGGCTGGTGACCTCACCGGACGCGGCGGGGATGTCGGGTGAGACGATCTCGGCGCAGCGGTTCGCGAAGCAGCACGAGCTGCACCCGGCGTGGCGGACGCGGTGACGCCGGGCTCAGGTGAGGGCGAGCGCGTTCGGCGGTGACCCGATCCCTCCGGGGATCCCGAGGGGTGCGCTCGTGAAGAGGAACTCGTAGCGCTGCTGGGCCTCGCAGGTGGCGGCGAGGCGGTCGAGATCGAAGAACTCGCCGAGCGGGATGCCGAGCATCGCCAGCACCCGGGTGTGCAGCGAGTCGTTGATCCCGCCTCCCGCCGGGAGGGCGACGGTGACCGGGAACGGCTCGACACCGGGATTGTCGACGGCGAGCGCGGCGACCCCGTGGTCCCAGAGCCATTCGGCGATCGCGGCGCCGGGTCCGAGACCGGGGGTGCGCAGGTCGAGGAACGACTGGCTCTTCGTGGACACCGCGGCACGACCGGACGGCGTCGAGGGTCCGGTACCAGGTGAGCCAGCCGACCCGGACGAGGCAGATGTCACCCTCGCGGACCTCGACGTGCTGGGCCGCGGCGGTGTCGTCGAGAAGGTCGGGGGTCACGACGAAGGGCTCGTCGCCGGGGATGTCGACCCGAGCGGCGACGTCGAGCAGCACGCCACGCCCGACGATCCCTCGTTGGGCCCAGGCCAGCACCCCCGGGCGGTCCTGCACCTGCTCGGCGGTGTTCCCGCCGAAGAACCCTCGGCTGGTGTGCGCGAAGTGACCGAACCCGTCCCACTGCGTCGAGGCCTGGGGGAAGAAGTTGTCGAGGCGGTCATCGAGGACGTTGTCGATGAGCTGGAAGACCTCGTGACGCATCGCCTCGCGGCCGAAGAGGGGCGGGTCGGGGACGTCGAGGGTCAGGTCGAGGGGGACGACGACCCCGCTGCGCACGAGCGTCGCCGCGGCCTGGGCCCGTTCGGGGGTGAGGAGCGTCAACGAGCCGAGGTCGGGGTCGAGGAGCTCCCACGCGCAACCGTCGGGGAGGTCCGCGTAGGCCGGGCGGCTCATCGGGTGGCGCGGACCTCGTCCACCGACCGGACCCGGGTGTCGCGTTCGAACAGCACGTCGTTGTAGCCGCGGCGGGGCCCGACGTAGGCGAGCGTCTCGGGCCGGACGAAGCTCGCGTAGAGCGCCCGCCGTCCGGGACCGGTTCCGGTCGGGCTCGGCGCGGCGTGCAACGCGTGGGGGTCGTGGATGGTCACGTCGCCGGGTTCGGTGTCGACGGCCACGACCGGCAGCCGAGCCTCGTCCGCGGCGTGGAGCTGGTGACACGAGGTGCCCTGCGACCCGGCGAGGAACCGGAGCTGACCGGCGGCGGCGGTCGCCGCGTCGAGCTGGATCCCGATCTGGAGGCCGGGGCAGAGCACGGGGTGGCCACCGAGGCCGCAGTCCTGGTGCCAGGGCAGGTCGGCGAGGCCCTCGACCGCGCCGGGCTGCTTGATGACCGCGGCGAACCCGTCGAGGCAGTCGAGGGTCGGGACGAGGCCGGGGGGTCCGAGCGCGTGGAGGGCCCGGAAGCGGTCGTCGGTTGCGAGCGCGGCGACGCGCTCGGAGGTGAGCGTCGTGTAGGTCACCCGGCAGCACACCTCGGTGCCGTCGGCGCGGGTCGCCCACCAGGACCGGCCGTCGCCGGGTCGTGCCGCGGCGACGAGCCGCTCGACCTCCGCGGCGAGGTCGTCGACCTCCGCGGCGGCGAACACGCCGCGGAGGTGCACGAAGCCGGCCCGGGCGAAGAACTCGGGCCAGCCGGCCTCGTCGACGGTGAACGACCGGGTGAGGTCGTCGGGGACGTCGACCGTCGCCAGGTCGTAGACCGGCCGGCCGTGGAACAGCGCCCGCAGCGCGGGCTCCCATCGGGCCAGGTCGTCGAAGCCGCCGCGGGGGAACCGGACCAGGTCGGCGTAGAGGAGACCGAAGCAGGTGCGCAGCTCGTTGGCGTAGTCGGACCAGGTGGCCGCGCTCATCTCCACGACCACGCCGGCGTCGTCGGCCACGCCCGCGGTCACGTCGACGTCGGTCGGTCCTGGCCGGTACGTGTACCCCGACCCGCCGGGGAGCTGCACCGCGAGCGGCGCGACGCCCGCAAGGTCCGCCGCCGCGAGTCGCCCGTTCCCGGCGGTGATGCGGGCCGGGAGGTCGACGCGGTGGAACTCGTCGAAGTCGATCGACGGGAACGTGAGCGTGGCGCTCATGCCGGCCGCAGTCGGGGCAGGACCGCGCGTTCGAACAGCTCGAGGGATTCCCAGCCCAGCTCGGGTGGGATCCCGCCCATCAACGGGTGCAGCAGGAGCGACCCGAAGTCACCCTCGGTCGTGGCCGAGCGCGACGCACTCGTCGGGGGTGAGGACCTGGTACACGCCGCTGCTGCGGACATCCTCCCACCGCTGGGCGCCCTTGACGTCGACCGCGGACCGCTGCGGGCCTTCCTGCCACGACGCGTACGTCTGGGCGTCGAAGAGCGCGTGCGGCCCGATCTTCTCCCACGCGGCGTCGGGGTCGTCGGCGACGAACACGAACCCGGGTCCCGACGGCAGCGAGCAGAACCCGGCGTCGAACCCGACCGCGGCGCACTCCTGCTGGTAGATCTCCGCCAGTTGCGAGTCTCCGACCGCGGGGAAGAACCCGCAGCGCAGCCGTGCGGCGCGGCGCGCGGCGATCTCCGTCGAGCCGCCGATCATGACCATCGGCCCACCCGGTGTCGCCGGCTTCGGGGTGACGAGGATCTCCCGGCCCCGCCAGGTGAACGGCGCACCGGTCCACGCGTCGCGGAGCACCCCGACCGCCTCCTCGAGGAGCCGGCCGCGTTCCGCCCGGGGGATCCCGGCCATCTCGAACTCCACGCTGCGGTAGCCGAGCCCGGCGACGAGGCTGATCCGCCCGGGGGCGCAGAGGTCGAGCACCGCGAGCTGCTCGGCCAGGCGGACCGGGTCGTGGAGGGGGACGAGGACCGCGGCGACGTTGACGCCGATCCGGGCGGTGCGGCCGAGCACCGCGCCGGCGAGCGTCAACGGGGCCGGGAGGTAGCCGTCGGGTGCCCCGTGATGCTCAGAGAGGATGACCAGGTCGAGACCGAGCCGGTCCGCCCACGCGGCCATGTCGAGCGCGGCGGCGTACTGGCGGGGGTGCGTCGTCGGCGCGAAGTCCGGGACCCGCAGGTCGAACCGGAGACCGAGCATCGCCATCCCGTTGTTCCCCCTTCAGCTCGACCGACGCCGCGTCGTTCACCGCGCCGCGGCCGGATGATAGAGAAGATCACGCGGGTGGCGCGCTCCCGTGGTCGGTAACCCGAGTTCCGTGGTCCCGGCCGGCGGGCCGGGACCACGGCCCCGGCAGCCCCTACCCGCCGCCTTCCGCGAAGGCGAGCATCTCGTTGTAGACGTGGATGACCTTGCCCGAGTAGTTCGGGTCGGTCGCCCAGTTGCCGTGCCCCATGTCGTTCCAGGTCGGAGCCCAGCCCTTCGCGAAGAACGTGTCGAAGTTGGACGCCGCGGTGGCCGGATCCGACCCGTACCAGTACGGCGACGGCGGGTGGTGAAGCTTCGCGGCGCGCGAGGTCGAGTCGGCGTAGTTGAGGAGATGTTGGATCTGGGCCCGCACCCCGTCGCGGGGAGTCGGGAAGTTGGTGCCGCTCGAGCAGCTGTCGCACCAGCCCATCCCCGCGTAGTCGTTGGACGGCGAGGCCTCGAACCCGCCGGTCTCGACCACCGCCTGCGCGAACGCCATGTCGCCGCGCACGCCTTCGTCGTTGCCCTCTTGGATGTAGATGTTGGCGAGATCATCGATCGTGGTCTGCAGGTTGGGGTGATAGCCCTGCGACTTGATCCACCCGGCCATCTGCGCGCCGGTGAGCACGGAGGGTCCTTGGACCGGCTCGTCGCCGGCGCGCCGGAGCGCGCCGAGCGCCTGCGCACGCGCCAGCGCGGCGTTGGCGTCCGCGACCCGCTGGTTCATGACCGCCTGCTGGGCTTGGAGCTGCGCGGCGAGCTGGTCGAGCTGGGTCTCTTCGGCTTGGAGTGAGCCCTGCTGGCGTTGCAGGTCGTTCTGGGTCTGGGTGAGCTGCGCTGCAAGCGCGGCGAGCTGGTCGGCGTTCTGGTGGTCGCGTCGGGCCGCGTCGTTGGCGAGCACCTGGCGGCGTACCGAATCGAGGGACGGGTCGGGGACGAAACTTTCGTAGCCGCCCATCGGGCCTTGCGACGCGTACAACGCCGCGGCGCGCTGGTTGAGCTCCTGACGCAGCTGCGCTTCCTCGGCCTGCAGCACCGGGATCTGGGCTTGCAGCGCCTGGATGCGGGCCTGGTTGGCGGCGATCTGGCCCTGGACCTGGGCCCGCTGCTGGTTGGTCTGGGCGACCTGGTTCGCCGCGTTGTGGGCGTCGGACTGGGCCTGCTCCAGCGCGGCGCGAGCCGCGGTGACCGCCGGGTCCTCGGTCTGGGCCCCCACGGTGGCGGCCCCGATCGGGACGGCCACCGCCGCCAACGCGACCGCGACGACCCATCGGGTGAACCAGCGGCGGGGAGGCACGGCGGCCCAGGTTAGGGAATCAGGAACCACAACAGCAACAGGAGCCTCAAACGTTGGGCCGGTCGGGGGCTGATCTAGCCTCGCGCTCCGTGCCCGCCCCCCCCTGCGCGCCCCGGTGGCAGGGCCCCGGCCGGTCACGGAGCGCGGCGGTGAGCGGCGGGCTGCGCCCGATCCGGCGGGTGGTGGTGGCCCTCAATGATGGCGGTCAGCCACGGGTGGTGGCCGACGGCCCCTCGCCGCACGTCCACACCCGCCCGGGCCTCCCGCCCGAGCTGGGCCTGACCGACCTCTGGTCCACGGACGGCACGCCGGCCGATCACGGCACCGCCGACCCGGCCGCGGGGGCGCTGAGCGTCGCCCCACGGCCCGCCGGGACGCTGTTCCGGGTGGTGCAGTTCCCGCCCGACACCGCCCTGCCCGTCGACGACCAGGGCGCGCCCACCCTGTTCTGGCACGAGACGCCGACGGTCGATTACAACGCGGTGCTCGCGGGAGAGCTGTGTCTGCTCACCGAGCACGACGAGATCCACCTCGCACCGCTCGACGTCGTCGTCGTGCGCGGCGGCCGCCACGCGTGGAGCAACCGGACGTCGTCCCCGGCGATCCTCGGGACCGTCGCGGTCGGGCTCGACCCCGAGCCGGGCTGATCAGACGAAGTCGAGGGAGAGCATGCGAATCGCGTTCGAGCGCATGATCTTGTAGATCGTCTCGTCGTCGAGGTTCTTGGTGAGCTTCTCGGCGATCTCCCGAGTGTGGGGCCACGTCGAGTCGGAGTGCGGGTAGTCGGTCTCGAACGTGATGTTGTCGACCCCCACGCTCTCGAGCGATTCGAGGCCGTGGGCGTCGTCGAAGAAGCAGCCGTACACGTGCTCCCGGTAGTACTGGCTCGGCGGTTTGCGCACCTTGTCTTCGAGGCCGGCCCACGCTCGGTTCTGCTCCCAGACCACGTCGGCCCGCTCGAGGATGTAGGGGATCCAGCCGATCTGACCCTCGGAGTAAGCGACCTGGAGACGAGGGTGCTTCTCGAACACGCCCGACATGAGGTAGTCGACCATCGACATCGCCGCGTTCATGTAGGTGAGTGTCGAACCGACCCCGGCGGGCGCGTCGGCCGAGGTGGACGGCATCTTCGACGACGACCCGATATGCATGCACACGACCGTGTCGGTCTCCGCGCAGGCGGCGAAGAACGGGTCCCAGTACCCGTCCTTGTCGTGAACCGACGGCAGCCCGAGGTGAGGCGGGATCTCGGTGAAGCACACCGCGTGCCCCCCACGGGCGGCGTTGCGGTGCACCTCGTCGGCGGCGAGGTGGGCGTCCCAGAGCGGGATGAGCGGGAGCGGGATCAGCCGACCGCCGGAGCCGCCGCACCACTCGTCGAACATCCAGTCGTTGTAGGCCTTGACGCACAGGAGCGCGAGCTCCCGGTCGCTCGCCTCGAGGAACGTCTGCCCGCAGAACCGAGGGAACGTCGGGAACGAGAGGCTCGCCTCCGTCCAGTTGGCGTCCATGTCCTCGAGGCGGGCCTTCGGGTCGAAGCAACCCGGGCGCATCTCGTCGAAGGTGATCGCGGTGACCTTGACCTCGTCACGGTCGAAGCCCACCGCGGCCGAGAGGCGGGTCAGCGGGTAGACGAGGTCCTCGTAGAGCCACCAGTCGCACATCGGGCCGTCGGTGCCCGGCGCGTAGCTGAACTTGCCCCCCACGAAGGTCATCTCCCCGAGGGGGGCGCGCATGGTGCGGGGGCCGACCTCGCGGTACTTCGCCGGGAGGCGGTCCTGCCAGACGCCGGGCGGTTCGACGACGTGGTCGTCGACGGAGATGATCTTCGGGAAGTCGGCCATGCCGGCGAGCATAGGCCTGACGGGTCGTCAGGTGAGCCTCCACGTCAGCCGTGCGGGGTGGCGCGGGCTCAGGACCACCCGGTCGGTCGGACGTTGCGCCCCTGGTTCCACGCGACGAAGCAGCCGGCGAGGACGAGGACGAGGCCGGCGACGGCCATGACGACGGTCTGCACGACGAACGAGTGGGTGACGACGTCGTACCCGGCGAGGAACGCGGCGCGTTGGGTGGACGTGCCGCTCTGATTCTCGAGGAGTGACCGTCCTGGTTTCACGACCGCGATGAGCCCGACCGCGATCGCTGCGGTGGCGAGGCCGAGGATGATGCAGAGCGCGCCGCGACTGCGAGCGACGGCGATCGCGCCGAGCAGCGCCACGATGGTGACGAGGACGACGACGAGCGCGTCGTTCTGGACCAGCTGCACGGCCTGCCACACCGCGGGGGCGTCTGTTCGGCGCAGCACGGTGACCGGGGCCAGCGCGACCGTGGTCGGGAGGCGGGACGCCAGGCTGGGCGGGAGCTGCTGGCGGAGCGTGGGGAGAATCGGCGACAGGTCGAGCTGCAACGGGTCGTGGCCGTGACGGAGCTGGTCGTGGGTGCTCGCGAGGAGGTCGTCGAACGCGGGTTTCACGGTGGAGGTGGCGAGCTGCTGGGTCACGACCGCCCGGGTCTGGGCGTCGACACCGATGAGCGCCGGGTTCGTGGCCTCGACGTTGCTCACGATCCGGTCGGCGAGCGCGGCGCGCACGGCCCGCTGGTCGAGGACCTGCTCGCCGAGCCGCACGAAGGGGGTCGTGCCGACGAGCTCCCGCTGCGCCCAGGCACCGAGGTCCGCGAGGGGGACGAGGACGACGAACACGACGGCGAGGACAGCGGCGAGGAACGTGCGCATGACGGCCGTTAGTGTGTCCGCCCGTCCCCCGCTGGAGAGATCATGCCGCTGCCTGCGCCGCCACCCGAGGGTTCGAGCCCCTTGCCGCCCGGCTGCTACGACGGTCAGGTCGTCGTCGTCACCGGTGGCGGCACCGGGCTCGGCAAGGCCATCGCCGCGGAGTTCGCCCGGCTCGGCGCCGCGGTGGCGATCGCCAGCCGCGGCGAGGAGCATCGAGCCGCCGGTGTCGCCGCAGTGGAGTCCGCCGGTGGTCGAGGCCTCGGGGTGTCGTGCGACGTCCGCGACGCCGCCCTAGTCGCCGACGCGTTCGACGTCGTCGAAGCCGAGCTGGGGCCGGTCGACGTGCTGATCAACAACGCGGCGGGGAACTTCCCCGTCCCGGCCGAGGACCTGAGCCCGAACGGGTGGCGGGCGGTCACCCAGATCGTGCTCGACGGCACGTTCTTCGGCTGCCGCGAGCTCGGGCGGCGTCGCATCAGCGACGGCCGGCCGGCGTCGATCGTGAACGTCGGCGCCGCGTACGCATGGACCGGCGGCCCCGGCTTCGCGCACTCCGCCGCCGCGAAGGCGGGGGTGAAGAACCTGACCGAGACCCTCGCCGTCGAGTGGGGCCCGTACGGGATCCGGGTGAACGGTCTCGTGCCCGGACTCTTCCCGCACGAGGACGAAGCCGCGCACATCACCGAGGGGGTGCCGGGGCGCGGCGAGGCCGAGGATCGCCGGACGCCGGGCCATCGGGTGGGGCGCCCGAGAGAGCTCGGCTGGGCGGCGGTGTTCCTGTGCTCACCGTGGGCGAGCTACGTCAGCGGCCACACGCTGGTCGTCGACGCCGCGAACTGGCAGCGACGCCATCTGCTGATGCCAGAGTTCGACCCGATCCGCGAGCAGCTCGGGCGGGGCCCGTTCACCGGGTCGTGAGGCCGCGACCCCCATCATCGCTGTGCTCGTCGAGGAGGATCCGTGAGCGACGCTGAGTACGTCCGACTCGAGATCGACCCGCCCGTCGGGATCATCACCTTGTCCCGGCCCGAGAAGCTCAACGCCTGGTCGTGGGCGTCGGCCCGCGAGCTGACCGCACGCGCCGAGGAGCTCCGCTTCGACGACCGGGTCCGCGTGGTACTGCTCAAGGCCGAAGGGCGCGCGTTCTGCGCCGGGGTCGACGTCGGAATGCCCGAGGACCGGATCACCGGCCGCTCCCCCGCCGAGAAGACCCGCAACTACTACGAGCGGTTCCGGTGGGTGCACGAACGGTTCCACGTGCTCGCCGATCTGCCCCAGCCGGTCGTCGTCGCGGTGCAGGGCTACTGCCTCGGCGCGGGGCTCGAGATCGCGCTCATGGGCGACATCCGCATCGCCGCCGAGGACGCCCGCTTCGCTCTCCCCGAATCGGGGGTCGGGGTCGGCATCGACGCGGGTGGCGACCTCCGTCTCGTGACCGAGATCGGCGCCGGCTGGACCCGTCTGCTCGCCTACACCGGGCGGCGCATCGACGCCGCGACCGCGCTGCGACTCGGGATCGTCCAGGAGGTCGTCGCCAACGACGTCCTCGTCGACCACACCCGCGCGTTGTGCGAGGAGATCGCCGCGAAGGCTCCCCTCGCTGTGCAGGCCATCAAGCGCACGATCAACGCCTGGGCCGAGCGGGGGCTCACCGAAGCGATGCAGTTCGTGGCCATGAGCTCGGCGCCGAACTTCGTGTCCGACGACATGACCGAGGGCTACCGGGCGGTCGCCGAACGCCGCCCGGGGAACTTCGAGGGCAAGTAGCCGTCAGCGGTCAGGGGGGCGTCACGACCCGGTGGGTCCGGAGGTCGACCGTCCCGAAGCACGCGTACGGCACCGCGACCTGGTACCCGGAGCCGGTGCTCTCGACCAGCGACCCGCACGGCGTCGGGGCCTGCCGCGCGCCGGGGTAGCTGGTCGGCCCGACGACTCCCCGGATCTCGTAGCGCAGCCGCGCCGCGGCCCGGGCGAGCGACGCGGGGGTGGGGTTCGCCCCGGCGTGGCGGAGCGCGGCGACGAAGAAGTCGGCCGAGAAATACCCGGCGAGGGCACCCAGCCCGATCGGCGCGCCGCCGTTCTCAGCGTGGATCTGGGCGACGATCGTCGCCATCGCCGAGCTGGTCGCCGCCGCTTCGGGGACGGCAAACTCGGTCAGCGCGAGCTGGCCGGTCGTCGCCCTCGCGAGGTCGGGGTCGTACCCGACCGCGTTCGTGATCACCCCGGCGTAGTGCGCGGCCCGCAGCGCGGCGTTGAGACCGGTGACGTTGGGGAAGCTGACGACGAGGAACACGACGTCGGGGGGGCGTCCCTGGTCGGCAGCGAGGATCGCCGCGGCCTCCGGCGCGTCGTCGACCGCGACCTCGGGTGGGGGCGCGACGGTGGCCTGGCGGTACACGACTCGGAACCCGGCGGCTGCCGCCGACGCGGCGACGAGCTGTGCGCCTTGACCGCCGGCGGGGCCGGCTTCGGCGACGACCGCCGCGGTCTTCCCCGCCGTGGCGCCCTGACCGTGGCCTCGGAGCCACGCGGCGACGAGCTGACCCCACGCGGTGCTCGCCACGCGTGAGGTGCCCGCGGGCGCGATGCAGCCGGTGATCGCGAACGCGGACGGGTTGGCGCAGAACCCGGTGGAGATCCCCCACCCGAACGCGGGGAGGCCGGCGGTGGCGAGGGCCGGTGCCGCCGCGAAGGTGGGAGTCACGGTGGGGACGACCGCGAGGATCTGCTTCCCCACGACGAGGGCACGGCCCGCGGCCGCGTCCGTGACGGGGTCGCCCCGGTCGTCGGTCCAGCCGGCCAGGTGGATCACCCGACCGTGCACGCCGCCGGCGCGGTTCACCGCGTCGAACAACGGCGCGGGCGCCGATCGGCGCGTCGCCGTAGGCGGCGGAGTAGCCGAGCCCGGCGACGGTGACCGACGACGCGGTGACGCCCGGCGCCGCACCCGGCCGGGTCCGGGCCGTCGCGCCGAGCGCGGGCATCGCGGCGGCGGCGACGACCAGCGCGACAGCGATCGCGCACGGGGCGAGACGCCGGAGCCGCCGAAGCACGATCAGAGCTGGGTGCCGAGGTACGCGGCGGCGAGTCGCTCCTCGTCGGCCTCGGCGCGCGGCCCGGACCAGACGATCCGCCCGAGCTCCATGAACGCCACCGTGTTCGCGATCGCCATGACCTCGCGCGCCTTCTCCTCGACGAGGAGGATCGCCGCGCCCAGGTCCCGGAGCTCGCGCAGCGCCTGGATCACTTCCTCCGCGGCGAGCGGCGCGAGGCCGAGGGTGGGCTCGTCACCGATGAACACCCGGGGCGGCTTCGCCAGCGCGGGCGCGAGGCTGAGCATCTGCTGCTCACCGCCCGAGAGGAGCCCGGCCTTCTGGCGGCGCCGCTCGGCGAGGATCGGGAATCGCGTGTAGGCCCGGTCGCGGTCGTCGGCCTGACGCAACGCGAGGCGGAGGTTCTCGTCGACGGTGAGGTCGGGGAAGATGCCCCGAGCCTCGGGGACGAGAAGGAGCCCGCGGTCGGCCCGCTCGTGCGGCGGCAGCCCGGTGATGTCCTCACCGTCGAGCAGGACCCGGCCGTCGGTCGGGGTGAGCAGCCCCGACGCGACCGCGCAGAGGGTGGACTTGCCCGCCCCGTTGGCGCCGAGCAGCGCGACGACCGCGCCCGCGGGCACGCTGATGCCGACGCCGTGGAGCACCTCGACGGCGCCGTAGCCGGCGACCACGCCGCGGATGGTCAGCGCGGGGGGCGCCTCGCCATCGGTCGGGCTCGACGGCGGGGGCGACGACGGTGCGGCGCCGGCCGGCACCGGCGGTGGGGCCGGCTGGGGGGTCGGCGCCCCGGCGTGCAGCTCGGCTTCGGCGCGTGTCGAGGCGGGCCCGCCGTTGGCGTTCGCGGCGTCGAGCGAGGCGCTGGTGGCCGACGAGGGCGAGGAGCCCGTCGGGGTTCTGGGCCAGGTTGATGGCCCCGAGCCCGAAGAGGATGGCAGCGAAGTACGGCGCGGTGGTCAGCTGACCGAACGCGCCGGTCAGGAAGTCGTGGCCGATCCACGTGAAGACCTGCGCGGTGCCGATGAAGGCCAGGCCGGCGAGCAGCGCGCCGCCGGGGCGCCGCACGCCGAACACGACCGCCACCGCGAGCCACGTGAGCCCGATGAGCGGTGGGGCGCTCGTGCTCGACGCGGAGCTGGTGACCATCCCGAGGAGCACGCCGCCGAACCCGGCGATGCCGGCGGACACCGCGAAGATCATGATCTTCGACTTGCGGGCCGAGATCCCGGAGGTGCGCGCCGCGACCTCGGTGCTCCGCACCGCGAGCATCGCCCGCCCCGACGCGGATCGCTGCAGCGCGTGCAGCATCAGGGTCAAGAGGCCGAAGATCGCGAGCAGCAACACGATCTGCTCGCCGGGTTGCGAGAAGTCGAAGTGCGACCCGGCGCCGGGCACGAGCTGCTGGTTGAGCCAGTTCAGCCCGGGGACGTTCAGCGAGGGCGCCGGGATCGACCAGCCGACCGAGCCGTGCCCGATCGACTGCGTGCCGAACGGGACGAGATCCAAGAAGAAGGCGAGCGCGAACGTCGCGATGGCCAACGCGACCGGTCCGAGCCGCCCGGTGGCGACGATCAGCGCGACGACCGCCCCCAACCCGGCGCCGGCCGCGGCGGCGACGAGCGCCGCGAGCGCGAAGTTCAGGTGGCCGTGCTGCGCGACGAGGGGCATGTTGAGACCCCAGTTGCGGTCGAGGGCCCAGCCGGCCGCGAACCCGCCGGCGGTGACGAACGAGGCCTGGGCGAGGCTCACCATGCCGCCGAGGCCGGTCACGACCACGAACGACAAGAAGATGATGGCGAAGACGAGCCCCTTGGCGAGGAGGCCCTGCTCGTACACGTCGGCTTGCAGCGCGGGGACGCCGGTCCACTGGAGCGCGAAGGCGAGGATGACGACCGTGGTGACGGCCCAGGGCAGTCGCCGCCGCCACGACGGGAGCCCGGCCCGGTGGTCGGGTTGGGGGACGTCGTCGGCGCGGCCCTCTCGCACGAGGAACACGAGCGCGAGGGTGAGCAGGAACGGGATCGAGGACCGGAAGCCGCTGAGCGTGTTCAGGAAGTGGGGCAGGAAGCTGTCGCCGTACCCGGCGATGAGGTCCTGGAGGGCACCGAGCGCGAGGCCACCGACGAACGCGATCGGGATCGAGCGCAGCCCGCTGAGCACGACCGCGGCCAGGGAGCCGAACACGATCAGGGTGAACAGGGTCGGGTTGAGCGCGAAGAGCGGCGAGATGAGCACCCCGCCGAGACCGGCGAGGAGCATGCTCAGGGTCCAGGCCTTCGACGAGGTGCGCTCCCGGTTCACCCCGCGGAGCGAGGCGAGGCTGTCACGGTCGACGACCGCGCGCATCTCGAGCCCGGCGCGGGTGCGGCGGACCACGAACCACAGGACGAACGCGGCGACGGCGGCGCCACAGAACACCGCGAGCTGGTCGCTGTCGAGGTGCACGGTCGGCAGGCCGAGCCAGCCGAAGTGGAAGACCTGCGGGGGTGTCGGGCCGATACCCGCCGGTGATCCGCCGACGGAGACGGTGTTCTGCAGCTTGGGCAGGTTCAGGCCCAGCACGTCGTCGCCGAGGGTCTCGACGACCCAGAGGGCGAGGCTGGGGAGGGCGACGAGCAGACCGATGGTGCCGACGATGCGGGCGTAGACGGGAGCCTGCGCGAGTCGCCGCAGCAGGATTCGGTCCAGCGCGATCCCCATCAGCGGACCGAACACGAGGACCGACAGGATGAACGCGGGGACGATCGGCACGTGCTGGCCGACGTGGAGCTGGTAGTAGAAGTACGCGACGGTGAACGCGACCGCCCCGTGCGAGAAGTTGAAGATGCCCGACGTCTCGTAGGTGAGCACCAACCCCGACGCCATGATGGCGTAGATCCCGCCGGTGACCGTCCCGGAGATCAGCAGGTTGAGGAACTTCTGCACCGCTTGGACCTCGCGACGGTTCGGGGTCGATCTCGTTCGCTGACGGCCAAGCGGTGACGGCCGGGCTCACGCCCGACCGCCACCGCCGTTCGCCGTTTCGGAGCCGTCCTAGTACTTCAGAATCTTGCCGGTCTTGTAGTTGAAGTTCTGGTAGCAGCCGTAGGGCGTCTGGATGCTCCACGCGGTTCCGTCGCTGTAGGCGAGCGTCCCGCACGGCGCGCCCTGGACGCGGGCGGCCGGGTACTTCGTCGGCCCCACGATGCCCGGGATCTGGTACGTGAAGTTCGCGATCGCCTTCGCGAACGCTTCGGGCGTGAGGTTCTTGCCGGTCTTCTTCAGCGCGGCGACGAACGCGTCGGCCGAGAAATACGACGCCAGCATCCCCTGGGTGATCGTAAGGTTCGGACCACCGACGGCCTGGAGGTTCGCCACGATCTGCTGCATCGACGGGTTGGTCGTGTCGACGGGCAGGTCGAACTGCGTGAACACCGAGTTGGCCTTCATCAGGCCCACGGCCCGCGGGTCATAGAGCACCGCGTTCGTGAGCACGCCCTTGAAGCCCGCGGCGGTGAGCGCCCCCGGCAGCTTCTCCGTGTTGTTCACCGAGGTGACGACGAAGATGGTGTCCGGGGGCTTCCCGTTGTTCGACGTCAGCAGCTCGTTCACGTACGGCGAGTAGTCGCCGGGCGGCGTCGCCGGAAGGTCGCTCTTCTGGGATACGACGTTGAAGCCAGCCTTGCGGGCCTGCGCCCCGATCACCACGGCACCTTGCTTGCCGGTGTCGTTGTCCTCGGAGATGACCGCGGCGGTCTTCCCGGCCGTCCCCTGGCCGTGCGCCTTGTAGTACGACTGGATCAGGGCGCCCCAGGTCGTGCCCGTCGTCGTGATGCTCGGCGGCGGGACGATGCAGCCGGTGAAGCCCGAGCGCGTAGTTGTTGTTGCAGAAGCCGGTGTCGATCCCCCATCCGATGAAGGGCACCTTCTGCTGCGCGAAGAACTGCGTCGCTTGGGTCACCACCGGCGTCAGTGTCGGGACAACCGCGAAGACCTGATCCTGCTGGACCAGACGCTGCGCTTGGGTCAGGTCGGTGGTCGGATCGCCCTGGTCGTCGGCACTCTCGACGTAGTTGATCTTCCGGCCGAAGACGCCACCCTTGCTGTTCTCGACCTGGAACCGTGCGGTGGCACCGGTCTTCAGGTCACTCGCCGTGAACTGGGACTGCTGCGACAGCCCCGCGACGCTGATCGAGTTCGCGGTCACGCCACGAACGCTCGACTCCGCGCCGGCACCGGACACGCCGCTCGCTGCGACCCCCGCCGACGCGAACGCGCCGACGACCGCGAGCGCCGCCGCTGTGGCTACCCACCTCCTTCGTTTCACAGGTCCCCCCTTGGGTTGTTGTCTGCTGGTCTTGACGTCAGTCCTCGCCGAGGTACGCGGCTCGCACCGCGGCGTTGGCTTGGATGGCTCTCGGTTCACCGACCGCGAGGACCCGACCGAGGTCGAGCACCACGATCTGGTCGCACTGCTGCATGACGAACCCGACGTCGTGCTCGACGAGGAGCACGGCGCAGCCGGCGTCCGCGCGGATCGCCTGGATCCGCTCGCCGAGCCGTGCGGCCTCCGTCTCGTCGAGACCCGAGCTGGGCTCGTCGAGGAGCACGACGCGGGGGCGATCGACGATGGCTCGAGCCAGCTCGAGCATGCGGGCCAGACCGATCGGCAGCGATCCGGCGAGGTCATCGCGGACGGTGCTGAGGCCGCACAGGTCGAGGACCTCTCGGGCCCGGTCGCGCCGCGTCCGCGCCCGCGCGGTGCGGGTCGGGAACGCGACGAGGTCGGCGAGGAGGCCGCCGCCACCGCCATGCCACTCGAGCGCGGCGAGGACGTTGTCCTCGACGGTGAGCCAGCCGAAGGCCTGGACCCGCTGGAACGTGCGGCGCAGCCCGCGCCGGGCGCGGTACGTCGCCGAGCGTCCGGTCACGTCCTCACCGCCGAGCAGGACGTGACCCGCGTCGGGTGCTCCGCACCCCCGAGATCACGTCGAAGAGGGTGGTCTTGCCGGCGCCGTTCGGTCCGATCAGTCCGCGCACCTCGCCCGCGGCGAGGTCGAGGCCTACGTTGTCCAGCGCGGTGATGCCACCGAAGCGGACCGTCACCGCGGCGAGGGTCAGGGCCGGGGCCGCGCCAGTGTCGGCGTTCGCCGCGTCCGCCACCTGGTCTGTGGACGTCAACCGGACCTCCCCCCTGTCCGAATCTGACGGTATATCAGGTCGGTGGCGCGGGGGCGTCGGCGTCGTCGGTGAGCGCGGGGGCGAGGCGGAGGACGAGGGCGTGGATCTCGCGGGCGCACTCCTCGAACTCGGGCAGGTCGCCGCCGGCGGGGTCGCCGACGTCCTCCCACGGCTCGAGGGTCACGGCTTCGAGCCCGAGCGCGGCGACGCGGTCGGCGAAGGATCCGGGCGACGGGGCCAGGTCTCGGGCGAGACGCTTCAGCGTTCCGGTGCGGGCGGCCGCGTCGGGGTGGGCGCGACGCACGTAGGCGACGTGCTCACCGGCGAGGCCGACGACGAGATCGGCGGTGTCGACGTGGGGGTCGCGCAGCTGCGTGCTGCGATGGCCGGGAGCCGAGACGTCGAGGCCGGCGAGGGCGTCGCGCGTCCGCCAGCTCATCGGCATGCCTTCGACGACGTGGGTCCCTGCGGTGGTGATCTCCACGTCGTCGAGGTGCGCGGCGAGGATGGCGCCGGCCATCACCGAGCGGGCCGCGTTGCCGGTGCAGAGGAAGACGACGTGGGGCACGACAGCTCGTTTCGTCAGGTGCGGTCGTGGGACGGCTCGGGGAACCGTCTCGGGGACCGGCGGGGGCCGCGGAGGGCGACGATCGCGACGAGACCGGCGAGCAGGCGGAGCGAAGGGGACACGTGCGGTGGTTCCTGGTCGTGGAACGGTTCGGCGCTGACGCTACCGACCGTGGTCGAGGTCCGGGGCGGGGGTCAGCCCGACGCGCAGATGGTCGTGACCTGGCTGGGTCGCTGGCCGGTCGGGGAGCACGTGACGGTCACGGTCCCTTGCGCGGTGGTGCCGTCCCGGAACCCGACGGTGAAGGTGGCGTCGAAGCCGCCCGGTTGGACCGCTTTCCCGCTCGCGTCGGTGCGGAGCGTGCCCGTCAGCTGGAACGTCTTGACCTTCGCGTCCGGCACCTGCGGGCGCGGTGAGGATGACCGACAGGCCGGTGCCGAGCTTGCCGGTGACGGGCCCGAAGCTGGGGGTCTGGGTAGCGACCGCTGCGCTCGGGTTGCCGAGCGGGATGGTGCCCTGGATGGTGCGCACCGCCTTCGCGCCGCCGCCGAAGAGATCGCCGTTCAAGCCGACGTTGACGGCGAGGGTGGCGACGGTCGGGTCGATGTGGATGTCGAGGCTCGCCGGGCCGCTGGTGTTGAAGGTCGTGTTCTTGAACGTGCCGGTGTAGGAGCCGTCGTATTGCTGGGCCAGGGCCACGACCGGGTTCGATGACTTGGGGATGATCGTCGTCGCGCTCGTCGATCCGGTCGTCGTCGTGGTCGGCGCGGTCGACGTGGTGACCGTCGGCCGGGTTCGACGGGCGCGGACCTTCGTCGACGAGGAGCTCGAGCTGGTCAGCGCCACGGCGGCGGCACCCGCCCCGAGGAGGACGACGAGGACGACGACGGAGCCCCACACCCATCGGCGCCGGCGGGCGCGGCGGCGCGCGGCACGAGCGCCGGAGGGACTCGTCGGGGGACCGCCGTCGGGGGTCAGCCCGAACGGGTCGGGCGGGGGCGCGGGACGGCCGGTTTCGTCCGTCACAACACGAGCGTAACCGTCAGGGTGCTCGAGGCATCGGCGCCGCGGCCCTTCTGCGCGGCGCGCTGGTCGCGTAGCGTCACGAGCACCGCGGGCCGCCGGGCGACGACCGCCAGCATGCGAGGAGCACCGATGGAAGTCCTGAGGACACCGGACGAGCGATTTGTGTCGCTGCCCGACTTCTCGTTCGGGCCGAACTACGTGGAAGTCCCCGACGGGGACGGCGGAACGCTCCGGGTCCACTACCTCGACGAAGGTCCCACGAGCGGCCGTCCGGTGCTGCTGATGCACGGAGAGCCGTCGTGGTGCTTCCTGTACCGCCGGATGATCCCCGTCCTCGTCGATGCCGGCCTGCGGGTCGTCGCACCCGACCTGGTCGGGTTCGGACGCTCGGACAAGCCCGCGGCACGGGACGACTACACCTACCAGCGTCACGTCGACTGGATGACCGCGCTCCTCCAGTCGCTCGACCTGAGCGACGCGACGCTCGTCGGGCAGGACTGGGGTGGGCTGATCGGGCTGCGGCTCGTCGCCGAGCACCCAGACCGCTTCGCGCGGGTGGTCGCCGCGAACACGTTCCTCCCCACCGGTGACCGCGACCCCGGAGACGCCTTCCGCGCCTGGCAGCGCTTCTCGCAGGAGACCCCGACGTTCGCGGTGGGTTCGATCGTGAACGGCGGATGCACCACCGACCTCGCACCGGACGTCATCGCCGCCTACGACGCGCCGTTCCCCGACGAGCGCTACAAGGAAGGTGCCCGGCAGTTCCCGCTGCTCGTCCCCACCACGCCGGACGACCCCGCATCGGAGGCGAACCGGCGCGCGTGGGAGGTCCTGCGCGGGTGGACCAAACCCTTCCTCTGTGCGTTCAGCGACCGGGATCCCGATCACCGGCGGGGCCGACCGGGCGCTGCGGGCCGACATCCCCGGCTGCGAGGGGCAACCCCACACGACGATCGAGGGGGCCGGGCACTTCCTCCAAGAGGACCGAGGCCCGCAGCTCGCGGCGGTGGTCGCCGCGTTCGTCACCGGCGAGGCGCTCCCGGCGGCGTGACCGCGGCTCCGCCCCGTCCCGAGCAGCCTGCGCCGCCCCGGAGCGTCGGAGCCCGCCGCGCGGTCCGGCGCTTCGCGCCGGCCGCGATCGGGCTGGGCGTCCTCGTGTTCGCCGCCGCGGGGTGGTCCGTCCCCGCCGGGGTGCTCGTGCAAGGCGCGCTCGTCGGCGCGCTGACGTCGCTGCTCGCGTTGGGTCTCGCCCTGGTCTGGCGAGCGAACCGGATCATCAATTTCGCCGCCGGTGACCTCGGGACGCTGCCCGCGACGTTCGCGGTGCTGCTCATGATCAGCACCGTCGCACTGAACTGGTGGCTCGCTCTCGTCGCCGGGCTCGCCGCCGCGCTCGTCGTCGGCGCCGCGGTCGAGTTCTTCCTCGTTCGCCGCTTCTCCCGCTCCCCGCGCCTCGTCCTCTCGGTCGCGACGATCGGGATCGCGCAGGTGCTCGCGGCCGCGGCGCTGCTGCTGCCGCGCTGGTTCAAGGTCACCGGCAACTCGATCCCGGCGCCGTTCGACGTGCACTTCACGATCGATCCGATCGTGTTCCGGGGAACCGACGTGGTCGCGGTCGTCGCGGTCCCGATCGTGCTCGTCGGGTTGGCCTGGTTCCTCCGCCGCAGCGACACCGGCATCGCGATCCGCGCCGGCGCCGAGCGGGCGGACCGGGCGGCGTCGCTCGGCATTCCCATCCGACGGCTCCAGACCATCGTGTGGGTCCTCGCCACGGTCTTGGCGTTCCTCGCCGTGTTCCTCCGCGCCGGGATCGTCGGCTTGACCATCGGCCAGGTGCTCGGCCCGGCGATCCTGCTGCGAGCCCTCGCCGCGGCGGTCATCGGCCGGATGGAGCGGCTCCCGACGATCGTGGCAGCCGCGGTGGTGCTCGGCGTGGTCGAGCAGTCGGTGATCTGGCACTGGCACGAGCCCGCGTACGTCGACCCGGTGCTCTTCCTCGTGGTCGTCGTCGGCCTGCTCGTGACCGGCGGGGTCCGCGCTCGCGTCCGGGAGGACGAGGTCTCGACCTGGCAGGCCGCCCGCGAGGTGCGGCCCATCCCCCGCGCGTTGCGCCCGCCTCCCCGAAGTGCGGGCGAGCCAGGTGGTCATCGGCCTCGTCATCCTCGGCGTCCTGCTCGGCGTGCCGGTCTGGCTGTCGGCGAGCAAGCTGAACCTCGCCGCCGCGATCCTCATCTTCGGGATCATCGGGTGCTCGCTGGTCGTGCTCACCGGGTGGGGTGGTCAGGTGAGCTTGGGGCAGGTCGCGTTCGTCGGCATCGGCGCCGCGGTGTCGGGTGCGGTGACCGCCCGGCTCGGGTGGGACCTGTCGTTCGGGTTGGTCCTCGCCGGCGCCGTCGGCGCCGTCGTCGCGGTCGTCATCGGCCTCCCGGCCTTGCGACGCGGTGGCTTGACCCTGGCGGTGACGTCGCTCGCGTTCGCGCTGATGACCTCGGAGTGGCTGCTCAACCGGAACTTCTTCGGGGAAGGAGCCACGCTGAACTGGCTGCCGCCGTTACGGATCACCCGCCCGCCCCTCTTCGGCGTCATCGCGGTGGACACCGACACGCGCTTCTACTACCTGTGCCTGGCCGGTCTGGCCCTGGCCGTCGTCGCCGCGTACGGCGTGCGGCGAAGTCGCACGGGACGGGCACTGATCGCGGTCCGGGAGAACGAACGGGCCGCGGAAGGGTTCGGGATCCACGGACGGCGGATCACGTTGTTCGCCTTCGCGTTCTCCGGGTTCCTCGCCGCCTTCGCTGGCGGCCTCTTCGTCTACCAGCAGTCCGGGCTCGATCTCAGCCCGTACCAGCCGACCGCGAGCTTGCAGGTATTCGCGATGGCGGTCATCGGTGGGCTCGGCTCGATCCCGGGTGTGCTGATCGGCGCCACCTATGTGCAGGGCATCGACTACTTCCTCGCGCCCGAGTGGCAGATCCTCGCCACCGGTGCCGGGCTGCTCGCCATCTTGTGGATCCTCCCCGGCGGTCTCGGCGCCGCGCTCGCCGACGGCCGCGACGTCCTGCTGCGCTGGCGGGCCCGGCGCCGTGGGATCACGGTCGGCTCCTTCGCCGCCGAGGAGCCCACCGCCGGTGACGACCTGGGGCCGGCTCCGGCACCGACGGGGACGCCCCGCCTCGTCGTCCGCGGCATGGACGTCCGCTACGACAGCGTGCAGGTGGTCTTCGGTGCTCGTCTCGACGCGGCACCGGGCGAGATCGTCGCGCTGTTGGGCACGAACGGCGCCGGCAAGTCCACAGTGCTCCGATCGATCGCCGGCATCGTCCGGTGCGCGCACGGCCACGTGTACCTCGACGGCGAGGACGTGACCCGCTGGCGACCCGAGAAGATCGCCACCCGGGGAGTGGCCCTGGTGCCGGGGGGCGCGGCGACGTTCCCGTCGCTCACCGTCGCGGAGCACCTGCGCCTCGCCGCGTGGACGAAACGCCGACAACCCGAGGCGGTCCGCGCCTCGACCGCGGACGCCCTGGCCCACTTCCCCGTGCTCCACGACCGGCTCGGCGACGCGGCGGGGACGTTGAGCGGCGGGCAGCAGCAGATGCTCGCCGTCGCGATGGCGTTGATCGCCGCCCCCCGCCTCCTCCTGATCGATGAGCTCTCGCTCGGGCTCGCCCCCGCGGTCGTCGCGTCGCTGCTGGACGTCGTCCGGGAGCTCGCCGAGTCCGGGACCGCGGTCGTGATCGTCGAGCAGTCCGCCGACCTGGCGTTGACCGTCGCGGACCGTGCGTCGTTCATCGAGAAGGGCCACCTGCGATTCGAGGGGCCCGCCCGCGAGCTCCGCGACCGCCACGACCTGCTCCGCTCGGTCTTCCTCGGCAGCGCCGCCGGCCGGGACCTCGCTCCCCACCCCGCGGGGCCGCGCACCACCACCACCCCGCGACGAGGGGCGGGCCTCGAGATCCGCGGGGTCAGCAAGCACTTCGGTGGCGTCCAGGCCTTGGACGGCGTCACCCTCTCCGTCGCGCCGGGCGAGATCGTCGGGATCCTCGGACCGAACGGCGCCGGCAAGACGACCCTGTTCGACGTGATCAGCGGGTTCGAGCATCCCGACGCGGGCGCGGTCGCGCTCGTCGACGACGACCACTGCGTGGAGCTGAACGGGCGGTCCGCGCCGGCCCGCGCGCAGCGGGGGCTCGGCCGGTCGTTCCAGGACGCCCGCCTGTTCCCCGCGCTCACGGTGACCGAGGCGATCGGCGTCGCGCTCGAGGACTGGGTCGAGGTGCGCGACCCGGTCGCGGCGGCCCTGCGCCTGCCCGCAGTCGCCGCGTCCGAGGCCGAGACGCGCCTGCGGGTCGATGAGCTCGTCGAGCTGTTCGGGCTCGGCGACTACGCCGAGAAGTTCGTCCACGAGCTCTCGACGGGGACCCGCCGGATCGTGGACCTCGCCGGGATCGTCGGGCAGCGCCCCGACGTCGTGCTCCTCGACGAACCGTCGAGTGGGATCGCCCAGCGCGAAGTCGAGGCGCTCGGACCACTCCTCGAACGAGTGCGAGACGAGCTGGGCGCGAGCCTCGTGGTCATCGAGCACGATCTCGGTCTGCTCCGCGCCGTCGCGCCGCGCTGGGTCGCGATGGACCTGGGCGCGGTCGTCGCCGACGGCGATCCCGAGACCGTCACCCACGACCCTCGAGTGGTCGCCTCGTACTTGGGGCGGGACCGACCCCGCGCCGACCCGCCACCGGGGTGACCGCGGGGTGCCGACGGTTCGCGCGGGTCCCGTCCCTATGATCGGCCCCGGCGGGTGATCATCCGGCCTGCCACCCACGCGCCAGTCCACCGGAGGACGGCTTGCTCGGTGTGAAGGGCACACCTGCCCGCGCTCCGTTCGCGGCGCCCACCACGGGCCGGCCGACCGGTTCGGTCCTGAGCGGGGTCGGCGACGATGGCTGAGCCGCGCCGGCGAGCCAGGCCGAGCCCCGCGACGGTGCTCGTCCGCTACCTCCCGTTCCTGGCCGTCGTCGTGGCCATCGCGGTGATCGCCGCGGTCGCGCCCGGCGCGACGAACTCCTCGCCGCGCGGCACGACGGCGAGCGGCCCGAGGCCGCTCACCTTCGACCAGGCCCGCAGCCAGGGCGTCAAGGTCGACTGGGGCCCGAACTGCGACACGACGAACGGCCGCGTCGCGGTCCCGTTGAGCTACGCGCCACCATGCGTCCAGCCGTGGCACGGCGGGAACAACGGCGCGGCGACCGCTCCCGGCGTGACCGCCGACTCAATCACGATCGCCGTGTACCAGGCCCAGCCCGACGTCCTCCAGCAAGCGTTCTTCCAGCAGACCGGCAGCGACGAGAGCCTCAACGCCGAGCTGCGCACCACGCAGGCCTACGTCGACTTCTTCCAGGCGCACTACGAGATGTACGGCCGGAAAGTCCGATTGGTCCCGGTCCGCGCGAGCGGCGCGCCCGACGACGATGTGGCGGCCAAGGCCGACGCGATCAAGGTGGCGACCCAGGTCAAGGCGTTCGCGTCGTTCGGCGGCCCCGATCAGACGTCGGCGTACGCCGACGAGCTCGCCGCCCGCGGGGTGCTGTGCCTCGGTGACTGCGTCCTCGCCGAGCCCGACTCGTTCCTGCAGACCCGAGCTCCGTACGTCTGGCCGACGTTGGCGTCACCGGAGCAGGCCGCGCTGCACTGGGCGGCGTTCGTGTCCACCCTCGCGGGCCGCACCGCGATCCACGCGGGCGACCCCGCGTTGCGCCACCAGGTCCGCCGCTTCGGGGTGGTCCGGTACGACGACGCCGCCGGGACCTTCGAACGCAGCTTCAGACGGTTCAAGGCTCTCCTCGCCGGCCAGCACACCTCGGTCGCGCTCGACGAGAAGTACCAGCTCGACCTCAGCCAGGCCCAGGAGAGCGCCCGGACGATCATCGCCGCACTCAAGCGAGCGCGGGTCACCAGCGTCGTCCTCGCCGGTGACCCCGTCTTCCCGACGTTCCTCACCCAGGAGGCCACCGCGCAGGGGTACTTCCCGGAGTGGGTGGTCCTCGGGTACGCGTACACGGACACGGCGGTGTTCGGCCGCACCTACGACCAGCGCCAGTGGGCCCACGCGTTCGGCGTGTCGCTGCTCCCCACCCGCACCGCGGACACCGCCAACGAGTTCGCGAACATCTTGACCTGGCAGTTCGGGCACGGACCCGACGCGAAGACCTACGAGGTGCTCGTCCAGGCGCCGCTCATCTTCTTCACCGGCGTCCACCTCGCCGGGCCCCACCTGAACGCGGAGACGTTCCGGGCCGGGCTGTTCAGCTACCCGTCGAGTGACACGACCTCGCCGACCGTGATCCACATGTCGTGGGGCCGGCACGGCATCTGGCCCAGCACCGACTACACGTGGGGTGACGACGCGACCGTCATCTGGTGGGACCCGAACGCGTCCGGCCCTGACGAGGTCGGGAGCCCCGGTCGGGGGCTGTACCGGTACGCGCTCGACGGCCGCCGCTACCTCCCCGGCCACTGGCCGAGCCAGGTCGGCCTGTACGACGTGGCCCACTCGGTGACGGTCTTGGACACGCTCCCGCCCAGCGGCCGACCGCCCAGCTACCCGTCCCCGGCGTCGGGCACCTCGGGCTGATCGAGTCGGCGCACCACCCGGGCCGGGTTGCCGACCGCGACGCTGAAGTCGGGCAGGTCACCGGTCACGACGGAGCCGGCGCCGATCACCACGTGCGCGCCGATGGTCGCGCCGGGCAGCACGATGGTGCCGTGCCCGAGCCATGATCCGTCGCCGATCCGCACCGGGCGGGACGGCGCGAACTGACGGCCGATCGGGAGCGACGGGTCGTCGTACCCGTGGTTCGCGTCGGTGATGTACACGTGGTGCCCGGTGAACACGTCGTCGCCGATCTCGACGTGGTCGTGGCCGACAATGCCGCTCCCCTTGCCGATGAGGCAACGATCGCCGATGGTCACGACCGACCGGTCACCGAGCTCGTGCGCCGGGGAGACACCGGCGGACAAGCTGACGTACGGGCCGATGATGCAGTCGGCGCCGAGCGTGATGTAGCGCTCCCCGAAGAGCGCCGCGACCGGGAAGCAGATCGCGCTCCCCGAACCGAAGGACCGGAAGCGGCCGGCCCGTCGAGACGTCGGCCCGAGCGTCCCCCACTTGGTGACCGCCTCCCAGGCCGCGTCGACGAGGTCGGCGACCCAGCCGGGCCGACCGGCGCGGCCGTTCACCGCGCGGCACCGGGGACCGCCGCGCTGACCGTCGGACCGGCGCGCGGCCCGCGGGTCACTGCCGGTAGCCCCGTGGCCGCAGGCGGGCGTCCCGGGCCGCGGCGCGGAGCCGTCGGAACATCACGGTCACGACGGTCGCGAAGCCGACGACGACCACGGCGACGGCGCCGATGAGCACGGGCGGCCAGCCCGGGTCCATGGACTGCACGCCGAGAGCGGCCCACGCCGTTCCCAGCAGCGGTGACATGGCCGGACTGTACGCGGTCCGAGCCGAACCCCGGCCCCTGCTGGTCCTTGTCGATCGTCGGTGGGCGGGGCAGGATGCAGCCGGACCAGGAGGGGGACGTGGCCGCACCGGCGGAGGTCAAGCCCACCAGCTCGACCACGGTCAAACTGCTCTGGATCCTGGTCGTCGGGGCGGTCGTGTCGGTCGGGCTCGGCGTCTACGCGAACGAGCACACCCCGACCGGGCAGCGCCCGTACCCGCTGTTCTTCGCCGGGATGATCCAGCTGAAGGTGTGGCTGGCCACCGTGGCGCTCGTCCTGGCGTGCGTGCAGCTGCTCCTCGCGGCGCGCCTGTACGACAAGATCTCCGTGCCCCATCACGCGCCGGCGTGGCTCGGCGACGCGCACCGTCTCGTCGGGATCGTCACCTTCCTCGTTACCCTCCCCGTCGCGTACCAGTGCCTGTGGGGGCTGGGCTTCCAGTCGACGAACACCCGGGTGCTGCTGCACGGGATCTTCGGCTGCCTCTTCTACGGGTTCTTCGCGATCAAGGTGCTCGCCGTGCGCGTCCGTGGCCTCCCGGGCTGGTTCCTCCCGATCGCCGGCGGGCTGGTGTTCGCCGCGCTCGTCGGGGTGGTCGTCACCAGCAGCCTGTGGTTCTTCACCTCGTCGTCGGCGCCCCGACCGCTGTTCTGAGCTGATGCTGCGCCGCGTCGTCGCCGTCGTCGAGGTCCTCGCCCTCGTCGCCGTCGGCGTGTTCGTGGTGATGCTCTTCGCCAACGAGCCGGGCACGTCCGCCGCGGCGCGGACACCAGGGGCGAAGCTGTTCGAGGCGAACTGCGCGAGCTGCCACGGCGCCGACGGTGGCGGCGGGATCGGCCCGCAGCTCGCCGGCGGGGTCGTCACCCGCGACTTCCCGAACGAGAGCGACCAGATCACGTTCGTCACCAACGGGCGGGGCAGCATGCCGGCGTTCGGGTCGGTGCTCACCCCGGCCCAGATCCAACAGGTCGTCCAGTACACCCGGACCGGGCTCGGGAAGTAGCGGTGTTCTCTCCCTCGGCGGTGCGGATCGGGATGCTCTTCGACTTCCCCCAGGGTGACGACGGCCGCGGCTTCGAAGCCGGGCTGCGCCGCGGGATCGACGAGGTCGCGGCCGCTGGCCGGCTCGACCGTGACTTCGAGTTCGTCAGCGTCGCCGCCACCGGGCTCCCGATCGGATCGGAGCACGCGGTGATCACCGGGTTCCGCGAGCTCGACGCGGTCGGCTGCCTCGCCGTCGTGGGCCCGTCGATCAGCGACAACGGGCTGATCATCGCCCCGATCGCCGACGCCGCCGAGCTCGTCTGCCTCAACTACACCGGCGGTGACCACACCCGCGGCCGGTACGGCTTCCACTACCAAGTGGGTTCCCTCGAGGAGGAGCCGGTGGTGCTCGCGCAGCGCCTCGCGGCTCGCGGGCTGCGCCGACCCGCGATGGTGTTCGACCGCTCGCCGGTCGGGCGCCGCTACGCCGAGTGCTTCGAGGCCAGCCTGCCCAGCGTCGGCCTGGAGCTCGCCGGGGCCACGAGCATCTCCCCCGTCACGGAGGAGGTCACCCCCGTCGTCGGGCGGCTGCGGTCCCTCGAACCCGACGCGCTGGTCTACCTCGGGCTCGGCGTGTCGTCTCGTGCGGTCGCCCTCGCGCTCGCCGAGCTGCGCTGGACCGTGCCCGTGGTCGCGAACTCCGCGCTGCTGTTCGGCTACCTCCGGCCCGAGTGGCGAGACGGCTGGGCCGGCTGGGAGTACGTCGACGTCGTCGCCGACGACAACGAGCGTCGCCGTCAGCTCGGCGCGCACCAGCCCGCCGGGCCGATGGACTGCGCGGCCCTGGACATGGGCCGCCTCCTGGCCGAGGCGCTCAACCGCGCCGACCACCTCACCCGGGCCGGGTTCCGCGACGCGCTCGAGCGGGTCAAACGGCTCCCGGCCACGTGCGGCCACGAAGGCACCAGCTTGACGTTCGGCCACTACGACCACGGCGCGCTCCACGGCGACTACCTGGTCCTTCGAACCTGGGTGGACGGCCGCAGCGTCCAGGTCCGCGACTGACGCCCCGGCCGGCGGCCAGTGTCGTACCCCGGTGGTGTGCTCGACGGGCTCCCGGAAGCACCCGGGCCGTCGAATTACACTGATGTCATTCCGGGGAGGACGACATGGACGTCACCACGCTGAGCTCTGATCCCGAGGTCATGCCGGTCCGGTGGGAGCCGTGCCCCGACGTGCACCCGGACGGGATGGCCGCCGGGCTGTGCGCCACGTGCGGCTGGCCGGTGGACGACCACGAGGGCGGCGCCTCGTCGCTGACGCCCGCCCGCGCCGCCTGATCAGGCGGACTTTCGGGACCGACCGGCTCGCTTCTTGGCTGGCTTCGCCGGTGCGGGGGCGGGCTTGGCCTGCTCCTCGGCCCCGGCGCCGGCCCGGGTGAGGCTCGCCTCCAGGGCGGCCATGAGGTCGAGGACCTTGCCCGGTTCCTCGACCGTCGGCTCGGCCACGATCTCCTCGCCGGCTGCTTTGCGGTCGATGAGGTCTCGGAGCTGCTCGCGGTACTCGTCGTGGTAGCGCTCCGGGTCGAAGGGCCCGGCGAGGGTCTCGACGAGCTGACGGGCCATGGCCAGCTCCCGCTCGGACGGCTCGGTCGCGGCCGCATCGTCGGGGACCAGGCCCTCGCGGGGAAGGACCTCGTCCGCGTAGCGCATGGTCTCGAGGCAGAGGACCCCGTCGAGGGGCCGGATGGCGACGAGGCTCTCCTTCGAGCGCATCACCACCCGCCCGATCGCCACCTTCCGGAGCTCGGTCATGGCCTCGACGAGCAGCCGGTAGGGCTTCACCGCGGTGGCATCAGGGGTGAGGTAGTAGGGCTGCTCGAAGTAGAGGGGGTCGATGTCGTCGAGGTTGACGAAATCCTCGATCTCGATCATCCGGCTCGACTTCGGGGCGAGCGCCTTGATCTCTTCGTCGTCGACGACGACGTACTGGCTCGGGGCGATCTCGTAGCCCTTGCGGATCCGGTCGTTGGGCACCTCGGTCCCGGTCGCTTCCGACACCTTCCGGTAGCGGATCCGGGCGTTCGTGCCTTCCTCGAGCTGGTTGAAGCGAACGTCGCGGCTCCGCGTGGCCGACACCACCCGGACGGGCACGGCGACGAGCCCGAAGCTGATACTTCCCGACCAGATCGCGCTGGGCATCCCACTAGGTTCGCAGAGCGTGGCGGCCGAATCCAAAGCGGTCATCGAGGTCGAAGGCCGTCGCCTCACCCTCTCCAACCTCGAGAAGGTCCTCTACCCCGCAGCCTCGTTCACGAAGGCCGCGGTGATCGACTACTACGCCCGGGTCGCGCCGGTGATGCTGCCCCACCTCGCTGGCCGGCCGGTGACGATGGTGCGCTTCCCCAACGGGGTCGACGACGGCTCGTTCTTCGAGAAGCGCTGCCCCCGGCACGCACCGGCGTGGGTCCACCGGGCCGAGGTCGACGGGATCAACGCCTGCCTGGTCGACGACGCCCCGACGCTGGTGTGGATGGCAAACCTCGCCGCGCTCGAGCTCCACACCCTCCAGGCCCGAGCTGCCGACCCCGACCACCCCACCTCGATGGTCTTCGATCTCGACCCGGGACCGCCGGCCGACCTGGTCGCGTGCGCCCGGGTGGCGCTGGACCTCCGCGACGTCCTCGACCGGCTGGGTCTTGCGTGCGTGGCCAAGACGTCCGGCTCGAAGGGCCTGCACCTGGCGGTCCCCGTGCGGGACGCCACCGCCGACGCGACGAAGTCGTTCGCCCGCGGGCTCGGCGAGCTTCTCGCCACCCAGGCGCCCGACCGGGTCACGGTGCTCATGGCGAAGGAGCAACGACGGAACCGGGTGTTCGTGGACTGGAGCCAGAACGACCGCCACAAGACGACCGTCGCGGCCTACTCCCTGCGGGCGCAGCCCCGACCGACCGTCTCGACGCCGGTGTCCTGGGACGAGGTCGCGGGGGTGGCCGACCGGGAAGATCCGACCGCATTGCGCTTCGAGACGGCCGACGTGCTGGCACGCGTCGACCGGCTCGGTGACCTGTACGCGGCGAACCTCGACGGGCACCACACCCTCCCCGACCTGCCCTGACCGTCCGACGCGGCCGCGGTCGGCCTTCTAGCCTCGGCGTCCGCATGGACCTCACCGGGAAGGCCGCGATCGTCACGGGCGCCAGCCGCGGGGTCGGCGCCGCCACCGCGGCCGCGCTCGCGGCGCGCGGCGCCCGGGTGGCCTGCGCGGCGCGAGCGACCGACGACGCGCCGCTGAGCCTCCCCGGCACGATCGACGACACCGTGCGGCAGATCACCGCGGCCGGTGGCGAGGCCGTCGCGGTCCCGACGAACCTCGCCCGCGACGACGACGTCGCAGCGATGGTGGAGTACACCGTCGAGACGTTCGGTGGGGTCGACGTGCTGGTGAACAACGCCGCGATCACCTTCCCCGGCGACCTCGACATCGACCTGAAGCGCTTCGACCTGGTGCTCGCCGTGGATCTGCGGGCACCGCTGCTGGCGATGCGGGCGGTAGCGCCGGTGATGCGAGCCCGAGGCGGCGGACGGATCCTGAACGTGTCGTCCGCGGCGGCGTTGAACTACATCCCGGGGCTCATGGTGTACGGGATGGCGAAGATCGCGTTCGAGCACCTCACGGTCTCCGTCGCCGCCCAGCTCCGCGACGACCGACATCGCGGTGAACACGTTCCGCATCGACGTGCCCGTCGCGTCGGAGGGGTTCGTCGCCAACGCCCCCGAGCTCGACCATTCGAGCTGGGAGCCGACAGAGGTGGCCGCCGAAGGGATCCTGTGGATGTTGACCCAACCCGACGGCTACACCGGACACAACGTCGGGATGGCCGCCCTCCGCGCCGAGACCGGGACCATGGGTGGCGCGCAGGGTCGACCGCAGGCGGCCGGGTTCGTGACCGAGAACCCGATGCGCCTCCCCTGAGCCGGCCCCCGGAGGGCCGCACCGGCCGTCTCGTTCCGCGACGCCGCGGGTCGGCGCCAATACGCTGCGGCGATGCGCGGCCCCGCCCCCAGGGACGCCCAGCGCGCGCGGGTCTACCGCGCCGAGTTGCCGCTGCCGTCCAGTCCGCTCCCGGGCCTTGACGCCTGCGCCCGGTTCGTCGACCGGGTGGTCGGCACCCTGTGGTGGCAGGCCCGGTTCCCCGAGCTGACCCTCGACCGGGTCCCCCGCCTGCGACCGGGGAACGGCGCCCGCACCGCGTTCTTCAGCGAATCGGATCGTGGCCAGTCCATCACGCTGCCGCGCCGGTACCGCACGAAGGGGATCGTGTTGCACGAGCTGGCCCACTGGGCGCTCCACACCGCAGCGGGACCTCCCCACCCACGGATCGACGTTCACCCGGCTGAGGCTCGACGTGACCGAGGAGTTCTGCGGCGCGGAGCGAGCCCAGCTGCTCGCCGACGCGTACGCGGCGCAACGGGTACGGGTCGGCGAGCCGCCCCGTCGCGGACCCGACGGACGGTGGCGCTACGGGTGCGACGAGCGGCTCCGGCTCGGTCGGGGTCGACGCCTCACCATCCGCTCGGTCGAGCCGGACTCGCCCGTCCATGGGGTGCTCGAGACCCTGGAGCGGCGCGGGTCGGTGCTGGTGGTGCGGGACCGGGTCGCGACGCAACGGGTCGCGGTGGCGTCCGTCTGGGACGTGCAGCCCGGCCGGTAGCCTCCGCGGGTGCACGAGGGGAGCCGGCGCGCCATCCTCGCCGCGCTGCTCGCGAATCTCGGGATCGCGGTCGCCGAAGATCGTCGCGTTCGCGGTCACCGGCGCCGCGGCGCTGCTCGCCGAGGCCATCCACTCCGTCGCCGACTCGGGGAACGAGGCGCTGCTCGCCTTCGGCGGCCGTCGCGCGCAGCGGGACCCGACCCCGAAGCACCCGTTCGGGTACGGACGGGAGCGGTACTTCTGGGCGTTCATCGTCGCGTTGGTGCTGTTCTCGCTGGGTTCGGTGTTCGCGGTGTACGAAGGCGTCAACAAGCTGATCCATCCCCGAGCGGTCGACCATCCCGCGGTCGGGCTCGCCGTGCTCGGCGTCGCGCTGGTGCTCGAGTGCGCGTCGATCCGAACCGCGGCCCAGGCCGCCGGGGCGGTGCGCGGCGACCGCAGCTGGTGGCAGTACCTCCGCACGTCGAAGGCGCCGGAGCTCCCGATCGTGCTCCTCGAGGACCTCGGCGCGATCGTCGGGGTGCTGATCGCCGCGGCGGGCATCGCCCTGAGCGCGCAGACCGGCAACCCGTCGTTCGACGCGGTGGCCAGCGTGATCATCGGGGTGCTGCTCGGCCTCATCGCCGCGTTCCTCGCCGTCGAGATGAAGAGCCTGCTCATCGGCGAGGCGGCATCCCCCGAGGATCAGGCCGCGATCCGAGCCGCGATCGCGAACGGGCCGGAGGTGGACCGGCTCATCCACCTCCGCACCGAGCATCTCGGCCCCGAGGACCTCCTCGTCGCGGCCAAGGTCGACCTCACCCTGCGGGCCGAGGGTGACACCGCCCGGGCCATCGACCGGATCGAGGCCCGGATCCGCTCCCGGGTCCCGCACGCCCGGGTCATCTACATGGAACCGGACGAGTACCGCGACGACCATGATGCCTACTAGGAACCGAGCGAGAGGAGCAGCGATGAGCGACGCAACAGGGACCTCGGCGGCGATCGACCGCTTCAACGAGGCGTTCAACCGTCATGACGTCGACGCGGTGATGGCCGCGATGACCGACGACTGCGTGTTCGAGAGCACGAGTCCCCCGAACGGGGATCGTCACGAAGGGTCCGCCGCGGTGCGGGACACGTGGACCGCGTTCTTCGCGTCGTCGCCGACCGCGCATTTCGACACCGAGGAGATGATCGTCTCCGGTGACCGTGCGGTCGTGTGCTGGCGGTACTCGTGGCAGGGCGAGGACGGGACCCTGGACTCGATTCGGGGTGTCGACGTGCTGCGGGTGCGCGACGGTCGCGTCGCCGAGAAGTTCGCGTACGTGAAGGGCTGATCGGCCCGCCGCTCAGGCGTCGGCGTCAGCGGTGTCGACCCGGCGGAGCTGCGCCGCGTACCGCGCGCCGTTGCGGACGTAGTTCGCGGCGTTCGGGACGATCATGTCCGGGGTGACCGCGTCGAGCCGGAGGCGAGCCGGGACGCCGAGCGCCATCGCCCCGGAGGGGACCTCCATGTCGTTGGGGACGAGCGCGCTCGCGCCGACCAGCGAGTTCGACCGGACCGTCGCCCGGTGCAGCACCACCGAGTTGGTGCCGACGAGCGCCCGGTCCTCGACCGTGCAGCACTCGAGGTGGGCGAGGTGGCCGACGACGCAGTCGTCGCCGATCACGGTGGGGAGCTCCGCGGTGCAGTGGATGACGGTCCCGTCCTGGATCGACGTGCGGGCCCCGATCCGGATCCACCCGTAGTCGCCTCGGAGGACCGCTTGGGGCCAGATGGTCGACCCCGCACCGACGGTGACCGCTCCGATGATCGTCGCGTCGGGGTGCACCCACGCGTCGGGGTGCAGGTTCGGCACGGCGTCGCCGAGCGCGTAGACGGGCACGGCGTGACGGTAGCCTTCGAGGGTGCTCGACGCGGCCACGATCGAGAAGCACGTCAACGCGATCGACCGTGACGGGTACACGATCCTCGAACGGGTCATCGATCCCGCGCTCGTGGACGCGCTCGTCGACGACTTGGGCCGCCTCGAGGACGTCTACCGGGTCGTCCCGAACGCCAACAGCTTCGAAGGCGCGCGCACGGTCCGGATCTACAACCTGTTGGCGTTCGGGAGGTGCTACGAGGCGATCCCCGTACACGAGCACGTGCTCCCGATCGTCGAGCGGGTCCTCGACCCCGGGTGTCTCGTGTCGTCGCTGTCGTCGATCTCGATCCTGCCCGGCGAGGACGCCCAGCCGATCCACGCCGACGACCAGCTGATCCCGCTCCCGAAGCCGCACGTCCCGACGGTGTGCAACACGATGTGGGCGCTCACCGACTTCACGGAACGAAACGGCGCGACGCGCGTCATCCCCGGCACCCACACCGCGCCGGGTTCCCCCGAGTACGGGCAGCCCTACGATTCGATCCCGGCCGAGATGCCCACAGGCAGCGTCTTGGTCTGGCACGGGAGCCTCTGGCACGGCGGAGGTGCGAACCAGACCGACGAGCGTCGCATCGGGATCGCGATGAACTACTGCGCGGGGTGGATCCGCCAGCAGGAGAACCAGCAGCTGGGCGTCCCCCGCGAGATCGCCGCCGGGTTCTCACCCCGGCTGCGCCAGCTGGTGGGCTACGGCATCTACTCGGGGCTCATCGGCCACATCGACAAGCACGACCCGGCGGAGATGCTCGGCGTCGCATCGGACGACGACGCCATGGTCTGGGATCAGATCTGAGACACCCGGGCCGAGCCCGGTTCACATGGCGACGGCGCCGCCGTCGACCGCGAAGGCGTGCCCGACGACGAACGACGCGGCGTCCGAGAGCAGCCACACCATGGCCTCGGCGATCTCCACCGGGCGGGCCAGCCGACCGATCGGCGCCGACTGCTCCATCATCCGTTCGATCTTCGGGTCGCCACCCATGAAGCCTTCGAGCATCGGCGTGCGGGTGCTCCCCGGGCACACCGCGTTCACCCGCACCCCGGCGCGGACGTACTCGAGCGCGGCGGCGCGGGTGAGACCGACGACGCCGTGCTTGCTGGCCACGTAGGCGGGCAGCCCGGCGAAGCCGACCAGGCCCGCCCCCGACGCCGTGTTCACGATCGCGCCGCCGCCCTGGGCGACCATCGGGGGGATCTCGTGCTTCAAACCGAGGAACACCCCGGTCAGGTTCAACGCCAGGACCCGGTTCCAGTCCTCGAGCGGGTAGTCCGCGGTCGGGTTGGACGGCCCGGTGGTCCCGGCGTTGTTCAACGCCCCGTCGAGGCGACCCCACCGGTCGAGCGCGGTCTGTACCGCGGCGGCGACGTCGGCCTCGTGGGTCACGTCGGTGCGACAGAAGGTCGCCTCACCCCCGGCGGCGTCGGCCTCCTCGACGACCTGGGCGCCCCGGTCGGGATCGAGGTCGGCGACGACCAGCCGGGCTCCGGCCTCGGCGAGGAGACCCACCGCGGCTTGCCCCAACCCGGACGCCCCGCCCGTGACCAGCACGACCTTCCCCTCGAAGTCGGCTCGGTGGTCGCCCATCACCCCTCCTCGTTCCCGGCTCGGCTCGCGGGCCGGACCATAGGTCTTTAGCCCGGCGGTCGTCGCGCCGATACGGGACCCATGGCGAAGACCGTCGAGCGCGGGAGCGGCGGACCGACCTTCACCGAAAGACGTCGGTCGGACCCTCCGCCAGGTCCGTAAGCAGCAGGGCCTGTCCCGCACCGTCGTGGCCCGATCGGCGGGTCTGACCCGCCGGGAGCTCGCCGCGTACGAGCGAGGCCGGGTCGAGGTCCCCGAGAGCGACCTGTGGTGCCTGGCCGGGTCCTGCGGCGTCGAGGTCGGTGAGCTCCTCCCGCGGCGGGAACCGCTGCGGATCAGCGGCGACCTGTCCACGATCGGGGTCGGGGACACGGTGCGGCGGCTCCGTCCCGCCGGCGAGCCCGACGGGCTCCTCCGCGAGTACCTGGCCATGATCTACGAGCTGCGCAACCTGCCGGCCGGGAGCCGCATCCCGCTGCGCCAGGCCGACCTGGTCACCCTGGCCGAGGCGCTCGGTGGCACCCCCGAGTCGATCGAACATCGACTGATGGAGCTGATCGGCGCGTCGCCGAACGAGGCGGCGCGGCTGCGCGCCATGATCCTCCCGCCCCTGTCGCTCCCGGCCCCGGCACCCCAGCAGGGCGATCCGTTCGCGGCGCTCGCGGACGGTGCCGCGCTCCCCCCGCGGTCGAGGACTTCTTCGCCGCGCCCGCCGCGGTCGACCCGTTCGAACCCGCCCCGCCGGCCGCACCCACGCCGCCCGCGCCGCCAACCGCGACGCCGATGGGCGCGCCGACCAGTGTCGGACCGGCTGTGGGCCCGTCGGCCCCCGCCGCGTTCGAGCCGGCCCCAGCCGCGCCCGCGCCCGTCGCGTTCAGCACCCTGACCGAGGGTGCGCCGGCACCGCCGGTCGCGCCGCTCTCGGCAGAGACGACCGTCACGCCACCGGTCGCGACGGCACCCGCCGTCACTTCGGATCCGTTCGCTGTGTCGACGCCACGGCCGTCGGACCCGTTCGCTGGTCCCGTGGAACCGGGCACGACCGCCGCCGCTGCGGCGGCCGCCGACCCGTTCGGGCTCCCGCCCGGCGACGACCCCCTCGCGCCACCGCCACTGCCCCCCGACCCGTTCGGCGTCTCGACACCGGTCGCCGCGGTCGTCGACACGCCGACCGGCGCCGACCCGACCGGCGCCGACGCGCCGATCGACGCCCCCGCGACCACGGTGCTGAGCGACCCGTTCGCCGCCCCGGCGCCCGGGAGCGGCGGGTTCGGGACCGACGGGTCGAGCGGGTTCGGCGTCACCGTGCTCGACGCGATCGTCGTCGACGACCCGCTCGCGGAGGCGGCCGCTGCGGCGTCGCTCCCCGTGCTCGACGAGCCGGCACCGTCTGGGGGCTCGCTTCCCGACGCGACCGCCGCCCCGGTCGACGTGGTTGCCCCGGATCCCCACGAACCCGAACCCGACGTCGGGGTCGCGCCGATCGCGTGGAGCGCCCCGAGTGTCGACGCGCCCCCCGAGGCGACGACGATCACCCCCGAGGTCACACCCCGGTTCGAGCGGGCCGGCGCGCAGTGGGAGATCGGCGGCATCTTCCCGGCGACCGCGATGGCCGACGACGGGACCCTCGCGCTGCGCCGCGCGGATGCCCGTTGGGCCCTCACCGATCTGCGCGCGCCGGGTGACTTCATCATCGAGGCGGCGGTCGACTTCCGGGCCGGCGCCGGCTTCGGGCTGGTGTTCCGCGCCTCGGTCGATCCGGGTGAGCGGATCAGCGGTTACTCGTTCGATCTCGACGCGGTCGCCAGCGGGGGCGGCTACCTCGTGCGGCTCTGGGACGGCAGCCGGCAGCACTGGCGTCCCCTCGCACACGCGGCGGTCACCGACCCTGCGCAGCTGTACGGCCGTCACGTGGTCCGCGTCACCGTGCGTTCGGACCAGCTGACGGTCCAGGTCGACGACGACCCGGTCCTCGAGATCCCCGGGTTGAGCCGCGCCTGTGTCGATGGGGGGCGGGAACCGTGCCGGGGTGACCGCGTCGGCATCCAGGCCTGGTCGACGACCGAGGTCACGGTCGAGTCGTTCCGCGTCGCGGCGCTCTGACCCGACCGCCGGTCGGCCGGGCGCCCGTTCCCTGCGTCAGTCCAGGTGTACGAGCGCCGAGGTTCGCACCTCGTCGCCGCAGGTCAGCCAGCACGCCATCGTGTCGGGGCCGGTGAGGGTGCGGAGCTCGACCGGGTCGTCGAGGTCGACCGGTGCCCGGTACTCCATCTCGGCGCGGACGACGCGACGGCCGGGCTGGCGGCGGCCGAGCTCGTCTTCGACCGCGGCCCACGACGCGGCGTTGTTGACGTGGGCGAGCACGTCGAGGTCGGTGACCCGCAACGGCCAGACGCGACGGTCGGCGCCGCGCTCGGGGGGTGGCCCGTGCCGGAGCCGGGGGCTGACCCGCCGACCGCCGGCGGCGGCCGCGTACTGGTCGAAGAACCAGTCGCGGAGCGGCGCGGGCCGCCCGGCGTCGTCGACGTAGACCCAGATCGACACCACCTCGACCGCGATCCGTTCGTCGGTCGCGACGGTCGTGCGCCGCTCCGCCCATCGGCTCCCGTAGCCGCTGCAGAACGTGGTGAGCGACACCCGCTCCCCGATGCGGGGCACGTCGCCGAGCGCCAGCGCGACTCGGCGCAGCACCCAGTTGCCGACCAGGCCGGCGTCGTTCACGTCGTCGCGGGCGACGTCTTGGAGGTAGCGGGCGAGCGCGTCGAGGCGGAGACGACCGGACGTCGACGTGTCGCTCAACCCGACCATCCGCTCCCGGGTGACGCGCCGCCCACCGTCGGGGAGGGCGACGAACTCGTCGGGTGGGGCGGCGACGTCGACCGGTGGCATCACGGCATCGTGACACGACCGCGCCGAGTCGGGGCCGACGAGGGCCTCAGGTCTGGGTTCCGACCTTGAGGTCGCGAAACGGCGTGCTCTTGTCCGGCCCCGGCTCCTTCGGCAGCCCGAGCACCCGCTCGCCGATGATGTTCTTCTGGATCTCGTCGGTGCCGCCGTAGATCGACGGAGCCGGCGCGAAGAGGACCATCTCCTGCACCACGCCACCGCCGGTCGTGTCGGGCCCCATGACCATCCCCTCGGGGCCGAGCACTTCGGGCCCGAGGTCGCGCGCGGCCCGGGCGATCCGGCTCATGAGCAGCTTCGCGGTGTTGGCCTCGGGGCCGGGGCCGCGTCCGGCTCGGCGGGCGGCCTTGATCCGCAGCGTGGTCATGCGCCCGATCTCGTTGAGCGTGTACAGCTCGACGAGGCGTTGACGCAGGACGGGGTCGGCGCTGCGTCCCAGCTTGTCGGCGAGGGATCGGAGCAGCTCGAAGGCCTGCCCGAACGCCGCGGGTTGCACGCCCCCGCGGCCGCCACGCTCGGCGAGGTCACCGGCTCGCTGGTCGAGCATCCCGTTCTTGCGGCCCGGGAACGCGGCGCCACCGGCGCCGGACCCGCCCGTGCCGAGACCGGCCCGCTCGGCGGCGAGGGTCGTGTTCGCGACGGTCCAGCCGTGGTCGACCTCGCCGAGCACCGCGGCGTCGCTGACGCGCGCGTCGTCGAAGAACACCTCGCTGAACAGGGCCCGGCCCGTCATCTCGCGCAGCGGTCGCACCTCGACCCCGGGTTGGTCCATCGGGAACATGAAGTAGGTGATGCCCTGATGCTTGGGCGCGTCGGGGTTGGTGCGGGCCAGCAGCATGCCGAGGTCCGCGATGGTCGCCCCCGACGTCCACACCTTCTGGCCGTTGATGACCCACTCGTCCCCGTCGCGTTCGGCGCGGGTCTGCAGGCTGGCGAGGTCCGAGCCGGCGTTCGGCTCGCTGAAGAGCTGACACCAGCCTTCCTCCCCGGCGACGATCGGGCGCAGGTAGCGGGCCTTCTGCTCGTCGGTGCCGTGGGCGAGGATGGTCGGGCCGGCGAGGAGCATCCCGAGCCCGGCCGGAGGGCCGATCGCGCCGGCGGCGCGTAGCTCGGACGCGACGACCGGCGCCAGCTCGCGGGGCAGGTCGCGGCCGAGCCACGCCGACGGCCAGGTCGGGACGGCCCACCCGGCGTCGGCGAGGCGAGCCCACCAGTCCCCCACGGTCAGGTCGGGATCCCAGGACTCCGAGAGCCAGCGGCGCAGCTCGTTGCGGACGGATGCCTCGGTCGTGTCGGCCATCACGATCCTCCCTCGGCGTCGAGCAGCACCAGGACCCGCTCGGACGGGCGGGCGATGACCGCCCGCTCCCCGCGGATGACGACCGGCCGTTGCAGCAGCTCGGGATGCTCGAGCAGCAGGTTCACCACCGCGTCGCGATCCTGATACGCGTCGGGGTCGAGGCCAAGCTCGCGGAACCGGTCGTCGTGGCGCACCAGCTCCCCGGGCGATCCGTCGACGAGGTCGACGATCCGTTCGAGCGCGGCCCGGTCCGGGGGCGCTTCGAGGTATTCGATGACGTCGGCGTCGACGCCGCGTTCGGCGATCAGCGCCAACGCGCCGCGGGACTTCGAGCACCGCGGGTTGTGGTACACGAGCACGTCGGCCACGACCCGCAGGGTACCGTTTGGTGATCCGGCCGACGACCCTGGAGATCCGATGAGCAGCACGGAGGCGGACTTCCAGGCCCTGGGCCGCGACGACGTGAACGCGGTGGCGTCGATCCTCGCCGACGACTCGGTCGACTTCGGCACCACGACGCACGCCACCCCGGTGGGGGGCGACGCCGCGTTCACCTGGGACTACGAGCGCACCCGTCCCGGGCTGGCCAAGCTCTACGAGCGGGCCAAGACGTCGCAGTGGAACGGCGCGACGGACCTCGACTGGTCGATCGACGTCGACGTGGAGCAGGTCGCGGGGGTGATGCAAGCCGCGGCGGCGCCGCTGCGGGCGCGGCTCACCGATCTGCCCAACTCCCCGTTGCGGTCATGGGGCGAGGCCGAGTGGACGAACCTCGGGATTCAGGCCTTCCGGTGGCGGATGAGCCAGTTCCTCCACGGCGAGCAGGGCGCGCTGGTCTGCACTGCGAAGATCGTGGAGACGGTGCCGTGGATCGACGCGAAGTACTACGCGGCGACGCAGGTGATGGACGAAGCCCGCCACGTCGAGGTGTTCGCCCGGTACCTCGACACCAAGCTGGACGGCCGGTACCCGGTGAACCCGAACCTGCAGCTGCTGATCGACGACGTGCTCCGCGACCAGCGCTGGGACATGACCTATATGGGCATGCAGATCATGGTGGAGGGCCTCGCCCTCGCCGCGTTCGGGTTCATGCATCACGTCACGGAGGAGCCGCTCCTGAAGAAGCTGCTCCGCTACGTCCTGGCCGACGAGGCCCGCCACGTGGCGTTCGGGGTGCTGTCGCTGAAGGAGTACTACGAGGGCCTGAGCGGCGCGGAGATCCGGGAGCGCCAGGAGTTCGCGTTCGAGGCGGCGCTGCGGATGCGGGACCGGCTGATGATGCACTCGGTGTGGGAGCGGTGCGGCATCGACCGGGCGACGATCACCCGGATGCTGTTCGAGATTCGCCAGCCCGGGGTCAACCCGTTCCAGGCGTCCTTGTTCTCGAAGATCGTGCCGAACTGCAAGAAGCTGGGACTCCTCGACGCGGGGGACGGCTGGCTCCGCGACCGCTTCACCGAGATCGGCGTGATCGACTACGAGGACGCACCCGACACCGAGCTCGAATACGAGCTGCTCGACGCGGTCGCCCAGGACCGCGTCACCGCGGGCTGATCAGCGCAGCTGCAGCTGCGGGCGGTTCACCGCGTCGCCGAGTAGGTCCAGGTAGTGCGCGCGGGGGATCTCCGCGGCGCCGAGCATCGCGAGGTGCGGGGTGCACCACTGCACGTCGAGGAGCGCACCACCGCCGGCCTGGAGACGTTCGACGAGCCCGAGCAGCGCGACCTTCGACGCGTCACGGGCCCGGTGGAACATCGACTCCCCGGCGAAGAAGCCACCGATCGCGACGCCGTAGAGCCCACCGACGAGCATCGGGGTGTCGTCGCCAGGTGGCCCCCACACCTCGACGCTGTGCGCCCATCCCATGCCGTGCAGCCGGGCGTACGCGGCGATGAACTCCTCGTCGATCCACCCGTGCGGGCGGGACGGATCCGCGCAGGCCCGAACGACCTGGATGAACGCGGTGTCGACGGTCACGTCGAACCGGCGGGTCGAGCGACGCACGGAGCGGGCGGCCCGCCAGTCGCTGATCGGGATCACCCCACGAGGATCGGGGGACCACCAGCCGAGCGGCCCGTGCGGTTCGAGCCGCATCGGGAACAGGCCCCGCCGGTAGGCGTGCAACAGGGTGGCGGGCTCGAGATCGGCGCCGACGCCGACGAGCTCCTGGGTCGCCTCGGCCGGGTCGGGCAGCTTCCAGGCGCTGGGTCCGGGGACGACGGGACCGCCGTTCACCGCCGCCAGGGCTCTGCTCCTCGACCGCCGCCCGGCCGGGTATCCCACGGCGGGTGAGCCTCGGGAGCCCGAAACGTCGGGGTGTCGGCGGGCAATCGACGGGACCGCGTGACGTGGCGAGGCATTGAGGCTC
This sequence comes from uncultured Actinomycetes bacterium, assembly GCA_963714105.1. GTDB lineage: Bacteria > Actinomycetota > Acidimicrobiia > IMCC26256 > PALSA-555 > PALSA-555. The sequence goes on along the minus strand of OY970233.1, from coordinate 2,682,243 downwards.
CGTGGGTCGGGACCGCCGTCAGCGTACCGTCAGGGCCTTGGATCGCTCCGCGGCGGGTCCCGCACTACGTTGGGGGCGTCTCTCTCCCCGACCCGGGCCTTCGGCGCGACGCGAGCCCGGGGTTCCCGTACCCAGGAGGCCTCCGCCGTGGCGCTGACCCCCCGCATGCGGGTGGGGCGAGCGGGTCGCCTCGCGGGGGCGCTGCTCACCCCGGTCCTGGTCGGCCTGATCGTCGTGGGCGGGTCGGCGGGGGCGGGCGCCCAGACCGACGGGCCGTCGGGGTCGAGCGACCCGACCGTCGCCGCGTTGCGGCAGCAGGCCGACGCCGCGTCGGGTGCGTACTTCGCGGCGTTGACCCGATTCCAGTCCCTCTCGGGGCAGATCGCGACGTTGGAGGCCCAGCTGCCCCAGCTGCGCGACCAGACCGCGGCGCTGCTCCACGACGCGCAGGGCCGAGCTGTGAGCGCGTACGAGACCGCCGGATCGGAGCAGCTCGGGGTGATCATCACCAGCGACGACGTGCTGAGCGCGGCTCGCCGGGCGGAGTGGCTCAACGCGTTGAACGCCCGCGACGGCCGGGCCCTCACCGACCTCAAGCACACCGCTGACCGGCTCCGCACCGAGGAGCACGACCTGCGCGCCGCGCAGGGAGCCCAGTCCGCCGCGTTGCAGAGCCTCGACGCGCAGGGCCGCGACATCGACGCCAAACTCACCGCCGCGGTGACCCGCGAGCGCCAGCTCGCGGCGCAGGCCGCCGCGAGCACCGCCGCCGCGAGCGCGCCCGCCGCGTCGGGGGCCTCCGCCCCGTCCGGTGCCGGTGCCGGTGCCGGTGCCGGTGCCGGTGGTGGTGGTGGTGGTGGTGGTGGTGGTGGGGCACCCAACTACCAGCCCGCCCCGGGTGAGCACCCGCACCACAACGACCCGTTCCTGACCTGCGTCCGCGCCCGCGAGAGCGGCGGCAACTACGGCGCGGTGAACCCGGCCGGCCCGTACCTCGGCGCGTACCAGTTCCTCCAGTCCACGTGGGACAGCACCGCCAACCACGCGGGACGGACGTCCCTGATCGGCGTGCCACCCAACCACGCCTCGCCCTACGACCAGGACGACATGGCCTGGGACCTCTACCAGTGGCAGGGTGGCGGCCCGTGGGCCGGCGACGGGTGCTGACCGGCCCGGCTCGCCACTAGCGCCGCGCGATCTCGTCGCCGACCTGCAGGGTGCCGCCGTGCAGCACCCGGGCGCAGAGCCCACCGCGGCGGGCGCCGAGCGCCCGGGTCATCACCGGGTCGGTGATCGACGCGATGTACGTGCACGGCGGGCGGGGACGGTCGAAGCCGAGCTCCACCGCCCCGATCCGGAACGCCCGTCCGGTGAGGCGCCCCAGGTCGACACCGCGGGTGACGAGGTTGCGACGGTGCTGCCCGTCGTGGACGGCGACGCCGTACACCGCGGCGATCTCGTCGAGGACCTCGCCCGCGACGAGGGTGACCTCACACTCGTCGTCCGGACTCCAGTGCCCCCGGTGGGTCGAGTAGCGGTCACCGCGCAGCCCCGTCCCGGCGACGGCGTCGACGGCGTCCACCCGGCGCATCGGCGCCCCACCGGTGTCGCTGACGAAGATCGCCTCGAGCGTCCCGACCGGGACGCCCCGGTCGGCGGGGTCGGGTCGGGCCGCCGACCGTCGGGATCGCCGGGAGCCCCACACGGTGCGCATCCCGCGAGGCTACGAGTCGCCCGTCCACGCGGGCAGCATCGAGCGTTGGAACGCCTCGTCGGTCTGGGCCCGCCACGCGTCGAGCATCCCGATCGACAGTGGGTCGCAGCCGACGCGGAGGGGCGCGTCGTCGTCGAGGATGCTGTCCACGATCGCGGTGGCGGCATCCTCGGTCGAGGTGATCATGGCGTCGATCCCCTGTCGTCCCTCGTAGTACCGCTGCGCGACGTCGTGGTACTCGGGCCGGCCGATGGCTTCGGGGGGCCGACCTGACCCTTCGAGCATGTCCGTCGCGATCGGTCCGGGCATGATCTCGAGCACCCGGATTCCGAGGGGGGCGAGCTCGGCGCGGAGGCTCTCCCCAATCGCGCTCGACGGCGGCCTTGCTGGAGCGGTACGGCCCGTAGAACGGCACCGGGGCGAGGATCGACGACGAGGTGAGGTTGCAGAGCACCCCGCCGCCGTTCGCGCGCAGCCTCGGGATCGCCCGGCGGGTCACGTCGATCAACCCGAACACGTTCGTCTCGAACATGCCGCGCCACAGCTCGAGGGGGGTGTCCTCGAACGCCGGGTGGGGGGCCTCGACGCCGGCGTTGTTGACCAGGACGCGGATCGCGTCGGGCCAGTCGAAGCCGTCCGGGTCGGTGACGTCGAGCGCGGCGACCCGCAGCGAGCCGGACCCGCGGGCGGCGTCGTCGGCGAGGGTCGCGCCCGCGTCGGGGTTCCGCATCGTGGCGACCACGTCGAAGCCACGACGGGCGAGCCCGATCGCGACGGCCCGCCCGATCCCGCGGCTCGCGCCGGTGACGACGGCGATCCCCTCGGCGTGCATGGCTCCTCCTCGGGCGGGGCGAACGAGTGTCGCGCGCTGCGACGTAGGCTCGCGCGATGGAAGGACACCAGATCCAGCTGCACCCGGAGCCTCGCCAGGTCGAGGTCCTCGTCGACGGGACCGTCGTCGCGTCCTCGGATCGGACCATCGCTCTCGAGGAGACCGGCCTGCCAGTCCGCTACTACTTCCCCCGCGACGACGTGCGCTTCGACGCGCTCGAGGCGACCCCGACCGAGACGGTCTGCCCGTTCAAGGGGCAGGCGTCCTACTGGACCGTCCGCACACCGGACGGCGAGCACCGCGACCTGGCGTGGGCGTATGAGCAGCCGATCGAACGCGTCGCCACGATCGCGGGGCGGGTGTGCTTCTACTGCGAGCGCAGCGACACCCGCATCGACGGGGAGCTCCAGGACCGCCCGGAGAGCCCCTGGTCCGTGCAGACCAGCGACCGGTGAGTCCCCGCGTCGACGTGCCGGACGGGCCCGGCGGCCCGCCGGTGCAGGTCTGGAACCTGCGCCCGGAGCTGCTCCCGACCGTGACCGCGATGATCGACGGTCCGTACCGGGCGAGCCGACTCCCGGCGCGGGAACGCGAGGCGGCCCGCCTCCGCCTCGCGCAACTGAACGACTGCACGATCTGCCAGGACTTCCGGGCGGGGTCGGCACGCGCCGCGGGTGCGACCGACGATCTCTATGCGCATGTCGACGCGCCGGACGAGGGCGACTACACGCCGCGGGAGCGACTCGCGATCGAGTTCGCGGAACGGTTCGCGCTGGAGCACCTCGGGATGGACGACGAGTTCTTCGCCCGGCTGCGCGGTGCGTTCGACGACGGGGAGATCGTCGACCTCGCGGTGTGCTGCGGGGCGTTCCTCGGGCTGGGCCGGGTCCTCGCAGCGCTCGGAATTGAAGCCGCGACCCCCACCTCGTAGGGCGACCCGCGGGCACCGGCTACGCCGGGTCGTCCCCGTCCGTCGGCTCCGGCGCGGGGGTGAGGCCGAGCGCGTCGGCGAACGCGGCGGTCCAGCGTCGGTAGCCCTGCTCGCTCGGATGGAAGTGGTCGGCGGCGAGGTTCCCGGTCCACGGCGGTCCCGTGTGGGCCCACACGTCCGCGACCCGCAACCCGTGCCGTGGTGCCTCGGCGCGGATGAGATCGTTGAGGGCGTTCGTGCGGCGCAGGCCGAACCCCTTCGGCAGCGTCGCGACGACCGCGCCGGCGGGGAGACGGCCGAGCAGGGCGCGGAGGTCGCGGGTCGCGCCCCGCAGCCCGGGTCGCCAGGCGATGTCGTTGGCGCCGACCGCGCAGGTGACGAGGTCGGGGGGCCGGTCGAGCTCGTCGAGCCATCGCAGCTGCCGGGTCAGCACGTCACGAACCCGGGCGCCGCTCCGCGACGCGTTCAGCACCGGCCACGAACGGCCGTCGCGCTGTTCGAGGAGGGCGCGGAGCTGACCGACGTAGCCCCGGTCGGGTGCCGGCGCCCCGATGCCTTGCGCGGTCGAGTCGCCGAGCACCAGCCAGAGCGGCCCGGCGCCGTCGCACGCGGTGTCGTTGCTGGTCTCCCACGCGGCCCGGAACGGGGCGACCGTGTCGAGCACCGTCGCCAGTCCGGGTCGGAGGCGACGCACCAGGGGGCTGCGAGCGAGGTCGATCGGCGTATCCTGCCGTCGATGCCCCGGCCGCTCCGACCGCGCGACGACGGGCTGCGCGCGGAGCTGCTGGCGATGGCCGAACGGCCCGCGGACCCGGACCACGCGGACCGGCTCTGGGGGGTCCTCGACGACTACGAGGCGTGGCCGGGTCTTCGCCTCGTGGGTGAGGACGGCGAGCGGGCCGCGTGGCTGATCGTCCAGCTCGGCGACGGGGAGCTGCAACGCCGGGCGCTCCCCCACCTCGAGGTCGCCGTCGACCAGGGCGACGCCCCGCCGGTGCACTTCGCGTGCCTCCTCGACCGGGTGCGGATGAACGAAGGCCGACCGCAGGTGTTCGGTTCGCAGTTCGTCGTCCACGACGACGCAACCCTCACCCCGTGGCCGATCGAGGATCCCGCGGGCGTCGACCAGCGCCGCTTCCAGATGGGGTTGCCGCCCCTCGCGGCACAGGCCCGCACGATGGAGCACCAGTACCGCGTGCGGGGCGCGTTGTGGGGCCGAGAGTGGATCGCGTGACGCGACCGGCCTACGCGACGGGAAGCTTCGTGTCCGCGGCGCGCCAGCAGTACCACGCTGCGACCGACCGGTAGGGCCGGTACGGGTCACCGAGCGGCTCGAGGGCACGCGCGGTGGGCGCAGGGTCGAGCCGCTGGATGAGCCCATAGCCCTTGCGGACCCCGAAGTCGTCCACGGGCCACACGTCGAGGCGTCCGAGCTGGAAGATGAGGAACATCTCCGCGGTCCACCGTCCGATGCCCTTCACGAGGGTCAGCTCGCGGACGATCTCGTCGTCGGGGAGCCGCGCGACGCGGTCGAGTTCGACGTCGCCGGCCACGACGTGGCGGGCCAGGTCGCGGATCGTGTTGGCCTTGCTGGTCGACAACCCGACGCTGCGCAACGTGGGGAGCCGCGTGGCCGCGACCGCTTCCGGCGTGGGGTTCCCGTCGAAGCGGGCGAGCAGGCGTCCGTGGATGGCGCGGGCCGCGGCGCCGGCGAGCTGCTGGTAGCAGACGGCCCGGACGAGCTCCCCGAAGTGGTCGGCTCGGGGGCGGCCGCGGCGCAGGTCGGGTGGACCGGCGCGGTCGATCACCCGGCCGAGCGCGCGGTCGCGCCGTCGGAGCTCCGCGGCCGCGTCGAGGAGCTCTCTTCGTACGCGTGCCACTACCGCCTCCGGGCCTGGGCGAGCGCCACCGGCCGGTCCATGCCCCGCAGCTGGTGCTCGCCGAGCGGCTCGAAGTCGAGGCGCGGGTGCGTGGCGCGGCGGCGCACCTCGTCAGTCACGAGGATCGTGCCCGGGTCGGCCACCTTCACCACCCGGGCCGCGACGTTCACCACCGGGCCGTAGTAGTCGCCGTAGCCGCGGACGAGGCCACCGGCTGCGAGCCCGCCGCGCAGCTGTCCAAGCACCGGGTGGGCGGCGACCGCCTCGGCGAGCTCCAACGCGACGAGGCAGGCCGACGCGGCGTCGGCGGCGACGAACATCACCTCGTCGCCGAGGGTCTTCACGATCCGACCGTCGATCGCCGACACCCGTTCGGTAGCGTCACGTTCGAAGCCGCTGATGAGTGCGCCGAGCTCGTCGGGGGCGACGCGCTCGGCGAGACCGATCGAGTCGACGAGGTCCAAGAACCCGACCGTCAGGTCCGACGTCGTCGCTGAGCCCGACGTGGCCGTGCGCCGCACGGCGTCCTCGCAGGCGTGGGAGAACAGGCCGGTGAGGATGGTCGGCACACCGTCGAAGAGGAGCACGTTGGCGTCGTCGGCGGCGCGGACCCGCTCCAGGTCGCCTGCGTCGCGGGCGTCGAGCGACGCGAGGACGTTCTGGCCGAAGTTCGTCATCGCCGCGTCCGCGATCTGGGCGAGCGCGGCGCCGGCGACCCGTGCGAACTGCAGGGTCGGTTCGAGCCCGAACATCTCGAGCGCGACACCCGCGAGCCGGAAGAGCTCGACGTCGTCGGCGAGGAACTGCTCGTCGTCGACGTCGGCGACCGCGAACCCCGCGGCGCGGATCAGCTGCACGGCCGTGTCCAGCGTCAACCCGCTCCGCGGCGCGAGGGCACGCAGCGACGCCCGCCGCGGCTGGCGGCGCAGCGCGGAGGCGAGGAACGCCAGCGACCCGTCGGCGACCGCTCGAGTCAGGTCCTCGGTCGTCGCACCCCGCGCCGAGGCGAGCCGGAGGGTCGCGAGCCGATCCTCGGCGTCGGGCTGCTCGGGGTCGTAGAGCCCGAGCTGGCTCCAACGGTGCGCGTCGTCGGGCACGGCGACACCGTACCGACCCTGCCGCGTCGCTCCGGGCGCTGCGGTGGCGTCCCGCTACGATCCCGGCGTGGTGCTCCGCCGGCTGGCCCTCGCCTGCGTGCTCGCGGTCGTGCTCGCCGCCTGCGGTGGTGGCAGTCGCCCGACGCTGAGCGGCAAGTCGACGGTCGCGCCGAGCACCACGACACCGGCGTCGTCGACGAGCCAGATCGCCAAGGTCACTGCGAACGCCGTGGCGGTCTATCCGACGCCGAGCACCGCGGCAGGCCGCGCAGAGCTTCCCGAACCCGTGGCCGTTGAACAACGACCCGAAGCTGCCGGTGCCGCAGGTGTTCCTGGTCGTGGGCCGCCAGCCCGGCTGGGTGCACGTGCTGCTGCCGGTTCGCCCCAACGGGACCACCGGCTGGGTGAAGGCCGACACCGTCACCCTGTTGCCCGACCCGTACCGGATCACGGTCGCGCTCGGGGCGCATCAGCTCACGGTGTACGACGGGGACGGCGTGCTGCTCCAGGACACCGTCGCGGTCGGCGCGCCCGGGACGCCGACGCCGACCGGGACGTACTACCTGCGAGTCCTGTTGAAGGCCCCGGATCCCACCACCGTGTACGGTCCGTACGCGTACGGGCTCTCCGGGCACTCCGAGGCGCTCGACACGTTCGAGGGCGGCGACGCCGAGCTCGGCATCCACGGGAACAACGACCCGACGGTGCTGGGCCAGAACATCAGCCACGGGTGCATCCGGATGAGCAACGACAAGATCACCCGTCTCGCCGGGATCCTGCCCCTCGGCACCCCGGTGCAGATCACGGCCTGATGCGCGGCGGCGGAACCGGCCGATGACCGACGTCCTCGCGCTCGCCGAGTCGCTCTGGTCCGGAGCGCTGGACCCGACCGAGTACCACCCGTTCTCGCACCTCGACGCGCTGGCCGACGTCGCGCCGCGCACCGGGTTCGTCGCCTCGTTCGCGAACGTCGCCGCGTTCAGCACCGACGACGGCCTCGTCCTCATCGATTCTGGGAGCGCGATCTTCGCCGGCGCGGTGCACGACACGTTGCGGCGCTGGAACGACGGTCCGGTCGACAGGGTGGTGTTCACGCACGGCCACATCGACCACTGTTTCGGCGTCGAGCGCTACGACGCCGACAACCGTGGGCTCGGCGCGGCGCCGATCACGGTGATCGCCCACGAGGCCGTGCCCGACCGGTTCGACCGGTACCGGGCGACGGCCGGGTACAACGCGATGATCAACCGCCGCCAGTTCGGGCTCGGCGACCAGTTCGAGTGGCCGCTCGACTACCGGTATCCCGACCGCACCTACCGGGACCACCTCACCCTCGAGGTGGCCGGGGAGCGCATCGAGCTGCACCACGACCGCGGGGAGACCGACGACCACACCTGGGTGTGGTTCCCCGACCGGAAGGTGCTGTGCACCGGGGACCTGTTCATCTGGGCGTCACCGAACTGCGGCAACCCGCAGAAGGTGCAGCGGTACGCGAAGGACTGGGCGCACGCGTTGCGGACGATGGCCGACCTGGGGGCGACGACGCTGCTCCCGGGGCACGGGCTGCCGATCCTCGGCGCCGACCGGATCCGCCAGGCGCTGACCGAGAGCGCGGCGCTGCTCGAGCACCTCCATGACGCGACGTTGGAGCTCATGAACCAGGGCGCGACGCTCGACGAGATCGTCCACACCGTGCAGGCTCCCGCAGCGCTGCTCGAGCGCCCGTATCTGCGGCCGGTCTACGACGAGCCCGAGTTCGTGGTCCGCAACGTCTGGCGGCTCTACGGCGGCTGGTACGACGGGAACCCGGCCCGGTTGAAGCCCGCGGCGGACGCGTCCGTGGCCGGTGAGGTCGCGGCACTCGCGGGCGGGGCGCCGGTGTTGGCCCGCCGGGCGCTCGACGTCGCCGAGCGGGGGGACCTGCGCCTCGCCACCCAGCTGGCCGAGTGGGCGGGACTCGCCGCACCGGACGACGCCGCGGTGCACCAGATCCGGGCTGAGGTGTACGAGCGGCGGGTCGCCGACGCGACCTCGACCATGGCCAAGGGTGTGTTCGGGTGGGCGGCCCGAACGTCGCGCGCGGTGCTCGACCCGAGCGACTGACCCGGCGACGGGGACACCAGCGAGACGTTCGGGGCGGTGCTGCTACGGTCGCCGACCGCATGCGCATCGAGGGTTCCACCGTCCTGGTCACCGGCGCGTCGTCGGGGATCGGTGCCGCGCTCGCGCCGATGCTGACCGAGCGGGGCGCGACCGTCGGCCTCGTGGCCCGACGACGGGAGCGCCTCGAGGCGGTCCTGGCGCGGTGCGCGCCGCACGCACCGAAGTCCCGGATGTGGGTCGCCGACCTCGGCGACCTCGACGCGGCCCGGCGGGTCGCGCTCGAGGCGTGGGACGCGTTCGACGGTCTCGACTGCCTCGTGAACAACGCGGCGATCCCGAAGCGGGTGCCGGTGCCGCGGCTCACCGACGAGCTGATCGACGAGACGATGCGCGTCAACTTCACGTCACCGGTGCGGATGACGCTGGCGCTGCTGCCCCGTTGGCTCGAGCGCGGCGCCGGGTGTGTCGTCAACGTGTCGAGCATGGGCGGCCGGATCGGCATCGCGGACGAAGCCGCCTACTGCGCGTCGAAGTTCGCGCTGTGCGGATGGAGCGAGGCGATGGCGATCGACCTGCGCGGCACCGGCGTCGAGGTCAAGCTCACCCTTCCCGGACCGATCGAGACCGAGATCTGGGATGCCCCCGGCAACGACGCCGCCCTGTACGAGGGTCCGTTCGTCCCCGCCGAGGCATGCGCGGCGAGCATCGTCGACGCGATCGAGGGTGACGGCTTCGAGTACTTCGTCCCCCCGGAGTTCCCGGGCGGCCTCGGCACCCAGCACAGCATGGTCGTCGGCAAGACCAACGACGTGGACGCGTTCGTCGACCTGATGGGCCAGATGAGCCAGGGCTGACCGGTCCCCCGGTCAGGTCACGCGGGGATCAGCTCGACCGGGATTCCGTTCAGCACCGCGGTGCCCGACAGCGGATCGAAATGCGTGGTGTCGGCGAGCACGTTGCTGTTCACCCCCGCGTGGTCCTCGGCGACGCGGAGCTGCACCCCCGGCCGGGTGTGACCCCACCCGTGGGGGAGGCTCACGACCCCCGGCATCACCTCGTCGCTCACCTCGACGGGAGCGAGCACCGAACCGCCCGGCCCGACGACCTGCACCGGAGCCCCGTCGGCGAGTCCCAGCCGGGTGGCGTCGTCGGCGTGGACGAGGAGGGTGCAGCGCTCGCGGCCCTTCACGAGGACCTCGACGTTGTGCATCCACGAGTTGTTCGAGCGCAGGTCGCGCCGGCCGATGAGCACCAGCGAGCCGGCCCGCGGCGCGCGCTGAGCGCGCCGCGCAGCCGCCGGAGGTCCTCGACGAGCGGCGGCGGGGCCAGCTCGATCGATCCGCTGGCTGTGCGCAGCACCTCGGGGATCCGCGGCTCGAGCGGTCCGAGGTCGACGCCGTGCGGGTTGCGTTCCAGCACCGCGAGCGAGAGCCCGTCGGGGTCGACCCCGAACCCGTCCCCAAAGGGGCCGGTGCGCAGCATGAGGTCGAGGATCCGCTCGGGACCGCGCCGCGCGCTGAGCTCGTCGAGGAGCTCGGCCGGGTCGCGGTCCGCGACGAGTGACCCCGAGCGACGGACGGCCTTCTCGACCATCCCGGTGACGATCGCGTCGTCGACGGCGTGGGGGTCGGCGTCGGCGCCGGACCCGGCGAGGATGGCGGAGAGCGCCAGCATGATCTCCCACTCGTGTCGCTCGTGCGCGTCGAGGGGGACGAGCGGCGGGGAGTAGTTGGCGACGTTGCGGACCGCGAAGCTGTAGAGCGCGAGGTCGTAGTGGCCCCGGGCGATCAGCGGCGGTGGCGGGAGGATCACGTCGGCGTGCCGGGTGGTCTCGTTGACGTAGATGTCGACACTCACCATGAAGTCCAGCTCGGCGAGCGCCCGGTCGAGGCGGTCACTGTCGGGGGCCGACAGGACCGGGTTGCCGGCGACCGTCACGAGGGCCCGGACCTGACCCGCCCCGGGGGTCTCGATCTCCTCGGCGAGGCACACCATCGGGAGCTCCCCGTAGACCTCGGGGAGGCCCCGGACGCGGCTCTCCCGGCGTCCGAAGCGGACGCCGCGCCCGACGCCGGGGGCACCGCCGGTGTTGGCGCTGCCCGCCGCGGGGCGCGGGAACATCGCCCCACCGGGCTGGTCGAGGTTCCCGGTGACGGTGTTGCACACGTCGACGAGCCACGACGCGACGGTCCCGAACTCCTGCGCGGCAGGTTCCGAGCCGCGCGTACACCGCGGCGCGGGGCGCGGCGGCGAGCTCCCGGGCGATCCGGCGGATCGTCGCCGGGTCGATCCGACACGCCGGCGCCACCGCCTCCGGGGTGAAGGCGCGCACCTGGTCGCGGACGACGTCGAGACCGCTCACGGCGGACGCGACGGCCCCGAGGTCGACGCGGTCCTCCTCGACGAGGGTGCAGGCGATCGCGGCAAGGAGCAGCGCGTCGGTGCCGGGCTGGATGAACAGGTGCTCGTCGGCTTCGTCGGCGGTCTTGGTCCGGCGCGGGTCGACCACGACGAGGCGGCCGCCGCGTGGCTCGGAGCGCCCGGAGTCGCCCCGGCAGGTCCGGGGCGGTGAGCAGGCTTCCGTTGGAGGCGAACGGGTTGGCGCCGAGCAGGAGCAGGTAATCGGTGCGGTCGACGTCGGGGACTGGAACCGACAGCGCGGTGCCGAACATGAGACCCGCGGCGACCTGCTTGGGCATCTGGTCGAGCGTGCTCGCCGAGTAGACGTTCGTGGAGCCCAACGCTTGGATCAGCGCCCGGTTGTAGACGAGCCCAGCGAGGTTGTGCGCGTTCGGGTTCCCGAGGTACAGCGCGACGGCGTCGCGCCCGTGGTCGGCGAGGACCGGCGCGAGCCCGGCCTCGACCCGTCGGAACGCGTCAGCCCAGCCCACTTCCCGCCACGTGTCACCGTCGCGGACGAGCGGTCGGCGGACCCGGTCCGGGTCAGCGTCGATCCGGCCGATCGCGGTGCCCTTCGGGCACAGGAACCCGTGGCTGAACACGTCGTCGCGGTCGCCGCGCACGAGCACCACGTCTCGCCCGTCGAGGTGCAGCTCGAGTCCGCACGTCGCCTCGCACAGCGGGCAGGTTCGGGTCGCGACGGTGCTCATCTCGTCGAAGGGTAGGCGCGGCCACGCCGGTACGCTGCGAGGGTCACGTCGCCAGCTCGGAGGACCGGTCCGTGTCGCTGCTCACTCTCGACCTTGCGTTCTCGCCGGGGGTCCGGTGAGCGACCGGCTCTACTTCCGTCAGTTGCTCGCCGGGCACGACTTCGCGACCGACAACCCGGTCGCGGCGCAGATGGTGAACTTCGTGTACCTGATCGGCGACCGGGAGACCGGCGAGGCGGTCGCGGTCGACCCGGCGTACGGGGTCGGTGAGCTGGTCGAGCGGCTCGGCGACGACGGGCTCCGCCTGACCGGGGTGCTCGCCACGCACTGGCACCCGGACCACATCGGCGGGGACCTCATGGGCTACGGGATCGAAGGCATCCGCGAGCTGCTCGGCGTGCCGGGTGTCGAAGCCCGGGTCCACGTCCAAGACGAAGAGGCCGAATGGGTGAAGCGGGCGTCGGGGGCCGCGGAGGGGGACCTGGTCCGGCACCGCAGCGGCGACGTCGTCGACGTCGGCGCGATCCCGGTGCGGCTGCTGCACACCCCCGGGCACACGCCGGGGAGTCAGTGCTTCGTCGTGGACGGCAAGCTCGTCGCCGGCGACACCTTGTTCCTGGAGGGGTGCGGTCGCACCGACCTGCCCGGCGGTGACGCCGACCAGATGTACGAGAGCCTGACGCAGCGGCTCGCCACGATCCCCGACGACACCGTCCTGTACCCGGGGCACCGGTACTCCCCCGCGTCGGCCGCGACGATGGGCGAGACCCGTCAGACCAACTACGTGTTTCGGCTCCCGACCCTCGAGCAGTGGCGGATCATGTTCGGATGACGGTGCGCATCGCGGCGGACCGACTCGATTCCCCGCGGCGCGCGCCGCTGGTGACCGCCTTGTGGGATGAGCTGCTCGAGCGGTACGGCGAACCCGACCCGGACCCCGACGGGATCACCGCGGCGAGCCTCGCCCCACCGGACGGGGTGTTCGTGGTCGCGTGGGTCGGCGTCACCGCGGTCGGGTGCGGCGGGTTACGCCGCTACGAGCCTGGCGTCGGCGAGGTGAAGCGCATGTACGTCGCGCCGGCCTACCGGGGTCGGGGGATTGCCCGGGTGGTACTCGCCGAGCTCGAGACCCGCGCTCGCGTGGTGGGCTACGAGCGGCTGGTCCTCGAGACCGGCACCCGCCAACCCGAGGCGATGGGCCTGTACGTGTCGGGCGGGTACACCGAGCTGGAGCCGTACGGCTTCTACCGGCACGTCGCCGCTCAGCCGCTGCTTCGAGAAGCGGCTCTGAGGCGCCCCATTCAGCTGGGGTCGAACAGCACCGGGAGGCTGGTCGGCCCCCGGAACGCGAGGCCGGCGATGACCGGTCCGGGCTCGGCGGGGTCGAGGCGCAGGTTCGGGAGCCGGTCGAGGATCAGGTCCAGCCCGACGCGCAGCTCAAGGCGGGCGAGGTGCATGCCCAGGCATTGGTGCTGCCCGGTCCCGAACGCGAGGTGGTTCTGCACCGGCCGGTCGACGTCGAAGTCCTCGGGGTGCTCGTAGCGGGACTCGTCGTGGTTGGCCGACGCGGTGATGACGCCCAACGCCGCGCCCTTCGGGATCGGGCAGCCGCCGATTTCGGCGTCGCTGGTCGCGACGCGGCTCACCTGGGTGACCGAGCTCTCCCAGCGGAGGGTCTCCTCGATGACCTGGGGGAGCAGCGACCGGTCGGCGACGAACGCGGGCCATGACGTCGGGATGGACGAGCAGCGCGGTGAGCGCGTTGCCCATGACCCGGAAGGTCGTCTCGGCGCCGGCGGGAAGGAGGAGCCGCAGGAACCCGTAGATCTTCTCGTCGGTGAGGCGCTCCCCGTCGATCTCGGCGTGGACGAGGTCGCTGATCAGGTCGTCGCGAGGGTTGACGCGCCGGTCCTCGACGATCGGCGCGAGGTAGTCGCGCATCGCGCGGGACGCGGCCATGCCGACGTCGGGATGCAGCGGCCCAGTGTTGATCTGCTCGGCCCACTGGTGGAACTGGGCGCTGTCCTCGAGCGGGACACCAACCAGGCCGCAGATCACCTGCACCGGGTACTGGCTGGTGATGTCGGCCACGAGGTCGGCGCGGCCCGCAGGCGCGATCGCGTCGAGGAGCCGACCGATGGTCGGGCGGACGAGCGACGTCGTCCCACCGTTCGAGCGCCGACGCCCGGAACGCGTGGGCGACGAGGTTGCGGTAGCTGCGATGCTCCCTGACCGTCCATGGCCAGGATCAGCTCGCCCATGTACTGGCCGATGTGCTCGGCGTTGATCGTCGACGAGAACGTCTGACCGTCGCGCAGCACCGACTCGACGTCGTCCCAGCGGGTCACCTGGAAGCTGGGGCGATCCCCGAACCCCATGCTCGCGGCGTCCGTGCCGAACACCGGGCACTCGGCCCGCGCCCGCGCCCACAGTGGGTAGGGCTGCCCGGTGACGAAGTCGACCTCGAACTCGAAGTCCGGCGTCGTGGCCTGGCTCACCGGTCCCCCAAAGGCTTGGCGTGGCGCGTTCTCTGACACGGTAGTCAGGTTGCAGAGGGCCCACAACGCATAGGCTCCGCGGCGATGGCCAGTCACGCCGGCCCGAACGGCGCGGATCCGTTCGCCGAGACCGAGGACCAGCAGGCGCTGCGCGGCCTCGCCCGCGACGTCGCCGAGCGGGACCTGGCCCCGAACGCCCGGCACTGGGACGAGACCGAGGAGTTCCCGGAGGCGTCCTGGGACGCGCTGCGCAAGGCCGACCTGTTCGGGATCACGATCGCGGAGCAGCTACGGCGGGATGGGGATGGGCGACGTCGAAGCCGCGATCGTCCTCGAGGAGCTCGCGCGCGTCGACGTGTCGAGCGCGATCCTCGCCCAGCTCATCTTCAACGGGCCGCCCCGCGCGATCGAGCATCTCGGCAGCGACGCGATGCAGGACCGGTGGCTGCCGCTCGCCGCGAGCGGCGAAGCGCTGTTCTGCATCGGGATCAGCGAGATCGGAGGCCGGCTCGGCGGTGACCCACATGCGGGCCCGGCTCACCCCCGACGGGGACGGGTACCGGCTCAGCGCCTACAAGAACTACGTCACCGGCGGCCACAAGGCCCGCTGCTGCCTCGTGTGGTGCCGCTTCCCCGGCAGCGAGGGCGCGCAGGGGATCGGCGCGGTGGTCGTCGACCTCGAGTCCGAGGGCGTCACCGTCGCGGGCACGCACGTGAAGATGGGCCTGCGGGGCACGAGCGAGGCGGAGCTGGCGTTCGACGACGTGTACGTCGCCCCCGACGACGTCCTCCTGGCCGGCGACCCGGCGAGCTAGCGACGCGTTCAAGACGCTGATCGGCCACATCAACCACGAGCGGTGCGGCAACGCGGCGATGTGCGTCGGCGCCGCGCAGGGTTCGCTCGAGCACGCGGTGCGGTACATGAACGAGCGGACGATCGGGGGCCGGCCGATCGCCGAGCTCCAGGGCCTCCAGTGGAAGATCGCGGACATGGCGACCCAGCTCGAGGGCGCCCGCCTGCTGCTGGCCCGGGCGGTGCGGCTCGCCGGTCCCGACGGCACCCCGCCGGCGCTGGAGACCGCGATGGCGAAGTGCGCAGCGAACCTGGCCGCGAAGTTCGTGTGCGACGAGGCGATCCAGCTCCTCGGCGGGTACGGGTACAGCCGCGAGTACCCGGTCGAGCGCACCTACCGCGACATCCGGGGCCTGTGCATCGGCGCGGGGACAGTCGAGATCCAACGCAACTTCATCGGCTCGCAGATCGTGCGCGGCGCGACCCCGCTCGGCGCGTCGTGGCGCAACCCGCTCATCTGAGAGCCCACCTACCGGCACCCCGAGGCGCGGGCGTACCGCGCGCCGGGTGGGCCGTGGGCCGGGCCGAGCCTCGACGAGACGCTCACCACCGCGGCCCGCCAGGCGCGTGGGCCGCTCGTCGCTCGACGACGGCGGCGACCGCGTGCGACGGCGCCGCGCTCGAAGCCGCCACCGCGGCGCTCGCCGGCGGGCTGCGCGCCGCGGGGGTCCGCCGCGGTGACGTGGTCGCGTGGCAGGCGCCGAACTGGCACGAGGTCGTGCTCCTCTACCGGGCGTGCTGGCGGCTCGGCGCGGTCGCGGGTCCGTTGCACCACCAGGCCGGCACCGCGGACGTGGAGCGCATGCTCACGGTGCTCGCCCCCCGGGTGTGGCTCCCACCCGACGAGGTGCGCGGCGTGCACGCCCGCCTGCCCGGGCTCCTCGACGCGGCGTCGCCGGTGACGACCTCCGCGGCGCGACCCGCCGACCTCGCGGTCGTGCTGTTCACGTCCGGTTCGAGCGGCGGGCCGAAGGCGGCGCTGCACACCCAGCGGGGCCTCGCGTACAAGGCCGGGGTCATGGCCGCGGCGCACGATCTCAGCGCGGCCGACGCCGTGCTCATGCCCGCCCCCCTCGCGCACGTGTCGGGGCTGCTGAACGCGGTGCTGGTGCCCGGTGTGCGTCCCGATGCGAGCCCACCTGATGGCCCGATGGGATCCCGAGCGGGCGCTCGACGAGCATCAGCGACCTCGGGATCACGTTCATGATCGGACCACCGACGTTCTTCGTCGCGCTGATGAGCACGCCCCGGGTTCCGTCCCGAGCGGGTCGAGAGCCTGCGGCTCGTGTCGAGCGGCGGCGCGGGGGTGACCCCCGCGTTCGTGGACGACGCCAGCCGGGCGCTCCGAGCCCGGGTCAAGCGCACGTACGGGTCGACCGAGGCGCCGACCGTGACGACGAGCACCGCGGCGGATCCACTGGCCCGAGCCCGCGACACCGACGGCCGCGCCGTCGGTGCGGCGCCGGCTGCGAGTCAGCGACCCGGCCACCGGCCGCGCCCGCCCTCCCGGCGAGGTCGGGGAGCTGTGGCTGCGCGGACCGGAGCTGTTCGTCGGGTACGCGGACGTGGCGCAGACCGCGGCGGCGGTCGACGCGCGGCTGGTTCCGCACCGGCGACCTCGCGACCGTCGACGACGACGGCTGGCTGACGATCGTCGGGCGGATCAAGGACGTCATCATCCGGGGCGGAGAGAACATCGCCGCCGCGGAGGTCGAGGCGGTCCTCGAGGCGCACCCCGACGTCCGCCAGGCCGTCGCGGTCGGCTACCCGGACGACCGGCTCGGGGAGCGGGTGTGCGCGTTCGTGGTCACCGGCGCCGAGTTCGACCTCGGACATCTGCCGCCGCTGGTTCGAGCACGCAGGGCGTCGCCCGCTACAAGACCCCGGAGCGGGTGGTGCGCCTCGCCGAGCTGCCGCTGCTCTCCGCGGGCAAGCCGGACCGGGCGGCGTTGCGGGAGCGGGCCGCCGGCGACACCGCGCGGTGACGTCTCCGGTCAGAGGACGTTCTCGCCGGCTTCGACGCGGGGCCGGAGCAGCGCGGCGAGGCGCTCTCGGTGGTACGTCGCGTCGCCGAACGTGAGCTGGTCGAGCTGGGCCCGCTTCATGAACAGGTGCAGGTCGTGCTCCCAGGTGAAGCCGATCCCACCGTGGACCTGCAACGCGGACGCCATCACCCGCTTCGAGGCGTCCGGCACCCCAGATCTTCGCGGTCGACGCGGCGACGGACTGGTCGGCGTCGTCGGCGCCGATGCACCACGCCGCCCAGTAGACACTGGAGCGCATCCCCTCGACGTCGACGAGCATGTCGGCGCAGCGGTGCTTGACCGCCTGGAAGCTGCCGATCGGCCGGCCGAACTGGACCCGGTCCTTCGCGTAGTCGACGGCCATGGCGAGGACCCGGTCGGCGCCGCCCAGCATCTCCGCGCGCGGCGTAGGTGGCGCCCCGGTCGACGATCGCGTCGACGGCGTCGGCGCCGCCGAGCCGGGTGGCCGGGGTGGCGTCGAAGCGCAGCCAGCCGAGCTCGCGGGTGCGGTCCATCGCCGGCTCGGCGGGGACGCCGATGCTCCTCCGAGCGCTCGACCGCGAAGAGCGCCGGGCCCTCGGTCGTGGCCGCGACGACGAGGGCGAGCGTCGCCGACGGTGCGTACAGGGTGGGGGCCGGTCGCCCGGAGATCGTCCACGCCGCCCCGTCGGGCGCGGCGGTCACCGCGTCGAGACGCGCGGCTCCAGGCGACGCACACCCGCTCGTCGCCCGCGAGCACCCCGGCGACTCGGTCGTCGTGGCCGGAGGCGGCGAGCGCGTCGAGCCCGAGCACGGTCGTCGCGAACGGGACCGGCGCGGCGTGGCGGCCGACCTCCTCGAGGAGCACGACGATCTCGACGGTCCCGAGTCCCAGGCCACCGAGGTGCTCGGGAAGGGCGACACCGGTCCAGCCCTGCTCGAGCATGGCCGCCCACAGCGCGGCGTCCACTCCCCCGCCCCGTTCGACGACCACCCGGACCGAGCTGCTCGCGGCGAGCCCGTCGAGGAGTTCCCGGGCGCCGCCGCGGAGCGCTTCCTGGTCGTCGGTGAGCTCGAAGTCCACGGTCGCGGAGGCTACCCGGCGTTCGAGCACGCCCAAGGCCACCGCTACGCTGATCGCGAACCCGACCCAGGAGTGGAGCCCGTGACTGACGACAAGCCCGCGTACCTGCGTCACGGTGACACCGAAGTCGAGCTGCCGGTCGTGCGCGGCACCGAAAAAGAGCTCGGTGTCGACATCTCGAAGCTGCGCGCCCAGACGGGTCTGGTGACCCTCGACTACGGCTTCGGGAACACCGGCGTCGTGCGAGTCGGCGATCACGTTCGTCGACGGTGAAGAGGGGATCCTCCGGTATCGGGGCATCCCGATCGAGCAGCTGGTCTCCGGTCACTCCCCCTCGTTCCTCGAGACCGTCGTACCTGTTGATCTACGGCGAGCTGCCCACCCGGGAGCAGCGCGACGAGTTCAGCCACGCGATCCGCAAGCACACGCTGCTCCACGAGGACGCCAAGCGGTTCTTCGACGGCTTCCCCAAGCGACGCGCACCCGATGGCGCCGCTCTCGTCGGTGGTGAGCGCGTTGTCGACCTTCTACCCGGACACGTCCGACCCTCACGACCCGGCCCAGGTGCAGCTGGCCATCGTGCGGCTGATCGCGAAGCTTCCCACGATCGCCGCGTACTCGTACAAGAAGTCGATCGGTCAGCCGTTCCTGTACCCGAACAACGAGCTCGACCTGATCGAGAACTTCCTCACCATGATGTTCGCGGTCCCGTCGGAGCCGTACGAGGTCAGCCCGACCGTCGTCCACGCGTTGAAGATCCTCCTCATCCTCCACGCCGATCACGAGCAGAACTGCTCCACCTCGACGGTCCGGCTCGTCGGGTCGAGCGGCGCGAACCTGTTCGCGTCGATCGCGGCCGGGATCAACGCCTTGTGGGGACCGTTGCACGGCGGCGCGAACCAGGCGGTGATCGAGATGCTCGAGGACATCCGCGCCGACGGCAACGACATCGACAAGTACGTGAACCGGGCGAAGGACCCGGACGACCCGTTCCGACTCTCCGGGTTCGGTCACCGCGTGTATCGCAACTACGACCCGCGGGCGCGAATCATCAAGGAACAGGCCCATCGGGTCATCGAGGAGCTGGGCCGCATGGACGACCTCCTCGACCTCGCGCTCCGCCTCGAGGACGTCGCCATCTCCGACGGCTACTTCGTGGAACGCAAGCTCTACCCGAACGTCGACTTTTACTCCGGGCTGATCTACCGGGCGATGGGCTTCCCGACCAACACGTTCCCGGTGCTGTTCGCGCTGGGTCGCCTCCCGGGTTGGATCGCGCACTGGAAGGAGATGATGGAGAGCCCGAAGACCAAGATCGGGCGGCCCCGTCAGATCTACGTCGGTCCGGTCGAGCGCCCCTACGTGCCCATCGATCAGCGGCGGTGAACCTCGCCCCGACCGGCGCCGAGCAGCGCCTCCGCGAGGAGTTCCGGTCGTGGCTCCGCGAGCACCTGCCGTGGGAGTACGGCCGCGGGCTCCCACCCCGCTTCGACGACCTCGCCGACGAGGTGTCGTTCCTCCGTGACTGGCAGGGCCGGCTCGCCGCCGACCGCTGGGTCGGGGTCGCTTGGCCCGACGAGTACGGGGGCCGCGGGGCGGGGCCGGTCGAGCACTTCATCGTCACCGAGGAGCTCGCCCGGGCCCGCGCGCCGGAGCTGGTCGGCCGGATCGGGATCAACCTGGTCGGCCCGACGCTCCTTGCGCACGGCACCCCGGAGCAGCGGGCCCGGTGGCTGGGGCGGATCCTCCCCGCCGAGGAGCTGTGGTGCCAGCTGTTCAGCGAGCCGGGGGCGGGCAGCGACCTGGCGTCGCTCACAACGCGGGCGACCCCGACCGAGGGTGGGTGATCTGCTGAACGGCCAGAAGGTGTGGACCAGCTACGCGCAGTTCGCGGACTGGGGCCTGTGTCTCGCCCGCACCGACCCGGACGTGCCGAAGCAGCGCGGCATCTCGGCGTTCGCGGTCGACATGCGCACCTCAGGGGTCGAGGTGCGCCCGCTGCGCCAGATCACCGACGAGACCGAGTTCAACGAGGTGTTCTTCGCGGACGTGTTCGTCCCCGACGACGGGCTCGTCGGCCCGCTGCACGACGGCTGGCGGGTGGCGAACTCCACGCTTGTCGCACGAGCGGGGCATCAACCCCCGACAGCTCGTCATCCACCTCCAGCTGGTCGAGGAGCTCCTCCGGTTGGGGTTGGAGCGGGGCGCGTGGGACGACGACCGGCTCCGGCCGCGGCTCGCCCAGGCCGCGGTGGAGGTCCGCCTGTTCCAGCTGGCCAACTGGCGGAGCCTGTCACGGGTCGCGAAGGGTCAAGCCCCGGGGCCGGAGGGCAGCGCGATGAAGCTGGCCTGGAGCGAGATGAGCAAGCGGCTCCACGACACCGTGATGGCGGTGCTCGGCTCGGCCGCGCCGCTGTGGCACGGCGCGGCCGAGAACCCGGGCGACGGGACGTGGCAGCGGTCCTGGCTCTACTACCAGGCCTCGTCGATCTGGGCCGGGACGAACGAGATCCAACGCAACATCCTCGGTGAGCGCGTGCTCGGCCTGCCGCGCGAGCCGCCGCCCGGCCGCGACGTCGGCCGGGTAGCGGAGCGAGGCGCCGCGGCGCCGTCAGGATGGCACCCGACCGGTCGCGGTGAGCCTGGCATGATGGCCCGCGTGGGGTTCGAGACCATCCGCTACGACGTCGACGGTGCTGTCGCGACGATCCGCCTGGACCGGCCCGAGACCGCCAACGCGCAGAACAGCCAGCTGCTCGACGAGCTCGACGGGGCCCTCGATCTCGCCGACGCGAATGACGACGTGCGTGTCGTCGTCCTCGCCGGGGAGGGGAAGCACTTCTCGGCCGGCCACGATCTGAAGGAGATCCTGACCGGCGCGGACGAATGGGCCCGGGCCCGGGCGACACCCGAGGGCAAGTGGCGGCACGAGCAGGTCATGTACTTCGACCGGTGCGTGCGGCTGCGCGACTTCCGCAAGCCGACGATCGCCGCGGTGCAGGGCGCGTGCGCGGCAGCGGGCCTGATGCTGGCATGCATGTGCGACCTGATCGTCGCCGCCGACGACGCCCGCTTC
Organism: uncultured Actinomycetes bacterium; assembly: GCA_963714105.1. GTDB lineage: Bacteria > Actinomycetota > Acidimicrobiia > IMCC26256 > PALSA-555 > PALSA-555. Next base: position 2,661,062 of record OY970233.1, on the reverse strand, counting down.
TCGAACCCCGTGGCCCGCATGACCGGCGTCGGGGTGGAGCTGCTGGTCGAGCCGTGGGAGCTCGGCCCGCGAAAGGCCAAGGAGTTCCTCCTCTGCGCCGAGACCATCGAGGCCGACGAGGCAGCCCGGCTGGGGCTCGTGAACCGGGTCGTCCCCCGCGCCGAGCTCGAGCGGGCCGCCCGGGCGATGGCCGACCAGGTGGCGCTGGTCCCGCCGGTCACCGCACAGGCGATCAAGGAATCGATCAACCAGATGCTGGACCTCGCCGGGCAGCGAGCGTCGTGGCGGTACCACTTCATGATCCACCAGCTCGTTAGCAACACCGCGACCGCGCTCGAGGCTTCCGAGGCCCGCAAGCACGGCGGGATGGACGCGGTGAAGCGCGAGCAGGCCGGGCGGTGAGCGCGCCGCTCGAGGGCATCCGGGTCCTCGATCTCGGCACTCGGATCGCGGCTCCGTTCTGCGCCGGGCTGCTCGGCGAGCAGGGGGCGGAGGTCATCAAGGTCGAGCAGCCCGGCCGGGGTGACTTCATGCGCGAGATCGGCCCGTTCGCGCCGACCGACGATCCAGCGTCGCCCGGGTACTCGCTGTTCTGGGCCGTCGAGGGCCGCGGCCGCAAGAGCGTCACCTTGGACCTGCGCCAGGACGCCGGCCAGGAGCTGTTCCGGCGGCTGGCCGCGACCGCGGACGTCGTGGTGGAGAACTTCCGGCCCGGGACGCTCGAGGGGTGGAGCATCGGGCCGGGGGCGCTCGACCCGCGTCTGGTCGTGGTGCGCATCAGCAGCTTCGGGCAGGACGGGCCCTACGCCCCCCGACCCGGCCTCGACCGGGTGGGGATCGGCTACGGCGGGCTCCTGAACCTGACCGGCTATCCCGGACCGGCCGCCGGTGCGGGTCGGGGTGACGATCTCCGACTACCTGACCGGCGTGTTCGCGGCGCACGCGGCGACCTGCTCGCTGTACGCACGCGACACCCGGGGTGGGCAGGGGGCGGTGATCGACGCCGCGTTCTACGGCGCCGCGTTGCGGGTCCTCGAGTGGACCGTCGCCGCGTACGACGTGCTCGGCGTGGTCCGGTCGCGGGAGGGCAACCGGCTCGCGAACTCGGCGCCGCTCGACAACTACCCGACCGCGGACGGCAAGTACGTCTGCATCGTCGCCGGCTCGGACGCCAACTTCACCCGCCTGTGCAAGGCCATGGACCGCCTGGAGCTGGTCGACGACCCCCGGTTCGCCCGGCTCGCGGACCGTGCTGCGCACGGCGACGAGATCAACGAGCTGGTGGCCGCCTGGACCAGCGGTCTCGACGCCGCGGCGGTCGAGGCTCGGTGCGTGGCCTGCGACGTCCCGGTCGCGACCGCGTACACCGCGGCGGACATCTTCGCCGATCAGCACATGCGTGCCCGCGCCGACCTGGTCACCGTCGACGACCCGGTCGTCGGGCCGATCCGCCAGCAGGCACCGTTCCCCCGCCACGTCGGTGAGCCTCCCGCCGCGCCGGGCGGGGCGCCGCGCCTCGGGGAGCACACCCGTGCGGTCCTCGGCGGTGAGCTCGGTGTCACCGACGACGAGCTCGACCGCCTCGCTGCGGACGGTGTCGTATGAGCGGCGCGGCGGTCCCGGTCCGCGCCGGGCTGTTCGAGGAGCACGACGGCGCCGTCACCCTGCTCGGGACTCGGTGCCGTCGCTGCGGCCGCTACCAGTTCCCGGTCAGCGGGACCTGCTCCGCGTGCGCGGGTGACGACGTCGAGCCGGTCCGCTTGTCACCGACGGGGACGTTGTGGGGCTGGACGACCGTGCACACCGCGCCCCCGGGGTACGAGGGCCCGGTCCCGTTCGGGTTCGGCGTCGTAGAGCTCCCGGAGGGGCTGCGGGTCATCACCCGCATCGAGTCGACCGACGTCGACGCGCTGCGGTTCGGGATGCCGATGCGGGCCGCGATCGCGCCGCTCCACGAGACCGACGACGGCGACACCGTCGTGACCTACACGTTCGCGCCCGCCGGATGAGCAGCGGGGTGGCCATCGCCGGGGTGGGGATCCACCCTTTCGGACGGTTCGCCGACACGACCGTCACTGACCTGGGCGTCGCCGCCGTGCGGGCCGCGCTCGCCGAAGCGGACGAGCCCGCGCTTCGACGCCGCGTTCTGCGGGACCGCGTACGCGGGTGTCGCCGCCGGTCACAAGGTGCTCGGCGCGTTCGGGCCGCACCGGGGATGCCGATCGTGGACGTGGAGGCCGGCTGCGCCAGCGGCGCCGCCGCGCTCGATGCTCGCGGCGGGAGCGATCCGAGCGGGCCAGTACGACACCGTGCTCGTGTTCGGAATCGAGAAGATGCCGAAGGGGATCATCCGCTCGTCGTTCTTCGAGCCGTGGCGCGAAGCCGGCGGGGCTGGCGGCCACTCCCGCGTACTTCGCGTTGCGGGCCCAGCGGCTCCAACGCGAGGCCGGCGTCACCAAGACGCAGCTAGCCCAGGTCGTCGTGAAGAACCGCCGGCACGGGGTCGAGAACCCCGACGCGATGTTCCGAAAGGAGACCTCGGTCGAGGAGGTGCTCGGCTCCCGGGTCGTGTGCGAGCCGCTGCACCTGTTCATGCTGTGCTCACCGAACGAAGGCGCGGCGGCGGTCGTGCTGCGGCGCGGCGCCTCGGACGCGAGCCCCGGCGCGGTGCGCCTCGACGCCGCCGTGCTCCGCTCCCACCTGCCCGGGCTCGGTACTGGGCGAGGCCACCCCGATGAGCGGCGTCGACGACACCGACATCCCCCCGCCGACGACGCTCGCCGCCCGGGACGCGTACGCCACCGCGGGGGTGGAGCCCGACGACCTCGACGTCGTCGAGTGCCAGGACACCGACGCCGCCCGCGAGCTGCTCTCCTACGAGGAGCTCGGCCTCTGCGGCCCGGGTGAGCAGGGACGCCTGGTCGACGAGGGCGCCACCACCCTCGGCGGGCGCCTGCCGGTGAACCCGAGCGGCGGTCTGCTCTCGAAGGGAGAGCCGCTCGGTGCGTCCGCCCTCGGACAGGTCGTCGAGCTCACCCGCCAGCTGCGCGGCACCGCCGGCGCCCGCCAGGTCGCGGCCGCCCGCGTCGCGCTGGCCCACACCGTCGGACGCGGCGCGAACGCGTCCGTCACCATCCTCAGTCGCTGAGCCGACCCCCGACGTCGGCCATCATCGACCGTAGCGCGACCCGCGCCGGGCAGGACCGCGGCGCGGGGTCGCTCCGGTTGAGCCGGACCGTTACGGGCCGACCCGGGCGTTGTACGCGGAGATCGCCGCGTTGGCGTTGTTCAACGCCGTGCTGAGCGCCGCGTTGGGGTTGGTCCCACCGGTGAACATGGACTCCTCGGCGTTGCGGACCGCGTCGCGGACACCGAGGTAGTCGCCGATCACCGGGCCGGCGGTGGCGACGTTGTTGACGCCGGTGACGAGCTGGTCGTAGGCGACCTTGTAGCCGGGGATCTTGGCCCAGAGCTGCTGGATCGCCGGGAGGGTGACGGACGACTTGCGAAGCGGGACGTACCCCGTGGCGGCACCGAAGTCGGCTTGGGTCTGCGCCGAGTCGAGGAACTTCAGGTACTGCCACGCCGCGGCTTGCTTCTCAGGCGAGGACTTGTTCGAGATGTACAGCGCGGCGCCTCCGACGAGCACGCCACCCTGCCCGGTCGGGCCGGGCATCGGTGCGACGCCGAGGTCCACGTTCGGGTACTGGCCGCTGCTCAGCAGCTGGGTGATCGTCCCGAGCGTCGCCGACGTGTCGACGCTCATGCCGAAGTTGCCGTTGCCGATCCCGAGCAGGTTGTCGAACGGGTTCGTGAGGTCGTTGTTGGGGACTGCGTCTCCACTCTTGACCATCTGGGACATCCAGGTGAAGACCTGCTTGCCCGCCGCGTTGTTGAACAGGGCCTTCGTCGCCCGGGCGGTGCGCCCGTTGCTGTTGTTCACGTAGGGGTTGCCGGCCTTCGCGAGCCACTGCTCGAGGAACCACGGGTCGGTCTTCAAGCCGTACCCCGCCTTCGTGACCGCGCCGCTCGCCTTGAGCTTCTGCGCGTCGGCCATGACCTGGTCGAGCGTCTGGGGCGGCGCGTTGGGGTCGAGCCCGGCCTTGGTGAACGCCTTCTTGTTGTAGAGGAACACGGGGTTCGAGATGTTGAACGGCATCGGGTAGAGGACACCCTTGACCGACCAGTACTGCACGACGCGGGGGATGAAGTCGGCGAGCTGGCTCTGGTAGTTGTCGGCCTTGATGCACGACGACGCCGGGAGGATGGCGTGGGTGTCGATCATCTGCTGCAGCCCGGTGTCCTCGATCTGGACGATGTCAGGGAGGTCCCCGGTCGACAGCCCGGCGACGAACTTGTTGAGGTCCTCCATGTAGCTGGTCTGGTTGACGAGGGTCACGTGGACGTCGGACTGCGACGCGTTGAACTGGCTGGTGAGGTTCTGCAGCTCGGTCTCGTTGGCCTGGGTCAGCCCGTGCCACATGGTGATCTGCACCGGCTTCTTGGCCTTCTGCAGCGCCGCGAGCGGACAGGTGGGGAGGGCCGCGGCGTGGGTGCTCGCCCCTGCCGGGGCGACGCCGAGCGCGGCAGCCGCGAGGACGGCCGCGAGGGTCAGCGTCGCGAAGGTCCGCAGGGTGGGACGGGGCATCGAGGCTCCTTGGGAGGGGGTGCAGGTCGGGGCGGGGCGTTCTTGCTGGACCTCTTCTTAGCCCTTCACGGCCCCCGCGGTGAGGCCGCGCACGAGCTGTTTCTGGAAGACGAGGAACAGGATGAGGAGGGGCAAGAAGGCGATCACCACGCCCGCGAAGGTGATGTTCACGTTCTGGATGCTCGTGGCTCGCAGCTGGCGGAGGCCGATCTGGACGGTCCGGTAGTGCTCGTCCTTGGTGACGAGGAGCGGCCAGAGGTACTGGTTCCAGGCGGTGAGGAACGAGAACACGGTGAGGGCGGCGATCGCGGGCCGGGCGAGCGGCACCGCGACCCGCCAGAGGAACCGCCAGTGCCCGTAGCCGTCGAGCTTGGCCGCGTCGTCGAGCTCCCGGGGTATGCCGAGGAACGCTTGGCGCAGCAAGAAGATCCCGAGACCCCAGGCGAGGAACGGCGCGGCCAGGCCGAGGAACGTGTTGTAGAGGTGAAGGTCGACCGACGTGGTCAGGTTCTGGACGACGGTGACCTCGAACGGGACCATCAGCGACGCCAGGACGACGAGGAAGAGGGTGCGCTTGAACGGGAACTCCAAGAACGCGAACGCGTAGCCGGCGAGGATCGAGGTGAGGAGCTGGCCGGTGACGATCAGGATCGTCACGACCACGCTGTTGAAGAGGTACCGCCCGAAGTGACCTTGGTTCCACGCCGCCTGGTAGGAGCTCCACAGCGGGTTGGTGGGGAAGAACGTGGGGGGCTTCGACGCGATCTGCGCCGGTGAGAGCAGCGAGTTCACGATCGTGATGTAGATGGGGAACACGACGATCGCGGCGAGCACGGTGAGCAGCAGGTACCGGCCGAAGAGGCGCGACCGGGAGGAGCGAGCACGGCGCGGATGCTCGGTGGTGTCGGCCACCGCGGCGGGCGGGAGGGTGACGGCGTCGGCGGTCATCGGGCGTAGTGGACGCGCCGCTCGAGGAAGCGCAGCTGCAGGAGCGTGAGCACGAGCGTGATCGTGAACAGGGCGATGGAGAGCACGGCGGCGGTGCCGGGGTCCTGGTGCTGGCGGAGCTGGCTGACGATGAAGTAGGTGAGCAGGTTGGTCTTGTTCTCGGGGCCGCCCTGGGTGAGGAGGTCGATCTGCCCGAACGCCTGGAACGCGAAGATCGAGCCGACGATCCCGGCGAAGAAGATGGTGGGCGACAGCATCGGGACGGTGATCCGCCAGAAGCGCGTCCAGGGGCCGGCCCCGTCGACTTCGGCGGCCTCGAGGAGGTCGTCGGGGACGGCTTGGAGCCCGGCGGACATGAGGATGAAGCTGAACCCGAGGGTCTGCCAGATCGTGACCAGCGCGACGGCGGGGAGCGCCCACGTCGGGCTGTCGAGGAACGGGGTGTTCGGGCTGAGCCCGAGCCAGGGCAGCAGCCCGACCTGGGGATTCATGAGGGTCCCGAAGATGACCGACGCGACCGCGACCGACGTCGCGACCGTCGACGCGAAGATCGTCCGGTAGATGGCCATCCCGCGGAGTCGCTGGTTGGCGAGCACGGCGAGGACCAGCCCGGCGAGGATCGCGGTCGGGACGGTGAGGATCGCGAACAGGACGGTGCGCCAGAGGCTGTTGCGGAACGCGGCGGAGCCGAGGACGTCGCGGATCTGCTTCAACCCGACGTACTTGCTCGGGAGGCCGGGGAACGGCGGGTTGCGGTAGAGCGCGAGCTCGAAGTTCTTCGCGAACGGGAAGAACACGAAGACCGCAAAGATGATCAGCGCGGGGAGGATCAGCAGGTAGGCGAGGCCCCACTCGCGGTGGCGGCGGCGGGCCCGGGTGTCGGCAGGGGCGGGCCGGTCCTCGACGGTCGTGGTCACGAGTCGACGCGCTGCTCGGTGGTGGGGTCGAAGAGGTGCAGCGCGGGCGGGTTCACGGCGAAGGTGACGACCTCCCCACCCTGGAGTGCCGTCCCGGGGCTGGCCTGCCGAGCGATGATCGACTGGCCGTCGTCGAGATGGCTGAGGATGTGGCGCTCGTGGCCGAGCGATTCGATGAGCGCGACCTTCGCGGTGATCGACCCGGCGTCGTCGATCCAGAGATCCTCGGGCCGGACGCCGAGCACGGCGCGGTCGAGGCGGCCGGCCCGGGCCCGTTCGGCGAGGGCATCGGGGAGTGGCACCCGGACGCCCGCGGCCTCGAAGATCAGGCCGTCGTCGGCGGTCGTGATGCGCCCGTCGATGGTGTTCATGGGTGGGGTGCCGATGAAGCGGGCGACGAAGAGGTTGGCAGGCTTGGCGTAGACGCGTTGGGGCTCGTCGACCTGCTGGAGGACGCCGTGGTCGAGGATCGCGATGCGGTGGCCCATGGTCATGGCTTCGACCTGGTCGTGGGTGACGTAGACGACCGTGGCTTCGAAGCGGCGTTGCAGGTCGACGAGCTCGGCGCGGGTCTGGACGCGGAGCTTGGCGTCGAGGTTCGAGAGCGGCTCGTCCATGAGGAACGCCTCGGGGCGGCGGACCACGGCTCGGGCCAGCGCGACGCGTTGGCGTTGACCGCCGCTCAGCTGGCCGGGCTTGCGGCCGAGCAGGTCTCCGAGGCCGACGACCCGTGCCGCTTCGGTGACGAGCGCGTCCCGATCGGCTTTCGGGACCCGTCGGGCCCGGAGCGGGAACTCGATGTTTCGTTGCACGGTCATGTGCGGGTACAGCGCGTACGACTGGAAGACCATGGCCACGTCGCGGTCTTTGGCTTCGACGTCGGTGACGATCCGGTCACCGATCCGCACGGTGCCCGCGGTGGGGGTCTCGAGGCCAGCGATGATGCGCAACGCCGTCGACTTGCCGCACCCGGACGGGCCGAGGAGGACGAGGAGCTCCTGGTCGTGGGCTTCGAGGGTCAGGTCGTCCACCGCGACGACGTCGTCGAAGCGTTTCGTGATCCCTTCCAGCACGACTCGGCTCACGTCGCGACCCCCTCAGCCTCGACGCCTGGTCACGGGGACGGCAGCCTACGGGTCTCCTCGACGGCGTGCAGCGGCGGGGCGCTCGAACGGCACGTGAACTTCCCCTGAACGGTGCCTGGCGGCGGCGGTTCAGCGGCTGCGGAGGAACCAGCCGCGGGGGTCCCAGGTCCGCAGGGCGGTGAGCTCGTCGGCGGTGGGTGCGGGCAGCTCCGTGACGGTGCGGGCCACGGCGAGCTCCCAGCCGCACGCGGCACGGGCGGTGTCGACGCGGTCCGCGAGGGGCTTGTCGGCCGGCGGGGACGGCGGTGAGGGTCAGCTCGTCGTGTCTCGTCGGCGCGCTCGAGGGTGCCGAGGTCGGTGACGAGCGCGCGCACGGCCCGGCCCGGTGAGGTGATGTAGTCGGCGTCGGGTGGGGTGCGTTGCGGGGCTGAGCAGCGCGACGACGATCGCCTCGGCGCACACCGACGCGACGTCGTTGCCGCCGCCGGACCCGACGAGGAAGGTGCCGTCGGCGAGGTGGGTGGAGTTGACGTTGCCGTGACCGGTCGATCTGCGCGCCGCCGAGGCAGGCGATCGTCGTCGTGCCGGGACCGCCGACGAGGGTGCCGAGGACCATCGCCGCGTCGCCGAGCATGGTCGAGCGGGAGAAGTTGCGGTGGTTGAGCACGAACGGGTCGGCGGGGACGGGGTCGTAGCCCCAGAGGCCGATCTCGGCGGTGAGCTGCACGTCGCTGCCGGCGGCGTGCGCCTGCGCGACGCCGAGCCAGGCCGACAGGTTGGCGACCCCGGCGCCGGCGAGGACCGCGTCGGCGTCGAGGGCGACGACGCGGGCGGCGAGGTGGCGGGCGCCCCACGTCGCGGCGAGCTCCCACCGGTTCGGTGGGCGCGGTGAGGTCGGGCGGGTACGCGGCGGCGTCGGCCCGCCACGAGTCGGGGTCGGCCCGGGCGCGCAGCGCGGCGACCCGGTCGGGGCCGAGCCGCTCGAGGTAGGCGGCCTGGTCGTCGACGTCGAGGACCCAGTGCCGGATCCAGTCGTCGTAGTCGTCGGCGCGGGTCGCGGCGCGGGCTTCGACCCAGAAGTCGTAGTCCTCGCCGTACCCGGCGACGGGGAGCTCCCCGGGGAAGCAGCCCGCCGGGGTGGGCGCCGAGCTCGGCTTCGCAGACCGCGAGGACCCGGTGGGCGGGGATGCGCACGAGGTGCGCCCAGGGGGTCAGGTCGTCGACGACGCGTTCGACGGTGACGATCGCGCCGCGCCGAGCCGCGAGCGCACCCCACACGCCCTTCGAGCAGCGGCGGGTGGATGGCCACGTTCCCGGCCCGGTCGGCGACAGGGGCGTGGAGGAGCGCGACGTCGGGGACGAGCGGGGCGAGCGAGGCCGAGCTCGCCGAACGGCGTCTCGACGCGGGCGTACCCGTCGTTGGCCGCCATCGACGACCCGTCGAGGGAGCGGGTGACGACCGCGGGCAGCCCGCGGGCGGCGGCTTCGAGGCGTTGCGAGAAGGCGAGGAACGACCAGTGCTCGACGTCGACCCGGCCGTCGCGGTACGCGGCCGCGAAGTGCGGGTTCGGGGTGAAGTTCGGGAACGTGTCACCCGAGTAGCCGGTGATGACCTTGCCGGACCAGCCCGCCGCGGAAGAACAGCGCTCCGAGGCTGGAGAGGCTCAGCATCTGGAGGGTGAAACCGGGGTCGCGGCCCCACCACTGGCGGACCACCTCGCGGGCCGCGGCGCTCCAGCGGGTGTGCCCGACGAGGAGGTGCAGCGCGTCGCCGGCGTGGACGTGCGCGGCGACGGCGTCCGCGAGGGCGGCGCGGCGGTCGGCCACCGACCCTAGGCCGGGTCGAGGACCAGGTCCGCGAGCCGTTGCCGCTGCCAGCCCTGGTAGCCGAGCATGGCGTCGTTCTGCTTGGCCCGCTTGTAGTACCAGTGCGCGTCGCAGTCCCAGGTGAACCCGACCCCGCCGTGGATCTGGATGTCCTCGGCGGTGATGAACACCGCGGCCTCGCCGGCGAAGCCCTTGGCCATCGCCGCGGCGTGCTCCCGCTCGGGGTCGTCGACGTCGGACGTCCACGCCGCGTAGTGCGTGCCGACCCGCGCGAGCTCGAGGCGGTGCAGCATGTCGACCGCCTTGTGCCGGATGGCCTGGAACGACGCGATGGGCCGGTCGAACTGCACCCGCACCTTCGCGTACTCGACGCCGAGGTCGAGCGCGGCTTCGGACGCGCCGACGAGCTCGGCGGCGAGCATCACGCCGGCGTCGTCGACGACGCGACGCCACAGCGCGGTGTGGTCGCCGGGCGGTGCCGATCCGCTCGGCGGGCTGCTCGTCGAGTACGAGCCGGGCGGCTTTCCGGGTGGGGTCGAGCGTCGGCACCGGCTCGGCCGGCGGCGCCTGCAGCAGGAACGAGCCGAGCCCCTCCTCGGTGCGGGCGACGACGATGACCCAGTCGGCGGTGTGACCGTCGAGGACGAGCGGCTTGTGCCCGGTGAGCACCCAGTCGCGCGCGCTGGCGGCGGGCCCGGGTCCGGACCCGCTCGACCGGGTTGCCGTGCCCCTGCTCCTCGAGCGCGACGGTGCCCCGCAGCGTCCCCGACGCGAGCGCCGCGGAGGAGGTCGTCGGCGCCGAGGCGTCGGGCCGCGAGCGTGGCGAGCACCGCGGAGGAGAAGAAGGGGCCCGGGAACGGCAGCCGGCCCATCTCCTCCATGACCACGGCCATGTCGACGAGACCCGAGCCCGAGCCCGTCGTGGTCCTCCGGGATGAGCAGCCCGGGCCAGCCCAGCGCCGCGAGCTTCCCCCACAGCTCGTCGGTGAAGCCCCGGGGGTCCTCGGCCATGCTGCGCACGTACGGGCTCGGCGCGTCGTTGCCCAAGAAGGTGCGCACCGCGTCTCGCAGGGCCTCTTGGTCGTCGCTGAACGTGAAGTCCACTTCCCGGCCTTCCCCCGGGGCGGCGTCGCGGCCGTCGCGGCGCCGTCTGACCGGGCGGTTCACGGCCCGCGGCACCCCGCGAAACCTGACACGGACGTTAGTCTTCGGGCCTCGGACGCCGCTATCGTGCGCCCATTCAAGAGCTGCGGAGTTCTCGCCGCTCGTCGCCTCGGGGGCCGGCACGCGCCGCTGGCCCGGCTCGAGGGGACGGCGCCTCTAGGGTGACCGGCGTGGTCGCGCCGTCGCCTCGGACCCGTCGACCCGCCGCCCCGGTACGAGCCGCTGCCGCCAGCGGCAGTGTCGCGCGGTCGCCGGCCGCCGCCCCCGTACCTCACCGCCGCGCACCGGCGCCGGCGGCGCCTGCCGGTCCTGGTGCTGCTGATCGCCACGTTGGCCGCGGCCGGCTACTTCCTGGCCACCCGGGGCGGGTCGTCGCCGCCGGCGTCGAGGCCGCCGGGCAGCACGATCGACTTCGTGAGCGTCACCCAGCAGCTGGCCCGCTCGACCCGGTCGTTGCCGGCGGCGGCGGAGAAGGTGCAGCGCTTCACCGAGGTGCACCCGTTCGACATGGTCGCGCTCGCGACGATCGCCAGCATGAGCCATGACCGGGACCTGCTGGTGAAGTTCGCCGGCACCCAGACGGGGGCGGCGCAGGGCATCGCCTCCCAGGCCGTGGACGCGGCGAACCAGGCCGTGGACGCGGGGCTGAAGTACCGCGAGGCGGTGGCGTTGACCTACCGGCTCGCCAACGCCCAGTCCGCGGCCCGGGATCTCGTCAGCGCCGCGGCGACACTCGACGCCCAGGCCCAGGCATGGAGCAGGCACTGACCCGCGGGCCGGTTCGGCTCGCGCCCCGCCAGCCGAGGAGCTCGACGGTAACGATGGATTTCTCCCACACCCCCGAAGACGAAGCGTTCCGGGACGAGCTGCGCGGCTGGCTCGACGTCAACCTGCCCAAGTTCCTCGCCGACTGGGGCGGCGACGAAGATCCCGGGGGGCGGCCGTGTCGCCGGCGGGGTCGGTCCGCACCCAGGAGCGGCGCAAGGACTGGCAGCGGCGGCTCAACGAGGGGCGCTGGGCGGCGATCAACTGGCCGGTCGACTGGGGAGGCCGGGAAGCGACCCCGGTCCAGAACGTCATCTACTCGGAGGAGATGGCGCGTGTCCGCGCGCCGGGCATCTACAACGCGAACGGGATCTGGCAGATCGGGCCGATGATCATCCGGTGGGGCACCGACGAGCAGCGTCAGCGCTGGCTGCCCGGGATCCTGTCGCGCGGACGAGCACTGGTGCCAGGGCTTCAGCGAGCCCCAGGCCGGCTCCGACCTCGCCAACCTGCGCACGACCGCGATCGCGCGACGGCGACGAGTACGTCGTCAACGGCCAGAAGATCTGGATCTCGACCGCGCATCTCGCCAAGTGGGGCCTGTTCTTGTTCCGCACTGACCCGGAGGCCATCGAGCGGGGCGCCAAGCACGAGGGCATCACCGCGTTCATCGTCGACATGGACACCCCCGGGATCGAGTGCCGACCGATCCGCGACATCGTCGGCGACGAGATGTTCAACGAGGTGTGGTTCACCGACGCGCGGATCCCGGCCGGCTGCCGCCTCGGTGAGGAGAGCGCGGGCTGGCAGGTCGCGATGGGCACGCTCGGCCACGAGCGGGTCGGCACCGCCGGCCTGGCGATCACGATGGCCGCCGACCTGCGGGCGATGATCTCCGCGGCTCGGGCGGTCAACCCCGACGCGCTCGACGACCCGGAGATCCGGGAGCGGATCGCGCCGTGCGCACACCGACATCGAGTTCACGAAGCTCCTCAACTACCGCGCGCTTGACGAAGATCATCAAGGGCCAGAAGAACTGGCCCGAGGTCCCGCTCGCGAAGCTGCAGTGGAGCCACCTCGCGCAGACTCTCGCCGAGCTCGCCGTCGACCTGCTCGGCCCGAACGGCCTGCTGCTGCCGCGGGCGGGCCCGACGCGATCGACGGTGGCACGCTGGGCCCGCCTCTACAGCTTCCAGCGCTACACGTCGATCGGCGCCGGCGCGACCGAGGTGCAGAAGAACATCATCGCCGACCGGGCCTTGTTCCCCCGCAAGTGACGACGAGCCGTCGTCCGGCGGGACGGCCCGACCCCGGCCGACTTCGCTGACCGGGACGTCGCGGTGCAGCTCGGAATCGTCACCCCGGTCCTGACTCGACTCCCCCGCGCCCATGCCGCGTGGGAGGCCGACGCGCGGGCATCGACGACCGTCGAGCACGTCGTCGTGGCCGCCGAGCGGCTGGGCTACGAGTTCGCGACGTGCAGCGAGCACGTGGCCATCCCCCGAGACGTCGCCGCGACCCGAGGCGCCACCTACTGGGATCCACTCCCGACCTTCGGGTACCTGGCCGCGCGCACGACCACGATCCGCTTCGCGACGTTCGTCCTGGTGCTCGGCTACCACCATCCGCTCACCATCGCGAAGCGCTACGGGACCCTCGACCGGATCTGCGACGGCCGGCTGATCCTCGGAGTCGGGGTCGGGTCACTCGAGGAGGAGTTCCGGCTGCTCGACGCGTCGTTCGAGGATCGAGGCGCCCGGGGTGACGACGCGCTGCGGGCCCTGCGCGACACGTTCGGCGTGGAGCAGCCGACCTACCACGGGTCGCACTACGAGTTCGACGGCTTCGTGGTGGACCCGGCCGGCGTGCAGCGGCCGCCACCGCTGTGGGTCGGTGGGCGCACCGGCCGGTCGTTGCGCCGGGCGGTCGAGCTGGCCGACGGCTGGTCCCCGTTCGCGCTGCGGCCCGCCGAGGTGGGTCGCCTCCTCGAGCAGGCACGCGCCACCGACGCGTGGGCCCGGCGCAGCTCCCCGCTCGACGTGGTCCTGCAGCCGGTCCCGGCGATGGATCCCCTCGGTGCGCCGGACCAGACCCGCGCCGCGCTGGACGAGCACCAGGCTGCGGGCGCGACCGCGCTCGCGGTACGGGTCGCGCACCACTCCCCCGACCACTACGTGGAGCAGCTCGCCGCGCTCGTCCCCCTCGCGGCCTCGTGACCGTCAGCCGCGGAGGACGGCGCGGACGTGACGGGCGACCATCACGTCCTCGTCGGTCTCGACGACGCGGACGGTCACCGGCGCGTCGGCCACGCTGACGATCGGGGCGTGGCGGTCGTTGCGAGCCGGGTCGAGCTCGACGCCGAGGTGCTCGAGCCCGGCGCACGCCTCGGCGCGCACGGGGGCGGCGTGCGCGCCGATCCCGCCGGTGAACACGAGCGTGTCGAGCCCGCCGAGCCGCGCCGCGTAGGCGCCGACCTGCATGCGGATCCGGGTGCAGAACACGTCGACCGCCAGCGCGCAGGCCGGATCCCCCGCGTCGCGCCGTTCGAGCAGGGTGCGCATGTCGGAGCTGACGCCGGAGAGCCCGAGGAGCCCGGATTCGGCGTCGACGAGCGCCTCGAGGCGGGTGGGGTCGTAGCCGGACTCGCGGGCCAGGTAGACGAGGACGCCGGGGTCGAGGTCACCGCTGCGGGTCCCCATGACGATCCCGCCGGTCGGGGTCAACCCCATCGTGGTGTCGAGGGACGCACCGTCGCGGACCGCGGCGACGCTGGCGCCGTTGCCGAGGTGGGCGAGCACGGCCCGGCCGAGCGTCTCGGCCCCGACGGTGCCGACGACGTACTCGTACGACAGGCCGTGGAACCCGTAGCGGCGGATCCCGGCGTCGTAGAGCGGGCGGGGCACGGCGAGCCGCCGCGCCGATTCGGGCATCGTGCGGTGAAAGCCGGTGTCGAAGCAGACCACCTGGGGGAGGTCGGGTCGACGTCGATCGAGGCTGCCGATCGCGTCGAGCGCAGCGGGGAGGTGCAGCGGCGCGAACGGGATCGCGTCGTGCAGGTCGGCGAGCAGCGAGTCGTCGACCCGGGTGGGCTCGTCGTGGTGGGGGCCGCCGTGCACGACGCGATGTCCGATCGCGGTGAGCTGGTCGTCCCATCGGGCCAGCTGGGTGAGGGCCTCCCCGAACGCGTCGGAGCCGGCGTGGTCGACGCTCGCGGCGCCGAGGCGCCGTTCCGTGCCGGACCCAATCTCGTAGACCGCACCCTTCACCGATGACGAGCCGAGGTTGACGCAGAGGACGACCTCGGCGTCGGGTCGGGTCACGGACCCGACCACCGCCACGACCGCACCTCGGGCATGTCCTCCATGTGCTGGGTGATGTAGCCGGGGTGCCGTTTGAGCTGCGCGTTGCAGTAGGCGAAGAGGCTCTCGGCGTTGCCGGGGAGCCGACGGGCCCGCTTCAACGCCTCGAGGCAGAGGTGGTAGCGGCTGATCTCATTGCGGACGACCATGTCGAAGGGTGTGGTGGTCGTCCCCTCCTCCTCGTAGCCCCGAACGTGGAAGCGTCCCGGGCGGGGCCGACCGTGGACCGCGTTGTGGATGGCGCTCGCGTAGCCGTGGAACGCGAAGACGACGTCGCCTTCAGCGGTGAACAGGTCGATGAAGCGGCCGTCGTCCATGCCGTGGGGGTGCCGGTCGGGGGTGAAGAGGGCCATGAGGTCGACGACGTTGACCACCCGGTACGCGAGGTCCGGGACGTGCTCGCGCAGCAGGTCGGCGGCGGCGAGCACCTCGGTGGTGGGGGTGTCGCCGGCGGCGGCGAGGACCACGTCGGGGTCCTCGGGGTGGGTCGCCGACCCGGCCCACTCCCAGATCCCGGCGCCTCGGAGGCAGTGCTGACGGGCGGTGTCGATGTCGAGCCACTGCGGCTCGGGTTGCTTGTCGATCACGATGAGGTTGACGCAGTCGCGGCTGCGGAGGCAGTGGTCGGCGACGGAGAGCAGGCAGTTGGCGTCGGGCGGGAGGTACACGCGGGCGACGTTGCCCTTCTTGGTGACGACGGTGTCGATCAGCCCCGGCCCCTGGTGGCTGAAGCCGTTGTGGTCGTTGCGCCAGCAGGTCGAGGTCAACAGGACGTTCAGCGACGCGACCGGAGCCCGCCAGAAGAGGTCCGCCGCGACTTCGAGCCACTTGGCGTGCTGGACGAGCATCGACGCCGACACCATCGCGAACGCCTCGTAGGTCGCGAACAGCCCGTGGCGGCCGGTGAGGAGGTACCCCTCGAGCCAGCCCTCACAGTTGTGCTCGCTCAAGATCTCCATCACTCGACCGTCGTGGGCGACGTGATCGTCGATCGCGATCGTCGGCTCGAGGAGGCAGCGGTTCTCGACATCGAACACCGCACCGAGACGGTTTGAGTTCGTCTCGTCGGGGCAGAAGAGCCGGAAGTTCGCGGCGTCGGCGTTCTGGACGAACGTGTCGCGCAGCAGCTCGCCGAGCTGGCGGGTCGATTCGCGCTGCTCGGCGCCGTGATGCTCCACCACGAGGGCGTACTCGGTGAAGTCGGGGAGCTGGAGGTCGACGAGCAGCCGGCCCCCGTTGGCGTGCGGGTTGGCGCCCATGCGCCGGTCGCCGGCCGGCGCGAGCGCGGCCAGGTCGGCTCGGAGCCGGCCCTGCTCGAAGAGCACCTCCGGCTGGTAGGTGCGCATCCACTCCTCGAGCTGGCGCAGCTGTTCGGGGTGCTCCGCCGGGGCGGGGATCGGGACCTGGTGGGCCCGGAAGGTGCCCTCGACCGGCTTGCCGTCGACGGTCTTGGGTCCGGTCCATCCCTTCGGGGTGCGCAGCACGATCGCGGGCCAGCGGGGTCGGGCCCCGAACCCGTGGGCGCGGGCACCGGCCTGGATCTCGTGGATCGCGTCGAAGCAGCGGTCCATCGTGGCGGCGAGGTCGGCGTGGACCGCGAGCGGGTCGTCACCCTCGACGAAGTGCACGTCGTAGCCGTACCCGTCGATCACGGACGCGACCGCGTCGTCGTGGGCGCGGCCGAACACGGTCGGGCCGGAGATCTTGTAGCCGTTCAGGTGCAGGATCGGCAGCACCGCGCCGTCGCGGACCGGGTTGAGGAAGCTGATGCCCTGCCAGGAGCCGGACAGCGGTCCGGTCTCGGCTTCACCGTCGCCGATGACGCAGGCGACGACGAGGTCGGGGTTGTCGAACGCAGCGCCGAAGGCGTGCACAAGCGCGTAGCCGAGCTCACCGCCCTCGTGGATCGACCCGGGGGTGGGGACGCTGACGTGGCTGGGGACCCCGTGCGGCGTGGAGAACTGGCGGAACAGCCGGCCGATGCCCTCGACCGTCTCCCCGCAGTCGGGGTACACCTCGGAGTAGGTCCCTTCGAGGTACACGTTGGCGAGCACCGCCGGTCCGCCGTGTCCGGGTCCGGTCACATAGATCATGTCCACGTCGCGTTCGCGGATGATCCGGTTCAGGTGGACGTAGAGGAGGCTCAGCCCCGGCGAGGTGCCCCAGTGGCCGAGCAGCCGCGGCTTGATGTGCTCGGGGCGGAGCGGCTCGTCGAGCAGCGGGTTGTCCCGCAGGTAGATCTGCCCGACGGTGAGGTAGTTGGCGGCGCGCCAGTACGCGTCGATGGCGTGGAGGTCGGCCTCGGCGAGCACCGACGGCATCGTATCCACGGGGTCGGGGGGCCGAAACCGCCGGTCGGGGGAATGGCGCCTCGCGGAACATGAGGTGAACGTCGCGTGGCCGCTTCGGCGCCGACGTCGACGCGGCCGGCTTGCCGCTCGCGCTCGGGTCAGCCGAGGCGTTCGACGACGGTGGCGTTGGCCTGCCCGCCCCCTTCGCACATGGTCTGGAAGCCCAACCGGCCGCCGACGGTCTCGAGATGGTGGAGGAGGGTGGTCATGATCCGCACCCCACTCGCGCCGAGGGGGTGACCGAGGGCGATGGCACCACCGCGGGGGTTGAACCGCTCCGGGTCGGGCCGGAACTCCTTGGCCCACATCAACGCGACCGCGGCGAACGCCTCGTTGCACTCCATCGCGTCGAAGTCGTCGATGGAGAGGCCGGACCGTTCGAGGAGCCGGCGGGTCACCGGGTTCGGCGCCGAGAGGACCAGGACCGGGTCGTCGGCGAGGACCGCGAAGTGGGTGAAGCGGGCCCGGATGGGGAGGCCGAGGCGCTCGGCGGTGGAGCGCTCCGCGATGAGCATGGCGGCGGCCCCGTCGCTCATCTGCGAGGAGTTCCCGGCGGTGATGTCGGGTGCGGGCTGCTCGTCGGACTCCCACGCGGCGGGGAGCGCGGCGAGGGCGTCGAGCGCGGCGTGGGGGCGGATGCCCTCGTCGGCTTCGAGGCGCGCCCCGGTGGGGTTGCCGTCGGTGTCTCGGAGCGGGACCGGGACGGTCTCGTCGGCGAACCAGCCGTTGTCGGTGTTCGCGGCGGCTCGACGGTGGCTCTCGAGCGCGAACGCGTCCATCTCCTCGCGGCTGATGCCGTATTTGTCGGCGAGGACCTGCGCGACCCAGAACTGGATTCCGAGCACCCCGTTGCAGGCGTCGAGGAACGCGGGGCTGAAGGGGCCGATCCCACCGCGGGCGTTGCTCGACATCGGCGCGCGGGTCATCGACTCGACGCCGCAGGCGATCGCGAGGTCGTAGGCGCCGGCGATGACCCCTTGGGCGACGAAGTGCATCGCCTGCTGCGACGAGCCGCACTGGCGGTCGACGCTGGTGGCGGGGACGTGCCAGGGCAACCCGGCGGCGACCCACGCGTTGCGGGTGACGTTGCAGCCTTGCTCACCGGCTTGGGTGACGCACCCACCGACGACGTCGTCGACGTGTCCCGGGTCGACGTCGTGGCGCTCGAGGAGGGTCCGCAGGGTGAAGCCGAGGAGGTCGGTGGGGTGCCAGCCGGCGAGCGCACCCTTGCGCTTCCCGATCGGGGTGCGGACCGTGTCGACGATGACTGCTTCGCGGGTGAGCATGGCCTCTCATCCTCGTGGGGAGACGTCCAGGGTAGGTCGTGGTGCGGGACCGGGCCGCCGCCGCGGCCGTCGTGCGGGCCGCGGCGTGACGCGCGCCGACGGTGTCGAGCGGTGCGGCCCGCTCAGGTGCTCTGGGTGCGGGTCGGCCGCCAGAACGCGGCGAGGAAGGCGATGGTCCCGCCGATACCGACGACCGCGGTGATCAGCAGGGCGGTGCCGTTGTCGAACGGGAAGGAGAACCCGAAGGCATGGTCGAGGGACCACTGCCCCGGGCCGAGGGCACCGAGCGCGATGGCGAGGACCGATACGGTGACGACGTACTCCCAGCCTTGGGGCTGGTTGTTGATGAAGAAGCCGTTCTTGCGGTGCTCCGTGACCGCGGCGACGAGGAGCAGGGCGCAGAGTCCGCCGTAGGAGAGCGGGGTGAGGAACCCGACGACGAGGAGCGCGCCGACGCCGAGCTCGGTGACGGTGACGTTCCAGGCGTGGAGCGGACCGGGCTTCAGGCCCAGGCTCTCGAACCACTGGGCCATCCCCGGCCCGGAGCGGACGGCGGTCAGGTGACGCCACCCGTGGGCGAAGATCATCACCCCGAGCCAGACGCGGGCCAGCGCGAGGGCGAAGTCGGTGACGTTCTGGCTCTGCACGGTTGCCTCCTCCGTCGGCGGCGAGGCTACCCGCCGCGGGCGTAGGCTGACACCGACGTCAGTTCACGAAGTCGCGGGAGCAGCCATGCCGAACGCCGAGGATCTGATCCTGGTCAGTGTCGACGACCACGTCGTGGAGCCGACCACGCTCTTCGACGCTCACCTTCCCGACAAGTGGAAGGAGTACGCGCCCCGCAGCGTCCACAAGGACGACGGCACCGACGTGTGGGTGTACCAGGACGCGGAGATCCCCAACATCGGGCTGAACGCCGTCGCGGGGCGTCCACCCGAGGAGTACAACATCGAGCCGACGTCCTACGACATGATCCGCAAGGGCACCTACGACATCCACGAGCGGATCAAGGACATGAACCGCAACGGGGTGCTCGGATCGATGTGCTTCCCGAGCTTCGTGCAGTTCTGCGGGCAGCTGTTCTCCCGGTCGAAGGACCTCGACGTCGGGCTGCAGCTCCTCCGCGGGCCTACAACGACTGGCACATCGACGAGTGGTGCGGGACGTATCCGGGCCGGTTCATCCCCCTGTCGATCCCGCCGATCTGGGATCCCCAGCTGATGGCCGACGAGGTCCGGCGGGTGGCCAAGAAGGGCTGCCACGCGGTGACATTCTCGGAGAACCCGTTCAAGCTCGGGTGGCCACACATCTTCGGTGAGCACTGGGACCCGTTCTTCAAGGCGTGCGAGGACGAGGGCACGATCATCTGCTTGCACATCGGGTCGTCGTCGACGTCGATCGAGATCGCGCCGGGCGCGCCGATCGACATCATGATCACCCTCACGCCGTTGAACACGATGCAGGCCGCGACCGATCTGCTCTGGTCGTCGGTCCTGCGCCGGTTCCCGAACCTGAAGTTCGCGCTGTCCGAAGGTGGGACAGGGTGGATCCCGTACTGGCTCGAGCGGATCGACTACGTGTACCAGCAGCACCGCTTCTGGACCCATCAGGACTTCGGCGACAAGCTCCCGAGCGAGGTCGCGTTGGAGCACTTCACGTTCTGCTTCATCAGCGACCGCTCCGGCGTCGAGGACCGTGACCGCATCGGCTTCGACAACATCACGTGGGAGTGCGACTACCCGCACTCGGATTCGACGTGGCCGCACTCCCCGGAGGCGCTCGCCAAGCAGCTCGAGGGTGTCCCCGACGGTGGATGTCGCCAAGATCACCCACGAGAACGCGATGCGCATCTTCCAGTACGACCCGTTCGCGCACCGGTCGAAGGACCACGCGACGGTCGGGCGCGCTGCGCGCCGAGGTGCGCGACTGAGCGAGGCGTCAGGCTCCCGGTCGAGCGACGTGGCGGAGCTCGGGCACCAGCCCGGCTCCGGCGAGGCGCCTCAACGCGCGTTCCTCGTCCAGGTCGAGGATCACCGCGTCCTGGGCGGGTCGCTGAATCACGAACGTGACGACGCAGTCGTCACACACGTCGGTTCCCTGCATCACGCACTCGTCGCAGTCGATCCGCATGCCCAGAGGCTCGCATGGGCGTGTGACACCGACCGGACGGTCGGAGCGTCCCGACCGGGGCCGGAGCCCC
Organism: uncultured Actinomycetes bacterium; assembly: GCA_963714105.1. Classification (GTDB taxonomy): domain Bacteria; phylum Actinomycetota; class Acidimicrobiia; order IMCC26256; family PALSA-555; genus PALSA-555. The sequence continues at coordinate 2,640,512 of OY970233.1, read as the reverse complement.
GCCCGAGGCCGGCTGGCGTCGCTACTGGCGGAGCAGCGCGAGGAGAGTGTCGGCGGAGACGACGGTGGCTCCGACGGCTTCGGCGTGGTCGTGCACCCAGCGGTCCGAGGAGGCGACCAGCGCGGGATGGGCCGCGGGGAGCCCTTCGACCTCGCGGATGACGACGGGGTCGGCGTCCTCGTCGGCGGCGGAGAACACGACGCGGACACCGGCGCGACGGCGGGGCGGGAGGCCCTCGACGTCGCTCCCGTCGAACACGACGATGACGTCGCAGCGGAGTCGAAGGTGGAGCCGCTCGAGCGCGCCGAGCACCCCTTCACGCTGGTCCGCGGGGCGGGCGTCGCGCCAGCCGCGCATCGAGACGTTGTAGCCGTCGACGACGAGGGTGACGCCGCGGGTGCGGAGCATGGCGTCCAACGCGGGGACGGTGTCGGTGTCGAGGCCGGGGGGTCGGGGGACTCGCGCCCGGCGGGGCTCCCGCGCGGGAGCCGGCGACGGTGCAGGAGGTGGCGGCTCGGCGGTGCGGGCGGTGTGGACCAGACCGTCGAGGGACGACGCGAGGGTGTGGGCGGCTCGGGCCGCGTCGGCGAGCGCGGCCGGGTCGGGGGCGGGCGTGGGCCGGGCCGGTTCACTCCGGTCGGCGAGCTCGCGTCGGAGCTCCCGCACCCGCCGTTCGGCTTCACGCGCACGAGCCGATTCCCGTTCGAGGCGGGCTTCGGCTTCCTCGGTCGCGGTGGCGGCCTTGGCGACGACCGAGTCGGCTTCGGCGCGGCTCCGGCGGGCCGCGTCGAGCTCCCGTTCGGCTCGCGCTTCACGGTCGCGGCGGGCGTGCCGTTCGGTGCGGAGCTGCTCCTCGAGGCGGATGACGTCTTGTTGGGCCCGGTCCCTGGCCTCCTCGGCTCGGCGGCGGGCCTCGTCGAGGGTGCCGAGCTGGAGCTGGCGGGCCTTGAGGTCGTCGTGGGCTTCCTGCTCGGCTCGTTCCCGCCCGAACGCGGAGCAGACGACGCCGAGCCCGAACGACCAGCCTTCGGGCTGGACCGCGAAGAGGGTGGAGGCGAGGAGGGCCAGGTCGGCGCGCGCGGCGGCGTCGTCGACCCGACGGAGCGCATCGGTGGGATCCCAGGATTCGAGCGCGTCGCGGACCTCGGGTCGTTCGACGAAACGGTCGACGACCCGGCACCGGAAGTCGGGTTCGACCTCGAGCGCTCGTCGGAGCTGCTGCCGGGCGGGGCTGGTGGTCAGCCCCTGCTTCCCGAAGCTGGCGAGCGGCCGGAGGACGGGGGGAAGTCGGCCGGGTCGAGGGTCCGGAGCACCGCGGCGGCTTCGTCGAGGAGCGGGACGAGCAGCGTCTCCGGAAGCGCGAGCGCTTCGGTGGCGGGCTCGACGGACGGTTCGTCGCGGACGGTCATGCGTACACTCGCCCATCCATGCGGGCGTTGTGCCAGGAGCTGCGGATCTCCACCCGAGGTGACGGCGACGTGGTGGACGTCACTGCCTCCGCCCAACAGGTCGTCGACGAGGCGGCGTTCCGTGACGGGCTCTGCACGGTGTTCGTGGCCCACTCGACGTGCGCGGTGACGACGATCGAGTGTGAGCCGGGCTGCAACGCGGATCTGCGCTGGGTGTTCGAGCAGGTGGCACCGCGGGCGCGAGGCTGGGAGCACAACGTTCGCAACCACGACACGAACGGCCATGCGCACGTGGGGGCGGCGATTCTGGGTCCGTCGGTGAGCGTGCCGGTTCGGGACGGTCGGGTGGCGATGGGGACGTGGCAACGCGTGGTGTGCGTCGACCTGGACGACCGGCCGCGAACCCGCACCGTGCTGGTGCAGCTGCTGGGCGACTGAGCCGTCACGGGGTCACCCGGGCGCCGCGGCCTCGGTCGCGTCGGTGGGAAGGACCTCGATCGTGTCGCCGTTCCCTCCGCACCAGCGGCACACCACTTCGGCGATCTGCTCGTCGAGCACGACCTCGTCTTCGACGGTGAGGTCACCGGCGACGCTGTAGTGGTGGAACGCCCGGGTGCGCCGAACCGCGAGCACGTCGAAGCGGGTCAGGTTGCCGCACGCGGTGCAGCGGTAGCGCGTGCCGCGGCTCATAGGGCCACTCTACTCCCGAGGGGCCAGCATTCGAACGGATGTTCGCTGCGGGCGCGGCGCGGCACCGGGCTGGACGAAGGGGGTCCGCTACGCCTTCCCGCCCGAGCGGCGAGAGCTTCGCCGGCCGCGTGGTGGCGGGTTGGGGGGCGCGTCGTCGGCGTACGCGGTGGGGGTGCGCGCCTCGGCGTGGCGTCGGCGGCGGAACATGAGCCACCGGCCGCCTTCGACGAAGACCTCGACGAGCAGCGTCGTGGCGAGCGCCCAGAGCACGACGATGACGATGAGGGGCACGAAGCGGGAGAGGGTGTGCTTGACGAACACGTCGAGAAGCTTCTGGCTGGTGAGGTAACCGAGGGCGCGTGCCGGGATCCCGACGATGGCCAGCCCGATGGGGACCGCGAGCACCCAGGCGCCCAGGCGCACCGCGAGGGGAGCGCGTCGCGGGGCGGCTTGGCGGCGCGGCCCCGCCCAGGTGACGGCGGTGCAGCGACGGGGGCGGCGTCCCGGTTGGTGAGCATCGCGGTGCCGCCGCCGGCGGCGACGACGGGCGGTGTGGTCGGAACCGGCGCCGACACGACCGGCGGGGCGGCCGGGTGTGAGGGCGGCGCCACCGACGGGCCGGGAGCGTCGGGCATCGACGCCCGCCGCCGGGGTGGTGGTCCGGCCGCGGCGCTGGCCGCGGCCGGCGGGGCGGCGCGGCGCGCGGTGGGAGGCACCTTCAGCACCTGTCCGCACTGCTCGCAGCGGAACGTGTCGGTGTCGACCCCGTCGAGGCTGGTCTTGGTGCCGCAGGCGGGGCATTGCAGCGCTTTGGCCATGTCAGGCGGCCTCGGCGTCTCGGGCCGCGATGCTGGTGCGCACGAACGAGTCAAGCGCGGCGGCGGCCCGACCGTCGTCGATGGCCGTTCGAGCGACCTGGAGACCGTCGGCGAGGTCGTCGGCGAGGTCGGCGACGACGAGCGCGGCGGCGGCGTTGAGGATCGCGATGTCGCGGAGCGGCCCGGTCTGACCGCCGAGCACCCGATGGACGGCTTGCGCGTTCCCGGAGGCGTCGCCACCGGCGAGGGCACCGCGTTCGACGACCGCGAGCCCGAGCGCGGCGGGATCCACGTCGTAGCGGCGCACGTGACCGTCCCGCAGCTCGTGGACGGTGGACGTCGTCGTGGTCGTGAGCTCGTCGAGGCCGTCGTGGCCGTAGAACACGAGGGCCCGTTCGACGTCGAGCTCGGCGAGGGCACCGACGAGGCGTTCGGCCATCGCCGGGTCGGAGACCCCGACGGTCCGCCGCGCCGCGCCCGCGGGGTTGGCGAGCGGCCCGAGGAAGTTGAAGGTGGTGGGGACGCCGAGCTCGCGGCGGACGGTGGCCGCGAACCGCAACGCGGAGTGGTACCGCTGCGCGAAGCAGAAGCCGATGCCGGCTTCGCGGATGCAGCGGGCGACCCCGGCGGGGCCGAGGTCGATGACGACGCCGAGGGTCTCGAGCACGTCGGCGGAGCCGCATTGTGACGACTGGGCCCGGTTGCCGTGCTTGGCGACGAACGCGCCCGCGCCGGCGGTGATCAGCGCGGCCATCGTGGACACGTTGACCGTCCCGGCCCGGTCGCCTCCGGTCCCGCAGGTGTCGACGAGCGCCTGGTCGAGGTCGACGGGGACCGGCTCGGCGTGGGCGAGCATGGCCCGGACGAGCGCGGCGAGCTCGGCGGGCGTCTCGCCTTTGGCCCGGAGCGTCAGCGCGAACGCGGCGATCTGCGCGTCGGTGGCTCGGCCGCCGAGGATGGCGGCGAGCGCGGCTTCGGCGAGGGTGGGGTCGAGCTCTTCCCGGCGGGTGAGCCGTGCGAGCACCTCGGGCCAGAGCGCGGCAGGTTCGGTCATCGGTGGCTCATGGGTCAGTCCCACCAGAGGTCCCGGTCGAGGACCCCACGGGCGATGAGGCCGAGCTGGATCTGGGTGGTGCCTTCGACGATCGTGAGCTGCTTCGCGTCGCGGTAGTAGAGCTCGAGGGGGTGGTCCTTCATGTACCCGGCGGCGCCGAGCAGCTGGAGCGCTTCGCCGGAGACTTTCACCCCGAGTTCGGTCGCGTAGTACTTGGCCATGGAGAGGAACGGGACCCAGTCCTTGGCGAACTGTCCCCGGTCGGCCATCCAGGCCGCCCGGTAGGTGAGCAGCCGGGCGGCTTCGATCTCGGTCGCCAGCTCGGCGATTTTCCATTGGATGCCCTGGAAGTCGGCGATCGTGCGTTCGAAGGCTCGGCGCTGTCGAACGTAGTCGACCGCGTACATGAGCGCCCCCTCGGCGAGGCCGATCCCGCGTGCCGCGACGATGGGTCGCATGGCGTTGAGGCCGAGCATGGCGAGCCGGAAGCCGCCGATCTCCCCGATCACGTTTCGGGCGGGGACGTGCACGTCGTCGAGGAGCAGCTCGCCGGTGTCGACGCCTTTGACGCCCATCTTGCGGTCGACATGACCGACGGAGACGCCGGGGCGGTCGCGTTCGACGATGAACGCGGAGACGCTGTCATGGGCCCGCGAGTCGACCGGTCCGGTCTTGGCGAACACGCAGTACCAGTCGGCTTGGCGGACACCCGACATCCAGCACTTGGTGCCGCTCAGGACCCAGTCGTCGCCGTCGGGTCGAGCCTTGGTGCGCATCCCCATGACGTCGCTGCCGGCTTGGGGCTCGGAGAGGCCGAACGCGGCGCGCGCCTCACCGGTCGCGACGGGTGTGACGAATTGTCGCTGCTGGTCTTCGCTCCCGGCGATGAGCACGGGTCCGGTGGGGAGCCGGGTGAGGAGGAGCATCAGCGCCGCGGCGTTGGAGTACTTGGCGACCTCCTCGATGGCGAGCGCCAACCCGAAGATGCCGGCTCCGGAGCCGCCGAGCGCTTCGGGGATGCAGAGCCCGGTCAGGCCGGCGTCGACGAAGAGCTCGAAGAGGTCCTGGGGGTACTCGTCGGTCTCGTCGATCTCGCGGGCTCGGGGCTGGATCCGCTCGTGGGCGAGCTTGCGGACGGTGGCCTGGAGCTCGGCGTGCTCGGGTGACAGGTCGAAGTCCACTGGCGGGCAGGGTACTGGCCCCTTTCGGGGCGGCCCGGCCGGGTTCGACGTGACCGGACGGGGCCGGTTCAGGCGGTCTTGCGCCGCTGGCGGAGGACCCGCCGCCGTTCCCTCGCGGTGAGGCCACCCCAGACTCCGTCCTTTTCCCGTGTGGTCAGGGCGAACTCGAGGCAGGCCTCACGAACCGGACAGACGGCACAAATGGCCTTGGCCTCGGCGCCGTCGTCCTCGTCGGTGGGGTGGAAGATGTCGGGGTTGACGCCCCGGCATCGTGCCAGGTCACGCCACGAACCCAACGCCCGCATGGTCATCGGGCATCACCGCTTTCTCGCTGACTCGCTCCCCGGGGGGGATGATGGGGAGATTTGGTGCAACGGATGCTGCATCGGCCTGTATTCCCACCGACCTGAGGGCCGCTCGGGCCGGGTGGGGGCGCCGTCGGGCCGGGGGCAGGTGCCGGGCGGGCGCCGCCGTGATCGGATGGGAGGATGGGCAGGTGGGTGAGGATGCACGGTCGACGGGGGCGGTGACCGGGACGCCGACGGGGGCGCCCGCGGGCCGGAGGGGGCCGGATTGGCTGGCGGTGCTTCGGGGCGCGACCGTCGGTCTGGGCGTCCTGGTGCCGGTGACGATCGTCCGGGTGGTGTTGGAGCGGTCGGTCACCGACTTCGCGCACAGCGGGTGGATCTACCCGCTGTCGGTGTTGGTGCTCGGTGCGTACGTGCTGGCGGGGGTGGTCGCGGCGCGGGGCGCGACCCGGGCGCGGTGGTGGACAGCCGCGGCTGGCCGGGCTGGGGTCGGTGGTGGGGTGGATCCCGATCCGGGTGGTCATCTGGGGGATCCGGGACACGGGCCGGGCGTTGTTCGTCGGCACCCGGCCGGTGCTCCCGCCGGGTCAGCTGCTCGGGGCGTTGGCGCTGGGGCTGCTCGGCGGCTGGGTCGGCGGGCTCTTCGCCGGCCGCGCGAGGCGGGGGCACGGCCCGGTCGGGAGCGGCGAGGAGGAGCGGCTCGCTCAGCGGGGCGCGTAGACGACGACCCCGTCGACGGTGCCGACGACGCGGTAGTGGTGGGCGAGGTAGTTCCCGAAGCGGGGGAAGCGGGTGAGGGCCTCGTAGCGGTCGTTGCGGATGTTCGCGGGGGCGAGGTCGAGCACCAGCGCCGGCGGGTGGGCGCGCAGGTCGGCGTCGAAGTCGGCCCACGCGCCGGGGGCCGCGTACTGCATCCCGGCCCGGCTCGGGGGGCGACCGCCGCTCTGTCCGGTGAGGAACTCGGTGGTCGCGAACCGTGTCGCGGGGGGTCGACCGGAGCGCCAGTACACCTCGGGCAGGTGACCCCAGATGAGGATCGGGTGGTTGGGGGCGACGGCGCGGCGCACATAGGCGGTCAGGTCCGAGGCGACGACGTCGGTGTGCGACGGCCCGGTCGCGAAGCTCTTGTCGAGGAAGAAGGCCACGGGGACGGCGACGACCACCGCGACCGCGGTGAGGGCCCGCCAGGAGGCCCGCACGAGCGGTCCGGTCGCGAGGAGGCTCAGGGGCGGCAGGAGCTGCAGGTAGTAGTGCCCGAAGAACCGGAAGCCGGTGGCGACCGCGACGAGGGCCGCCGCGACCCACAGCCACAGGTCGAGGTCGCGACGCCACCAGCGGCTCGCGATGACGGCGAGGACGACGAGCGCGAGGTTCGCGAGCACGAACCACAGCGTCTGGATGAGCCCGTGGTGGACCGTGAACCCGAGCGTGCCGGCGATGTCGAGGTAGTCGCCGTTGCCGGTGAACACCCAGGTGAGGAAGTCGTGGACGCCGAAGACGAACGCGGCGACGGCGATCGGCGCGACGAATCCGACGCCGAGGCGGGCGAGGCGCCCGGCCGGGCGGTCGCGTCCGGCGCGGGTGTGACGCCACAGCAGCCACGCGGCGGGGAGCAGCGTCGTCGCCGCGGTCTGCTTGGTGAGGGTGGCCAGGCCGATCGCGGCACCCGAGGCGAGCGGCCGGGATCGGGCCGCGAGGACGAAGCCGGCGACCATGAGCGGCAGCATGAACACTTCGAAGTTGGCGGTCTGGAAGTCGGTGGCGTAGAAGGCCGCGGACCCGGCGAGGAAGAGCAGCCCGGCGATCATCCCGGCCCGGTCGTGGCGGAAGCGCCGCCGGGCTTCAGCGGCGAGCAGGAGGGCGGTGGCGACGTCGGCGAGGACGGCGAGGATCCGGACGGGGAGGAGATCGTCGGATCCGGTGACCCGGAACGTCGCCGCGTAGAGGTAGGGGACGACGGGGGGTTTGCGGTCCACGGCGTCGACGTAGAGGCGACCCCCCCGGTTCAGGACCTGCGCTTGGGTGGCGGCGTACGCCTCGTCGGAGTTGAACGACCGGTTGGTCAGGGACGGCGCGTGCACCGCGAACGCGACGAGCGCGAACACCGCGAGGAGCAACGGCCCGCGGGTCCACCGGCGACGGACCGGCGCCTCGTCGGGTGGGCCGGCGGGAGTCGTCGAGGCCGGCGACGCCTCGGGATCGACCGCCGGGCGCATGATCGCTGAGCGTACCGGCGGTCGACCCGGTGACCGCCGCGTCGAGTCTCACCGGCCTTCCTCCCGTATATTCGAGGGCTTGACCGCGAGAATCGCTGTTCGGGCCGACGGTCGATGACGGCTGAACCGACCGCGTTGGGGCTCGGTGGCGACCTGACGCGGAGCCGGTGGCGGCCCAGCCGGCTGCAGCTGTGCATCCTGGCGTGGCTGGCGCTGGTCGGCTTGCTGCTGTGGCACTGGCATCTGACCACGAACCGGACCCAGCTGTTCGTGATCATCGGCACCGGGCTCGTCGCGGCCGGCGCCGGTCGGCTCGACCACATCGGACGGGTGATCCGAGACTGGCTGCCGCTGTTCTTGATCCTGTTCGCGTACGACTCGCTTCGCAATCAGGCCGACAAGTGGTTCTCGGTGCACGTCACGCCGCAGATCGACGCGGACAAGTTCATGTTCGGCGGTGTCGTCCCCACCGTGTGGCTTCAGCACGCGCTGTTCACGCCGGGGCAGCCGCACTGGTGGGACTACCTCACGTTCACCGTGTACCTGTCGCATTTTTTCGCCGCGCTCATCATCGCCGCGCTGCTATGGAAGTTCGCGTACCCGCTGTTCAAGCGGTTCGCGTTCCTGTTCGTCGCGTTGAGCTTCGCCGGGTTCGCGACGTACGCGCTGTTCCCGGCGGCGCCACCGTGGCTGGCCAGCCAGTCGCATGCACTCGCACCGACGGCGAAGATCGTCGACGAGATCTGGGCGCACCTCGGGCTGAAGAACGGAGCCAGCCTCCTGTCGGCGCGGGGAACTTCGCCAATCCGGTCGCGGCGGTGCCGTCCCTGCACGCCGCGTACCCGTTGCTGCTGATGCTGTTCTTCTGGCCGCTGGCGGGACGTTGGCGCTGGCTGCTCCCGCTCTACCCGCTGGCGATGGCGTTCAGCCTCGTGTACGCGGGTGAGCACTACGTCTTCGACATCTTCTTGGGCTGGCTCTACGCCGCGGTCGTGTACTTCGTGGGGATGTGGGCGATGGACGCGTGGGCCCGTCGGCGGGCCGAGCGGTCCGCGGTGGTCACCGCGTCGCCACCGGAGGCGCTGGTCGGCGCCTCGGTCAGCAGTCCCGATTGAGCAGCACCCCCGGCGTCACGATCGTCCGGCACACGGTGGCGGTCTGCAGCTGCTCGGCTCCCACTCCGAGAGCGCCGTCGAACGTCGCCCCTTCGGCCCACGCCCCGTCGAGCTGGGCGCCGCGCAGGTCGGCGTCGGTGAAGTCCGCGTCCTCCAGGTGGGCGTGACGCAGGTCCGCGCCCCGCAGGTTGGTGTGCTGGAGCCGAGCGCCGGTGAGGATCGCCCCGACCAGCACCGCCCGGCGCAGGTCGGCCCGCCGCAGGTCGGCGCCGTACAGGTCAGCTTGGGCGAGGTGGGCACCCTTCATGTAGGTCCCGACGCACGCGGCCCCGTCCTGGATCCCGCAGCCCCCCACGGTCGTGACCGTCGTCGACGAGCACGCGGTGAGGGCGGAGACCACCAGGGCACTGGCGAGCACCACCGATCGCCGCAACGGCGGCCCCCGCCGCACACGGTCGACAGCGAGGCGGGCGAGCACGCGGGGCATGGGGCGAGCAACGTAGCGGCGGATCGACCCCGATGCGGGGTCGGCTCACTCCCCCGCCGGGCCCGTGTGCCCCGCCGGTTCGCCCGCTAGAACGGGACCGTGCCCGCCGCGCGACCGCCCCATCCGCCCCGACCGGCGAGGCCCCACGGGTGAGCGACACGGCGCTCATCGTCGGGGGGACCGGCCCGACCGGGGTCCCCATCGTCCGTGGGCTCGTCGCCCGCGGCTACGAGGTCACGATGCTGCACCGCGGTCACCACGAGCGCAGCGAGACCCCCGCGGCGGTGCACCATCTCCATCTCGACCCGTACGACGACGGCGAGCTCCGCGCCGCGCTCGCCCGCCGCCGCTTCGATCTCGTCGTCGCCATGTACGGCCGGCTGCGACGCATCGCGGAGGTGACCGCGGGCCGGTGTGGGCACTTCGTGTCGGTCGGCGGTGTCCCCGCGTACCGAGGCTGGATGAACCCGTGGCTGTTCGACCCGCCGGGACTGCCGGTGCCGACCGCGGAGGACGCCCCCACCGTCCGCACCCCGGACGAGGACGAGAAGGGCTTCCGCATCGCCCGCACCGAGCGGGTCGTGTTCGAGCATCATCCGGGCGCGGCCCACGTCCGGTATCCGTACGTCTATGGCCCGTACCAGCTGGCCCCGCGTGAGTGGTGTGTGGTCCGGCGGGTCCTCGACGGCCGCCGCCGGCTCGTCGTCGCCGACGACGGGCTCACGCTGCACCACCACGGCTACACCGAGAACCTCGCCCACGCGGTGCTGCTGGCGGTCGACCAGCCTGCGGTGAGCGCGGGTCGGGTCTTCAACGCCGGCGACGAGGAGGTGCTCACGGTGCGCCAGGTCGTGGAGCTGACCGCCGCCGCGCTCGGCCACGAGTTCGAGATCGTCTCCATGCCCTACGACGTGGCGATCCCGGCCCGGCCACTCCTCGCCCAGCCGCTCCCCACCCACCGGGTCCTCGACCTGGCCGCGGTGCGCGGGGACCTCGGCTATCGAGACGTGGTGCCGGCACGGGAGGCGGTGGCCCGCACCGCCCGCTGGCTCGCCGACCATCCGCACCCTCCGGGCAGCACCGAGGAGCTGGTGCTGACCGACCCGTTCGACTACCCGGCCGAGGATCGGCTCCTCGACGCGTGGTGCCGCGGCTCGAACGTCGGTCCTCGCCCAGGCCGACTTCGCGGGCCCACCCGGATACGGCCTCGCGTACAGCGGCCCGGGCGGGCGGCCCCGCACGAGCCCGGAGTTCGTCGAGTGAGCGCCCCGGGGCCGCTCGACGGCGTCCGGATCCTCGACCTTTCGATCGCGTTGACTGGGCCGTACGCGGTGGCGCTCCTCGCGGATCAGGGCGCGGACGTCGTGAAGGTGGAACGGCCGGGGATGGGTGACATCGCCCGGTGGGTCGGGGTGGCCGTGAACGGCACGAGCGCGTTGTTCCAGATGTGCAACCGGGGCAAGCGCTCCATCGCGGTCGACCTGCGCACCGACGCGGGTCGAGACATCGTGGTGCGTCTGGCGCGCGACGCCGACGTCGTGGTCCAGAACTTCCGGCCTGGTGTCGTGGACCGGCTCGGCGTGGGGTACGAGGCACTCCGGGCCGAGCATCCCGACCTCATCTACGTGTCGATCTCGGGCTTCGGCCCGGAAGGCCCGTACGCGGGGAAGGGTGCCTACGACACGGTCATCCAGGCGTACGGGGGTCTCGCCGCGAACCAAGCCGACAGCGAGACCGGCGAACCCCGCTTCTTGCAGCAGACCGCCGCGGACAAGATCACCGCGCTGTTCGCGGCGCAGGCGATCACCGCGGCGCTGTTCGCCCGGGAGCGGGGGGCCGGCGGTCAGCACCTCCACCTCTCGATGCTCGACGCGGTCGTGTCGTTCCTCTGGGCCGACGCCGCGGGCAACGAGGTCCTCCTCGAGTCGGACCACAGCCGGGCATCGAGCTTCGTCGCCAACTTCCGGCCCTTCCACTTCACCGACGGTTGGGGTATCGCGACGCCGACGTCGGACTCCGACTTCGCCGGGCTCTGCCAGGCGTTCGGCGTGGACGGCTACGACGACCCGAGGGTGGCGACCATCGCCGAGCGGAACCGACACCAGTCCCTCACCCGGGAGATCATGGATCGCTGCTACGCCGCGGCCCGGGAACTCAGCACCGAGGTCGCGATGAGCCGCCTCGAAGCGAACCGAGTCCCGTGCGGGGTCGTGCTGTCCCCGGCGGAGCTGGTCGACGACCCCCACGCGCAAGCGATCGGGCTCCTCGTCGACTCGGAGCATCCCGCCGCGGGGAGGATCCGCCAGCCCCGCCACCCCACCCAGTTCCCGGGCACGCCGGCCCAGCTGGGCGTTGCCGCGCCGCTGCTCGGCCAGCACACAGACGAGATCCTGGGCCGCGTCGGGCTCGGCGGGGAGGCCGAGCAGCTCCGCCAGGAGGGCGTGGTCGCCTGAACCCGGCGGGCGCCTCACCCGGTCGCCTCCTCTCTGGCCACCGGGCCGAGCGGCGCCCCAGAGGCGCTTGATGCCGGCCCGTCGCGAGCCGATAGTGGTGGGGCCGCTACCCAGCGTGGGCAGAAGGCTCGAGGAGGCGATCGTGAAGGGGTGGGGCCGACGTCGGCGCCGGACCGCCACGCACCGGTTGCCCGAGCGGACCCGCGCCCCGGTCCCCGCCGAGCGGATCTGGGCCCGGCTGGCCGGCACCCCACCGGCCGCACCGCCGACCTTCCTGCTCGAGGTCCGCTCGGCGAACCGGTCGCCCCGCTTCCGCTATCTCGGCGCCAACGATGCCTACCGCTCCCATCTCGGCGTGTTCGGCGGCAGTGAGGACCTCGCGGGTCGCGCCCCCGAGGAAATGCTGCCGGCCTCGTTCGCCCGCCAGGCGGTCGAGCGGTACACGATCGTGGCCGACCGCGGGATCCCGCTGCGCTACGACGTGGACTTCGAGTTCGACGACGGGATCGCGGCGTACGAGGTGACTCTCGAGCCGATCGCCGACCGCACGGGACGGTGCGCGCAGATCCTCGGGGTCGCCCGGGAACGGGCCGAGATCGACGCGGAGGCGGCGCTGCGGGAGAGCGAGCGGCGCTTCGCCGCGCTCGTCGAGCACTCCTCCGACATGGTGGTGGTCCTCGACGCGACGGGTCGGATCGTCTACGGGAGTCCATCGGTGAACCGGGTGCTGGGCTGGCCCAGCGGGGTCTTCCCGCGCCAGGGCCAGCCGCGGGAGCCCGTCTCGGCGTTCGAGCTGGTCCACCCCGACGACCGGGACCGGATCATGACGGTGTTCGAGACCGGCATCGCGAGCGGCGAGCTCGAGCGCCGCACCGAGCTTCGGCTCGGTCGGGCGGACGGGTCGTGGTGCTGGGTGGAGGCGGTCGGCACGAACCGGCTCGACGACCCGGCGATCCAGGGCATCGTCGTCAACGCGCGTGACGTCTCGGAACGTCACGCGGCGGAAGCGGCGCTCCGCGTGAGTGAGGACCGGTTCCGTTCGCTCGTGCAGCACGCCTCCGAGTTCGTGACCGTGTACGGAGCCGATGACCTCATCGCGTACGCGAGCCCTGCGGTGGGCCGGTTCATCGGCTGCGCACCCGAGGAGCTCGTCGGGACGCGCAAGACCGATCTCGTCCACCCGGACGACCGCGCCGGGTTCCTCGCCGGGTTGGATCACATCCGCGCCACCCCCGGCCGTTCGGCCTGGCTGACCGCCCGCCTGCGCCGTGCGCGACGGCGAGTACCGCTGGTTGGAGGGCACCGCGACGAACCTGCTCGACAACCCGAACGTGGCCGGGATCGTCATCAACTCCCGCGACGTCACCGAACGGCTCCGCGCCGAATGGGCCCTGCGGGACAGCGAGGAGCGGTTCCGCAGCGCGTTCGAGCACGCCCCGATCGGCATGGCGTTGGCGGACAGCGCCGGCCGGTTCCTCCGCACGAACGCCGCGTTCGCCCACATGTTGGGGCGCTCCGCCGACGAGCTGGTCGACATGACCGTCGGCGAGATCACCCATCCCGACGACTGGTCGGAGAACGACGAGAACATCCGGCGCCTCTTCGGAGGCGAGTCACGCGGCTACCGGATGGAGAAGCGTTACGTCCACGCCGACGGGCACCTCGTCTGGGTGTCGCTCAGCGTGTCCGCGGTGCGTGACGCGTCCGGTCAGCCGCTGTACATGATCGGGCAGGTGGAGGACATCACCGAACGCAAGGCGATCGGTGAGCGCCTCGTCCACCAGGCCATCCACGACCCCTTGACCGGGCTCCCGAACCGCACCCTGTTCATCGATCGGCTCCGTTCGGTGATGACCCGCTCGTCCCAACGGATCGAGCGCATCGCGGTGCTGTTCTTGGATCTGGACAACTTCAAGGTCATCAACGACAGCCTGGGTCACGACGCCGGCGACCAGGTACTCGTCACGATCGGACACCGCCTGCGCCGCATGCTGCGGCCGAGCGACACGGTCGCCCGCTTCGGTGGCGACGAGTTCACGATCCTGTGCCCGGCGACGCCCGACGCCGACGCGGTGATGAGCCTCGCCGAACGGGTCCTCGAGGAGGTCGAGCGGCCCGTGCTGCTCACCGAAGGCGAGATCTTCGTGACCGCCAGCATCGGCATCGCCTGCTCCGACCATCACGAGGAGACGCCGGAAACGCTGGTCCGCGACGCCGACGCGGCGATGTACCGGGCGAAGGAACTCGGCCGGCGCCGAGCGGAGTTCTTCGACGCCCGGGCACGCGTCCGGAGCTTGGAGCATCTCCACACCGGCAACGCGCTGCACCGCGCCCTCGACCGTGGCGAGTTCGAGCTCCACTACCAGCCGATCTTCGAGCTCGAGACGGGCCGGCTCAGCGGCTTCGAAGCACTGGTGCGGTGGCAGCACCCGGATCGTGGCCTCATCGGGCCGGCCGAGTTCATCGGGCTCGCGGAGGAGACCGGGCTGATCGTGCCGCTCGGGATCTGGGTGATCGAGACCGCGTGCCGTCAGCTCGCGGCGTGGCAGACCACCGAGACCGCCACCCGTCAGCTGACCATGAGCGCCAACCTGTCCCCCCGCCAGCTCGCGGAACCGTCCCTCCCCGAGCAGGTCAGCCACATCCTGGACCGCACCGGTATCCGCCGCGGCTCGTTGTGGCTCGAGATCACCGAGACCGCGCTGATGCAAGACACCGAGTCGGCGTCGAGCGCCCTTCGGGCGCTGCGGGCGCTCGGGATCCATCTCGCCGTGGACGACTTCGGCACCGGCTACTCGTCGCTCAGCCACTTGAAGCGCTTCCCGATCGAAGCGCTGAAGATCGACGCCGCCTTCATCAACGGTCTCGCCCACGATCCCGAAGACGAGGCGATCGTCACCGCGGTAGTGAGCCTCGCCCACGCGCTCGGCTTGAGCTCGACGGCCGAGGGGGTCGAAACCCCCGAGCAGCTCGCGGAGCTGCTCACCCTCGGCTGCGAGCACGCCCAGGGCAACCTGTTCGCCGAGCCCCGCCCGGCCGGACTGCTGACCGACGACCCGATCGGCCACCTCGGCCGCTGGGCTCGCCTCGCCGACGGCTCGCCGGCCTGACGGCACCCGGCCCGGTCAGGCCGCGCCGGTCGCGGCGGCGACAAACGCCGCGACCCGATCCAGGTCCTTGCGGCGGCGGTCGTCGACCCGGCTGGTGTGCGTCTCCGAGTCGACCCCCCAAGGGTGCACCACCGCGATCGCCTCCCGGACGTTCTCAGGTCCGAGGCCGCCGGCGAGGAGCACCGGGACGTCGACGCGGGCCACGACCGCTGCGCTGACGTCCCAGTCGTGCACGAGCCCGGTGGCGCCGACCACACCGGACGCGTCGTCCCTCGAGTCGAGGAGCAGGCAGTCGGCGACGGGCTCGTAGCGGGCCGCGACGGTGGGGGCATCGACCCCGACCACGGGGATGGTGCACATGAGCGCCACCCGGCCGAGGTCGGCGCGGATCGCCGCCAGCGCGTCGGGCGTGAACGCGACGGTTCGGGCGACATGCAGGATGTCGGGTTCGGTAGCCCGGGCCGTCGCGAGCACGGTCGCGGGCTCGGTTCCGAGGCTCAACGCCAGCCGTGGGCCGGCGTCACCGGCGACCGCGAGGATCGCGCGGGCGGTGTCGAGGTCGACGGCGTCCCACGCGCCGAGACCCTCGTCGAGGACGACCCCGAGCTGATCCACCCCGAGCGCCATGCACGCCGACGCGTCGTCGACGGTGGTCAGCCCGTAGACCTGGGTGATCACGACCGGCGAGCGGCCGACACCGACACGGTGTTCAGGCGGGACCGAAGGGCGGGCTGGGCGTCAATCGGGGGTGCCCATGAGGTGCTCGAGCCGCTCGGTGGCACTGATGCACTCCTCGACCAGGTCGTACAGCACGTCCTTGGCCGGGCGCACCCGGTTCATCCGACCCACGATCTGGCCGACCGGGGAGCCGCTGAGCTCGGCTCGCTGCGCGCGCGTGATGCGCCGCGCCGCGTTCGAGTAGACGACACCCTGGAGCGGCATGGGAAGCGTCCCGGGCGAGTCGTCGTTCTCCCACGCGTCGGTCCAGGCGGTGCGGAGCTGACGGGCGGGCTTCCCCGTCATGGCTCGGGACCGGACGGTGTCGCGGGACGTCGCGGCGAGGAGGTTGTCGACCACGACGGGCGGGGTGTCCGATTCGGCGGTGGTGAGCCAGATGGACCCGGTCCAGGCGCCGTCGGCGCCGAGCGCGAGCGCGGCGGCGACCTGGCGGCCCGATCCGATCCCGCCCGCGGCGAGGACGGGTGCCCGCCCGGCGACGGCGTCGACGACCTCGGGCACGAGGACCATCGTCGAGATCTCGCCGCAGTGGCCGCCGGCTTCGGTGCCCTGGGCGATGATGACGTCGACGCCGCGTTCGAGGTTCTTCTCGGCGTGGCGGATGCTCCCGGTCAGCGCCCCGACGTCGACGCCGCGGGCGTGCGCGGCGTCGATCGCGTAGTCGGGTGGCGGGCCGAGCGCGTTGACGAGCATGCGGACGTTGTCGCGTTGGAGGGCTACTTCGACTTGGCGCGGGAACCGCTCCCCCACCTCGAGGCCGGCGGCGACCGGGGTGGCGTCGAAGTCGGCGGGGAGCGGGGGGACGTCATGCTCGGCGAGGATCGCCTCGACGTAGTCCCAGTGGGTGTCCGAGATCATGCTCTCGACCTTCTTGATGCCCAGCTCCCGGTCGTCTTCACCGGACTGGATCGCCGCCGCCGGCATCACCAGGTCGACGCCGTAGGGCTTGTCGCCGACGTGCTCGTCGATCCAGTCGAGCTCGACTTCGAGCTGGTCGGCGCCGAACGCGAGCGCGCCGAGCACGCCGAAGCCGCCGGCGCGGCTCACCGCGGCGACGACGTCGCGGCAGTGGCTGAACGCGAAGATCGGGAACTCGATGCCGTAGCGGTCGCAGATCTCGGTGTGCATGGGCTCCTCCAAATCGTCCGCGGCCGACCGGGCGACGGGTCGACGACCGTGCGCGTCGCACGCGAGGGCCGATTCTCTCACGGCCAGCCCCGCCCCCGGGCCCGATGTCCGCGGCCGAGATAACCCGCGGCTGCGGGCCCGTCAGGCCGCGGGCTTAGACGAGGCGGAAGCGCCGCAGCACCCGGATCTTGATCGGGTCCACGACGAGCATGAACGCCACCGACGCGACGAGCGTTTCCGGCTCAAGCCGGACGAGGCGCTCCGAGGTGTGCTCGACCTCTGCGCCGAGCTGGCCGACGCGACGGAGGCCGCCATCGCCGAGCTCGACCAACCGGTCGCCCGGCTCCGACGGGTGGGCGCTGGCCGCAAGCCTGAAGGGCCAAAAGGCTCCACCGACGACACCCGGGCGAACTCGCGGGTCAAGCGTGTCGATCGAGACTGGACGGGGAGCCGGTCGGTGTGCAACACCATGGTGCCATGACAGACGATCATCGACCGAGTCCGCTCGACCGCCTCTTGACACCTGTCGACTCGGTTGTGCAACAGGTGATCAACCACATCGATCTGAACGCGATCCTCGAGAAGATCGACGTCAACGAGCTCATCGAGCGGGTGGACCTCGATGCTGTCGTCGAACGGTCGGTCCGACAAGCCACGCGGCGCACCCTCGACGCAGTCCGCTCCGAGGGTGCGCGTTCCGACCATCGGATCACCCAGATCGTTGATCGTGCGCTCCGACGTCCACCAGGTTGGCGTCCGGAGCGACCGTCGCCCGCTCCCTCCGAGTCGTGACCTCACCCGAGGAAACCGACCGTTCGGAATCCGAGCGGTCCGGCGCCTACGCAGGGCCTGCAACCCGTCTCGTGGCATGGATCACCGATCTCTTCGCGTCGAATGCACTGTTCGCACTGGGCACGCTCACGATCGTCGTCATCTTCGACGTCTTTACCGGCAAGACACTGCACGTGCAGATCCCCGCTGCGGTTGGCGGACCCGCGACCGTCGTTTGGCTGTTCCTGTACTACTTCGTCAGCTGGGCCACCGTCGGGAAGACCCCAGGGATGGCGTTGATCGGCCTGCGGGTCGTGCGGCGCGACGGCTCGAAACTCCATGCTGGAAAGGCCGCGATCCGGACCTTGGTGTTCCCGCTGTCGTTCATCATGTTCGGCCTCGGTTTCGTTGGCATCGTCGTGGGCCGAGAACACCGCGCCTTGCAGGACGTTGCCGCGGACACCATCGTCGTGTATGCCTAATCGTCACCAGTCGTCGAGACCCGCAAAGCGCGGCACCGGTTAGGTCGTAGCGCCGTCAGTCGGTTCCGATCGGTGACCGCGACACCGGATGCCGGGAGGCCCTCTGGGGGGTCTCCACCCGCGGGATTGACGCACTCGTCCGTCCGGTGTTCCTCACCGATACCGAATGCGTCGAGCCTCGGGCAGAGATGCACCGCGCCCCGCCGACGTCGCCGCGTGGAGGCGTCCGAGAGACCGACGATCCCGGCGGGCGCGCCGAGCCTCTCGCAGCATTTCGCCGAGGCACTCACCGAATACGAGCAGCCGCACTTCGTGGCGTCCGAGCCCGGGACTTCTACCGGCCCCACTGTGACCTCTACCCCGACGTCGAGCTCCCCGAGCCGTTGGCGAGGTGGCGGCTCTCGGTGGTCGTCTTCCTGAACGGACCGGGCGCAAGCGCCGTGCTACGAGGGCGGCGAGCTCAGGCTCTCGTGCCCCGACCGTGACGTCTTCGACGCCCACGCCGCGTGGGCGGTGCCCGCAGCACCCGGCCTCCTCGTCGCGTTTCCGCGCCGACACCTGGCACGAGGTGACCCCGATCACCCGCGGCACCCGCTTCACGATCGTGACCATCCTGCGGGCGCCGAGCCGCTGACGGACGCGACCCCGGCGGTCGCGGATCACGGGGTCGAGGCGTCGGAGCCGCTCGGGGGCGCGTCGTGGGTCACGTAGCGGTGCACCGCGATCCCCGACCAGATGAGCTCCACCACCCCGAACGGCCACGCGCCGGAGAGGAACCCGTAGCTGCTGGACAGGACACAGCCACACGCGAAGGCCAGGACGAAGCCCCGGTGCCGTGATTCGAGAGCGTACATGGTCATCATGAACGTGACGACGACGACCCCGTAGATGGTGACGGCCATGCGCGGAGTAGTGCACCACTTTCGCCCGACGGCGCGCTAGTCGCGCCGGGACCTGAACGGTCGGTCAACCGCAGTGTGGGCCCGATGGTTGATCCAGCGCGGGATTTGGTGCCGGCTCAACGCCTCGCGGTCGATGCCCGTTCGGGATGCTCGACGTCGCGGTAGTAGTCGCGCCAGATCAGCCGGTAGACGGGACCACCCGGGGGATGGATCGCACACCCGGGATGAACGGCACCAGGATGAGCGCGAGGGTGAGGATCGCCATGATCGCCCAGATGAGTGCGTCCGCGTTGTGCGATGTCTTGAACGGGGAGATCTGGTACCAGAAGGTGTACAGCCAGAGCCACGCCTGGCCGGGGAAGTTGCCGGTCTCGTTCATCATCCCCCACTGGCCTCCCAGGAGATGGTCCTGCTGGGCGAGGCCTTGGAGGTAGCTGCTGTCCGCCATGAACAGCAGCGGCTTGGTGTAGTCGGTCGCGTAGAACTGCGAGTGGGTGACGAGCGCGCCGTCGAGGCCACCGCTGCGCGCGAACGCGAGCAGGCTGTCCATCATCGGCCCGACCGGCCCGTAGTCGCCGGGGGGACGCGCACCTGACCGCCCCGGACCTGGGCGTGGGAGAGCGCCTTCGAGTACGCGTCGGTCCAGTGCTGCTGCTGCGCGCTCGTCGCGCTCTGGTACTGGTCGAGCGCGGCGCGGAGCTGCGGCTCGTCCGCGGCGAGCGCTTGCAGCGGGTGCAGCACCAGGTCGGTGGGAGCGTCGACGGGGATCCGGACCCCGGCGAGCCGCTGCAACGAGACCGGACCGATCTTCTGGCCCGCGCCGGAGGTGTGGTTGTAGGGCGGCCCGTAGGTGGCGGTCGTGCTGGTCCCGTTGAGCTCCGAGAGGCCGGTGGTGACGAAGTCGGTGGGGTCGCCGCGGGACCACTGCGCGATCGTGACCGCCCGCTTGTCGGGTGACGAGAACACACCCGCGAGCACGGCCGTCAACAAGCTGACGACGACCAGCGCGATGACGAACTCCTTCACGAGGTCGTAGCGCCGGTACCCGCCCTGCCAGGTGGCCGCCTCGTCCCGCGCTGATGAGGACGCGCTCATCGGTCGTGCACCTCCGGGACCGGCGCCGGCTCACTCGGCGCGGTGCGGGCCGGGAAGGGCGGCACGACGCCGTGCTTGCGGACCAGCAGGACGTGGGCGACGACGAGCACGACGACACCGAGCGGGAGCAGGACCACGTGCCAGGTGAACATCTGGCCGAAGTCGAGGACGTTGAAGAAGGCGCCGATCCCGACCGAGTTCAGACCGTCTTTGGCTTGGGACGCGACCCACTGGGAGGCGAAGTTCTGCTGTGACAGGTACCCGGTGAACGCGGCGCCGATCGACACGACGAACGCGACCGCGCCGGTGACCCAGGTCATGGCCCGCTTGCCCCGCCAGGCGGCCATCAGGAACTTCGCCCAGAGGTGGATGATCATGAAGAAGAAGAACAGCTCGACACTCCAGAGGTGCATGCTGTTGAAGAACAGCCCCACCGAGGAGGTGTGCCACCAGGTCGGTCCCTCGATCGCCAGCACCAGTCCGGACACGATGACGGTGATCAGCGCGGCAGCGGTGGCGACGCCGAACACGTACACCCACGACGCGACGTACACGGGCTGCTCGTCCGGCAGCAGCTGTTCGGGCGGCAAGGTCCGCACCGCGGCGCGGCGCACCGCGCCGGTCCACGACCGTCGCTCGCCCTTCACGTCGGCCCCGGGGGCGCTCATCGGCCGCGCTTCGGGAAGGGCAGCACGATCGCCAGCGCGAGCACCAGGACCATCCCGACGATCACGGCCAGGTTCGCGGCCGAGATCTGGAACCAGCCCCAGTGGATGAAGTACGAGTTTCCGTTGAGCCCGACCGCCGTGATCATCTCGGTCCCCTCTCGAGCATGCCGGTCGAGCGTCGCAGGGCAGCGCGGCGTTGGGGAGGGTCAAAGGTCCCGATCTGACGACCCTTCCGCCGAGCCCGCTCACGGCGGGGCTCCGGCCCGGGTGAGAGGACTTTGGGCTCTAGCCCGGCCGCCACGATCGGCATCCAATCACGGGATGGAGGTTGACGGGCTGTCGGTGCTGTCACCGGAGGAGTGCCGGCGGCGGCTCCACGACGGGCACCTCGGGCGGGTCGCGGTCACGATGGATGCGTTGCCGGCGATCTTCCCCGTCAACTACGCGCTGCTCGACGACGAGATCGTGTTCCGCACCGCGCCCGGTACGAAGCTGTGCGCGGGGATCCTGGAGCGCGTCGTCGCGTTCGAGGTCGACGAGACCACACCGGACGGGGCGAGTGGCTGGAGCGTGCTGGTCATCGGTCGGGCGGCCCAGATCCACTACCCGCCGATGCTCGAGCGGGCCCGCCGCCTCGGGTTGCGTCCGTCGGTTCCCGGCCCACGCGACTACTTCGTGAAGATCGCCAGTGACCACATCTCGGGTCGCTCGTTCGGTGCGGACGTGCCAATCGCCGGGCCGCGGTGACCGCCGTCGGACCGTCGTGAGCGGCACCTGAAACCTCCGGGCTGGCCGGCCCGGGGTCGGTGCCCGCGCTCTCCCGATCCCGTGCTCGGTGGATCACCGTGACGGGGATCGTCGAGCGTTGCGGTCGGGTCCAACTGAGACCGTGGCGAGGACCTTCGGCCCTACAGCGGGCCGTGTCGTCCCGCCACGATGACCGCCGTGGAGCGAATTGGTGTGGCGATGAAGGACATGAGGACGACGCTGTTGATCGTCGGTGTCGTATTCTTGGTAGCGACGATCCTCGTGGTCTACGAGCTGGCGACGTACGCGACGGGCCCGTCGGGTGACGTCGCGGTGTCGCTCACGAACTTCCGGATCGGCATGACACCGACGCTGACGGCCGGGCGTCACACGCTCGCGGTCTCGAACGACGGGACGGTCGACCATGAGGTCGTGATGTTCCGAACCGATCTGCCCGCCAACGCGCTCCCGGTCGACGCGAACGGCAAGGTCGACGAGGAATTGCCGCTGCTCCACGGCGTCGCCGACAGCGGCGCGCCGCTGGCTCCCGGCGCCGGTCGGTCGGTGCCGACACAGCTGAGCCCGGGCCACTACGTGGCGGTCTGCAACCTCCCCGGGCACTACCGCCTCGGGATGCGGCTGGATCTGAACGTGCGCTAGCCCCGACGCTCCGGGTCGGCGTGCTGCCTACGCTCCGGCGATGCTCCCGATCACCTGGACGACGATCCGCCTCTTCTTGCACGTGCTCGCCGCCAGCGTGTGGGTCGGTGGCCAGCTCACCCTGGCGGGCCTCGTCCCCGGCCTGCGCCGCCTGTCCCCCGACGCCCCGCGGGTGGTGGCCCGGCGGTTCAATCAGCTGGCGTGGCCGGCGTTCGGGGTGCTCGTCGCGACGGGGATCTGGAACATCGTCGCGGTCGATCCGCACTGGTCGAGCGCGTACGGGACGACGCTGATCGTGAAGCTCGTCTTCGTCGCGGGAGCGGGCGCCGCCGCGGCGGCACACGTGCGGGCTCGATCACGGACCGGGCTGGCGGTGTTCGGTGCCGTGAGTGGCGTCGCCGCGCTCGGCGCGCTGTTCCTCGGCATCGTGCTGGCCAGCTGACCGGTCGCCCGGCGGGTCGGGTCTCCGGACCGGGAGGTCATGCGGCGACGAGGTCGCGTCGTTGCAGCAGCACCGCGCCGGCGGCGGCGGCCACCACCCCGATGGCGACGAGGATCCCGGCGCTGGTCCAGTTGGGATCGACGGCCGGGACCGGCGCGACGTGGCGCAGGATCGACGTGTCGAGGAGCCAGTGGTTCAGCCGGAGGGTGGCGCCGACCAGCTCGACGAGGAACGACCAGACGACGAGCCCGTAGACGACGAGCCGGGCGAGGCGGGGGGTGACGCCGTAGATCAGCGTGCCGACGCCGAGCACGAACAGCGCGGGTGGGGCGACGTTCAGCCCGGCTTCGAGCATGCGGTGCAGCGACACGCCGCTGGCCTGGCTGGCTGCTCCGACGTAGCCGAACACGCCCGCGGTCAGGCTGGCGGCGGCGACGAGTACGGCGGCGACGCCGACGCGACCCGCGAGCCACCCGAGGCGGTGGACGGGCCGGACGAGCAGGTTGTCGAGGCGACCGTCGGCTTCTTCCTCGCGGGTGGCGCTCACCTCGCCCGCGGCGATGAGCGCGACGAGGACGGCGATGAACACGAACGCGAACCCGAGGTAGGCGGCGGCGCCGCCGGTGTGGGCACCGATGCGGGCGAGCGCCTCCCGGATGCTCTTCGAGTGGGCGATCGAGTCGGCCGCGGCTTTGGCCACGAGCCCCATGAGGAGCGCGCCGCCGCCGACGCCGAGGAGCCAGCCGACCGCGATGGGCCGGTTCAGGCGGACGGCGAGGCCGGTCGGGCCGCCGAGCAGGCGGGTGTGGGGCGCGGCCTGGTCGTGGTCGGGGAGGGCGGCGGCGCCGAGGTCGCGGGCGCCGGCGAGCCGCACCGTGGCCCAGCCGAGCACGGCGATCAGCGCCGCGATCGGGACGAACGCGAAGGGCTGAGTCCCGGTGAGGGGCTGCAGCGCGTCGATCCAGCCGAGGGGGGTCATCCAGCGCATCCACCGCAGCCCGGATGCCGACGCGGCGACCATGCGGATGACGAACGCGACGCCGAACGCGCCGGCGACGAGCGCCGCGGCTCGTCGCCGGGTCGCGGCGAGCTGACCGGCGAACGCGCCGGCGACGAGGAAGATCGCGGCCGAGGTCACCAACACGAGCGCGAAGTAGAGCGACGCGGTGACGCCGAACTGGGCGTCGGCGGTCTGTCCGACCGCGACGACGATGACGGCGGTCGTCGCGAGGAGCGCGAGCCAGCCGGCCGCGAGGCCGACGAGGGCCTGGGCGGCGGCCCCGCGGCGGGTCGTGTGCCCGGCGAGGAGGATCTCCCACCGGCCGGCTTCCTCCTCCCCGCGCACCAGGCGGGTGCCGGCGAGCAGCCCCCAGACGGCTCCGACGAGCACCACGAGTCCGAGCCCGCGCCAGGCGGTGAACCCGGCGACGGTCCCGATGTGGCGGGCTGGACCGAGCAGGGCCTCGAGGCCGGGGTTGGTGCCGAGCGAGGTTTGCAGCTGGGCCCGCGAGCTCGCGGTCGGGTAGGCGGTGGCGAAGCCGGACACGGTCGAGAAGATCAACGTGCCGAACACGAGGCCCCAGAGCGCCCCTTGTCGGGCCGCGCGGCGGGCGACGAGGGTCGCGACGACCCAGTCGGGACGGCCGCGTGCCGGGACGCGGCGCACCGTCCGGATCGTGTCAGTGACCACGGGTGGGGGTGGCGCCCTTCGGTGCCGGGTCGGACCCGTCCCCGGAGCCGTAGTGCGCGAGGAAGAGCTCCTCGAGGGACGGCTCCCGGCTGAGGAGCTCGTGGACGCCGGCCGCGGCCAGGACCTTCAGGAGCGGCTCGACGCTCCCGCGGACCTGGCATCGGACACGGTTGCGATCGACGTCGACGACCGTCACGCCGGGGACACGTGACAGGTCAGGTGGCGCGGTGTCGAACGTCGCTTCGACCGACAACGCCGAGAGGTGACGCATCTCGTTCAGGGTGCCGATCTCGACGAGGGCGCCGTCGCGGAGGATCCCGACCCGGTCACAGAGCGCCTCGACCTCGCTCAGGATGTGCGACGACAAGAACACGGTCTGACTCTCGGCGCGCGCCTCGGCGACGGACGTTCGGAATGCCTGCTCCATCAGCGGGTCGAGCCCGTTGGTCGGCTCGTCGAGGACGAGCAGGTCCGGGCGGGTCATGAGCGCGCCGATCAGGGCCAGCTTCTGGCGGTTGCCCTTCGAGTAGGCCCGCACCTTCTTGGACGGGTCGAGCTCGAAGCGCTCCACGAGCACGTCCCGGTAGGCGGGGTCGAAGGAACCTTGCACCCGGCCGAGCAGATGCAGTGTCTCGGCTCCGGTCAGCGCGGGCCACAGGCTCGCCTCGCCGGGGACGTACGCCAACCGGCGGTGCGCCTCGACCGCGTGGCGTTGACTGTCGAGCCCGAAGATCTCGGACCTTCCGGCGCTGGGCCGCAGCAGCCCGAGGAGGAGCCGGATGGTGGTGGTCTTCCCGGCGCCGTTGGGACCCAGGTACCCGAGCACTTCGCCGCGGGGCACCTCGAGATCCAACGCGCGGAGCACCTCGAGGTTGCCGAAGCGCTTGGTGAGCCCTTCGGTGCGGATCGCCGTCTCAGCCAAGCGTCGCCGCTCTCGGCTCGCCGGTCCCCACCCGACCAGGCCGCAGGGTTCGCGCTGCGGCGTCGATCCGGTCGGTCACCACCGAGACCAGATGCGCCGACCGGACAGCTCGCGCACGACGACGCGCAGGAGCACCTTGCGGTCGTCACCGGCCCAGGGCTGCGCGGCTCGCGCGCTGAGTCGCTCCAACTCGCCAGGGTCGTCGACCCGCTCGAGACGACCGGTCACCAGCACACTCCAACCCTGGCTCATCGCCTCGTCGACGTCGTCCACTTCGAAGCTCACCGGGTCCTGACCTGCCGCCGCGGCGAGGCTGGTCTCGGCGGTGGTGCGGAACACTACGTCGCCGTCGAGAAGTCGATAGTTCACCGGCAACGCGACCGGCCCCCGCCCGGGCGTGTCGAACACGACTCGGCCGATGCCACCGCCGGCGAGCAGTCGTTCCGCGTCTTCGGGCGCCAGGGTGTCGAGGCTCGGACGGTCCGCCGGGCGGCTCGAGCCGGAGGCCCGATCGACGTCGCCGCCGAGCAGGGCGCCCGGTGTCGTGTCGAGCGCCGCGGCGAGGCGCAACACCGCTTCGGTCGTCAGCTGGCCGGGCCGGACTTCCAGGTCCTCGAGGTAGCCCGCGGCCATGCCGGTCCGTGCCGCGAGCTCCTCAGGGCTCAGGTGGAGCTGACGCCGACGGTGCGCGACCCGCCGGCCCAGGTCTCCGGGGCCGGCGATCCCACTCACCATCTTCGCCATGTCACGCACCTCCTCACTCGGATCGGTTTCGTGAACCGACCCGCGCGCTCACCGTCGCATCGAGGTGCACCGGCGGCTAGGGGCCAAAGTCCCGCCCCCGGCGCCCGGTTCGACCCCGGTGGGCGAAGCGGTGTCGGAGCGACACGTGACCGGTGACGGCCCGGAGGAACCGCTCGGGGTCACGGGCGAACTCCTCCTCGCAGCCCCGCGAGCAGAAGCGGTGGGTGAGGTCACCGAGGACGAGCTGCCGGGCGCGGCCGGGGTCGACCCGAACGCCGCACACGGGGTCTCGGGGCTCGTCGGCGATCGCGGCGGTGGCGGTCGTGGTGGGTGCGGGTTCACTCCCGAGGATCGACGTGTAGAGCCGCAACGAGTCGGCCACGAGTCGGGTCAGCAAGAAGCGGTCGCGGACGTGGTCCCGGCCGGACCGGGCGACGGCGCGCCGCCGGCGCGGGTCGCGCACCAGCTCGGCGACGCGGGCTCCGCACTCGGCGACGGAGTCGACGAGGTACCCGCCGGCACCGTCTCGGAGCTGCAGCGGGATGCCACCGGCCCGGCTCGCGACCACCGGCGTCCGCTTCCAGAGCGCTTCGGAGACGACGAGCCCGAACCCCTCTCGAAGCGACTTCTGGATCACCACCGCGGCGAGGCGTTGCAGCGCGTTGACTTCGATGTTGCCGACGCCGGTCAGGTTGGTGAAGACGTGCACGTCAGGGTCGCCCCGGGTGACGTCGTGGATGGTTCGGTACATCTCCCATCCTTCCGGGTCGTCGAGGGCCATCGACCCGGCGAGGACGAGCTGGAGGCCAGAGGCCTCGCGGCGGGCGAGGCGGTACGCGTCGATGACACCCAACGGGTCCTTCCAGGGATCGAACCGCGAGATCTGGGTGACGAACGGCCGGGTGACGTCGACGCCGATCCACGAGAGCACGTGGGTGGCGAGCTCGGGGTCGATGTCGAGGTTCTTGGGGCTCTCCGGGTCGATGGCCGGCGGGATGATCTCGATCCGCTGGAGCGGGAAGTCCGGGGGGACGAAGCCACCGACGGTGAAGACGGCCGCGTCGTACCCGAAGAGGAAGGGCCGCAGGAAGCTCCAGACCTGGGGGTTGGGGTCCGAGGTGTCGATGTGGCAGCGCCAGATCCAGCGGCTCGCGCCACGGCCGTGCAGCTCGGGGAGCGCGACGGGCTGCGGGTCGTGCACGACGACGACGTCGTAGCCGTCGTCGTCGAGCGCGTCGGCGTTCTGGGCCGACTGGCTGAGATAGTGCTCTTGCTGCCCGGTGGTGAGACCTTGGGTCGACCCTTGCAACCCGTTGTGGAGGGCCTTCGTGACCGCGAAGAACGGGTCGTCACCGCGGATGAGGTTCCAGTGGGCGTCCAAGCCGAGGTCGCGAAGCAGCGGCACCTCGGAGCGCAACATCTCGGCCACCCCACCCCCGTACGGGGTGGCGCTCACGTGCAGGACCCGCGCGCCTCGGAGCGGTTCCGCCAGCGTCCGCAGCACCTCGACGGCCTCGTCCCCCGCGCTGGCCCGGTAGTCGTCAACGGTTTGGCGGCCGATGTCGACGCTCTCGAGCATGCTGGCGTTCCTCGAGACTCAGGTTGTCGCGTCGTGCCCGACCGGGGCGTGACGGCGGATCAGGACCGGCGGGTCTCGTCGGCGGTCCACACGATGAACAAGGCGGCAGCGCGATCATCATTGCGCTGCAGACCTCACCGGTCGACCGAGCTGGACCCACGCTGGTCGGCTTCGGAGGCTACCGGACGTCGCTCCAGCGTCGGTTGGGTGCCGCGCTCGGCGCGGGCGACACGGACCTCATGACCCGCGTTCGAGCTGGACGGCGAGCCGGCGCAGAAAGGACCGGAGGCCGGTTTCGACGACCCGCCGGGTGATTCCGTCGTGCTCGGCGGAGGAGGTCCACGTGGTGGCGCTGACCGCGACTTGGGAGCGGTCCTGGCCGAGCGGGCTGACCTCGAGGTCGCCGTTCACGCCGGGCAGGACGGACGCGGGGAGGTTGGTCTCCCAGTGCAACGGCATGACGAGGCTGTCGGCACGGAGCCGAACCGGACCTCGGGTCAGGTGGACGCTGAGCGGGGGAAGTCCCGCTTGGCGGGGCGGGTCGGGGCGCAGCGCGTCGAGCGTGGCGGCGGCCTCCTCGAGGGCGTCGTGGGCGATCGGGTTGAGCCACGCCTCGTTGCGGACGAGCCGCGGCGCGACGGCCTCGAACGGCAGCGGGACGTCGATGAAGTCGCGCACGAACATCACCGGTCAGCGTCCCACGACCCCCGAGGCGCCGAGAGAGTCGAAGGTCCCAGATCGGGGGGTCAGTCGGTGAGCGGGACCTTCCACTCGAGGGTGGTCTCGCCGTCCTGGGCGCTGGAGCTCGCAGCTGCCGCCGAGGCGCCGGGCCCGGGCTTCCAGGTTGGCCAGCCCGTGCCCGCCCTGTCGTCCACCCTGGGGCCCGTGGCCGTCGTCGACGACACGCAGCGCGACGGCGTCGGCGTCGGCGTGCACGGAGACGCTCACGTGGCGGGCGTCGGCGTGGCGGGCGACGTTGACGAGCGCCTCACCGAGGACGCTGAGCAGCTCGTCACCGAGCGCGGGGCTGAGGAGGCTGTTCAGCGGCCCGTCGATGCGAACCGTCGGGTTCGAGGCCGGCGCGCCGGGTCACCTCGTCGGTCAGGGCGAGCAGCGCCGCGCTCAGGTTGGCGCGTTCCGCCGGTCGGGCCTCGAGACCGAAGATGGCGTTGCGGATCTCGGTGATGGTGACGTCGAGCTCGTCGACGGCCTGGGTCAGCTTGCCCGCGGCCGGGTCGTCGAGCCCGTGGCTCGCGGCTTGCAGCGACAGCCCGGTGGCGAACAGCCGCTGGATGACCTTGTCGTGGAGGTCCCGGGCGATGCGTTCGCGGTCTTCGACGACCGCGAGGTCTTGGAGACGCTCGTGGAGACGAGCGTTGTCGATCGCCACCGCCGCGATCACGGCGAGCGAGCCGATCAGCGCTTCGTCGTCGGCGCTGAACTCCTCGGCGTCGCGCTTCTCACACAGGTAGAGGTTGCCGTAGACCTCGTCGCCGACCCGGACCGGCACGCCGAGGAAGGACCGCATCGGGGGGTGATGCTCGGGCACACCGTAGGAGTCGGGGTGGGCGGTCAGGTCGGCGAGTCGGAGCGGACGAGGGTCGACGATCAGCAGCCCGAGGATCCCGCGCCCCTCCGGGATAGTGCCCGATGGCCTCGACCACCTCGGGTCCGGCACCGACGGTGATGAACTCGACGAGGGTCTGGTTCTCGCCGATGACTCCCAGCGCGCCGTACCGGGCCCCGACGAGGAGGCAGGCGGATTCGATGATGTGGCGGAGGACGACGGGCAGGCTCAACCCGCCGGCGATCGGGGAGATCGCGTCGAGGAGTCGACGCAGGCGGGCGTCGGAGCCAACCGGCTCGGGAGGGTGATCAGCTGGCGGCACGACAGTCAGGTGGTCGGTCCGTCGCCTCTCAGGCCGGCCGCGTACACGGCGGCTTGGGTGCGGCGCTGCATCCCGAGCTTGGTGAGCAGGTTCGACACGTAGTTCTTGACCGTCTTCTCCGCGAGGTGGATCCGCTCGGCGATCTGGCGGTTGGTGAGCCCCTCGGCGATGAGATCCAGGATGCGGCGTTCCTGGTCGGAGAGCCGTTCGAGGCGCTCGTCGCGTTCGGGGCCTCGACGCATCCGTTCGAGCACCTGGGCGGTGACGCGCGGGTCGAGCAGCGCTTGTCCCGCCCCGACCCGCCGGATCGCGTCGACGAGGTCGACCCCCTTGACCTGCTTGAGGACGTACCCGGCCGCACCGGCCATGATCGCCTGGAAGAGGGCTTCGTCGTCGGCGAACGACGTGAGGATCAGGCACCGGACCTCGGGCATCCGAGACCGGACCTCCCGGCAGACCTCGACGCCGTTGCCGTCGGGGAGGCGCACGTCGAGCACCGCGACGTCGGGGCGGGTCGGCGGGATGCGGCTCAGCGCCTCTTCGGCGGTCCCGGCTTCACCGACGACGACGAGGTCGTCCTCGGCGTCGAGGAGCTCGCGCAGCCCCCGGCGGACGATCTCGTGATCGTCGAGAAGAAAGACCCGCGTCGAGGCTGGCATGCCCAGAGTCTAGGGAGGTCGCGCGGGCCGGCTCCTGCGAGGTCCGCCCGGGTCAAGCTGGTCGGGTCAGGATTCGGCAGGCCAGGGCGACGCGTCACGCCCCGGGGCTCGGGACCACGACGACGGGGCAGTGGGCCCGTTCCACGCACCGTTGGCTCACCGACCCCAACAGCAGTCCGGCGAGCCCACCCCGCCCCGCGATCCGACCACGAGGAGGTCGGCGTCGCGGCTGGCGTCGGTGAGCACGGTGACGGGGTTGCCTTCCACGACCCGCGCGTCGAGCTCGACCCCGGCGGGCGCGTCGACTTCCGCGACGATGTGGGCCAGTGCAGCCTCGGCGGCTCGACGTTCCATCCCGGCCCACCGATCGATGTCGGTCCGGTCGATCCACGCCACTTCGAGCAGGAACGCGTACAGCAGCGTGACTCGCCCGCTGTGGCGACGCGCCTCGTCCAAGGCCCAGTCGAGCGCCGCTCGTGCGCCGGGCGAGTCGTCGACGCCGACGACGATGTGCTGGCTGGTCACCGGCCGGACGCTCCTGGCTGGGGCTCGTGGTCGGTTGGTGTCGCCGCGACGGTCTCGACCGCGACGTCGATCACGGTAGCGAATTGGTCGAGCGCTCGAAGCGCCCCGGTGACTCGGGCCGCGGCCTTGCCGGCGAGGTCCGCGCACCCGTCCGGGAGTGTGAGCTCGACTCGCAGCCCGCCGTGCTGCCGCCAGACGGTCGCGTCGACGTCCCCGTCACGGCCGGCGGTCGCGACGACGAGCCGGGCGACGTCGCGGGCCGTGGCACCGAGCTCGGGTAGCGGCGCGGTGGCCGCCTCCTCGCAGGCGGCCACGAGGTCCTCCCCGTCGTCCACCGTTCGCGGTGACCACCGGTCGAAGGGCGACAGCGCGCTCACGCCGGCCAGCACCATCGGGATGTGGCGACGCAGCGCGCACACCGCGCCGTCCTCGTACGGGGACGGCTGGGCCCAGGCCCGGTTCCGGACGGTCACCACGACGTCGACGGGAGCCCCGTCGAGGGGGCAGGCGCCACGACCGCTGAGCGCCCGGCACGGGAACGGGCCCTCACCCGGGTCGTGACACGAGACGACCTCGTGCCCCGCGTCCTCCAGCTGGGCGACCGCCGGCTCGGTCGCGCTCGGCAGGGTTCCCACCACCAGCATCCGCATCGTCGCCTCCTGTCGTCGCTGTCACCGGCAGCGTCGCCCAGGTGGTGGCGTTCCGGCAGGGCCAAGGGTCCGGCGAGGGGCGCCGAAAGTCCCAACCTGTCGAAGGGCTCACGGGCCCGGCGCGACGCCCTTCTAGGAGCGTTTCGGGGCGGCGTGACCGGGCTCGGACGGACCCAGTCGCGGGTGGCGACGTTGGAGCGCGGCAACGTCCAGTGCCCGCTTCACGTCGCTCGGAGAGACGATGCCGACGAGGTCGTCACCGGCGAAGACGAGCGCGCGTCCTCCTCCTCCCCGCGCCGCGGCGGTGCGGGCGAGCAACACGTCGAACGTGTCGTCGGGACCGACCTGCGCCACCGTGGACAGGTCGTCGGCCAGGTCACGGGCGCTCTCCCCGCTGTCCGGCCCCGCCCGGCGCACGGAGTGCAGGGTAACCAGCCCGTCGACGTGCCCGTCCGCGTCCGCGACCGGGAACGCGGAGTGCCCGCGGCGGAGGAACCAGTCGTCGGTGAGCTCACGGGCGGAGAGCGTGTCGGGAGCGATGATCGGGTCGGGGCTCATGACGTCCCGGACCGTCAGTCCGCTCAACGCGCCCTGGAGGAGCTCGTGGGTGGCCTCCGCTCCGGCGGCGCCGATCAGGAACCAGCCGATGAGCACGAACCACACCGCGGCGAGATCGCCGGCGACGAACAGGAGCACCCCCAGCGCGATGAGGCCGTAGCCGAACCATCGACCTGCTCTCGTCGCGGTGGCGGTCGCTTGCTCGTGGCTCCCGGAGCGCCGCCACACGGCGGCGTGCAGGATCCGGCCACCGTCGAGCGGCGCCGCGGGCGCGAGGTTGAACACCGCGAGCAGGACGTTGATGCTCCCGAGCCACGCGGCGGTCGCCACGAGCAGCGTCGGCCCGCCGAGTGCGGCAACGCCGACGGCGAGCACCCCGAACCCGGCGGCGATCGCGAGGCTCATCAGGGGCCCGACCACGGCGATCTGGAACTCGGCGCCGGGGCTCGCGGCTTCGCCCCGCAGCTGGGACACCCCGCCGAAGAGCCATAGCGTGATCCCTTCGACCTCGACGCCGCGGCGGCGGGCCACCACCGAGTGCGCGAGCTCGTGCGCCAGCAGCCCACCGAAGAACAAGACGACCGCGAGCACCGCGCTCACCCAGTAGGCGGCGTCCCCGTAACCGGGCGCGACGTCAGGCAGCGTCGTGTCGGCAAGGATCCACGCCAGCAGACCGGCGATGAGGAACAGGCTCCAGTTCGCGCCGATCGTGATCCCAGCTACCCGCCCGAAGCGCACACTCTCGTTCACGGGCATCAGTCTTCGCCGATCTGCGCCCGGGCGGCAGGGTCAAACGTCCCGGGCCCGCGGCGCCACTCGGCCTCCCCCTCCCGTCCGGGTCGGGACCAGAGCCGGGCTCAACCGAACGCGGCGATTCGGGGGATACTGGTGGGCGTGGGCGACGACGACGCGGGATTGGACGACGCCCAGCGGCTCGAGGAGCTGGACCGGGCGACGTGTGTCGAGCTCCTCGCCCACCATCGGATGGTCGGACGGCTCGGCATCGTGGTCGACGGTCGGCCCGTGATCTTCCCCCTCAACTACCTCTACGAGGACGAGGCGGTCGTGTTCTGCACCGCCGGCGGCACGAAGCTGAACGCGATCGCAGGTGGAGCGGACGTGGCCTTCGAGGTCGACGACAGCGTGCCGCTGCGTCACGGCGGCTGGAGCGTGCTGGTCCGAGGCCACGCGGAGGTGATCACCGACCCGTCGGAGGTCGCCCGCCTGCGCCGCGGGCCGCTGCACCCGTGGGCCAAAGGGGCACGGGCGAACTGGGTTCGGATCCGCGTCGACGAGATCTCGGGTCGCCGGATCCCGGAGATCTAGATGGAGATCCCGAGCGGCGGCGCCAACGCCGCGTGACTCGGGTACCCGACCGGCCCAGGAGCTGGGCGGTCAGGCGCCGCGCTCAGCCGGACCGGCGCGCACCGGCGTTTCGTGCCGCTTCGAGCAGGACGCGCCGCTCCGCGGCGCCGATGACCTGTCTCGCGGGGGTGACCGCGTCCGGGTTCACGGACACCGAGGTGATCCCGAGGCGGACGAGGTGCTCGGCGAACTCGGGGCGCGTCGAGGGGGCCTGCCCACACAGCGACGAGGTGATCCCGGCCGAACGGGCCGCGGTGATGATCCGCGCGATGGCGTCGAGGACCGCGGCGTCGGCCTCGTCGAAGAGCTCGGAGCAGATCTCGGAGTCTCGATCGACGCCGAGGACGAGCTGGGTGAGATCGTTCGAACCGATCGACACGCCGTCGATGCCGAGCGCGACGTACTCGGGGATCCGGTAGACGACGGAGGGCACCTCGGCCATCACCCAACGGTGCAAGCCACGCTGACGACCGAGCGGGCTCTTGTCGATCAGCTCGAGGCACGCTTCGAGCTCCCAGCGGGTCCGGACGAACGGCAGCATCAGATGCAGGTTGGGCGTCTCGTCTCGCACCCGGGCGAGCAACGCGAGCTCGAGCTCGAAGAGGTCGGGTTCGCGCACGTACCGGTAGCAGCCCCGATACCCGATCATCGGGTTGGCCTCGACCGGCTCGTACTCGTCACCGCCGGTCAGCCCGCGGAACTCGTTGCTGCGAAAGTCGATCGTGCGGTAGATGACCGGACGGGGAGCGAACGCTCGTGTCACCCGCAGCAGGGATCGGCTCATCGCGTCGAGGAACTCCGCTTGGCCGTCGCGGGCGAGCACGTGGCGGGGATGCTCGCCACGCAGGGCCTCCGTGAGCATGAGCTCGGCCCGCAGCAGTCCGACTCCGTCGACGGGGAGCGCGGCGACCGCCTCGGCCCGCTCCGCGATGGCCAGGTTCACGTAGAGGCGTGTCGCGAGCGCTTCCGGCGCAGCGACGGACGCCGCGGTCGCGGCCGGTGCGGGCGGCGGCGCGAGCTCCGCGGTCAGGTCGCCGAGGTACACGGCGCCGGACGCGCCGTCGACGGTCACGACCTCGCCGTCACGCAGCACGTCCGTCGCGCGGCGGGTCCCGACCACGCACGGCACGCCGAGCTCGCGGCTCGCGATCGCGGCGTGGCAGGTGATCCCGCCACCGTCGGTGACCAGCGCGACGGCCCGGCGCATGGCCGGCACCCAGTCGGGGGTCGTCATCCGGGCGACGAGCACCTCACCGGGCTGGAGCTGGCCCTCCTCGTCCACCGACGCGAGCCGACGAACGGGACCGGCCGCGATCCCCGGGCTGGCGCCGAGCCCACTGACGACCGGGGACGCCGTCTCCGTCGGCGCGTCGGGGCTTCGAGTCTCCGTCAGGCCGGGCAGCGCGGTGATCGGTCGGGACTGGACCAGGTACAGGTTCTCACCCTCGAACGCCCACTCCATGTCCTGGGGCGCACCGTAGTGCTCTTCCACTCGCGCCGCGAGGCGGGCGAGGGTGACCACGTCGTCATCGGTCAGGACGCGCCGGGCACCGTCGGCTGCGCTCAGCTCGACGCGCTGATCGGAACCGTCCGGCCCTCGACGGATGGCGAACGCTTGCTGGCCGACCCGTGCCGAGACCAGTCGGGGGCCGTCCTTGGCGACGACGTAGGTGTCGGGCTCGACGGCCCCGCCGACGACGACCTCGCCGAGGCCGAACGCGGCTTCGATGATCACTCGGGACGGATCGCCGGTGGCCGGGTCGGCTGAGAACATGACCCCTGACCGGTTCGCGTCGAGCATCACCTGGACGACGACGGCGATCGCGGGCTCGTCCAGTACGCCCTGCGCAGCTCGGTACGCGAAGACCCGCTCCGCGAACAGCGACGCCCAGCAGTCCACGACCCGGCCTAGGAGATCCTCGGCGGTCACGTTCGTGAACGTCCGGTTCATGCCGGCGTACGACGTGTCGCCGGCGTCCTCCGCGGTGGCCGAGGAACGCACCGCGACCCTCGCGGGAGAGCCCAGCTGCCGATGCGCCTCGAGGACTTCGCGGCCGAGCGCCGTGGGCATCCCCGCTTTCTCGACGAGGTCCCGCAGGCGGGCCGCGGTCTCGGCGATCGGGCGGGTCTCGTCCCCGCCGGCCATCGCGTCGCGCAGCTCGTCGCGGACCCCACCCGACTCCAGCGCGCTCGAGGTACGCGTCCGCGGTCACGACGAACCCGGGGGGAACCGGGAAGCCGCCGCGGGTCAGCTCGCCGAGATTGGCGCCTTTGCCCCCGGCGATGGGCGCCGAGTCCCGGCTCAACTCGCTGAACCAGGCAATGCTCTCACCCATGACCGTCACCTCCGATCCCTGGTTCCTCGGCCGCGCCGCCTCGCGGCATCGCAGGCCAGCCTCAACTCTGCGCCGTCGGCCGCCAGCGTCGGTAGGGCCCTTCGACCCACCACGGCGCCGGACCGCCCACCCGCCGGTCGGCTCGGGCAACAAGGCCGAAGGACCCTGGGCGGACGGTTTCGCCGTTCGTACGGTGGGCCCACGCCAACCGGCGACTGACGGGAGGAGTCCGGCATGACCCCACCACGAGACGAGAATCCCGGCACCGAGTCATCGTCGGCCGGGCCAGAAGCCGAAACCGAGTACCTCGACCTCGACGGGGACGGCGTACCCGATGCGGTGCGGACCACCGAGACGGTCGAGTACGAGACCGACAGCGGCGCCGAGGTGGTCGAAGAGGTCCGGGAGGTCGACGCGGGGATCGGCGCCGACGGGGTACCGACAACGGTGACGGTGACCGACACGGTCGCGATCGATGCGGACCACGACGGGGTGCCCGACGCCGCCGAGGTCATCGAGGTGACCGTTCATCCGGACGCCCCACCCGAGACGCCCTGACCCACCCCGATCGGTGCTCCAAGAGACCGAGGTCGCGCCGGCGACCGCGCGGGCTCAGCGCCCGGTCGTGGTCACTCGGCGTGCCAGCGCTCAGCCAAACGGGTGAGTGCGTCCCGGGCGGAGACCACACCGATCACGGCTCCGTCCGGCTTCGCGACGGGCATGTGGCGGATCTCGTTGTCGACCATGCGGTCCACGACGTCCACGATCAGGTCGGTCGGCGCCGCCACTTCGACTTCCTCGGTCATGACGTCGCGCACGGTCGTGGTGTCCATGACCGCTCCGTCGGCGAGTGCCCGCATGACGTCTCGCTCCGACACCAACCCGAGCGGGTCGGTGTTGCGAACGACCGCAGCACCGATCAATTCCTCCACGAACGTCATCGCGAGTTGCCGCAACGAATCGTCGAGGTGCACGAACACCGGAGGTCGTGTGATCAACGAACGGACGGCGGCATCACGGATGGGACTCATCGGGCCTCCTTCTCGCATTCGGCTCCACCGTCGAACCTACGGCCGCGGTATCACCGACGGGTAGAGGCCTTGGTCCCGGTGTCGCGCGGTGTCGAGGTCACGTCGCCGCAGCGCGATCCGGTGACGTGAGGTCGACGGCGGTGACCTTGTACTCGGGGGTGTGGGTGTAGGGGTCTCGGTGGGGGCCGGTGACCTGGTTGATGGCCACCGCGGGGTCGCTGAACGTCGCGAACACGATGCCGGCGGGGACGCGTTCGGTGATCTGGACCGCGAGTTCGGTCTCGCCGTAGCGGCTGCGGACCTGGACCGCTTGCCCGTCGGCCACCTGGAGCCGAGCGGCGTCGTGTTCGGAGATCTCGAGGCGATCGTCGGGGTGCAGATCACGGGTCGCGGCACGTCGCGTCATCGTGCCGGCATTGAACTGGTACAAGCCGCGACCGGTGACGAGGACGAACGGGAACTCGGCGCTCGGCGCCTCGACCGCGGGTCTTGGATCGAGGCACTCGAGCGTCGCGGCGGGGCCCACGCCGGGGAACGAGTGCTCGTGGAGGAGCGTGGTGCCCGGGTGGTCGGTGTCGGGGCATGGCCACTGGAGCCCACCGGGTGCCTCGAGGCGCTCGTAGGTGATCCCGGCCCCCGGGGTCCAGACCGTGCGGATCTCTTCCCAGATGGTGTCGGCACCTCGGTAGTCGAAGCGCTCGCCGCGACCCATGGCCGTCGCGACGGCCGCGACAATCTCCCAGTCGGGCCTGGCTGTCCCGGGCGGGTCGAGCGCCTTGCGGACCCGCTGGATGCGACGTTCCGAGTTCATGAACGTTCCGTCCTTCTCGAACGCGCTCGCGGCGGGCAAGAACACCGATCCGAACGCTCGGGCGGTCTCGTTCAGGAACAGGTCCTGGATCACGAGGAACTCGAGGTTGGCCAAGCCGGCTCGAGTGGCGTGCGCGTCGGGCTGGGTGAGCAAGAGATCCCAGCCGACGACCCAGAGTGCCTTGAGCTCACCGGCGGTGGCCGCGTCGAGCATCTCCATCGCGTCGAGGCCGACCGTCTCGGGGATGGCGCTCCCCCACGCCTCGCTGACCCGAGCCCGGCCGTCGGCGAGGGGCACATAGCCAGGTAGGTGGGCGGGCTCGCAGCCCATGTGCGCCGCGCCCTGGACGTTGTTCTGGCCTCGGAGCGGGTTGACGCCCGCGCCGGCGCGCCCGACGTTCCCGGTGAGCAACGCGAGGTTCGCGAGCGCCATCACGCCCTCCGTACCCTGGTGGTGCTCGGTGAGCCCGAGCCCGTGGAACGACATTGCCGGCCGTTCCGTCGCGTAGAGCCGGGCGGCGTCACGAATGGCGTGGGCGTCGACGCCGCATTCGGCACTGACCGCCTCGGGTGCGAACGCGCTCGACCGAGCGTCGGTACGCGTCGAGCCCGCGGACCCGAGTGGCGAGGAACTGTTCGTCGAGGTGGCCTTCGTCGAGCACCGCGTGGGCCATGGCGTTGAGCAGCAGCACGTTCGTTCCCGGGCGGGGCTGGAGGTGGATCTCGGCGTCGTCGACCAGCTCGATCCGGCGCGGGTCGACGACGATGAGGTGAGCGCCGCGCCGGGCCGCCTGCTTGATCCGAGCGCCGATCACCGGGTGGTTCTCGGTCGTGTTGGTCCCCCAGACCAAGATGGTGCGGGCCGCCTCGATGTCGTCGAACGAGTTCGTCGCCGCGCCGGTGCCGAACAGGTGCTTGAGGGCCGCCGCGCTCGGCGCGTGGCATACCCGGGCGCAGCAGTCGACGTTGTTGGTCCCCAAGACCGTGCGGGTGAACTTCTGGAGCACGTAGTTGTCTTCGTTGGTCGCCCTCGCCGACCCGAGCACGCCGACCGAGTCTGCTCCGTGACGGTCGATGATGTCGCGGAAGCGCCCGGCGACCTGATCGATGGCGTGATCCCAGGAGGCGCGGCTCCACGTGTCGTGCTCACGCACCAGCGGGGTGGTGACGCGATCGGGCGAGTGCACGAAGCCGTGACCGGCTCGGCCCTTCACGCACAGGTGGCCACGGTTGACCGGGGCGTCCAGGGCCGGGGTCGCGGCCGCGATCTGCCCGTCGCGGGTGCCGACGAGCAGCTCGCAGCCGACGCCGCAGTACGGGCAGGTCGTGCGCGTCCAGCTGGTCGGCGCGCCGATCGTCAGCACGGAGCGGTCTTGGAGCGCGGTGGTCGGGCACGTGTCGACGCACGCGCCGCACGCGACGCAGGAACTCTCGGCGAGCGTCGTGCCCGAGTCGGGGACGAGCCGGGTGGCGGGGCCCCGTCCGTGCACGCGCCAGACGGACTGGCCCTGGACCTCGTCGCAGATCCGTACGCAACGCCAGCAGGAGATGCAGCGCTCGAGGTCGACTCGGATGGTCGGGTGGGATTCGTCCGGCGGCGGCGCGTCGGGTGCGCCGGCCGGCTCGTCGCCCAGACCGGAGTCGAGCAGCAGACGGTGGAACGGCGCGTCGGGTGCCCGTGCGACCTCGCCGCGCGGGTAGCGATGGGCGAGGAGGCGCAGGAGGCTACGGCGATACGAGTCGAGGGTCGCCGAGTGCGTCTCGATCACCATCCCGTCGCGGGTCGGTGTCGAGCACGCGGCCACGGGGCGGGGCTCCCCGTCGACGTCGACAACGCAGAGGCGACAGGCGCCCGAGGGGGCCAGGCGCGGGTCCGAGCACAGCGTGGGGATCTCGACGCCCGACCCGGCTGCGGCTTCCAGGATCGTCGAGCCGGACGGGACGGTGAGGTCGCGCCCATCGATGGTGACCCGCGGCATCAGCGCCATTCCTGGGGATAGTGGGCCAGGACGCTGCGAGCGAAGTCGGCGAGGCCGCTCCCGTGCCCGCACAGGCTCGTCGCTGCGAGCGTCTCGACGGTGTCACGCCACTCGGCCTCGCCGTCGGGCACGAGACGGTTGTCGGCGGCCGCGGTCGCGAGCAGGTCCGCAATTCGTGGCGCACCGATCCGGCACGGGGTGCACTTGCCGCAGGATTCCTCGGCGCCGAAGCGGAACACGTGGTGGGCCAGCTCGAGGATCGACGTGTGCTCGTCGAAGGCTACGATCCCGCCGTGCCCGACCGCGGCGCCGACGGCATGGAGCTCCTCGAAGCCGAACCGGACGTCGAGCAGGTCGGGAGGCAGGATCCCGGCGAGCGGCCCGCCGATCAGCAGACCGTGCAGCGTGCCCGTCGCAAGACCTCCGCCGAGTTCCTCGACGATCTCGCGCACGGGGATCCCGAACTCGACTTCGTACAGTCCGGGGCGGCGAAACAGCGAGTTGAGCGACACCACCTTCGTCCCGCGACTCGTGCCGTGCCCGAGCGCGGCGGTACGCGTCGCCACCGTGACGGACGATCCAGGCGACGTTGTGCAGCGTCTCGACGTTGTTGACGAGCGTCGGGGAACCCCAGAGACCGTGCTCGGCGGGGTAGGGCGGTCGGACTCGGACGTCAGGTCGGCGACCCTCGAGTGCGTTCAGCAGCGCGGTCTCCTCACCGCACACGTAGCTGCCCTGCCCGGTCACGACG
Source organism: uncultured Actinomycetes bacterium (assembly GCA_963714105.1). Classification (GTDB taxonomy): domain Bacteria; phylum Actinomycetota; class Acidimicrobiia; order IMCC26256; family PALSA-555; genus PALSA-555. The sequence continues at coordinate 2,600,550 of OY970233.1, read as the reverse complement.
TCGACGTCGAAGGCGTGCCGCTGACCGGGGCGAGAGGCCCCGAGGAGGCCGCCGCCGCGTGCTTCGTGCACGGCGTGGCGGATCGCGTCCGCAGCGTCCGGGTATTCCTTGCGGACGTAGACGTACCCGCGGGCGGCCCCAACCGCACGCGCGGCGATGGCCATCCCCTCGAGCACGCAGTGGGGGTCGCGCTCGAGGAGGACCCGGTCGATGTAGGCGCCGGGGTCGCCCTCGTCCGCGTTGCAGACCACGTACTTCATCGGCCCCGGCTGACCGCGGACAGCACGCCACTTGCGGCCGACCGGGAAGCCCGCCCCGCCGCGTCCGCGAAGCCCGGACCGCTCGACTTCGGTCACGATCCGCTCCGGACCGATCGCGGTCGCGACCTCGAGCGTCTCGTAACCTCCCCGAGCCGTGTACGCGGCGAGCGTCCCCGCGACGCCGGCCACGATGCGCTCGAGGACCACCGCGCTCGACGCGGCCACCTCGACCCGCGGCTCGGCCCGGGTCGACGCGGTCGCCGGTGCCGCGTGGCACCGCCCGACGCAGTAGAGCCGCGGGAACTGCGCCTCGGTGTCGGACCAGCGTGCGGCTCGGGTGCGAGCCACGAAGCAGGCGGTGCCCTGGCACGCTTGGTCGACGAGGCCGACCTCGGCGAGGTGGTAGAAGCCCTCCGTGTCGAGGGAAGCCGGCGAGGGTGCAGGTCCGAGTCGACCGTTCACTCCCTCGCATCCTGGTACCCAGCCGAGGCGGACACCAGGGACCGAAGTCCCGCATTCGGCGACGGCCGGCGCGTCGGCGGGCCGAGCCGCGACCACCCCCGGCTCCCGGTTCGGGTGGGACGTTCGCCCCTGGCGTCCCCCGCCCTGGGCATGCTTGCCTGGGGCCGGATGAGGAGGTTGATGATGCGAGCAGAAGTGGGTGATCGGCTGGTCATCAAGGGCCACCACCAGGGGGAGCCGGATCGGGACGCCGAGGTGTTGGAGCTCCACGGCACCGACGGCGAGCCGCCGTGGCTGGTGCGGTGGAGTGAGGACGGGCACGAAGGCTTGTTCTTCCCCGGTGCCGACGCGGTCATCGATCACCTCCACCACCGTTCGTGAGCGACCCGCCCGCCTCCGGGACCCGCTCGTCACAGGGTTGGGTCGTGGTGGGCATCGACGGGTCTGAGTTGTCGGAGGAGGCGTTGCGCTTCGCGGCGAAGGAAGCTCACCGCCGGGGCGTGGGGCTCCAGATCGTGACGTGCTGGTCGTACCCGATGCTCCCGTGGGGTCCGTACCAGCCGCCCCTCTCGGGCCAGAACTTCGAAGCCGAAGCCCGCGAGGTGGCCGAGGCGGAGGTCGAGAAGGTGCTGGGACGCGATCGGGACGGCTTGGACCTCCAGATCGCGGTGCTGGAGGGGGCCGCGTCGTTGCGGCTCCTCGAGTACGACCAGGCCGCGGACCTGATCGTGATCGGATCGAGGGGCCGGGGTGGGTTCGCCGGCCTGCTGCTCGGGTCGGTGAGCCAGCACCTCGCGGAGCATGCCCGGTGCCCGGTCGTGATCATCCGGCCCCGATGAACACGCGCCCACACGAGGCCGCCCCCGGGCCGCGACCAGCGCGACGCCTTCTCCCGCGAGCCGCGTCCACGCCCCTCCCGCAGGCCCCGAGGTCATCATGACCACGCACACGCTGCTCGATCGGTGCGGGGTCGTTGAACGCCGCCACCCGGGTGAACCGAGCATCGGCCGTGATCAGGTAGGACGCTGTGTTGCACACCATTGAGATCGAGGCGCTGGACCCGCAGCGGCTCGAGGCGCTGATCGGGCCTGCACGCACGGAGCGCTTCCAGGAGACGGCCGAGGCCGCCCGGGAATCGCTGGCGGGCCGGCGAGTCCTGAACGTGAACTCCACCGCGCACGGCGGTGGGGTCGCCGAGCTCCTCCAGACCCTGCTCGCCTACGCGCGCGGCGTCGGCATCGACACGCGCTGGGTGGTCATCGACGGAGACAGCAGCTTCTTCGAGGTCACGAAGCGCCTCCACAACCGGTTGTATGGCGTCGCCGGTGATGGTGGCCTGCTCGGCGAGAACGAGCGGGGAGCCTACGACGCGACGCTGAGCGAGAACGGTGACCAGCTCGCGTCGTTGATCCAGCGGGGGGACATCGTGATTCTTCACGACCCCCAGACCGCGGGCCTGGCCCGCCAGGCGACCCTGGCTGGGGCGATCGTCGTCTGGCGTTGCCACATCGGGCGCGACAACTCGAACGAGTACACGGAAGACGGGTGGGCGTTCCTGCGTCCCTACTTGAGCGACGTCGACGCATTTGTGTTCAGCCGTGCCGAGTTCATCCCGCCGTGGCTCGATCAGGCCCGGACCCAGGTGATCCCACCGTCGATCGATCCGTTCTCGACCAAGAACCAGGAGCTGGACGACGCGACCGTCCACTCGATCCTGCAGTACGCGGGGTTGCTCGCCGGGTCGGCGGATCCGCCCACGGTGGCGTTCAGCCGCCGAGACGGTTCACCGGGACGCATCGACCGCCGGGCGGACATCCTCCAGACCGGTCCGCCACCGCCGCCGGACGCGCCGCTCGTCGTCCAGGTGTCCCGCTGGGATCGCATGAAGGACATGGCCGGCGTTCTGCACGGCTTCGTCGGCCATCTGGACGGCACCCGCGACGCTCATCTCACCCTGGTGGGACCGGCAGTGCACGGCGTCGCCGACGACCCTGAGGCCAGCGCCGTCCTCGACGAGTGCTTCGAAGCTTGGCGCGCGCTCCCGGCAGCCGCCCGCAGCCGGGTCCATCTGGCCTGCATCCCGATGCAAGACCCGGACGAGAACGCGATGATCACGAACGCGCTGCAACGGCACGCCGCGGTGGTCACCCAGAAGAGCCTCGCCGAGGGGTTCGGGCTCACCGTCACCGAGGCGATGTGGAAACGTCGGCCGATCGTCGCCAGCCGGATCGGCGGGATCGCCAACCAGATCACCAGTGGGGAACAAGGCCTGCTCGTGGACGACCCCACGGACCTCGACGCGTTCGGCCACGCGGTCCGGCTCCTCTTGGAGGATCGCGACCTCGCGACCCAGTTCGCCGACGCGGCCCACGAGCGCGCCTACACGGACTACCTGGGTGACAATCATCTCGAACGCTACGCCGCGCTCTTCGCCACGCTGCCCCAGCGGTGATCGGGCGCCACACCGCCGGCTGAAGTCCGAACGGGGCGTCGCCTCGGCTAGAGGTACGCCTCGACGTGGAACGCCCATTCGGGCTCAGGCCCCACGAGCTGCCGCCCGGTGATCGCAAACGGCTCCACGATCAGCCACGAGTCCCGTTCACTCGTCAGCCACGGCTGCGGATCGAACCGGTCGCGAAAGTCGGCCGCGGCGGGATCGACACGCTGGAGCGTCCCGCGGGCCAACACCGACCAGCCCTCCCGACGGGCGGCGTCGACCCCGTCGATCTCGAAGGCCACGTTGAGCGGGGCGCGATCGATGACGTTCCCCGGTCGGGTTCGGATCGCGATCCAGGTGCGCTCGCTCGCCTCCACCAGCCGGAAGTTGACCGGGAACACCACGGGGCCGTCGACGCTGTTGAACGCGATCCGCCCGACCGTCCCCGCCCGCAGCAGCGCCAAGCACTGCTCGAGCGGCAGCTCGTCCAGCCAGACGTCCGTCACGGAACCTCCACGTCCAGGATCGAAGGCACGCTACCCCGGGTCCGACGGGTACCGTCGCGACCGGGACGGCCTGATCGCGGATGACACCGCGCCGTTGGAGGGACGTTCACTTGGGTGCCGGGCTCGCGAGCCGAGGAGCCGGGTCCCCGAACGCGGCGGAGGTGAACGCGGCGAACGCTGCAGGGTCGCTGGTGATCTGGAGGTGGTGGTCGACGCGTTCGATGGCCAGGCTCGGGCAGAAGAAGCCCGCACCGTCCGCGAAGAAGTGCGGTGAGCCGGTCACGCCGCGTCGGCGTCCCTCCTCCCAATCGTCACGGATGAGCTGCTCGGCGTCGGGATCCGCGCCTTCCAGTCCGGCTGCTCGGGCGATCGCGAGGAGCTCGGAGGGGTCCGCGAGCTCGCGGCCCTCCTCGAAGAGCGCGGTGCGCAACGCCAGGCTCACTTGTTCGCCGGTCCGGTCGTCTCGCCGGTACGCAGACGCCGCGACCGCGAGGGCAGGCAAGGTGGTGGTCGGGAAGCGTTCGGGATCAAAGCCCAGGAAGAGGTTCGGGGCGACCCGCTGCCGCAGGGCTTCGATCTCCTCGGTGACGAGGTCGACGCTGAGCGGCCTCCCGTTCACCAGCTCGAGCGGCCAGGCACGAACCCGCACGGCCACGTCAGGGCGATCGAGCCGGGCCCGGTACTCGATCAGGCGGCGCAATCCGACATGCGTGAACGGGCACCAGATGTCGGCGAATACCTCCAACACCCGCGGCGTGATATTCGAAGTGGTCATGACAACAGCCTGACCGACTGGGGCCCGGCCTTGTAGGGACCTTCGCCCCCCGTCGGCAGGTCCGATCGTCCAGCGGCAGACCTCCGGGGGGTCCCGGCATCTCGATCGGAACGCAGGCACGGGGTCGCGGGCAGATCAGGCCATTTCCGCGAACTGTCCTCGAAAGCTGCTGGTCGGCGGGTCCTCGTCTCGACCGGCGTGGCGCGGCGTCGCGGTCTGCCATCGGCGGCCCGTGCGGCGCAGAGAGCGCGGATGCCTCGCAGCCTGGCGAGCGGTACCCGCGTAGGGTCGGGTGAGGAGAGCGTGTGATGCCGATCCTGGGGAACGATCGCCGGGCCCGAAGCTGGTTCCCGCTCGCGTTCCTCCTCGGCGCGGTCGTCGGACTCGGGCTCGGAGGGGTGCTCTGGCTCGCCGGCGCCCATAACGGCGCGGACGCTGTCTGGGCGGCCATCACCGCCTTCGGCCTGCTCCCGTCCGCCGTGTGGGTCGCCGTGAGCGTGCTGCGCCGCCAACCCGGCGTTGACGTCCTGGCGCTGCTGGCCCTGGCCGGCGCACTCGCGGTCGGTGAGTACCTCGCTGGTGCCGTGATCACGGTGATGCTCGCGACCGGCCGGATGTTGGAAGCTCGTGCGGCGGCGCGCGCGGAGCGGGAGCTTCGGGCCCTGTTGGATCGGGCGCCGACCGTCGTGCACCGCTACGAGCCCGCGGGTCTGACCGACCGCCCACTCGACGCGGTCCGTCCCGGTGATCTGCTGCTCGTGCGCGCGGGTGAGGTGCTCGCCGTCGATGGGCGGATCGAATCAACCGCGGAGGCCGTCTTCGACGAGTCGGCGCTCACCGGCGAGGCCCTCCCGGTGCGCCGACCGGTTGGTGATGCCGTCCGGAGCGGTGTCGTGAATGCGGGCGCGCCGCTCGACCTGCGCGCGACCACCACGGCGGCCGAGAGCACGTACGCAGGGATCATCCGCCTGGTCGAATCGGCCCGCCTTCACCGCGCACCGTTCGTGCGTCTCGCCGACCGGTACGCCATCGTCTTCGTGCCGTTCACGCTGGTGATTGCCACCGTGGCGTGGATCGCCTCCGGGGACCCGGTACGGGCGGTCGCGGTGTTGGTGGTGGCGACGCCGTGCCCGCTCATCTTGGCCGCGCCGATCGCGATCGTGTCCGGCATGTCGCGCGTCGCGCGACGGGGCGTGATCGTCAAGGGTGGCGGTGCGCTTGAGCAGCTGGCACGCGGCCGGATCCTGCTCTTCGACAAGACCGGCACGATCACTCGAGGTGAGCCGACGGTCGCTGACGTCGTCGTCCGGCCGGGTGCGCCTGGCGGCGACGAGGTGCTCCGCCTGGCGGCGTCGTTGGATCAGGTGTCACCGCACGTGCTGGCCTCGGCGGTCGTGCGCGAAGCGAGGGCGCACGCCTTGGTGTTGAGCCTCCCTTCCGGTGTCGAAGAGGTGCCCGGACACGGGGTGCGGGGCGATGTCGACGGGCGCAGGGTCGCGCTCGGGCGAGCCGACTGGGTCGCTCGCGACCATGCCGATGCGTGGGTTCGGTCGGTGAGGCGTCGAGCCGAGCTCGACGGGGCGATCACCGTGTTCGTCGGCGTGAACGGCTCGCCGGTCGGGGCTCTGCTCCTCGATGATCCGGTCCGATCGGATGCCGCGCGCACCGTCCGGGAGCTCCGCCAATCCGGAATCGACCGGGTGGTCATGGTGACCGGCGACCGGGCCGAGATCGCCGAGAGCGTCGCCGCCTTCTGCGACGTGGACGAGGTGCTGGCGGAACGGTCGCCGGCCGAGAAGCTCGAGGCCGTGCGCCTCGAGCGTGCGGCGGGAGCCACGATCATGGTCGGCGACGGCATCAACGACGCGCCGGCCCTCGCCGCGGCCGATGTCGGCGTGGCCATCGGCGCTCGCGGCTCGACCGCGTCCTCCGAGGCCGCAGACGTGATCCTCGCGGTCGACCATCTCGACCGACTCGGCGATGCCTTGCGCATCGCCCAGCGGGCCTTGATCATCGCCCGTCAGAGCGTCGTCGTCGGGATGGGTCTCTCGATCGCGGCGATGGGTGTCGCCGCAGCGGGATGGCTGCCACCCACGTTCGGTGCGCTGCTGCAGGAGGCGATCGACGTGGCTGTCATCCTCAACGCCTTGCGGGTGACGACCGGACGGTCGGAGCCGCCGCGCCTCCACGCCGAAGACGCGCGAGCTGGGCCTCCGGTTCAGTGGAGAGCATCTCCGGCTCCGAGCCGACCTCGAACGGATCCGAGACGCCGGGGACGCGCTCGGCGTGCAGCCACCCGCCGAGGCGCTCGCCCGGGTTCGGGCGGTCCACGAGTTCCTCGTCGAGGACCTCCTCCCCCACGAGGAAGCCGAGGACAGCGAGCTGTATCCGGTCCTGGCTCGGGTCCTCGGCGGCACCGACCCGACCGGCACCATGAGCCGAGCCCACGCCGAGATCTCGCACCTCATCCACCGGCTCGGCCGTCTCCTCGACGACGTCCCGGCCGAAGGGCCCGACGACGACGACCTCCAAGAGCTCCGACGGGTCCTCTACGGGCTGTACGCGATCCTGCGGTTGCACTTCGCGCAAGAGGACGAGGGGTACTTCTCCCTCGTCGAGGAGACGGAGGCGCCACCCGACCGGTCGCCATGACCCGTCGCCGCGGTCGCGGCGACGGTCGGTCGCGTGCCCGAACTGTCCTGTGGCTGGAGAACCCGCCGGCGGTCGTGGTCAGGTTCTTGCGGTGAGCACGACCTTCAGGGCTCCCGTGTCGCTCGCGCGTGCGAACACGTCGTAGGCGTCCTCGAAGTCGTCGAGGGCGAAACGGTGCGTGACGAAGCGCCCGGCGTCGATCTGTTGGCCGCTGATGAGCCGCAACAGGGTCGGCGTGGAATAGGTGTCCACCAGTCCGGTCGTGATGGTCACATCACGGATCCACAGGTCCTCCAAGTGGAGGGTGGCCGGCTCTCCGTGGACACCGATGTTGGCGACGTGCCCGCCGGGACGAGCGAGCGCGGCGGTCAGCTCGAACGCCGCGGGCACGCCGACCGCCTCGACGGCCACGTCCGCGCCGAGGCCGTCGGTGAGCTCACCGACGGCCAGCAACGGATCCTCGCGCCCGTTGTTGACCGTGACGTCGGCGCCGAACTGCTTCGCCGCTTCGAGGCGGCTGTCGGCCAGGTCGATCGCGACGACGTGGCTGGGGCTGAACAGCCGCGCGCTCATGATCGCGGCGAGCCCGATCGGGCCGGCACCGACGACCGCGACGACATCACCCGGCTGGACGCGACCGTTGAGCACGCCGACCTCGTAGCCAGTCGGCAGGATGTCGGCGAGCATGAGCACCTGCTCGTCGGAGACACCGGCAGGGACCCGATACGTCGAGGTGTCGACGAACGGCACCCGCACGTACTCGGCCTGGGTGCCGTCGATCAGGTGGCCGAGGATCCAGCCGCCCCCACCGAGGCACTGGCCGTAGCGGCCCTCACGGCAGAACCGGCAGGCCCCGCAGGCGGTGATGCACGAGACGAGCACATGATCACCGGGCTTGATGTTCTTCACGCCGGCCCCGACGGATTCGACGGTCCCGACGGCCTCGTGGCCGAGGGTGCGACCGTCGGTCACGGCGGGCACGTCCCCCTTCAAGATGTGCAGGTCGGTGCCGCAGATCGTGACGCTGTCGACACGCACGATGGCGTCGGTGTCGTCGAGCAACGTGGGCTTCGGCTTGTCTTCCCAGGCCTTCGCGCCTGGCCCGTGGTACACGAGCGCTCGCATGGTCACCTCACAGCCGATCGGGGGATTGGGACCACGTTAGGAAGCCGCGGGCCGACACGGTAGAGGCGCAGGTCCCATTCCCCCGGTGGTGACCCCGGCCCGCCGGTCCGGGTCGACGGGGCTCGCCGAGCTCCGCGTGTCCGGCCTCGGAGCCGGCGACGCGGCGACGCTCAGGGGGTCTGCCGGCTCGTCGCGTCGAGGTGACGGACAAACCAGGCTTGGGCGAGCGACGCGACCGCTTCGAGGGTGCCCGGCTCCTCGAAGAGGTGCGTGGCCCCAGGGACGATCGTGAGGTCGTGCTCGCAACGCAACTGCCGGGACGCGTCACGGTTCAACTCGATGACGACCTCGTCCGCGCCGCCGACGATGAGGAGCGTGGGCGCCCGGACGTCGGCCAGGCGGCGCCCCGCGAGGTCGGGACGGCCCCCACGGGACACGACCGCGGCGACGGTCGAACCGGGCGCGGCGACGGCCCAGAGCGCGGCGGCCGCGCCGGTGCTCGCGCCGAAGTACCCGATCGGAAGGGTCGGGGCCTCCTGCCGGATCTGGGTCGTGGCGGCGAGGAGCCGGTCGCCGAGCAGCTCGATGTCGAAGACGTTGCCGCGATCACGCTCCTCGCTCGGAGACAGGAGATCGAAGAGCAGCGTGGCGAGCCCGCCCTCGTTGAGACGGCGCGCCACGAACTGGTTTCGGGGGCTGTGGCGGCTGCTGCCGCTCCCGTGCGCGAACAGCACCAGGCCTCGCGGGTCGGGCGGCACGGTCAGGCGGCCACCGAGATGAACGGCGTCGATCTCCACCTCGATCTCGTCGTCCCGAGCCACCGACGCCGATCCAGGCCGGGGGCGAGGGGCGGTCGGGCGGTCCGCCCCTGACGTTCTGCCGGCTCCGAGCAGCTCGATCACCTGGTCGTCCGAGACCTGGGCGAAGTCCTGGTACCACTGGCCCACACCGAAGAACGACGAGGGCGTCTCGAGGCAGACGACGACGTCGGCGACGTGTCGGAGCTCCTCGATGGTCTCAGCCGGCGCGACCGGGACGGCGAGCACGACACGGTCCGCGCCGCGCGCCCGGGCGACGTGCAGCGCGGCGCGTGCGGTCCCGCCGGTCGCGATCCCGTCGTCCACGACGATGACCGTCTTCCCGGCCAGCGGCACCGCGGCGTGTCCACCCCGGAACCTTCGGGCGCGGGCCTCGACCTCGGTTCGTTCCCGAGCTTCGATCCTGGACAGCTCGTCGGGGGTGACACGAGCCATCCGGACGACCTCGTCGTTGAGGACCAAGGCGCCGTCCTCGCCCACTGCGCCCATCCCGAGCTCAGGCTGGAACGGGACGCCGAGCTTGCGCACCACGATCACGTCGAGAAGGCTCTTGAGCGCCTCGGCGACCTCGGCGGCGACCGGGACACCGCCTCGTGGCAACGCGAGCACGACGGGACGTTCGGTCGCGAACCCACCGAGACTCGCCGCCAGTCGTCTTCCCGCCTCACGCCGATCTCGAAACAACTTCATCACGTCACCTGCTGTTGGGCCGCACCCTCACCGCTCGTTCCCGCGCTCAGTCTCGCAAGACGACGCCTGGGCGCCCAGAGACCAAGGTCCCATCCCGGCGTCGACGGACATCCCCATGCTGGCGTCGGGTGTCCTCGTATCTCGTCCCCCACGCATGCCCGAAAGGGGACCTCCGGCCCTGGGCCCAGCATGGCGACAGCAGGGACAATCCGGGAATGGTCGTGCCATCGACGAGCGACGTGGCGGTCGGAGCGCTGGTTCGGTCCGCGCGACCCGTCGTGGGGGCGCCCGAGGACTACGACGCGCTGACCGATCTGGTGGGTGACCGGCGCTTCGTGCTGATCGGCGAGGCGTCGCACGGCACGCACGAGTTCTACCGGGAGCGAGCCCGGATCACTCGCCGGCTGATCGACGAGTGCAACTTCACGGCGGTCGCGGTGGAGGCCGACTGGCCCGATGCGTATCGGGTGAACCGCTACGTGATGGGCCTCTCGGACGACCCGGACGCGGAGACGGCGCTGTCCGACTTTCGTCGCTTCCCGGCGTGGATGTGGCGCAACCGCGACGTGTTGCAGTTCGTCGAGTGGCTACGGGTACGGAACGACGCCCATGCGCATCCCGCGACGAAGGCCCGGTTCTACGGATTAGATCTCTACAGCCTGCGCGCGCGTCGATCGAGGCGGTCCTCCGCTATCTGGACCGCGTCGACCCGGCCGAAGCGCGGCGGGCCCGGGAGCGCTACAGCTGCTTCGACCACGTCGGAACCGAAGGTGAGGCCTACGGGTACGCCCTCGCCTTCGAAGGCGCGATCCCCTGCGAGAACGAGGTGGTCGCCCAACTCGTCGAGCTGCGCCGACGCTCCGATGCGTACCTGCGCCGTGACGGTTGGATCGCGGAGGACGAGCTGTTCTTCGCGGAGCAGAACGCCCTGGTGGTCCGTGATGCCGAGGAGTACTACCAGCAGATGTACCGCGCCGAGGTTTCCTCCTGGAACCTACGCGACCGTCACATGGCCGCGACCCTCGACGCGCTGGTCGAGCATCTCGACCGGCAGCACCCGCACACGAAGGTCGTCGTCTGGGAGCACAACTCCCACGTGGGCGATGCTCGAGCCACGTCGATGGGCGCGCGCGGGGAGCTGAACGTGGGTCAACTGACCCGCCAGCGGCACGGGAACGACTCCGTGCTCGTCGGTTTCAGCACCTTCGACGGTCGGGTGACCGCGGCGTCGAACTGGGGTGACGCACCCGAACGCAAGCGGGTCCGTCCCGCGCTCCCGGAGAGCCACGAAGCCCTCTTCCACGAGGTGGACGCCCCTGGCTTCTGGGTCAGCACCAGCGACGAACCGGTCAGCGACACGCTGTGTGTCCCGAGGCTCGAGCGAGCGATCGGGGTCATCTATCGACCCCGTACCGAACGGCAGAGCCACTACTTCGAGGCTCGCCTCGCTGAGCAGTTCGACGCGGTGATTCACCTCGATCGCACCCGAGCACTGGAGCCGCTCGAGCGCACCGCGTTGTGGGACCGCGGCGAGCCCCCCGCGACGTTCCCGACCGGCGTCTGAGCCTGAGGGCCCGACCGCGAGCGTCGTCAGGTGTTGAGTTGCGCGCCGAGGTAGCGGACGCAGGTGGCGATGCTGGTGATCTGGGGATAGTCCCGTTCGGGGATGTCGACACCGGTGGCTTCGTGGAGGGTGATCGCCAGGTTGAGTGCGTCCATCGAATTGAGTCCGAGCTCGTCGTGGAAGTCGGCGTCGGGGTCGGCGGTCGCGGCGTCGATGTCGGGGGCGATGTCGTCGAGCGCGCCTCGGACGAGCGTGTCCAGCTCGGTTGCGTTCATAGTGTGGTCGGCTCCTGCAACAGGGAATCGATTCGCTTGAGGAGGAGAGCGCCGCGGGCCCCGTCAGAGGCCCGATGGTCGGCGGCGAGGGTGCCGGTCACGACCGGACGCGCGCCGACCATCCCGTGGGACGCCCAGGGGCGTTCGAGGATGGCCCCAAAGCCGACCAGGGCGACCTGGGGTGGGTAGATGGCGCCGTGGACGAGCTGCACGCCCTGGTCGCCGAGGTTGGTCACCGTGATCGTCGGGTCGGACAGCTCGGACGCTCGCAGGGATCCCGCCCGGGCCCGGTTCACGAGGTCACGGAGTGCGGCCATGAGCTCGTCGAGGGTGCACTGGTCGGCGTCGTGGATGGCCGGCGCGACGAGACCTCCGCCCCGCAACGAGATGGCGACGCCGAGGTGGACGGCGTCGCTGACGTGCAGCGCGTCGTCGATCCAGAAGCCGTTCAGCTCGGGTGTGCGTCGTACGCCGAGGGCGGTGGCCTTGAGGAGCAGCGCGGCAGGCAGCACCCGCCCCGCGACGGGACTGGTGGCGTTGCGGTCACGCAGGAAGGCATCCGCAGTCGAGAAGTCCATCTCGTGAGCCAGGTAGTAGTGGGGGATCTCACGCTTTGAGCGGCTCATGGCCCGCGCGATGGCCGCGCGCATGGCGTCACCCCGGCCAGCCCGCGTGCTCGGCGGTGCCGGGGCGGCACCGGGCAGGTCGGCCGCTTCGACGTCGTCGCCGGTGACCGCGCCATCGGGTCCGGTCCCAGCCAGATCGGCCAGCTCGACGTCCCGCTCGGCGGCGAGCCGCCGGGCGCGGGGGCTGACGTGCGCTCGACCCGCTGGTGGAGCGGCTGCAGGGCCCGGCGCGGCGGCGCGCTCGACGTCGGCGCGGGTGAGCGCGCCGTCCTTGCCGGTCCCAGTGACCGTGCTGAGATCGACGCCGAGCTCCGCGGCTCGCCGCCGCACGAGCGGCGACTCCGTCGTCGTTCGTGCGGCACTCGGCCGAGGACGGGTCGGCGCGACCGGTGCGGTCACCGCCGACGGCGCCGCCGCGGGGGTGGGTGGGACCGGCGCGACCCAGTGTGTCGACCCCGCCTCCTTCGCCGTGGGGCGTGGCGACGGCTGGCGGCGACGGGTCCCGGCAGCCGGCTTGGCCCGCTTCGACGTGCGGGACCGACCGGTTCGGGCGGAGCCCCGTGTCGGTGTGGGCTTGGGTGGTGCGGAGGTCGAGCTTGGCGCGAGGCGGGCGAGGGGGGTGCCGACGTCGACGCGGACACCCTCGGGCACGAGCAGCTCGTCGACGACGCCGTCCTCGAAGACCTCGACCTCCACGTCAGCCTTGTCGGTCTCGACGATGGCGACGATCTGGCCGCGATGCACCGTGTCGCCGGCGTGGACGAGCCAGGACGTGACGGTGCCGGTGTCCATGTCCGCCCCGAGCGACGGCATGCGGAACTCAGCCACGACCGAGGACCTGACGGGATGCGGTCACGATTTGTTCGATGCTCGGCAGCGCGGCGGCTTCGAGGTGCGCGGCGTAGGGAATGGGCACTTCAGCGCTGCAGACTCGAGCGACGGGCGCGTCGAGGTCCCAGAAGGCCTCTTCGACGATGCGGGCGATCACTTCAGCGGCGAGGCTCCCGGACCGCCAGCCTTCGTCGACGATGACGGCACGATGGGTTCGTTTCACGCTGTCAAGGATGGTCTCCGTGTCCAGGGGCCGGAGGACACGCAGGTCCACCACCTCGGCGTCGATTCCGTCCTGGGCGAGTTCCGCCGCGGCGTCGACGGTGCGTGCCAGCATCCCCCCGTAGGTCACGAGGGTGACGTCGCGGCCCGGCCGCCGGACCATGGCGTGCGCGATATCGCCGGGAAGCGACGGGTCGTAGTCGCCCTTCGTGTTGTAGAGCATCATGTGCTCGAAGATCATCACCGGGTCAGGGTCGGCGAGCGCCGCGGCGAGCATGGTGCGGGCGTCCTGGACGGTGGCGGGGGTCACGATCTTGAGGCCGGGGATGTGGGCGTACCAGCCCTCGAGGCTGTGCGAATGCTGCGCCGCGACCTGGCGGCCCGCACCGGTCGTGGTGCGGATCACGAGCGGCACCGAGCATTGGCCCGCCGACATGTGCAGGAGCGTCGCCGCGTTGTTCATGATCTGATCGAGGGCGAGGAGACTGAAGTTCACGGTCATGATCTCGACGATCGGGCGCATCCCCCCGAGCGCCGCCCCGATGCCGGCACCGACGAACGCCGCTTCGGACAGCGGCGTGTCCCGGATCCGGTCAGGACCGAACTCGTCGAGCAAGCCCTTGCTGACCGCGAAGCAGCCGCCGTAGCGCCCGACGTCTTCACCCATCAGGAAGACCCGCGTCGTCGGCGAGCATCGCGTCGCGGATCGCCTCCCGGCAGGCCTCCCGGTAGGTGATCGGTTCGGCTGGCGCGGGGCGGGTCATGGGCCGGCCGGCTCGCTGTAGACGAAGCGGGTGAGATGCTCGATCGGCTCCACCGTCCCCTGCTCGGCGTGCTCCACCGCGGCGTCGAGCTCCTCGGCGATCGCGGCGTCGAGCTGGGTGCTCTCGTCGTCACCGAGGATCCCGACATCGCTCATCCGGGCCTGGAACGAGGTGATGGGATCGTGCTCCCTCCACTGCTCGACCTCTTGCTTGGAGCGGTAGAGCTCGGGGTCGTACATCGAATGGGCCCTAAAGCGGTAGGTGCGCAGCTCCAGGAAGTGTGGGCCGCCCCCGGCTCGCACCCCCTCGGCCGCGCCTCGGGCGGCGTGCTCGACCGCCAGCACGTCCATGCCGTCGACGGCCCAGGCCGGCATCTCGTACGACGCGGCCTTGAGGGTCAGGTCCGTCTCGGATTCTGAGCGGGCCAGCGCGGTGCCCATCGCGTAGAGGTTGTTCTCGCAGCAGAACAGCACGGGGAGGTCCCACAGCGCGGCGAGGTTCATCGACTCGTGGAACTCGCCTTCGGCGACCGCGCCTTCCCCGAAGAAGCAGGCAGTCACGCGTGGGCGGCCTTGCAGCTTGTCCGCTAGGGCCAGCCCCACCGCGATGGGCAGGCCCCCGCCGACGATGGCGTTCCCGCCGTAGAAGTGCCTCCCGACGTCGAAGAGGTGCATGGAACCACCGCGTCCGCCGCTGCAGCCCTCTTGCTTTCCGAACATCTCGGCCATGATCGCCTCGGGCGGCACCCCGCGCGTCAGCGCGTGCCCGTGTTCTCGGTACGTCGCGACGACCGAGTCGTCGGCGTCGAGCGCTTGCAGCACCCCGACCGCGACCGCTTCCTCACCGATGTAGAGGTGCAAGAAGCCACGAATGCTCGTCGCGCTGTAGAGCTCGGCGCAGCGTTCCTCGAAACGTCGGATCCGCAGCATGTCGCGCAGGAGCTCCCGCGCGTGTGCGGCATCGGGGGCCGTCACGACGCCGCCTCGACCGTAGAGACGTCCCCTTCGGGAAGCCCGAGCTCGCGGGCGCGGAGCAACCGGCGCATGATCTTGCCGCTCCTCGTCTTGGGCAGATCGTCGCGGAACTCGATCGCCCGAGGCGCGACCGCCGCTCCGAGGCGCGCCCTCGCAAAGCCGAGCAGCTCGCGTCGTAGGTCATCGCCGGCTTCGGTGCCGGGGCGGACCACCACGAACGCCTTGACAACCTCGCCGGCGACCGGGTCGGGGATGCCGACGACGCCCGCCTCGGTGACCGCGGGGTGCTCGAGGAGCGCATTCTCGACCTCGAACGGGCCGATGAGGTGCCCGGCCGACTTGATGACGTCGTCAGCGCGCCCGACGAACCAGAAGTAGCCATCCGCGTCGCGGCGGGCGAGGTCCCCGCTCCGGTACCACCCGCCGACGAAGCACTTCCGGTATCGGTCGTCGTCGTGGAGGTACGCCCGGAACATGGACGGCCATCCCGGCCGGAGCGCAAGCTCACCTTCCGCCCCGGGCTCTTCGATGACGGCCTGACCGTCGCGCATCACGATGTCGCCGTGCTCGTCTCGTCGCAGGATCGCGGCCTCGACACCCGGCATGGGGCGCCCCATCGAGCCGGGCCGCACGTCCATGGCGCGGAAGTTCGCGATCATGATGCCGCCCGTCTCCGTCTGCCACCAGTTGTCGTGGATCGGGAGGCCCAACGCCTCGTCTCCCCAGACGACACCCTCGGGGTTGAGCGGCTCGCCGACACTGGCCACGAACCGCAGCGCCGAGAGGTCGTGCCCCTCAGCCGCGGCGGTCCCGACCTTCATCAGCATGCGGATGGCCGTCGGGGCCGTGTACCAGACGTTGACGTGCTGCTCAGCCAGCAGCGTGTACCAGCGATCGGCGTCGAACTCGGCTTCGTCCACGATGCTCGTCACCCCATGCGCGAGCGGCGCGATGATCCCGTACGAGGTCCCGGTGACCCACCCCGGGTCAGCAGTGCACCAGTAAGTGTCGTCCGGGTGTAGATCCAGCGCGAGTGCTCCGGTGGCGACGTGCGCGACGACAGCCTGGTGCACGTGCACAGCGCCCTTCGGGGTCCCGGTCGTGCCGCTCGTGAAATGCAGCAGGGCCATGTCCTCAGGACCGGTGCGGCCGATCTCGTACTCGTCCGCCGCCGCCGCGAGCAGCGGAGCGAGCGACACGGTCCCGTCCTCGAGATTCGCGGGTCGGGGTGTCCACGATCAGGACGTGCTCGAGTTCAGGGAGAGTCGCTCGAACACCCGCGATCTTCCGGCGGTAGAGCGCGCTCGTGGTCACGAGCACCCGGGCGTCACCGAGCTGGAGGCGTTCACGGAGCGGCTCGGGACCGAAGGCGGTGAACAGAGGGCACACGACCGCGCGGTGCTTCAACGCGCCGAGCATGGCGACATACAGCTCGGGGATGCGACCCAGCAGCAGGTACACCCGCTCGCCGGGACGAACACCGAGCGCGGCGAGCACATTCGCGAACCGGCTGCTCAGCTGGGCGAGGTCCTCGTACGTGTACTCGCGTGTGCCGCCGTCGCGGGCAAGGAACCGCAGCGCGACCCGGCCACCGCGCGGACCTCGGGCGTGACGATCGGTGCACTCGTACGCGACGTTCAGACCCTTCCCTCCGGGCAGTCCATCGAGCTGCCCCGCCGCTCCAGCCCAGGTGAACGAGGCGCACGTGGTCTCGTAGTCGAGGAGGTTCGGCGCCACCAGCCACCCGCCACGAGGCTTCACGATCGTCGCGGACTCGGCCATGCACTCTGCACCCTGACGCGACCCACCTCCCCTGGCTAGGGACGGAAGTCCCACGGACCCGTCTCGAACCGCCGCTCCACAGGCGCCGGGTTCGACCAAGCGACGAGGGTGGCGGCCAGGACGTTCGACCCTGGCTCCGAGGCCCGCTGAGGCCAAGAATCACCGGATCAGCGCCGATGCCGAGAACCGATGACCACGCCGGACGCGAGCGCCGCCGGCACTCGGCGCTGCGAGCTGAGTGACGGGCGGGTTCTGACGGTCCGTCCGGTCACCCCGGCCGACACCACCGAGCTGCGCGAGCTCTACGCGGACCTGTCCGAGGAGGACCGAAGGCGACGCTTCTTCTCGTATTTTCGACCGCCCAATTCGTTCTTCGAGACCAAGACCGCCGCCGACGACCCGCATCGCTACGGGCTCGTGGCGAGCGTCCCGGATGACGGCATCGTCGGAGAGGCCGGCTACGTCATGCTGCCCAACGGCAACGCCGAGCTCGCGGTCACCATCACGAAGGCGTGGCGCGGCTGGCTCGGGCACTACGTCCTCGACGCGCTGATCGAAGCGGCCGCCGCGCACGGGATCCCAAACCTCGAGGCGGAGATCCTCCGCGAGAACCAACCCATGCTGGCCCTCGTCCAGGCCCGCGGGTACGCGGCTCGCAGCGAGGATCGGGGCAGCGTGCGCGTCGTCATCGGCACCCATGGGCCGACACCGACCTGGCCCGAGCGCCACGACCGTCCCCGCGTCCTCGTCGAGGCCCGGGGCGGAACCTGGCGCGCCGGTGCTGAGGCCCAAGCCGCCGGTCTCGACGTCATGGTGTGCCCGGGCCCCATTCGTGGGTCCGGGCGGTCGTCCTGCCCCGTCCTGGAGGGAAAGCCCTGCCCGCTCGCCGAGACTGCCGACGTGGTGGTGTTCGCGCTCGATCCCCATGCTCCGGACACCGCACCAATCTTGGCCGCGCACGTCAGCGACCGTGCGGAGGGATGCCTGGCCGTGGACGTCGCGGCCGACGACGCTCGCGGGGTTCCGGTCCCGGTCGGGACCGTTCGCTTCCCGCGGGACATGCCAGTCCACCAGATCGTCGCGACGCTGCGACAGCTGGCCGGCCCGGAGCCGGAGCCGGAGGGCCTCCAGTGACGGCACCGCCAACGGCCTAGCCGCCGCCGCCCCCCCGATGGTGTTCCGATCGACCCACCGAAACCGGACGAGCCGCGTAGCACGACCTCCGGATCACCGCTGTCTGGCGCCTCAACCCATGCGCGACGACGGTTCGGCGCGCAACGCCGCTTCGCTGTCACGCCGCTGGCCTCCATCCGCGAGGACGGGTTCGTCGTGCTGCGCCGAGGACCGGGACAGCACCTCGGCTCGGGAACGAATGCCCAGCAGCATCTTTCGGACCATCACGAAGTCGAGAGGTTCACTGATCAGGTAGTCGACCACGCTGGCCGCACCCCGCAGGAGGCGGAACCGGGCCGGGACGCTGGCGCGCACGAGACCGTCGCCCCGCATCCGCACGATGAGACGGGTTCGCGACGCTGGAAGCTCTTCGAGCACGAAAGTCCAGCCGTCACCGAGACGCAGGAGCCGTCCCGGCTCGACGGCGGTCACCGGGAGGTTCGCGGCGAGGGTGCCGCCGAGGGCGATGAAGTCGCCGACCGCGAGGTGCTGGAGCTCGGGATGGATCCGAGTCGCGGAATGACCCTCGAGGTAATGACCGCCAAGCATCAGCCGTTCGACCCAGTCGTAACTGTAGAAGCCGCCGCGGCGGTCGCCGATCTGCACGATCCAGGGCCACACCGCCGCGGGTGGTGCATCGATGGTGATCGCCCTGGTGCTGTCGAACGAGCAGCTCACGCCGGCTTGGTCGCCGGGTAGCCGGGAGTCGACCTCGCCGGTCGTCGCGCCCCAGTGGAGCATCCGCGTCCGACCGAACCGGTCGTACGCCACGAGCGCTACGCCTGCGATCAGCACACGTCGGAACCGACGCCTCACCTCAACCGCCCTCCTCCGTCGAGTGCCCCCTTATTCAGGCAGCGTCGGCCTGACTCCCGCTAGGGCCGAAGGGCACCTCCGCGACGAGCTGGAACTTCGGGGTGTCGCCGCTGCCGCCGGGTGCGGTCGGCAGTCCCGCCGCGACCCAGGCTGCGCATCCGCCCAGGAGGTCGGACACGTCTGCACACCCGTGACGGGCGAGGAGGCTCGCGGCGATGAGGGATCGGTAGCCACTCGCGCAATACGCGACGACCGGCCGGGTGCCGTCGAGGCTCGCCACCCGTTCGGCCAGGACGGCCAGGGGGACTCGCGGGCGCCGGGGAGGATCCCCACGGTGGTCTCACCAGGGTTGCGCACGTCGACTAGCTGGAGGTCGGGGTCGAGGCCGCGGAGCTCGGCGAGCTGTTCGATCGTGAGCCGGGAGCTCGACTCGACCCGCGAGCGCTCGGTCGCGAGCACGTGCCCCGGATCGGCGAGGTGCCCGACGACGCGGTCGAACCCGATAAACCCGATCCGAGCCAGTCGGATCCGGCCTTCCAGGCTCGCGACGGGGTCGCCAACCAGCACGATGTCGGCGTCCGCCCGGGTCGAGCACGTCGCCGGCCCACTCCGCGAAGCGTCCCTGGAGTCCGACGTTGACCGCTCCTCGCAGGTGACCGGCGGCGAAGGTCCGTGGGGTCTCGCGTGTCGACGAGCGTCACGCCGTGCTGCTGGCGGGCCAGACCCCGCGCGGCCGTCGACATGGTGTTGGGGTCCTCAGGGACAACTGGAGCGGCGCTCCCAGAGCCGCCGTCTGCTACCCCGTGAAGCGCTCACAACAGCAGTGGGTGCGCCCGGGTGTCCTATCCGGTGAACCTGGGGGTAACCACGACCGGTGCCGGTGCGGGTGCGGATGCCGGTGTCGCAACTTGGACTTCGACGGCGCCGATGTCACAGCCCGGACCTGAGGGTCGCGCAAAGCCGCGCTGATCGGTCGTGATCGTCGGTTCGGCCGGGCATCCTCCGCCCGGGTCGGGGATGGCGTCGATGAGCGGGCTGCCCGACTGCGGCAACTGGGTTTGGGTCGGTCCGCCGTTGTTGGCCAGCGCGCCGAGGATCGGGTTGTTCGTCGAGCCCACGCGGTCGGTCGCGGCGTTGAACTTGCACGACGTCGTCGCGTTCACGTCATCGGAGAAGTTGAACCCATTCGAGGTTGTTACTACGCCCGACGACAAGCAGTTGGTGCCACCCTGAGCCAGTGCCACCACCGACCCGAACGACGTGATGTTGAAGGTTGCAAGATTCGCGCCCGTCGATGCCGTGTTCTGCACCACCGTGGCATACACCAACGTCACACTGCCGCTATTCGAGGTGTTCACGCCGCCCCCCTGTCCGCCCGCAGCGTTGTTGCTGATCGTCGAGTTGGTGACCGTCACGCTCCCGTCGCCGTCCACGCCGCCGCCGAAGAAGGGGGTGGTGTTGTTGCTGATCGTCGAGTCGGTGACCGTCACACTCCCGGCGGAGAGCACGCCAGCGGCGTCGGAGGTGGCGTGATTGCCGCTGATGGTCGAGTTGGCGACCGTCAGACCAGCCCCGAAGTCGAGCACGCCGCCGCCGTTGACAGCGTGGCCGCCGGTGATGGTCACGTTCTGGACCGTCACCGCACCGGCGCCGTTCTGTACGAGGACGCCGTTATTCGTCCCCGTGGTGCAGGTCTGGGTGATCGAGTGCCCGTGACCGTCGACCACGATCGGCATCGACTGATTGCGCACCGCCGCCCCATCGCCAGCACCGTCCGTGCAGCCGAGCGTGACATCGCTACTGAGGTCGATCGTGCCTGTGGCCTGGTTCGCCCACGCGGTGCGGAACACCCCCCCGTCGGAGTCGGCCGCGCCCGCGGGGCCGCTGGTCGCCACCAATCCCGCCGCCACCACCGCCGCACCCGCCAACGCGGCCAGCGTCCGCCGGACCCGGCCCCCCCGCCAGCCGATCTGCCCGCGCATCTGCGGCCCTCCCGTCGCCAGCGACCCGGGTAGTCAACCACACGGTCCCGGGTCCGACAGCGACCCAAGGGGGGAACACCCGGGGCTCCCTGGCAGGCCCGGCCTCAGCCACCGGCGCCGTTGCCCGGTGCCATCGCGATCTCTCGCGCTCAGGCAGCGACCAGTTGGGCGAGGCGGGTCAACGAGTTGTCCAGATGATCGGGGGAGAATGAGTGGGAACACTGGCCCTGTTTGACGTACGACCTCGGGTACCGCGGACCAATCGTAAGAGAGCGTGACCTCGGTCTCGGACGGGCCGAGCGGTGCCAGGTCGTAGCGCCAGATCCAGCCGCCGAAGCGCAGGTTGCCGTCACCTGGGTCGTAGCCCGGCTCCCCTGCCAACCAGCTTGAGCGACACCTGGCTCAGGTCGGACTCAGCGAACGGGACCGCGATCGCTTCGTCTTCACCAACGAGCTCGGTGGACCGATCAAGCGCAACCGGTTTGGCGAGACCTGGCGGGCTGCGGTCGAGCGTGCGGGACTGCCGCCGGGTACCGGCTCCATGCCCTGCGCCACTACTACGCCAGCCTCCTGATCCATCACGGCGAATCCGTCACCGCCGTGCAAGCAAGGCTCGGCCACGCCAGCGTCACCCAGACCCTCGACACCTACTCCCATCTCTGGCCCGACTCGGCGGACCGGACCCGCGACGCCATCGATCGCGTCCTCGGCGAGGCCCTGCGGGCCCAGGAGCTGGGGCGGGGGTCCCTGCACCGCTCGTTCGAACCACCCGGGCTCGGCCGCTGACCTCAAGCAGGTTCGACGGTCAGCCAGCCAACACCCTCCGCGTCGAGGGTCCCGGGCAGGACGCCCCTCGCCGCCGAAGGCGAGAGCACAACCCGGGCTGACAGCAGCCGAGCCGCGGCGGTCGCCTCGACGTTCAACAGGTTCAATCGCGGATGTCGATGCGAGACCGCGGCCATCTCGGGAACGAGGCGCCGACTGTCCGGCAGACCGATACGTTCGGGAAGCTCCACAAGGCCCTGGATCGCTCTCGCCTGCTCTTCGGGATACAGCGAGCGGAAGGGGCCCGCGAGCTGGCCAGCTCCACCAGCGACCGCGGCCCGACAGGCCCGGTAATACCAGTACCCCGTCGTGTGCAACGCAGCCCCCCTCGGAAGCGCCACAGAGGCACCGAGGAGGTGCGCGACGAGCAGTCGGTCGTCGATCAGCGCATTACTGGTCGGCAAGGTCGGGATCGTCGAGTCCCGCTACGGCTGCGTCATAAGCGCCGTCCAGCAGCACACGACGCAGCTCTTCGCGCGCGGCCTCGATCCCCCCAGGGAGTACCAGCGCTGCATCACCGAGGTCGATGAAGGCGACCTCACCGCCCTCCTCGATCCCCCAGCGATGACGCAATCCCGCCGGAAGGCTGGTCTGTCCTCGATGGGAAACCTTCGCCGTCGATACTTCCGCGGTCATCAGCCTGCATTGTACCACGGCATTGCTACAAGGAGCACCACCGGTGATCTGCTACCGCGAGCCGCCGACGAGCAGGGCGCCCGATCGGGCCGAGGACTCGCTGAGGACAGCACCGCGCCCACAAGCAGTTGCGTGTTGTGGCGCAAGGAGATGGTGGCGAGTCGGCCTGTACGCCGGATTCTGTCCGGGGCGTCTCCCGACGCCCCGGGGCGGCCATCCCTCTCGACCAGCGGTTACCCGCCGGTTCTAGCGGCCTACCCGGGGGTGTCTGCGGACGGGCCGTCCTCCCCCTGTCTGACCTTGCTCCCGATGGGGTTTGCCGAGCCACCCGAGTCACCTCGGGTGCTGGTGCGCTCTTACCGCACCGTTTCACCCTTGCCTGTGCGGCTTGCGCCGCCATCGGCGGTCTGTTTTCTGTGGCACTGTCCTGCGGGTCGCCCCGACTGGGTATTGCCCAGCATCGTGCCCTGTGGAGTCCGGACGTTCCTCGGACCGGCCAATGCGCCGGCACGCGGCCGCCCGGCCGACTCGCCACCAGCACCAGTCTCCCACGATCGGAACACGGTCGGTGCCGGTAGGGGTCGGACGGGCGTGGCCTCTACGCTCTCGGACTCATGGCGATCCCCGACGCGCTGACCCGAGCCGAGACCGTGCTGATCGAACGGGGCGAGCCGCTGAGCCGGGTCGACGCCGGCGCGGTCGCGGCGTTGCCTCTCGACGCGCTGCCAGACCTGGTCGCGCTCGCCCACCGGGTCCGCCTCGCCTATTGCGGCCCGGAGGTCGAGCTCGAGAGCCTGCTCAACGCCAAGTCGGGTGCGTGCCCCGAGGATTGCGCGTTCTGCTCCCAGTCGGCCCGGTTCCAGACCGACGTCGACGTATATCCGTTCCTCGACGTCGACGAGGTTGTCGCCGCCGCGCAGGCGACGCGTGCAGCGGGCGCGACGCAGTTCTGCATCGTCGTCGCGGTCCGCAACCCGGAGGAGCGGCTGCTGGGGCGGGTTCTCGACGCGGTCGACGCGGTGCACTCGGAGACGGGCCTCGAGGTGGCGTGCTCGTTGGGGCTGCTGACGCGACCGCAGGCGGAACGCCTGGCCGCCGCGGGGGTGCGCCGCTACAACCACAACCTGGAGACCTGCCGGGCGATGTTCCCGCAGATCTGCACCACGCACACCTACGACGACCGGGTCGCCACGGCTCGCCTCGCGACGGAGGCGGGGATGGAGCTGTGCTGCGGCGGGATCTTGGGACTCGGCGACTCGCTCGCGCAGCGGCTCGACTTCGCGTTCGAGCTGGCGGCGCTGGCACCGTGCGAGGTCCCGGTCAACTTCCTCGACCCGCGGCCGGGGACACCGCTCGGCGACCAGCCGACGTTGTCTCCCCGGGAGGCGCTGCAGGCGATCGCCCTGTTCCGCCTCGTGCTCCCGTCGGCGTGGCTGCGCCTGGCCGGCGGCCGCGAACGGGTGCTCGGCGAGCTGCAGTCGATGGGGCTCATCGCGGGGGCGAACGCGCTGATCGTCGGCAACTACCTCACGACGTCGGGGCGCAGCGCGGAGGAGGACCGCGCGCTCCTCGACGCGCTGGGGATGCCAGTGGCGGACGGTCCCGGTGAGGGTCGCTTCGTGGTCGACGACGCCGGCGCGCACGCACGCCCGGCCCGGATCCCGATCCGCGCCGAGTAGCCCCGGTCGGCGGTTCAGCGCCGATGCGACGTGTCGTTGAACCCGACGAGGATGGGTCCTGCCGGGCCGTGGCCGAGCCGTGAGATCGACGCGACGTCGAGGCGCAACCGCCACGAGTACTCATCGCCGAGCCCGAGCGCCCAGAGGATCACGGCTTTGATCGGCGACACGTGGCTGACCGCGATGCTGGTGTGATCCTCGGCCTGCTCGTACAGCTCGGCGGCGAGGGGAGCCACGCGGGCGCGCAGGTCGGTGAGGCTCTCGCCACCGGGCGGGGTGAAGCTCGGGTCGGCTCGCCAGCGGTCCCTGGTCGCGGCGGGCACGTCGGCGATCCGGTGGCCGTCCCACTCGCCATAGTCGAGTTCGATCAGCCGTGCGTCGACGCGGGGTGTGACCCCGACGCGCTCCCCGATCCACGTCGCGGTCTCGACCGCCCGCGCGAGCGGGCTGGTCACGATCAGCGGCTCGGCGACCGACGCGAGCGCCTCCGCGAGGGTGGCCGCCTGCTGCCGACCGCGGTCGTTGAGCGGCGGGTCGGCCCGGCCGAGCAGCAGTCCGGCCTGGTTGGCGTCCGTCTCGCCGTGGCGGACGAGCACGATCACGGTGCGGCCCCTTCCCGGAGGTGGCCCGTGCGCACGAACTCGTCGCGCGGACCCGGAAGGTACAGGTCGTACTGTCCGACGATCCACCACCAGCCGAAGAGGCCGAGGAGCTCTTCGGGCAGCACGACCCACCACACCGGCAGCAGCCCTTCCTGACCGAAGCCGGCACCGAGGAACGGCCAGAGGAAGACGTGGTCCTGGGTGAACGCCCCGGAGAGGACCAACCCGACGAACATGCCGATCGGGAGGCAGAGCAGCCGGCGTCGCAGCAGCCGGGAGCGTCCGACGGTGGTGAGCACCACGACGACGAACACCGCGACCGCGAACACGAAGGTGTGCCCGAGGGCGCGGTGGCCGACGGCGAGGTCGACGAGGAGGGGGACCATCGCGCCGAGAGCGACGAGCCGGTAGTCGAGCCCGGAGCTGCGGAACACGGTGGCGACGAGCAGGATCGACACCGAGGTGTACCACAAGAACACGGCGCTCAGCCTTGGTCGAGCGCCGCGTTCACGAGGAGGTCGGCGTCGACGTTCTGCTCCCGGGGGACGTGGGCGAGGTCGACGACGTCGTACTCGCGGAGCAGCGCCCGTGCCGCGTCTCGCAGCGGCCGGAGGTGGGCCTGCTTGACCCGCCAGGCCCCTTCGAGCTGGCGGATGACGAGCAGCGAGTCGGCGCGGACGTGCACGATGCGAGCCCCGAAAGGGGCGGCGACCTCGAGCCCGGCGATCAGCGCCCGATACTCCGCGACGTTGTTGGTCGCGACCCCGATCCGCTCGCCGATCGTGGCGAGCGGGGTGGGCGGGTCGGTGCTCGGGTCGAGCACCACCGCCCCGATCGCCGCTGGACCCGGGTTCCCGCGGGCGCCGCCGTCGCAGTAGATGAAGATCTCGTCGACGTTCACGGCACCAGGATGGCGCCGCAGTTGTCGCAGAAGGTGAGCGTCCCGACGGGCTGGCGTCGGATCCGATCGACCTCGGTCGCCGGGATGGTGAGATGGCAGCCCTGGCAGGTGGAGCCGACGAGCCGGGCGACCCCGACCCCATTGGCCTGGGCTCGGCGGCGCTCGTAGTCCTGGACCACCCCAGATGGCATCTGACCGGCGAGCTTGTCACGCGCGGACCGCTCGACGTCGGCCGTCGCGTCCAGCTCCCGTTCGCGGACCTCGAGGTCGCGCTGCACGCTGCTCGCTTCGGCTGCGAGCGCGGCGTGTTCCGCGCCGAGCACGCCGAGGTCCTGGTCGAGGGGCTCACGGCGTTCCATCGCGTTCAGCTCCCGGTCCTCGACCGTGCGCTGGTGGCGGCGGAGCTGCTCGACGTCGGCTTGCATGGCCTGCAGCTCCCGGGGTGAGCTGACCTCCCCCGAGTAGAGGCGACGTTCGACCGAGCCGACCTGCTCGACCAGCTGGGCGACCTCGTCCGCGAAGCGCTGCTCCAAGCGGGCGACGTCGTCACGTTCGCCTTGTTGGGCCGAGCGGCGCTCGTCCAGCGTTCGCAGCCGCTCGGCCAGCCCGGCGAGCCGCGCCCGTTCCGGCAGCGTGGCCCGCTCGTGCCGGAGCCGGTCGAGGGCGAGGTCGCGGGCTTGCAGCTCGAGGAGGGTCTCGAGGTCGCTCACGCGCCGCACCCTAACGGGGACCGACGCGTCCCCGGCCATGCGCCTTAGGGTTTGGTCGTCGTCGTGGTGACGGGCATCGTCGTCGCTGTCGTGGGTGCCGTCGTCGCGGGGGCCGGCGGCGTGATCACGACGGTGGGCGGCGGGGTGACCGGCGCCGGCCCAGTCGGGCCAGTCGGGCCACCCCCGGTGGTGGGGAGCGCGCCGGCGAGCCGTCCAAGGGGTGTGATGTTCGCCCCCGGGCGTTGACAGGCAGGGCCGGGATCGGGCAGCGGTAGCGCCGGCTGCCCCGCGAGGGCACCGTTCATGAAGTCCCGCGACACGGTGGCCGGGTAGTTGCCGCCGAAGCCCGCGCCGGGGACGCGGCCGACCGGGTTGCCGTGCCAGATGAAGCTGGCGAGCTGCGGGGTGAACTCGAGGAAGTTCGCGTCGGTCTGACTGTCGGTGGTGCCGGTCTTGCCCGCGGCGTCGCGCCCGTTCAACGCCGCGCCGGTGCCGGTTCCACCCGTGATCACACCCTTCAGCAGGTCGGTCTCGCAGTCAGCCGTGTCCTTGCTGATGACCTGCGTGCCGGGCACGGTGCTGGCGTCGAAGATCGTGCTGCCGTCCGGGCCGATAATCTTGCTCACGAACACCGGGCTGTGGTGCACACCCTCGTCGGCCAGCGTCGCGGAGACGGTCGCCATCTCGAGCGCCGTCGAATTCGACGGTCCCAAGGGTCAGGGTCAGCACCGGCTTCAACGTGTTCTGGGTGATGCCCAACTTGTGCGCCGTGTCGATCACCTTCGGGAAACCGACCGCGAGCTCGGTGCGCGCGAAGGCGCAGTTCACCGAGTTCGCGGTCGCGGCGCGCAGCGGCATGATCCCACCGCCGCCTTCGGCGTTCTGGGTCACGCCCCACGGCGGCAGCGCGCAGGGCGACGTGCCGTCCACGGTGTCGTTGGGCGAGAAACCGGATTCGAGTGCCGCGGCGAGCGTGATCGTCTTCCACGTCGAACCGGCCTGACGACCCGGATACAGGGTGGCGATGTTGAACTGGCTGGTCTTGAAGCCGGGACCGCCGACCATCGCCTTGACCTCGCCGGTCTTCGGGTCGATCGCGACGAGCGACCCCGTGAAGCCGGCCGGGGAGCTGAGGTCGTTGTTCACCACGTTCTGAGCCAGGTTCTGCATGTTCGAGTCCTCGGTGGCGTAGATCTTCAGGCCACCCTTCAGCACCGCGTTCTGACGTTCTTGGACGGTCTTGCCGAGCGCCGAGTAGATCGGATCGGTGAACAGGCGGCTCTGGACCTCCGTGACCCACGCGTCGGTCGGGCGCAGGTCGGGTCGCGGCTTGATCGACGGGATCGGCTCCTGGTTCGCGGCCGCGGCTTGGGCGGGGGTGATGTAGTGCTCGGTGACCATGCGCTGCAGGGCGACGGAACGTCGGATCCTCGCTCCGGTGGGGTTCACGAACGGGTTGTCGCCCTCGGGGTTGTTGATCACCCCGGCGAGGAGCGCGGCTTCACCGATCGTGACCTGGCTGAGATCCGTGACCCGCACCCCGAACGGCCCGGCCGCGTCGGGGAACACGAAGAAGCGCTCGGCGGCGGCCTTGACCCCGTACGACCCCTGCCCGAAGTAGACGGTGTTCAAGTACTGCTCGAGGATCTGACGCTTCGAGTACTTCTTGTTGAGCCGCAACGCGAGGACGATCTCCTTCACCTTGCGGTTCACGTCCCGCTTCGAGGTGAG
The DNA here is from genome assembly GCA_963714105.1 of uncultured Actinomycetes bacterium. Lineage (GTDB taxonomy): Bacteria > Actinomycetota > Acidimicrobiia > IMCC26256 > PALSA-555 > PALSA-555. The sequence continues at coordinate 2,572,732 of OY970233.1, read as the reverse complement.
GATCCGCTGCTTGACCAGCTGCTGGGTGATGGTCGAGCCACCCTGTTGGATCGCACCCGACGAGATGTTCTTCACCGCGGCCCGGAAGACACCGTTCAGGTCGATCCCATCGTTGGTCCAGAAGCTCTTGTCCTCCACCGCGATGACCGCGTTCTGGAGGATCTTGGGCACCTGGTCGAGCTTGACGTCCTCACGGTTGATCGTGCCGAGCTGACCGATCTGGTTGCCGGCCGAGTCGTAGACCGTCGAGCGCTGCGCGAGCGCCTTGAGCTGCCCGACCGCGTTGCTCTGGTACGAGACGCTCTTGGCGAACACAGCCGTGCCGGGCAGCAGGGCGGCCAGGCAGGCGCCGAGGGCGATGCCGCCAACCACGATGGTGATCAGGAGCTGGCGGACCGGCGATCTGAGCTGCATGAAGGGTCCAGGATTACACAGCGATGGGCCGATTCCGCGCTCGCGGCCCCGCTCGGCCCCGATGAGCCTGTCAGAGCCCCTCGGTAGCCTCCCCCTGATGGGAGGAGTGGGGATCGACTCGGCGATGGGGTCCGGTTCCCACCCCGAGCTGGACGGTGTCCCCACCGTCGTCACCGCCCCGGGCGCCCCCGCCGGCGAGGCCCTCTGGGGCCTCGTGGCCGCGAAGCAGGGCTCCGATCCACTCACCCCGGTGAGCGTCGCGGTCCCCTCCCCGTACGCGGGGCTGTCGCTGCGCCGCGAGCTGGGACGCCGACGCGGGCTCGTGAACGTGCGCTTCCTCGCCCTCTCCCGGATCGCCGAGCTGCTCGGCGCCCCCCAGCTCGCCGCCGCCGGCCGCACGCCGCTCACCGGCGCGCGCCGCACCGAGGCCGTCCGCGCCGTCCTCGAAGCCGACCCCGGCCCGTTCGCCGCCGTCGCGAGCCACCGCGGCACCGAAGAGGGACTCGCGGCGACGATCACCGAGCTGCGCCGCGCCGCGCCCCGGGTGCTCGACGCGCTGGCCGGGCGGGGCCCACGCGGCGCCGCGCTCCTCCACCTCTACCGCGCCTACCTGGAGCTGACGGCGGGCTCGTACGACGACCAGGACCTGGCGCGGGCCGCCGCCGACGCGGCCGCGACGGAGTCCCCGGGGCTCACCGAGCTCGGTCACGTCGTGGTGCACCTGCCCCGCCGGCTGTCCGTCGCCGAGGCGACGCTCGTGCGCAGCCTCGCCGCCGTCGGACGAGCCACCGTGGTTCTGGCCGGACCGGTGCCCGCCATGCCGCCCGTCGCGGACCGCGTCCTCTCCGCCCCTGACCCCGAGGACGAGGTCCGGGCGGTGCTGCGGCGCCTCCTCGCCCGCGCGGGCGAAGGTGCGTCGTTGAGCCGCATGGCCATCCTGTACCCGGTGCGGGACCCGTACGCGCGGCTCGTGCCCGAGGTCCTGTCGGGCGCGGCGGTGCCCTGGAACGGGCCGTCGCCCAGCCGGCTGGCGGATTCGGTGGCGGGCCGCGTGCTCGGCACCCTCGTGAGCCTCGTCGACGACGACTTCGCGCGAGACGCCGTCGTCGATTGGCTGGTGAGTGGACCGATCCTGGACTCCGCCGGCCGGCGGGTCCCTGGCGCGCGCTGGGACCTGTTGTCACGTGCCGCGGGAGTCGTGGCCGGTCCCCTGCAGTGGACCGACCGGCTGGCCCGGCATCGCGAGCAGCTCCGCGGCGCGTGGGTGGCAGCACGCGACGACGACCAGCAACCCGAGTGGCGCGTCGGGCGTCTCGAACGAGACCGGGAGCACGTCGAGCAGCTCGAGGCGTTCATGGCGGAGCTCGTGGCCCGCGCCCAGCCGCCCACGGCGCCGACCTGGGCTGCGTTCAGCGCCTGGTGCCGTTCGCTGCTCGCCCGGTATCTCGGCGGCGAAGGCCGCCGGTCGGGATGGCCCGAGGTCGAGCTCGACGCCGCCCGACGAGTCGACGCGATCCTCGCTGACCTGGCGACCCTCGACGACCTCGGCGCGGGCGTGGACCTGTCCCGGTTCCGGGTCGCGCTCGACGTGGGGCTCGACGTCCCGGCCGCGCACGTCGGCCGCTTCGGGACGGGGGTGTTCGTCGGGCCGCTCGCCGCCGCGGTCGGGGCGACGTTCGACACGATCGTGATCCTCGGCGGGACCGAAGGCACCCTCCCGGCCCGGGGACGAGAGGATCCGTTCCTGCCCGACGCGGACCGGGCCGCGCTGGGATTGCCGACCACCGCGACCCGGCGCGCCGAGGACCGGGACGACTACGTCGCCGCGCTCACGGCCGGGGCGCACACGGTGTTGTGCTTCCCGCGGGCGGATCCCCGCGCGCAGCAGGCGCGTCTGCCCGCCCGCTGGCTGCTCGAGACCGCGACCGCCCACGCCGGACATCCGATGACGGCGGAGGCGCTCCGCGCGCTGGGCCGCGAGCGGTGGCTCGACGTGGTCGAGTCCTTCGAGCAGGGGGTCACCTCCGACGCGGAGCCCGGTTCGCTCACCGAACGTGACCTGCGGAGCCTCGCGGCGTGGCGGGCGTCGGGCCGGAGCGTGCGTGAGCACCCGCTGGCGACCGGTGCGCTCGAGCGCGGCTTCACGCTCGCCGGCGACCGGGTGTCGACGCGGTTCACGAGCTTCGACGGCAATGCGGGCCCGTCGCCGGTGCTGGACCGCGCGACGGGACAGCCGTTCGGTGCCACCGCACTCCAGGATTGGGCCACCTGCCCGCGGCGCTACTTCCTCGGCCGGGTGCTCCACGTCCGGGAGGTGCCCCGACCGGAAGCCACCGAGAACCTCAGCGCCCTCGACGAGGGCACGCTGCTCCATGCGATCCTGGAGCAGTTCGTGGGGGAGCGTCCCCCCGGCTTGCCGACGGAGGTCTGGACCGGCGCGGACCGTGCCCGCATGGACGCGATCGTCGCCCGCCACTGCGCGGACGCCGAGGCGGCCGGGCTCACGGGCCGTCCGCTGCTCTGGCGCTTGGCTCGCCGGCGGATCGAGCGGACCGCGGCCCAGTTCCTCACCGTCGACGCCGGGCTCCGCCGCGGGCTCGACGCGACACCACGACGCTCGACACGCTCGAGGTTCTCTTCGGTGACGGCGAACCCGAGGTCAGCGTGACCGGACCGGCCGGTCGACGGGTGCGGTTCCGCGGCCGGATCGACCGAATCGACCTGTCGCCCGACGGGCAACGGGCCGTCGTGTACGACTACAAGACCGGGCGGATGGAAGGCTACGGCGACCTCGACGCGGATCCCGTGGTCGAGGGCGAGCTCCTCCAGCTGCCGATCTACGCGCTCGCGGCGCGGGTGCTGACCGGCGCCACCCATGTGGAGGCCTACTACTGGTTCACCCGGGCCGGCGCCGCTGACGACGCGCGGATCGGGTACCGCTTCGACCGCGCCGTCGAGGGACGGTTCGGGGAGGTCGTGGACACGATCGTCGCCGGGATCGACGCCGGTTGCTTCCCCGCCGACCCGGGCGCGCGCGAGTTCGACTACCGCGTCCAGCGCGAGACGTTCGACCATTGCTTCCACTGCCCGTACGACCGGTTGTGCCCGTTGGATCGGGCCACGACGTTCACCCGGAAGCGAGACGACGTCGCGCTCGGTGCCCTACTCGACGTTGCACTCCGACGAGGATCGCGACGATCGGTGACCGAAACCACGGATCACGCCGCTCGAACCCGGATCCGCGACGTTCACGATGTCGGGCTGTTCGTCGAGGCCGGCGCGGGAACCGGGAAGACCACGGCCCTGGTCGATCGGGTGGTGGCGCTCGTCGTGTCCGGTCATGGTGAGCTTCGCCACCTCGCCGCGATCACGTTCACGGAGGCGGCCGCGGCCGAGCTCAAGGATCGGGTCCGGGCTGCCCTGGAGACCGTCGCGGCCGGCCTCGACTCGAGCTACGCGGACCCGGACTCGTGTGCTCGGGCCGAGCGAGCGCTGCGTCAGCTCGACGAAGCCGCGCTGACGACCCTGCACGGCTTCGCGCAGCGGCTCCTGAGCGAGGATCCCTTCGAGGTGGGCCTTCCACCCGGATTCCGGGTCCTCGAGCCGATCGAGGCGAGCGTGAGCTTCGAAGCCCGATGGGCAGCGTCTGGTCGACAGCATCTTCGCCCGGCCGGAGCTCGAGCCCGCGCTCACCACGTGGCTCGTGGGTGGCCTGTCCATCCGGCACCTTCGTCGGGCGGCGGTCGAGCTCTGGGCCTCCCCGGACCGGCTGCCCCACGACACGGACCCGCCGCCGCTGCCGCCGCTGCGCGCCGACGAGCTCCGGGCCGCGCTGGACGGGCTGATCACCCTGCGGCGGGAACGCTGCCGAAACGGCGACGACCTGCTGGCCGACCACCTCGACGGGCTGGTGCCGTACCGTGACGCGCTCGCCGCGGCCACCGACGAGCTCGATGTCCTGACCGCCGTGTTCCAGACCCCGTCACTCGGGTGCGGGCGCGGACGGGCCGGACACTGGGACGGCGTCCAGGCCGTTCGTGACGCGTGCGCCGCGGCCGAGACGGTCCGACAGGCGATCGTCGACCAGCAGCGGCGCGGCGCGCTCGCCATCTTGATCGCTGCGATCGTCGCCGACGGGCGCGCGTACGCAGAGGTTCGGCGCCGCGAGGGCCGGCTCGAGTTCCACGACCTGCTCGTCCTGGCCCGCGACCTGCTGCGGGATCACACGGAGGCGTGGTCGGCGGCCGCGAGCCGGTACCGGTGGGTCCTCGTCGACGAGTTCCAGGACACCGACCCGCTGCAGATCGAGATCGCGACGCTGCTCACCGCGGCGGCATATCCGGGACCCGGTGCGCGGTGGGCGGACATCGAGCTGCGACCGGGCGCGCTCGACGCTCGTCGGTGACCCGAAGCAGTCGATCTACCGGTTCCGGAGCGCGGACCTGCGCGTGTACCACGAGGCAAGGGAGCGTCTCGGCCTCGAGCCGACGGCCCTGGTCGAGAACTTCCGGTCGACACCACAGATCCTCGACGTCGTCAACGCGGTGTTCGCGGAGCTGCTCACCGAGGTGGCAGGTATCCAAGCCGGTCATGTGCCCCTGCATGCGCATCGTGAGCCGCCGTCGACGAAGCCGACCGTCGGGGTGATCGGCGACGGTGTCGACGCGTTGATGATCGCGGTGCGAGAGCGGGAGGCAACCGAGGTGGCGGACACCGTCCGTCACATCGTCGATCAGGGATGGCTGGTCGCGGATGGTGAAGGTGCCTGGCGACCGGCGCAGGAGCGCGACATCGCGCTGTTGATCCCGTCGCGCACGATCCTCCCGGCTCTCGAAGCCGCGCTCGAGCGGGCGGAGATCCCGGTGCGGGTAGAGAGCCAGAGCCTGGTGTACTCGACCGCGGAGGTCCGCGACTTGCTCTCGGTGCTCGCCGCGGTGGACGACCCGACCGATGAGCTCTCGATCGTCGCGGCGCTGCGGTCCCCTGCGTTCGGGTGCAGCGACAGCGACCTGCTCGCGCACGTCGCGGCCGGCGGTGGGTGGGACTACCGGCGCGACCCGCCCGGCGACGAGTTGACCCCGAGCCCGGTCGTGGTGGCCCTCCGTGCGCTCCGTGCGCTCTGGTCGGACCGTTGGTGGCGAGGGGTGAGCGACACGGTCGAGACGGTGGTGCGCGACTGTCGGCTGCTGGAGGTCGCGGCGGCGGGTCGACGACCGCGTGACCATTGGCGGCGCGTCCGGTTCTTGATGGATCAGGCCCGGGCCTGGGAAGACGCGGGCGAGACGAGCCTGCGCGGGTTCCTCGAATGGGCCGGCCGGCAGGCGGACGAGGGGGCCCGGGTCAACGAATCGGTGGCGCCCGAGCCGGACGACCCCGCGGTTCGGATCCTCACCGTGCACGGCGCGAAGGGTCTCGAGTTCCCGATCGTGATCCTCGCCGGGTTGAACACGGTACCGTCGAACCAGCTCGCGGCGGTTCTGTGGGGTGCGACGGGGCCGGAAGTCCGGCTCGGCTCCGACGGTGCCGGCACGGCGGTCGAGACGCTGGGGTACGACGCGTGCAAGGTCGAGGAGCGCGAGCATCAAGCCGCGGAGCGGATGCGGTTGCTGTACGTCGCGATGACCCGAGCGCGCGATCACCTCGTCGTCAGCCTGCACCACCGCTTGGGGAAGGAGAGCCACGCCGCGCAGCTCACCCCCCCGTTGGCCGCGGCACCGCACGAGCGGCTGCATCCGCGCTCGGCGCCGCCGGCGCGTCGGCGGCGACCCGGGCCGGCACCGGCGAGCGCTTCGCCGGAGGCACGCGAGGCGTGGCAGGCCGATCGGGTCGCGCTGCTCGAGCGGGCGGCTCGCCCTTCGTCGGTGGCGGCAACGACGCTCGCGGAGATCCGTGGACCCGAGGGGGTCGATGCTGATGACCCGGTCGAGGGGGTCGAGTCGCGGCCACCGTGGCAGCGGGGCCGGGCCGGCACGGCGATCGGTCGTGCGGTTCATGCCGTCTTGCAGACGGTGGATCTGGGCACCGGGGAGCGTCTCGACGCCACCGCGCGGGCGCAGGCGCTCGCGGAGGGGGTCCCCGGCCGGGAGCGTGAGGTGCGGGCCCTCGCCGCGAGTGTGCTGGCGGCGCCGACGGTGCGCGCCGCGGTGGAGGGCGGGTGGGACCGATGGAGGGAGGTGCCGGTCGCGGCGGAGGTGGACGGCGTGCTGGTCGAGGGGTTCATCGACTTGCTGGTGCGGACCTCGGAGGGTCTGGTCGTCGTGGACTACAAGACCGACCAGGTCACGGGTGCTGCGGAGCTCGATGCCGCGCTGTCCCGCTATTCGGTTCAGGGTGCGGCGTACGCGCTCGCGCTCGAGGTCGCGCTCGGCGAGCCGGTGACGCGATGCGTGTTCGTGTTCGCCGCGCCAACCGGAGGCGGTGGAGCGGGCGGTGGTGGATCTGCCGGGCGCGATCGCCGGGGTTCGCGAGCGCGTCCGCGCGGTGGCGGTCAGCTGATCAGGTCGACATCGGTCGAGAACTGCCGACGGTCGGGGTTCGGTTCAGACGACGCGCACGTTGCGGGCTTCTTCACCCTTGCGTCCGGGGCCGACCTCGAACTCGACTCGCTGGCCCTCTTGGAGGCTGCGGTAGCCCTCGCCTTCGATCTGGGAGAAGTGGACGAAGACGTCGTCGGCACCCTCGCGGGAGATGAACCCGAAACCCTTTTCGGCGTTGAAGAACTTCACCGTTCCGCTGACCACTCGATCAACTCCTCGTTGCGCGTCCAGTTGACCGGCTGATCAACCCTGGGACGGCCAGACCCTAGCAAGGGCCTCCGTGGGGTCCGAAGCCCGGTGGAGCGGCGACGACGGGCGCGTCGATCGACCGGGACGACCGTTGTGCCGTGCGCGACGCGAAGGCGGGTCAGCCCGCGAGCTGCGCGTCGCTGACGTCGCTGTCGATATCCAACGCGACGCCACCCCAGGACTCGGTGTGACCGCCGGCGTACTGGTGCAGCCGCTGGTGGTTGTTCCAGAACGAGTCCGGGAAGTACGGGTCTCCGTAGATGTTCGCCCGGCCGTTCCAGTTCGCGAACCAGACGTCGTCGGGGACGGCCCACGGACTGCCGACGGCTGAGGCCTCATCCGCGATCCCCGAGGCTGAGCTGGAGTAGTAGCCGGACTGGTAGCCCCGGCTGTGGAGCTCGGAGGTCCACGCGTGAGATGAACGCGATCGCGGTCGAGTGACAGCTCGGGATTGCTGTTGTTGTAGGCCTCCATGTCGAAGTAGATGGGCGTCCCTGCGCCGAGTCCGTTCGCGGAGGCCTTCTGGACGGCGTTGTCCGCCGACGCGACGCCTTGTTGCAGCGGCTGGTTGGGGTCGATCGTCGCGAGCCCCCCCTGGAACACGCAGGGATCCTGGAGGCCGACGTAGAGCGGCGCGAGGTGCCAGCCCTGGTTCGCGACGGTGCTCACCCAGCTGGCGGAGAGGTTGACGCACGCGGCGTTCGCACCGCCGATGTAGACGCCGATGCCCCGGTAGGGCGAGTTCAGCCACGCCGACATGGTGCTGGTCGATGGGGCGTCGCAGGTGTCGAAGGCGAAGCCGGAGTAGACGCCGGGCGGCGGGGGCGGCGGCGGGTGCACCACCGCGAGGCAGCCGCTCAGCGCGATCGCCGCGGCGACACCGGCGGATGCCAGCACCGTTCGACGGCGAGAGGGGAGACGGCGGTTACGCATGCTGGAAGCTCTGGAGGATCTGGTTGGCGAGCAGCGTCGACTTGGAGAACGTGATGGTCGCGACGAGACCCTGATCCGGGAACACGACCGTGTACGCGCCAGAGAGCGCGGCGTTGGGGTCGACCCGCACGTTCAGACCGTTGATCGTCTCGGCCTGCGTCGCGATGGTGTTCGCGGTCTGCGCCGCGGCGTTGAGGGCTTCAAGCTGGACGGTGTCGGTGCGCCCGACGAGGAGGGCCGGGCACTTCGGCGCCGGACCGGCCTGTCCGAGATACACGGCGTTTTGGTCGAAGCGCACACAGCGGGTGGGATCAGAGGCGAGCGTGTACACGGGCCAGTTCGAGGGGACCGTGAACCGGAGGGCACCGTCGGTGACCACCTGCTCGTTGGCCGGGACGGTGCTGGTCGTCGTCGGCGCGGTCGTCGGGGTGGTGCTCGTGGTCGAGGAGGTCGCCGTCGACGAGCTCGTGGTCGTCGCGGCTTGCCCGACCCGCGCGCCGGAGGTGGTGATGCTCGGGCCGGAGCTGCCACAGGCCGCGAACGCGAGGACACCGACTGTGGTCAGCGCGAGCGCGCGACTGGCGCGACGGAGAGTGACGGGGGGGCTCAACACGGGTCGATCGACCACGAGGGGTGCGGGTCTCCAGTGTAGGGGGTAGGCATCGCCAGGACGGAGCAGTCCGACCTCACCAGGATCGGCGGGGTCTCTGCCGACCTTTAGAACGCTGTCGGTCCGTCCCTATTAACGGCCCCGTCGGTTCGGCTACCCGGTTGGAGCGGTTTGTCCACTCCTCCTTGGCTCGGCCTCGCCCCTTCCTCCTCACTCCTCACCCGTCTCCCTCCCCTGTCCTCTCGGCTCCTTCTTCCTCCTTCCTGCCTTCCTTGTTCCCCTCGCTTTGCGTGCTCCGGCGTGGGGTCGATCGCCGCGACGGGCGCAGAGATCCACACGGTCCGAGCACCCAGGGGGCGGACAGGAGGGCAATCGGAGTGGCGGCCCGACGTTGATTCGGGAGACACCGAGTCGATCCCGACGCGGAGGAGCGATGCGATGGTCGCGGGCCGAATCTGGCGCCGATGACGAGACGGGCACGAGCATCGACAGCCCGGGTCTGGGCTGGGCCGATGACGGACAGTGTCGCGGCAGCGGACACCTCTTCTTTGCACCCGAACGGGAACGCCCGGGCCACCGCGTCCGCCGGGAGCGAGCGGCACGCGCGCTGTGCGCAGCCTGCCCGGTGATGCTCGCGTGTCGAGACTGGGCCCGCGAACAGCGCGAGTACGGCTTCTGGGGCGGTGAGAGCGAGGAGGAGCGCCGCGCGGCCGGGTACCGCCCAACGATGGCAGGGGTCGTGACGTCCCGCCGTCGAGCCTCCTGAGTTCCGCCGCCCGCGCGTCGTCCGATCGCGGGGGGAGCCAGCCGACGCGCGTGCGAGACTCCCGCCGTGCGCTACGTCATCATCGGCGCGGGTGCGATCGGTGGGGTCATCGGCGCGCAGCTTCACGAGGGCGACGCCGACGTGGTGCTCGTCGCCCGAGGCGAACACCTCCGGGCGATCGAAGCTCAGGGACTCCGGATCGAATCGCCCGACGGCACGCGAGTCGTCGCCGTGCCCGCGGTCGGTGACGTCGCCGCCGCGGAGCTCTCGGAGGGCGACGTCGCCGTCCTGGCGGTCAAGAGTCAGCACACCGCCGAGGTCATCGCCGCGCTCACGGCTGCGGCTCCTCCCGCGGTCTCGGTCGTGTGCGCCCAGAACGGGGTCGAGAACGAACGGGTTGCCCTGCGATCGTTCGCGAACGTGTACGGCCTGTGCGTCCGGTTGCCGGCGTCGCACCTCGAACCGGGTGTCGTGCGCGCCCACCGAGGGCCAGTCGCCGGGATCCTCGATCTCGGCCGCTTCCCGACCGGGGTCGACGCCACCGCCGAGGCGGTCGCGAACCAGTTGAGCCAGTCCGGATTCGTCGCCGCGGCGCTTCCCGACATCATGCGCTGGAAGTACACAAAGCTGCTGCTGAACCTCGGGAACGCGATCGAAGTGATCGTCGGACCTGACGCCCGCGGGGGGACGCTCTTCACCCGCGCCCGCGAAGAGGGGATCGCCTGCCTCCACGCCGCGGGCATCGACTTCGCCTCCGACACGGAGGACGCGGCCCGGCGGGCCGATCTCGTCCCCCGCCCGGCGGGGGCACCCGTGGGTGGCTCCTCGTGGCAGAGCGTGACCCGCCGGACCGGAAACGTCGAAGCCGACTTCCTGAACGGTGAGATCGTGCTGCTGGGACGGATCCACGACGTCCCCACCCCAGTGAACACGACGCTGCAGCAACTCGCGAACCAGCTCGCTCGAACCCACGCCGCGCCGGGCACCCTCACCGAGGCCGACGTGCTGGCGCTCGTGCCGTGACCACCGCGGCGGAACCGCTCCGCGGCCCGCACCCCGCAGCGTTGACCGTCCGGGGGGTCTCGAAGCGGTACCGGCGCCGTGTCGTCCTCGAGTCCGTCGACCTCGACGTCCGACGCGGGGAGGCGGTCGCGCTGGTCGGCGAGAACGGGGCCGGCAAGACAACGCTGCTGCGGATCTGCGCCGGGTTGTTGCGTCCCGACGCCGGCGTCGTCGCGGTCGACGGCACGGTCGGCTACTGCCCGCAGCACGCCACCTTCTTGGAGTCCTTGCGGGTGGACGAGCACCTGATCCTCTTCGGGCGGGCCCGAGGGTTGGGTCGGGAGGAGGCGCGGGAGCGGGGTCGGGCGCTGCTCGTCGAGCTCGAGTTCAAGGCTGGGGAGCGTCAGGCCGTCCGCGAGCTCTCGGGGGGTGCCCGCCAGAAGCTCAACGTGGCGTTGGCGCTGCTCGGGGACCCGACGCTGATGCTCCTCGACGAGCCGTACCAGGGCTTCGACCGGGGCAGCTACATGAGCTTCTGGGATCAGATCAACCGGTGGCGCGACGCGGGCCGAGGCGTCCTCGTGGTGACCCATCTCCTCGCCGAGCTCGACCGGGTGGACCGCATCGTCGGGCTGCGGGCACCGACACTGCGGTCATGATCTCGGGCCGGCGCACCATGACCGCGGCCGAGATGTTCGGACGCGACCTCAGCCGCCGCTGGCTCGCGCTGGTGCTGCTCGTCTCCCTGCCGGCGGTGTTTTTCGTCGTGAGCAAGATCTCTTCCACGGGGCACGCGTTCACCGCCGGGGGCCTCGGATTGAGCTGGGCGATCGCGGGCGCGAGCCTCTTCACCGCGTTGGGCGCCCGGGGCGTCGATCAGCGGCTGGTCTTCGACGGCTACCGGCCGGTCGAGCTGCTCGGCGCCCATCTCGTGCTCCTCGACCTGGCTGGGTTCGGGTTGTGCGCACTGTTCGGGGTGCTGCTGGTCGGGGTCTCCGGATCCTCCGACGTCCCTGCGTTGGCCCTCGCGCTCGCGCTCGTGACGCTCGTCGCGGTGCCGCTCGGTCTGGTCCTCGCCGCGCTGGTCCCCTATGAGCTGGAGGCGACCCTGTTGCTCATCGGCCTCGTCGGGATCGAGATGATCCTCCCGTCGGAGAGCGCCGCGGTGGGCGCGCTCCCCCTCGGCGGTCCCCAGGAGCTGCTGGACCGGGCGGCCGGGAAGCCGAACCCGCTGCCGGTCGTCACTGCGGTGTCGCGGTCGTTGGCCTGGATGGTGGGCCTCACGGTGCTCGGCACGGTGATCTGGGCGTGGCGGACCCGCGTCGCCCGCCCGAACCCTGCTGCCGGCTGAACCCGCCGGCGCGAGCGCGGGCCGGGGGCTCGGAGAAAATTCCGGGCTGGCTGCAATCCGCGGGGCGGCCCGGCTCGTAGTGCTGCTCGTATGACGGTGGTCGCCGCGCCGTGCCAGGCCCTCAGGGCCCGGCTGGACGCGCCCCCAGCAGGACCGGCCCGCTGCGGCTCGACCCCGATCAGGCACGAGGTGGGCTGAGCGGTCCGCTCGAAGCGTGGCTCGGCTCGCCGCAGATGCTCCCCCGGCGCGGCGGGCCGGGCCCGGCTCGTGCGACCCCCCGGCTCGGGACTTCGGGGGCGACGTATCCTCGGGCGGTCCGGCACCGTCGGTGCCGTCCGGTTTCGGAGGAATCACATGGCCGGGTCAGGTCCCGCGCAGCCCGAGGGGCGAGGTGACGATGGCTTGGCACCCGAGTTCCCGAAGGACGCGGGCGTCGACGTGCCGAGGCTCCCGATCGAGAAGGTCGAGTCCGAACGGATGCTCGACAACGAGGTGCGAGGCCGCCTGGAGGCCGACGGGTTCAGCGACGAGCAGATCCTCCGTTGGATCGAGGCGTTCTTCGCCACCCACGACGAAGGCGAACCCGAGCAGGTGATCGCCTGGATCCGGGACCGGGAGCGGCCCGCCGGCCGGGACGGCTGAGTCCCCCGTCGGCGCGGCCGCGGCCGTTACGAGCCTGAGCGGTTTCGAGTTCGGGTCGCGCCACCCCGTCCGGTATTCTTGACGTGTACGTAAGGTTTTTTGGACGGTGACACGGACGTGAGCTCAGTCGGGGCCAGTAGCACGACCCGCGCCGGGCCGGTGGCTGCGACCCCGATGGGGGCGGCGGGCGGCGCGGCGGATCCGGAGCGGCTTCGACTGGCCCGGGGGCTCGGGTGAGCCCGGCCCGGCGGGTGTGGCGGGCGACGTTCGAGGCGCTCCGATACCGCAACTACCGCCTCTACTTCTTCGGCCAGCTCGTGTCGGTCAGCGGCACCTGGATGCAGGCCGTCGCGCAGGCGTGGCTGGTGCTGCGCCTCACGGGCAGCGGCGTCGCGCTCGGGTCGGTCGTGGCGTTGCAGTTCCTCCCGATGCTCCTGCTCGGCGCGTGGGGCGGCCTGATCGCGGACCGCTTCGACAAGCGGCGGCTCCTCCTCGGCACCCAGGCAACCGCCGGTCTCCTGGCGTTGACGCTGGGGCTGCTGACGATCACCGGCACGGTGCAGCTGTGGATGGTCTTCGCGCTCGCGTTCGGGCTCGGGTGCGTGAACGTGGTCGACAACCCGACCCGGCAGGCGTTCGTCGTCGAGATGGTCGGGCACGACAGCGTGACCAACGCGGTGAGCCTCAACAGCGTGATCATGAACTCGGCTCGCGTGGTCGGCCCGGCGCTGGCCGGGATCCTGATCGCGGTGGTCGACGTCGGCCCGTGCTTCCTCATCAACGCTGCGTCGTACGTCGCGGTGATCATCGGGCTCCTCGCGATGCGCCCGAGCGAGCTGCACCCCGGACGGCGGGCCGCGTCGACTCCGGGCCAGCTCCGGGCCGGGTTCCGGTACGTGTGGTCGAACCCCGAGCTGCGCACCCCGTTGCTGCTGATGGTGGTGATCGGAACGCTCGCCTACGAGTTCCAGGTGTCGCTGCCGCTCATGGCCCGGTTCACGTTCCACAGCGGCGCCGGCGCCTACGGGGCGATGAGCGCGTTCATGGGTGCGGGCGCGGTGGTGGGTGGGCTCGCCTCGGCGGCGAGGGGCGCGCCGACCCCGCGGCGGCTCCGCAACGCCGCGCTGGTGTTCGGTGTGCTCATCCTCGCGGTCGCGGCGACACCCACGTTGGGTGCTGCGCTCGCGGTGCTCCCCTTCATGGGCGGCGCCAGCATCAGCTTCATCGCGATGGCCAACTCGACGTTGCAGCTCCGCAGCGCACCAGAGCTGCGGGGTCGGGTCATGGCCCTTTACGGGGTCGCGTTCCTCGGGTCCACGCCGGTGGGCGGCCCGATCGTCGGGTTCGTCGGAGAGACGGTCGGGCCCCGCGCCGCGGTCGCGATTGGGGGCGTGGCGACGCTGCTCGCGATCGGGGTCGCGTGGCGGTCGCTGTCGAGCCGCGCCGAGCCGGTCCGGGTGGACGCCGGCCCTGCCGCGGTGCTCGCGTCCGACGCGCGGGTGCTCGAAGCCGAGCTGGCGGGCCGCGCCGGGGACACCGAGTTGCTCACGCCCGCCGGAGTGACGACCGGCGAGGACGAGCCGACGGTGGCGCCGGCGGGCGGCTCGACGCGAGCTAGGCGACCGTGACTTTCCCGGCGAGGAACACGAGCCACGGCGCCTTGTAGTCGACGCGGCGGACCGAACCTTCGGTGACGTCGACCTGGGCTTGGCCGACGCCGGCGTCCATGATCCCGAAGTACCGGAAGTACACGCGGACCTGGTGGGTGCCCGGGCTGACCGGGAAGGTCACGGGGTCACGCCATTTGCCTCGTGTGGCCTGGCCGTCGACGACGAACGTCGGGGGGAACAGCAGCAGCAGGAACGCCAGCGCGAAGAACGTCGCGGTGATCTGTATGCCGCTCGACGCGGGCGGGGTGGTGGACATCGGTAGCTCCTCGAGCCGGTGGGCGGCCGCAACCTACTACCTGCTCGTCGCGTGCAGCGGGAGGAACCGACGTCGCTCAGCCGGCCGGCTCGGCGGACCGCGCGCCGAGCCCGCGCAACGCGAAGTCGACGCTGGCACGCACGAATTCCGGACCGAGTGTGTCGTGGAGCGCGAACGCGCGGTGGTACACGGGGCCGACGACGAGGCTGAGCGCGTCCTCGGTCGTCGGCGCGGTGGCCAGCTCGCCGCGGTGCCGGGCCCGTTCGAGGATGCCGCTGAGCTCGACGAGCCGGGGCGCGAGGAACTTCTCGCGGAGCGCGGCGTCGAGCTCGGGATTGCGCCGAACCTCGAGGGCCAGCTCCTCGGTGAAGCCCTGCCGGCGGGCGGTGATCGCGCGGGCGATGTGGTCGAGGAACGCGGCGAGGTCGCCGCTGAGGTCGCCGGTGTCGGTGTCGATCGGGTCGGGCGCGAGCGCGGCGAGCGCCGCGGCGACGAGATCCTGCTTGGTCGGCCAGCGGCGATACAGGGTCGCCGACGACACCCCGGCCCGTTCGATGACCGCGGTGACCGTGAGCGCGCCGTAGCCGGTCTCACCGAGCAGCTCCAGAGTCGCGCTGAGAATCGCGTCGTCGCACGCCTGGCTGCGGTGCCGTCCGGCGCGGCGGGGCGCGGCCGTGGGAGCGTTCACGGGGTCGGCTTCCCCGCGAGCTCGCGGCCGTCGGCGGGCTCTCGGCCGGCGGCGAGGTCGGCCGCGTCGGTCTCGAGGACACCTTCGGCCTCCGCGAAGGTGAGCGAGGCGAGCCCGTCGAGGGGACCCTCGAACGGCTCGCGGGCGTCGTGGGCCCGGGCGGGCAGGAACGCGAACACGACGACCGCGGCGAGGAGCACGACGGCGCCGCCGACGAGGAGCGCACCGCCGAACGACTCGACGAACTGGGCGTGGGCCGCGGCGGTCACCGCCGCGCCCATCGCGGCGGGGAGGGTCTTGGCGACGGTGACCGCGGCGCCGACGGAGTCCTGGGCGGCGTGGAGCACCCCAGCCGGGAGGTGGAGCGGGGCGAGCCGCGAGGTCACGCCGGGCCGGTAGGAGCTGGCGAGCACCGAGCCGACGACCGCGACGCCGAGCGCGCCGCCCATCTGCCGGGTGGTGTCGTTCATCGCGGAACCCACGCCGGCCTTCGACGGAGGGAGCGAGCCCATGATCGATTCGGTCGCCGGGGCGAGGACGAGGCCCATCCCCACCGAGACCATCGACATCGCGGCAACGAGGTGCAGGTAGCCGTCCCCGGTCGTCGTCGTCGCCGCGAACCCGAGACCGACGACGACGATGAGCAGCCCACCGCCGACGACGAGCTTCGTGCCGACCCGCTCCACCAGCCGCGGCGCGCTCGGTGCGACCACGAGCATGACGCGGCCATCGGCAGGATGCCGCAACCCGGCCTGGAAGGCCGAGTAGCCGAGCACGTTCTGGAGGTACTGGGTGATGACGAACATCGAGCCGAACAGCGCGAAGTACACCATCGTGATCGCCGCGTTCGCGGCGGTGAAGCGCCGGTTCTTGAAGAACCGCACGTCGAGCATCGGGTGGTCGGAGTGAAGCTCCCAGCCGACGAAGCCGGCGACGACGAGCAGGCCGACGACGAGGCTGCCGAGCACCAGCGGGCTGGACCAACCCTGCGTCGGCGCCTCGATGATCCCCCACAGCACCGCGACGAGACCGGCCATGGACAGGAGCGCGCCGACCGGGTCGAGGCGCGGCGCGGAAGGATCCCGGGACGGCGGGAGCAGGAAGCGCCCGGCGATGAGCGCGCCCGCCGCGACGGGGACGTTGATCAGGAACACGGACCCCCACCAGAAGTGGGCGAGGAGAAAGCCGCCGATGACCGGACCGATCGCGCTGCCACCACCGGCGACCGCGGCCCACACGCCGATGGCCCGGCCCCGCTCGGTCGAGTCACGAAAGACGTTCGTCAGCAGCGACAGCGTCGCCGGCATGATGAGCGCGGCGCCGATGCCCATGAACGCCGCGGGTGAACACCAGCGTGTTCGGCGAACCCGAGAACGCCGACGCCAAGGACCCGGTCCCGAAGACGGCCAGCCCGATGCTGAGGGCGCCCCGCCGACCGAAGCGGTCCCCGAGGCTGCCCCCGGTCAGGAGCAGGCCGGCGAAGACGAGCGTGTAGCCGTCGACGATCCACTGCAGCTGGCTGGTCGAGGCGTGCACCTCGCGGACCAGGGCCGGGAGGGCCACGTTGAGGATCGTGTTGTCGAGGCTGATCACCAGCAAGCTGACGCACATGACCGCCAGCGCCCACCACCGCCGGGCGTGGACGGCCTCCTCGTCCATCACCCGGGCGCCCCGCATCGACGAAACACTAGCGTTTCGAAATGACGTCGTTTCGATCCGAGGCTCGGAGCGGGCGGGGCCCGGGCCACCGGGCCGGCGGTGCCGACGCCCAGGTTGGGGCGCTCGGCCCCCGGGCAGGCCCAGACTGGGCGCCCAGGCCCGCCGCCACATCCCGATCCCCCCTACTGGTTGACGTCTCAACCAGACTGGCGTAGGATGTGGTTCAACGTTCAAGAATCGCCCAGGAGGTCCCCCCAATGACCAGCACCGCCACCACGGTCCCCGGCTACGTCGCCGGAACCTGGACCATCGACAAGGTCCACTCCACCGTCGGGTTCACCGTCCGCCATCTCATGGTCAGCAAGGTGCGAGGCCGGTTCACCGACTTCGACGCCGACGTCGTCACCGCCGAGAACCCGCTCGAGTCTCGGTTCAGCGCGACGGTTAACCTGAGCTCGATCGACACCGACAACCCCGACCGCGACGCCCACGTTCGCTCCGCGGACTTCTTCGAGGTCGAGAAGTACCCGACCATGACCTATGAGTCGACCGGGATCCACGAGGAGGGCGACCACTTCGTCGTCGACGGCGACCTCACCCTCCACGGGGTGACTCGATCCGTGCCGCTTCACCTCGAGGTCAACGGCTTCCAGGCCAAGACCCCGTTCGGCGACTCACGCGCCGGCTTCTCGGCCACGACCGAGATCGACCGCCGAGACTTCGGCATCGTCTTCAACATGCCCCTCGACGGGGGCGGCGTCGTCCTCAGTGACCGCATCCAGGTCTCGATCGAGATCGAAGCGATCCTGCAGCAGCCCTCGGCCTGACCGAAACCGGACCGGCGCACCACCCGGACCGAGATCGACAGCCTGCCTTTCGGGGCGGGCTGTCGTCGCGTCCGGGCCCGCCGCTCAGCTCCTGGCAGGCGCGACGACCCGTCGGTAGAGTCCCGGGACCGGCTGGTGCAGCGAAGTCCGGTGAGATCCCGGCGCTGTCCCGCAACTGTGGTGCGCTCGAATGAGCGCGAGCCAGGTCGCCTGCCCGGCCGGTGACGAACACCAGCTCTCGAGGAAAGAGCGGTTCGTCCGGCAGGCCCCCTGCCGGCGGACGGTTCCCTCGCCGGACAGGAGGAACCAATGCCCCGACGGATCTCGATCATCCTCGTCAGCGCGGTCGCGCTCGTCGTGCTCACCGTGAGCGCCCCGATCGCCGGCGCATCGCCCCGTCCGCCCGCGTCGGCATCGCGGCCGACCCGGATCGTGTCCCTCTCCCCCACCGCGACCGAGATGCTCTTCGCGATCGGCGCCGGCCACCAGGTCGTCGCGGTCGACAGCCAGAGCGACTTCCCGGCCTCCGCACCCCGCACCGGGCTCGACGCGACGCAACCCAACGTGGAGGCGATCGCCGGCGACCGACCCGACTTGGTCGTGACCGCGGACAGCACGGTGTCGGCGGCGCTGCAGCAGCTCGGGATCGCCAACCTGGTGCTCCCTCCCGCGACCCGGCTCGCCGACACGTACCGCCAGCTGCAGCAGCTCGGCACCAAGACCGGGCGGCGCAGCGCCGCGGACCAGCTCGTGAACACCATGCGCAGCCAGATCGCGGCCACCACGGGCGAGGTCCCGAAGCGCAAGGTGGCACCAGCGGTGTACTGGGAGCTCGACGACACGCTCTTCTCGGCCGATTCGTCGACGTTCATCGGGCAGCTGCTGCACCAGGCCGGGCTGCGCAACATCGCCGACCAGGCCGGAGGGTCCAGCTCCGGGTACCCGCAGCTGTCCGCGGAGTACGTGGTGCACGCCAACCCGGCGTACATCTTCCTCGCCGACACGAAGTGCTGCGGGCAGAGCCCGGCGACCGTCGCCGGCCGCCCCGGGTTCGCGCAGATCCAGGCGGTCACCGGCCATCACGTCATCGCCCTGAACGACGACGTGGCCTCACGGTGGGGACCACGGGTCGTGACCCTCTTCCAGGAGATCGTGAACGCGACGAAGCAGCCGTGACCGGTCTGCCGGGCGCCACGGTCGGGCTGCGACCAGCCCGCCTGCGAGCCTCCTGGCTCGCCGCGGGCGTCGCCGCGGTGCTCGCCGCCCTCGTCCTCGGGATGACCGTGGGTCCGGTGCCGATCCGTCCCGGCGCCGCCATCGCCGAGCTCCTCAGCCACCTCCCGCTGCTCGGGGTGCACTCCAACCTGTCGGCCCAGCAGGCGACGATCGTGTCGCAGCTCCGGCTGCCCCGCGTGGTCCTCGGCCTGCTGGTGGGCGCGATGCTGGCGATGGCCGGCGCCTCATACCAGGGCGTGTTCCGCAACCCGCTCGCCGACCCGTACCTGCTCGGCGCCGCGGCCGGCGCCGGCCTCGCCGTCACCGTCGTGATCGTCTCGACGGCCCAGGGGCTGGGCAGCACCGACCCGACGGTCCCGGTCGCCGCGTTCGTGGGGGCCCTTGGCGCGGTCACGCTCACGTACTTCGTCGGGCGCAGCGCCGGCGGTCGCTCCCCGGCGACGCTCCTGCTGGCGGGAGTCGCCATCGCGGCGTTCCTCACCGCGGTGCAGACCTACCTGCAACAGCAGCACACCGATACGATCCGCGAGGTCTACTCGTGGATCCTCGGCCGCCTCACCACGGCGGGTTGGAGCGAGGTCGTGTTGATCCTCCCCTACTTCGTCGTCACCGCCGCGGTGCTCCTCGCGCACCGTCGCGTCCTCGACGTGCTCGCGGTCGGGGAGGCGGAGGCGGGCACGTTGGGTGTCCCGGTGGGGCGAACCCGGCTGGTGATCGTCGCGGCGGCGTCGCTGGCGACCGCCGCCGCGGTGGCGGTCAGCGGCCTGATCGGGTTCGTCGGCATCATCGTGCCGCACGCCATCCGGCTCGCCGCCGGCGCCAGCTACCGGGTCATCCTCCCGCTCTCCATCCTGTTCGGCGGGGCGTTCCTCGCCCTCGCGGACCTCGCGGCGCGGACCGTCACCGCCCCGTCGGAGATCCCGATCGGGGTGGTGACCGCCTTCGTCGGCGCACCCTTCTTCCTCCTGGTGCTCCGCACCACCCAGGTCGGTCGCCGGTGAGTGTCGGACTCGACGTGCGGGGAGTGAGCGTCGAGCTCGGCGGCGCCCGGCTCCTCGACGGGATCGACCTCACGGTGGAGCCGGGCCAGTGGGTCTCGGTCGTGGGACCCAACGGCGCCGGGAAGACGACGCTGGTGCACGCCATCGCGGGCGCGGTGCCCCTGTCCGCCGGGCGGGTCCTCCTCGACGGCCGGGACGTCCGCCGCCTCGGCTCGCGGGCCCGGGCGCGGTCCATCGCGCTGGTCCCCCAGTCGCCAGTGGTCCCGGCGGGCATGTCGGTGCTCGACTACGCGCTGCTCGGCCGCACCCCGCACCTGGCCTTCCTCGGGACCGAGACCGCACACGACGTGGAGCGCTGCACGGGGGTGCTCGACGACCTCGGGGTCTGTCACCTCGCCGACCGCCTGGTCGAGACCCTCTCCGGCGGCGAGCGGCAACGGGTGGTGCTCGCCCGGGCGCTGCTCCAGGACGCGCCGCTGCTGCTCCTCGACGAGCCGACCTCGGCGCTCGACATCGGCCATCAACAGGAAGTGCTCGAGCTGGTGGAGCGGCTGCGCGACACCCGGAACCTCGCCGTGGTGTCGACCATGCACGACCTGACCCTGGCCGGCTTCTACGCCGACGAGCTGGTCCTGTTGGGCGAGGGCCGCATCGTGGAACGCGGCGCCGCGAGTGACGTGCTCACCGAGGAGCACCTGCGACGCCACTTCGGCGCCCAGGTCACGGTCCTGCGAGGCGCCGACGGTCCGCTCGTCGTCCCCCAACGACCGCGACGCCGGGCGGTGCCCTGACCCGCGCCGGCCAGGTGAAGAACCCGCGAACACCGTCTCGAACCCGTAAAGAAACCATCAAAGCGCGCCAACGCGGCGCATACTGGTGGTCGACCTGTTGCACAATGGGTGAGCGAAACCGACTCGGAGCTGCTCACGCAGCGCCGCCTCGGGTGTCGGTCACCCGTAGGGAACCGACGTACCAGCCGCGGCGTTTGGATCGCCGAGGGCACTTCCCAGCGAGGAGGGTATGACGTCGATGAGCATGATCGCCGTGCCCTGGGAGCGCCTGCGCGCCGGAGTGACGATTCGTCGCTCGGACGGTCGGCTCCGGCGGGCCGAGAGCGTCGAGAAGGGGGACCACAGCGTCCTCGTCGTGTTCGACGACGGCCGCGTCGAGCAGCACGAACGCTCGGAGCAGGCCGAGGTGATCACCCGCCCGTAGCGGCCCGCGTCGGCTCCAGGCTCGACGGCCGGGGCCGGACCGCCGTGGCGGGACGAGTCAGCTTCGGCGCGGCTTCGGCTACCGGATCGGGAGCAGGGCGATGCGGACGAGCCCGTACCCGAGGAACACGGTGGCGAGGATGACCACGACGAGCCGCATCGACTGCCACTTGAAGCGCAGCGAGATCCCCGCGAAGAACAGCACGGCGGCGAAGAACACGGTGGTGAGCACATAGGAGTCGGTGGTCTCGGTGGCCGACTTGCCCTGGTCGAAGCGAACGTCGCCTTCGTGCTGGAGCTGGTTCACCTGGGCGACCTTCGCCGGGTGGTACTGGGGCATGAGCAGCGGGCTGGCGACCGCATTGGTGTTGTGCAGCGGGTCTTGGGCCAGCCAGGCGTTGAACGCGGGGAGCAACTCGGGCCGGAAGCGACGGACGTAGAGGTCGGCGAGCTGCTGGTTGCCCTGCGTCGACACCTCGAGCCACCGGTTGAAGTTCAGGAGGTCTTGGAGGCGGTCCTGGCCCGCCGCGGTGGAGACCCGGTTCTCCTGGGCCCGGACCGTGTTGGCTTGGGCGTACCGCTGGGCTTGCAGTCCGCTCCACCGCGCGGCCTGGTATCCGCTCCACGCGATTCCGAGCGTCGCCATCGCGAGGAGGAACGTCGCCACGAACTCCCAGATGCGCTCCTCGGTCCAGGTGGTCTGGCCGCTGGGCTCGCTGAGCTCATGGGGTGCGTGGACGTGGACGTGCTCAACCATGCCGGCCGCAGAGCCTACGGGGCGTCGCCACCGGCGAGGTGGCGCGCCGCCGTGCGCCCGGGCGGTCGTGCCGGGTTACGGCGTGATCCCTGGCACGGTGGCCGCGGTCGTCGGGATAGTGAAGTTGCACTGCTTGGCGAAGTACGCGGCGATCCGCCCCAGGTCGGCGGCGTACGTGGTGCCGAACCGCCGAGCTCGGACAGGCTCGCCGGGTTGGAGAAGTCGGTCTTGGCGAGCTGGTCGTCGGCGTTCGCGAGGTGCCGGAACGCGGAGCGCAGCGCGCTCGGCCCGCTGCTCGCCAGGGACCGGGCTTCCTTCGCCGCGGCCTTGAACGCGGCCTGGATGCTCGCCGGGCGGGTGACGCCGATGCTCGACGGGGAGCTGGCGGTCTTCTGGTACCGCTTGATGAGATCGGTGCACGCGGTCGACGAGCGTCGAGGCTCGACCCGGGCCGCGGCGGCAACGAAGACGCGACGCATGACCCCTCCCCCTCTGGCCGCGCCGCCACGGTTCCCCGGACCTGAGCGCGCGCGCACGACTGGATTCGATCGTATTGGGACCGGGTCGTCGCGCCCGACCAATCGGCTCCGACGCGACGCGCTCAGCGTTGCAGCAGCTTCGACGGGCTCGGCCACGCGGGCCGGTCACGATGGGGTTGGGTGACGGCTCGACCCGCGGCGTCGCGACCCACGACGTAGGTGCGGGCGACGTAGTCGCCGACCCGGCGATGACCGGGCGTGAAGGGCATGATCCACAGCCCGACCGGCAGCAGCAACGCGAGACCGTCCACGACCCACGCCGCGGACCGCAGGACGGAACGGGCGACCCCGGGTGCGGTGCCGTCTGGGCGCACCACCCGGATCCGGAGCAGGGTCTTGCCTGGGGACGCGCCGGCGACCGCCTCGGGGGCGACGAACGCGAGCACGATGGTGACGGCGAACGTGAGCGCGCACCAGCCGAGCGCCCGGCTCCAGATGAGGTACCCGGTGCCGTGGTACGAGATGCAGGAGCGGCGGGCGGGGACCGGTGAGGGGCAGCATCGCGTGCCACTCCGCCACAGCACCCGACGCCGGATGCGTGAACGTCGCGTCGAGTTACGCGCTCGGCAGCTCGCCGGACGCGGTGGGGGCCTGCTGGCTCTCGGTGACGCCTCCGGCGGTCTCGTTCGTGATGACCAGCTGACGCGCGCCGCCGACGAGCGTGAACGCGACGACCTGCGGGTGCGGGCCGAGCACCCCGAGCGACACGGCACCGTTCGTGGTGAGCGCCCAGAGCTGGTAGGTGCGTCCGGTGGGCAGCGGGGCGAGCTGGCTGGTGAGGTACCCGGCACCGTTCGGGAGGACGACGGCGGACGCGGCGGTGGTGCCGTCGCTGCCCCGGAGGTCGGCCTGGCGGGCCCCGGCCGCGCCGTCGGCGGCGCGCGCGGCCGCGCTGAGGCTCGGGTTCGACGACCCGCTCGTCGTGGCGAGCACGATCCCGGCGGCGAGCGCGGCGACACACGCCGCGGCGGCGAGCCCGGCGAGGATCCGACGGGCGCGGTCGGGGCCGGGCCCGGTTGACGAGCAGTCGCGGGTGCGGGACGCGTGGCTCGCCGGGGAACACGTCGCCGGCGAGGCGGTCCCACACGTGGTCGGGGGGGCCGAGCTCGTGGGCGGTGAGCATCACGGCGTCCTCGAGCTCGGCGAGGCGGCGGCGGGCGTCGGGGTGGTCGGTCAGGTACTCGTCGACGGCGCGACGGTCGTCGTCGTCGATCGCGTCGAGCGCGTACGCGGCGAGGAGCTCGTCGAGCTCGTCGGGGGTCATCGGTCCAGCCATGGAGCGTCGATCCCCTCCGCGTTCAGGTGTTCGCGGAGCTTGCCGAGCGCGGCGCGGATCCGGCCCTTCACGGTCCCTTCGGGTTCGCCGAGGACCGTCGCGACTTCGCGGTAGCTGCGACGCCCGAAGTAGGCGAGGTCGATCGCGCGTCGCTCGGCGGCGTTGAGCGAGTCGAGCGCCGCCCGCACCTGGTCGGCGAGCGTGAGGTCCCAGATCTCGAGCTCCAGGTCGTAGTCCTCGGCCGGGTTGAGACGGTTCACGCGTTCTTCTCGATTGCTCCGGCGGGTACGCGACCGGAGCGCGTCGAGGCATCGACCGCGAGTCTCGACGAGCAGGTAGGTGCGCAGCGTGGCCCGCTCGGCTTCGTAGCGTTCCGGGTGCTCCCAGAGTCGGAGGAAGATCTCTTGGACGATCTCCTCGGCGGCGTGGCGGTCGTTGAGGACCCGCCAGGCCAGGCCGTAGGCGGCGCCAGCATGGCGCCGGTACGCCTCAGCGAAGGCGTCGGCGTCCCACCGTCCGATCGCGACGACGAGCGCCGCGTCGGTCGACTCCGTCGGCAGACCCATGCGCACCATTCGTTGTCGGTCGCGGGGAACCGTCGCGGATCATCGCACGCGGCCGGCCCGGCGTCGGTGTCGGGCGGGTGGGGAGCACCGCCGTTCACCACTCCGGGGCCGGGATGCTCAGCCGGCGTCGATGCCAGTGGGTGGGGCGTCCCGATCGGGTTCGTCGATGTCGAGCAGCGAGTGGAGACCCTCGTCGAGGTGGCCGCGGAGTTGGGCGAGCTGGCGTCGGAGCCGCGCGACGACCCGCACGGCCTTCGGGATCTCGGTCGGGCCGAGCACGACGAGGGCCACCACCAGGACGACCAGCACATGACCAGGGGCAAGCGCATCGGACACCATCGCCGGTTCGGGCGCAGTTCAGGCGACCGGGCGAGGCGGGTCGCTGGTGGTGTCGTCGTGCAGCCCGTGGCGCAGCTCCCGGCTGGCCTGACCGACCGAACCGCGGGCTTCGGCAGCTGCGAGCTGCCGAAGAGGACCGCGATCAGGCCGACCACGAGCAGCGCTTCCCATCTGATCTCACCCACGACTGGGATCATGTCGCTCCTCGTCCCGACGGCCTCCCCGCATCCGAATGGCCGGGAAGCGTTCTCTCCTTCCTTCCGACGCCGTGAACCGGTTCGGATGGACGCGCCGGAGGTCGCGGCGCGCTCAGGTGCTGCCGCCTCCCATCACCGCGGCGGCCCGGCGACCCATCTCGTCGGGGGGGACGTCCTCGATGTGGGAGGACACGTTCCAGCGGTGCCCGAACGGGTCTTCGAACTGCCCCGAGCGGTCGCCGTAGAACTGGTCCTGCACCGGTCGCAGCGACGTGGCGCCGTGCTCGAGCGCGCGGGCGAAGATGGCGTCGGCGTCCTCGACGAAGACGCTCAACGAGACCGGTGTCCCACCGAGGGTCTTCGGCCCGATGAAGTTCATCTCCGGGTACTGGTCGGCGACCATGATCACGGAGTCGCCGATCGTGAGCTCGGCGTGGCCGACCTTCCCGGCCGGGTCGTTGATCCGCATCCGTTCCGTCGCGCCGAAGACCTGCTGGTAGAAGGGTGATGGCGTCCGCGGCACCGTCGATCGACAGCGCGGGGGTGACGGTCGGGTAATCGTCGGGGATGGGCTTCACGGGCATCGTCGGAACCTCCTCTGGGGGGCGACCCGGGGCGCACCAGCCGGGGCGAACGTACGTTCGTGACGCTTGCCGGGGCGTCGCGGACCGCGCAACCCGGAGCGCGACGGAGGCGCGAGCGAGGGCTGGCGGTCGACTCGACACGCGGCTATCCCGTCGGCCGGAGATCCCCGCCCGGGGGTCCGGCTGGTCGGGGGACACGGATGCCGTGGGGACTGCGGGGCCTGCTGGTCGCGTCGCTCACCGGCGCGATCGCGCTCGGATCGGTCCCGGCGGCCTGGGCGCAGGGGCCGCCGAATCCCTACTTCACCGCGCCGTTCAGCGTGACGCAGAACCGGGCCACGTTCGGGCAGGACCCGTCGTGGACCCCGGACGGTCGGGTCCTGTCGAACGAGCGTGACCCGTCGGGAGTCGAGCAGGTGTACGTGTCCCGGCTCGACGGGTCGGCGTCGGGCGTGCCTGACGTGCGGTCAGCCCGGCCCGAACGGGTTCCCGCAGGAGCGCCCCCAGGGGGACTGGATCCTGTTCTGCTCGTGGCGGGGGCAGGCGGTCACCTTCGGTGCGCCGTGCCTCGGTGGGGTCGGCACCGACTTGTTTGTGATGCGCCCGGACGGGACGCACGTGACCCGCCTGACCGCGCCGGGCGCACCGTTCGAACCCGCAGGGACGGCAGCGGACAACTATCACCCCTCCTGGTCACCGGACGGGACCCGCCTGGTGTGGACCCACGTCGCGTTCAACCCGATCGGTGCGGGGGGGACGCAGTGGACGATGCTCGTCGCCGACTTCGCGGGCGGTGGGAGCGGATCCCCGCACCTCGACGCGGTCCGCGTGGTCGCCCCGCCGGCCGACACGGGCTACGAGACCCAGGTGTGGGCACCCGACGGGAGCGGCTTCCTCTACACCGCGATGGGCCAGGGCGGGGCGGGCTGGCTGAACTTGGAGCTGTACTTCCTGCGCGTCGCGGGCCACGGGGCGACGCTGAGCCGCCCGCAGGTCGCCCACCTCACCGACAACAACCCGGGTTGGGACGAGCAGGCCGTGTTCACGCCGGATATGAAGGACGTCATCTGGATGTCGAGTCGCAGCGTCACCGACCTGGTATCAGACCTTCGTCACCGCGGCGCAGCAGCTCGGGTACGACCCGCCGATGCAGAACGAGACCTTCGGCCCGATGTTCGTCCTCGCGATCCGCGACCCGGGGTTCCACACCGACCTGTACGAGCTCGACCTGGCGACGCACGCCACCCGGCGGCTCACCGACCTGCACAGCATCATCCCCGAGTTCTATTTCGATCCGAGCGGCCAGCGGCTGCTGTGGAGCGAGGCGTTGCACGGCGTGACCCGCGTCGGCCGGTTCGCGCTCGCACCGCCGCACCGGGTCGGCCCGACAGCGGCGCCGGTCGCGGCCTGGCGCGGTGCCCCCGCGCATCCGGCGCCGACCCCGCCGGGTCAGGTGGGGCCACCGGCGCCGAACGGGTCGGCGGCGCTTCCCGCACCGGTCGTCGAGGGGATCACCTTGTTCGAGACCCAGCTGAGTGTCCTGGCCCAGCGGCTGCAGGGCCTGCCGCAGGGGCCGGCGTGCTGCCGGTCGCCGAGCAGCTGATCGACCCGAGCCGCCGTCGCCGCCGGGGCAGGAGGGGCGGTCAGGCCCGGTTCACGGGTGCCGGCCGAGGAACGCGGCGAGCCGGTCGGCCGCGGGGGCGGAGTCGGCGATCTCGACGATGGGTCCGAAGGGGGCCTCGCCGTCGGCGCCCCGGAACGTGGCGGGGATGGCCTGGCGTGATTCGTCGAGGAGCTCGAGCGAGAGGCCCGGGTCGAGCTCGGAGGGCTGCCCGGTGGCCCTGGCCAGGTCCCAGCCGTGCACGAAGGTGTCGTTCGTGGCGAGCGAGAGGTAGCGCCCGCAGGGGAAGTCACCGAACGGGAGGGTGATGATGGAGTCGAGCGCGCCGGGCGCGTTGAACGCGGCGAGGGTGGCCCGGATCCCCTCGTCGTAGCTGTCGACGAGGTCGCCGGTGGCGTAGTCGCGGGTGGGGAACGGGTCGGCGACACCGGCGGCGACCGTGTCGGCGAACCAGTAGCTCCCGCCGATGATGTGGTTGACGAGGGCGCGCACGTCCCAGGACGCGCACGGGGTCGGATCGTCGAGCTGGTCGCGGGTGACCCCGTTGAGGATGCTGCGGGTCGTGGTGAAGGCCTGCTCGAGTCGCTCGGTCCCCATCGGTCTCCGTTCGGTCGTCGCGGGTCAGCGGTGGACGGGTGGTGCGATCATCCGGCCCGGCCGGGTCGGACGCTCAGGTGGGGTGGCTCGCGGGGCGGCGCGGGTCTCGGACGACGAGCTCGAACTCGCCGCGGACGTGCCGGCCGAGCGTGTCGGTGATCATCTGCTCGAGGAACTCGGGGGCGAGCACGCAGTCGAGGCATTCGACGTCGCTCAGGTCGAGCGCCACCTCGATCCGGGCGGTCTTGGGGTCCGCGTCGAGGAGCTGGAGGTCGGCGCCGTCGGCGCGCAGCAGCGCGGCGAGCTCCCTGACCGCGACGTCGACCTCTTCCCAGGGCACCGCGCCTCCCGTCGTCACGTCACCGTCTACCCCGTGACGGCGCGGGCGCTCTGCAACTGGCTCTCACCGAAGCTGGGGAGCGCGACGGCGTGGAGGCTGCCGAGTCCGCCACACACGACGGGGATGAACTGGTCGGGGCGGCGGGCCAGGTGCACCCGGCCGTGCTCGTCGACGCGGTCCTTGCTGCGCAGGATCTCTTGGTTCGGTGCCGGCCACACGTCGATGGGCTGCCAGGCGTGCTCCCAGAGGTACTGCTGCAGTGATTCGATGCCGGGGAACGGGACCGCGAACCGGTCGGCCCAGATCGGGTTGATGGCGAGGACGACTTCACCGTTCTCGCCGGTGCCGCCGAGGAACATGTTCGACAGGGGAAAGGCGAGGCTCTTGGCGATCAGGTGGAGCAGGTCGCGGGGGTCGTCGTTGTTGATGTCGGCGAGCGGGAAGGTTCCCTTGCCGCCGTGGACGCTGACGACGTTCTCGTCGGTTCGGTAGCCCTGTCGGGCAGCGAGCGACGGCCACGGGGACCGCTCTTCCCATTCACCGAAGCAGAGCCCGAACCGCGACGGCTGCCCGAACACGGTCCGGGACGTCTCACCGGCCCGTTGACCGCCGATGTTGCGCAGGCAGAGCGACACCGCCCGGCCGATGGTCATGGAACCGCGACCTGCGGCGCCGCCCATGCACCCGGCGCGATAGTCGATCTGGAGGTCGTCGCGGCAGGGGCCGTTGACGATGAGCATCGGGAACACGCTGGACGTCGTGGTCGTCAACCCGAAGGCGTTGAACTCGGGCGCGGTGATCGCTTCGAGCGCGGCGAGGACGAGCGGGAACGCCTTCGGCTCGCATCCGGCCATCGTCGCGTTGATCGCGACCAGCTCTACCGTCGCGACCCCGTGCATCGGTGGGAGCACCCCGACGACATGATCCGGTGGGTACTCGGTCGCGGACAGCCGGGCGAGGACGCGATCGTCGGTCGCGGCGAGGAGGGGAACGCCGTCACCCCACCGGCCTTCGAGCGAGAGCTCGTAGAGGGCTTCGCTGTCGGCGCTGACCTCGCGACGTTCGGTCGTGAGGGTTTCGCTCACTCGTGCACCCCGAGCAGCGCGAGCGCCTGGGGGTAGTAGTCGTCGGCGATGGTCCGCAGCTCGGCTTCGGGGCGTGCCTCGAGCGGGTACGGGAGGACGAGGACCTTGAGGTCGGGGTGGCCGAGGAACCGGGCCATGTTCCGCGCGTGGGTCTCGAACTCCGAGGCGACGACGACGATCGAGGGCTTCCGATGCAATTCGAGGGTGACGGCGTCGTGGACGCTGAACGAGGTGCACGAGCCGCACGTCCCGAGCCCGACGATGCCGGCGTCGACCTGCTCCGACCAGGCATCGATGTTCTCGCGGTCCTGGGTTCCTTCCTTCCCGACCTGCGCCGCGGTCGTGATCTCGACCGGCTCGGCGCCGGCGTCGCGCAGCGACTGGGCCCAGAGCCCGGCGATGAACTGCCACGACCGCCACGCCAGATCGGTGCGCAACCCGATCTTCGTCCCGGCGAGCGGCCCGTCGAGCACGAACGCGGGTGCGCCGGCGAGGTCGGCAGCCGGCGCGGTCGGCATCCGAATCGTGATCGTCGCGGGATCGGTCGTGGCGATGCTCATGGTGATCCTCCCCTGGCGGCGCCGGTGTCGTCGGCGCCGCGGATGCCCCGATCGTACTGGGCACGCCACCCAGGCGGGGACGAGGCGGAGCCGAGCGTGCGAGCAGATGCTAGAAACGCGACGCCGATATGTCGATCACCTTTGGGACCGGGATCGGGAGCCGCAGCCGGGAGCCGGAGCTGCTCGAGTTGGTCGACGCCTCGCCGGAAGCGCTGCTCGACCTGTTCGCGCGGCACGGCTGGGGTGACGGCCTCCCGCTGGTCGCGCCGACGCCGGCTCGGGTCGACGCGATGCTCGCCGAAACCGACGGCGACCCGGACGAGATCCTCGGTGTGCTCCCACCTCGCTTCGGTCAGGCCACGCGGCGTCTGGTCGCGATCAACGCGGTCCTGGCCGGCTGCCCACCCGAGGTGATGCCGGTGCTGGTCACCGCGGTGCGAGCCCTGGCCCGCCCGGAGCTGAACCTGCGAGGCGTGAATGCGACGACCCATCCGGTCGCGCCGCTGTTGATCGTCCACGGGGAGATCGTCGACCACGCTGGCTTCAACGCCGGGGTCGGGGTGTTCGGGCCGGGATGGCGGGCCAACGCCACCGTCGGGCGGGCGGTGCGCCTGCTCCTGCTCCACGTCGGGGGCGCCCGACCCGGTGACGGCGACGCCGCGCAGCACGGCCAGCCGTCGAAGTACTCGTACTGCGTCGCCGAGAACCTGCCCGCCAGCCCGTGGGAGGCGTACCCACGGTCACGTGGTGTCGACGCGGCGTCGGCGATCACGATCCACTGCGGTGAGAACCCGCACAACGTGCACGACATGGAGAGCTCCACCCCGGCTCCGATCCTCGACAAGGTCGCGACAGCGATGACGTCGTTCGGGCAGAACAACGCCCCGATCGCCCAGGGTGAGTACTTCGTGATTCTCGGCCCGGAGCACGCGGCCACGATCGCCAACGCCGGTTGGGGTCGCCCCGACGTGTCGCTGTACCTGTACGACCGGGCGCGCATGGCGGCGGGTCGGTTCCGCCAGGCGTTCGCGAGCCGGGCGTGGATGCCGTGGATGGAAGCGGTCCCCGACGATCACCTCCTCCCGATGACGGGGCGACCCGACAACATCCGGGTGCTGGTCACCGGCGGAGCGGGGAAGCACAGCTGCGTCATCCCGAGCTGGGGGATGACCACGTCGGTGACGCTGCCGGTGGAGCGTTGATGGGCACCCTCGTGTACGCCCCCGACGGCGAACCCAGCCCCGCCCCGGTGCGCCTCGCGGCCGCGCCGAGCGTCCTGGCCGGCTCGCGGATCGGGGTGCTCGACAACGGCAAACCGAACGCGCGGCTGCTGCTGACCCGGCTCGGCGAGCAGCTCGCGGCCCGGACCGGCGCCCGGGTGAGCGTTGTCACCGACAAGGGGCCGGGCGCGAACGCGGCGACACCGTGCACCCCGGCGGTGCTCGATCGGATCGCGGACGGGTGCGACGTGGTGCTCACCGGGACGGCGGACTGTGGGAGCTGCACGTCGTGGAGCGTGCACGACGCGATCCAGCTGGAGCATCTCGGACTCCCGACCGTGGTCGCGACGACCACCCGCTTCGTCGACCTGACCCGCCGGGTCGGGTCGGGGTTCGGCGTTCCCGACGCCCGCGTCGAGGTGTTCCCCCATCCGCTCGGCGGCACCGACGACGCGACGATCGTCCGCTGGGCCGACGCCGCCGTCGACGACGTCGTCGCGCTGCTCACTCGGCCCGAGTCCTAACCCCCGCGCCGCGCCTGACCCGGGCCGTCGGTCACCTGAGGGAGGCCGGCTCGCTCACCAGGAGCCTCCGCCCCCGCCGCCGGCTCCGCCCCCGGAGAACCCTCCGCCGGAGAAGCCGCTGCTACCCGACGTGGACGGCGGCGTGGACGTGAGGGTCCCGCCGGCGGTGACCGTGAACCCGTGGATCGAGCTGGAGAACACCGCGTAGTCGAACGGCAGGTTCGACTGGTACCAGTACGAGGTGTCGGGCGGCTCACCCTCGAGACCGGAGAAGGCCTTCGCCCACTTCTCGGTGGCGCCGAACACGATCGCGAACGGCAGGTACTCGGAGAACAGGTTCTTCTTCTCCGCGAAGCGGGCCCGTTCCTTCTCGGATTCGTTGATGAAGCGACGGAAGCCGTTCACTCGCCGCAGCAGCGCCGATCCTTTCGCGGCGCGAGCGGGAGCGAACCGGGAACCGGCGGCGACCAACGCGCCGAACACGATGATCGGGATCCCGAGCAGCGCGGCGTGGGTCCAGGCGGCGAGCGCGATAGTCACGCCGATCCCCACGGCGAAGATGACGACACCGATCGCGGCGAAGGTCGATCGGACCGAGTCGGGACGGCGGGTGAACCAGCCTTGCTGCATCGCGTCGTCGACGAGCTCCTTCTCGACCTTGTTCATGCAGGTCGCGAAGTGGTTCCGGAGCTTGGAGAGCAGGACGTCGTCGCGCCCCTTGAACAGCCCGTTCAGCAGCTGCTGCTCGTACGGCTTGAGCTTCTCGTCCGCGTCCTTGAGCTTGGTGAGCTTCCAGTCCTTCTTGAGCCAGTGCGATTTGGGGTCGATCTCCTCGATCTTCAGGTACTTGCGCACCGCGAGGTCGACGATCGTGGCCGTGACGTCGAGGGGATGGGCGCGAAGACCTACGAGGGTCCCGACCTCGCCCGGCCTGATCCCGTCGGGCGGCTCGAACTCGACCGGCGTCTCGGTGTGCTCGAAGAGCGGTTCCCGCTCGTCCGGGCCGTCACCGTTGCCGAAGGACTGGTCGACCGCCGATCCCCGGTAGCGGCGATCGCGGCCGATCGCCCAGAGGTAGAGGAGCAGCCCGCCGACGAGCACGATCGTGAGGACCCCGGCCACCCCTCCGGTGACGGGGGTGACCGCGAACGCCCGCCCGAGCGTGAAGCGCTGCTCCAGCACCGGCTTCGGTGGGGGCACGACGACCTTGGGGATCCCGACGGTGACGGTGAGCCCGGCTTGGGGTGGGAGCTGGGCCTGCCCGAAGCTCGCCGCGTTGCCGGCGAACTGGGCCGTGTCGCAGGACTGGTTGGATCCGGTCGGACCCTGGGCGCAGTTGATCTTGGTGATCGCCGCGGGGGTCTCGACCGCGACGGTGACCCCTTGGATGGGGACGGTCCACTGGCCACCGATCGCGTTCCAGACCAGCTCGTCGTGGTCCGGGAACGCGTTCAGCACCCCACGGACCCGGTACGTGATCCGGTAGGTGTGCCGCCCGCTGATCGTCTGGTTGGGATCACCGATCTTGATGCGTTCGTAACCAACCCCGCCGCTGCTGAACGTGTCCGTCGTGTACTGCGCCGGTGTGCCGGCCGACGCGCTGACCGACACGACGGTGAGCGGGTAGACACGGTCGGTGGCGTTCGCCTTCGGGTAGTCGAAACGGACCGGGATGTCCCGGAAGATGCCGTGGTGGGGGACGACCCCGAAGTCGTAGCCGATCGTCTCGCGGACCTGGAGCGTGCCATCGGGTTGCACCGCGAGGTTGACGTCGTAGGAACGGATCTCCTCGACACCGGTCGGGATGGTGACCGGCGGCGACGGGGCCGTCGACGAGTTGGGGGTGACGCTGGTGACGTTGGTCAGCGCGCTGATGCACTCCTGGCGCAGCGCGGGATCGCGGATGATGTCGCAGACCGAGGTGCTCGGCGTCGTCTGCGCACCCGCCGCCGCCATCGCGGCGACGAGCACGGCCCCGGCGACGCCGACGACGAGCGCGACGCGGGCCGCGAGGCGCACCAGCGCACCGAATCGTGGGACGGACATGACCCCCCTCGACCCCTCGAGACCCGTCCGGACGTCGGACATTGAAGCACGGAAACGGGGAGCAGCAACGGTGGGACTCCCCCGCCTGCGGCTCGAACCCGGCCCCGGGCGGTCGACCCGACGGCTACCGTCCCGCCTGTGCCGCAGCACACCACGAGACTCTCCGTCGGGCTTCCCCCCGGAGCCGACACCCTCAAGCACGCGCGCGTCGCCGAGGCGTTCGGGTACGAGCGGGTGTGGCTCTTCGACTCCGCGGGCCTGTACGAAGACATCTGGATCCACGTCTCGCGCCTCGCCGAGGCGACCGACGTCGACCTCGGCACCGCGGTGCTGGTCCCCAACCTCCGTCACGTCGTGACCACCGCGGCGGCGATCGCGACGGTGGAACGCCTGGCGCCGGGCCGGCTGGCGTGCGGGTTCGGGACCGGCGCGACCGCCCGCTGGGTGCTCGGCCAACCCGCGTTGAGCTGGGCGACGACTCGCCGCTACGTCGAGACGGTCCGGGCGTTGCTCCGAGGCGACGTCGTCGACGTCGACGGGGCCGCCTGCCAGATGATCCACGGGCCCGGGTTCGCGCCCCCCGACCGATCCACGTGCCACTCCTGGTCTCCGCCCTCGGCCCGAAGGGGCAGGCCATCGCCCGGGAGATCGCCGACGGGATCATCACCATCGGCGGGGCCCAGTCCGACATGGACTGGCAGGTCCAGATGGTCTCGGGCACGGTGCTCGACCCCGGTGAGGACCTCACCACCCCCCGGGTCCGGGACGCACTCGGCGCCTGGACCGTCATCATGGTCCACGGCGCCTGGCAGGCATCCCCGACCGCCGCGGACGACCTGCCCGGTGGCGCGTCGTGGCGGGCCGCGATCGAAGCGGAACGGGTGGAGCGCGAACGCCACCTCGCGGTGCACGAGGGTCACGCCACCACCGTGACCGAACGCGACCGTCCGCTGCTCGACGCGGCCGGCCCGATGCTCGGAGCGATGGGCTGGGTCGGCACCGCCGACGAGATCCGCGGTCGAGCCGAGGCGGCCCTCGCCGCGGGAGCGACCGAGCTGCTCTACACCCCGGCCGGACCCGACGTGCGCGGCGAGCTGACCCGGTTCGCGACCGCGGTCCTGGGCTGAAGCGCGTCGCCACGCGCTGTTGATGCGTTCCTGGCCGGTACCGGACGTCGAGACCGCGCCGGTCGCGTTCCGAGCCGGCCGGCAGGTGATCATCGCCGCCGAGCCGGACGAAGTCGTGACCGCGTCGGGGCCGGACGCGCTCACCGCGCTGGATCGGCTCACTCCGGGGTGGTGGGCCGGTTACCTCAGCTACGACCTCGGACGCGTCGTCGAGCCCTTCGCGGCGCGTCGAGGCGACGACCTGGGCCTCCCGGACGTGCTGCTCGCCCGCTACGACGCTCGCGCCGTGCTCGGACCGGGACGGTCTCGCTTCGAAGGCCGGGCACCAGCGCGCCGTCGGCTGCGACGCCAGTTGGGGTCAGCACCCCCGCTGGGCCCGGTCGCGCCGGTCGGCGCGGGTCGTTCGAGCCTCACCCGCGACGCGTACGAACGCGGCGTCGAGACGATCCTTGACCTGATCCGGGCCGGGGACTGCTACCAGGTGAACCTGACCCGCCGGCTGAGCTGGGCCGGCAGCCCGGAACCGCGTCGGTTGGGCGCCGCGCTGCGTGCCGCGTCGCCGGCTCCGCACGAGTCGATGCTCGTCATGCCCCGCCCGGACGGGACCCCGGTCGGTGTCGTGTCGGCCTCACCGGAGCGCTACCTCGCGTGGCGGGGACCGCGCGTGGAGACCCGGCCGATCAAGGGCACGGGCCTCCCTGGTGCACCGCTCGGTGTGAGCGTGAAGGACCGGGCCGAGAACGTGATGATCGTCGACCTGGCCCGCAACGACCTGGGCCGGTGCTGCACGTTCGGGTCGGTGCATGTGCCCGAGCTGTGCTCGGTCGAGGAGCACCCGGGTCTCGCCCACCTGGTGAGCACGGTCCGAGCCTCGCGTCGACCCGGGGTCGGGCCGGGCGAGCTGATCCGCGCCACCTTCCCGCCCGCGTCGGTCACCGGGGCGCCCAAGCCTCGCGTCCTGGAGGTCATCGAGGAGCTGGAGCCGTGCCGACGCGGCATCTACTGCGGCGCGATCGGCTGGATCGACACCGACCGCGACGAAGGGGACCTCGCGGTGGCGATCCGGACGTTCACGATCGCCGACGGTCAGACCCATCTCGGCACCGGTGCCGGGATCGTCGCCGATTCCAACCCGCGTCGAGAGTGGGACGAGACCGAACTGAAGGTCGCTCGCCTCACATCGGTCCTCCGCCCGGGTGAAGGAGCAACCCGCGTGGGCCGGGCACCCGTCGGTGGTGTCCGGCCCGGCTGACCGGCGGGTGTGAGACCCCGAACCGACGGGTTGGCGTGTCGGTCGTGCGCCCACGCCGGCGCTGCTGCTAAGAGTGCTCCATGACACTCCACGGTTGGACGGCACCCGGATTCGAGCAGGTCCGAGACGCGTTCGCGAAGAACTTCGCCGACGGGTTGGAGGTCGGCGCGGCCTTCGCGGCGTATCACCGGGGTCGACTGGTCGTGGACCTGTGGGGTGGCGTCGCCGACCCGGCCACGGACCGACCGTGGGGCGAGGACACGCTCGAGCTGATGTTCTCGACGACGAAAGGCGCGACCGCGGTCTGCGCGCATCGCCTCGCCCAGGAAGGCCGCCTCGACCTCGACGTGCCGGTCACGGAGTACTGGCCCGAGTTCCGCGGCGAAGGGAAGGACACGATCCCGGTCGGGTTCTTGCTGTCCCACCGGGCCGGGCTCGCGTGGGTCGACGAGCCCCTCACCCTGGAGGAGGCGCTGGCCTGGGAGCCGATGATCCACGCGCTCGAGCATCAGGTGCCGGCCTGGCCGCCGGGCAGCGCCCACGGCTACCACGCGATCACGTACGGCTACCTCGTCGGTGAGGTCGTCCGCCGGGTCAGCGGCCGGACGCTGGGCTCCTACTTCCACGACGAGATCGCCGTGCCGCTCGGGCTCGACTTCTGGATCGGCCTCCCCGAGGAGCACGAACCGCGGGTCGCGCACCTGGTCGGCGATCTGCTCGATCTCGACGACCCGACCCTCGACGACGCCACCCGAGCCGAGATGATCCGCCTCGTCGGGTCGGCCACGATGACCGGCAAGGCGTTGAGCGGCGGTGGGGCGTTCGCGGGCAAGGGCATCTGGAACTCGCGTGCGGTGCACGAGGCGGAGGTGCCGGCCGCGAACGGTGTCGGTGACGCCCGTTCGATCGCTCGGCTCTACGCCGCGTGCATCGGCGACGTCGACGGCGTCCGGCTCCTCACCCCTGCGCAGCTGCGGGCTGCGACGACCCAGCACACCGCGGGCCCCGACATCGTCCTCCTCGACTTCGACCTGCAGTTCGGGTTGGGGTTCATCGTGCCGTCCACCGTCGTCACGCTCGGCGGTCCGCACGCCTTCGGTCACTTCGGCGCTGGCGGCTCCGCCGGCTGGGCGGACCCGGACGCCGACCTCGCGTTCGGGTACGTCATGAACCGCATGGACGTCGGCCTCGCCGGCGATCAGCGCTGCTTCACCCTCATCAACGCCTGCTACGACGCGCTCCAGTGACCCGCGCCGAGGGCGCGCGCCGGGTGTCCCATCGGACGGCCGTTCGGAGCGAGCGCGACGTGGGCTAGGGCGGGCTGAGCGGCCGCCAGGTCTGCTCCACGACCCAGCAGGTGCCTTGCGGCTTGTGGTTCGTCTTCAGCTTGCACTGCGACGACGGCGGCGTGTTGTTGTGCAGCCGGACCACCTGGTACTGGGTGGGCCCGTAGAACTTGTTGGGTCCGTAGGTGAGGATCGGTGACAGCGTCCCCGGGTAGTTGGTGATCTTCGCCATCGACTGCACGAACGTGCGGCGGTTCAGGTTGGGTCCGGCCATCGTGGCCGCTTGCGCGAACAGCCGCACCGCCTGACACCAGCCGGCGACCGGGCCTTGCTCCTCGATGTAGAAGGACTCGTTGCCCTTCGGGACCTGCGGGTAGGCCTGATGCCAGGTCGTGAAGCAGCTCCGCACCCCGGCGTCGTAGCCGCCCTGGGCCTCCGGGCGGGCGTCGTCGAAGCCGCCGAGTGTCTCGGTGGTGATGCCCTGCTGACCGTTCAGGGCGTCCTCGTACGGGATCGGGATCAGCCCGAGCCCCGATTCGATCGACCCTTCGTAGTCCGAGAGCAGCAGCTTGGGGAGGTACTGCTGCTGGGTCTCGGCTTGGAGGAGCGGGAAGAACGCGTTGAACGGGATGACCGGGATGACGGACTGGACCCCGGCGCTGCGCAGCCGTTGAATGATGAGCGGCGCCTCGGTCCCGGTCGTGGCGGTCTCGGAGGTGCCCGCGGCGATGGTCTCCACGACCGGGGTGACCCCCGCGTTGCGCAGGTCCGGGAGCAGGTACTGGTTCAACGCGAGTTGGTCGCTGGCCCGGTCACCCGACGATGACGCCGACCTTGCGGCTCCCGCCGAGCAGCCCGGCGGACTTGCCCCACGTGACGGTCGTGGCGAGGATCGCCGCCTGGTCGGGGCCGGTCCACCACAGGTACGGGGAACCCATCTGGGTCCAGTTCGTGACCGTCGTCCACGCGCCGAGGAAGGGTGTCTGGCCCTCTTGGGTGACGCAGAGCTGGTCGGCACCGGTCCAGGTGCCGGCTCCGTCGACGACCGCGAACGCGGCGGGGCTGCCTTCGGTCCAGTCCTTGCACAACGAGCGCATGTTGGCTTCGTTGGTCGGGTCGAAGTTGGCGATGATCGGGTTGATCTTGCGTCCGTTGATCCCGCCGTGGTTGTTGATCTCGTTCACGTAGAGCTTGATGGCCTTGGTCTGCTCGGTGAACTCGATGTCGCTGGCGAAGCCGATCTGGGAGGACAGTCCCTGCAGGTTGACGACGGGGAACACGACGTTGATCGTCTTGGCGTCGACCCCTCGGGTGCTGGTGCTCGCTTGGTCGACGGGTGTCCCCCCGTTGGCGCTGGTCCCGCCACCGGGGGCGGTCGTGGTCGTCGTCGTCGCCGACGGCGCCGCGGGGTCGGCGGTGACGTCGGCGAGGGCTCGCGCGGTGTGGGTCGCGCCGGCGGGTCGTCCCGCGGCGGAGCCGGAGAGGCCCGGGGTCCCTGACGTCCCGGTGCTGGTGGGGGCACCGGCGAGGTAGACGACGAGACCGACGACGGTCCCGACCGCGACCGCGACGGTCCGCAGCTGCATGGCGCGCGGGCGCCGGGCGAAGCGGCGAGCCGAGCGGCGGATCGCCGCCAGCGGGTTCTCGCGGGCCAGCACCGACCTGATCTCCTGAGCACCCATCACGGCGTCTCATCCCCCCTGGTTGGTGTGTCTCCGGCTGATTCTGCTCGCGCCGTCGGTCCCGACACCAGCAGGGCTTCCTCGCTCGCCCCGAGGTACGCGGCCAGGGCCCGTGGGTCGCGGCTGACCTCGTCGGGTGGACCCGAGGAGACCACCTGGCCCGTCTCCATCACCACGACCTTCGAGCACAGCTCGAACACGAGCGGCACGTCGTGTTCCACGAGCACGATGGTGGTGTCGGCCACCTCGTGGAGGCGGCGGAGCAGCGGGATGAACGCCTCGGCCTCGCGCTGGGCGATCCCGGCGGTCGGTTCGTCCAGCAGGAGCAGCCGAGGACGGGCGAGGACGATCGACGCGAGGTCGACGACGCGTCGGGTGCCGGTCGAGAGCTCGGACGTCTGGTGGGACCGGAAGCGACCCAGGCCGAAGGAGGCGATGACCTGGTCGACCGCCTCGCGCTTCTCCCGTTCGGCTCGCCGCGCCCACGGCATCTGCAACGTCGTGGAGAGGACCCCCACGGCGCGCGCGGGCGTCCTCGCACAGCAGGAGCGTGTCCTCGACCGACAGCTCGGGGAAGAGGCGGCAGTCCTGGAAGGAACGCACCATGCCGATGCCGATTCCCTCCTCGGGCAGGTAGTCGGCGAGGTCGTCGCCGTCGACGCGAACGGTTCCCGACACGGGGGTGACGAACCTCGACACCGCGTCGAGGAGGGTGGTCTTGCCCGACCCGTTGGGTCCGATCAGCCCGACGATCGAGCCGGGCTCGGCGTCGAGGCTGACGTGGTCGACGGCGCGCACCCCACCGAACGCGACGACCAGGTCGTCGATCTCGAGGCGGGCCGGGCCGGTCGCGTCGCGCAGTCGGCTCGTCACCCGACGACCTCCTCGACCAGGGCCTCCGGATCGAACGGCGCTTCGGCGAGGGCCTCGGGCGGTCCGGTCGCGCAACCGGTTGATGCTGGTTGCGGCGAGATCCCCGACGCGATGCATGACCTCGGCCAGACCGCCGGGGAGATAGAGGATGAACGCGAGGAGACCGAACCCGCTGGTGATGAATTGGATCGTCGACGTCGTGCCGAAGATCGCGGGGAGGCCGACGAGGTACAACGCGCCGAGCACCGCGCCCGGCACCGAGCCCAGACCGCCGATGACGACCATCGAGATGACGAGGATCGAGAGTCCAGGGTCGAACGTGGAGGTACTGAACCGCTCCGTCGCGAACGCGAAGCACACCCCGGCGTAGCCGGCCATGAAGCCGGAGAGCGCGAACGCGAGCAGCTTGGTGCGCACGATCGGGATCCCGGCCGCGCCGGCCGCGATCTCGTTGTCCCGGACCGCGACGAGTCGCCGGGCGATGCCACGGTCCCGCCACAGCCGGACCATCAGCACCGACAGGATCAGCACCCCGATCGCGAACCAGGCGAAGGCCTGCTCGGAGGCGAGGCTGATCCCGAAGATGCTGGGCCGGGCGATGAGCGTCGACTGGGGGTTGGGCAGGCCGGTGCAGACCCGTCTTGTTGAGCACCGGCACGCGTCCAGCAGGGCGTGGCGAGCACCGATTCCTGCATGAACAACGCGAAGCCGAGGGTGCTGACCGCGAGGTACAAGCCGCGCACCCGGAGGGCGGGCAGGCCGACGAGGACCGCGACGACGGCGGTCACCGCGCCGGCGAAGGGCAACAGCAAGAGCAGCGGGACGCTGTTGCCGAGGTGGGCGGCCATGATCGACCCGACGGCGACGAGCCCGAACTGCCCGAGGGACACCTGCCCGGCCCAGCCGGTGAGGACGGTGAGCGAGAGCGCGATGACCCCGTAGATGCAGATCTGGGAGAGGAGGAACGACCGTCCGGTGCTGATGAAGAAGGGCAAGAGCACGACGAGCACGACGACGAACACGACCCCGGAGGCGCCGACTCGCTCTCGGAACGCGTCGGCTCGCCGCCGGAAGTCGGCGCTGCCCTGCAACCAGCGTCGAGCGCTCCCCGACGCGGCTGCCACTTCTGCAGTGCGGCGACTCGCAGCAGCAGCACCGCGAGGAGGATGGCCGAACAGGATCAGCTCGACCGTGGCCGGGTTCGTGATCTTCCAGTTGAGGGCCTCGACGACGATGCCGAGCCCGATCCCGGCGACGAACGCGGCGGTGAGGTTCACCATCGCGCCCACCAGACCGGCGATGAGCGCGAGGACGAGCAGGTCGGGGCTGAGCACCTGGGTGAGGACGCTGGTCTGGCCGGGCGCGTTCAGCACCGCAGCGAACGCCGATAGCGCCCCGGCCAGCGTCCACGCGAGGGTCGACGTCCGCCGCACCCACACACCGGACAGGCGAGCCGAGTCGGCGTTCTCCGACATCGCCCGCATCGCGAGCCCCCACGGGGAGTACTTGATGAACGCGGCGAGGGCGAGCGCGACGATCGGGGCGACGATGAGGGTGAGCACCTCGCCCGGGCGTGAACGTGAACTTGTCGATCGTGAAGCTGAGGCTGATCGGGACGGGGAACGGCCGGGAGAGGTTCTTCGGGCGGACGAACGGCAGCGCGGTGAACAAGAACAGGACCTGGGAGAGCCCGATGGTCGCGACCATCACGAGGACTCGGGGCCGGTTGAAGATCCGGCGCAACGTGAGCTCACACAGCGCGCCGACCGCGGCGGCCGCGCTGCAACGCGATCGACGAGCGCGATCCAGTAGTCGAAGTGCAGGTCGAAGTAGAGCTTGGCGAGGAACACCGCGGCGACGACACCGAGCTGGCCTTGCGCGAAGTTCAGCACCCGGTTCGTGCGGTAGATCAAGACGAGCCCGAGGGCGAGCAGCCCGTAGTTGAGGCCGGTGATGACCCCCTGCACCAGCACGAAGTTGGGGATCGGCACGCCGGCTACCCCAGGCCTGTGGTGGCGTCGGCGAGGAAGACGGGCCGCAGCAGGTCGTCGCGCGCCAGCAGCTCCGCGGTCGGGCCGGTGAAGCGCAGCTCGCCTCGCTCGAGGAAGAAGGCCCGCTCGGCCAGGCTCATGGCCCGGTTCAAGCTCTGCTCGACGAGGATGACGGTCGTCCCGTCGGCGTTGACCTGACGCACGATCCCCATCAGATGCTCGACGGTCTTGGGGGCGAGGCCGAGGGCGAGCTCGTCGATCATGAGCAGCTTGGGTCGGGTCATCATCACGCGGGCGAGCGCGAGCATCTGCTGCTCACCACCCGACAGGGTTCCTGCCGGTTGGTCGAGCCGGGCCCGGAGCTCGGGGAAGGTGTCGAGGGCCTCGCCCATCGCGGCCCGGGCTCGGTTCCCGTCTCGTCGGAACGAGTGCTCACCGACCCGCAGGTTGTCGCGCACGGTGAGCCCGGGAAAGGTCATCTTCCCGCCGACGAGGAGCGCGACGCTCTGGTCGATGATCTGCTCCGGCTCGAGGTAGGTGCAGTTGATCCCGAAGATCCGGATGACGCCTCGGTGGGGATGCTCGAGGCCCGACACGGCTCGCAGCAGCGTGGACTTCCCGGCCCCGTTGGTGCCGAGCAGCGCGACGATCTCACCCTCGTGCACTTCGAGGTTGACGTCGAAGAGGACCTGATTGGCGCCGTAGAAGAAGTCGAGGTTGTGCAGCTGCAGCGCGGGGATCTCCCCGCCGGCCTGACGTCGTTTGCCTTCCGCGTAGCGTTCGAGCACGTCTTCGATGACGAGGGTGATGTCGCGGCGCACGAACCGTGAGCCGACGTACAGCAGGATCCCACCGGCAAGACAGACCGGGCCGATGAGCGTCAGCGCCGCGGTGACCCCGACGGCGTCGGCGAACGCCCCGAGCACGACCGCCCCCGCGAACCCGCCGAAGACCAGGCCGTAGACGCCGAACAGGGCGAAGGTGATCGAGCGCATCTCCGGGGGGGCCGTCGCCGCGAGGGTCTGGAAGATCGAGATCGACAGGGGCGCCACCGCGACGTTGGCGAGGAACTGGAACAACACGACGAGCCAAAGCTGGGGCATGTACAGCGAGACCGCGAACAGCCCGCCGTAGAGGGTGATGCACAGCGCCGCGAGCTTCAGGGGCGCTTGGGGGGCACGCCGGAACAGCCGGTCACCGGCGGCCCACGCCACCGGCAGGCCCGAGAACGCGGCCAACCCGATGATCACGTAGATGTGGCCCCGTTGGGCGGTTCCCTGATGCCAGACCCGACTGAAGTAGATGGAGCCGAACAGCGGCACGCCGGTCCCCGCGAACCCGAGGATCGCGACCGCGACGAGCTCGTAGTAGAGGGACCGGATGCGCAGGATCCGGGTGACCGCCGATCCGAACAGGACCTTCGGTGCCGCCTCCTGCTGGCCGGCGATGTCCATCCCGGAGCTCTTCAGGATGTGGTGGGACTCGTTCTCGCCCTTGGTCGGCTCGCGGAGTCGCAGCACCATCAAGCCGATCGGGATCCCGACGAGCCCGACGAGCAGCGACCAGCGCCAGTTCCCGGTCGCGGCGGCGATCGCGGTCATCACCCCGACACCGACGGTCTGCGCCAACGGGTCGGACATGTTGCGCCACGCGAAGACACGCGCCCGTGCCTCGGTCGGGTATGCGTCGGAGAGGTAGGAGTTCATGACGGTGTCAGAGGTTCCGAGCGCGACCGCGGCGATCAGGTAGAAGAAGACGAAGAACCAGACGTTGGGCGACAGGGCCATCAACGGCATCGCGAACGCGAAGATCAGCAGGGTGACCGCGGTGACCACCTTGCGGCTGCCCCGGTCGCCGGCGATCGCGACCGGGAGCCCCCAGGCGATCTGGGCGACGGCCGCGACGAAGGCCACCGCGCCGAGACCGGCCAGGCTCAGGTGGAACGACCGTTGCACGTTGGGGCCCAGGACCCCGAGCCCGTTGCTCACCATGCCGGGGACGAACGCGGCTGCGGTCATCAGCACCAGCGGCGCGTAGCCACCCGCCCGGAGGATTCCATGGAGCGGCGGCGGCTTGCCTTCGCCGGTGCCGGGCATGATCTCGATGTCGGCGACGGCTTCTTGGTCGCGGTGCTTGGTGACCGCTTCCTTCAGCAGCTCATCGGGGACGGTGAAGTCGAACAGCGCCCCCTCGGCCACGGGGCGACACTATCCCTGACGTGCCTGTCAGATTTGGCGAGCGGACGGCGCGTCGGTCGGCGACGACCGCTCAGACGCGCTGGCTGAGGACCGCGACACCGTCTCCGGACAGTTCACCGAGGGCCGAGCCCCGCCCGGTCATCACGAGCACGAGCGCGATCGACGGCCCGGCGACCTCGGGGCCGCTGCCGGCCGACCAGTCGGTGTCGGTGGCGCGCAGTGTCAGCCCCGACACTCGCTTCTTCCCGCCGATCAGGAGGTTCGAGCCGCGGTAGAAGTCGGCGATGCGGGTCGTCGCGTCGGTCGGGTAGGTGTGCGCGATGCCGAGCGGGCGGCGGATGTCCTCGGCGTGGACGATCGTCTCGCCGAGCCACGAGTCCATCGGCCCGGGAGCGTGGGTGGTCGCGTTGATCTGGGCCTTGAAGCGGGCCAGCGTGTCGGCCGGGGTCCCTTCCGTCTGCTTGGCGACCCCGTTGGCCTGCATGGCCTGGAACCGGAAGCCCGAGCCGATGAGACCGGCGAAGAAGCCCGGCCCGGTCAGCTCGGCCGTCGCGGTCAGGTGACCGACGACGTCGCGGACGGTCCAGCCGCCGCACAGCGATGGCGTCGCCCACTGCGCGTCGGGAACCTGCTCGAGATCGGCGGCGAGCGCCTGGCGCTCGGCGTGGATCGTGGGCCAGAGATCGGGTGTGGCCATCGGGAGAACCTCTCCTCGTCGGGTCGAGTCACCATGACGACGAACGGGCACCGGCCAGATCGACCGGCGGACGAACCGACGGTGGTC
This sequence comes from uncultured Actinomycetes bacterium, assembly GCA_963714105.1. Taxonomy (GTDB): domain Bacteria; phylum Actinomycetota; class Acidimicrobiia; order IMCC26256; family PALSA-555; genus PALSA-555. Next base: position 2,528,234 of record OY970233.1, on the reverse strand, counting down.
GGCATCGGCCCGTCAACGTAGGTTCACCGGGCGAGGAGGCGCTCGTGGACAACCGCCCGGTGCAGGTGCGTCCGCTGCCTCCCAGTGCCCCGCCCCCACCGGCCGGTCACGGCGCCGCGGGTGAGCCCCGCGTGGTGGGCTCGGTGCGGGCGCAGGTCGATCGGGAGCTCCCGATCCCCGCGCTCGGGGCCGAGACGCCGGCCGAGCTCGCGGCGGCGATCCGGGCCCTGACCGAAGCGACCCGCATCCTCGCTGATGGCCTCGACGACCTCTGGGTGCAACTCCGGGCCCGCTGAGTCTCCGCGTGTCTCGCTGAACAGGTCGACCGGAGCCCGGGTCGGTTCAGCGGAACAGCTCACCCCGCAGCGGCACCGATTCGAATCCGTCCGGGCCGACGGGGAGGTCTCCCGCGATGGTGACCCGCTCGACGCGACGGTCGAAGTCGCTCGACGCGAGGTCGACCGGTCCCAGGTGCGCGGTCGACCGGTTGTCCCAGAACGCGACGCTGTCGGTCTCCCACCGGAACCGCACCGTGAACTCCGGACGCGGCGAGCTGACCGAACAGCAGATCGAGGATCTGTTTGTTCTCCCGGTCGCTGAGGCCGACGATGTAGCGCGTGAAGACGGGGTTCACGAACAGGGCCCGTTCGCCGGTGACGGGATGCACGCGCACGACGGGATGCACCGCGGCGGGCGGCGGCTGGTCGGGGTCGTACCCCTCGCGGGTCTCACCGTTGTAGCCGTGCCAGCGGTGTACGGCGTGCAGCCCGTCGACCAGGTCCCGGATCGGCTCGGAGAGGTCTTCGTACGCCGCGACCAGGTTCGTCCAGAGGGTGTCACCACCGAAGGGCGGCACGACCGCGCCGCGCAGGATCGACGCGAGGGCCGGGTTGGCGACGAACGTGATGTCGGTGTGCCAGCCGGCCGCGGTGAGACGCGGCGGCGCGAACTGCGGCCGGTACCTGGTGTGCCCGAACTGGGCCTTGGCGTCGCGGGTGTCGACCACGAACATCTCGGGCTTCTCGGCGAGGCCGGGATGGATGGGGTGCGCCGGGGTGACGTCACCGAAGTTGCCGGCGAAGGCGATCTGCTGGTCGTAGGAGATCGTCTGGTTTCGGAAGAAGAGGACCTTCCAGCGCACGAGCGCCTCGCTGAGCTCGGCGACCGTGTCGGCGTCCAACGGCTCGCGGAGGTCGAGACCGTCGATCTCGGCGCCGATGATGCTGGTCACCGGGCGGACCTCCAGCCGGCGCCTCGTCACGCTGGTCGTCATGCCGTCTCCCCTGTTCGGGCGCCCGATCGGATCGCCTGGGCTCTGTCCCGGTCAGTCTGCTCGGATTGTGGGCACGCCGTCACCCCCGCCCGGGGCCGCCGTCATCCGAGCGTGCGGGACGGTGCGAGGGTCGGGTCCGCTCGACGACGCCCGACTCCGAGACGATCACCAGGATCGGGTCGCCGGGCCCAACGGTTCCGCTGCCGCACCATGCGCCGGATGGCGCGGGAGCGGTTGGGTATCACACTGGACGAGATCGCCGGCGGCCACGTTCCTGCCCTCCACCACCTCCACGAGCTCGCCGATCGGCTCGAGTCATACCGAACCGATCTCGAAGCCAGCGAAGCCGAGACGTTCCCCAAATCGCCTGAGGCGACCCCCACGCGGGCCGAGAACCGCCGGCCGCACTGACGCGGCTGTCGCGGCGCGAGGCGCACGGCACGCGGCGCGCCGTCCCGTACTGTGACGCGCACGGGGGGGCCCCGGGGTTCGAGGTTCTCTGCCGTGGTCGCCCGGCGTCACAGGCGGCGGGAGTTCGCACCAGGTCCGGAGGCCGACATGGAGATCGACGGGAGCGTCGCCGCGGTGACCGGCGCGGGGAGCGGCATCGGGCGGGGCATCGCACTCGCGCTGGCCGAGGCCGGCGCGAAGGTCGTCGTCGCCGACATCGACCCCGACCGGGCCGACACGGTGGCCACCGAGATCGACCGTGCGGGCGGCGCGGCGATCGCCCGGACGGTCGACGTGCGCAGCCAGGCATCGGTCGACGACCTCGCCGCGGCCACGGTGGCGGAGTATGGCGCTGTGCACGTCGTCTGCAACAACGCGGGTGTCTCGACGATGGGTCGACAGTGGGAGCTCACCCTCGACGATTGGGACTGGGTCATCGACGTCTGCCTCAAGGGCGTGGTGCACGGTGTCCGAAGCTTCGTCCCCCGGATCCTCGACGCCGGTCGCGGGCACGTGGTGAACGTCGCCTCGATGGGCGGCTTGATGACCATGACCTACGGCGGCCCCTACGCCGCGGCGAAGCACGGAGTGGTCGGGCTGTCGAAGGGCCTACGGGCCGAGCTCGCCGGTGAGGGGATCGGCGTGTCGGTGGTGTGCCCGGGGCAGGTGCGCACCGGCATCGTGGCCGCGATGCACGCACACCTGGCGGAGACCGGCACCGCGACGGGCGACGTGGTCGATGTGCTCGATCTGATCACCGCCGGCAACGAGGCCGGGATGGCTCCCGAAGCGGTCGGCGTCATCGTCGCGACCACGATCCGCGAGCAGCGCTTCTGGGTCCTCCCGAACGGGACCGAGCTGCTCCCCCTCGTCCGCCGGGACCTCGACGAGTTGTTCGGCACCGAGCCGGGATAACGGATATCCCGGTCGGCCGGCGTGAAGCACGGGCGACCAGGTCAACCGCGCTCAGGGCGACGCGTCGCCCAAGTCGTCGTGCCCACCGGCCGGATCCGACGCCCCGCGGACCAGGTGGGCGTGCACGACCAAGGGTGAGCACACGAGCTCGTCGCATTCGTAGCCGACTGGTCCACCGTCGAGATGGTCGAAGAGCCGCTCGCCGCTTCCCAGGAGGACAGGTACCACCGCCAGGTGCATCTCGTCGATCAACCCTGCGCCGAGGTACTGCTGGATCGTCGCGACGCCACCACCCAGTCGCACGTCGTTGCCACCAGCCGCGTCGAACGCCTGGCTGAGCGCGGCGTCGATCCCGGCGCTGACGAAGTGGAACGTCGTCCCACCCTGCATCGTGATCGACGGCCGCGGATGGTGGGTGAGCACGAACACGGGGTGATGGAACGGCGGGTCGTCACCCCACCAGCCGGTCCAGTCCTCGTCGCCCCACGGCCCACGAACGGGGCCGAACATGTTGCGACCCATGATCGTCGCGCCGATACCGACTTCGGCCCGTGCGGCGACGCTGTCGTCGAGGTTCTCGTCGCCACCGGCCATGCCTTGCATCCGACGGAAGGAACGGGTTTCGAAGACCCACTCGTGCAGCCGGCGGCCACCCACCCCGAGTGGGTTGTCGAGGCTCTGATCCGGTCCGGCGGCGTACCCGTCGAGTGAGAGCGCGAAGTTGTGCACACGCAGGTTCGCCACGGGCGTCTCCTTCTGGTCGAGATCGTTCGGTCGGAGCATCGTTGCAGGATCGAGGACGTCCGGACTCCGCTGGACGGTCGGGCGGGTGAGAATTCATCGGTCGCCAGGGGCGCCGGGCCGCGTCCGGCCTGCACGACTCGCTCCCACCCGTCCGCGCCACCCGCGACACGTTGAGCCATCTGGTCGACAATCGGCACCCCCGCTGCCATTGTTAACCAGATGGTTAAAGGTAGGAGCGCGAACCTCGACCGGGTCTTCCATGCCCTCGCGCATCCAGCGCGCCGAGCCATCGTCCGCCAGCTCGGCCGAGGAGCCAAGAACGTCGGGCAGCTCGCAGCCCCGTTGCGCATGTCGCTGCCCGCCGCCTCCAAGCATGTGCGCGTGCTCGAAGCGGCGGGCCTGCTCCAGCGCTCGATCCAGGGGCGAACCCACGTCTGCTCGCTGGCACCCGAACCGCTGGCCGCCGCCGACCGGTGGCTCCGCGGTACGAGCCCCTGTGGAACGAGCGACTCGACAAGCTCGAAACGCTCTATGCCGCTGACCGCGAGGAGGCTCGATGACCGGTACGCGATCACCCCGATCACCCGCACGATCTCGGCTGAGTCTGACGAGGTGTTCCGCGTGTTCGTCGAGCCCGACCTGTTGGTGCGTTGGTTCGCGCCGAGCGATTGTCGGTGCGTCGAGGCGGAGACCGATCCTCGTGTCGGTGGCGTCCACCGCAACGTCGTGGAGGCGCCCGACGGTTCCCGACACACCACCGTCGGTGAGTTGCTCGAGTTCGTGCCCGGCCGACGCCTGGTCATGACCTGGCGTTACCAGGGACCGCGTGGACCCGAGGGAGGCGAGTCGATCGTGACCGTGGACATGGAACCCGAGGATCGAGGCACCACGACGCTCACGCTGCATCACGATCAGCTCGCGTCAGCCATCGACGCGGCTGGCGTCCAGGAGGGATGGCGCCAGATGCTCGACGGGTACGAGCCCGCGCTGAACCCGGAACGACCGTGACGGACCGTGCGCGCCCGCCGACGGTGACGCGTCGACCCCAGAACGGCGCGGCTGGCCTGCACGGTTTGCTCAACGTGACGCTCACGTCACGAACAGCGCAGCACGGACGGCCTTCGGTGCGCGGCTCGAAACGGCCGGCTCGCCGGCGTCGCCTTCGGGGTGGCCGACGCCCCGGTGACCCGTTCGCGCCCGGGTTCCGGCGAGCGACTCGATCGAGACCAAACGGCAGCGCCGAGTTGAACCGGACGGCACTCCCGCGACCGCGTCACCGCGAATCTCGGGTCACCCGTCGGCCGTGCGAGCCGAGGTCCGCGGAGGCGATCGGTCGGCGACCAAGGGCGGTCGGGAGGCCCGACGAGGACGGGCCTCCGCCGCCACGCCGAGCGCTTCAGCGTCGATGACGGACGGGCCGACGACGCACGACGGTGAGCCTTCCGGCCCCTTCCGTCGCCACTCGAGGCGCAGGAAAGCGACGCGATCGAGACGCTGCGGCACAGTTGCGCTATCCGGTTGCACTAGCGTTGTTGGTACCGACACACAGGCAAGCTCGACCGATGATCCGCGTCCCCGAGAGATTTGGTTCGAGTCTGGTGAATGACGATGTGAGTGCGCTGGACGGCACGACCGGGGCTGGTGCGCCGAGTCCCCGGTCATCGCTGCACGGTCCGATCCTGATCGTGGCTGCCGTCGCGATCGGATTCGGGTTGTACCTGATCGTCCATCACAGCGGTGCCGCGAGCATCAGTACGGGAACGCGATCCACGGGCACCGTGGCGACGACACCGACCACGCCGCCGACGGTCAGCACGGGTGGCCTTCCCGCATCGGAGGTGCGGCTCGTGATCATCAACGCGTCTGGCGTGAGCGGAGCCGGGTCCGCGAAGGCGACCACGTTGGGAGCCCACGGCTACCCGATCGTCGCGACGGTCAACTCGGCCGTCGTGCAGCACGGAAGCACGGTCAGCTGCAAGACCGCGTTGTCGAAGGAGGCCACCGCACTGGCCAAGGCGGTCGGACCGGGCACCATCGTCAAGCCCTTCCCGAACCCGCCGCCGGCGATCGCGCCGATCCTCTCCTGCCTCGTCACGGTCGGCGCCTAGCCACGGCTCGGCGGCCCGCCGAGCCCTCCCGACGGGTGGGGCGACGTCGGTCGCTTCGCCGGATGCGCCCCCGCACGGCCGGTCCAGGACGATCGGCTCGCCGGGATCGGTACGCGACAATTGGGGGTCAGCGGTCCGGTAGCTCAGTTGGTTAGAGCGTCGCCCTTACAAGGCGAAAGTCGTCCGTTCGAGTCGGACTCGGACCACCACTCCCACACCCGGCCGAGGTGGGCGTGACGGCGCGGGGCCGGTCGGGCACACCGCCGAAGCGACACGGCGGGAGGTGGTTGCGGCACGCGCCGGTCTGTGGTGCCGCCGACGTCGACCATGGGAGCGACGCTCCGAGCCGGCCGGTTGCGGTCGGCTCGGAGCGGTGAGATGCGTGCCGCGCGGGGCTGCAGTCATTACGGTACGGACCATGATTTGGGTCTGGTTCGTGATCGTGGTCGGCGCGCTGGTCGCGGTGGTCGGCTTCGCGGGACCGGCGGGCGCGTCGAGCGCGATCGCGGGGAACGCCAAAGTGGTGACGTCGACGATCCGGAATGCGTTCATCGTCCAGGCTTCGAGCCCACCGGTCGGGAAGATCTCGTGCCCGTCGAAGCAGGTGCACGCGTTCAACACGTACCAGTGCACCGCGTACATACCGGGTGGGCAGAAGGTGCCGGTGGGTGTGAAGGTGCTGGACACGGTGCCGCTGACCGTCCAGGCGACGCCGTTGCGGGCGGTCCTGAGCGTCGACCGGTCGGAAGGTGCGCTCGAAGGCCGGTACTTCGAGCGGACGGGAACCGCGGTGAGCGCGGTGTGTCCGGGCGGCAACCAGGGGTACTTCGTGGTGGACCCGGGGTACACGCTGACGTGCAAGCTGATCGGAGCGCAGGGTCAGGTCGCGACCGGGACGGTGCAGGTGACCGACACGGTCGGCGGGTACGCATCGGCGGTGCTCCCCGAGTAGCCGGCGGGCACGGCCGGTGACCGTCCGGTGCGCTCGACGGATCGTTGACCGCGGGCGGGCCGAGGCTCGACCGGGGCGCCGGGGGGATTGCACCCCGACCGTCGTCACCCCGGCCCGCCGTGCTGCGGTGATCGTCAGGCGATGTCGGCGACGGGCAGCTCCCATGTCGTCGGGAGGGCGTCCTCCGGACGTGGGTGCTTCGGTGGCCGACCCCGCCTGCGCTTGTTGGCGATGATCTTCCCGTTGACGAGCAGCTCGCCGCCCCAGACCCCCCACGGCTCGCGGCGAGCGACCGCGGTGCTGAGACAGGTTTCGCGCACGGGGCAGCCGGCGCAGAACGCCTTGGCCCGGGCGATGTCGTCGAGCTGCTCCGAGAAGAACAGCGGGGTCAGGGTCCCGTCGCTGTCAGCGCAGCGGGCCTCCTGACGCCACGGCTCCTCGGCGAGCCAGTCCTCGAGCGCCAACATCGCTTGCTCCTCTCTCCTGTTCTGTTCGGGTGGTGGTGGCGGCTTGGTTGGGGGCGGTTCGGTCCCGAAACGCAGCAAGGCCGCCGGGTTGGTCCCGGCGGCCTGGTGGCTCGGTGCGAGGGTGTCGCTACGAGGTCACGGGGCGCCGCCGGGGCCGGGCTTGTGGTCCGCGATCACCGCGAGGAACGGGGTGACGGTCGACCACGAGCCGTTCGCCATGGCGCACGGGTAGGCCGTCCGGGCGCGCGTGGACCCGGCGCCGGCCTGGTGGCTGGTCATCGGGAAGCGTCGCATCGTGGCCTGTGTCCTCGGTCGTGGGCCCTCAGTGGGCCTGAAAAGCCTCGCAGAGCCCGAGGTCGGGGTCAAGCCAATTAGCGTGGCGCCGCGTGAGCGGCCCGGATCTGTCGAACGTGGTGGAGCTGCTGGAGGCCCGGCGGGCCCAGGGGTGGCATTCGGGCGCCCAGGTGTACGTGTCCCGTCACGGCACGACGCTGCTCGACACCGCGATCGGGGAGCGCCGCCCGGGTCAGCCGCTCCAGCGTGACGACCTGATGCTCTGGTACTCGTCGGGGAAGCCCTTGACGACGGTCGCGGTCCTGCGGCTGTGGGAGCAGGGACGGCTGGGACTCGACGACCGGGTGGGCGACTTCCTGCCCGGCTGGGGGGCGGGGAAGGAGCGGGCGACGCTGCGGCACGTCTTGACCCACACCGGCGGGTTCCCGATGTGGAACGACCCCGTGTACGACCGGGACGTCACCTTCGCGGCGGCGCTGGCCGCGACCGTGGCGACCCCGGCGATCTGGGAGCCGGGCACCGCGGCGGGGTACCACGCGGCCAGCGGCTGGCGGGTCCTCGGCGGGGTGGTGGAGGAGGTGGACGGCCGCCCGATCGAGCGGTACTTGGCCGACGAGGTGATCGGACGGGTGGGGATGGCGGACGCGTCGTTGGGGATCCCGATCGCCCGCCAAGCCGAGCTCGGGGACCGCATCGTCCCGGTCCTGTGGGCGGGGCATCACCTGCCGGCGCGCGACGACGACGGCGGATACCGGATGGTTCCGTACCGGATCGACCGGTTCCACAACGAGCCGTGGCACATCGCCAAGGTCGAGCCGGGCGGGGGGATGCGGGGTCCCGCCCGAGAGCTCGGCGCGTTCTACGAGTCGCTGCTCGGGTTCGGCCCGCCGCTGCTCGAGTCCCGGACGGTGGAGGTGATGGCCGCGATCCACCGTGTCGGCTTGAAGGATCAGACGTTCGCGTTGGACATCCCGTGGGGTCTCGGGGTCCAACGTCAGTTCACGGGGGGTGCGGGACGCCGGGCGTTCGGGCACGGCGGGATGGCGTCGTCGCGGGGTCTCGCCGACCCGGAGCTCGGGCTGGTCCTGGTGGTGGTCGCCAACGGGCTCGCGGGCTTCTTCGAAGCGGAGCAGCGGGCCCTCGAGGTGACCGACGCGGTCTACTCGGCGTTGGGTGAGGAGGCCGTCCCGGTGCGCGGCCCGATGCGTGCGTTGCCGGCGGGCGCGTTGAGCACCTGAGTCACGGGTCGTTCGGCGTGCCGCCGGCGATCACGTCGAGGATGCGCTCGTGCACGGCGGGGGGCGCGGCGACGATGTCCCCGGAGGCGAGCCACCCGTCGGGGTCGCCCTGCCAGTCGGTGACGACGCCGCCGGCTTCGCGGACGAGGAGCGCACCGGCGGCGACGTCCCAGGGCCCGAGGCTCTGTTCGAAGTACCCGTCGAAGCTGCCGACGGCGGTGAGGGCGAGGTCGAGGCTGGCGGCGCCGGCGCGGCGAAGGTCCTCGAAGGTGAGCAGCGCCCGCTCGAAGACGGGCAGGTACTCGCGGAGGCGGGTGCGCTTGGCTCGAAACGGGGTGCCGGTCGCGAGGATGGCCTGCCCCGCTGACCGGTCGCTGACCCGGAGGGGTTGACCGTTGCGGTACGCGCCGCCGCCCTTGCATCCCGAGTAGGTGTCGCCGAGCAGTGGGGCGTGGACGACCCCGACGATCGGCTCGCCCGCGTCGACGAGCCCGACCGAGACCCCGACGATCGGGAACCGGTGCAAGAAGTTGGCGGTCCCGTCGAGCGGGTCGACGAGCCAACCGAGTGATGCCCGCTCCCCTCCTTCTTCTTCTCCGTGCACCGGGATGCCCGGGGCGTGCTCGGCGAGCACCGCCCTCACGGCCCGCTCGCTGGCGGTGTCGGCGTGGCTGACCCAGTCGCCGGGCCCCTTCTCCCGCACGTCGGACGCGGTCCCGAACGCCTCCTGCACGATGGCGCCGCCGGCACGGGCGGCGGCGAGCGCGGCGGCGAGCAGCGCCTCCAGGTCGCGGCCGGGGTCAGGCATACCCGAGCAGCTCGTCGAGCAGATCCGGGGTCGCCGCCGCGAGGAGCTGACGGCGGTCCTCCAGGCCGGTGACCACGAGGTCACGGCCGCGCACGTCGACGACCGACGCGCCGGCTTCCCGACCGATCAGCAGCCCACCGAGGTAGTCCCACGGGTAGTGCTGGTCGTCGAGCACGTCGAGGAACGCGTCCACCCGCCCGGCCGCGACGTCACACAGCGCCAGGGCCGCGGACCCGAGCGCCCGGTACTGCTTCCAGGGTGCCGCCCGGTTGGGGAGCCCGCTCAGACTCACTACCGCGTCTCGGATGCGAGTGGTCCCCGACGCGTGCAGCGTCCGCTCGCCGAGCCGTGCTCCTCCCCCGCGGACGGCAGTGAACCGCTGACCGGTGGCGGTGTTCGTGACCAGCGAGCACCACGGGCCGTCGGCGTCGAGCGCGCACAGCGAGACCCCCCAGTACGGGATCTCGCGAGCGCAGTTCGTCGACCCGTCGACCGGGTCGACGACGACGGTCACGTCGGCGTCGCGCGCACCCGAGCGGCCGGATTCCTCGCTGACCACCGCGACGGGCACCGAGTGCAGCACTTCGAGGATCGCCGCGTCGGCAACGAGGTCGAGCGCGTACTGCCCGGGCCGGTCGGTGCGAGCCCGACGCGCGGTCGGGCTGAGCGGCGCGAGCGCGTCGCGCTCGGCGTCGGCGGCGACACCGAAGAGCTCGAGCAGGTCGGAGGCGTGCACGGCTCGGGCAGTCTGGCAGACGCCCGGGCCGCGACGACGGCCCGTGAGCGGTCGACCCGGCGCGACAACCCGGGGGCGGCGCGTCAGACGGTCGGGGGCGGAGACGACGGTGCGGTCGGGTCGGACCAGTCGAGACCGGCGCGGCGCGCCGCCGCTTCGGTGTCGACGTCGAGGAACCAGCTCGGGTCGGCAACGGGACCCCAGTCGGCCTCGTCGACATAGGTGACGAGGACCGAGTCGAGCAGGGCCCGCATCGACGCGCGCCCGGACCGGCGCAGCCGGGCCGCAACCGAGAGATCCGCCTCGGTGTACCGGGCGCAGAGCGGCTGGGCTCTCCCGTCGACTCGGGGCACGACCGCACCCGGCGCGAGGTGCGCGGCGAGCCACTCGAGGAGTGACGCCTCCACGAACGGAAGGTCCACGGCCAGGAGCAGGAACCCGCTGGTCCCGTGCCGCCGGGTCACCTCGGAGGCACCGGCCACGAACGCGGCGAGTGGACCCGCGCCCCGAGGCTCCTCGCGCACCGCGGGGAGCGACGTGACACCCGGGCCGACCTCGAGAACCGGGTCGGCGACCGCGGCGAGGATCCGCGCGCCGCGGTCGGCGAGACGCTCGCCGTCGCGTCGCAGGTCGGCCTTCGAGAACCCGAGCCGCGAGCTGGACCCGCCGGTGAGCAGCAACCCTGCCACGTCGGCCAGGTCAGCGGGCCGCCTCGTCGGGGTGAGCCTGCGCGCGACACGCCGACCCGCCGGTCGTCCAGGACGGTGACACGCACGGCACGGTACCGTCCGGTGATGGACCCCGCCGCGTGGCGTGACCGACTGGTGGTGGCGCCGGTCGCAACGCTCGGGACCACCGACGCGCGACGGACATCCCCATCTCGTCCCCGTGTGCTTCGCGGCGCTCCCCGACGGTCGCCTCGTCACCGCGGTGGACCACAAACCGAAACGCCGCGCCGAGCTGCGCCGCCTCGACCACGTGCGGGCGAACCCGGCGGTGAGCCTGCTCGTGCACCACTACGAGGAGGATTGGGACGCGTTGTGGTGGGTGCGCGTCGACGGGGACGCCGAGGTGGTCGACGCGCCCGTCGGCGAGGCCCTCCTGGAGCCGCTCGTGGCGAAGTACGCGGCGTACCGCACCCGGCCACCGTCGGGACCCGCGATCGTGATCCGCGTCGATCGGCTGACGGGCTGGTCCGCCCGCCCCTGACGCAGGTCGGTGCGCTCGGCGGGAAACCTCCCCAAATCGCGACGCCCCGATCGGTGGCTCGACGGCGGACCGCTCAGGTGCCGGCGGTGTCGGGTTCGAGCTCGTAGGCGACGACGAGCCAGCGACCCCCTCGCCGGGTCAGCTGCAACGCGTCGGCGGCGTAGCCACCGTCGTGCAGCTCGACGACGGTGTGCACCACCGCGAAGTTGCGGCCCTCGCTGACCGCGTCGACCACCACACGCCGCGCGAGCCCCCGCAGACCTTCCTGACGTTCGTACGCGGCACGCTTCGCGGCGACGAACGCGCGCTGGTCGAGCCCGTCGCGCAGCTCCTCACCGGACAGCACCCAGAGCGATTCGAAGTCGAGATGGTCCCACGCCTCCTCGTACCCGAGAGCCACGTCCGCGGGCGCCGGGCCGTGGTCGAGCGCGACCAGCACGACGAGCGCGACGCAGAGCCCGAACACGATGACGCCGACGACGGCGACGATCATCGACTCAGCGGACGGCCTGATCGACGTCGGCGGCGAGCGCGAGGTCCTTCCCGGTGATGCCACCCTCGCTGTGCGTGCTCAACCCGACGTGGAGGCGCCGGTACCGGATGTCGAGGTCCGGGTGGTGATCGGCCGCCTCCGCGGCGTCGGCGATCCGCCCGACCGCGTCGATCACGGCCCGAAACGACGCCAACTCGTACTCGCGGACGATCGAGTCGCCGTCGCGCACCCACCCGGGCAGCCGGGCCAGACCGGCACGGACGTCCTCGTCGGACAGGGCAGCCACGAGCCCATTGTCGGTCCCGCCGGCGCGGATCGCCAAGCGGAGGCCAGCCTTGTCAGGCGAACAGGTGTTCGATACGGTGCGGGGGTGGACGAGCCGGAGAGCCCGACCCCCGTGCGGTGGGTCCAACGACCCTCGACCGGGACCGGTGCGCAGCTGGCGCTGTTCGACGCACCCGAACGCGTCGTCGGCCGGGGCGAGCACCGAGGGCTCGAGTTCGTGCACGTCCGAGGCCCGCACGATCATCAACCGGGTCGCCCCCCAGGCCCGGGTGCTGTTCCGCCTACACGATCAATGCGCTACCGCGGCTGCAGCCACGCCTGCACCTACTGCTTCGCCCGACCCACCCACGAGTACCTGGGCCTCGACCCGTCCACCGAGTTCGATCGGGTCATCGTCGTCAAGGTCAACGCGGTCGAGCGGCTCCGCGCCGAGCTCGCGCCTCGACGCTGGGCCGGGCATCACCTCGCCATGGGGACCAACACCGACCCGTACCAGCCCGCCGAGGGCAAGTACCGGCTGACCCGCGGCATCGTCGACGTGCTCGCCGCAGGCCCGCAACCCGTTCTCGATCCTGACCAAGAGCACCCTCATCCTCGGCGACCTCGATCGGCTCGCCGACGCGGCCCGCCGCACCCACGTCGAGTGCGCAATGTCGATCGGGACCCTCGACGACGACGTGTGGCGCACGACCGAGCCGGGGACGCCCCGCCCCGTTCAGCGTCTCGACGCCGTCGCCCGCCTCAACGAGGCCGGCGTCCCCTGCGGCGTCCTCGTCGCCCCCGTCCTGCCCGGCCTGTCCGACGCGCCCGACCAGCTCGAAGCGGTCGTCCGGTCCGCGCTCGACGGCCGGCGCCCCGACGGTCTCCTCGGTGCTGCTGCACCTCCGCCCCGGCGTCCGGGACCATTTCCTTGGCGCCCTCGCCGAGACCCATCCGGGGCTGCTCCCCCGCTACCGGCGGCTCTACGCCCAGGGGGCGTACGCGGCCCGCAGCGATCGGGACCGGGTCAGCACCCAGGTCCGAGACCTCGTCGCCCGCGCTCCGCGACCGACCGCACCCACCCGGGAACCCGGGCCGAGCGGCCGTTTCGGGCCCGTAACCTACGGACCGTGAGGTGTCCTGGGTGCGCAACGATGGCGCCCCCCGAGGCGCGGTTCTGCCCGGCGTGTGGTCATTCGCTGGTCGCCCGGCCCGACGAACGCCGGGTCGTGACCATCCTCTTCGCGGACCTGGTCGGCTTCACCAGCTTCTCCGAGGGCAGCGACCCGGAGCAGGTCAAGGCCCTGGTCGACGAGTGCTTCGAGGCCCTGACCGCCGACGTTCGGGCCTACGGCGGGGAGGTCGACAAGATCGTCGGCGACGCGCTGCTGGCCCTCTTCGGCGCACCGACCGCGCACGAGGACGACGCCGAGCGGGCCGTCCGCTGCGCGTTGCGGATGCAACGCACCCTCGCGACGGTGCAGGAACACCAGGGACTCGACGTGCAGCTCCGGGTGGGTGTGAACACGGGAGAGGTGCTGGTCGGGGCGTTGCGCGCCGGTGGCGACTACACCGCGATGGGCGACGTCGTGAACACCGCGAACCGGCTGCAGACCTTCGCCGCGCCCGGCCAGGTCGTGGTGGGCGCGCAGACCCACCAGGCCACCGAGCACGTCGTGCAGTACGAGCCGCTCGGGTTGCAGAACGTCCGCGGGCGAACCGAGCCGGTCGCGGCGTTCCTCGCCCTCGGCGCGCCGGTCCCACCGGGAACCCGGCGTGGCGCGCACACCCCGATCGTGGGCCGAGACGCCGAGATCGGGCTCCTCCGAGCCGTCCTCGACACCGCGCTGACCCGCCAGCGAGCCCATCTGGTGCTCCTCACCGGCGGCGCCGGGGTCGGCAAGAGCCGCCTCGCCAGCGAAGCGACCCGCCACGCGGCCGAGGACCACGCCGCGAAGGTGTTCACCGGCCGCTGCGTCCCCTACGGCGAGGACGTGTGGTGGCCGATCGCGGAGACGATCCGCACCTTGTGCGACGTGCCCCCGCAGGCGTCGCATGAGACGGCCCGAACCGCGGTCTACGAGGCGGTCGCCAAGGCGATGAACCAGGAGCTCGACGAGCCCGCGGTGGCCCGCATCGGCCGGGGCCTGCTCTACCTCCTCGGCTACGCCGCCGAGCTCAACGACGTCGACCCGGTCCGGGCCCGCGACGACGCGCTGCGTTCCGGTGTCGCCCTGTTCGGTTACCTGGCCCGGGAGTACCCGGTCGTGCTGGTGCTCTCCGACCTGCATTGGGCCGACGACCTGATCCTCGACCTCGTCAACCGGCTGCTGGACACGCTCCGCACCGCCCCGTTCGTGCTCGTGGCGACGGCCCGACCCGACCTCGAGGACCGGTGGCGACCCGAGCCGGGCCGTCACAACCTCAGCGTGATCAACCTCGAGCCGTTAGACGCCGAGGCGGGCGGTGCGCTCGTCGACGAGCTCCTCGGCGACGACGCGACACCCCAGCTCCGCGCCCTGCTCTACGAGCGGAGTGGCGGCAACCCGTTCTTCCTCGAGGAGCTCGCCGCGCTGATCCGCGATTCCGGTCCCGGTGCGCTTGGCGTGCTCAGCACCGGACGGCTCCCCGCCACCCTGCAGGGCCTGGTCACCGCCCGCCTCGACACGCTCACCCCCGAGGAACGCGACGTCATCGCCGACTGCGCGGTCGTCGGCACCAGCGGCCCGATCGACGCGGTGCAGACACTCACCACCGCCCGCGGGCTCGACGACGCCTCCCCCACGCTGGCGCGGCTCACCGAACGTGAGCTCCTCGAGCTCGACAACGCCACGTTCCGGTTCCCGTCCGAAGTCGTCCGTGACGTCGCCTACGGGATGCTCACCAAAGGCGACCGGGCTCGCCGCCACGCCGTGCTCGCCGACTGGCTCGCCGCGGGACGTGACGACGACGACGGCTCCGACACCACCACCGAACGCATCGCGCACCACTACGGCGCCGCCGCGTTGCTGCTCCGCGAGGTCGGTGCGATCGACGGGATCCCCGCCGACCTCACCGGCCGAGCGTTGAAGATGCTCGAACAGGCGGCAGATCGGGCCCGCACCGCCGAGCTGTGGCCGAGCGCCAGCCGACTCTTCGAGCAGGCCCTCGCCGTGCTGCCCGCGGACACGCCCGACGAGACCCGCTGGCGGCTCCTCCTCGGCCACGCCACGGCCCTCACCGAGCAGCGGGAGCTCACCGCCGCCCGGGCCGACGTCGACAGCGTCCTCGCCGACGAACCCGCCCCGCGCACCGCGGCTCGAGCCCAGATCGTCCTCGCCCACCTGGACCAGATGGCCGGCAACCCGGCCCGCTCGATCGAGCACGCCGAAGCCGCGCTCGCCGCGTCACGCGCCATCGGGGACGAGCAGGGCGCCGCCGACGCCCTGCGAGCCCGGGGCATCACCTTCATGTTCGACGGCGACCTCGACGCCGCCGACCGGGACCTCACCGACGCGCTCCAAGCATTCCTCGACTGCCACGACCGTCGCGGTGAGGCCTGGGCGCTGCAGAACCTCGCGTCGATCGCGTTCTTCCGCTCCGATTCCGACAAGGCCGACGATCGTCTCGAACGCTCCGCGGCGGTGTTCCGGGAGCTCGGCGACTACGGCGGGTTGAACTGGTGCGAAGGCATCCGGGCCTGGGTCCGCTTCACTCAGGGTCGCCTGGACGAGGCAGAGGCGCTCGCGGTCGAGCAGCTCCCGGAAACCGAGGCGACCGGCAACCGTTGGGTCGGAGCCATCCTCACCCTGCTCCTCACAAACCTGGCGTTGTGGCGCGGCGAATCGCAGCAGGCGGTCGTGCACGCCGAAGAGACGCTGACCCGGTTCCAGGCCATCACCGACCCGTGGGGCGTGAACCAGGCGCAAGCCTCGGTCGTGCGGGCGTTGGCGTGCGTCGGTCGCGTCGGCGACGCCCTCGACGTGCTCGACGCGCCCACCCGCGACGACGGGGGCTCACTCGGACGGCTGCTCCGCGCCCACGTCCTGGTGCACATCGGCTCCCCCGAGGCGCTCCCCGCCGCGCTCCACCTCGGCGGCACCGACGAGAACTCGAACCGGGAGCTGCGCGCGGGCGCCCACCTGGTCCTCGGCCTCGCCCTCCTCCAAGCGGGACGGGTCGACGAGGCGGTCGCCGAGGTCGAAGCCGCACGCCGCAACCCCGGCACGCCGGGGGCGGGGTTCTCCGTCGCGGTGTCGGCCGGCTTGGCGCTGGCCTACGCGGCCGCGGGGCGAAGCGACGAGGCCCGGGCCCTCGCCGACGCAAACGTCGAGGCGGGCACCTACCTGGACCAGCTGCAGCACCGCCTGGCCGGCGCGTTCGCGGCCCTGCAGCTCGACGCCCCGGACGCGGCGGCCCGGTTCGACGGGGTCGTCGCGGCGAGCGACGCGACCGAATCCCGCCTCGACCAGGCGGTGACCCGCCTCGCCCGGGCGCAGGCCTGGCGGGCGTCGGGTCGGGACGACGCCGACGTCGCCGAGGACGACGCTCGACGTCGGCTGGCGGCGATGGGGATCGACGCGTCGGGATGGGTGCGGTTGTTCTCAGCCGCCGTGGGCACGTAGCTCGTCGAGCACCCGGCCGCAGGCGACGCCGTCGACGAAGGTCGGGGCCCCCGCGGGGGCCAGCCCGTCGAGGACGCTGTCGCGGATCACCGTCGCCCAGGCGCGCATCGGCGCGAGGTGCGGGTCACCGGTCTCGTCCCGCTCGTACTCGCGGCGGCTGCCGTCGGTGCGACGCACCACGACGCGCCGGTCGGCGACGCACTCCAAGATGCCGTCCGCCCCGATGACGACCAGTCGCGACGCCAGGGTGACCGGGGCGGCGAACGTCGAGTCGATCGCGACCGTCACCCCGCCCGCGAGTCCCAACGCGGCGCTGAACCCGTCTTCCGCGTCGCACAGCCGGGCCGGGCCGCCTGCCACGTCGGGTCGTTCCGTGATCGCGGTTCGGGGCTGACCGGACACGCGTTCGACATCGCCGAACACCCACCGGAGGAAGTCGACGGCGTGGGAGCCCCACGCACCGACCCACCCGCCCCCGCGGCCCGTTCGAACAGCCAGCCGTGGGGTCGCAGCGGCGCCCGTGAGACGGCACTGACGTGGGTCCAGCTCACGTGCTCGGGACGTCCGATCACACCGTCGGTGATGAGGTCACGAACCAGGATCCGCATCGGGTCGTAGCGGAACTCGAAGTTCAACAGGTGCAGGCAGTCGGCGGCGTCGGCGGCAGCGAGCAGGGTCTGGGCCTGCCCGGCGTCGAGCCCGAACGGCTTGTCGCACAGCACCGCATGACCGGTCGTGACGGCCCGCCGCACGTGCGCGGCGTGCAGGAACGGCGGCGAGTGCACGCACACCAGGTCGACGTCGTTGTCGTCACACAGCGCCGCGACGCCGCTGTCGTCGCGGGCCGAGACCACGGCGACCACGGTGCATCCGTCCGTCTCCTCGAACACCGGCGCGACGACACGAGCGCCGAAGCCGGTGCCGATGACCCCGATCTGGATGCTCACTCGCCGACCGTCGCTGACGGATCGGGGTCGACGGACCCGACCCCGAGATGCAAGCGGGCCAGGAACCAGTGCGCCAACGGCCCGATGCTGAACGCGAACAGCACCGTGCCGACGCCCACATTCCCACCCAACGCCCAGCCCGGCCGACGAGAGCGCTCAGCTCCAGCACCATGCGCACCGCCCAGAGCGGCCAGCCCTTCGCGGCGAGGCCGGTCATAAGCCCGTCGCGAGGTCCGGGTCCGAGCCCGGCGCCGATGTAGAGGCCGGTGCCGAGCGCGGTGATCGACGATGCCGCCGAGCAGCATGGGCCAACGCAGGCTGAGCTCGTTCGGTGCCGGCAAGCCCCGCAGGGTCGCGTCGACGATGAACCCGACGGTCAGGGTGTTGACGATCGTGCCCAGCCCGAACCGCTGGCCGATCGGGATCCACCCGACGAGGATCACGAGCCCGAGGAGCACGACGACGGTCCCGAAGCTCAACCCGGTGACCTTTGCCAATCCCTGGTGGAGCACGTCGTAGGCGCTGACGCCGAGCCGGGCCTGCAGGATCAGCGCGATCCCGAGCGACAAGATCACGATGCCGACCACCAGCCGAGGGACCCGCGCTCGCAGCTCCCCGACGTTCGGGAAGGTGACGACGTGCAGCTCTGGGGCGCTCACCCGGCGCACGCCCGCGCCTGACTGCTGCGTCCAGGTGGAGGGTCACGTTGCGCCCGGGTCCGCAGGATCGACGCCGGGCAGCGCGGTCGTGATCGGGCCGTCGAGCGCGGCGTGCACCGGCTCCCGTTTGCGCGCCTCGGGCACGATCGCCAAGATCCGCCCGGCTCGCAGCAACGCAGGGATCGTGACCGTGATCGCCTGGGGCGGCACCGTCCGTCGACCCCGCGAAGTGGCCCTCCCCCACCTGTTGGCGGCGGCACGCCTCGTCGAGGGTGACGACCTTCACGTCGAGCGGGTCGTCGAAGTCAGCGACCGGGGGGTCGTTGAAGGCGAGGTGGCCGTTCTCGCCGACGCCGAGGCAGCAGAGGTCGAGCGGCGCCGCGGCGAGGAGCGACGCGTACCGGGCGCATTCCGCGCCGGGATCAGCGGCGTCTCCTTCGACGTAGTGGAAGGCGCGGAGCGGCACCTGCTCGACGAGCCGCTCGCGGAGATACCGACGGAACGCGGCGGGATGCTCGGCGGCTGACGCCCGACGTACTCGTCCATGTGGAACCCGGTGACGCGGTCCCAGTCGACGTCGTCACGGTGCGTGAGCCGCGGCGAGGAACGCGAGCTGCGAGTTGCCGGTCGCGAACATCGACCCGCGCCTCACCGCGCAGCTCGCAGGCCGCCCTGATCACGGCCGCGGCTTCGATCGCGGCGGCCGCGGCCGAGCTCGACGTCGGTCGGGTGCACCCGGACCGCCAGCTCCCCGATGACGAGCGCTCGCACGGCTACCCGGCGAACTGCGGCAGCCAGCGCCTTGGTCGCCATGAGGAGCTCGTCGGTCATGGCGTGCACCGCGTCGTAGTCGATCCGCCCTGCGAGCGGGTCGACGAGCATCGCGTCGACGACTCGTCGCGATCACCGGTGAGCGCCGCCTCGACGGTCAGCTCCTGCGCCGTGCCGACACCCGGCGGAGTGTGCTCGGCCAGCACAGTCGGGACCCGAGCCACGTCGCGGCCTCGCACGCCCTTGCCGTCGACGACGGCACATCCTCTCGACGACCACGTCGTCGGGCAGGTCGGCGACCTGCCCCCGGTTGGGGATGTTGAGCGGGAACCAGCCGGGCTGGTCGAGCTCGTGGCACATGATGACCGGGGCGACCATCTCGCCGGACGGGCAGGTCGTCGATCTCGTCGGACGCGAGGAGCTCGTCGAGCTCGTCGATGTACTTGCGGGCCCACCAGTCTCGCGTTCTTCGATCGTGGTGAGCTTCACGCCCCAACGCTCGCCCCACCCCGATTCCTCGGTGAGGAACCCGCGCGAAGAACTCGACGAGGTGGCGGTCGCCGGCTGCGGGGAGCACCCCGAAGCGGCGGAACAGCTCCAACTTGACCCGGTTCTCGTGCAGCAGGTCGCCGCTTGCGTCCATTCGCCACCCTCGGAGACCTTCTCGTGGCCGAGCCCGGCGGCGAACTCGGTCGAGAGTGGTTCCCCCGCTCGTTCCGACTCGTGGTCGAGCAGGTCGCGCAGCAGCCCGAAGCCGTCCTCACCTCCGACGTCGAGGTTCGTGATGACCGGCAGGTGGTTCACCCCGGCGATGGTCGCGGTGATCTCGAGGAAGCTGCGGTCGAGGAGGAGACTGAGGATGAACTGAGCGAGGGTGACCTCGTGGCAGAGGCCGATGGTCTGGATCGTCGAGCTGCGGGTCACCGCCCGACAGATCGTGGTCATGGGGTTGGTGAGGTTCAGCATCCACGCATCCGGGCAGACCGCCTCCATGTCCCGGGCGATGTCGACGAACACGGGGATGTTGCGCAACGCCCGGCTGATCCCTCCCGGCCCGACGGTGTCTCCCACCGACTGGCGGATCCCGTACCTCGCCGGGATCTCGAGGTCGTGGCGCATCGACTCGAACCCACCGGTAGAGATGTTGACGACCACGTAGTCGGCGCCTTCGAGCGCAACTCGCTGGTCGGTCGTCGTCTCGCGCTTTCACGCCGATGCCCCGCACCTCGGCGATGTGCTCGACGAGGGCCTGCATCCGCGGTAGCGGCGCCGGGTCGATGTCTTGGAGGACGATCTCGGCTTCGTGCAGCAGCGGCGTGTTGGCCACGTCGACGAGGAGCTTCGGCACCCACTGGTAGCTGCCCCCACCGATGATCGTGATCCGTGGTGCCATCACGGCTCCTTTCGCAACGCGACGATGAGCTCCACTTCGACCGGCGCCCTCCTGGGGAGGGCGGCGACCCCGATCGCGGAGCGCGAATGGCGGCCCGCGTCGCCGAAGAGTCGCGCCAGCTCGCGGCTGGCTCCGTCGGCGACGGCGGGCTGCTCGGCGAAATCGCTCGTGCAGGCGATGAACACGCTGAGGGTGAGGAGCCGTTCCACGTGGTCGAGCGCACCGAGGTCGGCACGCAGCAGCGACACCGCGTTGAGGGCGCAGAGCTCGGCGCAGTCGGCGCCCTGGTCGGTGGTGAGGTCACGGCCGAGCAGGCCGGTTGCGAGGAGCTTCCCGTCGGCGTCTCGGGGGAGGCAGCCCGAGGTCCGGGCGGTGCCACCGTGGCGGACGACCGGCGTCGAGCGGGTCGTGGGGCGGGAACGGGCCGGGCAGGCTGCACCCCGAGTTCCTCGAGTCGAGCGTCGAACACGTCCGAACCCTACGCGGGCGCGCCGAGCCACCGGGACAAGAACGCGTCGACCCGCCGGCCGCTCCATTCGTGCTCACCGTCGAACACGTCGTGCTCGACTGCGTCGGGTGACGCTCCCAGCGCGTCGTAGACGACCCGCAGCGATTCGACGACCCGCCGGGCGCCCGCCTCGGGGAAGATCAGGTCCTGGGAGCCGGTCTCGGCGAGCAGCCCTCGGGGGGCGACGAGCGCTCCGAGCCCGACGTGGTCGAGCTCGGTGAGCATCCCGGGGAGCACCTGCGAGCCGCAGAGGTTGCCGGGGATCCGGTGGCTCTCCTTCCACTCGCTGAGGTAGCAACTCACCACGGCGGCACGGACACGCTCGTCGATTGCGGCGAGGAAGAGGGAGCAGGTGGCCCCGTAGGAGAACCCGACGACACCGAGCCGCTCCGGGTCGACGAGCGGATGCGCGGCGAGCACGTCGAGGGACCGGCGCAGATCCCAGAGGTTCTGGGCGAGCGGATTGAACCCGGCCGCGTAGGCGTGAACCAGGTTGAGGTCGCAGTGGTACCGACCCTCGAGGACCCAGTCGGCCCGTTCGCCGAAGAGGCGCAGGTCGGGGGCGAGGACGACGTAGCCGGCCTCGGCGAGGCGGTGGCCGTAGTCACCGTGGTCCTCGGCGATCGCGGCGCGGCTCGCGTCGTCGTCGAGCCCGCACACCTCCGACTTGCCGGGGCCGTGCCCGTGGATGGCGAGCACGGCCGGGCCGGGTTCGGTCCGCGGGTGGGGGACCAGGAGAAACGCGGGGACCGACATGGTGGCTTCGCTGTCGAAGATCAGCGAGTGGCGCCTGTACGGGCCGACGTCGACGACGTCACGCTCCTCGAGGTCGAGCGGAACCGATGGGGGGTCAGGTCCGAGCAGCTCGGCGAGCCGGCTCCGCACCCGTTCCCGCCACGCGGGAATCGCGGCCGGGTCCTCGACGGGGCACGGGTCGGTCGGTGCGGTCGCCTCGAGCTGCACCATCCATTGCGCCCAGGGCGACAGGTTCCGGTGGCGGCTCACGGCTCGAGGCGCAGCGCCCAGCGGAGACCACCGGCGAGGTGGCGGAGATACGCCGGGCTCTCCCACGCGCCAGGGAAGTGCCCCAGGCTGGTCGAGAACACCCGGCCCGCGCCCTCCTCGAAGGACCACGACGAGCGGGAAGCCGAAGGGCGGCTGCTTCGCGCCGGGCGCGGAGACGTCGAGCTGGTCGATCGGGACGCGCAGCAGCACCCGCGCGTCGGACCGAAGATCGCGGAACTGGTACACCTCGTCGTGCCAACGCCACACCGGACCGAGGTGCCGGGTCGCAGGGTGACCGGGGTCGGTCACGTCGAGATCGACGGTCTGGGTCCACGGATGCCCGTCGAAACGGGCTCCGACCAGCCGGCCGTACTCCTCCCAGCCGTAGCAGGCGTCCGTTGCGGAATGGATGGCGACGAGCGTCAGCTCCCCTGCCCGGACCCTTTGCACGATCGTCGCCCGCTGGGTGCCAGACCACGGGGTCTCACCAATCGTGAAGAGGGCCAGCGCCCGAGCCGACTCGAGCAGCTCGGGAGGGAGGGTGCGCACGTCGTCGACTCGGTCGGGGGTCAGACCGGCGAGCTCGGCGCACTCGGCGACGCCGACGGCTGCCTGGTCGAGGACACCGTGCACCCCCGCCGGCCCGTCCGCGTACGGCGCGACCTGGGTCACGAACACGAGCTCCGCCGAGCTCATGCAGCAACAGCCGAGTCGGACACCGAAACCGCCGAAGGGTTGCGCCACGGCGAAGCCGATACCGCCCCGGGTGCCACCACCGCGACACCTCCGAGCGAAGAGTGCGAGGCGGCCAGGATGGGCTCACGTACCGTCATGGCAGCGGTCACGGTACGAAGGCCGACTGGTACGGTCAAACGCCCGATGAAGGAGGACGGATGAAGGTCGGGTTCATCGGTCTTGGCGCAATGGGCCTCCCCATGACTCGTCATCTGGTCGACGCCGGACACGAAGTCGCGGTCGCCTCAAGGAGCCGAGGGCCGATCGACCAGGCGGTCGCCTTCGGCGCCCGGGACGGCCAGGATTCCGTCGGCGTCGTCCGAGCCAGCGAGGTCACGATCCTGTGCGTCCCGAACTCACCTGACGTCGTCGCCGTTCTGGACGCCGCGTTCGCCGCGATCGGTCCGGGCAAGACCATCGTGGACACCTCCACGATCGATCCGGAGGTCGAGCGGGCCCAGCATGCTCGAGTCAACGCGACCGGCGCCGCCTATCTGGAAGCTCCTCTCTCGGGTGGAACTGCGGGAGCGCAGAAGGGTCAGCTCACCCTCATGGTCGGAGGCAACGCCGAAGCACTTGCCGCCGCCCGTCCGGCGCTCGACCCGTTCACCGGGCGGCTCGTCCACGTCGGCGGCCCCGGCATGGGGCAGGTCGTCAAGCTCTGCAACAACCTGATCTACGCGGCGCAGATGCTCGCCACGTCCGAGGCGACGGTGATGGCCGCGAAGGCGGGGGTCGACCTCACCCAGCTCTACGACGTCCTCACCCACGCCACTGGCGACTGCGTCGCCGTCCGGACCCGCCTCCCCGCCGAGGGTGTCATCCCAGACAGCCCCGCATCCAACGGCTGGGCGCCCGGGTTCATGACCGACCTCATGGCCAAGGACCTCGACCTCGCGATCAGCTTCGCGGCCGAGCAACAGACGCCTCTGTTCACCTCGGGACTTGTCCGCCAGTTCCTCGGAGCGGCCAGTGCGGCCGGGTACGGCCGCGAAGATTTTTCCGCGCTGGCAAAGGTCGTGCGATCACTCGCCGAGACTTGAACGTCCTGACCCTCGACCTTGGCACGAGCGCCACGAAGGCGGCGCTCTGGTCAGGGACCGCACTCGTTGAACTTGCCCGAATCTCGATCCCGACGCGTCATCCGAGACCAGGCGACGCCGAACAGGATCCGGAGGACTGGTGGCGCTCGGTAGTCGATGCCTGCGGGCTGCTGCACGATCGCTATCCAGACGTCTATGCGAAGGTGGAGGCTGTCGGCTTCGCGGCCGCACGGGAGACATTCGCGTGCTTCGACCGTGGCCTGAGACCGCTCGGGCCTGGGATCCTCTGGTCCGACGCGCGAGCAGTTGACGAGGCGCGAGAGCTGGACGATCCCACCCAGTTCCGGCACCGAACCGGCGTCATCCTCAGTCCCGGATGCTGCGCGGCAAAGGTTGCCTGGGTTCGTGCAAACCAAGCCGACGTCTTCGGTCGTGCAACGTGGCTTCTCGCGCCGCGAGACGTCGTGGCGGCACGGCTCTGCGAGCAAGTCAGGACAGACGCGACGCTCGCCTCTCGTACGGGCCTCTACACCCTCGACGGAGCGGTAACCGCGGACGCCGAGCTAGCGCGGCGACTCCCACCTGTTCGGTCGTCGACCGAGCTCCTGCCCATCCCACGTCCGGAACAGCTTGGATTGACACCGGGCACGGTCGCGGTGCTTGGCGCTGGAGACCGGTCGTGCGAGACCCTCGGCGTCGGCGGGTCCCCGACTCGCCCGATGGTGTCATGGGGAACCACGGCAAGCGTGTGCACGCCCCATCCCGGTCCGATCAGCGCGCTCCCGGACACGGCACAGGTGTCGCGTCACACCCCGGGACAGTTTCTCATCGAGAACGGCCTATCGGCCGCTGGATCCGCGTTGCAATGGTTGGAGCGTCTCAGCGGATGGACCACGCTCGACCTGGTCCATGCTGCAGCAGCCGTTCCCGCCGGCGCCGACGGGCTGCTCGCCTTCCCGTGGCTGCACGGCGCACGGGCTCCATGGTGGCGCCCCGACGTGCAAGCGGCGTTTGTTGGCGCCAGCGCTGTCCACGGACCGCCCGAATTCAGCCGCGCTGTCATCGAGGGGATCGCCTTCGACGTCGACCGGTGCATCGAGCAGTCGTCACCGCACGCCGACGAGCTCGCAGTCGCAGGACAAGGCGCCACCGACCCGCTCTGGCGATTCATCCTCGCGGCGGTCACCGGACTCCCGATCGTCCGGCACGCCATCGACGATGCCGCTTCCGTTGGCGCCAGGCTTCTCGTCGCCGAAGCGTTCGGCCAGAAGCTCGGACCCGACGAGCTCAACCCGCCCACCGAACAGACCATCGCGGACACGTCCACGCGAACGGTCTACCAGCGGCTCCGGGAGCGATCCGACCGCGCCGCGGACGCGCTGATCGCCGACGGCACAGCGAAACATACTGAGTCGTAGATCGGATTCGCCGGCCTGGGGCTCCGCAGTAGCGCTCCGGGGGCGGGGCTCGAACCCGCGACAATCGGTTTAACAGACCGGCGCTCTGCCAACTGAGCTACCCCGGAATCGCGTCGCAGGATAGCAGAGCTCGAATCATTCCCATGATGGCTCGGTGGGTGCTCGACACGCAGTACCTGACGTAGCAGCATCCGAACTCGTGCTTGTTGTGTCGAATGGTGGGGTCCGATCGGGCGCGAAACGGCGCGCCGAACTGCGACAACGGCACGCCGGTGACGGCTGACCAATGAGCCTCGGCGCGGGCAAGGTCGAGACCCTCATGCAGGTAGACGCGGATTCGGAGCCGTGATTCGTCGACCTGGAAGAAGGTCCGCAGCCAGTCGCAATGGAAGCGGACCATCGCAGGGTCGGTGTTGGCAAAGAGAACGGTTCCGTCCCGCTTCCCGCCCTCTCCCGCGTATAGAGCCAAACCGGCGACTAGGAACGCGTCCCGAGTCAGTACTCCAATGCGTTCTCGACCAAGACGGTCTAGCTCGGCGACCTCTCGGACGCGACGCTCGCGAAGTGGCTAGCGCCGCGTGTGAGCCCGGTCCGGCGAGGCGACGGGGTGAAGGGAACGTCACGCACCCAGACCGACACCGACGACTTCGACGCGTCCAGGGCCTTCGCGATCTCGACGAGCGTGCGGCCCTGAGCACGGAACTTTCGAGCTTCGTCGCATTTGTGAACGTCGCCCCGGTACCCCATGTTTGGCATCGTACGAACATATATTCGATCCGTCAAGATGCTACGAAAGGGGATGCGGTTTCGCGCCGGTCTTCTGCTCGGCTTTGCCGCCGGGTACTACCTGGGTGCGCGCGCGGGAAGGGCCCGCTATGAGCAGTTGCGTCGACTGGTCGCGCGGACCCCCCTCGCGAAGGTGCAGGCCGCGGCGGACCTTGGACGCGAACGCCTACGCGCCGGGCAGGAACCTCTCGACGCGGTGGTTCCCCCCTCGCCGAACTGACACCGACGTACTCGGCTCGTGACGAACCGAGGGTTCGCGTTCATGCCGCGTGCAGTCGGGGTCGTATCCCCGGCGTTTACGTTCCGGTCGGGCCGTGAACGGTCCCTTGTTCCCGAACGTGAGCCGGTTCGCGGTCAGCGGGCCGGCCGGGCGGTCGGGCCCGGCCGGCACGAGGCGCAGCGACTTACTTCACCCGGCACGCCGCCGCGTCACGGTTCCGGGCGCAGAAAGCCCGGAAGAGTGCGGGCACGGTCGTGCCACGACCACCGGTGCCGTGACGGACCCATCCGGCGAGCGCGTGCGTGGCTCCTTGGAACCATTCCCCCCGTGAACCGCAGGCCGTCACGGTGGCACGTTCGGCGGTGAGTCGCGGCTGGGTCGTGGCCCCGGGCCCCGTACCGACGAGCGCGTCGAACGCGTCGATGCAGGGGGCAGAGACGATCCGGCTCCCGGAGAAGTACGCGGCGGGGAACTTCGCCCGGCAGTAGCCGGTGATCGGATCGTCCGTGATCAGCTGATCCAGCGAGAGCTTCAGTCCGCCGCTCGTGACCAGCTGCACGAAACCCGCTTCGGCCGTCGCGGCGGTCTTGGCGATGGGATCCGTCGTCGCGCCGAACGCTTGCTGAATTGTCGGCGCGAAGTTCGGGCTCTGCTTGCCGCGAAGGAGCGCCCCGTCGGACCGTCCCTCCAGGACGCACGCCCGCTCGAGTCCGCTGCCGGACCCGGCGGTCGGGGCGGCGCCGGCGAGCCGGACGCCGAACCCGATCACCCCGGCCAGGCCGAGGACGAAGAGACAGAGGAGCATCCGCACGAGGTCTTCTTAGCCGGACCCTGTCGTCGACCACCGTCGGCTCCGTCGCTTCGATTTCTGGCGCCTCGCGCGGTGATCTGGCCTCTGGAGCAGCGCTGTCCCGCCGACAGCGGTGGGCGCCGCGACGCCAGTCCGAAGCTCGGGCGAGGACTAGCAGGTCGCCGGGCAGTCGTCGTTCGACCAGGAGCAGGACGAAGTCCCGGATCTTCAACCCGGTCGAAGTCTCGAAGGTGCCGCTGCGCTGCTCCCTGGAGATCCGCATCGGGGATCCATTCCCCGAGCTGGGCCCCGAGCTGGTTCACGGTTCGCTGGGCCTCTCGATCCACCCCATCACCAACGCTTCGGGTTTGCGGGACACGAGCGCAGAGGGCTCACATCGAGCCGGCAGGGTCACCGGCGAGTGATCGCTGGTCAAAGCCCGGGCCCCGATACCGGAGCGAATAGCCCCCGGCATCTAGGGCGGCGGACCCCGTACGCACAGTCGAGCGCGATGTGGCAGCGGCAGCGCTCCAGAGGAACACGAACACGAAGAACGCCAAACCGAGGCTGTCGAGTCTCACCCGCTCGTTCGGCAACTTGAGGCCAACGGCCCCGAGCAGGAACAGGACGACGGCCACGGCGTAGAAGAAGGTCTGCCCGCCGGCGCTCATCAATCCGATTGCAAGCACCATCAGGCGTTCCTTTCCCCGTTCTTCGGGCCGGCGTTACCAGTAGTGCCGTCGACCGGCGAGTTCGTGGCCAGTGGCGCCGGCGATCCAGAGCACCGCGCCGATCACGAGGAGAACCACTCCGATGGTCCAGAGGATCGATGCGTTCAGCAGGATGCCGAGCACGAGACAGATGACACCAAGGGTCAGCATGGGAAAGCCCCGTCGGTTGAAACGGGCGTTGCGCTGGTCCACCTACCTCGACGTCGCGCCACGCCACGCAAACACGAATGCCCCGAAGCAGCGGTCGCTCGTGCCGGGCTCTCCTCGGGTAACCGAATCGCGCCGCGAGTGTCGGCGTGGTCGCGCCTTCCATTCCGGCGACTGGTCGCGTGAGCTGTCGCCAATTTGCGACACGGGCCGTCCTGCTTCGAGGTCGAGGAGTCCAAACGCTTGACCCTGCGCGAGCGACGGATCTCTTGCTGTGAGGCTGCCGCGCGTAAGGGTTCCGCCGGTTCGACCGCCCGAAGACGCTGGGCCACTTTAGGGCGCGGTCGTCGGAGTCTCGGGGAACGCGACGTCGAGGGTGGCGTCGCACACCTTCCAGGAGCCGTGCTCCTTAGCGATTGTGAGCAGGATCTGGTGCTGCTTCGGTCCTGTGTCGATGGTCCCCCCGACTGACCCCGTGTCGTTGGTGGTCTCGCTTTGGTTGAGGTCGTAGCTCTTGATCGGTCCGTCCGCCTCGAGCTTCGCCGCGAGGGCACGAGCAGACTGGTAAGGGCTGGTGTTGCAGAGCTGCGCGGTGGCGGCTTGGTACTGGCGATCGCGCAGGTGATGGAGGAACTCGTTCGAGGCGTCCACCGGCGCGCTGAACACGTTGACCAAGAAGATGACGAGGACGGCGATCCCGATCCCGATGAGCAGCAGGAAGGTCACGACACCCCCGACCAGCCACCAGATCCATCGCCGGCTCTTCGACGCGCCCGGCGGTGGAATGGGCGCGGCCCACGCGGCACTCGGCGGCATCGCCGGCCAACCGGGGGCAACGCGCCCGAGGTCGGGCCCAGCCACCGGCGCCGACCCGTCAGGACCCTGGTTGCTCACGTCGGCGTCTCGATTCACGTCGTGGACTACGACCCGCCCGCTGAGGCGCGCGCCACTCGGTGAACCCGGATCCGGATCGTCGGGCTGGGGCCTACCGCCGACGCGATCGAGTGTGCCGAGGACGAGAACGGCAGAGGGCGAGCGGCTGGCTAGCCGGTGAACCGCGGTGACACGACCACCGGAGCCGGAGGTGGCGGCGGGAACGTATTCGTCACCGTGATCGTGTTGTTCCCCGACGAGTCGGCTCCCAGGTGGATCGACTGCGAGTTCGTGCAGGTCGTGTCAAGGTTCCCGGATCCGACCGCGCAGGTGTACGACACCGACTGGGCCCCGCCGGTCGCGGTCTCGGTGACGGTGCAGTCCGACGGCACGTTGGCGGGGGTCACCACGTTGCTCCCCGGGGTTGTCGGATCACCCTGCGCGTTGAAGGTGATGGTCGAGCTGCTCGGTGGAGCGGTCTGGGCGGTGACGCTGGAGGGGGTGGTCGAGGACTTGCCGGTGGCGGCCGGGGCGGCGGGGACGGTGCACGCGACGCTGACGGTGAAGGTCGTTCCCGGCGGGACGGCGCCGGTCACCACCTTGTTCACGGTCAGGGTTGGGAGCCCCACTTGCGCTCCGCTGAGCGTGCTGCCGACCAGGGGGACGGCGGCGGCGAGGGTCACGGCCGCCAGGAGTGCCCAGCCTCGCGGCCGCCTCAAGACTCGGGTCGCTCGCACCAAATTCCTCCGCCTCGCTGCGAGTCCCGCACCCGCAGATCCGACCGTGACGATAACCGCGAACTGGGACCCCGGGCGTGACCGGCGGCGGTGAACCGGATCGGGGTCGGCGGGGGCGCGTCTGCCCGCCGATGCGGTCGACTGCGCCGAGGACGAGCCGGGTGGGGTCGCCGGGGTCTAGATGTAGTGGGCGAACACGTCGACGATGAAGTCGGTGGAGAGGCCCCCGCGTTGGACGGTGACCTTTCCCCGTCGAGCTGACGACGCTGGTGACCTTGTTGAACGTGTTGGCCGTTGTTGAAGTTGATGTTCGATGTCCCTGACCAGGGGGTTCCCTGCTCGAACATGACCAGGTCTCCGGCCCCGACGGGGTTCGCGCAGGTCAAGTTGCACGAGACGGTCGAGATCCCTGTCGGGATCGTACTCGCGGCGTACATTTCTATGACCTTGACGTCACGGGTGTTCCCGCCGGCAGCGGACCGTCTCCGTTTCGGGAGTCGTAGTTGCAGCGTCTGGCTGAAAGAAGCGAAATCGAGTGAGCGTCGATCTGCGGTCGGCTGCGAGAAGGGTCGGGCTCTTCACTCAGGTGGGTGGACTGCTCGTCATGGCACTGTGCGGGTTCGTATTCGCAGCGAGTGTCCCAGCTCACGCAGCCCAAGGTCCGATCACGGGTCATGTCGTCGCCGCAACGACCGGTCGTCCACTCGGTGGAGTCTGCGTCATGTTCTACGACACACGAACCGCGCCCCCAGTCGCGGCGGGTTCTACCCAATCCAGGACTGATGGGACATTCTCGTTCCAAGGTGTCCCTTCTCACGCCTACGACATCGCATTCTTCGCCCCGAGCCGCTCCGGTGACTGCTCGTCGCCTCCCGTGGCGTCCAGTCCTGCTCCAGCGTGGTACCGGGGCGTGCCCCTCTCGGCGTCGCTCGTACCGCCTGCGACCGCGACTCCCGTCGCCGCCGGAACCCAGAACCTCGACGTGTGCCTCGGGCCTCACGACCCGGAGACCGGCTGCGCATCGGTCACCGCAGGCGGCACGATCACAGGGACCGTGCTCACAACTGGCGGTGCACCCGAGCCCAACGCATGCCTCGTTGTGTTCGCCGCTTCCAATCCGACTGGTCCCTCCAGCGGAGCGATCACCAGCGCGAACGGGACCTACACGCTCGGGGGCCTACCGGACGCCGTCGACTTGACCATCGGATTTGTTCCGCCGTTCTCCGGGCCCGGCGGCTTGTGCGACCTGAGCCGCGCGCCTCCCCCGCCTCCGCCTGGCGCCCTTCAGCCCGTGTGGTCCGGGAATGTCTTCTTCAACCTCGCCGACCCCGCTCTCGGTCCGAATCCTTATGCCGCCTCACTGGCACAAGGGGCCCTGATCGTTCACACCGGAGACACCGTCGATGCCTGTCTGACCAGCGCACCCTCCACACAGGTCCCCCGTCCACCCTGCATACCCGCCGCGGCCCCGGTCGTTGTCACACCCCGCTTCACCGGATAGGCCCCCGGCCACCGGTTCGATGCTGACGCCTTGACGATCTGGCCCACTCGCGGCTCAATTCATGTGGCCCCAGCCGTCGCGGTCCTCGAGCCCGGTTCCCGAGAACCGTTGCGGCTGTTGGTGGGGCCGGCAGGGATCGAACCTGCGACCGAAGGATTATGAGTCCCCTGCTCTGACCACTGAGCTACGGCCCCGGCAAAGTCTGTCGCAGGTCAGGCGCCGTCGAGGTAGGCGCGGAGCCGTTGGGAACGCGTGGGGTGGCGGAGCTTGGCGAGGGTCTTCGATTCGATCTGTCGGATCCGCTCTCGGGTGACCTTGAAGCGCCGGCCGACTTCCTCGAGGGTGTGGGGCTGACCATCGTCGAGACCGAAGCGGAGCCGCATGATCTCGCGTTCGCGTTCGTTGAGCTCTTCGAGTGCCCGGGTGATCTCCTCTTTGAGGCCTTGCTGCTCGGCTTCCTCGGTCGGCTCGGGGGCGGTCGGGTCGGGGACGAAGTCGCCGAGCGAGCTGTCGTCCTCTTCACCGACCGGGGTTTCGAGGGAGAGGGGCTCTTGGGAGATGCGCTGGATCTCCCGCACCTTGTCGGGGGTGAGGTCGACCTTCCGGGCGACTTCCTCGACGGTCGGCTCCCGGCCGAGCTCTTGGAGCATCTGGCGTTGGACCCTGAGGACCTTGTTCATGGTCTCGACCATGTGGACGGGGATGCGGATCGTTCGGGCCTGGTCGGCGATGGCGCGGGTGATGGCTTGGCGGATCCACCAGGTCGCGTAGGTCGAGAACTTGAAGCCTTTCGTGTAGTCGAACTTCTCGACCGCGCGCATGAGGCCGAGGTTGCCTTCCTGGACGAGGTCGAGGAGCGCCATGCCGCGTCCGACGTAGCGCTTGGCGATGGACACGACGAGACGCAGGTTGGCTTCGGTGAGCTGACTCTTGGCCAGCTCGCCGTCTTCGACGTTGGCGAGCTCGCTCGCGTTCTGCTCCGCGCTCATGGTGGGGCTGGTGTCGAGGCGTTCCTCGGCGAGGACCCCGGCTTCGATCCGGCGGGCCAGGTTGACCTCTTGCTCGGCGGTGAGGAGGGGGACCTTGCCGATCTCTTTGAGGTACATGCGGACGGGATCGAAGCTGCCGGTCTCCCCGGCACGGTCGCCTCGTGCGGCGGGCTCGTCGAACACCGAGGCGACGTCGCGCCGCACCCGGGGGGGACGGGTGGTGGCGGCTTCTCCGGGGCGGGTGACGGGGGTGGTCCGGTTGGGTTCGGGACGGCGGCCACGGTGTTGAGTGCCGGTTTCGCCGCGACGTTGCGCGTCTTCGAGCTCGAGCTCTTCGGCGATCTCGTCTTGGATCGCGATGCCGCGGGTCTGGATGCGCTGGTAGATCGCGGCGAGCTCGGCGGTCTCGGGTTCGAGCATGTGCAGGGCGGCGAACACCTCGCCGGAGGTGATGGAGCCGCGCTCACGGGCCCGGGCGACGAGCTCGTCGAGGACGGGGTCGAGTGCGTCGGTCTCGTTGGTCGCCGCGGCGGCCTCTTCGGGTGAGGTCACGTGCGGGCTCCCCGGTGCTCGAGCACAAGCCACTGTAGCAATCGTCGTGCCGCGTCTTCGGCGCGTGGCCACTCCCCCACTTCGCGTGCGTGCGCGAGCTCGTCGAGGTCGCGCTTGACGGTCGTGGCGCGTTCGTCGTTGTCGTCGAGGAGCGGGGCCATGGCGCGTTGCGCGATGGGTTCGACGGCATAGACGAGGAGGCGCGCGCGGATGGTCTCGGGTTCTCCGTCGTCGGTGGTCGGCTGCTCGACCGCGAGGCGTTCGAGAAGGGCGCGGACGTCGTCGTCGGCGCCGTCGCGGGCTTCGGCGAACGACGCGGTGGTGGCGAGCCGGTGGTAGGCGGCGCGGGTGAGTGGGTCTTGGAGCAGCGATTCGTCGATCCAGTCGGCGACGAGCTCGGGTTCGTGGATAGCCCAGCGGAGCAGGTCGAGCTCGCGTCGGTCGACCGCGCGTTGCGGTCGCGTCGGCTCGGGGGGACGGTCGGTGGCGTCGGGTGGTGACGGGTCGCGGCGTCGACGGTCACCGGGGCTGCGCCGGCCGGGCGGGGCGGGTTGCCGGACGGCGTCGCGGAGCCGGTCGGCGTCGATGTCGAGCGCGCCCGCGAGCTGCATGACGTACTGGTCGCGGACGAGCTCGTTGGGGTGCTCGGCGATGATCGCGGCGGCCTGCCCGGCGGCCCGGGCCCGGCCTTCGTTGGTGGTGAGGTCGGCGTCGGCGATGGCCCGGTCGAGGCGGAACTGGAGGAACGGCTCGGCGTGCTCGACGGCGGTGAGGAGCCGGGCGGGGTCGTGCTGGAACAGGTCGCCGGGGTCTTGGCCGGCGGGGAGGTCCGCGACACGGAGCTGGATCTCGTATTCCTGCTCCCAGCGGTACCAGCGTTCGGCGGCGCCTTGCCCGGCGGCGTCGGCGTCGTAGGCGAGCACGACGCGGCGGGCGAGGTTCTTCAGCACTTGGAAGTGCTCGTCGGCGAGCGCGGTGCCGCAGGTGGCGACGGCTTGGGGCGCGCCGGCGAGGACGAGGCCCATGACGTCGGTGTAACCCTCGCAGATGATCACCTCGCCGCGGGCGACGATCTCGCTCTTGGCCCAGTTGAGGCCGTAGAGGAGTCGGCTCTTCTGGTAGATGGGCGTCTCGGGTGAGTTCTTGTACTTGGGGGTCTCGTCGCCGAGGGCGCGGCCGCCGAACCCGGCAGGTTCGCCGCGTGCGTCGTAGATGGGGAACATGAGCCGGCCGCGGAACTGGTCTTGGAGCCGGTTGGCGCGGTTGACGAACGCGAGGCCGGCGTCGACGAGGTCGTCGCGTGAGAAGTGCTGGGCTTGGAGGTGGCGGCTGAGGGTGTCCCAGTCGTCGGGTGACCAGCCGAGCTGGAACTGGCGGACGGCGTCACCGTCGAAGCCTCGCCCGCGGAGGTATCTGCGCGCCGTGCCGCTGTCGGGTGCGTCGATGAGGCGGCGGTGGTAGAAGTCGATCGCGGCGCCGACGGCTTCTTGGAGGCGGGTCTTGCGGGATCGGTCCTGGGAGGTGCGACGGTCGTCGTAGCGGAGGGTGATCCCGGCGCGTTGGGCGAGACGTTCGACCGCGTCGGGGAAGTCGAGGTGTTCGACTTCGCGGACGAAGCTGATCGCGTCGCCGGACTTCTGGCAGCCGAAGCAGTAGTAGAGGCCGAGGGTGGGGTTGATCGAGAACGATGGGGTCTTCTCCTGGTGGAAGGGGCAGAGCCCCATCCAGCGTTGCCCGACCCGTTTCAATGCGACGTGGTCGCCCGCGATCGCGACGAGGTCGGCGGTTTCGCGGACGCGCACGATGTCCTCGTCGAGGATCCCCATCGCGGCTCAGGTTACGGCGCCGGTGGTGGCGGCTGGGGCGCTCAGACCCCTCGGGGGAGGTGGTCGGGGCGCCAGCCGAGCAGCTCGACGCCGAGCGCGAGGGCGAAGCGGTCGGTCATGCCGCTGACGTAGCGGACCGCGAGCGCGGTCGCCTCGGGTGAGCCGGGGGTGACGTCGGCGGCGTCGGGGTCGGGGAGGTTGCGGGGCGCGTCGGCGAACCGCTCGACGAGGCCTTGGAGGAGGGCGATGACCCGCTCGGCTTGGCGTTGGGCGGCGGGCCGGAGATAGATCCGCTCGAAGTTGAAGTCCCGGAACGCCGAGAGGGTCGACGCGGCCGGTTCGGTCATGGCGACGTGCCCGGTGTGGTCGATCCCGGCGAGGGCGGCGAGGACGAAGGTCTCGATCTGGTCGGAGCTTCGGGTGCCGACGACGTCTCGGATCTCGGCCGGCAGGTCGGCGGGGCTGAGGATCCCGGCCCGGACGGCGTCTTCGAAGTCGTGGCAGACGTAGGCGATCCGATCGGCCCAGGCGACGACCTCGCCTTCGGGGGTGGCCGGCGGGGGTCGCCGCCAGGAGTGGTTGCGGACCCCGTCGAGGGTCTCGAGGCACAGGTTGAACGGGGCGAGGGTGACGTCGGCGCCGTAGACGGCGTGGTCGTAGCCGGTGTCGGGCAGGTAGGGGGAGAACGCGTCCTCGGAGGCGTGCCCGGCGGGGCCGTGGCCGCAGTCGTGGGCGAGGGCGATCGCTTCGGTGAGGGGCAGGCAGAGGTCGACGGTGCGGGCGATGCCGGTGGCGACCTGGGCGACCTCGACCGCGTGCGTGAGGCGGGTGCGGAGGTGGTCGTCTTCGGGGGCGACGAACACCTGGCACTTCCCGGCGAGGCGTCGCCACGGCCGGGAGTGCTTCACCCGGTCCAGGTCGCGCTCGAAGCAGAGCCGGTACGGGTCGGGCGGTTCGGGTCGGGCGCGGCGCCCGGCGCCGACGGGTCGAGTCGCGCCGGGGGCGAGGATGGCGTCGAGCTGGGCTTCACGGTCGGCCCGAGGGCGGGGGGAGCGACCGACGAGGGCACGGCTGTCCGGGTGGGCGTAGCCGGTGGCGACGCCGGACCCGGTGCCGGTCAGGTCGAGCGGCGCGAGGTCCATGGGTCGAGGGTACCGGCCGCCTGTGACGGGAACGGTCACGTCACCGTGGGGACGGGCCGGTGGTGGTGTCGGCGGGGATGGCGTAGGTGACCGTGGCGTTCGCGACCGGTTCGGGGTCACCGTCGCTGTAGAGGAGGACGTCACCGACGGCGAGGCGCCGGCCGATCTTGTGGAGTCGGGCGACGCCGATGACGTCGGCGGGGGGTGCAGGGCGGAGGAAGTGGATGGTCAGGTCGGCGGTGACGGTCATCGCGACCCGGCCGACGACGCCGAGGACGGCAGCCCAGACCGCGGTGTCGGCGAGGGACATGAGCGCGGGGCCGCTGACGATCCCGCCGGGGCGGAGCCGGTCGGGCGAGGCGGACATCCGGACGCGGGCGCCGCGGTCGGTGACCTCCTCGATGGTGAGGGTAGAGGTGACGCCGGGCCAGATCTCGTCGAGGAACTCGGTGATGTCCCACGCGTCGAGCGCGGGGCCGCTCACGCGGTCGTGCCCGGGCCGCTCGCCTCGAGGGCGGCGTGGGCCGCGGCGAGCCGGGCGAGGGGAACCCGGTACGGCGAGCAGGAGACGTAGTCGAGGCCGGCCCGGTGACAGAACGCGACCGAGGCGGGGTCCCCGCCGTGCTCGCCGCAGATGCCGAGCTGGAGGTCGGGTCGGGTTGCCCGGCCGCGATGGACGGCGAGCTCGACGAGCTGGCCGACGCCGGCGACGTCGAGGGTCTCGAACGGGTTCGCGGGGAGGAGGTGCAGCTCGAGGTAACGGGGAAGGAACCGGCCTTCGATGTCGTCGCGGGAGAACCCGAAGGTCATCTGGGTGAGGTCGTTGGTCCCGAACGAGAAGAACTCGGCGACGCGGGCGATCTCGTCGGCGACGAGCGCGGCGCGGGGTGTCTCGATCATGGTGCCGACGGCGTAGTTGATCCCCCCGGCGCCGTAGGTGGCGGAGGCGGTCTCGTCGGCGACTTCGCGCACCCAGGAGACCGCGAGGGCGAGTTCGGGCTCGTTGACCGCGAGGGGGATCATGACCTCGATGTGGGGGTTCCCGCCCGCGAGCTTGCGTTCCATCGCCGCTTCGAAGAGGGCCCGGACCTGGGTCCGGTACAGGCCGGGCTTGAGGACGCCGAGGCGGACCCCTCGGGTGCCGAGCATCGGGTTCGCTTCCCGCCACTGCTGCGCGGCGTGGAGGAGCGCGACGCCGCGCTCGTCGAGCTCGCCGCGGGCTTCTTGGACCAGGAGCTCTTCGATGTTGGGGAGGAACTCGTGGAGGGGCGGGTCGAGGAGCCGGACCGTGACGGGGAGCCCGTCCATGGCTTCGAGGATCCCGACGAAGTCGGCCCGTTGGAGGGCTTCGAGCTCGGTGAGCGCGGCTTCTTCTTCGTGGTCGTCGGCAGCGAGGATGAAGCGCTGGACGATGGGGAGCCGGTCACCGAGGAACATGTGCTCGGTGCGGCACAGGCCGATGCCTTCGGCTCCGAAGCGGCGGGCGACCGCGGCGTCGTTGGGGAGGTCGGCGTTGGTGCGGACCCCGAGGCGGCGGAACTCGTCGGCCCAGGTGAGGATGGTCTCGAAGGGCCCGGACGGGTCGGGGGTGATGACGGGGACGGCGCCGACGACGACTTCGCCGGTGGTGCCGTTGATGGAGATGACGGTGCCGGCGGGGACGGTGGTGTCACCGACGCGGAGGGCACCTCGGCGCAGGTCGATGTCGAGCTGGGACGCGCCGCACACCGCGGGTTTGCCCATGCCGCGGGCGACGACCGCGGCGTGGCTGACGAGCCCGCCTCGGGCGGTGAGGATCCCCTCGGCGGCGATCATCCCGTGGAGATCGTCGGGTGACGTCTCGGGCCGGACGAGGATGACCCGCTCGCCTTGGGCGCGTTGAGCTTCGGCGTCGTCGGCGCTGAAGCAGGCCTTGCCGACCGCCGCCCCGGGTGAGGCGTTCAACCCTTTCGTCAGCACCTCGTAGCGGGCCTGCGGGTCGAACTGGGGGTGGAGCAGCTGGTCGAGCTGGTGGGGCTGGACGCGTAGCACGGCTTCGCGCTTGTCGATGAGCCCTTCGTTCTGCATGTCGACGGCCATGCGCAGCGCGGCGGCGGCGGTGCGCTTCCCGACTCGGGTCTGGAGGAGGAAGAGGCGGCCCTGCTCGATGGTGAACTCGATGTCGCACATGTCGTGGTAGTGGGACTCGAGGGTGTTCATCGCGTCGAGGAGCTGGCGGTGGCATTCGGCGAAGTGCTGCGCCATCGCGTCGAGGGGTTCGGTGGTGCGGATACCGGCGACGACGTCTTCGCCTTGGGCGTTGGCGAGGAAGTCGCCGTAGGGGCGGCGCTCGCCGGTGGCGGGGTCGCGGGTGAACGCGACACCGGTGCCGGAGTCGTCGCCTTTGTTGCCGAACACCATGGTCTGGACGTTCACGGCGGTGCCGAGGTCGTCGGGGATGCCTTCGAACGTGCGGTAGTCGCGGGCGCGGCGCCCGTTCCAGGACTTGAAGACCGCCTCGATGGCGTAGCGGAGCTGGTCGGTGGGCGCGTCGGGGAAGTCGACGCCGGCGGCATCCTTGACGATGCCTTTGAACGTCTCGACCAGACCGGCGAGGTCGTCGGCGCTGAGCTCGGGGTCGGTCGCGACCCCTCGGCGCTCGCGGAGCGCCTCGAGGGCGCGCTCGAAGTCGTCGGCGGGGACGTCGAGGACGATCTTGCCGAACATCTGGACGAACCGGCGGTACGAGTCGTAGGCGAACCGCTCGTTGTTGGTCTGCTTGGCGAGACCCTTGACCGAGGCGTCGTTGAGCCCGAGGTTCAAGACGGTGTCCATCATCCCGGGCATGGAGAATGGCGCGCCGGAGCGGACCGAGACGAGGAGCGGGTCGCCGTCGTCGCCGAGGTGCTTGCCCATCTTGGCCTCGAGCTCGGTGAGGCGGGTGGCGACCTCGTCGAGGAGCCCGTCGGGGAGGCGGTCGTCTTCGGCCATGAACGCCTTGCAGGCGTCGGTGGTGATGGTGAACCCGGGTGGGACGGGCAACCCGAGCTTGGTCATCTCGGCGAGGTTGGCGCCCTTGCCTCCGAGCAGGTACTTCTGGTCCTTGGACCCCTCCTCGAACGCGTAGACGTACTGCAACGGAGCCTCCTCGGGGCTGGCTTCGAACTGAGCCTACCGATGCCGACTCGCGGCACCGGGTGGGGGTTTCAGGCTCGGCGCTCCGGCCGGTAGCGGGCGATGACGACCGCGGTCTTGGCGAACCGGTCGGCGAGGGAGACCTGGTCTTTGTTCATGAGGAACGACAACGCGAAGATCAGCGCGATGACGGCGCCGGTGGTGACGAGGAGGGCGAACGCGAAGGCGGGGATGATGTAGCGGCGGACGACCTGGGCGAGGTCGGGGAGCTCGCCGGTGGCCCGGTCGACGACCATCGTGTACGTGTAGCGCTTCCCGAGGGTCTGACCGGTCCGCCAAGTGGGGACCATGAGGTAGACGAGGATGAGGAACTCCATCGTCCCGACCTCGGTGATGAAGGCGGGGAACCCGGTGGTCAGGTTCCCACCGAGGGTCACCGGGTAGACGATCGCGGACCAGATCGCGACCATCGTGATGGCGTCGATCGCCGCGGCGGTGACCCGCCGTCCGGTCGCGGGGATCTCGAGCCCTTCGGCGGTGACGAGCGACTGGGGCCGCTCGGGGCGTCGTGGTCTGGTCGTCTCCAGCTCGGTGCCGGCCTCGTCCTCGTCGGTGTCGGTTTCGGTATCGGGGTCCTCGTCCGCTTCGTCCTCGGCGTCGTGGTGCTCGACACCGACGTTCTGGTCGTAGCGCTCGCGTTGGACGGGGTCGCTCAGCACCTGCCACGCGGAGCGGAGTCGGGCTTCCTCGTCGCGGGCGGCGCGGAGCACGTCCTCGGAGGGCCGCTTGGTCTCCTCTTCTTTGGCTCGGGCGGCGCGCACGTTGGCGAGCTTGTCCTGGTACGCGGCGCGGATGTCTTCTTTCGGGGCGTCGACGTCGACGCCGAGGAGGTCGTAGTGGGTCAGGTCCGTGCTCATGGCCGCCGTTCTCGGAGGTAGCCGAGCAGCCCGTCGATCGGCACCCGGTCTTGGTGCATCGTGTCACGGTCCCGCACGGTCACGGCCTTGTCGTCGAGGGTCTCGAAGTCGACGGTGACGCACCAGGGGGTGCCCACCTCGTCTTGACGACGGTAGCGGCGGCCGATCGAACCCGCGGAATCGACGTCCACCATGAGGTGGGGCCGGAGCGTCGCCGCGAGCTCCTCGGCGACGGGCACGAGCCGCTCGTGGCGGGACAGGGGCAAGACGCCGACGGTGATCGGCGCGAGGCGGGGGTCGAGGTGCAAGACGCTGCGCTTCTCCCCCTGGACCTCCTCTTCCGCGTAGGCGGCGAGGAGGAACGCGAGGGTGGCCCGGTCGGCGCCCGCGGCGGGTTCGACGATGTTGGGGACGTAGCGGCGGTCGTGTTCCTGGTCGAAGAAGGAGAGGTCCTGGCCGGAGTGCTCCATGTGGGCGCGCAGGTCGTAGTCGCCCCGGTTCGCGACGCCTTCGAGCTCACCCCAGCCCCACGGGAAGTCGAACTCCACGTCGGCGGTGGCACTCGAGTAGTGGGACAGCTCTTCGGGGTCGTGGGGTCGGAGCCGCAGCTTGGTCTCGTCGATCCCGTATTCGCGGTACCAGTGGAGCCGCTGGTCGCACCAGTACTCGAACCAGCGCTCGGCGTCTTCGGGGGGGACGAAGTACTCCATCTCCATCTGCTCGAACTCGCGGGTCCGGTAGACGAAGTTGCCGGGGGTGATCTCGTTGCGGAACGACTTGCCGATCTGGGCGATCCCGAACGGGGGCTTCTTGCGGGTGGTGGTCTGGACGTTGGCGAAGTTGACGAAGATGCCCTGTGCGGTCTCGGGGCGGAGGTAGGCGAGCGCGCCTTCCTCTTCGACCGGTCCGACGTGGGTTTTGAACATGAGGTTGAAGTCGCGGGCTTCGGTGAACCCGTCTTTGGCGCCGCAGTGGGGGCACGCGCCGGAGGCGGGGAGGTGATCGAGGCGGAAGCGCTGGTGGCAGTTCCGGCAGTCGACGAGCGGGTCGGTGAAGGTGGCGACGTGTCCGCTGGCCTCCCACACTCGGGGGGCCATGAGGATGGCGGCGTCGAGCCCGACGATGTCGTCGCGCAGCTGGACCATGGTGCGCCACCACGCGTCTTTGACGTTGCGTTTGAGGAGGACCCCGAGGGGCCCGTAGTCCCAGGTGGAGCGGAACCCGCCGTAGATCTCACTGGAGGGGAAGACGAACCCGCGACGTTTGCACAGGTTGACGACGCGCTCCATCAGGTCGGGTTTGGCCATAGTGAACGTGCGATCGTACCCGGGTCGTGTTCGGGACCGGCGATCGGTTCCGGGCGGGCCTGTGCCGCGGGTCGGGGTGGGTCAGAGGAGCGCGGCGCTGCGGAGCCGCCGTTCGGAGTGGTATTCGAGCGCGTGGATCGCGAGCCGTTCGAGCTCGGTGAGCACGGTGAGGGGTGGCGGGTCGCCGAGGAGCCGGTTGACCCGGCCGTCGAGGATGTCGTGGAGCGCGGCGATGGTGGCAGGGTCGACGGGACGGCCGCCCTGCTTCGAGCAGGTCTCGCAGAGCACGCCGCCTTCGGCGAGGTCGAACCCGGTGAAGGGGCCGGTGGCGGTGCCGCAGCGGGCGCAGCTGTCGAGGAGGGGTTGGAAGCCTTCGAGGGCGAGCAGCTTCCAGAAGAACGCGGTGCTGACCACCGGGGAGGGACGTTCGGTGAGGGTGCGGAGCGCCCCGACGAGCATCCGGTAGAGGGCGTGGTTGGGTTCGCGTTCCTGGGCGACCTGGTCGACGGCTTCGAGCATGGAGACCGCGTGGGTGAGGCAGCCGTAGTGCTCGCGGAGGGCGCGGTGCGCGTCGAGGGTCTCGACCTGGGTGATGATGTCGAGCTCTCGGCCCCGGTAGGCCTGGAAGGCGAGGTGGGTGGTGGGCTCGAGGCGGGCGCCGAAGCGGCTGGCGGTCTTGCGGACCCCTTTGGCGACGCCGCGGATCTTGCCGTGGGCCTGGCCGAGGATCGTGACGATCCGGTCGGCTTCTCCGAGCTTGATGGTGCGCAGCACGACGCCCTGGTCCCGGTAGAGGCTCACGCGGCGAGTGTACCGAGCGAACTACATGCGGGTAGTTCCGGTCGTCATTCGCCGACGGTGCCGAAACGGCGGCTGCGGCTCTGGTACTCGCGGACGGCGGCGAAGAGGTCCTCGCGGCGGAAGTCGGGCCAGAGAACGTCGGTGAACACGAGCTCAGCGTAGGCGAGCTGCCAGAGCAGGAAGTTGGAGATCCGGTACTCGCCGGAGGTCCGGACGAGAACGTCGGGGTCGGGCATGTCGGGCGCGTAGAGGTGCCGGGCGAGGACCCGGTCGTTGATCCGGCTGGGATCGAGGCGGCCGGCGCGGACGTCGTCGGCGATGGCCCGGGTCGCGTCGACGAGCTCGGCTCGGCCGCCGTAGTTGAACGCGAACGTGAGGGTCATGCGCCGGTTGTGGGCGGTGAGGGCTTCGGTGTCGGCGATGTGGCGGCGGACCCGCTGGGGGACCCGTCCGCCGCGCCGGCCGATGAAGCGGACGCGGACGCCGCGTTCGTTGAGGTCGTCGCGGCGGCGGAGCAGCAGCGATTCGTTGAAGCGCATGAGGAACCGGACCTCGTCGAGGGGGCGACGCCAGTTCTCGGTGGAGAACGCGAAGACGGTGAGCCAGGAGAGCCCGAGGTCGAGGCCGCCTTCGACGGTGTCGAAGAGGGCCTCTTCGCCGGCGGCGTGCCCGTCGGTGCGTTTGAGCCCTCGGCGGCGGGCCCAGCGGCCGTTGCCGTCCATCACGATGGCGACGTGGGCCGGCACCCGGCTGCGGTCGATGCCTTCCACGCACGCGCACGCTACTGCCCGACCCGTGGGGGGTGGCCGGTACGATGCCGGCGATGCGCTGGACGGCGCTCGTGAATCCCGCCGCGGGCCGCGGCCGCACGACGCGCCTCCGAGCGCAGCTCGAGGCGGCGTGCTCGGCTCGTGGTGTGCCGGTCGTGACGCCAGGGACCGCGGCGGGGACCGCGGCGGCGGCGGTCGAGGCCTGCGCGGCGGATGAGGGGGTGGTCGTCTGCGGGGGTGACGGGACGGTCGCGGCGGTAGCGGGGATCGCGGCGGATCACGGCGGCGCGATCGCGGTGGTCCCGACCGGGTCGGGGAACGACTTCGCCCGTCACCTGGGGATCGATCCGCGGCGGCCGATCGATGCGCTCGGGCTGCTGGAGACGGGTCGACTCGGGGTGTGCGACCTGGGTCGGGTCCACGCTGCGGATGGCGGGTCGGCGTGGTTCACGACGGTGGCCAACACCGGCTTCGATTCGGAGGCGAACCGGTGGGCGAACGGGGTGCGGTGGGCGTCGGGCACGCCGTTGTACGTGCTGGCGACGCTGCGGACGCTGCGCACCTACCGGCCGGTCCCGTTGCGGCTCGTAGTGGACGGCACGGTGCTGGAGGGGCCGGCGTGGCTCGCCGCGATCGGGAACGGCCGCTACTACGCGGGCGGGATGATGATCACCCCGGGCGCGGAGGTCGACGACGGGCTGCTCGACGTGTGCGTGATCGGTGACGTGAGCCGGTTCGAGTTCCTGCGGAGGTTCCCGCGGGTGTTCCGCGGGACGCACACCGCGGTGTCCGGGGTGCGCACGGCGCGGGGCCGGGTCGTGGACGTCGGGGTCCTCGACGCGGGAACCCGGTTGGAGGTGTGGGCGAGCGGCGAGCGGGTCGGTGCTGCTCCCGGCCCGGGTGGAGGTGGTCCCGGGGGCGGTGCGGGTGCTGGTCCCGCCGGGCGCGCCGGTTACTGGACGGTGACGGTGGCTTGCATCCCCGCGGCGCGGTGGCCGGGGATGGTGCAGTAGATCTGGTAGGTGCCCGGCTTCAGCAGCACCTTGCCGTTCGCGGCGGGCGGGACCTGCAGCAGGAAGCTCGTGTACTTCGGGTCGTCGATCGCGAGGGTGTGGCTCCCGCCCTCGCTGACGTAGTGGATGTCGACGATGCCGGCGGG
Source organism: uncultured Actinomycetes bacterium (assembly GCA_963714105.1). Taxonomy (GTDB): domain Bacteria; phylum Actinomycetota; class Acidimicrobiia; order IMCC26256; family PALSA-555; genus PALSA-555. The sequence goes on along the minus strand of OY970233.1, from coordinate 2,484,838 downwards.
GACGGTGAACTGGGTGGCGTTGAACTTCAGGGTGGGGAGCGCCTGGACTTCAAGGGTCGACTTCGCGGGGCCGGCGGGGTTGACGAGCCCGTTGCCGGCGGCGCTCGTCGACTTCTCGACGCTGGCCGGCGCGGCGACGAGACCGGCGCTGATGACGACGATGAACCCGGCGGAGACGAGCATGACCAGCGACGAGGTCCGCAGCCGCGGCGCGGCGGAGATCGCGGCGGCGCCGCCGAGGATGACGACGGTCAAGGCGATGCCCATGACGACCGCGCCGTTCGAGCCGGAGGCGAGCAGGACGCGTGACACGTTGAGGACGAAGACCGCGATCATGAAGGCGGCGCCGATGGGGAGCGCGAGCGGGAGGATCAGTCGGGTCCAGCGGGCCTCGCGGACCGGGTCCGGTCCGGCTTCGAGCGCCAGCGGCGCCGCGGGCGTCGCCGCCGGCGGGAGCTTCGGGTTCGAGGGTGGTCGTGTCGTCGGCCATGGCTCCTAGGTCCTTACCGCCCGAGGCTGGAGAGCTCGGCGTCGCGTGCTCCTCGCAGCCGCGGGTGCTGCTGGCGCTCCTCTTCGGCTGCCCATCGGAAGAAGGTTACGGCGATGAGGCTCCAGAGCAGGATCCCGGCACCGATCTTCATGATCAGGCCGGCGACCTGCTGGTCCTGGAGGCTGGAGAGACCCCAGATGTTCGCCCGGTGCGCGTAGTAGTGGTACAGGACGGTCGAGCCGAAGGTGAGGAACGAGGCGGGGACGGTCGGCACGATCGACTGTAAGAAGAGGAAGGCCATCCGGGAGATGGGCGCGAGGCGGGGGATCTCGGGGAGGGGGCTGAGCACCGGGAGCCAGACGAGGAACGACGTCACGAAGATCATGGCGTGGACGAGGAAGTGGAGGCCGCCGTTATGGAGGCTGGCGTCCACGACCGCGGGCCAGTGGGTGAGCACGAGCACGACGTTGAAGATGATGAGGGCGGGGAGGAACCGGGCGAGGCGGCGCACGACCTGGAAGCGTCGGCTCGGGGGGCCGAGCAGCCAGCGGAGCAGCCAGGCGGGGGTGCCGAGGAGCAGCAGCGGGGTGGCGACCATGGCGAGCACGAGGTGCTGGACCATGTGGACGCTGTAGGTGGACTGCTCGGCGATGTCGTGGATGGGCCAGTCGGCCGCGACCCAGAGGGCGAGCAGCCCGCAGCACCAGCTGGTGACCTGCAGGCGGGTGACGGCGCGTTGCCCGGTGACGGTGAAGCGGGGGCCGAGCCGGACGATGGCGATGGCGTAGCCGGCGGCGAACGCGGCGACGAGCAGCCAGGTGCCCGGTTCGGCCCGCCAGGCGGGGATGGGGGCGGCGGCGGCGGTGATCAGCACCGGCTCAGGCGAAGATCTCCAGGGTGGAGAGGACGATGAGGTAGAGGACGACCGCGGCGGTGATGCCGAGGACGAAGAAGCGGGCGAAGATCGGACGGTCGGTGCGGAGGTGCATGTACCAGGAGGCGACGATGCCGAACTTCAACGCCGCGAAGACGAGCAGCAGCGGGATGATGACGGCGTCGGGGATGCTGCCTTCGAGGTAGTAGAGGCTGACCTCGGCGGCGGTGACGATCATCAGCACGATGGCGATGAGGACGTACCGCAGCGGCGAGGGGTGGGGTCGGAGCTCGCCGGGGAGCAGCCCGGGGGCGGGTTCGACCGCGCCGCCGGCGAGGCCCTCGACGGCTTCGACGACCGCCTCTTCGTCCTCTCGGAGTTGGATCTCGCTCACGGCGGCTCCTCCCCCTACTTGGTGGGGATCAGGTACACGAGGGTGAAGATCACGATCCACACGACGTCGACGAAGTGCCAGTAGAGCCCGGCGATCTCGATCTTCTCGGCGTGACCCTGGGTGAGGCGACCCTGGGTGGCGAGACCCCACAGGGAGATCAGCCAGATGATCCCGACGGTGACGTGGGCGCCGTGGAAGCCGGTGAGGACGAAGAAGGTGGAGCTGAACAGGTTCGTGTCGAGCGAGAGGCCTTTGCGGGCGAACTCGGTGAACTCGAAGATCTGCCCGCCGATGAACACCGACCCGAGCAGTGCGGTGGCGAGCAACCAGATCCGCAGGCGGCGCAGGTCGCCGCGTTGGATCGCGGCGAGGGCGAGGACCATCGTGAGGCTGCTCATGAGCAGCACGAACGACGACACGGACGTGAACGGGATGCTGTAGACGTCCTTCGGGGTCGGGCCGCTCTGGGGGCGGCCCCGGTACAGCAGGTAGGCGCTGATGAACGCGCCGAAGAACAGGCAGTCCGAGGAGAGGAACAGCCAGATCGCCAGCTTCGTGTTGGTCGTGCCGGTGGAGGTGGGTGGGTGCGCGGCGCTGTCGCCGTGCCCGGGGCCGACGGGCGTGGGCGGCGGGGGCGGCGGGGGGGCCTGTTCGATGGTGGCCATCAGTGGGCCTCCTCGGCCGTCGCGGGTTCGATCGCCCAGGCGTACACGCCGAAGGCGAGGACGACGGCTCCGAATGCGAGCAGTGCGAACGCCCAGCTGAAGCTGTGGAACACCGCCGCGTAGGCGAGGGGGATGAGCCCGAACGCGACGACGAGCGGGTAGAAGGACGGGGACGGCATGTGGATCTTGTGGGCGGGTGCGGCGTCGGCGGCCGGTCGGGTCACCGCGGGGGTGTCGGAGCCTCCCGACGGCAACGCGAGGAGGCGGCCCTCGTCGTCCTCGGTGTACTTGTGGTACCAGAAGTCGTCGCGGGCTTCGATGTCGGGGATCTCGGCGAAGTTGTACTCGGGTGGCGGTGACGAGATCGACCATTCGATGGTGCGGCCGTCCCACGGGTCGTTCCCGGCGGGTGCACCGCGACGTCGGGAGACGACGGCGTTGACGATGAAGAGCAGCACCGACGCGGCGATGATGAACCCGCCGATGGAGACGACGAGGTTCAGGGTGTCCCAGCCGAGCCCGGGGTCGTAGCGGTAGGTGCGGCGGGGCATCCCGTAGATGCCGAGCAGGTGCATGGGGAAGAACGTGAGGTTGAAGCCGACGACCATGGTCCAGAAGTTCCACCGGCCGAGCCGCTCGTTGAGCATCCGGCCGAACACCTTCGGGTACCAGTAGTACAAGCCGGCGAAGAGCCCGAACACCAGGCCACCGAAGAGCACGTAGTGGAAGTGGGCGACGACGAAGTACGAGTCGTGGGACTGGGTGTCGGCGGGGACGACCGAGAGGCTCACGCCGGAGAGCCCACCGACGGTGAACTGCGCGATGAATCCGAGCGCGAACAGCATGGCCGTCGTGAGACGGACTGATCCCTTGTAGACGGTCGCCAGCCAGTTGAAGATCTTCACCCCGGTCGGGATCGCGATCAGCATGGTGGAGAGGCTGAACGCGGAGACCGCGACGGGGCCGAGCCCGGTGGTGAACATGTGGTGGGCCCAGACCCCCCAGCCGAGGAACCCGATGGCGATGCCGGAGAACACCACGACCGGGTAGCCGAACAGCGGCTTGCGGGAGAAGACGGGCAGCACCTCGGAGACGATGCCCATGCCGGGAAGGATGAGGATGTACACCTCGGGGTGCCCGAAGAGCCAGAAGAGGTGCTGGTACAGCAGCGGGTCGCCGCCCTTGGTGGGTAAGAAGAACGACGTGCCGAAGTTGCGGTCGAAGAAGACCATGATCAACGCGACGGTGACGATCGGGATCGCGAACAGGGTGAGGAACGCGGTGACGAGCATCATCCACACGAACACGGGCATGCGCATGAGGGTCATGCCGGGGGCTCGCATGTTGAGCGCGGTGACGATGATGTTGATCGCCGAGGTGGTGGAGGCGATGCCGAGCATGACCAGCCCGACGGTCCAGAAGTCGGGGCCGCGGCCGGGGAGGGCGCCGAGCCCGAGGGGGGTGCTGGTCAGCGGCGTGTAGCCGAACCAGCCGCCGTTGGGGGCCCCGCCGAGCAGGAAGCTCGAGTACAGGAACGTCCCACCGAGGATGAACACCCAGTAGCCGAAGGCGTTGAGCCGCGGGAACGCGACGTCTCGGGCGCCGATCATGAGGGGGACGAAGTAGTTCGCGAACGCCACGGACAGCGGCATCCCGAGGAGGAACACCATCGTGGTGCCGTGCATCGTGAACAGCTGGTTGTACTGCGACGCGGTGAGGACGGTGCCGTTGGGCTGCGCGAGCTGGAGGCGGATCAGGAGCGCTTCGATGCCGCCGAGGCAGAAGAAGATCAGGGCGGTGACGCCGTACATGATTCCGATCTTCTTGTGGTCCACGGTGCTGAACCACGACCAGAACCCGCGTGGTCGACTTGGGGCGGCGGAGGATGACCGGCGCGCGGACCGGTGTGGGGGTCAGCGTGTCGGTGGCGGTGGCCATCGCAGGTCTCCCTCGGTCGCGTGCATCACTTCAGGGACAGGAGGTAGTCGGCGATCTCGTTGGCTTGCGCGGTGGTCATCACCGGCTGGCCCTTCGGGGTGTTCTGGGTGAACGACGGCATCCCGACGCAGGTGACGCCGGGCGTTCCGGGTGGGCCTTTGCGGCAGTCCTTGGACTGCATGGGGATCAGGCCGGGGGCGTTCATGATCCATTGGACGAGGTTGGCTTTGGTCAGCGCGAACGAGCCGCTCGCGAACGTGGACCGGCTGGCCAGGTGGGTGAGGTTGGGGCCGTAGGTGCTGAGACTCGAGTTGGCGGTGGTGTGGCAGTTCGTGCACGCGAAGGTCTGGGAGAACAGCGCGCCGCCCGGGTTGCCGGCGAGGGGCACGGCGGGGCCGCCGCGCTGCCCGGCGAGCCACGCGTCGAAGTCGGCGGGGCTCTGGGCGATGACCCGGAAGCGCATGTTGGCGTGGCTGAGCCCGCAGTACTGGGCGCACTGGCCGAGGTACGTGCCGGCGGTGTCGGTGTGGAGGGTGAGGTGGTTGTCCTGGCCGGGGACGGCGTCGCGTTTGCCGGCCAGCTCGGGGACCCAGAACGAGTGGATGACGTTGCAGCCGGGGCCGCCGTTGACGCCGTAGGGCAGCGACGGGTCGCAGGCCTTGAGGGTGAGGTCGATGTTGCGGCCGGTCGGGATGCGCAGCTCGTCGGCGGTGACGACGGTTGGTTTGCCGTTCGCGGCCGGGTACTCGAACTGCCACCACCACTGTTTGCCGATGACGGTGACGGGCAGCGCGTTGCTCGGGCTGGCGTCGGTCTGGAAGATGAGGCTGACGGTCGGGACGGCGATCACCGCGAGGATCACCGCGGGGATCATCGTCCAGGCGATCTCGAGGGGGAGGCTGCCGTGGATCTGCTTGGGCCGGTCGGTCTCGCCGGGTCGGGCCCGGAAGCGGACCGCGAAGACGACCACCGCGCCGATGACGAGCAGTCCGATGACGATCGCGATCCCCCAGATGGGGAGGATGAGGTTGTCGATCTTGGTGGCGTTGGTGCCGTGGGGGTTGACGCTGTTCTGGCGGTTGTTCGGCGAGCACGCGGCGAGCAGCGCGCCGAGCCCGGCCAGCGTGAGGCCGAGTCCCCACCGCCCCCGGCGCCTGTTGCGGTTCGTCATGCCTCTGTGGACGCTTCCCGGTCTGTGGGTTCCGCGTGGCATGGGCGCCGGATCGGCTCCCCTGGCGCAATCTATCCCCGGGTGATCTGAGGCGGGCAACTTGTGGCTCGCGTCGCGGCTGGTCAGAGCCCGAGCCGGTCGAGCGCGTCGGGGCGGCGCTGCCAGTCCCGGTCGACCCGGACGCGGCTCCGCAGGTACACCCGGGTGCCGAGGAGGGCCTCGAGTTCCTGGCGGGCGGCGGTGACCGCGGCTTCGAGGGTGGCGCCCCGCCGGCCGATGACGATCCCCTTCTGGGAGTCCCGTTCGACCCGGATGTCGACGGCGAGGCGGAGCACGTCGGGGGCGGCGGCGGGGTCGTCGGGGTCGGGTTCGAGCTCCTCGACGGTGACGGCGATGGAGTGGGGCAGCTCGTCGCGGGCGACGGCGAGGAGCTGTTCTCGGACCAGCTCCGCGGCGAGGAACGTCTCGGGCTGGTCGGTGACGGTCCCTTCGGGGTAGTAGCGGGGGCCGGCGTCAAGGTGGGCTTCGAGCTCGGCGGCGAGGACCGGGATGTGGTCGCGGGTGCGGGCGGAGCAGGGGATGTAGGCGGCGAAGTCGCCGAGGCGCTCCTGGGCGTCGGCGAGGTGCGCGGCGATCTGGGCGGGCGAGGCGGCGTCGGTCTTGTTCAGCACGAGCACGGCGGGGGTGTCGACGGCGTGGACAGCGTCGGCGATGTAGCGGTCCCCGGGGCCGATCGGGGCGCTGGCTTCGACGACGAGGCCGATCACGTCGACGTCGGCGAGCGCGGCGTGGGCGTGCGCGTTGGTGCGGGCCCCGAGCTCGGTGCGGGGCCGGTGGAGGCCGGGGGTGTCGAGGAGGACGAGCTGGCTGGTGGGGGTGTCGCGCACGCCGCGGACGGTGGTGCGGGTGGTCTGGGGACGCGGGGAGGTGATGGTGACCTTGGCGCCGACGAGGGCGTTCACGAGGGTGGACTTGCCGACGTTGGGTCGCCCGACGAGGGTGGCGAACCCGGATCGGAATTCGGGCACGCGATCAGCGCGGCGGGGCGCGGTCGACCGCGCCGGCGGGTGACGATTCGTCGCGGTGGGAGGTGTCGGGTCGGATCCGCACGGAGACGATCCGCCGGCCTTGGACCCGTTCGGTGCGGAACTCGCACTCCTGGAAGCGGACGGTCTCGCCTTCCTCGGGGACGTGGCCGAGGAGGTTGAACACGAGACCGCCGACGGTGTCCCATTCGGCGTCGGGCAGCTCGACGCCGAGCTCCTCGCTGAGCTCGTCGATGGAGAGGCCGCCGGGGACGCGCAGGGAACCGTCGGGGAGGTGCTCGACGCCTGGGGTTTCGACGTCGTATTCGTCGGTGATCTCACCGACGATCTCCTCGAGGAGGTCTTCGAGGGTGACGATCCCGGCGGTGCCGCCGTACTCGTCGACGACGATCGCCATGTGGAACTGCTGGCTCTGCATGTCGCGGAGCAGCTCGGCGACCCGCTTCTGCTCGGGGACGAACACGGCCGGGCGGAGCGCCTCGCGGACCCGGTGGGCTCCGGCGCCGGCGCGGGCCCGTTGCACGAGGTCTTTGAGGTAGACGAGCCCGACGATGTTGTCGGTGGTGTCCTCGTAGGCGGGTAGGCGCGAGAAACCGCCTTCGATGGCCCGCTCGATGGCCTCTTCGATCGTCGCGTCGGCTTCGATCGCGACCATGTCGGGGCGGGGCACCATGACCTCACGGACGACGGTGTCGCCGAACTCGAAGATGGAGTGGATGAGGCGACGTTCCTCGCGTTCGATGACCTCCTCGTCGGCGGCGACGTCGGCCATGGTCCGCAGGTCCTCTTCGGTGACGAACGGGCCCTCCTTGATGCCCTTGCCGGGGAGGAGCGCGTTCGCGAGCTGGATGAGGAGGCGGGACAGGGCTCGTAGCGGCGGGAAGGTGGTGATCGCCCAGAGGAACCCGGACGACGCGGAGCGCGGCCCGGTCGGTGTGCTGGATGGCGTAGGTCTTCGGGGCGGCTTCGCCGATCACGAAGAACAGCACGACCTGGACGACGAGGCCGAGGAGCACGCCGATCGCGCCGAACTGCCGCTCGAGGACGATGCCGATGAGGCTGGCGCTGGTCAGCTGGGCGACGAGGACGAGGAGGAGCAGCGAGTTGATGGTCCGCTCGGGGTGTTCGAGCATCCGGGCGAGCCGGGCCGCGCCGCGCCGGCCTTCCTCTTCGAGGGTGAGGGCACGGATCCGGTTCATGCGGCTGAACGCCATCTCGGACAAGGCGAGGACGATCGAGCACAGGAACAGCAAGACGATGACGCCGAGCAGGATCCAGTCGGTGGAGCTCATGTCGGGTGCTCGTCTCGCTCGAGCGTCGCGAAGCGGGCGAGCAGCTCCCGTTCGCGGCGTTGCATCCGCTCCGCGTCGGCAGGTTCGGCGTGGTCGTACTCGAGGAGGTGGAGCACGCCGTGCACGACGAGGAGCGCGAGCTCGTCGTCGAGGCTCTGGCCTCGGCTGGCGGCGTTCCCGGCGGCGACGCCCGGGCAGACGACGACGTCGCCGAGCACGACAGGTGGTTCGCCGGCGTCGACGGGTGAGCCGGGCCCGCGGCCGCCTTCGTCGGGGTCGCGTGCCCGGGGTGCTGCCACCCTCGTCGATGGGGAAGGCGAGCACGTCGGTCGGTCCGTCGCCGTCGAGGTAGCGGCCGTTGAGGTCGGTGATCGCCTGCTCGTCGACGAAGATCAACCCGACCTCGGCGTCGGTGTCGACCCGTTCCTCGCGGAGGACGAGCTGGGCGAGGCGGACCCAGCGGGCGACGTCGACGGCGACGGCGTGCTGCTCGTCGAAGCCGCTCACCTGGACCGGCGCGACCGGGCTCACGCCGGAGGCCCCGGGCGATGGTGGGCCAGGGGTCACTCGCTGGCCCGCTCGTAGGCGTTGACGATGTCTTGGACGATGCGGTGGCGGACGACGTCACGCGCGTCGAGCTCGACGAACGCGACCCCGTCGATGCCGGTGAGGATGTCCCGCACGGTGCGGAGCCCGGAGCGGCCGCGGCCGTCGGGCAGGTCGATCTGGGTCACGTCGCCGGTGACCACGACTTTGGAGCCGAACCCGAGACGGGTGAGGAACATCTTCATCTGCTCGGCGGTGGTGTTCTGGGCCTCGTCGAGGATGATGAACGAGTCGTTCAGGGTGCGGCCGCGCATGAACGCGAGCGGGGCGACTTCGATGGTGCCGCGGTCCATGAGCCGGCTGACGACGTCGGCGTCGAGCATGTCGTAGAGCGCGTCGTAGAGGGGCCGCAGGTACGGGTCGACTTTGGCGAGGACGTCACCGGGGAGGAACCCGAGCCGCTCGCCGGCTTCCACGGCCGGTCGGGTCAGGATGATCCGGTTGATCGCCTTCGCTTGGAGGGCCTGCACCGCGAGCGCGACGGCGAGGTAGCTCTTGCCGGTGCCGGCGACACCGATCGCGAACGTGACCGTGTTGGCCTGGACCGCGTCGACGTAGCGCTTCTGACCCGCGGTCTTGGGGCGGATGGGTTTGCGGCCGCGGAGCACCTCGGTGCCGAGCACCTCGGTGGGACGCTGGTCGGCTTTGAGCATCTCGATGGAGCGGCCGAGCCCGTCGGCGTCGAGATGGTGGCCGGACTCGAGCAGCATCACGAGCTCTTCGAAGAGGCGACCGACCCGCTCCGCGTCGGCGGCGTCACCGGTGACGGTGATCTCGTTGCCGCGCACGTGGATGGCGACCGGGAAGGCGTCTTCGACGAGCTTCAGCAATTCGTCGCGCTGGCCCAGGAGGGTGACCATGAGATGATTCCCGGGGACGAGAACCTTGAGCTGAGTCGGCGACGGTGTGGACACCTCAGCGCGGCAGCGTAGCGCCGAGGCGCGGCGCCGCCGTTCGTCTGGCTCAGCTGCCGACCAGCAGACCCGAGCTGGTTGAGCCGGGTGCCGAGGTCGTCGGGGCTGCGGCCGAGGACCGCGGCGAGGACGCGCACGTCGTCGCGGCGGATGGTGAGCATCCTGCCGTTGAAGTCCTGGCGTTGGAGCTGGATCGTCGCCGCGTAGCGGGCCAGGACCTCGGCGTCGGGTTCCTCGAGCTGGTTGAGGCGGACCAGGTCGATGGTGAGGGCAGCGCCGTCCTCGGCCCCGTGGGTGAGGTCGATCTCGATGTCGGCGCCTCGGGGCAGCAGCTGGCCCGAGGGCACGTCGTAGAGCTCAGCGAGGCGCAGGAGCCGGCTGACGGAGAGGGCCCGCTCCCCCCGCTCGTAGGCGCCCAGGACGGAGGCCTTGAACTCCTGGCCCGAGCGGGCTTCGACGTCGTGGAGGGAAAGGCCCTGCTGGCGTCGGATCGCCCGGAGGCGCTCCCCGAGTCTGGATACTGGCCCGACTTTCCAGGCTGCTCACGACGTGCTCCCCAGCCTCGCCCTTGCCCCGACACCGCCCAGTGGTTGCCCGGTGACGGATGACGTTATCAGGGGCGGGCCCGAACCGTCACTCAGGGTGGTCGACTGGGCTGGGGTGGCGGCGGCCGGTGAGGGCGGCGGCACCGGCGGTCGGCGGCGGTCTCGGCCCGCAGGACATGGGGTCCGATGGCCAGGCGGGGCGCCGGTCCGAAGGGTGGTCGAGCTCGGCGGGGTCGAGGCCGCCTTCGGGGCCGACGACGAGGAGCCAGGTCCCGCCGGTCGGCTCGGGGAGCCGGTCGGCGGGCCGGCCCGGTCCGGTCGGCGACGACGAGGCCGGGGGCGCCGGCGAGGCGGGTGAGGGGGACGGGCGCCCTCGACCGTGAGGAGGCGGGCCCGGTGGCACTGCACCGCGGATTCGTCGGGCGACGCGGTCGGAGCCGGTCGAGGGGGCGGTCGGTCTCGGTGGTCCCAGCGGACCACGGAGCGTGCCGCGACGACGGGGACGACCGCGTCGACACCGAGCTCGCTGCACTGGCGGACGACGAGGTCGGGGTGGTGGCCCTTGGTGGGCGCGAACGCGACCCGGAGGCCGGGGTGGAGGGTCGGTTCCTCGGTGTGCGGCCCGGTGGCGACGAGGGTCAGCCGGCCATCGCGGGCGTCGACGATGTGATAGCGCCGCCAGCGGGCGTGGGGGTCGGCGGCGGTGACCGCTTCGCCGGCGTGGAGGCGCCGGACGCGTTGCAGGTGGTGCCCGTCGGCGCCGGCGACGATGAGCTCGTCGTCGAGGTCGGGGACGAAGAGGTGCGCGACCGCGTTGGCGTCGGCGCACCAGCCCGAGGCGCCCATCGCGGAGTCTACTGGAACGCGGAGCGCAGCCGGGACATGACGCCCTTCTCGGGCGGGGCGATCTCGTCACCGCGGAGCTCGGCGAGGCGATGCCAGAGCTCGGCTTCTTCGTCGGTGAGGCGGGTGGGGACGTCGACGTCGACGCGGACGAGGAGGTCACCGCGGCCGCGACCGCGAAGCGACGGGATCCCGGCGTGCTTGACGCGGAACACCTGGCCGGGTTGCGTGCCGGCCGGGACGGCGACCTCGTGCTCCGCGTCGAGACCGGCGATGAGGAGGTGCGCACCGAGGGTGGCTTGCGCGGCGGAGATCTGGCGGACGTGGATGAGGTCGTCGCCGCGACGTTCGAAGTCGGGGTGCTTGGCGACCCGGACGCTGACGTAGAGGTCGCCGGGGACGCCGCCGCGGGGAGCGGCGGGGCCGCGGCCGGCGAGGCGGAGGCGTTGCCCGTCGTCGACGCCGGCGGGTACCTCGACGTCGATCGCGCGTTGAGCGCGGACGCGTCCGTCGCCGCGGCAGTCTCGACATTGGGTGAGGATGCGCCGGCCGGTGCCTTCGCACACTCCGCAGGGTGACGCGGTGACGATCTGGCCGAGGATGGATCGGCGGACCTGGCGGACCTCGCCGGTGCCGCCGCAGACGTCGCAGCGGCTCGGGTGGGTGCCGGGTTCGCAGCCGGACCCTTGGCAGCGGGGGCAGCCGACCGGGAGGGACGCCTCGATGGTGTGGGTGGTGCCGAACATGGCCTCGGCGAGGGTGAGCTCGACGACGACTTCGGCGTCGGCGCCGCGGGCCGGCCCGGCCGGTCCCCGCCGGCCACCGAAGGGGTCGCCGCCGAAGAAGGCGTCGAAGAGGTCACCGAACCCGAACGCCTCCGCGCCGGGCTGGGCGCCGGCGCCGGTGTCACCGAAGAGGTCGTAGCGGCGACGTCGTTCCGGGTCGCGGAGGGTCTCGTAGGCGACGCTGATCTCCTTGAACCGCTCCTCGGCGTTCGGGGCGTCGGGGTTCGAGTCGGGGTGGTAGCGGCGGGCGAGGTCGCGGTACGCGCGCTTGATGTCGTCGTCGGTGGCGTCGCGGGTGACGCCGAGGACCTCGTAGCAGTCGCGGCTCACGAGAGGTGCCGGCCGAGCTGTTGGCTCACCGCGGACACCGCGGCGAGGGCGTGGCGGTAGTCCATCCGGGTGGGGCCGAGGACCCCGACGATCCCGGCGGGGCGCTGGTCGACCTCGAAGGGGGCGAGGACGATGGCGCAGTCGCGGAGCTCGTCGAGGCGGTTCTCGGATCCGATGCCGACGGTGAGGCCGCGGTCGAGGAGCTCGCGGACGAGGGACACGACGACGACCTGGTGTTCGAGCACCTCGAGGAGCCGGGCGGTGCGCTCCGCGGTGGTGAACGCGTCCTGCTCGGCGGCGAGACGGCTGGCCCCGCCGACGTAGAGCGGCTCGTCGTGGTCGGCGGTCGCGGCGTGCTGCAGCGCCTCGTGAGCGAGGGCCACGATCGTGTCGACGTGATGGTCGCCGGTGCGGGGCACGGCGGGCAGACCGGACCATTCGTGGTCGCGGAGCTGGGTGTCGAGCGCGGCGCCGGCGCTGGTGACGACGTCTTCGTCGGCTTCGACGGCGAGCTGTACGACCTCGCGGCGCACCGCGCCGGTGGAGAGGACGACGACGAGCAGCGCGACGCCGGGTTGGAGCGGGACGAGCTGCACGCTGCGGACCTGCGCCGCGTCGGGTTCGGGTCCCATGATGAGCGCGGCGTGGTGGCTGACCCGGGCGAGGAGGTGGCTGGTCTCGGTGAGGAGGTCTTCGAGGGCTTGGTGCGCGGACGCGAAGAACTGGGAGACGGCGCGACGCTGCCCGGCGGGGAGCGTGCCGGCGCGGGAGAAGTGGTCGACGAAGTAGCGGTAGCCGCGGTCGGTCGGGACCCGCCCGGCCGAGGTGTGGGGCTGGACGAGGTAGCCGTCTCGTTCGAGGATCGTCATCTCGTTGCGGACCGTCGCGCTCGACACGGCGAGGTCGCTGGAGCGGGCGATGGTCTGGGATCCGACGGGCTGGGCGGTCTCGACGTACTCCTCGACGACGGCGCGGAGGATGGCGGCTTTGCGTTCGTCGAGCTCGACTGATTTCGGGGTGGTCCATGGCCAGTTCCGCTCGTCCGCCGGGGAGGGGGTCTGGCACTCAATCCTACCGAGTGCCAGCCGGGGGGCGGGTTCCTTCGAGAGCGGTGAGGACACGGACCGTGACCTCAGTGGCGAGGAGCCGGCCCCGGCGGGTGAGGACCACGCCGGCGCCGCCGGGTTCGAGGAGCCCGGCGGCTTGGAGGTCGGTGACCTCGCGGGCGGCGCCGGGGTGGGCCGGGACGGGGATGCCGGCCCGGGTGCGGAGCGCCAGCGTGAGGGCCTCGTCGGCGCGGGTGACCGGGTCGAGGTCCTCGCCGCCGGCGACCGGTGTGGCGCCGGCGGTGATCCGCTCGCAGTACCGCTCGGGGGTGCGGACGTTCCAGGTGCGCACACCGTCGCGGTGGCCGTGGGCGGCGCAGCCGATGCCGAGGTAGTCGCCTTGGCTCCAGTAGAGGAGGTGCTGGCGGCAGGCCTGGCCGGGGCGGGCCCAGTTCGAGATCTCGTACCACTCGAGTCCGGCGGCGCGGAACGCGGCGTCGGCGAGCTCGTACTTGGTGGCCTGGTCGTCGTCGTCGGGGGGTGGGGTGACGCCCGCGGCGACGCGGCGGCCGAGCGGGGTGGCCGCCTCGACGGTCAACGCGTACGCGCTCAGGTGCGGCGGGTCGAGCGCGAGCGCGGCGTCGACGGTGGCCCGCCAGTCGTCGAGTGACTCCCCCACCGTCCCGTAGATGAGGTCGAGGTTGAAGCGCTCGAACCCCTCGCCGCGGGCGGCGGTCACCGCCCGGGTGACCGCGTCGGGGTCGTGGGTGCGGCCGAGCGCGGCGAGCACGTGGGGTCGGAACGACTGGACACCGAACGAGACGCGGGTGACGCCACCGGCCCGGTACGCGCCCAGCTTCGCGCGCGTCGACGCTGTCGGGGTTGCATTCGACGGTGACCTCGGCGTCGGGGACCCGTGGGATCGCGTCGAGGATGCGCAGCAGCGCGGGTGCGCTGAGCAGGGATGGTGTCCCGCCGCCGAAGAAGACGGTGGTCGCCGGGCGCAGCTCCCCACTGTCGACCCGGCGGGTCAGGTCGGTGACGCAGGCGTCCACGTAGTCGTCGATCAGCGTGTCCCGGTCGGTCCAGGTCGCGAAGTCGCAGTAGTCGCAGCGGGTCGCGCAGAACGGGATGTGGACGTACACGCCGAGCGGCGCGGCGGGATCGGCCGGCTCGCGGGTTGCGGTGAGGGTGGCGACGGTGGAGTCCATGGTCACCCGTCGAGACGCAACGCGGCGACGAATGCCTCTTGGGGGACCTCGACGCGGCCGATCTGCTTCATGCGCCGCTTCCCTTCCTTCTGACGGTCGAGCAGCTTCCGTTTGCGGGTGACGTCACCGCCGTAGCACTTGGCGAGCACGTCCTTGCGTTTCGCCTTCACCGTCTCGCGGGCGATGATCCGCCCGGCGATGGCGGCTTGGATCGGGACGTCGAAGAGCTGGCGGGGGATGAGCTCGCGGAGCCGTTCGGTCATGCGCCGCCCGTAGTCCTGGGCCTTCTGGCGGTGCACGACGGTGGAGAAGGCGTCGACGGGGACGCCGTTCAGGAGCACGTCGACCTTGACCAGGTCGGACGGCTCGTACCCGGCGGGTTCGTAGTCGAGGCTGGCGTAGCCGCGGGTGCGTGACTTCAACACGTCGAAGAAGTCCATGACGATCTCGGCGAGGGGAAGCGAGTAGACGAGCTCGACGCGTTCCTCGGAGAGGTACTCGAGCTTGGTCATCGTCCCGCGTCGGGTCTGGGCGAGCTCCATGAGCGGCCCGACGTACTCGGTGGGGGTGAGGATCGTGACGGCGACGTACGGCTCTTCGATCGTGTCGATGTGGGTGGGGGGCGGCATGGCGGACGGGTTGTCGACCACCTCGACGTGCCCGTCGGTGAGGTGGAGCTGGTACTCGACGTTGGGTGCGGTCGCGACGAGCGACAGGTCGTATTCGCGTTCGAGGCGTTCCCGCACGATCTCCATGTGCAACAGCCCGAGGAACCCGCAGCGGAACCCGAAGCCGAGCGCGCCGGACGTCTCGGGTTCGTAGGTGAACGACGAGTCGTTGAGGCGGAGCTTCTCGAGCGCGTCGCGCAGGTCGGCGTACTCGTCGCCGACGACGGGGTACAGGCCGCAGAAGACCATCGGCTTCGGGTCGCGGTAGCCGGGCAGCGGCGCGCCCGGGTGCGTGGGGGTGGTGACGGTCTCGCCGACCCGGGCTTGGCCGACGTCTTTGATGCCGGCGATGAGGTAGCCGACCTCGCCGGGTCCGAGCGCGGCGACCGGGGTCGGGTCGGGGGTGCGCACGCCGACCTCCTCGGCGTCGTGGTTGGCGCCGGCTTGCAGGTAGCGGAGCCGGGCGCCGCTGACCAGAGTGCCGTCGAAGACGCGGACCGAGCTGACCACGCCGCGGTACGGGTCGTAGAACGAATCGAAGATGAGGGACCGCAGCGGTGCGTCCGGATCGCCGGTCGGGGCCGGGATCCGGGCGACGACCGCGTCGAGGAGCTCGGGGACGCCGGCGCCGGTCTTGGCTGAGATGCGCAGGATCTCGTCGGCGGGGAGACCGAGGACCCGCTCGATCTCCTCGGCCCGCCGGTCCGGTTCGGCCTGGGGCAGGTCGATCTTGTTGAGGACGGCGACGATGGTGAGGTCGGCTTCGAGCGCGGCGTAGCAGTTCGCGAGGGTCTGGGCCTCGATGCCCTGGCTGGCGTCGACGAGGAGGACGGCGCCTTCGCAGGCGGCGAGGCTGCGGGACACCTCGTAACCGAAGTCGACGTGGCCGGGGGTGTCGATGAGGTGCAGGACGAAGTCGCGCCAGTGGAGGCGCACGTTCTGGGCTTTGATGGTGATGCCCCGCTCCCGTTCGAGGTCCATCGAGTCGAGGTACTGCTCCCGCATGGCGCGGGCGTCCACGGCGCCGCACAGCTCGAGGATGCGGTCGGCGAGGGTGCTCTTGCCGTGATCGACGTGGCTGAGCAGCGAGAAGCACCGACTGCGTGAGATGTCCAAGCCGGCTCCGGAGCTGCTGGGGGCGGCGGTGCAGAGGGCACACCGGGGGAACCGCCCGCGTGGCGGTCCCTCGAGCGTAGCGACGGCCACCGGGGCCGCTCACGACACGACACGGACCGCCGCGGTGGTCGACGGGGATCCCCCCGGGGCCGGGGGGAGCGTCGCGGGGGTCGACTGCTAGCCTGGGTGCCTTCCGGTCAACCTTCGAGCAGGACGCGACGCGCGGTGGCGAACATCAAGGGCCAGATCAAACGGAACCGCCAGAACGAGCGGCGCCGTCAGCGCAACCTCGGGGTCCGCACCGAGCTCAAGACCCGCGTGAAGGCGGCGACGATCGCCGCCGAGGACGGGGCACCGGAGACGGACGAGCTCGTGCGCGCCGCGCAGAAGCGGCTCGGGAAGGCCGGCGCGAACGGTCGCATCCATCCGCGGCAGGCAGCCCGACGTACGTCGCGGCTCATGAAGCGGACCGCGAAGGGCGCCGGGAGCTAGTCCCCGGCCGACGGCCGCCGCCGAGCGCGGCGAGCCGGGCGACGAGCAGCTCCACCACGACGGCTTCCGGGATCGCCCGCGCGCCTTTGAGGTCGAGGTCGCCCTGGGCGATGAGGTCGAACGCTCGTCGCAGCCCCTCGGTGCCGAGCGCGCGGGTCTGGCGGAGCCGGAACCCCGCGGCGCGGGGGCTGGTCCGGCCGCCGAGCGCGGCGGCGGCGTCCTCGTTGGTGCGGACCCGGGGGTCGTCGAGGCGCAGCAGCCGCCGGTAGTGGCCGTGCAGCAGCCCCAGGACCTGCAGCGGGTGCATGGGGCGAGGCTGACGGGGGCTGGTCACGGTGAGGAGTCGTCGGACGGTCGTCAACGCGCCCGGGATGTCGCCCCGCTCGACCGCGTTGGTGAGATCCCAGACCGGGATCGTGCCGGCCTCGCCGAGGTACGGCTCCACCGCGTCGACGTCGAGCTGCGCGTCTCGGCCGTGGACGCCGGCGAGGGTCTCCACCAGGCCGGGGAGCAGCCCGGCGTCCTCGCCGACGTGGGCACGGATCGCGTCCTGGGCGGCCGCGGTCAGGCGCAGGTCGGCGGCGTCGAGCTCGGCGGCGAGGACGTCGGCGCTGCGCTCCGAGGTGGGCGCGGTGACGTCACCGACGGCCCGGGCCCGCTTCTCGAGCTCGAGGGGCGTCTTGCCCCCGCCGGCGACGAGGAGGAGCTCGGTCGTGTCGAGCGGGTCGTCGAGGAACGCGATGAGGGGCGCCAGGTCGCCGGCACGCAAGTTCCCGACGTCGCGGACCACGACCACGCGGCGTGCGGTCATGAACGGGGGGCTGCTCGCGGCGTTCACGATCGCGTCGACGACGTCGTCGCGACCCTCGCTCGCGGTGTCGCCTTCGCCTCGGCCGGGGACGGTGTGCTCTTCGACCGCGAGGGTGCGGTCCTCGCCGGCGAGCAGGTCGCCGATCAGCCGCGACGCGGCGTCGTCGCGCAGCACCGGGTCGGTGCCGGTGACCAGGTGCACGCTCATCGGACCCCGACGGGTCGTTCGGAGAGGATCGCGTCGAGGGTGCGGCAGACCCGGACGGTGCCGGCGACGTCGTGGACCCGGATGATGCGGCACCCGTGGGCGACGCCGTACGCGGCGGCGGCCAAGGACACGTCGCGGCGGTCGTTGATGTCGAGGCCGAGCAGCTCGCCGAGGAACCGCTTGTTGGAGGCGGAGAGGAGCAGCGTGTACCCGAGCCGGCTCAAGGTTTCGCTCTCCCGTAGGAGCACCGCGCTCATCGCCGGGGTCTTGCCGAGGTCGAGGCCGGCGTCGAGGGCGATCCGCTCGGGGTCGAGACCGGCGGCCTGGGCCTGCCCGGCCCGGTCGAGGAGGAAGGCCCGGACGTCGCCGACGAGGTCGGTGTAGACCGGCTCGGGGTCGGGGACGCGGGGGCGGAGCCGGATGTGGGTGGCGACCACGGACGCGTGATGGCCGGCCGCGACCGCGAGGTAGTCGGGGTCGGCGAAGCCGCTGATGTCGTTGCCGATCACCGCGCCGGCGTGGCAGGCCGCGTCGAGCACCGAGGCCCGCCAGGTGTCGACCGAGAGGGGCACGGCGACGGTGGCGGCGAGGGCCTCCAGCGCGGGCAGGACCCGGTCGAGCTCCTCGGCTTCGCTGACCTCGGGGCCGGGCCCGGCCTTGACGCCACCGACGTCGAGGATGTCGGCACCGTCGGCGACGAGCGCGAGGCCCCGCTCGACGAGGGTGTCGAGGGCGAACGTCGCGCCGCGGTCGTAGAACGAGTCGGGGGTGCGGTTCAGGACCCCCATGACGAGGGTGCGACTCGTCAGGTCGTGGACCCGCTCACCGAGCCGAAACCGCCACGGCATGTCGGCGCAGCCTACGCGCGGGCGCTGGGAGGTTCCGGGGTGGCGGACCGTCATCCGGTCGTCGCGGTGGTGGGCGGCGGGGCCGTCGTCGAGGTCGTCGTGGTCGGCGGCGGCGCGCTGGTCGGCGGCGGCGCGGTGGTCGGCACGAGGATCTGTTCGGCGTCGTGGAGACGAGCGGCGAGGTTCACCCGGTCGAGGTCGGCGTCCGCCAACGCGCCGCCCGCCGCGTCGAGCGCGTCGATGACCCGGTCCGCGGCGGGGAGCTCCACGACCCCGGGGCGGCTCACGGCGCCGGCGACGTGGACGACGACCTTGCCGCCCGGCCCGCGCGTCGGGGCGGCGGCGGTCGGCGTGGGGGACGCCGAGACCGGTGCGGGGGTCGACACCGGCGTGGACGCCCGGTACGACACCAGCGCGGCGGCGACCGCGAGGACGGCGGCGACGGCGACGACGACGCGGCGCTCACCGCGGGTGCCGAGGAGCCCGTTCGGGCCGCCCGGGGCGGCGCGGCGGGGCCGTCGCCGGCGGGCCACCCGATCCTCGGGGCCCCAGAAGCTGGGGTCGGGGTCGTCGTCTCGGTGCTCGGGTGGCACCGAGGGGCGGGTGAAGTCGGACGCGGGCATGGCGACCTCCGAGGCCGAAGGGCGGTCGGAGGAAGTGCCGGGGAAGCGCGGGCAGCGTCGCGAGCGCCGCCGGCCGGCGACGGTATCAGCCGACGACGAAGTTGATGATCCGCCCGGGGACGACGATGACCTTCCGCACCGTCGCGGCGGCGAGCAGCGCGGCGATCCGCGGCTCGGCACGGGCGTGGGTCTCGACGGTGTCGTCGGTCGCGTCGGTGGCGACCGTGATCCGGCCCCGAGGCTTGCCGTTGACCTGCACGACGATCTCGACCGTGTCGTCCTCGAGCTCGGCCGGGTCCGGCTCCGGGAACGCCTCGAACGCGAGGGACGTGTGGTGGCCGAGCCGGCTCCACAGCTCTTCGGCGACGTGGGGGGTGAGCGGGCCGAGCATGAGCACGAGCGGCTCGACGACCTCGCGGGGCGAGCGGCCGTTCGAGCCGGTCACCTGGGTGAGCCGGTTGTTCAGCTCGAAGAGGCGGGCGATCGCGGTGTTGAACTTCAGCTCGCCCATGTCGTGGCGGACGTCGGCGATCGTCCGGTGCAGAAGCCGACGGGTGGTCGCGTCGGCCGCCTCGTCGTCGACGATGACCGCGCCGGTCTCCTCGTCGATGACGTTGCGCCACACCCGTTGGAGGAAGCGGTGGACCCCGACGATGTCGGTGGTGCTCCACGGACGGCTCGCGTCGAGCGGCCCCATGAACATCTCGTAGAGGCGGAGGGTGTCGGCCCCGTAGTCGCGGTACACGTCGTCGGGCGTCACGACGTTGCGGAGGCTCTTGCCCATCTTGCCGTACTCGCGGGTGACCGCAGCGCCGTCGAAGTAGTCGCCGTCGTCGCGCGTCGTCGACGTCGGCGGCGTCGACGTACATCCCGCGGGCGTCGCGGTACGCGAACGCCTGGATGTACCCCTGGTTGTAGAGGCGGTGGAATGGCTCCAGGGTCGAGACGTGACCGAGGTCGAAGAGGACCTTGTGCCAGAACCGCGCGTAGAGCAGGTGCAGCACGGCGTGCTCGACCCCGCCGACGTAGAGGTCCACTCCCCCGCTGGGCTCGCCGGCCATCCAGTACCGCTCGACGGCCGGATCGACGAATCGGGTGTCGTTGGTCGGGTCGAGGTAGCGCAGGTAGTACCAGCACGACCCGGCCCACTGGGGCATCGTGTTGGTCTCGCGCCGGTAGCGGCG
Source organism: uncultured Actinomycetes bacterium (assembly GCA_963714105.1). GTDB lineage: Bacteria > Actinomycetota > Acidimicrobiia > IMCC26256 > PALSA-555 > PALSA-555. The sequence continues at coordinate 2,464,739 of OY970233.1, read as the reverse complement.
CGGGCCGTCGCCGAGGTCGACGGTGACGTCGACCCAGCGCTCGGCGCGGGCGAGGGGCGGTTCGGGTGGCGTGGTGGCGTCGTCGTCGGCGACGACGACCGGCTCGAACGCCTCGAGCTCGGGGAGCTCGACCGGCAGCGCCGAGTCCGGCAACGCCAACGGGAGGCCGTCGTCGTCGTAGACGATCGGGAACGGCTCGCCCCAGTAGCGCTGCCGGCTGAAGAGCCAGTCCCGCAGCTTGTACGTGACGGTGCCGGTACCGAGGCCGTTGGCCTCGAGCCATTCGACGATTTGGGTCTTGGCGTCGTCGACGTAGAGCCCGTCGAGGAACCCGCTGTTGATCGCGGGCCCGTCACCGAGGAAGGCCTCCCCGTCGAAGTCCGAGGGGGGTTGGACGGTGCGGACGATCGGCAGTCCGAACTCGACCGCGAACTCCCAGTCGCGCTGATCTTGGCCCGGGACCGCCATGATGGCGCCGGTGCCGTACCCCATGAGCACGTAGTCGGCGACGAAGACCGGGATCGTGTCCCCGGTGAGCGGGTTCCGGGCGTACGCGCCGGTGAACACGCCGGTCTTCTCGCGTCCGGTGGCTTGACGCTCGAGATCGGTGCGTGCCGCGACGAACGCGCGGTAGGCGCGGATCGCGGCGCCCGGTGCGACGTCGGTGCCGAAGATGCCCCGCCACGCCGCGGGGACTTCCCCTTGTTCCTCGCCGATGGTCGCGCCCGGCCAGTCGGGCGGGACGATCGTGTCGACGAGGGGATGCTCGGGTGCGAGCACGAGGTAGGTGGCGCCGTAGACCGTGTCGGGGCGGGTGGTGAAGACCTCGATGTCGAGGTCGGCGTGAGTGTCGACGGGGAAGCGGATCGCCGCGCCGGTGCTGCGCCCGATCCAGTTCCGTTGCATGACCTTGATCGGGTCGGGCCAGTCGAGCAGGTCGAGGTCGGCGAGGAGCCGGTCGGCGTAGCGGGTGATGCGAAGCATCCACTGCTCGAGGGGCCGTTTGAACACGGGATGGTTGCCCCGTTCGCTGCGCCCGTCGGCGGTGACCTCCTCGTTGGCCAGGACCGTCCCGAGCGCCGGGCACCAGTTGACCAGCGCTTCTTCCCGGTACGCGAGCCGGTACGAGTCGACAACGAGGCGTCGGGTCCGGTCGTCGAGCTCGGCCCAGGGTCGCTCATCGGGGTTCGCGCTGCTGCTCGGTGCTCGAGCCCCGGCCTCGAAGGCGGCGACGAGCTCGGCGATGGGGCGGGCCCGGTCGGCGTCGACGTCGTACCAGGCGTTGAAGATCTGCAGGAAGATCCACTGCGTCCACCGGTAGTAGGCCACGTCGGTGGTGGCGACACTGCGACGGGGGTCGTGCCCGAGACCCAGCGCGCGGAGCTGGCGGCGCATCGTGGCGATGTTCTGCTCGGTCGTGACCTGCGGATGCTGGCCGGTTTGGAGCGCGTACTGCTCGGCGGGGAGCCCGAACGCGTCGTAGCCCATCGCGTGGAGCACGTTGCTGCCCGTCATCCGGTGGAAGCGAGCGAAGACGTCGGTGCCGATGTACCCGAGCGGGTGCCCGACGTGGAGGCCGGCCCCGCTCGGGTACGGGAACATGTCGAGGGCGTAGAGCTTCGGACGGCTCGCGACCCGGTCGAAGCCCTCGGACAGGCTCCCGACCGGGTTCGGGGTCCAGAAGGTCCGGTGCTGGTCCCAGTAGTCCTGCCACTTCGCCTCGAGCTCGTTCGCCAACCCCGCGTCGTAGCGATGCTTCGGCGTCTCGACAGCGGCGGGCGGTTCGCTCATGACCGTGCGAGCGTACGACGACCCGACCGGCCGGTCCGCAAACAACCGTTCACCGCGACTGGCGACGGCGACGGGTCGGTCTTCCGCTGCTCGACGAGCCCACTGGTAACGTGACTGCTCCCCTGGGCCTGTAGCTCAGTCCGGTAGAGCGCCTCCATGGCATGGAGGAAGTCAGGGGTTCGAGTCCCCTCAGGTCCACATCGTTGTCAAGAACACAACACGCGCCCGCATGCGGACGCCTAATGCCAGCCTGTCAGGGGACGCTCCCGCCGCCCGCGTACCAGGGAGAACGATCGAGAACGACGAGCGTCCTCGTGTCGGGGGGGCTGGAGGCGTGCCGGGAGCGAAGGGGGTTCGAACGGAGTCCCGTCACTTCCACGTCCCTCCCCAACTCAGCACGTGGCGTGGGGAGGACCACGAAGCGCTTCGATTCCCCGGGCCCGCGCGTCGGCACGAGACGCGGGCGCGCCGACGCACGGCGGTCAGCGTTTGAGGCAGGTGTAGCGCCCGTAGGTCGATCGGTCGAAGTCGGCCTCGATCACGTCGAAGCCGGACGCTTCGAGCATCGGCTCGAGCAGCCATCGGAACGTGCTGTATTCGGTGCGGACGTGTTCAGCGAGGTCGGCTCGCGTGTAGCCCTCGGCAGGATCGGTGGCGGCACTCGCGAACCAGCGCTCGATCGACGCGTCCGCGTCGGCCGGGGGGAAGTCGAAGATGAGGTCGCGGAGACGGAGGACACCGCCGCGTCGCAACAGCGCGGCAACACGGTGGAGCGCGACGACCTTCCAGAAGTCGGGGAGGTGGTGCAGCGCGTTCCGGCTGTAGACGATGTCCACCGGCGGTCCGAGGTGCTCGTAGCTGAGGAACCCGGCCTCGACGCACGTCACGTTCGTGATCCCAGCTTCGGTGCTCCGGTGACGGATCACGTCGAGCATCACGGGCGACACGTCCACGGCGATGACCTGTCGGCAGTGCGGCGCCGCCGCGAGCGCGAACCGCCCGGTCCCGGCCCCGAGGTCGACGAGTGTCGACCGGTCATCCAGGCCGTGTCGGCGCAGCACCGCCAGGTCGTCGATGGGATCGGCCCCGGACTTGCGGTCGTATCCGGCCACGGAACCCGCGTCCAGGTGCTCCGGGCCGGCGTGCGCGACCTCATCCAGGCTCCACGGGTCGGCCACCGGCCCATTCTCGCCCCGCCGGCGGCGGCCACTGGACGGGCTGGGCTCTGGCGGGCCTGGGCCGCGCCAGTCAGGTCCGCTCCCCCACCTTCGCCGCGCCCGACCGTCGGGTGATGTCGATCTGGGCGGTTCCCGTTCGTCGTGGTAGGGAACCAACCGACGAGGAGGAACGACATGCGATACGCGTTGATGATCTGCACCGACGAGACCGCCGAGCGGGCGTTGAGCCCGGCGGAGCAGTCGGAGATGATGGCCGGCTACGCCGCGTTCGGTGAGGAGATGGGCGGCCGTGGGGTGCTCCAGGGTGGCGAGCGCCTGCGCCCGACCACGGACGCCACCACGGTGCGGGTGCGTGACGACGAGGTGCTGACCTCCGACGGTCCCTTCGCCGAGACCAAGGAGCAGATCGGCGGCTACTACCTGGTCGAGTGCAAGGACCTCGACGAGGCGATCGAGGTCGCGTCGAAGATCCCGGGTGCACGACACGGGTCGATCGAGGTGAGACCGATCTGGGAGATGTAGCCCCCGACGTCGAGGACGCCGTCGCTCGGGCCTTCCGAGACGAGTGGGGGCGGGTCGTCGCGACGCTGATCCGGACGACCGGTGACTGGGACGTCGCCGAGGAGTGCGCGCAGGACGCCTTCGCGCGGGCCCTGGAACGGTGGCCCCGCGACGGCGTCCCGCGCAACCCCGGCGCCTGGTTGACGACGACGGCACGCAACCGGGCGTTGGACCGGCTCCGGCGCGAGGCGACCGGCGACGCGAAGCTCCAGGAGGTGGCCGTGCTGGCCCCGGCCGAAGAACCGACGACGGCCACGGCGAGCAGGCCGTCGGGGACGACCGGCTGCGCTTGATCTTCACGTGCTGCCACCCGGCCCTGTCCGTCGAGGCCCAGGTCGCCCTCACCTTGCGGACCCTGACGGGTCTCACGACCGCGGAGATCGCCCGCGCGTTCCTCCTGCCCGAGCCGACCCTCGCGCAGCGGCTCGTGCGAGCCGAAGCGCAAGATCCGCAACGCCGGGATCCCCTACCGGGTCCCGCCCGCGCATCTGCTGCCGGAGCGCACCGGCGCGGTGCTGGCGGTCGTGTACCTGCTGTTCAACGAGGGGTACGCCGCGACCGCCGGCGCTGACCTGGTCCGCCAGGGCCTCTGCGCCGAGGCGATCCAGCTCGGCCGCACGCTCGCGCGGCTCATGCCCGACGAACCCGAGGTGCTCGGGCTGCTGGCGCTGATGCTCCTCCACGACGCCCGCCGCTCCGCCCGGGTCGACGCGAGCGGCGATCTCGTGCCCCTCGAGGACCAGGATCGGGGGACCTGGGACCGGGACGCGATCAACGAGGGAATCGACGTGCTCGAGACCGCCCTGCGGCGGGGCCAACCCGGGCCGTATCAGGTGCAGGCCGCGATCGCGGCGTGCCACGCGACCGCGGATCCCGCCTCGATGACCGACTGGGCCGAGATCGCGGCGCTCTACCGGGAGCTGGGCCGGATGGTGCGGTCACCGGTGGTCGAGCTGAACCGGGCGGTGGCGGTCGCGATGGCCGAGGGGCCCGAGGCGGGCCTGGCGCTGGTCGACACGCTCGAGGCGTCCGGGGCGCTGCGCGGCTACCACCTGCTCCCGGCGACGCGCGCGGATCTGCTCCGCCGCCTCGATCGCCCCACCGAGGCCGCGGCGGCGTACCGCGAGGCGTTAGCGCTGGCCGCGACCGACGCGGAACGCCGCTACCTGACTCGACGGCTGGCCGAGACGACCCCGGCGGACTGACTCGCCGCGCGGGATCAGGCCCGGAACGGCTTCCCGGTGCCGGTCGCGGCGAGGAGCCGCAGGCTCTCGAGGTAGTAGCCCCAGTTGAAGTTGTAGATCCCGTACGCGTCGTCGGGGAGCTCGACGGCATAGTCCTGCCAGAACCGCAAGCGGGTGCGTGCGGGCTCGGTCTCCTCGAGCTGGAACCGGAAGGTGCTGTTCTTCCACGGGTCGTGCCCGGCGGTGCACCGCCACACGAGCTCGCGGCCGGCGTCGAGGGTGGTGATCTCCATCACGGGGTTGAAGTCACCCGTGAAGGTCCAGTGCACCTCGGTGCCCGGCGCCGCGTCGGCGGTGCGCACCTTCGTGCTCCACCATCCCGCGAGACCGTCAGCTTCGGTGAGCGCGGCCCAGACCATCGCGGGTGCCGCGTCGATGTCGACGAGGTGGTGGATGGACTTCATCCTCGGTCGTCCTTCCCTCGCTGCCGGTGCCTGGACGACCCACGATAGGTAAGCAGTATCTAACCAGTCAAGGCGGGTGCCGGCCGGTCAGGCGGTCGGGGGCGGCTCGGGGCCGTAGGTGACCGAGACGGCGTCCACGAGGCCGTCCTCGCCCAGGGTCAAGGTCTCGGCGACGAGGGTGCCGCGCTGGTTGCGGTACAGGATCGTGAGCTGCCCGATCCCGGTGAGCACCTCGACGAGGGTGAAGTGCAGGTCGGGTGTGGCGCGGAGCCCGTCCTCGTAGTACGAGAGCACCTCGCGTTTGCCGTGGAGGGTTCCCGCCGACTGGGGACGGAGCCGGGCGATGACGGGCGATCGGGCGGTGACGTGGTCGGCGAAGTGCTCGACAACCAGGTCGGCGCGATGCGCGTTGAACGCGTCGAGCCATCGCTGGGTGATCGTGGCGGCGGTGTCGGCGTCGAGTGGGCTCATCCGGCCTTGGTATCGACGGGTCACGGAGGCCGTCAAGGGAGTCGCCGATGGGGTCGGCGACGTCCGTGAGGCCGGCGGATGATGAGGCGGTGCCGGGTACGCTGCGCGACGAGCCCGGCCGTGAGCGGGGTGCCCACCCAAGCTCGTGCGGGTGGGAGCCCGCCGCCCGCGCGAGTTCGTCGGGAGCGACCATGAAGACCTATGTCGCCTTGTTGCGCGGCGTGAACGTCAGCGGTCAGAACAAGGTTGGGATGAAGGATCTCCGTGCCCGGCTGCTCGAGCTCGGGTTCGGAGACGTCGCGACCTACATCCAGAGCGGGAACATCGTGTTCCGGACCGCCGCGACGTCGGACGTCGCGAAGCTGATCGAGCGGGACCTCCGCGAGGGGTTCGGGGTGAGCGTGACGGTGCTGCTCAGGACGAAGGAACAGCTGCGACGGGTCAGCACCCAGAACCCGTTCCTCACCCGGGGGATCGATCCCGCCACCCTGCACGTCACGTTCCTCGCCGAGACCCCGAAGCCGGCGCGGGTGCGGGAGCTGGGGGCGAAGGTGAGCGGACCCGACGAGCTGGTGGTTCGAGGTCGAGAGGTCTACCTGCGGTGCCCGAACGGGTACGGCCGAACCAAGCTGTCCAACCTGTTCCTGGAACGCCAGCTCGGTTCCCCGGCGACCACTCGCAACTGGCGGACGGTCCTGACCCTCGTCGGCATGACCGACGCCTGAACCGGTCGTCGCGCCGGGCCCGCAACCGGGGGGCAACCGGCGGTTACGAGCCGGGGGCCCCTGGGCGGAGAAGCGCGCCGGACGCGGGCGTCGGAGCGCCGTCTCGGCGACGATCGGTGGGAGGCGATCGCAGGCTGGACGATCGGCCCGGGCCAGACCAACGGCGCGGTCATCGGCGACGTGATCACCGGCACCGGCCAGACCAACCTCGCGCTCTTCGACCCGAACGGCTGCCGTCCGCCGGGTCAGTCGGCGCAGACCCCGGAGGCACCACTGACCGTCGGGCTCCCGTTGGCTGCCGTGACCCTGCTCGGAGGGTTCTGGGTCGTGCGCCGGCGTCGCCCCGCTGTCACCGTCCCGGTCGAGGGCCGCTAGCCCGCAGTCCACCTGCGCCGGCGGACGGCTGGAGGACGACCGGGTCGCCGGCGTGCACCACGCCGGGCTCGCGCACCCACGCGTACCAGCGCACCCAGCCGGGATTGCGCTCGTCGTCGATCCGGCGGAAGTCGCGGTCGCTGAACCAGCCGGCCTGCTTCGCGCACGGTGTCGCGGGGAACGAGACCTCCGCGAGGGCCGTGCCGACGGTGAGGCGGGCCCCGGGCCGGAGCGCCGCCCACGGCAACCCGCCGATGGTCAGGTTCTCCCCGGCGCGGCCGGGGCCGATCGGGTGCCCCTGCGCCGCGAGCTCGTCGATGACCTCGACCGACCAGAGGCACAGGGCTTGGAACGGCCGTCCGTGATGGGCGCGGTCGGCCTGGGCGTCGCCCGCGAGGCCTCGGGGACCGACGGCGGCGCTCGGAACCGGGCGCTTGGGGACACCCCCGTCGGACACGTTGACCTGGTGGACCACCCCCGAGCCTCGGGGGGTCCCGGCGTCGATCGCGGCGAGGCCTCGGCCGACGTCGAGCTGGTGATGGGTTGCGTCGTGGACCGCATGGCGCAACACCGCCCCGGCGGGAAGGGTCCGGTCCGCGAGGACGCCGACGTGGTTCCACGCGTCCGGTGCGGCGGCCCGGGCGACCGCGGCGAGGGCCTCCCCTTCTCTTCGGAGGTCGTGGAGCACGTCGGGCGGGGCGAGGCGGAGCCCGGGGCCGTCGTCCGCGGCCGGGAGGTCGGGTGGTGACGGGAGCGTGCAGCCGTCGTCGGCGAGGATGCGCGCGAGGCCCTCGCGGAGGACGGCGAGCACGAGCGAGGTGTGCAGCCCGTACTCGAGCGCCGACCACACGCCCGGTTGGGGTCGGAGGTTCAGCTGGGCGGGTGCGATGTCGGCAGTCGCGAGCCGCCACCAGAGACCCAGCGCGTCGAGGAGCGTGGCCGCGTCGGCGACGGTCCACGCCGCGGCGTCGAATCCGCACTCGGCGCACACCTCGGGTTCGTCGCCGGTCATGACACCCAGCATGCCGACGGGCGCGGCGACGTCGGAACGGGCTGGCGCTCGGTTCAGATGACCCCGGTGAGGATGAGCGTCCCGATCACGAGGAGGGTGAGGGCGGTGATCCGGTTGCCCCAACGCTCGAGCCACCCGCCGCGGATCTGGTAGCCCCCGACGGTGGCGACGAGCGTCAAGGTGACGATCGTGACGATCGTGACGCCGGAGAAGACGAGGAGGGCACCGACCGACGCCGCGGCGCCCACGGTCGTCGCGGCGAGGAACACGGGGAGGATCGTGAGGTCAGGTGACGCGGCGGCACCGAAGGGGACCATGACCGCGGCGAGTCCCGCGGCGCGGTGACCCTCGGATGTGTCGAGGGGATGGCGGAGCGCGGCGAGCGGCTCGTGGTCGTGGTCGTCGTCGTGGGTGTGCGGATGGGGGTGGCGGTGACCGCGGCCGGTCAGCTCGACGGCGAGGAACGCGATCCCGGTGGCGATGAGGACGCCACCGACGATGACGTTCTGGGTGCCCTCGACGAGGGAACGGACCTGCAGTCCGACGACGACGATCACGGCGCCGAGCAGGAGGGAGAACGCGACGTGCGCGACGCCGGCCGCGATCGAGAGTCGGGCGACACGGGCGACCGGGTAGCGCCGGGTCCGACCGAGGACGGCGAGGGGGACCCAGTGGTCCGGGAGGATCGCGTGACCGACCGCGACGCCGGCCGCCGCGGCCAGCACCGCCGGGGCGGTGCTCATCCTGCGAGCGCGCGCCGCCGGGCCGGTGGTGCGGCGCGCACGCCGAGGTGCTCGGTGTGCGACATCGCCTCGGCGAGCAGGACGCCGACGTGGTCGTCGTGGAGGCGGTAGATGATCTGGCGGCCGCGACGCTCACCGGCGACGAGACGCAGGTGACGCAGGACGCGGAGCTGCTGGGACACCGCGGACTGCTCGAGGTCGAGGTCGCTCGAGAGCTGCCCCACCGATGCCGGCGCCGCCGCGAGGCGGCTCAGGATCCGAACCCGGCTCGGCGTCGCCAAGGCCCGCATCGTCTCCGCCACCAGCTCCGCCGCGTCGGGGGAGACGAACGCCAGCTCGACCTCATGGCTGCGACCCATGAGCTGACATCATAACATGAATACCTAGTCATGCTTTGGGACGTCGGGGGTGGCTGGTTGTCGATCCTTGTGCAGCCGCTGGAACGCGAGGGTCAGCGCGGGGTTGAAGTGGCCGCCGCTGCGGCGTCCGAGGGTCGAGTGCACGATCGCGGTCGCGGTCCCGGCGAAGACGACCCCGGTGAGGAGGCGACGCAGGTCGGGGCTCGAGACCCAGTGCGTCATCGGTGACTGCGCGGCGAAGTCGAACGTGAACGCGGACAAGCCGACGAGCATGATGCGGGCGGTGCCGGCGAACTCCGAGATCCACTCGGCCGCGCCGGCATGGTCAGGCCCGCGCTGAGCCTGCGAGGGGCGACCCGACCGGGTGGGGTGAGGACCACCGGGCCAGTGGCGGGATGCGGGGGCGGTGCTCGACCATCGACCACCAGTCCCACACCACTCCCCCGCCGTCGGGTCTCCGTCCGGAGTCGGAGGGGCGCTCGGGAGCGAGCCGGGGGCGTTCCTGTCAAGATCGTGTCGCGGCCGGCCGGGCGCGCTCGCGGCTACCACCCCCCACGCCGAGGAGACCTCGGCCGGCCCGCGCGCCCCGGTTCGACGCGGGCGGCTAGGAGAGGATGTCCTTGCGGCGGAAGTGCCACCAGGCGATCCCGCCGAAGACGAGGACGTAGGGGATCTGCAGGAGGGTGCCGCGGAGCATGTCGGCGGTCGGACCGCCTGACGGGTGAGTGAACAGGGTGTTCCACGCGTCGAGGTAGTGGGTGGGGAACCCGTAGCGGATCGAGCCGAGCGCGGTGATGTTGTCGAGGATCTGGGAGACGACGTAGAGCCCGAAGCCGGCGAACACCGCGGCGGCGGGCGAGTCGGTCATCGTCGACGCCATGAACGCGAGGGCGGCGATGCCGGCGATGCCCCAGACCACGTAGCCGCTGGCGATGGCCAGGTTGCCGATGATCTGTCCGGTGGATTCGTTGAGCGTGCGGAGCCCGAGGGGACCGAACGAGATGCTCAGCGGATGCCAGCCGAACGCGGCGATCCCGGCGATCAGCCCGGTCACGCCGATGAGCGCGGTGGCGATGATCGCGAGCAGCGCGGTCGATTCGACCTTGGCGAGCAGGAACCGGCCCCGCCCGACCGGCCGGGTCAGCATGGCCCGCAGGTTGCCCCAGCTCGCCTCCGAGGCGACCGAGTCGCCGGCGAACAACGCGATGATGATCACGAGCAGGAACCGGCTCATGAACTGCAACGCGGCGACCGGGAGGAACAGCCCGGTGTGGAGCGCGCCGAAGGTGAAGTCGCCCCGGCCTTCGGGTGTCGAGGGTGGGTTCGCCTTCAAGGCGATCGCGATGATGATCGGGATCGCCACGGTCAGCGAGAGGGTGACCCAGGTTCGGGGCCGCCGCCACTGCTTGACCATCTCGGTGCGGAACAGGGCGAGCATCACCGCTCCTCGTGGGCGAGGAGCCCGAGGAACGCGTCCTCGAGCCGATGGGTGGCCTGCACCGTGTCGACGGCCACGCCGCCGTGCACGAGCGCGGCGACGAGATCGGAGCGGGACGCCCCATCGAGCTCGACCATGAGGCCGGGGGGCTGCCCGGTGACGGTGCGGACACCGGCGTGCGCGGTGAGCAGCTGCTCGGCCTTCGCGGCGTCGTCGACACCGAAGTACACGGAGGTGGTCGCCGCGGTCAGATCCGCGATCGGGCCGGCGGCGACGAGCTTGCCGCGGTCCATGACGACGACGTGGCTGCACACCTGCTCGACTTCGGAGAGGAGATGGCTCGAGAGCAGCACGGTGACCCCGTGCTCGGAGAGCCGGTTCAGCAGCTGGCGGATCTCGCGCATCTCGCCGGGGTCGAGCCCGTTGGTGGGCTCGTCGAGGACGAGGAGCTCGGGTCGGCCGAGCAGGGCGCGGGCGACGCCGAGACGCTGGCGCATCCCTTGCGAGTACGTCTTGACCTTGCGGTGGACGGCGTCTCCGAGGTCGGCGACCTTGAGGGCCGCGTCGACGTCGGCTTCGGCGAAGTTGCCGCCGGCCTCTTCCCAGTGGAGCTCCAGGTTGCGCATCCCGGAGAGGAACGGGACGAAGTCGGCGTGCTCGATCATGGTCCCGACCCGGCCGAGCACCGGGTTGCTCGGGGTCATGGACACACCGAGGAGCGAGGCTCGCCCCTTCGTCGGGTGGAGGAGCCCGACGAGGATGCGCAGGGTCGTGGTCTTGCCGGCGCCGTTCGGGCCGAGCAGGCCGCAGACCTGGCCCCGGTCGACGCTGAAGCTGAGATCGTCGACCGCGCGCACGCCGGAGAAGTCCTTGGTGAGCGCCGCGACCTCGATCGCGGGTGAAGACGAAGCCATGCGAAGCGCAGGCTAGTCGTCGCTTCGCGGCGTTCGACCACGCGGGCGGGCTAAGGGATGGCAAAAGTCGTGTGGCGCGAAACACCGGATCGGAGCACCGGGTGTGCTTTCTAGACTCGCCCGCGTGATCGGGGTCATCGACTACCGGGCCGGGAACGCGCCGAGCGTCGGGTACGCGCTGACCCATCTCGGGATCGAGCACCGGCTGGTCGCCGACCCCGACGGGGTGCGCCGCGCGACCCGGCTGGTCCTCCCCGGGGTTGGTGCCGCCGAAGCGACGCTGACGTCGTTGTACGACGCGGATCTCGTCGACGCGCTCCAGGAGCGGGTGCTCGCGGAACGGGTGCCGTTCCTCGGGATCTGCATCGGCTTGCAGGTGCTGTTCGAGCACTCCGAGGAGGGCGACGTCGACGGGTTGGGGTGGATCCCGGGTGTCGTGCGTCGCTTCCCGTCGTCGCTGCGGGTGCCGCAGATCGGGTGGAACACGGTGACGTGCACCCGCGCGCACCCGGTGACCGACGGGTTCGGCGCGGCGGCGCACTGCTACTTCGTGAACTCCTACTTCTGCGAGCCTGCGGATCCCGACGATGTGCTCGGCGTCACGGAGTACGGGACGGCGTTCTGCTCCGTCGTCGCCCGCGACAACGTGGTAGCGACGCAGTTCCACGCCGAGAAGAGCGGACCGGTGGGGCTGGACCTGCTCCGCAGCTTCGCGTCGTGGGAGCCCCGATGTTGACGAAGCGGCTCATCGCCTGCTTCGACGTGATCAAGGGACGGGTGACGAAGGCGCAGCAGTTCCAGGACAACATCGACGTCGGTTCGGCCGAGGAGCTCGCGGCCCGGCTCTACGAGGACCAGATCGACGAGATCGTGTTCTACGACATCACCGCGAGTGCGGAGCGACGCCGGATCGATCTCGACACGGTCCGTCGGGTCGCCCGGCACGTCTTCGTCCCGTTCACGGTCGGGGGCGGGATCCGTTCCGTGGACGACATGTTCGCGGTCCTGAAGGCCGGCGCGGAGAAGATCAGCGTCGACTCGATGGCGGTGCGGGACCCGGCGATCATCTCGGCCGGCGCGGCAGCGTTCGGGCGTCAGTGCGTGGTGTTGAGCACGCAGGTGAAGGCGGTCGGGCGGCGCCACAAGCTCCCGAGCGGGTACGAGGTGTTCATCGACGGGGCCCGGGTCGCGACCGGTCTCGACGCGCTCGACTGGGTCCGCCGCGGCGAGGATCTCGGCGCGGGTGAGATCGTCGTGAACAGCATCGACCGGGACGGCACCGCGTCGGGCTACGACCTCGAGGTCACCGCCGCGGTGGCGGACGCGGTGAACGTGCCCGTGATCGCGTCGGGAGGTGCGGGCACGGTCGACCATGTCGCCGCGGGTCTCACCGACGGTGGCGCGCAGGCGGCGATTATCAGCTCGATCCTGTACTCGCCTCGGTTCGCGCGCAACGTCGGGGTCCGGGAGCTGAAGTCGGGGCTGGTCGCGCGGGGGATCCTGGTACGCCCGTACCTCGAGTCCGGCGGGGCGGACGCGACGCGAGGTGGCGGCTAGGAGCCCTCGGCCGCGAGTGGCGCGGCGGGCACGCCGAGATCGACGCGCGCCGCGTCGGCCCAGAGGCGGTCGAGGTCGTAGTACTCGCGGGTCGCGTCGAGGAAGACGTGGACGACGACGTCGCCGTAGTCGAGGAGCACCCAGGTGGCGTCGGCGAGGCCTTCGACGCCGATCGGTTTGGAGCCGTCGAGGTCACGCATCGCCCGTTGGACCTCGTCGACGATGGTGCGCACCTGGCGGGTGTTGGAGGCGCTGACGAGCACGAACCAGTCGATGATGGCGAGGATCTCGCCGACGGCGAGGACCGCGAGGTCGGTGCCCTTCTTGTCGGCGGCGGCGAGTGCCGCGGTCTGCGCCCGGCTGGAGATGCCCGGAGGAGCGCCGCTCAAGAGGCGGTCCCGGCCTGCGACTTGGGGTTCGGGCGGGACGCCGTCGGCATCAGGAGTCAGTGTAGAGGCCGCGGGTGGCGATGGCGTGAATGACCGGTGCGGGGACGAGCCCGTCGATGGGTCGGCCGGCGCCGAGGCGGGCGCGGACGTCGCTGGACGACACGTCGAGTCGGGGGATCGAGAGCCGCTCGAAGCGCCACCCGGGGCCGGGTGGTTCGGTGTGCGAGTCGCCGGCCCGTTCGATGACGACGATGGTGCACAGGGCGCGGGTCTCCTCGAGGCGTCGCCAGGTCGGCATGTTCGCCACCGCGTCGGCGCCGAGGAGGAGGAAGAAGGTCCGGCCGGGGGCGGCCAGCTCGCCAAGGGTGTCGGCGGTGACCGAGGGCCCGGACCGGTCGACCTCGACGCTGGACGCCTCGACGCCGTCGACCGGGTCGACTGCGGCGCGCACGAGGGCGAGCCGGTCAGGGCCGGAGGCGACGACTTGGCCCCGCTTCTGCCACGGATCCCCGGCGACGACGAGCAGCACCCGGTCGAGGTGCAGAGCCCAGCGGGCCTCGCTGGCGGCGACGATGTGGCCGACGTGCACCGGGTCGAAGGTGCCACCGAGCACGCCGATCCGCTCCGCCACGCCGGCATTCTACGAGTCGGGCGCTGTCACGATTTCGTAACACCGGCGACTCGAACGCACCGTAGGGTTACCAGCCGTGGACGCGCCTGTGGAGGCCACCGTCGCCTCGGTCCCGAAGGAGGCGGCGCACGTGCTCGTTCGGGTCTGGCTCCCCGACCGACCCGGCGCGCTCGGGCTCGTCGCGTCGCGGATCGGCGCGGTCGGCGGCGACATCGTCGGCATCGACGTCCTGGAGCGGGGCACCGACATCGCGGTCGACGAGTTCGCGGTGGTGCTCGCGACGCTCGACGTCGTCGACCTGCTGGTGCGAGAGGTGGAGGAGGTCGACGGCGCGTCGGTCGAGGAGGTGCGGATCGTCGGGGCGTTCCCCGACCCTCGGTTGGACGCGTTGGAGTCCGCCACCGCGTTGTGCGAGGCCGAGTCGGTGCGGAGCCTCCAGGAGGCGCTGGTCGGGTTGACCCGCCGGGAGTTCCTCGGCGACTGGGCCGCGCTGTTGGAGCGGGACGGGTTGGCGGTCGCGGACGGCACGACCGTCCCGACGAGCGAGCTGCTCTCGGCGTTGGCCGCGGGGACGGCCGCGTCGCCTCGCGTCGCGGACGGCACGACCGGACCCGACGACCTCGCGGTCGCCCCGCTGGAGGGTCACGCGGCGATGCTGCTCGTCGGGCGGGAAGGCCGGCCGTTCCGCCGTCGCGAGCGGGTCCAGCTGCTGGCCTTGACCCGCATCGCGGATCGGGCCTGGACGCTGCTCAGCGGGTGACCCGTGGGGTCACCCTTCGGCGATGGTGGTGACGAACCGTTCGAGCTGGCGGAGGTTGCGGCACTCGTACACACCGTCGCAGTATGGGATGTAGTCGGCCATGATCGAATCGCCGGTGTCCCAGTAGCCGCGCGGTTCGGGGTTGAGCCAGTAGACGTGGCGGGCCCGTTGGTTCAACGCGGCCGAGCACCCACGCCTGGGAGGCGTGGTAGTTGTTGCGCGCGTCGCCGAGGAAGATGAGCGACGTCTTGGGGGTCACCTCGGTGGCGTGGCGGTCGTGGAAGACCTCGAAGGCGTGCCCGTAGTCGGAGTGGCCGTCGACCCACACGACGTCGGCTTCGGTGTTGACCCGGTGCACCGCGTCGGCGACGTCGTCGGACTCTTGGAAGAAGCGGGTGACTTCGTCGATCCCGTCGATGAACACCCACGATCGCACCTTCGAGAACTGGCTCGCCATCGCGTAGACGAGCTGGAGGGTGAAGCGGGCGAAGCTGGCGACCGAGCCGGAGATGTCGGCGACGACCATGATCTCGGGTCGGGACGGGTGGGGGTTCCGGAACTTGGGCTCGGCGGGGACCCCGCCGTAGGAGAGGGAGGCCCGGACGGTCTTGCGGAAGTCGAGGCTGCCGCGGTGGCGGCGCCGGCGTCGCTGCGCGAGGCGGGCGGCCAGGGCGCGGGTCAGCGGGTAGATCGCCCGTTGGAGGGCGAGCATCTCCTCGCGCGAGGCGTGCATGAAGTCGACGTCTTCGGGCAGCGGTTTGCGGAGGGTGCGGGCCATCGCCTCGACGCCCCGGTCGGCGACGAGGCGGCGGCGGATCTCCGATTCGATGAGCTCGCGCAGCACCCGCAGTCGGGCTTGGAACTCCTCGCCCTGGAGGCGGGCGGCGAGGTCGTCCGCGGGCACGTCGTCTTCGGCTTGGGCCCGCCCGGTGAGCCGGGCGGCGAGGTCGTCGAGGTCGAGCTGCCGCAGGGTCCGGTACAGGTAGTAGGTGCCGCCGACGGGCCGGCCCGGTTCCATGCCCGCGAACTGGCTGACCGCGGCGCCGGCGAGGCGGCGCAGCTCGTCGCGGTCCATGGTCATCGAGCGCGTCGAGGAGCATCTGGGCGAGCTCCTCGCGGGTCAGCTCGCCGCTGGCGCCCGCGCCGCCGTCCGGGCCGGCCTGACCGAGGAGCTCGGACCATTCCTCGGCGTTGGGGTCGTCGGCGTCGACGCCGTGGCTGTAGAGGGAGAAGTAGACGTCGAAGACGGTGTCGAACGCGCCACGGTGCCGGTGGTGCTTGACGAGGGTGGCGCCGAGCGCGGCTTTGAAGACGTCACGGTCGCTGATGTCGAGGTGCTCGAGCGGCGCGCATCGCGTCGAGGTTCTCGGTCATCGACACCGGCAGCCCGGCGCTGCGCAGCTCGTGGACGAAGCCCTGGAGGACGTCCAGCATGGCTCAGGTGTCGCCGGCGGGGACGAGCTCCTTGCGGGCCTTGGCGATGTCGGACTGGTACTTGAGGAGCACGTGGAGGGTGTCGCCGATGACCTCCGGGGAGATCTCGGCGGTGCCGAGGTAGAGGAGGGTGCGGGCCCAGTCGACGGTCTCGGAGATCGACGGGGCCTTCTTCAGCTCGAGCTCGCGGATGGAGCGCACGACCCGGGCGACCTGCTCGGCGAGCTCCTCGTCGATCTCGGGTACCCGGACCCGCACGATGTCCTTCTCGCGTTCGAGGTCCGGGTAGTCGACGTGCAGGTAGAGGCAGCGGCGCTTCAACGCCTCGGACAGCTCGCGGGTGTTGTTGGACGTGAGCACGACGAAGGGACGTTGGGTCCCGACGATGGTGCCGAGCTCCGGGATCGACACCTGGAAGTCGGAGAGCACCTCGAGGAGCAGCGCTTCGGTCTCGATCTCGACCCGGTCGACCTCGTCGATGAGCAGCACGACCGGCTCCGACGCGCGGATCGCCTCGAGCAGCGGGCGGGTGAGCAGGAACGGCTCCGAGAAGATGTCGGCTTCGACGTCGGCCCAGGAGGTCTCGTGCTCACGGTCGGACTGGATGCGCAGCAGCTGCTTCTTGTAGTTCCACTCGTAGAGGGCCTTGGCCTCGTCGAGACCCTCGTAGCACTGGAGCCGGATGAGGCGACCCCCGGTCGCGGCGCTGAGCGCTTTGGCCAGCTCGGTCTTGCCGACGCCGGCCGGCCCCTCGACGAGGACCGGCTTCTCGAGCCGGTCGGCGAGGTACACGACACCGGCGATGTTGGCGTCCGACAGGTAGTCGACGGCGCGGAGGCGGGTGATGACGTCGTCAACCGACGCGAAGCGGTCGGCCACTACTCGACGACCTGCCCGTCACCCCAGACCTCGTAGCGGTACGTGGTCAGCTCGCGGAGGCCGAGGGGGCCACGTGCGTGGAGCTTCTGGGTCGAGATTCCGATCTCGGCGCCGAACCCGAACCGTTCACCGTCGGTGAAGCGGGTCGACGCGTTGACGATGACCACCGCGGTGTCGACCTCATGGGTGAAGCGCCGCGCCGCGTCGAGGTCGCGGGTGACGATGGCTTCGGTGTGCCCGGTGCCGAACCGGTTCACGTGGTCGATGGCCGCGTCGAGGGAGTCGACGACCGAGACGGTCATGCGCAGGTCGAGGAACTCGCGGGCGAAGTCCGCGTCGGTCGCGGGGTGCATCGAGGGGCGGTAGCGGCGGGCGGTGGCGTCGCCGAGGAGCTCGACGCCGTGGGCTTCGAGCACGTCGGCGGCTCGGGCGACGAACGGCTCGGCGACGGCCTGGTGCACGAGCAGGGTCTCGGCGGCGTTGCAGACCCCCGGGCGGGAGGTCTTGGCGTTCACGACGATGGCGAGCGCCTGGTCGAGGTCGGCGGCGGCGTCGACGTAGACGTGGCAGTTCCCGTCGCCGTCGATGATGACGGGGACGGTGGCGTGCTCCCGGACCGTGGCGATGAGGTCGTGGCCCCCGCGTGGGATGAGACAGTCGATGCTGTCGGTGCGCTGCATGAGCGCGACGGCGGCGTCGTGGGAGGGGTCGTCGATGAGCGCGACCGCGTCGGGGGGGAGGCCGGCCTTGGTGACCCCGTCTCGCAGGACGTCGACGATGGCCCGGTTCGAGCGTTGCGCGCTCGACGAGCCGCGCAGGATCACCGCGTTGCCGGCTTTGAGGCAGATCCCGGCGGCGTCGCTGGTGACGTTGGGGCGGTTCTCGTAGATGACGGCGACGACCCCGAGCGGGACGCGGACGCGTCGCAGCTCGAGCCCGTTGGGGCGCCGCCAGCCGTCGAGGACCTCACCGAGCGGGTCGGGGAGGGCGGCGACCTGGCGGAGCCCGTCGGCCATGCCGGCGACGCGGTCGTCGGTGAGGCGGAGCCGGTCGAGGGGGGTGGCGTCGAGCCCCGCGGCGGTGGCGGCGGCGACGTCGGCAGCGTTGGCGTCGAGGAGGTCGGGGGCCCGTTCGAGGAGCAGGTCCGCGGCGGCGGTCAGGGCCGCGTCGCGGGCGGCGGGCGGCGCGGCCTGGACCCGCCGGGACGCGGCCTTGACCCGACGAGCGAGCTCGGCGACGTCGGTGGGCACGCGGGCAGTGTACTGGCGCCCTTCGCGGGCCTTTGAGGCCCTTTCGGGTGCGGGGAGGCGGGTGCGGGAGAGCCGCGAGGCTGCGCCGTGGCGGTGCTCCCGCCGGCGCCAGCCTCGCGTCTCACTCCCGCCACGAGTCGGCCGTGTGAGCCCCCTTGCGGTGGCTCTCCCCCCGTCGGCCGACGTCGAGTGGGGGAAGTGTGTCCGACGTCACGCCGCCGCGCAAGAGCAGGGGCGAAGATTTCTCGGGTCGGCGGGGCCGGCTCAGGCGAGGACGACGAGGTCGTCGCGGTGGATGACCTCGTGGGGGGCGCCCTCGGGGAGGTCCCCCGTGCGGCGGCCGGCGACGCGGGCGAGGGAGGCCGCGTCGTAGCGGACCAGCCCTTTCGCGAAGGGGACGCCGTCGTCGGCGACGACCTCGACCGCGTCGTCGGCGGCGAAGTCGCCGTCGACGGCTCGCACCCCGGCCGGGAGCAGGGAGCGGTGCTCGGCGGCGAGGGCCCGCCGGGCGCCGGCGTCGACAACGACACGGCCGGTGGCGCCGAGCGCGAACGCGATCCACAGCTTCCGGCTCGACAGGCGGGTCGGGCGGGGCCGCACGAGGGTCCCGACGGGGCGTTCCTCGAGCGCGGCGCGGACGACGCCCGGGGTGTCGGCGGCGGCGATGACGACCCGGACCCCGGACCACGCGGCGATCTTCGCCGCCGCGAGCTTGCTGGCCATCCCGCCGCTGCCCCGCTCGCTGCCGGCACCGCCGGCGACGGCTTCGAGGGCGGTGTCGACCTCGACGATCTCTTCGATCAGCGAGGCCCGCTCGTCGAGGCGGGGATCGGCGGTGAAGAGCCCGTGGGTGTCGGTGAGGAGGACGAGCACGTCGGCGTGGACGAGGTGCGAGACGAGCGCGGCGAGCCGGTCGTTGTCGCCGTAGCGGATCTCGTCGTCGGCGACGGTGTCGTTCTCGTTGACGACGGGGACGACGTCGAGGTCGAGGAGGCACTGGAGGGTCTGGCGGGCGTGGAGGTACTGGGCCCGCTGCCCGAAGTCGTGGGGGGTGAGGAGCACCTGTCCGGCGATGAGGTCCCGTGCCGCGAGCAGGCCGGAGAGGCGCTCCATGAGGCGGGGCTGACCGACCGCGGCGACGGCTTGGAGGGTGCCGACGTCGTTCGGGCGGCGGGCCATCCCCAACGCGGGGAGCCCCGCGGCGATCGCGCCGGACGAGACGAGCACGACGACGTGGCCGGCGGCGCGCGCGGCGGCGACCTCGTCGGCGAGGCGGCCGAGCGCGGCGGCGTCGAGCTCGCCGTCCTCGCGGGTGATCGACGACGTGCCGACCTTGATCACCGCTCTCATCGGGCCTCCCCGGAGGCGGGGTCGGCCGCGTACTCGAGCTCGATCCCGGCGATGCGCACGATGTCCCCGTCGCGTGCGCCGGCGCGGGTCAGGGCCCGGTCGACGCCGAGACGCCGGAACCGGTCCCGTACGTACGCGAGCGCGTCGGTGTCGGTGAGGTCGGTGACCGCGACGACGCGTTCCGCGGCTCGCCCGGCGACCCGCCAGGCGCCGTCGCCGTCGCGTTCGACGACGATGCCCTCCTCGCGGGGGTGCAGCACGACGACCGGTTCGCGCGGCGGGGTCGCGGCGCGGGCTTCGTCGACGAGGGTGCCGAGCGTGCCGACGAACTGGTCGAGGCCGGCGCGGGTCACCGCGGAGATCGTGAGGCCTGCGAAGTCGGCAATGGCGACGTCGGCTTTGGTGCCGACGACGAGGCGGGGCCGTTCGAGCAGCTCGGGCTGGTACCGGCCGAGCTCGTCGAGGAGGTCCCGCTTCTGGTCTTCGGGGGTTCGCCCTTCGACGCTGGCCAGGTCGAGGAGGAGCACGAGCACCCGGGTGCGTTCGACGTGGCGCAAGAAGCGGTGCCCGAGCCCGCGGCCTTCGGCGGCGCCGGCGACGAGGCCGGGGATGTCGGCGACGACGAACTCGTGGCCGCCGCGGCGGACGACCCCGAGGTGGGGTTCGAGGGTGGTGAACGGGTAGTCGGCGATCTTGGGTCGCGCGGCGCTGATCGACGAGATGAGGGTGGACTTGCCCGCGTTGGGGAACCCGACGAGGGCGGCGTCGGCGACGAGCTGGACCTCGAGGCGCAGCCACCGCTCCTGCCCGTACTCGCCTTGCTCGGCGAAGCCGGGGGCCCGGCGCGCGTTGGAGAGGAACCGGGCGTTGCCGCGGCCGCCGCGGCCGCCGTGCGCGGCGAGGTAGGTGTCGCCGTGGGCGACGAGGTCGGCGAGGACGGCTCCGTCTCGGGTTCGGACGACGGTCCCTTCGGGCACGGCGACGACGAGGGTGGCACCGTGCGCACCGTGGCGGCGGGAACCGGAACCGTGGCGGCCGGAGCCGGCTCGCCGGTGGGGATGGTCTCGGAACGCGAGGAGGGACGCCACGTTGCGGTCGGCTTGGAGGAGGACGTCGCCGCCGCGGCCACCGTCACCGCCGTCGGGTCCACCGCGGGGGACGTGGGCCTCGCGACGGAACGAGACCGCGCCGGCGCCGCCGTCCCCGCCGCGCAGGTTGACCTGCACCTCGTCGACGAACGCGGAGCGGCTCATGCGTCGAGGATAGGGACGGACCGCCGGGGACCTGGGGCTGGTTCTGGCCGCCGCGTCGGCGGGCCGGCCGACCTCAGGTGGTCACGACGTCGACGAGCTTGCGGCCCTTGCGTCGGGCGAACTGCACGACGCCGTCGCTGGTCGCGAAGAGGGTGTCGTCGTTGCCGCGTCCGACGTTGTCACCCGGGTGGAACTGGGTGCCGCGCTGGCGGACGATGATCGCCCCGGCACGCACCGTGGAGCCGGACCCCACCTTGACGCCGAGGCGCTGCGCGGCGGAGTCGCGGCCGTTGCGGGAGGACGCGGCGCCCTTCTTCTTCGACATGGGTGTCTCCTCAGCCGGCCGCGATGTCGGTGATCTCGAGCAGGGAGTAGCGCTGGCGGTGACCCCAGCGGCGGCGCTGGTTGGACTTGGACTTGTAGGTGAACCCGTGGATCTTGGTCCCCTTGCCTTCCTCGACGACTCGGGCGGTGACCCGGGTTGCGCCGAGCTGGTCGGGGGTGGCGAGGACCCGGTCGCCGTCGACGAGGAGCAGCGCGGGGAGCTCGACCTCGCTGCCCGCGTCCGCGCCGAGGCGTTCGACCTCGAGTCGCTGGCCGGCTTCGACCTTGTACTGCTTGCCGCCGGTGCGGACCACCGCGTACATGGAGACCTCCGTCAGGGACGATGCATGTTAGTGCAGCTCCTCGAGGAGGCTCTCCTCGACGAGGTAGCCGCGGCCCTGGCAGGTCGGGCAGGTCTCGCTCATGGATTCGACGAGGCCTTCGGAGATGCGCTTGCGGGTCATCTCGACCAGGCCGAGCTCGGTGATCTCGAACGCCTGGGTGCGGGTCTTGTCGCGGGCGAGGGCGGCACGGAACGCGTTGATCACCGAGTCGCGGTTGGCTCTGATCTCCATGTCGATGAAGTCGATGACGATGATCCCGCCGATGTCGCGGAGGCGGAGCTGGCGGGCGACTTCCTCGGCGGCTTCGAGGTTGTTGCGGTAGACGGTCTCCTCGAGGTTCGAGGAGCCGACGTTCTTGCCGGTGTTCACGTCGATGACGGTGAGCGCCTCGGTGCGGTCGATGATCAGCGACCCGCCGGAGGGAAGCCAGACCTTGCGGTCGAGGGCCTTCAGGAGCTGCTCGTTGACGTGGTACCGCTCGAAGAGGGGGAGGCCCTCCTCGTCGGGGTCGTAGTACTCGACCCGTTCGCTGAGCTCGGGGGTGACCGCCTCGATGTAGGCCTTCACGTCCTCGTAGAGGGCCCGGTCGTCGATGACGACCCCCCGGTACTCCTTGGTGAACTCCTCGCGGATGATCCGCAGCGCGAGGGGCGGCTCCTCGTAGAGGGCCCGTGCCGGCTTGGAGCGCGCCGCGAGCGAGGAGATCTGCTCCCACTGCTCGCGGAGGCGGCGGAGGTCCCGCTCCAGCTCCTCGGCGGTGGCGCCTTCCGCGGCGGTGCGGACGATCAGCCCCGCGTCGGGTGGGCGGAGCCCTTCGAGGACGCGCCGCAGCCGGCGGCGCTCGTCGTCGGGCAGCCGCTTCGAGATGCCGTAGGTCTGGGGCTCACCGGGCACCATGACGACGAACCGGCCGGCGAGGCTGACCTCCTGGGTGAGGCGGGCGCCTTTGGCGCCGATCGGGTTCTTGGTGACCTGGACGACGACCGCCTGACCGGCTTTGAGGAGCCGCTCGATGCGGGGCTGCTTCTCCTCCACCTCGTCGGCGTCGAAGGACACGTCGCCCCGGTAGAGGACCCCGTTCTTCGGGGTGCCGATGTCGATGAACGCGGCTTCCATGCCGGGCAGGACGTTCTGGACCCGACCGAGGTAGATGTTGCCGTCGATCGACGTGTCGGCGTCGGTGGGGGTGCTCACCGAGTGCTCGACGAGGACCCGCCCTTCGAGGAGCGCGAGGTGGGTGTGCCCGTTGTCGCGTCGGTGCACGAGGAGCTGGTAGCGGCCGGCGGGGCGACCCTTGCGGGTGCGGCCGCGCCGCCGGGCCCGTTGCTCGTCGTCGAGCTCGTCGAGGTCGACCGCGTCGCCGACGCCGAGGTCGGCACGCACGGCGTCTTCGGCGGCCGCGGGGGGCGCGGGGCTCGACCCGCCGGTTCCTCGGCTCCGCCCGCCGCGACGCCGGCGACGAGACGAGCTCGACGACGAGGACGGGGTCGACGAGTCCGCGGCGGGAGTCGCCGCGGCGGCGGGAGCGGGACGGCGGTCACCGATCTTGGGTTTGCTGCCGCTCTCGGTCGTCCGCTCGGGAGCGTCGCCCGCGTCGGGTGCCGACGCGGACTCGGCGGTGGTGTCGGTACCGCGGGAGGCCGAGCCGGCGGGCTTGCGCCGGTTGCGACCACCGCGGGAGCCGCGGCGGCGGCGACGACGGACGCCGTTCTCGCCGTTCGCGGCGCCCGGGGCGGTGGGGTCAGCGGCGGCCGAGTCGGCCGGGCCGTTGGGAGGCGACGCGGGGTCGCCTCGGTCGGCGGAGGCGGTGGCCTCCGGGGTCAGTTCGTCGGACATGCATCGATCCTTTGCTCATCACGCGCACGCCTCCAGCGCACGCGGGCCCGTCCCGGCTGGGACGGGCGTGGCGCGATCGGCTGCCAGCGGCTCTCGCCGCGCGCCGTCGCGCTCAATCCATTGGTGGGTGCGAAGCACCCGGTCTTCACCCTCGCCGGACTCCACGCCGGCGAGGTGGTACAGCGCCGTGAGGATCTCTCCGGCTCGCGCCGCGCGCGGCCGAGTCGAGACCTCGACGGTCAGGGTCGAGGTCGAGGGTTCGACTTCGAGATGACGCAGGCTGGGCCGCACGTCGACGGTGACGGGATGGCCCTTGCGGGTGGTCTCCACCGCGACGGTGGCGGCGTCGCGGAGCGCGGTG
Source organism: uncultured Actinomycetes bacterium (assembly GCA_963714105.1). Lineage (GTDB taxonomy): Bacteria > Actinomycetota > Acidimicrobiia > IMCC26256 > PALSA-555 > PALSA-555. The sequence continues at coordinate 2,441,156 of OY970233.1, read as the reverse complement.
GTAGCCGCGGCGAGGGTCTCGCCGGGCAGCGTGGCCGGGCGGAGCTGGTAGGCGACCGCGCTGACCGACTCTTGGAGCGCCGGGGCGCGGGGGCTGAGCGGGGCGGCGCCGGTGACGGAGAGGCCCTCGGGGAGCCCGGCGTCGAGGGCGGCGACGAACTCGTCGAGCGGCGCCGGTTCGCGCAGCTCGAGGTCGAGGTACTCGGCGCGGCTCTCGTGACCGACGGCCAACGCGAGGCCGAAGCTCATCTTGGGCCGCGGCGAGAAACCCTGGGTGAACGCGACCGGCGCGGCGGCGATCCGCAGCGACCGCTCGAACGCCCGGGCGACGTCGCGGTGGGACACGAAGCGGACCTTGCCCTGCTTCGCGAAGCGGAGCCGCATCGGGTACCCGGCTTCACCGCGCACGGGTCACCTCGACCAGCTGGACCGGCACGGTGCCGCCACGCGACAGGTCCTGGCCGGTGCCTTGGCTCCCGCCCGCGGGCGGCACGGGCGACCCCACGACGTGCTCGAGGGCGTGATCGGTGCACACCCCGCAGTCGTAGCAGGGCGTCCAGCGGCAGTCGGGGAGGCCGTGCTCGGCGAGCGCCTCCTGCCAGTCGTCCCAGAGGAAGTCCTCGTGCAGACCGGCGGACACGTGCGCCCACGGGAGCACCTCGTCGCGGTGGCGGTGGCGGGTCACGTACCAGTGCGGGTCGAGCCCCTCGGCGGCCATGGCGTGGGACCAGCGGCCCAGCTCGAAGCGCTCGCTCCATTCCTGGAAGGTGCCTCCGGCCCGCCACACCCGCTCGATGACCCTCCCGATGCGCCGGTCACCGCGGCTGGCGATCCCCTCCACGAACGTCGCTTCCGGGTCGTGCCAGCGGAGCTGCGCGCCGGAGCGGCGGAGCCCGTCGCGGAGCAACCCGACCTTGCGGGAGAGCTCGGGGATGTCGTTCTGCCCGAACCATTGGAACGGGGTGTGCGGCTTGGGCACGAACCCGCCGACCGAGATCGTCGCTGACGCGCCGCGGGTGGAGCGGCGCCCGATCGCGACGACGTTGCGGGCCAGCTCGGCGATGCCGAGCGTGTCCTCGTCCATCTCGGTGGGGAGCCCGATCATGAAGTACAGCTTCACCCGCCGCCACCCCTGCGAGTAGGCAGCGTCGACCGACGCGTACAGGTCGTCTTCGGTGATCAGCTTGTTGATCACCTGGCGGAGCCGCCAGCTGCCCGCCTCGGGTGCGAAGGTGAGTCCGGTCCGGCGGACGGTCTGGATCTGGCTGGCCAACCCGACGGTGAACGCGTCGACGCGCAGCGACGGGAGCGAGAGGCTCACGCTGCCGGTGCCGTCCTGGTGCTGGACGAGGTCTCCGACCACGCCTTCGATCCCCGAGAAGTCGGCGCTGGACAGGGACGTGAGCGCAACCTCGTCGTAGCCGGTCCGTTTCAGGCCGTCACGGACCATCGTGCGGACCTGCTCTTCGGGCCGTTCCCGCACGGGACGGGTGATCATGCCGGCCTGACAGAACCGGCAGCCCCGGGTGCAGCCGCGGAACACCTCGACGTTGAGGCGGTCGTGGACGACCTCGATCAGCGGGACGAGCTGACGTTTCGGGTAGGGCCAGTCGGCGAGGTCCGCGACGGTGCGCTTCTCGATTCGTGCCGGCACGTCGGGGAACCGCGGTCGGATCGAGACCATCGCGGGGCCGTCGTACTCGACCTCGTACATGGCGGGGACGTACACGCCGGGGATCCCGGCGAGCTCGCGGAGGACGTCGTCGCGGCGACCGGCCCCGTCGGTGCGACGAGCGGCGAGGACGGCGGTGATCTCGCCGACGACCTCTTCCCCGTCGCCGATCGCGAACACGTCGACGAAGTCGGCGAGCGGCTCGGGGTTGTAGGTGCAGTGGCCACCGGCGACGACGAGAGGGTCGTCGTCACCGCGATGCTCGGCTCGGAGCGGGATGCCGGCGAGGTCGAGGCAGTTGAGCAGGTTCGTGTAGACGAGCTCGGCGGAGAGGTTGAAGGCGACGACGTCGAAGGCGGAGGCCGGGCGGTGGGTCTCGAGCGAGAACAGGGGGATCCCCTGGTCACGGAGGAGCGCCTCGAGGTCCACCCAGGGCGCGTAGGCGCGTTCGGCGACGGCGTCGTCGCGTTCGTTCAGGATCTCGTAGAGGATCTGGAGCCCCTGGTTGGGCAGCCCGATCTCGTAGGTGTCGGGGTAGACGAGCAGCCAGGCGACCTGGTCGCCCTGGTAGTGCGGCTGCACGCTGCCCGACTCCATGCCGATGTAACGGGCAGGCTTTTCGACCCGGGCCAGGAGCGGCTCGATCCTCGGCCACAGCGTGGTCATCTTCTGAACCAGTCTACAGGTCGGGGCCGAGCGGCTTCGGGGCCTCCGGGCGGGTCAGGGGAGCCCGGGTTTGGGGACTGTTCGCGCTCGGGTCGGTCAGTTGAACCGTCGGGCGTACACGTTGGTGACCAACGCGATGCACGCGACGCTGGTCAGCAGGCTGGATCCGCCGTAGCTCATGAACGGCAACGGGATCCCGGCGACGGGCATGATCCCCATCGTCATCCCGATGTTCTCGAACACCTGGAAGGCGAAGATGGCGAGGATGCCGGTGCAGACCAGCGTGCCGTAGAAGTCGGCGGCGAGCCGGGCCGTTCGCCAGGTGCGCCACATGACGATCCCGAACAGGGCGAGCAGGGTGGCGCCGCCGACGAACCCGAGCTCCTCGCCGACCGCGGTGAAGATGAAGTCGGTCTGCTGCTCGGGGACGAACCCGAGCTTGGTCTGGGGTCCTTTGAAGAGCCCGTCGCCGGAGAACCGGCCGCTGGCGATCGTCTCCTTGGATTGGGTCTGGTTGTACGCGGAGCTGGTCTGGGAGCTGCTGCCGCTGCTGTTGAACACGGTCGTCAACCGGTCGACCTGATACTTCTGCAGCAACCCGAGGCTGATGACCGCGAAGACGAGGGTGGCGCCGAGCAGGGTGAGCACGACGAGGTACCGGCCCGGGAATCCGGCGACGGCGAGCAGGCCGATGACAGCGAAGATCAGTACGAGGTTGGTGCCGAGGTCCCCTTGGAGCTGCACGAGCATGATGGGGATCAGGGCGAGGCCGATGATGACGGTGAGCCGCCACGGGTTGATGTCGTCGCGGTGCTCGTTGACGTAGCCGGCGAGGGCGACGACCAGCCCGAACTTCGCCAGCTCGGAGGGCTGGAGCTGGAACCCGAACGGGAGCTGGAACCAGGCCTGGTGGCCTTTGATGCTCGACCCGAACGGCGAGATGACGAGGAACAGCATCCCGACGACGGCGACGTAGGCGAGCAGCGAGTAGTCGCGCAGCTTCCGGTAGTCGATGCGGATCAGCGCGACGCCGACGATGCTCGCGAGCCCGAGCGCGAGGAGCTGGCGTTTGACGTAGTAGGTCGGGTCGCCGGCGACGAGGTTGCGGGACGCCGAGTAGATCATCAGCAAGCCGATGAAGACGATGGCGAGCACCGCGCCGATGAGCACCCAGTCGAGGCGCAGCGCGAGGTCGGCGTCGAGGACCGTGCGGCGCCGGCGGGTCGGTTGGGCGTAGATGCCGGCTTGGAGGTAGCGGCGGTTGGAGGGGAGGGAGGTGGCCATCGTGGGGTCAGTCGGTGCTCGGGTGGCCGATCTGGACCGGCGCGGGGGCGAGGTTGCCGTTCAGCGCCTCGATGATGCGCCGAGCGATCGGCGCGGCGACGGTGCCGCCGAAGCCGGCCTGCTCGACGGTGACGACGACAACGTACTGCGGCTGGTTCGAGCCGGGCGGCGGGTCGGGGTTCACCATCCCCACGAACCAGCTGGTGTCCTGGGTCGGCGGTGGCTGCTGGGCGGTGCCGGTCTTCCCGGCGATGGGGAGGCCGGTGTAGCCGTTGAACGCCGCGGTGGCGGTGCCGTCGCTGGCGCTCACCGCGCCGAGGAAGCCGGGCATGATCGCGCTCCGGATCGCGTCCGTCAGCCCGACCTTGCCTTGGGGGGCGGCCGGCAGGTCACGGACGGTCTCGCCGCCAGGGGTCTTCACGGCGCTGGCGAGACGCGGCGAGTACAGCGTGCCGCCGTTCGCGAAGGCGGCGTACGCGGCGGCCATCTGCAGCGGGGTGGCGAGCACGTCACCCTGGCCGGTGGCGACGTTCGCGTTGTCCCCCACGTCCCACTGGCGCGAGTACGGGTCCGGGTTGGTCTTGTTCACTGCCTGCTTGAACGCCAGGTCGGGGATCCGCCCTGCGGCCTCCTGCGGCAGCCCGACGCCGGTCGGCTTGCCGAGCCCGAACGCGCGGGCGGTCTCCTGGATGCCGTAGCCGGCGTTGGGGTTCGGCTGGATGCCTTTAGCGCTGTTGCCGGCGTAGGCGTTCCAGAAGTAGAAGCCCACGTTGTAGAAGTACAGGTCGCTGGAGACCTCGATGGCCTGCGGGAGGTTGACGACCCCGTGCGGGGTCTTGCCTGCGTTGCAGAACAACCGGGCGGCGTAGGGGAAGCAGCCTCGGTCGTCGAGGGTCAACCCGGGCGGGACCACGTCGGGGTGCTCGAGTGCGGCGACCGCGCTGAAGAGCTTGAACGTCGACCCGGGCGGGTAGAGACCCTGGGTGGCTCGGTTCAGGAGCGGGAAGTTGCTCCCGGGTGCGGTGTACTGGCTGAAGAGGTTGGGGGGGATCCCGTTCGTGAACTGGTCGACCGGGTAGCTGGGGTTCGAGGCCATGGCGACGACGGACCCGTCGCGGGCGTCGAGCACGACGGCGGCGCCACCGGTGCCCGCGAAGAGTTTCTTGCCTCCGTTGTTGGACGTGTCGGTCGACGTCTTGACCTCGGCGATGCCCTGCGCGAGCGCGTTCTCGGCCGCGCCCTGGATGTTCATGTCCAGAGACAGCTGGATGTTGTTGCCGGCTTTGGCTTTCTGGTTCTGGAGGACGGTGACGATCCGGCCGCGACTGTCGACCTCGAACTTCTCGATGTGGGGTGCGCCGCGCAGCTCGCTCTCGAAGACCTGCTCGACTCCGTCTTTGCCGATCACGTCGTTGGCCGTGTACCCCTCGCCTTGATGGAGCTTGAGGTCCTCGGCGTTCACCGCGCCGACGTAGCCGAGCAGGTTCGCGGCGAGGGCCGCGTGGGTGTAGGTGCGGACGCTGCGCTGGGTCGCGATGACCCCGGGGAAGTCCTCGGGACGTTCCTTGATGTAGACGATGGTGTCGTAGCCGACGTCGTCCTTGATGGGGATCGACTGGTAGGCGGCGACCTTGTTGCTGTTGACGCTGTTCCAGACGTCGGCGTCGGCCTCGCCGAGGAGCACCGCGAGGCTGTGGACGGTCTTGTTGAGCTGCGCGATCTTCAGGCCCCGTTGGATCTCGATGGTGTTCACGAGCCGGTTCGAGACGAGCACGTTGCCGTTGCGGTCGAGGATGCTGCCGCGGACGCCGGGGTCGATGACGGTTCGGAGCCGGTTGGCCTGGGTCTGGGCGGTGTAGGTGTTCGGGGAGCCGATCTGGAGGAACCAGAGCCGGGCGAGCAGCCCGCCGAAGAGGGCGGCGATGATGACCCCGATGACCGAGAGCCGCACTCGGGTGCTCACTTCGCTCACGCGTTGATCACCCCGGTCACGTCTCCGTTGTCCGCCTCGCTGAGGGTCGTCGTCGACGTTCGCCGACGTTCACTCGGGTACCGGACCGGCCGCCTCCGCGGGGAGACGGCTCCGAGGCCGACTCGCGGGGTCACGGTGATCCCAGACTAGGCGGGAGGCCAGGCCCGATCCGTGTCGGCCCCGACGGCCCACCGCACGAAGGGGAACACGGCGTAGGCGACGATCGCGTCGTAGATCGCGGCGACGATGACGACCTGGAGGTTGTGGAGGGCGAAGAGCTCGTCGTGGCCGCTGAGCCCGCCGACGAGGAGGAAGATCGCGTTGCCGAGCAGCGCGCCGACGAAACCGAGGATCGGCGCGATGCCGCGTCCTTCGCGGATCAGCCCGCTCTGGAACACGCCGACGGCGTAGCCGGTGATCGCGAACGACAACGCGGAGAGGCCGAGCGGCGTGGAGAGGAACAGGTCGATGGCGAGCCCGGCGGCGAAGCCGAACAGCGCGCCGCTGATCGGCCCCTGCTCGTAGGCCATCGCGACCGTCCCGACCAGGCAGAGGTCGGGGACGGCACCGAAGATGCGTAGGTGCGTGAACACCGTCGTCTGGAGCACGACGAGGGTGACGACGACGAGGACGAGTCGGATTCGGCGGAGGGCCACGAGCCGGTGATCACCCGCCTGGTGACGCGGGTGCGGCGGTGGGGTCGGGGTACCGCAGGACCTTCACGTAGTCGAGGTCGCTGAGGTTGACCACCGGGGTGATGGTGATGGTCGGCTGCAGGTCCGAGAGCCCCTTCGAGTAGCTCGAGACGGTGCCGACGGGGAGCTCGGGGGGGAAGGCGGCTTTGGGTGAGGAGGCGGTGATGACCAGCTCGCCCTTTTGGGCCTTCACGTTCGGGTCCGAGAGGAACGAGAGGGTCAGCTCCCGTGACCCGGACTTCGCTGACGTGATCGCGCTGGTGTTCGTGGTCTGGAGGCGCACCCCGACGCCGATGGTGGGGCTGTCGATCAGGGTGATCGTCGCGGATTGCGCGGCGACGGCGGTGATGGTGCCGACGAGGCCGTCTCCGGTGACGACCGGGTAGCCGACCCTGATGCCCTGGTCCGAGCCTTTGTCGAGCTGCGCGGTGCGCTCGAAGTTGCCGGGGGTGCCGCCGGTGACGCGGGCGGCGATGCCGGTGGCGTCCTCGACGGTCGGGAGGTCGAGGAGCTTCTCGAGCTGGGTCACGGTGGTGCCGGTGCCTCGGGTGGTGCGCAGCTGGCCGCGGAGGTCGGCGACCTGGCGTCGCAGCTGGACGTTCTGGTTCTTGAGGGACGAGTAGCTGGTGATGCCCCCGGCGACGTTGCGCAGCGGGGTGAACGCGTCGTTGACGACCGACTGGACGGGGGCGATGACGTTGTGCGCGGTGGACCGCAGCGACGCGACGGCGCTGTTCCCGCCGGAGTCGATGGTGATGAGCACGATCGACACGACGACGAGCACGAGCAGCACGGTTCGGCCTCGCGTCTCTCGCCGATAGACGACCATGAGCACCTCACCTCAGAGCCGGAGGGCTCGGTTCAGTCTTCGGGGCCGCTGATCAGCACCTGCCGGAGCGTGTCGAACTGCTCGAGGCATTGGCCGGATCCGAGCACCACGGAGAACAGCGCGTTCTTGGCGCGTCGGACGGGCATCCCGGTTTCGGCTTGCACCGCGGCGTCGAGCCCGAGGAGGAGCGAGCCGCCCCCGGCGAGCATGATGCCGCGTTCCATGACGTCGGCGGCCAGCTCCGGTGGCGTCTTGTCGAGGGTGACCTTGATCGCGTCGACGATGGCGGCGACGGGCTCCTCGATGGCTTCCCGCACCTCCTGGGTGGAGACGGTGATGGTGCGGGGCAGGCCGGTGACGAGGTCACGGCCTCGGATCTCGGCGTAGAACTCCTCTTGGAGCGGGTAGGCGCTGGCCAGCTGGACCTTGATGTCCTCCGCGGTGCGTTCACCGAGCGCGAGGGAGTACTCGCGTTTCATGAACGAGATGATCGCTTCGTCGAACTCGTCGCCGGCGACGTGACTCGATTCGCTGGTGACGATGCCGCCGAGGGAGATGACCGCGACTTCGGTGGTGCCCCCGCCGATGTCGACGATCATGTTGCCGGCGGGTTCGTGGATGGGCAGCCCGGCGCCGATCGCCGCGGCCATCGGCTCCTCGATCACCATGACCGGCTTCCGCGCCCCGGCGAACTCGGCGGCTTCTTGCACCGCCCGACGCTCGACGCCGGTGATCCCCGAGGGGATGCAGATCACCATGCGGGGCTTGGCCCAGCGGTTGCGCTGGTGGACCCGCTGGATGAAGTAGCGGAGCATCTTCTCGCAGACGTCGAAGTCGGCGATGACCCCGTCTTTCAGCGGCCGGATGGCTTCGACGTGACCGGGGGTGCGGCCGAGCATCCGCTTGGCCTGGGTGCCGACGGCGAGCATCTTGCCGTTGCGGGTGTCGAGGGCGACGATCGACGGCTCGTTCAGGACGATGCCCTGCCCGCGCACGTACACCACCGTGTTCGCGGTGCCGAGGTCGACCGCCATGTCGCGGCCGATGACGTTGGTGTACCAGGGGGCTTTCACAGACCGTCCGGTGCGTCCACGAGGTCCGGGATTCGGCAAGGCTATGGCCTCCGGGGAGGACGGTCCAGCCGTCCTCGGTGAGGGTGCTCAGCCGCCACGGTGGCGCCAGGACCCTGATTTAACCAGCCGGTGGCGGCGTCAGGGCGCATCGGCCGCACCCAGGGTGGGGAAGAACAGCGAGATCTCGCGGGTGGCCGCGTCGGGGCCGTCGGAGCCGTGGACCAGGTTCTCGGTCATCTCGAGCGCGAGGTCACCGCGGATCGTGCCCGGCTCCGCGTCGCGCGGGTTCGTCGCGCCCATGAGGCGGCGGACGACCGCCCACGTGTCGGGGCCGCCTTCGACGACCATCGCGACGAGGGCGCTGCGGGTGATGAACGCGACCAGGTCGGGGAAGAACGGCTTCCCGCGGTGCTCCTCGTAGTGCCGACCGGCGAAGTCGGCGTCGAGGTGACGCAGCTCCAACGCGACGATCTGCAGCTGCTTGCGCTCGAGGCGCGCGACGATCTCGCCGACCAGGCCCCGTTCGACCGCGTCGGGCTTCGCGAGGACCAGCGTCCGGTTGCTCACCAGGGCGGACCCTACTGGCTTCCCCGTGACCCCCGGCTGCTGGCCGCCTCCGCCGTTCTGGCCACGGTGCGTGCCGCCCCGACCGCGTACAGCGAGCCGGTGACGATGACCTGGCCGTCGGGTGGGGTCGCGGCGACCGCGGCGTGGAGGGCGGCAGCGACGTCGGGGACGACGTCGACGCTCGCGGCGGGGAGGCCGAGGTCGCGGGCGGCGGCGGCGAGCTCCGCGGCGGGTCGCGCCCGGGGGCTGGGCGGCTCGCAGGCGATGACCCGATCCACGGCGGGGACGCCGAGCGCGTCGAGCATCTCGGGCGGGTCCTTCTCGCGGAGGAGCCCGACGACGAGGGTGCGGGTCGCGGCGGGGAACTCGTCGGCGAGGGCCTCGCGGAGCGCGTGGGCGCCGGCGACGTTGTGGGCCCCGTCGAGGAGCACGAGGGGGGCGTGGCCGACGACCTCGAGCCGCCCCGGTGATCGGGCCTGCCCGAGCACGGCGGCGACCAGTTCGGGGGCGAGGGCCCGGTCGAGGAGCGCCTCGGCGGCGACGATCGCCGCGGCGGCGTTGTCGGCCTGGTGGGCGCCGTGGAGCGAGAGGAAGACGTCGTCGTAGCGGGCTTCGGGGGTGTCGACGGTGATGAGGCGGCCGCCGTGCGCGACCCGGTTCTCGGTGACGGCGAAGTCGCGGTCTCGGGTGAGGACCCGGGCGGCGCCCCGCTCGAGGAACGGGGCTTGGATCTCGGCGTCGGTCTCGCCGAGGATCAGCGTCGCGCCGGGCTCGACGATCCCGGCCTTCTCCTCGGCGATCTCGAGGCGGGTGGGGCCGAGGAACTCGACGTGGTCGACGCTGACGTTGGTGACCACCGCGACCTGGCCGTGCGCGACGTTCGTGGCGTCCCAGCGGCCACCCAGGCCGACCTCGACGACGGCGGCGTCGACGGCGACGTCGGCGAACCAGCGGTAGGCGACGCCGGTGAGGATCTCGAAGAAGCTCGGGATCTCGGGCAGGTGGGGTTCGATCGTCGCGACGAGGGTGAGCAGCTCGTCGAGGGTGACGTCGTCGATGTCGTGGCCGTTCCAGGCGATGCGCTCGTTGACCCGCTCGAGGTGCGGGCTCGTGTAGGAGCCGATCGAAAGGCCGGCTTCGACGAGCAGCGCGGTGGCGAGGCGAGCGACCGACGTCTTGCCGTTGGTGCCGGTCAGGTGCACGACGGGGTACTCGAGCTGCGGTGAGCCGAGCAGCGCGACGAGCGACTCGATGCGGGATCGGGTGGGGTGCGTCGCCCGCCGGCTGGTGCCGACCGGCACCCCGACCGATTCGAGGTTGACGTGCGCCTCGAGCCAGGCGCGCGGGTGGTCGGGAGCGGCCATCGGTGCGCTCAGGTCGGGTCGGGTGGGGTCAGCTCGACGTCGATCCCCGGTTCGCCCTGGAGCAGCGTGAGTGTTCGAGCCCGGGCGGCTTCACGCACGTCGTTCTCGGCGAGGCGGAGCAGCTCGAGACGCGCGGGCGTGTCGCGGACCACGACCAGCTCCGCGGTGGTCCGCAGCGAGCGTTGCGCGCCGGTCTTCGCCTTGCGGACCGCGCCGAGGACGGCGGCGGCGAGGTCGAAGACCTCGGGGGTGCCGTCGGTCGCGGCGGGCCCGAGGGTGGACCGGTCGGGCCAGGCGGCGCGGTGCACCGAGCCGGGCCGCCACCACGACCACACCTCCTCGGTGACGAAGGGGAGATGGGGGGCGAAGAGGCGCAGCAGGTGGTCGAGGGCGAGGACGAGGGTGGCGCGCGCCGAGTCGGCGCCGGCCGGGTCGCCGGCGCCGTAGGCGCGCTGCTTCACGAGCTCGACGTAGTCGTCGCAGAACCGCCAGAAGAACCGTTCGGCGTGTTCGAGGGCGCGGGCGTAGTCGTAACCGTCGAACGCGGCGGTCGCGTCGTCGATGAGGGAGCCGAGACCGGTGAGGAGCGCCTGGTCGAGGGGCGCGCTCACCGCGGTGGCGTCGAGGGTCACGTCCTCGCCGGCGACGCCGAGCGTGAACTTCGACGCGTTGAGCAGCTTGATGGCGAGGCGACGGCCGATCTTCATCTGGCCCGCGTCGAAGGTCGTGTCGGTGCCGGGGCGGCCGCTCGCGGCCCAGTAGCGCACCGCGTCGGACCCGAACTCGTCGAGGAGGTGCATCGGGGTCACGACGTTGCCCTTGGACTTCGACATCTTCTTGCGGTCGGGGTCGAGCACCCAGCCGGAGATGGCGACGTTCGTCCACGGGAGCGTCCCGAACTCGAGGTGGGCGCGCACGACGCTCGAGAACAGCCAGGTGCGGATGATCTCGTGCGCTTGGGGTCGCAGGTCCATCGGGTAGGTGCGGGTGAAGAGGTCGTCGTCCTCACCCCAGCGGCACACGATCTGGGGGGTCAGCGACGAGGTCGCCCAGGTGTCCATCACGTCGGGGTCGCTGGCGAACCCGCCCGGGTGGCCGCGGTCCTCGGGTCGGTACCCGTCGGGCACGTCGGTGGACGGGTCGACCGGGAGGAGGTCCTCGTGAGGCTGGATCGGGTGCTGGTAGTCGACGCCCCCGTCGGCGTGGATCGGGTACCAGAGCGGGAACGGCACCCCGAAGAACCGTTGGCGGCTGATGAGCCAGTCACCGTTCAGTCCCTCGACCCACGATTCGTAGCGGGCCCGCATGTATTCGGGATGCCAGCGCAGCTCGCGGCCGCGGGCGAGCAGCTCGGCGCGCAGGGTGTCTTCGCGGCCGCCGTTGCGGATGTACCACTGGCGGGTCGTGACGATCTCGAGCGGCCGTTCGCCCTTCTCGTAGAACTTCACCGCGTGGGTGATGGGCTTCGGGTCACCGACGAGGTCGGCGGCGTCGCGGAGCAGCTCGACGATGCGTCGTTGCGCCTGCCGGATCGTGCGCCCGGCGAGCTCGTCGTACGCGGCCTGCCCCTCCCGGCTGGTGATGGCGTCGGGCACGCCGGCTTTGATGCGTCCGTCCCAGCCGACGATCGGGCGGGCCGGCAACGCGAGCTCGCGCCACCAGGTGACGTCGGTGAGGTCCCCGAAGGTGCAGATCATGGCGACCCCCGAGCCCTTGTCGGGATCGGCGAGCGGGTGCGCGTGGACGGGCACCTCGACCGCGAACAGCGGGGTGCGGACGGTGGTGCCGACGAGGTCCCGGTAGCGGGCATCGTCGGGGTGCGCGACGAGCGCGACGCACGCCGGGATCAGCTCGGGCCGGGTCGTCTCGATGACGACGGGGACGCCGTCGGCGCGGTAGAAGCGGACGGCGTGGTACGCGCCGGGCAGCTCCCGGTCTTCGAGCTCGGCTTGGGCGACGGCGGTGCGGAAGTCGACGTCCCAGAGGGTCGGCGCCTCGGCTTGGTAGACCTCACCGCGGGCGAGCATGCGCAGGAAGGCGCGTTGCGAGATCCGTTGGGTGGCTTTCCCGATCGTCGTGTAGGTGCGGGTCCAGTCGACGGACAGGCCGAGGTGGCGCCACAGCTCCTCGAACTTGGCTTCGTCCTCGACGACGAGGCGTTCGCACAGCTCGACGAAGTTCCGCCGGGCGATCGCCACCGGCGGGTCCAGCGGCTCGTCTGGGGCCTGGAAGTCGGGGTCGTAGGCGAGGGTGGGGTCGCAGCGCACCCCGAAGTAGTTCTGGACTCGCCGTTCGGTGGGGAGCCCGTTGTCGTCCCACCCCATCGGGTAGAAGACCTCGCGGCCCCGCATCCGCTGGAAGCGGGCGATCGTGTCGGTGTGGGTGTACGAGAAGACGTGTCCGACGTGCAGCGAGCCCGAGACGGTCGGTGGTGGCGTGTCGATCGAGAAGATCTCGTCTCGGGTCCGCGACGGATCGAACCGGTAGGTCCCGTCCGCGTCCCACCGGGCGCTCCAGGTCGTCTCGAGGCCCTCGAGGGTGGGCTTGTCGGGGACCGTCATGGGGTGAGTGTAGAGAAGCCCCTCACCGCGGCCGTTGGAGGTTCGGTGCGGCGAGGCCGCGCCGCTCGGATGGTCAGGCGGTGCGGCGGTCGGGGGTGCTCGTGATGAGCGTCGGGGTCATGTGCTCGAGCACGACGCTGCGGTCGATGACGCAGCGGGCGACGTCGGAGCGGCTGGGGAGGTCGTACATGACCTCGAGGAGCACCTCTTCGAGGATGGCGCGCAACCCGCGGGCGCCGGTCCCCCGCTTGAGGGCTTCTTCGGCGACGGCTTCGAGCGCGTCGTCGGTGAGGACGAGGTCGACGTCGTCGAACTGGAAGAACTTCTGGTACTGCTTGAGCAGGGCGTTCTTGGGTTCGACGAGGATTCGCATGAGCGCGTCCTGGTCGAGGTTGTGGACCGCGCCGACGACGGGCAGGCGGCCGACGAACTCGGGGATGAGCCCGAACTTCAAGAGGTCTTCGGGGAGCACGCCGGCGAGGAGGACGCCGAGGTCCTTCTCGTCCGGTCGGCGCACGTCGGCACCGAAGCCGACACCCCGGTTGCCGATGCGGCTCTCGATGATCTTGTCGATCCCGGCGAAGGCCCCACCGACGATGAAGAGGATGTTGGTGGTGTCGATCTGGATGAACTCTTGGTGGGGATGCTTGCGGCCGCCTTGGGGTGGGACGGAGGCGGTGGTGCCCTCGAGGATCTTCAGGAGGGCCTGCTGGACTCCCTCGCCGGACACGTCGCGGGTGATCGACGGGTTCTCGGCCTTGCGGGCGATCTTGTCGATCTCGTCGATGTAGATGATCCCGGTCTCGGCCTTCTTGACGTCGTAGTCGGCGGCCTGGATCAGCTTCAGCAGGATGTTCTCGACGTCTTCACCGACGTAGCCGGCTTCGGTGAGCGCGGTGGCGTCCGCGATCGCGAATGGCACCTTCAACAGGCGGGCGAGGGTCTGGGCGAGGAGGGTCTTGCCGCAGCCGGTCGGGCCGATCAGCAAGATGTTGGACTTCTGCAGCTCGACGTCGGGGTCGCCGTACGCGCCGGCTTGCACCCGCTTGTAGTGGTTGTAGACCGCGACGGACAGGATCTTCTTGGCTTGGTCCTGGCCGATGACGTAGTCGTTCAGGTAGTCGAAGATCTCGCGGGGCTTGGGGAGCTCGTCGAAGCGGACCTCGGAGCTCTGGGAGAGCTCCTCTTCGATGATCTCGTTGCACAGGTCGATGCACTCGTCGCAGATGTACACGCCCGGGCCGGCGATGAGCTTCTTGACCTGCTTCTGGCTCTTCCCGCAGAACGAGCACTTCAGCAGGTCGCCCCCGTCACCGAACTTCGCCACGACGCGTCCTCCCCCTCGACGGCCTGACTCAGCTCACCCCAGCCGCCGCGGCCACCGAGGCCAGCTCGCGGTTGGTGAGGATCTCGTCGACGATGCCGTACTCCTTGGCCTCGTCGGCGCTCATGATGAAGTCCCGGTCGGTGTCGGTCCGCACCTTGTCGACGCGTCTGCCCGGTGTGGTGGGCGAGGATCTGGTCGAGCAGCTGACGCATGCGGAGGATCTCTTTGGCTTGGATCTCGATGTCGACCGCCTGACCCGAGGCGCCGCCGTGCGGCTGGTGGATCAGGATGCGAGCGTGGGGTAGGGCGTAGCGCTTGCCGGTCGCTCCCGATGCGAGCAGCACCGCGGCCGCCGAGGCGGCCTGGCCGATGCAGATCGTCTGCAGTGCCGGCTTGATGTACTGCATCGTGTCATAGATCGCCATGAGCGCGGTGATTTCGCCGCCGGGCGAGTTGATGTACAGCGAGATGTCCTTGTCGGGGTCTTCGCTCTCGAGGTGGATGAGCTGGGCCATGAGGAGGTTCGCGACGGTGTCGTCGATCGGGGTGCCGAGGAAGATGATGCGCTCCTTGAGGAGCCGCGAGTACAGGTCGAAGGCCCGCTCCCCCCGGCTGGTCTGCTCCACGACCGTGGGCACCAGGTAGTTGTAGACGGGGGCGATCCGGTTGTCGGGCTGCTGGCTCACTCGTGCTCCTCTGCATCGTCGCCGGCTTCCGGCGAAGGGGACTCTTCGGGTTGCGCGGCGTCACCGTCGGGGAGGGTGAGGTCGACGGGTTGGCCGCCCTCGTTGACGACGGTTGCGTGATCGACCAAGAACTCCAGCGCCTTGCCGCGAGCGATGTCCGAGCGTACCGCCTCCACCATGCCTCTCCGTTCGAGATCACGGCGGACCTTGGCTGGCTTCTCGCCGACCCGCTCGGAGAGCCGGTCGATCTCACGGTCGAGCTCCTCGTCGGTCGCCTCGATCTGCTCGCTGGTCCGCACCGCGCGCAACGCGAGGTCGGCGCGGACGGCAGTGGCTGCGCCTTCGCGCACGTCGGCGACGAACGCGGCCTGGTCCTGGCCGGTCGCGGCGAGGTACTGGGGGATCGTGGCGCCTTGATGCTCGAGCCGATGGGCGAGGTCATGGAGACGCCGTTCGGCATCCTGGTCGATGAGCGCGTCGGGGAGGTCGATGTCGACGAGCTGCGCTGCCGCTTCGAGCACCTTGTCGCGGACGAGCATCTGCGCCTGGACCTTGGCGACCATGCTGAGACGGTTCCGGGCGTCGTCGCGGAGCGCCCCCATCGTGTCGAACTCGCTGACCTCCGACGCCCACTCGTCGGTGGCCTCGGGAAGCACCTTGCGTTTCACTTCCTTGACGAGCACCTGGAACGCGACTTCGTCGCCGGCCCGCTCCGCGAACCGCTCCGGGAGGGTGTCGTTGAACTTCAAGATGTCGCCGGGCCGCTTGCCGCGGAGCTCCTCGTCGAGCTTGGGGACGAGGCCGCCGGAGCCGACCTCGTAGAGGTAGTCGGTGGCGCTCGAGCGCGTCGATGACCTCGTCGTGGAGGTAGCCCTTGATGTCGATCTGCGCGTAGTCACCGTCGGCGATCGCGCCGGTCTTGTCCTCGAGGTCGGCGAAGCGTTCCCGGAGCGCGTCGACTTGGCTGTCGACGGCCTCGTCGGTGACGGTCGGGTCGGGGATCTCGATGCGCAGCCCGTCGTAGCCGTCGAGCTCGACGACGGGCCGGATCTCCACGACCGCGTCGAAGGCGACGTCGCCACTCTCCTCACCTTTGGTGATGTCGATCTCGGGGGCGGCGATCACGTCGATGTCCTCGGTCTCGACCGCGGTCGCGTAGTACTCGGGGAGCGAGTCGCGAAGGGCTTGCTCTCGGGCGGCGTCGCTGCCCAGCCGGGCTTCGAGCAGCGCCCGTGGGGCCTTGCCGGGCCGGAAGCCGGGGACCCGGACCTCGCGGGCGAGCTTGCGGAACGCGGCGTCGAGGGCGTGCTCGAAGTCGGCGGCCGGGACCTCGACCCGCAGCCGAACCTTGTTGCCCTCGAGCGGCTCGACCGACGTCGTGAGGGGGCACATAAGGAGAAGGGCAGGATACCCGTGGCGTTCGAGCGCCCCTCGCACCGGCCTCCGCCGCGGGGGCGACCCGGGACCCGAGCGGACCTGGGCGCCCCCCGAGCGGCGCGTTCGGGGCCCGGTGCGCCCGGTCAGCTGGTCGGGGTCTTGACGACGAGGTGGAGCGGGTCGACGCCGGCGCGGCCGGTGGCGCCGGGCTGGACGACGCCGCGGACGAGCATGGCGAAGAAGTCGCGGGAGTCGGGGGTGAGGTACTTGTCGTCGTTGCGCAACCCGAACACCTTCGTGCCGTGGACGGCCCCGTCGAGCTGGGGCTGGTAGGTGTTGAACGCGACCCACATCGGGTTGATGTCGAGCTCCATCGCCCGCTGCGCACCGCCGGCGACGAGCGCTTGCGCCAACGCCTCGGGGGTCAGGCCACCGCCGGCGGCGTAGATGAGGGCGCCGTGCGCGTCGATCCCGAGTCCTGAGCGCCAGGTGGCGGCGCCGCCGACGCTCGCACCCCAGGAACCGGTGCTGCCCGCCGACGGGACGGGTGCGCCGCCGTCGACGAGGAGGGGGAGGTTCTGGCGGACGAACGCGGTGTCGGGTCCGGTCGACACGTCGCGGCCGAACTGGCCGAGGAGGGCCTGCCCGGCCTGGTCGACGACGAGTGATGCTTCGCCGGCGACCGGCGCCCGCCAGGTGGTGCCCCACCCGACCCAGCCGCCGTTGATGTCGCCCATCTTGAACCCGGAGTTGAACGCGGCGGCCAGGGCGGGGCGCGCGCTGGGCGCGACCTGGCCGCCCCAGGGGCCGGGGCTGCCGGGCGGGTCGGAGGTGCCGGCGACGAGGACGGGATGGAGCAGCACCGGGTCGAGCCAGGCGAGCCCGACGCCGCCGGACTGGGCGGTGAAGGTGACGGGTCGACCGAGCACGACCCGCCCGGCGGGAGCCCAGGAGAGCCCACCGCCGGGTGCGGCCGGCGCCGGGGCCGGTGCCGTGGTGTCGAGGCGCAGGTTGCCGAGGGCGTCGAGGACGTGGACCTGGACGGTGGTGGTGCTCTGGTCGGAGAAGGTGACCTGGCAGGGGATCGTGGTGCCGGGTGCGGCGACGACCACGCCGGCGGGGCCGCACGTGACGGTGGCGGGGATCGAGGTGTGGGCGGCGACGAACTGGGCGACCGAGTTGGCGGGCAGCACCGCGTCGACGGCGTCGAGCGTCAGGGTCGAGTGCGGGGCGGGCTTCGCTCGCACCGTCACCGTGCCGGCCGCGGCGTGCACGGTGCAGAGGAAGGGTTGGCTGCCGCTCCCGGCGGCTCGGCAGCGGGTCGAGGTGACCGTGAGGGTCGGGTACGCGAGCTGGGCCTGGTGGGTGATCGACCGTTGGAGCACGGCGGTGTCGAGCCCGCCGCCGCTCGAGCAGGCGACGAGCGTCGCCACGAAGGCGACGGTGACGACGAGGGTGCGGCGTCGGGTCGCGACGGTCGCGGCCGCGCCGACCGCGCACCGCCACCGGGTGCGCGGGGCGGTCGTCTCGGTCGTCGACCCGTTGGCACCCACCGTCGGGAAACGTTACTGGCGCGGGTGGACGCCGGACCGGCAGTCCGGGCGCGGCGACCTCAGGGGGTCGGTGTCGTCGCGGGAGTGCCCTCGAGCGTTCCCAGGCTGGGTACACCGGCGACGAGGGTCTGCAGCGCGGTGAGCCCGTCGGGTCGGCCTTTGACGGTCGCGTCGAGGAAGTCGACGGTGGCGCGCGCCACGAGGTCGAAGTGGGGGTCGCTCGGCTGGGAGAACGGCGGGAGGTGCACCGCGGAGACCAGGGTCAGCAGCTCGCGGGGGGACGGGAGGTTCTGACGGTCCCACGCGATCGACGCCGAGTACGGGTCGTACTGGTCGTGGTCGTCGAGGATGTGCAGGACCGGCACTCCGGTGGTGGTGGGTGGGGCCTCGGCGTTGGCGAGGTTCCCGGCCATCGGGATCACCGCTTTTACCCGCGGGTCGTGACAGCACGCCTCGAACGCCAGCGCGTACGCGAGGACCTCACCGTCGGAGTGTCCGGCGACCGCGACTTTGGTCGCGTCGACGAGCCCGGCGAGCGGGTCACCTGGTGTCGCGGCCCGTCGGAGCGCGTCGCCGAGCACGAAGTCGAGGTCGGTGATGTTCGGCGCGCCGTAGTCGATGTGGCTGGCCCCGCCGGGTGCGTTCCCGTTGAGGAGCGGGATCTGGGGCGCGACGACGACGTACCCGGCCGACGCCCACCGGGCGAGGAGCGCGGCGTAGGTGATGGGGATCACGGCGAAGCCGTGCGCGAAGACGATGAGCGGGTACGGGCCGTGGGCGGTGTCGGGCGTGGCGTTCTGGCTGGTGGTGCCGGGCGCGACGCCCGTGGCGGGGTACCAGATGCTGGTGGGCATGCTGCGGGTCGGGCTGCCGGGGGCGCCACCGTTGGCGGGGGTCGGTCGTGTCGTGTCGACGTACACGTCGCTTCGCAGGCCGACGCCGAGGGTGTCGATGGGTGTGAACGGCGGCCGGGTCGTCGTGGTGGTGGCGGGCAGCGTGGACGTGGTCGTCGACGCGGGCTGGGTTCCGCTCGTCGTGCTGGCGCCGGACCCTCCGCACGCGGCGAGGAGCGCGACGACGGCGGCGGTCACGGCGGCGCGGATCGTGGCGCCGGCGGCGTGTCGCGGCTGGGCGTCAGTCCTCGGATTCGAGGTCCGAGCTCGCGCCGCTGCGGTGGAGGAGCACGAGGGCGATGACGAGGACGAGCGCGACACCGGCGTTAACGCCCAGCTCGATCTGGGCGTGGTTGAACGCGGTGTTCTGCGTGGAGATCGATTGCGCGCCGACGAGGAGCACGTGTCGAACCGCCGAGATGATGCCGATGATCAAGAAGGGGCGCAGCTGGAACCCGCCACCTTCGAGGTGCGCGACGACCGTGCGGAAGATCTCGAGCACGATGACGACGAACAGCACCCCGTTCACGGCGTTGGTCACCGCGGTCGCGAACGTCGCGTTGCTGCGGATCAGGTCGTGGACCGTCTGGTACAAGCCCGCGGCGGCGATGCCGATGAGCACCAGGGCGACACCGAGGTAGACGAGATCCTCGACGTTGGTCAGCGCGGTGATCAGCCACGGTGGTGTCTCGCGTCGGGTGCGGTCGGGTGCCGAAGGTGGCGAGGCCATCGCCGCACAGTCTGTCGGGACGACTCGAGCGTTTCGGGGACCTCGACCGGGCTCGGCGCCAGGGGTGCCGTGGCGTGCTCAGCGCAGGATCCCGGTGTGGCCGAGTGAGTATCGGCCGGGTTGGGGCCACACGCAGAGGCCATGGGGTTGCGTGCCGACCGGGATGGTCGTGACCGCCCCGGTCGTGGTGTCGAAGACGTAGACGGACGAGTCGTAGCGGCCGCTGAGCCAGAGCTGCTTGCCGTCGGCGGTCACGTTGCCCATGTCGGGGCTCCCGCCGCCGGGGACAGGCCAGTTCGCCACGACCTGGTTGGTTCGGACGTCGATGACGCTGACGCTGCCCGGGCCGTGGGGTTGGACGCCCTGGAGGCTCGGGAAGCCACGGTTGGAGACGTAGAGCTTGGTGTCGTCGCGACTGAAGTAGAGGCCGTGCGCGCCGGTCCCGGTCGGGATGGTGCCTCGGATCGTGAACGAGGTGGGGTCGATGAGGTAGACGCGCCCGGTGGTCAACTCGGCGACGTAGAAGGTCTTCCCGTCCGGTGAGACGCGGATGTCCTGGGGCATCCCGGAGGGGAGGAGGTTGAGGTAGCCGGCGACCTGACGGTTGACGAGGTCGATCTTGACCAGGCTGCCCTGGTATTCGCAGCTGGCGATCATGTAGCGGCCGTCGATGGTGAAGTCGGCGTGGTTCACGCCCGCGCAGTCCGGGGTCGGGATGGAGTACTGCAACGCCATCGTGTGCGGGTCGCGGAAGTCGAGGCGCTTCAGCGCCTCGGCGACGACGACCGCGGACTTGCCGTCCGGGGTGAAGTACATGTTGTACGGGTCGGAGACCGGGATGGCGGCACCGGGGAGGCCGGTCTTGGGGTTGATCGGGGTCAGGCTGCCGGTCGGTTGTCCCTCGGCGTTGTTCGTCACCCACAGGGTCTGCAGGTCGTAGGAGGGCACGACGTGTTGCGGGTTTGATCCGACCGCGAACGTGTTCACGACCTTCAAGGTGGCCGGGTCGATGACCGACACGCTGTTCGATTCGAGGTTCGGCACGTAGACCCGGGTCAGGTCACCGGCGGTGGCGGGGCTGAGCTTGTTGGCCTCCGCCTCGCTGTACAGGTTGCTCGGGTCGACGACGGGCGGCATCCCGGGGACGGTCTGCACGCTGGCGACCGGCGCGGTGCTCGTCGTCGACGCCGAGCGCGCGCTGGTGGTCCCCCCGCCGCCGCAGGCGGCGAGCGTGACGAGCGCCGCGCCGGTGACCGCCGCGACGGCGGACCGGACGACGCCCGCCCGGCGCGTGTCTCGGCGGTCGTCCTCGCCCGGGTTGCTGGGGTCGGTCACCACCGCACCTTCGATCGCGGATGAGCGGACACCGACGCCGAGCCGGCAGCTCGGCGCCAGTCCGCGACCGTACGCGACCGGGGGGACGGTTCAGCGCCAGCCCGGACCGCGAGGCAGGTTCAGCCGCTCTGCACCGGCGCCCGGTTCCCGAGCTTCACCTGCACCTGCGCCGAGGCGCCGTTGCGGGTGTAGGTGACGGTGACCTGGTCGCCGGGCTGGTGGGCGCGGATCGCCTGGCTCAGCTGGGCGGGAGCGGTGATCGAGGTCCCGTCGACCGCGGTGATGACGTCGCCGGCCTTCAGGCCGGCCTGGTCGGCGGCGCTGCCGGTCTGCACCGCAGCGATCGGGACGCCCTGCTGACCGTTGCTCGACGCCTGGGTCGACACACCCAAGAACGCGCCGCTGCTGGTGGTCCCGGGACCCTGGGGGGTGACCGGGCCTTGCCCGCCTCCCCCACCGCCGAACCCGCCCGGGGACCGGGGGAACTCGCGCCCGATCTGGACCTCGTGGTGGCCGCCGCCGGGTGCGGCGATCCAACCGATCGCGAACCCGATGCCGAGGAGCAGCACTGCGGCGACGACCCCGGCGACCCACCGTGGCACCTGGAAGTGGATGGGCCCACGGTCGCGGGCCGGCGTCGCGGCGGACGGGGGCGGTGTCGTGTCCGCGTCGGCGGCGACCGGCGGGGGTGGCGTCGCCGCCTCGGTCGGCTGCGTGGGGGGCTCGGACGGTGACGCCTGCTCGTCGCCGCCGGTTGAGCCTGGGGTTTCCTCGCTCATCGTTCCTCCTCGTTGGGGCCAATCGTCCCAGACTGCGCCTGAGAGGCCCCTAAGAGCCGAACGCCCCCGCCTCGCCCGGGGTTCCGGCCGAGGGTAGGTCCGGGGTCGACCGGCTACCGTCCCGCGAACTGGGGGGTCCGCGATGCGAGACGATCGGTCGGGTCGGACATGAGCGACGGGTTCGACGCGCCCCCGCTGGTGGCGAGCTACTACACGTTGAGCGGCGCTCCCGTCGGCCAGCCGGCTCGGTTCTCCTTCGAGGAGCGCGTCGCGGCCGCGGCGCAGGCCGGCTTCGCGGGGGTTGGGCTGCTGAGCGACGAGTACACGGCGCTGCACGCGGCGGGGCGGACCGACGCCGACCTTCGCGGGGTGCTCGACGACCACGGGATGCGGGTGATGGAGGTCGAGTTCCTGTACGACTGGGCCGCGACGGACGCGGCGGCCGTCGCCGCGGCGCGGAGGCTCGAAGCGACCCTGCACGCGATGACCGACGTGTTCGCGCCGCATCATCTGTCGTGCGGGGATCTGAGCGCTCCGGGTGCCGGGGAACCGATCGATGTGGTCGCCGAGTGTTTCGCCGGTGTGTGTGACCGGGCGGCCGAGCACGGCACGAAGGTCGCGCTCGAGTTCCTGCCGTGGACGGCGATCCCCGACCTGGCTCACGCCTGGGAGGTGGTCCGGACCGCTGGGCGACCGAACGGCGGGATCCTCGTCGACGCCTGGCACTACTTCCGGGGGGGACCGGACGAGGTGCTCCTGCGTTCGCTCCCCGGCGCCGCGGTGGTCGGCGTGCAGCTCGACGACGCCGACGCCGCCGAGGGCCCGCTCGTGGAGGACACGATCATCCGCCGGCGACTCCCGGGCGACGGCTCGTTCGATCTCACCGCGCTGATCCGCGCCCTCGACGCGATCGGCGTCGACGTCCCGGTGTCGGTCGAGGTCATCTCGACCGAACACCAGGCCCGGCCCGTCGCCGACGCGGCCGGCCGGGCCCACGACGCCACCCAAGCGGTGCTGCGACGCGCGCGTGTCGCGACGCAGTGAACGACGCCCGCCGCGGCCTGTCCGGTCTCGACCTCAGCCGGGAACGCCGACCGCCGGCGCTAGCCTTGGGGCGCCGCTTCGACGCGACGGGGAGTAGCGCAGCCAGGTAGCGCTCCTGCTTTGGGGGCAGGCGGTCGGGGGTTCAAATCCCCCCTCCCCGACCACACCAACGACACCGCGGGGCCGATCGCCACGTCATGTGCAGGCGCGGCCGGCAAGCAGGGGATGGCGCACCGCCAAGGGGTACGGGCAGACTGTTGGCGCCGCAGGACCGCCCGACCCGGGAGGCGCCCGCGCGCGGCGGTAGCTCAACGGCAGAGCCTCGCCCTTCCAAGGCGATGACGCGGGTTCGATTCCCGTCCGCCGCTCCGAGACGGCAACCGAGCCGCGAGCGGGCCCTCAGCCGCCCGGGTCGACCGGCGCGACCACGGGTGGACGCCACGCCGGGCTGCGACCGAGCCGGGCGACCAGTCGATCCTCGATGGGCGCGTCGACTGGGACCTCGACGGGAGGCGCGTAGAGGCCCGAAGCGGGCGCGACGGCGGGCTGGCTCGACGTCTGCTCCCATGCCCACCGCCACAACTCGGGCTCGAGGCGGGACCGCGCCCCACCGCGCGGGCCAGGTCCCAGGTGTGCACCAGCACCTCGGTCGTGATCGCCGGGACCACCACACCGGGTGGGCGGACCGCCCCGTCGAAGTAGTCACGGGGCCGCTCGAGGACCTCGGGTTCGGCGAGCACCGCGGCGACGGCACGAGCGGTGGCGACCCAGCGGCCGCTCGGATCGCCCTTCGGTCGTCGCGTGTGCACACCGAGCGGTCGCAGCAGCAGGTACTCGTGGATCCCGATCACGTGCTCGAGGAGGGCGCGGATGTCCCACTCCCCACACGGCGTGGGAAGACCCCAGCGGATCGGCCCGACGACGCGGACCAGCGCGGTGAACCCGTCACACGCCCGCTCGTGACGTCCCGCGTCGTCCCCCACCCCGTCGTCCTCTCTGCCAGATGATGTAACATCAATCTATGGCAGAGTCGGAGGGGGTGCGAATCGAGGGGGCGGCCCAGCTCACCGGGCTGAGCACCCGCAACATCCGCGCCTACCAGTCGCGGGGGTTGCTCCCCCACCCTGAGCTCGCCGGGCGGGTCGGCCGGTACGACCGGCACCACCTGGCCCGTCTCCGCGCCATCGGCCGCCTCCAGGCCCAGGGGTTCTCCCTCGCCGGGATCAAGGTGCTCTTCGACGCCTCCGACCGCGGCGCCAGCCCTCGAGGCCGTCCTCGGTCTCACGGCCGCCCGAGTCGGCCGCGTTCCCGCCCGGACCGAGCCCGGCCCCACCGGCCTTGCGCCTGGCTCTCGTCCCGGGGCCGCTCGCCTCGTCGATCGGCGTCGTCCCGGTCCCGCCCGCCCCGAACTGAGCCGCTCGCGGGCCGGGCGGGCTCGGCGGGCGTGACGTCGTTCACAGCCGCGAACCCGACAAATCGGGCGCTGCGCTTCGCTGGTCTCGGGATCGCGCTCATAGCGTGCCCGGTGCGAGTTCCAGCCGTGTGATTTCGGTGGAGCCGCATCCCCCTTCCCGCTCGCTTGGTCGTCGCGCGCGCGCGGCGACCTCCAACCCAGGAAAGGGCCCATGCCAAACTCTGCCTTCCCCACGACGTCGACGCCGACGCTCGGTCATCCGCCGCATCCGGGGCGGCCGATCGCCGCCGACACCCCCCATCCGGCCTCCCGCCGGGGCCGTCGAGTCCGTTTCGCCGCGGTGCTGCTCACCGTGGGCCTGGCCTTCGGGACCGCTGGGTGTCTCGCCCCGGGCGGGGCGCCCGCCGGGCCCCCGCCGGACGTCGCCAATGCGATCCAGGCTGCGTTCGGCGACCTCGGCCCCGGCACGGTCAGCTGCATGACCAACGTCGCGTTCCGCGAGTCCCGCTGGAACCCTGCGGCCCGCAACCCCAGCGGCGCCAGCGGACTGTTCCAGTTGATGCTCCCGCTGCACAACGACTTGTTCTGGGCGCTGGGTGTGAACCCGGACCAGGCGTGGGGCGTCGCCTCCTGGAACGCGAAGGCGGCCCGTGAGCTCTACAACTCCTCGGGGATCGCACCCTGGGGGAGCTGCTGAGGCTCCGCTCCGACGGGCCGCGGTGACGCCCCCCGGGGAGACCCGGGGGGCGTCTCGCGTCAGGCGGCGGTGTCGACAGCACGCACGGCGCGTCACAGGCCATGTTCGCGACGTGCGTGATCGCCATGACCTCGGCGCCCTTCCGGATGGTCACGTAGGCGAGCACGCCTCCCGAGGCGGCGAGGGCCCCGGCGATGATCATGGCCCGCCCGAACCCGTCCACGAGGTCCAGCTGCCCGCCGGCCCCGGCCAAGCCGGCCGCGGCGGGCAGGACGGCCACGGCGAGGAGCCCCGCGATCCGGGCGACCGCGTTGTTGATCGCCGAGGCGATCCCGGCGTGCTCGTCGTCGATGGCCCCGAGCACCGCGGCGGTGAGGGGCGCGACGGTGATCGCCAACCCGGCTCCGAGCACCAGCACCGCGGGCAGGACGGTCGTCCAGTACGTGGTCCCGACGTCGACGCGGGCCAGGAGGGCGACGCCCGCGCCGGCGACGATGGGTCCGATCGTCATGGGCAGGCGGGGGCCGATCCGTTGGGAGAGCGCCCCCATCCGCGCCGAGAACAGGAGCATGAACAGGGTGATCGGCAGCAGCGACGCGCCGGCTTCGAGCGCGGAGTAGTGCAGGTCGGTCTGCAGGTGCACGACGAGCAGGAACGTGACCGCGCCGAGCGCGGCGTAGATGACGAAGGTCACCGCGTTCGCTCCGGAGAACTGACGTGATCGGAACACCTCCAGCGGCACCATCGGGTGCGAGGAGCGTCGTTCCACGATCACCCACCCGACCAGTGAGGCGACAGCCCAGCAGGGCGAACGCCATGGTCGTGGTATCCCAGCCGTGGGCGGGCCCTTCGATCGAGCGCGTAGACGACACCGCCGAGACCGAGGGCGAGCACGACACCGCCGAGGAGGTCGACTCGCCGGTCTGCGCTCTCGTCGCGGGTCTCGGGGACGTGCCGCCAGGCGATCAGCGCGGTCGCCACGACGATCGGCGGGTTGATCAGGAACACGAGCCGCCACGAGAACGAGTCGATGAGCCAACCGCCGAGGAACGGCCCGACCGCGGTCGCGACGCCGGCCAGTCCGGACCAGGTCCCGATCGCGCGGCCCCGATCGTCGGGATGAAACGACGCCGAGATGATGGCCAGACTCGCGGGGACGAGCAGCGCGGCGGCGACGCCCTGCAACGCTCGGGCGGCGATCAGCGCCCCGATCGACGGGGCGATCCCGCTGAGCAACGAGGTGAGCACCGAACCCGAACAGCCCGATGACGAAGACCCGGCGGCGGCCGAAGAGGTCGCCGAGCGACCCACCGACGACGAGCAGCGCGCCGAGGGTGAGGAGGTAGCCGGTGACGACCCATTGCAGGTCGGCGAGGCCGACGTGGAAGTCCTGCGAGATGGCGGGGAGGGCGGCGTTGACGACGGTGCCGTCGATGAACGCCACGCCGGAGCCGAGCACCGCGGCGGCGATCACCCAGCGGCCCGAGCTGGTGCCGAGCCGCAGACCCGGGGCCGGTGCTCGGCCCCTGCACGGTCAAGGGTGCGAGGGGCTCGGCTCCGCGCCCCGGCGGCCTCGAACATCAGCTCGTCGACGTAGCACCAGAACCAGTCCTCGCCGGGTTCGTACGACTGGATCAGCGGATGGGTCGATTCGTGGAAGTGGTGGGTCGCGTGACGGTTCGGTGACTGGTCGCAGCAGCCGACGTGGCCGCACTCGACGCAGCGGCGCAGGTGCAGCCAGGTCGCGCCGATGAGGGTGCACTCGTAGCAGCCGGGCCCCGTGGGGGGCGCGTCGGTGGCGAGATCACCGAGATGGGTGCACGTGTCAGCCATGAGGTTCTCCTCGGTCCGGCTTGAAACGCCCGTCGAGCATCACGAGGCGGTCGGCGAGCTCGGGGTCGGCGCCGGGACCGAACCCGGACACGAGGGTTCCGCCGCCGTGGCAGATCGGGCAGCGCAACGCGTACACGACCGCTTCCTCGTCGGGGTCGCTGGGCCCTTCGAAGCGGTACACGCGCTCGACCTCGGCCCGGTCCAAGCGTGTGCTCCACACCGCACGCCCCGCAGCGCAACCCGTCCGGCCGCAGCAGGAACGACGCCGGGTACCCCTCGGCGGCCAGGACATTCAGCGCCTCGAGCACGGTGGCGGGCTCAGTCACTGCTCGGACCTTACCGGCGTCACTCGGGCCTTTCGCCCTGGAACCGCTAGCGTCGTCGCCCGTGCTGCTCGACCGGTTCCGCCTCGACGGACGCGTCGCGCTCGTCACCGGCGCGGGCCGCGGGATCGGCGCCGGATCCGCACGCGGCCTCGCCGAAGCCGGCGCGGACGTCGCCCTCACCGCCCGGACCGCGGACCAGCTCGAGGCCGTCGCCGACGACATCCGCGCGCTCGGCCGGCGAGCCGTCGTCGTGCCCGGCGATGTCAACGACCTCGACCACCTCGACCGGTTCGTCGACGCGGCGATGACCAACCTCGGCCGGGTCGACATCGTCGTGAACAACGCCGGGGGCTCCATGCCGGCTCCGCTCACCGACACGTCCGTCCGGTCCTTCGAAGCCGCGTTCCACTTCAACGTCACGACCGCCTTCGCGCTCACCCAAGCCGCGCTCCCCCACCTTCTCGCCGACGGCGGCGGCGCGATCGTCAACATCAGCTCCGCCATGGGTCGCCTCCGCGACCGCGGCTTCGCCGCCTACGGCACCGCCAAAGCCGCGCTGGCCCATCTCACGCGACTCACTGGCCGCGGACTTGGCGCCGAAGGTCCGAGTCAACGCCATCGCGGTCGGGTCGGTCGCGACGTCGGCACTCGAGATCGTCCTCACCGACGAGACGCTCCGAAATGCGATGGTCGAGCAGACGCCACTGAAGCGGCTCGGCGAAGTCGACGACATCGCACTCGGTGTCGTGTACCTCGCCTCCGACGCGTCGAGTTTCGTCACCGGCAAGGTGTTCGAGATCGACGGTGGCATCGAAGCCCCCAACCTCAGCTTGGGGCTCCCCGATCTCTGATCCGCTCGGCCAGTACACTGCCGGGACCCGCCACGATCGAGCGCCCGTAGCTCAGCCGGACAGAGCGACGGACTTCTAATCCGTTGGTCGGGGGTTCGAATCCCTCCGGGCGCGCCAATCGCTGCAACGCTTAGCGCGCGTCTCCCTCGTCGAGTAGATCGCAGCCCGCGGACTCGCTCGGGTGCTGACGGAGATGCCGGTGGGACTTAGAGCTAGCCCCAGAGGGCGTCCTCGGCGGCCGGATCTGCGTACGTCAGGTCGAGTCGGGAGACCTTGTCGCCCGAGAACGTAAACACGATGGTCTCGTCGGCGTCGAGAACGTTGCCCCCCCGCTGGGCCTTCGCGTGGTGGACGGCGACGACCTTGTCGCCTTGGGTCTTCACGCTCTTGAGGTCAACCGAAAACGTGCCGCCCGAAAGTTCGAACAGCTTCCCGTACAGCCCGATGACGTTGTCAACGCCCTCGTGCTCACCGGAAAGCTGGTTGTTGCCCGGCTGGCTCTGCACGACGTTGGGCGTGTAAATCGACCGAAGGGTCTCCATGTCGCCCTCACCGAACGCCTTGTAGCCCCGCCGGATCATGTCTTCCTTGGACTCGCCCATGATTGCCCCTCTGGTGTGTGGGCGTTGATTGGAGCACCAACAGCCGGAACAAGCAAACGGCACCGAGCCCCCTTCCGCGCCTCAGCCGACGCCGCCGCGCTCGTCTTCGGCGCATTCGATCGCATCGCCAACGAGTCACGGCCTCACCGCCTTACCGGGCTGAAGAACGAACTGGAGGGACCAGGACGAAGGCTCCGAGGAGCAGACCCGCGAGCACGGCCCGCGCCAGTTCGCGCCGGTCTCCCTCGATCGCCGTGCGCATCGGGGCAAACGTCCATGGGGACGGGCCGGGCGGCGGGACCACCCGATCAATCTGAGCGCCAAGTTCTTCCGTAGACCCGTGCGAATGGTCAGAGGAGGCGCCGCGGTGCGGACGAACGACGACAAGCTTCGTCAACAGGCTGAGACACGCATTCGCAAGCGCCGGGACTTCTGCCACCCACGCAGTCGTCTACGTCGTGGTCAACGCCACGTTGATTGCGGTCGGGGCGATCAGCGACGGCGGTTACTTCTGGCCGGCATGGGTGTTGCTCGCTGGGGCTGTCGCGCTCGCCTTCAGTGCGTGGGACGCGTTCCTTCGTCGGCCCATCACGGAGGCTGACGTGGACGCGAGATGAGGCGGGACGGGGAGCAATGAGTTTTCGGGGGCGGGGCGGAGGTCGATGATGGCGCGCGCCGCTTCGCCGGTGGGATGACCGGGAACGAGGGCATCCGAGTCTCTGCGCACCGTCCGACTCCGGCCGGTCGGCCGACCGCGACCGGTAGGCTCGTTGGTCGCGAGGGACACTCGACCGGCATTCGGCTCCACCCCGGTGCTCTGGCGCCGAGGCCCTCCTAGAAGCCTGCGCCGGCGTGTGCCGTCGACGCTCGTGGTGGCCGTAGCTCAGTTGGCTAGAGCGCCGGGTTGTGGTCCCGGAGGTCGGGGGTTCGAAACCCCTCGGTCACCCCATTCCTCGGGCGAGCAGCCCGAGGATCGACTTGATCGCGGCCGGCGCGTCGACGTCCCGCACGACCCGATGGACGGTTCCGCCCGGTGTCTCGCGGATCTCGCCGGTCGCGTCGACGACGAGGGGGCAATCCTCGATCTGGACCAGTTCCGGCTCGACGACGCTGAGGAGCGCGAGCGGGTCGTGGAGGCACACGACGCGCCCGGCGGCGGGGACCCCGTTCCGCGCGTTGGATCTCCATCCATTCCTCGACCTCGGGAACGAGCTCGGGGACCGTGTCGAGCAGCCGCGCCAGGGCGGGGGCGTCCAAGCGCATCGAGACGCTCACGTCGAGCGGGGTCAGCACGACGGGGGCGGCGGCTCGCAGCACCACCTCGGCGGCGTGGGGATCCCGACCGAAGTTGTGCTCGACCCGCCGCAGCGTCCCCCGATGGTGCACACCACCCAATGCTCCCCCCATGACGGCGAGGCGCGGCGGGGCGGTCGCTGGCGGTGAGCAGCGCCGCGACGTTGGTCAGCGGGCCGATGCCGAGGAGCACGTCGGGGCGGGCGGCGCTCAGGTGGGCGGCCAGGTCGGGCTCGTCGCCTCGATGCACGGGCGCGTCGACGAGGGAACGGGCGAGTGCGAGCCGTCGGGCGGGGTCGCCGCCGATCGTGCTGACCCCGACGACCGTGACGTCGGGGTGGAGGTGCGCGCACCGCAGCGCGACCGCGTCGTCCGGGTTGTCGCCGACGTCGGTGTCGATCCAGAGCCGCACCGGCTCAGGGCGTCGGAGTCGGGTGCAGCGTGACGCGCAGCGCGTCGTCGAGCCTCGGGTGGGCGAAGGAGAACCCGGCGGTCTCGAGTGCTCGGGGTACGACCCGCTGACCCCCGAGGAGCAGCGTGTCGACGAGCTCGGGCCCGTAGAGCGCCCGGAGTGCCGGGACCGGTGTCGGCAGCACCGTCGGCCGGTGCAGGACCGCGCCGAGCGTCGACGTCAGCTCGGCGTTGGTCACTGGGTTCGGCGCGGTGAGGTTCGCCGGGCCTCGGAGGGACTCCTGGCCGAGCGCGAACAGGATCGCCGCGACCTCGTCGTCGAGCGCGATCCAGCTGATGTACTGGCGACCGGAGCCGATCCGGCCGCCCAGGCCAAACCGGAACGGCAACGCGATCCGCGCCAGCATCCCGCCGTTGGCCCCGAGGACGATGCCGGTGCGGATCGTGACGACGCGGATCCCGGCCTCAGCTGCCGGCCCGGTGGCAGCCTCCCACCGCTGGCAGACCCGAGCCGCGAAGTCGGACCCGGCGGGACTGTCCTCGGTCAGGGTCTCGTCGCCTCGATCGCCGTAGTAGCCGACCGCCGACCCGGAGATCAGCACCGACGGCTTCCGGTTCAAGCCGGTCAGCGCCGAGACGAGCAGATCGGTTCCCTTCGTCCGGCTCTCCAAGATCAGCCGTTTGCGCGCGTCGGTCCAGCGGCGGTCGGCGATGCCGGCGCCGGCGAGGTGCACGACGGCGCCGATTCCTTCGAGGGCGTCGCGATCGATGCTCCCCGCGTCCGGATCCCACGCGATCCCGTCCACCCCCGCCGGCATGTCGCGACCGCGTACCGCGACGATCGGACGGTGTCCGGCTCTTGCCAGCTGCGGGACGAGCGCCGAGCCGATGAAGCCACTCGCGCCGGTCACCAAGACCTCCATCGGCCCAACCTACGCCCGGGCTCACCCCGGGCGGGCCTGCCTCCACGTCTACGATGGCCGGCAAGCGCCCCTAGCTCAACTGGTTAGAGCAAGTGACTCTTAATCACTAGGTTCAGGGTTCGAGTCCCTGGGGGCGTACACATCGTTGCCAATTTCACGACGTCTCGGTTGGTCACGGGCCGTGTCTCGCGTCCAATCGCTCGATCACGCATTTCGGGGATAGCTATCTCAGGACTGCGGGCTGTCGCTAAGCGAGATGCTCTCGGAGGAAGGCGACGGTGCGGTCCCAAGAGAGCGCGGCGGCGCCTTCGTCGTAGGCCTCAGGTCGCGTGTCGTTGAAGAACGCGTGCTGCGTGCCCGGGTAGATGTGCACTTGGGCGTTGCTCATCCCTTCGAACCACCTCGGGAAGTGCTGCGGCAGGGCGGGCCAGTTGTGTTCTTCGCGCTCGGCGACATGGACGAGGATGGGATTCGTGATGGAGCGCTCGCCGCTGTGCGGCCAGATGCCGTAGTAGGCGACGGTCGCGTCGATTGGGCACGCCGCGGAAGCAGCGAGCGAGACCGCGGCTCCCTGGCAGAAACCAATTGTTCCGATCTTGGCGCAGCCCCGGCTGCGCAGCTCGGCAACGGTGGCGGCGACTTCCGCGATGGCGCGTTCCCGATCGAATCTCATCTGAAGGTTCTCAGCGTCGTCGGTGTTCACTGTCGTTGCGCCGTGGTACAGGTCGGGCGCGAGGGCCGTGAACCCGAGCGCAGCCAACCGGTCGCACACATCCTTGATGTGTGGCACAAGGCCCCACCACTCATGGAGGACGACGAGGCAAGGACCGTCGCCATCCGCTAGATACCCCGACATCCCGTCGAACTCCACCGTCTCGCCCATCGCATCTCTATACCAAGACCGCGACCGTCGTGCGAGCCGTGCACTCCTCGGGAGAACCGCGTCGACGACGGATTCGAGCAAGACTCGGCCATGTCCGCGTCGCAAGCCCGCACCCGAGTTCCTGCCGCCGCTCTCGCCCGAGCGGCCATCGGAGCCGCTTGTTGGCGAGCACTCCCGGGTTGCCTCCCACGATGCATGGGAAGACGAGCAAGTATTCGACGCAAACCTGGCTGGTCAGGTTGCGGATCGAGCTCGCCTCACGCGTTGCGAGCTACATCGGGTCGTGTTCACCGGCGCGGAGCTTCGGGGTCTCGCGCTCATTGATGTGCTTGCGATCGATTGCGAGTTGTCGGCCTGCGCGTTTCTGCACGAGGCGTCGCTTCAGCGAGTCGAGCTGCGCAACTGTCGAATGACCGGCGTCATTCTCTCGCAATCCAGCCTGAGCCACGTCCGATTGGTCGAATGCAAACTGGATGGGGCGAACTTGCGGGTGGCTCGAGCCGACCACGTAGAGCTGACCGACTGTTCCTTGGTTGAAGCCGATTTCTACGAAGCGGTACTCACGAACAGCACCCTGAACGGCTGCGATCTGCGCGGCAGTGACTTCTCGAAGGCGTCGGTGAAGGGGCTTCGTCTTGGGCGGTCGATGCTCGATGGGGTGCGTGGCGCGATGAGCATGGGCGGAGTCGTGGTCGCAGGCGATCAGGTTCTGCCGCTGGCGTTGAGTCTCTTCGGCGATCTGCGCATCGAAATTCAGAACGACGAGACGTGAGCGAGTCGGGTATTCAGAACAACGCCCGGGTGAAGGCGGGCATCCGCTCGGGTGTCGGCCCGCCGTTGGGGCATTCGGTCTGAGCGCCGCTTCGACTGGCACCCGGTCGAACGCACTTCGAGTCGGGCTGCTGGAGACCCCGGCTACCGTGCCCGGCGTGGATGACCTGGATCCGTTCAGCCTGTTTCGGCTCGATGGCCGCGTCGCCGTCGTCACCGGCGCCAGCTCGGGGCTCGGAGCCCGGTTCGCGCGCGTGCTGAGCGCGGCCGGATCGTCGGTGGTGCTCGCGGCCCGACGCGTGGAGCACCTGGAGCGGCTGGCGGCGGAGCTGCCCGACGCACACGCCGGTCGCGTGCGACCTGGCACGCGACGACCAGCCGGCAATGCTGGTCGACGCCGCGCTTGGACCGCTACGGCCGGATCGACGTGCTGGTCAACAACGCGGGGATCGACCACATCGGACCCGCGCTGGATCAGACCGTCGGCGACTTCCGCCGGGAGCTCGAGGTGAACCTGGTCGCGCCGTTCGAGCTGACCCGCCTGATGGCCCGGTCGGTGATCGAGCGCGGCGGCGAGGGCTCGGTCGTGAACGTGGCGTCGATCTGGGCCCTGGCCGGGATCGGGCAGATCCCCGACGCGGGCTACGCGGCGTCGAAGGGCGGGTTGGTCAGCCTGACGCGGGAGCTCGCGGCGCAGTGGGCTCGTCGGGGCGTGCGGGTCAACGCCCTGGCGCCGGGGTTCTTCCGCACCGAGATGACCGAAGGGCGGATGTTCGGCGACGAGCGCTCGGAGGCGTGGTTGCGTCGCCGCACGCCGATGGGACGGGGTGGCGCCGAGGAGGAGCTCGACGGTGCGCTCCTCTTTCTTGCGTCCGCGGCGAGCCGCTTCGTCACGGGTGCCGTGCTCCCGGTCGACGGGGGCTGGACGGCGACCTAACCGGCGGGCGGGTGAGCGGGCAGGTGAGCGACCGGCCCGGCACCCTCACAGGTGCCGGGCCGTCGCCGCTTACTGCCCGGTCGCGGACGTGGTCGACGCCGGCTGGATCGTGACCGTCGCCGCGTTGGTCTGCCCACCGCTGCTCGGGGAGCTGAAGTCGGGCCGGACGGTGACGCGCTCGCCCGCTGTCACGTCGGTTTGGGCTGCCGGCCCGGTCTTCTGGAAGGTGGTCGACCCGCTGACGAGCACCTTCACCTGACCGGCGTTGGTCGTGAGGGTGATCACGTTGCCGTTGATCGAGTCGACGGTCCCGGCAACACCGAAGCCGCCGCGACCACCGGCGGCCGCAGCGCCACCGCCGGTGCCGCCCGTGCCGCCGGTGCCTCCGGTTCCGGTGCCGCCGCCGGTTCCGCCGAGCCCACCACCGCTGGCGCCTCGCGCGCCGCCGATGATCGCCCGGAAGCCGCCGAGCTGCTGGATCGTCCCGGTCACGTCACCGCGGGGCAACGAGCCGTTGGCGGCCTGCTTGAACGCGTCGGCGAGGCTGCTCGGTCCGGAGCTCGCGGTGCCGTGCCCGATGAAGTAGCCGCCGACGAGACCGACGACGAGCGCGGCGATGCCGGCCCAGATCGCCTGGACGGGGAAGCGACGCTGTTGCTCTTCGGGAAGCGGCGGAACGTCGGGGTCGGGGGTGTTCGCGGTCATGAACGTCTCCTGTTCGCGTGCACGGTCGTCACACTGCCACCAGTTGTCCGTCGTGCAACGTCAGGCGCCGGTCGGCGAGTTCCGCGACGGATGGCTCGTGGGTGATCATCACGATGGTGCGACCCTGCGCGTGGAGGCGGCTGAGGAGCGCCATCACGTCGGCGCCCGACGCCGAGTCGAGGTTGCCGGTCGGTTCGTCGGCGAGGAGCAGCGCTGGGTCGGTGACGAGCGCGCGGGCGATCGCGACCCGTTGGGTTTCCCCACCGGACAGCTCGCTCGGGTCGTGTTCGGCCCGGTCCGCGAGCCCGACGTCGTCGAGGGCCCGACGGGCCCGGTCGAGGCGATCAGCGCGGCGCATCTTGCGGTACAGCAGCGGTGTCGCGACGTTCTCGACCGCGCTGGTGCGGGGGAGCAGCTGGAAGGACTGGAACACGAAGCCGATGTAGCGGTTGCGCAGCTCGGCCTGACGGGTGTCACCGAGCCGGGACACGTCTTCGCCTTCGAGCTCGTAGATGCCGGCGTTGGGCCGGTCGAGGAGACCGAGGATGTTGAGCAGCGTGGACTTGCCCGAGCCGGAGGGGCCGAGGATCGCGACCCATTCGCCGGGCGCGACCTCGAGATCGATGCCGCGCAGCACGGGGACCGCGAGGGTGCCGCGACGGTAGGTGCGACGAAGATCTCGCATCCGCACGACGTACCCTGCCTCGGGCACCTCCACCGCGTGAGTCACGCGGGCACGGTAACCCAGTGGCCCATAAGTGCTGCATAAGTCTGCAGGTCCGCTTATGACGGTCTTATCCGACCGTCAATACGGTACGACCAGTCGAGAGAACGAGGAGCGGTCATGGCGCAATCGCGGACGTCGCGACGCACGGCCTTGGTGGTCGGCGCTGTGGTGGTCGTGATCGGCATCGGTGTCGGCGTCGCGGTCGCGGCGTCGGGCTCGAGCGGGAGCAGCGGCACTCGCGTGCAGACCGCGGTGGCCACGACCGGGAACCTCGCCCAGACCGTCGACGCGTCGTACACGCTGGCGTTGGGGGGCACATCGACGCTGGCCTACCCGTCGGCCGGGACGACAGTGCCGAGCTCGGGCGGTGTCGTGACGAAGGTCGACCTCTCCGTCGGCGAGGCGGTCCCCACCCTGGCGCCGCTCGTGGAGGTGAACGGCTACCCGGTCTACGGGATCCCCACGACGTCGCCGTTCTACCGGAACCTGGTCGAGGGCGACTTCGGGCCCGACGTGCAGTCGCTGCAGGACGCCCTCAACACCACCGGGTACAGCACCGCCGGGGACACCCCGGCGGTGTTCGGGTCGAACACCCTGAACGCGCTGGAGTCGTGGCAGACGAACCATCTGGCCGCGGTGACCGGCGAGATGAACCTGAACTACTTCACGTCGTTTCCCGCGGACGCGGTCGTGATCAGCTTGAACGCCACGCAGGGTCAGGGTGCCGCCCCGGGCGGCGCGATCGCGACGGTCGGGAACCCGCAGGTGCTCGTCGCCCAGGCCGACGTGCCCCAAGCCGACGTGTCGAGCGTGAAACTCGGCCAGTCGGTATCGCTGACCTTCGACGCCCTGACAGGCGTCACGGAGAACGGCGTCGTGCAGGGCCTCCCCGCCCAGGCTGAGACCTCGTCAGGGTCGACGACGGCGGGGAACAGCAACCCGGTGCAGTACAGCGTCACGATCGCGATGGGTCAGCTCCCCCAAGGGGCGCGAGCCGGGCATGACCGGCCAGGCGCACATCGCGGTGCAGAGCGTCACCGACGCGGTGCTCGTCCCGAGCGGGGCGGTCGGTGGCACCGCGACGCAGCCGACGGTGGTCGTCGTCGCCAACGGCCGTCAGGTCACGCGTCCGGTGCAGGTCGGGCTCGTCACCAACACCCAGACCCAGATCCTCGCCGGCGTCCAGGCCGGTGACGTGGTCGTCACCGGCAGCCAGCAGCTCGGCTCGGTCACCACCGCGGCGACCACCGCCACCGGCGGCGGCGGGCTCGGCGGCGGTGGCGGGGGCGGCGGCGGGGTCGGCGGGGGCGGCGGCGGGTTCGGAGGCGGCGGCGGGCGCGGATGATCGCCGAGTCGTTTCGCCTCGCGCTCGGGCGGCTGCGCGCGAACATCCTGCGGTCGGCGCTGACCGTGCTCGGGGTCGTGATCGGGGTCGGCGCGATCGTGACGCTCGTCGCGGTCGGGAACGGCTCGGCCAACGCGGTCAGCTCGCAGTTCTCCGGGTTGGGGGCCGACACGCTGACCGTGTCGCAGGGCCGCGGCTTCTCGGGTGGTCTGCGCGGTGCGGCGGGGACCGGGACCGCGTTGACCTTCACGGACGCCACCGCGCTCACGAAGGGCTCCCAGATCGCGCACACGGCGCCGATCGTGCAGCGCAACCTAAACGTCGCCTCCGGGGGGACCAGCGAGACCGCGACGGTGCAGGGCACGACGACCGGCGTCGTGAGCACCGACGACCTGCACATCCAATCGGGCGTGTTCTGGAGCGACTTCGCGGCGTCGCACGGGCTCCGCGTCGCGGTGCTCGGAGCGACGCTCGCGTCGGATCTCAGCCTCGACCCGGCGACGGCGCCGGGCACGACCATCCAGATCGGCAACGCCCCGTTCACGGTCGTCGGGATCCTCGAGCCCCAGGGCGGCGTCGGGTTCCTCAGCCCGGACAGCGCCGCGCTGATCCCGATGCAGGCGATGATCGGCCGCCTGGCGGGTCAGAACGCGACAATCAGCCAGATCCGCGTCAAGGCCGCGCCGGGCGCGGTCGACACGTTCGGCACCCAGGTCGAGAGCATCATGCGCAACTCGCACAACCTCAGCACGGCCCAGTCCGACGACTTCTTGGTGATCAACCCGACGACGGTGGTGCAGGCCCAGAAGCAGTCCTCGACCGACTTCACCCGGCTCATCACCGCGATCGCCGCGATCAGCCTGGTCGTCGGCGGGATCGGGATCGCGAACGTGATGCTCGTGGCGGTCCGGGAACGCACCCGTGAGATCGGGATCCGTCGCGCCCTCGGTGCCCGCCGCCGCGACGTCCTGGTCCAGTTCGTCACGGAAGCCACCGTCCTCAGCGCGGTCGGGGGCGCCATCGGTGTCCTCCTCGGACTGGGTTTGGCCTACCTGCTGCCGTCGATCTCGTCACAGCAGACCTCGGTGTCGTTCCTGGCCGCCGCGCTCGCGTTCGGGGCGTCGTTCATCGTGGGGATCGTCGCCGGGGTGGGGCCGGCGAACCAGGCCGCGGGGCTGGAACCAGCCTCGGCGCTTCGCTACGAATAGCCGGCATGAAAGTGCTCGTCGTCGAGGACGAGGCCCAGCTCGCGGACGCGATCGCCCGCGGTCTGCGCCGCGAGGGCATCGCGGTCGACACCGCCGCGGACGGGGACGCGGCGCTCGAGAAGGCCGCGATCATCCCGTACGACGTGATCGTGTTGGACCGGGACCTGCCGCGGGTGCACGGCGACGCGGTGTGCGAGACCCTCCGGGCCGGTGGGACCACCGTCGCGGATCCTGATGCTGACCGCGTCCGGGACGATCCAAGATCGGGTGAGGGGCCTGAACCTCGGCGCCGACGACTACCTGCCGAAGCCGTTCGCGTTCGTCGAGCTCACGGCTCGGGTGCGAGCGTTGGGACGCCGCCCGCCGGTCGCACCGAATCTCGTGCTGGAACGCTCAGGGTTGCGGGTCGACGCGGCCCGTCACGACGTGAGCCGTGACGGCAATACGATTGTCCTCACGCCCAAGGAGCTCGCGGTGCTCGAAGCGCTCCTCGCTGCCAACGGTGCGGTGGTCAGCCCGGAGTCGCTCCTCGACCAGGTCTGGGACGAGCACGTCGACCCGTTCACCAACGTGGTGCGGGTCACGATCATGACGTTGCGCAAGAAGCTCGGCGCCCCGCCCGTCATCGAGACCGTCATCGGCGCGGGGTACCGGATCCGATGAGTCAGCACCGACGCGGGCTCACGATCCGGCTCCGGTTGACGCTGCTGATCGGGGCCGTCCTCGTGCTCGCGGGGAGCGTCCTGTTGGGGCTCACGTACCTGCTGGTTCGCCACAGCGTGGAGAGCAACCCGGCCCAGGTGCGGGCCGAGATCGCCCGCCGGCTCGGGATCGACCCGAACCGGCTCCGGGCGGTGCCCCGCCCGCCGGGCTCGGTCACCGGGCAACCCGAGGTCCACGTGCTGTTCCGGGACGTCCAACGCGAGCTCGACGAACGAGAACCTGCACCGCATGCTCGTCGAGTCCGGGTTCGCGCTCGGTGTCCTCGCCGTCGGTTCGATCGGGATCGGCTGGGTCGTGGCCGGCCGGATGCTGCGCCCGTTGCACACGATCACCGCGACGGCCCAGCACCTGTCCGACGCCAACCTGCACGAGCGGATCGGGCTCGAGGGTCCGGCGGACGAGCTCAAGGACCTCGCCGACACGTTCGACGCGATGCTCGAGCGCCTCGATCAGGCGTTCATGAGCCAGCAGCGCTTCGTCGCGGACGCCTCCCATGAGCTGCGCACCCCGCTCGCGGTGATGCGGACCGAGGTGGACGTGACCCTCGCCGACCCGTACGCCACGAACGCCGAGTTGCGGGCGATGGCCGAGGTGGTGCGGGACGCGACGATCCGCAGCGAGGCGCTCGTCGACGGTCTGCTCACCTTGGCGCGGACCGGCGCGACGCCGCACCGACGAGCATCCCGTCGATGCTCGACCAGCTCGCCCTCCGGGTCATCGACCGGCTCGCCCCCGAGGCGGACGACCGGGAGCTCGCGTTGGATCTGAGCCTCGAGCCGGCACCGGTGCGCGGCGACGCCGCGCTGCTGGAGCGGCTGGTCGAGAACCTGGTGCAGAACGCGTTGCAGTACAACCACCACGGCGGGTGGGTGTCAGTGGCGACCCGACGCGACGGGGAGACGGTGGCTCTTCGCGTCGCGAACAGCGGACCGCCGGTCCCGCCCGAGGTGGTGGGCAGCCTCTTCGAGCGGTTCCACCGCCTCGACGGGAACCACGGTCAGGGTCGGCGGGGGTTCGGGCTCGGCTTGTCGATCGTCGAGGCGGTGGCGCGGGCGCACGGCGGGACGACCACCGCCGAGGCCCAACCTGACGGGGGCCTGCTCGTCACCGTCGAGCTGCCGGCCGTGACGACCGACGCGGAGGTGGCGCTGAGCCGGTCCTGAGCGGGGTGGCTACGCCGCCTTCTCGAGGATGTGGATCGCGCAGGCCGAGCCGAGCCCGATGACGTGGGTGAGCCCGACCGTGGCGCCGTCGACCTGGCGGTCGCCGGCCTCGCCGCGGAGGTGGGTGGCCACCTCGTAGAGGTTGGCGACGCCGGTGGCGCCGAGCGGATGCCCTTTCGAGATGAGCCCGCCGGAGACGTTCACCGGGGTCTTCCCGTCCCGCCAGGGGCCGCGCTCGTCGATGAACTTCCCGGCCTCGCCGGGGGCGCAGAGCCGCAGGTTGTCGTAGTGGATGAGCTCCGCGGTCGCGAAGCAGTCGTGGAGCTCGACGAGGTCGAGGTCCTGGGGGTCGACGCCGGCCTGCTCGTAGGCACGATCGGCGGCCGCGCGCGTCAACGTGTTGACGTCGGGTTGCACCTGGTCGGCGTCGGTCCAGGGGTCCGAGGTCATGACCGACGCGGAGACCTTCACGGCGCGGGCCTGCTGCTCGTCGGAGAGCGTCTTCAGTCGGGCCTCCGAGACGAGCACGAGCGCGGCGGCGCCGTCACCGGTCGGGCAGCACATCAGCAGCGTGTTCGGGTAGGCCATCATGTCGGCGCCCATGACCTCCTCGAGGCTGAACGCCTTCTGGTACTGCGCGAGCGGGTTCAGGGTCGAGTGGGCGTGGTTCTTCTCGGCGACCTTCGCGAACTGCTCGAAGCCGACGCCGTCGTGGCGGCCGGCGTATTCCATGCCCGCCTGCGCGAACACGCCGGGCATGAGCGTGGTGCCGAGTCGGCCTTCGACGCTCATGACCGCGCCGTACCGGCCCGACGGCTCGTAGACGTTCTTGTCCGAGCGGGCCGACGCGCCGAGCAGCCCGGCCTTGCCCATCTGCTCGCATCCGACGGCGAGGCCGGTGTCGGCTTCACCGGCCTTGATCGCGAGGTACACGCAGCGGATTGCGGTGGCGCCGGTGGCGCACGCGTTGGCGACGTTGAAGACAGGGATGCCGGTCTGGCCGATCTGCTTCTGGATCCGCTGCCCGATCCCGCTGGAGGCTTCCATCAGGTTCCCGGCGCCCATCACGTCCAGGTCGTGCACGGTGGCGCCACCGTCGGCGAGCGCGGCCATCGACGCCTCGGCGGCGAGGTCGATGACGTCCCGGTCGAGGTAGCGACCGAACTTGGTCATCGCGGCTCCGAGGATCCATACGTCGTTGTCAGCCATCCGGGCGCTCCTCTCAGGCGGGCTCGTACGCGAAGGCGACGGCCTCGGTGCCATTGTCGTCGGTTCCGGCGATGTAGGTGGTCAGCCGCACCGGCATGCCGATGCGAACCTGCGCCGGGTCGGGTTCCACGTTGACGAGGTTGGCTTTCACGACCCCGCCGCCGTCGAGGTCGACCACGACCGAGACGTACGGGGTCGGGACGCCCGGCGCGGCCCGGTGGACGACGGTGAAGGTCCGCACCGTCCCCGTGTTGGCCAGGCGTCGCTCCCGGAAGCCGGCCTCGCCGGACTTGGCGTCGGCGTTGCGCCGATCGAAGTAGAGGGCGCCGCTGGCGAGGGACTCGTGGGCGATGAGGTGGGGCTCACCGTCGTCGAGCACGAGGTAGCTGACGAGCGGGATCCGGGCGGGCGGGGTGTCGGTCACGGGCCGGGACGTTACTCGCGGTCGTCGGACCCTCTGCGTGGCACCGCTGAACGGTACCGCCGTCCCCGACGCGAGCCGTCGGGTCTCGCCGGCAGCCGCTCACCCACGCCGGACGCGGCGGGTCGTACCGGCCGACGGCCGCCGTCGTGTCGGTCCGGGCGCGAGACTGGAAGGAGGCGAGCGTGGCGGAATCGGCAGACGCGCCGGGTTTAGGTCCCGGTGCCCTTCGGGGCTTGGGGGTTCGACTCCCCCCGCTCGCACCCGTTCCCCTGGCGGTCAGCCCTTCTTCTTCTTGCGGCGCAGCCGGCGTCGCTTCGGCGACTGGAAGTCGGCGACGACGTCGGGCGCGGCGGTGTTCACGATGTCTTCGGCTGCTTCGAGCAGGGCGGTGACGTCGTCTCCGGCCGGCTCGGCCTTCGGGGCCGCCTCGGCGCTGGCCAGACTGCCGTAGTGCCAGCCCGCGTCCATGCGCCGCTTCGTGAAGCTGGGGCATTCGTCGGGGCAGCGCCACGGCGCCTCAGGGGCGACGTCGAGCTTGCAGCGGCGCACGACCTCGGAGCCGTAGGTGCGGCTCTCGTAGTGGCGGCAGTCGGTCCGCATCGGCACGGTCCTATTCTGGTCGACCCGGCCGCCGGTTCGGCCTCGCCGGGCCGTTTCGGGGGTCGGGTCGCTCTCAGGTCCGGCTCCGGCGGCGCCGATCCTTGGGGATGGATGGGGACGATGGGGCGTCGGAGGCGACGTGACCGGGACTGAGCGCCAACAGGGCACGGCGTCGGGCCCGGATGCGGTCGCGGGTCTGGCCAGCCTGCTCCCCGTGGGGGTGTTCACCACCGACGGTGAGGGCCGCTGCACCTATGTGAGCGAGCAGTGGTGCCAGCTGAGCGGTCTCGACGCGGATCGCGCCCTGGGTGAGGGGTGGATCGCCACGGTGCATCCCGACGACCGCGCGGCGGTCGGTCGGGCTTGGCGGCGTTTCGTCGCCGGGTCGGAGCCGATGACGACCGAGTTCCGCTTCGTCGGCGCGGACGGCCGCAGCCGGTGGGTGCGGTCCTTGACCCGGTCGACCCGCGACGAGGCCGGCCGGCTCACCCGTTGTGTCGGCACGGTCACGGAGGTCACCGACCATCGGGCTGCGCTCGCCCGGCTGGCCCAGCTGACCGAGCGACTCTCGGACATGGTCGTCGTCGTCGACCGTGACGGGATCATCCGCTGGGCCAACGTCGCGACCGAGCGGGCGTTGGGCTACGACCGGTCCACGAAGCTGGGGACCCCGATCTTCGAGCTCGTCCATCCCGACGATCTCCACCGCGCCGTCGAGGCCCACGGCCGCTTCGTCCGCGACGAGCACACCCAGACGCCGATCAACCTGCGGGTCCGCTGCGCGGACGACAGCTGGCGTCACGTCGAGATCGTGACCTCGAACCTGCTCGACGAGCCGTGGCTGCACGGCATCGTGCTCGTCGCCCGCGACCTGACCGACCGTGACGCGCTGCAGCGTCGAGTGCACGAGCTGGAGCACAGCTTCACTGCCGCGTTCCGCCACTCGCCGGTCGGGCGGGGCGTCGCGGACCTCGATGGGCGCTGGGTGCAGGTGAACGCCGCGCTCGCCGAGATGCTCGGCCAGTCCCCCGCCGAGCTGGTCGGCGCGCCGGGCATCAACTCGGTCGATCCGACGCAGCGGGATCGGGTGTGGGCCAAGTTTCGGCTGCTCGCGACCGGCGAGGTGGACAGCGTCAGCGTCGACGTGCGCTTCCGCCGGCCGGACGACGCAACCCGATGGGGGCACTTCACCACCTGGCTGGTCGTCGACGACGCCAGCCGGCCGTTGCACTACGCGGCCGACGTGACCGACGTGACCGAGGTGCGCGCCGC
Source organism: uncultured Actinomycetes bacterium (assembly GCA_963714105.1). Taxonomy (GTDB): domain Bacteria; phylum Actinomycetota; class Acidimicrobiia; order IMCC26256; family PALSA-555; genus PALSA-555. The sequence goes on along the minus strand of OY970233.1, from coordinate 2,398,433 downwards.
CCGCGAGGCCGAGGAGCGGACCCGACGGGAGTACGAGGCGCTGGTCGAGCAGTCCTCGGACATCATCAGCATCCTCGAACCCGACGGTTCCTTCCGGTCGTCGAGCGGGGCGAGCCGCGGGTCCTCGGCTACCGGCGGGGCTGGGTGCCACCGGACGGGATCCTCGGCGTCTTGCACCCCGACGACGTCCCCGCGGCGATGCAGTGGTTCGACACGATCGGCCGGGGTGCGCGTGGAGCGTCGGAGCCGCTGGTCGCCCAAGTGCGGGCCGCCGACGGGCACTACCGGTACCTGGAGACGGTCGCCCACGACCGCTCCGACGACGCCGACGTCCGCGGTGTCGTCCTGAACTCGCGCGACGTCACGGAGCGAGTCCAGGCCGAGGAGACCGCCCGCGCCGCGGAAGGTCGCCTGCGAGCCCTGCTCGAGCACTCCTCGGACGTGATCGTCCTGATGAACGCGGACGGGCACATCGTCTACGTGAGCCCGGCCAACGAGCGGCTCTTCGGTCGCGCCCGCGAGGACGTGCACGGCGGCTATGGGCTGTTCGCGATCCACCCCGACGACCGGCGGCGGGTCATCGACGCGTTGCAGCAGGTCCTCGCCCGCCCCGACGGTCGCGTCGACGTGAACCTGCGGGTGCGGCACGCCGACGGCACGTACCGCCACGTGGAGGCGGTCGCCCAGAACCGGGTCGACGACCCGTTGGTGCGAGGTGTCGTGTGGAACATCCGTGACATCACGACCCGACTCGAGGCGATCGCCGAGCTGCACGAGGCCCAGGCCCGCTTCGCGGCGCTCGTCGACCACGCCTCCGATCTGGTCAGCGTGAACCGGCTCGACGGCGTGGTGACCTACGTCAGCCCGTCGGTGCTGGGGGTGCTCGGCTACGAGCCCGACGAGCTGGTGGGGACCCAGGCGCGGGATCTCCTCCACCCCGACGACATGGAGCGGGTCGAGCAGACCGCGTTCGAGCAGTTCGCCCGCGGGGTGGTCGAGCCGATCGAGTACCGGGCTCGCCACCGCGACGGCTCGTGGCGGGTGGTGGAAGCGACGATCACGAACCTGCTCGACGAGCCGTCCGTGCAGGGCATCGTCACGAACTCGCGTGATGTCACCGACCGGCGGGCCGCGGAGCGGCGGGCCCTCGACCTGGTCGAGATCCTGGAGGCCACGAACGAGATCGTGGTGATGTCGGACCCGAACGGGACGGTGGTGTACGCGAACCGGTCGGCACGGACGCTCCTCGACGTGCACGAGGGCCATCACGTGGGTGCGCTGTCGTCGGAGCCGTCCCGCGAGCGGCTCCGGACCGAGATCATGCCGTTGGTGCGCCGCCGCGGATCCTGGTCCGGGGAGCTGGAGCTCGTCGACCCGCACGGCGACCTCATCCCCGTCGCGGCGACGGTGCAGGCCCACCACGACGAATTCGGCGCGCTGGTGCGCGTCGCGACGGTCGCGCACGACATCACGGACCTCAAGGCCGCGCAGCGTCGACTCGAGTTCGACGCCACCCACGACACGTTGACGGGGCTGGCGAACCGGGCGCTGTTCCGCGAGATCGGCGAGCGGGCGTTGGCCCTGTCCCGGCGGACCGGGGAACCGGTCGCGGTGCTGTTCTTGGATCTGGACGGCTTCAAGCTCGTGAACGACAGCTACGGCCACGACGCCGGCGACGTGCTCCTCGCGATGGTGGCCCGCCGGGTGGTGGAGGCGATCCGGGCCGGGGACGTGCTCGCCCGCCTGGGTGGCGACGAGTTCGTGATCCTGTGCGAGCGGCCCCGCAGCGACCAGCAGATGCTGGAGCTGGCCGACCGGATCATCGAGACGGTGTCAGAACCGTTCACGATCGACGGTCACGAGGTGTGCGTCGGGTTGAGCATCGGGATCGCGTTCTCCCAGCCGAAGGACGCGAACATCGCGGAGCTGATCCGCGACGCCGATGTGGCGCTCTACCGCGCGAAGCGCGAGGGCCGCGGCCGGGCGTGGCTCTTCGACGAATTGCTGCTCGGGTAGCGCTACCCGAGCCAGCCTTCGGCCCGGGCGAGCAAGAACCGGCTGACGGTCAGGCAACGGTCGAGCAGCTCGCACGAGACCGCGTCTCCGTCTCGGATTCGCAGCAGCGAGACGTGCTGGTGCGCGATGACCCGCAACGCCCGTTCCGGCGCCTCGGTCGCGGCGGGGATCGAGTCGATGGCCGACACCTCGAGCGGCAGCTCCGGGCCGCCGATCCCCGCGAGGTCGGTGGCAAGCACGAGCAGGTCCGGGTTCTGCGGCAGAGGAGGGAGACCCCACGTGAAGTTGAACGGGAACTCGTACTCGTCGGGGGGGTCGTCGCCTTCGGGTCGGGCCATCACCGCGTCTTCGAAGCCGAGCAGGACGCGCGGGTCGACCTCCAAGGAGAGGTACAGGTCGACGGGACCCTCGCAGCCTTCTTCGGGGTGGACGTCGACCTCCCAGGTCTGGCGGAGTGAGTAGCTCTCGACGAAGTGGCGTTCGTCGTGCACGTGGAACCCGTGCTCGACCGCGTGGTCCTTGAGGTCGGCGACGAATCCCGCGACGTCGATGACAGCCACTCACACCTCCCCGGCGTCGGGCGGGTCGAGGTGTCCCGCCTGGCCGAGGATGGCGAGACCCTCGGCGAGCGTACGGAAGGCGGCGCCTCGATGCGAGCGGGCGTCTTTCTCGGCCCGGCTGAACTCGGCGAAGGTCCGACCGTCACCCTCGTCGGGGATGAAGACGGCGTCGTAGCCGAAGCCGCCGGTGCCGCGGCGTTCGCTGGCGATCGTCCCGTCGGCGGTCCCGATCGCGGCGAGCTCGCGGCCGTCGGGGAAGCTGGCCACCGCGACGGTCACGAAGCGGGCTCGGCGCCGTTCGAGCGGCACGGTCGCGAGCCGTTGGAGCAGCAAGGCGATGTTGTCGGTGTCGCTCGCCGTCGGCCCCGCAAACCGGGCGGTGCGCACACCGGGGGCACCGCCGAGGGCCTCGACCTCGAGGCCGGTGTCGTCGGCGATCGCGGCTTGCCCGGTGGCGTCCCGCACCGCGTGGGCCTTCATCCGGGCGTTGTCCTCCAGGGTGGAGCCGGATTCGTCGACATCGGGGACACCGGTGGGGCGGGCCACCACCTCGAGGTCGAGATCGGCGGCGTCGAGGATCTCGGTGATCTCCGCGCCTTGGCCGGGTTGGCGGTGGCCAGCACGAAGCGCATCAACCCGGCTCAGCGGCTCCGCGGCGGGGGCGGCTCGGCCACGACGGCGCGTTGCAACTCGAAGATCCGGTTGATGCCGTGCTCGGCGAGGCCGAGCAGCTCGTCGAGCTCGCCGCGCGAGAACGGGGCGCCCTCCGCGGTGCCCTGCACCTCGATGAAGCGGCCGGTGCCGGTCATCACGACGTTCATGTCGACCTCGGCGCGGGCGTCCTCGGAGTAGTCGAGGTCGAGGTACGGGAGGGCGTCGACGACACCGACCGACACCGCCGCGCAAATGTCGCTGAGCGGGTGCTGCGTGAGCCGACCGGCGCTGAGCAGGCGGGTGCACGCGTCGTGAAGCGCGACGTAGGCGCCGCAGATCGACGCGGTGCGGGTCCCACCGTCGGCTTGGAGGACGTCACAGTCGAGGGTGATCTGGACCTCGCCCATCGTCGCGAGGTCGGTGACGGCCCGCAGCGATCGGCCGATGAGCCGCTGGATCTCCTGGGTGCGGCCGGACTGGCGACCCCGCGCCGCCTCCCGGTCGGTCCGCTCGCTGGTCGAGCCGGGCAGCATCGAGTACTCGGCGGTCACCCAGCCGCGTCCCGAGCCGCGCAGCCACGGCGGGACCCGATCCTCGGCCGACGCGGTGCACAGCACTCGGGTGCGGCCGAACTCGACGAGCACGGACCCGGCGGCGAACTCCGTGTAGTCCCGGGTGAACGCGACCTCGCGCAGGTCGTCGGGTTCTCGAGTGTCGCGTCGAGGTCCCATCGGTGGTCGCGTCCCTCAGACGGTGGCGACGAGGCCGGGGGTGGCGAGGGTGACCGGCGCGCCGTACGCGGCGGTGGCCTCGGCGACGATCAGCTGCGGGTCGACTTGAGGCCAAAGGTGGGTGATCATCAGGCGCTGCGCTTTCGCGGCCTTCGCGAACGCGCCGGCTTCCTTGCCGGACAGGTGGATGGGTGCGGCCTTCTCGCCGTGGACGTACGTGGCTTCCGAGAGGACGAGGTCGGCGCCGGCCGCGAACGCCTCGACGCTCCACGCCGGGCCCGTGTCGGAGGTGTACACGAGTCGCGTGTCGTCGGCGGTGATCTCGACCGCGTAGGTGGGGGGTGGATGGTCGGTGCGGGAGAAGCGGAGCGTGGTCGACCCGATCGTGACCGGCTCGGTCTCGTCGATCGGGTGCCACGCGAACGTCCCGCCCCAGTCGCCGCCGACGAGGGAGCCGAGATGCTCGCCGAGCCCGACCGGCGCGTAGACGGGCACGCCCCGCCGCTTCAGCGCGTAGCGCAGCATGATGTGCAGCCCGTACATATCGACGCAGTGGTCGGGGTGCTCGTGGGTGAGCACCACCGCGGTGAGGTCCTCCACCGCGAGGTGCCGTTGGAGCTGACCGAAGGTGCCGTTCCCGCAGTCGAGCCACATCGCGGTGCCCTGGTCTCGGACCAGGTAGCCGCTGCACGCGCCACCATCGGGGCCGCCGTAGGAGCCCGAACAGCCGAGGACGGTCAGGTCCACGACCACTCCTCGACGTCGCGCACTTCGGGGCCGAGGAACCGGGCGCCCAGACGGCGAAACTGCTCCGGGTCGCCGCTGGTCACGAAGTGAGGTCCCATCGCGGCTGCGGACGCGTGGTGCGGACCGCCCAGCATCGAGCGGACAGTGAACGCCGTCTCGTCGGCGCTCGACACGAGGATGACATCCCGGCCCATGACGTCGCCGATCGTACGAGCCAGGAGGGGGTAATGGGTGCAACCGAGCACCAAGGCGTCGATCTCGGCCGCACGGAGCGGGGCGAGGAGCCGCTCGGCGAGGACGTAGACCTGGTCGGAGTCGACGTCGCCGGCCTCGACGAACTCCACGAAGCCGGGGCAGGCGGCGCAGGTCAGCACCAGGGTCGGGTCGAGCGCCGCGGCGACGCGCTGGTACGCGCCGGAGGCGATGGTCCCGACAGTGCCGATCACCCCGACCCGCCGGGTGGTGGTGACCGCCAGCGCGGCCCGCATGCCGGGCTCGATCACCCCGACGACGGGAACCGCGAGTCGCTCGGTGAGCACGTCGAGCGCCGCCGCAGCGGCGCTGTTGCACGCCACGACGAGGACGCGGGCGCCGCGGTCGACGAGCAGGTCGGCGATCTCGAGCGAGAACTTCAGGACCTCGTCGCTCGGCTTGGGTCCGTACGGGAACCGACCCGAGTCGCCGAAGTAGAGCACCGGCTGATCGGGGACGAGGTCGAGCAGGGACCGCACGACGGTGAGCCCCCCGAGGCCGGAGTCGAAGACGCCGATCGGTTCGGGACCGGTCATGGACCCTCCGTGGGTGGGGTGGCGGCGCGTGCGAGACGGTCCGCGACGGCCGCGCCGAGCCCCGCCGCGGGTGGCGCCACGGCGAGGAGCACGTCGAGCTGGAGGGCGTCCGCGTCGCGCAGCAGCCGGTAGAGGTCTCGGGCGAGGTCGTCGACGTCACCCGGGGTGTCGAGGCGTTGCACCGCGGCGGGCAGGTCCGATGGGGGCGCGGTGGCGAGGAGCCCGACGCGCATCCCGCGGGCCAACAGCGCGGCGGCGCGGGTGGTGACCTCGTCGGCGGTGACGACGACGACGGTCGCGGCCGGCGAGTAGTGACTCGCGCGGGTTCCCGGGGCGGCGCGTGTCCCGTCGGTCCGGACCGGGACCGGGACACCGACGACGGCCTCGACGCGTTCGCGGGTCACACCGCCGAGTCGGAGGATCGTCGGCTCGCCGGTGCAGTCCACGATGGTCGATTCGACACCGACCCGGCACGGTCCACCGTCGAGGACGACGTCGACGTCGCCGTCGAGATCGGCGAGCACGTGCGCGGCGGTCGTGGGGCTCACGCGCCCGAAGCGGTTCGCCGACGGGGCGGCGATGCCACCGCCGAACGCGGCGAGGAGGGCTTGCGCGACCGGCTGGTCGGGGACGCGCACGCCGACGGTGTGGTGACCGCCGGTCACCTCGAGGGGGACCGCGGCGGCGCGTTCGAGGACCAGGGTGAGTGGGCCGGGCCAGCAGGCGGCGGCGAGGTGACGAGCCGGGGTGGGCAGCCGGTCGGCCCAGGGTGCGAGGAGCTCGTCGAGGTCCGGCGCGTCGGGGAGGTGGACGATGACGGGGTGATCGACGGGACGGCCCTTGACCGCGTAGAGGTGCCGCACCGCCTCCGGGTTTCGGGCGTCGGCGCCGAGCCCGTAGACGGTCTCGGTCGGGAACGCGACGAGACCGCCGCACCGGAGGGCCCGGACCGCGCGGGCCAGCGCCTCGGGGGTCACGGTCATCTCGTGATCCCGGCCCGGGTGCCCACGGTCCCGTTCGTGGTGGGTGCGAGCGCCGCGGTGACGGGCCTCGCACGTGACGACCGGCTCACCAGTAGTTGATGCGGCTGGCGCGCTCAGCGACGACGTCGATCGGGTCGGTCCAGGCCCCCGACGACAGGTACTTCCACCCGCCGTCGGGGAGGACGACGACGACGGTGCCGGTGTCGAGCTCCGCGGCGGCTTTCGCGGCGCCGGCGACGGCGGCGCCGGACGACACGCCGGCGAACACCCCGCATTCGTTGAGGAGTCGACGGAGCCACTCGATCGATTCGCGGGGCCGCACGATCAGCTTCCGGTCGAGGAGACTCGGATCGAAGATCGGGGGGACGAATCCGTCGTCGAGGGACCGGAGGCCCTGCACGAGCTCGCCGGCGGGTGGCTCGACCGCGACGACCTGCACCGACGGCTTCTGCTCCTTCAGGTAGCGGCCGACGCCCATGAGCGTGCCGCTCGTCCCCAACCCGGCGACGAACACGTCCACCGCGGGGCAGTCGCGCCAGATCTCGGGGCCGGTCCCCTGGTAGTGCGCGAGCGGGTTCGCGGGGTTGCCGTACTGGAACAGGAACCGCAGCGAGGGATCGTCGGCGGCGAGCTTCTCGGCGAGCCGGATCGCTCCGTTGCTGCCCTCCTCGCCGGGTGACGACACGATGTCAGCGCCGAAGATCTCGAGGAGCTGACGGCGCTCCTGGGAGACGTTCTCGGGCATCACGACCCGCAGCCCGTACCCGCGCAGCTTGGCGACCAGCGCGAGCCCGATCCCGGTGTTGCCCGACGACGGCTCGAGGATCGTGTCACCGGGGCGGAGGGTCCCGTCCCGTTCGGCGAGGTCGACCATCGTGACCGCGATGCGGTCCTTGGCCGAGCCGCCCGGGTTCTGTCCCTCGAGCTTGGCGTAGAGCCGCACCGCGGGGTTGGGTGACAGGGCATGGATGCCGACGAGGGGCGTCTCGCCGATCAAGCCCAGGACCGACTCGACCCTCATCGACCGACCGGGTTAGCCGCCCGCGACGGCCGGGAGGATCGAGATGACGTCGCCGTCGGCGAGCTTGGTGTCGAGCTGGTCGAGGTACCGGATGTCGTCGTCGTTGCGGTACACGTTGACGAACTTGTGCAGCTTGCCGTCGCCGTCGACCAGGTTCTCGGCGAGACCCGGGTACTCGCGCGATCAACGCCGAGAAGACCTCGCCGACGGTCGAGCCGTCGGCATTGACCGTCGCGGCGCCGCCGGTGTGCGCGCGCAACAGGGTGGGGAGGTGCACCTCGACGGCCATGCCGGCAGTCTAGGAGGCGGTGAGCGCCGTCTCGCACTCCCGGACGACGCCGTCACGGATGCGGTAGGTGCGCAGCACCGGCTCCGCATGCTTGAGGCTGATGAGCACGTACATCCAGTGCGGCTCGAACGCCTGGCGCACGTCAGTGTCGGACGGGTAGGCGTCGGAGTGGGTGTGCGAGTGCCAGACGCCGACGAGGTCCTCCCCTCGTCGCTCCGCGTCGCGCATGGCGTGGAGCAGGTCCCGGGAGTCGACGGTGTAGGTGCGAGCCGAGGCGTCGGCGTTGGTGCACGGGTACACCGCGGTGATCACCCCGGTGGGCTCGCCGTGCGCGTCGAGGGGTCCGGCGAGGAGCCCGCACGCCTCGTCGGGGAGGCCGTCGTAGCAGTGCGCGACCACTTGCCGGTACTGGGCCTCAGCGAGGCGCAGGACCGGCGAGGCGAACGGCGGGTCAGGCGCCGCCACGCATGTCCTGCACGGCCCGCCAGACCCGCTCGGCGGTGAGCGGCATGTCGAGGTGGCGGACCCCGAGGTGGCTCAGCGCGTCGATCACCGCGTTCTGCACCGCGGGCGTCGACCCGATCGTCCCGGACTCGCCGATGCCTTTGGCCCCGAGCGGGTTGAGCGGCGTGGGTGTCTCGGTGTTCGACGACTCGAAGCTCGGGAGCTCCGCGGCGCTCGGCATCGCGTAGTCCATCAGGTTCCCCGTGAGGGGGTTGCCGTCCTCGTCGTAGACGACCTGCTCGTACAGCGCCTGGGCCGCACCCTGGGCGATCCCCCCGTGCTGCTGGCCGGCGACGAGGAGCGGGTTGAGGATCCGGCCGCAGTCGTCGACCGCGATGTGGCGGATCAGCTCGACCCGACCGGTCTCAGTGTCCACGTCGACGACCGCGACGTGGGCGCCGAACGGGTAGGTCGCCTCACCCTGGTTGAAGTCGATGTCACTGCCGAGGCGGCCGTCCCAGTCGCTCGGCCGCCGCGCCGGGTCCTCGGCCGCGGACGCCAGCTCCGCCCACGTCACCGCCGTCGCGGGCACGCCGGCGACACCGACCTTCCCACCGTCGTGCAGGACGATGTCGTCCGGGCTCGCCTCGAGGAGATGCGCGGCGAGCCGCTTGGCCTGCTCGATGACCTGCTCGCTGGCGCGGTAGAGAGCACTCCCGGCCGTCTGCAGCGACCGGGACCCCATCGTGCCGCTGCCGCGAGGAACGAGGCCGGTGTCCGACTGGATCACCCGCACCTGCTCCATCGAGACGCCGAGCAGCTCGGCGACGATCATCGCGAACGCGGTCTCGTGACCCTGCCCGTGGGCGGACGTTCCCACCCGGGCCAGCACCGTCCCGTCCGCTTCGACCTCGACGCCGCCGAACTCCTGGAAGAGCCCACCGGCGGTGACCTCCACGTACGCGGACACCCCGATCCCGAGCAGGTCGACGTCGCCGCGGTCACGGCGGGCCTGCTGCTCGGCTCGCAGCTCGGCGTAGCCGGCGACCCGGCACGCCTCGTCGATGGCTTTCGCGTACTCGCCGACGTCGTAGTTCGCGCCGGTGGCGGTCGTGAGCGGGAACGCCTCGGGTGGGATGAAGTTCTTCTTCCGGATCTCGACCGGGTCGAGCCCGAGCTCGTCGGCGGCCATGTCGATGATGCGCTCGAGGAACGCGGTGGCTTCGGGTCGACCGGCGCCCCGGTACGCCGCCGTGGGTGTCGTCGTGGTCGCCACGCTCACCGCGTTCAGCTGCACCTTCGGGATCGCGTACACGCCCTGCGCCATCGTTCGGGTCAGGAACGGGAGGAACGCGCCGATGGCCGGGTATCCCCCGGCGTCGCAGATGACCTTCACCCGGACCGCAACGATGGTTCCGTCACGGCGCAAACCCAGGTCCACGAGCTGGATCTGGCCGCGCCCGTGGGTCATCGCGAGCAGGTTCTCCGAGCGGGTCTCGGTCCACTTCACGGGGCGGGCCAACGCGACCGCCAGGGTGGCGGCGATCACATACTCGCAGTAGAGGCCGCTCTTGGCGCCGAAGCCGCCGCCGACGGCGGGGGCGACCACTCGGACCTGCTCGGGGTCCATGCTCGAGTGCTGCGGCGAGTGGATCGCGAACCCCGAACGGAGCCTGCGTGGGGACGGTCACGTGCAGTCCACCCTCCGGGGCGGGCTCCACGACGATGCCGTTGGATTCCATCGGCAGCGGTGCGACCCGCTGGTTCACGAAGCGCCCCGAGACGACGACCTCGGCGTCGTCGAGGATGGTCGGGTCCTCACCGAAGTTGAACTCGATGGCGAGATTGGAGCCGTGCTCGGGGAACAGCACTGGTGCGTCGTCGCGGAGAGCCGCTTCCGGGTCGACGAGCGGCGGCAGCGGGTCGTAGTCGACGACGACGAGCTCGGCGGCGTCGACCGCTTGGGCGCGGGTCTCGGCGACGACCACTGCGACGATGTCGCCGACGAAGCGCACGACGCCGTCCGCGAGGGGTGGGCGGCTGAACACCGGCGGCAGCATCACGAACCCCTGGACCGGGGCCAAGCCGAGGGTGTCGTGGGTGTGCACGGCGAGGACGCCGGGCATGGTGGCCGCGTCGCTCGTGTCGACGGAGGTGATGCGAGCGTGCGCGATCGTCGAGCGGACGAAGGCGAGATGGACCGTCCCGGCGGGTGTCAGGTCGTCGAAGTACCTGGCGTCGCCCCGCAAGATGCGCGGGTCCTCGACTCGCTGGACCGGGTTGCCGAGGATCGATCCTGTCGTCGCCACGAGATCGGACTCTAGCCAGGGGCGGGATAGGCGCGAGCGAGGTCGGCCAGCACGGCGTGGAACTCCTCCATCGTCGAGGTGATGATGTCGGCGATCGACTCCACGCGGTCGATCCGCCCTGCGACCTGACCTCCGAACGCGAACGCGGCGTCGAGATCTCCCTCGAAGTAGAGGGACAGGATCCCGTCGAGTGACCCGAGCGCGACCGCCTCGTCGGCACGCTCGAACGCCTCGCTCCGCGGTGTGGCGAGAACCCGGAACGACGGCTTGTGCCAGCGGTTCAGGAACACGGTGCTGGTCTCGGCTCGAGTCGACGACGAGGGACTTGTAGTTGTCGTGGACGGGTGACTCGGCCGCCGACACCATCCGGGTTCCCATCTGCACGCCCTCGGCGCCGAGCGCGAACGCGGCGGCCATCGACCGGCCGTCGCAGATCCCGCCGGCCGTGACCACGGGGACGTCGACTCGGGAGCACACCAGGGGTGTGAGCACCATCGACGAGACGTCGCGGCTGGCCTTGAAGCCGCCTCCCTCGCCACCCTCGGCGACGATGCCGTCGACCCCGGCGGTGATCGCCTTCAACGCCGCGCGCAGCGTCGGCACGACATGGAACACCTTGATCCCGGCTTCGTGCAGCCGGGCGGTGTACGCGGCCGGGTCACCGGCCGAGGTGGTGACGAATCGGACGCCCTGGTCGTGGACGAAGTCCACGATCGAAGGGTCCCGTACCAGCATCTGCGCGATGTTGACGCCGAACGGCTTTTCGGTCAGGTCTCGCATGCGCTCGATCTCGAGGCTCACCTCGTCGAGCTGACCGGACGACGTCTCGATGACACCGAGCCCACCCGCGTTCGACACCGCCGACGCCAGCTGCGCTCGAGCGATGTAACCCATCGGGGCCTGCAGGATCGGGTACTCGACCCCGAGCAGGTCAGTGAGGCGGTTTCGCATCGCCGCACGGTACCGTCGAGCCATGACGCCCCGCGCGGGATCGAAACCCGGCACGCCGACGATCAACAACCGCCGGGCCCGGTACGACTACCACGTGCTCGAGAGCGTCGAGGCGGGGATCATGCTCGCCGGCTCGGAGGTGAAGTCACTCCGGGAGGGAAAGGCGACACTGCGGGACGCGTACGCCCGCGTCGTCGGACGGAGAGGTGTTCCTGCATGGCATGCACATCGCGCCGTACGAGTTCTCCAGGGGTGAGCTCGACCCGGTGCGGCCCCGCAAGCTGCTCCTCCATCGCCGTCAGATCGACGAGCTCGCCCGGACGACCGCCGAGCGCGGGCTCACCCTCGTTCCCCTTCGCCTCTACTTCAAGGACGGTCGAGCCAAGGTCGAGCTCGCGGTCGTGCGAGGCAAACGCGCCTACGACAAGCGCCAGACGATCGCCGAGCGCGACGCCCGCCGCGACGTCGAGCGAGCCCTGAAGGGCCAACGGGACTGACCCGAACCCCCCGACCCCGCTGGACGCCGGCACGGTCCGCCTTCCGAGCCGTTGGTCCGGCCCGCCGACTGCCCCTTCCTCGCCCACGGTCCGAAAGCGGTCCGTACTCCCGGTAGGCTGAGGACGTCTCGTCACGCGCACGACGAGGCACTTGACAAGGGGGTGCGTGGCTTCGATTTCGTGGATCGAGGCGGGTGAAGCGAGCCGACGTCGCCGGATCGTCGAGAAAGAGCCGGCAAAAACAAACAACTGCCGAGGACAACCTCGCGCTCGCGGCCTAAGGGCCGCGCGTTCGCTCCGACAGGGCCACTGAGCCGGATGCGAGCGTCATCATGAGTGGCTCACCGCCGGGACGGGCCTCGCGGCCCGGCGGGACACCTCAGCGAGGCTGGGGGTACCGCAGCCGCCGATGAGTGGCGGTACCCCGAGACCAAACTCATCGGCTGCGCTCGGAGAAGCCCCGCCGAAACCAGGAAAGACCCGGGTTCGACTCCCGGCACCTCCAAGAGTGCTCACGCTGACGTGAGCATTGTTGGAGGTGCGCCACGCTCCTCTTGGCCGGGGCGCTTCAGGATCTCGTGTGCCCAAGCAATCGGATCGCGCACCCGTCTGCAGAGTTGCTTGCGGCCTGCTCCGGAACCTCGCCGCCTCGGTTGTGTCACGTTCGTCAGTCTGTGGGCAGTGCGATGAGTCTCACTGGAGATGAGCGCCTGAGACTCAGAGGTGACGGCACCCCGTGGGGCGCGACCAGGAGGCTGCGTGGTGGATTGGAAGCTCGAGCTGGTAGTGGTCCCGGTCTCGGATGTGGACCGGGCCAAGGACTTCTACATCGAGCAGGCCGGGTTCAACCTCGATGTTGACCACCGTGCCGGGGACTTTCGGGTCGTGCAGGTGACGCCGCCTGGTTCGGCCTGCTCGATCACCTTGATGCGGAACACGGACGCGCCCGGGTCGCTGCAGGGTCTGCACCTGGTGGTCTCCGACATCGAGGCCGCGCGCGCCGAGCTCCTCGACCGTGGAGCCGAGGTGAGCCAGGTCTTCCACTTCGAGTCGGGCCAGCAGCTGCCGGGCCCCGATCCCGAACGGAGCGACTACGGCTCGTTTCTCTCCTTCAGCGACCCCGATGGCAACGGCTGGCTGGTCCAGGAGGTCCGGCGGGCCGAGCCCGACGCTTGATCGCCACGAGCAGTGGTCGTCGATCGCGGCGCCGTGCCCGCCGCGCCTCGGAGGACGTTCAGTGCGGAACCGGCCCGGAACCACTCGACGTGCTCGTCCGACATCGTGTGGGTGGCCAGGATCTGGTCGATGCGACCATCGGCGTGGTGCAGCACCACCTGCACAGGGTTGCCGGGCGTGAGCGTCGCGAGCCCGACGATGTCGACGATGTCGTCGCTCAGGACACGCTCGTAGTCGTCGGGATCGTGGAAGGTCAGGGCCAGCACACCCTGCTTCTTCAGGTTGGCTTCGTGGATGCGGGCGAAGGACCGGGCGATGACGGCTCGCGCGCCCATGAAGCGGGGCTCCATGGCGGCATGCTCACGGGAGGAGCCTTCCCCGAAGTTCTCGTCCCCGACCGCGATCCATCCGATTCCCGCCTGCTTGTATCGACGGGCCAGATCGGGGAGCGGCCGGTATGAGCGGTCGCGGACATCGAAGCCTTGACCGGACCGGCCGAGCGCGAACGCGTTGGTCACGCCGAGGAAGAGGTTCTGGGAGATGTTCGTGAGGTGGCCCCGATAGCGCAGCCACGGTCCAGCGGGCGAGATCTGGTCGGTCGTGCACTTGCCGACGGCCTTCAGGAGGACGCGGAGGCCGGTGACGTCGTGCCCGTCCCAGGCGGGGAAGGGCTCGAGCAGCTCGAGGCGTTCCGAGTCGGGCCGTACGACGACCTTGATCGTCGACCCGTCCCTGGCGGGTGGCATCAATCCGGAGGCGCCCGGGTCGAAGCCCCGGGTCGGGAGGTCGTCGGCGACCGGAGGTTCCAGGCGGAGCGGTGACCCGTCGGGTCGGGCGATGGGTTCGTGGACGAAGTCGACATCGAGTCGGCCGGTCAAGGCCATCGCGACGACGGTCTCGGGAGATCCGATGAACGCGAGCGTCTCCGCGTTGCCGTCGTTGCGGCGGGGGAAGTTGCGGTTGAACGACGAGACGATGGTGTTGCGCTCCCCCACCTCGAGGTCGTCTCGCTGCCACTGGCCGATGCATGGTCCGCAGGCGTTGGCGAGCACGGTCGCGCCGATGGCTTCGAGGTCGTCGAGCATCCCGTCGCGCTGGATGGTCGCTCGCACCTGTTCCGATCCCGGCGTGACGAGCAGGGGGGTCCGGACCTGGAGGCCGGCGGCTTTCGCCTGCCGGGCGACGTTCGTGGCGCGGCCGATGTCCTCGTAGGAGGAGTTCGTGCACGAGCCCACGAGCGCCACGGAGATGTCGCGGGGATAGTCGTACTCGAGCGCCGCGGCTCGCACCCCGGAGATCGGACGGTCCAAGTCCGGGGTGTGCGGTCCGACGAGGTGCGGCTCGAGGTCGTCAAGGTCGATGTCGATCACCCGGTCGAAGAACCGTCCGGGGTCGGCTTCGACCTCGGGGTCGGGTCGGAGGAACTCGGCGCACCCATCGGCCAGGCCGGCGACCGCTTCCCGGCGGGTGGCGCGCAGATACGCGGCGGTGCGGTCGTCGTAGGGGAACACGGAGCCCGTCGCGCCGACCTCGGCGCCCATGTTGCAGATCGTCGCCCGGCCGGTCGCGGAGATCGTCGAGGTGCCGGGCCCGAAGTACTCGACGATCGCGCCGGTCCCACCGCTGACGGTGAGGATCCCGGCGACTTTGAGGATCACGTCCTTCGGTGCGGCCCAACCCGAGAGCCGTCCGGTCAGGCGAACGCCGATCAGCTGTGGCGCCTTGGTGTTGAACGGCCATCCGGCCATCACGTCAACCGCGTCGGCCCCGCCGACCCCGATCGCGATCGTCCCGAGCCCACCGGCGTTGGGCGTGTGGCTGTCGGTGCCGACGATCATCCCTCCGGGCACGGCGTACTGCTCGAGGACGACCTGGTGGATGATCCCGGAGCCCGGTTTCCAGAACTCGATCCCGTACTTCTCGGAGACGGTGCGGAGGAACTCGTAGACCTCGGCGTTCTCGTCGAGGGCGTCGGCCAGGTCCGCCGCCGCGCCGACGTGCGCCGGGATGAGATGGTCGCAGTGCACGCTCGAGGGCACCGCCACGCGCGAACGCCCGGCGGTCATGAACTGCAGCAACGCCATCTGGGCCATCGCGTCTTGCATCACCACCCGGTCCGGTCGGTAGTCGACGAAGTCGATCCCCCGGGCGAGCCCGATCGTCTCGGCATCGTCGGCGTGGGCGAACAGGACCTTCTCGGCGAAGGTCAACGGCCGGCCCAGACGGCGCCGGGCCGTGGCCACCCGGTCGGGATACCGGGAGTAGATGGTGGCTGGCATAGACGGGCCCTCCTCTTTACCTTGATATCGAGATACTCGCACGGCAGGTCTCTTGATGTCAAGATGGAGTCAGATGGAGGACGAAGTCGATCGGCTCGTCGAGGGTTGGCGCCGCGCGTTGCCGAGCGTGGACCCGTCACCCCTCGAGGTGCTCTCCAGGGTCACCCGTCTGGCCCGGCACCTCGACCGGCAGCGCAGCGTCGTCTTCGGCCGCCATGACCTGGAGACTTGGACCTTCGACGTGCTCTCCGCGCTTCGCCGCGCCGATCCCCCGCATCAGCTGTCACCCGGCCAGCTGGTGGCGCAGACGTTGGTCAGCTCGGGAACGATGACGAACCGACTCGACCACCTCGAGCAGCGCGGGCTCGTGCGGCGGCGTCCGGATCCGAACGACGCTCGGTCCGTGCGGGTGCAGCTCACCACGGCGGGTCGGCGGCGCGTCGACGGGGCGCTCCGCGACCTCGTCCAGCGTGAGAACGCGATCCTGGGGGCGCTGGACGCGACGGAGCGCGCAACGCTCGCCGGGCTGCTGCGGCGCGTGGTAGCGCCGTTCGACGCGTGAGCCTCACCGCGTCGAGCGGTCAGGCAGCGTGGGGACTGAGAGACCGGGGCGGTGGCGGAGGAGGACGGCGCGGGTGAGGGCGCTCGACCCGAACCGGTCTCGGACGTCGTCGAGCGCGGCGTCGAGGGCCCCCGGGCCGTGACCGTCGAGTGGGAGGGTCAGCTGGATGGCGTCATCGGGATCCAGGTTGGCGACGGCGACACCGATGAGAGTGAGGCCGTGACGCTCGATCATCGGGGTGGCGGCGTGCAGCAGTGTTCGCAGCGCGGTGAGGATCGTCCGGGTGTGCGCGGTGGCGCCCGGCAGGGTGTGTGAACGGGTGACACGCGAGTAGTCGTCGAAGCGGAGGCGGAGCACGACGGTGCGACCCACCCGACCGGAGGTTCGCATCCGGGTGGTGACGCGGTCGACCAGCTCGACGAGGACGACCTCGATCGCGTCGGCGGGTCTCGGCGCGCGGCCGAGGGCGCGCTGCGCGCCGATCGAGCGACGGCGGCGGCCCACCTGGACCGGCCGGGCATCTTCGTTGCGGGCGAGGGCGTGGAGGTGCCGGCCCGACGCCCCCCCGAGGAGCGAGACGAGCGCCGCTTCGGTGAGTCGGGCGACCTCGCCGACCGTGGTGATCCCCCGGGTGTGGAGCTTCTCCGCGCTGACCGGCCCGACCCCCCAGAGCCGTTCGACCGGCAGGGGGTGCAGGAAGGCCAATTCAGCGTCAGGGGGGACCACGAGAAGTCCGTCAGGTTTGGCGACGCCGCTGGCCACCTTGGCAAGGAACTTCGTCCTCGCGATGCCGACGGTGATCGGCAGGCCGACTCGGTCGAGCACTTCGGCGCGCAGTCGCTGGGCGATCTCGGTCGGGGTGCCCGAGACCCGTCGCAGGCCTCCGACCTCGAGGAACGCCTCGTCGATCGAGACCCCCTCGACGAGCGGGGTGGTGTCGTCGAACACCTTGAACACCGCGGTGCTCGCGTCGGCGTAGGCGGCCATGCGGGGCTCGACCACGGCGGCGTTCGGGCACAACCGGCGGGCCTGCAGTCCACCCATGGCCGTGCGAACGCCGCACGCCCGGGCCTCGTAGCTGGCCGCCAGCACCACCCCCGACCCGACGATCACGGGACGACCGCGCAGCCGCGGGTCGTCTCGCTGCTCGACCGACGCGTAGAACGCGTCGAGGTCGGCGTGCAGGATCGTCGCCTCGCCCTTCACGAACGTATGTTCGTACTATCGGGGGATCAGCGGCAAGACCGGCGCGCGGTGCCGCGCTCCGGCCTGCTGAGGGGGCGTCACTCCTCGTCGCAACGGCGCCCGGCAGGACGGGGTCCGATGGCCGGGGACGGTGCGGTCGACCGGCCCCGGGCGAACGGCCTCAGTCCTTGGTGTCGAGGGTGCCGAACTGGGTGCGCACGGCCATGTTCTCGCGCAGGCGCGCGACCCATCCGTCGCTGACGGCCTGCCACTTCCCGGTGGGATGCCCGCGCCCTCGGCGACCTTCGCGGCCTCCTCGGCGGTCGCCGCACCGGCTTTGGCGACGGCGGCGGTGGCCTTGGCGTAGGACTCGAGATCGACGCCCTCGATGGGGGCGAAGCTGGGATCGGTGTCGCTGATGGCAGAGGTCCTCTCGGTTGGCGGAGCGTCGACGGTCTCTCGGACCGCACGACGCCCGCCTGAGTCGGCCCTACTCAGGGCGTGCGGGCGACACGGGGCGCTGGACTCCCCGCCGCCGCGCCGGCGAGGCGGTAGAAAGCGGCCGTGGCCGGATTGAAGACCATCGAGTCGGGCACGCTGCTCGTCGGCTCCGCCTTCCCCGACCCGCCCTTCGAGGTGGAACAGGACGGTGTCGACACCGGGTTCGACGCCGAGCTCATGCGGGCGGTCTGTGGGCAGATCGGCGTGCGCTGGAAGCTCGTCAAGTATCGCGGCGACGATTTCAACGGGATCTTCGACGGTCTCCGAACCGGCGACTACGACGCGGTGATCTCGGGGACGACGATCACCGCGGAGCGGGAGAAGGTGGCGCTGTTCTCCGAGCCGTACCTCGAGTCCGGGCAGAGCCTGGTGGTCAACACGACGCGGACACCGCACATCACGTCGACGGACGATCTCGCCGACCAGATCGTGGGGATCCAGACCGGCAACACCTCCGATCTCGTGGCCAAGGAGCTCGAGGCCGCCGGGAAGCTGAAAGCCATCCGCTACTACCCGTACGGCGGGGTCATGGACGCGCTCGACGATCTGACCGCGGGACGCATCGGCGGGTTCATGAAGCTGCTCCCAGTCACGACGTGGCTCGTGCGGGATCGTCCCGACCTCGCCGTCGTCCAGGAGATCCCAACCCATGAGCGGCTCGGCGTCGCCTTCGCGCCGGGCGCGGTCGCGCTCCGAGACGCGGTCAACCGAGCCCTGGCCGAGTGTCGGCGGAGCGGCACGTTGGAGCGTCTCGAGCGGCGTTGGCTGCGAACGGCGACGTCGTGACGATCCGGCTCGTGCGTCTCTACACCGGTGCCGACGGCGAGTCGCACTTCACCGAGGGGGCGATCCCGCTGGCTCCCGTCGCCGCGGACAGTCAACGCTCAGCCGACGAGCCGGTCCTGGCCGCGAGCTTCGAGGAGACGGCCGCGGGGTCGAGCCTCTCGTGGCACAACGCGCCGGTCCGCCAGTTCGTCGTGACGCTCAGTGGGACGCTCGACTTCGAGACTCGCGGCGGGGAGCGCTGCACGATCCACCCTGGTGATGTGCTGCTCGCCGAGGACACCACGGGCGGAGGCCACCGCTGGCGTCTGGTCGACGATCAGCCGTGGAAGCGCGTCTACCTCACCCGGTGAGCGGATCGGGCGGGCGGGAACCTCGTCAGTCGCCGTACGCGTCGGGATGGTCCAGCGGGTAGCGAAGCCACGAGATCATGTCGCGAAGCTGCGCGAACGCCTCAAGACGCGCGGCGTCGGTTCCCTCGCCTTCGGCCCGGTCGCACACGTCGGCCAGCCGGCGGGTCATCGTCGGCCCGAGCTCGAGAAGCCCACCGCTGCCGCCGGTCGCCCATTTCGCGAGGACGTAGCGACAGAGGGCACCGACCGGGACGTCGAGAGCTCGGCTCAAGTTCTCGATCGTGGCCAACGGATCGACGTGTGAGTACAGCGCGACGTCCGCCTTGAAGTTCGCGTCGGGGTCATCACCCGCCCAAGGACCCTCCCACCGCGCCAAACGCACCACCGGATCGTCAGCTCGCATCCGCGCACCTTCGCGCGCCGCGGGCCGGTCGTGGACCGCAGCAGCCGGTCGCGAAGGGCCCAGCGGTACCCGGCCTCGCGAACCTCGCCGGTAGCCTCCTCGTCACGTCGGCTTCCAGACCGACCCGCCGGGCGGGCCCGGTGGTCCTGGGGAGGTCAGCGGTCGGGTTCCGGTGACGGGAAGCGCGAGGAGCGGCGCGTCATGAGGTTGGCGTTCACACCCGAGCAGGAGGCCCTCCAGGCCGAGCTGCGGGCCTACTTCTCGCGACTGGTCGAGGAGGTCGAAGGCGCCGCAGACGGTGAGGCGACTTACCTCCGCTACATCCGTCGGATGGGTGAGGACGGGTGGCTGGGGCTCGGCTGGCCGACGGAGTACGGCGGCCAGGGCCGCGGTGCGGTCGAGCAGATGATCTTCGTCGAGGAGTCGCACTGGGCCGGGGTCCCGCTGCCGCTGCTGACCCTCAACAGCGTCGGACCGACCCTGATGGTGCTGGGCACGCCGGAGCAGAAGCGCGAGCTGCTCCCGCGCATCCTCGAGGGTCGGCTGCACTTCGCGATCGGCTACACGGAACCGAAGGCCGGCACCGACCTCGCCGCGTTGGAAACCCGCGCGGTCCGAGACGGCGACGAGTACGTCATCAACGGCCAGAAGCTGTTCACGAGCGCGATCGAGCACGCCGACTACGTGTGGCTCGCGGTGAGGACCGACCCGGACGCGCCGAAGCACAAGGGCCTGTCGATCCTGCTCGTCCCGACCGACGCGGCGGGGTTCCATTGGGTCCCGCTGCGCACGATGGCGGGTGAGTTCACCAGCGCAACGTTCTACGACGACGTCCGCGTGGCGGCGTCCAATCGTGTGGGGAACGAGAACCAGGGTTGGAAGCTGATCACGAACCAGCTGAACCACGAGCGGGTGGCGATCTGCCCGGCGTCGGGGACGTTGCGCAGCATCGCGGAGGTCCGGCGCTGGGCCCAGCAGACGCGCCGACCCGACGGGCATCGGGTCATCGACGCCGAGTGGGTGCAGACGACGCTGGCTCGCGTCGCGGCTCGGGCCGAGTTCTTGAAGCTGCTGAACTGGAAGGTCGCCTGGGCGGCCGATCGCGGCCTGCAGCCGGCGGACGCGTCAGCGACGAAGATCTTCGGGACGGAGTTCGCGCTCGAGGCCTACCGGCTGTTGATGGAGATCGTCGGGCCCGCCGCGTACCTCGAGGAGGGATCGCCGGGTGCGGTGCTGGCCGGGCGGCTCGAGCGCAACTACCGGTCGCAAGTGATCTTCACGTTCGGTGGTGGCACGAACGAGATCCAGCGCGACATCATCGCCATGGCCGGCTTGGGAATGCCCCGCGCCCCGAGGTAGCGGTCGAGACACTCGGCCACGACCGTGCCGGCACGCGCACGGATGCCGACACGGTCGAGCACCTCGAGGGGAGCCGGGCCGAGTGATCACGCCCCCGGCGGATCCTCGGGCTCGGCGCGTCGGGCCCAGTACGTGTGGAGCGACGCCGCGGCGGCGAGGTAGAGGCGGGCCTCGGCCCGGTCCGCGTCGGCGGCGTCGAGACACGCGAGGGTGTACTTCACGAGGTGCGCGTCGCCCTGCACGGAGGCGCGGGTCGCGAGCTCGGTCGTGAGCTCGGGAACGGCGGCGGTCGGGGCGTGCCACACCGTCGCGGCCGCGTCGGCGGGTTCGCGCTCGAGCGCCTCGAGGAGCGTCCCGCGTGACTCGGCCGCCGGGGCGGTGGTGTCGAGGGGGCGGCGGGCCATCGTGGCGCGGAACGCGACGACGTAGGTGGCGGCCACCGCGAGCGCGGCGCCGGGGTCGCGGCAGTCCCGGGCGACGCCGAGCACGGCTTGGGGAAGGGTCAGGCAGTGGGTCCATCCGTAGGGGGCGTAGTCGTCGGGCTCGTCGAGCATCGACCAGGCCGCGGCCCGCAGGACCTGGCGGGCTCCCGCGTCGGGTGCGACACCGCCGGTCGTTTCACCGAGCAGCGCGGCGGCGACACCGGTGCGCTCGACCTGGGACACGACCGGGTAGATGAAGTCGCTGCTCGGGACGCCGAGCCGGGGCGTGGCGCGGATCGCGTCGAAGAGCGCCTCGGGGGCCTGGGGCGGCGCGGGGGGTCGCTGGTCGGGCCAGGTCACCCGCCACGTCGGCTGGCGGGCCAGCTCGCGCGCGAGGGGTCGAAGCAGCGACGCGGGGAGCTCGCCTCGCGGCGCGACGCGTGGCAGGACCCACAGCAGGATCGGGGCGTGACCGGCCGCGGCGAGGCGCGGGACGAGCGCGTCGGCGAGGAGCGGGGCGAGCGCCCCGGCGGGGACGGAGCGGCCGAGCCACGCCGCGATCTCGTCGACGACCTCGAGATCACCGGCGTCGATGGCGGCGCCGAGCTCGCGTGCCGCGGCGGTCGGCGATTCGAAGTCCCGGCGGGCCGGCGGGGGGACGGGCGGGCTGAACGCCTCGTACTGGTCGGCGATGGTGACGATCCGCCGTCGGGCCTGGTCCCGGGCGGTCGGCGCCACGTGGGCGAGCAGGCCGGTGCGAGCCGCGAGCTCGAGCGGGGCGTGGAGGATGAACGAGTCGGCCGGCTCGGCGCGCGGCTGGGACACGACGTGGGCGACCGTGGCGACGAGGCGGGCGTCGGAGAGCTCGTCGAGATCGGGTCGGGTTTCGACGGGTCGGTCGAGCGGTGCAGCGGTTCGGGCGGCGAGGACCACGTCGGGCAGGATACAAGTTCGAGTGAACTTTAAGTCAAGGGCGTCGTTCGGTAGCGTGGAGGTCGTGGCCGGCGAGTGGATGTCGATCGGTGAGGTGGCCGAGCGCACCGGGGTGGCCACGTCGGCGTTGCGGTTCTACGAGGCCGAGGGGCTGCTCACGGCGGCGCGAAGCCCGGGTGGTCAGCGGCGCTACCGGCGGGAGGTCCTGCGCCGGGTGGCGTTCCTCCGGGTGGCCCAGGGCGTCGGGCTCGGGCTGGACGAGATCCGCGCCGCGCTCGCGTCGCTGCCGCAAGGTCGCACTCCGACGAAGGCCGACTGGGCCCGGCTGTCCCGGGCGTGGCGACCTCAGCTCGACGAGCGGATCGCGAGCCTCGAACGGCTCCGAGACCAGCTCGATGCGTGCATCGGCTGCGGGTGCTTGTCGCTTCGTGCCTGCGCGCTCTACAACCCGGCCGACCGGGCAGCCCGGCTGGGGAGCGGCCCCCGGTACCTCCTCGGGGACCGCCCGGCGATCTGACCGTCGTCACCGCCGCGGGACGCTCAGGCAACGAGACGGACCGGGAGCTCCTTGAGCGCGTTGTTGAGGTTCGAGCGCTGCCGACGCGGCGTCCCGGTGAGCTCGATGGTGGGGAACGCGCCGAGGAGCTCCTCGAAGAAGATGCGGCCCTCGAGTCGAGCCAGGTGCACGCCGAGGCAGAAATGTTCGGCGATCCCGAACGACAGGTGCGGGTTCGGGTCGCGGCGGATGTCGAAGTGCTGCGCGTCGTCGAAGACGACCTCGTCCCGGTTCGCCGAGGTGTAGACCATGGCGAGCTTCTCCCCCGCGGTGATGGGCTGGTCCGCGACGACGGTGTCGGCGGTGGCGGTGCGGCGGAAGTAGTGCAGCGGGTTCGCCCAGCGCAGGATCTCCTCGAGGCCGCGCGGGATCAAGGTGCGGTCGGCGCGCAGCGCCTCGAGCTGGTCCGGGTGCTGGAGCAGGGCGAGGAGACCGGACGAGAGCATCGTCCGGGTGGTGTCGTTGCCGGCGGTGACGAGCTGCACGAAGAAGTAGCCGAACTCGAGGTCCGACATCGGCTGACCGTCGATCTCGGTGGCGAGGAGCAGCGCGCCGACGTCGTCGCCGCCGGCGCCGCGGCGGCTCTTCGCGAACTCCATCCCGTACATGGCCATCGCCGCCGAGCCGTTGCCGTCACCGGAGGCGTAGCCGTCCGGGTTGACGTCGGGGTCCTGACCGCCGGTGTTCATCTCGGCCCACCGGTTGATCTGCGCGCGGTCAGCCTCGGGGATCCCCATGAGCTCACCGAACACCTGTGACGGCAGCAGCGCGGCGATGTCGTGGACGAACTCGACCTCGCGACGCTCGGCCCCGACGGCCATGATCGACCGGCAGATCTCGCGGACGCGATCCTCGAGGCGGGCCATGGAGCGGGCCTTGAAGCGCGGGGCGGTGTCGCGTCGCATGGTGGTGTGCCGCGGCGGGTCCATCATCAACAGCATGTTCTTGGTCTGCTCGAGCTGCTCGGGTGGCATGTCCTCGAGGACCACGCCGCCGATCTGGGCGGAGAAGAGCGTGGGTTGCCGGGCGATGTCGACGACGTCGACGTGGCGGAGGACGGCCCAATAGCCGGTGCCGTCGGGCATGTCCTGCCAGTACACCGGGCGTTCCCGGCGCAGGAGCGCGAAGTCGGCGTGGGGCGGCCCGTCGACGTAGCGGTCCGGGTCGTACAGGTCGATGGACTCGAGCGTCGTCGCCATGGGCGGGCTCCACTCGTTCGAGGCGGCCGGGGCGCGCCCGACGGTATCGGGCGTCACACCCCGGCTGCACCCCTGGGCACATCCGCCGGCGGTCAGCGCGAGAACGCGGTGCGGGGACGCTCCTGAGCCTCGCCGTCGACGACGAGGTCGACCCGCTCGTTGAAGAAGCAGACCAGCCCAGCGATCTTCTGGCTCTCGGGGAGCGGGGTCCGGTACGACCAGGCCACGTCCTCGGCGAGCTCGTCGCCGGTGGTCACCGACCAGTAGCGGGCGAAGCCCTTGTAGGGGCACGCGGTGCTCGTGTCGGTCGGGACGAGGAGGTCCTGGCGGACGTCGAATTGGGGCAGGTAGTAGCGCACCGGCAGGCCGGTCTCGAAGAGGAGCGTCGGGTGGTGGCTGTCCGCGACGGGCTGGCCGCCGAGCCAGACCTCGACGTGACGGGCGCTGGCGAGGATGTCGACCCGCGTGTACGGGCTGCGGGGGTGGACGAACACCTCTTCCTCCTCCTCGAACCAGGCGTCCATCGCGCCCCAGTCGAGGCGGACCGCGTCGCGGAGCTCCTCGATCGGTGATTCCGGGTACGCCCACGCGGCGTCGTCGACCCGTCGGGGCCCGGCCTGGATGCGGTAGTAGCGGGCTTCGCCCCGGCTCGGGGAGTGCTCGGTGCGGCTCGAGGGTTCGAGCAGCTCCTGGCGCACGTCGCGCCACGGCAGGTAATAGGCGGGATAGTTGGGGTTCTCCCACACGAGGAGCGGGCGGGTCGTGTCAGCCACGACGGTGCCACCGAGGACGGCCCGGACGCGCTTGTGGCCCGGCTCGACGCGGACGCGACCCCGGTGCTCGCTCATGGCGGACTCCTTCCCGTCGGGTGTTCCTCGCGGCTCGGTCCCAGCCAGTCTTCCCGCGCCGCGCGCGCCGCGAACCGGACCTGGGCCCGCGGTCCGGGCCGGCGTCACGCCAGCCGGGCCGTGACGAGCGCGGCGGCGAGGAGCACGATGGTGACGGTGAGGAGCCGCAACGTCACCTCGAGCGGCCGCAGAAGCGTGGCGACGTCGAGCTCGCGGACCTCGCCGTGGTCGAGGACGATCGTTCCGTCGACTCGCTGGGTTCGTCGGCGCAGCAGCCGGGCCGGCGTGCTCAGGCTCCGCTGCGCGTAGGAGAGCGCGAACGCGGCGGCGGCGCCGAGCACCGCGGCGACGTCGAGGTGGTCGGCTTGGGCGACGTACGCGGTCAGGACCGGGAACGCCCCCCAGGAGAGCGCGAAGCCGACGTTGGTGTGGAGGCGGCCACCGAAGGATTCCAGGTTGTAGGCGACGACGAGGATCGGGCCGATGACGATGAACGGGATGAGGATCGGCCCGACGCGGCTGAGCCCGGCGACACCGAGCGCCACCGCGCCGAGGACGCCGACGGCGCTGGCGGCGACGAGCGCGCGGTCGGAGATCGTCGTGCCCAGCGGGTGGCCGTGCAGCTCGTCGAGCGCGTGGGCGCCGATGCCCATGGCGAGGAAGAAGGCGAGCACGGTGGCGCCGAGGCGAACCCCGTCGAGGTGCGGGGCGAGGCTGGCGCCGATCGCGACGTAGGCGAGATGCCACGCGGTGTAGGGCGGATGCAGGATCGTCCACCAGTCCCGCCAGCCACCCGGGCGCGCCGCGTAGAACGCGGAGCGGTGGTCCCGGTCAGGCACCGCCGCGGACCGCCCACATCACGACGCCGCCACCGAGGCTCATGGTCCGCACGCCGACATCGACGAAGCCGGCGTCTCGCAGGGCCTGCACCGTCCACTCGATCGGGTAGCGGCGGTAGTGCCCGGAGATGTTCGGCCCGAGGAAGCGGCCGACCTCGTACCACTCCCGGCCGCCGGTGAGCGCTCCGGCCACGGGGAGCACCAGCCGCGTGTAGCCCCACCACCAGAAGCGCCAGAACGGGTTGCTCGGCACGCAGAACTCGAGGCTGGCGATCGGCGCGCCGGGTTGCATCACCCGGGCGAGCTCCCGCAGCGTCGCGGCCGGGTCGGCGACGTAGCGGAGCAGGTAGGTGAAGGTGAGGGCGTCGAAGGTCGCGTCGGGGAACGGGAGCTGCTCGGCGCGTCCGGTGACCAGCGTGATTTGCTCGGCCGCCCTGTCGGCGCGGACGCGCGCCTGACCCTGCGCCAGCATGGCCTCGGTCAGGTCGACGCCGACGACCCGCCCGCCCGTGCGGCGCTCGGCTTGGAGCGCGACGCCGGCGGTTCCGCTGGCCACGTCGAGGATCCGAGCCGGGGCGGCCGGTACGATGCGGTCCACCATCGCTCGTCGCCAGCGTCGGTTCTGCCCCAGCGAGAGCAGCTCGGCGAGCCTGTCGTACCGGTCCGGAAGGCCAGTGAAGAGATCCCGGGTGAAGCGATTCGGGTCGGTGACCGGGCCAGCGAGCATCAGCCGCTCCTCGTCTCGGACGCCGAGCGTAGGACGCTGATGAGCTCGGAGCGCTTCGACGCGCTGGTGGTCGGCGCGGGCCCAGCGGGCAGCGTCGCCGCGTTGGTCCTCGCCCGCAACGGCGCCCGGGTGGCGCTGGTCGACAAGGCGGCCTTCCCGCGGGACAAGGCCTGCGGCGACCTGGTCGGCCCTCGCGGCGTGCAGGTCCTCGCCGACCTCGGCGTCGAGATCCCGGGGGCGCTCCCGGTGGGCGACATGCTCGTCGTCGGACCCCGTCACACCGTGCGGCTCCCCTGCCGCCCCGGCCGCACCTACCCGGGGTACGCGCTCGCCGTCCCGCGGGCCCAGTTCGACGCGCGGCTGCGCGACGCCGCCGTCGCGGCCGGCGCGGAGCCGTTCGTCGGGCGCGCCGCGGCGCCGCTCCTCGCGCCGGACGGCGTCGACGGCTGCCGGCTCGCCGACGGGGTCGAGCTGCGAGCCGACGCGGTGATCGGCGCCGATGGTGCCCTCAGCGCCGTCGGTGCGTGGGCGGACCTGGTCGACCCGACCCGGGTCCTGTGGGGCTTCGCGTTGCGGGCCTACCTCGACGAGCCGGTCGCGCTCCCCCAGATCGTGCTGTGGGAGCCGGAGCGGGGGCGGGCGTTCCCCGGGTACGGCTGGGTGTTCCCGGGTCCCGACGGCACCGCGAACATCGGGCTCGGGTGTGGCACTCTCGCCGACCGGTCCGCGGGCGGGCTCCCGGCGCGACGGTGGGACCAGTTCGGCGTCGACCTGGTGGAGCGGGGTGTCCTCACGCGTGCCCCCCGACGCGGTGACGGCTCGTTGGGGGGCTGGCTCAAGCTCGGCATGGTCGGCACCCAACCGGCGCGGGGACGGGTGCTGCTGGTCGGCGACGCCGCCGGGCTCGTGAACCCGCTGCAAGGCGAGGGCATCGCCCAGGCGATGGAGAGCGCCCAGCTGGCCGCGTTTGCGGTCCTCGCCGGACCCGAGCCGCGCCGCGGCACGGTACCGGGCCGAGCTCACCGCGCGTTTCTCCCGGTACCAGGCGAGTACCGCGGCGCTGCACGCCGCGCTGCTCCCCCACCCTGCGGCGGTCGCCGCGGTCGCGCGGACGCTCACCGCCCCGCCGATCGGGCGGCTCCTCGCGGGCGGCTGGGCGTTGTACTGGAACGACCTGCTCGAGGGCGCCACCCCCGGTTCGCCCCGCGCCGTCGCCGCGCTCGCCGAGCGGGTCGCGCGCGGCCTCACCGGCGCCGGCGCGACCCGACGCTGGTTCCGGGACGCGCTCGCGCCGAACCGCGACGACGGGCGCGCCGTCGTGGAGGCGGTCGCGGCGCGCTAGTTGAGCCGGGCGTCGAGGGGGAAGTCGGCGAAGAGCCGCTCCGCGCCGCGCTGGCGGCGCAGCACCCGCCGCCACAGCCGGTCCGGGGCGTCGGTCCAGGGGTCCGCCCGGTCGAGGGCGACGACGAACCAGCCGCCGGCGTCGAGCTCCCGCTCGAGCTGGCCGGGTCCCCAGCCGGAGTGCCCGACGAAGACCCGCACGCGGTCCACGCGTGGGGTGACCTGGTCGGGGTCCTGCTCGAGGTCGACGGTGCCGAGGTCGTCGAACAGGGGCGCGAACCCGGCGGGAGGGGGGTCGCCGTCGAGCCGGGCGAGGCCGATGGCCCCCTCGGGCTGCACCGGGCCGCCGACGAAGAACACGGCCGGCTCGGGGACGAGGTCGGACCACGCGGGCAGCGAATCCGCGACCGGCGTCTCGGTGGAGGGACGGTTCAGCACGACCCCGAGCGCCCCCGCCGCGCCGTGCTCGAGGATGAGCACGACGGTGCGGAAGAAGTTCGAGTCCTCGAGGTCCGGGGTTGCGACGAGCAGACGGCCACGCAGGGGATCCGGCACTCGAGACGACCTGGTGTCTACTCGAGGTCGAGGCGCAGCATCTTGATCGCGTTGCCCCGCACGATCTTGGCGATCGTGGTGTCGTCGAGGCCGGCGAACATCTTCTCCGCGACCGCTTTGGTGTGCGGCCAGGTCGAATCGGTGTGGGGATAATCGGTCTCGAACGTGATGTTGTCGACCCCGACCTCGTCGAGGGACTTCAGGCCGTGCACGTCACGGAAGAAGCAGCCGTAGATCTGACGGTAGTAGTAGGTGGACGGAGGATCGGGCACGCGGTCTCGCACCCCGCCCCAGGCTCGATGCTCCTGCCACACGTCGTTGGCCCGTTCGAGGATGTACGGGATCCAGCCGATCTGCCCTTCCGAGTAGGCGAGGCGCAGTTCCGGGAAGCGGACCAGCACCCCGGAGAACAAGAAGTCGCTCATCGACGCCATCGCGTTGCCGAACGACAGGGTCGCTTGCACCGCGGGCGGCGCGTCGGACGACGTGGCCGGCATCTTCGACGACGACCCGATGTGCATGCACACGACCGTCTCGGTCTCCGCGCACGCGGCGAAGAACGGGTCCCACGCGCCGGAGTGGATGCTGGGCAGACCGAGGTGGGGTGGGATCTCGCTGAAGCACACGGCGGTCACCCCGCGCGCCGCGTTGCGGCGGACCTCCGCGGCGCACGCCTCGACGTCCCAGAGCGGGACAATGGTCAGGGGCACGAGCCGGCCGCCGCTGTCCGCGCACCACTCCTCGACCATCCAGTTGTTGTACGCGAGGACGCACTCCAACGCGAGGTCCTTGTCCTTGGCCTCGAGGAACGTCTGCCCGCAGAACCGGGGGAAGGTGGGGAAGCACAACGACGCTTCGACGTGGTTCAGGAGCATGTCCTCGACCCGGGCCTTCGGGTCGTAGCAGCCGTCCCGCATCTCGTCGTAGGTGATCGGCGAGAGCGTCATGTCGTCACGGTCGAAGCCGACCGCGGCGATGTGGCGCTTCAGCGGGACGATCAGGTCCTCGTAGAACCAGATGTCGCACGGCGGCGCGGCGTCGTCGAACTCGTGCTCGTAGACCGCGGGGCCGACCATGCGGAGCCCGGCGAGGCCCCTCCGCTCGACGCGGGGGCCGCGGTCCCGGTACCGCTCGGGCAGCCAGCGCTGCCACACGTGCGCCGGCTCGACGACGTGGTCGTCGACGCTGACGATCATCGGGATCGTGGGCGTCTCGGTCGAAGCCACGACCACCTCCTCACCACCGGGGGCACCGGCCAGAAATCTGACGGGTCGTCAGATGATATCGAGGGTCACGCGGTGGGGTCGGGGCCGACGCGGACCATGAGCTTGCCGGTGTTCTCGCCCGTGAAGAGCATGTTGAGCGCACGGGGCGCGGCGTCGAGTCCGTCGACGATGTGGTCCCGCCAGCGGATGCGATCCTCGCCGACCCATTCGACGAGCTGGAGGACCGCCTCGGGGAACCGGTCGAGGTAGTCGAGGACGAGGAACCCCTCGAGGCGGGCCCGCTTCGACACCAGGTTCATGTACCGGTGGATCGGCGGTGGCAGCTCGGTCTCGTTGTAGGTGGAGATCGCGCCGCAGAGCGCGATGCGGGCCCGGATCGCGAGGTGCTCGAGGACGGTGTCGAGGATCGCGCCGCCGACGTTGTCGAAGAACACGTCGATGCCGTCGGGGCACCAGCGGCGAGGCGGGCACCGACGTCCTCGGTGCGGTAGTTGATGGCGGCGTCGAGGCCGAGGTCGTCGGTGAGCCAGCGGCACTTGTCGTCGGTGCCGGCGATGCCGATGACCCGGCACCCCTGGATCTTGGCGATCTGGGCCGCGACCGACCCGGTGGCGCCGGCGGCTCCCGACACGACGACGGTCTCGCCCGGGTTGGGCCGGGCGACGTCGAGCATCCCGAAGTAGGCGGTGACGCCGGTGGTGCCGAAGATGCTCATCATGTGGGGCAGCGGCACCCCGGGGGGCACTTGGCGGGCGACGAGGTCTCCGCCGCAGGTGGCGTACTCCTGCCAGCCGAGGAGGCCCATGACGGCGGCACCGACGGGGAAGTCGTCGTTTCTCGACTTCGACGACCTCGCCGATCGCTCCCCCGCGCATCACCTCGCCGATCTCGACCGGCGGGAGGTAGCTGGGCTCCTCGCGGATCCACACCCGGTTGGTCGGGTCGATCGAGAGGTAGGCGATCCGGACCCGGTACTCGCCGGCTTCGAGGTCGGGGACGGGCTCCTCGACCAGCTCGAAGGTGTCGTCGTCGACCAGGCCCGCGGGGCGCTGCGCCAGGCGCAGCTGACGGTTCGTGGCACTCACCTGCCGATGTCTACTCGGTCTTCGCGAACAGCCGCACGGCCAGGGCGAGCATGACGGTGCCGAACGTGAGGGTGAAGAGCGCGTCGAACCACAGCGGGACCGTCCAGTTGAAGATGGTGAGCGGCGCGACGCTCGGGAGCAGGACCCGTCGGATGGCGTCGACGCCGTACGTGGCCGGGTTCAGGCGGGTGATGACCCCGAGCCAGGCCGGCAGCGCGATGAGGGGGAAGATCGCCCCGGAGAGGAACAGCATGGGCTGGAGGACGAGGGCCATGACCATCTGGAAGCTCTCCATCCGCTGCATGCGGCTGGCGACCACGATCCCGAACGCGGTGAGCGCGAACGCGAGGAGGAGCAGGAAGCCGAGCATGGCGAAGAAGCTGCCGACGGTGAGAGTGACACCGACGAACGGGGCGGCGACGACGAGGATGATCCCCTGCACGACCGCGACGGATCCGCCCCCGAGGGCCTTGCCGAACACGAGCGACGAGCGCGCGACCGGCGCGACGAGCATCTCGCGCATGAACCCGAACTCGCGGTCCCAGACGATGGCGATGGCCGAGAACAGCGCCGACGTGAGCACCGACATGGCCAGGATCCCGGGGAAGAGGTACTGCTGGTAGTTGACGCCCGCGGCGCGTTGCGAGCCGATGAGGTTCTCGAGGCCGGCACCGAGGACGAACAGGAACAGGAGCGGCTGGGCGATGCCGGTGACGATGCGGGTCGGGGTCCGCTTGAGTCGGATCAGGTCGCGGGTCCACACCATCCAGATCGCCCGGATGTTGCGCACCAGCGCGCCCTCCCGCTGCGCGCCGACGGGCGCGGCGGGGACGGCCGGGGCGTGGAGGATCGCGTCAGCCATTCACGACCTCCGGAACCCTCGGACCATCGCGTTGTTGCGGAACTGGTCGGCGGTGCCGGCGTCGGCGTCGCGCAGCTCGCGGCCGGTGTACTCCATAAACACGTCGTCGAGGCTGGGGCGCCGCACGTTGACGCTGCTGACCCCGACCGGGAGGTGCTCGAACATCCGGGGGACGAAGCCTTCCCCGTCGGGGACGCGGAACCGCACCCCTTCCTCGGTGGTCTCGACGTCGAGGCCGAACCCGGCGGTGAGCACGGCGCGGGCAGCCTCGTCGTCGCCGGTGGTGACGGTGACGGTGTCGGCGCCGATCGATGCCTTCAGCGCGTCGGGGGTGTCGATGGCGACGATGCGGCCGTGGTCGATGATCGCGATGCGGTCGCAGCGTTCCGCTTCGTCCATGTAGTGGGTGGTGAGGAACATGGTGGTGGACTCTCGGGCGCGGAGCGTGTCGACGTAGTCCCAGATGTGCTTGCGGGTCTGGGGGTCGAGCCCGATCGTGGGCTCGTCGAGGAACAGCACCCGGGGCGCGTGGAGGAGACCCCGGGCGATCTCCAACCGGCGTTTCATGCCGCCGGAGTAGAAGCGGACCTGCTGGTCGGCCCGTTCGCTCAGACCGACCATGTCGAGGAGGGGCTGGGACCGTTCGCGGACCTGGCGGGGCGGGACGCCGTACAGGACGGCGTGGAAGCGCAGGTTCTCGGCGCCGGTCAGGTAGTCGTCGAGGGTGACTTCCTGGAAGACGAGTCCGATGCTGGAGCGCACCGCGGACCGTTCGCGGGCGACGTCGTAGCCGGCGACGCGGGCGGTCCCGGCGGTCGGGGTCAACAGGGTGCAGAGGATCGAGATCGTCGTGGTCTTGCCCGCACCGTTGGGGCCGAGGAACCCGAAGAGCTCACCGGATTGGACCGCGAAGGAGATCTCGTCGACCGCGGCGAAGTCGCCGAAGCGCTTGATCAACCCGGTCACTTCGACGGCGGCGTCGCGGGTCATCTCGAGGTCATCCTGACGGGGTGTTCGTCGCCGCCTGACCGTACGCCGCCGCGCACGAGGTGTACCCGTCGAAGAACCCCCGCCGGAACGCCTCCACGCGCCGGAACACGAAATCGGCGCTGGGGCTGACCTTGCGGGCCGAGTCGTAGCTGATGAACGCCTGGATGACCTTGTCGAGGTCGCCCGGCGCCAGGCTCAGCGACGTGTGGAGGCTCGGGGCGGGCACGCCACCCTGGCTCGCTGACGCTTCGATCGCGCCGGCCCACCCTCCGGTGGAGCAGTCGGCGTCGAACACCGCGTTGGGCGTGTTGGTGGCCACCCCGGGGAAGTGCTGCTGGTACTGGATGTAGGTCGCATAGGCGTCCCCGACCAGCACCGCGACGCCGAAGTCGCCGATGTTGCTGTAGATGTCGTGCGCGAGGGTCGTGTCGACGCCGATGTAGCGGTCGGGGAGGCAGTAGAAGATCCGGTTCTTGACCTGCGCCGCGGTCAGGCGACCGCTGCCGCAGGTCGGGTACCGGCTGGTCGGTCCGGCCCCGTTGAACCCGACGACCTCCTTCAGGGTCAGCGGGGGGACACCGGGCGCGATCTGGGTGTAGAAGGCGTCGAGCAGGTCCATGGTGGCGGGGAGCACCTGGGCCTCGGGGAGGTTCCCGCCGCTGGCGGCTTCCTGCTGGTTGGTGAACTGCTGCTCGGTGATCGGCGGGGGGCTGTCGAAGAACGGCTTGCAGGCGGTGGCGCCGCCGTCGTACCCGGTCTGGAACGCGTTCACCCGGTCGAACGCGTCGCCGTGGGCCTGCTGGTCGTTCGCGGAGCTCCCGACCGCGTCGCGGAAGGTCAGGTAGGCGGCCAGCGCGGCGTCGAGGTCACCGGGGGCGAACTTCACGGTCTTGCTGGACCCCGAGGCGATGCGCTGCACCCACGACCCGGCGAAGCAGTCGGCTTGCAGCTCGACGAGGATCGTGGGCTCGTTGTTGCGGTCGATCCCGGCGCGATCCTGGATGGCGTGACCCCACTCGTGGGCGAGGACCAGCGCGGGCGCGAAGTTGCCGAAGTGGGTGGCGAGCGCGGGGAAGAGCGTCTGGTCGTCGTAGGTGATGAAGTTCGAACCGAAGCAGTAGAACGCGTTGCCCTTGACGTCCTTCTGGTACGTCTCGTGCCGGTTCTGGCAGTCGGGGATCTTCGTCGTCGACGTCGCGGCGACGAACTGTCCGACCGGGGTGTAGGTGCCGCCGTACACCTGGGGGAACTCTTGGGCCCAGTAGGCCTGCAGGTCGGCGATGGTCGCCCGGAGGAGCTTGTGGTAGTCGCCCTGGTTCGGGTTGGGCGCGGCGGCGACCGCGGTCGACGGCCGAGCCGCGGGCGCTGACGCGCCGGCCGCGAGCGCGGGGGTGGCGAGCGTCACCACGACCGCGGTGGTGAGGACGACGGCCAACGCTCGGGTTCGGTGGGGCACAGCACCTCCGCACGACGGGCAGGAGCGGGCGCCCAGCATGCCAAACCGGAGCGGTGCCCTCGGGGGACGGCCCCCGCGGCGTAGCGTCCCCGGCCGATGGACCTCCTCGACTTCTTCGGTCTCGTCCCCGGTGACGAGCCGAATCGGTGGCGGCTTCCGGTGGTCCGCGGCTTGTGCTCCGGGTTCGGTGGGCTCTTCGGCGGGGCGGCGCTCGGCGCGGCGATCGAGGTGCTCGAGCGGCTGACCGGTCGACCGCTGGTGTGGGCCACCGCGCAGTACCTGGCGTTCGCACGACCTCCCGCGGTCGTCGACCTCGAGGCTCAGCGAGGTGGTGCGGGGCCACCGGTCGTCGCAGGCCCGGGTCCTGGCCCGGGTGGACGGGCAGGAGATCTTCACGGTGCTCGCCGCGCTCGGCCGTCGCGAGCTGGCCTGGTCCGGCTCGTGGGCGCTGCGCCCCGACGTCCCGGCGGTCGCGGCGAGCCAGGAGCGGGTGCTGCCCCCGCACCAGCGGGGAACGATCGGTGAGCGGCTCGGCATGCGGATGGCGAACGCCCACAGCCCCGACACGCTCGACGGCACACCCGGCGACGGGCGGAGCGCCTTGTGGGTCCGCCTCCCCGGGATCCCGGCGACGGCGGGCGCGCTCGCGGTGGTCGCGGACTACGTGCCGTTCGGGATCGGGCAGGCCCTGGGCCGGCGGGTGTCGAGCAACAGCCTCGACAACACGCTGCGGATGGTGCGCCCGTCGGAGCGGCACCCGACCGAGTGGGTGCTCGCCGACGTGCGGGTGCAGGCCGTCGCGGACGGGTTCGGGCACGGCGTCGTGCACCTGTGGGCCGAGGACGGGACGCTGCTCGCCACCGCGAGCCAGTCGGCCCAGGTGCGAGAGTGGCGGGAGGACGACCCGGCCCGCACCGACCGGCCGGGTGGCGTCACCGATCAGCCTGGGGAGACTTCGCCATGACCGTGCCTGCTCGCTACGGGATCACCGTGCCGTTCCCCGGCGTCGCGCTCGATGCGCACCGCGAGTGGTACGAGGAGGTCGCGGCGCTCGGCTACACGGACGTGTGGTCGGCGGAGTCGGGCGGAACCGACGCGTTCACCCCACTCGCGCTGGCGGCGGCGTGGACCCCGCAGCTGCGGCTGGGGACGGCGATCGTCCCGGTGTTCACGCGCGGCGCGGCGACGCTGGCGCAGACGGTCGCCGCGATGTGTCAGGCCGCCCCGGGTCGCTTCGCGCTCGGTGTCGGCACGTCGTCGGAGGTCATCGTCGAGCGTTGGAACGCGATGCGCTTCGAGCGTCCGTACCACCGGGTCCGTGACACGATCCGCTTCTTCCGCGCCGCGCTCCCGGGCGACAAGGTCACCGCCGAGTACGACACGTTCTCGGTGCGGGGCTTCCGCCTCGAGGTCCCCGTCGCGGAGATGCCGCCGATCCTCGTGGCCGCGTTGCGGCCGGGGATGCTGCGCCTGGCCGGCCGGGAGGGTGACGGGGCGATCATCAACTGGCTCTCCGCGGAGGACGTGAAGACGGTGGTCCCCCACGTCGGCGAGGACAAGGAGATCGTGGCCCGGATCTTCGTGCTGCCCACCGAGGACCGGGACCTGGTGCGGTTCGTGGGGCGCCGCGCGATCGCCGCGTACCTGAACGTCCCCGTGTACGCGGCGTTTCACGAGTGGCTCGGCCGCGGCGAGCTGCTCGAGCCGATGTGGGCGGCGTGGCGAGCGGGTGATCGGGCGGCCGCGACCGAGGCGATCCCCGAATCGCTCGTCGACGAGCTGATCGTCAGCGGGTCACCCGACGAGTGCCGTGAGCATCTCGCCCGCTACGCCGCGAACGGGGTGACCACCCCGGCGCCGGCGATCCTCGGCCTCGGCGCCGAGCATCTCCGCAGCGCGGTTCGTGACCTCGCCCCGGGGGCGAGCCCCGCCGACTAGGACGCGGGCCGCCCGCGGCGGGTCAGTGGACGCGGGCGGGAAGGTTGCGGTGCCGGACGTGGGCGAGGCGCACCAGCGCGAGTGATCGGACCACGAGCCAGCCGACGTCGATCTCGGAGCGGGCCCGGGCGAACCGCGCCGCGGTGGGGGTGTCGTGGTGGTTGTTGTGGAACCCCTCCCCCGCCGTGATCAGCGCGAGGACCTGGCTGTTGGTCGCGGAGTTCTCGTTCGGGCGGCGCCCGGCGGTGTGCCCGATCGCGTTGATCGCCCCGGAGAGGCCGAGGTAGCTGACCATGTGGATCACGGCGGCGAGCAGCCCGGTGGGCCACCCCAACACGAGGCACAGGAGCACGGTCCCGAGGCCGAGGCCGAGCCAGGCCCGGTCGAAGAACCAGCGGTCGAGCCAGTCGGTGTCGAGGTCACGCGCGTACCGGTCGACGGTCACGCCGTCGCGGGCGGTGCGGCGGTACAGCGCGGCGTTGGCGAGCTGGACCCGCCAGAACCCGAGGACGAGCGGCGAGTGCGGGTCCTCAACCGTGTCGGTGGCCGCGTGGTGGCGGCGGTGCACCGCGGTCCACTCCCGGGGTTTCATCCCGCTCGTCAGCCAGATGATGACCCGGGCCACGTACGTGGCCACCGGGTGCAAGGTGAGCCCCCGGTGGGCGAGGCCCCGATGCAGATAGACGGTGGTCGTGATGATCGCCACCTGCGTGACGAGGAGCCCGACGAGAAGAGCGGTGAGAACGTGCACACCCTGCAACGTAGCGGGCGCGCGTCGACGTCTGGGCTACCGAGCGGCCGACAATCCGGTGAACTCAGAACTGGGCCTGGCTGAGGAACCGGTCCAGGGCCGCACGGTCGCCGAGGACCTCGACCCGGTCGAGCCCGAGGCGGCCGACGAGCGCGAGGAACAGATCCGAGGCGTCGCCCCGCACCGCGACGTCGCCTTTGGCGTGGGTCGGCTCCACCTCGAGGCCCTGGTCGGTGAGCCGGAGGAGCCACTCGCCGTCCTGGTCGGTGCAGTGGAGGTGGACGGTCTCGCCCGACCCGGTGATCGGTGGGGCCCCGAACCGGTTCGGGAGCAGCTCGAGGAGCTCGTCGATGCCGTCGACCGCGAGTCGGTCCGGCACCGGCGTCGGCGTCCCGGCGGCCAGCTCGGCGTCGACTCGGTGCACGACGGTCTCGTGCGCTTGGCGGCGCTGCCAGAAGCCGACGTGACCCGACGGCGCCCAGGTCCACGCGGGGTCGTCGGCGGGACGGTCCAACGCGGCGACGACCCGTGCCGCCTGGTCACGGACCCACGCGGCCCGCTCGGCCGGAGGTGGCGGCGCGTCGAGTTCGGTGGGCGACACGAGCTGGTTCGCCTCCACGCAGGCGCGGGCCCACCCGTAGACGCGGCCCAGGTGGCCGAGCAGCTCGGCGACGTCCCACTCCGGGCACGACGGCACCCGGGCGTCGAGGCCGGCTCGCCCCGCGGCCTGGACGAGCTGCTCGGACTGCGTGCCGACGGCGTCGAGGTACTCGGCGGAGGTGAGGACGGCCATCGTGTGCAGCCTACGGAAGCGCCGGTCCCTCGGGGGTCACCAGGTCGGGGCCGTGGTCCACGACGCGGTTCACGCGGGGGGACACGGGGTACATCTCGAGGCCCTCGTCGGGCGCGGGGACGAGCAGGTCGGCGAGCGTGTGCAGCGTCTCGGCGTCGGGGTCGGGGGTCGGGTCGAGCCACTGGTCCCACGTCGCCTCGGGCAACAGGACCGGCATGCGGTCGTGGACGGGCCCGAGGAGCCGGTTGGCCTTCGTGGTCACGATCGCGCACGACCGCAGCCAGCCGTCGTCGTCGCCGATCGCGCCGACCAGCTCGTCGGGGACCTTCCACACCGACCAGAGGCCGGCGAAGGCGAGGGGCTCGCCGTCGCGGCGGTGGATGAACATGGGCTCCTTGCGGGGCCGTGACCGGCCCGGTTCGGGCGGGACGCGCCGCCACTCGTAGAAACCGTCCGCGGGGATGAGGCAGCGCCGCTTCGTGAACGACCGCTTGTACGCGGACTTCGTGGCGACCGTCTCGGCGCGGGCGTTGATCATGCGATCGCCGATCGTGGGATCGTCGGCCCAGGACGGGACGAGCCCCCACCGCAGCCGGGAGAGCACCCGGGTGGTCGTCTCGTCGTCGGCACGGTCGCGTACGACGAGGATGTCGGTGCGGGGCGCGACGTTGTAGTCAGGGGTGTTGGTGTCGTCGCGGACTTCGTCGACGTGGAACCGGTCGGCGAGCAGCGTCGGTGACGACGCGGCCACGAAGCGGCCGCACATCAGCGGGCGCGGTCCGCCAAGCGGTACACGAAGCGGAGGCCCGACCAGGTGTCGTCGATCGCCGCGACCTTGTTGTCGACGAGCCCGTGGTCGAGCCCGACGGTGCGAACCGAGTGCTCGTTGAGGTCGGTCGCGACGCCCGACGTCCGCTTCGGCCACGCGATCCAGAGACCACCGTCGTCTTCGAGGCCCCGCTGCATCACCGAGAATCGGCGGGCGAGCTCGGCCCGTCGGGTCACGAAGAAGACGACCACGTCGAGCCGCCCGCGGGCTTGGGTGCGGAGCTGGCAGCGGGCCGGGAGCTCCAGGGTGCTGGAGAACCCGCTGGGGGCGGCGACGACGGCGACGCGGTGCCCGTCGCGGATCCCCAGCTTCTTGGCCAACGGTGTTCCGGAGTATCCCGCCACAGGGCCACGCT
Source organism: uncultured Actinomycetes bacterium (assembly GCA_963714105.1). Classification (GTDB taxonomy): domain Bacteria; phylum Actinomycetota; class Acidimicrobiia; order IMCC26256; family PALSA-555; genus PALSA-555. Next base: position 2,360,137 of record OY970233.1, on the reverse strand, counting down.
GCTCGCCCGCGCGCCCCGCCGTCAACCGGACCACTCGGCGACGGTGGCGTCGTCACGCCGGTACCGGGCGAACTCGGGAACGGCGAGCGCGAGGACGATGACGCCGCCGACGCACAGCACCCCACCGGAGACGACCGAGATGGTGGGCGTGAACGCCGTCGCGACGACTCCGGCTTCGAAGTCGCCGATCCGAGGGCCGCCGGTCACGACCAGGATGTGCAACCCGGAGAGGCGGCCGCGCAGGTCGTCGGGCGTGTTCTGCTGCAGGATCGTGCCGCGGAACACGGCCGAGATCACGTCGGCGGCGCCGGCGACGGCGAGGCAGGCCAACGCCAGCCCGAGGTTCGTGCCCGACACCCCGAAGGCGATGATCCCGAGGCCCCACACGAACACGGCCCACAGCACGGCGCGGCCCTGGCGCTGCACCCGGCGGACCCACCCGCCGGTGAGCGCACCGAGGACGGCCCCGACGGCGGCGGCGGAGAACAGGAGGCCGACGATCTCGGGTCCGCCGCCGAAGCGGGTCTGGGCGAGGACGGGGAACAGGGCGCGGGGCATCCCGAAGATCATGGCGACGAGGTCGATGTAGAAGGTCGACTGCAGGACCCGTTTCCCCTTGAGGAAGCGGAAACCCTCGGTCACCTCATGCCAGCCGTTCCGCAGCAGCGACGTGGCCCGCGGCGCGGTGGTGTCCCGGGCGGGGGGATGGGGGGCCATGAGCAGGCACGCGCCGATCGTCGCCGCGAACGACGCCACGTCGACGCCGTAGGCCCACGAGAGGCCGAGCTGGGCGATGAGGACGCCGCCGAGGGCGGGCCCCGCGATGAGGGTGGTGTTCCACATGACCTGGTTGAGCGACAACGCCGACGCGAGCTGCTCGGACCGGACCAGGGTGGGGGTCATGGCCGAACGGGTCGAGAGCGAGAACCCGCCGAAGCCGGCGACGAGGCCGGCGCCGACGTAGACGAGCCCGAGCGGCGGGGTTCCCATCAGCGCACCGGCGAGGAGCAGGCCGGACGCGGCGGCTTGGCCGCACTGGGCCCAGAGCAGCAGCCGGCGTCGGTCGACGGTGTCGATGATCGGGCCGCCGAGCAGCGCGGCGAGCGCGAGCGGGACCAGCTGGACCAGCCCGACGAGGCCCACCGCGGCTGCGGAGTGCGTCAGCGCGTAGACCTGCACGAACACGGCGACGAGGGCGACCTGGGAGCCGGCCTCGGAGATCAGCTCGCCCGAGCCAGAGGAGGCGGAAGTCGCGGGAGTCGCGCAGCGGCGTGAGGTCGATGGCGTGCCGACGCCACCGTGCCCGAAATCCCGACCTCTCCACTCGACTTTTCCGAGCCCTGGTGCCTATGCTGCGAGGAACCGCAGCGTAGCGACGTCACTGGAGGCAATGAGATGGCTGTTCGCCTGGGCGACGAGGCCCCGAACTTCACCGCCGAGAGCACCGACGGGACCCTCACGTTCTACGACTACCTGGGTGACAGCTGGGGGGTGCTGTTCTCGCACCCGAAGGACTTCACACCGGTGTGCACGACCGAGCTGGGTCGGGTCGCGGCCCTGAAGCCCGAGTTCGACAAGCGCAACGTGAAGGTCGTGGGCCTGTCGGTCGACAGCCTCGATTCGCACCAGGGCTGGGCGGGTGACATCGCCGAGACCCAGGGGCACGCGCTCAACTTCCCGTTGGTCGCCGACCCGGACCGCAAGGTCGCCGGGCTCTACGACATGATCCACCCGGCGGCGTCGGAGAGCGTGACCGTGCGCTCGGTGTTCATCATCGGGCCGGACAAGAAGGTCAAGCTCATCATCACGTACCCGGCGAGCACGGGCCGCAACTTCGACGAGATCTTGCGGGTCATCGACTCGTTGCAGCTCACCGCGAAGTACAGCGTCGCGACGCCGAGCGACTGGGAGCAGGGCGAGGACGTGATCATCGTCCCGGCGGTGTCCGACGAGGACGCGAAGGCGAAGTTCCCGAAGGGCTGGAAGGCCATCAAGCCGTACCTGCGGGTGACGCCCCAGCCGGACAAGTAAGCCCGGCGCCCGCCGCCCCGGCGCGGCGGCTCAGGAGAGGTAGCTCGTCGGGTCGACGGGGTTGCCGCTGAGTCGCACCTCGAAGTGGAGGTGCGGGCCGGTGGCGTATCCGGTCGCGCCGACGTAGCCGATGACGTCACCGGCGTTGACGTGCTGCCCGACGGTGGACGCGAGCTGGGACTGGTGCCCGTAGAGGGTGGCCATGCCGCCGCCGTGGTCGATGACGACGGCGTTGCCGTAGCCGCCCTGCATGCTGGCGATGACGACGATCCCGGCCCGGCAGGCGTGGATGGGGGTGCCGTAGCTGGCCTGGAGGTCGTCGCCGGGGTGGAAGCCCTGCGCGCCGCTCACCGGGTCGACCCGCGGCCCGAAGCCGCTGATGATCGGGCCGGGGACCGGGCGGGCGTCGCAGTGCCCGACGGTGCCGGGCTCGTCGCCCCGGGCGCGCAGCAGCGCACCGATCGAGTCCGAGACCGGCTGGAGCGCGTTCAGCTCGGCTTCGAACTCGCCCTTGCGGGACTGGATCGATTGCAGTGCCTGCTGCTGGGACGCGTCGGCCTGGGCGGCCTGGGCTTGGGCCGGTTGGAGCTGCGCGGTGAGCGACTGGATCTGGTCGCGTGCCGCTTGGGCTTGTTGCGCGAGCCCGTCGGCCTGGGCTTTCGCCTCCCCGATCTGGCGGCGCTGCTCGTCGACCTGGTCCCGGAGGACCCGCACGCTCTCCACGAGCGACTTGCGGACCTGCGCGACGTGGCGCAGGTACTGCTCGCCGATCGCTGCCTGCGCGGGCGGGGACGCCTCGATCGACGTGTACCCGTCCCCTTCGCGGGCGGCGATCAGCAGCGACGCCGCTGACGCGTTCAGGGCCTCCTGGGCGGCGTCGAGCTTGGCCTGGGTGGCCTGCTCCTGGGCCGCGACCGCGTCGTAGAACGCGGTGATGTGGTCGGCGTCGGCCTGCAGCGGCGCGAGCTTCGCCTGGGCGGCGTCGAGCTGGCTGCTCAGGTCGCCGACGCGGGCGTTCGAGCGCGGCCTCCTGGTTGCGGATCGTGGCCAGGCCCTGCAGCGCCTGGATCTCCTGGGTCGACGCCTCGGTGATCTGGTTCTGGATCGCGGCGCTGTCGCCGGCGCCGCCGGTCTGGGCGCCGGCCGCGACGGGCACGCCGAGGACGGCCGACGAGCGACGGCCGAAGAGCACCATGCGGGGGGTCATGGGACGATCCAGGCTCAACAACATCAGCCCCAACAGCAACAGGGGACTCGGGGGTCTCGGCGGTGTGGCCGCGCAGGGGAATCGACCGGTGGACCCCCAACCTTGATCGCGGTGATGGGGCCGGGCGCCCGCGGGCGCCGGGTGGGTCAGACCCGCAGGAAGCGGCCGAGCCCGATCGCGGACCCGATGAGCCCGATCACGATCCCGAGGACGAGGACGTAGATGGCGATGAGGCTGGCGTCACCGGTGGTGACGTAGAACTCCCGGAAGAACCCGGTGGGGCTGGCGAACCAGGTGTCGAAGCCGACTTTCAGGGCGGCGACGACCCCGACCGCGAGGCCGGCGCCGATGATGCCCTCGACGAGACCCTCGGCCATGAACGGCACCCGCACGAACCAGTTCGACGCCCCGACCAGCTTCATGACCTCGATCTCGCGGCGGCGGGCGAAGGTGGCCAGCCGGATGGTGTTCACGATCAGGAACAGCGACGACACGAGCAGCACGACGGAGAGCCCGAAGAAGATCAACCGGGCGGTGTTCGTCGCGTCGAGGAGCCCGCGCAGCGCCTGTTCGGGTGTGGCCACGCTGTCGACGCCGGGTTGCGATTGGAACTGGCGCTGGATCGTGTTGGTCAGCTCAGCCCGTTTCGGGACGATCCGAAACGACGTCGGGAGGGCATCGGACGTGACGTTGCGGGTCAGGTCGGGGTCCTTGCGGAAGATCCGCTTGAACTCCGCCAACGCGGCTTTCTTGTCGATGTAGGTGAACGACTTGACGTTCGTGTCCGACTTCAGCGCCGAGTTGACGTCGCTGATCTGCGGGCTGGTCGCGTCGACGCGCATGAACACCTCGAGGCGGACACCGCCCTTGATGCTCGTCGTGCCGTGGTCGACCCAGCGGGACAGGAGCATGATCCCGCCGAAGAGCGCGAGGGAGACCGCGACGGTGAGGACGCCGGCGACGGTCATGAGGAGGTTGCGGCGCAGCGACACGAGGGTCTCGCGCGTGAAGTAGCCGAATCGGGTCAGCATCGTTCAGCTGCCGACGCCGTACACGCCACGGGTGTCGTCACGGACCATCGCGCCGTGGTCGAGCTCGACGACCCGGCGGCGCATGGCGTCGACGATGCGCTGATCGTGGGTGGCCATCACGATCGTGGTGCCGGTCCGGTTGATCCGGTCGAGGATCCGCATGATCCCGACCGTGGTCGCGGGGTCGAGGTTCCCGGTCGGCTCGTCGGCCAGCACGATGAGCGGCCGGTTCACGAACGCGCGGGCGATCGAGACCCGCTGCTGCTCGCCACCCGAGAGCTCGAGCGGGAACCGGCCGGCCTTCTTGGCCAGGCCGACGAGGTCGAGGACCTGGGGCACCTGGGTGCGGATCACGTGGCGGGGCCGACCGATGACCTCCATCGCGAAGGCCACGTTCTCGTAGACGGTGCGGGTGGGGAGCAGCTTGAAGTCCTGGAAGATGCAGCCGATGTTGCGGCGGAGATGGGGGACCTTCCAGTGCGACAGGCGGGAGATGTCCCGCCCGGCGACGACGATGCGGCCCGACGTCGGGTAGTCCTCCCGCAGCAGCAGCCGCAGGAAGGTCGACTTCCCCGAGCCGGACGGGCCGACGAGGAACAGGAACTCGCCCTTGCCGACGTCGACGTTGATGTCGCGCAGCGCGGTGACGTTGCCCTTGTAGAGCTTGTCGACGTTCTCGAAGCGGATCATGCGCGCAGAAGACCTGGTCCCAGGGGGGAGCGACGAGGGGACCGCGTGAGGGTAGCAGGGGCACCTCGCGAGGTTGTGGCACCGACACCACCTGCCGATTTGGTGCCTTTCGGACTCACGCGGCGCCGAGCGCGGCGCCACTGCAGCCACGCTTCGACGAACCCGTCCAGGTCACCGTCGAGGACGGCGTCGACGTTGCCGGTCTCGTAGCGCGTCCGTTCGTCCTTCACGAGGCGGTACGGCGCCAACGTGTAGGTGCGGATCTGGCTGCCGAAGGCCACGTCGCGCTTGTCGCCGGAGAGCCGGACCAGCTCGGCCTCGCGTTCTTGGCGTTGGCGTTCCGCGAGGCGGGCGGCGAGGATCTGCATGGCCCGGGCCTTGTTCTGGGTCTGCGAGCGCTCGTTCTGGCAGGAGACGACGATGCCGGTCGGGAGGTGGGTGAGCCGCACCGCCGAGTCGGTCACGTTGACGTGCTGGCCGCCCGCGCCGGACGACCGGAACGTGTCGAGACGCACCTCGGTCGGGTCGATCTCGGGTTCCTCGGTGGGCTCGAGGGCGGGGACACAGTCGAGCGACGCGAACGCGGTCTGGCGGCGGGCGTTGGCGTCGAACGGTGAGATGCGGATCAGCCGGTGCACGCCCCGCTCCCCCTGGAGCATCGCGTAGGCGTAGCGGCCCTTCACGGTGAACGTGGCGGAGGTGAGCCCGGCTTCGGTGCCGGGCTGGACCTCGTCGACCTCGACCTCGAAGCCTCGCTGCTCGGCCCAGCGGGTGAACATCCGGAACAGCATGTGGGCCCAGTCCTGGGCGTCGGTGCCGCCGGCACCCGAGTGGACCTCGCAGATCGCGTCGCGCTCGTCGTGCTCGCCGGTGAACAGGGCCCGAAGCTCGAGGCGGTCGAGGTCGCCGCTCAGCGCGTCGAGCTCGGAGGCGATCTCGGCCTCGACCGATTCGTCACCTTCCTCTCGGCTGAGCTGATGGAGCGTCTCCACGTCGGAGAGGCGACGTTCGAGCCCCTCGACGAGGGTGATGTCCTCCTGGGCGCGGGCCAGCTCCTTGTTGAGCGTCGTGGCCCGCTCGAGGTCGTCCCAGAGGTCGGGTGCGGACGTGAGCGCGTGCAGCTCGCTGACCCGTTCCTGGGCCGCGTCGACCCGCAGGTAGGTCCGGGCGTCCTGGATCCGCCGACGGACCTCGGCGATGGGGTCAGAGAAGTCGCGCATGGTGAACGCTACGGCCGACTCGGGAGTCGGTCAGCGACCGTGGCAGAGCTTGAACTTCTTGCCGCTGCCGCAGTAGCAGGGCTCGTTGCGGCCCGGTGTCTTCTCGACGCGGACCGGCTCCAGGGTCACCTCGGGGTCAAAGGCGTCGGCGGTGGCGACCGCCGCGTCGGGTGCGCCCGCGGCGAGCTCGAAGCCGCCGTCGTCGCCCGTCGCGGCTGGGGGTGCGGCCATCGCGGCCTGGAGGGCCTGGGCGCCCTGGACCGGGTCCTCGGGGGCGCTGTAGCGCAGGTCGGTGGCGACGGGCCGCGGGGCGTCCTCGGTGATGACCTGCAGGTGGGTGACGTAGCGGACGAAGTCCTCGTCGACGACGGCCATCATCGCCTCGAACATGTCGTAGCCCTCACGCTGCCATTCGGCGAGCGGATCGCGTTGGCCCATCGCGCGGAGGTTGATGCCTTCTCGGAGGTAGTCCATCTCGTAGAGATGCTCCCGCCAGCGCTGGTCGATGACGGAGAGCATCACGCGCCGCTCGATCTCGCGGAGGGTCTCCTTCCCGATCGACTCCTCTTTGGCCTCGTACATCTCGAGGGCCTCGCCGAGGACGAGGTCGCGCAGCTGGTCGATGTGCTGGGCCTCGTCGAGCTGGGCTCGGGTCAGCTCGCTGGGCAGCGTCACCTGCAGGTTGGTCTGGAACTCGTCGAGGTCCCAGTCCTCGGCGAACTCGCCGGGGCAGTACGTCTCGAGGAGATGCTCGACGGTGTCCTCGAGCGCCTCGAAGGCCTGGTCGCGCAGGTCTTCGCCGTCGAGGATCTGCTGACGGCGGCGGTAGATGACCTTGCGCTGCTCGTTCATCACCTCGTCGTACTTGAGGACGTCCTTTCGGATCTCGAAGTTGCGGTCCTCGACGGTGTGCTGGGCCCGTTCGATGGCTTTCGTGACCATGCGCGCCTCGAGGGGCAGGTCGTCGGGGAAGGCCCGGTCCATCACCCAGCTCATCGCGCCGGTGGCGAAGAGCCGCATCAGGTCGTCTTCGAGTGAGAGGTAGAAGCGGCTCGCTCCGGGGTCGCCTTGCCGTCCGGCTCGGCCTCGGAGCTGGTTGTCGATCCGGCGGCTCTCGTGCCGTTCGGTGCCGAGCACGTACAGACCGCCGGCGCCGCGGACCCGCTCGGCGTCGGTTTGGCAGTTGGCGGTGAAACGGGCCACCGTGTCGGCGAACCGTTCGGGGTCCTGCTCGGGGGTGGTACCCGCGGCGAGGAGCTCCTGGCGGGCCAGACCGTCGGGGTTGCCGCCGAGGAGGATGTCGACGCCGCGTCCGGCCATGTTCGTCGCCACGGTCACCGAGCCGGGCTGACCGGCCTGGGTGACGATGTGCGCTTCCTTCTCGTGCTGCTTGGCGTTGAGGACGGTGTGCTTGATGCCGCGCCGTTCGAGGGTGCGGGAGAGCAGCTCGGACTTCTCGACCGAGATGGTGCCGACGAGGACGGGTTGGCCTTCGTCGTGGCGCTCCTCGATGTCGTCGGCGACGGCCTCGAACTTGGCCAACTCGGTCTTGTAGATGAGGTCGGGGTGGTCGTCACGGATCATCGGCTGGTTGGTGGGGATGCTCACGACCTCGAGGCCGTAGGTGTGGGCGAACTCCCCCGCTTCGGTGGCGGCGGTGCCGGTCATCCCGGCGAGCTTGTCGTACATGCGGAAGTAGTTCTGGAGGGTGACGGTGGCGAGGGTCTGGTTCTCCGCCTTGATCCGCACCCCTTCCTTCGCCTCGACGGCCTGGTGGAGGCCCTCGCTCCAGCGGCGACCCTCGAGGATTCGACCGGTGAACTCGTCGACGATCTTGACCTCGCCGCCTTGGACGACGTAGTCGACGTCGCGTTTGAACAGCTCTTTGGCTCGCAGCGCCGCCTGGAGCTGGTGCACGAAGTTCTGGTTCACGTGCTCGTAGAGGTTCGTGACCTGGAGCGCCTGCTCGACGCGACCGATCCCCTCCTCGGTGGGCACGACCGTCTTCTTCGCTTCGTCGACTTCGTAGTCACGGTCGCGCTGGAGGGGTCGCGCGATGCGGGCGAACTGGTGGTACAGCTGCTGGGCGTCGTCGGCGGGCCCGGAGATGATGAGCGGGGTGCGGGCCTCGTCGACGAGGATGGAGTCGACCTCGTCGACGATCGCGAAGTAGTGACCCCGCTGCACCTGGTCTTCTCGGGAGGCGGCCATGTTGTCGCGGAGGTAGTCGAAGCCGAACTCGTTGTTGGTGCCGTAGGTGACGTCGGCGCGGTAGGCGGCCTGCTTGGCCGCGAAGTCGAACACCTCCGGGATGACGATGCCGACGTCGAGGCCGAGGGCCCGGTACACCTGGCCCATCCACTCGGCGTCGCGGCGGGCGAGGTAGTCGTTGACGGTGACGACGTGGACGCCGTACCCGGCGAGCGCGTTCAGGTACACGGGGAGGGTGGCCACGAGGGTCTTGCCCTCGCCGGTCTTCATCTCCGAGACCCACCCGAAGTGCAGCGCGGCGCCGCCCATGAGCTGGACGTCGAAGTGGCGCTGCCCGAGGGTGCGGCGGGCGACCTCGCGGACCAGGGCGAAGGCCTCGGGGAGCTGATCGTCGAGCCCGTCGAGGCGGGCTTCCCGCTCGGTGACGGGGTCACCGGCCCGGTCGAGCCGCTGTCGGAGGTCCGCGGTGTGGGCCCGGAGCTCCTCGTCGGTGCGTCGCTCCATCTCGGGTTCAAGCGCGCCGATGTCGGGCACCACGGTTTCGAGCGCCTTGAGCTTTCGGCCCTCTCCCGCGTGGAGCAGCCGGTCGAAGAGTCCCATACCGAGCGCGAGTGTACCGGCGGGTCCTCGGGCTTCCGCCGCCGGGCCCTCACCGACGGCGGCGAGTGCGGGACGGTCGCGCCCGCGGCGAACGTTGACGGGTGCGCGTCGACGCGGCGACGGTGTCGCTGAGCGCCCGGCGGGTGCAGGCCGGGCGCGCCGAGCAGTGGTCCGTTCGCCGCGAGACCTGGTGGCGAAGCTTGTCGAAATCCCGGTCGAGCGCCGCTTCGGGTGCTGGTCCGACGGCGTGGGCGGTGACGAGCTCGTGGCGGCCGTGCATCACGACGGCGCAGCGGTGCCGCGTCGGCGATGCGCAGGTTGCGCTCCGGGAGAAGTCGACTTTGGCGCGGACGGCGTCGTGGGAGACGCGTTCGAGCGGCCCGAGCTTGGGTTGCGCCGCGCTTGGTAGCTCGGTGGGGACGGGGACGTTCTGGCCGCGCACGTTCACGTCCGCGCCTCCCGGTGCCGGTCGGTCGGGCCGTGTCGGCGTGTACGGCGAGTCACCCGGGGCGTCACGGAGTCCCACCGGACCCGGGCGGTCACCGCCCGGGTCGGCGGGCCGTGGTCAGTACCGGTAGTGGTCGGGCTTGAAGGGTCCGTGGACGGGGACGCCGAGGTAGTTGGCTTGGTCGTCGGTGAGGGTGGTGAGGCGGACCCCGAGCTTGTCGAGGTGCAGGCGGGCCACTTCTTCGTCGAGGTGCTTGGGCAGCGTGTACACCTTCGGCTCGTAGAAGTCGGAGTGCGTGTACAGCTCGACCTGGGCGAGGACCTGGTTCGTGAAGCTGTTCGACATCACGAAGCTCGGATGCCCGGTGGCGCAACCCAGGTTCAGGAGGCGACCTTCGGCGAGGACGATCACGGCATGCCCGTCCGGGAAGCGCCATTCGTCGACTTGCGGTTTGACGTTGACACGCTCGATCTGGGGGACGGCGGCGAGGCCGGCCATGTCGATCTCGTTGTCGAAGTGCCCGATGTTCCCGACGATCGCGTTGTGCTTCATGCGGGCCATGTCGTCGACCGTGATGATGCTCGTGTTGCCGGTCGCGGTGACGAAGAGGTCGGCGGTCTCGACGACGTCGTCGAGGCGCGACGACTTCGTACCCCTCCATCGCGGCTTGCAGCGCGCAGATCGGGTCGATCTCGGTGATGACGACGCGGGCGCCCTGGCCGCGGAGGGACTGGGCGCAGCCTTTGCCGACGTCGCCGTAGCCGCAGACGACCGCGACCTTGCCGGCGAGCATGACGTCGGTCGCTCGGCAGATCCCGTCGACGAGGGAGTGACGGCACCCGTAGAGGTTGTCGAACTTGGACTTGGTGACCGAGTCGTTGACGTTGATGGCCGGGAACAGCAGCGTGCCCGCGTCGTGCATCTGGTAGAGACGGTGGACGCCGGTGGTGGTCTCTTCGGTGACGCCGACCAGCCCTTCGGCCATGCGGTGCCAGGCGTGCTCGTCATCGGCGCGGACCCGGTTGAGCATGGCGAGCACGACCCGCCATTCCTCCGAGTCGTTCGGGTTCGGGTCGGGAATCGCGCCGGCCCGCTCGAACTCGACGCCTTTGTGCACGACGAGGGTGGCGTCGCCGCCGTCGTCGAGGATCAGGTTCGGCCCGTCGTTGCCGTGATCGTCGGCGGGCCAGCGCAGCGCCTGCTCGGTGCACCACCAGTACTCCTCGAGCGTCTCGCCTTTCCAGGCGAACACCGGGATGCCGCGCGCGGCGATCGCGGCGGCGGCGTGGTCCTGGGTGGAGAAGATGTTGCAGGACGCCCAGCGCACGTGGGCGCCGAGCGCGAGCAGCGTCTCGATGAGCACCGCGGTCTGGACGGTCATGTGCAGCGACCCGGTGATCCGGGCGCCGGCGAGGGGCCGACTGGCGCCGTGACGTTCGCGCATGGCCATCAAGCCGGGCATCTCGTGCTCGGCGAGTTCGATCTCCTTGCGCCCGAAGTCGGCGAGTGAGAGGTCGGCGACCTTGAAGTCGGGTCGGTCGGTGGACGCGCTCGTGGGCACGGTGGTGGTCATGCGACTCCTCCGGGTTGGGTCGACGCGGGTGGGCACGTCGACGTTTCGGGGAGTCGGCCCGGATCACCGGGTGACAGCTGCGAGAGCCCGACCAGAACCGGGAGTCTACCCGGGGTCGACGGCGAGGGTGGCTTTGAGCTGGCTGATCGCGTCGATCGGCCCGGGGTCGACGTCGTTGTCGAGCGCGAGGTAGGAGGAGACCCAGTCTCCGAGGTACATGAGGTCGAGGAGCTGGGCGAGGCGCCCTTCCCCGGCGGCTTGGACCTCGAGGACCTGCAGCACGGCCTCCTCGATGAGCTCGGTCGTCGCGCCGATGCGGGCGGTGAGCCGGCTGTCCTCGAACCCGTGCCGCAGCGACACGAGGGTGATGAGCTGGCGGGTGACGTCGCCGTTTTGACCCCAGCCGCAGATCTCGTTGTGGTCCAGCTCGGGGTACGCCGTGCAGAACGCGGGGGCCTTGGCGTTCTCGTTCACGTCGCACTTCCACCGGTACGCGGCGACGCCGCCGAGGGCGCCGCCGCCGTAGATGAGCGGGAGGGTGCGGCCGATGCGGCGGGCGAGCTCGCGGGCGGGGTTCGTGGGGAGCGCCACGTCGGCTCGGCACTGGTCGCGGCGCCGTTTGAGCTGCCCCTGGGCTTCGACGAGGAGGGCGTGGCCTTGGGGGAGGATGCCGAGTCGGAACGGGGTGACGAACAGCGGGGCGACGAGCGCACCGAGCGCGGCGCGGGGCATGACGTACTCGTCGGAGCAGGGCAGGTGGATGGCGCCCCGCTGGCGGGCCAACGCGGCGAGCTCACCGCCGGCGGTGACGGCCACGACGGTGGCGCCGGCGTCGAGCGCGCCGGTGGTCATGGCGAGGGTCTCCTCGGTGTTGCCGGAGTAGGAGACCGCGAAGACGAGGCTGCGGGGGCCGATGAAGGCGGGGGTGCGGATCTGCTTGAGGACCACGACCGGCACCGGGAGCGACGACGCGACGGAGCGCAGGACGTCGCCGGCGATGCCGGAGCCGCCCATGCCGAGCACCGCGATGTTGTCGATGTCGGTCGGGGCGGGAAGCGTGACTTGCTCGAGGGCCATCGCGGCGCGTTCGTGCGCGGTCGCGAGCTGTTCGGGGAGCCCGTCGATCGCGGCGAGGAACCCGAGCGTGTCGACCGCCATCGGCTAGGCCTCGAAGGTGGGTTGGACGCCTTCTGCTTCGGCCTTGGCGAGCAGCCGCTGGTGTTCGGCGTCGTCGACGGCTTCGGCCTCGTCGATGAGCATGATCGGGATGTCGTCACGCACGGCGTAGCGGCGGTGCAGACGCGGGTTATAGAGGGACGATTCGTCCGCGAAGTAGAGCAGCGGACCCTTGTCTTCGGGGCAGGCGAGGATTTCGAGCAGTTTCGGGATCGAGAGTCACGGCGGTCAGTCTGCCTCGCCGCCGACGAGCGTGAGGACCTCGTCGGTGTGCCGGGCGCAGGACTCCTCGTCGGGTGCCTCGAGGTTGAGGCGCAGCAACGGCTCGGTGTTGCTGGGCCGCAGGTTGAACCACCAGTCGCCGTGGTCCACGGTGAGGCCGTCGAGACGGTCTTGGGCGACGTCGCGTGTAGGCGGCCGCCACCTGCTCGATCACTCGCGGTGGGGTCGTCGACGCGGCGGTTGATCTCCCCGGACTGCGCGTACCGTTCGAAGGGGCGGCGCAGCTCGGAGAGCGGCACGCCGGCGCGGGCGAGCGCTTCGAGGACGACGAGGGCGGCGATGATGCCGGAGTCGGCCCGGTAGTTGTCACGGAAGTAGTAGTGGCCGGAGTGCTCGCCGCCGAACGGCGCTCCGGTTTCTGCCATCACCTGCTTGATGTAGGAGTGCCCGACTCGGGTTCGGACCGGGATCCCGCCGAGCTCGCGCACGATCTCGGGCACGGCCTTCGAGCAGATGAGGTTGTGCACGATGGTGCGGTCGGCGTCGGAGACGCCGTCGGGCAGCCGTCGGAGGACCGAGGCGGCGACGATGGAGGTGGTGAGCGAGCCGGAGAGCGGCTGAGCCTGCTCGTCGACGAGGAAGACACGGTCGGCGTCCCCGTCGAACGCGAGCCCGACGTCGGCGTGCTGCTCCACGACGGCCTTCTGGAGGTCTCGGAGGTTCTCGGGTTGGATCGGGTTGGCCGGGTGGTTCGGGAACGTCCCGTCGAGCTCGCCGAAGAGGACGGTCAGCTCGACGGGGAGGCCGTCGAACACGGCGGGGACGACGAGGCCGCCGAGCCCGTTGGCCGTGTCGGCGACGATCCGCTGGCCGCGGAGCGCTTCGACGTCGATGAAGGTGCGCACGTGGGTGACGAACGCGCCGAGGAGGTCCCGGTGCTCGACTCGGCCGCGGCGGGTTCCGGCCGGGAGCTCCCCGGAGGCGACGGCCGCCTCGATGTCGGCGAGGCCGGTCTGGACGCCGATGGGCGCGGCGCCGGCCCGGCAGAGCTTGATGCCGTTGTACTGGGCCGGGTTGTGGCTGGCGGTGAACATGGCTCCGGGGGCGTCGAGGGACCCGGACGCGAAGTAGACGAGGTCGGTGGAGGCGAGGCCGAGGTCGACGACGTCGACGCCGGCTCTGGTCACCCCGTCGGTGAACGCGGCGACGAGCGGCTCGGAAGAGGGCCGGGCGTCGCGGCCGACGAGGACTCTCGCGGCTCCGGTGAAGGTGGCGAACGCGCCGCCGACGAGCCGGGCGACGGTCTCGTCGAGCTGGTCGGGGTAGATCCCCCGGATGTCGTAGGCCTTGAAGATCGCGTCGAGCGACGCCGGTGGGATGGTCACGCGGGCGTCAACCTACTGGCCGCGTCCGACGGGTTCGGCGGCCGAGCCACACCAGCGCGCCGAGGGCGACGAGGCCGAGCAGGGTGAGGATCCGGCCCAGCCACTCGGCGGTGGTCGTCCCGTAGGTGAGGCTGACGTTCTTGGCCGTCGGGACGACGACCATGAAGTTGGGGGTGGCCCGGTAGACGCCGGTGGCGCCGTGCGCCTGCCAGTTCGGGAAGTAGGAGGTCCTGACGACGACGGGCACGCCGGTGCGGGAGACGTGGAACGACACGCCGGTGTCGCTCTGGTGGATGTTGGTGACCGTGACCGGCGGCAAGGGGCGCTTCGGGAGGGTGCGGGCCGCGGTCGGCTGGGCGTGCTGCCAGCTCGACGGGCCGCTGGCGACGAGGGGACGGTCGAGGGCGGCGGGGTCGTTGAACCAGGGGACGCCGATGCAGTCCTGCCAGGTGTGGAGGGTGACGTCGCTGGCTTGGATCCCGTTGTCGGCCACGAGGGCTTTGCAGGTCGCCTGCTCCGCGCTCGTGAGCGAGTCGACAACGACGGGCTGGTAGGCGAGCGCGGCGACGGTCGGGGCGCTCGCCACCTGGTAGATGCTCCACGTGTCGGGGCTGATTCCGCCGGGCCCGGTCGTGGTGGTGGCGACCAGGTGGAGGCGGGCGTCGGCCGCGGCGGCTTGTCGCGACTGGGACGAGTGGGCGATGAAGTAGCGGACGCCCATGAGCTGGAGGTACCGGACCCCGAGCGAGAAGTCGGCGAAGGTGCGGTACGGCACGCCGCGCACCGGGTTGGAGGCGTTCCCGGACCCGTCGACGGCGGCGGCGGTCATGAACACGTACGGCGTCGTCGCGGACGACTCGTAGTAGAGCCCTTCCATCGAGGGGAACCGATTGTTGGTCCAGTACGGGAGCAGCATGAGCGCCAGCGGGGTGCCGTAGTTGTTGAGCGCCGAGCCGCCCTCCCACATCACCCGACCGGGACTGAGCCGGCTGACGGTGTGCACCAGCCGCTGGTATTCGGCGTAGGCCTTCTTGGGTGCGCCGCCCTCCCCGCGGGTGTCCTGGTAGCCGCTCTCGTTCCACTTGATCCAGTAGGGCAAGAAGCCCTTGCTGCGGTCGATGTTGACGAGCGCGCCGACGGCGAGCACCACGGTCAGGGTCACCGCGGTGCCGGTCGCCAGCAGCCGCGGCGTCGACACGCCCCACCGCCGGGGCGGCGCGGAGACGGCGACCGGCGCGGCGGTCGCGCCTGCCGCGTCGGGTTCGGGTTGGGGCTCGGGGGGCATCTCGGTCCACGTGGCGACGCGGCGGACGAGCCACGCGGCGCCGAGGACGAGCTCGGCGACGCCGAGCCCCATGAGCAAGAAGACGCAGAGGTACCAGAACGGCAGCACCCGCAGGTTCCAGGCCGGGGTGGCCTGGACGCTCGCCCAGACGCGGAACAGCAGGCCGGTCACCGCGGTGAGCGTGACGAGCACGAACGTCGAGGGTCGCCGCCCGATGATCCCGCCGACGATCGCGATGGTGATAAGCGCCGCGGCACCCCACTGCCATGGGAGCGCGCCCTGCACGCCGAACAGGTACGACCACGGGAACAAGAAGCTGCCGTACTGGGTGATGGCGCCGTAGCGCATGTCGGTGGTGTATTGGAGCGTCGCGACGAGGGGGACGCTCCACACCGCGGTGAGGAGCGCTCCCACCACGCCGACGGTGGCGACTCGACCGATCGTGGGGAGCGGCCACAAGGCGAGGATCGCGATGCCGGCGACGACGATGACCGCGCCGGCGACGACGACGCCGCTGGCGCCGGCCAGCGCGAGCGCGGCGATGAGGACGACGCCGCCGACCCCGGCGAGGATCCCTCTGGGACCGGGGACCGCGCCGCGCGCGCGAGGCCGGGTGCCGAGGACGATGACGACGGCGCCGGCAACGGCGAAGACCGCGACGACGAGGTGGCTCATCGCGGTGGCGGCGAGCAGCACTGCGGGGAGCCACAGCGACCGTTTGGTCCGGAGCGACCAGGCGAGGGCGCCGAGGAAGCAGAGGGCGAGCGCGAGGGCGAGGGTGTAAGAGAACTCACCGGCGAGGTTGCTGGCGAGGTTCCCGCCCATGATGTGCTGGTCGAAGGAGACGGTGTTGCGGTCGAACGCCGAGGAGCCGGGATCGCCGTTGAAGAAGAGGAAGCCGGTCGCGGCGACGGCGAGCGCGGCGGGGGCGGGGTTCTTGGCTCGGATCCCCCGGCCGAGGATGTAGGCGCCGACGGGGAGGAGCAGCGGCCCGAGCGCGGTGATCAGCTTGAACGCGACGTTGTAGGGCAGGACCAGGTTGAGGCCGACGATGAGCAGCGCGGGGAGCGGGAAGTAGAACTGCCCGGCGGGGAAGCCGGCGAAGTAGTCGGGGGTCCAGCCGGCGAGCCGCCATGGGAGGAGGTGGTCGCGGAGGTAGGCGGGCCACCAGACGTGGGCGCCAGTGTCACCGCCGGCGGGGGTGGTGTTGCGCAGGAGCAGCCCGGGTTCGAGCTGGACGAGGACGAACGCGACGCAGGCGGTGACGATGAGCAGCCCGACCCAGACCTCGATGCGCCCCCACCAGCGGGGCGGCGGGGGCTCGTCGGGCGGTTCGGGCTGCGCGGCAGGCGCGTCGAGCAGCCTCGGCGCGGACATGGTGCGTAGCCTGCCAGGGCGGCGCCGGTTCCGGCGATCATGGCCGCCAGGTAGCGCCGAGGCTCACATCGCCCGGGCGAGCTCCAGCACGTGGCTCAGGGGGACGGAGCCGTCGGCGGTGGCCCAGGATTGGGCTTCGCAGCGGCCGCAGCGCCGGAAGGTGAGCTCCTCACCGGCGATCTGCATGCGAATCTCGATGATCCAACCCTTGGTGCACGACGGACAGCGCATCGGAGCCTCCCAGCCTCGAACCCGGTTGGGTATCGGCAGGCCGAGCCGACGCCTTGAGCCCGTCGGGGCCCGGGCCGTCCCGGCCGGGTGGGCTCAGGTGAGGATCTGGAGGACGGCGAGCAGGTTGAAGCCGGCGTGGAGGAGGATCGATTCGGAGAGGTCGCCGGTGCGCCAGGCCCGGTAGCCCGAGAGCAGCCCGAGGGCGAGGAGGGCGGGGACGGCGAACCCGGCGCCGGGGTCGAGGGCGACGTGGACGAGGGCGAAGACGAGCCCGGAGATCCAGATCGCGATGGCAGGGTTGGTGCGGCGGAGCAGCCCGCGCAGCAGGGCGCCGCGGAACAGGAGCTCTTCGCCGACGGGGGCGACGACGAGCACCGCGAGCGCGAAGAAGACCCGCTCGGTCCCCTGGGCGTGTTGGAAGACGCGGACGACGTCCTGGGACGAGTTGGTGAGGTGCCCGGCGTCGACGATCGGGGCGAGGATGATGCCGGCCCCGGCGGAGAGCCCGAAGCCGGCGATGAACCAGAGCCAATCTCGGCGCGTGGACGACGAGGCCGAAGTCGGCGCGGAGGGAGCCGCGGCCCTTGCGGGCGGCGATGGCAAGGTACCCGACCGCGACGGCGGTCTGGACCAGGAGCGAGGCGAGGGCGGCGGTGACCTCGAGGTGCTGGGGGAGCCGGCCGTGGTCGAGGAACGGGACCTCGGCGATCGACGCGGCGATGAGCGAGAGCACGAACGCGATCGCGGCGTCGGAGAGACCCCAGCCGATGCGGGGCGGGGCGGTCGGGCTGTCACGCCAGCCGCCTCGGGGCTCCATGGCCGGCACCGTAGTGGTGAATGTCGGCGGCACCCGACGCGTGGCAGGGGTCACGTCCGGGGTGGGGGCGCCCGTCCCGGCGCTGGGGTCATGGGGGTCGGCGCCGTCGTGGCGGGTGGGCCCCTATCCCCGTCTCCGCTGAGCGGGCCGTACCATGGGCTGGCCCCGGAGGCGATCCCCCGGTCGTCTCCGTCCGCCCAGTAGGAGCCTGCATGAGCCGCCCCCCTTCCGAGATGCCCCCGGGCCGCCGTTCCCCCGGCGGACCGGAGCGTCGACCGGATGGACGGTCCCCGCAGCAGTCGTCGCCGCCGTCGTGGACGCGGATGCTGCCGTGGCTGTTGATCCTGGCGCTGGTCGGGGTGTTCGCGCTCACGAACGTGTTCTCGAGTGGGGGCAGCTCGGCGAAGAGCCTCAACTACACCCAGTTCGTGCAGGCGGTCGACAAGGGTCAGGTCAAGAAGGTCACGTTCGACAAGACCAACGGCCACATCGACGGGGTCTTCAACGACACCGTGAGCGGCGAGAAGAACTTCACCACCAGCGGGCCGGCCAACGACCTGCAGTCCCAGACGGTGAAGGACCTGCAGGCGCACGGGGTGCAGCTCACCTACACGCAGAGCACGACGAACTTCTTCGTCAGCCTCTTGCCGCTGCTGCTGCCGTTGCTGCTGATCGTCGGCTTGTTCATCTGGCTGAACCGGCGGGCGCAGGGCCAGATGGGCGCGGTGATGAACATCGGGCGCAGCCGGGCGAAGGTCTATTCCACCGAGAAGCCCAAGACGACGTTCGGTGACGTCGCCGGGTACGGGGTCGTGAAGGCGGAGATCGCCGAGGTCGTCGACTTCCTCAAGTACCCGCAGAAGTTCAAGCAGATCGGGGCGCGCATCCCGAAGGGCGTGCTGCTCGTCGGCCCGCCCGGCACCGGGAAGACGCTGATCGCCCGGGCGGTGGCAGGTGAGGCGGGGGTCCCGTTCGTGTCGGTGACGGGCTCGGACTTCATGGAGATGTTCGTCGGGGTCGGTGCGGCTCGGGTGCGGGACCTGTTCCAGACCGCCCGCAAGCAGGCACCGGCGATCATCTTCGTCGACGAGATCGACTCGATCGGCCGGAAGCGGGGCGCGGGCCTCGGTGGCGGCCACGACGAGCGTGAGCAGACGCTGAACCAGATGCTCGCCGAGATGGACGGGTTCGAGGCAACCGAAGGCGTCGTCATGATGGCGGCGACGAACCGCCCGGACGTCCTCGACCCGGCGTTGCTGCGACCGGGCCGTTTCGACCGTCAGATCGTCGTGCCGTTGCCGACCCAGGAGGAACGGGTCGCGATCTTGCGGGTCCACCTGCGCGACAAGCGGGTCTCGCCCGACCTCGACGTGGAGGTGGTCGCTCGGGGCACACCCGGGATGGCCGGCGCCGACCTGTCGAACCTGGTCAACGAGGCCGCGTTGTACGCGGTGCGTCGAGGCGCGTCGGAGATCCACGATGAGGACATCGAGTCGGCACGCGACCGGGTGCTGATGGGTCTCAAGCGGGACTCGATGGCGCTCAGCGAGGAGGAGAAGGAGGTCGTCGCGTACCACGAGGGCGGCCACGCGGTGCTCGCCTACGTCCTCGACCACGCCGACCCGATCCACAAGGTGACGATCCTGCCGACCGGCATGGCGCTGGGCGTGACCCAGCAGCTCCCCGAGGAGGAACGTCACATCTACAAGAAGGAGTACATCGCCGACTCGATCGTCGTGGCGCTCGGCGGTCGCATGGCCGAGGAGATCGTGTTCGGGCATGTCTCGACCGGCGCGCAGAACGACTTGGTGCGCATCACCGAGCTGGCCCGCAAGATGGTCAGGGAGTGGGGCATGAGCGAGCGCATCGGCCCGATGGCGTGGGGATCGCAGGGCCCGGTGTTCCTCGGTGAGGATCTGGTCCACACCCGCGACTACTCGGACGAGACCGCCCGGGTCATCGACGAGGAGGTCGAGCGCATCCTCCGTCAGGAGGAGAGCCGCGCCGCGTCGCATCCTGCGGTTGCATCGCCGCGGCCTCGACGGTCTGGCCCGCGCGCTGCTCGAGCACGAGACCCTCGACGGCGACGAGGTGTCCCGGATCGTCGACTACGCGATGGGGCGCAAGGCGGGCGGCTACCGGAAGGTGAAGCGGGCCGACGGCAGCGTCATGGAGATGAAGCCCCCGGCCGGCAACGGCCGTCGAACCCGGCGGGCTCCGGCCCGTTCACCGCGCGGCCGTGGGTCCTGAGGCGTCCTCGACCGCGCCGAGCGTCGGCTCCGGCGTCGACCCAGGCTCGCGGGCCTCGGCGAGCGCGGCCCACAGGTCGGCGGCGGACGTCGCGCCGACGAACGCCCGTTGGACGACCCCGACGGAGTCCGCGAGGAGGATCATCGGGATCGCGGAGATGTCGTAGCGCTCGTGCACGTCGCGTCGGGCGACGAAGTCGAGCTCGCAGGTCGCGACCGCCGCCGATTCGAGGACCGCGACCTTCGGGCCCAGACCCTGGCAGGACGCGCACGTCGTCGACGAGAAGTAGGCGACCAGCCACGCCGCGCCGGGCCGGGGGAAGTCGGCTCGATCGAGCTGGCGGGGCACCGGGTACGGGCCGGTGGGGGGACCGTCGGGGCGTTGTCGTCGCAGCCACCAGGCGACGGCGAGCACGACGAGCAGGATCCCCACCGCGATGGCGAGGCGGCCGATCACGGGAGCTCCGGCAGCCCGATGGTCATCGACGGGCTCGCGCCGAGGGCGAGACGGCCGGCGACGATGTTCCCGTCGGACTGCACGACGACGACCTGGTCGGTGCTGACGCCGTTCGCGGCGAGGGGGAACACGGCCCGCTTGCCGGGGCTCACCGCCTGCGCGGGCGCGCTGCGGGGGCTGTTCGGGTCTCCCGCGGTGTAGGCGAGGAGCTCGACGCTGATCGGCTTCCCGGAGACGTTCATCGCGACGAGCTGCGCGTCGCCGGTGTTGTCGGTGCGGCCGAGCGCGAACGCCCATCGCTTCGCGACGGTGGTGGCCCCGAAGGTGGTGGCCCGGCCGGTGACGGTGGCGGGCGGCGCCCAGCTCTGGTTCAGCTGGACGACGACCGGAGCGCCGGCGGGCGTGCGGACGGTGATCGAGTAGCCGGTCCCGGCGGCGACCCGCTGGGAGAGGTTCACGTCGGTGATCCCCGCGGACGGGACGGTGATCGGGATCGGCGGCACGGTGGTGTTGTTGTCGAGGGTGATCCCGACCACGACGCGGGTGCCGGAGTTGGCGAAGTTCGCGACCGCGAGGGTCGCGCTCGCTCCGGACTGGGCGTCACCGGTGGGGATCCGCCACCCTGAGGCGGGTTGGGTCGCGCCGAGCGCGGTGGTGAGACCGGCCGGCCCGTTCGTGCCGTCGTAGTAGACGGACTGCTCGGCGACGACCCGCCCGACGCGGGCGTGCACGTGGAGGGCGAGGTTGGGTTGGTCCCGCACGGTGGTGGAGACCGGGAACGAGAGGCGGGTGCGGCGGGGCACGACGACGGCTTGGGACGCGCCGGGTGCTTGGACCCCTTGGGCGGTGAGGAAGGTCAGGTCGACGATGGCGTCGTCGGGGAACGGGTTGAAGAGCGCGAGCCAGTCTTCGGCGCCGAGGCCGGTGTCGCCGTCGGCGAAGTACCAGTCGGGCGCCGCCTGCCGGGCGCAGGGGCCGACGGTGCTCTGGCTGGATCGGCGCAGCTCGTGTTCCACCACCGCGGCGCCGCCGACGACCTCGACGACGACGCCGGGCTCCGCGGTGACGAGCACGGAGGAGATGTCGACGCGGCGTTGGCCGAGCGCCTCGACGCGCACCTGCCGGCTGGCCGTGGGGACGCCCGCCCCGGGTTGGACGGTCACCGTCGCGGTGACGGGCCGCCGACTCAGGTTGGCGACGATGACGGTCTCGTCGGCGCGCCCGCCCGTGCTCGCGGTCCCTTCGGCGCAGAACCAGGTGGAGGTGATCGCGTCGACCGGTGGGACGGTCGGCCCGGCGGCGGGGACCGGCGCGGCGTGCACCGCGGGGGTGAACTCGTGCCCGGCGCGGCTGACCGCGACGAGCCCGGCGACGAGGAGGGCGACGACGACGAGCACCGGGAGCCGGTGGACGGTCGGGCCGCCGCGGCGGGCGCTCACACCTGCTCCCAGAACTCGAGGTCGGATCCGACGTCGTCGGGGAAGCCGCGGCGGCGCTCGGCGCGGGCGCGGCGGGCCGCGGCGCGCGCCTCGGCGGTGGCCTCACGCGACGATCGGGAACGGCCGCGAGCCCACCACAGCAGCGCGACGATCCACAGGATCAGCTCGATGCCGATGAGGAGGTCGCGCTGCGCCTGCCCGGTGTGGGAGATCGAGACCGCGGCGTGCGTCGCGAGCCGGAACTGGTTGGTGGTCGCGAACGCGGGTCGATGCGGGAGCGAATGGCCGCCGGCGTGCGCCTGCCAGCCGGCGTCGAAGGCCTCGAACCACAGCACCGTTCCGGGACCGGCGGGGCGTCGCCCGAGGGGACGCGCGGCGCTGAGGTCGACGTTCGCGGCGGTGCGGGCCGGGTCGGCCGGCGTCACGGGCACGTTCGCGAGTCGGCCCCGCACGATGGCGAGCCCGGGATACCAGGCCTGGTTCTGGTACAGCTCGACGCCGGGGTCGCTGCCGAGGCGCCCGAGGTCGAGCTGGTTGCGCAGCGCGGCGTCGAGCGCCGGGACGGGCCGGCCGGCGACGCCACCCGGCCCGTTGGTGTGGACGAGCACGACGTAGCGGACCCCCATCGGGGCGAGGATCCGGCCGAGCCGGCTCGTCCGCCCGGAGATCGCCGCCGCGACCGCGTCGGCGACCGGGTCACGCGGGTGCGGGAGGGGGGCGCGGAGCAGTTCGCGTCCGTCGCCGGGTCCGTTGCGGGTGAGCGTGTACGACACGCCGTTGTCGACGCGGACCGGATCGAGCGGCAGCACGGTCGGGTCGCCGACCCAGAGGACCCGGAACTGGCCTTGGAACTGCAGGTCGCGCGTGAACGCGAGC
The DNA here is from genome assembly GCA_963714105.1 of uncultured Actinomycetes bacterium. Classification (GTDB taxonomy): domain Bacteria; phylum Actinomycetota; class Acidimicrobiia; order IMCC26256; family PALSA-555; genus PALSA-555. The sequence goes on along the minus strand of OY970233.1, from coordinate 2,337,612 downwards.
TCGGCGGGCCAGGAGTTGCTCGGCGCGTTCCAGCGTCCGTCGAGGGAGTCGGCGGCGAAGCCGAGCCCGGCGACGATGATCCCGGCCATGGCGACGAGCGCGCAGAGACCCCGCCATCCGAAGTGCCGCTGGGGGCGGCTGGCGACGGCGAGTCCGGCGGCGAGCGCCAGTCCGAGCGCGCCGAGGGACAGGATCGCTTCGGGAGCCGGCACCGCGACGCCGGGAGCGAGGCGGGACGGGATCTCCACCGCGGCCCAGGCGACGAGCACGAGCATCCACGCGCGAGCGGCCCACGCGAGCCGCGTCCCCGAGGTGAGCACGAGCGCGAGCGCCGCGGCGGCGAGGAGCCCGTAGGTGGCGATCCCGGCCCCGGCCGGTCCGGTCTGGAAGCGGAGCAGCTGCTCGAGGGACAGGTGAGGGTAGAAGCTGAAGCCGAACGCGCCGGGGTCGCGCAGACCATTCGCAACGTTCACCGGCCACGGCACCAGCAGCACGCCGGCGCCGACCGCACCGACGGCGGCGGCTCCGAGCGCGCGGAGCGCCGCTGCTCCCCCACCGACGAGCGGCGCGGCGAGGAGGAACGCGACGGCACCGGCGAAGATGATGAGCGCCGCGGGTGGGTACCAGGCGGTGGCGACCGCGGTGAGGATCGCGAGGCCGAGGAGCCGGCGGCGGCCCGCGGGGGCGTCGGGGTCGAACCGGCCGGCCCGGGCGAGCAGCAGTACGAGATACGGCAGCAGCGCGTAGAGGACCAGCGGGCCGAGCCGACCGGTGGCGAGGTCGTTGCGAGCGACCGGGCTGATTCCGTACGCGATCGCCGCGACCACCGCGCCGCTGCGGTCGCTGCCGGCCTGACGGGCGAGGCGCATCGCCCCGACCGCGCCGACGGGGATCGCCAGCGCGACGAGCAACGCCAGGGCGAGCCCGACGCTGCCGACGAGCACGGTGCCGAGCCCGGCCATGATCACGAGCGCGGGTGGCGCCGCCGCGGTGGAGCCGAGGCCGGTGTAGCGCCACGGTGACCCGAACGCGCTCGCGAGCGCGTGCACGCCCGGCCAGGCGACGAAGCTCCCGATCCCGGGGACTCCGGACGAGAAGTAGTCGCGGCTCCCGAACGCGACGACGAGCACGAACGCGGCGAGCGCGAACGATGCCGGGTGCGTCAGCGTGTCGATGAGCGATTCGAAGGAGTCTCGGACCCGGTCCTCGAGGGATTCGATGCGTTCGTCGGCGTGATGCTGGGTGAGGAACGACCCGACGCGCGCACCGGCGCCGACTTGGAGCTCGCGGAGCTCACCGTCGGGGACGGTGCGGTCGGACTGTGCCCGGCGACGCGCCGCGCGCCGACGACCGGGATGCATGAGCTGGTACCGCCACGCGCCGAGCACCGCGGTCGCCTGCCGCCGTCGGGGGGTCGCGACGAACACGATCGCTTCGACGATCGCCAGCGCCACCGCGGCGGGAACGACCCGCAGGAGCGACGACCGGGAGTAGTTGGTGAGGACGACGCGGACCCGGTTGCGGGCGACGTCGCGGATCGTGGGTGCGTCACCCGGCTGGCGGTCGTTGGCCGCTTCGACGTGCGCACCGCGAGCGTCGGGAGCGACGACGACGCGGGCGCCGACCAGGCGGGCTCGCCAGCACAGGTCGAGGTCCTCGGACCCGGGAAAGGTCTCGGGGTCGAAGCCGCCGAGGGTCTCGAGCAGGTCGGTGCGGACGAGCATCGCCGCGCTCGACACGTAGAACACGTCGCGCACCGCGTCGTGCTGCTCCTGGTCGAGCTCTCCGGGCTCGATCCCGGTGTGCGAGCCGCCGAGACGATCGATGGAGCGCCCCACTTCGAGGAGCACGTCGGGGTCGCTGGCCGAGACGAGCTTGGGCCCGACGATCGCCGCGTTCGACCGGTACGCCTCTTCGACCATGAGGCGAACCGCGTCGGGCGCGAGCACGACGTCGTCGTGGCAGGCGACGAAGAACGTGGCGCCGGCGACGAGCTCGAGCGCCTCGTTGGCGGCGGCCGCGAAGCCCGGGTGGGCGCCCGGGGCACGATGCACGAACGCGCCGGGCAGCACCGCGGCGACCCGCGTCGTCGGGTCCTCGGTCGAGTCGGCGTCGACGACCAGCACCGACAGCTCCGGGTAGTCCTGGTCGGCGAGCGCCGCCAACGTGGGCTCGAAGAACCGACCCGGGTTGCGGGTGACGACCACGGCCACGACCGGTGGTGCGCCCTCCCCCGCGGCGCCGAGATCCTGCTCGTCGAGCTCGGGCGGGCGGATAGGACCGTCGAGGTCGTCGGGCTGGCTCATCGGGTGGCTTGAGAATAGGGGGCCCGCCCTCGAGACCTCAGACACCCCGCCGTGCTTGCAATAGTTAGCAACTTTGCGTATTCTGGTTAGCAGAGAGAGGTTCCGAGATCACCCGAGGAGACGCTGTGAGCAGCACGAGCATCCAAGACGTCCGTCAGAAGGCCGAGGACGCCGCGTACACCGCGGTCGGCGTGGGGGTGCTGGGCTTCCAGCAGGCCCAGGTCCGCCGTCGGGCCGCGCAGGCGCGCCTCACCGAGGCCGCCCGCGACGCTCGGGGGCAGGCCACGACGCTGGGCGGAGACGCCTGGTCGGCGGTGGAGGCCTTCGGCACCGAGGTTCGCGGCCGCGTCGAGCCGGTGGTGTCCCGACTCGGCGGGCGGTCGACCCGGTCTTCGCCGACTGCGGGCGCGTGTCGAGCCGGTCCTCACCACCGTGGGTTCGACCGTTCGCCGCGTCGCCGGCCACGACACCGACGCGGACACGACCACCAGCAACTGACCGCACGACGACGGGAGCCCCCGGTCTCGGCCGGGGGCTTCGTCGCGTAACGTCACCCTGTGCTCGCCGCGCTCGCCGGAGGCGTCGGAGCGGCTCGTTTCCTCTGCGGGCTGGTCGACGTCGTCGCCCCCGAATCGGTCACCGCGGTCGTCAACACCGGCGACGACGACGAGTTCCACGGGCTCTGGGTCTGCCCCGACCTCGACAGCGTGACCTACGCGCTCGCCGGCGCGAACAACGCCGAGACGGGCTGGGGACTCGCCGGTGAGACCTTCGACGCGATCGACGCGCTGGCCCGCTACGGGGTGCCGACCTGGTTCCGGCTCGGCGACCGGGACCTGGCCACCCACCTGTTCCGGACCCGCCGGCTGGCCGAGGGGGCGACGCTCAGCTCGGTCACCGCGGAGATCGCCGCCGCGTGGGGACTCAAGACCCGGCTGATCCCGATGAGCGACGACCGGGTCGCGACCCGCATCACGGTGCGAGGTGGGGACGGCCGACCCGAGGAGCTGGCCATGCAGGAGTGGTTCGTGCGGGAGCACGCCGAGCCCCCGGTGTTGAGCGTCCGCTTCGACGGCGCCGACGGGGCGCGACCGGCACCCGGCGTCCTCGACGCCCTCCGTGGCGCCGACACGATCCTGATCTGCCCGAGCAACCCGGTGATCTCGATCGCGCCGGTGCTCGCGGTGCCGGGGATCCGTGACGTCCTCGCGGACCGTCGCGACCGTGTCGTCGGGGTCACGCCGATCATCGGGGGCCGCCCGGTGAGAGGACCCGCGGATCGGCTCATGGGTCCCCTCGGGATGGAGGTGTCCTCGGTCGGCGTGGCCCGCGCCTACCGGGACGTGTGCGGGACGCTGGTCATCGACGCCGCCGACGCCGACGACGCGGGGCAGGTGGAGGCGCTCGGGGTCCACGCGGTCGTGACCGACACCTTGATGCGAGACGCGCGTATCGCCGCCGCGCTCGCCCGCGAGACCCTCGCCGCGGTGGCGTGACGCTCACGGTCATCCCGGTCGAGGGGATCCCGGAGGTGCAACCCGGGTGACGAGGTCGCGGGACTCGTGATCGACGCGGCCGAAGCGCAGCAGACGCCGTTGGTGGGCGGGGACTGCCTCGTGGTGACCCAGAAGGTGATCTCGAAGGCCGAGGGGCGTCTGGTCGCGCTCGATCCGGACGACCGCGACGCCCGTCGTGCGCTCATCGAGTCGGAATCGGCACGGGTGCTCCGCCGCCGCGGGGACCTGATCATCAGCGAGACCCGGCACGGTTTCGTCTGCGCGAACGCGGGGGTGGACCTCTCCAACGTCGAGGCCGGATCGGCGGCGCTGCTGCCGGTGGACGCCGACCGTTCGGCTCGGCATGTGCGAGACGCGGTCCGAGCCCGGATCGGGGTGGACGTCGCGGTCGTCGTCTCCGACACGTTCGGTCGCGCGTGGCGGCTCGGCCTGACCGACGTCGCGATCGGCGTCGCCGGGCTCGCCGGGGTCGTGGACCTGCGCGGGGAGACCGACGGGCTCGGTCGGGAGCTCCAGGTCACCGAGGTCGCGGTCGCGGACGAGGTGGCCGGCGCGGCGGAGCTGGTGATGGGGAAGGCGGACCGGGTCGCGGCGGCGATCGTGCGGGGTCTCGACGCCCGTTGGTTCCGCGACGGCTCAGCGCGGGAGCTGGTCCGCGCCCCGGGCGAGGACCTGTTCCGCTGATGTCGGTGCCGGCGTTCGTCGAGGCCCGCCGCTCGATCCGGGCGTTTCGCGACGTGCCCGTTCCCCCCGCGGTGCTCGACGACCTCGTCGCCGCGGCGTGTGTCGCTCCCGCGCCGCATCACTCCCGCCCGTGGCGGTTCGTGATCGTCGACACGGCCGCCGCCAAGGCCGCGCTCGCGAGGGGGATGGGAGCCCGTTGGGACGCGGATCTCGCCGGCGACGGGGTCTCCGACGCCCGCCGTGAGGAGCTGGTCGGGTCGTCGCGGCGGCGCCTCGAGGGGGCGCCGGCGCTGGTGCTCGGCTGCCTCACCCACGACGGTCTGGACCGGTACCCGGACGCGGCGCGGCAGCGGGCCGAGTGGGGCATGGCGCTCCTCGCGCTCGGCGCCGCGGTCGAGAACCTGATGCTCGCCGCGACCGACGCGGGGCTGGCGTCGTGCTGGGTCGCGGCGCCGATCTTCTGCCCGGAGGCGGCTCGCGACGCGCTGGCGCTCGACGCGTCCTGGCTTCCCCAGGCGCTGGTGCTGGTCGGCTCTCCCGACCCCGGGTACCGGCCCCGGACCCGGCCGGGGGTGGATCTGGCCGGGTTGCGCGTGCGGCGCTAGGCGGACGGTCGGTGCGTCACCGACCGGGGTGGGCGGCGCGGAACCATTCGATCGTCCGCCGGACGCCGTCCTCGATGGCGGTCCACGGCTTCCAGCCCAGGTGGATCGCGGCCCGTCCGGGGTCGAGCGCGGATCGTCGCAGCTCCCCCGCCCGGGGGGGCGAGTAGCGGGCGGGTTCGTCGAAGCCGACGGTGCGGGCGATCAGGTCGTAGAGCTGCTGCACGCTGGTCTCGGCGCCGGTCGCGATGTTGATGGTGAGCCCGCCGCCTTTCTCCGCGGCGCGGACGAACGCGTCGGCGACGTCGTCGACGTAGACGAAGTCGCGGGTCTGCTCGCCGTCACCGAAGATCGGGGGTCGCTCCCCGTCGAGGAGCTTGTTGGCGAAGATCGCGACGACGCCGGCTTCGCCGTGGGGGTCCTGGCGGGGGCCGTAGACGTTGGCCAGCGCGAGGACCGTGTACTCGAGCCCGTGCACCTCGCGGTAGTAGTGCAGGTAGTCCCCCGCCGCCTTCTTCGACACCCCGTACGGGGAGATCGGGTGCTGGGGATGCCCCTCCCGGGTCGGGATCGACTCGGGGACGCCGTACAGCGTGCCGCCGGAGCCGGCGAACACGACCTTGCGGGTTCCCGCCCCGAGGGCCCCTTGGAGCACGTTGAGGGTTCCGATGACGTTCACTTCGGCGTCGAAGGCCGGGTCGGCGACCGACGCGGTGACGCTGGCCTGCGCGGCGAGGTGGAAGATCACCTCGGGTTTGCGGTGCTCGATGAGCTCACGAACCCCTTTCGAGCGCACGTCGAGCCGCTGGAAGGTGCACTTGCGGGCCCGTTGCGCGCGGGCGTCGGCGAGGTTGGCGAGCGATCCCTTCGACAGGTCGTCGACGACGTCGACGTCGACGCCCTCGGCGAGGAGCCGGTCGACGAGGGTCGAGCCGATGAACCCGGCCCCACCGGTCACGAGGACTCTCACGGCGAGCTCCAGTCGACCGTCGCGGCCGGGAGCCGCTCGCCGTCGAGGACCGCACCGGGATCCACGGTGGTCCCGGCGCCGACGATGGACCGATCCCGGAGGGTGGCGCCGGCGCCGATCAGCGCGTCCATGCCGACGATCGAGTCGTCCACCCGGGCATCGTGCTCGATGACCGCCCCCTCGTGCACGACGCTGCCGGTGACGCGGGCGCCCGCGGCGACGCGCACACCGGAGCCGAGCACCGACCCGGCGACGGTGGCGCCGGTCGCGACGTCGCACCCGTCGCCGAGCAGCACCGGGGCACGCAGCGAGCCGTCACCGGTCCGTGCGCCTTGCACCCACACGCCGGGCGCGGCGAGGTGGGCGTCCCGGGCCGGCCGCGCACCGATGCGACCCGCGACGACGTCCACGTTGGCCGCGAGGTACTGGTCGGGCGTGCCGATGTCGATCCAGTACTCGACGCTCGTCATCGCGTAGAGACGGTGGCGTTCTTGGAGCATGCGGGGGAACGTCTCCCGTTCGATCGACACGTTGAGGCCGGCGGGGATGCGCTCGAGGACGGAGGGCTCGAGCACGTAGGTGCCGGCGTTGATCCAGTCGCTCGGCGCCGCTCCCGGCGGCGGCTTCTCGACGAAGGCTTTCACCTCACCGTCGCCGTGGGTGGGGACGACACCGAACGCGGAGGGGTCTTCGACCTGCGCCAACGCGATCGTCGCTTCGGCTTCGTGCCCGTCGTGGAACGCGACGAGCGCGCCGAGATCGAGCCCGGTGAGCACGTCGCCGTTGCACACGACGAAGCGTTCCTCGACACCGAGATGCTCGGCGGCGAACCGGATCGCACCGGCGGTCCCGAGCGGGACGGGCTCCTGGGCGTAGGTGAGCCGCACCCCCGCGTCGGTGTCGTCGTGGAAGTGGCCGTCGGGGAAGCGGGAGACGAAGGCGTCGGGGAGGTACCCGAGGGAGAGGACGACGTCGTCGACGCCGTGGTGCGCGAGCCAGGACAGCTGCCGCTCGAGGAAGGCCCGGTTCGCGACGGGGAGGAGCGGCTTCGGGGTGCTGAACGTGAGCGGGCGGAGCCGGGTCCCCTCGCCGCCGACGAGGACGACGGCTCTCACGGCGACGACGCCGCCGCACTCGGTGGGCTGGTCGGTGGGACCGACGTCGCGGGCGCGAGGCTGGTGTCGGGGACGACCGGGGTCGGCCGGCAGGTGCTCGTCGCGACGGCATCGGCGGCGATGCCGTCGCTGAACGGGGTGACCACGGCGTTGGGCGTCACCGGGATCGGGTCGGGTCTCGGGATGAACGCGAGATCGAGGATCTGCTGGTCGCGGAGCCGGTAGTCGGCGGGGTTCCCGGTGCGTTCCTGACAGTCGATCGACCAGCGCAGCACGCCGGTCCGCCCCGCGTCGGGTGTCCCGGCCGGGCAGCGGTCCCCGTTGGTCCAGGTCTTCTGCTGCGGGTCGGGAGCCGGACCGCTCCACGCGTCGATGGAGTCCGACGAGATGCTCCAGCCGCCGTAGCTGAAGAAGAGACCGACGGTGGCGTGGTGGCCGCCCTCGGACCGTGTGTAGGGGTGGATGTGGATGTACCCGTCACCGTGGGTGTGGATGCCGACCCGCACGTTCGGGTTGTCCGCGGCGGTCTCGAACGTGGGCGGGTTGGCGAGCCACTGCCCGCAGATGTCCACGCCGAACGCGGTGTGCCAGTGGCTCCCGGGGGCGCCGGTGGTCGGGTCGGCGGGCTCCGGTGGCGGGTTCGCGGCCCGGCTGTCGGGCTTCAGGAAGATCGCGCCGAGCACCCCGAAGACGAGCACGAGCCCCAATCCTCCGTAGAGCCACCCGCTCGCAAGGCGGCGTCGCGGCGGGGGCGACGATGCGGGGATCGGATCGGGGGTGTTCGAACGACGCGAGGGGGGCATGGCAGAGGCGCAGATTACCCGGTCACCCGCCGCGTCCCGTTCGCGAGCGCAGCGCCGCCCCGATGATGTTCGCGACCGTCCGGACGCCGAGGAACAGCGCGGCGGGGACGAGGAGCACGCGCCGCCAGCCGTGCCAACGCCGCGACGCGAACCGCAGCAGCGACCGGTGATGAGCGACGATCATCCGGTACGGGTGACGGGCGGTGCTCGCCCCTTGGACGTGGACGACCGTCCCGCCCGGCTCGTACGCGACGCGCCATCCCGCACCCCGGAGCCGCCAGCACAGGTCGACGTCCTCGACGTACATGAAGTAGCCGGCGTCCCACCCGCCGACGGCGTCGAGCGCGTCGCGGCGCAGCCAGATCGCGGCACCGGAGACCCAGTCGACGTCGCGCGCGACGTGGGGGTCGGAGTCGAGCTCCCGGTACCGGCGGGTGAACGGGTTGCCCGGCCACACCCGTCCGAGCGCGCCGTGCCCGGCGGCGACGAACGCGGACGGGTTCCGCCGCGCCGAGGGGTAGCGGGTGCCGTCGGGTTCGAGCACGGTCGGGCCGACCGCGCCGAGGTCGGGTTCCCGCTCGAGCCGCTCGACGAGGGCCGCGCCGGTGCCGGGCTCGATTCGGATGTCGGGGTTGCAGACCGCGACGATCGGCGCGTCGGTGGCGACGATGCCGAGGTTGGCGGCCCGGGCGTAGCCGAGGTTGGCGCCCGCGTCGACGACGGGGACGTCGGGCCACGCGGCCCGCAACGCGGCGACGGAGTCGTCGCGGGACGCGTTGTCGACGACGACGACGGCGGGGGCGGCGCCGGTGCTCGTGTCGGCGAGCAGGGAGCGGATGACTTCGAGGAGGAGGGGCCCGGCCTCGTAGTTCACGACGACCGCCGCCCACCGTGGCGGGCTCACGTCAGTTGACGAAGCGGTACTTGAGGAGGACCCAGAGGGCGACGAGACCGTCCTCCCAGGTGATCTTCTTGCCCTCCTCGATGGTCCGCCCGGCATACGAGATCGGGACCTCGTAGATGCGGATCCCCTGCTTGAGGACCTTGGCGGTGAGCTCGGGTTCGATGTCGAAGCGGCGGGAGCGGAGCGTCAGACGGTCCAGGACACGCCGGTCGAAGAGCTTGTGGCCGGTCTCCATGTCGGAGAGGGTCGAGTCATAGAGGACGTTCGCGACGAGCGACAGGAACTTGTTGCCGACCCAGTGCAGGAACAGCATGTTGCGATGCTCGCCGGTGAAGCGGGACCCGTAGACGACGACGGCCCGCTGCTTCAGGACCGGCCCGAGCAGCTTGGGCCAGTCGTCGGGGTCGTACTCGAGGTCGGCGTCCTGGGTGAGCACGAGGTCACCGGTCACGTACTCGAGCCCGGTGCGCAGCGCCGCGCCCTTCCCTCGGTTGGTGTCGTGGTACACGACCCGCACGGTGCTGTCGTCGAGCTGTTTGAGGACGTCTCGGGTGCCGTCGTGGCTGCCGTCGTCGACGACGATGATCTCGCGGGCGAGGGGGAGCTCGACCGCGCGCATGCGCCGGACGATCTCGGCGATGGTGTTGCGCTCGTTGTAGACGGGGACGATCACCGACAGCTTCGTGTAGGTGTCGAGCGGCTCGAGCTTGCTCACGACACCACTCCGACCTGGGTGCGGTACCAGTCGCAGGTGCGCGCCAGCCCGTCGCGCAGGGTGACGGCGGGCGACCATCCGAGCTGCGCGCGGGCGAGGCTGATGTCGGGGCAACGGCGGATCGGGTCGTCGAGCGGCAGGGTGGAGAACTCGATCGTCGACGCGGACCCGGTGACGTCGAGCGCGAGCTGGGCGAGCTCGAGGACGGTGTGCTCTTCGGGGTTGCCGATGTTCATGGGCCCGACCCAGTCGGATTCGAGCAAGGCGCGGATCCCGCGGACCTCGTCGTCGACGTAGCAGAACGACCGGGTCTGGGATCCGTCGCCGTAGACGGTGAGCGGCTCGCCGCGGAGGGCCTGGGCGAGGAAGTTGGAGACGACCCGGCCATCGCCGGGGAGGAGCCCCGGCCCGTAGCAGTTGAAGATGCGGACGATCTTGGTGTCGACCCCGAAGGTGCGCTGATACGCCATGGTCAACGCCTCGGCGTAGCGCTTGGCCTCGTCGTACACGGAGCGGGGCCCGACCGGGTTGACGTGCCCCCAGTACGTCTCCCGTTGGGGATGCTCGAGCGGGTCGCCGTAGATCTCGCTCGTCGAGGCCAGGAGGAAGCGGGCGCCGTGGGCGCGGGCCAGGTCGAGGGCGTGGCGGGTGCCGTCGCTCCCGACCCGGAGGGTCTCGACGGGACGGCTCAGGTACTCGGGGACGCTGGCCGCGCTGGCGAGGTGCAGCACCGCGTCGACAGGACCGTCGACGGGGAGCCCGGTGACGACGTCGTGGACGAGGAGCGAGAAGCCGGGGTCCGTGAGGAGGTCGGCGACCTGGTCTCGGCGCCCCGTGGAGAGGTCGTCGACCGCGACGACCTCGTAGCCGGCGGCGAGCAGCCCCCGGGCGAGGTTCGAGCCGACGAACCCGGCGCCGCCGGTGAGCACCGCCCGTGGCATCAGCGCCCGACGCCTTGGTAGACGAAGCCGAGCTGGCGCATCGCGGCGGGGTCGAGCAGGTTCCGGGCGTCGACGATGGCTCGGGTGGCGAGCAGCGCACCGACCCGGGCGAAGTCGAGCCAGCGGAACTCGTCCCATTCGGTCAGGACGACGAGCGCGTCGGCGTCGGTCGCGGCGGCGTACGGGTCGGTGACGCACCTCGAGCGCCGGGACGGCTTCGGGCGCGGCTTCGCCGCCGGCGGGGTCGTAGGCCCGGACGGTGGCGCCTTCGGCGACGAGGCGCCGGACGATCGCCACCGCGGGCGAGTCGCGCAGGTCGTTGGTGTTGGCCTTGAAGGTCAGCCCCCACACGGCGATGCGCCGTCCCGACACGGAGCCCCCGACGGCGGCGCGCACCTTCGCGACCACCCGGTCCTTCTGGTCGGTGTTCTGGCGGAGCACTGCGGCGAGCAGGGGGAAGTCGTCGTCGACCCGCTGGGCGGTGTGCATCAGGGCGGACGCGTCCTTCGGGAAGCAGGAGCCGCCCCACCCGGGCCCCGGGTGGAGGAACTCGAACCCGATCCGGGGGTCGTACCCCATCCCGAGGGTGACCTCGCGGACGTCGGCGTTGACGTGCTCGCAGAGGTTCGCGATCGAGTTCACGAACGACACCTTCGTGGCGAGGAACGCGTTCGACGCGTACTTGATCATCTCCGCCGACGCCGGGTTCGTGACCAGCACGGGGGCCTGCACATCCCGGTACAGGTCCGAGACGCGCACCGCCACTGCGGGGTCGTCGGCGCCGATGACGACCCGGGACGGCTGGAGGAAGTCCCGCACCGCGGTGCCCTCACGGAGGAACTCGGGGTTGGAGGCCACGCCGAGATCCGCGACGGCACCTGCGGCTCGGAGCCAGCGGTCCACGAGGTCGGTCGACCCGACCGGCATCGTCGACTTGTTGACCACGACCGCGCCTGGTCGGAGGACCGGGGCGATCTCGTCGACCACCGCGTGCACCGCGGAGAGGTCCGCGTCGCCGTCGTCGGCCTGGGGGGTGGGGACGCACAAGAAGACGAACTCGGCGTCGAGCGCGGTCGCGGCGGCCCCGTGCACGAACCGGAGGTGACGGGTCGAGAGGCCTTCGGCGACCAGCTCGGGGAGGCGGTCCTCGAGCACGCCGACCTCGGCTTTCTCGAGGTGGCGGAGCTTCTCGTCGTCGTGGTCGCCGACGACGACGTCGTGGCCGAGGTGAGCCAGGCAGGCCCCGGTGGTGAGCCCGACGTAGCCGGCCCCGACCACGCCGACCCGGCTCACAGGGTCTCGCTCACCGGCACGGCGGCGTCTTGGGGATCGGCGGCCCGAACTTGGCCGGGTCGAGGGTGCCGCCGGTGCTCGCCGCGGTCGTGTCGCTCGCGGCGGGTGGCCCGGCGACGGGGACCCCAGCCGACGGTCCCGTCGCGCCGAGGCGCCGCCGGACGGCAGCACGATGCTCTTGAAGTCCTTGCCGAGCACGACGGCGACGTCGGCGTTCTTGAGCGACGGGTCAGCCACGAGCCGCGCCTGGGGGGAGAGGTAGTTGAGGACCAGCTCGCCCTGGGTGATCGCGGTGGGCCGGTAGTGGACCTCGGTGGTCGTGACCGGCGCCAACGCGTTGCTCGTCCCGCCGGACACGAACCCGGCCTTCTGGACCAGGTCGTTCAGGACGCTGGACGGGTTGAACGTGCCGCCGGTCCCGTCGACCACCTGCACCTTCACGGAGCGGGGCTTGACCGTCAGCCCGGGCGGGTTGGGGTTCGCGCTGTTGAAGTCGCGCAGCCGGGCGAGGAGCGGCTGGTCGTCGGGCTCCTTCACGTAGAGGACCGACTGGCCGCCCTGGTCGGGTCCGGTCGCCCACGGGAGGGTCTGGAACTCGAGGTGGCTGGTGTCGTTCGTGTTCACGGTTCGAAACGCGTCGACGAGGGAGAAGATGTCGCTCTTCGAGAGGTTCTGGTCGATGGTGAGGTTCTCGACGACGCGGTCGACGACCGAGTTGGCGGTGATCGGGTCGTTCAGGCTGCGCTGCACGGCGATGCCGGCCAGCTCCCGGATGAACTGCTGCTGGCGGGCGATCCGGCCGATGTCGGCGGTCGGGTCGGCGGAGAACCACTGCTTCTGGGTGAGGCTCAGGAACTCGAGCTCACGGGAGCGCGTGTAGGAGAGCGCGCCGGAACCGTCGAGGAGCACGCAGCCGCCGAGCTCACGGAGGCCGGTGTTGAGGTCACGGGCGGGGTACGGGAAGTAGACGGGGACCCGGCCGATGGCGTTGACGACACCTTGGAAGCTCTGGAAGTCGACCTCGATGAAGTGGTTGATGTCGATGTTGAAGTCGTCCTTCAACATCTGGATGACCTTGTCGGGGCCGACGTTGAACGCGGAGTTGATCTTGCTCATGCCGAGGCCCGGGATGTTCACCCAGAGGTCTCTCGGGAACGAGACGATCAGCGTCTTCTTGGAGCCGGGCTCGACGTGGATCACCATCATGGTGTCCGAACGCTGACCCTGGGTGTCTTGAGTGTTGCCGAACGCCTTTTGCTGCTGCTGGTTCTTCACGAAGGCTCGTGTGTCGGAGCCGAGGAGCAGGTAGTTCGCGCCTTGCGGCGGGGCCGGCGCGGTCTTCACCGACACCCGCTTGACGTTGGAGAGCTTCTGGTCGATGACGTAGTTGACGGTGAGGACGCTGCCGACCATGAACACACCCGCGACGCCGAGCGCGACGAGGTACCGGCCCGAGAGGGCGCGCAGGGCAGAGCGACGGATCGCCATAGAGCCGGTCAGTCTACCGACGGGGCCCCACAGAACTCCTTCGGGCCATCTACCCTCGGCGTGGTGTGGCCCTCGCGTGTGACGCCCGGCGTTCGGTGTGGTTCAGGGAACCGCGGCCTCGGGTGGGTCTCCGGTGAGTGACGCCTCGGTGTGGGTGAACGGCGCGGCTGACCGGTGTCGACACCGCTCGCGTGTCGCCCTTCGATCACGGCCTCCTCGTCGGCGACGGCGTGTTCGAGACCCTCGGGGTCTACGGCGGTGTGCCCTTCGCCTGGCGCCGCCACCACGAGCGCCTGGCCCGCTCCGCCGGCGGGCTCGGCCTGCCCGTCCCCACCTCGGGGGAGCTGCGGCGAGCCGCCGACGCGGTCCTCGCCGCGAACGGCATCGACCGGGGCCGCCTGCGGATCACCGTGACCGGCGGCCCGTCCCCGCTGGGCTCCGAGCGGGGCGAGGAGCCCCCGACCGTGATCGTCGCCGCCGCGCCGACGCGGGCGCGCCCGGCGACGGAGCGGGTCGTGACCGTGCCGTGGCCTCGGAACGAGCGGGGCGCGACCGCGGGGCTGAAGACCATCTCGTACGCGGAGAACGTGCGCGCCCTCGCCTACGCGCACGAACGCGGCGCGTCCGAGGCGATCTTCGCGAACACCCGCGGGGAGCTGTGCGAGGCGACCGGCTCGAACGTGTTCCTCGTCGTCGACGGGATCCTGTGCACCCCACCGGAAGCGTCCGGTTGCCTCCTCGGGGTCACCCGCGCTCTGGTGCTCGAGCTGAGCGCGCAGCTCGGCGTGCCGCACGGGGAGCGCGTGGTGGCCCTCGACGAGCTCGCCCGCGCCGCGGAGCTGTTCTTGACGTCGAGCACCCGTGAGGTCGCCCCGATCGCCCGGGTCGACGACCGCGACCTCGACGCGCCGGGTCCGGTCACCCGGCGTCTGGCCGAGGCGTTCCCGCCGCTGGTCGCGTCGAACCCGGATCCGTGAGCCCGCGGAGGTGCACGACGTCACCGGCGGCGACCGTGACCGGACCGGCGGTGGTGTCGACCCGCAAGCGGCCGAGCGCGTCGACGTCCACCGCGACTCCTTCGACGGCGCCACGGGCCAGCTCGACCCGCACGGCGCGTCCGAGCGTGCCCAGCCGGTCGCGGTAGTCGACCGCGACGTCGTCGAAGCGGTCGAGGCGGGTCGCGAACCGGTCCAGGAACGCGTCGAGCAGCTCGGCCCGGTCGACGGGGTGGCCGGCTTCCCGGTCGCAGGCGGTGGCGAGGGCGGCGAGCTCGGGGGCGAGCCCGGCGCCGGTGACGTTGCAGCCGAACCCGACGACGACGGCGCGCACCTGGCCGCCGGTGCCGATGTCGGCTTCGGCGAGCACGCCGGCCAGCTTGCGGTCTCCGACCATCAGGTCGTTCGGCCACTTGAGCTCGGCGTCGAAGCCGGCCACCGCGGCGATGCTGTCGAGCAGCGCCAACGCGGCACGCCATCGTCACCAGGTGCACCCGCTCGGCGTCCCGTGGGGGCGCGACGAGCGTCGACACGAGCAGCGACGACCCGGGCGCCGCGGTCCAGGTGCGCCCGCGCCGTCCCCGCCCGGCGTGCTGGTGGTCGGCGACGACGACGAGCCCGGGGGCTTCGCCACCGCGGGCGGCGTCCAGCACGTAGCGGTTCGTCGAGTCGATCTCGTCGAAGCGACGGATGCGCCACCGTCCGCCCGGGCTGGCGGGCTGGTCACCCATCGCCCGTAGGATACGGGGCTCCGCCGACGTCTCAAGACCGGGGATTCGCGTGCCGTCCAAGATCCTCATCGCCAACCGAGGCGAGATCGCGGTGCGGGTGATGCGCACCTGCCGCGAGCTGGGTGTGACCACCGTCGCGGTCTACTCCGACCTCGACCGGGACGCCGCCCATGTCCGCTACGCCGACGAGGCCTACGCGCTCGGGGGCGACAGCGCCGCGGAGAGCTACCTCGACACGGCCCGCATCCTCGACGTGATCGCCCGCAGCGGCGCCGACGCGCTGCACCCGGGGTACGGGTTCTTCGCCGAGAACGCCGACTTCGCCCGGGCGGTCAGCGCGGCGGGGGCGACGTGGATCGGGCCGCCGCCGGAGGCGATCGAGGTGATGGGCGACAAGATCTCCTCGCGCAAGGCCGCGCTCGGCGCCGGCGTCGAGTCGGTGCCCGGCACGTTGGAGCCGATCACCGACGTCGAGCAGATCGTCGTGTTCGGTGAGACGCACGGCTGGCCGGTCGCGATCAAGGCCGCGTTCGGTGGTGGCGGCAAGGGCCTGAAGGTGGTGCGCGACCCGGACGGGGCCCAAGCCGCGTTCGATTCCGCGACCCGCGAGGCCACCGCCTACTTCGGGCGCCCCGAGGCGTACCTCGAGCGGTACCTGACCCGACCTCGCCACATCGAGATGCAGGTGTTCTGCGACACGCACGGCCACGCGGTGTGGCTCGGGGAGCGGGACTGCTCCACGCAACGCCGTCATCAGAAGCTCATCGAGGAGACCCCGGCCCCCGGGCTGCCCGACGAGACCCGCCAGGCGATGGGCGCGGCGGCGGTGAAGGTCGCGCAGGGGTGCGGGTACGTGAACGCGGGCACGGTCGAGATGCTGTACCAGGACGGCGACTTCTGGTTCCTCGAGATGAACACCCGCCTGCAGGTGGAGCACTGCGTGACGGAGATGGTGACCAGCCTCGATCTGGTCGCCGAGCAGCTCCGCGTCGCGGACGGACTGCCGCTCTCCTTCGACCAGGAGTCGATCGAGCGTCGCGGCCACTCGATCGAGTGCCGCATCAACGCCGAGGATCCCGCCCGCGGGTTCCTCCCGTCGCCGGGGACGATCACCGCGTTGCACCCGCCAGGTGGCCCCGGGGTGCGCTGGGACGGCGGTTACGAGGCCGGCGACGCCATCTCGCAGTACTTCGACAACCTGATCGGGAAGCTGGTGGTCTGGGCACCGGACCGGGAGCGGGCCCGGCACCGCATGCTGCGCGCCCTGCACGAGCTCCGCATCGAGGGGGTGCACACGACCGAACCCGCGCACCTCGCCTTGCTCGCCCATCCGGACTTCGCCGCGGGGAAGCACTCGACCAAGTGGGTCGAGGAGGAGCTGGACCCGACGGTGCTCGCCGGTGCCGCCGACGTCGTGCCACCCACGACCGGTGCCGAACCCGAACCGGAAGCCGAGCTGACCGAGCGCACGGTCCCGGTCGAGGTCGACGGCAAGCGCTTCTCGGTTCGTCTGTGGCTCCCCGACGCGCCCCCGGCCGGTGGCGTCGGGGGCGCCGGCCCGACCCGGCGGGCCCGCCGACCGAACCCGGCGAGCGGCGGCGCCGGCGGCGCCGGGAACGGGATGATCGCCTCCCCGATGCAGGGCACGATCGTGAAGGTGCTCGTCAGCGAGGGAGACACGGTCTCGGTGGGGCAGGCGGTCCTCGTGCTCGAGGCGATGAAGATGGAGAACCATCTCAACGCGGAGACGGAAGGGACCGTGCAGGAGATCCGGGTCCAGGCCGGCGACACGGTCGGCACCGGCGACGTGCTGATGGTGGTCGGCTGAGCACGACGGGCCGGCCGCTCTTCGGGGTCGACGCGTTCACCGCAGAGCCGTTCCGGGGCAACCCCGCCGCGGTGTGCCTCCTCGACCGGGAGCCCTGGCCCGACGACGGGTGGTGCGCGGCGCTCGCCGCGGAGCTGAACCTGTCGGAGACCGCGTTCGTCCGCGCCGACGCCGACGGGTTCGCCCTGCGCTGGTTCACGCCGGTCGTCGAGGTCGACCTGTGCGGCCATGCGACCCTCGCCGCCGCGCACGTCCTCTGGGAGACCGGCCGGGTCGACGAGGGTGACGCGATCCGGTTCGACACCCGCGGTGGGGACCTCGGCGCGCGGCGGGACGGGCACGACGTGACGCTCGACTTCCCGGCGTTGGCGGCGACCCCGATCCCGACGCCGGCGGGGCTCGAAGCCGCGCTCGGTGTCGACGTCCGGGCGTGCGCCACGACCGAGCACCAGCTCCTCGTCGAGGTCGCCGCCGCCGCGACCGTCGCCGCGCTGGCGCCGGACCTCGCCCAGATCGCCGCGCTCCCCGTGCGGGGCGTGTGCGTCACCGCGGCTGCGGGCGCGGGCGACGTCGACTTCGTCTCGCGTCTGTTCGCTCCTCGCGTCGGGATCCCGGAGGATCCCGTCACCGGGTCGGCGCACTGCGCGCTCGGGCCGTGGTGGGGGCCCCGCCTGGGCAAGACCGCGCTCGTCGGCCGGCAGCTGTCCCGCCGGGGTGGGACCGTCCGCGTCGGTCTCGCCGGTGACCGGGTCCGTCTGGGCGGGTCGGCGGTGACGGTCTGGGAAGGGCGGGTTGCGCGGCGCGTGAGCGCCGGGATCAGGACGCGGCTTCGGCGAGCGACTCCGACAACGTCGGGTGGACGAGCAGCGAGTCGACGAGGTCGGTGACGGTGAGATCGTTGGCGACCGCGACGGCGATGATCCCGATCAGCTCGGCCGCGTTCCGACCGACGATGGAGCCCCCGAGCACGACGCCTCGTGCCGGGTCGGAGATGATCTTCACGAACCCGCGCGGGTCGCCCTTGATCAGCGCCTTGGCGTTGGCGGTGAAGGGAACCTTCGTGACCCGGATCTTGCGGCCCGACGCGAACGCCTCCGCCTCGGCGAGTCCCACGTCGGCGATCTCGGGTTCGGTGAAGATCGCCGACGCGGCCTTGTCGTAGTCGAGGTGCCGGTGCGGCCGGTTGTGCAACCCCATCAGGTGCTCGGCGATCTTGCGTCCCTGCATCGCCGCGACCGACGAGAGCGGCAGCTTCCCGGAGACGTCACCGGCGGCGTAGATGTGGCCGACGTTGGACAGGCAGTTGTGGTTCACCTGGAGGTACCCGGCGTCGTCGAGGTCGACACCGGCGGCCTCGAGCCCGAGCCCTTCGGTGTTCGGCAGCGAACCGACGGCCAGCACCGCGTGGGAACCGGAGACGACCCGGCCGTCCTCACAGCCGACGGTGACGGTGTCGCCGGTGCGGGTGATCGCGTTCGCTCGTGCCCCCTTGAGGAGCGCGACGCCACGATCGAGGAACGCCTCTTCGAGCACGGCGGCGACCTCGGCGTCCTTGATGGGCAGGACCTGCTGGCGGGAGACGAGCAGCGTCACCCGTGACCCGAGCGACCTGAACATGTGGGTGAACTCGACGCCGGTGACGCCTGAGCCGATCACGATCGCGTGGTCGGGGATCTCCGCGGGCGGGTAGGCCTGACGGGTGGTGAGCACCCGCTCCCCGTCGATCGGCGCGAAGGCGGGCACCCGGGGCCGGGACCCGGTGGCGACGACGATGTAGTCGGCTTCGAGCTCCTCGAGCCCGCCGTCGGTCTCGACGACGACGGTGTGCGGATCCTTGAACCGGGCCGGGCCGATCACCAGCCGGATCCCCTGCGAGCTGAGCAGGGCGCACAGCTGGTCGTGGAGCAGCGTCTCGATGCCCTCGACCCGCTTGCGGAGCGCGTCGATGTCCAACGACCCCTTCGCCTTCAGGCCCATCGTCGGGGCGCGGGTCAGCTCGGCGAGCTCCCCGCCGGTGGCGATCAGCGCCTTCGAGGGGATGCAGTCCCACAGGTGCGCGGCACCGCCGATGATGTCGCGCTCCACGAGGGTCACCTCGGCGCCGAGGGTCGCCGCGACGGTGGCCGCGGTGTTCCCGGCGGGGCCACCACCGATGATCAGGAGACGAGTGGACGGCACGGCCACCAGGGTACGGCGCCCGGCTCTCGACACGAGACCCGGCGAGCTCCCGGTCAGAAGCCGACCGGGAGCGGCCGGCGGAGCGGAACGCACCGGCTCGGTGACCCGCGACCGGTCGTCAACCGGTGAACCTTGGGGTCACGATGAGCGGCGCGGCGGGCCCGGGCTGACGGTGAGGGCTGTCGCGAAACCGCTCCCGGATTGGGGCTCGCGCTGGACGTGGGGTTCGCGCCGGACGGGTCACGAAGCGGGACCCACGGACCTGAACCCTGGGCGAGGTTCCGGTGGCGGGTCCTCCCGACACTCGACGCCCGCCACCGGTGTTGCCCGGGAGGGCACAGCATCGGGGCCGGTTCTCCGGCGAGCCTGGCGCGCCGAGTCCTCAGCGACGGGGCTTCGGCTCGCGCTCCTCCTGCTCGAGGGTCTCGACGACGTTCATCATCTGCCCGTGCCCGTAGGGGCGGGGCGTCGCGATGACGAACTCGACCACGCTGGGTCCTCGCAGCGAGTCGACTTCGAAGTAGTTCTCACCCGTGGGCGCGATGCAGACCCAGCTGGTGGCGAGCGGTCGGACGCCGTCGACTTCGACGCCGTTGGCGAGTTCAGGCGCGAAGATCTGACTGACGTAGTTCGTCGCGATCGCCGATCCGAGTCGGGCACGCCCGAGCGCCTTCTGGATCGCGATGATCGTGCCGAATCGGATGCGGTCGACAACCGTCGTCGACGGCACTTGTGGCCAGAAGCGCCCTCCGATGCCAGCAAACCTGGGGTCGGGGTAGCTGGGGTGGATCCAGTCGCCACGGAAGTGGCCACCGAGCGACGCGGACATCGCGGGTGCGGTCCAACCGCTGGACTGCAGCGCATCCGAACGCGTGTAGTAGTCGGACGCCTGGAGACGTTGCAGCGCGGTCTCGTAGCGTCCGATCAGAGCGACCTCACTTCCGCTTCCCGCGAGGCTGAAGTACGCATCAGCGGTGATCATTTCCGGAGTTTTCGCGAACCAATGCGGCATACCACCCATGACCGGACTCCTTCTGGTCGATGATGGTTGGCGATCAACGCTATCCGGGAACGGCAGATGCTGCTTCGACGACGGCAAAGACGTGTTGCGGCTCGGTGAACCCCTTCAGCGTGTGTATGCCGCGGTCGACGAACGCCGTGTCGCGGAGGTCGGTCCCGCCCGCGCGGACCGCCTCGGATACGAGGACCTCATCGGGTCCGGTGAGGCTGCAGATGCGAGCAGCGAGGTTCACCGTTCCGCCGAAGATGCGGGGACCGTCGACGATGAGGTCACCCGCGTGGACGGCCAGATGCAGGTGTAGTCCGGTCGACGGCACGTCACGGCTGCAGGCTTGCGCCGCGCTGATCGCCTGCTGGACCGAGGGAAAGAGGCCGATGAGGCCGTCGCCGAGGCTGATCCCGGTCACGATCGTCCCTCCGTTGGCGACGATGGTCGTCCGGACGACCTCCTCGAGCTGGCGGGCCAGCTCGCGGTATCGGGCGTTGCCGAGCTCGTCGCAGAGCCGCGTGGAGTCGACGACGTCGGTGAACAGGAGCACGGTGGTCACCGACTCGAGCTCGGAGCCAAGCCCACCGCGTCCGGGTGCTCCGCGGGTTGTCGGAGCCGAGCCAAGCAGCGCGCCGACGCGGTCGGCGTCCGGGTGCATCCCGAGGTGGTGGAAGCTGGTCTCGGCCGCGTGCGCGAGGTCGGTCGCCCGGTCACGCTCACCTCGGCGGAGCAAGATCGTCGCGAGGTCGAGTTGGGCCCGGGCCCGCTCGGGCTCGGCTCGCAGTCTTCGGGCGACGGCGATCGCCCGCTCCAACGCCGCGATCGCGGCGTCTTCGTCACCGACGAGGTCGCACGCGACACCGAGCACGCGGGGGACGAGGGCGATGACGCCGGTTGTGAGTACGCCGCCGCGGCGGTCCACCTCGGCGAGTAGCTCCCGCGCTCGCGGCAGGTCCGTCGGTGCAGCCTCGCGCCGGGCGATCTCGACGACGGCCGCCGCCCACCCTTCGGCTCCGAGGGCGGGTGTCGGCGGGAGTCGCGGCAGTGGCGGGCCCGCCACGGCGAGCGGTCGTTCGAGCGCGTCGATGTAGCGCCGGAAGAGGGCGAGGCTGACCTGCTCCCAAGCGTCCGCGGTCTCGGCCCAGGTGTCGAGCGCGTCCCGGGCCGCGGTGTATCGGCCGCGCCCGACGTGCGCGGCGGCAAGCGCCGGCAGGAACAGTCCCGCGGCCCAGTGGTAGCCGGAGAGCCGCTGGACCAGCCACGCCTGCTCGGCGTGACGCTCCGCCTCGTCGAAGTCACCGCGCGCCGACCGCGACCTGGGCGAGGGCAGCGAGGGGGAGGCCCTCCTCGAGCGGATAGCGCATTTCGTCTGCGGCGCGGCAACCCTCGAGCGCTCGCTCCTCGGCGTCGTCGAAACGCCCGAGCCAGCAGAGCACGAGCGGGAGCCGGAACAGCGGTCCGCCGACCAGCGCGGAGCGCTCACCCGCGTCGCGGGCGTGCACCAGCCCCGCCTCAAGTGTCGACAGCGAGCCCTGCAGGTCGTAGCGCATCCACTGCGGCACGCTGAGCGTCATCGTCGCACGCGAGAAGGCGATGTGGTCGTGCACGCGTTCCGCGATGACCATGGCCCGACGGGCCGCGTCCTCGGCCTCGGCCATATGACCCTCCACCCAGTACGACTGGGACAGTTCCACGAGTCCTTGCGCGGCCAGCCCGGGATTGGTCGGTTCGACCGTCTCGACGAGCGCTTCGAGTGGTGCGCGCTCGGCGACGACGCCGAGCAGATCTCGGCTCCCGATTCCGCATCGAATCCGCCAGAGGTGCAGCTCAGCGAGCGTCACCGAGCTGCCGTTCGGCGTCACGAGCGCGATCGCGCGGTCGAGATGCTCGACGGCGCGGGCGAGCGCGAAATCACAACGGCAGCACAGCGCCGCGAGCCGGTGCAGCGCCGCGGCCTCGTCAGGGCTCGACGCCTCGTCGATTCCTTCGATGACGGCCTCGTAGAAGCGTGTCGCCTCGTTCCAGGCTCCGAGCGCCATCGCCTCGTCCGCGGCTCGTCTCGCCAATTCTGTGATCAGGGGGAGCTCGACGTCGGGTCTCGCCGCGAGGAGATGGTGCACGACGGCCGCGAGTGGGATCGGTGCGCCGCGCTCGCGGCTGGCGAGCAGCGCTGTGCCGATCTGGCGATGCACGTGGCGCCGTTTGGCCTGCGGCACCGCCTCGTACGCGACGTGTGCGTAGAGGGGATGCGTGAAGATGATGGAGTTCCCATCCTCCGTGAGGATCGCGTTGTCCGTCGCCTCGGCGATTGCCGAGTCGAGCGCCTCTGGGCTCAGGGCCGAGACCGTTTCAACAAGCTGCCTGCCGCCGTGCGGGACGAGGAACGCCACGACTTCCACCACGGCGCGGGCGTCGGGTGTGAGCGCCTCGACGCGAGCCGCTGCTGCCGCCGTGATCGGGTGAGGCAGGTGAGCGGTGCCCACGGCTCGTGCCGGAAACCCCGGCATTGACGGCTCTCGGACCAGAGCGTGAACGAGCAGAGGGTTGCCGCCGCTCGTCACCGCGACCCTCGCGCGCCTGCTCGACGTTCATCTCACCGGTCATCTCGCGTACAAGCTCGGTGGCCTCGAGCTCGCTCAGGGGGTGGAGGCGGACGGTCGCACACCTCGGCTCAGTCTGTAATGCCGCCACCGCGGCGGCGGCGCGAGCTTGCGAGTCAACGCGTGCGGTCGCGAGGAGCAGCACCGGCGCGTCCTCGCCGTCAAAGCGGAACATGAGATGGCGCAGCAGGTCGAGGGTTGCCGGGTCGGACCAGTGCAGGTCGTCAACGAAGATCGCGACGGGTGCTGACCGGGCTTGGTCCAGCACGAGGCGCGTCAAGGTGAGGAGCTGCCGGGTGCGCTCCCGTTCGTCCGATTCGTCTCCCGGCACCTCGCGTCCGTCACCGGCGGCGTTGATACGACGGAGCAGCGCGAGTTCGGCCTCGCAGTCGGGGCGCCCGTCGAGCGCTGTCGCGAGCACGCTCAGCAGCGAGTCCCGCAACGGGAGGTACGCGAGCTCGAGGTGCTCGTAGCAGCGGCCCGTGAAGACGCGAAAGCCGGCCCTGCGGGTGTCGGCCAGAAGCTCCTGGGCGAGGCGAGTCTTCCCGACTCCGGGGTCACCCTCGATGAGCACCAGGTGTGGAAAGCCCTGCCGGCACAACTCCAGGCGCGAGCGCAGCCAGCTGATCTCGAGCCGTCGCCCAACCAGCGGCACCGACCGCCCACCGGAGGCCTCGAAGGTGGGCCGGCTCATTGACCGGGTCCGGGCGTCGCGGGCACCCGAGCCGCGGACTGACGAAGGCCGTCACGTCGCCTGGCGATGTCGGGGGCATTTCGGATGCGCTGGCCGTGGCGTGGTCGCGTCGAAGACCGCCCTCGATGGATCCCGGCGAGCTCGCTGTGCACTCGCTCCACCCGATCGCCGCTCCGCGTCATCCGCATCGCGCTCGGTGCGCCAGGTGCTCAGGCTACGTCGTTCGAGGCGTCTGTCGTGGTGGTCGTCGGTTTGGCTTGTAGGCGATGCAGGACCCAACGGGTTGTCGTCACGCGCGGACGTTGGATCGGGTTGACCGGTGGTGTCTCACCCAGGAGGGTGGGAGCGGAAGTGGTCACGCTGGGCCTGCCGACCCACTCCCGGGGACGGCGGACCGCGTGCGGCCAGCATCCCTGGACTCCTTCTACGCTCCGCCCATGCCCGAGCTGCGCGACGACCCGCTGACCGGTGAGGTCGTGCTGCTGGCCCCCGGCCGTGCCGCGCGGCCCCAGACCGTCGCCCGCGGCTCCGCCGTGGCCGCGGGTCCCGCCACGTGCCCGTTCTGCCCCGGTCACGAGTCCGAGACCCCACCCGAGGTGGCTCGTGTCGGTGGCGGCGCCCCGAACGGGCCGGGGTGGCGGCTGCGGGCGTTCCCGAATCTGTACCCGATCGTGGGAGGTGGGGACGCCACACCGGGCGCGACCGGCGCGGATGAGGTGGTGGTCTTCTCAGCCGAGCACGACCGTGACCTGGCTCGCCTGTCCGACGACGCCGCGGTCGAGGCGTTCGCGCTGCTGCGGGACCGGTCAGCGGCGTTGGCCGCGGCCGGGCACGCGTACGTGCAGGTGTCGGTGAACCAGGGCGCGGCCGCGGGCGCGTCGATCGCGCATCCCCACGCGCAGATCCTTGCCCTCGACTTCGTGGCCCCGGCGGTGCGGGCCGCGCTGGCCCGGTTCGCCGCCGCGGGGATCGACCTGGTCGACGCCGACGCGACCCGCGCCGAGGAGCTCGGCACGGTGGTCATGTCCCACGACCGGACCCGGGCGTGGTGCGCGGCTGCGTCGAGCATGCCGTACGAGGTGCGGGTCGCGGACGGGGACGCGGGGCCGCGGTTCGCCGCCGCGAGCGACGCGGCGGTGCGGGCGGTGGCGGTCACGGTCCGTGACGTGCTCGCCCGGCTCGCTGTCGGTGCTCCCCGACGTGCCGTACAACGTGGTGGTGCACGACGCCCCGACGGCTGGTGCCGACCGGTACCACTGGTGGATCCGGATCGTCCCCCGCGTCGGCGTCCCCGCCGGGTTCGAGCTCGGGACCGGGGTGCTGGTGGAGACGGTCGAGGCCGGCACCGCCGCCGACGCGTTGCGGCGGGGAGCACGGTCGTGACCGTGACCATCCGCTGCGACGAGCGGATCGGCGCGTCACCGTCCGCGGTGTGGGCGGACATCGAGCGGCTCGAGACCCACCCGGAGTGGATGGCCGACGCGCTGCACATCGACTTCGAGTCCGACCAGCGTCGCGGGGTCGGCACCGAGCTGGTGTGCCTCACCTGCGTCGGCCCGCTCCGGACCCACGATCGGCTGGTGGTCACCGAATGGGACCCGGAACGGGCGATGAGCATCGAGCATCGAGGCGCAGTCCGCGGGGTGGGGCGCTTCACGCTGACCCCGTCCGGGGCGGCGACCCGGTTCGGCTGGGAGGAGGCGTTGCGGTTCCCCTGGTGGCTGGGCGGACCGGTCGGCGAGCGGGCCGCGGCGCCGATCCTGGCTCGGGTCTGGCGGGCGAACCTGGCCCGGCTCCGCGACCGGGTCGAGGGCCGCGACCGCAGCGACGGCGAGGACACAACCGGCGGAGCGGATCCCTCCCCCCGCTGACCGGACCGCGCCGTGCGGTGCGGCTGCGTCAGCGGCCCTCGAAGGTCGCTGCGCCCGGGGCCGTGCTCGAGGAACGACTGGACACCGGTGCGGGCGTCGTGGGTGCGGAAGACGTCGACGAAGGCGTCGTGTTCGAGGTCGAGCCCGGCCGCGAGGCTCCCGTCGAGGCCACGGTCGATGGCCCGCTTGGCGAGGCCGATCGCGACGGACGGGCCGTGGGCGAGGCTCGCGGCCCAGTCGAGCGCGGTCGTGTCGACGTCCGCGGCGGGCACGACCCGGTCGACGAGACCGACGGCGAGGGCCTCGTCGGCGCGCACCTGCCGGCCGGTCCACACGAGATCTTTGGCTCGGGCCGGGCCGATGAGCCGCGGGAGCCGCTGGGTGCCGCCGGCGCCGGGGATGATGCCGAGGAGGATCTCGGGCTGACCGAGCCGCGCGGTGTCGGCAGCGACGCGCAGGTCGCACGCGAGCGCGAGCTCGAGGCCGCCGCCGAGCGCATACCCGCGGATCGCGGCGATGACCGGCCGCCCGATGCCGGCGAGGCCGTCGAACGCGACACGGAAGCGGGCGCCGATGGCTCGGGCTTCGTCCGGTCCGGCGAACTCGGAGACTTCGGCGCCGGCCGCGAAGGCGCGGTCGGCCCCGGCGACGACGACAGCCCCGAGGTCGGCACGGTCGTTGAGGATCGCGGCGGTCGCCGCGAGCTGCTCGAGCAGCAGGCTGGACAGGGTGTTCATCGGCGGGTGGTCGAGGCGGATCAGCACGACCCCGTCGGGGTGTTCCTCGAAGGTGAGGAGGGAGTCGGGCACGGGGGGCAGCCTACGAGTCGAGCAGCGCGTCGGCGGCGGCGTGCGGGTCGAGGTCGCGGGCGGCGACGTCGGCGACGAGCGCATCGAAGCGGGGTCCCGCGCACAGCGCCGCGGCACGCCGGCCGAGCCGCTCCGCGACGAGGGACTGCAGCTCGGCGCGCAGCCGGGCGTCACGTCGGGCGGTGAGGTGACCGGTGGTCTCGAGGTGCGCGCGATGGTCGGTGACCGCGGTCCAGAGGGTGTCGACCCCGCGCGCCTCGGTCGCGACGGTCTCGACGATCGGTGGTTCCCAGTCGGTGGCGCGGGACCACTCGAGCATCTGGCGGAGGTCACGGACCGTGTCGTCGCGTCCGGGCCGGTCGGCTTTGTTGACCACGAGGATGTCGGCGACCTCGAGCAGCCCGGCCTTGTTGGCCTGCACGGCGTCGCCCCACCCGGGGTTGAGGACGACGACGGTGGTGTCCGCGGCGCCGGCGACCTCGACCTCGACCTGGCCGACACCGACGGTCTCGATGATCACCCACGGTTTGCCCGCGGCGTCGAGGACCCGGACCGCCTGGGGGGTGGCGGTGGCGAGCCCGCCGAGATGCCCGCGGGTGGCCATGGACCGGATGAACACCCCGGTGTCGGTGGCGTGGTCCTGCATGCGGACCCGGTCGCCGAGGATCGCCCCGCCGGTGAAGGGGCTGGTCGGGTCGACGGCGAGCACCCCGACCTCGTCGCCGGCGTGGCGGATCAGGGCGACGAGCCGGTCGGTGAGCGTGGACTTCCCGGCGCCCGGCGGTCCGGTGATCCCGATCGTGTACGCGCCGCCGGTGTGGGGGAAGAGGTGCGCGGCGGCGGTGTCCGCGTCGGGCCCGCCGGTCTCGACGAGGGAGAGGAGCCTGGCGACGGCACCGCGGTCGCCGCGTCGGTGCCGCGTCGACCAGCGCGGCCGCGTCCGCGGCGGTCACGTGGACCTCAGGCGGTGGCTTCGACGGCTTCGACGGCGCTGACGCCGGGCACACGGTCCATGATGATCCGTTCCACGCCGGCTTTCAGGGTCATCGTCGAGATGGGACAGGTCCCGCACGCGCCGACGAGCTCGACGTACACGACGCCGCTGTCGTCGATCGATTGGAACACGATGTCGCCCCCGTCGGCCTGGAGGGCCGGCCGGATCGCGTCGATCGCCTCGAGGATCTCAGTCTCCATCGTTTGGTTCAACGCCTCGACCCTCCCTGGTCTTCCCGGTCCGGTTCGGGTTCTCGGGTGACGTCGGCGCCGAGGGCCCGGAGCTGGCCCGGGAGGTCGGCGTAGCCCCGTTCGACGTGGTAGGTGTCGAAGACGGTGGTCTCGCCTTCGGCGGCGAGCCCGGCGAGGAGCAGTGCCGCTCCGGCCCGCACGTCGGGGACCCGGACGGGCGCGCCGGAGAGGCGGGGGACGCCGCGCACGACGGCGTGGCGGCCCTCGGTGCGGGCGTCGGCACCCATCCGCTGCAGCTCCCCGACGAACGCGAACCGGTTGTCGAACACGTTCTCGGTCACGATGGCGGTGCCGTCCGCGACGGTCAGCGCGGCGACGGCGAGGGGCATGAAGTCGGTCGCGAAGCCCGGGAACGGGAGGGTCTGCACGTCGACGGCGCGGAGCCGCTCGGGGGCGGAGGCGGCGATCCCGTCGGGGGTCGGTTCGACGGTCACCCCCATCTCGTGGAGCTTGCGGGCGACGGTCTCGACGTGGGCGAGGGCGATGCCGTCGATGACGACGGCGCCTCCCGCGATCGCGCAGGCGAAGAGGAGGGTGCCGGCCTCGATGCGGTCCCCGACGATCGTGTGCTCGGTGGGGGTGAGCTCGGTCACGCCTTCGACCCGCAGCGTGGAGGTGCCCGCGCCTTCGACGTGCGCGCCCATCTGCTCGAGCAGGGTGCACAGGTCGACGATCTCGGGTTCACGAGCCGCGTTCTCGACGACGGTCTCACCCTTGGCGAGCACGCCCGCGGTGAGGACGGTCTCGGTGGCGCCGACGCTGGGGAAGTCGAGCACGACGCGGGCTCCGGCGAGCGCGTTGCAGCGGGCCTCGATGAAGCCGCGGCGCACGTCGAGCTCGGCGCCCATCGCCTCGAGGGCGCCGAAGTGCATGTCGAGCTTGCGGGCGCCGATGTTGTCACCGCCGGGCATCGCGACTCGGGCGCGACCGTGTCGGGCGAGCAGCGGTCCGAGCACGTTGATCGAGGCGCGCATCCGGCGGACGTGCTCGTAGGGGGCTTCGGGGATGAGGTCGGCGCTCGCGTCGATGCGGCACACGTCACCGGTCCGCTCGACGGTCGCGCCGATGCCTTCGAGCAGCTCGATCATCACGTCGAGGTCGGCGACGGGCGTCATGTTGTGCAGCGTCGTGACTCCGGGCGCGAGCAGCGACGCGGCCATCTGCTTCAGCCCGGCGTTCTTGGTCATGCCCGAGACCCGGGTCGACCCGGTGAGGGGCGCGCCGGACCGCACGACGTAGCGATCCATCGTCGGATGGTAGGCCGCGCCCGGGCCGGAAGGCCGGTTCAGCGCCCCTGGTAGACGGGGGGCCGCTGTTCGACGGAGGCGGTGATGGCTTCGCGCATGTCCTCGGAGCGCAGGCACTCGGCCTGACCCTCGGCCTCGACGACGAGTCCCTCCCGGACGGTCAACCCCGACACCGCGGCCCGCACCGCTCGCTTCGCGGCGCGGACCGCGAGCGGCGGCTGCGCGGCGATGGCCGCGGCGAGCTCACCGGCGACGCGTTCGAGGTCGTCGGCGTCGACGACCTGGTTGGCGACGCCGATCCGCTCGGCGGTCTCGGCGTCGAACCGCGCCGCGGTCCAGATGAGCTGCGCGGCGACCGCGGCGCCGACGAGGCGGGGCAGACGTTGGGTGCCGCCGAGGTCGGGGATGATCCCGTACTGGTGCTCGAGGAGCCCGAGCTGGGTGCCGCGGGCGACGAGGCGCAGGTCGCACGCCAACGCGAGCTGCAGCCCGGCGCCGAAGGCGTAGCCGTGCACCGCGGCGATCGTCGGGTACGGGGCCTCCTCGAGCCAGGTGTAGGACTCCTGGACCTCGAGGATCGACGCGACCGTCGGGTCGGGATGGCGGCTGTCAGCGGCGCCGAGCGCCGACTCGGCGGGTCGCGCGTCGGTGAAGACCGACGTGTCGATGCCGCTCGAGAACGCCCGGCCGTCGCCGATGACGACGAGGGCCCGCAGGTCCGGGTCGGCCCCGATCGTGGCGCCGAGCCCGCCGAGCTCGCGCCACATCTGGATACTGAACGCGTTCAGCTTCTCCGGTCGGCTGAGGTGCAGCCAGCCGATCGGCCCCCGACGTTCGAAGCGCAGCGTCTCGTAGCTGGGCTCGGCCACAGCGTGGAGGCTATCGGCCTCCACCGGCGGCTGGGACGGGCTCGCGGGGCTCGATGCGCACCACGTCGACGGCGATCGTGAACCCGGACAGGTCGCGGGCACCGTCGGAGACGACGTGGGCCCACTCGGGTGCGGCGTCGGCGAGGTGCGCGGCCGCGAGCAACTCCCGCGGCTGGGCCGCGTCGCAGAGCCGCGCCGCGAGGTTGACGGGCGCGCCGATGTAGTCGTCGCCTTCGAAGAGGATCACCGCGCCGCCGGCGAGCCCGGCGCGCAGCGGCAGGCCGACGCTCGCTTCGGCGCGCCGGGCGAGGTCGAGGATCGATTCGACGAGTGGCTCTCGCGTCGTGCACACGAACATCGCGCCGTCACCGAGCCACTTCGCGACCCGAACGCCGTGCGCGGAGCCGATGGCCCGAACCGCGGCGCGGAAGTCGGTCAGCACGTCGACCGCGCGCTCGTCACCGTTGACGTTCGTGAAGTGCGTGAATCCACAGAGATCCACGAACGCGAAGCTTCGCTCGACCCGCATGCATCCAGTCTCGCAGGCCGACCGGCGCGATCACGAACAATTCGCCGCGTTTTACGGCCCGTTTACAGGCTGTTCCCACGCGGCGACGCGCGCTCACGGCAGCGATTGCACCCATGTGACCGAAGTCTCGGCGACGTCCGCGAGCACGTCGTCGATCGTCCGGCCGCTCGCCTTCAGCGGCCGGTACCCGTGGTCGGCGGATTCGAGCCAGTGGAACGTGACCGGACCGGGGATCCGGCGGGCCGAGCGGGTCAGCTCGGCGCGGGGCGCGAGCGCGTCCCGGGTGCCACTGATGAAGCACACCGGGAGCTGCAGGGCCGAGAAGTGCCCGTCGCGGCGCCGGTCCGGCTTCCCCGCCGGGTGCAGCGGGTAGCCGAGCAGGAGCAGCCCCAACGCCGGGAGCGGGGCATCGGGGTCGGCGACCGCCTGCGAGGCGACCCGGCCGCCCATCGAACGGCCCCCGAGGACGAGTCGCTCGGGGCGCAGCCCGGTGCGCTCGGCGAGCACCGTGGCGGCTTCCCGCGTCGCCGCGTCGAGCACCGGGGGCCGGTCGGGGGCGCGCCGACCGGCGAGGCGGTACGGGAAGTCGAAGCGCAGCGACGGGACCCCGACCGCTTCCAGCGCGTCCGCGACCGCGGCGAGTGCCTTCGCGTGGCGGTCCGCGCCAGCGCCGGGCGCGAGGAGCACGGCCCGGTCGGCCCCCTGTCGGGGTCCCTGGAAGTCGCTCACCGGTCGACCCCCGGTGTGCGGCGCGACGCGTCGTCGGTCACGGGTCGAGCACCGTGCGGCGCAGGAACGATTCGCTGCGCTCGTACACGTCGGCGATCGTGTCGGGCTGCGACCATCCGTGCCCCTCTCCTTCGTAGACGCGGGTCTCGATCGTGGCACCCGCGGCGCGCATCGCGCCGATGAGCCGTTCGGTCTGGGTCATCGGCACGACCGGGTCGGTGTCACCGTGGAGGACGAGGACCGGGGCGCGGATCGCCGCGGCGTGGGTGACCGGCGACCGGTCGCGGTACTGGTCGGCCGTGTCGGGCAGCGCCCCGACGAGCCGTTCGAGGTACCGCGACTCGAAGCGGTGCGTCGTCTCGGCGAGGTCGAAGAGGTCGGTGACCCCGTACATGCTCACCGCGGCGCGGACGAGGTCACCGTGGTGCGCGCAGAGCAGGAGGACGGTGAGCGCGCCACCGCTGCCGCCGGTGACCGCGACCCGGTCGGGATCGCACCAGCCGTGCGTGCCCGCGTGACGGATCCCGGCCGCGACGTCGGCGACGTCGAGGCAGCCCCACTCGCCGGCGAGGGCCTGGGTGTAGGCGCGCCCGTACCCGGTCGACCCGCGCCCGTTCGGGGCGAGCACCGCCCAGCCGCGCGACGCGAAGTACTGCGGCCAGGGCTTCCAGGTGACGGTGGCCTGGCCGGTGGGGCCGCCGTGGACGTCGACGAGCAGCGGCGGCGGGGTCGTCGCGGCGGGTGGGCGCCAGAGCAGCCCGTGGACCGTGGTGCCGTCGTCACCGACCCACCGGACCGGTTCGGGTTCGAGGAGCCCGGCGGTTTCGAAGCCGCCGACCGGCCCGCGGGCGAGCACCCGTCGTGACCGGTGCGGGTCGAGGACGGTCACCGCGCTGGGGGTGCGGGCGCCGGAGCGGACCGCGACGATGCCCGCGGTCCCCCAGTCGAGGCCGTGATGCCAGCCACGGGCCCGGGTCTCGACGTCGGATCCCCGGACGATCACGAGGCACCCGAAGCCGTCCTCGTTTCGGTTTGCGGCGAGCGCGGCCCCGTCGGGTGACCAGGCGAAGGATCGCTGGCCGGGGCTCCAGGTCGGCTCGGCCTGCTCGCACCGTTCGGGGAGCGCGGGGGCGGCGTGGGCGCCATCGCGGTCGCCGACCCACACGTTCGCCCAGCCGCTGCGGTCGCTGACGAACGCGAGCCGGCTCCCGTCGGGTGACCAGCGGGGCTGCCCCACCGCCTCGTCGGCGCCGCCGGCGACGACCCGCCGGTCACGACCGTCGGGGGCGGCCCGGACGATCTCGGACCGGTCCCACGGCATGGCCGGCAGCTCCCACTGGTGCCAGGCCAGCTGGGCCCCGTCGGGCCGCCAGGTCGGATCCCACGCGTAGTCGGCGTCGCTCACGAGGTGGAGGCCGGCACCGTCGGTGCCGACGACCGCCACGGCGCAGGACTGGTCGGTCTCGACGACGAACGCGACGTGCCGGCCGTCGGGGGAGCAGGCCGGCGCGGCGGCGCGCCCGTCGTCGGAGAGGGTGGTACCGGGACCGCCGTCGGCGGGCACGGTGACGAGGCGACCGTCCGCGGCGGCGACGACCAGCCGGTCCGGGCCGGCCCACGTGAACGCCCCGCCACCCGACCGGGGTGGGGTGTCGGCGGTCGCGACGACCGCGGGGCCGGACCCGTCGGCGGGGGCGACGAGGACGTCGGCCCGGCCCGTGAACGCCTCGACCCAGGCGAGGCGACGGCCGTCGGGAGACCAGCGGGGCTCGCCGACACGGCGAGATCGAGCGACCATGGCCGCCGAGATCGCACTGCTCGCCACTCCTGGTCACGCTAATGGGCGCGGATCAGTCGGCTGTGGGGCAGGCTGATCTGAGAGCCGCTGGTGGGTGAGCACTTCGTGACGCTGAGCTCTGAGCTCTAGGCCTAGATCGTGTCCCTGCTGGTGGTGAGGAGTACTGGAACGGCTGGTGGGATGTCGTGTCCTCGAGCACTGATCCATTAGGTCGCCGCTGGTCTCCTCGGCTCGTGTTGGTGATCAGAGGAGGCGACGGTGATCTTTGTGGGGGTGGATTGGGCTGAGGCTCACCACGATGTGTTCGTTGAGAACGAGGCAGGTGAGCGGCTGGCGAAGCGTCGAATTGGCGAAGGGGTTGAGGGCGTCGGGTTGTTCCATGAGCTGGTGGGTGGCTTGGTCGAAGATCCCGCCGAGGTGGTCGTGGGGATCGAGACCGACCGGGGCTTGTTCGTCGGCGCGTTGGTCGCGGCGGGCTATGAGGTATTGGCGATCAACCCGTTGGCCTCGTCGCGGTATCGAGACCGCCATGCGGTGTCGGGCGCGAAATCGGATCCTGGTGACGCCAAGGTCTTGGCGGATCTCGTGCGCACCGACCGTCACAACCACCGCTCGGTCGCCGGGGACAGCGACCTCGCGGAGGCGATCAAGGTGCTGGCCCGGGCGCATCAGTCGATGATCTGGACTCGGCAACGCCAGTCCAACCTGTTGCGCTCCACCCTGCGGGAGTTCTATCCCGGCGCCCTCGAAGCGTTCTCGGATCTTCATGCTCCCGAGGCGCTGGCGGTGCTGTCTCGAGCGCCGACCCCGACCCGGGGACGGGCCGTGTCTCGCACCCAGATCGCGACCGCGTTGCGGCGAGCTGGGCGAACCCGCCGCGTCGAGGAACGCGCCGAGCAGATCCACGCAGCGCTGCACGCCCGCCAGCTCGAAACACCGCCGCTGATCGCCGAAGCCTTCGGAGCCAGCATCACCGCCAGCGTCGGCGTGCTGGGTGAACTCAACACCCAAATCACCGGTCTTGAAACCCAGCTGGCCGCGTCTTTTGAGCAACACCCGGACGCCGAGATCCTTCGCAGTCTTCCCGGACTTGGTCTGGTCCTCGGCGCCCGGGTGCTCGGCGAGTTCGGGGACGACCCGAACCGCTATGCCGACCCCAAGTCTCGCAAGAACTACGCCGGCACGTCGCCGATCACCCGCGCTTCTGGCACCCGAAAAGTCGTGCTCGCCCGCCACGTCCGCAACCGGCGTCTCGCCGACGCCCTCGACTGGTGGGCCTTTGCCGCCCTCACCCGCTCACCCGGCGCCCGAGCGCTCTATGACCGCCACCGCGCCGCCGGCGACACCCACCACCAGGCCCTCCGAGCCCTCGCCAACCGCCACGTCGGCATCCTCCACGGCTGCCTCCACCACCACAGCCTCTACGACGAACACACCGCCTGGCACCAACCCATCGAACTCGCCGCTTGACACCAACCACCCGTGGGATGTCTAGGCCGCCGCCCCTCGGCGACGCCCAGCCCGGCGCCGGGGCCCGCCGGTGGCCTCCGGACGGGCGGCCGGTAGGCTTCGGCGCTTATGCCCGGCCCGGATCGCCTGCGGATCGCCTACCTCGTCTACCGCGGGAACCCGCACTGCGGCGGTCAGGGCGTCTACACCCGGGAGCTGGCCCGGGAGCTCACCGGTCTCGGCCACGAGGTCACCGTGTTCTCGGGACCGCCGTACCCGGAGCTGACCTCCCCCGAGATGCTGGTGCGGGTACCGAGCCTGGACCTGTACCGGCCGTCGAACCCGTTCCGGGTGCCGTGGCCGTGGGAGGTGCGCACCAGCGTCGACGTGCGCGAGTTCGCGATCATGTGCGGCGCGGGGTTCCCGGAGCCGTACACGTTCAGTCTTCGCGCCCGGCGGCTCCTCGCGGCTCGCCGTCACGACTTCGACCTCGTCCACGACAACCAGTGCCTCGGTCGTGGCCTCCTCACGATGATGGAACGCGACGGCTGGCCGGTGCTCGCCACCCTCCATCACCCGATCACCGTCGACCGTGACCTCGACCTCGCGCACACCCGCAACCCGGTGCGGCGGGTGACGCTGCGCCGCTGGTACGGGTTCCTCGACATGCAGGCGGCCGTCGCCCGCCGGATCCCCCGCCTGCTCACCGTCTCGGAGTCGTCGCGCCGCGACATCGTCGCCCAGATGGGGGTTCGCGAGGAGCGACTCCGCGTGGTCCCGGTCGGGGTCGACCCGACGGTGTTCCGGCCGCTCCCCCACGTCGCTCGGGTCCCCGGTCGGCTGATGACCACCGCCAGCGCCGACGTCCCGATGAAGGGGCTCGTCCCGCTGCTCGAGGCGTTGGCGAAGGTGCGCACCGAGCGGCCCGACGCCCACCTGGTCGTGATCGGCGCCGCGAAGCCCAAGAGCGCGATCCCGGGCCGGATCAGCCAGCTCGGCCTCGACGGGGCGGTCACGTTCGTCAGTGGGGTGAGCACCGAGTCGATCGTGGAGCGCTACGCCGAGGCCGAGCTGGCGTGCGTGCCGTCCCTGTACGAGGGCTTCTCGCTGCCCGCGGTGGAGGCCATGGCCTGCGGGGTCCCGGTGGTGGGAACGACCGGGGGCGCGGTGCCGGAGGTGATCGGACGCGACGGTGACACCGGGCTGCTGGTCCCGCCCGGTGACCCTTCCGCGCTCGCCGCCGCGATCCTGCGCGCCCTCGACGACCCGGCGCTGCGGGACCGGATCGGCGCGGCGGGCCGGGCTCGGGCCCTCGAGTGGTTCACGTGGCGCCGCACCGCCGAAGCGACGGTCGAGCACTACCGGGCGTTGCTCGCCGACCATCCGGCTCCGGTGGCGGCGCCGTGCTGACCGTCGACTTCGACCGGCTGGATCTCGCCCCTGGGGCGCGGGTCCTGGACCTCGGCTGCGGTGCGGGCCGTCACGCCTTCGAGGCGTGGCGTCGGGGCGCGACCGTCGTCGCGCTCGACCGTTCCGAAGCCGAGCTGAAGGAGGTGCGCGCCGTCGCCGGCGGGATGCTGGCGGCCGGCGAGCTCACCGACGGTGCCCCCGGCGGGGCGTTGAACGGCGACGCGTTGGCGCTCCCGGCCCGGGACGAGACCTTCGACGCGGTGATCGCGAGCGAGGTGCTCGAGCACGTCTGGGACGACCGCGGCGCGATCCGCGAGCTGGTCCGGGTGCTGCGCCCGGGTGGGCGCCTCGCGGTGACCGTCCCGACCCGGTGGCCCGAGCGGGTCTGCTGGGCGCTCGACTACCGGTACCACGACACCCCGGGCGGGCATGTGCGCATCTACCGGCAGCGGGACCTGGAGGCCAAGCTCGAGGCGGCCGGCTGCTGGCTGCGCGGCTCGCAGCACGCCCATTCGCTGCACTCCCCGTACTGGTGGCTGCGCTGCGCGACGGGCGTCGACCGGGTCGAGCCGGCCTGGGTGGTGCGCCGCTACCACGACCTGCTGGTCCGTCAGATCGAGGGGCGCGCCCCGGCGCTCGCGACGCTGGAGCGAACCCTGAACCCGGTGCTCGGCAAGAGCCTCGTCGTCTACGCGCAGCGGGTCACGGCATGACCCGCCGTCGCACCGCGATGCCCGAGGTCGCGGGGGTGATCACCGCCGAGCAGGTGGCCGCCACCGTCGACGCCATCGCCGCGGTGCAGCTGCCCGACGGCAACATCCCGTGGACCCCCGGCGACCACACCGACCCGTGGAACCTCGTCGAGGCGGCCATGGCCCTCGACGTCGGCGGCCGTCACGCCGAGGCGACCTACGCTTATGAGTGGCTCCGGTCGATGCAACGACCCGACGGCAGCTGGCACGCCTACTACGTCGGCCGGGCGGTGAAGGACCCGGCGCTCGACACCAACGTCACTTGCTACGCCGCGAACGGGGTGTGGCACCACTACCTCGCGACCGGCGACACCGGGTTCCTCGAGGAGTTCTGGCGGGTCGTCGAGGCCGGCATCGATTTCGCGCTCTCGCACCAGACCGAGACCGGCGAGATCTCCTGGCGCGGTGACGAGCCGGCACCCGGCGCGCTGCTCACCGGCTCGTCGAGCATCCACGCCAGTCTCCGCTGCGCGATCGCGATCGCGGAGCGGCTCGGGCACGAACGCCCCGACTGGGAACTGTCGCTCGGCGCGCTGGCGATCGCGGTCGCGCACCGCCCGGACGTGTTCCTCGACAAGGCCCGATGGGCGATGGACTGGTACTACCCGATCCTCGGTGGCGTCCTGCGCGGTGGTTCCGCGCACGCCCGCGTCGCCGCCTACCAGGAGCGGTTCCTCGTCGAGGGCCGCGGTGTGCGGTGCGTCTCCGACCGGCCGTGGGTCACCGCCGCGGAGACCTGCGAGCTGGTCATGGCTGCCGACGCGGTCGGCCTCGACGATCTGGCCCGCGACCTGTTCACGTGGGTGCAGTTCCTCCGCCACGACGACGGCGGCTACTGGACCGGCGCGAACTTCGACGCCGAGCGCTTCGAGACCGACGGTGAGCTGTACCCGGTCGAGCAGCCGACGTGGAACTCCGCCGCGGTGGTCCTCGCCGCGAACGCGCTGGGTGGCGCCGGCCCGACCGCCGGGTTGTTCCGAGGTGAGGGTCTCCCGGTCGGGTTGACCCCCGAGGAGCTGATCGAGGCCGGCACCGAGATCGAACGGGAGCTGGCCCCGAGGCGACGCCGCCCCGAGTAGCCGCCCGTTCGGCGCGATCGCCCCGGCGGGCGCCGAGCCGCGGGCTGGCTAGGCGACCAGCACTCGGAGTGAACCGGTCGTCGACACCGGGGTGAACCCGTCGTCGACCGCTCGACACCACACCTCGTAGGGGGCTTGGCCCCCGTCGGCGGGCTCTTCGAACACGTCGTGGAACACGAGCAGTCCCCCGCTGACGAGATGGGTCGCCCACCCCTGATAGTCGGCGAGGGCGACGTCGAAGGCGTGACCGCCGTCGATGAACACCAGGCCGAGGGGGGTGGCCCAGTGGCGGGCGACGACGGGCGAGTCGCCGACGACGGCGACGACGACGTCCTCGAGCCCGGCGGCGGCGATGGTGCGCCGGAACCACGGGAGGGTGTCGAGACGCCCGGTGTCGGGATCGACGAGGCGTTCGTCGTGCCAGGTCCAGCCGGGCTGGTTCTCTTCCGAGCCTCGGTGATGATCGACGGTGAACACGACCCGGTCGCGTTCCCGCGCCGCGGCGCCGAGGTATAGGGCGGACTTGCCGCAGTAGGTGCCGACCTCGAGCAGCGGCCCGACCGCGGCGGCGGTGAGCCCGGCCTCGTGGAGCGCCAGCCCCTCGTCGTCGGGCATGAACCCGATCGCGGCGCGCGCGTGGGCGAGGAGGTTCGCGTCCATCGGCACGGTCAGATGACCGGCGATTCGGTGTACCGGCCGAACACGTCGGCGAGCGCGTCCATGATCTCGCCGAGGGTCGCGTGCGCGCGGACGGCGTCGAGGAGGCTGGGCATGACGTTGCGGGTCGGTTCGGCCGCGTCGGTCGCGACCTGGCGCAGCGCGGCCCGGACGGCGTCGTCGTCACGGTCGGCTCGCAACGCGGCGAGTCGTTTCAGCTGACGTTCCTCCACCTCCGGGCCGATGCGCAGCAGCGGGGGTGGCGCGTCGTCGCTGCCCTCGAGGAAGTCGGTGACGCCGACGACGACGTGGCGGCCGTCGTTGCGTTTGCGTTCGAGCTCGTACGCCGCGTCGGCGATGGCCCGCTGGAACCAGCCCGATTCGACCCCTTGGAGGGCCCCTTCGAGCATGGAGCCGCTCCCGAGGTCGTCGAGCTCGGCGAAGAGCGCCTCGGCGCGAGCCTCGAGCTCGTCGGTCAGCGCCTCGACGTACCACGACCCACCGAGCGGGTCGGCGACGTTCGGGACGCGGCTCTCGTAGGCGAGGACCTGTTGGGTCCGCAACGCGAGCCGGGCGGCCTTCTCCGTCGGGAGCGCCATCGTCTCGTCCATCGCGTTGGTGTGGAGGCTCTGCGTGCCGCCGAGGACACCGGCGAGCGCTTCGATCGCGGTGCGGACCAGGTTCACTTCCGGCTGCTGGGCGGTGAGCGACACCCCGGCGGTCTGGGTGTGGAAGCGGAGCTGCCACGACCGCTCGGCGCGGGCGCCGTACCGGTCCCGCATCCACCGGGCCCAGATGCGCCGGGCGGCACGGTACTTCGCGATCTCTTCGAAGAAGTCGAGGTGGGCGTTGAAGAAGAACGAGAGGCGCGGCGCGAAGTCGTCGACGGCGAGTCCCGCGGCGATGGCCTGCTCGACGTACGCGAAGCCGTTGGCGAGCGTGAACGCGAGCTCCTGCGCCGCGGTCGATCCGGCCTCGCGGATGTGGTACCCGGAGATCGACACGGCATGCCAGCGGGGCATCTCCGCGGCGCAGAACCGGAGCGTGTCGCTCACGAGGCGCATCGACGGGCGGGGCGGGAACACGAACTCCTTCTGGGCCTGGTACTCCTTCAGGATGTCGTTCTGGAGCGTCCCGCCCAGCTCGGCGCGGGGCACCCCGGCGTGCTCCGCCGCGGCGACGTACATGGCCAGCAGCACCGCGGCGGGCGCGTTGATCGTCATCGACGTCGTCACGTGACGCAGGTCGATGCCGGCGTAGAGGTCGGTGACGTCGGTGAGCGCGTCGACGGCGACGCCGCACTTGCCGACCTCCCCGACCGCGAGCGGGTCGTCGGAGTCGCGGCCCATCAGGGTGGGCAGGTCGAACGCGGTGGACAGCCCGTCGCCGCCGGCGGCGAGGAGCTCGTGGAACCGCTGGTTGGTCTCCGGGGCGGTCCCGAACCCGGCGAACATCCGCATCGTCCACAGCTTCGAGCGGTACATCGACGCGTACGGGCCC
The DNA here is from genome assembly GCA_963714105.1 of uncultured Actinomycetes bacterium. Lineage (GTDB taxonomy): Bacteria > Actinomycetota > Acidimicrobiia > IMCC26256 > PALSA-555 > PALSA-555. The sequence goes on along the minus strand of OY970233.1, from coordinate 2,298,295 downwards.
CGCGTGTACGGGTACTCGCCGGGAAGGCCGTCGTCGGGCCCGTAGACCGGCTCGACCGGGAGCCCCGACAAGGTGGAGAAGTCCGCGTCCCGGCTCGGCCCGGCGTCGAAGGCCGCCTGCCAGCGCTCCCGCGCGGTGCTCACGACCCCACGGTACCGGGCTGATACGGTCCGCGACCCATGAACGGGAGGTCGACCATGAAGCCCGGCGAGGTCGTGACGGCGCTGATCCGCGCCAACGAGTCCCGCGACATCGACGCCGTCGTCGCCTTGATGACCGACGACGTCGAGTACGAGAACGTCGGGATGGGGGTGTGCACCGGCCATGGCGAGGTCCGGGCGCTGCTCGGCCCGTTCTACGGCGGCGCGGAGCGGGTCGCGTGGGAGGTCCTGGCCCAGGTCGAGTCCGGCTCAACGGTGATGAACGAGCGGATCGACCGCTTCTACCTCCCGGGCGGCAAGGAGGCCGCGATCCGCGTGGCGGGCATCTTCGACGTGGCCGGCGACCAGGTCCGCCGCTGGCGGGACTACTTCGACACCACCGCGCTGCTCACCCAGCTGCAGGGCTGAGCCCGCTCACGTCGACGTCGGCGCCCGGAACTGGCCGGTGCCGGCGGTGACGCCGCCGTCGACCGCGAGCGTGACCCCGGTGACGAACGAGGCGTCGTCGGAGACGAGGAAGGCCACCACGCCGGCCACCTCGGCCGGCTCGCCGAAGCGCCCGAGCGGCACGTGGCTGCGCATCTCCTCGTACAGGTCGGGGGCGTGGCGCTCCATCGGTCCGGTCATGCCGGTCCCGCGGATCCCACCGGGGCAGACCGCGTTGACCCGGATTCCCTCGGGTCCCAGGTCGAGCGCGGCAGCGCGCACGAAGTTGACCGCCCCACCCTTGGAGGTGTTGTAGGCGAACAGGCCCGGGTCGCCGAAGAGGCCGGACACCGACGCGGTCACGACGACGCTGCCCCCGCCGGCGGCGCGCAGGGCCGGCAGCGTGGCCCGCACCCCGAGGACGACCCCCCGGAGGTTCACGGCGAGGATCCGGTCGAACTCGTCGAGGGGCTGGCGGTCGATCGCACCGACGGACGCGACGCCGGCGTTCAGCACGACGGCGTCGAGGCGGCCGAACCGGTCGAGGGCGGTCTCGGCGATGTGCTGGTTGCCGGCCTCGGTGGCGACGTCGACCTCGACCGGAGCGAGCCGGTCGTCGGGGGCGAGCTCGGCGAGGTGGCCGCGGTCGGCGTCGGCGGCGACGACCGCCCAGCCGTCGGCTCGGAGCCGTTCGGTGACCGCCCGGCCGATCCCCGAGGCGGCGCCGGTGACCGCGGCGACTCGACCGTTCACCGGCGGGACGGTAGCCGTTCGACGGTCCCGGAGCGCCGGAGACCGGCCTCCCGGGAGCCGAGGGAAGGTACCCTGCTGGCCTCGACCGCGACCGGAGGAGAGCTCAATGGAGCAACGGGAGGCCCCGGATCGCAACCTGGCGATGGACCTGGCCCGGGTCACCGAGGCCGCGGCGCTCGCCGCCGGCCGTTGGGTCGGCCGGGGAGACAAGGAAGCCGCCGACCAGGCCGCGGTGGACGCCATGCGCCTGGTGCTGAACAGCGTCCCGATGGACGGCGTGGTGGTGATCGGCGAGGGGGAGAAGGACGAGGCCCCCATGCTGTTCAACGGCGAGGAGATCGGGGCCGGCGGCCCCGCGACGGACATCGCCGTGGACCCGATCGACGGGACGACCCTCACTGCGCTCGGACGCAACCACGCCATCTCGGTCATCTCCCTCGCGCAGCGGGGCACCATGTTCGACCCCGGGCCGTGCGTGTACATGGAGAAGATCGCGGTCGGCCCCGAGGCGGTCGAGCTGATCGACCTCGACGCGCCGGTGCTGGCGAACCTCGAGGCGGTCGCGAAGGCCCGCGGCGAGCAGGTGAAGGACGTCACCGCGGTGATCCTCGACCGGCCCCGCCATGCCGACCTCATCCGCCAGTGCCGAGAGGCGGGAGCCCGGATCCGGCTGATCCCCGACGGGGACGTGATCGGCGCCCTCGCGACCGGGTGGCCCGACAGCGGCTACGACATCCTCTTCGGGATCGGCGGCACCCCCGAGGGGGTGATCGGCGCCTGCGCGTTGAAGGCGCTCGGCGGCGCCATCCACGGCCGGCTGTACGCCCGCGACGACGAGGAGCGGCGAGCCGCGCTCGACCAGGGCTACGACCTGACCCGGATCCTCACCACCGACGACCTCGTCGGCGGCGACGACGTGTTCTTCGCCGCGAGCGGCGTCACCGACGGTGACCTGCTCCGCGGGGTCCGCTACCGGGGTGACGGGGCCACGACCGAGACGCTGGTCATGCGGGCCAAGAGCGGCACGATCCGCAAGATCCAGGCCACCCACCGCTGGGACAAGCTGCTGCGCTACTCGTCGCTGCAGTACTGAGCCGCCGGCTTAGCCGGCCCGAAGGTACGTCCACGCGGTGGTGGACGTCGTGGCGGCGTCGAACAGGGACCGGCCGATGGCGTGGTCCTGGCGGAGGGCCCGGGCGAAGGTCAGGTAGTCGAGCGGCACCGAGTCGCCGGCCAGACCGCCGACCGGCGCGACCGCGGCGTGCGGGTCGTGGAGATCGGTGCGGAGCCGGCGGATGCTCTCGTCGGTGTACGTGAAGGCGTCCCGATACGGGGCGTTGCGGAACGTCCAGTAGGTCATCGGGAGCCACGCGTCGATCGACGGGGCCAACGCCCGGTACGGGAACCGGGGCCACAGCCGGGGGTTGACCACCTCGAGCTGCACGGCCGGGTAGACGATCGCGCCGATCGGGAGGCCGTGCGCGACGGCTCGGAGGTGCCGGGTCAGGGCGACGAGGCGCTGGTTGCGGTCGTCGACGTCGGGGACCTGCTGGGATTCGATGTCGAGCGCGACCCCGTCGAAGTGCTCGCCGCTGGCGTGGAACGCGGCGATGGCGTCGAGGCGGGCCTGGTCGCGGGTCGGGTCGACGAGCTGGGGGTAGTACCAGGCGACGACGCGCACGCCCCGCGCGTGGGCGCGGCGCAGCATGTCGGCCACGAGGGTTCGGTTCACGATCGGGTCCGGGGCGCGAGGATCGTCGATCGCGGCCTGCAGGTAGATGGTCCTCGCGCCGAGCGCGGCGAGGTCATCGACACTGCCCGGCTGCACGGGGGGTGGCCCGAACTGCTGGACGAACGCCGGGACGTACTCGAACACGTCGATCCACGCGCCGAGCCCGGTGAACGGCGTCGGTGCGACGTGGGCGCGGGTGACGGTCGTGCGGGTCGCGCCGCCGGCGGCGAGGAGCGCGATCGACCCGGCGACGAGCGTGGCCGCGGCCCGGCGCCCGCGCACGAGCCGATGCGGGGGGAGGTTCAGCCGGCGCCGGCGCGGCTGGGGGCGCCGGCGACGTCGAGGCGCAGCTCGGCGCGGGCCAACGCGGCGGCGGCGTCCTCGTCGTGCTCGTCCTCCCGCAGCGCGGCGAGAGCCCGCTGCCGGGCGTTCTCGGCGCGGGCGACGTCGATCTGCTCGGGCAGCTCGGCGACGTCGGAGAGGACGATGACCCGGTCGTGGCTCACCTCGACGAACCCGCCGTGCACGGCGGCGACCTGCTCGCCCCCGCCGGGCAGGAGGGCACGGACCCGGGCGACCCCGAGCGCACCGAGGAACGGCATGTGGCCGGGCAGGAACGCGATGTCGCCGTCCGCGGTGCGGCACACGACCATCTCGGCGGCACCCTCGTAGAGGATCTGCTCGGGTGAGACGACCTGCACCGAGAGGGTCGGGTTGTCGTCCGCCATCTAGGACTCCTCGAGCTGCTTGGCTTTCGCCAGCACGCTCTCGACCCCGCCGACGTTGAAGAAGGCCTGCTCGGGGACTTCGTCGAGCTCCCCGTCCGCGACGGCCTCGAAGCTCTGCACCGTCTCGTCGACGGGGACGTAGATGCCTTTCAAACCGGTGAACACCTCGCCGACGAAGAACGGCTGGGACAGGAACCGCTGGATCTTGCGGGCTCGGGACACGACCTGCTTGTCCTCCTCGGACAGCTCGTCGATTCCGAGGATGGCGATGATGTCCTGGAGCTCCTTGTAGCGCTGCAGGATCTCCTGGACTCGCAACGCGACCTCGTAGTGGTGCTCACCGACGATCTCGGGCGCGAGGATGTTCGACGTCGAGGCCAGCGGGTCCACCGCCGGGTAGATGCCGAGCGCGGCGATCTGCCGGGACAGCTCGGTCGTGGCGTCGAGGTGCGTGAAGGTGGTGAACGGCGCCGGGTCGGTGTAGTCATCGGCGGGGACGTACACGGCCTGCACCGAGGTGATCGAGTGGCCCTTCGTGGAGGTGATGCGCTCTTGGAGCTCGCCCATCTCGTCGGCGAGGGTGGGCTGGTACCCCACCGCGGAGGGCATCCGGCCGAGCAGGGTGGACACCTCGGACCCGGCCTGCACGAACCGGAAGATGTTGTCGACGAAGAGCAGCACGTCCTGGTTCTTCACGTCGCGGAAGTACTCGGCGACGGTCAGGGCCGACAACGCGACCCGCAGCCGAACCCCGGGCGGCTCGTCCATCTGCCCGTAGATCAACGCGGCCTTGTCGATGACCCCGGACTCCTGCATCTCGACGAGCAGGTCGGTGCCTTCCCGAGTCCGCTCCCCCACCCCGGCGAACACCGACACGCCGCCGTGCTGGGTCGCGACCCGGTTGATCATCTCGAGGATGAGCACCGTCTTGCCGACGCCGGCACCGCCGAAGAGGCCGATCTTGCCGCCCTGCACGTACGGCTCGAGCAGGTCGATGACCTTGATGCCGGTCTCGAACATGCGGGCGCTGGGCTCGAGCTGGTCGAACGGTGGCGCCTCCCGGTGGATCTCCCACCGCTCGTCGATGCCGGTGAGCTGATCGGCGGTGGTGTCGAGCGGCTCGCCGATGACGTTGAACACGTGCCCGAGCACCCCGTCCCCCACGGGCATGGTGATGCCGCGGCCGGTGTTGCGCACGACCGTCCCCCGCTTGAGACCGTCGGTGGGCTTCATGCAGATGACCCGCGCTCGTCCCTCCCCGATCTGCTGGGCGACCTCGGCGACGACGGTGACGGTGCGGCCTTCGAGCTCGATGTCGAACTCGACCGTGTGGTTGATCTCGGGCAGCGCGTCGGGTGGGAACTCGACGTCGACGACCGGGCCGGTGATCGCGACGACCCGCCCGTCTTTCAGGTCGGTGGTCGGCTCCGCCGTGGTGGTCATGCGTGCTCCTCGGGGGTCATTCGGATACCAGGTAGTGGTCGGTCTTGGGCTCGAGGTCGCCGCCCCCCGTGCGGAGGGCTTCCGCGCCGCCGGCGATCTCCAGGATCTCGGTGGTGATGGCGTCCTGGCGGGCCCGGTTCATCACTCGGGCCAGGCTCACGATGAGGTCGTCGGCGTTGTCGGTCGCGGCCTTCATGGCCCGTTGGCGGGCGGCCTGCTCCGACGCGGCGGCGTTGAGCAACGCGGCGTAGACACGCGCCTCGACGTACCGGGGGATGAGCTGTTCCAGGATCGTGTCAGGTGACGGCTCGAACTCGTAGCTCGCGTCGCTTTGATGGCGGGCCGCGGTCTTCAGCGAGGAGAACCTCGCGGTCGAGCGGCATCAGCGGGCGGACGACGACCTCCTGGGTGCCCGCGGACACGAACCGGGTGTAGATGAGCTGGACGAGGTCGTACTCGCCGGCGAGGAACGGCCCTTCGAGCGCACCCGCGATCCTTCGCGCGTCCTCGTAGGACGGCTGCTCGGAGAAGCCGGTGAACGACGCGTCGATGCGGTAGTGGCGGAACCGGAAGTAGCTCTCGGCTTTGCGGCCGACGAGGACGAGGCCGTAGTCGCGTCCGAGCTGAGCCTGCTCGCGGATCGAGCCTTCGGCGGCGCGGAGCACGAACGCGTTGTACCCGCCGCACAGCCCGCGGTCGGCGGCGATGACCACGTGCGCGACCTTGCGGATCTCGGGTCGCGGGTTGAGCAGCGGGCTGTCGGAGCCGGCACCGGCGTCCGCGAGGTTGTGGACAACCTCGGTGATCGTCTCGGAGTACGGCACCGCGGCCCGGACTCGTGCCTGGGCCCGCACGATCCGGCTCGCGGCGATGAGCTCCATCGCCCGGGTGATCTTCTTCGTCGACTGGACCGTGCTGATCCGCCGGCGCAGGATCCGCTCCTGACCGCCGGCCATCTAGGACCTTCCGTCCCCGACGTGCGGTCGGGCGGGGCCCGTCGGCGTGTGGTGGGTCATGGCGTCACTCGGTCCTGAGGGTCTTGTCGGACTCGGGGTCGCCGGGAGCCTCCGCGTCCGCCGCGGTCGGGTCCGCGGCGCTGCCGTCGGGCGCGGTGCCGGCCCCGATGGTCTCCACGAACTCGGTCTTGAACTCCTCGATCGCCCGTTGCACCGCGTCCTCGTCGGGCAGCGTCCCGGTGGTGCGGATCTCGGTGAGGATCCCCCCGTGGCGGGCCCGGAACCAGTCGAGCAGGTCGCGTTCGAAGCGGCGGACCTCCTCGACCGGGAGGTCGTCGATGAGCCCGTGCGTGCCCGCGAAGATCACGATGACCTGCTCCTCGACCGGCATCGGCGAGTTCAGCGGCTGCTTGAGCAGCTCGACGAGGCGCTGGCCCCGGTCGAGCTGGGCCCGGGACACGGCGTCGAGCTCCGACCCGAAGGTGGCGAACGCCTCGAGGTCACGGAACTGGGCCAGGTCGATCTTCAGTGTCCCCGACACGCCCTTCATGGCCTTGATCTGGGCCGCGCCCCCGACACGTGACACCGAGATGCCGACGTCCACCGCGGGGCGGACCCCGGACTTGAACAGGTCGTCGACGAGGTAGATCTGGCCGTCGGTGATCGAGATCACGTTCGTCGGGATGTAGGCCGACACGTCGCCGGCCTTCGTCTCGATGATCGGCAGCGCGGTGAGCGACCCCGCGCCGCCCTCGTCGTTGAGCTTCGCGGCCCGCTCGAGGAGGCGGCTGTGGAGGTAGAAGACGTCGCCGGGGTAGGCCTCACGTCCCGGCGGGCGGCGCAGCAGCAGCGAGATCTGCCGGTACGCCTCGGCCTGCTTGGACAGGTCGTCGTAGACGATGAGCGCGGCCTCGCCTCGATCCATCCAGTGCTGACCCATCGCGCAGCCGGCGTAGGGCGCGAGGTACTTGAAGACGGCCTGCTCGGCCGCGGGAGCGTTGACGACGACGGTGTACTCCATCGCGCCGTGGGTCTCGAGGGTGGCGACGGTCTGCGCGACCGACGAGCCCTTCTGCCCGACGGCGACGTAGATGCACTTCACCCCCGCGCCCTTCTGGTTGAGGATCGTGTCGACCGCGACCGTCGTCTTGCCGGTCTTGCGGTCGCCGATGATCAGCTCCCGCTGACCTCGCCCGATCGGGGTCATGGCGTCAATCGCCTTGATCCCGGTCTGCATGGGCTCGTGGACGGGTTGGCGGTTCACGATGCCGGGTGCCTGCACCTCGAGGCGCCGCTGCTCCTCGGAGTGCACCGGCCCCTTCCCGTCGACGGGGACACCGAGGGGGTTCACGACCCGGCCGATGAGGCCGTCTCCGACGGGGACGGAGAGGATCCGCCCGCTGGCCTTGACCGCCTGGCCTTCCTCGACGGTTTCGGCCTCGCCGAGGATGACCGCGCCGATGGATTCCTCTTCGAGGTTCAACGCCAGCCCGAGGGTCCCACCGGCGAACTCGAGCAGCTCGTTGACGGCGATGTCGGGAAGCCCGGAGATGCGGGCGATGCCGTCGCCCACCTCGAGGATCCGACCGATGCGCGCCGCGTCGGTGCTGGGGGTGAACGTGTCGACGTGGCGTTGCAGCGCGGCGGCGATCTCGTCGGCGTTGATGGTCAGCTCGGGCATGGGGGCTCCTTCGGGCGGCCGGTCAGACCTGTTCGCGCATCTGCTCGAGGCGATGACGAACGGTGCCGTCGATCACGGTGTCGCCGATCCGGGCGAGGATCCCGCCGAGGACCGTGGGGTCCACGATCACCTTGACGTCGACGATCTTGCCGGTGGCTCGGCCGAGCGCCTCGGCGAGGCGTTGGGTCTGGGTGTCGTCGAGCGGGATGGCGCTGCGCACCTCGGCGAGCTCCTGGTCGCGTTCGGCCGCGGCCTGCTCGACGAAGCGATCGACGATGGCGGGGAGGTCAGCGGCGTGACCGGCGCCCACGATCATGGAGATCAGCGCGGTGCTGGCGGGCAGGGCCCGACCCCCGAGGAGGTCGTCGATGACGCCGAGGCGCCGATCGACGGGCAGGTGCGGGTCGGTGAGGGTCATGCGCAGCTCGTCGGACGCTTCGAAGGTCCGCGCGAACCGGAACAGGTCGTCGGCGATGTCGGCGAGGGGTCCCTCGCCGCGGGCAACCTCGAGAAGCGCGTTCGCGTACGCCGCGTTGCGGTCGCGAGCCGAGGTCATCCGTGCCCGTTCCCGCCGGTGCCGACGGAGTCGATGTAGCTGTCGACGAGCGCGCGTTGGGTGTCCCGGTCGAGGCTGCGTTCCACGATCCGCTCGGCGAGCTCGATCGACAGGTCCGCGACTCGGGTCCGCAGGTCGGTCATAGCCCGGTCGGTGGCGAGCTGGATGTCCTCCTGGGCTCGGGCTCGGGTCTCGCCGGCCTCGGCTTCGGCGCGCGCGATCAGCTCCTGACGGATCCGTTCGGCGTCTTGATGGGCGGCTTCGACGATGTGGGTCGCCTCGGCGCGGGCGTCGTGGAGCCGCGATTCGTAGCTGCGGCGCTCCTCCTCGGCTTCCTCGCGCGCCCGTTCCGCGGCTTCGAGGTCGCCGCGGATCTTCTCGGTGCGGGCCCGCAGCCCCTTCTTCAACGCGGGGAACGCGTACTTGATGAGGAACGCGGCGACGATGAGGAACGCCAAAGTGCCCCAGATGAGCTCGGAACCGGACGGGGTGAACAGGCTCTTGGCCTTCCGGCAGTTGTCGAGCGCGTCGGTGAACCCGTTGTACTGCTTCTTGGCGATCGCCGACTGGTTGTCCTTCAGGGCCTTCTGCACGCAGTCGACCAGGTCTTGGCCCGCGGTCGTGCCCGGGTCAGCAGCGAACGCCGCCTGCGGGACCGCGACCAGCATGACGAGCGCGAGCAGGCCACCGGCAATGAGCGTTCGGATCCGCATGAAGACCTTCTAGATGAAGTGGAGGACGAAACCGATGAGGGCCAGCGCCTCGGCGAACGCGATGCCCAAGAACATCGTGGTTCGCACATTGCCGGCCATCTCCGGCTGGCGGGCCATGGCCTGGACCGACTGGCCGACGAGATAGCCGATGCCGATGCCGGGACCGATGGCCGCGAGCCCATACCCGACGGACGAGAGACCGTTCTTCAACTCGTTCGGTGCGGTCTGACCGATGAGGATCAAGTTGTGCACACTCTGCTCCTTGTCAAGGGATCAAGACGGGGTCAGTGCTCCGGGTGCACGGATTCGTCCACGTACACGGCGGTGAGGATCGTGAAAATGTACGCCTGGAGGACGGCCACGAGGATCTCGAACGCGGTGAACGCGACGAGGCCGGCGAACGGCAGCGGCGAGAACAGGACCTGATAGATGCCCGAGTTGTGGGCGACGAGCAGCTGGTCGGTCATGATCGCGAAGATCGCCAGCAGCACGTGACCGGCGGTCATGTTCGCGAAGAGTCGGACGGCGAGCGAGAAGGGCCGCACCAGGTACTTCGAGAAGAACTCGATCGGGACGACGAGGAACTTCAACGCGAACGGGACGCCGGGAGGGCTGATGTTGTGCCAGAAGTACTTCGGGCCCTGTTTGATGAACCCGGTGACGATGAACGTCCCCCAGCTGATCAGGGCGAGGAACAGCGGGATGGCCAGCCGCGACGTCGCCGGGAACTGCACGCCGGGGATGACCTCGAAGATGTTGATGAAGAAGATCCAGAAGAAGATCGTGGCGAAGAACGGGGTCCAGTTGCGCCCGTCCTCTCCCATCGCGGCGATGCTGATGTTCTCCTCGACCATCTCGTAGCCGAGCTCGGCGGCGTTCTGCACGCCGGTCGGGACGAGCGCCCGGCGGCGGCTGCCGGCCCAGAACAAGGCGATGCAGATCGTGGTGGAGACGAACGCCATCAACGCGGTCTTGTTGAACTCCAGGAGTGTGTTCTGCCCGAAGATGCCCTTCCACTGGAAGATCTCGTTGATGTTCGGCAGCAGGTTGGCGACAACGGGGTTCAAACCGGTCACTCCCAGTGACGGCCGGGCTTCAGGCCTGGAGAGGCAAGCGAGAGGCTGACCGAGCGCAGCTCCCAGAAGAGCAGCCCGAGGTAGCCGACGACGAGGGTGATGCAGAAGACCGGCCAGTCGACGATGCCGAGGGCCTTCACGCCCGCGCCGATCGCGGTGAGCAGCGCGAGCCGGAAGAGGAACCCGAACAGCGCGACCCCCATGAGCAGGTTCGGGCTGGTGCGCGCGGCCCAGCCGAGGCTGGCGGCGGCGATGAGCAGGTTGGCGACGACCAGCGCGAGGGCCAACGCGACCGCCGTCGCGGCGTCGACACCCCGCCACAGGCCGACACCGAGCATCGCCACCGGCGCGACGAGGAGCGCCCGCCGACTGAGATCCATCGCGATGCGAGATTCGATGTGATCGACCGACGGGATCGTGGGTGCGCTCATGCCGCGTCCCCGTCGACACGGCCCGACGGCGTCGCGTTGCCGCGGGCCCAGGGCTTGCCCTCGTCGTGGCGGGCCACTCGGTGCTCGTAGCGGACGTACGCGGAGGCGAACGAGCAGGCCGCGCCGAGCGCGCCGAGGGTGAGCAGGAACAGCGGGCGGGTCCCCACCCGGCCGTCGATCCAGGCCCCGAACAGCCCGAACAGCACGGGGACGAGCACCATGGCCACGGCGTAGCTGAACGCGTCGTTCGACGCGCTCGGGATGGCTTGCAACCGCCGCACCGGATCCCTCACGGCCGCTGGTTCCCCTCGCTTCGCGCACTCGGGGCGCAGCTCCGGCAATGCCGGGTGCGCTTGTGAATGTTTTCACACACTATCGGCGGCCGGGTCGAAGCGTCAACTCAGCCGCCGCCACCGGCCCGCCGGCGGGCCTCCTCGAAGTCGACGACGCCCTCGGGCGGCGCCGGCCCGGCTCGGGCCGAGCGGCGCAGCGACCGTACTCCGGGGTGGAAGTAGGTGAAGAGGAGGAGGGCGAGGGCGGCGAGGGCAAGGGGCACGAGGGCGTTGCCGCGGTTCGTGTAGGTGGGGATGAGGGCGACGGCCGAGAGCAGCGCGGTCCAGAGCCACAAGATGACCACGGCGCGTCGGGGGCCGTGTCCGAGGCGCATGAGCCGGTGGTGGAGGTGCTCCCGGTCCGCCTGCGAGAAGGGTTCACCGCGGACCAGGCGCCGCAGGAGCGAGAAGATCGTGTCGACGATCGGCACCGCGAGGATCAGGATCGGGATGACGAGCGGAGCGAAGAAGAAGAAGGTCTGCCCGCTGAACTCGTCGGCGGTGCGCCCCCCGACGGTGATCATGGTGACGGCCATCAGCAAACCCAGGAACATGGCGCCGGCGTCGCCCATGAAGATCCGTGCCGGACTGAAGTTGTGGGGCAGGAACCCGACGCAGACCGCGACCGCGATGACCGCGACGAGCGGCGCGATGTTCGAACCCTCGAGCAGCCCGGCCTTGAACAGGCGGTCGGCGTAGAGGAACAGCGCGGTGCCGGCGATGATCACAATGCCGGCCGCGAGCCCATCGAGCCCATCGATGAGATTCAGGGCGTTGGCCAGTACGACGACGACGACGACGGTCAGGAGCGGGGCTAGGTCGGGAGACAGCACGATGTACTGGTAGCTCGCGAACGGGACCCGGAAGTAGAGCATGGTGACCCCGAACAGCGAGAGGAGGCTCCCGCTCAGCACTTGGCCGGCGACCTTCGCCGGGGGTGACACCTCGCGCAGGTCGTCGACCGCGCCGGTGAGGAACATGACCCCGGCGGCGAGAAGCAACCCGAGCGGCTCGGAGGAGTCGGCGAACATCTCGCGGAACTGGGTGAGCTGGGAGGCGACGGCCATCGCGGCGAGGAAGCCGGCGAACATGGCTGCCCCCCCGAGCGAGGGGGTGGGCTCTCCGTGGACGCTGCGGGTGCCGGGCAGCGACATCGCGCCGATGCGTGGCGCGAGCCAGCGCATGAGGTAGGTGAAGAGGAACGTCGTCGTGGCGCCGACGACGCCGACGATCGAGTAGCCGAGCACCTGCGCTCAGGCGAGTTCGGGATACGGCGTGAACTTGGAGCAGAGACGGTTGGCCGACTCGCGGACCTCGGCTCGCACGTCCTCGTCGTCGACCGCCCGCAGCACTCGGGCGATGAACGACGCGATCTCGACCATCTCCGGCTCCCCCATCCCGGCGGTGGTCACTGCGGCGGTGCCGAGGCGCAGCCCGCTGGTGACGAACGGCTTCTCGGGGTCGTTCGGGATCGCGTTCTTGTTGCAGGTGACGCCCGCCGCGTCGAGCGCCTCTTGGGCGACCTTTCCGGTCACGCCGAACAGTCGCAGGTCGACGAGGAGAAGGTGGTTGTCGGTTCCGCCCGAGACGATCCGGAAGCCTTCCCGGTCGAGGGCCAAGGCAAGGGCTTGCGCGTTTCGCACGATCTGGGCGGCGTAGTCGCGAAACGACGGCTGTGCCGCCTCGTGGAAGGCGACGGCTTTGGCCGCGACGACGTGCATGAGCGGCCCGCCCTGCAGACCCGGGAACACCGCCTTGTCGATCGCTGACGCGTACTGCTCTTTGCACAGGATCGCACCCGCACGCGGCCCGCGCAGCGTCTTGTGCGTCGTGAACGTGACCACGTCGGCGTAGGGCACGGGTGAAGGATGGGCGCCGCCGGCGATCAGCCCCGCGATGTGCGCGGCGTCGACGACGAGGAGAGCGCCAACTTCGTCGGCGATGGCCCGAAAGGCCGCGAAGTCGATCAGTCGGGGGTACGCGGTCGCGCCGGCGACGATGAGCTTGGGGTGCTCGACCCGCGCTACCGCCGCGATCGCGTCGTAGTCGAGCGTCTCGGTCTCGTCGTCGACCCCATAGGCGACGAACCGGTAGAGACGGCCACTGAAGTTCACCGGCGAACCGTGCGTGAGGTGACCGCCCTGGTCTAAGCGCATCCCCATCACGACATCGCCAGGGTCGAGCAGCGCGAGGTACGCGGCCATGTTGGCGTTCGCGCCCGAATGGGGCTGCACGTTGGCGTGGTCCGCCCCGAACAGTGCGCGGGCACGGTCCCGGGCGAGCTCCTCAGCCTCGTCCACGACGCGATTGCCGCCGTAGTAGCGCTTGCCCGGGTAGCCCTCGGCGTACTTGTTCGTCAGCACCGACCCTTGGGCGGCAAGAACGGCCGCCGAAGCGAAGTTCTCGGAGGCGATCAGCTGGACCGTCGTGTTCTGGCGTTCGAGCTCGCGCCGGACGACGTCCGCGATCGCCGGATCGGTGCCCTCAAGGGCCGTGGACGGATGCGGCACGAGCACCACTCCTCAACTGGTCGCCGACCCGAGTCCATTCCACGCCAGGCGCCGGGGTCGTCGAGCTGGGCTACCGCAGTCTAAAGGTCATCTGGCTCGGGGCCCATGGGAGCGGTGCGTGGTCACTGGCCGCGAAACGGCCACTCCCCGTGAGATTGCCCGTCAAGGGGCCCCGATTCCCGGCCGAGAACGTGAAAGGAGGTCGAAAAGGAGCTTGCCATGAGGGCGACGAAGCGGGTTGACCGGAAGGCCCGGATCGGGCTGGGTTCGGCCGCCGTCGCACTGATCGCACTCGCCGCCGCGTGCGGCCCCGCACCAGCGCCCCCGCCGCCACCCCCCGCCCCGATCGTCAAGAGCTCGCCGCCGACCACCACCCCGCCGACCACCACCCCGCCGACCACCACCCCGCCGACCACCACCCCGCCGACCACCACCCCGCCGACCACCACCCCGCCGACCACGACCCCACAGGGTTCCGCGAACGCCGGCCGGGTCGGGGTCGACGCCGACCTCTTCTGGACCGGTGAGGGCACCGACACCACGCAACTGCAAACGCTCGCAGCGGCGGGGCTGACCTGGGTTCGCAGCGACTTCTACTGGGGCACGATCGAACCCGGCCGGGGTCAATTCAACTGGTCCAACAGCGATGGGCTGATGGCCGCCGCCGCGAAAGCGGGCGTCAACGTCGATGCCATCCTCGACTACTCGGCACCGTGGGCTTCGTCGGACCCCAGTGGTCATGGCGACGCGTACTACCCGCCGAGCAACCCTGCGGACTACGCCCAGTTCGCGTCCGCAGTCGTCGGCCGCTACGGGCCGAACGGCAGCTTCTGGTCAAGCCGTCCTGACGTTCCGGTCCATCCACTCGCCGCGGTCGAGATCTGGAACGAGCCGTGGGGCGACTGGAACTGGAAGCCCAACCCCGACCCCGTCGGTTACGGACAGCTCGTGAACGCGGCCGGCGCCGCCATTCGTACCGCGGATCCGGGTGTGAAGATCCTCGTGGCCGGCGACGACCTTCAGGTTCGCACCGACGGGTCGACGGTCAGCTGGATCCAGAACCTGCTCGCCAGTGATCCGGGGATCGGAACCTACGTCGACGCCTGGAGCGTGCACCCTTACCCGGATCCGACCTCGAACGGCCCGAACACTGCAGGTCCGATCGACTACGCGTACTCCCGAGTCACTGTCACACAGACGGACGCCGCAGCTGCGGGCGTGTCGCGACCGATCTGGATCACGGAGATCGGCTGGTCGACCGCGACGGGCACCTCAGGTGCTGTGAGCGAGGCGACCCAATCGCAGTACCTGTCCCAGGCACTCGGCATGGCGCTCGGAACGTGGCGGAACTCTATCGCCGAGACCTTCGTCTACACGTGGGACCAGGACGGGACCAACCCGAGCGATCTCCAGCAGCACTACAGCCTGCGCCATGCGGACGGCTCGTACAAGCCAGCTTGGGCTGCGGTGACCTCGTCCCTGACCGGCTAGGCGGACGCCCTGCGCCCCCGCAGGGGCGGATGGATTACAACCCGCCGACGCCGCCGCTGGAACCGTGACGATCGTGCGAGGAGATCGACCGGCTCACCCGTAGGTAGTCGGCCGCGTGGCGTTGCTGAGGATCCAGCTGCTCGATCCAACCGTCGGGTACGTGCAGCCAGGGATGCCGGCCCTGGAGTTCCTTGTGGACGAAACGGTTGACGACGAGGATTGACCGATCCCTCGCGATTGGCTTCGAACCGGTATGGAACCCCGAGGTGTCGGCGAGAATCACGTCACCAGCCTGGCCAGTGACTGCGCAGATCCGATCCTCCCCGAATCGGTCCTCGACCTCAGCGCGGGACCACAGGTACTTCGCTGTCCATCCCGGCGGACGGAGTCGGTGGCTCCCCCGGACGTAGAGGAAGGGTCCTCCCAGCTCGTCGACGTCGTTGAGATATGTGAACGACTTCAGCTCACGCACGCTGTTGGGATCGGAGTGGAAGTTGTAGAGGTCGCCGAATCCCGGCAGGTCGTTGACAAAGCTGCGCCGGAGGTCCGCGCCCGTGACAGCGGCGGGACACCGGTAGTACGCCGTCGCAATTCTGAGGAGTTCCGGATCAAAGGCGAGCTCAAGCGCAGCCGGACAGCGGAGGAACGGCTCGTAGACGGAGACCGTATTGGTCTGATCGCGGTAGCGGGCTGGTCCGGCGGTGATGTCGGCATCGCCGACTGGAGGGACGGAGGCGTCTGCGCCCATGGCTGCTTGCGTCGCATCGTCCCTCACCGGGAGCAGCGAGTCGGGCTGCGAGAGACACGGCTCCAACTCCCCCATCAGCCGATCGACTTCCGAACGACTGGTGTGCCCGCGAAGTACCGCGAAGCCGTCGCGAGCGAGATCCTCGAGGATCGGGTCGCCATGACTTCGGGGCGAATTCCAATACCGCAGGTTCCGACTCATCCGCCGTCGCTCGTAGTCCAGCCGTCGGGCACCGACGACGAGAGGCTCGATGGGACGCGATGCCAACAACCGGCGGGCTTGGGTACGTACCTGCATGCTTCCTTCGGTGGGTGTCGCGCGCTGCACTCGCTCGATCACCCACCCCAGATCTTCGCGCAAGAGCCCGCGTCTCCGTCAAGTTATGTCAACCGCCGCGCCGAACTTGGCGGCGCACGTGATCTCTCAGATCAGCGCCGAAGAGCGTCCTCCGCGGCGCCTCGGAGAGCGTCGAGCGTCGCCGCGGCCGTGTCCGGCCATCGGTAGCGCCCGGCGAGCTGGATGCCGCGCTGGGCAAGCTCGGGACGGCGAGAGCGGGCCTCGTCGATGGCGGCCAGCCACGCCGCTGGGCTTCGCTCGGGGACGACGATCGCTGCTGGCCCGCTGATCTCTTCGAGCGCTCCGGAACCGCCGGAGACGACCGCCGGTGTGCCGCACGCCATCGACTCCAATGGGACGATTCCGAAACCCTCGGCGAAGGAGGGTGTCGCGACGACGTCAGCGGCCCGGTACAGGTCGACCAATTCGGGATCGGTCACTCTCCCGAGGCGACGACACCCAGGAACGGTGTCTGCCTCGGCGGCGATCGCGGCGCCGTGATCTCCGACCCCGCCGGCGAGAACCAACTGCCAGGCCGCGTTCGTCTTCGCTGCTGCTCGCGCGGCGCCAAAGACGACGTCGAGACCCTTCCGTTGCTCGAGGGTACCGGCGGCGAGCACAAACGGACGATCGATGCCCCATCGGCGGCGGACGTTCGCCCGGGCCTGTCCCCGATCACCGGGCGTGAACTGGTCGTCGACCCCGTTTGCGATGACGACGATCCGATCAGACGTGATGCCCAGCACCCGGATGAGCTCTCGCTTGGACCAGCTGGACACCGCGATCAGACGATCCGCACGGCGCACTGATGCGCGCAACGGCCGGAACGCAAGTCTCGCCCGCACGGTCTTTGACTTCGCCATCGTGACCGGGGTGAGATCATGGACCGTCACGACGGTGCGCGTCGCCACGCGTCGCGGGAGCACCATCTCGGGTGCCCAGTAGACGTCGGGCTTCTCCCGCTTGACCCATGCGCGTGCGAACTGGTTCCGCCATATTCCCCCGCCCAGTCGTCGAACCCCGATCTGGTTGACCCCCTGGATCGGCGAGAACTGCTTCTGGGACGTGTTCGCAAGCATCGTGATCTCGATGTCGGATTCCCGCGCGACCCATTCGCGCACAATTCGATCCACGTACTTGGGGATCCCGCTCCAGCCCCAAGCAAGACACGTCGCATCGATGGCAATGTGCATCAGCGGCTCACGACTCTCCAGTAGCGCTCGGGTTCGGACAGCGATGGGGTGAGCGCAGGAAGACCGGTCGCCAGCGCGGAAACTTGTGATTGATAGTCCTCGGCTGCGTTCGCCTTGGAGGCACCGGAAGGCAGAAAGGGCTGAAGGCTCTCCAGCTTCACCCGCCGCCGCACGGCCGACAGTCTCCGTCGGGCCTCGTTCGGGAAGCTCAGCGCGTACGGCATGTCGAGGTACAGGTACCACGCCGGCTCCGACCGGGAAACCGTCGCGAGGCACGCCGCACTCAACGCTCGATGATCGGGATGGTGCAGGCCGAGTGGGGCGACGACGGAAGCAGGCCGGAGCTCTTCGAGCACCTCCTCCACCGCCTCCCGGATCGGCCGCCGCAGGCGGCGCGACCTGCTCCGCAGATTGGCCAGCGCCCAGGCGGCAACGTGCCGAACCACCCGAGACGCGGGATCATCCTGCGGTCGGCCCCGCACCCACCGATGCTGCATCGGGAGGTACTCCGCTTCCCACAGATCGAGCCAGTAGGGATGAGCTCCGAGCTCGGTGAGTGCCGCCGCGTCCTCGTTCCGCCGTAAGGCGATGGCATCGAGTGCCGAAGAGCGACCGGTCGTCTTGGCATTCCATCCGTCTCGTCTGGTGATCGCCGGCGCGCCCGCGAAGGCCGTGACAACTTGTGCTCCCGGCCGCGACGCGAGGTAGTGGCCACACGAGAGCACGACGTCGTCGAGATGGGGAGAGAAGAAGCACACCGGCTGGACGGGATCGAATGCGGCCACCGGCGTTGAGTTGCTCACTGGCGTCTCACGTCTGCAGGGTCCGCACGGAGCCGTCGCACGAGCCAACTGGGTACCACTTGCTCGCGATCCCTCCATACCGAGATACCCGGTCGAGAATAGGGCCCCGGTATCCGAAGGTCAGTCATCCCCGAGGACGGCTCTGCTCCCCATGGTCCCGTGCGCGGCACGGAAGCGCCCGACTCGGATCGCGGCCGCGACGAACGTCCATCTCTCGAGCGATCGGTACTCGGCTCGGCACGAGTCCTCGCCTACTGTGTGCCGGGTGGCTGAACCGCTTCGAGCGGTCTTCTATAACGAAGGCGCGGTCGGGACCGGGGTCCTCGGACACACCAACTTGGCCAGCGCGCTCAGGATCGGGCTTGAGCACAACGATGACGTCGATGCGCGAATGCTGGGACCGGCGTCAGAGGGGCGTGGAGCGCGGCTCGCGGCGCGGAGCGTCCCCGGTCTCTTCGAGCTCACGCTCGACTTTCAACCGACGCGCTGGCACCTCGTACAGAGCTGGCGGGCCCGAAGGGCGATCACCCGCACCCTCGCGCTCGACAGTGCCGACGTCCTGCACGTGCACACACAGGCCAGCGCCCTGCTGCTCCAACGGCTCATGCGGGAGATCCCTACGTTTGTGTCGATCGACGCGTCGATCAACTCCTATGCGGATCTCGGCGTCTGGCAGCGTCCTCGTCCATGGACCCACGCGACACTCGAGTTGAGCCGAGCCCTCGAGCGTCGAGCCTTCGAAGGCGCGCACACGGTCGTTACGTGGACCGACTGGGCGACGCGCGCTGCTCGTCGTGCCGCCCCGAGGGCTCAGGTCGTCACCCTGCATCCTGGAATTGACCTCGAACGGTACGCGCCGGGTCAGCCGACTCCCTCGGCAGACGTCCGCGTGCTGTTCGTGGGGGCTCGATTTGAGGCAAAGGGCGGCGCCGATCTGGTCGCCGCGCTCGGCTCCGACCTGGGTTCGGGCTTCGAGCTTGACGTCGTGAGTCAGGAAGCGCCGCCACGCGTACGCGGGGTCCATTGGCACCAGCTCGGGCCCGGCGACGATCAGATCATTGATCTTCACCACCGCGCTGCGATCTTCTGCCTTCCCAGTTACGTCGATGCTGCGCCGTTCGCTCTGGTCGAAGCGCTCGGTTGCGGCACACCGGTCATCGGATCCGATGTGGGTGGGATTCCGGACCTCCTCGGAGACGCAGGGATCGTGGTCCCACGGGGAGATCGCGCTTCTCTCCGGAGCGCGCTGCGGGCGCTCGCCGAAGATCCAAACCGACGCGCCGAGCTCGGTGCGCGCGGCAGGGCTCGCGGCAGAGCTCCAGTTCGACGGTCGAAAGCAGACCAAGCGTTTGCTCGACATGATGTTCGCCGCACGCCAGTGAGTGAACCCGCCAAGTCGCTCGTCCCCGATCAGACCACGCGGCCGGCCGCGCGCGGGTTCATGCATCTCGCGTCGTCACGAGTACTTGCAACCGCTCTTCTCTTCGTCGCGTTTGCGATCACCGCGTCCGCGTTAGGACCGAGTGGGCTCGGGATCTATACATTCGGCCTTGCGACGTTCGCCATCTTTCAGACGCTGAGCGACTTCGGCTTTCAAACCACGGTCAACCGTGACCTCTCACAGGGACTGGGAGGGGAAGACCTACTTCTCCCCAACGTCGTCTACCTGAGAGTGATCACGGGGACGTTGGCTTACGCGGCAATGACAGCGCTGTTGTTCCTCGGGGGCTATTCAGCCGCCGAACGAACCGCGGCGATGGTGGCCGGGATCCTGCTCGTGACGCTGGCACTCGAGTCGTCGCGTATTCCCCTCGAGGTCCGGCTCCGCGTTGGATGGCCCGCCACGATCGAAGCTGGGGAAGCGGCCGCCCTCGCCGCCGGTTCGGCGGTTCTCGCCGTTCTGCACTCAGGACCACTCGCGTTTGTGTGGCTCTACGTGGCGGCGAACACCTTGACCGAGGTCTTGATCGTGCCGGTCGCCCTTCGGCTCGCACGTGGGCTTCGGTGGAGGCCGCGCCTCGAGACCCTCACCCGAATTGGTCGAGTCGCATGGCCGATCGGGCTGATGAATCTCATCGCCACCATCTACTACGGCGTCGACACCCTGATCCTCGCCTACTTCCATTCATCCAACGCGGTCGGTCAGTACGGTGCGGCATACCGGGTGCTGACCACGATCGGCGTGATCCCGGCAATGGTGATGGTCGTTGTTCGACCCATCCTTTCTCGGAGCGGGACCGAGGACCGTGAACAGCTGCAGCGACGGGTGAAACGGATCGCGCGGCCGCTCCTGTTTCTGGCTGCACCGATCGCCATCGGCGGGGCCATGACCGCCTGGCGGGCACTCACGGCGATCCCGGGCTTCGCGCAGTACCGCTCCGGCGGGGTGGCTCTCGCCGTCCTCGCGCCGGCCGCCGGCTTCATCTTCCTCGCCGGGCTCGCGCAGGCGATCCTGCTCGCGACACATCGTGAGCGCGCCCTGATCGGCATCTCCATCTTCTCTCGCGCTCACATTGATCCTCTGCTTCGCGCTCATCCCTCCCTTCTCTTTGCTGGGGGCAGCCATTGCGACAACGCTCACCGAGGTTGCCGTCTTGGCCGTCTCGGTCTTGGCGTGTCGACGGATGGTCAGAATCGCAGTCTTTGACCGCGCCATGTGGCGGATACTCGGCCCGCTCGCGATCCTCATCGTCGTGCTCGTCCCCGGCTACCTCTTGCCGCCATTCGCTCAGATCGCGCTCGGAGGCGCGGCGTTCCTCGTGGCCCTGCCCCTGTTCGGCGCCATCGCGTGGAGCGATCTGGCCGGGTTCACTGACTCCGACGGCCCGATGGCGTTTGTGCCGACGGGCGCAGATGCCGAACTCAGGGCGATCGCGGCCGCCCGTATCGGTTCAGCCAACGGACCGGTGCGGATCGTCCTTTCTCCCGACAGCTCGCCCGACGCCACCCTCCCCGATGCGTTGGCGGCCGAACGTCTCAACTCCTACAGCGTGAGATCCCTTCGCGGCTCGCTGATCGGAGCATCCGCGTGTCGGATCGTCGGCGACGGATCAGCCAGTCGCTGCCGAATCGCGCTGGCGGCGAGGCTCGCCGGTTGCGTCAGCGTTACTGCTGAACCGGACCCGGGCTCCGGAGGGACGCGTGGGCGCTTCATTCAGCGGCGGCTCTGGGGTGCTCTCGCCGACTCTGAGGGGCGCGACGCATGAGAGTGCTCTTCCTTGCCGGTGCTTCACCAATACCACCCACGACGGGGGCGCGTGAGCGTGACCTGCACCTGGCGCGAGCGCTAGGACGCTCGATGGACGTCGACGTCGCGACGCTCGGACCGGTTCCTTCTGCCGAACGCGAGCCCTTCCGCTTAGTAAGCGCCGGCCATCGCCCGTCTCGTCTTCACGCCCTACTCACGTCGCTAACCACGGCCTATCAGGTGACCAGACACGGATCCGACTCACTCCGACGCCTCACCGCCGCGGGCACCTGGGACGCGATTCATGCATCCCACGTCTTTACGGCGCCGATTGGCCTCCTTGCCCATCGCCCCATGGTCATCGACGCTCATAACGTTGAGACGGAGGTCGCCCGGACATCAGCCGGCATGGCATCGAACCCGATCCAACGCCGTCGGCTCCGCTGGGAGGCGGCCAAGATAGAGCGGCTCGAACGCGACATCATCCCCCAGGCCGCGGCGGTACTTGCCACAAGCGACACTGACGCAGAAGCACTCGAGGGCTGGGGTGCTCGGCGCGTGCTCATCGTTCCAAACGGCGTTGACTGCGCGCGCGTTTCGCCGCACCGGCCCGTGTCCGGGCGCCATACCGTCGTCTTCGTCGGCTCCTACGACTATCTCCCGAACGCGATGGCCGCAGAAGAGCTCGTCGACTGCGTGATGCCCATCCTGCGAGAACGGCTGGCGGACGCGACGCTAACTCTCGTCGGCCGCCAGCCGCCGACCCGCCTCGCGAGACAGAAGCCCCCCTGGCTCACGGTCACAGGTGAGGTCCCAGAAGTGGACTCAGCCCTCGCCGCAGCACGGGTAACTGTCCTCCCGATCCGGGGGGGGAGCGGAACTCGGCTCAAGGCCCTGCGTGCGCTCGCCACCGGCGTGCCCGTCGTGTCCACACGGTTCGGTGTCGCGGGCCTGGGCCTCGTACCGGATCGCCACGTTCTACTCGGTGAGTCCTCGGCCGACCTCGCCGCGCAGGCCGCTCGCGTCCTCACCGACAATCGCCTGGCGAGCCGGTTGTCCGAAGAGGGTCGCCGGGAGGTGGAGCGTCGATTCGATTGGAACGCGGTGACCGCACCGCTCGCTTCGCTCTACGAGGGCCTGGTCGCCGACAACGAGTCGTAACACTCATCCGGCAGCTCTCGGGTGTCGAGAAGTGCTGCGCGACACCGCGGCCTGGGAGCGCACGATCGACGTCTCGCCCCCTGGATCAATGCGCGGCGCGGCTCGGTCCTCGTCGGAGCTCATCGAAGGACCTCGCGTCCCGTGCGTCGTCGATCTCCGTCTTCGTGGCTTCGGCGACTCTCGCCCAGGCGACCCAGCCGAGAACGAGCCCCAAGAGCGCGTCAAAGCGAGGATCCGCACCGGTGAAGGTGGCCGTCGCTTCCGCGGTCACGAGTGCCGCGAGTCCGGCCGCCACTGCGATTCCCGCCGCGCGTACGACGGGGTCGCCGTGATGACGGCCTATCCGTAGCGCCTCGAGCAGGCCGGCACCGAGGATCAGCACATACGCGACCGGGCCGAGGATCCCGAGGTGCAACCAGAACCAAAGCAAGGCGAAATGGTTGTAGAAGGTGCCCTGAGGAAGCGACTGTGAGAGTGGCTGGCGGATACGCCAGGGCGACCCGAGGCCGATACCCGTGACGGGGTGGTGTTCGATTTCCTTCAAGACGTTGTTCGTCTCATCGATGCGATAGCGGTCGTCTTGCGACGAAGCCACCTGCGTCGGGCTCAGCTGACTGAACCGAAGCGCGAGAGCTCCCTGAGCACCACCGACGAGGCCTGTCGTCAGGCTGAGGATGACGGCGAGGGACGCCAAGGCGATCGGGATCAACCGGGCGCGCCGCCCCCCTCGGACGGCCACGATCACGACCACAATACCGACGACGGTCCCGAGCCAGAAGCTGCGCCGAAAGCTGAGCACCAGGGAGATCAGAGCCAGCCCGGTGCACAGAACAGCCCAACCGGGCATACGACCGTGTCCGACGACGTACGCGAGGGCACCGAGGATGAGCAGGATGGTGAACCAATTCGGAATCTCGGAGAGGTACGTGATCGTCACATTGTCGATCGACTTTCCGACGCCTTGGGCATACGACAGAAGCCCTTGGCCGCCCGTCAGCCCGGCGAGAACCGCCGCGGCGACCACGACACGCTTGACTGCACCTCGTGGACTGGGGAGGTTCACCAGCGCGAACGGGAGAACGATCAGGATCGCGATGCTCCGGACCTGGTCGAGGAGCTGAGTTGAGTCGTGCGCACTGTTGCTCCGCCCAACGATCGCTCCCCAGATCGCCAGGAAGCCGAGAAGGAGCAGCGGTCCGGTCAGGAGTCCTGGGGTCCGCCACGGGCGGTGAGAGCGTCGCACGTCGAGGACAATCGACGCGACAAGGACGATGAGAATGAGGTTCGCTGGCGACAGCGTCAACCCCGAGAGCGCCTGGTGGAACCATGCCTCTTGCGGGATCAACGCCTGGGCTGGATCCTCACCGCAGAGGACGATCACGACTGCGAAGACCGCCAGCGCCCACCACGGCCGAAGGACCAGGAGCCCGGCCAGCACGAGGGCGATGGGAAGAATGAGAATGGGGACGCCGAAGATCGCGACGCCGAGCGCCAGCACGACACCGACGAGCACGCCGATGATCGTGATGCCGCCAGCGCGCGTCAGTCGGCGCAGCATGCTCAACGTTATCGCCCGCGCCCCCGATAGGAGTACTGGTCTGCGTACCGTGCTCGCCCAGTGGACGACTCGTTGAAGACAAGTCCGAGCAGGGGAACCTCCAGCCCTCGGAGGGTCTGCACAGCCCGTCGTGCCTCACGCTTGCGAGTCGAGCGGGCGTTGACGACGAAGGCGACACCGTCAGTTCCGGAGCCGGCGATGATCGCGGCGTCGACGACGGCACTGATTGGCGGACTGTCGAAGATCACCGCTTCGTAGCGCACGCGGAGATGTTCGACGACGCTCCGGAGCTTCGAACGGGACAGCAGCTCAGGCATGTCACCGTCGGAAACGCCGGCGGGCCAGACATCGAACCTCACCCCGGCGTCGCCGGTGACGCTCTGCGTCGGGAGCTCGTCCATCCGTCCTTGCAACACGTTCGCGAGTCCCGGCGACACGGGGATGTCGGTCAAGGTGTGCAACATCGGGCGCCGGAGATCGCCATCGACCGCAAGGACACGCCGGCCTTCCAGAGCGAGTGAGATGGCGAGATTGAGGGTCACGAAGGTCTTCCCGGCATTCGGCTCAGAGCTCGTCACCAGGAACACCGCGTTCGGACGGTCCCGAAGGGCAAACGTCACGCTGGTCCGAAGCTCCCGGAACGCTTCCACCCGCACCTCAGGACGATCCGCGAGTCGAGGAATCTCCCCGAGGACGGGTAGGTCGAGATCGATTTCGGCGTCTTCAGGGGACGCGTAGTGCTCGGTCAATGTCACGCGGAGATAGACAACGACGAGGCCGACGATCAACACGGCAAGTGCTGCGAGTGCTGCATCCCGCTTGGGATTCGGGGATGCTGGACTCGTCGGGAGATTCGCGGGCTCGACGAGCGTCGCCGAATCTCTCGGCATGGTCTGCTGCGTCGCTGCTTGCGTCTGCAGCGAGTTCAACTGCGTCGTCAGTGCAGTTCGTCTCGGGTCTTCCGGGGCGTTCGGATTCGGCGACACCGGGATCTGATTGAGCTGATTCTCAATCTGGCTGACCTGCAGTGCGATTCGGTTCAGCGCGTCGTTGCGCTGCTGATTCTGGTAGTCAGTGACGTACTGCACGAACGCGGTTGCGTATGCCTGTGCGTACCCTTCCGCGGTGCGGGGGTCGCCAGTCGTGGCCACGAAGTCGAGAACCGTCACCTCGTTCTCTTGAGAAATGGAGACGTCATCCTTGAGACGCTTCTGCAGGGCCGAGGTTGAACTCGGGACGACAGTCGGGGACGGACTCAGCGCGGGAAGTGTCGTCGTCGTGGTTGGCGCTCCAGGCGCGACCGGATTCGAGGCTGCGACGAGTTGCGCCGCCCGACTTGCTACGGCGTCCGTTCCGGCGAGGTTCTGGTACGTGTTCGCGAGCTGGGTCAGGGTGTTCTGGTCGATGAACTGACCGTTGGCTTGGAGCCCGGACTGCAGTTGGACCGACGCGGTCGACTGGTAGGTGTCTGATTGCCGGGAGCTGAACGCGTACGCGCCGATCGCCACCGCGACGACCAGGATCAGCAGCCACCACTTGTAGCCCCAGATGGGTCGCAGGGTCTCTCTGTTCACGGCAAGGGAAGTGTATTCGTCAATGTGTATGGGTCAGCGGCGCGCGGGATTGCCGGGCGCATGATTGGACGTCGCAGTAGCGTTGGAGGCTCGCAAGGGATCGATGCCGGCTATCGCTCCGATATCTGCCTCTCACGCGGCCAACGCCCTTTAGGCTTCTCGGCGCGTATCGCGCACACCTTGAGTCAAGCCTCTCCGTTACGGTCGGCGATGACGATCCGACCGGAATAGCCGAAGGCTCTTCGTCGAGCCTCAAGATCAGCGTCGGCCGCGGGCCGCCTCCAGATACGATCAGCAGGAATGAGCGATTTCGCGCGCATTCGACGCGACGCTTCGTGTGCGTCTCAGTCGAGACGAGCCGGGAGTCTTTTGCAGGCCTCCACCAGATCCCATGCGAGCGCTGTCGCTCGATCGGGCCCATTCCCAGCGATCCTCGGCCTCGAGGACGCCTGCCGACGGCGCGTCGGGTGAACTGAGCGAACGAGATGAGCATCCGGTTCTCGGTCATTGTCCCCACGCGCAATCGTCGAGCCCAGTTGCAAGCCAGTCTCGACTGTCTCGTCGCACAGACGTTTCCTGCTCACGAGTTCGAAGTCATCGTCGTCGACGACGGGTCGACCGACGGCACCGTCGACTGGTTGGAGCGACAGGCCACGACGATGCGCTTGCGTGTGGTTCGCACCGATCACGGGGGTCCGGGCGCAGCTCGGAACGCGGGCGCAGCCGTCGCCGTCGGCGAGTACCTGGCCTTCACGGAAGACGACGTGCTCATCGCACCGGATTGGCTCGAGCGGGCCGATGCGCACCTGCGTCAGAACCCGATCGACCTCCTCGAGGGACGCACCCGCCTTGAGGGCACACTCCGTTCGACTCGCCGCGGCGAACCGGTGCCAGTTCCGTCGTTCATACCGTGCAACCTCTTCGTCCGGCGATCGGCTTTCGACGACCTCGGCGGGTATGACCTGGGCTTCTTCGATCGTGGCACCGGCCTCTACTTCCGCGAAGACGTGGATCTCGGCTTTCGAGCGTTCGAGCGCGGCTATGTCCACGAGATCGATCCGACCGTGCTCGTCGAGCACCCAGAGCAGTTCCTCACCATGAGGGCCTGCTTCCGGCACGCGCGGCGCTACGTCTTCGATCCCCTCTTGTACCGTCGCCACCCGGCGCTCTACCGCAAATTCATCGAGGTGAAGACCTTCGGTCGGCTCCGCATCCACCGTCCACTCCATCTGGTGGCCCTCGGAAGTCTCATGGCATGGGTGCTGGTGCTGATCGGGGCGCTCACAGCCAGCGTCGCCGCGTTGGCCATCGGGGTTGCCCTCCTGCTCATCAGCGGTATCGCCGTCCGAGCCAAGTACCAAGGCCGCCGCGCCCTCCACATTTGGAACGTGACCGAAGTGGCAGCCTTCACCTGCTTGCCGATCGCCTATCTCGAGGCGCTCACACGGGGCTGTGTGCGGGCGCGGGGAGGACTCGGCGTCTTCGTCTAGCGGGAGGCTCGCGGCTACCGAGCGCGGACCCTGGGTCGGCGACGCGGCGACGCGGCGACGCGGCGACGCGGTCAACTGCCCGAATCGCTTCAGTACGCTCTCGGTCTATGCAGCAGGGCGCGCGACGAGGCCTCCTCGTCGTGGTCCTGGTCGCCGGGCTGCTCGCAGCGCAGGCGAGTGCAGCGCTCCCGACCAGCGGCGGCACCAGCTCGTGCCGATCAGATCGGCGTCGCCGGCAGCCTGATCTTCTCGCGGCCGTCCGACATGCTCCGACAAGTCCGCCTGCTTCACACGATCGGCATCCACTGGCTGAGCGAAACCTTCTACTGGGCGATGCTGGAGCCCGAACGGGGCCGCTTCGACTGGCGACGATCGGACGCGCTCATGACTGCCGCGGCCACGACGGGCACCGACGTGCTCGCCGTGCTCGCCTACTCGGCGCCGTGGGCTTCCTCGGATCCCAGCCCGCGGCACAGCCCCGACTTTCCGCCTCGCGACCAGTCGGACTACGCCGAGTACGCCAGCGCCGTGGTGCAGCGCTACGGCCCCGCCGGCGCGTTCTGGAGCTCGCACACGGGGCTTCCCTCCCGGCCACTTCGCACCGTCGAGATCTGGAATGAGCCGTGGTGGCACGGCTTTTGGCGCCCCCAGCCGGACGCTGGAGCGTACGCGGCGCTGGTCAGGACGGCAGGCAGCTCCATCCGCCGTGTCGCCCCCTCGGTCACCATCCTCGTCTCCGGAGACCTCACCCAGCCGACCGATCCCGGCGCACCGCCCTGGCTGGCCGGGCTCCTGGCGGCCCGGCCGTCCGTCGCGCCGTACGTCGACGCGTGGTCGGTCCACCCCTATCCCGATCCGAAGAGCCTGGGACCTGCCGATGGGCCGGTCGAGTCGTCCTTCCAGCGCGTGCCGCTCATCTGGAGGATGGTCAAGGCGGCCAGGCTCACCCGTCCACTGTGGATCACCGAGGTCGGCTGGAGTTCGGCGACTGCCGCCGCCGAGGGCGTCACCGAGCTTGACCAGGCCCGGTACCTTCACGACGCGCTCGGCGAAGCAGTCACGTCATGGCGCAGCTTCGTCGTTCGCACGTTCGTGTACTCGTGGGGAGTGGACACAGGCAATTCGAGTGACCTCGAGGGTCACTTCGCGTTGTACGACGCCCGCGGTCATCCGAAGCCTGCGTTGGGTGCGTTGCGCGCCGTCGTTCGCGGGAGCTGACAACCTCGCTGAGACCGGTCCGTAGACTCCCCGCATGGACGTGCTTGCGGTTTGCACGGGCAATCTGTGCCGATCACCCGCAACGGCCGCCCTGCTCGGCCGCCAGCTCGCGCTCCTCGGGATCGACGCAACGGTGCAATCGGCTGGTCTGCTCGACACCGGCCGCCCAATTCCTCGACCGCTGGTCAAGGAGCTGGCGCGCCGGGACCTCCGCATCGAGGACTCAACCCGGGTCCCACTGAGCACTGAGGCTGTCGACCGGGCCGACCTGATCCTCGGGCTCGAGCGCAAACACGTTCGCAGCATCATGCTCCTCGTTCCGGATGCCACGACGCGGACCTTCTCGCTGAAGGAGTTCGTCCGGCTCGGTGAACGGATGGGTTCCCGAGACCCGTCGGATCCTCTCGCGGACTGGCTCGAGAAGGTCGCCGCGAACCGGGAGCTCCGTGACCTGGTGGGCGCGTCTCGCGGCGACGATGTCGCTGACCCGTACGGTCGATCGCGTCGCGCGTACCGTCGAGCGGTCGCCGAGATCGACGATCTCACGACCCGTGCAGCGCGGCTCCTGGCCGGACGTTAGACACGCCACCCACCGTCTCGACCCACTTCGTGAGCAGCAGGTCGCAGGTTTGGCCGGCGACGCGGTGAGGATCGGAGGAAGCGACGGCCTTAGGTCGCCTCGTCCTGGGACGCGCCGCCCGGCGTCGGCACCGAGGTTGCGGCGGTTGGGCCAGTCGCGGTCACCTCGTCCCAGGCTCGGAGCACGGCAGGGACCGTGATCGC
Organism: uncultured Actinomycetes bacterium; assembly: GCA_963714105.1. Classification (GTDB taxonomy): domain Bacteria; phylum Actinomycetota; class Acidimicrobiia; order IMCC26256; family PALSA-555; genus PALSA-555. The sequence continues at coordinate 2,269,255 of OY970233.1, read as the reverse complement.
GGTCATGCAGTCCGCGAAGTGTTCGTTCTGCTCGAAGCCGAGGTCCAGGTACCCGTCGGGCACCTCGGGGGAAGCCACGCAGCGGGCGTGCTGACCCACCGGCCCCCAGCGCCGCCCGGACGTCGGTCCGTTCAGGCCGATGGTCGGCGTCCCGAGGGCGGCCGCGAGGTGCATCACGCCGGTGTTGACACTGATGACACCCACCGCTCCGTTGAGCCATCGTGCGCAGTCCGCCGGTGACGCTCCCGCGGCCGAGACCGCTTCGATCCCCGCGTTGCGCCACGCCTCGATCAGTCCCGCGGTCGCCTTGGCGTCTCCCGGACCACCGGTGAGGACCAAACTGAGACCTCGATCGTTGAGCGTGTGGGCCAGCGCCTGCCAGTTCGCCTCGGGCCACGAGCGCTCGCGGAAGTTGGCACCCCCGGGCCAGAGATGAAGGACGGCGTACGGAGCCTCGAGCAGTCGCGGACCTGGCGGCGCGTGGAGCTTGGGTTCGCTCGTCGAGTCGATTCCCAGCGGACGAACGAGACGCCGGAAGTTCTCGAGTTCATGCTCGCTCGACGCGTGGTCGATCGACGCGTCGTACCCGAAATGGCGGTGCTGCCCAGGCGTTCGTCGTCCTTCGGTCCACTTCGCACCGGACAGTGCCGTGACGAGCGCGTCGAAGCGAGGCCACGAGCCGAAGTCGATGCACACGTCGACGTGTTCGTCGCGGACACGAGCGATGGCTCGACCGATTGCCCGCACCGGGAGCTCGACGATCTCATCGACGTCGTCGAGCAGACGGGCAAACCCGGCGTTCGAGCTGGTCACGAACAGCACGATGCGCGCGTCGGGTCGAGCTGCCCGGAGGTCGTGCACGATCCCGCTCAGAAGAACGACGTCACCGATTGCCGCCGTCTTGACGAGACCGATGCTCTTCCAGCTCCGCGGAGGCGCGGGTCGGCGGCGGAGACGGTGCGCCCCTCCGACGAGCATGAGCGCGGGGATGCCCAGCGCGCGATCGAGCTGCTTGAGCCGCCGGTTGCCTCGGTCTGCGGGCAGCTCGGTCGTGGGATCGGTCGGGCTCATTCCTGCGCTCAGCCGGCTTCTTGGACGCGACCGACCAGGGCGGTGGTGCTCTCGCCCTCCACGAGGGGGGCGACCAGCACTCGTCCCCCCCACCGCTTGATCTCGGTCGCTCCGACGATCTGGTCTTCGCGGTAGTCGCCACCTTTGACAAGAAGGTCGGGACGCAGAGCCTCGATCAGCTCGATCGGGGTCGGCTGGTCGAAGGGAACGACAGCGTCGACGGCTGCGAGTCCGGCGAGAACGGTCGCTCGCTCGCGCTCACCGACGACCGGGCGACCAGGGCCCTTCTGCTCCCGTACTGACGAGTCGGTGTTGAGTCCCACGATCAGCCGGTCACAATGCTGGCTGGCCCAGTCGAGGTAGCTGACGTGACCGGCGTGGAGCAGGTCGAAGCACCCGTTCGTGAAGCCGATGACGTCACCTGCGCCTCGCCAGCTCCCCAGCAGGCTCTTGGCGGTTTCGAGGTCGACGACCTTGCGCCCGAGCGTCCCGAGACCCGGATCCTCGTGGACCAAGGCCTCGAGGAGCTCCGCGAGCGTGACGGTCACCGTCCCGGCGTGCGAGACGGCGAGGCCCGCTGCGATGTTCGCGACGACCGCGCTCTCCCGCCAGCGCAGACCGGCAGCCGCGCACGCCGCAAGGCTGGCCACGGCCGTGTCGCCGGCGCCAGAGACGTCGAAGACCTCTCGGGCGTGGGCTGGGACGTACTGGATGCCATCGCGATCGATCACGCTCATGCCCTGGCCGCCCCGGGTGACGATGAGCGCCTCGAGGTGCAGCTCGTCGCGGAGCTCGGTCGCCCGGCGGAGTAAGGCGGGCACGTCACCGGCGTCGACACGACCAGCCGCCGCGAGCTCAGCGGCGTTTGGTGTGACGGCCGTGGCCGATGAGTACTTCGCGAAGCTGAGACCCTTCGGGTCGACGAGAACGGGGATCCCCAATTCGTTTCCTCGGGAGATGACGCTGCGACACAGGTGGTCGTGCAGGACGCCCTTCGCGTAGTCGGACAGGATGACGACGTCGCACGGAGAGTCGAAGAGCGCCATGACCCGGTGATCGAATGCGGCACGCTCGGTCGACGGCAGCGGCCCGACCTGCTCGTGGTCGACGCGGACGAGCTGCTGGGTGGCGGCCAGGATGCGGGTCTTGGCGGTCGTCGAACGGTCTGGGAAGCCGACGACGGCGCTCGTGTCGACACTGGCGGAGTGCAGGGACTCGAGCAGGTCGATCCGCTCGTCGTCTTCGCCTGTCCACCCAGCGATGCTCACCGTGAGCCCGAGCCCGGCGAGGTTGGTCGCCACGTTCGCGGCGCCACCCGGGGTCGTGTGCTCTTCCTCGAGCTGAACGATGGGGACCGGCGCCTCGGGGGAGATCCGGCCGACCTGGCCGACGACGTAGCGATCCAGCATGACGTCACCGACGACGACGGCTCGTCGGCCACCCAGCCGGGTCGCGAGAACCGACCGCAGGTGCGAGAACTCAGGGCTCATCGGTCACCTGGCATCCGGCGCGTTCGACGTGACCACAGATGAGGTGACCGAGGAAGAGGTGCGCCTCCTGGATGCGGCTGGTGCGGGTCGCTGGGACGACGATGACGCGGTCGACAGCCTGGGCGAGGGTTCCGCCGGTTCCTCCGGTGATCCCGACTGTGAACGCGCCGGCGCGCCGAGCGGCCTCGACGCCACGCAAGACGTTGACGCTGTTCCCGGATGTTGACAGACCGACCGCCACGTCTCCGGGGCGGCACAGGGCCTGCACCTGGCGAGCGAAGACATCGTCGAACGAGTAGTCGTTCGCGATGGACGTTGCCACCGCACCATCGGTGGTCAGCGCCAACGAGGGCAGGCCCGCGCGCTCGTGCTCGTATCGGCCGACGAGCTCCGCGGCGAGGTGCTCCGCCTGTGAGGCACTCCCACCGTTGCCGAACCAGAAGACCGTTCCTCCTGCTCGGACGCGAGCGCTCAGCTGATCCGCGATATCCTCCACGATCGGCGCCATCTCACGGAGACTCTCGGTCATCGCCGTGTGCTCGTCGAGTTCTTGCAGGAAGTTCACGTTGTTTCCTCGGCGCGGGTCCGATCGCTCTTGAGGGTAGCGCCGTGACACCGCCGATCCGTGCGTCTGATCGACCGGTCGTCCTCCTCGACCGTGACGGTGTGCTCAACGTCGATCGACCCGCCTCGGTTACCTCGATCCATGAGCTCGAGTTGCTCCCGGGAGCGCGTGAGGGCACTGCCCTCCTGGTCGACGCGGGCTACGCGCTGCTGGTGGTGACGAATCAGTCGTGCGTGGGTCGTGGTCGGCTCTCGTTGAGCGAACTCGACCGGATCGACGCGGAGCTCGACCGGAGGCTCGGAGGGCTGATTGCCGGCTGGTTCGTGTGTCCGCACGCACCGGAGGCGGACTGCACGTGCCGGAAGCCCGGGACCGGGTTGCTCGAGCAGGCGCAGGCGGCATGGCACTTCGATCCCGAGGTGACGTGGCTCGTGGCCGACGACGGCCGGGACGTCGAGGCGGCGAAGCGGTTCGGGTGTCGCCCAGTCTTGGTCAGGACCGGGAAGGGGGAGGCCGCAGCGGCTGCGCAGCGCGACGTTCCCGTCTTCGATGACCTCGCCGACTTCGCTCGGTGGCTGATCCCTTTCTCCCGGCACGGCTGAGCGCATCCAAGCGCGGCGCTCCGACCAGTGGTCGCGCGGAGAGGCATCGGCCGACCGAGCGCCTGCTCCGGCTCGGTCGTCAGGGGCTGTCGGAGCGCACGCTCCGGAGGACCTCCGCGGCCGTGCGGATGAGGATCACGACGTCTCGCCACAACGACCAGTGTTCGATGTACTGGTTGTCGTACCGGGCGCGCTCCTCGATCGACGTGTCGCCACGAAGGCCGTGCACCTGAGCCCAGCCGGTGAGCCCGACGGGGAGCCGGTGCCGGTCGCCGTAGCCGTCGATGCTGGCACCGAAGCGTTCGACGAAGAACGGGCGCTCGGGTCGCGGCCCGACGAGGGACATGCGGCCGCGGAAAACGCTCCAGACCTGGGGCAGCTCGTCGAGCGAGGTCGCGCGCAGGACCCGGCCAACGAAGGTGACTCGCGGGTCCTCGTCGACGGACCAGCGAGTCTCGCTGTCATGGTTGACCTTCAGCGATCGGAACTTGACGATGTCGATTTCCTCGCCGTATTGGCCGATCCGCTTCTGGCGGAACAGGACCGGCCCGGGGCTGCTGACCTTCACCGCGAGGGCGATGGCCGCCATCAGGGGCGCGGTGAGCACGAGCACGGCGCCGGAGACGACGACGTCGACGAGCCGCTTCAACGCCCACGCGGGGGCGCGCAGGGCGGCTCGTCGGACTCGGTAGAGGGGGATGCCACGCACGTCGTCGGTTTCAGGTCCCGACGGGGAGACACCGCAGTCGAAGAAGCGGGGGACGACGTGCACGTCCACGTCGTGTTGGACGGCGGTGCGGAGCACGCCGACGAGCTCGGCTTCCCGGGCGGGTCCGAACGCGACGATCACCCGCCGGATGTCGGAGCCGCGGAGCAGGTCGTCGAGTCGGTCGACGTCGCCGAGCACCGGGAAGGGGAGGTCGTCGTCGTCCACGCAGTCAAGGAAGCCGACGGGACTGACACCGAAGTCGCGGAAGTCGCGGAACGCGATCGAGAGCTCGACGCCGACCTCACCGGCACCGAGGATGATGGTCGGCTCGAGCATGCTGGCCCTGCGCCGGGTACGGCGCAGCACCGCGTAGGAGAACACTCGCCCGAGGACGACCGCGACCACGGCGATGAACGCGACCTCGACGAGGGCGGTGACGTCAGCGCCGAGCCACGCGGCCGGGGCCAACACGAGCAGCGGCACCCCGAGCCGGCACGCCAGCCACGGTGCCACGTCGAGGGCCTGCAGCGTGATACGGGGTCGGTACGCGCCGCAGATGCTGAGGCTGGCGAGCGCGAGGGGGACGTAGAGCAGCACCAGCGTGCTGTTGGACCCGGCGAGCAGCACCGCGATCCCGAGGGCGAGGGCGTCGATCGTCGCCAGGAAGACCGGGGCGAGCCAACGGGGGGCGAGCGTCGGTTGGGCGAGCGGGACGCTGGCGACCCCCCGCGGTCGCCGCAGGCTCGTGACGTGTTGCGTCGCGACGGCCATGGTCAGGCTCCGAGTCGTGGTCGTGTTGGCGTGAACGGGTCCATCACGCGCGGTATCGGCAGGTGAAGGTGACGGAGTAAGGCAGTCTCTGACTGACTCACGGCGCAGCTCGGTGAGGTGAAGATCAGTTGGTGGCGCTGGCGTGACGACCCAGGCGCACCAGGATCACACCGCCAGCGGTGACGACCAGCCCGAGGCCGACCAGCAGGGCGATGTTGGCACCCGTGAACGCCAGCGCCCCGCCGGGCGATGCGGGCGATGCCTGTGACACCTTGACCGAGACGTTGCAGACGCCCGGCACCACGGTCCCGGTCGGGGGACACGGGTCATGGGTGCCTGGGTTCGGCGGGATGTAGCCCGGGTCGGTCTGCGCGAACGCCGCTGCCGGTGCGAGCACCGCCAACGCCAGCGCCGCGATCACCACGAATCGACGCACCCAACGAAATGTCTGAGAACCCATCATGCCCTCCAGCGCGATCGCCCCACAGCCCGTACAACGCCCCCGCCCCAGCGGAGGTTCCTGTGAGAACAGTACCACGGAGCGTAGTGAGCCCGCCAGTGGCCTACCACGCCAGGTGTTCAGACGCCGTGTCGGTGTGGGTGGTGTGGTCGAAGCGCCAGGTGATGGGCGGGACGCGAGCCGAGGAGGTCACCTGCATGGCCCGGTATCCGGGGGGCAGGCGGAAGTCGATGGTGGCGTGGAGGGTCTCGCCTCGGGCCACGTGGAAGTAGCCGTCGGCGACCACCTTCGTGGGGCCGTCGATCCCGGCGACGATCTGGGGGCCGACGCCGTGCATGGTGGGGAGGGACGCCACGCCGGGGACGTTGACGGCGAGGACTCCCTGGTAGACGCCCTCGCCGGCGCCGCTGCTCGGGTTCGGGCCCGAGATGTAGCCGGCGACCCCGGTCGGAACGACGTTGTGGAGGGCGACGTCGATGTGGACGGCGGTGGTGCCGTGCGAGGCGCCGCGGACCGAGACCGATGCGTCGACGTTGAGGAACTGGTCGAGTTTGTTGCCCCCGAAGTTCATGACGGAGAGGGCCAGCGAGTTGGTGTGGAGTTGACCCGAGATCCCGGCGGCGACCCAGGCGCGTTGCTCCACCGGGTCCTTGGCCCAGGCGAGGACGTGACGGCCCTTTCCGACGCCGGTGAGCTGGGTGATGAGCGTCGAGGTCTGCCAGGGCCGGTTCGCGAGCGAGTCCACCGCGGAGCGGGCCACGGTGCTCAGCTGGTCGAGGCGGGCCTGCTGGTCGCTGACGTCGGCGGGGATCCCGGCGTACTGGTCGAAGAGCAGGTACGAGACGAGGTTGTCACCGTTGAGCTGCTGACCCCCGACGTCGATGGGCCCTTGTGCGGCGAGGAGGGCCTGGAGGGCGACGGGGTCGACCGCGAGCACCCCGTCCACCGGTTGACCGGTCTTGGCCTGCCACATCTGCGCGGCGAGGGGTGCCGTCTCGTCGAAGCGCGGGGTGGTGGCCAGTCCCCGCCAGTGCTGGTTGGGCGCGAGCCAGCCCCAGAGCTCGGCGAGCGGCCCGGTGAGCGGAACCGCGCCGGCGGGCAGGTCGACGGTCGGCGTGGGAACCATCGGGCCCATCGTGAACGTCCCGTTCGCGAAGGTGGCGACCCCGACGGAGAGGAACATCCCGGAGCCGGCGCGCATCTCGCCGTTGTTGGCTGCGAGCACGAGGTAGTGGCGTGGACCCTGCAGGAGCTCTTGGGCGCCGAGCGCGAGTGAGCGGGTGTCGGCGATCGCGGTGCGCAGCTTGTCGAGCCGGCCGAGGAAGCGGCTGCGGGCATTGCCGAGGGGCCCGACGAGGAAGCGGTCGGTTCCGAGATGCACGTCGTTCAGGTCGTGTTGTGCTTGCGCGGCGATCGCGGCGACCTGGTTGAGGAGCGCGAGACGCTGGGCGCCGGACGCCGCGGGGGTGCTGACCGCAGCGTGGCCTTGCGCCGCGGCGGTGACTCCGATCCGCGCGACCTGTTCGGCCGCGGCGGTCAGCGATCGGATGGCGGCGACGTTGGTGCTGGCGGCCGGGACGACGATTGACCAGGGAGCGAGGATCGGGCTCGTGGCCAGCCGGTGCGCCGAGGAGAACTCCTGGTCCGCGGCGCGCAGTGACGCCTGACCCTTCCCGGCCAGCAGCTGCTCCGCGCTCAAGCGGTCCTTGGCCTGCTGGAGCGTGTCGAGGCCCGAGTTGACGTGCTGACGGACCCGGACGAGCAGCACCGCGGTGGCCGCACCCCACACCAGCACGAGCACGACGACCACTGCCAGCACGATTCGGACGCGGCCGCGGGTTCGTCGCCTGCCCTGCCGGTCCACGCGATCGAGTGTACGAGTGAGGCGTTTGCAGAACGCGTTCATCGCCCGAGGCACCGATAGCCTCGCGTGCTGTGGAACCGCAGCCGGACGGGCCCCCGCGCGTCACGCCCTACCTGCTGCGCGAAGCGGATCGCATGTGCCCGCGACGGCTGGCCCTCGAGTTGGAACGCGCGCCGGGAACCGCCGACCCGATGAACCGGGCGCGGCTGCGTGACGCGCTGCTCGACGCGATCCGCACGTGGCACGCGACCGGGATGTGGCCGCCCCCTCCGGACCTGTCGGCCGAGGAGCATGCGGTGCTCGACCAGGCGTCGCGTTGGTACACGCATCACTTCCGCGACGCGGTCGACGAGGTCGAGCTGCCCCTGGAGGAGCCGACGTTGCTGTCCCGCCGGCAGGTGCTGCTCGGCGGCTGGGTGGATCTCGGGGTCGTGCATCTCGACGGGCGCCGGGAGCTGCGCCAGCTGGCGTGGGCCGGCCGGGGTGGTCGCCCGGACCTCCTCGACCGGCCCGAGGTGCGGATGGCCGTCCTGCGGCTGGCGACGGTCGAGTGGGCCCGGCCCGGCCCGCTGCGGGTCACCTGGGTGGACCTCCTCGACGGCACGCGGGTCGAAGACGAGGTCGACGTGCCCGGCGACCTCGCCGCGCTGGCGGGGTGGCTGGACAAGCGCGTCGCGACCGTCCGGGCCCGCGCCGACGACACCGCGGTGGATCCGGGTCGGAGCTGCGCGACGTGCCGCTTCGTGCCCCGCTGCCCGGCGCACGACGTGGTCGCCTCAATGGTGACCCCGCGCGGTGGTCTCGTCCCCGGGGTGCTCGCGCTGTCACCGAGCGCGTTGGAGTCGTGGCATCGCTGTCGCCGGGAGTGGCGCGACCGGTCGTTGCTGCGGCTCCCGCCGAGCAACGTCGACGACGGCGCGAACCATGGGCTGTTCCTGCACCAGCTGCTCCATCACGTGCACCGCCACGGGTCGTGTCACGACGCCGACCACGTTCGTGACACCCTCGGCGCGCACGGCGCCGACGCCCGCACCGCCGACGAGGTCACCCGCCACGCGCAGCGCTGCCCGATCGACGCGGAGGCGGTCGGCCACGAGGTCGAGTGGGCACGGGCGCACCGCGGGCCTCCGGTGTTCGTGGCCACCGCCAGACTCGATGCCGTGTGGGCCCATGACGGGCTCCTCGACGTGCGCGACTACAAGAGCGGGCGGGTCGCGACCCACGCGATCGCGGAGGACCGGGGGGCGCGGCTCCAGGCGTGGGTCGCGGCGCCGCAGGCCGCGGCGCGGGGCCTGCGGCTGCGGCTCCGCTACGAGCACCTCGCGACGGAGGTGGTGGACGATCCGGACCCGTGGGAGCCGACCGAGGACGAGCTCGCGGTGATCGAAGGCGAGTTGGTCGCGACGGTGAGCGCGATGCGGGTGGAGCGCGACTTCAGCGGCGTCGCCGACGAGCTGGTCTGTCGCCACTGCGGGTTCCGGGCCGTGTGCGACGACAGCGCGGTGACCACAGAGCCGACCTGGCCGGTGCCGGCCGTCGTCGGGACCGCGGGGACCCCCGGGTAGCGTCCCCGGGGTGACCGACGCCCGCACCCCGGTGATCGTCGGCGTCGGGCAGGCGGAGCAGCGACCGGCCGCGCTGACCGACGCGCTCGAGCCGATCGACCTGCTCGCGCGGGCGGCGCGGGTGGCGGGCGACGACACCGGCGCCTCGATCCTGCCCCGGGTCGGGACCGTCGCGGTGGTGTCGATCGTGTCCTGGCCGTACCCGGACCCGGGTGCGCTGCTCGCCCGGCGCCTCGGGCTCGACGAGGTCCGAGCGACGATGACCACGACGGTGGGCGGCAACAGCCCCCAGCTGCTCGTGAACCGCCTGGCGGCGTCGATCCAGCGGGGCGACACCGACGTCGTGCTGGTCGGGGGGACCGAGTGCGTGTACACGCGGCGCGCGGCGCGCAAGGAGCCCAAGACCTGGCTGGACTGGACCCAAGCCGACGATCCGCCGTGCCCGACGGTCGTGGGTGACCCGCGTGCGGGGAGCAGCGCCTACGAGCTCGAGCACGGCGCCGTCGCGCCGGTGCAGATCTACCCGCTGTTCGAGACCGCGCTCCGGGCGAGCGTCGGCCACGATGTCGCGGAGCACCAGGTGGTGGTGAGCGAGTTGTGGTCCCGCTTCAGCTCGGTGGCGGCGGGCAACCCGCACGCGTGGTCGCGGGAGCCGTTGAGCGCGGAGGCGATCCGCACCGTCTCGCCCGACAACCGGATGGTGTCGTTCCCGTACCCGAAGCGGATGTGCGCCAACATCGAGGTCGACCAGGCCGCGGCGCTGATCCTCTGCTCCTTCGAGGCGGCGCAGGCCGCCGGGGTCCCCGACGACCGCCTCGTGTTCCCGCAGTCGGGGGCCGACGCGCACGACCACTACTTCTTCTCGGAGCGGGAGCACCTCGACACGTCCCCGGCGATCGCGATCACCGGTCGGGCCGCGCTCGACGCCGCGGGGCTCGGCGTCGACGACGTCACTCGCTTCGACCTGTACTCGTGCTTCCCGTCCGCGGTGCAGATCGCCATGCGCGCGTTGGGGCTCCAGGGGGCCAGCGGGGGCGACGGTCGCCCGTTGACCGTGACCGGTGGTCTCGCGTTCGTGGGCGGGCCCGCGAACGATTACCCGACCCACGCGATCGCGGCGATGGTCGAGGCGTGTCGCCGCGACCCGGGGTCGATCGGCTTGGTGAGCGCGCTCGGCTGGTACGTCACGAAGCACTCGATCGGCTGCTACTCGACGGCGCCGCCCCGCCACGGGTTCGTCCTCGTCGACGCCTCGGACGCGCAGGCGGCGGTGGACGCGACCCCGAGCCGGCAGCTGGCGGGCGCGTACGAGGGGCTGGCGACCCTGGAGGCCAGCTCGGTGCTCTACGAGCGTGACGGCGCCCCGGCGTCGGCGGTGGTGACGGCGTTGACACCCGACGGGCGGCGGGCGCTGGCCACGACGTCCGACTCCGACCTGATGACCGCGATGACCCGGGAGGCGTGGGAGGGCCGGCCGGTCACGCTGAGCCGCGACGGGGCCACGAATCGGCTGGAGGCGTGAGCTCGTGGGTTCCTGACCGGCCGGGGCGGCTCCGTGCGCTCTGGTGGGGTGCGACGCTGCGCTGCGCGCGGTGCGGATCCCGTGGTCTGTTCCGCGGCTGGTTCCGGATGGTCCCCCGCTGCCCCCGGTGCGGACTCGACTTCGAGCGCGACGAGGGCTACTGGACCGGCGCGTTGGCGATGAACTTCGCGCTCACGGGTGGGCTGTTCGCGGTGGTGTTCGTCGCGCTGGTGGCCGCCACCGCACCCGACGTGCCGGTGGCGCCGCTGCTCGCGGTGCTGGTGCCGATCGCCGTGCTCACCCCGATCGTCGGGTACCCGCTGTCGAAGACGTTGTGGGTCGGGGTGGACCAGGCGTTCCTGTCCCGACTCTGAGCCGGGCGACCCGATTCAGGTCGCGGGGCCCAGGTCGACGCGCAGGGTCAAGACACCGTCGGCGAACTCCCAGGTGGCGTCCCCGACGATCGAGAAGTCCTGGAAGTCGAGTTTGGCTTGTTCGAGGAACCGGGCCCGTTCCGGACCCGCGACGGGCGGGAGCGGACGTTCGCTGACCGCCTGGGCCCGGTCCCGGAAGCGGGTCAGCATCGCGTCGACGTCCAGGGTGTCGTCAGCCACCGTGTCCACCTCCTCGTGCGACCAGGATCCGCTCCCGGCCGGACAGGTCTCGTTCGATCAGCACGTCGCGGAACCCGGCTGCGGCGGCGCGGGTGACCGCCACCTCGGCCTGGTGTGGGGCGATCTCGAGCACGAGCGTGCCGGCGCCGGGGGTCAGGTACTCGGGCGCGCCGCGGATGAGGTGCTCGATGGCCTCGAGGCCGGTCGGGCCGCTCACGAGCGCGGTGGTGGGCTCGTGGTGGGCAACCTCGTCGGACAGCGCGGCCACCTCGGACGCGGCGACGTACGGGGGGTTGCTCACGATAAGGCGGAAACGGCCGCGCCCCTGCTCGGGGAGCGCGTCGAACCAGTCCCCCTCGGCGAGCCGGATCCGGGCCGCGGCACTGCCGGTGCCGGCGAGGTTGGCTCGGGCGACGGCGAGCGCGTCGGCGCTGCGGTCGGTGGCCCAGACGTGCGCGTCGGGCAACGCGGTGGCGAGCGTGAGGGCGATGGCGCCGGACCCGGTGCCCAGGTCGGCGACGAGCTCGGTGCCGCGCGCGTCGCGCCACGGGTCGTGACGGCCGCGACGCAGGCCGAGCCGAGCCGCTTCGTCCAACGCGACTTCGGCGGTGCGTTCGGTCTCGGGCCGAGGGATGAGCACGCGGGGGTCGACGTACAGGTCGAGGCCGAGGAACGACCACGATCCGAGCACGTACTGGAGCGGCTCGCCGGCGCGGCGGCGCCGGACCATGTCGTGCACCCGGCGGGCCGCGACGGCGGGCGCGGAGTCGTCGGCGTGGATCGCGAGGGCACCGTCGCGCTCGTCGGAGACCTCCTCGACGATGCGCCGCGCGTCGATGGCGGGTGAGGCGAGCCCGGCGGCGTCGAGGGCCCGTGCGGCGTCGTCGAGCAGCGCGGCCCAGGTCGTCATCGGTCGCCCCCGAGCTGCTCGGCCCGCTCGGCGCCGGCGAGGGCGTCACCGATCTCGTCGAGCGGCTCACCGCCGGCGAGGACCTGGTCGAGGGCGTGCACGGTGAGCCCGACTCGATGGTCGGTGACCCGGTTCTCCTTGAAGTTGTAGGTTCGCACCTTCTCGGATCGGCCGCCGCCTTTGACCTGGCTGCGGCGGGCCGAGGACACCTCGGCGTCTTGGCGCTCGCGTTCGAGTTGCAGCAGCCGCGAGCGGAGGATCCGGAGCGCCTTGTCCTTGTTCTGCAGCTGGCTCTTCTCGTCCTGGCAGGTGACGACGACCCCGGTTGGGAGGTGGGTGATGCGCACCGCGGAGTCGGTCGTGTTGACCGACTGCCCGCCGGGGCCGCTCGAGCGGTAGACGTCGGTCTCGAGGTCGTTGGGGTCGAGGTGCACGTCGAGCTCCTCGGCTTCGGGGAGTACGGCGACGGTCGCGGCGCTGGTGTGGACCCGGCCTTGGCTCTCGGTGACGGGGACCCGTTGCACCCGGTGCGGGCCGGCTTCGTGCTTGAGGCGGGCCCACGCGTCGGGGCCCTTGACGACGAGGGTCACCTCGCGGAGGCCGCCCATGTCGGACAGCTGGGTGGAGAGCGTCTCGACCTTCCAGCCGTGCCGGCGAGCGAGTGCCTCGTACATGCGGGCGAGCTCGCCGGCCCACAGGTTGGCTTCCTCGCCGCCTTCGCCGCCGCGGATCTCGAGGATGACGTTGCGCCCGTCGTTGGGGTCTCGGGGGACCAGCAGCTCCCGCAGGCGGGCGTCGAGGTCGGCGAGCTGGTGCTCCTTCTCGCCGATCTCGGAGCGGAGGTAGTCGCGCATGTCGTTGTCGACCTCGCCGGCGAGCAGCTCGCGGGCGTCGTCGAGCTCGGCTTCGGTCGTTCGGTACTCGCGGTAGGTGTCGACGATGGGACGCAGCTCGGCGTTGCGGCGGCCGGCTTCCCGAGCGGCGCGTTGGTCACCGGAGGCGTACACCTCGGCGAGGCGCGACTCGAGCTTCTCGAGCTCGGTTTCGAGGTCGGCGAGGTGTTCGAACACCGGGCCAGGGTACCGACCGGCTCCTGGCGGATCAGGCGAGCGCGGGGATCGGGTCGTAGCTCCCGCCGAGGACGGTGTGGGTGTCTTGGACGCCGAGCCAGGTCAACCCGGTCGAGTACAGCGACCGGAAGTCGAGGGTGGGCACGACGTTGTTGGTGGCGTCGAGCGTGGTGAGCGAGGCCGGCTCGCCGTAGCGGCCGCCCTTGACCGCGGGACCGACGAGGACGTGGGTGTTGGCGGTGCCGTGGTCGGTGCCGCTGCCGTTCTCGGCCGGGCGGCGCCCGAACTCGGAGGTGGTCATGACGAGGACGTGGTCGGCGGCGTCGCCGAGCGCGGTGAAGAAGCCGTCGATGCCGTCGTCGAGCGCGCCGAGGAGGGCGGGTTGGCGTTGCGCTTCGCCTTGGTGCACGTCGAAGTCGCCGACGCCGGTGATGTACACGACGCGGGGTGCGAGGGGGGACCGGATCAGCTGGGCCGCGACGGTGAGGGAGTCCCCGACGGTCCCGCCGCCGTAGGCGGCCGCGTTGGCCTTGGCGGTTGGCGCGGCGGGGTTCGGGTGCAGGACCGCGTCGAGGCGGTCGCGGGCGGTGGCGGAGAGCCCGATGGCTCGTTCGACCTGCCCGACCAGCTGGCTCGCGTCGATGCGGGCGGGGGCGAGGTGCGCCCAGGATGCGAGGGTCGCGTCGGGGGTGCCGACCCAGGCGGGGAGCCGGGGTTGGAGGCCGGTCGCGTCGCTGATGGTGGTAGCGAAGGACTGCTGGCCGAGCAGCGCGGGTGCGGGTTGGGAGCCGACCGCGATCGCCGCGAGCGGGTCGTCGTAGCCGACGGTCCCGTCGAGGTAGGTCCCGAGCCAGCCGACGCCGGTGTCGGGTCGGTCGGCGGTCCACCACACCGCGAGCGACGCGAAGTGCGACAGGTTCGGGGGGGTGTAGCCGAGCCCTTCGACGATGGCGACCTGACCGGCTTTGTAGCGTGCCGCGAGCTTGGGGAGCTTGGGGTGGAGCCCGATCTGACCGTCGAGGTCGATCGGGTCGGTCACCCCGAGGGTGGGGCGCAGCGACGCGTAGGCGGGGTCGGCGTGGGGCACGACGGTGTTCAGCCCGTCGTTCCCGCCAGCGAGCTCGATGACGACGAGGGTGCGTCCGGGTGCGGGGGGACCGAGCTCGCCGGCGCGTGGCGTCGCCGCGCTGGCCGGGCCGGCCCATTCCCAGGTGCTGAGCGCGTAGCCGGACGCGGCGATCGCGACGGATCCGGCGCCGAGGCGGCGCAGGAACGCACGGCGGGAGAGGGGATCGTTCATGTGACCGCGAACTCCGGGCTCATGGCCGCGAGCGCGAAGCGTCGGGTCGGGTCGGGTTCGGCGTTGAGCACCTGCCGGGTCGTGGGGGACACGTCGAAGATCCCGAACCGGGCGAGCAGCGCGTCGACGTTCGTCGGCGCCGGGGGTGGCCCGCCGAGCGTGTCGAGGAGGTCGAAGGCGGTGACGAGGTCGTGGGGGCCGAGCAGGAGGGTGCCGTCGGGGAAGCCGCCGACGTTGGGGGGGAGGAACGGCAGGTAGTTGATCGTTCGCAGCACGTTGGCGGCGACGTTGCCTCTCGGCCCGACGGTGGAGAGGTTCTTGCCCGCGGCTTGGAGGGCGCCGTTGAGCTTCTCGACCGGCGTGCGGACCCGTGCGCGGACGGCCTCGTCGGCGGTGAACACCGGGTCGGCGGTGATGGCTTCGACGAGGTTGAGGATGTGGTAGTCGTTTGCGAACGACTTTCCGAGCTTCGTGGCGGTGGCGTGGCTCGGTGCGCGGCCGACGAGCTGGCGGTACAGCTTGGTCGCGATGAACGTGCCGGTGGCCGGCTGCTCGAGGATGATGTCGAGGGCCTGGTCGAGGTCGAAGTCGCCGCGACGGCCGAGCAGGGTCTTGACGCTGTCGTCGTGACGGCGGGGGATGAACGCTGCGGTCCATGGCGCGATCCCGAGCGCGGTGAGCCGATCGGTCGCGGCGACGCCGGGCAGGTTCGCGATCCAGCCGCTGAAGGACTGCGACGCGGCGACGACGTCGGCTTGGGTGTAGCCACCGTCGCGGCCCATCGTGAAGAGCTCCATGCATTCGCGACCGAAGTTCTCGTTGATCTTCCCGGCCGTGTTGGTGATGCCGTCGAGGAAGATGAGCATTGCGGGGTCCTTCGCGACCGTGTGGAGCAGGTCGGCGAAGCTCCCGGTCGTGTGGGCGCGGATGGTGACCTGCTGCTGGCGGAGGAGGTACGGGGCTCGGACTTTGCGGAGGCTGGTCGCGAAGTGGTCGTGCCAGAACCAGACCAGCCGCTCCTCGATCAGGCGGGACGGGGTGCGCATCTGGTCGAGCCACCAGCCGATCAGCGGGACGATCTCGGTGGGCTGCGCCGCCCGGTAGGAGGCGGGGGCGGTCATGGCCGGCGGGACCGGGCTCTTCCCGGAGAGGTCGAGGGCCTTGGCGATCGCGGCGTCGGTACCGGAGAGCCCCCCGATCAGGTCGGGGTGCGCCCCCATGGAGAGGCGTCGCAGCACGTGGGCGGTGCGCTCCCGGTTCGACACGTGGGCCACGCTCGTGAGCATCGCCGGGCCCTGTGAGGCGCCTGTGAAGGTCGCCTTAGGGCGCGGTGAGCGCTCCCAATCGGGTCGGGCGGGTCAGGTGAGCAGGTTCCGGAAGTCTTCGGGGGTCTCGCCGGTGGCGGTCTGGGCGGCGAGGTCGTCGAGCCAGCGGTGGAAGTCGTCGTTGTCCATCCGGTCGGCGATCCCGCGGGGGATCGCCGGGTAGGCGTAGTCGGGGGTGGGGAGGGGCGGGTGATCCGACGCGGGTTTGCGGGCCATGGCCGCGTCGAGGACGGGTTCGAGGCGGCGGGCCTTCTCGGCCCGTTGGGCTTCGTCCCGTTCCGCGAACTCGGGGAGCACCTCGGTGCCGAAGAGCTCGAGGCTCTCCATGATGTCCTCGTGGCGGGTCTTGCCGGCCTGGGCGCAGAAGATCAGCTGGTCGACGCCGCACGCTTCGTAGCGGCGGAGGTAGTCGCGGAGCTGGTCGGGGGTGCCGATCGCGCCGCGGATCCCGAACGAGCCGCCTTGGACGACCTTGGCGCCGAGACGGTCGCCGTGGGTGCCGGCGGCGGCGACGGTGTCGGGGTCGTAGCCCTGCTGGGCCCGTTGGGCCTGGTATTCGGCCCACACGTCGGTGCGTCCGGGCTGGTGGCGGCCGAAGAGGTAGTAGTGCGCGAGCGAGTACCCGAAGAAGTTGGCGCCTTCGAGCCCGCGTGCGAGCGCTTCGTCTTCGTCGCGGTGGCAGAGGAACGGGGTGACGCACGCGACGCTCGGGTTCACCGCGTCGCCGATCGGGACGCATTCAACGGCGAGGGTGGTCTCGTAGTCGGTGATCCAACGCCGCGCTTCTTCGGGGTCGATGAACGCGAAGGTGAGCGCGCCGATGCCGTGCTGGGCGGCGAGGTGGATGGTGTCGCGTCGGCTGCACGCCACCCACACCGGCGGGTGGGGCCGTTGGAGCGGTTTGGGGACGACATTTCGGGGCGGGAGCGTCACGTAGGTCCCGGCCGCGCCCGTGAAGGGTTCCTCGGTGAGGCACCGCAGCGTGATACGGAGGCCCTCTTCCCACATCGCGCGCTTCTCGGTCGGGTCGATGAGGAAGCCGCCGAGCTCGGCTTCGGAGGACGATTCGCCGGTGCCGAACTCGACGCGCCCGTCGGAGACGAGGTCGAGCATCGCGATTCGTTCCGCGACGCGTGCCGGGTGGTTGAAGGCGGGCGGGGTCTGCACGATCCCGTGCCCGAGGCGCAGGTTTCGGGTGCGTTGGGACACCGCGGCGAGGAACACTTCCGGTGCGCTGGAGTGCGAGTACTCCTCGAGGAAGTGGTGCTCGACTTCCCAGACGTAGCCGATCCCGAGCTGGTCGGCGAGCTCGCACTGCTCGAGGGCGTGGCGGATGAGCTCGTGTTCCGACTGGCCGGTCCAGGGCCGGGGGAGCTGATGCTCGTAGAACAGTCCGAAGCGCACGGCGGTCAGGCTAGGAGGTGCGCGCGGTGCGGCGCGCCGGCCGGGTTGGCGGCGCAGGCGGCGGGTTCAGGCCGTCCGGAACGCCGGTTGGGGGGTCGCCGGTACCGGCGCGGCGCGGGTGTCGACCTCGGCGAGCTGCTCGGCGGTCATCACCGCGCGCAGGGAGGTGATCGCGACCTCGAGCTGCTCGAGGGACGGCTGGCGGGTCGTGAGCTGCTGGAGCGCCAACCCGGGGGTCATCAAGATCCGCACCCAGCGGCGGTCCATACGAGGCGCGGCGAAGCGGATGACCTCGTACGCGAGGCCGGCGATGACCGGGATGAGCACGATGCGGGAGCTGATGAGCCAGGCGAGTGATGGCCGTCCGACGAGCGCGTAGACGACGATCGTGACCACCATGACGGTGAGCAGGAAGTTCGTGCCGCACCGCACGTGCTCGGTCGTGTAGTGCTGCGCCGATTTGGGGGTGAGCTCGGCGCCCTGCTCGTAGGCGGCGATGGCCTTGTGTTCGGCGCCGTGGTACTGGAAGACGCGCTTGATGTCGGGGAGCATCGAGATGAGCACGAGGTAGCCGAGGAAGATCGCGAGGCGGATCGTGCCCTCGGCGAGGTGGTAGGTGATGCCGCCCACGCCGAGCGCGCTCGCGACCCCGGCGTTGATGAAGGTGGGGAGCACGATGAACAGCGCGGTGAAGAAGAGCAGCGCCCCGCCGATCGTCCACCCCATCGCCCGGGGTGACAGCCGTTCCTCTTCGGGGAGCTGACGGTCCGCGGACCAGCTCAGGGCCCGGAAGCCCAACGCGAGCGATTCGGCGAGGGCGGTGACACCCCGCACGACCGGGATCTGGGACCAGCGGTCAGCCCATCGGGGCGCGTCGTGGACGGCGAGCTCGATGTCGCCACCGGGGGTGCGGACCGCGACGGCCCAGCTGCTCTCGCCGCGCATCATGACGCCCTCGACGACGGCTTGACCGCCCAGGTAGCGGGGCGTGGACACGGCTGGTCCTTACGGCTTCTTGGCCTTGGCCGCGCGACGTTGGAACCGCTCCACCCGTCCGCCGGTGTCGACGAGCTTCTGCTTGCCCGTATAGAAGGGGTGGCACTCGGAGCACAGCTCGACTCGCAGCGACGGGACGGTCGAGTGGGTCGTGAACTCGTTGCCGCACGAGCAGTGGACCGTGCAGGTGACGTACTCGGGGTGGATGTCGGTCTTCATGGTGCATCCAATCTACCGCCGGTTCGGGCGGGTCCGGTCGGCGAGTCTCCCGGGTGCCGGGCCGGCTCAGCCGGCCAGGGTCGGGGCCTTGGCGACCTCGGCGAGGAACTCGTCGTTGCTCTTCGTCGTGCGGAGCTTGTCGAGGAGCAGCTCGAGGCCCTTCCCGGCTGAGCCGTCCCCGTCGAGGGCGTTGAGCACCCGGCGGAGCTTCCACACCTGGTTGAGCTGGTTGCGCTCGAAGAGGAGCTCTTCGTGGCGGGTGCTGGAGCCTTCCACGTCGATGGCCGGGTAGATGCGCCGCTCCGCGAGGCGCCGGTCGAGGCGGAGCTCCATGTTGCCGGTCCCTTTGAACTCCTCGAAGATGACCTCGTCCATGCGGCTGCCCGTCTCGATGAGGGCGGTGGCCATGATGGTGAGCGAGCCGCCTTCCTCGATGTTGCGGGCCGCGCCGAAGAACCGTTTCGGCGGGTACAGCGCGGTGGAGTCGACACCACCGGAGAGGATCCGCCCGGAGGTCGGCGCGGCAAGGTTGTACGCCCGGGCCAGGCGGGTGATGCCGTCGAGGACGACGACGACGTCGGTGCCGAGCTCCACGAGGCGCTTCGCCCGTTCGATCGCGAGCTCGGCGACCGTCGTGTGCTCCTCGGCAGGCCGGTCGAAGGTGCTCGACACGACGTCACCGCGGAGGACGTGGCGGCGCATGTCGGTGACCTCTTCGGGTCGCTCGTCGACGAGCAGCACGATGAGGTGCACCTCGGGGTTGTTGCGCTCGATGGAGTACACGAGCTGCTTCAGGATCGTCGTCTTGCCCGCTTTCGGGGGCGAGACGATAAGGCCGCGTTGACCCTTCCCGATCGGTGAGATGAGGTCGATGATCCGCCCGGTCGATTCGAGCGGGTTGTCGGCCAGCTCGAGCCGCAACCGCTCGTCGGGGAACAACGGCGTGAGGTCCTCGAAGCGGGGACGGCTGCGGGCGTCGTCGGGCGTCATGGTGTTGATGTGATCGACGCGCAGCAGCGCGGGGTACTTCTCGTTCGACGCCTGCGGCCGGGAGAACCCGTGGATGAAGTCGCCCTTGCGGAGCGCGAAGCGGCGCACCTGCGACGCCGAGACGTACACGTCGCGGGGCCCGGCCAGGTAGCCGGTGGTCCGCAGGAACCCGTAGCCCTCGTCGCGCAGCTCGAGGAGCCCGTGGACCTCGACCGGCTCACCGACCGGCTCCTGGGGCCCGCGCGGTTCGCCTTCGGCGCCACCCCGACCGCGTCGGCGGCGGCGGCGGCGGTTGTTGCCGTCCCCGTACGAGGCCCGCTCATCGTCGTAGTCCCCGGACGGGCCCGCCGGCGTCGGCGCCGGGCTCTCCGCCGAGGACTCGTCACGCTCCAGGTCGGCGGTCGGCGCCGGGCGCGCCGGGCGAGCGGCGACGACCGGTTCGGTGCCGGCGGCGGCTTCGGTTCCGCCGAGCGCGTCCTCTTCGGCGGCGAGCGCCGCGACCGTGTCCTGCTCGAGCTCCGACGCGCGGGCCGAGCGGATCGTGCGCCGCGCCGCGTCCGAGGGTCCCGAGCCGGACGAGGACCCGCCGGGGTCGTCGTGCGATGCTGGGGCGGAGCCGCCGTTGCCGGAGCCGGAGGCGTCGCCGCGCTCGGCCGCGTCGAGGATGGCGTCGATGAGCTCGGCCTTGCGCATCCGCGTGGGGGCCTTCACGCCCATCGCCCCGGCGATGGCGTGCAGCTCCTCACGGTCTTTGCCGTCGAGCATCGAGCGGTCGAGCTCCTGGGTGCTCATTCGCAGTCGTCTCCTTGGCGGTCGAGGACCAGGTTTTCAGGAAGGCGTTGCCGCCGCGGAAGCGGCTGCGGTGGTGATCGTCCGTCCCGGCCGGGGGGACCGAGACGCCACATCGGGGACCGCGGCGGAGTTCGGGGGGCGCACGCCGGCGAGCGTCAAACGCGAGGAATCCGGGCGAAGTGCCGGGGTGCTGCCGCACCGAGCGGAGCGGCGGAACGAGCCCAATATACCGACCCCCGCGAGGACCGGCAACCGACCGACGGGCTTTCAGGCCTGGTGGCGCCGGGCGTGAGCGCCCTCGCGGAGCGCGTAGCCGATGATCACCGCACCCCCGACGAGGTCGGCCCACCACCACCCGAACGCGGCGTTGAGGACGAGGCCGGTGAGGATCGCGACGGCGAGGGCCCCGTCGATGAGCGTCACCTTCGCTTCGGTCGCGAGGGTCCGGTTCGAGAGCGCTCGACCGGTGCGGGCCTTCGCCGCGGCGAGGCCGAACATGACCACCGCGGTCGCCGCCAACACGCCGATGCCCAGCAAGGACGAGTCGGGACGGACGCCAGAGGCGAGCGTCACGACGGTCTGAACGGTGAGGTAGACGGCGAGCGCCACGAACGCGATCTCGATGAGCCTGACCGCCCGGTGTTCCCGCTCCACGGTCGCGGTGCCGTTGAGCTGCCAGACCACGACGACCGACGCGAAGATCTCGACGCCGGAGTCGAGTGTGAACCCGGCGAGCGCCACCGACCGGGCGAGTACCGCCGCGGCGGCGACGAACCCGATCGCGGTGACGTTCCAGGCGAGGGTGGCGTACTCGAGCCGCAGTCCGCGGCGGGTCAGCGCGGCGTCCAGGCCGGTCGGCGCGGGCACGGGAGCGGGAGTCGCGTCGCGGTCGAGCTAGGCGACGAGTCGACCCATGAGCTCGTGGGCGGGCACGGGTGCCTGTCCGGCGACGGCGGCCTCCGTGTACACGCCGCCGGGTCCGGGCGCAGTGCTGTCGACGAGCAGGTACGGGACCGGGTCGGCGACGTGGGTGCGGAGCGCGGCAGGGGGTCGCGTGGTCGGGGAGGAGGAGGATCCGGTGGGGCTGTCCGGCGAGTGCCGCGTCGAGGGGGCCGATGACGTCGGTGTCCCAGCGTTCCAGCGCGGCGACCTTCTCCCCCACCTCTCCTTGGTGTCCGGCTTCGTCGGTGGCCTCGACGTGGAGCAGGAAGAAGTCGCGGTCCCCGAGCGAGGCGAGGCAGGCTGCGGTCTGGGCCGCGTAGTCGTTGTCGAACCCGGCGGTGGCGCCGGCCACGTCCACGAGCTCGAGGCCGGTGAGCACCCCGAGCCCCCGGACGAGGTCGACGGCGGAGCTGAGCCGACCCTCGACACCGAACCGCGCCGCGAACGTGGGCAGCCGGGGGGCTACGCCTTGACCCCAGAGCCAGATCTGGTTCGCCGGGCATCCGACCGTGGCCGCGACGGCAGTGACGATGGGCCGCGACGCGTCCATGAGCGCCTGCAGCCGGTCCGCCGCGGGTCCGGTCGGCCCGACGGCGGGCTGGCCGGTCAGGTCGTGGGGCGGCACGCAGCTCGCCTCGGCGAGCGCCCGCGGTGCGACGAGGAGGTGACGGTACTCGACCCCAGGGTGGAACCGGATCCCGTCGCGGCCGGCACCGAGGGCCTGGTCGAGCGCAGCGATGATCGGGTGGCTCTGCTCGTCGCTCGGGTGCCCACCCGCGAAGTCGACGATGGTGCCGTCGGTGACGGTGACGAGGTTGGCGCGGAACGCGACCTCGTCGGCGGCGAGCTCGACGCCCATGGCCGCGGCCTCGATCGGTGCCCGCCCGGTGTGGTACTCGGTCGGGTCGTACCCGAGGATCGACATGTTCCCGACGTCGCTGCCCGGGGGGAGGCCGGCGGGGATGACGGCAGCCCGCCCGACGTGGCCGCGGGCGGCGAGGCGGGCCAGGTTGGGCATCGCCGCGGCGCTGAGCGGGGTCTCGCCGTCGAGCTCGACGAGCGGCTCGTCGGCGCACCCGTCGGGTACGAGCACCACGTACTTCACCCGGTCATCGTACGTGGCGACCGATCTGTTCCTCCCAGTCCCGGGCGGCGACGCTCAGGTGTGCGCGGCGCGCCGCTCGCCGTCGGGGTCGTCGACGACCCGGTCGGCGCGGGCGAACAGTCGCGTCGCACGGCGGGACGGCTCGTACGGAGGCCAGGGGCTCCCGTCGTCCCCAGGACGGCCGGTGCGCGCGAAGGTCGTCCAGCAGCGGCGGAGCCGCGTCCCGAGCGCCTCGGCGTCCGCGTCAGCACCGACCGCGGCACCCCACCCTTCTCGATCGAAGGTGCCGAACGTGAACGGCAGGTCGACGGCGTGGGCGGCTCCCACCGTGGGGGCGGCCCAGTCGAACCGGTACAGGTAGGTGGTGGCGCCCGCCGTGGCGCGGGTGTCGGCGAGACGGAGGTTCGGGACCCACATGAGCGCGTCGGTGCGGACGGCCTCCCAGACCGCCGCGTTCGTGGGGGACGTCTCGCGCCGGTACGCCGCGACCGTCTCGCCCGGGTCGTGTCCCGGGACGAGTCGGTGGACGCGCCGGAGGAGCCGTTCGTCGTCGAGGCCGGACGCGGTCGGGTCCGGGAAGAGGTGCAGCTCGTCGCGGGTGGTCCCGAGGAGGAGCGCGACGTCGCGGCCGGCACCGGCGGCGGTGGCGTCCAGCAACGGGCGTGGGAGCAGCGCGTCGTCGACGGTCGGCGCGTACGGCATGACCCCGACCGTCGCGATGAGCTCGACGGCCACTCGGTCTTGGGCGTCGAGGAGCGCGGCGACGGGCACCGCGGCGAGGTGCCCGGTGTCGGCGCGCTCGACCCCGACGTGGGTGGCGATCGTCGCGGCGACGCGGGCCGCGTCGTCTCGGGAGAGCGTCCGCGGCTCGCCGCTCTGGGCGATGGCCCGGTCGAACGCGCCGCAGGCGGTGTCGGCGGTGACGAGGTGCAGGATCGAGCCGGCGCCAGCCGACTCGCCGAACACGGTGACCGACCCGCGGTCGCCACCAAACCCGGCGGCGTGGTCGCGGACCCACCGCAACGCCGCGAGCTGGTCGTGGAGCCCGGCGTTGGCGACGACGTCCCCGCCGGGCTGGGCGTCGTCGGGGCAGAGGAAGCCCAGCACCCCGAGCCGGTAGTTCAGGGTGACGACCACGACGTCGCCTTCGGCGGCCAGCCGGGCACCGTCGTAGACCGGCTGGCGGGCACCGCCGCTGATGAACGCCCCACCGTGGATCCAGACCAGCACCGGGCGGCGGCCGTCGAGGGCCGGCGTCCAGACGTTCAGGGTCAGGCAGTCCTCCGCGGTCACGGCGGGCTCGAACCCGGGCAGGACGCTGGGCAGGCTGCGGGTCTGGGGCGCCGCGGGCCCGAACTCGCGGGCGGCCCGCACCCCGGTGCCACGGGGTCGGAGCCGTGGGGCGCCGCCACCGCTTCGCGCCGGTCGGGGCACCGGCGTACGGGACGCCGAGGAAA
The DNA here is from genome assembly GCA_963714105.1 of uncultured Actinomycetes bacterium. GTDB lineage: Bacteria > Actinomycetota > Acidimicrobiia > IMCC26256 > PALSA-555 > PALSA-555. The sequence continues at coordinate 2,245,512 of OY970233.1, read as the reverse complement.
CGCCGGACCGACGCCCCGTCGGGCGCCGACACCGTGTCGCCTTCGATGGTGCCGTCGGCGGTGACGACCCGAGGTGGGCTCATCGGGTCCGGTCCGGGTCGGCGACGCGTCGGGTCTCGTCGCGGAGCGTGCCCTTGGCGACCTTGCCGCCGGAGGCACGCGGCAGCGCATCGACGACGACGAGATGTTCGGGCCACAGCTCCTTGCCCACCCCGCGTTCCTCGAGGTGGGTGCGGAGGGCATCGAGGTCCAGGTCCCCCGTGCCGGCGAGCAGCTCGACGAACACGCAGACGCGCTCGCCGAACACCGGGTCGGGCATCGCGACCGCGGCGGCGAGCGCCACCGCGGGGTGGGTGGACACCTCATCCTCGACCTGGGCGGCGCTGATGTTCTTGCCGCCCCGGATGATGAAGTCCGATGCCCGACCGGCGACGCGGAGGTAGCCGTCACGGTCGATCGTGCACCGGTCGCCGGTCAGCATCCAGCCGTCGTCGGTGAACAGCGCCGCGTTCGCGACCGGGTCGTCGTAGTACCCGAGGCAGGTGAGCGGTCCGCGGCACGCGGCGATGCCGGGACCGCCGGTGGCGGTGACGTCGGTGTGGTCGTCGGCGAGGAGCCGGACGTGCATCGACGGGATGACCCGACCGGCGGTGCGCAGGCGCCGGGATCGGGGATCGCGGACGGTGGTGCGACTGAGGGCCCCGGTCTCATTCGAGCCGTAGAACTGCAGCACCCGACAGCCGGTGCGGTCCTCGAACTCGGCGGCTCGCCGCTCCGGCACCATCTCGCCGCCGGTGAACAGCACCCGCAAGCTGGACAGGTCGCGGTCGTCCACGGTCGGGGCGTTGAGCAGCATGATGAACTGGGTCGACACCGCGGCGAGGACCGTGACCCGTTCCCGCTCGATGAGCCGCAGGCACTCGTCCGCGTCGAAGCGGGGCAGCACCACACACGGGGCCCCCAGCAGCGTCGGGGTGACGTGCGCGGTCCAGATCCCGAACCCGAACGGCGCCGGCAAGGCGCTCAGGAACACGTCGTCCGAGCTCAGCACCCCCGCGTCGACGGCCAGGTCGTGGAACGCGAACCACCGGCGCTGGTGGTGCATGACGCACTTCGCCAGCCCGGTCGTTCCCGACGTCGAGTTCAGGAGCCACAGCCGACCCGGGTCGGGCTCACGTCCGGCGGTCGAGCCGGTCCCGGCCGGCAGCATCGACTCGGTCACGTCCAGGCGGCGCAAGCCCGACGGCGCGTCGATCCCCGGGGCGGTCAGTAGCAGCGACGCGGCGGTCACGCCGAGGAGGTGCTCGACCTCCCTCGGTCCGGCCCGCGGCCCGATCCCGACGATGACGGCCCCAGCGCGTTCGATGCCGAGGTAGCAGGTGTGCACGGCGGGGCCGTCCGGGAGGAGCACCGCGACGCGGTCCCCGGCCTGCACGCCGGCGTCGACGAGCGCACCGGCGACACCGTCGGCGCGTTCGTGGAGCTCCCGCCAGGTGACCCGCTCGTCGCCGCCGACGTACGCGAGCCGCTCCCCCATCGACTCGGCGTGCGTGGCGACAACCGCCGAGAGGGTCTGCACCCGACGGACGGTAGCCTCCCCGCCTATGCGGGTCGCTGTGCTCGACGACTACCAGCGCGCCGCGCGGGCCACGGCCGACTGGGACCGCCTCGACGACACCGACGTCGTGTGCTTCGCCGACCACGTCGACGACCCCGACGACCTCGTCGCCCGGCTGGCCGGGTTCGACGTCGTCGTCGCGATGCGCGAACGCACCCCGTTCCCCCGCTCGACCCTCGAGCGGCTCCGCGACCTCCGTCTCCTCGTCACGACCGGCCCGTTCAACGCCGTGATCGACATGGACGCCGCACGCGAGCTCGGGGTCACCGTCTGCGGGACCGGTGGTGCCTTCTTCAACACGGTCGAGCTCACGTGGGCGTTGATTCTCGCCACTGCCCGCGCCGTTCCCGCCGAGGATGCGCTAGTTCGCGCTGGCGGCTGGCAGCGCCACGTCGGCCGGACGCTGCACGGCGCCACCCTCGCCGTCCTCGGCCTCGGGAACCTGGGCAGCGCCGTCGCCCGTCTCGGCGTCGGGTTCGGCATGGACGTCGTCGCGTGGAGCGCGAACCTCACCGACGAGCGCTGCGAGCAGGTCGGGGTCACCCGGGTGTCCCGCGACGACCTGTTCCGGCGCGCCGACGTGCTGACCATCCACCTCAAGCTGAGTGAGCGCACCGAACGGCTCGTCGGCCCCGCCGAGCTCGCACGGATGAAACCCGACGCGGTGCTGATCAACACGTCTCGCGGCCCGATCGTCGACGAGGCCGCCCTCGCCGACGCGTTGAGCCGTCACGCGCTCGGCGGTGCGGGGCTCGACGTGTTCAGCGTCGAGCCGCTGCCCCTCGACCATCCCCTGCGCTCCGCGCCCAACACCGTCCTCACCCCGCACGTCGGCTACGTCACCGAGGACTGCTACCGGATCTTCTACGGCGACGCCGTGGACGACATCGCGGCGTGGCAGGCGGGGAACCCGGTCCGGGTCATCGCGTAAGTTGGGCGCGATGGCCACGCCAGGGACGCCGTTCAAGCCCCGCCGTGGGCGCCGATCGGTGTCGACCTGACCGAACGCCAGAAGCTGGCGTGCCTCCATCGCGTCCTCGCCCGCATCGGCTTCAACGAGAACATGGCCGGTCACGTCACGATGACCGCCGACGCGGACGGGAACCTGTGGGCGAGCCCGTGGGGGCTGTGGTGGGACGAGGTCCGCGCCAGCGACCTGTGCCTGGTGAGCCGCCGACGGGGAGATCCTCGACGGCCGGTGGGACGTGAGCCCGGCGATCTTCGTCCACACCGCGCTGCACCAGACCCGACCCGACGCGCGGGTCGTGGTGCACAACCACCCGTATCACGCGACGCTGCTCGCGACGATGAGCCGCCTGCCCGAGATCACCCACCAGGCCGCGTGCATGTTCGACGGGGCCCTCGCCCTCGTCGACGAATACCAGGGGCAGGTGCTCGACGAGGAGGCAAGCGAGTGGCTCGCGACCCAGGTCGGCGACGCGGACGGGGTCATCCTCGCCAACCACGGCGCGATCGTCGTCGGCGCGTCCGTCGAGGAGGCCACCTACCGGGCCGCGACGTTCGATCGGATGTGCCGCCTCACTGCCGACGCGCTCGTCAGCGGTCAACCGACCCGCGAGATCGCACCCGACCTGCGGCGCGCGTTGAAGGACGCGTTCCGCTCCCACGCCCTGGACGCGTACTGGAACGGAGCCGTGCGGCTCCTGCTCCGCGACGAACCCGACGTGCTCGAGTAGCGAGACAGGAGAGCCTCGTGCCGGTCACCCTCGATGAGCTGCAGGGCATGGAGTCCTTCGGTGGTGGCGGTGATCGACGCCAGCAAGTGAGCTTCCTGCCCGAGCCGGAGCCGCGGGAGCCGTGGGTCACCGTCATCTCCACCGACGATCACGTCGTCGAGCCCCCCGACATGTGGACCGGGCGGTTCCCGGCCCGGTTCGCCGAGCAGGCCCCCCGCGTCGTCGAGACCGACGACGGCGGCGAGCGGTGGCTCTGGGACGGGGACCTCATCGCCAACGTGGGCTTCAACGCGGTCGCGGGCCGACCGACGAGCGAGTACGGCTTCGAGCCGACCCGGTTCGACGAGATGCGCCGGGGTGCGTGGGACATTCACGCCCGCGTCCGCGACATGGACGTGAACGGGGTGTACGCGAGTGTCTGCTTCCCGTCGTTCCTCCCCGGGTTCGTGGGCCAGCGGATCTCGCTCGCCCCGGCGGACGCTGACCTCGGCCTGTCGGCGATGCGGGCCTGGAACGACTGGATGCTCGAGGAGTGGTGTGGCACGTACCCGGGCCGGATGGTGCCGCTGCAGCTGCCGTGGCTGCGCGACCCGGAGGTCGCCGCGGCGGAGGTCCGCCGCAACGCGGCCCGCGGCTTCAAGGCGGTGACGTTCTCGGAGAGCCCCGACAAGCTCGGGTTGCCGTCGATCCACACCGGCTACTGGGACCCGTTCCTCGCCGCGTGCGAGGAGACCGAGACGGTCGTGTGCCTCCACGTGGGCTCGTCGTCGACGTCGCCTTCGACCACCGTCGACGCGCCCCCCGAGACGATCGCGGTGCTCTTCTTCGCGTACGGCATGTACGCCGCGGTCGATTGGCTCTACTCGCGGATCCCGGTGCGGTTCCCGAACATCAAGATCTGCATGTCCGAGGGCGGGATCGGCTGGGTCGCCGCGCTCATGGACCGCCTCGACCACTGCTTCGAGTACCAGATGGGGTACCTGCACACGTGGGAGGGCGTGTCGGAGACACCCACCGAGGTGCTGCAACGCAACTTCTGGTGGTGCGCGCTCGACGACGAATCGGCGTGGGCGACCCGCCACCGGATCGGGATCGATCACCTCGTCGTCGAGTCCGACTACCCCCATGCCGACTCGACCTGGCCCGACACCCAGCCGCTGCTCGCCCGTCAGCTCGCCGGTCTCCCCGACGACGAGGTGCAGGCGATCTGCTGGCAGAACGCGTCCCGCTTGTTCCGCCAACCCGCGCCGGCGCGGCCCGGGGGCTGAACCCCGCGGGTCAGTGGGTTCGTCGGGTCACGAACCCGGCGACCCGGCCGCTCACCCCTGCGGGCAGGGAGCCCGCGAACGCGGCCGCGGTCGTGTTCAGCGCACCGGGGACGCACACCGCCCGGCCGCGTTCGTACGCGTGGAGGCCGGCCGCGGCGACCTCGTCCGCGGACGCCCAGAGCAGCTCGGGAATCTGGGTGGCGTCCATCTGGGCTCGGGCGTGGAACTCGCTGCGGGTGTAGCCGGGGGCGAGGACCATCACCCGCACGTCGGTCCCGCGCAGCTCTTCGCGCACCGCGTGGGTGAAGCTCGACACGAACGCCTTCGTCGCCCCGTAGGTCGCCCCCCACGGGGTGGGCTGGTAGGCGGCGACCGACGACACGTTGATCACCCCGCCGCGGTTGCGGGGGACCATCGCGCCGAGCGCGGCGTGGGTGAGCCGAACGAGGGCGGTGATGTTGACCTGGATCTCGGCGCGCTCCCGGTCGACGTCGAGCTCCCAGAACGTCCCGCTCGTCCCGAACCCGGCGTTGTTGACGAGGAGGTCGACGGGCCGGTGCGGGTCGGCGAGCCGCGCCGCGACCTGGTCGACGCCGACGTCGGTCTCGAGGTCGGCGGCCAGGACCTCGCTCGAGGTGCCGTGCTCGGCCTGCAAGGTCGATGCCAGGTCGGTGAGCACCGTCTCTCGGCGGGCGACGAGGACCAGGTCGTGGCCCCGGCCGGCGAGCGCGGTGGCGAAGGCTCGCCCGATGCCCGCGGACGCGCCGGTCACCAGCGCCTGGGTCGCCACGGGGCGGAGCCTAGAGAACCGGCCGGGGCCCGGCCTCGTGTCCCCCAAGGGAGCTCGACCCGGCGCGTCGGAGCGGCGCCGCGCGACGAGCGGAGGGCGTCACGCCATGATGTCGGCGGGACCGAGTCCCCGGCCCGGGAACGGGCAGACGCCGACGGGTCGGGTGGTCCACCGACCGACGGTCGCGTCGAGAAGGGACCTTCGCCATGACCGCGCACGACGAGCAGGACCATCGGGGCGCAGCGCGACACGGCCAGCTCGTGTACCTGCAGATCCCCGCGGTGGACGTGACCGAGTCGGCCGCGTTCTACGAGACCGTCTTCGGGTGGCACGTGGACGCACCCCAACCGGGGTTCGAGGCCCCGGGGATCATCGGCCAGTGGGTGACCGATCGGCCCCCGGCCACCGATTCGGGGTTGTTGGCGTGGTTCAACGTCGAGCACATCGACGACACCCTGGATCTGGTTCGGGGGAGCGGGGGTGCCGTGGTCGAACCGCCATCCCGGGACGGGCCCCGCTGGCTCGCGACGATCACCGATTCGGGTGGGAACGTGCTCGGCGTCGCCCAGCACGGGGCCGGCTGATCGCGCCCCGCGGTCAGAGGCCGAGCGCCTCGGCGACCGGCGCCGCCGCGGCGTCGACGGCGGTCCCGAGCTCGACTTCGGCGACCGCCCGCTGCGGGTCCTTCAAGCCGTGCCCGGTGAGGGTGCAGACGACAACGTCGGTCGGGTGGACGAGCCCACTCGCGGCGGCCTGGAGCAGCCCGGCGACTGACGCCGCCGAGGCGGGCTCGACGAACACCCCGACGGTGGACGCGAGGAGCCGGTACGCGTCGAGGATGGCCTGGTCGGTGACGGCCCGGATGTCCCCGCCGGACTCGTCGCGGGCGGCGACCGCGGTCGCCCACGACGCGGGGTTGCCGATCTGGATCGCGGTGGCGATCGTCTCGGGGTGGAGGACCGGCTCACCGGCGACGATCGGCGCGGCGCCGGCGGCCTGCCAGCCGAGCATGCGGGGCCGGCGGGTCGCCCGGCCGAGGTCGGCGTCGTCGGAGTAGCCGGACCAGTAGGCGGTGATGTTCCCGGCGTTGCCGACCGGGATGCAGTGCACGGTGGGGGCGTCGCCGAGCGCGTCGACGATCTCGAACGCCGCGGTCTTCTGCCCCGCGATCCGCGCCGGGTTGATCGAGTTGACGATCTCGACGCCGGGTCGTTCACCGAGCTGGCGGACGACGTCGAGGGCCTGGTCGAAGGTGCCGCGCACCGGGACGACCTTGGCGCCGTGGATGAGCGCCTGCGCGAGCTTCCCCAGGGCGATCTGGCCTTCGGGGAGGACCACCGCGCACAGGAGGCCGGCACGGGCCGCGTACGCGGCGGCGGACGCGGACGTGTTGCCGGTCGACGCGCAGATGACCGCCTTCGCGCCGGACTCGACCGCCCGTGACACCGCGACGGTCATCCCCCGGTCCTTGAACGAGCCGGTCGGGTTGGCGCCTTCGATCTTCAAGAAGACCTGGGCCACGCCGGCCCGGGCGGCGAGTCGGGGGGCGTCGAGCAGGGGCGTGTTCCCTTCGAGCAGCGTCACGACCGGGTGTCGCGTCGGTGACCGGCAGCCGGTCTCGGAACGCCTCGATGACGCCGGGCCAGGGGCGGCGTCATTCGAGCTCCCCCATGACCCGGAGGACCGACCCGACGCGGTGGACGGGCTCGACGCTGCGGAGCGCCTCGACGGTGGCGCGCACGTCGGCTTCGCGGGCGCGGTGGGTGACGAACACCAGCCGGGCGTCGGCGCCGAGGCCGCGCTGCTGCATCGACTGGATCGAGACGCCGTGGCGGCCGAACTCGCCCGCGATGGCGGCGAGGACCCCGGGGCGGTCGGCGACCTCGATGAGCAGGTAGTACTGGGATTCGAGGTCGCCGATCGGGCGGATCGGGCGGTCGACGAGCTCACCGAAGGTGGCGCCCTTGCCGCCCGAGACGAGGTTCCGGACCGCGTCGACGAGGTCGCCGAGCACCGCGGACGCGGTCGGTCCCGCGCCGGCGCCTCGCCCGTACAGCATCAGCTCCCCGACGGCTTCGGCTTCGATGAGCACCGCGTTGAAGGAGTCGCGCACGGTGGCGAGTGGATGCTGGAGCGGGACCATCGCCGGGTGCACCCGGACCGCGACGTCGCCGCGGCCTTCCTCCGCGACGGCGATGCAGCTTCACGACGTAGCCGAGCAGTCGCGCCGAGGTGATGTCGTCGCTGGTGATCTCGGTGATGCCCTCGGTGTGGACGTCGTCGGGCCGCACCCGGGCCCCGAACGCGATCGTGGCGATGATCGTCGGCCTTCGCGGCGGCGTCGAGACCCTCGATGTCGGCGGTCGGGTCGGGCTCGGCGTACCCGAGGCGTTGCGCCTCGGCCAGCGCCTCCTCGAACGTGGCGCCGGCCTCGGCCATGCGGGTGAGGATGTAGTTCGTCGTGCCGTTGACGATTCCGGTGACGCGACGGATGCGGTCGCCGGCGAGCGATTCTCGGAGCGGGCGCATCAGCGGGATCCCGCCGGCGACCGACGCCTCGAAGAGCAGGTCGACGCCGGCGCGGGCGGCGACCGTCGAACAGCTCGGGGCCGTGGTGGGCGACGAGCTCCTTGTTGGCGGTGATGACCGGCTTGCCGGCTTCGAGCGCGGCGGTGATGAGCGTCCGGGCCGGCTCGACCCCGCCCATGACCTCGACGACGACGTCGACGTCGGGGTCGGCGACGACAGAGCGCGGCGTCGTCGGTGAAGACGCTCGGGACCCGAGCTTGACGTCGCGGCGCTTGGACGGGGTCGCGGACGGCGACGCGGGCCACGGTGATGCCCACCCCGGCCCGGCCGGCGATCAGGTCGGCGTGCTCGTCGAGGAGGCGGACGAGCGGCGCGCCGACGTTGCCGCAGCCGAGCAGCCCGACACGGATCGGCTCTCGCCATCCGTTCAGTCTCCCACCACATCGAGGCGGACGAGGTCGTCGTTTGTCTCTCGCCGGATGACCAGGCGGGCCTCACCGTCCCGGACGAACACCACCGCCGGGCGCGGGACCTTGTTGTAGTTGGACGCCATCGAGTAGCCGTACGCACCGGTGGTCGGCGTCGCCAGCACGTCGCCGCGCCGCACCCCGTCGGGGAGGTGCGCGTCGGCGACGAGGACGTCGCCCTGCTCGCAGTGCTTGCCGACCACCCGGCAGCGGCTCGGGCGGGGTTCGTCGATCCGGGCGGGCAGGTACGCCTCGTAGCCGGCGCCGTAGAGGACCGGGCGGGGGTTGTCGCTCATCCCGCCGTCGACCGCGACGTAGGTGCCGACGCCGGGGATCTCCTTGACCGTCCCGACCCGGTAGAGCGTGATCCCGCAGGGGGCGACGATCGAGCGGCCGGGCTCGACCCGCAGCCGCGGCCGGGGTCCGACGTCGGGTGTCCACCACCGGTCGAGCGCGGCGCGCAGGGCCTGGGCGTAGTCGGCGACCTCGAGGACCGGGTCGTCGGCGAGGTAGCGGGCGGCGAGACCGCCGCCGACGTTGAGCTCGGCGACCGTCGTCTCCAGCTCGGCCCGGGCCGCTTGCGCGAGGTCGGCGAGCACCGCGACGGCACGATCCCAGGGGTCGAGCCGCTGGATCTGCGAGCCGATGTGGCAGTGCAGGCCACCGAACCGCAGCTGCGGGCTGGTGACCACACGGCGGATGGCATCGAGCGCGACGCCGCCGGTGACGGTGAAGCCGAACTTCGAATCCTCGGTCCCGGTCTCGATGTACTCGTGGGTGTGGGCCTCGACACCGGGGGTGACGCGCACGAGGACCACGGGAGCCCCGCGCCGTTCGCCGGCGAGCCGCTCGAGCCGGTCGAGCTCGTCGTCGGAGTCGGCGACGATGCGACCCACGCCGGCGTCGAACGCGGCGTGCAGCTCGTCGTCGGACTTGTTGTTGCCGTGGAACACGATCCGTTCCGACGGGAACGCCGGCCGCCCGGGCGATGTGCAGCTCCCCGCCGGTGGCGACGTCGAGGTGCAGGCCCTCTTCGGCGACGAGCCGGGCCATCGCGACGCAGAGGAACGCCTTGCCTGCGTAGGTGACCGATTCCGGGCCGAGGTGCTCGAGGTAGACGCGGCAGCGGCGCCGCAGCTCGTCCTCGTCGTAGACGAACAGCGGCGTCCCGAACCGGCTCGCCAGGTCCTCGACGTCGACGGCGAGGAGACCAGGGGGCACGAGCGACCGGTCGAACGGCGCGCTCGGTGATCACGGCTCGTCGCCGTCAGCGAGGTCCTCGTCGAGGCGTCGCATCTCGTCCGGTGCGCCGACGCCGAGCAGTCCGAGCCCGTTGGCGAGCCCGACCCGGCACGCCTCGGCGAGCCACAACCGCGCCTGGGTCAGGCCAGCGTCGTCGGTCAGCACCCGACAGTCGCGGTAGAAGCCGTGGAAGCGGGACGCGAAGTCCCGCACCCAGGTCGTCACCCGGTGGGGAGCCCGGAGCGTCGCCGCTTCGGCGACCACTTCGGGGTAGCGGTCCAGCGCTCGCAGCAGGTCGAGCTCCCGTTCGTGCACGAGCGGCGCGAGGTCGGTCTCGAGGACCGGTCGGCGCTCGATCCCGGCGAGCGCGGCGCGTCGACCGATCGACGCGATGCGGGCATGCGCGTACTGCACGTAGTAGACGGGGTTCTCCATCGACTGGGCCGTCACCACGTCGAGGTCGAACGTCTGGGGCGAGTCGATGCCCTGGAGGAGGAACGTCAGGCGGCACACGTCGGGGTCGACCTCGTCGAGGATGTCGGCGAGGGTGACGATGTTCCCGGCCCGTCGCGACATCCGGACGAGCTGGCCGCCCTTCATGCAGCTTCACGAGCTGGCCGAGCACGACTTCGGGCTCGTCGGGGTGCCCGAGCGCCGCGAGCCCGGCTTGGAGCGACTTGACCTGCCCGTGGTGGTCGGCGCCCCAGATGTCGATCAGGTGCCCCCAGCCGCGGGCCAGCTTGTCGCGGTGGTAGGCGAGGTCGTTGCACAGGTAGGTGGTCGAGCCGTCGGACTTCACGAGGACACGGTCGCGGCTGTCGCCGTGGGTGGTCGTCCGCAGCCAGCGGGCCCCGTCGTGCTCGTAGGTCTCGCCGCGCGCCGTGAGGTCGTCGAGGACCGCGGTGACGTCGCCCCGCTCGTGGAGGGTCCGTTCGGAGAACCACGTGTCGAAGTGCACGCCGATGCGACCGAGGTCGTCGCGGAGCTCACGGACGATCTGCTGGTAGCCCCACTCGCGGGCCTGCTCCAGGGTGACGTGGTCTCCGAGCTCGGCCCGGAGCCGCGCCGCGAGTTCGATCAGGTAGGCCCCCTGGTAGCCGTCGTCGGGGGGTTCGCGACCCTCGTACCGCGCGAGCAGGGACGCACCGAACGCGTCGAGCTGGCTGCCCGCGTCGTTCAGGTAGTACTCGCGGTGCACCTCGGCACCCTGGGCGGCGAGGACGTTCGCGAGGGCGTCACCCACCGCGACCCAACGGCCTCCGCCCGCGTGGAGCGGCCCGGTCGGGTTCGCGGAGACGAACTCGAGGTTGATCCGCTCCCCGGTCAGGTCACGGCCGCGACCCCACTGGTCGCCGAGCCCGACGACGGCGCGCAGGACCTCGTGGAACCCGCTGGGCGCGATCGAGAAGTTGAGGAACCCGCGGGCGACGTCCACGGCGGCGAGGTGCGGCACGTGGGCTGCGAGCAGCGTGGCTCGGAGCCGCTCGGCCGCCTGGACCGGCGTGACCCCGGCGGGCTTGGCCACCCGGAGGGCGACGTTCGTCGACCAGTCGCCGTGCTCCCGGTGCTTGGGGGGTTCGAGCGCGATGCCACCCGCCGGCTCTGGGAGGCCGGCGGTGCTGAGCGCGGCGCGCACGGCGTCGAGAAGCTGGTCGCGGATCACGGGTGCTGTCCCCGGGATGGCGCACCGGGTACAGCATGGTACTGCCCCACCCCGAAAAGCCTTCGGAGCGATTCGCCGAGGGTCGCGGGCCGTGACCGCGATGCCTGAGTCGCACCTGCGGGCCGTCATCGCCCCGCAGGGCGACCCGATCAGTGGCGACGGCCTAACGCTGGCCTATGCCAGCTTGGAGCGGCTCCGCGCCGAGCACGGACTCGATCGGCTCACGGTCGTGATCGAGGACCCGGCGATGGGCAGGCAGGTGCTCGTCGCCCCGCGCGGCACGCTTCCTCCCAGCCCGCTCGGCGACACTGGTGGCTGGCGCGCCGAGCCGCCGCTCGATGGGGCACACCTCGACCTGGACCTCGCGGTCACGGTGTGCCGCCAGGCGCTCCGCCTCGCCGCCTTGGAACCCAGCCCGGGCGGATCGGCCGACAGCCTCGAGCTGGCGCTGCGGGGCCTCGCCGGCGTCGACGCGGTGGCCATCGACGACGCCGTCGAGGTGATTCGCGTCCGTGTCGACGCCGGCGCGACTGCCGACGACGTCGCCCCGGATGCCCTGCACCTCGCGCAGGCCCACGTCGATCACAGTGTCGTGGTCGAGGTCGTCGGCAGCGACGGATCCGGACGGGTGCCGTCGCCCGCGTCCACCGCCCCGTCGGGCACGCCCAGGTTGGAGCTCCTCGCCGTCCGAACCGATCCCGGTTCCGGCGAGCTGGAGGTCCATCTGCAGGCCAGCGAGGTCCGCACCGTCGGGCGGGGGCGGCTCGCCGCGGGCCTGACCGGCGCCGCCGTCGCCACCCTCGCCGCATGGCACGCCCTCCCAGGCGCCCCGCATCGAGCCGTCCGCTGGGCCCGCACGGTTGAGACGTCCGCCGCGGGCCGCTTCGTGGTCGCCGTCGCCCTCGACGACCCCGACCATTCGAGCGTCGCGCACGGTATCGGTGCCGGCCCGAACCCACTCGACGCCGCCGTCGCGGCGACCGTCGATTCGCTCCGCCGCTAGCGCCCCCACCCAGAAGCCGTCACCCTCAGTGCAGCGCCGGGCTTCTGCGCTCCAGGGCCACGGGTGCGCGGATCGTGGCAGGCCTGCCCTCGCCCTCGTCGATCTGTGAACTCGGCACCGTGAAGGACCTTTAGGAAGCACGTAGAGTCTTGTGCCGGGAGCCTCGTTCCCCGCCCTCGCCCTCGTTGCCCTCGCCCTCGCCCTCGTGCCCTCGTGCCCTCGTAGCTCAGCGGATAGAGCATCGGCCTCCGGAGCCGTGTGCGCAGGTTCGAGTCCTGCCGAGGGCGCTACCAAGTCCCTGGCTTACCGCGGCCCTTCACCCGTTGAGAACCTGCACTTGCTCGCGAGGGCCGCATAAGTGGTTCAACGTTCGTCGATGTCTCCGCCGAGAACGGCTTGACGTCGAGGATCGGCGTTCCGTCGATTGCTTCAAGGCTCCGCACATGTAGTTGTCGACCGTCGGTGGCGGTGATCTCGACGTGGTGCAGGCCGATGGGACTGGGTCGGTCGGGGGACCGGGTGCTGAAGACACCCTCTTGGTTCCTCGAGGTGTCACCACGCGGATGCACGCTCAACACGTCGCGACGAGCGCGATCGAGCCAGGTGATGACGATGACCTCGTCTCCGGACCGGAGGCTGCGCACACCGTCCAGCATTGTCGGCTCGAAGACCAGCCGCGCCGCGGTCGTGCCTTCCTCGGGTTGGCGGGGGGCCGAGTCGCGATCGGTGAGGGGAGGCGCAACCTTCCCGATGGCGTTCACTTCGAAACTCGTCACGTTCATCTCCCGGTCAGCGCGGGTCCGTCTTGGACTCGGCGAACACGCGTCGGGCTCTCGCAGGCGAGATCTGCGCCTTCAACCCTGGTTGGGCCTGGCGTTTAGGGGCGGGATGTGTTCGAACAGCTCGACGGACTGTCCGGCTTGGCTCCTCGAGGCGCGATCAATCACCACAGGAGTCTCGCAGCACGGGTTGATCCGCCCACCCGCGTTCAAGCTGTCAGCGTCACTGCCCAGCCGGATCTCCGGCCCGGGCGCTGCAGACAGCTGTTCCTCACACAGCGCGCACCGACTCGATGCCGCGCACGGGCAAGCAGACCCTGTCCCGTTCCCCCGCTGCGGAGCCCCACAGATCACGGCGGCGCGGGGTGGATGCCCGCGCGACGTTGGCCGTGAGTCGGTGCCGTCAGGGCTTGCTGTCTGCCGCCGCCTGGTCCCAGTCGATAACGACCGCGTTCGGGTCGCTCCCGATCTTGACCGGGACATGCGATCCAGCAAACAAGAACGGCAGCGCTTTGGGCGGCGTCGGATTGCCCACCTGGATCTGGTAGGGGTCCTTCCCTTCTGGCATCACAGTCAGGAGGAAGGCGTAGAGGTCGACACCCGCAGGGTTGCGCTTGCCGAGCGGCTGCGATTCGACGATGACCGCACGGGCCGGTGTGCCCGTCGCCAGGAGCTCCGCCGCCGAATGATTGCCCGACCCGCCCGGCGTCGTGACGACGGGCGGCTCGGTGTTCAAGTCGAGCACAATCTCGCTGAGGTTGTCCGGGTTGGCCCGAACCGCCACAACGGAGGCCCCCGGCTGAATCTGGGGGATCTGAACCTCGGGAATGCGCTGCTTGCACGTCGCCGTGTAGGGGTCCTTCCCGTCGAGCGACACCTCCAGCGTGAAGATGCAGGACCGCTGGACGAGCCCATTGCCCGTCTGGACCGTGGTGCCGGTCAGCTTCAGTTCGGTGATTAGGCCGCGCCCCAGGAGCCCGGTCTCCAGCAGCTTCTTGTTCGTCCCACCAGTGATCTTGTTAAGAAGTCCCATGCCGGCACCGTACGGAACCGGCTCGAGTCGGACCTGAGTAGCCGCTACTCAATTTCGTGATCAGGTCGACCTTCTGAGGAAGGCCCCCGATCGGCCGTCCCCGCGAGCCATGTGGGCTGGCAGAATCGTGCCCCTCGCCTCCGAAGCGTCATCAGTTGGACGCAACGGCCGTCCACGGTGCGGGAACGGGAAGCATCAAGAGGATGGCGTCGGCGCCGGGGTCGGATGCCAAGCTCGAGTGGTCGCGACCTGTGCCGCTGCGGCGGAATACCAGGTGACGACTCCGTGAAACATCACGTCCGATCGGCATGACCGGGGAGGACTGGGCTGGCACGCCGATTCGACGGAGACCCGACGCTGATCATTCGCCGCGAGGACCTCATGCTGTGCCGGTGTTGAACGAGAGCGTCGCGTCCCGTTTGCGACGATCGTCCCTTCCGTCTAGCTCCAGCTGATGGAGGGGTCCGACAGCCGAGCCGCGGCTGATCGCAACGAGGCCGTCACCCCTGCCAGGACGGGTCCCTAAGGCGACACCGTCGGAGGCGATGTCGTCGCGGTCGTCGGCGACGACTTTGGCGTCGTCGTCGTGGTCGTCGTAGTCGTAGTGGTCGGCGTAGTCGTTGTCGTTGTGGTCGGCGTAGTCGTTGTCGTTGTGGTCGGCGACGACGTTGTCGACGACGACGCCGTGGACGACGATGTTGTCAACGCTCCCGCGCCGGGAGGAGCGACGACGGTCACGGTGAAGCTGGACTGCACCGGACTGTTCGCGTCATCGGCGTCGGTCGCGGTGCAGGTCACCGTGGTGGGACCGATCGGGAACGTCGAACCCGAGGGAAGGTCACAGACCACTGGCGGGGTCTCACCCCCCTCATCACTCGCTGCCGGCGGCATGTACGTCACCACCGCACCCAAGCTGCTCGTCGCGGTAATCGGTCCGATGTCGCTGTGGGTCGCGATGGCCAAGTCGGTACTGCTGACGGTCACGGTGAAGCTGGAGTGCACCGGGCTGTTGGTGTCATCGCCGTCGGTCGCGGTGCAGGTCACGATGGTCGCACCGAGCGGGAACGTCGAACCCGACGCATGGTCACAC
This sequence comes from uncultured Actinomycetes bacterium, assembly GCA_963714105.1. GTDB lineage: Bacteria > Actinomycetota > Acidimicrobiia > IMCC26256 > PALSA-555 > PALSA-555. The sequence goes on along the minus strand of OY970233.1, from coordinate 2,230,333 downwards.
ACCACCGCCGGGCTCTCACCAGGCTCATCAGTCGCCGTCGGGGGCGTGAACGTGACCACCGCACCCAAGCTGCTCGTCGCCGCGACCGGCCCGACGTCGGGCACGGTACCGATGCCCAGGTCGGCGTCAGTGACGGTCACGGTGAAGCTCGACTGCACCGGGCTGTTCGCGTCGTCGGCGTCGGTCGCGGTGCAGGTCACCGTGGTGACACCGACCGGGAACGTCGAACCCGACGCATGGTCACACACCACCGCCGGGCTCTCACCAGGCTCATCGGTCGCCGTCGGGGGCGTGAACGTGACCACCGCACCCGAACTGCTCGTCGCCGCGACCGGCCCGACGTTGGGCGCGGTACCGATGCCCAGGTCGGCGTCAGTGACGGTCACGGTGAAGCTCGACTGCACCGGGCTGTTGGTGTCGTCGGCGTCGGTCGCGGTGCAGGTCACCGTGGTGACACCGACCGGGAACGTCGAACCCGACGCATGGTCACACACCACCGCCGGGCTCTCACCCGACTCATCAGTCGCCGTCGGGGGCGTGAACGTGACCACCGCACCCGAACTGCTCGTCGCCGCGACCGGCCCGACGTCGGGCGCGGTACCGATGCCCAGGTCGGCGTCAGTGACTGGCGGCGGTGGCGGTGGCGGTGGCGGCGGGGGTGGAGGTGACGGTGTGAACGACTGCACGGCGCCACCGCTCACGACGACGGTGCCGGCGAACGGTTGGAAGACGCCGTTGCCGAGGCCGTGCTCGGTGAAGTCGAGGAGCACGTTCTGGGTGATCCACTGGATCAGCGCGAGCTGGTCGGGGGTGAGCTCTGACGGTGTGGCGCAGAGCCCGCCGTTGGTGGCGACGCACTGGCTCAGTGGATTGAGTGTCCGCGTCTGGCCGTCGTTCCCAGTGAGGGTGACGTTGTCGACCACGCCGGTGAACGTGCACTGGGTGGGGCTCGTGCAGGTGACCGCGAACGCGGTACCGGCGACGGCGGCGGTGACGCCACCTGCGCTCTGCTGGAACGATTCGCTCTGGGTGAGCGCGACGGTGCGGTTCCAGGTCTGACCGCTGGTCAGGTCGCCTTCGACCTGACGGTTGCCTTGGTTGTCCGTGAGCTTCTTGATCGTGAATGTCGTGTTGACGTCGAGTCGGGTGTAGGTGTTGGTCGCGTAGTCGATCTCGGCGAGGCCGACGCTGTCGGTCTGCACGGTGTCGCCGACGTGGAGCGCCTCACCGTCGGTCGCGGGCTGGAACGACGTGCTGCCGGCCACTTCGACCTGGACATGACCGATGGAGGCGGGCTTGACGAGGAGCTTGGCCGACGCGGACTGCGATCCCCCCGCTGCTGGTTTCGTCGTCGTGGTGGTGGTCGTCGATCCGCCACCGCCTTTGGCCGGCGCCGCCCCGGCACTCACCCCGGTGAGCGCGAACGCCCCACCGAGCGCGACCGCGACCAAACCTGACATCCAGCGCCCTCGCGTCCCCATCGGGGGGGGATCTTACTGGTGTCCACCGTCGGCCGTCAGGCGCCTCCTTCGAAATGCCGGATCACCACGGGACGGCCGAGATCGGGCGCCGGGGCGACCGGGGCGGGCCTGTCCCCTGGGCCCCTTTCGATCGGAGACGGTCTACGGGTCCCCCGGCTGCGAGACCCCGACGGCCCGACCGCGGCCGTGTCAGAGCTCGGTGGCGTCGACGGCGCCGGAGAGGAGCTGGCCGACGCTGCCGGAGTGGTGGGCGCGGAAGTCCCGCATGGTGTACCCGGTGACGGTCGCGGGCCCAGAGGCCCGGGCGGTGGCGGCGCGTTGGAGCCCGAACATGGGGGCGAGCTCCCCGAAGTAGCCGCCGGGCTGGATCGTGATGAGGAGCTCCTCGGAGCCGTCCTCGCGGGTGCGCACCAGGTCGACGTTGCCGGCCTCGACGACGTAGACGAGCTCGCCGGGCTCACCCTGGCGGAACAGGACCTCGCCGGGGGCGAGTTTCGTGGTCTCGGGTGGGCGCGATTCGGTGTCGCGGCGGGGGGTGAGGTTGACGAGCTGGTCGGCGAGGGGGACGAGGCGGTCGTCGTGGGTGGCGACGACGACGAGGCGGCCGCTGTCGGCGAGGCTGCGCAGCAGCCGGATGACGCTGTCGACCTGCAGGTAGTCGAGGTGGGCGGTGGGCTCGTCGGCGAGGATGACGGGCGGGTCGTGCGCCAACGCGCGGGCGATCGCGACTCGCTGCTGCTGCCCGCCGGAGAGGTCCCCGGGGCGGTGCTCGACCCGGTCGGCGAGACCGACCCGCTCGAGCAGCTCGAGGGCCCGCTCCTTCGCGACGCGAGCGGAGACACCGGTGCCGCGCAGCGGGATCTGGACGTTCTCCGACGCGGTGAGGCTCGGCAGCAGGTTGAAGGCCTGGAACACGATCCCGACCTGCTTGCGGCGGTACTCGGTGAGTGCGGCGCCGGACAGGCCGACCACCTCGGTGTCGCTGACGAGGACGGACCCGGCCGTGGGGGTGAGGATCCCGGCGAGCACGGACAGCAGCGTGGTCTTGCCGCAGCCGCTCGCGCCGAGCAGGAGGACCAGATCGCCGGCGGACGCGTCGAGCGCGAAGTTGTCGATCGGCCTGACCGTGTAGCCGCCGCTCGAGTACTCGATGGTGAGGTCGCGCACCTGGAGACGCGCGCCGGCTCCGTCGCCGTCGCGGGCGCTCGCCGGCGGCGCCGGTTCGTTCACGGGCGGGCCGGTCATCCGAAGGCCAGGGCCGGGTCGACGCCGACGGCGCGGCGGAGCCCGACCAGGCTCGCGAGCAGTCCGACCACGACCGAGATCCCGACCAGCTCGACGTAGCTGGCGGTCGAGATCTCGACGCGCATCGGGAGTACGGAGTGCAGACCGACGGCCATCACTGCCGCGACGAGCGCGGCGGCGAGCGCGATGACGATGGCTTCGATCGCGAGGCTCATGAAGAGCCCACGACTCGCGATCCCGGTTGCCTTCAGCACCGCGAAGTCACGGGTTCGCTCGATGACGGTGAGATAGACGACCGAGCCGATGATCGCCGCGGCGATCACCCAGAGCAGCACGTTCAAGAACCCGATCGTCCCGGTCGCGCTCTTGAGGGGCCGTCGGAGGTCGCCGGCCGCTTGGCTCGGGGTCAAGGCCCGAAACCCGGTCGGGGTGCTCGCAGGGAATCCCCGCGTCATGACCGATGTGGCGAGCGGCTGACCCGCGAAGGAGACAGCGCGCGCGTCCTGGATCGACACGACCGCGGTGGGCTGACCCGCGAAGACGGTGCGCCCGTCGTAGGTCCCGACGATCTTGAAGCGTGTGCCCACCGAACACGACGGTCTGGCCGATGTCCTTCCCGAGCTTCGTGTCGACCACGATCTCACCGGATCTGCGCACGTTCCGGCCGGTCGTCGCGCGTGGACCGAGCCCGTTGATGACGGTGCCGAAGACGACGAGGTCCTTCGGTGGCGACGTCGGGACAGTCACACGCGTGACCACCATCGGGTCGGCCTGGCGCACACCGGGGCTCCGCGCCACGCCGCTCGCCACCGACCCCGGGAACGCGGCCGACGTCGTGAACGGCCCTTCCGCGGTGCTGGGCACGACCCACGAGTCGGCCCGGAACGACGCGACGGTCCGGTCGATCTCGTTGGAGAAGCTGGAGTTCATGCCCGCCAGCAACAAGGTGATCCCGAAGACGAGACCGGTCGCGACGACGGCGATCGCGAAGCGCCGCCGGCGCCATTCGAGGTCCCGCAGGCTGATCAGCCACATCAGCGGCGTCCCTGAGGACTCGGCGTCTGATTTGGCTCGATCGGCACCTCGCCCGCCACCGGGGGAGTATCGCGCCGTCACGTTGGTGGCGGAGGGCCACCCGGTCGGCGACATGGTCGACGCTGATCGCTCGTGCCGATGTCCGCGCCGGTCGGGGGCCCTACGATCCTGACCGGCGGCGATCGGGATGGGCTCGGAGCGCGCCACATCGATGGGACGGTTTGGGTGGTGGAGATGGCGGGGTCGACGCACGGCCGACTGACGGAGCAGAGCCCGAGGCGCGTCCGCCCCGTGTTCCTCGTCTCTTCACGGGTGAGCGGTCGGGCCGGCACCGGTGGAGGAGCGACATGAGTCACCGGATGGTGCGTCGCCTCGTGAGCGCGCTCATCGTCGCGGTCGTCGTCACCGCGCTCGGCGTCGCGGGCGTGGCCACCGGGGGGTTCTCGGGCTTCCAGCGCCGCGCCTCGGACGCCCTGTTCCCGTCGGCGAAGACCGACCCGAGGGTCGTCGTGGTCGGCATCGACCAGAAGTCCGAGCGGGTCCTGGGCCCGGCCCCGTGGCCGCGCAGCATTCAGGCCCAGCTCGCCGCCCGGCTCGGTCAGGCGGGCGCGGGTGCGGTCGTGTGGGACGTGGTGTTCACGGGGGCGTCGACGAGCCCGGCGAACGACGCGGCGTTCGCGAGCGCGCTCGGCGCGCTCCCGAACGCGGTCCTGGCCGAGACCGGACGCCTGAGCGCGGGCTCCGACCCGACGTTGGATCGGCTGACCGACGTCAGCGGCCCGGAGCCGCAGCTCGCCGCGGCGGCGTCCGGGATGGCACACACCCAGGTGCTCCCCGACCCGGCCGACGGGGTGGTCCGCCTGCTGCCGCTCGTGGTCGAGCAGTCCGACGGGAACCTGGTCCCGTCGCTCTCGCTCGCCGCGTTCCGGGCCCTGCACGGCGAGAAGGGGCCGTTGACGATCACGCCGAACGGTGTCGACGCTGCGGGGCGCTTCATCCCGACCGAGGGCCGGCACCTCCTCCGGCTCAACTGGGCTGACGGCCTCCGCGGCGAACCGAGCCAGGTTTCGTACGTCTCGGCGATCGACGTGCTCGATGGGCGGGTTCCGGCAAGTCGCGTGAACGGGAAGGCGGTGCTCATCGGGTCGACCGATCCGCTCTCGGGTGACCACGAGCTCGTTCCGATCAACAAGAGCAGCGGCATCCCCGGGGTGTTCATTCACGCCAACGCGTTGAACACGATGCTCACCGCCTCGTATCTGACACCGGTCTCGAATTTGGAGACCGATCTGTGGATCGCTTTCCTCTCTCTCGCGGTCGCGCTCGCGGTCATGATGCTGGCGGCGTGGGCGTCGACGGCGATCACGGTGCTGCTCGCCGCCGCGTACGTTGGGTTCTCGATCGTCCGCTTCAACGCTGGGCACATCGAGAACATCATCTACCCATTGCTCGCGCTCGTCGTCGCCTACGTCGCCGCGCTCGGTGTCCGGTACGCGACGGAGACGCGGCAGCGCCGCCGCGTGTCGGCGCTGTTCGCGCAGTACGTGCCCGAGACGGTCGCCCGTCAGCTCGAGGAGTCCGGCCGGGTCGAATCGGCGGTGGAGGGTGAGCGTCTCGACGTCAGCCTGTTCTTCTGCGACATGCGGGGCTTCACGTCCCTGTCGGCGACGCTGACCCCGCCGCAGGTGCGGGCGATGCTGAACCTGTTCTACGAGCTGGTCACGGACGTGATCCTCGAGTTCGGCGGCACGATCCTGAAGTTCGTCGGCGATGAGGTGTTCGCGGTGTTCGGTGCGCCGCTCCCGGTCGTGAATCACCCCCAGGTGAGCCTGGACTGCGCGAGCGAGATCCAACGCCGCGCCCCGGAGCTCGACGCGCTGCTCGCGGAGCGGGAGATCCCGCCGGTGCAGTTCGGGATCGGCATGAACACGGGCGAGGTGGTCGCCGCGCACGTGGGTGGTGGTCGGCGGCGCCAGTACGACATCGTCGGCGACACGGTGAACCTGGCCAGCCGGCTCTGCGGGCAGGCCGGACGAGGCGAGATCGTCCTCACCGAGGCGATGCTGGCGTTGCTCTCGGACCCGCCGCCGCACGAATCGATGGGCGCGGTGCAGCTCAAGGGGCTCGACCAGCCCGTCCCGCTCGTCAAGGTGATCGTCGGCGCCGAACCGGTGGGCTCGGCGGCTCCCGCCGGCGCACCCGCCACGCCTTAAGTTCGAGCGGCCCGCCAGGGGGTGAGGTCGAGCTTCGGGTAGCGCTCGGCGGTCGCGGTGAGGAGCGTGTCGTCCCAGATCGGATGGCCGGGCGGCGGGAAGCCGAACAGGGCCAGCTCGGCGGGGGTGGAGTTCTCGACGAACTGGATCCACTCCAGCGCGGTGGCGTCGGACTGGGGGGAGTGGTAGCCGACCCAGTCCAGCCCGGCGGGTTTGAAGCTCACGTTCAGCAGGAAGCGGGCCCCACCCGGCTTCGTGAGGTTGACGCCGCGGTGGAAGACGTCGGGTCGGTACGCGAGGAGCGAGCCGCGCACCCCGGGTGCGGGTCGCTCGGCCGCGTACAGCGCCGGGTCGCGGTTCGGCATGACGAGCGGGACGGTCGGCGACGCGGTCCTCGGCGTCGTGGACGGGGACGAGATGGGTCGGGGCGCTGCCGTCGTCGACGTCGGAGAGGTAGAGGAACGTCTCGAGGTGCCACCAGGGCGGCTCGGCGCGAGGCGGGAGCCAGGAGTGGTTCCGGTCGGTGTGCATGGGCTGCTCGTAGTTGGTCTCACCCGTGTACTTGGCCGAGACCGCGGCTTGGTAGAGCCGCACGTCGTTCACCTCGAGGGCACGGAACGCGAAGTCGACGATCGAAGGATGGACGAAGAGGCGGTTCAGCACACCGGAGCCGGGCAGGGGGAACTTCGCCGCGAAGCGGTGCTGCTCGGGCCGGAACCCGGGTCCGTCGGGCGGCCACACGTACACCTCGCGGGTCGGCGGGGGACGACCGAGCCGCTGCTCGCGGACCCGGTCGGGATCGGCGTGGTACTCCTCCGCGGTGGGGAACACCTCCCAGAGGTCGGGGGTGGCCCGGTCGATCTCGTCGACCTCGATGAGCCCGTCGAGCAGGACCCACCCGTCCTCGTGCCACGCCGCGACCTCGTCGTCTCGGGCTCGTCGCGACCCCAACCCCCCGTCCTCTCCCCTCCGCTCCTGCGGTGCTTCCTTCTCTCTCTCTCTCTACCTATCTACTACCCGTTCTCGGCGGGCCGAGTCGGCGCAGCCCGCGCCGACGCCGCCCGCCACGGCTCGGTGACACCGAAGAACGCCCCGCCGGTCGGGCGCCTCCCGCTGCTGCAGGCCGGCCCGTGTCTCGCGATGCTGGCGTTCGTGAGCGTCGACTGGTTCGTCGTCTGGGCCGTGGTGTCCCCACGTCTCGGGCGGGGAGAGGAAATCGCGAGTCGACCCGTCGGAGCGGGACGGGCCCGGACGACGAGAGGGATGTGAGCGAGCTGCCGGCCGGTTCCGAGCCGGCCCGATCGGCGCTGTTGGACGTCTACGACCGGGCGGTCCCCGACGTGTACGGGTATCTGCTCGCCCGGTGTGGACGGGTCGCGCTCGCGGAGGATCTCACCGCGGAGACGTTCCTCGCCGCGGTGGACGCGGTGCGGCGCGCCAACCCGCCGTCGGTGTCGACGGCGTGGCTGATCGGCGTGGCCCGCCACAAGCTGGTGGACCACTGGCGTCGCGTGGGGAGGGAGGAGCGGACGTTGCAGGCAGTCGCGGACGACGAACCCGAGGTCGACGACCCGTGGGACGTGCAGCTCGACGGGTGGAACGCCCAGGCGACCCTGGCCCGGCTCACACCGCAGCACCGGTCCGCGCTGACCTTCCGGTATCTCGACGACCTGCCGGTCCGTGACGTCGCGGCGCTGCTCGACCGGTCGGTGCACGCGACCGAGGGACTCCTCGTCCGAGCGCGAGCCGCGTTCCGGCGGGAGTACCCGACCGAGGGAGCCCCGGATGCCTGACCCGTTCGAATCCCTGCGGCTGGTCGACCAGCCGGTCGAGCCGGATCCCGGCTTCACCGCCCGCCTGCGGGCGCTCGTCGAGCGCGCGCTGCACCTCCCGGAAGGAGTCACCGTGACCACCTTGACCCTCGACGACCCGACGTCGACTCCAGTGACGACCGGCGTGGTCCCCTATCTCATCGTCAGCGACGCGCGCCGGGCGTTGGACTGGTACCGCGGAGGGGCTCGGCGCGCGACGACGGGGGGATCCGGTCGTCATGGGTGACGGCCGCGTCGGGCACGCCGAGCTCGAGCTGAGCGGCGGGGTGTTCTACCTCGCCGACGAGTCGCCGGAGAGCGCCGTCGCCGCGCCGGCGTCGGGGGAAGGCGCGCGGGTGAGCCTGACTGCGGAGGTGCTCGACGTGGACGCGACCGTCGAGCGGGCGGTGCACGGCGGCGCGACGTTGGAACGGCCCCCGGCCGACGACCCGCACGGCCGCAACGCGGTCATCCGGGATCCGTTCGGGCACCGGTGGATCCTCTCGGCGGTGCCTGCGGTTCGCGGGCCGGTCACCACGGGTGCCGACGAGGGACCGCGGGTGGGTGACATCGGGTACGTGTCGCTGTGGGTGCCGGACGTGGCCCGGGCCGCGTCGTTCTTCGGCTCGGTGCTCGGCTGGGCCTACGGTCCCAGGAGCGGCGAGCAGGGCCGCCAGGTGCAGGGCGCGACCCCGCATCACGGGTTGTGGGGCGGTGAGCCGCGCAGCACGCTCTTCTTGTGCTTCTTCGTCGAGGACGTCGACGCGGCGGTGGCACGAGTCCGCGCCGCTGCGGGGCGAGGCGGAACCCGCGCAGGACGCGCCGTACGGGCGGGTGGCGAACTGCCGCGACGACCAGGGCGTCCCGTTCGCGGTGTTCACCCCGCCGCCGGGGCCGGCCGGTGCGCGTGGCCCGTTGAACGGCGCCCGCGTCGGTGACGTCGAGTACGTGACCCTCGAGGTGCAGGACTCGGCGAAGGCCCGCGCCTTCTACGGGTCGGTGCTGGGCTGGCGGTTCAACGCGGGACGCGTCGAGGACGGGTGGGAACCGGTCGACGTCGTCCCGATGAGCGGCATGAGCGGCGGGCACGAGCACGCGACGACGGTGCCGATGTACCGGGTCGATGACATCCACGCCGCGGTCGCGCGGGTCCGAGCCGCGGGCGGCGACGCCACCGACCCGGAGCGTCAGCCGTATGGGTGGTCGTCGACCTGCGTGGACGACCAGGGCACCCGCTTCTACCTCGGGGAGCCGTAGACCCTCGGCTGCCCGGCGGTCGACACGGCGACGGGGATCGTGATCCGCAGGATCCGTCCGCGTCGTGACGAAACGCGCCGCCCGGCGTTCGGTGCCAGACTCCGACCTGTGACCGGATCCGAGCTCAAGCCTGACGGCCGCCGGGGTCCCACACCGGGGCTTCGGGCGTGAACCTCGACGGGAAGGTCGCCCTGGTGACCGGCGCCGCGTCGGGCATCGGGCGGGCCACCGCGCAGCGGTTCGCCGAGGAGGGCATGCGGGTCTGCATCGTCGACCAGCACGAGGACGCGGGTCGAGCCGTCGCCAACGACCTCGGCGGGGTGTTCCGGGTCGCCGACGTCGGCGACGCGGGCCAGGTCGAAGCCGCGTTCACCCATTGCGTCGCCGAGCTCGGCCGGCTCGACGTCGCGTTCCTGAACGCCGGGATCGCGATCGGGCACGCCGACATCGTCACCCTCGCCGACGACGACTACCGGCGCATCATGCGGGTGAACGTGGACGGCGTCGTGTACGGGGCCCGAGCCGCGGCCCGGGAGATGACCGCCCGCGGGTCGGGTGCGATCGTCGCCACGTCGTCGCTGGCGGGGCTGATCCCGTTTCCACCCGACCCGGTCTATGACCTGACCAAGCATGCGGTTGTCGGGTTCATGCGGTCGATCGCCCCCACGCTCGCTCCCCACGGCATCACCGCGAACTGCGTGAACCCCGGCATGACCGACACCGGCATCCTGAACGACGAGATCCGCAGTGTCTTCGCGGCGGCGCAGTTCCCGCTGATGCCACCGGCGCAGATCGCCGACGCGGTGGTGCACGCGGTCACGAGCGGCGAGACGGGGCAGTGCTGGGTGTGTCAGCCCGGCCGCGAGCCGCTCCGGTACGAGTTCCGCGACGTCCCGGGACCCCGGACCGACACCGCACGGGGGCGGGTCCCCCCGACCGTCGACGACGGGACCTGGAACCCCCGCTGACCGAGCCGGGCGACCCGGCCCCCGGGCCCACGGACAAACGGGTGCCGACGCCGCCCGGTGGGCTCCGTATCCTGGTGGGTCACCGATCGGCGCCTCACGTGGCGCCACGACCTCGGAGAGCTTCGTGACCAACGCCAACCCCGACGGGAGCACCCCCCGCGAGCGTGTGCAGCCCGAGGTCGTCGACCCCGGTGCCGCCGCGTCGGACGCGTCACCGGCGGTCCCCGACACCGGCGAGCAGGTCACCCGGCCGACCAAGCTGATCCGCATCGCGTCGATGGTCCGCACGATGCTCGACGAGGTCCGCCGCGCCCCCCTCGACGACGCGGGTCGTCGCCGCCTCCGCGAGATCCACGAGCGGTCCTTGAGCGAGCTCGAGGAGGTCCTCTCTCCCGAGCTGCGTCGGGAGCTCACCGACGTCGTGTTGCCGTTCACCAGCGAGGCCCCCACCGAGTCGGAGCTGCGACTGGCCCAGGCGCAGCTCGTCGGCTGGCTCGAGGGCCTGTTCCACGGCATCCAGGCCACCCTGTTCACCCAGCAGACCGTCGCCCAGCAGCAGCTCGAGGAGATGCACCGGCGCCGGTCGTTGGAGACCGGCGCGGGCGTCCCGGGCGGCCCGGACCCGACCGGCAGCGGCTACCTCTGATCCATGGCCAGCGCCGAGCTCTTCGATCACGGATGGTCCCCTGACGGGTGGCGGAGCCGCGCCGTGGACCAGCAGCCGGACTGGCCCGACCGGGCGGCGCTGGAATTGGTGTCCGCGGAGCTGCGTGGCCTGCCGCCGCTCGTGTTCGCCGGTGAGGCGCGGACACTTCGCGAGTCCCTCGCCGCGGCGCAGGACGGCGACGCGTTCCTGCTCGTCGCGGGCGACTGCGCCGAGTCGTTCCAGGGTTTCACCGCGGATGGGATCCGCGACAAGCTGCGGGTGATCCTGCAGATGTCGGTGATCCTCACCTACGGGGGCGGGGTGCCCACCATCAAGGTCGGGCGGATGGCCGGGCAGTTCACGAAGCCCCGCTCGTCACCGACCGAGACGCGCGGCGAGGTCCAGCTCCCGTCGTTCCGCGGCGACACGATCAACGACTTCGCGTTCGACGAGCTCGCCCGCCGTCCCGACCCGACCCGCCTGGTGCGCGCCTACCACCAGTCCGCGGCGACGCTGAACCTGCTGCGCGCGTTCGCGAAGGGCGGGTTCGCGGACCTGTCTCGCGTCCACGCGTGGAACCAGGAGTTCGTCGCCGCCAGCCCCCAGGGTCGCCGCTACGAGGTCCTCGCCGGGGAGATCGAGCGGGCCATGCGGTTCATGGAGGCGTGCGGCATCGACTTGCACGCCGAGCTGGCCCTCCACCAGGTGGACGTGTGGACCGCCCACGAGGCGCTGCTGCTCGAGTACGAGGAGGCACTCACCCGTCGGGACAGCATCACCAGCGACTGGTACGACTGCTCGGCGCATCTCCTCTGGGTCGGGGAACGCACCCGCGCCCCGCAGGGCGCCCATGTCGAGTTCCTCTCCGGTGTCCACAACCCGGTCGGGGTGAAGCTGGGTCCGTCGGCCACCCCCGAAGAGGTGCTGCGGCTGTGCGAGCGGCTGAACCCGAGACGCGAACCCGGACGGCTGGTCCTGTTCTCCCGGATGGGCGCCGACCGGGTCCGCGACGCGCTCCCGCCGCTGCTGCGGGCCGTGTCGCGGGCCGGCCATCCGGTGCTGTGGGCGTGTGACCCGATGCACGCCAACACCTTCGTGCACGCCAGCGGGTACAAGACCCGCCGGTTCGAGGACGTGCTGTCGGAGCTCCGAGGGTTCTTCGCCGCCTGCGAAGCCGCCGAGGTCCCGCCGGGTGGGGTCCACGTCGAGCTGACCGGCGAGAACGTCACCGAGTGTCTCGGCGGCAGCGAGGAGGTGCTCGACGAGCACCTCGAGCGGCGCTACGAGACCGTCTGCGACCCGCGGCTCAACGCCCGCCAGTCCCTGGACCTCGCCTTCGAGGTCGCGGGGCTGCTCCGACGCTGAACCCACCGGCGGCCTCCGGTGGCTCGGGGGTGCCGTTGCCGGCGCGACGATGGGTCCGTGCGCAGTCCTGAACGCGGCCCCAACGCCGGCCTGCTCGACGAGCTCTACGAGCGGTACCTGAGCGACCCGCGGTCGGTCCCGTCGGCGTGGCGGGACTACTTCGCCGCGGCACCGAACGGGGACCGCAGCCCGACCGTCCCGACGTCGGCCGGGTCGGCGCCGACTGCGGGTGCCCCGCCGGCGGTGATCGACACGCCCGGCGTCGCCGCGCCGAGCACCGCGCCGCCAGCGCCGGCCGACATCACACGACCCTCGCCGGCACCCGCGCCCACTCCGCCCGCACCCGCGGCGGCGGGGGTCGCGTCCGACACGGCCGAGGTGTTGCGCGGCGCGGCGGCGCGGACGGTGACGAACATGGAGGCGTCGCTCGGGGTGCCGACGGCGACGTCGGTGCGGACGGTCCCGGCCAAGCTCCTCGAGGTCAACCGCCAGATCCTGAACAACCAGCTGGCCCGCACCGGCGGCGGGAAGGTCAGCTTCACGCACCTGATCGCGTTCGCGGTGGTACAGGCGTTGCGCGAGTTCCCGGGGATCAACGCCAGCTACGCGGAGCAGGCCGGGAAGCCGACGATCACCCGCCACGCCCACGTGAACCTCGGCCTCGCGGTCGACCAGACCCGCGGCGACGGCACCCGGACGCTGCTGGTCCCGAACATCAAGGCGGCCGACACCCTCGACTTCGCGGGCTTCTGGAGGGCCTACGAGGAGATGATCCGACGGGTGCGGGACGGGAAGCTGTCACCGGACGACTTCGCGGGGACGACCGGGACGATCACGAACCCGGGGACGATCGGCACTGTGCACTCCGTCCCCCGCCTGCTCCCGGGTCAGGGGTTCATCCTCGGTGTCGGCGCGATCGGTGTGCCGAGCGAGTACCAGGGTGCCGATCCGCACACCGTCGCGGAGCTCGGGTTGAGCGCGGTGACGACGCTCACGAACACCTACGACCATCGCATCATCGCCGGCGCCGAGAGCGGCGAGTTCCTCCGCCGCGTCCACCAGCTGCTCCTCGGCGCCGACGACTTCTACGACGAGATCTTCCGCAGCCTCGACGTCCCGTACGAGCCGGCCCGCTGGCACGTCGACCGCAGCACCCTGAACGACGAACGCGCCGTGCACGACAAGACCGTGCACGTCCATCAGCTGATCAACATGTACCGGGTGCGCGGGCATCTGATCGCGAACCTCGATCCGCTCGGACGGGCCGAGCCGCGCACCCACCCGGAGCTCGACATCGCCCACTACGGCCTGTCGATCTGGGACCTCGACCGGGAGTTCCCGACCGGGAGCCTCGGCGCGGACCGGCTCGGCCGCGACCGGCTGCCGTTGCGCGACATCCTCGGTGTGCTCCGCGACGCGTACGCCCGCACCGTCGGGGTCGAGTACATGCACATCCAGGAGCCGGACCAGAAGACCTGGATCCAGGAGCACGTCGAGCGTCCGACCGCGCCGCTCGACCCGGCCGAGAAGCGCCGCGTCGTGGAGCTGCTGAACGGCGCCGAGGCGTTCGAGCGGTTCCTCGGCGCCAAGTATCTGGGCCAGAAGCGCTTCAGCCTCGAAGGCGCCGAGACGCTGATCCCGATGCTCGACCGGTTGTGCAGCGCCGCCGCCGACGCCGGCATCGCCGAGCTGGTGATGGGGATGGCCCACCGGGGTCGCCTCAACGTGCTCGCGAACGTGCTCGGCAAGTCCTACGCGGAGATCTTCCGCGAGTTCGAGGGGGAGCTGGACCCGTCGAGCACGCAGGGTTCCGGGGACGTGAAGTACCACCTCGGTCAGACCGGCAAGCACCGCTCCCCGGCCGGGAACGAGGTGCTGCTCCGCCTCGCCGCCAACCCCAGCCATCTCGAGGCGGTCGACCCGGTGGTGGAGGGGATGGCCCGGGCGGTCGCCGACCAGCGGGGCGACCCGATCGACGCCGCGTTGCCGGTCCTCGTCCACGGCGACGCCGCGTTCGCCGGGCAGGGCGTCGTGGCGGAGACGTTGAACCTCTCCGAGGTCGAGGGCTACGACGTGGGCGGCACCGTGCACGTCGTCGTGAACAACCAGCTCGGGTTCACCACCTCGCCCGAGTCGGGCCGCTCGGGGGTGTACGCGACCGATGTCGCCAAGATGGTCCAGGCGCCGATCTTCCATGTGAACGGCGACGACCCGGAGGCGTGCGTACGGGTCATGCGCCTCGCGTTCGAGTTCCGCCAGGCGTTCCACAAGGACGTGGTCGTCGACCTGGTCTGCTACCGCCGCTTCGGTCACAACGAGGGTGACGAGCCCGCGTTCACCCAGCCCCGCATGTACGCGCTGATCCGCGACCACCCGTCGATCCGGGAGCGGTACACCGCGCAGCTGGTCCACCGGGGGGACCTGACCACCGAGGAGAGCGACGCGGCCCAAGCCGACTTCAAGACCCGCCTCGACCGGGCGTTCGAGGAGACCCACGAGCCCCACGAGACCGGCATCGACGAGGAGGCCCCGATCCTCGACCTCCCCGAGCCCGCGGCGCGGCCCGACCCGGTCGCGACCGCGGTGGACCGGGTGGTGCTGGAGCGGGTCGTGCACGCGTTGACCACCTGGCCGGCGAGCTTCCATGTCCACCCGAAGCTGGCCCGCATCCTCACCGCGCAGCGCGACGCGTTCGACGCCGGTGAGCTCGACTGGTCCCTCGCCGAGGCGAGCGCGTTCGGTTCGTTGCTGCTCGAGGGCACCCCGGTGCGGCTCGCCGGGCAGGACACCCGGCGGGGGACGTTCAGTCAACGCCACGGTGTCCTCGTCGACGCGGAGCACGAGACCGAGTACATGCCCCTCAACCATCTCGGCGACGACCAGGCCCCGTTCCGGCTCTACGACTCGGTGCTGTCGGAGTACGCCGCGCTCGGGTTCGAGTACGGCTACTCGGTCGCGACGCCGGAGGGTCTCACCGTGTGGGAGGCCCAGTTCGGTGACTTCATGAACGGGGCGCAGGTCACGATCGACGAGTTCCTCGTCGCCGCCGAGGACAAGTGGGGCCAGCACTCGGACCTGACCCTGCTGCTCCCGCACGGCTTCGAGGGGCAGGGCCCCGACCACTCGAGCGCCCGCCTCGAGCGGTTCCTCGACTCTGTGCGCGGACGACAACCTCCGGGTCGTCTACCCGTCCACCGCGGCGCAGTACTTCCACGTGCTGCGCCGCCAAGCCAAGTCGGCCCGGCAGGTCCCGCTGGTGTGCCTCACCCCGAAGCGGTACCTGCGGCTGGCGCAGACCCGCTCCCCGGTCGAGGCGCTCACCGAGGACCACTTCCATCGGGTGCTCGACGACCGGTCCACCGCCCTCGACCCCGGGACGGTGCGCCGGGTGCTGCTCTGCACCGGGAAGCTCGCCCACGAGCTGATGGACGCACGCGACCAGGCCGGGGCACCGGTCGCGGTGGTGCGCGTCGAGCAGCTGTACCCGTGGCCGGAACCGGAGCTCGTCGCCGCGATCGACCGGTACCCGAACGCGACCCAGGTGTGGTGGGCGCAGGAGGAGCCGGCGAACATGGGCGCGTGGCGGTTCGTGCAGGGCCAGCTCGGGCCGATCACCGGCGGTCGGGCCCTCGAGCACGTCGCCCGGCACACCAGCGCCAGCCCCGCGACGGGAAGCGCCAAGGTCCACGAGCGGGAGCAGCAGGCCCTGATCGCCGCCGCGCTCGGCGGCGTCTGATCAGACCGCGACCGGGCGCCGCCCGTCCGCCGCGCTGGGGGTGACGCTCGCGATGCACCGCGTCGACGACACGGTCGGCGTAGTCGACGTCGAGCTCGCCCCGGCACACCAGGTGCCGGTAGAAGATCGGCCCAGCGAGCAGGTCGGCGACGAGGTCCGCGTCGGTGTCGGGCGCCACCTCTGCGCGCGCGACCGCTCGCGCCACCGCGACGAGCGTCTGGTCGCGACGCGCGGCGACGAACCGGGCGTGCTCCCCCGCCAGCTCGGGGGTGCGCGACACCGCGGCGACGAGCTGGGGGACGCACCGACCGGCGACGGTGCCGTCGAGGAGCTGCACGAGGAACCGGGCCAGGACCCGCAGGTCGCCGGCCAGCGACCCGGTGTCGACGGCCGGGGCGACGCTCTCGGTCAGCGACGCCGCGGCGTGGAACACCAGCTCGGCCTTGCCCGGGTACCGGCGGTAGACCGTGGCCTTCCCGACGCCGGCGCGGGCCGCGACGGCCTCCATCGTCAACCCGTCGTACCCGTCCTCGGCGAACACCGCCAACGCCGCGTCGACGATGGCCTGGTCGGCCTCGGGGCTGCGGGGCCGCCCCGGCCCGGCGGGGCTCACGGGCTCGGCGTCCGCGCCGGCGCGGGACGGGACGCGTCGCCGTTGCCGTCGCTGTCCGGCTGCGGGGACGCCCGCCGGGACCGAGTCGGCGGTCCCGGCGGCCGGCCGCGGCGGCGGCGACCCGGTCGCGGCGGTTCCCGTCGAACTCGTTGGTCTGACGCTCGACGTCCTCGGAGCGGGGGCGCGCCGGCAGGTAGACGAGCACGAGGACGACGCCCACCGCGGCGGACGCGGCACCGACGTACAAGCCGGCGTGGAACCCGTCGATGAACGAGCTCTTGGCCAGCGCGACGAACACCTGCGCGGCCCGGCCGGGGAGGTGCGCCGCGGCTTCGAGCGCGTAGCCGAGCTGCTGCTTGGCGTTCTGCACGATGCTGGCCGGGATCGGCCGCCCCCGCAGCGCGGCGACGACCTTCGAGCCGTAGATCGACGAGAAGACGCTGCCGATGACCGCGACCCCGACCGCGCCGCCGACCTGACGGGTGGTGTCGTTCACCGCCGAGCCGACCCCGGCCCGCGACAGCGGCAACGACCCCATGATCGACTCGGTGGCCGGGCTCATGGTGAGCGCCATCCCGGTCGCGGCGAGCGCCATCCGCCAGGCGATGTCGGGGAACGGCGTCGTCGCGCCGACGCTCGCCAACGCGACCAGCCCGCCGGCGACGCACGCGAGACCGGCGCCGACGGTGAGCTTGGTCCCGATCCGGTCCACGATCCGGGGGCTGATCGGCGAGATGACCATCATCGGGATCGCGAACGCGAGGAGCCGGACCCCGGTCGAGAGGGGCGAGTAGCCGAGCACGAACTGCAGGTACTGGGTCAGCAGGAAGATGGACCCGAACATGGCGAAGAACGTGATCGCGATCGCGGCGCTGGCCCCCGAGAAGCGGGGGTTCTTCCAGAACCCGACGTCGAGCATCGGGTGGTCGACCCGCTGCTCCCACCAGAAGAACACGAGCAGCAGGATCCCGCCGCCGAAGAAGAACACCAGCGTCGACGTCGTCGTCCAGCCCTTCGTCGGCGCCTCGATCACCGCGTAGAGCAACGCCGACAGGGACGCGATGGACAGCACCGCGCCGACCAGGTCGAGGCGCGGCGCGTGCGGGTCCTTCGAGTTGGGGATCAGGAACACCCCGGCGATCAGGCCGAAGGCGACGACGGGGAGGTTCACGAGGAAGATCGAACCCCAGTAGAACCGCTCGAGGAGCGCGCCGCCGACGAGCGGGCCGAGCGCGACGCCGACCCCGGCGGTCGCGGCCCAGAAGCCGATCGCCTTCGGCCGTTCCTTCGCGGGGAACACGTTCGTGATGATCGACAGCGTCGCGGGCATGATCAGCGCCCCGCCGATGCCCATGAACGCGCGGCTGGCGATGAGCTGGTCGGGAGAGGTGGACAGGGCCGACAGCAGCGACCCGGTCCCGAACACCAAGAACCCGGCTTGCAGCGCGGGGCGGCGCCCGAACTTGTCGCCGAGGCTGCCCATCGTGAGCAGGAGGCCCGCGAACACGAGCGTGTACGAGTCGACCATCCACTGCAGCTGGCTGTTGGTCGCGTTCAGCTCCCGCACGATCGACGGCAACGCGACGTTCAGGATCGAGTTGTCGAGCACGATGACGAGGAGGCTGAAGCAGAGGACCCCGAGGATGAGCCAGCGCCGCTCCTCGGCCTTCTCTTGGACCCGGTCGGTGAAGGTCGTCATCGCCATCCCCTCGCGGCTCGGGGTCGGGATCCGCCCGGAATGCGGAACGAGCGCGTTCCGTTTTGGCGTCACGATACCCACGCCGCGGAGCCCGCGGCAACGGCGCCGGTCAGCGGGGGGGCTCAGCCGCCGGCGGCGGTGACCGCCTCGAGCGCGGCTTCGAGCGCACCCGGGGAGGCGTTCACGAGCGGTGCCCGCACGTCGGGGGTGGGGATGAGCCCCCGCTCGCAGAGCACGGCTTTGAACACCGCCGGGTTCGGCTCCGCGAACCCGGTCCGCGCGACGGGCAGGAGCGCCTCGTGGTGGGTGCGGCCCTCCTCGACCTTGCCGGCGAGGGCGCACTCGACCATCTCGACCCAGCGGCGGGTGCACAGGTGCGCGGCGGCGCTGACGCCACCGGTCGCGCCGAGGAGCACCTGGGGGAACACGAAGGCGTCGTCACCGCCGAGCACCGAGAAGTGGGGTGGGGCGTCCGCGAGGACGGTCAGCGTCGCGAGGTCGATCGCGCCGACCGACTGCTTCACGCCGATCACGTTGGCAGTGTTCGCGAGGCGCAGCAGCCCGGCGGGTTCGAGGGTGACCCCGGTGCGGCTGGGGATGTTGTACAGCACGACGGGGACGGGGCTCGCGGCGGCGAGGGTCTCGAAGTGGGCGACGATCCCGGCCTGGTTCGGCTTCAGGTAGTACGGCACCACGCACAGCGCGGCGGTGACACCGGCGACGTCGGTGAGGGCCTGCGAGCGCGGCGACGGTCGAGTGGGTGCTGTTGGTCCCGGCGCCGGCGATGATCTGCGCCTGCCGTTCCCGACCGACGCGGGCGCACACGTCGAGCACGGCGCGCCGCTCGTCGGGTTCGAGCAGGGGGGTCTCGCCGGTCGTGCCGAGCGGCACGAGCCCGGCGACGCCGGCGTCGAGGTACCGGTGCGCGAGGTCGTGGAGCGCGTCGAGCGCGACGGAACCGTCCGCGGCGAACGGTGTGACGATCGGGACGTAGACGCCCCGCAACTGCACGTCTCGGGTCACGAGGCGAAGGGTAGCCTCCGACGGGATGTCGGACCTGTGGATAGTCGTCCTCAGTGTCGTCCTCGGATTCGGTACGGGCGTGCTGTCGGGCATGTTCGGGATCGGTGGCGCGGTCGCGTCGACACCGGGCATCCGGGTCCTCGGCGCGACGCCGCTCGAGGCGGTCGGCTCGACGATCCCGTCGGTCCTCCCGTCGGCGATCAGCGGCGCCTACCGGTACCGGCGCGAGCACCTCATCGCCTGGCGCGTCGCGGCGTGGACCGCCGGAACGGGGGTGGTCGCGACGATCGGCGGCGCGCTCCTGACGACCGTGGTCCCGGGCAACGGGCACGCGCTGATGGTCCTCACCGCGGTGCTGGTCGGGTTCAGCGCCTGGCGGCTCAGCCGCCCGGTCCGCGAACCGGAACCGGAGGCGGTCGTGTCCGCCGAGGGCATCACCGACGCGGCGCCGGGACTCGCGCACGAGCACAGCCAGGGCTCCCGGACCGAGTGGTGGCGGCTCACCCTCATCGGGCTCGCCGCCGGCGGCCTGAGCGGGCTGCTCGGGATCGGCGGTGGGGTGCTGATGGTGCCGGCGTTCACGAGCTGGGTGCGCCTCCCGCTCAAGGTCGCGCTCGCGACGTCGCTGGTCTGCGTCGGGGTGCTGGCCATCCCGGGCATGATCACCCACGCGCTGCTCGGTCACATCAACTGGCTGTACGCGCTGCCGCTGTGCGTCGGGGTCGTCCCCGGCGCCCGGCTCGGCGCGCACCTGACCATCCACTCGACCGACCGGACCCTGCGGATCCTGGTCGGTCTGGTCCTCGGTGTCATCGCGGTCGTGTACGCCGCGGGGGAGCTGATCGCGCTCGGCTGACCGGCCGACCGCCCGCGAGCATCTGGGCCCGGGTGAGGACCGTGTCGAGCATCGCCTCGGTGAGCCGGCCGGTGAAGGTGTTCTGCTGGCTCGGGTGGTAGCAGCCGACGATGGTGAGCCCGGGAGTGTCCACCTCGAGGCCGTGCGCGAAGCGAGGGCGGGGTCGCGGCAGCGGGACGCCCCGGTCGGTGAGGACCGACCACAACGCGGTGTACGCGAAGCCGCCGAGCACGACGACGACGCGCAGCTGCTCCAACAGGTCGAGCTCCCGCTCGAGGTAGGGGCGGCAGCGGTCCCGCTCCTCGGGGGTCGGCCGGTTGGCGGGCGGGGCGCAGCGCACCGCCGCGCTCACGTACGCGCCCGCGAGGACGAGCCCGTCGGCGGCGGTGACGGAGCCGGGTTGGTTCGCCATCCCGACCCGGTAGAGGGAGCCGAACAGCCAGTCGCCGGACCGGTCGCCGGTGAACACCCGCCCGGTGCGGTTCCCGCCGTGCGCGGCGGGTGCCAACCCGAGGAGCAGGACCCGCGCGTCGGGATCCCCGAAGCCGGGGACGGGACGGGCCCAGTAGGTCTGGTCCCGGTACGACGCCCGCTTCGTCGCCGCGACCTCCTCCCGCCAGGCGACGAGCCGCGGGCACGCGCGGCAGGTCACGATCTCGTCGCGGAGGCGGTCCAGACCGGTGGGCATCGCCGGACGGTACCGCCGTAGTCTGCTCGGCCGTGCGGCTCCTGTTGATCGTGAATCCCGACCGCGGCGTCGATGACGCCCCGGCGGCGACTCAACGTGCAGCACGCGCTCGGTGAGGGCCACCGCCTGGAGGTCGCCGAGACCACGCGGCGGGGTCACGCCACCCGCCTGGCCCGCAACGCGGCCCGGGAGGGCTTCGACGCGGTCGTCGTCGCCGCCGGGGACGGCACCCTGAACGAGGCCGCGAACGGCCTGGTCGGCACGGACACCGCGCTGGCGCCGCTGCCGGGCGGGTCGACGAACGTGTTCGCCCGCACCCTCGGCATCGCGAACTCGATGCGCCCCGCGACGGAGCAGCTGGCCGCGAGCCTCGAAGCCGGCGTGACCCGCCGGGTCGGGCTCGGTGCCGCCAACGGCCGACACTTCCTGTTCCACGCCGGTTCGGGCTTCGACGCCGAGGTGATCGAGCAGGTGGAGCGCCACGCCTGGCTGAAGCGGTGGCTCGCGCACCCGACCTTCGCGGTGGCGGCGATCACCACGTTCTTCCGGGGCTTCGACCGGGAGCATCCCCCGTACCGGGTGGAGGTCGGCGGCAAGCCGATCGGCGACGGGTTCTTCGCGATCGTGTCGAACACGTCCCCGTACGCGTACTTCGGGGTGCGACCGTTGATCGTCACGCACGCCGCGGGCCTCGAACGCAAGCTGGCGCTGACGATGTTCCGTCGCCTCGGCACCGGCGGGCTGCTCCGCAACGCCGCCTCCGCGATGGCGCGGGGCCGCCACCTCGAGCGTGACGACGACGTCGTCCAGCTCGCCGACCTGGACTCGGTGTGCTTCGTCGCTCATCACGGCCCGTTCCCGTGGCAGGTCGACGGCGACTACCTCGGGGACGTCGAGCGGCTCGAGGTGCGCTACGAGCCGGACTGCCTCACCCTGGTGATGCCGCCGGGCTGACCGGGCGGGTCAGCGTCCGAGGGCCCGCACGGCCACGTCGGGCACATCGGTGACGACGGCGTCGACGCCCGCGTCGGCGAGGCGGCGGATGCGAGTGGGCGCGTTCACCGTCCACACGTGCACCCGGACCCCCTGGCGGTGGGCCCGGTCGAGCAGCGCCGGCGCTTTGCGGGTCGGGATGCCGCGCGAGGTGGGGATGCCACGCCGCGTGCCCGCGGTCGGTCGACGACGCCGAGCGCGGCGTCGGCGTCGGCGTTCCAGAGGGTGAGGAGACCGGTGGGGGTCGCCGGGTCGAGGTGGCGGTACCGGTCGAGGATCCCGAGGTTGAACGACGACACCAGCACGTCGTCGCGGTGGCCCCGCCGTTCGAGGGTCGCGGCGACGAGGGCGGCGAGCCGGTCGTCGGGGTCGTAGTCGGCCTCGCCGGGGAGGTTCTTCAGCTCCACGTTCACGAGCCCGCCGCGGCTGGCGTCGAGCGCCTCGTCGAGGGTCGCCAACGCGGGGAGCGCCTCGCGGAGCGCGGCGACGGGCCGGTCGGCGAGGACCCCGACCCCCCGGGCGGTCGGGTCGTGGTGGACGACGACCGTGTCGTCGGCGCTGCGGCGGGCGTCGAGCTCGACGCCGTCGGCGCCGAGGGTCAGGGCGAGGCGGAACGCGGCCACGGTGTTCTCCGGGGCGGCCCGGCGGGCGCCGCGGTGGGCCCACACCCGGGTCGGGGTGGGCGAGGCGGACACCCGGGCATGCTACGAGTTGGTAAATGCGCAGGTCAGGGGCCTTGTGGCGGGTGTCACGTCGGATCTACGCTCCGGGGCGCCTTGCGGGCGACGGCCCTGGAGGCGACGCGCCGGAGCCGACGGCCCGGCAGCGCGGGCACCGACGACGGCTCTACCGCCGACCAACTTGAGGAACCACCGTGGCGCTGACCTGGATCCGCACGCACGACTGGGACGCCGAGGCTTGGCGGGGACGCTCCGCCTGCCGCGACTCGGACCCCGACGTGTTCTTCCCCATCGGGACCACCGGTCCTGCCCTCGAGCAGATCGAGACCGCCCGCCGCATCTGCACGGCGTGTCACGTCGCCGACGAGTGCCTCGAGTTCGCGCTGGCCACCAACCAGGAGGCCGGCATCTGGGGGGGCACCACCGAGGAGGAGCGACGCAAGCTGCGCAAGGCGTGGGTGTCGCGCCAACGCGCCGCGTCGTGACCGCTGCCTAGAGCGGCTCCAGCTCCAACCGCGCCGTGGGTTTCAGCGGCACCCGCAGGGTCACTCGGGTGCCGTGCTCGTCGTGCATCTCGATCGAGCCGCCGAGCTCGCTCGTCACCAACGCGTGGACGATCGACAGCCCGAGCCCGCGGGAGCCCTCGAGGGAGAAGTCCGGGGGGAGCCCGACCCCGTCGTCGACCACGTCGATGGCCAGCTCCCCTTCGGTGCGGCGGACCCGCACGGTGACGTGCCCTTCCGCCGGGCCGTCGTCGGACAAGGGGAACGCGTGGTCGACCGCGTTCTGCATGAGCTCGTTCAGGACGACGGCGAGCGGTGTGGCGATCTCGCCGGGGAGCAACCCGGCGTTGCCGTCGACGTTGAAGCGCAGCCGCAGCTCCGGGGTCGAGACGGTCTCCTCCACGACCCGCACCAACGGTCCGACGATCTCGGCGAAGTCGACGACGTCGGTCGCGTCGCGCGACAACGTCTCGTGGACGATCGCGATGGACCGGATCCGCCGCTCGGATTCCTGGATCGCCTCTTGGGCCTCCTCGGTCTTGAGCCGCCGGGCCTGGAGGCGGAGCAGCGCGGCGATGGTCTGCAGGTTGTTCTTCACCCGGTGGTGGATCTCCCGGATGGTCGCATCCTTCGACAGCAGGATCCGGTCCCGGCGGCGCAGGTCGGTCACGTCCCGGACGAGGACGAGCACGCCGGTGCAGCGGCCCCGCTCGAGGAGCGGCATCGCCTGGACGAGCAGCGACGTCTCCCCCCGCTCGATCTCCTCGGTCACCGGCACCCGCATCCGCGACGCGGCCTCGGCGGCGTCCTGATCGAAGCCGATCTCGGCCAGACCCAACCCGTTCGTGTACGCGTGGATGCCCATCCGGTGCAGCGAGCTGATCGCGTTCGGGCTGGTGAACCGGATCCGGAGCTGATCGTCGAGGAGGATGACCCCGTCCGCGACCCGGGGGGCCTCTTCGAGCTGGACCTCGTCGCGGGGGAACGGGAACGAACCGGCGGCCATCATGCGGGCGAACCGCTCGAAGGTGTCGAGGTACGCCCGTTCGAGCTCCCCGTGGCGCCGTCCCGACGTCGTCGGCGCTTCTCGGCTGACCACCGCGATCGCGGTGCCCTGGAGCAGCAGCGGGATGCACTGGGTGCGGGCCCGTTCCGCGGACCCGAGGACGGTGGCGTCACCGCCGACGATCTCCTGCTTGCGCCACGCCCGGGCGACGAGGGGACGTTCGACCTCTTGGACGACCGTCCCGACCAGCTCCGCCGGGTAGAGGGTCTGGCCGGTCACCGGGCGAACGTGGGCGAGCACCACGAACCGGTGGCCTTCCTCACCCTCGACGGGCGCGAGGGCCACCAGGTCGGAGAAGCACAGGTCGGCGAGCGGCTGCCACGACGCGACGAGCCGCTGCAGGTGCCGAAGCGCCGCGCCCCGCAAGCCGGTGTTGGCGTGCGCGAGGTCGAACAACCCGACGGCCATCACCCGAAAGGTTACGGACTGCCGAGCAGGGCGCGGCCGATGCTGGCGAGCCCGGGCAGGTCGTGCACGTCGTCGGTCATCGCCGGGACCGACACCACCACCTCGGGGACCCGCGCCAGCTCGTCGCGCAGCTCCCGCTCCCGGGTCGCGACGACGCTGTAGTCGCGGTAGGTCGATCCGATGGTTCGCAGCACCCGGCCGGTGCGCGCCGCGTCGGCGAGCGCGTCGATCCCGGACGTCGCGAACCGCGCCGCGAGCTCGTCGGAGTGGTCACAGAGCACCGTCGCCGCGGCTTGCCCTTCGCCGGAGAGCAGGAACTCGGGGAGCACCCGGTTGAGCACGACCGCGCCGAGCGGGAAGTGCCGGGCGGTGAGCTCCTGGGAGAAGAACTCGGCTTCGCGGAGCGGCGCGCCTTCGAGCGTTGCGACGACGACGAAGCTGGTGCGCCGGTCGTGGAGGAGCCGCTCCACCGCCTGGGCTCGCACGATGAACCCGTCGTACATGCTCTGGAAGTTCAAGAAGAACTCGGAGATGTCCTGGAGGAACTGGCTGCCGAGGACCCGGTCGGCCATCTGGTAGAAGGGCCGGCTGGCGAAGTTGACCATGCGGGCACCCCGGCGGCCGCCCAGCCGGTACGGCATGGTCAGCCATCGCAGCAGCCGACCCCCGAAGAACTCGGCCATCCGGCTGGGCGCCTCGAGGAAGTCGATCGCGTTCCGGGTCGGTGGCGTGTCGACCACGATCAGGTCGTAGCGGCCCCCGGCGTGGAGGTCGTAGAGCCGCTCCATCGCGATGTAGTCGTGACTCTGGACGAACCGGGCGGTGATGTTGTGGTACAGGCGGTTCTCGAGGATCTTGTACGCGGTCTCCTCGTCGGGGGCGTGACGGAGCACCAGGTCGTCCCAGGAGGCCTTCGTGTCCAGCATCGCCGCGAAGAGCTCCCCACGCGGCTCGAGTCCGGCGGCCCGGAGCGCGTCGTCGGGCACACGGCGTTCGACGTTCCCGATCCCCTCCAACCCGAGCGCGTCGGCGAGACGCCGGGCCGGGTCGATCGTGAGGACCAGCACCCGACCGCCCAGCTCGACCGAGGCGGCCAACGCGGCCGCGGCGGCGGTGGTGGTCTTCCCGACGCCGCCGGACCCGCAGAACACGACGATCTCCCGCGAGGCGAGCAGCGGCTCGAGCGTCGCCGACGTCACTCCCCCAGCTCCTCGGCGAGACGGTCCGCGACCATCCTCGTGACCCGCAGCCCGTGGTCGCGCACGAACAGGTACGGCAGGTACACCAGCGGCACGTCGATGACCTCACGCAACCGGGCGAGGTGCACCGTCCGGGACCGCCGCAGCGCGACCGCGAGCCGGGTCGCCTCGAGCACCGCGCCGGCACCCGCGCCGAGCTCGGCGTCGAGGGCCGGCCGGGCCGGCCCGTCGGCGAGGGCCTCGAAGACCGGCTCGTCGGCGTGCGTGAACGGCTCGGGCAGCACCCGGTTGACCACGACCGACCCGAGCGGGACGTTCACCTCGCGGCGGGCCCGGGCCATCAGATCGATCGTCTCGTTGACCGGCATCTCCTCGGGTGCGGTCACGACGTGCAACGCGGTCAACGCCGGGTCCGAGAGCAGCTCGACCATCCACTCGGTCTGCTGACGGATCGGGCCGACCTGCACCAGCTCTTGGATCGCACGGGGCGAGTCGAGCTGGGCGAGGACGTGCCCGGTCGCGGCGGCGTCCACGATCACGATGTCCCAGTCGGCCTGGCCTTGCAGCGACTCCCGCACCTCCCAGCACACCTTGCCGACCGTGAGGATCTCCTTCACGCCCGGCGCGGCGGTGGCGACGAAGTCGAGGACGCTCGCGAGCGGTCCGAGCCGACCGATCACCGGGATCCGCAGCTGCAGGCGCAGGTACTCGCGCAACGCGGCCTCGGTGCGCATCTGCATCGCCGCGACCCCGGGGTAGATCTCGACCGGGTCGAACCCCACGGGGGGATGCTCGAACAGCGACGTCAGGTTGCCCTTGTTGTCAACCTCGACGAGGAGGACCCGCCGGCCCCGTTCGGCCGCGAGCAGCGCGGTGGCCGCGGTGACCGTGCTCTTGCCGACGCCGCCCTTCCCGGTGAAGAAGAGAAGTCGGCGGTCGAGGAACCTCGAGCCGAGCGGCGCCGCCGTCACCGGGGGTCAGGCGGGGCCGAACCCGACCCGCTTGGCGCCTTCGTCGGCCTCGATCTCCACGTAGGCGAGCCGCTCGGCCGGCACCCCGACCCGCCGGCCGCTGACGTCGGTCAGCCACAGCACAGCGCCGTCCCCCGCCAGGACCTCCGTGACGGACGCCTCGACGTCGTCGCGGCCGGCGTCGACCTCGAGGGCGAGCTCCTTCGGGCAGTGCAGCACACCGATGCGAACGTCCATGCCGAAAACTGTATCGGCCGACCGGTGGGCTCCGGCCGTTCGGGTCACGAGATTCGCAGCTCGGGACGGCGGATCCGCCGTGGGCCGAGCACCTCGACCCGCTCCGCGAGCGTCGCGAAGACCCGAGCCGCTTCGCTGTCGGGCTCGGTGACCGTGATCGGCCGGCCGACGTCACCACCGGCCCGCAACGCCGGGACGAGCGGCACCTGGGCGAGGAGCGGGACCCCGAGGGACGTGGCGAGCTCCTCGCCGCCGCCCGACCCGAACAGCTCGTAGCGGGTGCCGTCGTCGCCGTCGAACCACGACATGTTCTCGACCACGCCGATCACCGGCAGGTTGACCTTCTCGGCCATCGCCGCGCTGCGCTGCGCGACCCGTTGCGCCGCGGGCTGGGGCGTCGTGACCACGATCACCTCGGCGCTCGGGAGCAGCTGCGCCACCGAGAGGGACACGTCGCCGGTGCCGGGCGGCAGGTCCACGACGAGCACGTCCGGGTGACCCCAGTGCACGTCGGTGAGGAACTGCTCGAGCGCCTTGTGCAGCATCGGGCCCCGCCAGACGACCGCCTGGTCCTCCCGGGCGAAGAACCCCATCGACACGAGCGCCACCCCGTGCGCACGCGGCGGGATGATGACGTCGTCGATGATCCCGGGGGGATGCTCGACGCCGAGCATCCGGGGCAGCGAGAACCCCCACACGTCGGCGTCCACGGCCGCGACGCGAGCCCCGCGGCGCGCCAGCGCGATGGCCAGGTTGACGCTGACCGACGACTTGCCGACCCCGCCCTTCCCCGAAGCGACCGCCAGCACCCGCGTCGACGCGTCGGTGAACGGGTTGCGCCGCGGCACCGGCGGCGGGGCCGCCGCCGCGTCGACCACCGCCAGCGGGCTGGCCGGGGCCTCACCGCGCAGGACCCGAGCCGTCGCCGCGACCTCCGCGTCGGTCATGGGGCGTGACTCGACCATGACGGTCTCGACCCCGGGGACCGCCTCCAGCGTCGCCTGGACCCGGCGGACCAGCTCGTCGGGCGGCCACTGGTCCTCGGGGAGCGGCAGGGCCAGGTGCACGACCACGGTGCCCCCGTCCCGGGCCGTCCCGGCGACAAGACCCAGGTCGACGATCGAGGCCTCCAAGACGGGGTCCTCCACGCCGCGCAGGGCGGCCCGGACCTCGGCGTCATCGGCGGGCACGGGCAGCCTCCGGGAGCACGGGATTTCCACTACGAGCATAGGTAGAATACCGGTCGTGGCTGCCGAGCCGGGTGTTGGCGTACCGGAGCGCTCCTTGAGCGCCGACGAGTTCTCCGCCGCGGTCGCCGCGGTCACGAACGCGTTCGGCGACCCGACCCGCCGCGACATCTACCTCGCGGTGCGGGAAGCACCCGAGGGGGTCACCGTCGCCGCGATCGCGGAGCGGTTCGCGCTGCATCCCAACGTCGCCCGCCACCACCTCGAGAAGCTCACGGGCGGCGGGTACCTCGCGGTCGAGCTCACCCGCCCGGAGGAAGGCACCCGCGCCGCGGGTCGCCCGTCGAAGCGGTACCGGGCCACCGAGCGCGACACCCTCGCGTTGCCGCTCCGCCAGGACGGCGTGCTCGCCAGCCTCCTCGCCGGCGCGCTCGACGCGCTCGGCGCCGACACCGCGGAGGCGATCGCCGACCAGGTCGGCTTCGACTACGGCCGCGATCTCGCCCAGCGGATGGACCCCGGCGACGGGCACCGCTCGGCGCGCACCGCGATCGCCGCCGTCGCGGACGCCCTGACCGCCCACGGGTTCGCCGCCCGGGCCGAGGTCCACGACGACGACTTCACGATCGTCTCGGAGTGCTGCCCGTTCGGAGACACCGCCCAGCGGTACCCGCACGTCGTGTGCGCCCTCGACCGGGGGATGATCCGCGGCATGCTCGCCGGCCTCTACGGCGAGACGTCACCGCACTTCGAGTCCAGCCGGCCCGACGGCGACGATCACTGCGTCGCCCGCGTCTGAAGCCGGGCCCGTGACCCGGGCGTACCTCGACCACGCGTCGTCGTCACCGCTTCGCCCCGCCGCGCTCGACGCGATGCTCCCCTACCTGCGCGACCATCCCGCCGACCCGGGTCGGGTCCACAGCGAAGGCCGGGTCACCCGAGTCGCGATCGAGGACGCACGCGAGGCCGTCGCCGCCCTCGTCGGCGCCCGCCCCCGCGAGGTCGTGTTCACCGCCACCGGCACCGAGTCGGTGAACACCGCCGTGTGGGGCGCCACGGCACGCGGCGCGGCGCAGCTCGGCGCCCCCGGCCACGTCGTCACCACCGCGGTGGAGCACTCGTCGGTCCTCGAGTCGGCCCAGCGGAGCGCAGGCGAGGTCACCCTGGTCGGCGTCGACCGGGAAGGCCACGTCGAGGCCGACGCGGTCCTCGACGCGATCCGAGACGACACCGTGCTCGTCAGCGTGCAGCTCGCCAACCACGAGGTCGGGACGGTCCAGTCGTCGCTCGCCCCGATCATCGCCGGCGCCCAGACGCGAGGGGTCCTCGTCCACGTCGACGCGTGCGCCGCGGTCGGTCACGTGCCGATCGACTTCGCGACGCTCGGCGCCGATCTGTGCTCGGTCACCGCGCACAAGCTCGGCGGCCCGAAAGGCGCCGCCGCGCTGCTGATCCGCCTGGGGTTGCGCATCCCGCCGCTGCTCCTCGGCGGCGCCCAGGAGCGAGCCCGACGCGGCGGGATCGAGGACGTCCCCGCGATCGTCGGGTTCGGCGCCGCCGCCGCGGAGCTGAACACCGGTGACCGCCTCACCCGGGAGGCCACCACCGCCCGCGCCCAGACCGCCCAGCTCCTCGCCGCGGCGCAGACCGTCGACGGCGTCGTCCCGCTCGGCGACCCGTCGGACCGGCTCCCCCACCTCCTCTGCCTCGCGCTGGCGGGCGTCGAGGCGGAACCGGTGCTGCTCGGCCTCGATCAACGCGGCGTCGCCGTGCACTCGGGCTCGTCCTGCTCGAGTGAGGCGCTCGAACCGTCACCGGTCCTGGCCGCGATGGGCGTCGACGCCGACCGGTCGCTGCGCCCGAGCGTCGGGTGGGACACCACCGACGCCGACATCGCCGCGTTCGCGGCCGCGTTCCCCGAGGTGGTCGACAAGCTGCGCGCGCTGCGTCCCGGGTGAGCACCCCCCGTCGCGACCACCGCGGGATCCGCGGCGGCACGCGGTGACGACCGCTCGTTTCAGCGCGATCCTCCCGCTCGATAGGGTGCCCCCATGAGCACCGACGACTGGTCCGACCTCTCCCGACGGTTGAGCGACGCGCTACTCCTCGGCGCCGCCCCCGTCGCCATCACCTTCGGCGCCGACGCCCCACCGGGCGTCGCACCGTTCGACGCACCGATGCCGGCCCCCACCGAGGACGGACGCACGGGACGGGTCCCCGCGGGTTGCGTGTTCTGGATGCGTGCGGCCGACCGGACCTTCTCGACCGTCGCCGACGACCACGCCAACTGCTCGGTCGGCAGCATGACCCACGGCTTCAAGACCCTCGAGGACGTCGCCGGGAACTCCGACGTCGCCGCGCTCCTCGAAGCCGGATGGGTCACGATGGACGTCGTCCCTCAGATCCCGGTGGTGCGGGAACGCCCGGGCACGGTGACGTACAGCCCGTTGGCCGACACGCCGGTCGACCCCGACGTGGTGCTGCTGCGCGTGCTCGGCAAGCAGCTGATGGTCCTCGCCGACGCGCTCCCGGGCCTGCGCATCGAGGGCAAGCCGCAGTGTCACATCGTGGCCATCGCCAAGGAGCAGGGTGAGATCGCGGCGAGCGTCGGGTGTGCGCTGAGCCGGGCCCGCACCGCGATGCCCGCTGCGGAGATGACCTGCGCGATCCCGGGCGCCCGGCTCCCGGAGGTGGTCGAGGCGCTCGAGCGGACCGCCGCCGCCGACACGACCGTGGCTCGCTACGCGGCGCAGGACGCCAGCCGGTTCTCCTGAGTCGCCGCTACTTCTTGGCGGCCTCGTAGTAGGGGTTCTCCCCCATCGAGTGGTCGGTGACGTCGCGAACCGAGCTGATCTCGCTGATCGCGTCGACGATCGCGACCTCGATGCCCTGGGTGAGGGTCACCGAGGCCAGCCCGCAACCCTGACACCCCCCGGACATGCGCACGTAGACGACGTCCTCCTCGACCGCGACGAGGTCGGCGCGTCCGCCGTGCGCGGCGATCTGCGGGTTGATCTCGGCTTCCAGGATCGAGAGGACCGCTTGCGCGACCGGTCCCGACAGGTCGGCCTCGGGGCGGTCGCCCGGGCCGGGCACGGGCGCGGGCCGGTTGGGGTTCTGGATGACCATCCCCGCGCCGCTGAAGTCGAGGGTGGCCCCGGCGATGTGCTCGATGCTGGCCGCGGCGACGACCACCGACAGGTCGTCGTGGCGTTGGACCAGGTCGTCGGCGCCCTTCTCGGCGAGCGGGACGAGCTCCAACGCGTAGGTGAACGCCCCGCCCTGCTCACCGGTGATTTCGATGCGCAGCGCCAGCGTCTCGGGATCCGTCTCGGCGGCGCGCACCTCGAGGATCTTCACGCGGGCGGCGTCGGTGACGGTCAGCACGGGTTCCACGAGATCGGCCATGTGGCCATCATAAGACCATGCCTCGGGTGCTCCTACTGCTGCCGACGGCCACCTACCGGGCCGCCGACTTCCTCGCCGCGGCCCGCGCCGTCGGTGTGGAGGTGGTCGTGGCGTCGGACGAGGCGCCGGTGCTCGCCGCCACGATGGGCGACCGGGCTGTCGTCGTCCCCCTCGACGACGCGGACGCCGCCGCGCAGGCCATCGAGGCGCTCGACGCCCGGCGTCCCCTCGACGCGGTCGTCGCGGTCGACGACCAAGGGGTCCTCGTCGCCGCCGAAGCCGGTGAGCGTCTCGGGTTCCCCCACAACCCGCCCGCCGCGGTGGCGCGGACCCGGGACAAGGTCGCGATGCGTGACGCCCTCGCCGCCGGGGAGGTGCCGCAACCCCGGTACGCGCCCCTCACCAGCCTCGAGGAGCAACCCGACGTGGGCTGGCCGCGGGTCGTGAAGCCGACCCGGCTGTCGGGAAGCCGGGGCGTGATCCGCGCCGACGGCCCCGCGGCGGCAGTGGACGCGGCCCGCTGGGCAGCACGCATCGCCGACGGCGGGCCGCTCCTCGTCGAGGAGTACGTCCCCGGCGTGGAGGTCGCCGTCGAGGGGCTCCTCATCGGCGGTCAGCTGCACGTGCTGGCCGTGTTCGACAAGCCCGACGCGATGGACGGCCCGTACTTCGAGGAGACGCTGTACGTCACCCCGTCTCGACTCCCGGCGGCGACGCTCACCGACGTGGAGCGGGTCACCGCCGGTGCCGCCGCCGCGCTCGGTCTCACCGAGGGGCCCGTCCACGCCGAGCTCCGCGTCCACGACCGCCGCGTCGTCGTGCTGGAGGTCGCGGGACGCTCGATCGGCGGGCTGTGCGCACGCGCGTTGCGTCTCGGTGCCGGCATCAGCCTCGAGGAGGTCATCGTGCGCCACGCGCTCGCGTTGCCGCTCGACGAGCTGACCCGCGAGCCGGCCGCGTCGGGGGTGATGATGCTGCCGATCCCCCACTCGGGGACGCTCGTCGCGGTTCGGGGCCAAGCCGCGGCGCGGTCGGTGCCCGGCGTTGTCGGCCTCGAGTTGACGATCCCGCCGGGGCGGCCCATCACGGCACTCCCGGAAGGGGACCGCTACCTCGGGTTCGTCTTCGCCCGCGGCGCGAATCCCGACGTCGTCGAGGCCGCGCTCCGCGCCGCGCACGCCGGCCTGGACGTCGAGATCGTCTGATCCTGGGGGTTGGCTCCGCCCGTGCAGCGAGGCCCGACGACGAGCGCGACCGGTGTGGTGCGTGGTCGGTCAGCGGAAGTAGTACTCGCGGCGATCCTGCCAGGCCGCCAATGGGGCCACGGCGGGTGTGGGCCCACGGCCGAGCAGCCCGGCGAGCAGCGCCCGGCGGGCGGCGGGGCCGGACAGCCGGTCGGGAAGCCCGGCCACCGCGTGGGGCAGATCGGCGCGGACGTACTCGTCGGGCCAGTCCGCCGGCGTATATCCGAGTCCGAGGTCGGCGTGGTGCACCTCGACCTCGCGCCAGCGATGGAGCGGCAGGAGCGAGCACGGCCACTCGATCGGACCGGCGAGCCCGTGGCCGGCCCATGCGGTCGGGGTCATCGCGGACCAGGTGCGCTCGAGCTCCGTCGCGGTGTCGCGCACGTCGGCGCACACCCGCGCCGCGGGGCGTGCCGCGCCGGCTTCGATGTCCGCGGCGCGCTGCTCGGCACCGCCGGGGTACTGCGGCACGACGCGGCTGTCCTGGGCGGCTCGCAGCATCCGGGTGTGCGATTCCGCGTTGCGGGCCAGGTGCGTGAGGACGTGACCGACGGTCCAGCCGGGGAGGCGACTGGCTACCCGCAGGCGAGCCTCGTCGACCTCGTCGAGGGTCTGGTGCAGGCGTCGGTGCGCGGCTCGGGCCCCGTCGAGGTGATCGTGCCAGTCCGGCGTGCGCATCGGGTCGTCCACGCTCACGGCCGTTGAGTGCAGCACGTTCCGACCTGCTGCCGGCGGCGAATTCCGCCGACTCGGGCCGTTACCCTCGTGGGATGCGGGTGCTGCTGGTGTCGTGCTACGAGCTCGGGCATCAGCCGCTCGGGGTCGCCGCACCCGCAGCCCGGCTCCGCGCCAGCGGTCACGACGTGCGCTGCGTCGACCTCGCCGTCGACCCGTGGGACGCGGAGCTCGTGGGCTGGGCCGACCGGATCGCGTGCTCCGTCCCGATGCACACCGCGACGCGAATCGCCCGGCAAGTGATCGACAACGTCCACCGCCGTCAACCCGACGTCCCGGTCGCCTGCTACGGGCTCTACGGATCCGCGATGGCGGACGTCGCCGATCGGGTCTTCGCCGGGGAGACCGACGCTGCGCTCGTCGCCTGGGTCGAGGGCCGCGAGGACGACCGGGTCGTGTTCCACACCCAGGTCGAGCGCGGACCGACGCTGCGGCCGGCGCGCGAGCTCCTCCCCCCACTCGACCGGTATGCCGCGCCTCGTCCGAGGGGGAGGTGAGGCGCTCGTCGCGGTGGTCGAGTCCAGCCGCGGGTGCGTGCACCATTGTCGCCACTGCCCCGTCCCGGTGGTCTACGACGGCCGGATCCGCATCGTGGCGGTCGACGCGGTACTCGAGGACGTCGAGCAGCAGGTCGACGCGGGCGCCACGCACCTGACGTTCGCGGACCCGGACTTCCTGAACGGGGCCGCGCATGCCCGCCGGGTCGTGCATGCCGTGCACGAGCGCTTCCCCGACGTGACCTTCGACTGCACGGTCAAGGTCGAGCACATCCTCCGCCATCGGGACGTGTGGCCCGAGTTCGCGGCCGCCGGCTGCCTCTTCGTGGTCTCCGCGTTCGAGAGCGTCGACGACGAGACCCTCGCCCGCCTCGACAAGGGTCACACCACCCGTGACGCCGCGGCGGCGGTCCGGCTGCTACGAGAGCAGGGAATCGAGATCCGCCCGTCGTGGCTCCCGTTCACACCGTGGACCTCGCGCGAATCGGTGGTGGCGCTGCTCGACTTCGTCGCCGGGCACGACCTGGTCGGGAACGTCGACCCGGTTCAGTACACGATCCGCCTGCTCCTCCCCCGCGGGTCGCTGCTCCTCGACGATCCCGACGTCGTCGCCCAGCTCGGCCCCTACGACGACGGGCGGGCGAGCTACCCGTGGCGTTCACCCGACCCGGCGATGGACGTGCTCCACGGCGACCTCGCCGCCCTGGTCGAGCGGGGCGTCGAGGCGGGAGATCCGATCCCGGTGGTGTACGCACGGATCCGCGAGCACCTGGGGTTGGCCCCCGTCGTCGTGGACCTCGAGCGGGCCGCGGCGGTGCCGCGGCTGAGCGAGCCGTGGTTCTGCTGCGCGGAGCCGACCGCGGCCCAGCTGGCGCCACTCACCGGCTGAGCCGGGGTCAACCCAGCTGGACCTGGGTGACCTTCCACCCCGCGGCCTCGGTGCCGTTGAGCGTCAGGCGGGCGTTGCCCCCGGGGTACGTGTAGGTGCACACGGGCACGCCCGGGTCGGGTCCGTCGCAGCCTTGAAACGCCCAGCCCGCCCCGCGGCCGCTCGACGCGAACAGCGTCGCCACGGCACCCGGCGCCGCGCACCGGCCGGCGGCGCCCCGGTCTCCCGCCATCCACGCGGCGACGGACGCCTGCGCGGCCTCGGTCGGGGTGGTGCAGATGATCCCGACCGTCAACGGCGGACTCGACGCCACGGTCGTGGTCGTCGTCGTGGGCTTCTGGCTCTGCACCCCGGTGCTCCCGCCACCGCACGCGCCGAGGAGCACGACAGCCGCGACGAGCACGACGGCGGCCGCGGCCCTCATCGGCGTCGGTCGCCCCGCAACACGTTGAGGGCCGACCCGGCCCGGAACCACTCGATGTGTTCCTCCGACATGGTGTGCCGGGTCGTGATGTCGACCGTCGTGCCGTCAGCGTGGTGGACGCGCACGGTGACCGGGCGCCCCGGTGCGAGCTCGCCGAGACCGACGATGTCGATCGTGTCGTCAGCCAGGATCCGCTCGTAGTCGTCCGGGTTCGCGAACGTGAGGGCGAGCACACCCTGCTTCTTCAGGTTCGCCTCGTGGATGCGAGCGAACGAACGGACGATGATCGCCTTGGCGTTCATGAAGCGGGGTTCCATCGCCGCGTGCTCCCGCGACGACCCTTCGCCGTAGTTCTCGTCGCCGACCCCGACCCACGCGATCCCCGCCTCCTTGTACGCGCGGGCGAGATCGGGGAGCGGCTGGCGGCTTCCGTCGCGGACGTCGATCCCGGTCCCCGCCTCGTCGAGTGAGAACGCGTTGTTGACCCCGATGAAGAGGTTCTTGGAGATGTTGGTCAGGTGCCCCCGGTACCGCAGCCACGGCCCCGCGGGAGAGATGTGGTCGGTGGTGCACTTCCCGACGGCCTTCATCAGCACGCGCAGGCCCACCAGGTCCTCGCCGTCCCAGGCCGGGAACGGCTGGAGGAGCTCGAGTCGCTCCGAATCCGGCTTCACGACGACGCTCACCTCGGCGCCGGGCTCGGCGGGGGGCACGAACCCGGACTCACCGGGGTCGAAGCCCTTCACGGGGAGCTCGTCGGCCGATGGCGGCTCCAGCCGGACCGGATCACCGTTCGGACCCTTGATCGGGTCGCGGACGAAGTCCACGTCGAGCCGACCGGTGAGCGCCATCGCGACGACCGTCTCGGGCGACCCGATGAACGACAACGTCTCCGCGTTGCCGTCGTTGCGGCGCGGGAAGTTTCGGTTGAACGACGACACGATGGTGTTCCGGTCACCGGGCTTGATGTCGTCACGCTGCCATTGGCCGATGCACGGCCCGCACGCGTTGGCCAGGACCGTCGCGCCGATCGCCTCGAGATCGTCGAGGAGGCCGTCGCGCTCGATGGTTGCTCGCACCTGCTCCGATCCGGGGGTGATGAGCAGCGGGGTGCGGACCCGCAGCCCTGCGGCCTTCGCCTGCCGGGCGACGTGCGCGGCTCGGCCGATGTCCTCGTAGGACGAGTTCGTGCACGACCCGACCAGCGCGTACGAGATGTCGAGCGGGTAGTCCTCTTCGAGGGCGACGCGGACCAGCTCGTCGAGAGAACGGTCGAGATCGGGCGTGTGCGGCCCGACCACATGAGGCCCGAGGTCGTCGAGGTCGATCTCGATGACCCGGTCGTAGACCCGTTCCGGATCAGCG
This sequence comes from uncultured Actinomycetes bacterium, assembly GCA_963714105.1. Lineage (GTDB taxonomy): Bacteria > Actinomycetota > Acidimicrobiia > IMCC26256 > PALSA-555 > PALSA-555. The sequence continues at coordinate 2,193,891 of OY970233.1, read as the reverse complement.
TCGATCTCTGGGTCGCCGCGGAGGTACTCGGCGTACTCGTCGGCGAGCCCGGCGATCTCCTCACGCCCGGTCGACTTCAGGTACAGCGCCGCATGCAGGTCGTAGGGGAACACCGAGCAGGTCGCCCCGATCTCGGCCCCCATGTTGCAGATCGTCGCCTTCCCGGTCGCCGAGATCGACTCGGTGCCCGGCCCGAAGTACTCGACGATCGCGCCGGTGCCGCCCTTGACGGTGAGGATCCCCGCGACGCGCAAGATGATGTCCTTCGCCGCGGCCCAGCCGGAGAGGCGCCCGAGGAGCCGCACACCGATGAGTCGAGGCACCCGCGTGTTGAACGCCCACCCGGCCATCACGTCCACCGCGTCGGCACCGCCAACCCCGATCGCCGCCATGCCCAAGCCGCCGGCGTTGGGGGTGTGGCTGTCGGTGCCGATCATCATCCCGCCCGGGAAGGCGTACTGCTCGAGCACGACCTGGTGGATGATCCCGGAGCCGGGCTTCCAGAAGCCGAGCCCGTACTTGGCGGACACGCTGCGCAGGAACTCGTAGACCTCGGAGTTCGTGTCGAGCGCAGATCGGAGGTCGGGATCCGCACCGGTGTGCGCCTGGATCAGATGGTCGCAGTGCACCGTCGACGGGACCGCGACCTGCGGGAGTCCCGCGGTCATGAACTGCAGCAGCGCCATCTGCGCGGTCGCGTCCTGCATTGCGACGCGGTCGGGTCGGTAGTTGGAGTAGTCGACCCCCCGCTCGAGACCGACGGTCTCCGGATCGTCGGCGTGGGCGATCAGGATCTTGTCGGCGAAGGTGAGTGGGCGACCGAGACGGCGGCGGGCGACGTCGACACGGCCTGGGAACTGGCGGTAGCGGGACTCGACGAGCTCGACCGGCGTCGTGGGCCCGACCTGGGACTCAGCCATGGTTGCTCCCGATTCGAGGCAGCGAGACGCTCCGAGGCTACGTCGCCGATCCCGCCTTCCCGACGCCGGGGCCTCGGGGCACGCGTGGGTCGGGGCCAGCGGCGGGTGCGCGCTACGCCGCGTCGGCGACTCGGGCCGGGCTGGGCTCGGCGGACGATCGGGGACGGGGGCAGCATCACGTTCATGACCCGGGTCAACGCGTACACGTTGGCCCGCACGGGCAGGCTGGCCGGCGTGGGCCACGGCAGCCCGTACAGCCGGCGGGCGACCCGCGGCAGGATCGCGATCGTCGCGGTGGCGGGGATCGCCCACAGCGGGCGCAGCGCGAGCGGCATCGGCGGGAAGAAGATCATCCGCATGCCCTCGCGAGCCGCGGGGGTCATCTGAAGCCCGGGGACGCTGCGCAGGTACTCGCGCAGCTCGCCCATCGAGCGGGGCGTCATCCCCGCGGGCAGCTCGACGAGCTCGGCGACCCTGACCATCTCCTCCACGTAGCGGTCGGCGTCGTCGTCGTCGAGACGGCCCGCGTAGGCACGGTACGCGGCGACGAAGGAGTGCACCTCGACGGCGTGGATCCACAGGAGCAAGTCGGGATCGCTCGCCGTGTACCAGCGTCCCGTGGTCGGGTCGAGGCCTCGGATCCGTTCGTGGACCTTGCGAACCTTGGCGCACGCCGCCTCGGCGGTCGCCCGGTCGCCGTAGGTGGTCGAGAGGACGAAGGCGGTGGTGCGCTGGAGGCGCCCCCACGGATCGGAGCGGTACAGGCTGTGCTGGTCGACGCCGGCCATCGCCCGCGGCTCGAGGGCCTGCACGAGCAGCGCGCGGAGCCCGCCGGCGAGCATCGCCGGGTCGGCGTGTAGACGCCACGCGACGCTGTCGGGTCCGAAGAGGCCGACGTCCATAGGCGGCATGCTACGAGCGGGGTGCGTCTTCCTTCGTACTCGACGGTGAACGTGGACCGGTCGTGAGGTCAGGCCGACCGGTCGTGCTCGTCGACGGTGACCGACCGCATCACGTCCCCGACCGAGACACCCTGCGCGATGTCCATCCCGTCGGTGACGTACCCGAACAGGTTGTAGGACTTCGCGAGCTTCTTGGTGCAGTCGTCGATGCAGATGAAGAACTGGGAGCCGTTGGTGTCGGGTCCGGCGTTGGCCATGGCCACCGCACCGACGGTGTACTCACCTTGCACGGCTTCGTCCGCGAACCGGTAGCCGGGCCCACCCCGTCCGGTTCCTTCCGGGCACCCACCCTGGACGACGAACTCGGGGACGACGCGGTGGAAGGTCAACCCGTCGTAGTAGCCCTGGCGGGCGAGGCCGACGAAGTTGTTGACGGTCGTCGGGGCGAGCTGCGGGTCGAGCTCCATGACGACCGGGCCGCGGTCGGTGGTGATCGTGGCTCGGTACATCTTGTTGTTGTCGATCTGCCAGTCGGGTTGCGCAGTCATTTGGTGGCCTTTCCAGGCTTGGTGGTCGGGGTGGTGGCGGGCGGACCGTTGAGGGCGTCCGACACCTGGGCGAGCAGCTGGTCGGCTTGGCCGATGAATTGGCCGTTCGGCGCGAGCACGAGGTAGTGCTGGAGGTCGTTCTGGGCACCCGCGTAGTCCTGATACTCGTTGGCGAGCACGATGGCACGGAAGAAGTAGGCGTCCGCGAACCGCGGGTCGAGCTCGATGGCATGGTCGAGGCGGGCTCGGGCCTTGGCGACCAGGGCCTGCGCGTCATTCCCGGGCGCGGCTTGCGCGGTGACCTCGAGCAGCCGCCCGGCCTGCGCTTCGGCATCGGCGTTGGTCGGCTGAATCTTCGTCACCGCGTCGTACTGGGCGAGCGCGCCGGCGGCGTTGTTGTCGGCCTCGAGGAACTGGGCCAGCAGGATCCGGCTCGTCACGTCGAGGGGGTTCTTGGTCACCTCGGCTTGGAGCTGCTGGCGACGCTGCGCCGAGCTCAGCGCCGCCGGCGGGCTCGACTGTGCGTTCCCCGACGAGGTCTGGCCCGGGAGTCGGGCACCGAGCGCGGCGGCGAGCGCGACACCCGCGAGGGCCACGAAGGCCACCACCCCGCCGGCGATGAGCAGACGACGCCGACGGTCGCCGGATTCCGGAACCGGTGCTGCCGCTTCGCCGTCACGCAACGCCCGGATCGCCCCGGCGGCGCGGGCCGTGTAGTCCTCGTGGAGGCGTCGATACGACTCGTCGTCGATGCCTCCGCTGGCTCGTTCAGCTTCGAGGTCGTCCAGGGACCGGAGCAGGAAGTCCCGCTCGGCTTCGAGCTCGGCTCGCCGGGGGTTCACCGACGAGGCCGCGTTCGTCGTTTCCGTCACGCGTGCCGGGCCCCGCGTACGAGGGCCTCGTCGGCGTCGGTGGCGCGGAGGCGAGGCTGGCGCCTCCACCGCCCGAACGCGAACACCAGTCCTGCTGCGCCCAGGACGAGCGCGACCGCCGGCAGCACCCAGACGAGCAGGCTCAGGCCGCTGGTCGGCGGCTTCAGCAGGATGGACTCGCCGTAGCGGGCCACGTAGACGTCGCGGATGCTCGCGCTCGATTGACCGCTGCTCGTGCGGCGCGCCAGGTCGGCACGGATGGCCTGCGCGGACGGCGTCGACGAGTCGGCGACCGACAGACCCTCGCAGTCTGGGCAGCGCAGCTCGGTGGCCAGCTCGTGGGCCCGCTGCGCCGCCGTCGGCGCGGCGCCACTCGGCCAGGCGGCCCAGACGAGCGCCCCCACGATGAGCGCCGCGGCTCCGACCCAGGTGAGGATCCGGGTCCGGGTCACGGGTTGCCTTGCGCCGCCGCGAGCATGGTGTCGAGGTTCTTGACCGATGCCGGCCCGATCTGCGAGCCGACGATCAGCCCGCCCGGGGAGATCGCGAACGTCTCGGGCTGCCCTCGGGTACCGAACGCGAGGGACAGGTTCGAACCGGGGTCGTCGACGAGCGTCCAGGTCATGCCCGTCGCCGCCGCGTACGCGCGAGCCGCGCCGACGGTGTCGTCTCGGAGGATCCCGACGAGGGCGACGCCGGGATCGGCGGCGTGTTCCTGCTGGAACGCCTTGAGCGCAGGGAGTTCCTGTTGACACGGAGTGCACCACGAGTTCCAGAAGTTCACGATGACGGCCTTCCCGGCCAGGCTGGCCGACGTCACCGGTTGCCCGTCGAAGGAGCGCGCGGTGAACGTGGGCTCTCGCTGCCCGACGAGACGGCTGGTTTGCGTGTCCGCCTGTGGGTTCGTCCCTACCTGGGTGGCGAGGACGATGCCGAGGACCGCCACGACGACCCCGACCGCGATCGCCGCCGACCGGGCCGGGTGCCTCATACCCGAACCACCTCGGGTTCCTCACTGGGCGGCGCCCCGACCGCGGGGGGTTCGGGGGCCGGCTCGTCGGCTGGTCGGACCCGTCGACGGAGCGTCGGCGCCAGCGCGACCGCGGTCCCGAGGGCGAGGATCAGGCCTCCCGTCCAGAGCCACACGACCATCGCGTTGATCCCGACGCCGATCGTGACCCGCCCTTGCTGGGTCGGTGAGGACACGAGGGTGAGGTAGACGTCGCGCAGCAGACCGGTGCGGATCGACGGTGTCCCGATGCCCTCGTTCGTACCCGGAAACGTCGAGATCGCGGGGGCGTACACACCGAGGTCGCTTCCCCCGTGGTCGACGCGGACGCGAACCTCGACGCTGGTCTTCTGCGCGCTGTGCACCGTTCGCGACCCGAGGTAGGTGACCGTGTAGCCGCTGACCGTCGCCGACTGACCCCGGGCGAGCTGCACGTCCCGCTTGGTGGTAAAGGTGCTGAAGGACGCCAACGCGACTGCGATGCACACGATCCCGACGTGGACGATGAGACCGCCGTAGAGCCGCGGGTTGGCGCCCACCGTGCGGCGCAGCGCGGTGGGGTACCCCTCCGATTCGGCGTGGCGGCGGGCGCGGACCCCGACGACGTACTGCCGGACGATCCCGGCGAGTGCGAACGCGCCGAGCCCGAAGGCCAGCACGGGCGTGATCCCTCGAGTGCCGAGCGCCAGCGCCGCGACCATCGTGGCTCCACCAACGTACGCGGGCACGATCAACCGGCGGCGCAGGACGTCGGTGCTCGTGGCCCGCCACGGGAGGGCTGGAGCCACCGCCATGAGGAACAGCAACGCGAGTCCGAGCGGGGTGGTCATCCGGTTGAAGTAGGGCTCGCCGACGGAGACCTGGTGACCCTGGATCGCCTCGGCGATCAGCGGGTAGACGGTGCCGAGCAGGACGACGAACGCCAACCCCGCGAACAGAAGGTTGTTGACGAGAAACGCCGACTCTCGAGAGACCGGCGCGTCGATCCGGCCCGGGGATCGCAACCGGTCACCTCGCCAGGCGATCAGCACGATGCCAGCGGCGGCGGCGAGACCGAGGAAGGCGAGGAGCCAGGGACCGATGTCAGATTCGGTGAACGAGTGAACGGAGTTCAACACGCCGCTGCGGGTGAGGAACGTCGCCAGGATCGTGAGGCAGAACGTCGAGATGATGAGCGACAGGTTCCAGACGCGGAGCATCCCGCGGCGTTCCTGCACGATCACCGAGTGCAGGAACGCGGTCGCGGTCAACCACGGCAACAGGGCGGCGGCCTCGACGGGATCCCAGGCCCAGAACCCGCCCCAGCCGAGCACCGCGTAGCTCCACCAGGCGCCGAGGATGATCCCGACCGACAGGCAGCCCCACGCGATCAGCGTCGCTCGGCGGGTCTCGGCGAGCCAGCCTTCCCCGAAACGACCGGTGATGAGCCCGGCCATGGCGAACATGAATGGAACCGTGAACCCGACGAGACCCAGGTACAGCAATGGCGGGTGAAACGCCATGAGCGGATGGTTCTGGAGCAGCGCGTTGGGGCCGTTGCCGTCAGCCGGCGCGGAGCTCAACGTCCGGAAGGGGTTCGCAGGGCCGAGCATCAACGCGAAGAAGAAGAGCGCGACGACGAGACCGATCAGGTTGGCCCAGGCCACCAGCGGATCTGTCGCCCGAGCCCGGAACCGATGGGCCACCCAGGCGAGGTAGCCGGCCAGCACGAGCGCCCAGAGGAGGATCGAGCCTTCGAGCGCAGCCCACATGCCCGTGATCGTGAACAGCAGCGGCGTCGCCCGCGCGTTGTTCTCGGCGACGTACCGCAACGAGAAGTCGTGGGTGATCAACGCCCACTCCATCGCCGCGACCGCGACGAGTACCGCGACGAGTACCGCGAAGACGAAGCGACGTCCGAGGATCAAGAGGCGGTCGTCGTGGGTCCAGAGTCCACGCGCCAGCGTGAGGATGCCGAGACCGGCCGCGCTGGCGCCGACGGCGACGCCGAGGATCCCGAGCGAAGCCTTCACTGCGTGGGAGCCGCCGGCTGCTTGACTCGCGGCGGCTGATAGTCGTTTCCGTGCTTGATCAAGATGCGGTCGGAGACGAACGTCCCGTTGTGGGCCCAATGGCCTTCGCAGACGACGGGCGCTCCGTTCTTGAACAGCTGCGGAGGGTCACCGTGCTGGATGATCTGGGCTGTCGCTTTGCCGTCGGTGATCTTGAAGTCGACGCCCTGATGGGTCGCGACGATTGATCCGTTGACGACGGCCCCGGCCATCCGCAGCTGCGTTCCCACCTGTCGATGCGCGACGGCTTCCGACACGGTCCGGAAGTACTCGATGTTCTGGGACAGCACGACGACGAGCGCGATGATCGCGATCACGGCCCCGGCGCACATTCCGATGGCGACGTAGGTTCGGCGCTGACGCTTCTTCATGCGTTCCGATCAAGACGTTCGGCACGCCGGATTCGGGCGCCGAGACGAAGCCAGTAGGCGACGAACACCGCGCCGGTGAGCGCCCAACCCCCGATGACGTACTCGGCGAACTTCATTGTCTGGCTCCGACGCCGGCGGGATGCTCGGGAGGGGCGGTGGTCCCGGCGCCATGAACCCGTTCTTCGATGGCTCGAGCGAGCTCCTTGGTTTCCAGGTCCTCTTCCAGGGCTTCGAGGCGGTAGCGCCGATCGAGGAGATAGAGGTAGAGGATCGTGAACGCGAGCACCCCGAACCACAGGGTGAACGCCATGACCCCGTGGATCTGGGCGTTCAGACTTGGGGTGAACACAGTCGCCTGCTGATGCAGGGTCCGCCACCAATCCACGGAGAAGTGGACGATGGGGACGTCGACGAACGCGATCAGCGCGGCGATGGCACTGCGCTTGGCTCGGGTCTCCACCGGTGCGGGCACCCGACGCAACGCGAGATAGCCCACATAGAGGAAGAAGAGGACAGCGGTCGTGACCAGCCGGGCGTCCCATGCCCACCACACACCCCACACGGGACGTCCCCACAGCGATCCCAACACCAGAGTCAAGGCCGTGAACAGCACGCCGAGTTCGGCCGATGCACCCGCGAGGCGATCCCACACCGGCGATCGAGTGCGTCGCCACAGGTACAGGGCGGACGAGATCGCAGTCACACCGAAGGCGAGGTATGCGATCCACGCCGAGGGCACGTGCAGGTACATGAGCCGCTGCGCGTCGCTCTGGACGCTGTCGGGAGGAGCGATCCACAAGCCGAACACGGCCAGGACGATGAGCGACGCGACGGCCAGCCAGCCGAGCACCCGGCTGATCCGAGGGTTCAGGAGCGTCATGACTCCTCCAAGAGTGGCCCGAAGGCGAGCATCCCGATCCCGGTGAAGAGCACGGCGAAGATGCCGAGCATCGCCACCCAAGGCCACGCGTCGCTTGTGACGCCGCTGATCGACGCCTCCCACGCCCGGGTCGCCCCCAACAGCACCGGGGCGACGACCGGGAGCAGCAGCACCGGCAACAGCGTCTCTCGGACCCGCAACCCTGCGGACAAGACGCCGTAGAGGGTACCGGTGGCCGCGAGACCGACGGTCGCGGCCACGGTGGCCAACACGAGTGGCGCGAGCCCCGTCAGGCTCACGTTGAACAGCACCACGACCCCCACGGCGAGCAGCGCTTCGAGCGCCGCGAGCTCGACGGCCACCGCGCCGGCCTTCCCGAGGAAGAGCGCGGCGCTGTCCAGACCCGACAGCCGCAAGCCGTCCCGTGCGCCATTGTCGGCCTCGATCGTGTACGCCCGGCCGACCGCGAGCAGGGTCCCGAGAAGGACCGTGACCCAGAACAGTCCCGGCGCAACGGTGGTGAGCGCACCACGATCAGGATCGAGCGCGAACGCGAAGAGCAAGAGCACAATGAGCCCAAAGGGGAGGATCTGCTGCGCCGTCACGCGCGACCGAGCCTCGATCCGAAGGTCCTTCCCGGCCACGAGCACGGCTTCCTGGAGCAGATTCACGTGTTGCTCCCCGCACCTGGCGCTCGAGCGGCGACCCGTCGACCGCGGTCTGGGCGCTCCCCCTTCGCGGCTCCACGCGCCCGTCCACCCCGGGGGAGGCCCCCATGGGCCTGGCCGGCGGTCAGGACAACTTCGCGCGACGCCAACGGACGGGCTCGTTCCAGCTCGTGGGAGGCCAGCACGACCGCTTGGCCCTCTCCCGGTGCACACGTGAGGATCGCGTCGAGCACCGCGCGACCTTCGGCGTCGAGGCCAGCGTGAGGCTCGTCGAGGAGGAGCAGGCGGGGACGCCGGGCGAGCGCAACCGCCAAGGTCAGACGTCGGCGCTGACCGGCGGAGAGCTTGCGGTGGACAACATCACGCAACGGCCCGAGCCCGAGATGGTCGATGACCTCCTTGTCCGAGGGTGTGTCGACCCCCGCGGCTCGGGCAGCGAAGCGCAGGTTCTCTGCCACGGTGAGGTCGTCGTAACAGGCTGTCTCGTGTCCGACGAGACTGAGCTGGCGACGATGACCCTTGCGGTCTTCGCTCAGATCGTGGCTGAGGACCTCGGCCGTCCCGGAGTGCAGCGGAACCAGCCCGGCAAGCAGTCGAAGCAGGGTGGTCTTGCCCGCTCCGTTCCCTCCCGATAGGAGCACGACCTCTCCATCGAGGACGTCGAGATCGACGCCCGCGAGGGCGGGAAAGCGGCCGAGGAGGCACACCGCCGAGCGCAGACGGACTACGGGCTGCACAGCGTCTCCGGGAAGCAGGTGCCGCGAGTGTACGGAGGGGTCCTCTCAGCAGGCGAACCGCACCCCAATCCACACGCACCCAGATCGGAGGTCGCCCCGCCCGTAGGATCAGGATCCGTGCGACGCGTCGCCGCGGCCCTCGGGCGCGCCCTCACCACGATCGGCGTCCTCATCCTGCTCTTTGCGGCATACCAGCTGTGGGGCACCGGCATCTACACGTCCCGGCAGCAGAGCGACCTCCGGCAGCAGTTCGCCAGCGATCTTCGCAAGGCGCCGACGACGACCCCCACCAGTCGACCGAGCACCCCCTCGACGGCGACGACCACCACCACGACCGAACCGTCGCCTCCCCCGCCACCGACCGGCGATGCCCTGGCTCGAATTCAGATCCCCAAGATCGGCCTGGATGACATCGTCGTCAACGGGATCGGCGTGGACGACCTCCGGAAGGGTCCGGGCCACTACCCGTTCACCCCACTCCCCGGCCAGCAAGGAAACTCGGCCATCGCCGGTCACCGAACGACCTACGGAGCGCCGTTCGGGAACGTCGACCAGCTGTCGAACGGCGACAAGGTGCTCCTGCGGACCGTGCAGGGCTTCTTCACGTATCGCGTCTACGCGCAGCTGGTTGTCGACCCGACCGACGTCAGCGTGCTCAATCCCGACCCGCGCCACCCGGCCACCATCACGCTCACGACCTGCAACCCCAAGTACTCCGCGTCTCAACGACTCGTGGTCAAAGCCGCACTCGACAGCCCCGCACCACCGTTGCCGCCGGCCAAGGGTCTGCCCCCACCGTCAAAGCTCAGCGAAGCTGGATTGTCTGGTGATTCAGGCTCAGTACTACCGGCAATCATCGCCGGTTTCATCGTTACGGCAGTCGGGGCCCTGTGGTGGCTCGGCTTTCACCGTCATCCCCGCTGGACGACCTGGTTCCTCGGTGCGCTCCCATTCGTCGTGACGCTCTTCGTGTTCTTCTTCTTTCTCGAGCGCGTCCTGCCGGCGAACTACTGAGACCGTGCGGTGGTGAGACCGTCGGATTCAGCGCACCATCAGCGGCCCTGGAAGTTCGGCTCCCGTTTCTCCGCGAACGCAGCGAGACCCTCCTGGAGATCGGCACTCGCGAACGCATCCGCCTCGAGCGCCTGGATCTGGTCTCGCAATCCTGGTGTGAGGGCGTGCGCCTCAGCGACGAGGTTGAGCGCCGCCTTGTGTCCCGCGACCGACATTGGCGCCAAGGTCGAGATTGTCCCGGCGAGGCCGAGTGCCGCTTGGAGCGCATCGTCGGATCGGCGCTGCACCAGACCGACCGCCTCGGCTTCGCTGACGTCGAGGATCCGCGCGGTGAGGAGCAGATCTCGAGCCACGGCCTGACCGACCAAATCAGCGAGGCGGGCGACATTCGCCGCGCTCAGCAGGACACCCAACCGCGCCGCCGGAATGCCGAACCTCGCATTGGGTGCCGTTACTCGCAGGTCACACGCGACGGCGAGCTGCATGCCGGCTCCCAGCGCGGCGCCGTTGACAGCCGCGAGAACCGGCCCGGGGAAGGCCACGATCGCGTCGAGGAGCCGTTCGAACGCGGGACGGAACGTGTCCCCGCCCCCATGTTCGAGCCCCCCGACATCGGAGGCCCGTTGACCCAGGTCAGCGCCGGCGCAGAACGCCTTCTCCCCGGCTCCCGTGATCACGACGGCGCGAAGGTCCGGGTTTCCCTCGAGGTTCGCCAGGAGGTCCCCACAGAGATCGGCGCTGAGCGCGTTTCGGCGTTCCGGCCGGTCGATAACCGCGACACCCACCGCGTCTTGGCGGCTCCACCGGATCGGCAACTTCAGGACTCGTCGATCAGCGCGATGAGCGCGCCCTCTTGAACAACATCTTCAGGCTCGACGTGCAGCTCGCGCACGACGCCCGGGATCTCGGTGAAGACCGGGATCTCCATCTTCATCGACTCGAGAATGACGATCTCGTCGCCTTCGGCGACGAGCTGACCTTCATCGACTACGACTTGCCAGACGTTGGCGGTGATCTCAGCCCTGATTTCGTACACGAGCACGGCAGGTTAGTGGCCTCGAGCGCCAGAGTCAGCGGTCCGTGGAGAGCCTCACACGGGCATGACACCGTGCTTTCGCCATGGTCGGTCCACCCGCTTGTCGCGAGCAAGCTCGAGCCCGCGCCAGATCGCGGCTCGCGTGTCTGCCGGATCGATGACGTCATCGACGAGCGCATGGCCCGCGGCGATGAACGGATCGATGTTCTTGCGGATGTCCTCGGCGAGCTCAAGGCGGCGCTGGGCACGTTCGTCCTCGGGCGTTGCTTCGAGTGTCCCGCGGTGGATGATGTTCACCGCCCCGTCGGGTCCCATCACCGCGATCTCAGCCGTAGGCCAGGCCACGAGATAGTCGGGTTCATACGCGTAGCCGTTCATCACGAAGTACCCCGCCCCGTAGCTCTTGCGGAGTACGACGCTGATCTTTGGGACGGTGGCCTCCGAGACGGCAAACAGCATCTTGGCGCCGTGTCGGATGATCCCCTGGCGTTCGACGGCCGATCCCACGATGAAGCCGGGAACGTCGTGCAGGAACACCAGAGGGATGTTGAACGCGTCGCAGAGCCACACGAACCGGGCTGCCTTGTCTGCTCCGTTCACATCCAAAGCTCCGCCCAAGACCATCGGTTGATTGGCCACAACGCCGAGCGGTCGACCACCGATGCGGGCGAGGCCCGTGACGATATTGCGGGCCCAGTCGGGCTTGATCCAAAAGACGTGCTGGTCGTCGACGATCGTAGAGACGACGCGGCGCACGTCGTAGGCCCGACGCGGAGCTGTTGGGACAATGTCGTAGAGCTCTGGGACTCGCCGATCCCACGGATCGTCACCTTGACGGACGGGTGGCCGCTCCTGATTGTTCGAAGGAAAGAAGGACAGGTACTCGCGAACCGCGTTCAGGCACTCCGGATCGTCGGTGACCTCGAGGTCGGCGCAGCCCGAAACCTTGGTGTGGACCGCCGATCCTCCCATCTCTTCCTCAGTTACATCTTCACCGACCGCCGCCTTGACAAGATGCCGACCGCCCAGCGCCATCGAGGATGTGCCCTTCACCATCGGCACAAAGTCGGCCAGGCCGGGGATATACGCCGTTCCTGCGGCGCAGTGGCCCAGCATCGCCGCGACCATTGGCACGACGCCGCTCATCGTGACCTGCTCTCGGAACAGATCCCCCATTCCCGCGAACGTCGAGCCGCTCTCCGCTTGTATGCGCGCCCCGGCCGAGTCCAGGAGCCACACCATTGGGATCCGCTGCCGCAAGGCAAGTTCCCGGATCCGCTTGATCTTCTCCTCACCGACGCGGCCCATCGAGCCCGCCAGCACGGTGAAGTCATAGGCGGCGAGAGCAACTCTTCGGCCTTCTATGTCGCCAACCCCAGTGACGACACCGTCCGCGGCCAGATAGCGACCCTCATATGCCCTGTCCATGCTCTCGGCGAGCATGCCGTACTCAACCCAGGTATCTCGATCGATCAGGAGCCCAAGTCGCTCACGGACCGTCAGCTTGCCCAACGAGTGCTGTCGCTCAACACGGTCTTCGCCACCCATCTCGAGGGCGCGCCCCCGGCGGCGGGTGAGGTCCTCTACAAGAGGACCCCACGCGTGCACATCACCGCCACCCGTCGAAGAACCTGATACGGACTCGGAACTGCGGGCATCCCTATCGCTCACGGATCCCATCCTCGCACGATGCGCGACGCGCCTCTATTCCCCGTCCCCAGGCAAGCGCGATCCAGGCAAATCAAGCAGCGCGCTCTGAAGCACGTCGAGCAAGTCATCGTCAGCGAGACAGAGCTCGGGTGCGGTTCCATTCGTCGGCCGAGTGACAAGGACGGCCACGGCTGCTCCAACAGCGAGGACGGCCACCGAAGCGAGGATGCCCGAATGAAGCATCACCCAACCGCTTAGTCCACCTATTGATCCCGCGAGTACAAATCCTCGGACGTCACTCGCGGCATTCCCAAGCGCTGTTCGAACATCAGCACGCCCGGACCGAGCCGCAAGGGCGCCAGCCATGACGCCGTGCCAGCCAAGTAGAGCGGCCAGCCCAGACGCGACGCCGACGCTCAGGGCACTCCACCATGAGGCTGCGAAGTCAGGGGGTAGAGCTCCCAGAAACACACACATCGCGACGGCGCCAGCACCAGCAGCGCAAAGAAGCGTCGCTCGAGGCAACCAAGTCGACATTCGAATCGAGGGCAGGATGCACGCGACTACCGCGATCATGATCGAGGGAAGCACCGCGTGACTGACACCCAGCATGAATCCCGCGCTTGTGGCGCAAGCAACCGGAGCGCACATCGTCGCTGCCGGCGCACGCCAGATGAGGGCAATGGACCCCACGAGCGCGGCGACAAGCAGCCAGACAACGGCAGAGTCCATTGCCAGGCCCTGGCTAAGGCCCGCAAAGATCATCACAGCAACCAGGCCGACCGAAGCGACAGCCGTTCCAGCTACATAGAGGAATCGCCGGTTCCATCGCCGATCGTGGGCCTGAACCACGGCTTGATCAGCCACCAATAGCAAGCCGACCAGGGCCAATGCGAACAACAGATCTCCGAACCGCACGTGCACGAAGAAGCCAAGGAGGAAGCCACAGAACGCGAACGGCAGAATCTGCGTCTCCGACCTGATGAGTTCGTTGAGATGACCCCTTGGAGAGGTGCAGTCGGCGGCACCGAGGACGAGGGCGACGAGCCCGTTGTCAACGAGCCAGTAGGTACATACAGCGATCGCACCAGCCACAGTTACGGCCAACGCCGTCATGCCGACGCTCTGCGCGAGGGCTCGGGCGGCCAATGAGCATGCAACTACCGCGAGCGTCGTGCAAGACGTATTCACAACGAGGCGCCTCATGGCAACATTCTGGATGTGTTCCCAATGGAGCCCAGCGGCTACGCCGCAGGCAGCTGGTATCCAAAGTGGCTGACCCCGAGCCGCCAGTCCCGCGGCAGCGAGAAGCACAACCATGCTCGTGTTGATGGCGGACTCGTCGCCGAAGATCGCAACCCGTTGGCTGGCTGCAATCCCAAGGCCCAACAGGATCACGAGGTCCCACGATCCGACCGGCCCTCGGGATCCGAGTACTAGTGCGGACGCGACGGCGGCAACGGCTCCGACACCCAGCGCGAAGGTAACGACCCGGAGTTGCACTGACGCACGCGCAACTCTCGCCGTCTCACCGCAAGGTTCGACGATCCGTGGCTTCATCGATCGCCTTCCTCTTCTTCTTCAAGTCGAAATCCGTAGAGTTCCCTCAGCTCGTCGAGGCAGTCACCACAGGGTCGACAACGAGCTAGATGAGCTTCAATCTGTGCTCGCGTGTTGCGGCTAAGCCGACCTCGCAGGTACCGCCCCAGCTTCGATCGCACTGTCTTGCATTGACCGCTTCCGGTCGTGACTGTGCGCTCAATGCAAGCGCCCACCAGTTCCTCTCGAGCTCGATGCGCTCGCTGCCGTGCGGCGACTGGAGTGATCCCGAGCTGGCCAGCCAGCTCCATGAAACCGAGTCCCTCGACATACCGGAGTCTCAAGATCTCCCGACTTGTACTTGAGAGCGAGTGAAACGCTTCGCGAGCTAGCGACGCGTCGAGGTTCGTAAGTGCCCGCTCCTCAGGACCCGCATCGGGCGCGGCGAGGTTCTCGGCCGCGTCGGCTCCCACAAAGCGTCGGCGGCCCTGCTGCCGGAGCTGGTTTCGCCAGAGGTTCCGAACCGACGTCAGGAGATAGGCCTTGACGTTCGACGCATCTTCGATGTGCCCCGCGTGTCTGAGCACGTTCAGTATCGCGGTCTGTGTCAGATCCTCGGCTTCTGCATCGGTGTGGACAAGCCGCCTCGCAACCCGAAAAGCGGCCTCCCGGTGCTGCGCGACAAGGGCGACGAGCTCTCTCTCCTTCGGCGATTGTGCCCCACCCGCCGTCATTGGCTCTGCTCCCCGCCTATCGCAAGACTGGATCGGAAGTTACCGAGCCTGACTCGGAATTGCTACCGCGGATCACAAGAGAATCTCGAGAATGTCGAGTCACATAGACCTAAGCACGGTGTCACGAGGTGCCATCGGCTCAACGGCCTCTGAGAGGGCAGCGCGTACGCAGCCGTGTGGCGTCCGCACCGGGACCGCATCTCGAGACGTCGCCGCGAGGTGCTTCCACGGCACTACCCCGCCACTCTTGTAACAGTGCTATGACCGAATTCCCCTGGCGCCTGCTCGAGTCCCGGGCTAGCTAGCGTCCCTGCGGTGTGGCTCTTGCTCGCGACGCTGATTGCGGCAGTTCTGGTCGTTGTTGGCACGCGGTGGGCGCTTCTCTCAACTCTCCCGGCTTCGCGTTTCGGTCCTTTGGCTTCTCGCGGTGGGACTCGGAATTCAAGCCCTCCTCGAGTACATCACCTTTCCCAAGGACCAGATCGAAAGTGTCGGTTACGGCCTCTTGATGATTTCGTACGCCTTGCTTCTTGCCTTTTGCGGGGCAAACCTGTCGAAGCGCGGTTTCGGCGTGATTGCGATCGGCGTCGCGATGAACGCGCTGGTCATCGGGCTTAATCAGGGAATGCCGACGAAACCGATCGGTAGCGACGCGCGAGGAGGCCGAATCTTCAAGCCCGTAACCCAGACGGTCAAACACCGACAGGCGCGTGACGATGACTTGCTCGGCGTACTGGGCGATCGCATTCTCTTTCCGAAGCCTCTGAACGAACTCGTGTCGTTCGGTGATCTCATCATCGCCGTTGGACTGTGTGAGTTGGTCTACTACGGCAGCAGAGTTGACAAAGAGCCAAAACTCAATGTGTGACGAGGCCGCGGCGGGCCAGAGCAACCTCGAGTGCCGTCAGAACGCGACTGTCGTAGACGTATGCCGGGCCCGTGAACAGCGCTTCCACAGCCCACTTGGCGTGCGAGTCATCTCCCTCGGTCAGCTCGTCATAGGCGCTCGCAACCTTGAGGATCTGTCCAAGTAGCGCGGCCGGCTCATCTCCTCTACCGCGAGGAGGCCGATGCAGCCTCGGCTCTGCAGCTACAACGTCACCCGCGCCCGCCAAGGCGTGATTCGAACGCAAGATCTCGGCACCAGCCTCCGCGACGGCAGGTGGGTCAAGCTGCATCCCCTCGGCCGGCTCGTCCAGGCTGACCGAACCGAGATGGTGCAGCCAGGCGGCGGTTTCGAGGTCCTCGAGTTGGCTCCCAGTCACGCCCAACACGTCGCCGATCGCGACCGCAAGATATGCAACACGCGGCAGAGTGTCCAACTCGGACGAGGCCCCCCAATTCTGGTGCAACGCCGAGCGCCTCGACAGTCTGCCGGAACGTACGGCGTGTCTTGTCGAGCAACTCAAACGAATACCACGCAGCGATGAGCGGGACAGAGAACAAAGCAGGCCCCCATAGCCCAAGGCGCCCTTGGCCAGCGAGACCCCCGTATCCGACAGCCATGAGCATTCCACTGGACACGAGGGCCAAATCGGCACCGCGAGAACGCATCGCCGGCCAAGTGTGAGTCCGGACAAGTGCCACCAGGTCCGCCACCGCGATCTCGCAGACGGCGGCTCCTCCAAGTGCGAGCAGGACGACGACCGGTGTTGCGGCCGTCCCACCTCCCGCATCGGTAATCAGCCGGTAGACGGCTCCAGCCCCGAGCGTCTCCGCGAAGAGCTCAGCGAGGAGCAGAGAGCGAGCCTGCCAGCCGACGGGTCTCGCGCGGATCGCCACTCCGGCAACCGAGGCGCCGACAACGACTGCGACGAACTGGCCCGGCGTCGCCGCTCGCAAGAGGACGACAACAATCGCAAACGCGAAGGGCAACGGCGCTCGGTCGGCCGGTCGCAGCTCAACCAAGACACCTATCGTCATGGCGGCCCCGAGCACAATCACGTCGACCACCTGCTGACTGGCACCTACTGCGACGGCGGCGACGACACATACACTCGATAACGCAAGGAGCCAACCAAAGCGAAGCCGCTGACTCATTTGCCGATCCGTCCGCGGTGATCTATGTGTTCGTTGTCGCACCAGGATCGTCGTCCTTGCCGTTTACTCGGTTCTGCACGACACCCGCGCAAGGCGGGACCGTAGTGTGCAGTCGGTCTACTCACACCTTGCCAACGGCGATCATTCACCCGGTCCCCATAGACCGGGCAGAGTCTCATCAGGTATCTGCCTACGCTTCTTCGTCCTTCGGTTTGTCTATCGAAGACCCTTGCCGGCACCCCCAGCCAAAATCACGGCCGCGATGCTCGATCCGACAAGTCCAAGACGAAAGATCGTTTTCTTCATGGCAGGTCCTCCTCATCTTCGAGTTGCACAGCTTGGGCGAGCGTTGCCCCAAGTCGGCTTTGCGCTGTTTCGGCCAATGAACTCGGCGATCATCTGAGAGACCCTGCCCGCTCCATGCCCGCAAGACGTACGGGCCTCAAGTGGGAGCGGGGCCTAAATCCGATTGATCACTCTAGCTTTCTCCAGCAACAGAACTCACAACTCTCTCTTGACCAACGGGTAGCTCGAGCGACCGATATCCGCGGCCCGGACCCTGAAATTCCGTAGTCTTCGCCCGAGACAGGGGCGAGCAGAGGCGGGTCGATGACCGACCACGGGATCGCCGCAGTAGACGTCCAGGCGGTCGAGAACGAGATCACCCGTCTGCCTGAGGTTGTCGCGTGTCGCATCGTGGCTGACCCCCTCGGCCACCCTGTTGAGGTGCACGTTCTGGCGCACCCTGGGAAACACCCAAAGCAGGTCGTGCGTGACGTGCAATCGGTGGCTTTGGCTTCGTTCGGGTTCGAGATCGATCGGCGGATCGTCTCCGTGGTGCAGCTGGGGCCGACGGACACGCCCGGCATGGACTCGGCGCCGGCTGAGGCACCGCGGCTCGGGATCGGCGCGGTGCAGACCCAGATGGAGGGTCGCCGGACGACGATCCGGGTCACGTTGACCTCGGCGGGAGTCGAGGCGACCGGGTTCGCGGAGGGGTCGATCGCCGCGTGCGGCGCGGTTGCGGCTGGTGGCGGCCGCAGCGCTCGATGCGCTGCGTCAGCTCGACGACGCGGCCGGCGCGATCGATCTGGATGATGTGGCTGTCGCCCAGGTTGGGGGCCAGGAGGTTGTGGCGGTGACGCTGGTGCACGTGGACCCGCCAGATGAGCGTCTGCTCGTCGGTGCTGCGCTGGCCCGTCAGTCGCCGGATGTCGCGGCAGTGAGGGCGGTGCTCGACGCGGTGAATCGGCGTCTGCCGTTTCTTCCGGCGGGGCCGTCGCTGCGCTGATCTGCTCCACAATTGTCGGGTGGGTGCCCCCGTCGCTGTGTCGTTGTCGTACCGGCTGGGGGGCCGGGACGGCGTCTCGGTCGAGGCCGGGAAGTGGACATGGGCGTTGAACGACGCTCGGCTTCGAGGTTCGTCGAATCGCGGGTGAGTTCGGGGACGCGTGCGTGGGTGACACGCGGCTTCCGTTCTTGGGCATCGAGGGGTCGACGGCCACCCGGCGCGACGTGGAGGCGCTCAGGGACGCGTTGGTCGACGCGGACCTCGTGGTCGTGGAGAACCTGTGTTCACTGCCGCTGAACCTGTCCGCCGCGGCGGTCACCGCGGAGGTTCTCGCCGGCTTCTCGGGTCGTGTGGTGTTCCACCATCACGACTTGCCCTGGGAACGCGCGGAGTTCGCCCACATCGAGGGTTTCCCCCCGAGGCGCCCAGGGTCGTTGCACGTGGCGAACAGTGACCAGGCGAAACGAGCGCTGAGCATGCGAGGTCTTGATGCGACCATGATTCGGAACACCTTCGATTCCGATCCGGCGGCTGGCGATCGCTTCGAGACTCGCGCGGGTCTCGGCGTCCTGGACGACGAGTTTGTCGTGCTTCAGCCGACTCGGGCGATCGCCCGTAAGGAGGTCGGACGCGGGTTGCGGTTCGCGGAGGAGGTCGCCGCGTCGTTGCCGGGCCATCCGGTCCGCTACTGGCTGACCGGGGCCGCCGAGGACGGGTATGGCCCCACACTCCGCGAGCTCGTTTCGACGGCGCGGATTCCGGTCACGCATCAGGGCGTGCGTGACGTCGCCGATGCGTACGCGGCTGCCGATCTGGTCGTGATCCCGTCCAGTTGGGAAGGGTTCGGGAACCCTGTGATCGAGGCGATCGCGGCGGGCCGTCCTGTCGCCGCCGCGGGCTACCCGGTGCTCGACGAGCTGCGGAGCCTGGGGTTGGCGGTGTTGCCCTTGGACGATCCGATCCGGGTGGCGTCGTTCCTGAAGAGCCCGGACGTGGGCTGGCTGCGCCAGAATCGTGAGGTGGTGCGCCGCGAGCTGTCGATCGGGAGGCTGCCGGAGCGGCTCAGCGACGTGTTCGCCCAGGTGGGTTGGGACGACTGGTGAGCGAGCCGGATCCGATCGTCGAGCGGCGGGCCCGAATCCGTCGTTTCGTCGGGATCGCGCAGCGTGTGGGGTACGGGGCGATGGCGGTCGCGGTGGTCATGTTCGGGATCGGCGCGGCGAGCGGGTTCCCGAGTTGGTCGGTGGTGGTGACGGTCGTGGCGCTGGTGCTTTCGATCGCGATCCTGCCGGTGCCGATTGTCCTCGGCTACGGGGTACGCGCCGCGGAGCGCGAGGAGCGAACGCAGCGCCCCGATTCCCGGTAGTGGGGTTCGCCCACCGGTCGAGGGAGCATCTACCCTCGATGACGTCGCGTGAGCACCGGGGAGGTCGCTGTGCGGTACCGCCGTTTCGGGAACTCGGATTTGGTCGTCTCGGAGGTCGGGTTCGGGACGTGGACGCTCGCCAGCGACTGGTGGGGCGCGGTGGATGACAAGGAGGGGCTCCTCCATGCGGCGTTGGATGCCGGGATCACGTTCTTCGACACTGCGCCGGTGTACGGCACTGACGGTGTCGGCGAGTCGCTGCTCGCCGACCTGCTGCGGACCCACCGGGACGAGATCGTCCTGACGACGAAGTGCGGGTATGACATCGACGCGCCCCGCCAGTTCCCGGGTCAGTCCGAACGGCCACAGGACTGGCGCCCGGAGGCCATCCGGGCCCAGCTCGAGGCGTCGTTGCGGCGCCTCGAGACCGAGTACGTCGATCTGTACCAGCTGCACAATGTCCGGCTCGACCCTGTCCTCGACGACGACCTCTGGGCCGAGCTGGAGCGTCTCCGCGACGCGGGGAAGGTCCGGGCGCTCGGGGTCGCGTTGGGTCCGGCGATCGGCTGGATCGAGGAGGGCGTCGAGGCGTTGCGGCGCCGTCCGATCGCCTCGCTGCAGACCGTCTACAACATGCTGGAGCAGGGGCCGGGGCGGACCTTCGCGGCGGAGCCTGCGGTCGCGGAGGGGCGCGTGGGATTGATCGCCCGGGTGCCGCACGCCTCGGACGTCCTCACCGGCAAGATCGACCGCGAGACCGTCTTTCCCGCCAACGACCATCGGGCGCACCGCAACCGCGACAACATGCTCGACAACTTCGAGAAGGCCGAGACGCTGGCGTTCCTGTGGGACGGCACGGGGCGGACCATCGGCCAGGCGGCGATCGCCGGCATTCTCGGCGATCCTGCGTTCACGACCGTTCTCCCGACGTTCGTGAGCGTCGACGCGGTCCGGGAGTACGCGGAGGCCACGGAGCGGCCGCTCAGCGACGCCGAGCGGGCCCGACTCGACGACCTGTGGTCCCGGAACTTCGGTCACACCGACCGGTACGAGATGCCCCTGAAGTCGAGCGCGTGCAGCGCGCGGCCGGTCACCACCCGGCTTCCCGCGGAGCGTCGCCGTCAGCAGATCCTCGACGTGGCCGGGTCGGTGTTCGCCGACCGCGGCTTCCACGCCACGTCGATGGACGAGATCGCCACCTCCGCCGGGGTGACGAAGCCGGTGCTGTATCAGCACTTCCCGTCGAAGCGGGCCTTGTTCGTGGAGCTGCTCGGCGACCTCGGCACCAAGCTCCTCGACGCGCTCGCGGTGGCGACGAGTGCCGCTCACACCGGACGGGAACGGGTCGAGGCCGGCTTCGCCGCGTACTTCCACTTCGTGACCGGCAACGAGGCTGCGTTCCGGGTGCTGTTCGGCGCGTCGGCCCGCAACGACCCCGAGTTCGCCGATGTGATCGAGCAGCTCCTCGACGACGTCGCGGGGGTGATCAGCCTCCTGATCGACATCGAGGGCACCGTGGAGCACCGTCGGGTGCTGGCGCACGCGCTGATCGGGATCGCGGAGGCGACGAGCCGAGACACGCTGACCGACGGCGGTTCCGTGCTGGACGTCGATCAGCTAGCCCATTGGGTGTCGGAGCTGGCGTGGTTCGGGCTTCGTGGTGTCCGCGGCGAGGAGCGGGCGGCCGTTCGTCCGGCCCGAGCGGAGTCCGAGTCGGGGCCCTAGTTCGGCTCCTCGTCGGGTCTCGTGGTGTAGCGGACGAAGAGGTAGCCGTCGGCGGTGATGACCGACGCGAGCTGCAGGGCGGTGGGCGACGTGAGGGCCGGGCCGGCCAGCACCCGGTTGCTGGGCCCCGCAACCAGAGTCGGGGCGAGGGTGACGCAGATCTCGTCGAGGGCCTGGCGTGCGGCGAGCTCGGCGTTGATGGTCGGGCCGCCTTCGACGAGCACGTCTCCGTAGCCGCGTCGGGTGAGCTCGTCGAGCGCGACATTCAGGTCGACCTCGTCGGCGCCGGCGATGACGACGTCGACGGGTACGGACGCGTGCCGGACCGCGTCGCGTGATCCCTCGACGGTGATGACGATCGGGGGTACCTCGGCTTCGGTGAAGAACGGGGTGGTCCAGTCGAGGTTCGCGCTGCGGGTGATCACCGCGATGGGGGGACCGGCGACTGACCCCGCTCGCGCCGGTCGCCGCGTTCGGTCGCGCTCGGCCGTGCGGGGCCGTACCGCTCGGCGCGGACCGTGCCCGCGCCGGCGACGATGACGTCGGCGTAGGACCGGAGCGTCGCGAAGACAAGCCCGTCGGCCGCGTCGCCGAGCGCACCGGACGTGCCCCCTAACGAGGTACCACCGTCGAGGCTCGCGATCATGTTGATCCGCACGTGACGCTGGTCCGCGGCGCGATCGGGGGGCCGGTAGACGACGGCGAGGTCCGCGTCCTGGGCGTTCGGGTACAGCTCGCGGAACGAGATCATCGAGACGACCGTCGGGCTCGTCGCGGCGGAGCGGCCGCCGGCCGCGCCCGGAGGTCGGGCGCGGTCAGCGTGACGCGGTGTCGAACTGAGGCAGCCATGAGCGGGTCGCGGTGAGGAGCTCGTCGGTCATGGCGACGACGTCCTCGTAGGGAAGTCGGCCGGCGAGCGGGTCGGCGAGCATGGCCTCGAGGACGCCAGTGCGCCGGCCCGACACCGCGGCGTCGACGGTGCGCTCCTCGGCGTCCGCGACCCGTCGGAGCTGCTCCCCGAGGATGGAGGGCACGAACGCCTCGTCGCGGGCGTGAACGACCCCGCCGGTGACGACGCCCATGCACTCGACGACGACGTCGTCGGCGAGGTTCTGGACCTGACCGGCGTTGGGGAGGTTGACGGGCAGCGGTATCGGCTTGGCGGTCAGGATCGAGTGCAGCAGCGGCGCGACGAGCTCACCGGAGGCGAACGGGCTGATTTCGTCGGCGGCGAGCAGCTCCTCGACCTCCCGCTCGTCGGTCGCCTTGTCGGCCATGTGCCCGGCCAGCCCGTAGTGGTGCACGGACCACTCCCGTCCGAAGTCCGAGCGGGGGGTGGCAAAGCCGGGGAAGAACTCACCGACGTGGGTGTCCGACGACCCGGGGAGCACCCCGAACCGGCGGAACAGCTCCAGCTTGAGGCGGTTCCCGGCGATCACGTCGGCCTTGGTCCACTCGGGACCGGGTGAGACCTTCCGGTAGTGCATCCCCTCGGGTGGCGTCATCCAGACCGGCTCGGCCTGGGCGGCTTCGTCGTCGAGCAGGGCGGTGAGCGCGGCGAACCCGTCGCGGCCGTCGACGGTCATGCTGGTGACGAGGGGCAGGTGGTTGACGCCGGCGACGACCGGGTCGACCCGCCGCAGATCGGCGTCGAGGAGCAGGCTGGTGACGAACTGGAGCCCGACGACCTCGTTGCACAAGCCGACGGTGCGGACCGACGTCTCGCGGGTGACGGCCCGGCAGAGCGCCGAGAGCGGGTTGGTCACGTTGAGCAGCAACGCGTCGGGGCTTCGACGTTCGATAGCCCGGGCGATCCCGATGAGCACGGGGATGCTGCGCAAGGCGCGGGTGATGCCGCCGGGCCCGACACTGTCCCCGACCGGCTGGCGCACCCCGTAGCGGGCGGGGATCTCGAGGTCGTGGCGCATGCTGGCGAAGCCGCCGACGGAGAACGCGCTCGACGACGTAGTCGGCACCGTCGAGTCCGGCGTCGAGGTCGGTCGTGGCGGTGACGGTGAGCCCGATTCCGGGTCGGCACTTGGCGATGTGGGCGCCGACGTCGAGCATCCGGGGGAGCGAGTCGGCGTCGACGTCGACGAGGACGACGTCCGCGTCGTGCAGCGACTCGGTGTTCGCGAAGTCGGAGAGGAGCCGGGGGGTCCAGTGCGAGCTGGCACCGCCGACGATCGTGATCCGAGGGGTCATGGGTCCTCCCGGCGTGACGTTAGTGGCCGGGGCCGGCCATCGCCCCGGGTGCGATCAGCGAGGAGCGTCTGGTAGTCGGGGTGCTGGCGGATGTACTCGGCGATGAAGGGGCAGCGCGGCACGACGGTCAGTCCCCGAGCTCGGGCGTCGTCGAGCGCTCCCGCGGCGAGCTGGCTGCCGACCCCGTGACCCTCGAACGCGGAGTCGACCTCGGTGTGCACGAACACGATTCGGCCGGGCTCTTCCTCGTAGGTCACGAACCCGGCGAGGCGACCGTCGACGGTCGCCTCGTAGCGGCGCTGCCCGGCGTTGCGCCCGACGGTCACGGTGCCGGGATCAGGCACGGGGTCGCCTTTCGTCGCTCGCGGTTGGGCCCATGATGCCCGGTCGGTGCGGCGATCGATCCTGGCCGAGGCTCCGGCCGCCGCCGGCACCGTCCTGGCGATGACCCCTCGACGGCGGTGGTGGTGCTGGTCCGTGCCGGGTTGCCCGCCGCGTCGGCCTAGCCTGGGTGTGCGATCTCGGGTTGGCGTGCCGACGACACGGCCAAACCGCGGCGGGATCGTGAACCGACCGACGACCGTGTGATCGTGTCCTCCGGAGGATCCGCACATGAGCCCGCTCGCCGACCTCGAGACTCGGCCCGTCGAGCTGCGCAGCTCGAAGAACCTGGTGGTGGTTGCCGCCGTCGTCGCGCTGCTCGCGTCGTTCGTCCTGATGGCCCGCTTGGTCCAGTCGCCGACCTTCGTGAACCAGGTCACGTTCGTGAACCGCACCCACTTCGACCTGAACGTGGCCACGAGCGGGAGCTCCACCAGCGGGGTGGAGCTCCTCGACACCGCGCAACCGGCGCAGGCCACCGTGGTGACCGACGTGATCGATCAGGGTGACACGTGGGTGTTCACGTTCACCCGGGCCGGGTCCACGGTCGGTGTGCTCCGGATGAGCCGGTCGAGCCTCGCCGCCCACCACTGGGTGGTGGTGATCCCGTCCTCGTTCGAGACCACGATCTACGCCCGCGGTCAGCTCCCGCCGCCGTAGCCAGCCCCGCCGCGACGCGTCCGGGAACTCGACGACGCGGCCGACGACCCGACCCGGTCGCCGCGGAACGTTCAGGTGGGGCGGAGAACGGTCAGCGGCTGCTCACCGCAGGCGGCGGCGGTCCCGGCGGTCGCTCACCCGGTCGGCGGTCCCGACGACCACGGCGGTCGTCACCGCAGCTCGTGCGACAGGTCGACGTCGAAGCATCTCAAGTTCTCCTTCGGTTGGCCGGTCAGCCGGCGGCGGGCAACCCGGCGAGGGCCGCCTCGATGAGGTCGTGCGGGATCCGCGATCCTTCGATCAGCATCCCTCCGGAGTCGCGGAGGGCCTCCACGAGTGGGATCGCCCAGCGGTCTTCCCAGATCAGAAGGCCGGCGGACGAGTTCGGCGGGAGATCGACGGCCGCGTGCTCGATGTCGTCGGGACTGATGACCCCGCCGACCTCGCCTTCGAGCTCGGCGAAGGGTGAGAGGGCGTCGTGCTCGTCGAACTCGACGACCGCGACGTTGCCGTCCCCGTCCTTGGCGATGAACACCAGATCGATGAGACGGATGGTGCCGCTGGTGATGAGCTTGGCGAGCTCGGGGGCGATGTTGCCGTTGAAGTCGTTGCCGGGAAACCCGACGATCATGTACTCGACCGGTCCGATGGTCATGGGCGTGCCTTCCGTGTCGTGGCGCGGTGGCCGTGGGTTGGGCCCGGAGCAGGATCAGGACCGGGGCGTGCTACTTCTCGAGTGCCAGCGCGCCGCCTTCGGCCGCCTCGCGCTCTTCCTTGTCCGGAAGGCCGCGGACGAGCCCGATGAGCATCGACCGCGATGGCGGCGCCGATGATCGGCCCGAGCACGTACACCCACCACCCGGTGTAGTTGTTGGCGACGATGTCGGGGCCGAGGGAGCGGGCCGGGTTCATGGACGCCCCGCTGATGGGGCTCGCGAAGAGGCCGAGGAGCGCGATGGTCGACCCGACGGCGAGGGCGGCGTTGTGGCCGATGCTCCGGTACCCGGTGGCGGTGTTGAGGATGACCGACACGAGGATGGTGGTGAGGACGATCTCCATGACGAGGGACCGCCAGTCGCCGCCGGGCTTGTTGATCGGGTAGTTGCCGCCCGCGGCGACGTGGGTGAACATGGCTTGGAGGAACAGCGAGGCGGCGATCGCCCCGGCGAGCTGGGCGATGATGTAGGGCAGTGCCCAAGCGGCCTTGAAGACGCGGCGGCCGGTGAACGCGATCGTCACTCCCGGGTTGATGTGCAGACCCGAGAGGGGACCCCAGGCGTAGATGAGGGCCATGACGAGTGCGCCCGGTGCGACGACAGCGGCGGTGCGGGAGATGGGGTTCCCGCCGGCGTACCGGTTGATGACCCCGGCGCCGGCCGCGACGGTCACGAGCGCGGCGGTGCCGAGGAACTCGATGATCAGGCGGGTTCCGAGCGGTCGCTGCCTGAGCTCGTCCTCCTGGAAGCGGATCAGGTAGCGACGACCGATCGCCTCGGTGTCGGCTCGGTGCTTGTCGTCAGTTGTTGGAGCGGTCATGGCGTCCGTCGGAGCAGGGGGCACGGGGCGCACCGCGGTCGGGACTCGTGACGTCCGTCATCGGGCGGCCGTGGGGGTCGCTGCGACCCATTTAGCCCACGCCGCCGGAGTCGGGGCATCACCCCATTCGGGTGATCAGCGATCCGCGCGCACGCTAACAGGCGCGCTCTGGCCGTCGCGGAGCCGTGTTCGTTCTGGTCGGCGTCGGGCGACCGAGCAGTCGGCGAGGGCCCGGTCGAACACGTCGCCGGTCGTACCGTTGCCACCGCTCCCATTGTCGGCGCTCCCGGGTCCCCGCCCGCCGGGGCAGCGACCTGGAAGTGATCGACCGGCAACTCGGGCTGTCGTGTCGTCGCTGACCGCTGAGCTGCGCTCCTTCGCCGCCGGTCGGTGACCCGGAGCGCGTCGGGGTCGGCTACGGGATGTGCACGCCGGAGATGGCCCGGGCGACGACGAGGCGTTGGATCTCGGAGGTGCCTTCGAAGATGGTGTAGATCTTGGCGTCGCGGTGCCACCGCTCGACCGGGTAGTCGCGGGTGTAGCCGTACCCGCCGAGGATCTGGATGGCTTCCTCGGTGACCTTCACCGCGACTTCTCCGGCTTTGAGCTTGCTCATCGAGCCTTCGCCGTTCTCGAAGCGCTTGTGGGTGGCGGCCATCCAGCAGGCCCGCCAGACGAGGAGCCGGGCCGCGTCGATCTCGGTCTTCATGTCGGCGAGCTTGAACGCGACGCCCTGGTTCTCGATGATCGCCCGGCCGAAGGCGCGGCGGGTCTTGGCGTAGTCGAGGGAGTACTCGTAGGCGGCGCGGGCGATGCCGAGGGCTTGCGCGCCGACGAGCGGCCGGCTGGCTTCGAAGGTGCTCATCGCCGCTTGCACGCGGGTGCTGCGACCCTCGCGGGCGCGGGCGAGACGCTCGTCGAGCTTCTCCTTGCCGCCGAGTAGGCAGGCACCGGGGACGCGGACGTCGTCGAGGACGACCTCGGCGGTGTGGCTGGCGCGGATGCCGTGCTTCTTGAACTTCTGACCCTGGCTCAAGCCCGGGGTCTTCGGGGGGACGACGAAGCTGGCCTGCCCGCGGGCTTTGAGCTCGGGGTCGACGGCGGCGACGATGACGTGCACGTCGGCGATGCCGCCGTTGGTGATCCAGGTCTTGGTGCCGTTGAGGACCCATTCGTCGGTGGCCTCGTCGTACACGGCGCGGGTGCGGAGGTTGGCGACGTCGCTGCCGGCGTCGGGTTCGCTGACCGCGAAGGCACCGAGCTGGAGGTGCTCGGGGGTGCCGAAGCACTGCGGGACCCATTCGGCGATCTGCTCGGGGGTGCCGCTGCCGACGATGCCGGAGACCGCGAGGGTCGACCCGAAGATGGCGAGGGTGATGCCGGCGTCGCCCCAGCACATCTCCTCGCTGACCATCGGGAAGGTGATGCCGGTGGGGTCACCGAAGGCGTTGGCGATGAACTCCCAGGAGTAGAGGCCGATCTTGGCGGCCTCCTCGATGATGGGCCAGGGGGTCTCCTCGCGTTCGTCCCACTCGTGGGCCGCGGGGCGGATGACGTCCTCGGCGAAGTCGTGGACCCATTTCTGGATCTGGAGCTGGTCCTCGTTGAGGTCGAGCGAGAAGTCCGCCACGGTTCCCTCCTGGGTTCGGGCCGCCTGCCCGGTGAAGTTACCCGTCAGTAACACGGTAGCAAACGTGGCCGGCGGGGTGGAACCAGCCTCAGGTGGTCGTGGTGGTGCTGGACGTGGTCGTGGTGGAGGAGGGCGGCGACGTGGCGAACACGGAGACGGATCGGCTCACCACCCCTCCGGCGGCGCCGCTGGCGCTGAGCCGGTAGGTGTGGCTGGTCGGCGGGCAGGAGAACGGCGCCGAGCTCTGCCCGGCGGGCGCGAAGGTCCCGAGCGGTGTCCCGTCGACGGAGAGGGTGACGGTCTGGGCGCTCTGGGTCGACCAGGTGAGCAGGACGTGGTTCCCCGGGGTGCACTGAGGGCTGGTCGGTGCGGCGCTGAAGGCGAGGACCTGGGGCGCGGCGGGTGTCGTGGTCGTGGTCGTGGTGGTCGTGGTGGAGCTGGTGCTGGTGGTGGACGTGCTGGTGGTGGAGGTGCTCGTGGTGGGCGAGGTCTGGGTGCCGCTGCTGCCGCCGACGAGGAGCCCGACGATCGCGCCGACGATGATCCCGGCGGCGGTGACGCCGGCGAGGAGCGGTCCGGGGCGACGGGGCTCTTCGTCGCCGCCGCCGGCGGGGGGTGGCGGCTCGGTGCCGCCGGCGCCGCCGCCTTGGACGGGGACGGTGGCGTCACCGGCGGGGTCGGTGGCCTCCCCGTAGCTGGTCGCCCGGACGGTTCGGTCGCCCTCACCGGGGGGCATCGTCATTCGGCGCTCCCTCGATTTGGCGGGACGCGCGGACGGTAGCGGATCCGTCTCGACGCGACGCGGCGGTGCCCGCCGAGCCGAGGCTCGACGGGCACCGAGGGTCGACGGGCCTGAGGTCAGGCGCCGCTGGGAGCCGGGGTGTTCCCGGTGGTGCCGCCGGCGCCGCCGCGCCTTGCCCTGGAGGGCCTGGCAGCGCTTCGCGGACGGGTGGTAGCTGCCCACGAACTTGGTGACCCGAGCCGGGGCCGACGCCTTCAGCGTCTGGGCCTTCGTGGCGTCGATGCGTCCGGCCTGCTGGGCCTTGTCGATGCGCTGATCAGCAGCCTTCACGAGCGCGGCGACGACGTCCTGGGTCGACTTGCCGTGCTGGGACGCGACGGCCTCGAGGCTCTGACCGCCGCACAGCGCGGTGACGAGGTCACGGGGCTTGACGCCGATGGTCTGGGCGGTGACCCGCAGCGCGCCCCTGGCGAGACCGGGGTGGGCCCGTTTGCCGTGGGTGGTCGGGGTCTGGGTGGACGGGTTGGTCGAGCTCCCGCCGGTGGTCTGGGCTGTCGCGACGCCGGCGGTACCGAGCGTGAGCAGCCCCACCGCGAGGGTGGTGACGATGAATTGTTTCATGGCTCGCTCCTCGTTGGTTGGGTTGTCGTTTGGTTTCCGATCAGGAAACGCAGCGGACGTGAGGCGGATGTGAGGGGCGGGATAGGCGCCGGCCAGGTGGCGGCGACCGGCAGAATGCGGGCATGAGCGACCACGAGGACGCGGCCCGGTACGCGGCCGCGGCAGGGGCGCTGCTGGTCGAGCTGCGGGCCCGGGGCGGTGGGGAGGGGGTGTGGGGCTGGCCGCTCGGGGACGCCGGTGACGATCTCGCCAACCGGTGTCTCCTGGAGCTGCTGGCGCGGGACCATCCGGGCGACGCGGTGCTCTCGGAGGAGTCGGTGGACGACCGGCGCCGGCTCGACGCCGACCGGGTGTGGATCGTGGATCCGCTCGACGGCACCCGCGAGTTCTCGGAGCCGGGCCGGGCCGACTGGGCGGTGCACGTGGCCCTGTGGGAGCGGGAGGTGGGGGTCCGCACGGGTGCGGTCGCGCTCCCCGCGTCGGGTCGGGTCCTCTCGACCGCCGACGGTTGGTCGCTGCCCGAGAGGGCCGCGGGGGGACCGCCGCGGCTGGTGGTGAGCCGGTCCCGCCCACCGGTGGAGGCGACCCGGGTCGCACGGGCCCTGGACGCCGAGGTGGTCACGATGGGGTCGGCGGGGGCCAAGACGATGGCGGTGGTGCTCGGCGCGGTGGACGCGTACGTCCACGCGGGTGGGCAGTACGAGTGGGATTCCGCCGCGCCGGTCGCGGTCGCGGCACGCGGCGGGGTTGCACACGTCGCGTCTCGACGGGTCTCCGCTGGTCTACAACCGAGCCCGGCCGTGGCTGCCGGACCTGATCGTGTGCCGACCCGAGCTGACCGAGGCGATCCTCGCGGTCACGGCGCGGTGACGCGACCCGGGCGGGCGTGTCGGGTCGCGGGTGGGGGGCACGGTAACGTCGACGTGTCCGCGGTGTGCCAGGAGGGACGTGGAGCTCATCACGAGTGACGACGTCCGCCTCGAGGCCCGACGGTGGTTCACCGAGTCGCCGCCGCGGGCCGCGGTCGTCCTCGTGCACGGGTTCACCGCGAGCCGCAGCGAGGCGAGGGTCGTCGGGCTGGCCGACGCGTTGCACGCCGCCGGCTTCGCGGTGCTGACCTACAGCGCACGCGGGCACGGCGACTCGGGCGGTGAGGCCACCCTCGGGGACGAGGAGGACCGCGACGTCGCCGCCGCGGTCGCCGCGGTGGCGGGTGACTCGACCCCGGTGGTGGTCGTCGGCGCGTCGATGGGCGCGGTCGGGGCGTTGCGGTACGTCGCGGCCCGACCCGGGTCGGTGGCAGGGGTCGTCGCGGTGAGCTGCCCGGCTCGGTGGCGACTGCCGTTGAACGTGCGGGGGCTGGCTTCGGCGCTGCTGACCCGCACGCCGCTCGGGCGGCGCCTGGCGCGGGAACGGATGGGGGTGCGCATCGCGTCGGGTTGCGCCCAGGCGGCACCCCCCGTCGACCTGGTGGGGGCGCTCGACGTGCCGTTGGCGGTCGTCCACGGGCGGAGCGACCCGTTCCTCGACGTGCAGAACGCGGAGGTCCTCTACGGCGCGGCCGCGGATCCGCGCCAGCTCGTCCTCGTCGAGGATCTCGGCCACGCGTTCGAGACCGAGTCGATCGAGCCGATCCTCGCGGCGGTGGCGTGGTGCCTCGACCGGACCTCGTCGGGGGACCCGCCCCGACGTACCGTCGACGTCCCTTAGGTCGCGGGGACGGCGCTCGGGTCCTCCCACCACCAGGCCAGGCCGGCGAGACCGGGGCCGGTGTGGACGACCATCACCGGCCCGAACTCGCCGACGAAGGCCTCGGTGGGGGCTTCGGTGCTGGTGACGCGGGCGAGGAGCTCCTCGGCGACGTCGAGGGCGAGGGCGTGGAGCGCGGCGACGTGCAGCCGGGCTCCGGGCACCCGGGATCGGTGCACCAGCCCGACGATGCGGTCGAGGGCGGCTTCGCGGCTGAGCGCGGGCCGGAGCCGGCGCACCTTGCCGCCGCGGAACTCGAAGAGCGGGTTGATGCCGAGGCGGTTGCCGGCCCAGCCGGCCAGCCCGGGGACGCGGCCGCTGCGCACGAGGTAGTCGAGGGTGGGGACGGTGGCGACGAGGCGGACCCGGTCGATGACGTGGCGGGCCGCGTCGGCGACCTCGTCGAGCGATCCGCCTCGGGCCGCAACGTCGGCGGCGGCGAGCACGACCAGCGCCTCGGCGCCACCGGCGGTCGCGGTGTCGACGACACGCACGGGACCGCCGACGGCGTCGCCGGCGACGACGGCGGCCTGGTAGGTGGCGCTCATGGAGGCGGCGATGGTGAGCACGACGACACCGTCGTTGCCGCGCGAGCTCGTCTTTGATCGCGGCTTCGAACTCGCCCGGGGCGGGCGCGGAGGTGGTGACCTGCTCCTCGGCGACGAGCTCCTCGAGG
Organism: uncultured Actinomycetes bacterium; assembly: GCA_963714105.1. Lineage (GTDB taxonomy): Bacteria > Actinomycetota > Acidimicrobiia > IMCC26256 > PALSA-555 > PALSA-555. The sequence continues at coordinate 2,162,338 of OY970233.1, read as the reverse complement.
CCGCGGGTGCCTTCGAGCTCGGCTCGGCCGCGGACGGTGAGCCACATGGGGACGACGGTGACGTCGTTGCGGACCGCGAGGTCGGGGGGCAGCGCCGCGGCGCTGTCGGTCACGACCGCGACGGTCACGTGGTGACCGTCTTGCGGAGGGTCGGGCTCGCGATCCGTTCGCTGACGAGCACCGATGCGAGGATGACGAGCAGCCCGCAGGAGAGCAGCACCACCCGGGAGGGTTCGAGCTGCCCGACGAAGGGCCAGCGGACGTCGTGGAGCAGCCCGGCGGCGACGCCGGCGGCGATGGCGGCGACGCCGAGCGCGATTCGGATCACGACGTGGAAGGCGGCGAAGGCCAGGACCCGGTCGGTGCCGTCGAGGCGGGACTGCAGCGCCCCCATCCCCGACGCGAGCGTGTAGGCGGCGGCGGCGCCGAACGCGGCCGCGCCCGTGTACGCGACCCAGATCGACCCGGCGAGGGAGAACACCGCGACGACCCCACCGATCGCGGCGACGCCGAGGCGGGTCTCGACGAGCGGGTCGCGTCCCCGCCGGCGTTGCAGGATGAGCAGCCCGAGCGCGGCGCCGACCCCGAAGAGCGCGATGAGCACGCCGAACTGGGTGTCGCTGGCGTGGAGCACGTTGCGGACGAACACGATCCCGAGGGAGAACAGCGCGCCGAGGCCGAGCGCGACCGCCGCGGTGGCGGGCATCACGGCCCGGACGAGGGGGATGCGGAACGCGTCGCGGAACCGGACGTCGCGTCGCTCCTCCTCGGGCGCGGTGTGCGCGGCGAGCATGCGGAGCCGGGCGATGAAGAAGAAGGAGACGACGAACGTCGCCGCGTCGATGAAGAAGACGAGGGCGAGCGACCGGTGGAAGATGGTCGCGACGGGCAGGGCGGCGACCGCGGCGAAGAGGCCGGCACCGAGGGGGATGGTCCCGTACGACGACCCGAGGACGAGGCCGTTGGCGACGGGCAGGTCGTCGTCGCCGACCAGGTCGGGGATCGACGAGTCGCGGGCGGGGAGGAACACGATGCTCGCGGCCTCGAGCACGACCGCGCACAGGTAGATCCACCAGAGGCTTCGGATGAGCGGGACCGCGGCGATGACCATGGCGCGGAGGGCGTCCATGGCGAGCATGGTGCGGCGGCGGTCCCACCGGCGCACCGCCCGGGTGGCGAGCGGTCCCCCGACCGCGGCGGGGAGGAGCCGGAGGGTGAGGATGCCGCCGACCGCGGCGGGTGACCCGGTCAGCTTCAAGGCCAGGGCCATGAAGGCGACGGTGCCCATCCAGTCCCCGAGCGCGGAGACGCCCTTGGCCGATGAGCAGGTCGCGGAACCCTCTCCGCTTGACGAGGGTGCTGACGCTCATGCCGGTCCGCCGTCACGGTCGAAGAGGAGCCGGTGGACGTAGACGCCGACGCCGGGTTCGGCCGGTCGGGTGTTGCCGACCACCCGTTTGACGAGCATGGGCGCGGCGACGGCGCCGCCGGCGACCGCGCCGCCGGTGCCGTTCGTGATGGCGAGCACGGGGGCGAGGAGCAGCTCGGCGACGAAGGAGGCCAGGCCGGTCTGGCGGCCGGCCCGCCCGATCACGAGGAAGGCCAGGAGCAGCACCGCGCCCGGCCAGGCGTTGACGAGCAGCGACCCGAGCGCGGGGGCGATCCCCCGTCCGCCGTGACCGCGCAGGAACGGCGACCAGTTGTGCCCGGCGACCGCGCACCCGCCGGCGATCCCGGCGGCGACGGGATGGTGGAGGAGCAGCAGCGGCCCGAGGGCCCCCTTGGCGACGTCGCAGATTCCGGCTCCGGCCAACGCGGGGAACCCGGCGACCCGGAACAGCGCGGTGCCCGAGACAGTCCCGGTGCCGGTGTCGCGCAGGTCGACCCCGCGGCGCCAGCGGGCGACGAGGTTCGAGAACGGCACGGCTCCCGCGAAGAACGAGAGCACGCACACCCCGGCCGGGAGCATCGGGTCATTCTGGCCGCTGTGCGCCGGTTACCCGGTCCTCGGGTGCGGGCCGACTCGTGACGGCGACCACCCGCAGACGTCCTCGAGCTCGGTCCGCGCACGAGCGGTCAGGGCACGACGACGTCGGGCAGGGGGTGGCGGTAGAGCCGAGCGGCGTTCTCGTGGGTCATCTTGCGCAGCTCGTCGACGGGCAGGTCACCCCAGTAACGCTCGATGACCGCCTGCGTGTCGGGCCAGGTGCCGTCGCCGTGGGGGTAGTCGACCTCGACCATGATGTGGTCGACGCCGATGGCGTAGCGGGTCGGCATCGTCGAGGGGTCGTCGAGCGTGCAGAACCAGAAGTTCCTGCGCAGCACGTCGGCGGGTCGGAGTCCCTGGAACCCGTCGAGCCCGTACCCGGACCGGTCGACGATGTTGTCGAGACGGTCGATGAGCATCCCGACCCAGCCGATCCCGCCTTCGGACATGGCGACCTTGAGGTCGGGGTAGCGGACCGCCCACGCCGACCACACCCATTCTGCGCACGCGGTGAGCGACAGCTGCCCGAAGAGGGTGGCGCCGAGCTGCAGCGGCGGGCAGCCGGGCGGGAACTCGCCCATGCCGGACGAGCCGACGTGGAGGCTGATCACCGTGTCGGTCTCCGCGCACGCGGCGATGATCGGCTCCCACGCGTCGTCGAAGATGGAGGGGAACCCGATGCGGTGTGGGCGTTCGGGGAGCGTCACCGACCGGAAGCCCCGCGCCGCGTTGCGGCGGATCTCGTCGGCGCCGATCTCGGGGTCGGCGAGCCAGGTGATGCCCATCGGGACGATGCGGTCGGGGTGCGGCGAGTACCACTCGTCGTAGAACCAGTCGTTCCACGCCCGGGTCACCGCGAGGCCGAGCTCGGGGTCCTTGGCTTGGGAGAACACCCGGCCGCAGAACCCGGTGATCATCGACGGGAAGTTGAGCGACGCCCACACGCCGTTGAGGTCCATGTCGTGGAGGCGGGCGTCGATGTCCCAGCAGCCGCGGCGCATCTGGTCGAAGCGGAACGGCTCGATCTTGACCGTCTCGAGCCGGCGACCCGCGACCGCGTTCTGCCCGACCTGGAAGTGGCGCTGCCCCTCGAACTCCCAGACCTCGTGGCCGGCGTCGGTCTCGACGACCCGCGGCGCCTGCGCCTGGAGGCGGGCCGGGAGGCGCCCTTCGAACATGTGCGGCGGCTCGACGAGGTGATCGTCGACGGAGATGATCGTGTACCGCACCGCCCGAGGCTGGGGTTCGGGGAGGAACAGCTCGGGGTGCAGCTCGGCAGGATCGACGGTGGTCGTCACGGTCACCTCCTCGGACCGGCCCAGCGTACGTGCAACGGCACGCGGCGGAGCCCAGTGTGCTTGTTGCTGCGGGTCCACTCGGGAACCCCGGCGAGGGCGAGCGTCTCGGCGCGGTGGCGGAGCTCGTCGAGGGTGACCCGCAGCTCGAGGCGGGCGAGGCTCGCGCCGAGGCAGAAGTGGAGCCCGTGCCCGAACCCGACGTGGGGGTTCGGGTCGCGGGTGACGTCGAAGGTCATCGAGTCGGCGAAGACGGACTCGTCGCGGTTGGCGGACGCCTCCCAGAAGACCACTTTGTCGCCGGATGCGACGGGCAGGCCGGCGAGGTCGGTGTCGCGGGTCGCGGTGCGCCGGTTGTACGCGGAGGGGCTGGTCCAGCGGACGGCTTCCTCGACGGTGGTGGAGACGAGGGTCGGGTCGTCGCGCACGGCTCGCCACTGGTCGGGCCGCTCCGCGAGGGCGAGGAGCGCGCCGGACGCGGCGCTGCGGGTGGTCTCCGCGCCGGCGGAGAACAGCAGCGAGAAGAACAGCTGCAGCTCGCTGTCGGTCAGCTGGGGTGGGTCCTCGTCGTCGAGCCGGGCGTGGACGACGACGGACAGCATGTCGTTGCCGGGGTGGCGGCGCTTCTCGGCGATGAGCTCGGTGCCGTACTCGAACATCGCCGCGTGCGCGGCGGCGACCGCGTCGGTGGTCTCGAGGTAGTCGCGATCCTTGAAGTCGAACGTGTGGTCGACCCATTCGCCGAGCCGGTGGCGGTCTGAGGCCGGCACACCGAGGAGGAGCGCGATCGCCTGGAGGGGCAACTCGCGGACCAGCGCGACCGCGTCGCAGTCGTCGTCGACGTCGTCGAGGATCGCGCGCATGCGCTCCCGCAGGTCGGGTTCGAGGTCACCGACGGCTTTGGGGGTGAGCCCGACGCTGACCAACCGGCGGATCCGGCTGTGGCGGGGGTCGTCCATCATGTTGAGGACCTCGCCCGCGATGGCCTGGTCGGGGAGGATCGTGCCGGCTCGTTGGCGGGCCCCGCCCCGCTCGGACGAGAACGTGACCGGGTCTCGCGCCACCCGGAGGGTCTCGGGGTGGGTCGCGACGGACCAGAAGCCGTCACCGTCGGGGGTGTGCGCGGTGGGTTCGTGCCAGAGCACCGGCGCGTCGCGCCGGTGGACGACGAAGACGTCGTGGGGGAACCCGGCTGCGAAGTTGTCCAGGTCGGTCAGGTCGAAGCCGGCGAGGACGTCGGCGGTGGGCACCCAACCGACGGTCACATCGGGCAATCTACGCGCTGGGTCGCGACGGTCGTCGGGGTCGTGGCGGCACCGGGCGGGGCGGCGGTACGGTGCGAGGCGTGGCGGCGCTGCGCTTCAACCATATGGAGCTGACGTTCCCGCCCGGCACCCTCGACGAGGCGTACCGGGCCGACGTGGCCGCCTTCTACGGCGAGCTGTTCGGCTGGGCCGCGTCGGACGTGGAGGTGGTCGGCCAGTCGTGTCAGTACCTGCGGGTCGACGACGGCCAGTTCCTGCTCCTCGCGGAGTCGCCGAAGTACCTCGAGTCGCCGGGCTATGACCATCTCGGGCTGCTGTGCGACACCCGGGCCGAGGTCGACGAGTGCCTGGGTCGGGCGAAGGCGTTCCGGGAGCGCGACGACCGGGTGCGGATCAAGGAGTACGAGGACCTGCACACCGGCAACGTGACCGTGCACGCCTTCTACGTGAAGTATCTGCTGCCGATCTTCTTCGACGTGCAGTCCATGGAGTGGAGCGCGGGCGGGGCGCCCACCCACCGTTGGCAATACGCACCGGTCTGAGCGTCCGGGGGAGCTGTGGAGTTCAACCCGTTCTCGAGCGAGTTCTTCGACGACCCGTACGAGACGTACCGGTGGCTCCGCGACGAGGCCCCCGCCTACCACAACGACGAGTTCGGCTTCTGGACGCTGTCCCGGTTCGACGATGTCGTCGCGGCGCACCGTGACTGGAAGACGTTCAGCAGCGAGCACGGCTTGACCATCGATCAGCTGACCGACCCGGACAGCCCGGTGCGGGGGACCAGCATCATCATGATGGACCCGCCCGACCACGAGCGGATGCGCAAGCTGGTGAGCCGGGTGTTCACCCCCCGCGCGGTGGCCGTCGCTGGAACCGATGATCGACCGACGTCATCGCGTCGTACCTCGACCCGCTGCGCGATCGAGGACGAGCTCGACCTCGTCGCGGACTTCTCGGCGCCGTTCCCGGTCGAGGTGATCTCGACCATGCTCGGCGTGCCGGCCGGCGACCGCCAGCAGATCCGGCACTGGACCGACCTGATCCTGCACCGGGAGCCGGACAACCCGGCCACGACGCACGAGGGGATGGAGGCGGCGCTGTTCCAGGTCGGCTACTTCCTGGAGCTCATCGCCGAGAAGCGCCGACATCCCGGGCGACGACATGATCACCCGGTCTGATCGCGGTCGAGGTGACCGACGACGACGGGACCGTCACGCACCTGACCGACGGAGAGATCGCCGGGTTCGCGACGCTGCTCGCCGCCGCGGGCAGCGAGACGGTCACGAAGCTGATCGGCAACGGGGTGGTGCTCTTCCACCGTCACCCCGGACGAGTGGCGCCAAGCTGCTCGGCGACCGCTCGAAGGGCCCCGCCGCGGTGGAGGAGGTCCTGCGCTACTGGGCGCCGTCCCAGTACCAGGGCCGGTTCTCGCACGCCGCCGTCGACGTGGCACGACGTGACGATCCCGGAGGGGGCACCGGTGCTGCTGCTCACCGGCGCGGCCAACCGCGACGAGCGGGCCTACGACGACCCGGACCGCTTCGACATCGACCGCCCCGCGGGCCTGTCGATCGGGCTCGGCCACGGGATCCACTCGTGCCTCGGCGCCGCGCTGGCCCGCCTCGAGAGCCGCATCGCATTCGAGGCCATCGCCGACCGGTTCCCGAGCTACGCGGTGGACGAGTCCGGGTTGCGTCGGGTGCACATGTCGAACGTCGCCGGGTTCTCGAACGTGCCGGTGACGGCGGCGGCGTGACCGCCGACCGCGGCGGGGGGCGGGCCGCGTGGTGACCCCACCCGCGCTCGACGACCTCTCCCGCGCCGAGCTGGTGCCCGTCGCGCTCGACGTGATGCTGTCCGGGATGATCGTCACCCGTGGCCTGCTGCCCCAGGTGGCGCTCGAGCGGGGCGACCTCGACCTCATGAACCAGGTCGCGATCGACGAGTGGATGGGCGCGAGCCCGGTCTACACCGGGCGCATGCGCCGCCTCATGGGTATTGAGGGCGACAACGTCCAGGCGATCATGAAGGCGCTGCAGCTCGACGTGGGGTTCGTCGACCAGTACATGGACGTCCGCTACGAGCTGATCGACGATCAGCACGCCGAGTTCTGGCTCGCGCACTGCGGTGCGCTCCTCGACGCCGAACCGCACGGCGAGGAGCGCGTCTTCGGGATGTGTCACACCATCGAGGACCCGACCTTCGACGCGACCGCGCTCGCGACGAACCCGAGGGCGCGGATCCGCCCGATCCATCGGCCGCCGCGCCGGCCCGTGGACCGGGAGCCGCACTGCCGCTGGACGATCACCATCGACCCCGCGAACGAGCCCGTCGGCGCGATCCCGTTGACCGCGGTGGGTCGCCGAGCTCGCCCTCGCGTCGATCCCGAACCCGATGCCCGAGGACCGGGAGCCGGGCGGCCGGCGCGACTACCGGGGTGAGTTCGACCCGAGCTTCTCCCTGTCCGATCTCTCGTGGGGTGCGCTCGTCGCCGCGACCCGCGAGTTCGAGGTGCAGTCCCATCTCCTGATGGCGGCCAGCGACCTCGCGCTCCGCGACCACTTCGACGCGGCGACGACCCGCGAGATGATGCTGAACGCGTGGGAGAGCGCCGGGTGGATCGCCAGCGAACGCCTCACCCGGCTCCTCCCGTCGGGTGACGTGACCGGCACGCTGGCTCGGGTCCTCGCGTTCGACGCCGATGCTCGCACCCGGGTTCGAGCGGGAGGTGCGGGTGGATCGTCACTGGGTCACCCTCGACCTGCACGCCACCCAGCCGGGGCTCCTCGACGCCGACCACGCGGGTTGGAACCGGCTCCTCGCTGCCGGTGAGCACCGCGGCGTCGAGGGCATCGCCCGTGGGGTCGACCCGCGCGCCCGGGTCGAGGACCTGACCGTCGGGACGGACCGGGTCCACGTCGGTATCTCGGTCGACCCGGAGACCGCGCCCGCGGCGGAGAGCGACGCGGTGGCGTTGGCCCGCATCGGCATGGTCGCCGGCTGGACGTTCGACACCACCGATCGCGTCGCCGATCCCGTCGCCGTCGAGGTCACGCGACGCCGGTGAGCGAGCGACTCGACCTCGACGCCGACACGGGCGTCGAGGAAGCCGCCGCGGCGACGCTCGCGTGGGTGCAGGACCATGTTCCCGAGGCATGGCGCGATGCCGCCGCCGCGGGTGGCGTGGACGCGATCCGTGCCGTGCGACCCCGCGCGGAGTACGAGGCGTGGTACCCGGTGTTCGGACGGTCCGGGCTCGTCGCCCCGACCTGGCCCCCCGAGTACGGCGGGTTGGGGGTCGGCGCGCCGGTGGCGCGGGCGATCGCCGCGGTCCTCGCGCCGTTCCACCTCGGTCGGCTGAACCCGTTGGGTCTGAACCTGTGCGCGCCGGCGCTGTTCGCGCACGGCACCGAGGCGCAGCGGCGGCGGTTCCTCCCCCCGATCGTCCGGAACGAGGAGCGGTGGTGCCAGCTGTTCAGCGAGCCCGGCGCCGGTTCGGACCTCGCGTCGCTGGCGACCCGCGCCGAACGCGACGGTGACGAGTGGGTGGTGCACGGCCAGAAGGTGTGGACGACCTGGGCGCACCGGTCCGACTTCGCGGTGCTGCTGGCCCGCACGGACCCGACCGTGCCGAAGCGGCGTGGCGTCACCTACTTCCTCCTCCATCTGCACCAGCCGGGGGTGGACGTGCGCCCGCTGCGGCACCTGACCGGCGAGATCGACTTCAACGAGGTGTTCCTCGACGGCGCCCGCGTCCCCGACGAGCAGCGGGTCGGCGCCGTCGGTGACGGCTGGCGGGTCGCGAACGCCACCCTCTCCTCGGAGCGCCAGATGGTCGCCGGCGCCGGGTCGGGCGGCGTCGACCGCATCGGCGGCTCCGGCGTCGAGCACACGATCGGGGTGAGTCGACGGGTCGGCCGCGCCGGTGACCCGGTCGTGCGCCAGCGGCTCGCGGGCCTGTACGCGGAGGAGCGCATCCGCGCGTGGACCAACGATCGGGCGAGCAGTGGCCGCGCCGCGGGCCGGGCACCGGGGCCGGAGAGCAGCGTCGGGAAGGTGCACTCGGGTGAGCTGAACCAGCGGCTGCAGCTGCTGGCCACCGACCTGCTCGGCCCGGACGCGACCGGGTGGGTGAGCGGCGCGGACTCGTACCCGGCGGCGCTGCCCCGCGAGGTGCACGGCATGCTGCGCAGCCGGGCGAACACGATCGAGGGTGGGACCAGCGAGGTGAACCGCAACATCGTCGGTGAGCGGGTGTTGGGGCTGCCCCGCGAGGACGACCCGTGGCGGGACGTCCCGTGGCGGGACGTCCCCCGCTCGTGACCGGCTCCTACACGCGGCTGCTCGTCGAGCGGCGCGGGCCGGTCGGCTGGCTGGTGTTCAACCGGCCCGACGCGGGGAACGCACTCGACGCGGCGATGTTCGACGAGCTCGAGCGGGCGTGGCGCGAGCTCGACGCCGACCCGGCGGTGCGGGTGATCGTCAACACGGGGGAAGGGGCGGCGTTCCAGACCGGCTTGGACCTGACGCAGCTCGCCGCGGACCCCGCCGCGTTGCGTGCCCATGCCCGGCGAACCCGCGACGCGGAGCTGGCGTTCACGGCCTGGCACCTGCGGGTCGCCAAGCCGGTCGTCGCCGCCGTGAACGGGGTCTGCGCGGGCGGGGGTCTGCACTTCGTCGCCGACGCCGACGTCGTGATCGCCGCCGCCGACGCGACGTTCGTCGACCCGCACGTGTCGGTGGGGCAGGTCGCGGCGTACGAGGACATCGCGTTGGTCCGCAAGTCGCCGATGGAGGCGATCCTGCGGATGGCGCTCGTCGGCCGCTACGAGCGGATGACCGCGGCTCGCGCGTACCAGCTGGGGATCCTCAGCCAGGTCGTCGACCCGCCCGACGCGCTGCGCGAGGAGGCCCAGTCGCTGGCCGAGACGATCGCCCGCAACTCCCCGGCGGCGATGGCGGCGACGAAGCGGGCGTTGTGGGGGGCGCTCGAGACCGGCCTGACCGACGCGTGTCGGGGCGGCGCCCGCGAGCTGGTGTCGCTGTGGGGGCATCCGGACCAGGACGAGGGCCCCCGCGCGTTCTCGGAGGGGCGCGACCCGCGCTGGGCCGACCCGGAACCCACCGCGGGTCGACCCGCCTCTGCGGGGGCGACGCCGGTGGGGTCGGGTCAGGCGGACGCGCGCGGCCGGATCCGCGCCACGCCGAGGGCGGCGAGGCGCCAGCCGAACGTGGCGAGGGTCAAGAACACGAGCGCGACGACCCCGAAGGTGACGGGGGTGGCCCGGCTCGTGAAGGTCGCCCGGAGCACGAGCGCGAGGGTCACGCCGCCGAGGCAGGTGACCGCGACGCGCCGCCAGCGGCCCGACTCGGCGGTGTAGAGGTGGGTGAGCAGCGCGACGGCGAACCAGCCCACCGCGAACGGCCAGAGGACGGCGAGGAACCAGCCCGGCCCGCCGTTCAACCCGTGGCTGGTGCGACCGAGCGCGACGAACACGAGCAGGCACGCGGCGTCGGCCGCGACGGCCCATGCGACCGGGCGGCGGGTCGTGTCAGGGGTCACCGGGGTGAGTGTGCCGGGCCTGCTCCCCCGGGCCCGCATCGGGACTGGGGGGCAGCTCGGTGCGGGGATGGCGGCGCCGGTAGAGGAACATCGCGCCGAGCCCGACCGGGAGCGGCAGCCAGAACGACACCAGCCGGAAGATCAGGGTGGCGAGCACCGCGTCGCCGGGTGCGACGCCCGCCAGCGCCAGCGTGGCGGTCAACCCGGCTTCGACGAAACCCAACCCGCCGGGGGTGAACGGGAGCAGCCCGAGCAGCTCGGCGAACGTGAACGCGAGCAGGACGAGGGTCGGCTCGACGTGCGCGCCGATCGCGTGCAACGTGACGAGCAGCCCGAGGTACTCGAACGCCCACCGTCCGACCGCGGTGGCCCCGGCGAGCACCCAGTGCGATCCGACGGAGCGGCGCAGCACCGCCCGTTGCTGCACCAGCCGCACGCCGAGGTCGCGGATGGGTGGCCGCCGACGCCGGAACCGGTTCGCGACCCAGGCGATGGCGTCGCCGACCGCGGCGATCGGTCCGGGGCTGCGGAGCACCGCCGCGCCGGCCGCGGCGAGCAACGCGAAGACGACGATGCCGATCCACGCGGCGTCGGCGAGACTGCCGGGCACGTTGAGACCGGCGATGATCGCGGGCAGGCTGAAGACGGGCAGCACCAGTACCGCGACGGAGATCATCACCGACTCGGCGGTCAGCGCCGCGGCGACCCGGGTGAGGTCGTAGCCGGCGTCGGCGAGCAGCCGAGCCTGGAGCGCGGTGCCGGTGGCGCCCCCACCCGGAGTGATCCGGTTGAACGAGTTGCCGGCCAGCTGGGTGGTGGCGCCGTCGAACCACGACACCTCGGGGAGCACGATGCGCTGCAAGGCCCAGATCGACCCGAAGCTGGCGGCCTCGCAGACCAGGACCACCGCGATCCACGCCGGGTCGAAGCGGTCGAGCCGGCGCCACGCCTCGAGCACCTCGACGATGCTCGGCGCCAGGAAGTACAGCGAGACGCCGGTCACGCTGAGGAGGAGGAGCCGGCCGACGGAGAAGCGGCTTTGGGTCACCGTGTCGCGCCGCGACGGGCCGGTGGGCGCGGACGGCGGGCCGGGGTCGCGGCTCGCCGGTCTCGCCTTCGCCCCCTCAGCGGGCTGCTCTTTCGCGCCTCCCACGGCTACCTCACTCGCCGACGCGACGACTCGACGTTATGGCACCGCGCACCCCGGAGGGGGCGTCCACCGCGGGGTCGCGGCGACGACCGGGGAGCCGACCCGCGGGTGGTGACCCCGGCGGGGAGCAGTTCGACCACGGCACCTCCGGTTCCCAGACTTCGACGCAGAACACCCCGGCGGACCGGCCGCGCCGGACCCTACCGGTGTCCTCGGGGCTCGGGGGCGACCCGAGCCCCGGCGGAACACCAAACAGGCGTTCGGTATCGTGGCCGGATGCACGCGCTGCAAGGCACCCTGCTCGGGGCCGCGACCCCGGCGGTCGACGACAGGGTCCCGTTCGACCGGGTCGGCCTGGACGACACGGCCTGGGTCGACGTCGCCCGGGGCTGGCTGCGCGGCGCGGAGACGCTCCTCGACGCGCTCGTCGCCACGGTCGCGTGGCGTCAGGGCCGACGGCGTATGTACGACCGGGTGCTCGACGACCCGCGGCTGTCGCGCTGGTTCCCGGCGACGGAGCCGCTCCCCCACCCCGCGCTCGAGCGGGTCCGGGACGCGTTGTCAGACCGGTACGCGGTGCCGTTCGCGACGGTGGGCCTCAACTACTACCGGGACGGTCGTGACAGCGTGGCGTTCCACCGGGACCGGGAGCTGCGCGACCTCGACGACACGCTGGTGGCGATCGTGACGCTCGGTGCGACCCGCCCGTTCCTGATCCGACCCCGGGGTGGCGGCACGTCACACGACGTGCGGCCCGGATCCGGGGACCTGCTCGTCATGGGCGGGCGTACCCAGGCGGACTGGGAGCACGCGGTCCCGAAGGTCGCGGCGGCCGGCCCGCGGGTCAGCGTCTCGCTGCGCTGGTCACCCCGGATCGGCCCGGTCGAGCCGACCGCCCGGCGCTGACCGCGACCGACGCTCAGCTGCTCGCGCCGGTCGGCCCCGCCTCCGGTGCCGCACCGGCCCGCGCGCGCGCCGCGTCGAGTTCGCCACGCACCCGGGTCGCGAGCTCGGCCTGGGTGCCGTGCACCCGCGCGATCGCGAGGTCGATCCAGAACGCGACCATCCGGGCGTGCACGGCGTCGTAGAGCACACCCGAGACCTTCTCCCGGTTCGACACCGCGATCGCGGTCCAGGGGGGCCGGTCGTGATGGGTGACGCCGACCAGCTTCGCCCAGGACCACTCTCGGGTCTGGCGGTCACCGACGAACACCGCGCGGGTCGACGTGACCGTGAACGTGCCGACGTCGATCTGGGTGGCCGCCTCGGGGCCGGGCACGTAGGTCCCGCGCGTCGCGCCGACCCGGTACCGCATCGACCGGGTGCCCGGCACCCGGACCGAGACACCCCGGTTCGCGCCCTGGTAGTGGCCGGGCTGGCGTCGCGTCTCGACCAGCCCCACGCCCCGGATGGTGCCGAGCACCGACTCGCCGCGGGTCAGGGTGATGGGCACGTCGACGGGTGCGGCGGCGGCCCCGTCGGGGCCGGTGACGGCACGGAGCTCGGCCTCGAGCGTCTGCACCTGGCCGGCCGCGGCGGCCCGCGCGGCCGCGGCCCGCTCGACGGCGACCCGCGCTCTTCGTTCCCGCCACGCTGCGAACACGACCGGGCCCCCTCGCCTGCGCCGCCCAGATGACACGCTCTCCCCGCCGGGTGTCAAGGCTCCGGCGCGGGATCACCGGCCCGGGAGGGGGCATGCTCTCCGGGCCGCGCCGGGACCGGCACGTGACGACGACCGCGAGGAGGCGGGATGCGCTTCACCACGATCCGCACCACCGGCGGGACCCGGGCGGCCCGCGTCGACGGCGACCGGGTCGTCGAGCTCGACGCGCCCGACGTCGGCGCGCTCCTCGCCGCGGGACGCGACGCCCTCGACGCGGCCGGCGACTTGGGGGGCGTCGAGCACGCGCTCGAGACCGTCGACCTCGCGCCGGTGGTCCCCCGACCGCCGAAGATCATCTGCCTGGGTCTGAACTACGCGCCGCACATCCGCGAGATGGGCCACGACCCCCCGGACGTGCCGACGTTGTTCGCGAAGTACACGGAGGCGCTCATCGGGCCCCGCGACCCGATCGTCCTGCCGCGGGTGTCGACCCAGGTCGACTGGGAGGCGGAGCTCGCGTTCGTGATCGGCACGCCGGTCCGTCACGCCGACGCGAGCACGGCACGCGCCGCGATCGCGGGGTACACGATCTGCAACGACGTGTCGGTGCGGGACTGGCAGTGGCGCACCCAGCAGTGGCTGCAGGGCAAGACGTTCGAGTCGACGACCCCGGTCGGTCCGGTGCTCGTCACCCCGGACGAGGTCGACGACGCCCGTGACCTGACGGTGCGCTGCGACGTCGACGGTGCGGTGCGCCAGTCGGCGCGCACGTCGGAGCTGGTGTTCGACCCGGTCGAGGTCGTGCGCTACGTGAGCACGATCCTGACGCTGGTGCCCGGGGACCTGATCTCCACCGGGACACCGGGCGGGGTCGGGGCGGGGATGGACCCGCCAATGTTCCTGCGCCCGGGTCAGGTGGTGCGCACGACGATCGACGGGATCGGCGAGCTCCGCAACCGTTGCGTCGAGGAGGCCGATCAGCCGACCCGGTAGCGGTGCACCGCCAGGGCGGTGAAAACCGAGACCATCAGCACCCACGAGATCAGGAAGAGGGTGGCGGCCGTGTCCAGGTGGATGTGGCTCACTCGGTACAGGGTGTCGTCACCGAGCGCGAGGCCCCGCGCGGTGTCGATCGCGTAGGTGACCGGGTTCACCTTCGCGATGGGCTGCATCCAGCCCGGCAGCCGCGACACGGGAGCGAACGCGGAGCTGGTGAACACGAGGGGCAGGATCGGGATGAACACGGCCGGCTGGACCGTCTCGGGGTCCTTGATCGCCAGCCCGACCCACGCGGAGAAGGCGGTGAGCGACATCCCGAACATCACGATGACGACGATCATGCCGATCGCGGCGAGGAACCCGTTGTGGAACGAGAAGCCGATCACGAGCGCGGCGGCGACGAGGAGCAGCGACTGGAGCCCGAGCCGGAAGCTGTCGGAGAGGGTGCGACCGACGAGGAACGCGGAGCGCGCGATCGGCAAGGACCGGAACCGGTCGATCATCCCGGACTGCAGGTCGTAGGCGATGCCGACCCCCGAGCCCATCGCCGCGAACGCGATCGACTGGACGAGCACGGCGGGGACGACGAAGTCCTCGTAGCTGGTCCCCCGACCGATCGTCGCGACGGCACCGAACACGTACGCGAACAGGACGAGCTGCATCAGCGGCTGGATGGTGGAGAACACGATCAAACCCGGGCTGCGGGACACCTTCCGGAGGTTGCGTTGCGCCAGGAGCCCGATGTCGCCGAGGACGCGCGGGGGTGCGAGCGCGGCGCGCTCCTCGATCGTGGACCGGGGCGCCTCGGCGGTGATCAGCGCCACGTCAGGCCCGTAGTCGACCGCGACGGGGACGCGGCTCGGGCGCGTCGGGGCGGGGCTCCTCGGCGACGTGGCCGGTGAGGCTGAGGAACACGTCGTCGAGGGACGGGCGGCGCAGCCCGAGGTCGGCGACCGGCACCCCGGCGGCGTCGAGGGCCCGGACGGCGTCGACGAGCGCGGCCGCGCCGTGCTGGACGGGGACGAGCACCGTGCCGAGCTCGGCGTCGATCGTGATGTCGTGCTGGGGCACGTTGAACGCGTGGGCCAGCGTCGCGGCCGCGTCGGGGGCACGGCCACGCTCGGAGAGCCGCAGGTCGAGCACGTCGCCGCCGACCTTGGTCTTGAGCTGGTCGGCGGTGCCCTCGGCGATGATGCCGCCGCCGTCGATCACGCTGATCTGCTCGGCGAGCACATCCGCCTCTTCCATGTACTGGGTGGTGAGCACGATGGTCTTGCCCTGGTCGCGCAGCTCCATGATCACGTCCCAGAGCCGGAGGCGGCTGCGGGGGTCGAGCCCGGTCGTGGGCTCGTCGAGGAAGAGCACGTCGGGCGAGGCGATGAGGCTGGCGGCGAGGTCGAGGCGGCGGCGCATCCCGCCCGAGTAGCCGCGCACGACGCGGTCGGCGGCGTCGGACAGCTCGAACGCGTCGAGGAGGTCCGCGGCGCGGGTCGTCGCGACTCGGCGCGGGAGCCGGCCGAGGCGCCCGACGAGGACCAGGTTCTCCCGGCCGGTGAGGTCCTCGTCGACGGCCGCGAACTGGCCGGTGAGCCCGATCGCGGCCCGGACCTCCTGCGGATGGGACACCACGTCGTAGCCGGCGACGCTGGCTCGACCCCCGTCGGGTTGGAGCAGCGTCGAGAGGATCCGGATCGTCGTGGTCTTGCCGGCCCCGTTGGGGCCGAGCAGCCCGACGACCATGCCCTCGGGGACGACGAAGTCGACGCCGTGCAGCGCGACAAAGTCCCCGAAGCGCTTTACCAACCCCTCGACGACGACACCGGCGCGCTCCACGGCGGGCGAACCTATCGGCTCCCGTCGGAGCCGTCGGGCTCGCCACCCGGGTCGCGCCACCGCGGCGCCGGGTCACCGACCCGCCGTGATCTCTCCCGGTTGCCCGAAGATCGTTCTGTTGCTAACGTTTCGTCTCCTATGGATGAGCCGCTGGGTCGTCAGCTCGCGATCACCGGGAAGGTGGTCCGGGAACGCTTCGACGAGTACCTGAACCAGCACGGCGCGAGCCTGGTCACCTGGGCGGTGCTGCGCAGCGCGGAGCACGAGGAGGGGCTGAGCCAGCGCGAGCTGGCGTCCCGGCTCAGCATCGAGAGCCCGACGCTGGTGCGCCACCTCGACCGGATGGAGGACGAGGGGCTGATCGCCCGCCGGCGCGACGACCAGGACCGTCGTGTGGTTCGGATCTGGCTGACCGCCGCGGGTCGGCGCCGCCACAGCCGCCTCCGCGACGTCGCCCACCGTGTCGACACCCAGCTGCGCTCGCTGCTCAGCGACAGTGAGGTCACCATCCTCGAGCGGGTGCTCCCTCGCATCCGGGAGTGCTGGCACCCCACCGCGACCCTCGACCGGAGCTAAGCCCATGGCCACGACCACGACGAACGACCCGTCCGCCCCGACCGCCACGGAGGTGGTCCAGACCCGGGGCCTCACGAAGGTCTACCCCGGTGGGCTGAAAGCAGTCGACGGGCTCGATCTCGCCCTCCGTCAGGGTGAGATCTTCGGGCTGCTCGGACCGAACGGCGCCGGCAAGACGACCACCGTCGGGATGCTCACCACGATGGTCATCCCGACGAGCGGGCAGGCGTCGGTCGGGGGTGTCGACGTCATCCACCATCCCGCGGTCGCGAAGCAGAACATCGGGGTCGTCCCGCAGCAGAACACCCTCGACCGGTCCCTGTCGGTGTGGGAGAACCTGTTCTTCCACGGCCGGTTCTTCGGCATGTCGGCCCGGGAGGCGCGCACCGAGGCCGATCGGCGGCTCACGCAGTTCCGCTTGAGCGACTGGGGCGACAAGCCGGTCCTCGCCCTGTCCGGCGGGATGGCCCAACGGCTCATGGTCGCCCGGGCGATCCTGCACAAGCCGGCGATCCTCTTCCTGGACGAACCGACCGCGGGGCTCGACCCGCAGAGCCGACTCGCGCTCTGGGAGATCCTCGGCGAGCTGCACGAGGCCGGCGAGACGATCCTGCTGACCACCCACTACATGGAAGAGGCCGACCAGCTCTGCGACCGGGTGGCGATCATGGACCACGGCCTCATCCTCGCCCTCGACACACCGAGCGGGTTGAAGGAGAGCGTCGACGCGGACACGATCGTCACGGTCACCGCCGACGGTGACCTCGACACCCTCGGTGAGCTCCTCACGCGCGAGATCACCGGCGCGCACGAGGCCCATCAGCGGGACGGGTCGGTGCAGCTCCACGTGCGGGGCGCGGAGGGGATCCTCCCGCAGGTGATCAGCGTCGCGGATCGGGCCGGGATCAACGTCACGGACCTGTCGATCGCCAAACCGACGCTCGAGACGGTCTTCATCGCCATGACCGGAAAGGACCTGCGGGACTGATGGCTACCACGACTGCCGACGCCACCGTCACGCTCACCGACACGACGACGCGGAGCGCCGCGACGGCCAGCCGAACCGCGTTCAAGGCGCTGCTGCTGCGCGACATGACCGTCCTGCGCAAGAACCTGAAGGAGTTCATCCCCCGGACGGTGTTGCAGCCGTTCCTGCTCGTGTTCGTGTTCACGTTCGTGTTCCCGAAGATCGGGCAGGGCATCGGGAGCGGCGGGACACCGGCGGGCGCGTCGGCGTTCGCGACACTGCTCGTCGCCGGGGTGGTCGGGATCACCATCTTGTTCCAGGGGATCCAGTCCGTCGCGCTGCCGATGGTGCAGGAGTTTGGCTACACGAAGGAGATCTTCGACCGGGTCCTGGCGCCGATGCCGGTGTCGATGGTCGCGTTGGCGAAGGTCGCGTCCGGCGCGGTGCAGAGCCTCATCGCCGCGCTCATCGTGTTCCCGATCGCCGCGGTCGTGCCCGCCAACCCGATCAACCTGTCGATCAACTGGCCGGTGCTGCTCACCCTGACGCCCCTCGCGTGCATCGCCGGCGCCGCGCTCGGCCTCACGTTCGGGACCCGGTTCGACCCGCGCACCGTGCCGATCATGTTCGGGGTGGTCGTCATCCCGCTCACCTTCTTGGGGTGCGTCTACTACTCGTGGGTCGCGCTCACCCCCATCAAGCTCGCCGGGGTCCCGTGGCTGAAGTTCCTCGTGCTCCTGAACCCGCTCGTGTACATGAGCGAAGGCTTCCGGGCCGCGCTGACGAACGCGCACCACATGTCGCTGTGGGGCGTCTACGGGGTGCTGGGCGCGTTCACGGGCCTGTTCCTCTACTTCGGGATCAAGGGCTTCAAGGCACGCGTCCTCAGCTGACCCGGTGACCCCCGAACGGGCGAACGTGGCGGGTCGTGGACTCGACGAGACGCGGGCGTTCTTCGCCGCCCGCGCCGCGACGTGGGACGAGCGGTTCCCCGACGACGGTCCCGCGTTCGCCCAGGCGGTCGCCGACCTCGGTGTCGCGCCGGGTGCGTGCATCCTCGACGTCGGCTGCGGGACCGGCCGGGCCCTGCCCGCGTGGCGGGACGCGGTCGGCGCCGGCGGAGTCGTGGTCGGCGTCGACGTCACCCCCGAGATGCTCACCGTCGCCTCCGCCCACCATCGCGGCATCCCGAGCGGGTTCGTGCTCGCGGACGGGGCCCGGTTGGGTGTCGCGTCGGGCTG
This sequence comes from uncultured Actinomycetes bacterium, assembly GCA_963714105.1. Classification (GTDB taxonomy): domain Bacteria; phylum Actinomycetota; class Acidimicrobiia; order IMCC26256; family PALSA-555; genus PALSA-555. Next base: position 2,143,859 of record OY970233.1, on the reverse strand, counting down.
CGCCGACGTGGTGTTCGCCGCCGGGCTGGTGTCGCACCTGGCCGACCCCGTCGCGGCGCTGCTCGAGCTGCGCCGTGTCACCCGCCCCGGCGGGCGCCTCGCGCTGTTCCACCCGGTGGGCCGTCGGGTCCTCGCCGCTCGCCACCATCGGATCCCCGACCCGGACGTGCTGCTCGACCCGCGCGTGCTGCCGGCGATGCTGGCCGACGCCGGGTGGGCACTCGACCAGGTCGACGACGGCGCCGACCGCTACCTCGCGGTCGCGACCACGCGCTGAGCCCGACTCAGCGCCGGGGGGTCATGTCCAGGTCGGGCGGCGGCTCGTCGGGGATCTTCCAGCGCAGGAACTCTTTGTCGTAGACCTCGTGGTACGCGTTCGCGGCGTCGACCATGGCCGTGAACGCGGTCTCGAAGGCGTCCCAGTCCTCGGACTCGATGGTCTTGTTCAGCGCCGCGACTTCCTCGTTGATGAACTTGTCCATGTTCTCGGCGTACTTGGGCCGCAGGAACGCGCCCTTCTCCATCAGGTTCACCGCCTCCTTGAGCTGGAAGCGGGCGAGGGCGCGGTTGTGGGCCTGCCCGGCGTAGTAGCACTTCCAGATCCGGGCGCCGACGAGCGGCATGATCTCGGCCATCCCGGGCATGAGGTGCCCGAGCTCGTCGAGCGAGAAGGTGCCCTTCCCGGTGTCGATGATGTGTTCGTGGTCAGCGCTGGCAGCCATGGAGCGGCACTTTATCCGGGGCCCCCACGCCCGCCGGGCCCGGTCCCGCGACTCGAACCGGTTCGGGTACCGCCGCCGGAAACCCCGGCGGCGGCGCCGCCACCACGCGACGAGCGTCGCGGCCCGCACCGCGGCGAGCGCACCGATGATCACGCCGACGAGCACCGCGCCCCTCGCCACGAGTGCTAACGCCACGCCGAGCCCGACGAGCAGGACCCGCAGCCACCACAGGGAGCGGACGGGACCCGGACCGGCCATGGCCCTACTGGTACGGCGCCGGGCGCCGGGCGCCGGGCGAGGACGCGGCGGTAGCGTCGGGCATCGCGACGACGTTCGACCCCTTCGACGCGGGGCAGGCCCAGCAGGCCTGGCCGTTGCTCGCCGAGCTGCGCGGTGAGACGCCGGTGGCGAGCATCGCCGACGGGATGCGGTACGTGACCCGCTACGAGGCGTGCCGGGCGGTGCTGCGCGACGTCACCTCGTTCTCGAACGCGTCGGGCTTCAAGGCCCCGGGGGTCGAGGTGCCGGCCGAGGACCGGCTCCTCGGTGAGCTCGATCCCCCGCGCCACACCGCGGTGCGCCGGGTGATGGTCACCGCGCTCACGCCGAGCGTCGTCCGGGCCGCGGAGCCGTTCATCGCCGCCACCGCGACAGAGCTGCTCGCCGGGCTGCCCCGGCCGGGCCGCACCGATCTCGTCGCGGGCTTCACCGTCCCGCTGCCCAACCGCGTCACCGTGCACGTCCTCGGCTTCCCCGCCGCCGACGCGGACCAGCTCGCGGCGTGGGCGAAGGAGCTGATGGAGAGCGGCTTCCCGGCCACGAACCGCAGCGCCCGCGGCGAGGGGTTCGCGGCCGCCTTCCCGGAGTTCGCCGGCTACCTGGACAACCAGATCGAACGCCGCACCGCCGCCGCCCGCGGGGACGACGCGCCCCGCGACGTCCTCACCCGCCTCCTCGAGCTCGACGTCGACGGCGAGCCGCTCCCCCGCCGGCAGGTGCGGGCCCTGGCCCGCAACCTGATCACCGGCGGGTTGACGACGACCAGCCAGCTGCTCGGCAACCTCCTCCACCAGCTGCTGGCCGACCCCGCCGTCGACGCGGCGCTGCGGGGCGACCCGACGGGGCTGCCCGGCGCCGTCGAGGAGAGCCTGCGCGTCGCGCCGCCGGTGCTGTTCGTCCCGCGCGGGTGCGTGCACGACACCACCGTCGTGGGCTCGACGGTCCGAGCGGGGGAGCGGGTGATCGTGGGGACCGCGTCGGCGAACCGGGACGAGGACCGCTTCCCCGACGGGGACCGCTTCGACGCGGCGCGACCCAACGCCGACCAGCACCTGACGTTCGGGTACGGCCCCCACGTGTGCCCGGGCGCGTCGCTCGCCCGCACCGTCGCCCGAGTCGGCGTCGCCACGTTCCTCGACACGTTCGGGCCCGGGTCGGTCCGCCTCGACCCGAGGTACGAGTTCGAGCCAGTCCCCACGTTCTTCGAGTGCGGACCAGCGCGCCTGCCGGTGGAGCTGGACGCGGCCTGAGTGGCCGGGCCGAGCTCGACCGCGCTCAGCGGCGCACGCGTGCTGGTCACCGGCGCGACCGGCCGGGTCGGGGCGCCGATCGCCCGCCGCCTCGCCGAGACCAACGTCGTGTACGGCGTCGCCCGGTTCCGCGACCCGTCCGGGCCGGCCCGGCTGGAGGCCACCGGGGTGATCCCGGTCCCCGCCGACCTTGGGCGCGTCGACGTCGCCGCGCTTCCCGACGTCGACTACGTGTTCCACGCCGGTGCTGCACTCGGCCGCGACGCGACCGACTGGCGGTGGGCGTTCGAGGTGAACGCGCAGGCGTCGGGGCGTCTCGTCGCCCGCTACCGCGACGTCCGCGGGTTCGTCTACTGCTCGACCGGGTCGGTGTACGCGTACCAGGGGGCCCGGCCGCTCCGGGAGGACGACCCGCCGGGTGTGCATCTCGGCACGTACAGCCTGTCGAAGATCGCGGGGGAGGCCGTGGTCGGCTTCGCGGCGCGGGAGTGGGACGTGCCCACGACGATCATCCGCATCTTCTCCACGTACGGGCCGCTCGGGGGCGCCCCCGCGGATCGTCTCGGCCGGCTCCTCGCGGGCAAGGAGATCCGGCTCCACCCGGACCGCCCGAACCGGTACAACCCGATCTACGAGGACGACTACGTGACCCTCGGCGTTCGGGCCCTGCTGGTCGGGACCGTGCCCGCACAGCTCGTGAACTGGGCCGGGAGCGAGACCGTGAGCGCGGAGGAGTACTGCGAGTACCTCGGCGACCTGGTGGGGATCACCCCCCGCTTCGTGTACACGGACACCGCGTACACGCCGCTGTGGGCGGACGTGCACCACATGCACGAGGTCCTCGGGTCGACGACGGTGCCGTGGCGCGACGGGATGCGCCGCATGCTCGCCGCCCGCCACCCCGAGCGGGTCCCGCCGGGCTGAGCGGACCCGGGGCCGCGTTACGCGACGCTTAGGCCCGGCGTCGTACGGTGCCGATCCGCGGCCCGGCATGTGGGCGCCGGGAACCTCCGACGCAGGGTGCACGGCGCTCCGAGCCGGGCCGCGGGCCACCCTCTCGGCCGGCCGTCGCACCCGCCGCTCCGAGGCCATGATGGGCGCCGTGGGCCTCGGGCCCGGTGCTCGCCTGGGAGACACCTTCGTGGATCTGGCCTCGCTCGAAGCGCACGCCACCGCGGCGCTCGACCCGGTCGTCGCCGACTACGTCAACCGAGGCTCCGGGTCGGAGCACACCAAGCGGGCCAACCTCGCGGCGTGGGGGCGCCTCGCGCTTCGCCCCCACGTCCTCCGGGACGTGTCGAGCGTCGACACGACCGTCGCGGTCCTCGGCACGACGGTGGCCAGCCCGGTCCTCGTCGCGCCGACGGCGATGCAGCGCCTGGTGTGCGACGAGGGCGAACTGGCGACTGCACGCGCCGCGGCACGGGCCGGGACGGTCATGGTGGTGTCGATGGTGGCCAGCTGCTCCCTCGAGGACGTCGCCGCGGCCGCGCCGGGGGCACCGCGCTGGGCCCAGATGTACCTGCTGCGCGACCGGGGCCGGACCCGTGCCCTCGCCGAGCGGGCCCGCGACGCCGGCTACCAGGCGATCGTGGCGAGCGTCGACGGCGCCGCGGTCCCGTACGGCGACCACCGGGGCGCGACGCCGGCACGGGCCGACCTGCGCCTCCCGAACCTGGGTGCGCCGACCCCGGGAGCCGACCGGGAGCTGCTCGCGGCGATGGCCGACTTCGACCCGGGTGTCACTGTCGACGACCTCGCCCGCTTCGGCGAGTGGTCGGGGCTGCCGGTCGTCGTGAAGGGGGTGCTCCGCGGCGACGACGCCCGCGCCTGCGTGGACGCCGGCGTCCGTGGCGTCGCGGTCTCCAACCACGGCGGCCGCATCGTCGACGGCTGCGTGGCCACCGCCGACGCGCTCGTCGACGTGGTCGACGCGGTCGGCGGCGACGCGGACGTGTACGTCGACGGCGGTGTCCGCAGCGGCGCCGACGTCGTGAAGGCCGTCGCGCTCGGCGCGACCGCAGTGCTCGTCGGCCGACCGGTCGTGTGGGGGCTCGCGGTCGGCGGTGAGGACGGCGCCGCGGACGTCCTCGAGACGTTGACCCGCGAGGTGCGCCGCGTCATGGCGTTCTGCGGGACACCGACGACCGGGGCGATCACCTCCGACCTGGTGCGGTGACGCCCTGATCGGCTCCCGTCGAACTCGCGTCGCGCGTGTCGGGTCGGTGACGCTGCTCGTCGTCGCGGTGCTGGCCGGCGGGGGTCTCGCCGGGGCGACCAACCCGCCCGCACGTCGGATCGTGCGCTGGTCGCCGTTCCGTCACGTCACCCAGGTCGTCGATCTCACCACTCGCCGCGGCGACGGATCGATCGTCGTCGCCGCCGACGGGCGCCTCGCCCTGCTCCGAGGCGACGGGACCGTGACCGGGTTCGCCCGGGGTCCGGGCGGGTACGCGACGGCCCGCGGTCGGGAGCCGTACCTGACCCTCACGACCGCGCAACCGGTGGCCGGCACCGCGTGCACGTTCTCGGCCGACGGGATCGCCGCGATCGAGCCCGGCGCGCGCCCCGGCGTCGTCACCGTCGACGCGTCCGGACGGGCCCGGCGCCTCGCCGCGCTCCCCGCGGGGGTGACCCCGAACGGGATCACCGCCGACCCGGTCGGGCGCTTCGGGCACCGGCTGCTCGTCACCGCGGGGAGCAAGCCGACCTCGTCGGTGTTCGCGGTGGACTGCACGGGGCGGGTCACGCCGGTCACGGCCGCGGCGCCGACCGTGGAGGGCGGGGTGACGGTCGCGCCGAGCTCGTTCGGCCGATTCAGTGGGGATCTGATCGCCCCGGACGAGAACAGCGGCAGGGTCTGGGCGATTGACCCGAGCGGCGCGGCCACGCTCGTCGTCGACTCCGGCCTCCCCCACGGCGGCGACATCGGCGTCGAGAGCGCCGGGTTCGTCCCGGCCGGCTTCACGTCGGGCTGGTTCGCGTACGTCGCGGACCGAGCGTCGCCCGGGAACCCGCACCCGGGGACGGACCACATCCTGGCCCTCACCGGCGCGGCGTTGTCCGCCGCGGGTGTGCACGCGGGTGACCTGCTCGTCGCCAGCGAGGCCAGCGCGGCCACGATCGGGGTGCGCTGCGCAGCGACGTGCTCGGCGTGGACGGTCGCGACCGGCCCGCGGGTCAGTCACGGCGAGGGGCACCTCGTCGTCGTCCCGCCAGGCTGATCCCACCCGCAGGTCACCGCAGGCCGAGAACCGACGACCCGCGCCCGGTGGTCGCGGCGCTCAGGTGCTGATCACCGCGTACAGGTGCCAGCGGTCGGGGAGCCCCTTGAGGGCGTGCACGCCCGCGTGCGGTGCCCCGGCCGTGACGCGGCGCGCGGTTCACCGGTCGGCTCGATCGGTCGGCGCGAGCCGCCGGTCAGCGGTACCCGGCCGCGATCTCCTCGAGCCACCAGGCGGGCACGCCGCTCATGAGGGTGTCCCAGTTCCAGTAGTCGCGCCACAGCACGATCCGACCGTCGCGGAAGCGGTGCACGGACACGAACGGCAACGACACCTGCTCACCGGTCGGGAAGTGCCAGTGCTCGGTGTGCTCGGTCACCACCGTGTCACGTTCGGCGACCATGGCCTCGATGTCGTGGGTGTGCGCGTCGAGCTTCGCCAAGCCGAGACGGAGGCGAGCCGCGATCTCCTGCGGTCCCGTCGCCCCCTGCTCGGGGTGAGGCATGTCGCAGTAGTAGCCATCGGCGGCGAACAGCGATCCCACCTCGTCGAAGTCGTGACGGTCGTAGAGCGCCGCCCACAGCTGCCGCACCACCCTCTTGTGGTCTTCCGACATGGCCCCTCCTATCAGGTCGCCGCGCCGATCGTCACCGCCGGCCGCGGACCGACGCAACCGGTCGTCCCGAGCCCGCCGTGGGTCAGTGGGGGAACTCGCCCGCGTTGACCAGCAACGACTGGCCGGTGACCATTCGGGCTCGATCCGACGCGAAGAACACGACGACTTCGGCGATGTCCCCGTCCGCGGGGATCTCGCCGAGCGGCATGTTCTTCGTGATCCCTTCGATGACCTCCTCGCGGGTGACACCCTGCCCGGTCGACATCATGTCGACGTACCCCTCGACGGGTGGACCCCACATCCACGACGGGACGACGGTGTTCACGCGGATCTTGGCCGGGCCGAGCTCCTTGGCCAGATAGAACATGGCCGAGGTGAGCGCACCCTTCGACGAGGCGTAGGCCATCTGCGGGAGCTGGGGCCAGTACATGGCTTGCGACCCGATGAACACGATCGCGCCCCGCGGATCTTCAGGTGCGGGATCGCCGCGGCGCAGACCTGCAGCGTGCCGAGGACGTTGGTGTCGAACGTCGTGCGCCACGCCTCGAAGTCCGCGCCTTCGAGCCCCCCGAAGACGGTGTCCATCGCCGCGCAGTTCACGACCGAGTCGAGGCGACCGAACCGTTCGATCGCCGCGTCGATCAGCCGTTGACACTGGTCGGGTTGGGTGATGTCGGTGCGCTGCCACCCGACGCGTGTCCCCGACGGGTCGATCTCGGCGGCCGCAGCCTCGAGGTTCTCCTCGCGGCGGGCGCCCATCATCACCGACGCGCCCTCGCGGACCGCGGCGGCGGCGATCTCACGGCCGAGGCCGGGACCGACCCCGGACACCACCATCGTCGTGCCGTCCAGCAACACGTCGCTTCCCCCCTCGTTGGTCTCGTCGGTGTGGTCCTGACCGGCGGGCCAGGGGCGCCATCTTGACCGCGCCGCCACCGGCGGTGCCGGGTCGGCCGGTCATCCACGCGGGCGGGCTACCCGCGGGGTGCGAACCCCTCGGTCTGATGCTCACCGAGGCGGGGTGCGGTCCCGAGCGGCCGGGCCGGCCGCTGGGTGAAGCGAACCGGGTAGCCCATCGCGGGGACGCCGTCCGCGGTCGTCACGCCGACCAGGCCCCGGTGGCGGAACTGGGGGTGCGTCAGCATCTCGGCGCGGGTCAACGCGGGCGCGACGGGCACGTCGGGGAGCGCCGCGAGCAACTCGTCGCGGTGGCGGGCCGCGATCGCGGCGGTCAACCTGGGGGTGATCGTGTCCCCGCGGGCGACGCGGGTGGCGAGGTCGAGGTCGCGCAGGTCGGCGAGGTCGAGCACGTCGCAGAGCCGGGTCCAGAAGTATTGTTCGTTGATCACCCCAAGGGTGACCCACTCGCCGTCGGCGGTGCGGAACGATCCGTAGCTGGGGAGCTTGGGCATCGGCTCGGCGCGACCGGCGACGGTGTGGCCCGTGAACGGGCCGGTCCAGGTCGCGAGCACGTCGGTCATGGCCACGTCGACCCGCTCTCCGGTCCCGGTCGCGGCCCGCCCGAGCAGCGCCGCGCAGGTGGCCATCGCTGCGAACACCCCACCGGCGAGATCCGCGACGGGCACGGTGCACTCGACCGGTACTCCCCCGGCGGGCGTGAGCATCCCCGCGTAGGCCTGGTAGTTGAGGTCGTGGCCCGGCACCGCGGCGAGGGGCCCGTCCTGCCCGTACCCGGACACCGAGCAGTACACGATCGACGGGTTGTGGCCGCGCACCTCCTGCTCCCCCATCCCGAGCCGTTCGGCGACGCCGGGCCGGAAGCCCTCGACGAGCGCGTCGGCGTCCGCGGCGAGCCGCCAGGCGTGCTGCCGGTCGTCGGCGTCGTGGAGGTCCAACACGACGCTGCGCTTGTTCGCGTTCAGGGTGGCGAACAGGTCGGGGAACATCCGCATCGGGTCACCCCCGGGCGGCTCGACCTTCAGGACGTCGGCGCCGAGGTCGGCGAGCAGCTGGGTCGCGTACGGGCCGGGACGCCAGATGCTGAGATCGAGGATCCGTACGCCGCGGAGCATCCCGTTGTTCGCCTCGTCGGGGCGACGTTCCGACACGCCGGAGGATCCTACGGTCATCGGCCGGTGCCACCACTGCGGGCGGGCGAACCACCCGGGAGCGAGCCCGTGACCGGCAGGACCATCACCGGGTCCCCGGGCGGCCGTTGAGCGGTGAGCGGTGGTTAGGACGCGGTCGGCGGCGGCACCGTGCCCGCCACCTCCTGGAGCGCGGTGATGCGCTGCTCGATCGGCGGGTGCGTCTCGAAGAGACGGTTGAACCAGCCGTGCGCGTCCTTGGACTTCTTGTCCAGCGGCGATTCGATCCACATGTGGGCGGTCGCGGCCGGGGCGTGGTGCACCACCGAGGAGTTGTCGCGCAGCACCTCGAGTGCGTTGATCAGACCCTGCGGGTTGCGGGTGATGTACACGCCGGAGACGTCGGCGAGCGACTCCCGCCGGCGGGACACGGCGAACTGCATGAGCTTCGCGGCGATCGGCGCCAGGATCAGGAACACGACCGCGAGGGCGAGCAGGTACACCTGCGCGTCGTTGTTGTCGCGGCCGCGCCCACCGAGGCCCCCGAAGAGCAGCAGCCGCAACCCGAAGTCGGACAGCAGGGCGAGGAACCCGACGAGGGTCACCGCGATCGTCGAGACGAGGATGTCGTAGTTGTGGATGTGGCTGAGCTCGTGGGCCAACACCCCTTCGAGCTCGGCTCGGTTCATGACCTGCAGGAGCCCGCTCGTCACCGCGACGGCGGAGTGCTGCGGGTTGCGGCCGGTCGCGAACGCGTTCGGCGCCGGGTCGTCGACGATGTAGACGCGCCGGCTTGGGCAGCCCGACGCCGAGGCAGAGCTCCTCGATGATGTCGTGCAGCTGGCGGTACTGGTTCGGGTCCGCCTCCCGGGCGCGGGCGGCGGCGATCGCCAGCCGGTCCGAGTAGAAGTAGCTCGCCCAGACCAGCGCCAACGCGATCACGATCGCGATGGCGATGAACCCGGGCCCGTACGCGAAGAGGATGTCGAACGCGGCGACCGCGCCGGTGATCAGCAGCGTGAACCCGGCCATCAGGTAGACGGTGCGGCGCTTGTTGGCCCGGATCTGGGTCAGTAGGTCCTTGCGATCAGCCATTCCCTGCTCCTGGGACGGTCGTGCGCGGCGGTGGGCGCCGCACCACACGGCGGTGGCGGCCACCATCCAACCAGGTCTCGGGTGACGGAGGCGACGCGGCAACCCCCGGGTGGGCTCGGCCGGTGCCGTCCCGTTGCCGAGTGGCGCGGGACGGCTGGGGGCGGTCACGCCGACGGCGTCGCCGCCGGGGTGTGGACCCGTGCCGCCAGCGCCCGGGCGATCCGCTCCCGCTCGGCCGAGGAGCGCCCGGTGAGCTCGACGTCGACGACGACCAGGCCGGCTGCGCCGAGCTGCACGAGCACCCGGCCTTGGGTCCAGCGTCCCTGCGCCGCGCCGGCCGCGAGGCGACCGGCGAGACGTGACGGCGCCGCGGCGGCGACGAGCCCGGGCCCTTCGGGCAGCGTCGCGATGAGGATCTGGTCCGTCCCGTTGCTGAACGCGCGGACCGGCGCACCCGGCGGGAAGTGCGGCCGATCAGCGCCGAGTCGGCCCGGGTCGACCTCGGGCAGCGCCAGCCCGGCGCAGTCGCGGACTGCGGCGGCGTCGATCCCGATTGGGGAGGTGGCGGCGCCCGGCGGGGGCGCCCAGCGCAGCGGAGCGGGTTCCGAGGCGGGACTCGCAGGGGGCGGTCCCGCTTCGAGCACGTCGACACGGGTCACCCGCCGGAGGTGGGGGGTCACCGCGACCCGCACCGTGGCGCCCCGCGCCGGGAGCGTCGCGTCGCCGGGGTGCCACGCCTTCACGTGGTCGACATGCCCGGGGTCGACCGCGAACCATGCACCGTCGGGCAGGACCTTCACCACCGCGCCTTCGACGGTGTCGACGCGGCGGAGGTCCGCGACGCCGTAGCAGAGCCGGATCAACCCGTCCGCGAAGCTCACGAGCAGGGAGGCGCCGATCAGGCCGAACACCGCGAAGAAGACGCCGACGAGCACGATGAGGGCCCCGTTGCCGATCTGGGAGCGGTTGACCGCGTCGTTCCCGACGTTCCAGATGGCGTCGCCGACGACGGGCAGCGCGACGAAGGCGAGGGCCCCCCAGAACGCGGTCCGTGCCAGGCCACCGAACGCGACCGTGGCCGGTCGCTGCCCGTACCCGAAGTGGTGGGGGTACTCGATGTGTACCTGGTGCCAGTCTCCGCCGGCGCGGCTCCACGCGGTTCGTCGATCTTCCGTGGCGAGGGGGATCGCCGCGGCGGTGGCGCGGGCAGCTCCCAGCGCGGCGCCGTAGGCAAGCAGTCGGTTCCAGATCGTGACCGCGGCCGGGGTCGCGTCCGCGAAGCTCGGGTCGTGGCGGAGGTACCGCTTGACGCCGAGCCATCGGGACGCGGCGCGGGTGCCACTCGGCGAGTACCGGACGGAACGCAGGGTGGCGACGACCCCGAGCAGGACCACCCAGGCGCCGACCGCGACCCAGAACCAGTCCTCGCGGTGGAACCGTCGGGTGCTGGTGCTGGACCCGACGACGTGGCCGGTCTGCTCGACGTGCGCGGCGAAGAGCCCGCCGGCGACGAGCAGCAGCGCGATCCCTGCGAGGACGGCGAACACGCCCCAGTCCGACCGCGACCACCGTCCCCGCAGCAGACCCCGCGACCGGGCCTCGTTGACGACCTGCTTCGCGAAGCGGTCGTGCCACGCGGTCGCGTCCTGCTCGTCGAGCTGGATCGCCTCCAGCGGGGCGGACCCGCCGGTCGCTTTGGCCTGCACGAGGCCCATCACCTGCCGCTCGTACGGGGTGAGGGGGTCCGTCCCGTCGGGTCCGATGCGAGCCACGAAGCGACCGGGTCCCGCTTCGAACAGCTCGAGGTGTCGGCGGGCGGCGAGGTCGACGAGCGTCGCCGCGGCGGCGGCCCGCGTCACGTGGCAGCGGTTCACGAGCAGGTTGGCGACCGCGGGGGTCTCCTCGCCGAGGTCGGCGGTCTCGGGCCCGGGTGCGGGCAGAGCCGGGAAGCTCGCCGCGTAGCGGACCGCGAACACGAGCGCGAACGCGACGCCGACCACGCCTCCAGCGGCGAGCAGCGCGACCGCGGTCGTATCGAAGGCGGTGACGGCCATCACCGGCCGTGACCGTAGGCGGTCGCCCCCGCCCACGAAAGCCCGCCGTCGGGCGTCCTAGCCTCATCCGGTGAGCACCGGCCGGCTGGAGACGTTCGCGGACGGGGTGTTCGCCATCGCCGCGACGCTGCTGATCCTCAACGTCGGCACGCAGACGTCCGGCGTCCATCAGACGCTGGGTCACGAGCTGCTCCGCGCGTGGCCGTCGTACGTCGCGTACGCGGTCAGCTTCCTGACGATCGGGATCATCTGGGTGAACCACCACACGGTGATGAGCCAGGTCGGGCGGGCCGACCGCACCTTTCTCTTCGAGCAGGTGGGGTTTCTGCTGTGCGTGGCGTTCATCCCGTTCCCGACCATGCTCGTCGCCGAGCACATCCGGGACCAGGGCGCCACGACCGCCGCGTTGGCCTACGGGATCACCCTCACCGCGACCGCGATCTTCTTCAACCTGATCTGGCGGTACGCGTCACACGACGGCAGGTTGCTCCGCGACGACGCCGACCCGAAGGTGGTGGAGGGAATCACCCGCAGCTTCCGGCCGGGCCCGTGGATCTACCTGGGTGCCACGCTGATCGCGTTCGCCAGCTCGACCGTGAGCGTCGTGCTCTTCGGCGCGATCGCGCTGTTCTACGTGGCCGAGAGCTCGCTGTTCGCACGGAACACCGAGACCACCTGACCGGCGTCGACGACCACGGCCGGAGCGGCGGCGCCAGGCGGCGGTACGGTGCTCGGCGTGCCCGGCGTTCCTCACCCGCAGGGGCGGATCGTGACCCTCGGTGCCTTCCCGACCCGGTTCGAAGCCGACGTGGTGATCGGGATGCTGCGCAGCAACGGGATCGACGCCACCGCGGCGTACGGGGACGGTGAGGGCTGGGTGCCGAACCTCGCCGCGTACACCGGCGCTCGGGTCCTGGTCTTCGAAGACGACCTCGAGCGCGCCCGGCTGCTCCTCGACACCGCGTCGCCCCTCGAGGACCCGAGCGAGAACTGACCGTCCGCGGCGGGACGTCCGCTCGACTCCGCGCTCGTGTTCCTCGTGACCCGCGACGTGGGGGTCCACCCGCACCGGATCTTGAACGACCAGCTGTACCACCACGACCTGGGCGACCCGCTCGAGGTGCTGCCGCTGCACGCCGACGGCGGTCACACGGTCGAGACTGTCGGGGCCGACGTGGCGAACGGTCAGCGGCTCCAGCTGTGCATCCCCGGCGGGATGTTCCACACCGCCCGCCTCGCGGCCGGGGGGACCTGGCATGTCGGTGGGAGCACCAAGTGGCCGGGTGTCGAGCCTCCCGACGTCGAACCGGCCGACGTGGCGGCGCTCAGCGAGCGGTACCCGGTCCTGACCGACTTCCTCAACGGAACGGGCTGAGGGTCAGGCGCCGACCAGGACCTCGATGCGGGCGAGGGTCTCGTCCATCGCCTTGTGGGTCTTCTTGCGCGCAGGCCGGACGAGCGCCTTGACCTTCTCCTGGGAGATGTCCCAGGTCTCGCGTACCCGGGTGCCGTTCTCGACCGGCTCGAGCTCGTAGCGCCAGATCCGCCCCCCGGCGAAGCGGCCCCCGAACGATCCGGGTGGTCGCGACTGCCACGCGATGCGACGACCGTCTTCGAACTCGATGACCTCGCTGACCATCGAGTACGAGAGCCCCATCTTCATGTCCATCCCGAACTTCGCGCCGAGCGACAGCCGTTCCGGGCTGTCCTTGGCCGCTTTCACCGAACCGGAGCCGTCGATCTCGGGGTGACGGCGCGGGTCGGCGAGCAGGGCGAAGATCTTCTCGGGTGGTGCCGGGATGACCCGCTCCACCGATTCGGTATCACTGGTCGAAGCCACGGCCGCACGGTAGCCCGAACGCTCCCGAGCCGCCCGCCGGTCAGGTCCGTACCATCGCGGTCGTGACCGACCCGGCCGCGGCCCCCGGTGAGCTCGTCTACCTCTACGTCGGGACCGACGACGTGGACACCAGCCTCACCTTCTGGACCGAGACCCTCGGCGCGGCGTTCGTCTGGCGGTTCCGGGCCTTCGCGACCGACGTCGCCGCCGTCCGCGTCGGCGCCGAGGCGCCCCTGGTCCTCCTCGCCGAGCACCGACCCGCGCCGAGCTGCCTGCCGATCTGGTCGGTGTCGGACCTCGACGCCGTGATCGGCACGCTCACCCGAGCCGGGTACGACCACGGCGAGACGGTCGGGACCCCAGACGGTCCCGTCCATGTGCTCACCGACCCCAGCGGCAACGAGCTCGGCCTGCTCCGCGCCGACCGGCCCGGGGCGCTCGAGCAGGCCTATGCCGACCCGACGAACACGAACGCCGTTCGTGAGCACCCCGCCGCGTTCAGGCGACGTTCGTGAGTTCGACGAGCACGCCGGGCTGACGGCTCGGGCCACCCTGATCGCTGCCCTTCAACGGTGCCACGGCGGAGTTGTCGCGCCCCCGGGCAGCGAGAACATGACAGTCGACACCACCGCGCCACTCGTCGGGTCGATGGCGTGCCAGTCACCCACCCACGCCTCGAGCCACGCGTGGCTCTCACCCTGGTGAACAGCGCCCGACGATCCGCTGGTCGATCTCGGAAACGATCGACACACCCCCGAGGCGAGCCCGCGGCACCCTCGCTGGCCTCGTTCGAGCCCGGCCCCGGCCGCCCGGGTGCCCCAACCGCGCGCACCCGCGGCCGGGGACGGGCCGACGCGGCTGCTGGAGCGACGATCTCGTACGCTGGCGGGCCCCCGACGAGACGGAGCCCCTGATGAGCGACAGGTCCACATTCACCGACGACGAATGGAAGGCCCTCACCGAGGCGCCGCTACGGATCACGCTCGCCCTCGTCGCCGCGGGTGAGCACGGTCCGATCTCGGTGGTGAAGGAGGCAGCCGCGAGCGCCCGCGCGATCGCCCGGTCCAGCGAAGCCGGGCCCGCCGACGCATTGATCGCCGAGATCGCGAAGGAGGCCGAGAGTCGCGAGGCGCGCCACGACGTCAAGGCGCATCACGGGCGGACCATGGATCAGATCGTCGACGACGCGCTGACCGAGCTCGCACCGGTCGCGGGCGTGCTCGGGAAGCTCACTCCGGTCGAGGCCACGCAGGTACGAGCGTGGCTGCTCGACATCGCGAAGGCGGTCGCGGCCGCGGCGAAGTCGGTCACCCCGGCCGAGCAAGCGGTCATCGACCGCATCTCGAGCACCCTCGGAGCCGCGACCAGCTGACCCCCTCGCGCCGACCGCCCGGCGGGCGCCGAGCGCGACGACGCGGCCTCGGTCAGCGGCGCGCCGGTGACGCGTCCGTCGCGGGTCGGAATTCCACGAGTTTCGGACGGCCCTGTGGTCTAATTCTCGTGGAGGCGCAGGCGGTGTCCCTTCTTGAGCCCGGCTACCGGCACACGGTCGACACGCCCGACACGACCCAGTGCCCGGGGTGTCACCAGGCGATCGGTGTCGCGCGACCGCCCGGCGTCGAGGTTGAGGTCGACCATCATCGCTCCGCCGACCGTCGTGACGTCATCACGATCAGCATCGGTCGCGTGACGGTCCACACCTGCACGCTGTGCCGAGACGGCGTCTGGCGCTGACCGACCGTCGGCCGCCACCCGAAGTTGGGGCGGCGGGCACCCCCCCCGCCCGATGGGCGACGGCGGTCGTCATCGACCGCTGATCGTCGGCGCTCGGCGCCCGCCGCGACCGGGCACGTCGAGCGGGCGCGTCCCCCGGGCGAGGCGGGCCCGACACGCGCGACACTGGGCCCGGCCCGACGGGCTCGGCGACGCAGACGGGGGAACCTATGAGCAGCACTTTCCAACCCGAGGTTGACCACCTCGACGTCGACAGCCCGGCGACGAGCGTCTTCGACTTCGACTACACCGACGGTCGAGAGCAGCTGCTGCGGCTCTACGACAAGGGCACTCGGCGCCAGTGGATCGGGAGCGATCGCCTCGACTGGTCCCTCGACGTCGATCTCGAGAACCCGGTGGGGATGCCCGACGACGTCAACCCCCTCTTCGGGACCCCCTGGTGGGAGAAGATGACGGACCGGGAGCGGGGCAACCTGCGACGCAACTTCGAGGCGTGGCGGTTCAGCCAGTTCATGCACGGTGAGCAAGGCGCGTTGATCTGCGCGGCGAAGATCGTCCAGACCGTCCCCGACATCGACAGCAAGTTCTATGCCGCCACGCAGGTGATCGACGAAGCCCGCCACGTCGAGGTCTACAGCCGCTACCTCCACGAGAAGGTGCAGCTCGTCTACCCGTTGAACCCGCACCTGGAGAGCCTCCTCCAGGACGTCATCGCCGACCGGCGCTGGGACATGACGTACCTCGGCATGCAGGTCATCGTGGAGGGACTCGCCCTCGCCGCGTTCGGGATCATCCGCAACCTCGCGACTGAGCCGCTCGCCCGCGCCGTGAACGCCTACGTGATGCAGGACGAGGCCCGCCACGTCACGTTCGGTCGGTTGGCGCTGCGTGACTACTACCCGCAGCTCACCGAAGCGGAACGGGACGAACGCGAGGAGTTCTGCGTCGACGCGTGCCATCTCATGCGCGACCGGTTCCTGGGCGAGGAGGTGTGGGACCGGGTCGGTCTCCCCCACGAAGTCGCCGAGTACGTCGAGACGAGCGACATGATGCGGGAGTTCAGGAACTACCTGTTCACCCGCATCGTCCCCATCCTGAAGGACATTGGTCTGTGGGGGCCTCGGATCCAGGGCGCCTTCACCGACATGGGGGTGATCCAGTTCGCCGACGCCGATCTCGACGCCGAGATGGCCAGCGACGAACGCACCGCCGAAGAGTTCGACGCCCAGTTCCAACACGTGAAGGAAATGGCTGCGCAAGCCTGATCCACGACCCGATTCGCCCGGCGCGACACCGTCGGCGGTGGCCGTGGCCCCGAGCCGTCGCTGAGGAGCTCGTGATGATCTCGAACTTCGACCACCTGACGATCGTCGTGACGGACGTCGCTGAGGCCCGACGCTTCTTCGGCCTGCTCGGGTTCCAGGAGACCCAGGCCGTCGTGATCTCCGGTGCGGAGATGGACGAGTACATGGGTGTCGACGGGCTCGAAGCGGACCACATCACGATGGCCATCCCGGAGAGCTCACCGCGTCAAGAGATCCAGCTCCTGCACTACCGGTCGCCCGCGGTCACCGTCGACCCCGGCTCCGGGCAGCTCACCCGCACCGGCTTCAACCATGTGTGCTTCCGGGTCCCCGACCTCGACGCCGCCGTCGAGACGCTGGCCGACGCAGGGATCAAGCCACGGAACGAGCCGATGGTCTTCCACGACCGCAAGCTCGTCTTCATCGACGGGCCGAGCGACGTCGTCGTGGAGTTCGCGGAGTGGCTCTGAGCCGGACCGGGTCCGGCCGTCAAGACAGCGAGCGGAGCGCGGCGACCGACTGGATCGCGAGCTCGGCGGCCGCCTCGGTCGCCACGGTCATGTCGCGGGCGAGCCGGGCCAGCACGTCACCCTTCTCCGGGTTCTCGGCGAGGTAGCGGGCCAGCGCGTCGGTGTCGGCGGTGCCGTCGGGTCGCGTCATGGCGAACAGCGAGTCGTCGACGAGCCCCTCGCCGGTGTGGTCGCTGATGCTGCGGAACACCGACCAGGGGCGCCCGGCGTGTTCGCAGACCGCGGCCACCGCGGCGGTCTCCATGTCGACCGCGACGACCCCGTCGGCGACCATCGCGGCCAGGGCGTCCGGTTCGAGGACGAGGTCGTCGCCGCAGCTCAGCACCCCACGCGGCGGGACGTCACCCAGCCTCGACGGGGTGTGCTCGGTGCGGCGGGCCCGGTCGACCACGACCGCGGGCACGACCAGGTCCCCGATGGTGATGGCGGGGTCCACCCCGCCGGCGATGCCGACGACCACGACCCAGTCCACGTGCTCGTCGAGCAGGCGCGCCGCGGCGCCGGCCGCGGCGTCCATCCCGATGTTCGTGAGCATCGCGACCACCTCGAGGTCACCGAGGCGGCCCTCGTAGCGCGCGCCTCCGCCGGTGAGACCGAGCCGGCGCACGATCGGCCGCAGCTCGTGCTCCATCGGGGCGAGGAACCCGACCCGTCGCACCGCTCGACCGTCCCCCACGGAAGCAGTGTTGCCCATGGGCACGCCGCCCCGCCCGCCATGAACAGCGAGGGCGAGAACCATCGGTGCCGGGACGGACCGAGGCGAGGTGCCGTGCGTGTCAGGCTCGCGGGGCGACGAGGGAGGAGCTGGCATGAGCGTGCAGCCCGGCGACCCGGCACCCGAGATCGACCTGCCCGACGAGCGGGATCAACGCTGGCGCCTTTCGGAACAGCGGGGTCGACCGGCGGTCTTGATCTTCCACCGCCACCTGGCCTGACTGCCGTGCCATGAGCACGCGGTCGCCGTGAGCGGCCGCCTCAACGAGCTCGAGCCGGCCGCGGTCGTGCTGATCACGTTCACCCGCCCGCGCAACCTCGCCGTGTTCCGGCGACTGCTCGGGATCGAGTACGCGGTCCTCGCCGACGAGACACGCGCCGCGTACCGCTCCTACGGTCTGGGACGCGGCCGCTGGTGGCGGATCTGGACCTGGGGCACGCTTCGGGCGTACGGGCGGCTGCTGCGCGCCGGCCATCACCTCCGCCGACCCACCGAGGACACCCGCCAGCTCGGCGGTGACTTCGTGGTGGATGCGCAGGGACGGATCGCGTACGTGCACCGGTCGCGAACCCCGGACGACCGCCCCTCAGTCGACGAGCTCGTCGCCGCCGTCGCCACGGCCCGCTGACCCGGCCCACCGGCCGGTGGCGGCACGGGTCACGACAGCGCGGGGAGAACGCGGTCGCCGAGGAGGTGCAGGCTCTCCCACGCCACCTCGGGATCCAGCCCGCCGCAGAGCGGCTGCAACGAGAGGGGCATGCCGCCGCGGATCATCTCGACGGCCGCGGCAGGGGTCACGATCCGGTACGGCCCATCCTCGGCGCGGAGCTGCTCGACCGTCGTCGCGGCCGACTTGCTCGCCGCGTCGTGCTGGTCGCCCATCCACGACCTGTACATCTGGGCGTCGTGGAGCATGTGGGGACCGATCCGGTCCCACGCCGTGTCGAGGTCCTCGGCGATGAACAGGGTGGTCACGCTGCCGGCCGCCGGGATGATGCAGGCCCCCGGCTCGGTTCCGGCTTCCGCCGCGGCGCTCCGGTACGCGTCCTCGAGCCCGGCCACGTCTCCTTCCGCGAAGAAGTCGAGACCGAACCGGGCGGCGCGGCGAGCCGCCGCGGCGCTGTGCCCTCCGTACATCAGGGCTGGACCGTTCGGACTGAACGGCGCGGGGGTGACGTGCACTCGGCGACCCTCGAAGTCGAAGACCTCACCGGCGAGGGCCCGCCGCAGCGCGGTGAGCTTGGCCTCGATGACCTTCCCGCGTTGGGCCATGTCGACCCCGAACATCGCGTACTCCTCGGGCCGGTAGCCGAGCCCGATGATGTACGCGACCCGGCCGTGGCTCACGATGTCCAGCACCGCGACGTCCTCGGCCAGCTTGATCGGGTCGTAGAAGTTGAGCAGCAGCGCACCGACGATGATCGGCAGCGTCGACGTGCGCGCCGCGACGGCGCTGGCGAGCACCAGCGGGGAGGGGACGTACCCGTCCGGCGAGGTGTGATGCTCGGAGATCAGCGCGGACAGGCAGCCGTGCTGCTCACCCCAGGCGGCCATGTCGATCGCGTTTCGGTACAGGCCGGCCGTCGCCTCAGGACCCGCCGCTGGGGCCCGCATGTCGAACCGCAACGTGTACATCAGCGCATGTTGGCACCCCCAGCCGGCAACGGTCGAGCGTCGTCCCCCCCCCCGGCTCTTGGCGACCCGGCCGGGCGCGAACGCGCGTCGGCGCAACCCGACGGGAACGCCCGGCCCACCCGACCGCCCGCCGCGTCGCCGCGTCGGTCGGAGCAAGGTCACGAGTAGTGTCGTGCGCTTCGTGGCCTCGCCCGACCGTCGCTCACGCGCTCACGGCAAGCTCGGGATCGTCGCGGTATATCGCGACGCGGCGCTCACCTATCGAACCCGGGCCGGACGGGTCATCGGCACCGCGACGATCATCATCGTCCCGGTCACCGCGGTGCAGGTCGTGCTCACCCACCTCGGCCATCGGGGCGAGCCCCAGGAGGCGTGGGCCCGGGTCGTCTACGTCCTCGCCGTCGTCGTGGTCGCCTTCGCCGGCATCTTCGCGGCGACGTTCTACGCCGGCGTCGTGGACCGAACCGTCGGCGCGTTACGAGGCGCGACACCGGAGTTCGGCGTCACCCAGATCCTCCGGGAGCTGCCCTACTGGCGCCTCATCCGAGCCGAGCTGCTCTACATCGCGCTCGTGGCGGTCGGGTCCCTCGCGCTGGTCGTCCCGGGTCTCGTCGCGATGACCGTGTTCTCCATCGTCGGTCCCGTCATGCTGATCGAGGACCGCGCCGTCTTCGACACCTTCCGGCGCAGCTCCCGCTTGGTTCGACCGAGCTTCTGGCCGGCCGTCGCCACGACGGTCGTGCCGCTCGTCATCGAATCGTTCCTCAGCGACCTGCTGTTGACCTCGACGGCACAACCACCCGTCGCCGTCGAGCTGCTCGTCGAGTGCGCGTTCGCGGCGCTGGTCAGCTCGTTCGTCGGGCTGCTCGTCACCCAGACCGCCTACCAGCTCATCGAGCTCGACCCCGACCCCCGGACGGTCTCCCCACCGGCGTGACCGCCCAGTGCACGGGCGCGCCACCCCGGACCGGGCCGGGCCGGCCGGTCGCGCCAGCGGGCCCTCTACGATGCGCGGCCGGTCCCGAGGTGGGAGGCCAAACCGTGGCCGTCTCCGCCTCGTCACCGAAGGAGTGGACATGGCGGAGCAGGGGGAGTTCGGCGGGCACATCGGCCGCGACTGGCGGGACTCGGAGCCGTGGTGGCCACCCGACCCGACCCCGCCCGGCGGCGCCCCGAACGTCGTCCTGATCGTCCTCGACGACGTCGGCTTCTCGCAGCTCGGCTGCTACGGGTCCGAGATCGCAACGCCGGTGATCGACGGGCTCGCGGCCGGCGGTGTCCGACTCGCGAACTTCCACACGACCGCGCTGTGCTCGCCGACCCGCGCGTGTCTGCTCACCGGCCGCAACCAGCATCGCAGCGGGATGGGCCGCGTCGCCGATCTCGCCGTCGGGTTCCCCGGGTACTCGGGCACCCCACCGAAAGAGAACGGCTACCTCGGCGAGATTCTCCGGACCGAGGGGTATGCGACCTACGCGGTCGGCAAGTGGCACCTCACCCCCGACGACGAGACCCACATGGGCGCGCCCCGATGGACGTGGCCGATCGGGCGGGGCTTCGACCGCTGGTACGGCTTCCACGGTGGTGAGACCCACCAGTTCGTCCCCAACCTGTTCCACGACAACCACTCCGTACGACCGCCCCGCACGATCGAGGACGGCTACCACCTGAGCGCCGACCTCGCCGATCGGGCCATCGAGTTCGTCGGTGACCTGCGCGCGGTCGACGCGGACCGGCGCTTCTTCCTCTACTTCTGCACCGGTGCGTGCCACTCGCCTCACCACGCCCCCCGGGAGTGGATCGACCGGTACCGGGGTGCGTTCGACGGTGGCTGGGACGAATGGCGGGACCGCACCTTCGCCCGCCAGCTCGAGCTCGGCCTCGTGGCCCCCGGGACCCGGCTGTCGCCCCGCCCGTCGTGGGTGCCGGCGTGGGCCGACCTGGACGACGAGCAGCGGACGCTCGCGGCCCGGTTCATGGAGTGCTTCGCCGCGTTCCTGTCCTACACCGACGCGCAGATCGGCCGGCTCCTGGCGTTCCTCGACGACACCGGCGACCGTGACGACACCCTCGTGATCCTCGTCTCCGACAATGGGGCGAGCGCAGAAGGCGGCCGAGACGGTTCGATCAACGACGGGCGCCTCTCGAACCTCGACCCGGCCCCGCGAGCCGAGATGCAGGCCCGCATCGGCGAGATCGGCGGCCCGAGCACCCACAACAACTACCCGTGGGGCTGGACCATGGCCGGCAACACCCCGTTCAAGCGCTGGAAGCGTGAGGTCCACGAGGGTGGCGTCGCCGATCCGTGCATCGTGTCCTGGCCGCGCCGGCTCGCCGACGCCGCCGGCGGGATCCGCCACCAGTTCGCCCACGCCATCGACGTCGTACCGACCGTGCTCGAGCTCGTCGGCACGTCGGCACCGGCCACGATCGACTACGTCCCGCAGACCCCGATCGACGGGACCAGCTTCGCGTATCTCCTCCTCGACCCCGCCGGTGCCGAGGCCGCGGGGCGGCACACGACCCAGTACTTCGAGATGTTCGGCTCACGGGCGCTGTACCACGATGGGTGGAAGGCGGTCACGTACCACCCGGTCGGGCCGATCTACGGCGACGGCTTGAACCCCAACGCGTCGTTCGACGACGACGTGTGGGAGCTGTACCACGTCGCCGAGGACGTCTCCGAGACCGTCGACGTCGCCGCCGAGCATCCCGAGCTGGTGCGGGACCTCGTCGCCCGGTGGTGGGAGGAAGCCGAACGTAACCAGGTGCTTCCCCTCGACAACCGAGTCCTGTGGACGCTCACCCATCCTCGGCCCCCCCGCCACGCACCGAGGAGCACGTACCGCTACTTCCCCGGCGGCGCGCAGGTCCCCGAACGGGTCGCGGTCGACGTGCACAACCGGTCCCACGCGTTGCGGGTCGAGGTCGACGTGCCCGACGGTGCCGTCGTCGAGGGGACGCTGCTCGCGACCGGTTGCGTCCTCGGGGGCTTCTCGCTGCACCTCCTGGACGGCCGGCCTCGGTACGTCCACAACCTGTACGGGAAGGAGCTCCACGTCATCGAATCCGGCGCGCGGCTGGACGCCGGTCGGCACCGGATCGAGTTCATCTTCGACAAGGACGACGGGCTCGGCGGTCACGCCACGCTCCGCTGCGACGGGGCGACCGTCGCCGACGGGGTGATCCCCCGCTTCACCCCCGCCGGGTTCAACGGGGTCGGGGCCGGGCTCACCTGCGGGTACGAGTGGGGCCCCGCGGTGGGTGACGGCTATACCGCGCCGTTCCCGTTCAACGGGACGATCCTGCGAGCCGAAGCGGAAGCGACCGGTCCAGTGACCCGCGATCCCCTCGTCGAGCTCGCCGCCATCCTCGCCGAGCAGTAGCCGTGGAGAACCGCGTCCACGCCGGGGATCGCGGTCAGGATGCCAACCGTGCAGGACCCGGCAACCAGGAGGACTGATGGGCCCGACGACGGCGACGACCAGCTCCCCGACGCGACGGCGGCGAGAGCGACGCGGGTTCCTCGCCCAATGGGACCGTCACCCCGCCGTGGCGTCGGGTGACCAGCTGACGTTGGGCGAACGAGCCGCGGACAAGATGCGCAACGGCATGGGCTCGTGGAACTTCGTGTTCATCTTCGTGCTCGTCATGGTCGCCTGGTCGATCCTGAACAGCGTCTTCTACTTCGGTGGCACCCACGGCAAGCACGGGTTCGACCCGTACCCGTACATCCTCTTGAACCTGTTCCTCTCGATGGTCGCGGGTCTGCAAGGCGCGATTCTGCTGATCGCGGCCAAGCGGTCCGACCAGATCGCGAGCCAGCTCGCGACCCACGACTTCGAGACCGACACCCACGCGTTCGAGCGCATCGAGGCCGTCCACACCCGCCTGCAGGAGCTCGCGGAGAGCAACCGTCGACTGCTCGAGCAGAACAGCGACATCCTGAAGCAGCTGGCAGCCACCGGCGGCTCCGCCCGTCGATCCCGGTGAGCCCCCAGCCCCGCGGGGCCGGCTGAACCGGACGCGCCACGGCCACCCGCCGGATGGTGTCGGGCGTCACGAGTAACCGGGTCGAGGCTCCGTCGCGGCGTCGGGCCGCCCGATCGGCGCGGAGCCGGCAGTCAGGCTCCGGGGTGGTGGTGAGCGACGAGCTCGATCCAGGTGACGCTGGACGGTGGGTCGGCAATGCCGCCCTTGGCGAGCGCCTCGCCGAGCCGCTCCTCCATGAACTTGGCCTGGTGCTCGGGCGAGTCCCACACTTCCATCACGACGAGGTGGCCGTCGTCACCGAGGCCGGCGGAGTGGGTGACGAGCCCGTCGGGCCAGTTTCCCTTCCCGGTGCTCATGTCGATACCGAGCTCTTTGCTCACCGCGTCGTATTCCTTCTCGGTGACCCCCTCGAACTCCAGGATCAGTCCAGCAGCCATGACACTCGCCTCGTTCCTCGCCCGTCGGAAGTGATGCCTGACCCTCTCATACGTAGCACGCGAGCGCCGCACCGGGCGAGCGAAGGACGCGATCCGCCATCCACCGACGGCGAGCCCGTCGAACGAGACGTTCGGATGTCGTTCGACCGGTGGTCGACGACCTGACCTCGACGGGAGCGCGCAGCCCGGCTCCCGCGGACCCGCCGAGCCGGGCTGCACCGGCGCCGACGTGGGCCGCCGGTAGAGTCCGCGGCCGTGACGCATCACTGGGCGGGGGTGCTTCCCGCGACGGTCGTCCTCGTCGGGTTGGTCACGGGCGCCGCACGCGCGACCGGCCGGCGTCGCGCCGAGTGCGGCGCGGCCGGCGACCGTGTGGTTCCTGACCAACCAGGACCGCGTCGGTCGTCTCGCACCCGACGTGAAGACACCGACCGTCTATAGCAATCCGCTCCACTGCGCGGTCGGCGAGGACGACTGCAACCTCCGCGGTATCGCCGTGCTGGGCGGGTCGCTGTGGCTGCCGGACGCGAACAACGGTCTGCGCCGAATCGACGCGAAGACCGGACGGGTCGCGAACCAGCCCAACGACGACCGGTACAGCAGCGCGCCGGTGGTCGGGTCGGGCCGGCTCTGGTTCACCGACGTCGACCGAACCCTCGCGGTCGACCCGCCCGCCACCGGGGTCGTCTCCCGCGTCACGGTCCCGGGCGCGTATGCGGAGGCGCTGGCGCCGAGCACCCACGGACTTTGGATCGCCGGCAGCGGATCGACTCGCGGCGCCCCGGCCGCGGTCGCGCGGGTCGACGCGCGGGGGCGTCTCACCGGTCGAGTCACGCTGCCGGTCCCGGACGAGGTGTCCCCGATCGTCGCGGCGGTCGACGAGCACACCGCGTACGTGGTCGTCACACCTGCCAGCTCCCCGCCCGTGGCCCCCGCGCAGCTGTTCGAGGTCACGATCGGCCCGGCCGGTCACCCCGTGGTGCACGACCTCGGGGCGCTCCCGTTCGGCCCCGGCGGGATCGTCGTGTTCGGCGGCCACGTGTGGATGAACGACGTGAACGCCCCGCGGATCGTCGAACTGGACCGCTCCGGGCGGCTCATCGGCGACGTCCCGCTCGACGGGCCCGCAGACGGGCAGCTCGTCGGCGCCGCGGGTCGACTCTGGTACGTCGGCGACACGAGCGCCGGGTCGAGCGAGCTCGACGTCATCGACCCGCAGACCCGCGCGGTCACGTCGACCACGCCGATCCCGCTCCCCGGCGAGGACCACGTCGCCGAGTTCACGGTCGCCGCCACGAAGTGAGCCGCACGCGCCGCCCGTGGGAGCCGCTACGGTCCCGGGCCGGCCCGTGGGAAGCGTCGACGGTCCGTCTGGGGTTGCGGGCGCCAGCCGATTCGATACGGTCGAGCCGGGATCGTCGGCGCATCACCGTGGGCGTCACGCCGAGGAGGCCTCCGCCATGACAGCAACCGGCAGCACGCTCAGCGTGGCCCATCCGCTTGACACGCTCAGCGGCGACGAGATCCGCCGCGCCGTCCACGTGCTGCGCGAGTCCGGTGACCTGGACGAGCAGGCCCGCATCATCCACGTCGTCCTCGACGAGCCCGACAAGGAGACGGTCCGGGACTACCGGCCGGGCATGCCGATCGATCGGCACGCGCGCGTCTTGGCGGTACCGGGAGCGCGCCTGGATCTCGTCGAGGCCGTCGTGTCCGTCACCGCGGGTGCGGTCCGCTCGGTCCGCACCGTCGAGGGCATGCGACCCGCGTTGCTGTTCGGTGAATCGCTGGACGCGATCCTGAAGCTCCCCGAGCATCCCGACTGGCTCGCGGCGCTCCGCCGTCGGGGCATCGACGACGCATCGCAGGTGCAGATCGACCCCTGGCCGGCGGGGAGTTTCGGGTTGGACCTCGAGGAAGGCCGGCGGATCTCCCGCTGCATCGCCTATCTGCGCGAATCAACCACCGACAACGGGTACGCGCGGCCGATCGAGGGCCTCATCGCGTTCTTCGACGGCGGCGCGGGCGAGGTGATCGAGGTGCAGGACTACGGCGTCGTCACCCTCCCACCGGAGCGGGGCAGCTACCTCCCCGAGGACGTCGGCGCGATGCGCACCGACCTGCGCCCGCTGGACATCGTGCAGCCCGACGGTCCGAGCTTCCAGGTCGACGGAAGCCTCGTCCAGTGGCAACGGTGGTCGTTCCGGGTCGGCTTCGACCCCTACGAAGGGCTCGTCCTCCACGCGATCGGCTACGAGGACGCCGGAGCGGTCCGCCCGGTCCTGCATCGAGCGTCGATCAGCGAGATGGTCGTCCCCTACGGCGATCCCGGCGAGATGCACGGCTGGAAGAACGCGTTCGACGCCGGCGAATGGGGCCTGGGCCGGATGGCGAACTCGCTCAGCCTCGGATGCGACTGCCTCGGGGTCATCCACTACTTCGACGTCGACCTCGCCAACGAGCAGGGTGAGCCGTACACGATCCCGAACGCCATCTGCATGCACGAGGAGGACTACGGGATCCTCTGGAAGCACCACGACCTGCACGGAGACACCAGCGAAGTCCGGCGTTCCCGACGTCTCGTCGTCAGCTTCATCGCCACGGTCGGGAACTACGAGTATGGCTTCTACTGGTACTTCTACCTCGACGGCAACATCCAGCTCGAGGTCAAGCTCACCGGGATCGTCTCAACGATGGCGATCGAGGCCGGCGCCACGCCCGACTTCGCGAACGTCATCGCCCCCGGCCTCGCCGCGCCGCACCACCAGCACCTCTTCAACGCGCGCCTCGACTTCGACGTCGACGGCCCGACCAACACGGTGTGCGAGGTCGAGGCCGAACGGCTGCCGACTGGACCTGACAACCCGCTCGGGAACGCCTTCCGCCAGAAGGTCACCGTCCTCGCCACCGAAACCGACGCGCAACGGGAGACCAACGCCGCGTCGAGTCGTCACTGGCGGATCGTGAACCCGGGCCGGCCGAACCGGCTCGGAAACCCGGTCGGCTACAAGCTCGTCCCGACCATGTCGACGCCGACGCTCCTCGCGCAGCCCGACGCGAGCGTCGCGCAGCGCGCCAGCTTCGCTCGCCACAACCTGTGGGTGACGCCCTACGCGCGAGACCAGCGCCGCGCCGCGGGCGAGTACCCGAACCAGCACGCCGGAGGTGACGGGTTACCCCGCTGGACCGCCGCGAACCGTCCGATCACCGAGCAGGACATCGTGGTCTGGTACAGCTTCGGTGTCACGCACTTCGTCCGCCCCGAGGACTGGCCGGTCATGCCGGTCGAGTACACGGGGTTCCTCGTCACCCCCTTCGGCTTCTTCGACCGCAACCCTGCCCTCGACGTCCCCCCAGCGCACAGCGATCACTGCGAGTAGCGACCCCGTCTGACCGTCGGGGTTGGCGGACGGTTCGCCGGGGTGGACCGTCAACACGGGGGAGAACGCCACCACGCCCCCGCCGTGGCGGCCCGGCGGCGCGCGTCGGCCTCTTGCGCGTCCGCGGGAGGCGCCGACACGCTGAACGCCGGCCCGGCGAGCCGCGGCGGACGCAACGACAAGGGCCCCTGAACCTGCCTGCCCTCCCGCGCCCGATCCGCGAGTCGCGTGTCGAGAGCGATGAACGGTCCGGCCGAACCCAGGAGACCCGCTCGGGACTCGACGGCGCGGATCCGGCCGCGGCGCACTCCTGACCGGCGCTCGGACCCTCGGGCGGTACCCTGGGTGCCCCCCCGCCCCACCCGGAAGGCTCTCATGCGCGCGCGCGCCGACATCCGCAACGTGGCGATCGTCGCCCACGTCGACCACGGCAAGACGACGCTGGTCGACGCCATGTTGCGTCAGACCGGCGCGTTCCGGGCCAACCAGGACGTCGCGGACCGGATCATGGATTCGATGGACCTGGAGCGGGAGAAGGGGATCACGATCCTGGCCAAGAACGCGGCGGTCCGCTACGACGGGGTCAAGATCAACATCGTCGACACACCTGGTCATGCCGATTTCGGGGGCGAGGTCGAGCGCGGCCTGACGATGGTCGACGGTGTCCTCCTGCTCGTCGACGCGGCCGAAGGGCCGCTCCCCCAGACCCGCTTCGTGCTCCGCAAGACCCTCGAAGCGCGACTCCCGGTCATCCTCGTCGTGAACAAGGTGGATCGCGCCGATGCCCGCATCGCCGAGGTGGTCCACGAGGTCGAAGAGCTGTTCCTCGATCTCGACGCCGACGAGCACCAGATCAGCTTCCCGATCGTGTACTCCAACGCCCGGACCGGTCGAGCCTCCCTCGACCCGACCGACCCCGACC
Source organism: uncultured Actinomycetes bacterium (assembly GCA_963714105.1). Taxonomy (GTDB): domain Bacteria; phylum Actinomycetota; class Acidimicrobiia; order IMCC26256; family PALSA-555; genus PALSA-555. The sequence continues at coordinate 2,116,081 of OY970233.1, read as the reverse complement.
TCTTCTTGGACGGCACCAGCGGCGAGGGTGGCCTGAAGCCGCTGTTCGCCGCGCTCCTCGACCACATCCCGCCTCCCGCCTACGACGATGGTCACCCGCTCCAGGCGCTGGTCACGAACCTCGATGCCTCTCCCTACGTTGGCCGGCTCGCCCTGTGCCGCGTGTACCACGGCGTGTTGCGTCGCGGTGACCCGGTCGCGTGGTGCCGCACCGACGGATCCGTCGAGACGGTGCGGATCACGGAGCTGTACGTCGCCGAAGCCCTCGATCGGGTCGCCGCGACCGAAGCCCGCGCGGGTGAGATCGTCGCCATCGCGGGGCTCGCCGAGGTCACGATCGGCGAGACGCTCACCGACCCGAGCGACCCTCGCCCGTTGCCGGTGATCCATGTCGACGACCCGAGCCTGGCGATGACCATCGGGATCAACACCTCACCCTTCTCCGGTCAGGACGGGTCCAAGCTCACCGCCCGGCTGGTGAAGAGCCGCCTCGACACGGAGCTGGTCGGGAACGTCTCCCTTCGGGTGTTGCCGACCGACAGCCCCGACGCGTGGGAGGTGCAGGGCCGAGGGGAGCTGCAGCTCGCGGTGCTCGTCGAGCTCATGCGCCGCGAAGGTTTCGAGCTGACCGTCGGGAAGCCCCAGGTCGTCACTCGCGAGATCGACGGGCACGTCCACGAGCCGGTCGAGCGGGTCGCGATCGACGTTCCCGAGGACTACCTGGGCGTGGTCACCCAGCTCCTCGCGGTGCGCAAGGGTCGCCTCGAGCATCTCGTGAATCACGGCACCGGTTGGGTGCGGATGGAGTATCTGGTCGCGGCCCGGGCGCTGGTGGGGTTCCGGACCGAGTTCCTGACCCAGACCCGCGGGACCGGGCTGCTCCATTCCGTCTTCGAATGCTACGAAGCCTGGCACGGTGATCTCCGGAACCGCGCCACCGGCAGCATGGTCGCCGACCGTCGCGGCGCGACCACCGCGTACGCGCTGACGAGCCTGCAGGAGCGGGGCTTGATGCTGGTCGGTGCGGGGGTCGAGGTCTACGAGGGGATGATCGTCGGTGAGAACTCCCGAGCCGGCGACATGGACGTGAACCCGACCCGCGAGAAGAAGCTCACGAACCATCGCGCCGCGTCGGCCGACGAGCTCGTCCGGTTGGTCCCGCCCCGCCCGATGTCTCTCGAGCAGGCGCTCGAGTTCATCGCCGCCGACGAGTGCGTCGAGGTGACACCGAAGAACGTGCGGCTCCGCAAGCGAGTCCTCTCGGCGAGCACCCGGGGTCGCGAACACGGCCGGAGCCGCACCGCCGCGGACCGCCCGTCCTGACCTCGCGCGACAGGCCCCGAACGTCGCCGCAGGGCGGCGCTCCCCGCGGCACGACCGCGGTTCGAGGTGCTAGACGCCCACCAGGTCGCGGAGGTCCACGTTGAACGCGGGATGGCGGAGCTTGGCCATGGCTTTGGCCTCGATCTGCCGGATCCGCTCTCGGGTGAGCTCGAAGTGCTCACCGACCTCTTCGAGGGTGCGGGGCTCGCCCCGGTCGAGCCCGAAGCGCAACACGATGACGAGCCGCTCCCGCTCGTCCAGCTTCACCAGCAGCTTGGCGGTCTCGACCGGAAGCATCGCCGCCGCGGCGGCGTCGAACGGTGACGCCACCGACCGGTCGGCGACGAGGTCACCGAACTCGGTGTCTCCGTCCTCGCTCATCGGCCACGACAACGACAGCGGCTCCGCCGCGATCTGGAGCGTCTCGGACACCTTCGCGGGGGAGATCCCGAGCTCGTCGGCGAGCTCCTTGATGCTGGCTCGCCGCCCGAGGCGAGCCTCGAGCTCGATGCGAGCCTGATGGAGCCGGGCGAGATTGTCGCCGGCATGGATCGGCAGGCGAACGGTCCGGCTCGTGTTCGCGATCCCGCGGGAGATCGACTGGCGGATCCACCAGGTCGCGTAGGTGGAGAACTTGAAGCCCTTGCGCCAGTCGAACTTGTCCACTGCGTGGATGAGCCCGAGGTTGCCTTCCTGGATCAGGTCGAGGAGCGGCAGCCCGGAACGCTGGTAGCGCTTCGCGATCGAGACGACGAGCCGAAGGTTTGCCTGCACGAACGCCCGATGGGCTTCGCGCCCACCCCGCACCGCGCGTCCCAGCTGCCGCCGTTGCGTCGGGCTGAGCGACGCGGGGGCGTCCAGCTGCTCACTCGCCGCCGCCCCGGCCTCGATGCGCTGCGCCAGGCAGACCTCGTCGTCCTTCGACAACAGCTCGTACTGGCCGGCCTCGTGGAGATAGAGGTGGACGAGATCTTCGGTGTCGGTGACACGGGGCCGCTTGCGGCTCGACATGAGGGCCTTCCGGTGTGGCACCCGACGCGGGTACCGAGGAGAGAGAGCGGTGCGACCCAGCGAAGAGCCCGGTCGCACCGCTCCGACTAGATCGGGCGTACGTTCTGAGCTTCGTCGCCCTTCTTGCCACGGCCGACGTCGAACTCGACGCGCTGACCCTCTTGCAGGGTCTTGAAACCCGTCCCCTGAATGGCGGAGAAGTGGACAAAGACGTCATCACCCTGCTCACGGGAGATGAAGCCGTAACCCTTCTGCTCGTTGAAAAACTTCACGGTGCCTGTTGCCAACGGTTCATCCTTCAGTCCACCGGGACGGTCCGGATGACACGCCTCGGAAGGTTGCAGTGTACGACACGAATCGACCCGGGCATCCCTGACGGCTCGAGCGGGCTCCGCGCACAATCCCGTGCGTGAGCACCACGTCGATCGACGTGCCGGTCACACCAGCGCCACGTTGTGGGCCTGGTCGCCTCGTTTCCCGGCTCCGACCTCGAACGCGACGCGGCGTCCGGGTCGAACCGACGGGAGCGACACACCCGGGATCGACGATGCGTGCACGAACACGTCGTTGGCCCCGTCGCGAGCGATGAACCCGTAGCCCTTGCGTTGGTTGAACCACTTCACGGTGCCGGTGTTCTCGCTCGCTCCGACTGCAGGAACCGAAACGAGCGGCTCCGCTACCGCCGGTTCGCGCCGCGCCAGGGGCAGCTGCGGGCGGGTGAGGCCCAACGGCACGTCGAGGTGCCGTTGGAGCTTCTTGACATCGTGGGTCTGGTCGCGATCGACGAGGGAGACGACCAGCCCGTGCGCCCCAGCCCGGGCGGTCCGGCCAGCCCGGTGCGTGTAGTCGGTGACGTCCGGGGCGGTGTCGAACTGGATGACGCACGCCACGTCGTCGACGTGGATCCCGCGGGCGGCGACGTCAGTGGCGACGAGCGCCTCCAGCTCGCCGGAACCGAACGCGGCGAGCGCCCGGTCCCGTTGCGCCTGTGAGCGGGACCCGTGAATCGCACCGGCCCGCAGCCCGGTGTTGGCGAGCTGCTTGGCGATCCGGTCGGCTCGGCGTCTCGTGCGGCAGAAGACGATGGTCGAGCCCGACTCGTTGATGATGTCGGCACACACCCCGAGGCGCTCACCGTCGTCGACCTGCCAGAACAGGTGCGTCGCTCGGCCCTTCTCGCCGGGTGCGGCGGCGAGCCGATGCACGACCGGGTTCCGCTGATAGCGGCGGACGAGCGCGTCGGCGGTCTCGTCGAGCGTGGCCGAGAACAGCAGCGTCTGGCGGGATCTCGGGGTGCGATCGAGGAGTCGCCGGACCTGCGGGAGGAAGCCCATGTCGGACATCCGGTCGGCCTCGTCGACGACGACGACCTCGACTGCGTCGAGGGATACCGAGCCACGATCGATGAGGTCGCCGAGACGGCCGGGGCACGCGACGAGGATGTCGACACCACGTCGCAGGGCCCGCCGCTGCGGTTCGATCCCCACGCCGCCGTACACGGCGGCGACGCGGATCCGGCGGTCGGCGCCCAGCCACTCGAGCTCCCCCCGGACCTGGGTGGCCAGCTCGCGGGTGGGGACGAGGACGAGGCCCTGGGGTCGCATCGATTCGGCCCGCCCGACGCGCGTGATCATCGGGATCCCGAAGGCGATGGTCTTGCCGGAACCGGTCGGGGCCTGCCCGCAGACGTCCCGGCCGGCGGAGCCGTCAGGGATGGTGAGGGCCTGGATGGGGAGCGGGTGCTCGATGCCGCGACGGGCGAGCGTCGCGGCACAGCGTCTCGGGGACGCCAAGATCAAGAAAGGAAACGGACATACGGCTGGATTGCTCCGGTGTTGGTTCCACCAGCGGTGGAAGGTGCGGATCAGGTCTCACGAGGCGAACACACCCCGAGACGCTGATCCGGTGGCCGCGCCTCGGCGCTGGCGAAATCCCGGAGCGGCGCGGACGAGCCGGCAAACCCAGTGAATGTCCCGGGCACGATGGAGGGGCACCAACGGGACAAACCTCACGATACCACGCGTCGCCCCGATGTTCGTGGCGGGCACGGTTCCGGCGAGCGAGCGAAGTTACGAAACGTTTACTCACGCGTCTCCCGCGGTGACGATCCGAGCCCTACATTGGCTTCCGACCGCCACCACGGCGGCATCGGGCCCGGCCGGGGCGCAGGAACTGGTTGGACACGAACTGTCCCCAACCTGCTCGCCCGAAGACGGGGTTCTTTCGATGATCGAAGTCTTACCCGCCACTCCTCCTTCTTCCGCTTCCTCGGCTCGCGCCGTGGAGGAGGAACCCCAATCTCGGTCGGGTCTCATCCTGGGCCGCGTGATCACCGCGCTGCTCGTGATCGGTCCCGGCGTCGCGCTCGGTGTCGCGATCCCGCTGCTGTGGGGTCATGCCATCACCCTGTTCGACGTGATCCTCGCGGTCGTGCTGTACGCGGTCACCGGCCACGGCGTCGCCATCGGCTTTCACCGGCTCTTCAGCCATTCCAGCTTCCGGGCGCACCGGGTACTGAAGATCGTCTTGGCTTCGGCCGGTTCGCTCGCCTTCGAAGGGTCGGTCATCGGGTGGGTCGCCAATCATCGGCGTCATCACATGTTCAGTGACCAGCCCGGCGATCCCCACTCGCCGCACCGTTACGGTCGCGGAGTTCGACACCAGATCCACGGGTTCGCGTACGCGCACATCGGATGGCTGTTCGCCGCGGACAACACCTCGGCCCGCCGGTACGCCCCGGACCTCCTCGCCGACCGTGACCTCGTGATCGTCAGCCGACTCTTCCCGGTGTTCGCCATCGTGTCGCTCGCGGTCCCGTTCGCGCTGGGCTGGATCATCGCCGGGAGTATCGGTGCCGCCGTGACCGCCCTCATCTGGGCCGGGTTGGTCCGGATGGCTGTGCTCCACCACGTGACCTGGAGCGTGAACTCGGTCTGTCACCTCTTCGGGCGTCGCCCGTTCACGACCAAGGACCAGAGCAGGAACTTCGGCCCGTTGGCGGTCCTCTCGTTCGGGGAGGCGTGGCACAACTTCCATCACGCGCACCCGAGCTCGGCCCGACACGGTGCGCTCCCGCACCAGATCGACTCGTCGGCGGAGATCATCCGCCTCTTCGAGCGTGCCGGGTGGGCGACGAAGGTGCGGTGGCCATCTCGCGCGATGCGCGCGGCCGCGTCCAGCGCCTAGAGCGCTCCCCCCGCCACGCTCAACCGGCGAAGTGGGTGATCAGCTCGCGGGCGTAGTAGTCCTCCCAGCGCTCCGCCCGCGGCTGCTCGCCGTACTCCTTGTCGAGACGGACAAGCAGGTAGACGAGCTCGCTTCGCACCGGCGTGACCCCGAGCAGCTGGGGGAGCTCCGACAGGTTGATCAGCCAGTCCGCGTACCAGGAGGCCCAGTCGGCGTCGGCGCCGTCGACGATCCGAAACACCTGGTGGTGGGTCTCCCCGGCCTCGTGGAGCAGCTCGTTGACCGTGCGGTTCTCGTGGCTCACCGTTCCACCTCACTGTCGGTCTGCGACGGATCTCCGGTGCTGTGCGTCCACCTCCGCTTTCGTTTCGGGGCGATCACGAGCAGCCACCAGCGGTCCGGGCTCACCGTACGATGGGGTCATGAGCGAAGGTCGCAAGGCCCCGGTCGGTTCGCCGGCCCCGGAGTTCACGCTGCCAGGATCAGGCGGGGGTGAGGTCACCCTCTCGGGGTACCGGGGCCGCCCCGTCGTCCTCGCGTTCCTCCGCGGCTACGCGTGACCGTTCTGCCGCCGGCACCTCGCGCAGTTGCGCGACGAGTACGAGCGCTACGCCGCCCTCGGGGCGGAGATCCTCGCCATCTCCGCTGAGCCGGCGGCGTCCTCGGAGGCGTACCTCCGGTCCCACCCACTCCCGTTCCCGACCCTGATCGACGAGCGCCACGCCGTCTTCGACGCCTACGACGCGACGAGCCGCCTGCTCTCACTGGGCCAACGACCGGCGCTGTTCGTCGTGGACGCCGCCGGGATCATCCGGTTCGAGGAGATCGGCGCCCAACAGTGGAACATCCCCTCCAACCGGAAGGTCCTGGAGCTGCTCGAGTCGCTCTGACCCCGGGGCGTCGACGCCGCCACGCCGGTCGGCCCGCCCGGGCAATCCCCTCGGCGTCGACGACCGTACCGTCGTGGTGGCCCCGAGCGGCCAGCTCCCCGGCCCGACGGACCTCGCGTCGGAGCCCCGCCCGGGACCGGACCGGCACGCCGGTTCCGAGCGCCGCTCGGTCGCGTCCCCTGACCGCGGCGGCTGTCCGTGAGCGTGTTTGTGCGCCCCACGCTCGCGGTCTGGGTCTCGACCCTCGGCGTCGCCGTCGTGTTGCTCCTGGGTCTCGCGGCCAGCGGCCAGCAGGTGCTCACGCCGCGGTCACGGCCAGCCGGCCAGGAGATCCACGTGCAGGCATCCGACTTTCGCAGCCTGCGCTCCATGACCCGAGTCCGCGGCTTCTTCGTCGACAACCGCCTCGGTCATCTCAAGCAGGCGCTTCACGTCGCCAACTCACGGAAGGGTGGCGTCTATCCGGTCGGCACGATCATCCTGCTGATCCCCCAAGCGGCCGGCGTGAAGCGGCGAAAGGGATACGACCCGGCGACCCACGACTGGGAGTTCTTCACCCCGCAGGCCACCGCCCAGGGGACGACGATCCTGACCGCCGGGACCGCCGCCGTCGTCAACCGATTCGGAGGTTCCTGTCTGGGCTGTCACTCGGCTGCGCCACCACAGTTCGACGTGGTCTGCGAACACAACCACGGTTGCGCGCCGCTGCCGATCGGTGATGACGTGATCGCCCAGATCCAGCGTTTCGATCCCCGGCCCGTCCCCGAGCCGTCGCGGCCCTGACGCCGCCAACAGAACCCGGGCGGGTGAAGGGGCGGATCCTCCGGGTCACTGGGCTGAGGATCCCGCATCCTGGGAACCGGTGGTTGCGTCGCCGGCGCTGTACGAGTGGGCGCCGGTCCCGGCGAGGCGGCCCCCGTCGACGATCAGGTAGTCGTCGCGGATCGGTCGGTGCTCGAACCAGCACTCGAGGATCTCGCGCACACCCGCCGCGTACCGCGCCTGCGCCGACAGCGACGACCCCGAGACGTGCGGCGTCATCCCGTGGTGGGGCATCGTTCGCCAGGGATGATCGGCGGGCGGTGGCTGCGGGAACCAGACGTCACCGGCGTAGCCCGCGAGCTGGCCGCTCTCCAGGGCCCGCACGATCGCGTCCCGGTCGCAGATCTTCCCGCGTGCCGTGTTCACGATGTACGAACCCCGCTTCATCTGGCTGATCAGCGCATCGTTGAAGAGACCCTCGGTCTCGGGGTGCAGCGGGGCGTGGATCGTCACCACGTCGCAGACTCGCACGAGCGACTCGGCGGTGGGATGGAACGTCAGGTCGAGCTCCCGCTCGACCGCGTCCGGGAGCCGGTGCCGGTCCGTGTAGTGCAGCTGCACGTCGAAGGGATGCAAGCGGCGCAGCACCGCGAGGCCGATCCGGCCCGCGGCGACCGAGCCGACGCTCATCCCCTCGACGTCATAGGAACGGGACACGCAATCAGCGATGTTCCAGCCGCCGTCGACGACCCGCTGGTAGGAGGGGATGTAGTCCCGGACCAGCGCGAGGATCATCATGACCGCGTGCTCCGCGACGCTGATGCTGTTGCAGTAGGTCACTTCCGCGACCGTGATGCCACGTTCGATGGCCGCTTGAAGATCGACGTGGTCCGAGCCGACACCCGCGGTGATCGCCAGCTTGAGATTCGGGGCGCCGGCGATTCGCTCCGCGGTGAGGTACGCGGGCCAGAACGGCTGGGAGATGACGACCTCGGCGTCGGCGAGCTCACGCTCGAAACGCGAGCTCGAGCCGTCCTTGTCGGCGGTGACCACGAACTCGTGACCCGCCTCGGCGAGATAGCGGCTGAGGCCGAGCGCGCCGGAGACACTGCCGAGCAGCTCGCCGGGCACGAAGTCGACCGCCCGCGGTGTCGGAAGCGCCTGTCCGCCCGGATAGTGGTCCAAGCCGGGAATGTCGTCCCGGGCGTAGGCGGGTGGGTACCCATCGACGGGATCGTCGTAGAGGACACACAGAACCTTCGACATCGACGCGCTCCTCGCTACCCGGGCCGGGCTCGACTCGGAACGGTCGACGCCGCGGACGGTCCACTGGATAGCAGGTCCACCACGCTGATGCGCCTGAACGCGGGCGCTTCGCGGAGGACGCGCCAACAACTCGATCCGACGTCGTCACCTATGGTGACGCCATGAACTCGACGGTTGAGCGCGTCCTCGCCAAAGGGCTGGTCGTGCACCAGTGGCTCTACGAGGCGACGGACGGACGCGTCGGCGCGAGCCTCGGCGGGCGGCCGATGCTGCTGCTCCGCACGAAGGGCCGCCGCACGGGTCAACCTCGAACCTCCGCGCTCCTGTACGTCCCGGACGGGGACGCGTACGTCGTCATCGCGTCCAAAGGCGGCGACCCGCACCACCCGGGATGGTTCCACAACCTTTCCGCGACACCCGACGTCGAGATCCAGGTGGGGCGGACACGGATCCCAGTCCGAGCGCGAATCGCTGACGGCGATGAGCGCGCCCGGTTGTGGGCGAAGGCCGACGAGGTGAACAAGGGCCAGTACGCGACCTACCAGGCCCGCACCACCCGTGAGATACCCGTCGTGGTCCTGGAACCCCGATAAGCCACGAGCGGCGTCACCCGTGCCGTGTGAGCCGCCGGGTGACGGGCGGCGACGGCGGTCAGTCGAGGGCGATGAGTGCGACGACGGCAGCCGCGAGGACCAGCACCGCGATCCCCACCAGGACGATCTTCGTCCAGTGGCCGGCGGCTCCGAGCCCGACGTTGTCGACGACCGCTTCGCGCTCCTCGTGCAGCGCACGTGCGTTTTCCGTCGCGGTACCGACCTTCGGGAGGTGCTGCGAGTGGCGCGGCTTGCGCGGCTTGGACCCCTTGCTTCCCATCATCGAGAGGCTAGCCCGGGCGTCGGTCAGCACTCCCGGTGCTGAGCACGCGGGGCGACGCCGTCCGGGCCGCAGTTCATTGTGCCGAGATCCCGGGCGGGAACCCGCCGGTCGCGATGGGTCCCCACCGTTCGATGTCGAGGCGGATCAGACACTTCCCTTGCCGGCGCATCGCGGCACGGTACGTCTCCCAGTCCGGGTGTTCACCGGCGATGCTGCGGTAGTAGTCGACGAGGGGTTCGAGCGCTTCGGGAAGGTCGAGGACTTCGGCGTGGCCGTCGACCTGCACGTACTCCGCGCTCCAGTCCTCGGACTGTGAGCAGAGCGAGACGCGGGGATCGCGCCGGACGTTGAGGACCTTCGCGCGTCGCGGGTACGTCGCGATGACGATCCGGCCATCCGCGTCGACCCCACAGGTGACCGGGGACAGCTGGGGGCGCCCGTCGCGACGCGTCGTGGCGAGCATGCCCCGATGCTGTGCCCTCAGGAACTCGAGCAGCTCGGCGCGGTCGACGTGTCGGGTGGTGGCGATCTTCGGTGACACGGTTCCCTCCTCGAGGTGCGGTCCGACGGAATCGGCATCCGCTGGTAGGTTGTGCCTATCACTGCGACGCTGAACGACTCCGCGGCGGCTGAGACTCGGCCTCGGTTGCGGGGACGGGTCCACCAGGCCGCGTTCGTCGTGTCGCTCGCCGGCCTCGCGTGGCTCATCCACGATGCCCACGGCGCACGGGCGACCCTCGCCGCGTGGATCTACGGCCTCGCGATGGTGCTGCTGTACCTGGCGAGCTCCTCGTACCACGTGTACGCGCGTTCGCCGCGGACGCGTCAGGTGATGCAGCGCGTCGACCACGCCATGATCTTCGTCCTCATCGCCGGCACCTACACCCCGGTGTGCCTCCTCGCGCTCTCCGGGGCGTGGCGATGGGCGCTGCTGGCGATCGTCTGGGTCGGGGCAGTGACCGGCGTCGTGCTGAAGGCGCTGGCGCTCAACCGGTTCCCCAAGCTCGGGTTCACGCTGTACCTGGTACTGGGCTGGGCCGCCATCGCTGCGCTGCCCACGTTGGCGGGTCGACCCGAGCTCCTCGCGCTCGCCGGGCTCGGCGGCGTCCTCTACACCGTCGGCGCGGTGCTCTTCGCGTGCCGACGACCGCGCCCGATCGCGGCCTGGTTCGGCTACCACGAGGTATGGCATGTCTTTGGCGTGGCGGCAGGCGTTGCGTTCTTCATCCTCAACCGTGGGCTCATCGCCGGCGGGTAAGGGACCCCGGTCGGGGCCGGGTGCGGCGCCCGGCACGGGCCGCCGTGAGTGGCGATTCCGAGCTGCGTCAGCCCGAGCGACGGGGCGGTGGTGCCGATGACGCCCGACGAGGTCATCGACGTCGTGATCGAGATCCCGAAAGGCAGCCGGAACAAGTACGAGTACGACCACGCCAAGCACGTCATCCGTCTGGACCGGCGCCTGTTCTCCGCGACGGTCTACCCCGCGGACTACGGATTCGTGCCCGAGACGCTCGCCGAGGACGGAGATCCACTCGACGTCCTGGTCCTGCTCGAGGACGCGACGTTCCCGGGGTGCTGGGTGCGGGTGAGGCCGATCGGCGTGCTCCGGATGGAGGACGAAGCCGGACGAGACACGAAGGTCATCTGCGTCCCCGAGTTGGATCCGAACTATCAGAACGTCACTGACGTCTCGGACTTGCCCGAGCATCTGCTCGAGGAGATCAAGCACTTCTTCGACATGTACAAGATGCTCGAGCCGGAGAAGACGACGACGACGTTCGGCTACGCCGGGCACGCGGCCGCGCGCGCGGAGATCGCCGCAGCCCGCGAGCGGTACCGGGGCGGTTGAGGGCTCGGGTCAGGACTCGCTGGTCGTGATCCGGAGCCAGGCGACCGGTTCGCCTTCCCGGAGGCGTTCGCCGTCGCACGCGAGCATGCCGGCCACGATTCCCCGAAACGGGCTCCGCACCGCGGTCGTCGAACCCCGACCGTGGATCCGACCGATCGACTGGCCGATCTCGACGACCTGTCCCGGCCAGCCGTCGTCGCGGCACCACGAGTGGAACACCCCGACGGCGGGCGCGACGATCATGCGTTCCGGGATCGAGAGCGGGATCACGAGATGGGAGTCCTCTCTGACCGAGGTTGGGGACGTGGACGCAGGACCGACCGGCCCCGGGTCCCGGGGCGGTCATCGCGGCGGCGACGGGCACCGGGTCGGCACGACGGTCCTCGGCGGGGACTGACGCGCGTCCCGGTCGACGCCGACCGGGACGTCGGTTCCTGGATGTTCGGCGTGGCTACTCGGCTGTGGGTGGGGTGGGCGCGAGCTGCACGGCGTGGGACCACGTGGGCATCGGATTGAGGTTCTGGAACCGAGCGCCGGCGCGATGGATCCGGTCGTCGTCCGCGGTCGAATCGGCTCCGATGGGCTGGTCCGTGCGGGTCGCGCTCGGGGTCACAGGTCGGTTCGGGCTCATGGTCTCCTCGAGCCGGCGCGTCCACGACGCGAGGGGCACGTCCGGGACGCGGCAGCGGTGGTTGGACGGCGGTAGTACGGGGGTGTCATCTCGGGTCGGGTCCCGGAACGCGTGCGGGTTCGAGGGACTCTGCGGTTCGCTGCACGCGTCGGGCCCACACCGAGCGCGAGGCCGAGGGTGACGCCCCCGAGGATCGACGGGAAGATCCAGATGATCACGGCTGGGCTCGGTGCCGGTCGGGCACGCCCGCGGCGCGCGGCTTGGCGGTATCCATGTCGGAGCCTCCTCGAAGGCGTCTCCCCCGGGCGCACACCCGGTGGACGCGAACTCCCCGGGGACGGGAAGTCACTTGGCGGAGGCCAAAGGTCGGCTCAGTTGCCACCTAGGTCGGCTGGTTCAGCGACCGTCCACGGCGAACTCTACACCTCCTCACCGCCAGGATCGGCAGCGGGCTTCAACGCGACGCGCGATGCTGGTGAGTAGGAGCGTGCGACGAGCGAAACGAGCGGACCGCGCGGTCGGACCAGCCGCCGAGCGAGATGAGACCGAAGAGTGATCGTGGCCAAGTTGTCGCACGGGGGTGTCGCGCTCTACGAGTCGTCGACGAATCGACTGTTGCGGTGGGTGATGGTGTCGTCAGGTACACCGACGGCAGCCCATCTCAATGGGGACGAGGTGACCGTGGACTTCGCCGACGGTCAACAGGAGATCTTCGACCGTGAGACCGGCGACCGCAAACGTCCTGGGGTCGAACAGCGCGAGCCGCGGGGCGGATCACCCGCACGCTGAGCCGGCCAGGACCGTCCGCGCCCAGCGGAACGGTATTCCGCGCCGCGATGTGGGCGTGATCGGGCATGCTGAGCGGTCCTGTCGGCCTGGGAGCGACGTCGCGATGCGAGGACCAGACGAGATCCCATCCGCGGCGACCCGCTTCCAGCGTCAGATGCGCGTCGACACCGACGAGGCGCGGCCTGGCCGGTATCGGACGGTGATCGGGTCGGCGTGGAACTGCCCACTGGTGCCGCACGGCGGGATCGTGACCGCGGTGGCGGTGAGCGCGATGCGAGCCGAACTGGACCATCCGGAGCAGCGGTTGCGGTCGGTCACCGCGGTGTTCGCAGGGCAGGTGCGACCGGGCCCGGTCGAGGTGCTCGTCACGGTGCTGCGGCGGGGCCGGACCATGTCTCAGGTCGCGGCGACGCTGCGCAGCGAGGGGGAGACGTCGGGGCACACGTCGGTCGCGGTGTTCGGCGCGAGCCGCCCCGGCTTCGAGTTCACGGATCTGACCCCGCCGGACGCGCCACCACCCGAGGCGTGCCGGTCCTTCCGTGACCGGCCGGGCGGCTGGCAGGAGCACGTCCACTTCAACTTCTGGGACCACGTGGAGGGGCGGAGCGCGGCGGGTCACGCACCGTGGGAGGAGTGGGACCCCACGACGTCGGAGATCGTGAACTGGTACCGAATCGAGGAGCCGCCATGGCTCGACGACGGCACGATCGACCCGCTCGCGGCCGTCGCGCTCTGCGACACGATGCCCGGCTCGGTCCGGGAGCGGATGGGTTCGGGCCACCCGGTCTGGCTCCCACCGAGCGCCGACCTCACGGTCCATGTCCTCAAGGCGGCGCGCTCCGAATGGCTCCTAGGCCGGAACCGGGCCCGCCACGCCGGCGACGGGTACGCGTCCGTGGAGCTCGAGCTCTGGGACCCCGGAACGGGGCTGGTGGCGTACGGCACCCAGACGATGTTCTTCACGTTCCCGGACGGGCCGCCCGTTCCCACCCCGACGCGTCCAGGACGGTGAACGGCGATCGACGACCCGCGGTCGTCGAGCCCGCCCCTCGACCCCAGCGTGCGGGGCGCTACAGGTACGGGGCCGGATCGACCGGGTTGCCGTCGATGCGGACCTCGAAGTGGAGGTGGGGGCCGGTCGAGTACCCGGTGCTGCCGATGTAGCCGATCACCTGGCCTGCGCTCACCTGCTGACCGGCGCTGACCGCCATGCGCGACTGGTGGCCGTACAGGGTCGCCATGCCGCCACCATGGTCGATGACGACCGCGTTGCCGTAGCCCCCGTCCCAGCCGGCGCTGACGACCGTCCCGGCGCGACACGCGTAGATGGGGTCGCCGTAGCTGGCGTGCAGGTCGATGCCCGGGTGCCGCCCGGGGATGAAGGGCTGGTTGATGCCCTCGTCGGGGACGGGTCGCACCTGACACGGCGCGGAGGCCGTCCCGCCACCCCGGCTGCGCAACGCCGCGGCGATGCCGTCCGACGCAGCCTGAATTGATGCCAGCTCGGCCTGATCCTGGGTCTTGGTGCCTTGGATCTGGGCGAGGGTCGCCTGCACCGTCGCGGCTTGCGCGTTGGCCTGCGCTTGCGCGGGCGCGAGCTGGTCGCGAAGCGATGCGACCTGGTCCCGGGCGGCTCGCGCGCTGTTGGCGGCCGCGTCGGCTTGGGCTTGGTCGGCGAGCATGCTCTTGCGCTGATCTTCGAGCTGCGAGCGCAGCGACGCGACCTGGTCCACGAGGTCCTTGCGCTGCTGACTCACGATCGCCAGGAACTTGCTCTCGACCACGACATCCTCGGGCTGCGCGGCGAGGACGGTCTGGTACTCGGATCCGCTGCGAGCCGACCGGTAGAGCTGCGCCGCGGACGCGTCGAAGGCCTGGCGGGCCGCGTCGAGGCGACTCTGGGTGACCGCGATCGTGGTCTGCAGCTGCGCGACGTCGGCGTCGAGCCGGGCGGCCGTGTCCGCGAGCGGGTTCAAGCGGGCCTGGGCGGCGTCGAGCTGACTGGTCAGCGTGGCGGCCCGGGCGTCGAGGGTCTGCTGCTGGGCCTGCACGGTCTGCAGGTTCCCGAGCGCGGCGGCGCCGGCTTGGTCGAGCTGGGCGATCTGGTCCTGCAGCTGCTGCTGCTGGCTGCCGCCGCCGCTGGTCTGGGCGTCCGCGGCCAGCGGCACCTGGAGCACGGCGGCGGCGCGAGGAGCGCGGCAAGGCCGAGGCGGAACCGCATGGAGCGGCCCACCATAAGACAACACCGATCACAGTTTCAACAGGAGCCTCGTTGGAGGCGGGCGGGGCCACGCGGCGGCCGGGTGAGGGGTCGCGCCGTGGGGCCGGCACTGGCCGGTCAGGTTTCGGGGCGGGCTCCGGGGTCAGTCCACCCCGAAGGTGTGCAGCTCGGTGGTGGCGGGATGCGCCCGCTCGGCACCGCGCGCGGCTTCCGTGGCCAGCTGGCCGGACGGCCGGATCACGGACCCGCCGGGGCTGCGGCTGGGTTGTTCTCCGTGGCGGATCCGAGCCTCGGCTTCGCGTGCGGCGAGGAGGAGGAGCTCGTCCCAGAACGGGTCGTCGTACTCGGTCGTGTCCTCGTCGCATCCAGGGGCGTCCGCCTCGGCGAGTCGGGCGCGGACCCCGTCGAAGGGGAGCCCGTCCTTCAGGACTCGCAGCATCGCTTCGTGATCGTGGACCGCCGGCAGCTGGGTCCAACCGTCGCTGTAGACCTTGTAGAGGCTCACTGCTTGCTCGCTCCGTTCTCAGCACGCCGTCGGCGTCGATTCCAATCCGAGGGTTCGGTGCCCGGTGACGTGCTCGCAAAAGGCGACTCGAACCCGTGTGGCGGAGGCCATCGATGTCGGCGAAGTCATGGCGCAGCAGGGGCGGCGACCGTCCATGACGACCGTACACCCGTTGACGACGCACGGTGCCGTTGGGGACGGGCGAAGCCGATCCGTGGTGCAACGCGGGCGCATCGGACACTCGCGCATCCGACGCGCTTAGGGTGAAGGGATGCCGCGAGTCTGGACGTACAGGATCTTCTCCCCCGGGGGTGAAGCCGAGACGCTGCGCTGCATCGGTCAGGAGCGAACCGTCGCGGGTCGACGCATCTTCGAGACGACCGACGGCGAGACCGTAGCGATCTCCGACACCGATGTGTTCGAAGAGATCGGCCCCACCCCGAGTGAGGACACGGTCGTCTAGGCGAGCCGCGCGGCGGCCCGACTCGGGGCTCACCGAGCGAGTGCGCGGCGCTCAGTCGTCGGGTTCGTCGGTGTCGAGCAGGTCCGACGCGGCGGCGAGCGCGATCGCGACCGCGGCGGCCTTCTCGTAGGTCGCGGCGAAGTAGTGCTCGGCGAGGGTCTCCCCGCCGGGGAACGGTGGTGGCCCGAGCGACCGGATCATCGCGGTCGGCTCCTCCGAGGGTCGGATGGACATCGGCTGGTCGTCGTCGTCGGCCCGTTCGCGACCCCAGAAGTCGCGGGTGGGTGCAGGCCGACGGCGCCGGGCCGGCCGTGCGGGGGCCTTGCGGCGGCGGGGTCCGCTCATGTCGACGCTCCGTCGTCGGCGAGGGCGAGATCCTCGGTGAGGACCTCGTCGGGGCGGATCCCGAGTGCGGCACCGAGCTGCTCGCTGTCGAGATCGGCGAGGGAGCTCGACTTGGCGAGGACGAGATCCGCGATCCGACGCTTCCCGGCCACGACCTCCTCGACGCGCTCGTCGACCGTCCCGGGGCAGATCAGCCGGTGGCAGATCACGGTGCGGGTCTGCCCGATCCGCCACGCGCGGTCGCGCGCCTGGTCCTCGACGGCGGGGTTCCACCACCGGTCGTAGAGGACGACGTGGCTGGCCGCAGTGAGGTTCAAGCCGGTCCCGCCGGCCTTCAGCGACAGCACGAGCGCGCCCGGACCCTCGCTGGTCTGGAAGTCCTCGATCAGCCGGTCGCGGACGGTGCGCGACAACCCGCCGTGGTAGCAGGCCACCGGCGTCTCGGTCAGCTTGCTCAGATACTCGGCGAGGAGCTGGCCCCATTCGGCGAAGTGCGTGAACACGAGGAGTCGCTCTTCGGCGGCGAACACCGCGGCGACGATCTCCTCGAGGCGCGCCAGCTTCCCGGAACGACCCTCGAGTGGACGTTCGTCGTCCTGGTAGGCGGCGGGATGGTTGCAGATCTGCTTCAACGCGGTGATCGCGGCGAGGATCTGCCCTTTTCGGGGCTCCGCGCCTTCGGGGAGATCGGTTCCGATGACCAGCCGGTCGAGGACCGCCTGATACAAGCCGATCTGTTCGGGGGTCATCGCACAGTGGTCGAGCTCGTCGATCCGGTCGGGGAGCTCGGCGGCGATGGCCGGTTCCGCTTTCGTGCGCCGGAAGACGAGGATGCCGTTCAAGGCGCGGAGCGCGTCCTCCGCGGCGGCCGGAGTGGCGCTCCCGTCGTGGGAGAGGGAGGCGATGAACTGCGGTCGCGGGCCGACCAGGCCGGGGTTGGTGAAGTCCAAGATGGCCCACAGGTCCCCGAGGCCGTTCTCGATCGGGGTTCCGGTCAACGCGATGCGGGTGCGTGCCGGGATCCGACGCAGCTGCTGCGACGTGTCGTTCCCAGGGTTCTTGATCGCTTGAGCCTCGTCGAGAATGACCCGGGACCACGAGACCTCGGCGATCGCGTCGACGTCACGGACCGCGGTCCCGTACGTGGTGATGACGACGTCCGCTTGAGCGACTTCGCTGGCGATCTCGTCGGCGGACGCCCGATTGGTGCCGTGGTGGACGACGACGCGCAGCCCGGGGGTGAAGCGGCTGGCCTCGGCCGCCCAGTTGCCCACGACCGCCGCCGGCGCGATCACGAGCGCCGGCGCGTCGCCGGCACCGGCGAGCAGGTGGGCGAGCATCGTTGGCGTCTTGCCCAGACCCATGTCCAAGGCGAGGCAGCCGCCGAGCCCGACGGAATCGAAGAAGCCGAGCCACGCCAGCGCCTCGGCTTGGTAGCCGCGGAGCTCCCCGACGAAGCCCGGCGGGTGCGGCGACGGAGGTCGTCGAGAGGTTCGCGGCGGCGGTGAGCAGATCCGCCGCCCACCCGCCGCCGGCGACCGAGACGCCCCCGGAGAGGGGTGATCCTTCGAGGCCGAGCGCGAGCCGGAGCATCTCGGCACCCGACAGCTGCGTGGTCGTGGCCCGCTCGGCCAGCGCGACCGCGGCGGCGTTCAGATCGGCTTGATCGATCGCGACCCACCGTCCTCCCGAACGGATCAGCGGTCGGGCCTGCTTGGCGAGCCGGGCGACGTCGGCGGCGGTGAGCTCGACGTCGTCGAACAGCGCGGACCACCGGACGTCGGCGAGCTGGTTCGCGCCGACGGCGGACGGCGTCGTCGTGTCCGCGAACACCCGCAGCGTGGGGGTGGGGGCACGGCGAGACAAGGCCGGGACCCGCACGTCGAACCCGGCCGCGGCGAGCCGCGGCCCGGTCGTCACCATCAGCTCCCACGCCTCGTCCTGGCTCAGGATCACGTGGCCACGCCGGGTGCTGCCCGGTCGCAGCAGGGCGGGCAGCATGCGCTCCACCCGCGCGAGCTCGTCTTCCAAGTCGTTGCGTTCCGAGCCGCCGTTGACGATGGCCTGCTCGATCGGGACCAGACTTCCCTCGGCTCCGGAGGCGAGCACCGCGAGGTTCCAGGCGTCACCGTCGTCGGGAGGGTCGAGTCGAACGATCAACGGCGCGTGCTCTCGTGTCACCGAGCGGGCCCATCGCTCCCCTCGCGCCGAGATTTCCCCGCCGATCCGCATCGGCGCGTCGAACGCGCTCCCATCGAGGCGGGCGAGGAACGCCTCACCGACGTCGGTCGCGGTGCGAACCCGCGGCGGCGCCGCGGGCACCTCGACGCGACGGGCGCTGTCACGACAGATCGCGTCGACCATCCCCGTGAGCGCGGAGCGGGTCAAGGCCCGGTCGTCGACCTTGGGGTCGAGGGCCAGCACCGTGCCAGGCATGTCGGTCGCCATCACCCCGAGGCGGGTCGGGTCGATGAGCGCCGGCGTCCAGCGGACGGAGTACGACCCGGTCGAGTCACTGGCGCTGCCGTTGCGGCGCCTCCGCTGCCGCAGCAACGGGACCATCGCACCGCGGGCGGTGAGCTCCACCGCCCAGATCGCGACCCGCCCGAGCCAGCGGACGCTCGGTCCGATCTCCTCGCCGGCTTGATCGGCGCCGGCAGCGACGAGCCAACCCAACACCTTCCCGACCGGGGAAGCGACCGCGTCGGCGGAGGAACCGTCCGGCGTGCGTACCGGCCCGTGCCGGACCCAACCCGACTCCGGTGCGCCGGCCGCGGTGAGCATGGCCATCACCTGCTCACCGTCCGCGGGCGCGACGCGCGGGCCCGCGGCCCATGCGACGACCCGTCCCGGTTCCCACGACACCTGCAACTGGACGACGCCCGGTTCCACCGGCTCGTCGTCGCGGCCACGGCGAGGACCGCGGTCGCGGTCACGAGCGGCGCTCGGGTCTGGTTCGGAGGTGAGTCGGCTCCACGCGGCCGCGAGCCGCCGCTGCTCGGACGTGAGGTCGGCGAGCACCTGGTCGCGCTCCTTGCCTTGCAGCGATCGGGCGCTGGCGAGGTGCTCGTCGGCCTCTCGGAGCAGGCGGAGCAGGGCCGCCCGCCATCCTGGCCGGTCGGCTTCGAGCGCGGCCAGCTGCTCCGGGGTGGTTTCCCCGTCGGCCTCCGCGCCGACATACATGTCGAACTGCCAGGGGCTGAGCGTTGTCGGTGCCGTCAAGCGTCCTCCCGGTCCCCAGTCAGCCGGGGACGTCGACGGGGCAGGGCACCGTCACCGGTCGATCCGATCATGCATCTCCCCTGGTGGGTGACACGCGGGAGGACTTGGACCTGTCCTCGAAGAAGAAACGGGCTGCGTGCCCCATTCGGGACACCCGGCCGGGCCGGAGCCGATCTCGGCTCCGACCACCCACCTCTCCGTGTCGACGGGAGGGGGCCGCCGAAACCCAGTGTAGGCGAGATCGGCCTCGGGTCTGAACGTTGGGAGCCCGGCGTCGGGGGACCGCTCCCGGGCGGGCCCGCACCCGGTCCCCCGATCGGTGACGAGCTACCTCGGGTTGGTTGGGCGTTGCGGACCCCACGGAGGCCCCCCCCGGAGCCCCGGCGGCGGGCTCAGGGCCGGTGGCGGGGCAGTGCTTCGCGGATGGTCGCCGGGTGGGGCCGGGTGGTGAGGACGAGCACCGTCGCTGGTCGCGGCCGGTGCCGCTGGCCGTCGATCAGCCGGCGCGGTCTCGGGCCCGTTGCCGGGCTCGCGCGTCGACGACGACGTCCTTCTTCTTGCGAACGGTCCCGGCCCGTTTGGTCGCCGTGGACTCGCCCTTCTCGACACGATCGGCCTTCGATGTGGGCGCGTCGCGTTTCGCGCGTCGCCTCGGTGTGGGCTTCTCGTCCATTCGGGTCATAATACTCGGGGAGGGGCCGATCACGGTGTAGCGACACCGACCCCAACGCGTGCAAGGCCGCGTCGCTCAGCGCAGCCGGTGACGATCCGGCGCGCGACGCGCCAGACTGTCCTCTTGGACTTCGCTGAACGTTCCGACCTGACCGGCCGTCTCCGAGGGCTGGTCATCATGTTGGACGAGCACTTGACCCTGGACCAGGCCCGCGCCGCTGACGCGCTCATCGACGACTCGGAGTTCGCACCGGCGCTCGAGACGCTCGCCGAGTGGCTGGCCGAGCAGCAGACGCCGGTACCGGATTCGATCCGCCTCGACTTCGAACGGCTCTCGGAGCGCTTGGCGAACCGCGACCGCGTGATGCCCCGCCTCGAGGGCTGTCCGCCCGCGCGCGACCCCGACTCGTGACCGCCCGAACATCACGCGAGTTGCCCGGCCTGGCCTGATCGTCTCGGAGCGAGGTCACCACGGTCCACAGTCGTCGACGCGCTCAGTGAGGGCAACGACCCCGAGAACGGCTACGATGGGCAGATGGCCGGTCTGTGTGACATCGAGCGTTGCTACAACAAGGGAACCTACGAGCTCGAGCAATCCAAGAACTACTGGCTCTGCGAGAAGCATGAGCAGGAATGGCGAAACAGCGAGCTCCGCATCCGGGCGAACCCCACGAAGCACACACTGAAGCTGGTCGAGACACGGACCCCTGCGCCGGAGCCGACCCCCTAGCGATTCCCCCGTCCGCGAGGACGACATCAAGCCGTTCGGGGCCAGCGGACTCCGGGTCGACGGACGTCGCCACCCGCGGGCGTGATGCGCACGATGGCTGAGTCTTCCCGTTCCTTTCCCGACGGGTTCTTCACGCGAGTCGACGAGTCGCCTGACGACCAGTTCTACGAGATGCCACGCTTTGTCACCCACCTCGACGACGACGCCATCGCCGCGGTCGCCGACCTCTACGACGAGCTCAGGGTGCAAGGCCGAGTCCTCGACGTCTGCGCCTCGTGGGTGTCGCATTTCCGGATCGCGCCCACGCATCTGGTCGTTCTGGGCCTGAACCCGACGGAGCTCGACCGGAACGCGCAAGCCGCTGAACGCGTGGTCCAGGATCTCAACCGTGATCCCGAGCTTCCCTTCGACGACGCGTCGTTCGATGCCGCGACCTGCTGCGTCTCCATCGACTATCTCGTGCAGCCGATCGATGTCTTCGATCAGCTCGCACGGGTCGTTCGCCCCGGTGGCCGATTCGTGTGCACCTTCTCCAATCGGTGCTTCCCGACGAAGGCCATCCGCGGCTGGCTCTCGACCGGTGACGAGGGGCACGTGATGCTCGTGCGTGAATACTTCGAGCGTTCCGACGGATGGGACAACCCGGTCGCGCGCCAGTGCACACCGGTGCAGCACCGCGGTGACCCGCTGTTCGCGGTGTGGGCCGAACGTTCGTAACGCATCCCACGGGCCTCGAGCTCCCGAGGCGATCGCCCCCGGATCGGGAGATCCGCGGTCCGATCCCGCCCCGCCTCGAGGACGCCGCGAACGAGAGAGCCGTCCCGGGCGGGCATACTGCGGGTCGGAGCCGAGGCCGGGACCCACATGAGCCGAGACATCCGCCTGCACTACGAACGGGTCGTCGGGGTCGCTGGCGCGCTGGGGATCCTGGTCCCGATCTTCTTCCTCGCGACCAGCTTCGCGATCGAGGGTTCGAACGGAGCGCCTGTCGGCTGCGGGACCACCATCGCCGCACTGGGAACCGACCGAGCCACCGCGGCTGACCCCTCCGCGGCATGCCATTCCGGTGCCGTGTCGCGACTCCACGTGGCCGGCGCGTACTTCGCCGCGTTCGTGGTCGTCGCCGCCGCGGTGTGGCTGATCGCGTCGGCGCGCGAGCGCTCACTGAACCGTTCGTGGGCCTCGGGACGAAGAGCCTCACGGTGGATCACCAACCCGAGTGACGTGTGGCTCCTCGCCGGGCTGTTGTTCGTCGTCGTGATCAGCGTGACGCAAGCCAACCTGTAGCCGCACTAGCGCCGTGTCCTTGCTCCGGGCCCAAGCCTGGTGTCCCGCTCGGTGAGTAGCGTCGCGGCGGTGAACGACTGGTTCCGCCACGCCCGGTTCGGGTTGTTCGTCCACTGGGACCACGCGTCGTCGCAAGGGCTCGAACTGTCCTGGCCGCTCGTCGGCGGCCTCTTCGCCCTCCCGAAGTGCGAATCGGTGAGCGTCGCCGACTACCACCGGTCCGCGGCGACGTTCGACCCGGTCGCGTGGGGACCCGGACGCGCTGGCCAAGCTCGCGCGTGAAGCGGGGATGACATACACGGTGTTCACGGCGAAGCATCACTCGGGATACGCGATGTATCCCACCCGACTCTCTTCGCACTCGATCGGGCAGAGTCAATCCCCCCAGGATCTGTTCGGAAGCTGGGTGGACGCGGTCCGTGCCGAGGGACTGCGCATCGGGCTGTACTTCTCCCTCTCCGACTGGCATCACCCCGACTATCCCGCCTTCACCGACGACGATCGCCCGTATCTCCCCGGGTTCTCGCCACCGTGGCCCGAACCCGAACAGTGGTCCCGGTATCTCGACTTCCTCCGCGGTCAGCTCGCGGAGCTCCTCACCGGGTACGGACGCATCGACCTGTTGTGGTTCGACGGTGGATGGGAGCGCCCACCGGACTGGTGGCAGGGCTCCGAGCTCGAGGCGATGATCCGGGCCCTCCAACCCGACATCCTGATCAACGACCGGCTTCCCGGCGTGGGTGACTTCGCCACCCCTGAGCAGTTCGTACCCGCTCAGGCGCCCGAGGGTCTGTGGGAGACGTGTCTGACGATGAACGACAGCTGGGGCTACGTCCCCTCGGACACCGACTACAAGTCAGCACGGGCCCTGGTGCACACCCTCTGCGAAGTCGCGGCCGCCGGCGGCAACCTGCTCCTCAATGTGAGCCCGACCGGGACCGGTGCCCTGCCGTCGGAACAGCGTGAGCGTCTCACCGAGATCGCGGCGTGGATGGGCCGCAACGGGGAGAGCATCGTCGGGACCGACCCCGGGCTCGAACCGTGGCAGTTCTACGGGCCGACGACTCGGCGCGACAACCGCCTGTACCTCCATCTGGTCATGCGACCCTACGAAGAGGTGGTCGTGCGAGGAGTGCCCGTGAACCGTGTCATCCGCGTCGGCCTGCTCGAGGACGGCCGTGAGCTCCCATACTCGACGCGCACGTCGGTCCTCGACCGACTCAACGCCGACCCGATGGGCCAGCTCCTCATCACGGTCCCCGAGCGCGACCTCGATCCGCTCGCGACCGTCCTCTTCGTCGATTTCGTCGACCTCGACTGACAACCGCGCCGCGGACCGCGCGTGCACCCGCGATCGGCGACGGACGCCGCGCTCGGGACGGGCGACCGATCCCCGAACGGTGAGTGGGTCGGTCATGGACGTGGCGACGAGCCGCTCGGCGCGACCGTGCGCACGGAGCCACGAACGACGATCCGGAAGCGTCGACACGGCGAGTATTAGCGTGCGGGAGGGATGGGGAAGCTTCTCGCGCAGGTCATCCCACTCGCCTTCGGAGCGGCGATCAGTCCCGCCCTCCTGACCGTGGCGGTGCTGACGATCAGCTCGCCGCGACGAGGGTTGACCCGCGGCGTCGCGCTGGCCGCCGGCGTCTTGGTCACGCTCGTCGTCCTGACCGCACTGGGCCTCACCGTGCTGTCGCACGTCACGAACCATCCGAGCGCGACCCGGTCTGCCGTTTCGGACGGGGTGGACATCGCCATCGGGCTGGTGCTCCTCGCGCTGGCGCTCCGAGGCATCCTCGAACATCGCAGCCACCCGGAGCCGCCGGACGGCGCCCAGCCATCCCAGCGAGCCCCAGCCGGGCTGGTCGCCACGTTCGCAGCCGGGTCGGCGCTCATGGTCACGAACGTCACCACGATCATCCTCTACATCCCCGCGATGAAGGATGTCGCCAACGCCGACGTGTCCGACGAAGGGAAGGCGCTGGCCATCCTGGTCGTGCTGCTCATCACCGCGTTGCCGGTGTTGCTGCCCCTCGCGCTTCGGCTCGTCGCCCCCCGATCCTCGGAGCGTTGGCTCGGGTCCCTGAACTCGACCATCAGCCGACACCACCACGCGTTCGTGGTCGGAGTCGAGGTCTTGTTCGGCGTCTACCTGCTCGTCAAGGGCCTGTGAGTCGGTCCCGGGACGTCGGGACCCCTCGCCGGTCAGCCGACCCGAGTGCGTCACCCGCACGCGGCCAGCAGATCGTCCGTCGGCGGCGTGCGCGGCGAATCGCGTCCGGGCTCATCGTCACCGTCACGTGGGCCACCGCCGCGACCGGAGGTGAATCGGCGGCGTCACCGGTGTCGCCCTGCGCGCTGCTGACCCGGTCCGAGGTGCAGGCGGTGATCCCCGGACCCGTGGGGAAGCCGATCCTTGCTCCCGCCGTCCTCCCGGAGCCGCCGAACGGCGCCGCGTGCGATCGGATCTCCAAGGCTGCGGCGCACAACCACCGCGCCGCGATCTTCGGGGTGAGCGTCCAGCTCTGGGACTTCCGGACCGCTGGGCCCGCCTGGACCGCCCAATGGGGCACGCGAGCCGCTCCCTACCTTCGGAGCTTCTGCACCCAACCCGTCCCGCCGGTGGGCTCCGGGGTCACCCTCCCGACCGTCCGGACGGTGCCGGCGACCGGCGACTACGCCTGCACCCTCGACGACGCGGTCGCCGAGGCCGCCAAAGGTCCCTACCTCCTTCGCGTCTCAGTCGGGATCGCCACACCGACCCGCCAGTCACGCGGCACGGTCGTGGCCCTGGCGCGGACTGCGGTGAAACGCCTCCGGAGCCGGTCAGCGCCGCGGGCTGGCTCGCCGGGTCGACCGTGACGCGCGGCGGGCGACGCTACGACTCGGGGATCGCCTCCCACCACTGGCACCACCATTCACCGCCGACCAGGATCCGCAGCTTGGGGTGCCAGCAGTAGGAGATCTCGGCAGTGTTCTCGAGGTAGTAGCGGCAGTTCTCGCACTGCTCCTGCCCTTGCGGCTTGCCCTTCAGCACCGCGTTGTCGGCGAGGTGGCGCAACTCGATCGCCAGCTTCTCGTCGATCTCCTTGGGTTCGGGCTCGGGGATTTCGTAGTCGCTCACGACGCGAACCTACCCATGACTCGACGCTCGGACGCCAAGCAGCCAGGGTGGCGGTTGCGCACCCTCGTGCTGCTTGCTGCCGGCAGGCTACCGGACACCGTGTCGCGGCCACCGGTCCAAGCGACCCGTCGTCCATGCGGTGGTGGTGTCGCGCGCCGAAGAGGCGCGTCTCCTGCGCTTCCGTCGGTCAGGGACGCATCGCGGGATGAGTGACGAGACCGTCCGAGGTCGCGGCAGCCTGGATGGGGTCTCGGGTGCCGTCGAGCACGAGCGGGAGGTCGCGGGCGAACTTGGTTCCCCAGCCGCCGTCGAAGTTCGCCTGTTCGTCTCCCGGCAATCCGTCGTGCTCGACGCGCAACAGGGTGCCGGCACCATCGGCACGCAGCTCGAAGGTGACCGTGGACGGAGCGCCGCCGACGTTCCATCGGGTTCGGAGGAGGCGGGGTGGGTCGACCTCGAGCACCTCGCATTCGAACGGCACCGAGTGTGCGGGCCGGGCGTCGAGGCGGAACCGTGCGCCCGGCCGCGCGGAGAAGTCGTTGGGCATCAGCCACGCGGCGAGCTCGCTCGGCTCCGTGAGTGCACGCCATACCCGTTCGGGTGGATGCGGGAGTCGCACCTCGTGCACGACGCGGGCGCCCTCGATCATGGGTGGGCGTCCAGGTGCGCGCCGAGCTTCCGGAGCCGGTCGGCCCAGAAACGGTCGATGCGCTCGAGCCAGCTCTCCACCTCGCGCAGCCCCTCGCGTTCGAGGCGGTAG
The DNA here is from genome assembly GCA_963714105.1 of uncultured Actinomycetes bacterium. Lineage (GTDB taxonomy): Bacteria > Actinomycetota > Acidimicrobiia > IMCC26256 > PALSA-555 > PALSA-555. The sequence continues at coordinate 2,090,167 of OY970233.1, read as the reverse complement.
TAGCGCTCCCGGCCGTCGCGGCGTTCAGCGACGACACCGACCCTCAGCATCAGGCGGAGGTGTTGCGACACCGCGGACCGGCTCACCGGCAACGGTCCCGCGAGGTCACTGACCCGGCGCTCCCCCGTCGCGAGCCGCTCGAGGAGCTGGCGGCGGACGGGGTGCACGATCGCCCCGAAGACGTCGTCGATGACCGGTGCGCCGGCGTGCCCCATCGCCACGACTTTAGGTGAGGTAAATCTAACCTGTCAACGCGAGGCGTTCGGCCCAGCGGACGCCGACGCGCCGCGACACCGAGATCGGCGCACGTCGCGCCCATCACGACGACGGCGCGTCAGCTGTGGGGCGGCGACCCAGCTCGGCCCCCACGGTCGCGCGGGTCGCGACACCCACCGACAATTCTCGGTCGGTGCCATGATCCTGCGATGGATGAGACTCCATGGTCGGGTGACGCCTGCTCGTTGGTCGACGCGTTCCGTGCCGGTGAACGCTCGCCGGTCGAGGAACTCGACGCGAGCCTCACGGCGATCGAAGCCAGCGACCTGAACGCCTTCGCGTTCCTCGACGTCGAGCGGGCGCGGGTCGCGGCGGAGCACGCGGACGTCTCGAAGCCGTTCGGTGGCGTTCCCGCCGGCATCAAGGAGCTCGAACCGGTGCGGGGCTGGCCCCAGACCGAAGCGTCGGTCGTGTTTCGGGATCGCGTCGCGCCCCACACCGCGGTCCAGATCCAACGCCTCGTCGAGCACGGCGGAGCGGTCCCGGTCGGGCAGACGACGGCGAGCGAGTTCGGAGGCCTGAACGTCAGCGTCAGCCGCCTCCACGGCGTGACGCACAACCCCTGGCGGCACGGCCGCACCGCGGGCGGCTCCTCCGGAGGCTCCGCCGCAGCCGTCGCGGGCGGGCTCGTGACCCTCGCGACTGGCGGTGACGGTGGCGGGTCGATCCGCATCCCCGCCGGCTACACGGGCCTGCTCGGCATGAAGGGGACCTTCGGTCGCATCCCTCGCAGCCCCAACGCCTACACGCGGCCAAATACCGTCGTGCTCGGCAACGTCGCTCGATCCGTACGCGACGCGGCCCGCTACTACGACGTCTGCAGCGGTTACGACGCGGCCGACCCGTCCACGCTGCCCAAGCACCCTGGATACGAGGCTGGGCTCGGCACCCACGACCTCAGGGGCAAACGCGTCGCGATCGTCCCGGCGCTCGGTGGCGTCCCGCTGGATCCTGGGGTCGAGGAGCACCTTCGCATGCAGGCCGCCGCGATGATCGCGGCGACGGGCATGACGGAAGTCGACCTTCCCATCGACCTGCCGAACGTGACCGCCTACTGGATGATGGGGAACATGGCGACGCTCCTCGCCGACCTCGCTGACCGGTGGCCGGGTTGCGCACCCGACATGACCCCCGACGTCGCGCTCGGCCTGTACATGGCGCAGTCGCTCTACAACCTGCGGACCGCGGCGGTCGCGGAGTCACTGCGGATCCGGCTCAACGAGACCATGGCCACGGCCTTTGACCAGGTCGACTTCGTCGTCGCGGCCACGAATCCGGGGCCTGCGTTCCCCGCCGAAGCCGAGCAGAGCAGCCGCGAGGAGAGCTTCATCGACTGGGCCAAAGCGAGCACCCCAGCGCTCTACGCGTTCCGCAGCTTCCTGTTCGGAACCCGCCTCGCCTCCGTCGTCGCCCCGAAGCTGCCGAGCCTCCTGCTGGCCCAGGCCGCGCGTCACTTCCCCGAACTCGTCAATATGGGGGCGCTGACCATCGTCTCGAACATCTACGGCAACCCGGCCGTCTCCATTCCTGCCGGCACCGTCGATGGCCTCCCGATCGGCATGCAGGTCCTGGCTCGCCACCACGAGGACGACCTCCTCTTCGACGTCGCGTTGGAGGTCGAGCGCACCGGCCCCTGGCCGATGACCGTCTCCCCCGTCGGTGTCCCCACCTGAGCGTCGCCGAGGTTCCAACGCCCGGTCGTCACATCCGCGCCGTCATCCTCGAGTCACCGACACCCGCGTCTCAACTCACCCAGGGACCGGACGCACCGATCAGCGCGGATTGCCCGGCTCCCCCGCCGGCACCTCCCGAACACCACGATCCCCACTCCGAGGTCCACCTCCCACCACTCGATATCCGAGACGACTCAACCGAACGGTAGGCCCCGGCGGCGGACCCGCGTGCTGCCGATCCGAACCTGACCTTGATCGTTCCGGCGTCCGCGACGCGACTTAGGACCACGACGACCCGCCGCGGTCACGTGGCAGGCTCGGGTATGCACGCCTGGACGACCCGATGACGCTGGCCCGCTGGGAGCACCTCGATCCCCGGACACCGGTCCTCGTCGGCGTCGGCGTGGCCTCCCAGCATCTCGACGAGCCCGGAGCCGGGGTCGAGGCGCTCGAGCTGATGGTGACTGCGGCGGAGTCGGCTGGTGCAGACTGCACCGCCCCCGGCCTGTTGTCGCAGGTTCAACGGGTCGCGGTTCCACACGGGTCGTGGCACTACGCGGATCCCGGCCGCGTCGTCGCGGAGCGCATCGGCGCTCCCGCTGCCCAGACGGTGCTCGTCCAGACGGGTATCCCCCAACAGACGCTGCTCAACGACGTGTACACCGCGATCCGAGACGGCACGATCGACGTGGCCCTGATCGTCGGTGGGGAAGCCGCCCGACGAGCGACGATCGCCCGGCGCGCCGGCGTGAGCGTGGTCGATACCGACCGGCACGGCGCCGCACCCGATGAACTCCAGTGCCCGATCGGAGAGATCGTCACCCGGATCGAGATCGAGGGCGGGTTCGCGTCCGCGCCGGGCTCGTTCGCGTTGATCGACAGCGCCCTGCGCCACGCCGAGAGCCGCTCGCTCGCTGAGCACCGCGACGAGATCGCTCGACTCTGGGCTGGATTCAACGCCGTGGCGACGACGAATCCCCGTGCCGCGTTCCCCGAGCCGCGCGACGCGGTGTTCCTCCGCGAGCCGAGCCCCACGAACCGCCCGATCGCCTTCCCGTACAACAAGTGGCACTGTGCCCAGCTCAACGTTGACCAGGCGGCCGCCATTCTCGTCTGCAGCCTCGACTCGGCCACGCGGTTCGGCGTCGATCCTGATCTCGTCGTGTTCCCCACCGTCGCGCTCGAGTCGAGCTCCACAGTGGCGGTCTCACAGCGACACGACCTGCACCGCTGGCCCGCGATGGAGGTGCTCGGGCACGCCCTCGAAGCCCACCTCGGCCGTCCCGTGACGTCGATCGACCTCGTCGAGATCTACAGCTGCTTCCCCGCGGCGGTGCGGGTCCAGCAGCGCGCCCTGGGACTCCCGGTGGACGGGATACCGACGCTGACGGGCGGGGAGTCGTTTGCCGGTGGGCCGTGGAACAATTTCGTGCTGCAGACGACCGCCGTGATGGTCGAGCGTCTCCGAGCCGAGCCGGACGCCACGGGCCTCGTCAGCACTGTCAGCGGCTTGTTGAACAAGCCCGGCCTCGCCACGTACACCGCCCGGCCGGCCTCCACCCCCCTGCTCGTCGCCGATCTCGCCGAGGAAGCCGAGCGGGCCACGGTCAGCGTTGACGTCACCGCCGGTTACCGCGGCCCCGCCCGCATCGCCGCCTACACCGTCGGCTACGAGCAATCGGAACCCGCGACCTGGACGGTGATCGCGGACACCCCCGCCGGGGCGCGTTGCGTCGCCACGGCCCACGACGTCGCGTTGGCCCAGCACGCGACCCGCGAAGAGATGATCGGGACCACTGTGCACGTCGACGGCACCCAGTTCACGCTCTGAACGTCCACGTCCGCCTGACTCGACCGTGGGCCGAGACCCGGTCAGACCGTACGATCAGGACCATGGGCCTCTACGGCGACCAGATCCTCCCCCGAATCACCAACGTCCTCCTCGGCAGCAGCGAGTTCGCGAAGCTGCGACGTGACGCCTGCGAGCCCCTACGCGGCGATCTGATCGAGCTGGGCTTCGGGTCAGGGCTCAACCTTCCGCATCTGCCCGCGGCGGTGACCGGAGTGTGGGCGGTCGAGCCGTCCGGAACCGCCACCAAGCTGGCGGCCGCGCGCATCGCCCGATCATCGAAGCCGGTTCATGTCGCCGGTCACGACGGCGCCCACCTCGCGCTCCCCCCGCGGCGTTTCGACGGGGCGCTCTCCACGATGACGCTCTGCACCATCCCGGATGTCGGCGCCGCACTCGACGAACTCCGACGGGTCCTCAAGCCCGATGCGGTCTTCAGCTTCGTCGAGCATGGTCGGTCGCCGGTTGAACGAGTCGCTCGCACCCAGGACCGGTTCAACTCGATCCAGCAGCGGCTCGCGGGCGGCTGTCACCTGAACCGCGACATCGCGACGCTGATCAGCGCCGCCGGCTTCGAGATCGAGGAGCTCCGCAACTTCTCCCTCAGAGGCCCGAAGGCGTGGGGTTACATGTACGTCGGCAGGGCCCGCCCCACGACCACCGACGGCTGAACCCGATCCCCGCACACCGCAACGCGCGCCCGTGCACCTGCGGTGGACGGTTTCGATCCGGCCGGCGCTCGCGCCCGGGCTCGGAGGGCAACGACACGGTCGGCGGGTCAGTGCGCGGACGTCCCCAGCCTCCTCTGCTGCCACGCCGGAGACCCCGCGCCCGTGCTCGAGGTCGTCAGCGCAGTCTGATCCGAGCCGTCCGCGTTCGCGACGTAGATCTGGTCCTTCGAGCTGAGAACCGGCTCGGCGGTCCGGTCGAACGCGATCCGCAGGCCATCGGGCGCCCAGGTGGGGAACTGATCAGTCCCCGGCGGTTGAGTGATCGCCGCGATGTTCGCTCCCGTCGCGTCCATGACGAAGATCCCGTTGTTGCCACCGCGGTTGCTCTCGAAGGCAAGCTTGGAGCCATCGGGCGACCAGGCGGGGAAGTTGTCCTGACCGGCGAACATCGTCGAGCCGACCGTGAAGGACGGTGGGGAGGTCAACTGTCGGGCCTGGGACCCGTCCGCGGCGATCAGCCAGAGGTCTTCCTCGGTGTCCATACCCGTTGCGTTCGTCGGGTCCGGTACTGACCGGTCCCGTTCGAACACGATCTTGGTCCCGTCGGGCGACCATGCCGGTGCCGAGTCGGGTGCTTGGGTCAGCTGCTTCACCGCCTTGGTCTTTACGGTGAGCAAGAAGAGGCCATTGTCGCCTTGGAAGACGATCTGCTTCCCGTCCGGCGACCAGCTCGGGCGCCGATCCGGCATCGAGTCGTGGGTGAGCCGAGTCTGCTGTGAGCCCGACGCGGTCATCACGTAGATTTGTGCGTCGGTGCCCGTGGCTCGATCACTCGCGAACGCGATGCGTGTCCCGTCGGGAGACCAGGATGGATCGCTGCCCTCCGCCTTCGAAACGTCGGTTGCTTTCGTCCCGTCCGCGTTCATGACGAAGACGTGACTGTCTTGACCGACCGTCCGCACGAAGGCGATCTTGTTGCCGCTCCCGGCGGCCGCGGCTCCGGCTGGCAGTGCATTCGACGCCAGAGCCGTGAGGACGACCAACACCCCTGCAGCGAACCGGCTCGTCATCAACGTCTCCTCGAATGACCGCGCGTTCGGTCGCGGTCAGCATGGAACGGTCGGCTGCAGCCGGTCAAACCTGAGTCACCGTGCGAGGGTCACGTCGGGGGGGTCGGCGCTACTGTTCGCTCGTGCCGACAGTGCTGATCACCGGTACGTCTTCGGGGATCGGCGAAGCGTGCGTCAAGCGCCTCGCCGCGCGGGGCTGGGCCGTGTACGCCGGGGTGCGGCGCGCTGAGGACGGCGATCGAGGCGCGGCGCTCAGCGCTGATATCCACCCAACCATATTGGATGTCACCGACACCGAGCAGCTTCGTGACGCGGTGGAGAAGATCCGGGGCGACATCGGAGGGCGCGGTCTCAACGGCCTGGTCAACAACGCCGGGGTCGGCCGCGGTGGACCAGTGGAGTATCTCAACCAGGCTGATTGGCGCTGGGTCTTTGACGTGAACCTGTTCGCGCCGGTCGTCCTGTCGCAACTCACGACGCCGCTGCTCCGTGACGGTCAGGGCCGAATTCGTGCACATCGGGTCCATCGGCGGCCGGATCGCCGCACCGGGTCTGGCGCCGTATGCGGCGTCGAAGCACGCGCTGGAGGCACTCGCGGAGGCGCAACGCCACGAGCTCCGCCGGGCCGGCACCACCGCGACGGTTTCGATCGTCGAGCCCGGAGAGGTGCAGACAGCCATCTGGGACAAGGCTGAGCAGAGCGTCCGTGACCTCCAACGCTCACTGAACCAGGAGAGCCGCGAGCGCTACGGGTGGCTTGTGACCCAGGCTCGCGGGTTCCTCGACGAGGGGCGACGCAAGGGCATCCCCGCCGGTCGCGTCGCCCGGGCGGTCGAACACGCGCTCACCGCCCGGCGACCCAAGCCTCGCTATCTCGTCGGTCCAGACGCGAAATTCGCCGGCCACCTCGTGGCTCGGGCGCCGGACCGCCTCCGCGATCGGCTGGTGCAGTTGAACGTCCGCCGGTGGCCGGGTGGAACTCGCCCTTCCCACGGCCGACTCAGATGACGGCGACCGGGCCGGGAGCCGGATGAGTCGGTCCGCGCCCGAGCCCGGAGCGATTCTGCCCGTGCCGCCTGGGTGCTGGCCGTTGCAGAAGGCGATCTCGAAGCAGACGCGCCGGGTGTTCTTGTCGAGTCGTGGCCGGCTCGTCGTAGAACGACGGCGTTTGCCGGGAACCCCTTGGACGGGTTCGCCGGTGACCCGTCTCGACCCGATCTACCGGTGAGCGGACTCGATCAGACCACGCGCGTAGGCGGCCTGGCCGGCGTGTTGGAGGTCGTCATCGAGCACGCTCACGAGTCGAACACCGAGCGTGACCGGCGGGTCCCAGGCGTCGTCGACGATCTCGTCGAGGTCACCTTCGGTGAGTGACCGAACGTATTGGATCGTGTGCTGATGCACGGCGTCGTAGTACCCGACCAGGAGCTCACCGGCGACCACGACGCGTGCGACATCATCCGGACCCTGCCCGTACCCGGTCTCGGTGCGGGAGAAGGGAAGGTCGAATCGATCCGCCCATCCTTGGGTCCACAGCTCGACGGTTTTGGCGACGTCGGCGATGTGATTGTCCTGGATCCGCGTGAGGTGCCACACGAGCCACGCGATCGAGTTGGCACGGTCACCCGGTCGAGCGGTGAGCTGGTCGATGGAGAGGGCTCCGACGACCCGGTGGACGATTCCCCGTACGCGGCCGAAGCCATCATCGAAGAGGTCAGGAACGTTCATGGACAGCCTCCCGAACCGCCGGTCTCGCGGTTCTCGCGGACGAGCCTTCTCAGGGCGGCGAGCTAGCTCAGCCGCTTCGATGGGCCGTCTTGGAGCCAGGGTGTCTCGTCGATGATCCGTGCCTCGATGCTGTGGGTGCTGCGCCGCCGACGGAGCGAGAGTCGTTGCTCCTCGAGGCGCAGAGGCGACAAGGCGACCCCGCGGTCGCACCAGGACGCGACCCGTCGAGCCGCGCTGGCGTCGAGGGCGAGGACCACGATCGATCGCCGTTCTGGATGCGCCGGCCACTGCGCCACGAGCACGAGTTGGTCGCGGTTGGTGGGGTCCACCACGACCGACTGGAGGTGCAACTCCGGCCATTCCGAGACAGACACGGGCCTGGGTGTCGCGAGTTTGACCCCCAGGTCGTGGGCGTCGAGGGCGCTCACGTAGAGGAGCCGCCCCGTCCACGCCAGGCTCAAGACCAGCACGAGGACGAGCCCAACCAGGCCTATGACGATCATCGGCCTTCCTTCGACGCCACCCGCCGACTCAACCGCCCCAGCCTGCGCCACCGTGACCGAGAAGGCAAGCCTCACGGGCGCGACGCTCGGTCGGGTCCACGGCCGCTTCGTCGGGGTCGCGACCTGCGGGCTCAGCGACGTCGCAGTGCCGAGCGCCGGTACCGGCGCGTCGGGCAGGTCACGGAGGTCATCAAGGGGATCCGGTCGGTCGCGTGGGCGGCGGCGCCGAGCACGCTCCACGCGTAGGGACGGTGACCTTGGGTTTCCAGCCAGGGCAAGTAGTGGTCGCTGATGACCGCGAAAACGAAGCCTGCTTCCTCGGCGAGGACGACGTCTGCTACGAGCTGCTTCGGGCCGGCCTGCTCGCTCATCATGGTGTACCCGATCGACATCATTCGTCTACCTCCTCGACCGGAAAGGGTTCTGCCCACCGTCCCGGCCGACGAAACCGGAACCGGGTCTAGGTGAGGCGGTGGAGGCTCTCGGGCTGCGGGAGGGCGATCCAGCCTTCTCGGGCGATGATCGATCGCCGCTCCGCAGGCACCGGGTCGCACCGGCCGACCATGGCCGCTCTGGCGACCAGCGCCGCGATGAGCGCGTCGAACGCGTCGTCGCTGTGCTTGCACATCTCGACCTGGGCGTCGGTGACGTGGAGCCAACCGGTGGTGGCCGCCGTGAAGCCCTCCACGAGCGCGCGACGAATGTCGATCCCGCCTTTGCCCTTGTATCCCTGCCCCGCGAAGCCCCAACGGCGCAAGGCGGCGGCCGGGTAGGCCTCGACGACGGTGCCCGCGCCGGTTCGATCGACCGTGAACGGCAGCTGGCCGAGGAGCCGCGCGGCCCGGAAGGCGGGTACCGCGATCCGATCGCTCGACACGCTGAGCGGCCAGTGCCCGGTCTCATTCGCGACGTGGCGGTCGGTGTCGCGGAACCGCAGGTCGTGGAGGCTCCCACCGGACCACGCACGACCCTCGTGATGGGCCGCGACGGCAGTCACGAACGCTTGTGGCCATCCGAGGGGCACGTCGATTCCGACCTTGTCGCTGGCCGTGATCAACGCGGTGACGGTGTCGTCGTCGACGTTGCTCGGGAGGAGGTCGGTCACCTTGGCCCGACCGTTCGCCCAGTGGATCGTGCACGACGCGGTACGGATCGGCTGCGATGAGAGGTCGACCCCAGTCGTGCGCATGCCCTGATCGTAAGGGGAGCCCGATTCAACTCAAATACGATCAGGGGGTCACGGGGCCTCGAACGTTGATGATCGCGGCGGCCCGTCGCGCCCTACCCGGACTCTCAGAACGGGAGATCACCTCGACCATGTGGCGTCCCAAGACCACGATCGTCGCGATCGGTGCCTGCGCGGCCGGGCTCGGCATGCTGGCCACTCCTGCCGCTGGGAACCCGACACGAGGGGTGGGCTCCGTCTCACTTCCGAGCCCGGTCGATGCGACCGCGATCCCTCTCGGTGACGGTCATCTCACAACGACGCCGAAGGTTGGCTACGTCGATTCGTGCATGACCAGGTTCCCGACCGTTGGGGGCGCACAGACTGCTGGCCCTTGGATCGACACGGCGACTGGCACATGGGACGCGGTGACGAAGGTTCATGTGCAGGGAAGCGTCGAATGGCGGGCCGCGTCGGCGTCGATCACGACCGCGAACGGGAAGCGGACGATCAAGACGAACGACCTCCCGACCGACCACACCACCGGCACGTTCCCGGTCACGAGTACCGATCCCGCTGCCGCGTACGACCGCAACCCGAACCACATCGCCGCGCAATCGATCACCTGGTCCGTTCCCGTGAACCCGTCGGCGGCGAGCAAACCGTCGTGCACGAGCGGCGGTCCGATCGGTGTTCTGAGCGACGGCGTCCTGCTGTACAACGCCCTCGACGGTGAGGGTCGAGACGCCGCCGCGCATGAGATTCTCGACAGCTGCGGTGGACATCCAGACATGAGTTCGACCTATCACCACCATGAGGTTCCGTCCTGCATCCTGGACAAAGCCACCGGCCAATCGACGCTGGTCGGCTACGCCGCCGACGGCTACGGCATCTATGTCGAGCGAGACGCTCACGGCAGCCTGCTCACCAACGCGAGTCTCGACGCGTGTCATGGTCGAACCAGCGCCGTGATGTGGAACGGCAAGCGGAAGAGCATCTACCACTACGACGCCACCATCGAGTACCCGTACACGGTCAGCTGCTTCTATGGGACACCGACGGTCATCCGTCGGCCGGCCGGCGGTGGTGCCAGCGGCCCGCCCGAACCGGGCGGCCCGTCCGGCGGCGGCCCGACACCGGGTGGCAATGGTCCTCCGGGGGCGCCGCCCGCAACCTGATGTGGTGGTCGCGCGGAGTCGTCTAGGGGTCGGGGACCGCGTTGTCGCCCACGCTCAACCCCGGCACCGGAATGTCCCGGGAGGGCAGCAAGGTCTGGAGCCACGTGGCGACTGGGACGTTGAGCGTCACCTGAAGGTCGGAGCCGGGCAGGACCGTGATGGCCTTCGCGACTGCGAGATCCTGTTGCGCGCCCCAGAGCGGCTTCTCGGCGCTCGCCAACGCGCTTCCGAGCGTCGAGCGTGTTCCTCTCCACGTGATGCCGAACGCTCCGGCGAGCGCAGCCAGCCCTCCGAGTGCCGCCGCGATCCCGCCGGCACCGATGGTCAAGGCGACAGCGAGAACGACCAAGAGGGCGGTTCCGGCGAACGCGATCTTCCAGTACCGGATGAGGAACTGAACGATCAAGACCATCAGGCGCTGGAGGAGCGCGTTCCCGGCCTCGACGAGGTCGTCGGCGGTAAGGGAATCGGTGGCTTCCTTCTCGCCGGTGAGCACGGCTCGCCATCGTTCGCCCTGGTTGAACAGCGCCCAGTCGACGTCGGAGGCCGTCCGCTGTGGGTGCACTCGGTCCGGCCAAGGTCGCTCGGCCGACCAAACGCGTCCGTCATCGGGCGTGGTGGCAAGCCAGGTTGCCCACGCTTCCAACGAGAGGCTGACCGCCGCGCTGGAGTGGGCGGGAAGAACCGACTTCAGATCGCCGAGCCAGCCGCTGATCGTCTCAACCCGCCCACCGAAGTCCCGGATGAAGTCGTCCTTGTTGGATCGCGCGGACGCTGACAGAGGTCGGCAAGGGCTCGCCCGAGACCGTATGCCGTCCCCACCCGAGCACGAGCCGCGGTCAGCAGGGTGAAGAGCTCGACGTGGAGCCGGTAGACGATCGCATGGAGCCGCTTCCGCGAGGCCGCCGTCGTGGTCCTCGTCAGGATCTTCGTCCCCTCGTCGATGAGCCCGGTCCACGACCGACACGTCCATTCCTGATTGTTCGAGTCGCCCGTTCAGGCGGTGCACACCGGCGGTGATCTGCTCGACCCGAAGCCTGAGGAGCTGGTCGAGCCCGAGAGCGGTCTGGCCTGGGAGGGTCGGCGGATCGGCTGCGGGGTCGACTGCCGCGATGTCAGTCTCCGCGTAGAGGTCGGCGATGTCCCAGCCGAGTCCCACCGCGATGACGACGTCCGGATCACCCAAATTCGAGAGCGGGGGCGTGTCGTCTTGCGCACCGGTGTCGGCCGGCCGGTCGTGCGGAGCCATCGCCACCTCTCATCGCGCGGCGCAAGCCAACGGATGGGCAGGACCGTGCCGCTACAACATCCCACGCGTCAACTCGTCGCGGCAAGGATTCGACCGAGCGCCTGGGCCGTGTCGTTGGGGCACCCGAGCCACGGGCGCGCCCGGCGATTGGATCGAGCCGGGTCCTACCGCGAGCCCGTCGATGACGGCTCTGGCGTGGTCGACGTCCGCACCGGTCAGCGCTCGGTATCGGACGAGCGCATCCTTGCGCTCCCGGCACGGACCAGCTCGACGACTTCGGGGGGTACGTAGCTGGGGTCGGTCGGTCGGTGGTCGGCACGACCCATCGGGACGTAGATCAAGCGAGCGCCAGCTTGGCTCATGTTGACGATGTGTTCCTCGATGTAGTCGAGCCGCTCGTTGATCTGGTTCAGTGCGGCTTGGACATCATCGTCATCCATCAGGTTGCTCTGCTCTCGGGCTCGGTTCGGTGCACGGGCTCCGGATCGTAATCTCGTGGTGAAGACACCGACGCGTGTGCTGGTGCTGGACGCTGAAGCTGTCGACGCGGTCCCGGCTGCCGACCGCGACGCGGCTCCGAACTGCGTCCGCACGCGACCCGGTCGGGAAGAACGCAAGACTCGGCCGCGCGCCGCCTCAACCTGGAGCGGCGGGCACCGGATCAAGCTCGGCGAGTCACGGAGTCGAATCGCCGACTCCGCTGTCCGAGGAACGCCAGGGCAGCCGACCCGTGATCTCGACATCGAGCGAGAAGCTCAAGAACGTGCGGATGAGCACGATCAGGGCGAGGACGCCGACGTTCTCGATCGACGGATCAACCGCCACGGTTCGGATCAGGTCGGCAGCGACGAAGATCTCAAGTCCCAGCAGAATGCTCCGACCGATGAAGCTTCGTACCCGCTGATAGGCGCCTTGTCGCCCTCGCAGGACGTCTCGGGCGCCAATGACCATCCCACCGGCGATCCCCACGGCGAGCACCGTGACCGCCGCGGCCTCGAAGGCCTTTTGGATGTCGTCCATCGTGCCGGTGAAGGTCATGTCGCCCACGGACCTTGACTCGGATCAGCCATCCCTCGCAAGCCCCCGTCTCCGACGCGCCGAATGCAGCCGTGCACACGAGCGAACGACCCACCTCGCGTCGACGCCACCGGCGCACGTGCACTCCCCGCAATCGCGGGCGGAGCGCCGCACCGAGGGCTCGGCCGACCTGGCGTTCGGCGAAGTCCCGTTGAGCCCGGCTACCGAGCGGTCTCGTTCACCGGTGGGTGAGATGCTCGAGCCGATGCAGGAGCCGATCCTCCAGCAGGTCGATGGCTTCGTGCAGTGTGGGGGCACGGACTTCGGCTCGAACGGGCGACCCATTGACATCCAGGACCGCTTTGGCCTCGGCTGGGCGAGAACGAGACGGGTTGGCGTCAGCATGGAGATCGACCTTCGCGAACAGAATCGGGCCGTGGGCACGCTGCGCAACTCGGGCGACCTTGCGTCGGGCGTACTCCCGCTGCTCGGCATCGATTTGCCGGTCGCCGTGAACCTGGACTTCGAACGGTGTCGGCGTTGTCATGGCGTCACACCCCCGCTCCCGCTGACCAATCAGTCCTCAATCCCGTCTCTTCTGGCCTTGAGCATGAGCGTCTCGAGGAGACGCGGGTAGGGACGATCGTCCCAAATCTGGCCCCGTGTTCTCGGCCGCCACGGAGCGGCGCGAGTTCACGAGGGTGCAGCCCTGACGATCAGCCTGTCGGGCGAGACGAGGGAGCCTGGATAGGCAATGGGCCCGCGAGTCAAGGGCACCGTATCGTTGGCGTGACCGAGCTCGGCCCCTACCGAAGCAGTGCCTCCGTTGTTCGTCGCTGTTCTCAGAGTGTTGTTGCTTGGCTTCGTCGCCCTCATGGCTGGTGGGCGCGGCGGGGTTCCCACCGCTGGGGCGCATGCGCCGGTACCGGGCTGCCGCCCGTCGCAGCTGCGCGCTTCCCTCGGGCGTCTCGACGCCGGGGCCGGGCAGCGATACGTGCCGGTCGTGCTGGCGAACGTCTCCGGAGTCGGATGTTCCGTTCTCGGCTATCCCCGCTTGCAGTTGGTCGGCACGGATGGGTCGACCATCGCCACGATGACGGTCGACAGCGCCCCAAGTTCCGCCCGGCGTCTCACCGTCATACCCGGCCGTCACGTCTGGTCGGTCTTGCACTGGATCGGCATTCCCCTTGACGACGAAGAGCAGACTGGGCCGTGTGAGCCGACACCGTCAGCGATCGAAGTCACACCACCCGGAGTGGCGCAGCCCCTGACGGTCAGCTGGGCCCTCGGTCCCGTCTGCGGGCACGGCCACATCGACGCAGACCCCCTGCGCGCTGGCGCGCTGCCCGGCTAAGAGCCCGCTTGGCCCGCGCTCTCGCACCCCTGTCCCCGTCGTCGCACCGGCTCACGGTGCCGCGTACCCACCGCCGTGACGGGAGCCGCGTGCCGGGCGACACGGTGAGACGGGTCGCGGATCGGCCGTCGCGCGTTTACGCTCACCGCTGTGCACGTCCCCGAACCGCTTCTGGTGCACCTCAGACGAGCACGGGACGTCGCTGATCGGCACTACGCGGAGGTCCTGGACCTGGATGGGCTCGCCGCGTCCTTGTCGGTGTCCAAGTACTACTTCCTGCGTTGCTTCGCGGCGACGTACGGGAAGACACCAGGGCGCTACGTGGCCGAACGGCGGATCGAACGCGCGCAGGATCTCCTCCGAGCAACGAATCTCACCGTCACCGAAGTGTGCCACCTGGTCGGGTACACGAGTCTGGGGTCGTTCAGCACCAAGTTTCGCCAGCTCGTCGGCGTCTCCCCGTCGCGCTACCAGGCCCGCTCCGCCAAGTTGGGCGCGCCGCATATTCCAGGATGCTTCGTCTTCATGCGCGGACTGAGCGACCGGGAACCCAGTTCGGCAATTTCGAAGAAGCAAACCGGGCCTCGGTCATCGTAGATTCCTCACATGATCACCAACATCTCGCTCGTGACGCTGTACGTGACGACCAGGATGAGGCCAAGCGCTTCTACACGGAGGTGCTGGGCTTCGTCGAGCGCACCGACGTCACAATGGGCGAAGGGTTCCGGTGGGTGTCGATCAGTCATCCGGACCATCCGGAGCTCGAGGTCACCTTGATGATCCCGGGGCCGCCCCTCGACGAGGCGATGGCCGAGACGGTTCGTCGTGCGCTCGCGAGCGGCACCATGGGCGGGTTCGGTCTCCGCACCACTGATTGCCACCAGACCTACGACGAGCTCTCGGCCAAAGGGGTCGAGTTCACGCAACCACCGTCGGATCGCCCGTACGGCATCGAGGCCGTCATGCGCGACAACTCCGGCAACTGGCTGGTCCTCGTCGAGCCGCGTGACTTCTCACCGGAGGACTTCCAGCAGTAGCCACCCCGCGTCAGAGCCAGCCGATCCGAGCGCTCTCGGGTGCCGCAACGTTCGCCGGCGGCTGACCCAGCCGACCCGATCGCACGCCGTCCAGCAGCGTTCGCACCGTCTCCACGATGTCTGGCACCGCGGCCCGCAGTTCGACCTCGTCCCGCTCGGTGGCCACGGACGGATCCACCCCGGCGCCGCGCAACAGGCCGCGGAGGTCGCTGAGCTGGGTGGCGACGAACGCCAACGGATCGGCGCTCATCGCTTCCTCGAATTCGCGGGACCCGGGCTCCCATCCGCGCATCTTGGGATGGTGATGGGTCCGGTCCCATGTCCCAGGCCCACCCGCGACCGACTCCAACAGGTCAGCCCTCCAGATCGGCTGGTCCACCAGGATCGGACGGGAGGCGTAGATGGAGCCGCCGACCGGGGGGTTGTCGAGCAGGCGGACTTCGAGGCGGACCCCCTGCTCCGCGCCTTCTTGCCCGGGTCCGGGGTCGGGGTCGACAAAGTAGAGGTCCCCGACGGCGACGCCGACCCGCTCGAAGCCGAACACGTGCAGCACGCTGACTCCTGTCTCGAGGTCCCCAGCATAAGCAGGCGGCCAAGATCGTCCCGGTCCAGTTCTCCGGGTTCACCGGGGGCGACGCGGGACTGGTCGCGCGACGTGCCACCTTGTCTCGGACCCGCGATGAGCCGCGTACGATGCGTCTCCCGCTCCGACGCGGGAGCAAATGGCGACGAAGGCGGTCACGATGAGGACGGAGCATGGCTGATGCGTGGGGGCCGCTGGGTCCGATGGTCGGCGAATGGGAAGGTGAGGGCGGACTCGACACCGCCTACTCGCACGCGAAAGAGCAGGTGCTCGGGACGCCGTATCTCGAGAAGCTGACATTCAAGCCGTTTGGTCCCGTGGTGAACGGCCGGCAATCGCTCTACGGCCTCGACTACAAGTCGGCGATGTGGCGGGGCGACGAGCAGAACCCGTTCCACACCGAGGTCGGCTACTGGCTCTGGGACGCCGACGCGGGCGAGGTCGTGCGTGGGTTCGTCGTGCCACGTGGCATCACGGTGCTCGCCGGGGGCATCGCCGCCGCCGACGCTCGGTCGTTCACCTTGTCGGCCGCGGCTGGTGATCCGCAGTACTCGATCGGCGAGAACAAGTACCTCGCCGCGAACGCCTCGACGCTGAGCTACACGGTCACGGTGACGATCAACGACGACGAGACCTGGTCCTACGACGAGCGCACCATGCTCAAGATGAACGAGCTCCCCGAACCGTTCGCCCACACAGACCACAACACCCTGCGCAAAGTCGGGTGATCGCGCCGACCACGGCAGCGAGCGCTGGCGTCAGGAGACGGATCGGTCAGGTCACGAGGTCGAGGACGCCGGGCTTCGGCGGCGCATGTACCAGCAGTGGACGTCGAGGACCGTGTTCTCACCCGTCACCGTGAAGCCGTGCCGCTCGTAGAGTCGGACGTTGAGCTCCTTGTCGGTCTCGAGGTACCCGACGAGACCCGATTCGTCGAGGCTCCTGCAGTAGTGCGCCAACATCTGGGTTCCGATTCCGTGTCCCTGGAGCGGCGGATCGATCGCGAGGGGACCGAGATGAGAGTGCGGCTCTTCGAGGTCATGCTTCGCCCAGGCGCTCAACCAGCGGCTCATGCGCATCGCTGTGCGAGGACCCAACGAGAGGACCGTCGGTAGGAATCTGAGTCGCTCGCCACCGGTCGGCTGACAGGAGCCCGGTGGCGCGATGCCGGCAGCGCCGACGACGGTGTCGCCGTCCAGGGCGACGAGCCGTGTCTGCGCCGTCATGACCCCGAACAGCGCGCGAAAGAGACGCTGGTTGCAGTGGAGCCGGCGGTCGGGGTCGTCACCGAACACCGCGACGTTGATCGGGTTGTCGCGCATGCCGCGTGCCACCACGGCGACGGCCGAGTTCTGGTCATCGGGGACGAGCGCCCGCACCACGACGGTCGGTCGATCGAGGCTCACCGGTTCAGTCTCTCAAAGCTGTCGGCGGGAGATCAGCCGGAGGGCGGTGGGCCGGACTCTGAGGTGAGGCGCGCCGAAATGGCAAGGCCGCGACAACGAACCGTCGGCGCGTCGACCAGGCGAGGGGTCGACGTCGTCAGGTGGCCGCAGCCCCGGCCCGTGCTGAGGCTCTCGCTCGACTCGGTGCCTTGCGCCCGTTCGGGCGCAAGGCACCGGTCGAGCGGCGGCTACTAGTTGTTCGCTGAACCTGCCCAGCGCGCGCCCTTTGGGCCCCAGAAGTCGTTGAGGCGGTTCTGGATCTTGTAGATGTAGATGATCCCGCCGGCGATCGGGATGAGGTTCCAGAACGCGGTCAGCGCGCTGCACGGCCGCTCTTTGCCTTCGCGCTCGTAGAGACTCGCCACTTCTGCGGGCAGGAGAAAGATCGCGATGATGGAGCAGAAGATGGCGAGGAGCAGCCCGAGCAGGCCGCCGATGCCCTGGCCGCTGTATTGCTTCATGTCCTCGAAGTCCCGGTAGTACCACCAAAGGCCATAGATCCCGAGGGTGACGATCGTCAACAGGACCACAGTCAGCGGCTTGCGCATCTCGCCGACGGCACCTGTCCCTCCCGCTTGGGCTGCGGGCGGAGGCGTGGAGCTCATGGATACCCCTTCGTCAGGTCCGGCGCGTCCCGCCGGAGATCGGTCGCCAGCACCGTAGTGGCGACCCGGTCGACATGCACTGACCATTGGGAACCGTTGAACGGCCGCGCGCCGATGTCTCGCGCCACGTTCCCCAGGACCCTGTCCGCCCGTGACGACCCCCGGCGGCTCCGCACGCATTCACAAGCCACGCTGGCGGTCGGGCTCCGACCGACCTCGGTCGGCCCCACCCAGCCCCGCGGGAGCGCGGCGGCCTGCGAAGCAGGGCAGCCGGAGCAGCTTCGACGGTTGCCGACGCTGATGCGGGGCCCCAGGCGGACGACCCGACGCACGCCATCCTCCCTCTCTATAGGGCCAGCAGAGCCAGCTCTAGAGGGCCAGCAGAGCCAGCCCGGGGCGAGAGCAGCTGCCGACTCGGCCACGTAGCGTGCTGACTCGGCACGCCGGTGGCATCGAGGAGGACGCGATGGACCCGATCAAGATCGGCTGGCTCGGCTCGGCGCTCGACGGTCCCGGGGGCGGCTACGACCGGATCCACCGGATGGCCTTCGACGAGGCGACCGATCAGGGAGTGCTGAACCGCGATGTTGAGCTCGTGATCCATCCGGAGAACGGGCTCCCCCAAGGTTCGGCGAAGAACGCGATCGACGGGTTCCGGTACCTCGTCGATGAGGGCTGCATCGGCGTCGCGGGTGCCTACAGCTCGGACAACGGGATGGTCGTCGGTCCGTTGGCGAACGAGCTCGAAGTACCGCTCATCAGCTGGTGCGGCACCGAGCGCTTCTTTGGTGAGTATTGCTTCCGGCTCGGGAACGGCGACTGCGGCGGCGACGCCACGCTCGTCGTCGGCTGGTTGAAGAAGAAGGGGTACAACCGGGTCGCGGTCCTGAGCGAGATCTCACCGAATGGCGAGGAGTACTTCCGGTACTTCCGCCAGGAGTGCCACCGTCGGTCGGTATCGATCGCCGCGGTCGAGACGGTCAGTCAGACGCCGCCCGACCTTGCCGCCAATCTCGCCAATCTCCGCCACGCCGACGCCGATGCGCTCGTCTACATGGGTTATGGGGTCATCGCGGCGAACGGGCTGCTTCGAGAGGCGCTCGACAAGCTGGGATGGGACCCGCCGCGAATCATGGGCACGTCGTTCATGTTCTACCTGATGGGCTTCGACAAGTTCGAGGGGTGGGTGGGAATCGACCAGTTGTGCCCTCAGAACCAGCTCGCCGAGTCGTTCTATCGTCGTTACGTCGAACGGTACGGCGAGGACCCGCCGATGTGGCCGAACGCGATTCCCGTCCTCGCGTACGACACGGCCCGGGTGCTCGCCGAGGGTCTACATCGTGCACCGGTGCTCACAGGCTGGGGCCTGAAGGCCGGTCTGGAGCGCATCCGGTTCATGCCCAGCAGCACCGGTGGCCCGCAGACTCACATCGCGGGGAGCCCGTACGATCACCAGCTCTTCAAGGGAGACTGGCTGCTCTACGGCCGCATCGAGCACGGGCGCCTCGAGTTCGAGGGTCTGTTCGAACCCTGGGAATAGTTCGAGCCAACCCAGCCGTCTCAGGGCTCGCCGGGTGCAGACCACGGAAAGTCGATCCATCGAGTCGTCCGTTGCCATACGTAGTCGCAGCGGACCGCAGATCGTGGTTTCTCGTAGAGGACGGCGGTGCGAACGTCGGCGACATGGTTACCTACACGATCGGCGACGAGCCTCAGCGTCTCGCCCGTGTCGGCGACGTCATCGACCACGAGGACGCGGGCATTGGTCAGATCGACGAGGTTCAAGGCGGGCGGCAGGATCACTGGGACGTCGAGGCGCTCGTCGACGTCCGTGTAATACTCGACGTTGATCACGCAGCAGTTCTTCACCCCGAGCGCGTAGGCGACGGCACCAGCGACGGGCAGGCCGCCTCGGGCGATCGCGAGGACGATCGTCGGATCGAAGCCGTCGTCGCGGACGAGCTGGGCGAGCGCCCGCGCCGCCGCGCCGAAGGTCTCCCAAGTGAGGACCTCGTGCCCTTCCGAGCCGCTCGTCACCGGCGCTGGGCGACCCGCCAACCGGGCCGGACCTGGAGTCCGGTCCCCGGTTGACGGGGCCATCGAGTCGTCTGCACGGTCCGCCGGTCCGGTCCACTCGACAACGCCAGACCGTCCCGAGGCGACCGACGATCGGACCAGACATCGCCGGCGTCGCGCACGATTCGCCGACTCCAGGCCATCACCGCGTAGATGCCCGGGCAGGAATTCTGGCGTGCGAGATCACAGAAGTAGAAGATCACGTTTGATCAACGCTCCCCTGGTGAACACTCGCCTGCACCCGCTTTAGCACCTTCGTGTCCGGAGCCGGCTTGGCGGCAACAACTGGCGTCGCGAAGGTGGCACTGAGGAGCACGGCAGCGGCCGCGGCGATGAGTACCCGGATACTGGACCCACAGACGCCAGCGGCCCGCACCGAAGAACGTTTCCGCCTCCCCTTCCCCCGGTTCGAGTGGTCCACCGCAGCAGGTCGTTTCGACGGGGAGGCTACCGGCGCTGCCAGGGCCGAAGCATCGGGAGGCGAGCCAGGTTGGCGTCGTGTCCCGCCTTCGCGGCTGGTCGCGCTCGGAACGGACGCGACCAGCCTCCCCGGCCTTGGCGCAAGCTCGCGATGGCGTGCGCGTCAACGAGTCATCGGCCCACGTTCTCGCGTGCGCCAGCCTCACTCAGGCGTCTTGGTCGGGGGCCCGTCTCGTTCGTCGCGTGCTGCCCACTCAAGGAGCGTCTCGAGCGAGTACGCCGAGCTGTCGATCCCCTCGTGCAGGTCGCCTCGACTCGCGAACCGGCCCGGGACCGTTGCGATGGTGCAATCGCGAGGATCGACGTCGTCAACCTCATCCCAGGTGATCGGAGTGGAGACCGTGGCCTCGGCCACGCCCCGCACCGAGTAGGCGCTGGCGATGGTGTGGTCGCGGGTGTTCTGGTTGTAGTCGACGAAGAGCTTGGTCGGGTCGCGATCCTTCCGCCACCATGTCGTTGTGACGTCGTCGGGGGCTCGTCGTTCGACCTCACGTGCGAAGGCCAGCGCGGCTCGGCGTACGTCGGCGAAGCCCCATCGGGGCTCGATGCGGACATAGATGTGGATCCCGGACCCGCCGGAGGTCTTGGGCCAGCCGACCGCTCCCAGGTCGTCGAGGACCTCGTGGGCGACATGGGCGATCCTGCGGACCGTCTGAAACCCGCACTTGGGCATGGGGTCGAGATCGATTCGCCACTCGTCGGGTCGTTCGGTGTCGCTGCGGCGAGAGTTCCACGGGTGGAACTCCACCGTGGACATCTGTACGGCCCAGACGACACTGCCGAGGTTGGTGACGCAGAGCTCATTCGCATGGCGGCCCGACGGGAAATCCACCCGGACGGTCTTGACCCATGCTGGTGCGCCGTGCGGAAGTCGCTTCTGATGCACCTTCTCTCCGCTGACCCCCTCAGGGAAGCGGTGGAGCATGCAGGGCCGTTCACGGAGCGCCCGGACGATCCCGTCACCGACGCTCAGGTAGTAGCGGGCCAAGTCGAGCTTCGTCTCACCGCGCGCCGGGAAGTAGACGCGGTCAGGGTTCGATATGCGCACGCTGACGTCGGCGACCGCGAGCTCCACCGATGCCCCTTTGGCGTCAGCGGCCACGGTCTCCCCCGTCGAGCGAAACGATCGCTTCGGTGATCACGCTCACCATCGCGGGCTCCTCTCACCCATCGGCTCCGCTCCTGCGATCATCTCGAGGGAGACGAACCAGCACGGGGAAGGTCATCGGAGTCCAGGCGACCTGGCCCGCGGGCGAGGTACGGAAGGCATCTTCGCGGCGCGCTGCCGGGCTCATGTCCGGTGAGGACCGCGACGGATCGGGACGAGCTGGGCGCCCTCGATGGCACAGGCGGCCGGAGCTCGACGCGTCCGCCTCTCCCGTTGTGACGCGGTTCCAACACTCGCGCGTCGCGAATTGGCAAGACCTCACCCTCATGGACTCGCCGCCCAAGTGCTTGGACCCTCGAGGCGTGCCGGGTCGAACCGTCACCCACCCCGAGATGTTAGACATGCACCAACCCGACGACCGCTGGGAGGCCACCGCGCCTCTTGCTCGAGATGCACGACGACTGGTCGGACACCCAGATCGCCGGCCTCCACACTCGGGGCGACTGCTACGTCTCACTCGCCCGCGGCGAGGGCTGGGCACTCGGCGCGTTCGATGCGTGCGCCTACGGCAATCCGGTGGTCGCAAAGGGCTGGGGCGGACCGCTCGCCTATCTGGACCGTGGCGCAGCCTGGCTGGTCGACTACGAGCTCGTCCCAGTGGAGCATGAGACGCCGAAGTCGTACTCTCCCGACCAGTGTTGGGCTGAGCCGAACGTCGAGCACGCGGCCGAGTTCTTGCGCGAGATCGCAGGAGACCTCCGCGGCGCTCGGCGCCGTGCTGCCCCACTCCAGGAGCGTGTCCAGCGGGAGTACGCGCCGAAGGTCGTCGCCCATCAGCTGCTCGCGTGCGTCAACCCACCCGGGGAGTCCCGGGTCGGGGCGTCCGTCGGCTAGGCCCGAGCTCTGGCCACGGCCGCCATCGGCTTGTCGCCGGTGTCGCCGGTGTCGTCGTCGTGTTTGAACCCCTCGATGGCAGAGAGTGGGCCCGTCAGCTCGACCCGCCCTCCCGTGGCGGTGTCGGCGGCCGTGCACGCGAAACCACCGTTGCCGTCTGTGTAGAAGCTGCCTTGCACGATCGGAAGCCATTCACCGTCGAGCCGAAGCTGAGAGACGGTCCGGTCGATCGCACCCCGGCTCTTGGATCTCGTCATCAACACCGCTCGTTGCCCCTCTCACGGTCCTGGGTTCCGCCGGGCGAGGGCACGGAGACCGAGACGCCGGATTCTCGGTATCCCGTGAGGGCTCGCCCGAAACGCATATGTGTGTTTCGGCCGGCCCGAGAGAAACCTGAGTAGCGGGGCGGGACGGACGTCACCTCGATCGCGCCGACCCCGAGACCCCGGCCGGCCTGGCGCCCCGAGGGAGGCCCGGGACGCGGATGCGTGGCATGCTCCCGACGAGGAGAAGGGAGACGCCATGCCGAAGTATCTGTGGCAAGCGTCGTATACGGCGGACGGTGTCAAGGGCGTCCTGAAGGACGGCGGGACTGGCCGTCGAGCTGCCATCCAGAAGCTCGCGGAGGGCCTCGGGGGTCGACTCGAAGCCTTCTATTTCGCGTTCGGGTCTGATGACGTCATCGTCATCGCTGATCTCCCCGACCAGAAGTCGGCCGCCGCGCTCGGGTTGGCCGTCAACGCCGATGGGCACACTCGACTCAAGACCATCGTGCTGCTCACTCCGGAGGAGATCGACCAGGCCGCGAAGATCAGCGTCGAGTATCGACCGCCGGGCGGGTAGCAGTCGGTTGCACCAACCGTCTTGCCGGGCCGCCACGTCTCCAGAATGACGGAGCTTCGCAATCTCGCCACACGTTCGCAGACGATCGGAAGCTGTCCCGCCGGGCCAGCTATCTTCCGGCCATGCGCGTCCTGGTACTCGGTGCAGGGTTCGGCGGTTTAGAGCTGACCACCAGATTGTCGGAGAGCTTCGGTGACGACGTTGACGTCGTCCTGATCGATCAGAGCGACGCGTTCGTCTTCGGGTTCTCGAAGCTGGACGTCATGTTCGGGCGCGACCTGCCCCCGGCGGTCCGCCACCCCTACCGTGATTTCGTCAAGCCCGGCGTGCAATTCGTCCAATCGCGGGTGCAAGCGATCGATCCCGTGACCAAACGCGTCGAGACCGACGCGGGGACGTTCGACGCAGACGTCATGGTGATCGCCCTCGGCGCCGATCTGCACCCGGCTGCAACACCCGGGCTGGCCGAAGGGGGTTACGAGTTCTACACGGTGCCGGGAGCCTTCGCGCTCCGCGACGTGTTGGCAGATTTCGAAGGTGGGCGAGTGATCGTCGGGGTCACGTCGTCGCCATTCAAGTGCCCACCGGCACCGAGCGAGACGGCGCTCTTGATGGACGACTACCTCACGGAGCGAGGACTGAGGAAGAACTCCCAGATTGCGCTGGTCATGCCATTGGGTGTCCCCATCCCGCCGTCTCCCGCGGCGTCCGAGGCGTTGCTCGTCGCCTTCGCCGAGCGCGGAATCGACTGGCATCCGGACCGGGCAGTGCGCGAGCTCGATCCCGCCCGCAAGGTCGCGATGCTCAGCGATGGAAGCGAACTGCCCTTCGACCTGTTCCTCGGCATTCCGGTGCACCGAGTACCGACGGTGGTAGCGGAATCGGGCATGACCGTCGACGGGTGGATCCCGGTCGATCCGCTGACGCTCGAAACCGACTTCCCGGGGGTCTACGCCGTCGGGGACGTCACCAGCGTCGGGACGCCGAAAGCGGGCGTGTTCGCTGAGGGTCAGGCAGCAGTGGTCGCTGAGCAGATCAGCGCGCGCGTGCGCGGCACCGACGACGCCGCGCAATACGACGGTCACGGGCTGTGCTACTTGGAGTTCGGCCGCGACCAAGTTGCCCGCGTGGATGTCACGTTCTTGAGGGGCGCAAAACCGACGGGCGAATTCGAGGGACCCTCACAGGCTCTCGCCGCCCACAAGGTCGAGTTCGGGTCCAGCCGCATCCAGCGCTGGTTCGGTCGCACATGGTCCGCCGCCGAACCGCCCCTCGTCTGACGCCTCCGCGTGGTCATCGACCGTGGCTAGGTGGATCACCCGGCGGGGGGTCAGCGCACAGCGGTTCACCGAACGCCACCTCGCCCTCGCTGGCGGCAGGCTCACACACGGCAAGCCGGGGTTGTCAGGGACGTCGTGAACGGGAGCGGACTGTCGTACGACGCGGCTGGTGTGGGCGATCCGCCCCTGGTGTTCCTGCACGGGTGGTGCTGCGATCGGAGCTTCTTCGACGAGCAGTTCCGACATTTCTCGAAGACGCACCGTGCCGTCGCGATCGACTTGCCCGGTCACGGTGAGAGCAGTGCCCCGGACTCCTGGACCGTCGAGGCGCTCGCGACCGCCGTCGTCCAGCTGGCGCGAAGCCTCGACCTCGGTGACGTGGTCGCGGTTGGCCACAGCCCGGGCGCGATGGTGGCCCTGGCCCTGACCAAGACGGCACCCGAGCTGGTCAGCGCAGTCGTCCTGGTCGATCCCCCTCCCCTGAAGAAGGACGTCTGGGAGCGAATGGCTGCTCAGCTCGTACCGGCGCTGCAAGGCTCCGCTGGAGCGACCGGACGTCGACGGTTCATCGACCAGATGTTCCTGCCCACCGACGACGCTGGCCCTGCGTGCCCAGATCACGGAGTCGATGTGCTCGGTGCCAAACGAGGTGGCCGTCCCGTTGGTCAGCGCCATGGCCGAATTCGACTCGCCGGCCGCGCTGCTGGCCTGCGCCGGACCGGTCCTGGCGATCGGTTCCGCAGTGCCGTCGAACGAGCCCTCGTTCCTGAGAGAGCTGAACCAGGCGATCGCGATCGGGCAAACCGTCGGATCGGGTCACTTCAACCAGCTGAAGGTTCCCGAGGAGGTGAACGCGATGATCGACCGGTTCCTGGCTGGCGTGCCAACGATCGCGCCCTGACGTCGCGGCCCGTCGACCCGGCGTCTCCGAAGCCGCACGCTCCATCGACGACGAGGCCGTCGCCGCTCCAGCCCGCTCACGCTGGCCGGGCATGGCCCGAGGACCCACCCAGGGTCCGGTTCTCGAGGTCAGGACGCTCGTGGGCACGACTCGCGATCCTCGAAACCGCGAGTCAGCAGGCGGAGGAGGTGGTTCGGACGCGGTCGGCGTGACATCACCTCTTCCGAATGAGCGGTGAGGGTCATCACTCGCGGGCTGAACCAGCGTTAGGGTTCTCGCGACACAGCATTGCTCGGGGGCCCGAATGAGCGACGAACGGCGCTCGACAGAACCCCAGTGGGCACCGGATCCGACCGGGCAGCACGCGTCCCGATACTGGGACGGCACCCAATGGACCGATGACGTCTCGGATGACGCTCCTTCTTCAGCCGGCCTCCCCGACGCCGGGCCACCGCAGTCGTCGCCAGATCCAACGTCAGCGCCCGTCGCCGCGGAGCCCCAAACCCGCGCGGAGCTGAGCGCACGGCGTCGACACCAGGAACACCGCCGCGTCAGGCGATCATTCTGGTTCGGTGCACTCCTCGGCGCTGTCGCGATCGCCGCAGGCGTGGCGATCAGCGTCTTCGTGTTCAACATCAGTATCAGCAAGTCCTCGACCACCAAGCAGGCGACCGTCACCAAGACATCGACAACTCAGCAGCCGACAACCACGACGACCGTCAACCCCGGTCGCCCGGCCGCACAGGTGCACCTCGACATCCTCAATGGTTCGGCGATCGGGGGAGCCGCCGGAGCGAAGGCATTCGCGCTTGCTGCTCTCGGCTATCAGGTTGCCGCGGTCGGGAACGCGGCCGAGCGCCAGGGGAACGTGGTGGAGTGCAAACCCGGCTTCGACCTCGAGGCGAAGAACCTCGCAGGGAAGGTCAGCGCCGGTACGACGGTCGCCGCCTTCCCGTCACCGGCCCCGACGGGGTCGATCAACGCCGATTGCGTCGTCGTTCTCGGCCGCTGATTCACGCTCTCCGAGCCGGCGAGATCTACTGCCGTGGCGGAAGGTCCAGCCAGCCCACCCAGTTTGCCTCTTACAACGTTGGCCGCTCGACGGGGGTGGCGGCATCGAGTGCTCCTGTGTTCGTGAGTCGGTGATCGAGGACGAGTTGTTCGAGCCCAGCGGCCCAGCTCTCGTAGTAGGGCCGGTCCGGCTCGTCGTTGATGCTGGCGATCAGGTGCTGGCGGAAGTCATCCCAGGGGATGTCGAGGCGCTCGACCAGCGCGATCGCCAGCGCCAGGACCCGTCCCTCCCACGGCGCTCGGAATGCGAGTGATCCGTTGTCGCGCGGCAAGGCACTCGTTCCCGTCAGACGAGCGAAGTACTCCGACGGCAGATCGGTCACAGCCGTTCGACCCCAATCATCGAGTCGCGGGTCACCAGCGCTGCCAACTCGGCCTCGCCGAGTTGCTCGGTTCCGGTGGGCCGCTCCGGCAACACCAGGTAGCGAACCTCCGCGCTCGAGTCCCACACGCGAATCTCGACGTCATCGGGGATGGCAGTTCCCATCTCCTCGAGGAGCGCACGCGGTTCGCGCACGGCTCGTGAGCGATACGCAGGTGTCTTGTACCAGTTGGGCGGAAGACCGAGAACGGGCCACGGGTAACACGAGCACAGCGTGCAGACGATCAGATTGTGGACCGAGGGCGTGTTTTCGACGACGACCATGTGGTCGCCCTCAGGACCACCGAAACCGAGCTCAGCGATCGCCGCGGTGCCGCCGGCGAGGAGCCGATCCCGGTAGTCGGCGTCGACCCAGGCCCGAGCGACGACCTTCGCCCCGTTCAATGGGCTCAGGTCGTCCTCGAAATGGGACACGATCTCGTCAAGGGCCACGGTATCGAGCAGACCGCGCTCAGCCAACACGGCCTCGAGCGCGGCGACTCGCGCCTCGACCGGAGCCATCGGTTCGGGATGATGCTGGTGGTGGTCAGCCCTCACCGGTCCCCCCCGTCATCGTCTTCGAGATAGCTCTCCCAAAGATCGACGTGGACGAGGTCTCTCGAGCTTCCTCCTTCTCCCCACAGCTCCTCGGCGGTGAACCGAATCGAGTAGGTCGGCTCGATCTGCCTCCGGTCGCTGTGCGCCTCGACATCGGGAGACGAGAACGCACCGTCGTGTCGAACCACGACACCCCGCTTGCCTTGAACGTACCGTGGCGCCCGAGTGTGACCAGCCGGATGCCAGGCTCTCACCCGCACCGCGCGTCCGATCCCAAACCGTGGGGCCGTTCGGTCGTCAGTGCCGTCTCGTGGAGCTGCACCGCGGTCAATCCCGGATAGGGGGAACCGACCGCCTGCCCGTTGGTCGAGGTCAGCCTGGCTGACGAAGCCGGTCTCGACGGCCAAGGTGGCGATGCCGGTCAGCCAATGTTCGTAGTACGACGACCCGAGGTAGTGGGCGGGGTTCATCCGCTCGATGCTGTGGCGGAAGGCACCTCCGCTGCCGACGATGCCGGCCGAGATGGCAGCAGCGTTCAAGCGAAAGACTCGCCGCTCCCAGTCATGATGGAACGTCGGTTCATCGACCTCCATCTCGACCGCACCGAATCCCGCCATGCCGCCCAGGTCGTGGACACCGTCCATCTCGCGAGTCTCGCGCGACCAGGCTGGGGACCCCTCGGGCCCGAAGCCACCGAAGCCACGCGCGTCGCGGACGCCGACACACGAGTCGCCACACCCGACCTCATCACCAGCGGTCGTCGATCGCCCGGAGCTCGCCCAGCACGGTCGAGCAGCACTCGGCGGCGCTGCGACCCGCTCGTCGAATTCGACTCCTACCGTATGCTCTCGCCAGAACCTCGTAGGGGGTGGGTGATGGCGCTCTGGCCTGAGGAGTACGAAGGGTTCCGCGACGAGGCGCGCGCGACGGCCGAGGCCCTGCGTGGGTACTTCGCGGGCGGCGTGAGTGGCGAGGTGCCGACCGATCAAGCCGGGCGCGTTCGTGTCATGCGCGAGGCACTCGCAGCGATGGAAGCGACATCACCGGCAGGCACTGACGAGAAGGTCGCGGGCGTTTCGTGCCGCGTGTTCCGCCCGAAGGGGGCGTCCCGAGGCACATATGTCCACTTCCACGGCGGTGCGATGATGCTGGGCAGCCCGCTCATGAACGACACCGCCAATGCCGAGCTCTGCGAACGGCTCGGCGTCACGGTGCTGTCCGTCGACTATCGGCTGGCGCCTGAGCATCCGTTCCCCGCCGGTTCTGATGACTGCCTGGCCGTCAGCCGATGGACCCTGGACCACGAGCCCGGCCCGATCGTCCTCGGCGGTGAGTCTGCCGGCGGCTACTTCGCCGCACTCACCCTGCTTCGGATCCGCGACGAACTGCACGCGGGGCACCGCATCTCGGGAGCCAACCTCGTATTCGGCGTCTACGACCTGAGTGGTGCGCCCGCGTCACGCGGCGCCCGACCGAGCGAGGTCGTCGATCTGCTCGAGGACTCAATGTTCGATTTCGTCAACCAGTGCTATGTCCCCGGGCGATCACTCGAGGAAGCTCGCGATCCGGCAGTCTCACCGCTGTACGCCGACCTCGCGGGACTCCCGCCCGCGCTGTTGACCGTCGGTTCGGCCGACCATCTCCTCGACGACAGCCTCTTCATGGCTGCCCGCTGGCAGGCCTTCGGGAACGAGGCTGAGCTCGCTGTCTACCCGGACTGCATCCACGGTTTCACCGCGATGCCGACCGAGCTCGCCAAGCGCGCGAACGAGCGCATCGATGCATTCCTGGAACGAACCCTGGGTCAGCCCTGACGACCGGTCAGATCGACATCGTTGACGATTCGGTGATCGGGCCGGGACGGCACGGTTCTCGCCCCGTTTCTCGGAGGCGGTCCTGTGGAGGTTCGAAGCGACGTCCGCGGTCACTTCTGTTGAGGCTGGACAGGTTGACGTTGGCGGCACTTCCGACGGTGCGGCGGGTTGTCACCTTCGGAGTGATGGTGGCCTTCTTCGGTGGGCTGTCGACCATTTCGGTCGCTCCAACGGGTGCGGTGCTGGTCGGGACGGTGGCGCGTGGGGCGAACCCGTCGCCTGGGTGTGCTGCTGTATCGGGTTCAGCGCCGGGCGAGTCCAGCGTGTCGCTGGTCTCCGACGGTCTTCCACGGACGTACCTCCAACACGTGCCTCCCGTGTACGACGGGCGCCATCCCGTACCGGTGGTCGTGGACCTGCACGGGTACGGCGAGGGCTCGGCAATCGAGTCACAACTCACCGGGTTCGGAGCCTACGGCGACACGAACGGGTTCGTCACGGTCACGCCGCAAGGACGAGGCCCTAACCCCTTCTGGGACAGCAGCTTCGGTAGCCCTGACGTGCGTTTCGTCGGTGACCTCCTGGACCACGTCGAGCGCACGCTCTGCATCGATCAGCGCAGGATCTACGTCACTGGATACTCGAACGGCGCGTTCCTGACCTCATCCGTGGCGTGCGTCTATGCCAACCGTGTCGCCGCGGTGGCGCCCGTCGCCGGGATTGAGGCGCCGTCCGGTTGCAAGCCGCAACGGCGGGTGCCCGTCGTCGCGTTCCACGGGACCGCGGATCAAGACGTCGCCTACACAGGAGGCCTCGGCCCGAAGGGCTTGGCCCTCCCCGCACCCGACGGTTCAGGACGCACGCTGGCTCAGACCGGCTTCTTTGGCTTGAATCCGCACGGACCGTCCGTTCCACAGATCCTCGCGGCCTGGGCGAACCGCAACGGATGCTCAGCAAAACCGACTGCGCAGCCGGTCGCGTCAGACGTGACACTGCTTCGTTACCGGTGCCCGGCGGGCGCCGACACGGAGCTCTATCGGGTCACCGGCGGCGGTCACGCCTGGCCGGGGAGCCAGTTCTCGGCAGCGGTCGCCTCGATCACCGGGCCGACCACCAGGTCGATCTCGGCCACCGCCGTGATCTGGCGGTTCTTCCGGGCCCACGCCCTGCCCGGTCAGTAGCGCCGGACCTCGACGCGCGGTTTCAGAGACCGCGAGTCGCCCGCACTTCTGCGGATCCGGCTGCGCTCGTGACGCGACGGGTGTTCTTCCCCGCGATCGGCTCGATTGTGCGAAGCGCGATCAGCGAGGATTCGTGAGGCGAACCGTTCCCAGCCTGTGGACTGATTCACCGCGCCGCTCGCAGTGGCCGAGGGTGGCGTCGCAGACCAAGGGCGGTCAGTGGTCGGCTCCGGTAGCGTGGCGGCTGTGGTGAGTTCGGGGAGTGCCGCAAAGAGTCTTCCACTCATCCTGGCTCGGGAGCTGGCGTCCAATCTTGCGACCCCGATGTTCCTCATGGACGCCGCGGGAGCGCTCGTGTACTACAACGAGGCGGCCAACCTCTTGATCGGACGATCATTCGCGGAGCTCGGGGAGATTCCTGCGGGCGAATTCGGTGAGGTGCTGCGACTTCGCGATGCGGATGGCTCACCCTTACGTCGTCGCGACACGCCCGCAGGGATCGCCTTCTTCGAGCGCCGACCTGCGCATCGCGTGCTGATGGCTACGGGTTACGACGGCGTGGAGCGGGTCGTGGACGTCACCGCCTATCCACTGTTCGGGGCGGCCGACGAGATGCACGGCGTCGTGAACGTCTTCTGGCAGGCGTCGCCACCAACCGGCTCGGTGTGATGCGGGCCCGGGTCTGGGGGTGCCGAGGATCCCTCGCCACGCCGGGAGCCGACACGATCCGGTACGGCGGGAACACATCATGCGTCGAGGTACGCCTCGACAGTGGCGACACACTCGTGCTCGACGCGGGAACCGGTATCCGGCCGCTGGGGGCGGCGATGGACATGTCGTCCGTTCGAGAGCTGCACATCCTGCTCACGCACCTGCATCTCGACCACCTCCAGGGCCTCGGCTTCTTCCGCCCGCTGTTCCAACCCGACCTCGAGGTCCACGTGTGGGGGCCTGCGTCACCCGTGCAGGGACTCGCGGAACGGATCGCGATCTACCTGTCACCACCGCTGTTTCCGGTCCGGCTTGCCGACATTCCGGCGAAGCTCACGTTCCACAACGCCCCGGAGGAGCCGGTGACCATCGGGTCGGCAACCATCCGAGCCGGCAGCGTGGCCCACCAGGGTCCCACGGTCGGCTATCGGATCGAGGAGGGCGGTCGGACGCTCGCGTATCTCCCGGATCACGAACCTTCACTCGGCATCGACCTCGACCATCAACCCGCGGCGTGGATCAGTGGTCACGACGTCGCCTGTGACGCGGATGTGCTGTTCCACGACGCCCAATACGGCGACGACGAGTATCCCCAGCACGTCGGTTGGGGTCATTCGGCGATGGACCATGTCATGCACTTCGCTCAGAAGGCCAACGTCGGCACCCTCGTACTCTTCCACCATGACCCGTATCACACCGACGACGAGCTCGATCACCTTCTCGGCGAATCCCTGCGACGCTGGGAGACCACGGGCGAGCGCGTCTGCCTGGCTCGTGAAGGCATGACCATCGTCCTCGACCAAGACGGTTCGCGCATCGCAGGCTGAGCACGCCCCACCACTCCCCGTCGAGACCGCCGCTTGCGCTCGCTGGCCAGCAGGGGCTGGCCTCCGAGGTCGTGACTCGCGATCCGAGAGACCGCGCTTCAGCATGAGCGCAAGCCGACTTGCGGTTGGTCCGGTCGCGAGTCACGGCTCGAGCTCGATCTTCACTCCAGATCGGGCTTGGGCAGGTCATAAAAGGTCAGGTCACCGTCGATAAGCGACAGGAACCGCGCGTAGAGTGGACTCTCGGCCATGACTTGCTCATTCTTGCGGGCTTCTTGCTCCGACTTGAAGTAGGCGACCTGAGTAAAGCCACCATCGCCATGCCAGGCGGTGAACCCACCGATGAGATCCGGACGAACTTTGTGCAGCTCGGCCTCCATCGCCTTCTCCTGAACCCGCATGTCTTCCTGGTCCTTGGCGCGGCCCTGCATGATTTGCACGAAGCCGGCCTGGTTGGAGCCCCCGTCGAGGATGACGTCGACGTCGCGGCAGTCGTGGAAGGTCACGTCGCCGTCGAATGCCTTCGACGTCTCCTCGAACCACGCTTCCTGTTCGGGCAGATCGTTGTCGACCCGGGCGCCCTCTTCGGACTTGAAGCGGGCGGCCGTGATCATGTGGCCGTCAGTCGTCACGCCGGAAGTGAACCCGAGAAAGCCGGTCGTCTTGGGCCTGATCTCTCGCCGCCATGCCGCGACCTGACGTGCCCACAAGTCGGCGTCGCGAACCTTTGCTTGAAACACCTGGGCGAACATCCCAATTCCTCTCCTCAGTGGCTGGGATTGGGTTGCATGACCACTCTCTCTGGGAACTCCGGGAAGTCCGCAGAGGCTGGTCCGAGCGAGCACCGACCGGCTCAGGGTTACTGGGCCGGGACGATGTTCTGGTTGAGGTGGAACAGGTTGGTGGGGTCGTAGGAGGCTTTGACCTTCTGCAGCCGTGGGTAGTTGCGGCCAAAGTTGGCCTCGACTCGGCCGGCGTCGTCCGAGGCCATGAAGTTGATGTATCCGCCCTCGCTGCCGGAGTACGGATGGATCGCGGCGTAGTAGTCCTTGACCCATTGGGTGTTGGCTTTGTTGTCCGCGGGGTCAGGCCACATCCCCGCGATCACGGCCGCGAACTTCATGTCGCGGTGACCGAACGCAGTCTCGTCGGGTCCGACGCGGCTCGCCGCACCGTTGATTGGGTATAGGTGCATGGTGGAGTTGACCGCTGGGATCTTCTGCCCGTGCTCGACGTGAGCACGGATCGCGTCGTCGGTCAGCTCAGCCACGAAATCGGCTTTCCAGTAGTGCTGGAGTCCCTTGGGGACGAGCGCGTCGAAGGCGGAGTTGAGCGCTGGGTATGGAGCCGGCCCGACGTGCTCCGCCTTCACTTCGGCGACATCGCGGAGCGGCTTCAAGACACGCTCGGCGTCCCCGACCGGTCCGTTCCAGCAGCTCACGAGGGCGCAGAACAGATCGCCGTGGCGGTCTTCGGGGATGAAGGGCAGCGGCGGGGCGAGCTGCCAGGCGAAGAAGCAGCCGAGCTCCTCGGGAGCGTCGGTGATGAAGTCGCGGTAGAACTCCATGACCGTGGCAGCGTCCTCGACCTCGTAGAACATCGGGCCACCGACGATCGTGTCGACGTCGTGGAGCAGGAATTCGAGCGATGTCACCACGCCGAAGTTCCCGCCGCCACCGCGCAGCGCCCAGAACAGATCCTCGTTCTGGTAGTCGCTGGCCGTGACGAATCGGCCGTCGGCCGTTACCACGTCGGCCGAGAGCAGGTTGTCGATCGACAGGCCGTAACCCCGGGTGAGGTATCCGATGCCTCCGCCGAGGGTGAGGCCGGAGACACCGGTCGTCGAGATGATGCCCCCGGTCGTCCCCAACCCGAACGCGTGGGTCGCGTGGTCGAGTTCACCCCATGTGGCCCCTCCGCCCACCTGGGCCGTGCGCTTCGCGGGGTCGATATGGACGTTGTTGATCGGCGCCATGTCGATCACGAGTCCTCCGTCGCACGTCCCGAAGCCAGGCACGCTGTGCCCTCCGCCCCGTACCGCGAGGTCGATACCCGCCTCGCGCGCATAGTTGACAGCGGCGATCACGTCGGCGTCGTCGGCGCAGCGCACGATCACCGCTGGTCGCCGGTCGTGCATGGCGTTGTGGACTTGGCGGTGCTCGTCGTAGCCATCGTCACCGGGCTCGAAGACCTGGCCCCGGACTTGGTCTCGCAGTGCCGTGGTGTTCGTGGACATCGGACCTCCTCGTGTCATCGAGTCTTCCGTGGAGAAGACGATGCCCGAGCCGGCGTTCCGCGGGCGTTCCGGCGCGGCGGTCGGTCAGGGAACGCCCCGCAGCCCGCGCAGGCTCTCGTCGGCTCGCTGGTAGAGCCAGCGAGCACCCTGGGCGGCGGCCACGTCGAGCGCTCGCCGGATCGACGCTTCGGCACCCGAGGGGTCACCGGCCGCGGCGAGGAGCTCACCGTCGACCCGCCAGAGCTCGGCATCGAAGTAGCGCTGCTGATGAGCGGTCCCCCACTCAATTCCCTCTCGGACCGCGGCTCGCCCGGTCTCGAGATCACCCGTCAGCAGGCTCGCTCGGGCGAGCATCACCAAGCCGTGCGAGAGGTGCAACGTCTGGTCGCCGACCCGCCACTCGTGCACGGCAGCGCCGAGTCGCTCGAACGCCGCAGGACGGCCGTCGAGCAGATCGAGCCATGCGCGGACCAGGCGGCCGAGCGACATCATGAAGCGGAGCTCGGTCCGGGCGAAGAGCGCCTCGGCGGTGAGAACGCGTTGCGCCAGTGCTTCCCGATCGCCGGTCTCTGATGCGACCATCGCCGCGTATTGGAGGACGTACGCAAACGTCGGTGGATGGTCGAGTGTCTCGGCGAGCACGACGGCTTCGGCGACCCGCTCGGTGGCCTGCACGGCCTCGCCACTCCACAACAGGGTGAGCCCCAGCCGGACGGTGCACACGGCCTTGGGATCCTGGGCGTACCGACCGAGGTGCTCGGCGGTGTGCTCGGGCCGGTACGAGGCGAGGGCGGCCTCCAAGTGCCGGCGAGACTCGCTCAGTTCTCCCCGCCAGAACTCGCTGACCCCGATGAGGTAGTGGCCCTCGACCGCCGCGATGGGGTTGTCGTCACCCTGGTCGAGGAGCTCCTGGCCGAAGCCCTTCGATCGATCGAAGCGGCATTGCACGAGTGAGGCCAAGCCGAGACCGCGCAGGATCGGCGGGTCGACCGGGCGTCCGAGCCTCCGGCACAAGACCCGGGAGCGCTCGTAGCCGTCCTCGCTCGCGATGGTGCCGTAGCCCTCGCGAGCGACCTGGGGCACGCCGAGGTCGATGCGCATCTCGAGTTCGGTTGCGTCGCGTTGAGGTCCGCCCGGGAGCTGCTCGAGCAGCATGAGCGCCCGCCGTATGGACGAGATGGCGTCGTCGAGAGAGAAAACGACCATGGCGTGCGCGGCGGCTCGCCGGTGCGCGTCGATGGCCTCGGCGACGAGACCGGCCTGCTCGTAGTGCGCGGCCAGGTCGGCACTCACAGGGCCGAGATCGCTGGCGTGGAGAGCGGCGAGCACCTCAGCCACGACCCGGTGGAGGCGACGCCGGCGCGCCGGGCTGATGCTCGCGTCGCGCGACCTCGCGGAGCTTGTCGTGCGTGAAGTCATATCCCGGGCCTTGCTCCCGAATGATCCGGCGCCGCCAAAGATCATCGAGCGCGTCGACGAGGTCGTCTGCCTCGATCCTCGTGGTCGCCGTCAGCACTTCGACCGTGAACTCTCGACCGATGGTGGCCGCAACCTCGACGAGTTGGCGCGCTTCTGGCGTCAAGCCGGCAAGGCGCGCGCCGATCACCGCCTGGACGGTGGGCGTCAGCGGAGGGTGCTCGTTCCCTGCGGCGAGTCCCGCTCGGGCGGCCTCGACGACGAAGAGCGGGTTGCCCTCGGTCTCCTTCCAGAACTGCTCGCCGGCACCTTGGTCGAGGGCGGTTCCGGTGAGGTGGGCAGCCAACTCGGCCGTCGCCTCAGTGTCGAGGCGCTCCAGGGCCAGCTCGGTTAGGACGTTGTCTCGGCCCAGCCCCGAGATCAGCACCGCCAGGCGGTGAGACTCGTCGACCTCTTCAGAGCGGACGGTCGCGGCGATGAGCAAAGCCGCGTCGGGTGCGCGTCGAATCAGGAAGCCGATGAGCTCGAGTGTGTCCGCGTCGGACCACTGGAGGTCGTCGACGACGAGCAGCAACGGCGCGGGGTGCGCGAGCACCACCTGGGCGATGGCGTCGAAGAGCTGGTGGCGGCGGTCGTCCCGGGCGCCCGACACCTCGGGTAGGTCTCGCCGGCCGGTGCGTAGCTCGGGGAGGAGGCGCGACAGCTCGACGAGCCAGACAGGGTCAAGACGCTCGACGGTCGGGCGCAACGCTTCGCTCCGGAGCCAGTCGATGACCGGTCCCCACGGGAGTCGCCCTCCTGCCTCATACGCTCGCGTCCGAGCGGTGGCGTGTCCTTCGGCGGCCACGCCACGCGCGAGCTCATCGACGAGGCGGCTCTTGCCGATCCCCGGCTCGCCGCTGACGAGAAGGAGTTGTGCCCGCCCTGTCGCCGCCGAACGCCATACCTGTTGGGTTCGCTCCTGCTCGGCGCGCCGACCGACCAGCGGAGCGGTCCCGGCCGCCGGTCCCGGCGCGGGACTGGGTGTGGCGACGACGCCCGTGTCGGCACGCTCGGACTCGTAGAGCTCACGGGTAGCCGCGTCGGGTTCGACGCCGAGCTCGCGCTCGAGGACCTCGACGCAGCGGTGGTAAGCCCGCAGCGCCTCGGCGCGGTCGCCGCGGCGGGCGTGGGCTTGCATCAACCGGCGATAAGCCTCCTCGCAGAGCGGGTCGAGTCGGAGCAGTCGCCGCGCGTGTACGCGAGAGCGCCGAGGTCGTCGCCCGCGTCTGTCGCGTCGGCCGCGAGGCGCAGCAGACAAGTGATCGCCAGCGTCTGGAGCCGATCGCGCTCGCTGAGGGTCCAGTCGTCATAGCAGCCCGGGAGGAGGTCACCCCCGTATGCATCCACGGCCGCCGCGGAGTCGTCCCGGCGGATCGCATCGGCGAAGGTCACGAGGTCCACGTCGGCGGGACCGTCCCGCCGCCACCGGATGCCGTGGCCGTCGACGTCGACGTAGCGATCGGCGTCGGGCAGGGCCTGACGCAGGTCGTGGAGCAGCTTGCGGAGGTTCGTCCGGGCTTGACCCTCGGTGGAGTCGGGCCAGAGCTCGAAGGCCAAGCGGCTCCGGCTCAGGGTGGCGTCAGGTTCGAGGGTGAGGTGCGCGAGGAGCCGCTGGAACCTGGGCGTGGACAACTCGTGAAGCGGCTCGCCGTTTCGGCTGACGGTCTCGGCGCCCAGGAGGCGGACCTGCAGCCGCGGTGAGTAGACGTCCTGCTCGGGCCAGCACACCTCGTATAGCGCCCACGGTTCAGGGAACCCCTTCAGCTCATAGTCGCCCCGGCTCGCGAAACGCACGTCGGCGGTCCCCACCAGATCGCGTACGACGCGTGACACGAGGATCTCGCCACCCCTCGCTTCCGCGACGATACGGGCGGCCGCGTTGACGGCCTCTCCCAGCACGTCGCCGGCCATCTCGCGAACCTCTCCCGCGTTGATGCCGATCCGCACCCTCGGGAGCGGGTCCGCGCGCGCCGGGTCGGATGCCAGTGTCTGTTGGATCTCCACTGCACAGCCGACCGCAGCCCGCGCCGAGCCAAAGATCACGAGGCTGCCGTCGCCGGTTCCCTTGACGACTGATCCCCCATGGCTCGACACCGCGGCGTGGACGACGTCGTCGTGCACGTCGACGATGGCGTCGGCGGCATCGTCGCCGCGGCTCGTCCGAAGGGGGGTTGATCCCTCGAGGTCAGTGAACAGCACTGTCCGCGTTCGCGCGCTCCACGCGCCGCCTCCCCGTCGACAGCTTCGAACCCGCAGCGTAGAACGGTTCATCGAGCATTGACACCGACAGTTGCAGGCTCCTTGTGTTGCATCGTCGGGTGCCCACCCCAGAGTGCTCTGCGGCGGGTCCGACCTGGTAGCCGTGGTCGATGCCTGGGCGACGTGCGGTTCGTGGGGTCGCGGGCCGACAGACAGCCCGAATCGCGGTCCCTGACACGCGAGGTTGGACAAGGGTCGGAAGCTCCTACCGGATGTGCACCGGGATACGGCTGAAGGCGCGCGCCCAGATGGATGTGATCCGACGGGGCTGGCCATCGAGGTCGTACTCGGGGAAGCGAGCGTGCCATGCCTCAAGGGCGATCCGGGCCTCGAGACGCGCCAGGTTGGCACCCAGGCAGTGGTGGATCCCATGTCCGAAGGCCAGGTGGCGTGTGATGGTTCGTGTTACATCGAGGCGTTCAGGATCGGGGAATTCGCGCTCGTCATGGTTGGCGGCGCCCCAGATCAGCATGACGCGCGATCCGGCCGGGATCATCGTCCCGTGGAAGCTCGTGTCACGCCGAGTCGTGCGAGGCAAGGCCTGGACTGGCGACTCGATGCGGTTGAACTCCTCGACCGCGCCTGGCCACCTGCTCGGGTCGTCTTCCAGCATCGCCCGCTGCGCCGGGTCACAGGCGAGGAGCACGACCCCGTTGCCGATGAGACTGGAGGTTGTGTCGTTGCCGGCCAGGATGAGCAGGAAGCAGAAGCCGAGCAGCTCTTCTTCGGTCAGGCGCTGTCCGTCGACCTCAGCGGCCAGTAGCGCGCTCATGAGGTCATCGGTCGGGCGTCGACGCCGCTCGGCGAGAAGCTCTCCGAAGAGCTCGTAGCACTTCTGAAGCGCATCCAGATAGTCCTTCGGACCTTGGATCTCCAGAAACGATTCGGTCCAACTGCGAAACGCGTCTACGTGCTCGTCGGGGACACCGATCATCCGAGCAATTACGACGCTTGGGACGACGGCCGCATAGTCGTGCTGAAGTTCGCATCGGCCTCGCTCGGCGATCTGGTCGAGCAGCTCGTTGGTCGTCGCCCGAACGATCTCTTCGATCTCGGCAACACGCTTGGGTGTGAACGCCCTTGAAACCAGAGCCCGCAACCGGGTGTGGCGCGGCGGGTCCATGTAAATCATCTGGGGTAGGAAGTTCTGCGCCTCGTCCACGAGGCTCGAGAAGGTCTCCGCATCGTTCACCGCGCGCCAGACGTCCTCGAATCGGGACAGCACGTACTGGTTCTTGGCAGGGTCGAAGTAGACCGGATAGTCGTCGCGCAAGGTCCGGTAGACGTCCCAGAGGTCCTGCTGAAACTCGGAGGTCGATGAGTCGTACACGAATGACGAGGCCGTGGTTCTCGTGGTCATCTCTCCTCTGCCTCGGATCGCTCACGCGAGCCGCCTGCGGGTGCCCGTTCGGTGCGAAAGCGTAACGCTCGGGAGACCACGCCGTTCCGGAGACGTGGACCTCGAACCCGCGACCGCAGATCCCCCGGCGTTGCAATCGGCGTGAATCGCGGTTGTTCACCTCACCAGTCCGGACCCATTCCAAACGACCCGTCGTCCTAGACGCGAACGTCGCGCGTCGCAGTCTGGAGGCGTGCGTCGGCGCTCGATAGAGCTTCTCGTGCCGCGATCCGCCCGGCGCGCATGAAGTCAGGCCACTCACTCGAATCGAGGAACTGGCGGTAGAACCCGAGTCCTTGCACCTTGCCGTACGGGACCGGGTGGATCAGGCAGACGTCGGCGGCGTGTCGGAGGCGACGCAGGTTCTCTCGGGCGAGCTCGGCTTGTTGGCAGGTTCGCACCTGGCTGGCCACGTAGAGGATGCTGCCGGCTCGGTGTTCCCACCCAGTGGCGTCCTCGCCCGCGAAATCGGGGGGGTAGAAGCAGTTGAGCGCCAGCGCGACGTCGCAGCCGTCTTCGATGTCGAGGACCGGCCGGACGGGGAAGATGTCGACGATTCCACCGTCGCACCAGTAGCCGCCGTCGAGGGCGACCGGCTCGATGAACAGGGGAAGGGAGATCGCCATCCTGACGGCGTGGGCGACCGGAAGGTCCGGATGCGTTCGCGGTCCGAGGTACTCGACGCGGTTCGCCTCGATGTTCCAGACCGGCGCATAGGCGGGGATCGGGAGCTCGCCGAGGGTTCGGTCACCGAGCAACCGGCGGTAGCTCGCCTCGATGCGGTCACCGCGCACGACCCCCGCGAAGCCGCGAGCCAGTCGGGGCACCAACCCCGCCAGCATGCGCCAGTCGACGTCGATGTAGTCCTCGGGACGGAGCGACAAGGTGAAGTCGGCTACCTCCGCGGCGGGGATGCCGGCGGCGAGCGGGAAGCCGAACAGGGCAGAGCCTGAGCACACCGAGATCACGGCCGGTACGACGCCGCATTCCTCCAGCGCTCGGCCCGCGCCGACGACGGAGGCCAGGGCACCGCTCCCGCCCGTGGCGATCAAGGCCACCCGGCGCTGGGCCAGCGCTTGGAACGGCTGGGGGTCGAACTCGCCGAAGGGGTCGTGCTCCACCTCCGGGCGATGCTCCGAGGGCAGGGTCACCAGGGCCCGGCGGGCCACGTTGAGGAAACTGACGTCGGAGGCGAGGTCACTCGCGAACTCGCGGCCCCGGGCGGCAACGTCGAAGTACTGCCGGAGCCGGAAGACGTCGAGCAGCGAATTGAGCACGCCCCCAATGGTCTGCAACCGTTGGGGCGACTGCCAGGGCCGATGGTCCCGAGGTTGGGAGGGGTCGACGCGCTGGGGGTGACGTCGGTCTAGCGTGAGACCGTGAGCGCGGAGGTTTCGCCTTCGCTCGCGGGGGCTCCGATCCTGGCCTGGCAGCGAACCAGCGTCGCGGGGCGGCCCGCGTGCTATCTCGATGTCGGCGTCGGCCGCACCACCGTCGTCCTCCACGGATGGGGACTGGGACATCGTGCGTACCGAGGTTCGTTGGAACGGCTCGCGTCGACCGGGGTCCGGGTCCTCGCCCCCGCGCTGCCGGGTTTCAGCGGGACGGCGGCACTCCCGGCCGGCGAGGATTCCCTGGGCGACTACGCGGCGTGGGTTGTCGCCTTCCTCGACGCGGTCGGGGTCTCGGAGCCGGCGCTGCTCGCGGGTCACTCGTTCGGCGGCGGTGTGGCCATCGTCGTGGCCCACGACGAGCCACACCGGCTTGGTGGGCTCGTCCTGTTGAACGCGGTCGGCGGCGCGTCCTGGGTGCGCGACGGCACGCGAGTGCGAGCGATGGCGGACCGACCGCTGTGGGACTGGGGGGTGCACCTGGCTCGGGACTTCCGCACGCCGCGGCACGTCACGCGGGTGCTACCCGTCGTGCTGTCGCAGATCGTGCCCAATCTGCTGCGGGCTCCCCGCGCGCTCGCGCATTCAGCCCGCTTGGTCTGTCAGGCCGACCTCACCGCGGAGCTCGATGGGGTGAGACGCCACCGCCTGCCCGTCGTCGCGGTGTGGGCCCGTGGCGATGGCGTCATCACCGAGGAGTCGTTTCGGGGTCTGTGCGCGGCGCTGGGCGACGCGGTGGTCATGACCGTGTCGGGTGGTCACAACTGGTTGCTCGCCGACCCGGATCGGTTCGGGGAGGTCATGACCGAAGCCATCAAGGCATTCGAGCGGCTCGGCAGGTGTGACCCCGGGGGCCGGGCCCGGCGTTGGTGGCGCCAGATTCGACGACCGCTCCTGCCGGTGACGGGCAGATCTGACGACGCCGGAGCCGCGATCGGGGATCCGGCGTTCGGTCGAGCGCCCGGCTAGCTCTAAGACTGACGGAGCTCCTGACCTCCCGTACCGCGAGCCGCGTGGCGCAGCTCTTCGAGCCCGTCCGTGATCCCCGTGCAGAGCACGGCGATATCGGGAACGCCGTCTCGGTCGCCGGTGACACCGAAATGCAAGCCTCCGTCGTAAGACCAGATCGCGACGCCGGTCTGGATGGTGCCGGAGATCGGGACGTACGGGTACGCCTCGAGCATGCGGCGACCGAGCGCGTAGAGCGGGATCTGGGGGCCGGGCACGTTCGTGGTGACCGTCTCCACGCTGCGTTGCCGGTGGACGGCCACCCGGGTCAGGAGCGCGGTGAGGATCGGCGGCCCGAAGCCCACGAAGTCCGTGATCGCTTCGGCCGCGTCGGCTTCGTGCGAGACCTTGAGTGATGCCATCTGGTTCCGAACCGCGGCGAGGCGCTCGATCGGATCGTCGATCCCGACGGGCAGGTCAGCGAACACTGCGGTCACGCGGTTGTCGAACAGGCCACGGGCGTCGGGCGTGCGGAGCGACACCGGCACCAACGAGCGGACAACGCGGCCCGCGAGGGGCTCCCCACGGGCGGTGAGCAGGCTGCGGAACCCCTGCGTCACGGCTGCGAGCACGACGTCGTTGACCGTCCCACCGAGCGCGGAGCGGACCTCTTTGATCTCCGCGAGCGTGGCGCGGACGCAGTCCCAGCGCCGGTCGTGACCGATCGGGCCGGTGAGGGTCGATGGCGGGGCCGGACGAACCAATCCTCCGAGCCGGCCGAGCCCGACGGCGACATCTCGGGACCGGGCGAGCATCGTGTCGGGGTGGCGCAGCACCTCGCCCGCGCCACGGACCCACGTGACCGGCACGCCGGCGAGGCCGCGGAACGAGTGCAGGGCGAGATCGGCGGCCGACGGCTCCGGCTGCGGGCGCCATTCATCAAGCGGCGCCGGTTCCGGGTCGCGTTCGCGGTCCAAGACGACCGCGAGCAAGTCGGATCCGGCGATGCCGTCGACCATGCAGTGATGCACCTTGGTGACGAAGGCCCACTGCCCGGCTCCGAGCCCCTCGACCATCCAGTTCTCCCACAACGGCTGCCCACGGTCGAGCTGTTGGGACATAAGGCGCCCCACGAGTGTCCGCAGCTCCGCGATGCCCCCCGGCCAGGGCAGGACGATGCGCCGCACATGGCGCTCGAGGTCGAACCCCGGAACGTCGATCCAGACGGGTCGGCCGATGCTCGCGGGCGCCGTTCGCACCCGCTGCCGGTACCGCGGGACGAGCACGAGTTTCGAGGCAATGAGCTCGCAGAGGTCGCGATAGGTCGGTGCCGGGCCTTCGAAGATCCCGATCGAGCCGATGTGCATGTGGTTGACGGCGTCCTCGATGGCGAGGAACGACGCGTCAAGTGAGCTCACGCGCTCCATCAGCAGCCGGTGCGCGGAGCGACAAACCGGGTCCGCGGGCGGGACTCTCGGAAAAGCTGACCGTCAGCGCCGCGACGGCCGGTCGGGATGGCCACGGGTCAACTCGGCCTGGTGGGAAGGATCGCGGGGCTGTGGTCCCCACCGAGGTCGAGAATCTCCTCGAACCCCTCGCGGAGGCAATCCATGAGCACGTTGGGGTCCGGAACTGCGCCCGTGTCGGTGTTCACACCGATTCCGCAACTGTCGCCATACGAGAGCAGCGTGACGTTCACCGCCGCGCCGATCGTGGGCCCAAACGGGTAGAACCGCTCGAGTCGGGCCCGCCCGATGTAGAGCGGGATGGTGAGGCCGGGGACGTTGCTGGCGACGAGATCGACGTGTTTCAGCATCCCGCCGACCAGTCCTGACGGCAGGAGGTTGAGCGCCCGGGCGATCGCGTTCGTGTAGGGGATCGAGAGCTCGGAGCGAGCCTCGGTCGTCAGCCCGTGGACGGCGAGCATCCGTTCAATCGGGTCGAGGATCCCAGCGGGGATGGTGAAGCGCATCAGGGTGATCCGGTTCCCACCGGCCGGGTCCTCGGGGTGGCGGATGCTGATCGGGAGTGTGACCCGAAGGTCATCGCAGGACTGTCCGTGCCGATCGTGGTAGCGCCGCAACCCGCCGGTCACGCCGGCGAGGAACGCGTCGTTGAGGGTGCCGCCCGCCGACTTCGCGCCTCGCTTGAGGTCGTCGACGGGCACGTCGAGGACGTCGTAGTGCCAACCGAGCTTTCGCTCGGTCATGAGCGGCGACAGGGTGGCCGTGACGGGCCGGACGGTCTTCGCGACGGAGCGGAGGACGTCGAACGCATGGCCCGCAGCATCGACAGGATGCCGCGCCGCGTGCCAGGCCTCGTCGCGTGTCGACCGCGTTCGATCACGGGCAAGTCCGAAGAGTCGTTCCCAGTTGTACTGCAGGGCGTCCGCAACTCGGTCGATCGTCGAGAGGTGCTCGGGCGCGGGCGCGTCGGGCATCGGCCCCTGGTCGGGTGGCTCGCGGTCGAGGTCAAACAGGCTCATGGCGAGCTGCATGCCCCCCACACCGTCCGTGAGCGAGTGATGAAACTTGAGCACGACTGCGGCTCGCCCACCCTCGAGTCCCTCCGTGACGGTGAACTCCCACATTGGACGGGCCCGATCGAACCCGGCCATGCCGGTGATGCGAGCCCAGTCGAGGACGCTGGCCAACGTCTTCGGGGGTGGTGCGTCCATCTGGCGCACATGCCACGAAAGGTCGAAGTCTGGGTCCACCGTCCATCGGGGTGGAGCCAGACGAAACGGTGCCTCGACCGCGGTGTGTCGCAGCCCCGGGACGGTACGGCTGATCCGCTCGACCTTGTCGCGCAGCAACTCGAGGTCCGGAGACCGGTCGAGGACCAGCACGAGAACCACGGTCGAGCGGAGCAGCGGATCCCGCTCCATGTGCCAGCTGAAGGCGTCGGCATCCCCCATATGGGTTGCCGCCTGCTCGGCCATGGCCATTCCCCCTTCGCCTGGACGGTACGCCCTCACGGGGAGTACGGCTAGAGCCCTTT
Organism: uncultured Actinomycetes bacterium; assembly: GCA_963714105.1. Lineage (GTDB taxonomy): Bacteria > Actinomycetota > Acidimicrobiia > IMCC26256 > PALSA-555 > PALSA-555. The sequence goes on along the minus strand of OY970233.1, from coordinate 2,045,968 downwards.
GGCCGCGCGGTTCATCTGCCGGAGAACAGGATGGAACGCCGGTTCGACCCTGCCGGCATCGAAATGGGAACCGCGCCTGGCCGACGCGGACCTTCGGCCCTGTCGCCCCTGTTCCCCAGCGGAGTACGAAGGGTTCACCGCCCCGCCGCGGGTACCGAATCGGGGGCTGGAGGATGAGGCAACTAGGGGGACTTGACGCCGCGTTCGTGTCCGGCGAGACACCGAGCTGGCACATGAACGTCGGGGCGCTGCTTGAGCTCGACCCGGCGACGGCGTCGTCCGTTTTCAACGTCGAGCGAGTGCGAACGCTCCTCGCCCATCGTCTCGACCGCTTGGGGCCGTTTCGGCAGCGACTGGTTTCGGTGCCGTTGGGGCTGGACCGTCCGTACTGGGTTGATGACGAGGACATTGACCTGCGCCAGCACGTGAACGCCTACCAGGTCCCGACGCCAGGCGGCCGGGACGAGCTGGGGACCGCGGTCGGCGAGCTCCTCGCTCGCAAGCTCGACCGCCGCCGCCCGCTGTGGGAGATCTGGCTGCTCGAGGGGCTCTCGAACGGGCGCGTCGCTCTGCTCGTCAAGGCGCACCACTCCTTGTTCGACGGCGTGGCCGGGAGTCGTCTCTACGAGCAGCTGTGCGACCTCGAACCGGAGGCGCCAGTCGAACGTCCGGCGGGCCCACCCGAGCCAGGGTCTGGACGCCCGTCCACGCTGGCGCTCTGGTCCGACGCCGTCCTCACGACCGCGACGATGCCGCTTCGCCTAATTCGTGGTGGATACCAGGTCGCTCGCTCCGGCGTCGGGCTCCTGCGCTTCCGATCCACCGACCACTGGCGGACCGCGACGTTCCCGTTCCAGGCGCCTCGGACGTCGCTGAACGGCCTGCTCACACCACGGCGGAGCTTCGCGTTCTGCTCCGTCCCCCTCGAGGATGCCCAGGCCATCAAGCAGGCGCTCGGAATCACCCTCAACGACGTCGTCCTCACCGTGACCGCGGGCGCGCTGCGTCACTACCTGGAGAGCAGGGGCGAACGAACCGATCGTCCACTCATCGCCCAGATCCCGATCGTCGTCGGCACCCACGGCCCGGTGGACGACCGTCGGACGCGAGGCAACGCGCTGTCCGTGATCGGCGCCTCGCTCGCGACCCAGGTCGACGACCTCATCGACCGGGCGCGAACGATTCACGCCTCGACCGAGAGCGCCAAGGGCATGCACCGCGCCCTCGGAGAACAGCTCGTCGAGGAGCTCGCCCGGTTCGCGCCGCCTGCCCTCTTGGCCCGGTTGATTCGCGTCTACAGCCAACTGGGGCTCGCGATGCGACACCCACCGATCTTCAGCCTCATCGTGTCGAACGTGCCCGGTCCGCCCGTCCCGCTCTACGTCGCCGGTGCTCGCGTCATCGCGGGGTACCCGATCGGCCCGCTGCTCGACGGTGGGGGCCTGAACGTGACCGCGATCAGCTACAACGACTCGCTCGGGTTCGGCCTGTGCGTCTGCCCTGACATCGTCCCCGACGCCTGGCAACTCGCTGACGCCACGAAGGCAGCCTTCACCGAGCTCCGCGACCGGGTGCTCGGGGAGCGATAGACGGCATGTGGGCGACTCTCGGTCGGATGCTGGGCCGCCACTCCCGGTGGGTGCTCGTCGGCGCCGTCATCCTCACGCTCGTGCTCGCCGCGGGGCTGCCCCGGCTCCAGTTCAGCTCCTCCCAAGACTCCTTGGTCCCGTCCGACTCGCCCATCCTCAAGGAGAACCAGGCCTACCAGCAGCAGTTCGGCGGCGAACCCGTCCTGGTCCTCTTCACCGGCGACATCCGGAACCTGACCGAGCCTCGCAACGTCCGCACCCTCGACGAACTCGAGAACACACTCAACCGCGACCACCGCTACCAATCCGTGCTCACGCCACTGACCACGCTGCGCTTCGCGGCAGCGCAGACCGATGTGGCGGCCCAACTGGTCCTCGACGCCCAGGCTCGGGCACAACAGGCGACAGCCCAAACCGCGCGCGCAGACCAGGCGCGCGCCGGAGCATCCCCGAGCCAACAAGACCAGGCTGCCCAACGCGCCAGCGAGCAGGCCGCGGTGCCGTTTACAGCCCGGATCCAGGACGAGGCGGCTCGGCTCAACGCGGCCGGTGACCAGGCACTCTCCAACCCTGCGTTCGTCGCCTTCCTGCTCCAAGACGCGAACGGTCAGATCCGCAGTGCCTTCCGGTCACAGTTCCCCGACACGCACCACGCCCTGATGGTGGTCCGCCTCACCGGCAACACGACGATCGACGCCCAGGGACAAGCGGCCCAGCACGTCGTCGACCTCGCACGTGCGCATCCGCTCGACGGATTGAAGCTCCTCCCGACCGGCCCCGCGATCCTCCTCAAGGAAGTGAACGACGGGATGCGCCAAGCCATGGCCCGGATGGGTCTGCTCGCGGTCCTGGCCATGGCGCTCGTGCTGCTCCTGGTGCTCCGACTGCGATGGCGACTCCTCTCGTTGGCCATGGTGATTGTCGGATGCATCTGGGCGTTCGGGCTGCTTGGCTACCTGGGGCTCACGCTGACGATGGTGACGATCGCCGCGCTCCCCGTGCTCATCGGGCTCGGCGTCGACTTCGCCATCCAGACACACAGCCGATTCGAAGAGGAAGAGGCTCGCGGGAGCGAAGCTGCGGTCGCGTTGCGCGACATGATGAGCTCGCTCGGTCTTCCTCTGACCGTCGCGATGGTCGCGGCGATTGCCGGCTTTCTCTCCTTGCGGCTCTCTCCGGTGCCCATGATCCGCGATTTCGGGCTCATGCTCGCGGTCGGCGTCGCTGGCCTCTTCGGCGCCAGCCTCGTGCTGACGGCAACCGTGCTCTACCGCCGAGACGTTCGGCCTCGACCACCACGGAGGCGACGACACCTCGTTCCGGACTCGCGCTCAGGCATCGAACGTGGAGTGCAGTTCCTCACGACCGCGAGCCGCGGCTACGTGCTCCCCGTTGTGCTCGCCACGGTCGTGATCGCATCCGTCGGGCTCGTGCTCGACCGTGGCACGACGATCCAGTCCGACCCCGAGAAGTTCATCCCCCAGAACAGCCCGGTTCTCGGGGACCTGCGTCACATCCGCGACGTCGCCGGATCCTCGGCCGAGCTCGACTTCCTCGTGCGCGCCTCCGACGTCACCCGCCCGGCGACGGTGGCCTGGATGGCCAACTTCGAGGCCCAATCGCTCGCGCAGCATCCCCACGAGCTGTTGAGCTCCGCCAGCATGGCCAGCATCGCCCAACAAGTCACCGGGGCCGCGCCGACGCCGCTAGACGTTCAGACCGTCCTCCGCGTGGCGCCACCCGCGATCCCGGCAACGTTCGTGAGCAGCAACCATCAGGAAGCTCACATCATCTTCAACATCAGCAACGTCTCGCTGTTGCAGCAGAAGAAGCTCCTCGCCGCGATGAACGCTCACCTACACCCTCCCCCCGGCGTGCACGTCACACCCGGCGGACTGGCGATCGTCGGTATCGCAGCCGTCGACGCCCTCAACGCCAACCGGACGATCATGGTCTACCTCGCCCTGGGCGCGGTGTTCCTCTGGCTTCTCGTCTTCACCCGCAGCGTCGCGTGGGCGCTGCTGCCGATCATGCCAGTCCTCGTCGCGGTGGGCACCGCCTCGATCGCGATCCGCGTGCTCGGCGTCAACCTCAGCCCACTGAGCGCGGTCTCGGGACCGATCATCGTAGCGACGTGCACAGAGTTCTCGGTGCTCGTCATGGCCCGATACATCGAAGAGCGTCAGCGCGGACGTGACGAAGGCGCAGCACTCCACCACGCGGTCCTACGCATCGGACAGGCCTTCGCCGCCTCCGGACTGACCGTCGTCGGGGGCTTCGGTGCCCTCGCCTTCTCAGGCTTTCCGCTGCTCGACAGCTTCGGGGTGGTCGTCGCCGTCAACGTCGCAGTCGCGCTCGTGAGCTCCCTCATCGTGCTCCCCCCGTTGCTGGTCTGGCTGGACAAGCGCGCCGGACTACGGAGGATCAACCAACACCTCCACCTTGCGCCGATCCAACCGGCCAGAGCCGAGGAACCGGCCGACACGACGGTCCTTGGCGTAACCGTCAGCACCCTCCCGTGAGTGGATTACCGGACACCCGGTACCGCGTGTGCACGACATTCAGGAATCGAGCCACGCCGTCCACCGCATGCTCACTCCGGAGAGAGTGGAACACCTCGAACGTGTGCTGCGCGCCTGGCAACTCCGCGTAGACGACCGGCGACCGCGAGACCGAGCGGAGAGCGTCCCTGAACGCTCGCGCTCCGGCGACGGGCGCCAGCGAATCGTGGGTCCCGTGGACCACCATGAACGGTGGCGCCCCCGCATGCACGTGACTCAACGGCGATGCCTGCTCAAAAGCCTCGGGGTCATCCGCAACCCGCTTCTTCATCACCACGCGCTCGATAAAGCCGCCCATGCCGTCCGCGCCGCGGCCTCCGCACCGCCCCGTGAAGTCATAGATCCCGTAGAAGGGCACGCAAGCCCGCACGGAGGTGTCCACCTCGGTGAAGCCCGGCTCGTATTCGGCGACGTTCGCGGTCAGCGCCAGCAGGGCCGCCAAGTGAGCACCCGCCGAGCCTCCGGTGACGACGACGAACTCAGGATCACCGCCGAACTCGGCGATATGCGCTCGAACCCAGCCCAGCGCGCGCTTGAGGTCCACGAGGTGATCGGGGAAGGTCGCACGCGGGCTGAGCCGGTAGTTCGGCGCGACGCAGACCCAACCGCTGGCCGCCAGGTGATGCATCAGCGGGAGACCCTGCTGGCGCTTATCACCCATCACCCAGGCGCCGCCATGGACCTGCATCAGGACCGGAGCACCGGCGACCTCGCGTCTGGGCCCGTAGACGTCCAGGAGGTGCCGGCGCCCGGCGCCAGGCGCATACCGAATGTTCCGAGTGACCTCGACGCGACGACGAGCGCGGGGAACCGCCAGCGCGAGGCGGGTTCGGGCCTTCGGGGGTGGTTCCGCCCCTTCGGCCGCCGAGGAGAGCCCCGTCCAGTAGTCCGCACCGAGACCCGTGCCGAGTGCCTGCTCCATCACCTCGCGAGTGTCGCGGGCTCGAAGCGCCAGCACGATCAATCCCGCCCACGACACCAAGGTGACTCCCAAGCCCACCCAGCCCAACCATCCCGACAGAGCACCCCCCCAGATGAACACGATCGTGGCCACGGCCTGCCACACCACGTGGTGAACGGCCAGCTCGGTGGTCAGCCATCCGGCGAAGAAGCTGGGAACCACGAGAACGCTCTGGCGAACTCGCGGTCGATACGCGTTGAACGTGAAGGCCGCGCCGACCAGGCTCACGAGCAGGTACGCCAACGGCACACCTCGATCGTGCCACACCGGACCGACCGATTCGCGCCCCACATGTCAGTGCTGGGTGCGCCTCGACGGTCGGGGCGAGCGTCGTCGCCAGGGCGCCCCCGGGCAAATGGGAGTACGGTCGGCGTCGCGTAGCTTCGAGGCCCCGGGGGGTGCCGTGCAGAAGTTCTGGCGCTGGCTCGGGCTGAACCTCGGGAAGCACTGGATCATCGTTCTCGCCGTCGGCGGGATCATGACCCTCGTCCTCGGCTACGGGGCCACGAACCTCTCGTTCACGACCGGCCAGGACAGCTATCTCAACAAGAGTGACCAGGTCTACAAGGACAGCGTCGCGTACCAGAAGCTGTTCGGCGGTGAGGCCATGGTCGTGCTCATCACCATGGATCCCGGCCACACGGTCAAGGAGTTGTTCACACCGAAGAACATCGCGCAATGGAACGCGGTCGAGAAGAAGCTACGCGGCAGCAGCGAGATCAAGGACGTCGTGAGCCCGCTCACCGCCTTGCAGTTCAACGACGCCCTCGTCTCAAGCCCGACCGGGGACCCCACCCAGAGCGTCGCCGGGAAGATCCTCCTCGACACGACGGCACGTGACCCTTCCGCTGCCGGTCAAGCCGCACGCAACACCGACTCGGTCAGGACGCTGACGCGTCTCGAGCGCGATCCCGCCGTCGCAGCGGACCATCGACAATCCCGCCTATCTCGACTTTCTGCTCCACGACAACCAAGGCAACATCCGCAAACCGCTCCTCGCGAACTTCCCCGACGACCGTCACGCCCAGATCGTGGTGCGCCTTCCGGGCAACGAGTCGATCAAGTCCGAAGGTGCGGGGGCCGTCCTGGTCCAGAACGTCGCCAAGCAGCTCCACTTCGACTCGGCGACCGTCGTCGCGACCGGGGCTCCGGCGCTGCTCAAGAACCTCAACGACTACCTCACGGGCGGCATGCTGACACTCGGCGCGATCGCGCTGGCAGTCATCGCCGTGATCCTGCTGCTACTCTTCAGCGTTCGGTGGCGACTTCTCGCGCTGGGCGTCGTCGTCGTCGGCGTGGTCTGGGCTTTCGGCATCGTGGGGTACTTGGGGATCCCACTCACCATCGTGACGATCGCGGGACTTCCCGTCCTCCTCGAAATCGGCATCGACTACGCGATCCAGATGCACGCTCGCGTCGAGGAAGAAGTCGTCATCGATCGATCGCCGCATCCGATCCAGGAGACCGCCCGCAACCTCGGCCCAGCCCTGCTCGTGGTCACCTTCGATGCGATCTTCGCCTTCGCGGCGTTGCACTTCGCAAAGGTTCCCATGCTCCGCCAGTTCGGCCTGCTGCTTGCCGTCGGCGTCGCGGCGATCTGCTTCAACAGCATCATGGGAACCCTCGCGATCCTGGGCATTCGCGAGTACAAGTCTCCGACGCGTAAGAAGGACTTCCGTGCCGGTCCCTTAGGACGCCTCGTCGTCTGGCTCGGCAACCTTCCCGCCAGGCTCGCAGTCGGCCTCGCCGCCGTCAGCCTCATCGTCTTCATCGCCGGGATCTCAGTCGAGGGCAAGCTCGTGCTCCAGACCGACCCCCTGCAGTGGGTCAACCAGAAGTCGCAGGTCATCAAGTCGCTCAATGTCCTCAATCGCGAGACGGGGTCATCGAGTGAACTTGGCGTGTACCTCCAATCGAAAGACGCGTTCAGCGACCCGACCGTTGGCTACCTCGACCAGTTCACACGGGGACAGCTCCAGAAGTACCCCAAGACGCTGCTCACCGGCACGAGCATCTTGGAGGTCGTGAGCGACCTGAGCGACGTGCCCGGTGCCACACACGTGACACCGACGGGAGCCGAAGTCCGAGCCGCCTATGACGTCGCCCCGAAAGACGTTCAGGTCTCGACCGTGGCGACCAAGCAAGGCGCGATGAACCTGGTCTTCCGCACCGGCCCCAGTGGCCTCGACGCCCGAGCGCTGGTGGTGCGAGAGATCCGGAAGACCTCACATCCGCCAGCGGGTGTCCGCGCGACTCCCTCCGGCCTGGCGGTCGTGGGCGTCGGGCTCTTGGACAACCTCAATGCCAATCGGGTCGAGCTCACCTATCTCGCGATTCTGTTCGTCTTCCTGTTCCTCTCGGTCCGACTGCGCAGCGTGATCCGGGCGCTGCTGTCGCTCGTCCCAGTCCTCATCGCGGTTGGGGCCGCGTCGGTGATCGCCTACGCGCTCAACCTGAAGCTGAGTCCGCTGACGGCCGTCGGAGGGCCCCTCGTCGTTGCGGCCTGCACGGAGTTCACCTCGCTCATCCTGCTGCGCTTCGTCGAAGAGCGACGCCGCGGGTACTCCCCGCGCGCCGCGGTCAACGTGACCGCGTCTCGCACCGGACGCGCGTTCTTCGTGTCGGCATTGGCCGCGGTCGCGGGCGTTGCCGTGATCGCGACGTCGTCGCTGCCTTTGCTGCGCGACTTTGGCATCGTCGTCGGCATCAACGTCGCGATTGCGCTGCTGAGCGCTCTCGTCGTCCTCCCGCCGGTGCTCGTCTGGGCCGAGCGGCGCCGCTGGGTGACACACGGGTTGGTTCCAGAAGAACTGCTGGACACGGTGCATGGCACGGAAGACAGCGTTCCCGTCGGGGCGGCATGACTCGCGGTCTACGGAACCGCGAGTCGCTGAGGTCGCGTCGAGCCCGATTCCGTGCCGAGCCACGGCCCGGCGCGCCAGGTGTCACGAGGCCATGATCCGCGCGCGACCTGCTGAGGCTCGCCTGGTCATGGCGCCACTCGGAAAGGGAGCGTTCGCTGGCAGGATCGCCCAAGCTGTCGCTGCGTCACTCGAGCCCGACGAGCACGTCATCATCTTCGTCTGGACGCGTGATCCCAATGGCGACCTGGCCCGAGCTGTGTTCGGTCTCCTCGCCGAGGCTCGCGTGGACTCGTTCATCCTGACGCTCACCGACCGGCGCGTCATCGTCCACCAGGGAAACAACTTCGACGCTCGCAAGAGCGCGCTGCTCGGTTCGTACCCGCGCGATCAGGTCTCAGTGCTGCGCGCGGATCCGCGCGACAAGCCCCGCCACCTCGATCTACGCTTCGGGAACGAGAAGGACGCCGGGTTCACGGTCCAGCCGGTCTGGCGGCGCGACGCCAAGGCCTTTGCGGACGGCCTGGGTGCACCCCCATAGTCGAAACCGTCGGTGGCATTGCGTAGCCGAGGCGACCGGCACCGGATCCTCCTAGGAGGTGTCAGCCGGGCGATGCGGCGTGACCATGAGCCAGAGCTCGAGCTGGATCCCATCCGGGTCTTCCAATGAGACGAACGGCCTTGCTGAGCCGCCGCCAGACTTGTATTCAGGTCTAGCGGCCGCCCTCAAAACAGTCTTGGCGACCGGGACGACGACTCGCGGTCTATAGAACCGTGAGTCTCTTGCCGGTCACCCGCTGGTGACGCAGCGGGCTAGGCGGATGACTGGTTGCCCGCCTGCGAGGGGCCCAGCGTGCGCTCGAGCTCTTCGATGAGGTGCGTCACGTCGGCGCGGCACATGCCCAGGTCGTGACCGAGTTTTGGTTGCGCTTTCACCCTGACCAGGCTTCCGCCCTCGGGTCGGACCGCGACGTCGATTTCGACATCCACGGCCTCGAGGTGCTTGAGCGAGCTCCCGATCGAGCCACCCACGACGCGGTCGTTCGTATCTGTCGCGGTGACGTGCCAGTGCAAGGCGGTCATCGCCGCAGCCACCTGCTCAAAGACGGCGCCGGGGTTCTGCGGGAACGTCCAGGTCTCGATGAAGGGCCAGCTCGAGGAGAGTGCCCGGTCGGGTAGCCCGGGGAGCGGGCCAGTCGGGGCGTCGGCGACGAGAGCAACGTCGCAGTCGGGGCACCAAGTGAAACCCGGTCGGTATTCGCTGCCGCACACGGGACACCACATGGCGGCAGGGTACTTGGCTGAGAGCTGCCCGGGACAGGCGCGGCACGTACCGCTCTTCTCGGCCCGATGCCGTAAGGACGACCGACTCGCGGTCTATGGGACCGCGAGTCAAGAGCGCTACGAGGTCGCGGCCGCGTCCACTCTGGGCTGCGTCAGCGGCGTTGTCGGAGGTCCGAAGTGTCGTCGCTGGTCGGTATGAGCGATTGGCGCGGTTACCCGGCGCACCGCGCGGTCACGACGACGGCTGCGGCCGGTGATGGTGCTGGCGTCGCTGTCGTCGGCGGTGTCGGCGGTTCGAAGTTCGCTGCGACGTTGACTTCGAAGCTCGAGAAGGCCGCGAATGTGGCGGTCGCTCCCATTGCGGGCGGCGCATCGGTGCTCAACCGTGCCGATGTCGCATCCGCCCCTGGATCGAGGCTCCCACAACATCCCGACGCCGATGCCGATGCCGACCGCCGGATCGGACCGCTCGGAGGGCCGAGACGGCCGAGGAGGAACGGCGGACTCTACGACTTGAGGTGCGCATTGAAGAAGGTGACGATGCGCCTGCGAGCGTCCTGGGCTGACGGCTCGTGGTAGCCACCACCAATGATCTTTCCGAGCACCGCGAATAGCGCGGTGTCGTGGTCGTTGAGAAACGAGTGCCCGGCGTCGGAGTACTCCTTCACGTCGTGGGCCACGGCATTTGCCGTTAGGGCGCGCTCCAGCCGGTCGGCGGCACCGCGCAGCGTACGATCTTTGGCGCCGAAACTGCCGACGATCGGACATGCCCCTGACAGGAAGCTCTCAGCGTCCTTCGGGACCTGCCCATAATTGACGCTCGACGCCGAGAACCCGTGGCCGGGGGCCAACAGCAGAGCGAACCCTCCACCCATGCAGTAGCCGATGACGCCGATCTGACCGGTGCAGTCATCCCGGGCGGCCAACCAGGTGCGCACCGCGTCCACCTCGTCGAACGCTCTTCCGTGTCGAGCACGCAAATCACCAAAGATGGACAGAAGACAGATCCCCTTCTTGCCCCAATGGAACAAGTCCGGTGCGACGGCGAGGTAGCCCTCGCCGGCCAACCAGTTGGTCTGGTTCGTTACGTCTTGGCTCATCCCCAGGGCATCATGGATAACAACGACGCCCGGCCATGGTCCCTGGCCCGGTGGAGTAGCCATGTAGGTCGGCAGCTCACCGTGGATAGGAACCTTCACGTCGACCATCGCGCCTCCACACGGTCCCAGAAGCACCGGTGCCTTCGCAGCCACTAGTCATGAAGCCGGCCAAGGATGCACGCGTGAGTCGCTCGGATGCAACTTCGTGACCCGATGTCTCGACGGACATGGCGGTTTCAGGTCAGTTTGTGGTCCTCACGCCATAGATCGCTTCATAACCACACCTGAGGGTGATTGACCTTCGACTGCTCTGTTTCCCGACGACTTTCGTGACTAGACGGCGGTGGGCATCGCGAGCGATGACGCCGGGAACGCTCAATACTGGCGAACGCCGCTGGCCCCAACGAGATAGGTACCGCAGGTGCCGACTCCGTCGACCGTCTCGATGGTTGCAGTATCGCCAGGCGCGAGCGTGATGGGCGTCACGAATGGATCGCTCCGCTCAACACGAGACGGCCTGCCTCTCGCGTCGAAGCAGACCGCGACAACGTTGATCATGCCAACGGGGACCGCGAGGGGATTGTGAACGTCACCAACAACCTGGCTCGCGCGCTGCGGGCCCGGCAGGGCCGTCAGCGCGTGGCTGCGGATCTGGAGACCCGAAAAGCTGTCACTCCCCGGTCGCGACGCCGCTGCCGTATAGGTGTAGTCGTAGGTCCTGACGGCGGCGATGTTGCCCTGAAAGTCCAGTTGACCGATGCCAAGTCCGCCCGGAGTGATCGCCGCGGGTTGGATCAACGCAGGTTGAGACGTGGCGCGACCGACAGGCTGTCTCGACTGGTCCAGGGCCGTGGCCGTGAGTTGGATGTCCGTCAGCGTTTGCGTCGTGTTGTTCCGCAGGACGATCGGAATCGTCGCCGTCGATGCGGGATCGTCGGAGGCCGTGATGCTCGTTTGGTTGAGAGCTCCCGTTTCGAGGAGGGCGAGGCGCCCGACTGCACCACGCCTGAACGTGCTGAGTGGGATCGTCCCGACGAGGCCCGATCCTTTCGCCGGAGCGACGCTTGCGGCACCTGACTCGCCCCCCGAGACCCCGGTCGCTGCTAGGGCGAGGATCAACGGGGTCGCAACGGCCCACAGTCGCATGATCATTGGCTCCGCCTCATACCCAGTCTTCACCGGGATGGAGTCAGTATCGGGCGGGGACCAGTTCCGCGGCAGGGCCAAAGGCCTCTAGTTCAAGACACGTCGCTCCGCCTACAGGGCTGGGAGCCGTTGACGAAGACTTGACGCGACGCCGTGCAACCGTTCGTTCTCGGGAAGGGGTTTGGGCTCGCTCCGCTTTGGATACTCTTCGGCTGCTCACGACTTCTCTGTGGCGAGAGGGAATCGAGTCGTTGGGTGAGCCACGGGTCGGGTGCCCTCGGGCCGCCGAAGATTTCTCGGCGGACCGATCACTTTCACCCCTGACGCACGCCGAAACAGCTGACGGAGTTCGCGAAGCCAGAAGGAGCAGCAGCCATGCCGACCCGTGACCGTGCCCCTATCGGATCCCCGTGCTGGGCAGACCTGTGGACGTCCGATGTCGACGGCAGCCGCAGGTTCTACAGCGAGCTCTTCGGCTGGGAAGCCCAAGAGCCGAGCCCGGAATTCGGCGGCTACTTCATGTTCACCCGCAACGGAGTCCCGACGGCTGGGGCCATGGGTGACATGGGCGATATGCCGGCCAACAACACCTGGAAGATCTACCTGAACACGGACGACATCGCCAAGACCCTCCAGGCGGCTGAGGCCGCGGACGCCCAGGTCATCGCGCCGGCCATGCCGATCGCCGATCTCGGCACTCAGGCGGTGCTCATCGACCCGACCGGCGCCCACCTCGGTGCCTGGCAGCCCGGGACCTTCCCGGGTTTCACCGTGCTGGGCGAGCAGGGGGCGCCGAGCTGGTTCGAGCTGCACACGCGTGACTTCACTACCGCCGTCGCCTTCTACCACTCGGTGTTCCGCTGGGACACCAATTCGGTCGGTGACAGTGACGATTTCCGTTACTCGACGATGCGCGACCCCGAAAGCGAGGGCGAGCTGGCGGGAATCATGGACGCCAGCGCGTTCCTCCCCGACGGCGTCCCCGCCCACTGGTCGATCTACTGGGAGGTCGACGACGCCGAGGCCACCGTCGCCAAGGTCAAGGCCCTCGGCGGCGCGGTGGTGATGGACGTCGAGGACACCCCCTACGGTCGATTGGCCACGGTGACCGACCCTGCGGGCGCCCAGTTCAAGCTCCGCACAGCCAACCAGTAGGGGGTTCACGGGTCGCGTCAGGCTCATCCAGATCGGCCCGCTTCGTCCCCGATCGCCGTCCTACTACTGGTGTTCTCATAAGACTGGTGACGAGGTCGCAAGCTTGCCGGTCAGATGGTCGCAGCGGTGACGACCAACGAGCAAGGCTAAGAGGCCATGTGTTGCCATACGACACGGGAGTTCTGGCTCAAGTAGGTGCACGCGCGGCGAAGCAACCCGAGGGCGAAGCTGTGCGGTCCGCCCCGGAACATTGAGGATCGCGCGTCGAGAGCCTTCAGCTCATCGGTCGCAGCGCGTTGTGTTCAGCCGCGCGCTGTCGAAGCCCTACCTTGGCGCACAGTTCCCGGCCCCTCGGAGTGATCCACGTGCCCATGGTCGACAAGAGTTCATCGACTCGTCGTCGAGGTGCAGGTACTTCAGCGCCGTGCAGCCGTCACGAACGTCGCGCCGGCCCGGGGGGTGCGGACGTGGCGTCGTTCATTGAGCAAGCGTGACCCAGGCCGCCCGAAGTCCGCGACACGACATGGGTGAGGATCATGGACGACCCATTCGTGTCGCTGGCGGACGGGGGTTCGAGCTGGCACTAGCGGCCGTGTTCCTGTTCTTCGCAGTCGTGCTCGAGCAGGTCAGCACCAGTGGGCTCTTGACCAACGGCGATCGTTCGCTCCTGGGGTGGATCACCGACCATCGAGCCTCCCAGGTCACCGACATCTTCCGCTGGGTGACCGTGCTCGGGAATGGCTTCGTCGTCGCCGCGATCGTGGCGGCCGCAGCCGTCGTGCTGTTCGTGGCGCACCGCCGGGAGTTGGCGGCGTTGGTTGTCGCGGTTCCGATCGTCACTTCGTTGCTCACCACGCTCACGAAGAGTCTGGTTGGTCGACCTCGCCCCCCCGTGCATGCTCGTCTCGTATCGGTGTCGGGTGCGGCGTTCCCGTCGGGGCACGCGTCGAGCAGTGTCGCCTGTTACGTGACCTTGTCCGCAGTCCTCTGTTTGATCAGTCCGCCTGGATGGCGCCGGGTGACCGCGATCGGGATCGGATCCTTGCTCGCGCTAGCGGTCAGCTTCTCACGCGTGTACCTCGGGGTGCATTGGTTGTCGGACGTGGTCGGTGGCTGGCTATTGGGCGCGGGAGTTCTTCTGGCGGTCGTCGCCGCGTGGCGTGCGCTGAGACATCGCCGGGCCCAGACGTCGAGAGCGGACGACCGAGCCGACGTCGTGGCGCCGCATTTCACCGGATAGGCCGATACCGGCTCACACATCGGAGGACAGCGAGGCGAGACGTCCCCGACGTGGGTTCGGAACTCTCGGTTCGTGTGAGGTCAGTCGACGATGTCGACCATTGACCAATGGAATGGGTATGCGAGCCCGGCTGACAGGTATCGCTCGGGGTCGGCGGACCAGTTCCATCGTCGCACCTGCTCGTCGCTTCGCCGCCCGGCCAAGGCGCGGAACACCTGGTATCCCGGCACCTCGACGACAACCGCATTCGTGTCACCCGGTGCGCCGAGCCACCACTCACGCGCATCGGGTGCTCGGACCAGGAGTGTCGGTGTTCTGGCGTCGCGGAGGACTTGGCGCCAACGGCTGATCAACGACTTGAGGGCCAGCACGACAGCGTCGTGCGGAACCCGCCCAGCGACGAGGGCACCGCGGATGTCTGCCTCATGGGAGACCGCGTCGCCGAACGCCCATCGCGCCGGAGCGCCCATGACTGGATCATCGTCAAGGTCGACGAATTGCCTTGCCGCCCGGCGCCAGCGGTCGAAGATCTCGTCGACGCTCGCCCGTGAGAAGCGGGCAACCTGTGTCGAGGTCCAGCGCTCCGACGCGTACCCGTCCAGGCGGTGGTCGACCCAGTCCTCGCACAACCCAGCCAGGTGCGCGACGACGTCGCGCACCCGCCACGCCGGGCACGAAGGAACCGAAGCCTCGGCATCACCCGCCCGCACCACAGCCTCGATCCGATCCCGCACGGCAAGATACGCATCGACGTCCAAGGCTCGTCTCGCCTCGCCTCTAGCTCTTGCTCACGCCGATGGGAGGGAAGATTCCGTCAGTGGTACGCGGGTTCCCGTGTCCGTCGGGCAGGGGCGGAAGGGTCAGCTTGACGCTCGGCTGGTACGCGATGGTCCAGTTCACGTACCACGTGGGCAACAGGTAGCCGCGTTGAGCCAAAACCCGGTTGAGTTGCTGGTAGGTCGCCTTGACCGCCGCCACGTTCGACTCCTGCCGACCCTGGTCGAGCAGCTGCTGGATCGCCGGGTCGTTGTAACCACTGAAATTGGTGAGGTAGCCGAGGTTCGTGTCCGCGAACCACGGGTACGTGTCAGCATCGTTGTAGTCGGAATACGTTCCGTGGAGATTGCGCCAGAGGAGCACGTCGATGCTGCGACTGAGCGCCTGATTGATCAACGTCGCCTGGTCGTACTGCGCAATCGTCGCATCGATTCCTGCCTTGGCGAGCTGTTCCTTGAGAACCTGCGCCTCCGCACTGTCATTTGGGTCGGTGTCGGTCCCGAGGATGATGTGGAACTGGCCACCATTTGCCGCTTTAACCTGGTTCACAAGGGTCTGTGCGTTCTTGAGGTTGAAGGCTGGGTAGCCAGCGTTCTTCACATATCCGGGCGCGGAGCGATCCATGATGCTGTTGGCAATCTGGAAGATTCCCTGGTTACGAATCTGGTTGATCTCGCTGCGGTTCACCGCGTCTGCAAACGCTTCGCGGGCGGTCTGGCTGTTGAAGGGCGGCTTGGCTGCAATCAGGAAGTAGTAGTTGATCTCGCGGAAACCCGGGGGTTGCGTCAAGAGCTTGACCTGTCCGCCGAGCCCACGGAGCTGCTGAATCTGCTGCGCGTTGCGCTGCTGGATGATGTCGAGCTGACCACCTTGAAGCTGGAGGTTGCGGGCCGATCCGTCGGGGACGGGCACGAACGTGATGGAGTCAGCCTTTGGGTACCCCGGCTGCCAGTACGTCGGGTTTCTGACGACGACGGTCTTTTCGTTCTGGACGTACGACTGGAGCTTGAACGGTCCTGTCCCGATCAGCTTCGTCGAGCACGCGCTGCCGGCATTCAGTTGGGCCGGCGCCATCATCCCGAGACGACCCCCCGAGGAGAGATACGCCGCGAAGTCTGGTACCGGGCTCTTCAATATGACCCGCACGGTCATCGGGTCAACGACGGTGACGTCGTTGATGAACTTCAGGACGATCGGGAACAGCGAGCCGGCGTTCGGGGCGCCGGGAGCCCCACGGTACGAGTCGAGGTTGAGCTTGACGGCGTCCGCGTTGAACGGCTCGCCGTCTTGGAAGCTGATGCCGGGCCGAAGTGTGATCGTCCATTGCGTGTAGTCACCGTTTGGCGTGACGGCCTTGGCGAGGAACGGCACGGCGATGCCCTTGTCGTTGGGCACGGTGAGTTCCTCATAGATCGAATTCGCGACCTGGATGCCTGAGTTCGCAAGCTGAGCGCGGCTCAGGCAGTAGTCCGTCGTTTCGGCCTCCAGCCCGAAGTTGATGTTGCCGCCGCCCGAGTGGGTCCCAGCGTGAGGGATCGCTCGAGCGCCGGCGACGTCACCGAGCGAAGCGACGATCAGGGCGCTGAGTCCCAACACGGTCATGACTGCTGGCCACGTCGCCTTCTTCATTTTCCCCCCTGCAGGTTGGTCGTCGAGAGCGGGTTCAGCTTCCCGGTAGCGCCGTAGTCGGTCTCAAACGACTCAGTCATCCTCCGACGTGTTGGACGTACTGGGCCGCTTGCGTGCCGATCATCTGGACAAGGTTGCCGAGCGCGACCTGGGCGTCGACGAGGTGCAGTCCCCACTCGGGGTTTGGGACCGCGTGGAGAGTCGGGGCCCCGTTGATGGCTTGGATTTGGAGAACGTCGGCACCGTCGGAGGACGAGCATGCACCCTGGTACGAGCTGGGGTACTCGACCCACGGCGTCGAGACGTTGGGCAATGTGACCCCGAGCAGGAGCGTCGCCTGTCCGATGGTGGTCCCAGGTGCAAATGGGGTGGTGGGAAAGACCGAGTTGAGTTGAGCCGAACCACCGTTCAGCGCCGCCGGATTGGTGCAGAGCACCTCGAGGCCAGGTGTCGGCGAGCGCCCAAACAGGCTGGCAGGAGGTACGGGAGCGTCGAAGGTTGAGAACGCGACTACGCACCCGAGTTGTTGGGTCGAGCGACATGCGGGAATGTGCTGGAAGGTCCCGCCTACGTCTTGGCCGTCCTTCACGGTGACGTTGCCCCCCAGGATGATGGCCGACACCATGAGCTTCCGGACCGACGGCTGATTGTCGACTTCTCGGCTGATGAGCTGCTCGAGCTCTCCCGAGCCCTGGGAATGGCCGATGAAGACGACGCCTCGGCCGTGGTTGAACTGCTTGAGGTAGGTGCGCCAGGCGGCGAGGACATCGGCATAAGCAGTCGCCGGATTGGCAGGCCCAGCCTGTGGGGGTGTTGCGGCGGTCGTCGTGGAAGACGGCACAGCACCGATACCGCCCAAGGTGAACTGCCGGTAGATCGGCGCGAACACCCGGCAATAGCGCGAGTAGTACGCGGCCTGGTACAGGGCGATCGAACGCTCCTCGGGATCGATGGCGAGATTGGCTTGCGGGGTCTTCTGATCGCTGACCGTCGGGTAGACGTAGAAGCAGTCGATCTTCGGATCCTTGACCGGCTTGATGTCATCGATCCCGAGCAGCTGGTTGGTGCCCGAAGCACGTGTCGTCGTGAGCGAAGGCGAGCAGAGATCGTGCGACTGGCCCGGCAGGCAGAGCCAAACCGGCTGAACGCCGCCGGTCGGCAGCGGTGAGCTCGCCGCCGCCGGCGGGACGACCGCCGTCAGCAGACCGATGACGACCGCAGAGGTGAAGACGGCAAGGAAGCGCACCCGGACCACGGTCGCGAGAAGGGGGATCGCCCGATTGGTCACAAGCCCCCCTTTGATCGGCTGTCCCAGCGCGACGAAACCGCCTATGAATGAACGTATATATATGACACTCTTGGTACCGTCAACGGGCGAGCCCCGAAGACGACCACGGTGAGATTTGGCGATGACCGAGACGGCCGCCGGTCCCGACGCTGGTCCGACTGGGGATGGGGCCGTGACGCGCCGCTTTTCGGAACCCGCACGGCGGCTTCTCAGAGCGGCCGATGATCTCTTCTACGCCCCAAGGCGTCCGTGCAACGACGGTTCGGGAGATCACCAGCGCGTGCGGCCTCTCGCCCGGAGCGCTGTACAACCACTTCAGCTCGAAGGATGAGCTCCTCTATGTCCTCGTCCGGAGTCGTCACCTCCGGTTGGAAAGCGACGTCGCCGAAGCACAGCGCCTTGCGGCGGGCGATCCCAGGGCCGAGCTTGTGGCGATCGTTCAGGTCTATATCCGCACGCACATCGGCGGTCGGCGGGGAACGCAGGTGGCGAACCGCGAGTACCGGAATCGCACGCGTCCCCGACTCGAGGAGATGATCGCTATTCGTCGGCGACTGCGCGATCGGACGGTCGCTGTACTCCGAGCGGGAAGCAGAGCCGGCGTGTTCGAGATTTCGGGCGGTTCCGATACGAGGTCGCTCAACATCACCGCTGCGACCATCCTCGAGATGTGCATCAACTGCAGCCAATGGCTCCGCCGGGGAGGGACGATGAGCATCGAGGAGCTCGAGCAACGCTTCGTCGAATTGGCCTTGCGTATGGTCGGCTGCGTCGACGACGCCCGCCTCTCCCCTCGGTCGAACCAGCCGGGATTCGTTGCATCGAGCCGTTGATTGGTCTCGTCAGGCGACGACTCGCACGTCCTTGAAATCCCGATTGTCATGAGCACGACAGCGCGTGCGAACTCGCGGTGTCTGGAGCCTCAGGTCGTCGATCTCGGAGTGCTGGCCTATCCGTCCGTCGCCGCGGCGGCTCCCGATCAGCCTCGATGCCCACCAGGACTCGCGTTGGATCGCCGAACCCTCCATCCGGCCTTTCGATTGTTGCCAGGAGACGGACAGGGCGGCTGCCCTCGTCATCACCAGCGGCGCCGGACTCTTCGAACAAGAGATCGCGTCCGATCACTACCTCCCAGACCTTTCGGTGAGGGCCCGGTCGGTCGCACTCGCACGACACCTCTTCGACGGAGACACCGGCTATCGACGCGAGGACATCGACGCCGCCATGATCTATGACGCCTTCTCACCGATCCTGCTGATTCAGATCGAGGCGCTCGGGTTCTGCGACCGTGGCCTCGCCAACGACCCCGTCGCTGACGGCAACTCGCGCTCGACGGCGCCCTGCCGTGCAACACGAACGGCGGCCTCATCGGTCAGGGCTACATCCACGGCCTGAACCTCGTGCTGGAGGCGACCCGCCAATTGCGGGGAACGGCGGTGAATCGAGTCCCCGGCGCTCGCACCGGGCTGGTGACCTCGAGCCGCACGGCGCGATCCTCAGCAGCGACTGAGGATCCTTCCGTTCCCGAGGCGCTCCGGACACCAAACCCGACAGGGACCGAACCACTCGACCGTCGAGCCGCTCGGTGCGCGCTCGTCCGACAGTCCGCGGTGGTTGCCGCGCACGAGAGCATCTTCCGGGCGGGCCGGACAGCCCTGCACGTCCACATCGCCGGACGCTAAGGGTGGCCGTGCCTGCCCGCTGCCCCGTGACCCGGTGCCTTCTGCACCAGGTCCCGTCCCATCGCGGGCCGGCCCGGCGAAATCGGCGTCGCGTCAACGCGCCGTCGATACCGCTGAATATCGCGCCGAGGCGACCGCCGGTCTGTAGCGACGGACACGGTCCCAACGTGTCCGCCGAGACCTAGCCGTGAGCGGCCTCGGCCCGCTGCCCGAGGATCGTCGAGCGGCTCATCCCGCCAGCGCCCGGAGCCGATCGAGATCGAGGATGTCGATATACCCCCGCCCGAGCGCCACAGCTCCCTCCCGGGCCGCCCGTTGGAGGACGCGATTGACCGTCGGACGCGTCGTCCCGGCCATGAGCGCCAGATCCTCCTGGGTGAGCTGCAGTCGCCCCTGTTCGTCCCCCCACTTCCACTCCTGTGCAATCTCAGCCAACCGGTGGAGCAATCTCGTCTCTACGGGCAGGTAGAGGGCTTCCACCAGCGCGTCGGTAATCCGAAGGAGCCGAGCGGCAAGGGCCTCGACGAGCACCCGGTTCACGGACGGGTTGTCCCGACGCAGCTCGTTGAATTGTTCGCCGGTCAGGACCCGGGTCTCTGCGGCCTCGAGCCCGATCACCGTCGCGTTGCGTCGGGACGCGGGGTCCAGAAGGGCCAGCTCCCCGAAGAAATCGCCAGGTCCCACGACGACCAGCGTGACGACGTCACCGAGTGGGGTCGACGCCTGAACTGCGAGCCGACCTCGCACCACCAGGTGAAACTCGTCACCGAGGTCGCCTTGGTGAAACACCACTTCGCGGCGGGCAAACCGGCGTCGGCGGGTTGATGCCAGCACGAGCCGGCGGTCTTGCTCACTCAAGCCGTCGAGCAGCGGCCAATTCACAACCGCAGTTTGGCACTCGCGGACCGAGTCCGGCTGCACGCGGGCTCAGGTGCATCGGTACCGCGTGTGGACCGCATGACGTCCTGAGAACCGCTAGGGGCGGTCCGATCGGCGGGCGTGGGTCGTCGGCCGTGAAGCGCGACCCGGGCGTTGCCGACGATCTTCGCAGCGACCAGGATCATGCCCCATGACCGGTCGCCATCGGGTTCCCGTGAATGGACGACGCCGTCGTCGGTTGATGGCCGTCGGCGTCGCGTTGGTCACGGTTGCACTTCTTGCAGGTTCCTCGATGGACGCTGGTCCAGCTGACGCGGCACACCGAACCTCGAAACCCGTGGCTGGCATCGCAGCTCCGGGGAAGCCCTATCGCTGCGCTCCCGGTGCCAACGAGAGCATCTACGGCGAGTTCGGTGATGCGAGCGCGATCGGTTGGCCAGGAAACGCTCAAGGGGTGGTCGCTTGCCTCGGTGGGAGCTTCTACGTCCAGGACGGCCTGAACACGACGTACGGCGATGGGATCTACCGCAACGAACCGACCACATGGACCAACGTCGATGGCTACCTGCCGGCATTGACGTCGACGTTCCGCCGCTTTGGGGCCGCGATCTCGATCACGAACTTCGCCGACGAGCTGAACCTGGGTGGCAACCGCTATGTGGCGGTCTACAGCAGAGTCGCGATCCACAATCCGACGGGTCATGCCGTGCGCGTCGATCCGCAGCCGACCCCGGGGCTCATTCCCCTCGGCCCGGCGCCCGTCGATGTCGGGGCGGGGGCCACGGTCGACCATGACTACGTGATAGCCGTCGATCGCTTCGGCCAGCCGGATCCGTGGCCCTCAGAGCAGACGCTCGCCGCTGCTGGTGGATTCGACGCGCACTTCGTGCACATGCGGGACTTCTGGAACACCCAGCTCGGGTCGATCGCCCAGATCAATGTGCCGGACAGGCAGCTCAACAACGCGTACCGGAGCGGATACATCTATACCCAGATCGCCCGCAGCGGCGACCACCTCAATACCGGTGTCAACAACTACGAAAGCGAGTACAGCCACGACGTCGTTGGCATTCTCGCCAACCTCTTCACCCAAGGCGACTTCTCCGACGCCCACGCTCTGCTCCTCGACGCCCGCGACGCGGTCGGGTCGCAGGGCCAGTACTTGGACGGCCGATGGACCTACGCATGGCCTTGGGCGATCTATCTGCTCAAGACCGGCGATATCGGCTTCGTCAAGGCCAGCTTCTCCACCGAGGGGCCCAACGGGACCAGCTCGCCGAGCATCCTCGACACCGCGCACCTCATCGCGGCTGACCGCACCGGTCCCGACGGGATCATCGGACGGACCAACGACATCGACACGCTCGGCTACTGGACCATCGACAACTACGAAGCCCTGATGGGCCTCACTGCCTACCGCTACCTCGCCCAACGCGTCGGTGACGCGAGCGAGGCTGCCTGGGCAACGACCGAATACGACAGCCTGCTGGCGGCGACGAACCGCGCCCTGCAAACGACGATTCGCCGCAACCACCTCCAGTACCTGCCCTGTTCCATTCTCGAACCCAATACCTCCAACCGGTGCGGGAACGCCGAAGACGCGAACTGGGCGGCGCCGTTCCTGTTCGGCCGCTGGGCCTGGGATGGCTCGCTCTTCGGCGCCAACGTCGCCGGTCCCGGACTGGACCTGATCGACGCGACCTACACGTATGGCTTCCACCGGCTCAGCGGCAAACTCCCAGTCGACACCTTCGGCGGCTTCCCCGACCGCTACTACTACTCCACGGGCTACAACGCGGGGTACGGGAGTTGGGGGCTCGTCAGCCGGTACCACCGCGACCAAGGGGTCCGCAGCTATCAGTTCATGATCAGCCACTCGCAGAGCGGCCCCTTCTCCTGGTGGGAGAGCGTCGCAGCTCCGAACCCGGCATCACCGTGGGTCGGAAGCCATCCCGGCGCCGGTCAGGGATCCTCGCCCCACGCCTGGGGCATCGCCAACGCCAACAAGGTGCTCCTCGACTCGCTCGTCGCGCAGCGATCCGATGGATCGGTGATCATCGGCCAAGGTGTCTCCAATGCATGGCTGCGCACCGGTCAGACCGTCTCGGTCGCGAACTTTCCCACCGTCGACGGTCACCGGATCAACCTGACCATCTCAGCCCACGACCGGGCCGTGTCGCTCTCGCTTTCCGGTGACAACCCGCCCGGCCAACTGCTGTTCCAGCTTCCGATCTTCGTCCACAACCTGCGCCACTCCAGCCTTGGGACCTTGAACGACAACACGGGCAGCGTGGAGCTTCCCCCAGGCTCGTCGCACGTAACCGTGAACTTGGTGCACCCCGCCTGAGCGAACGGCCTACCTGTTCGGGTCCCGGGCTGAACTTCAACAAGTCGAGGTAGCGGAACCGAAGAAGCCGTTGAGCGCCGAACCTGGGCCGACGCGTGCATTGGGCTCCTAGAATTCCCGCGAGCACTCTGAACGGCTGAGAGCGGTTTGGGCCGAGCGCTGCCGCTGCGAATTCGAATTGCGCGACGTCGCCGCCACGCTCGACACGATGAGCGGCAATCCCCATCTCCTCAACGTCCCGACCGGGCATGGTGGACAGGGCCGCGCTGGCGTGCAGCGCTTCTACACCGACGAGTTCATCGGCACGTTCCCGGATGACGTGCAGGTCGAATCGCTGGGACTCGCGATCGGCTCGAGCCGTATCGCCGAAGAGGTCGTGATGACGTTCACCCATGACCAGGTCGTGCCGTGGATCCTCGATGGCATCAAGCCGACTGGACGTGAGGTTCGCATCCCGCAGCTCGCAGTTGTCGGGTTCCTCGACGAGAAGGTGGCCTTCGAGCACATCTGTTGGGACCAGGCTTCCGTCGTCGCCCAGATCGGCGCGATCGACCCGGCGAACCTGCCCGTCGTGGCCCGCGAGCAGGCCAAAGCCCTCTCCGACTTCGGTGATCGCGGCGACTAGCCGATCAACCAGTCCCCCACCCCACGACTCGCGGTCTGGGTCACGAGTCGGAAGAGATCTCTCGGCGACAGACAAGACGGCACGGCTTTGGTAGTCGTCTGTCCCTGCGCCGAGCTTGCTTGACTGGATCGGCAACGGGCCCGTCCCCCGAAGCGACACGTTCTCCACAGCAAAGTCACAGCCCTTCCGGACTAGTAATCCACAGGGGCGCTTCGTCACCCTGAGGGTGGAGCGGAGCATCCTCCGCGCTGAGGGAGGCTTGACCACGCGGAACCCGCCTTCGCAGCCAGGGCTGGAACCCAGCCCGGCATGTCCGGCCGATCGTCTGAAGTGCCAGGGATGTCATCGGCTGGTCGATGTCGCACGTCCAGCGGACATCGCGTACGAAGTCACACGAGGGACGACGCGTGGACGCGAGGTCATCACAGTCTCCGTCGGTCGCGTTGTCGTGCATCGCTGCTTGCTCTGCGCGGATGGCGAGTGGCGCTAGACACGCCCTGCCGACGCACATGCTGGTACGCGGTGGGGCTGTCCGGCCCGACTCGCGGTCAAAGGAACCGCGAGTCAGATGACGGCCGACGCATCCTTCGCGGCCTCAAGGTCCTCGATGTCTAGAGGCCCCGGGCCGGTCGATGTCGAGGCCCAGCGACGCCTACCAGAACTGCGAATGGCCTCAACGATTAGGACTGGCACGGTTGGGAGTGCGCTGTCGGTCCGTGGTCCGTATTCTTGGGGCATGCCGAGCGACCTCACCCTGAAGACCATGAACGCTGTCCACCGGGGTCTGCTCAAGATCAGCGGTGGCCGGCTCGGATGGAAAGGCCTCGGGATGCCGGTGCTCGAGCTCACGACGACGGGACGAAAGAGTGGCCAGCCTCGCACGGTGATGTTGACGTCGCCGGTACAGGAGGGCGGCGCCATCGTGATCGTCGCGTCCCGCGGTGGCGACGATCATCATCCCGCGTGGTTCCTCAACCTGCGCGACCACCCGGAAGTAGAGGTCGTCCTCGCCGGCAGGCCGAAGCAGTCGATGCGGGCACGGGTGGCGACTCCGGAGGAACGTGCGGCGCTGTGGCCCCGGGTGACCGAGGCGTACAAGGGGTATGCCAGCTACCAGACCAAGACTGAGCGTGAGATCCCGCTCGTGATGCTCGAACCCGCCAACAGGACCAACGGCTAGTCCATCTTCAACGAGGCAACGGCGCCGACTCGCCCTCGTGAGCCGCTCTGCTCCATCGGCGAACTACTGACGCCCGTCATTTGGTGGTCCGGGCTTGGTGAGACCTGAGCCTAGGGAGCCGTCGTCAGCGGTCAGAGGGCAGCGCGTAATCTTCCGCCGGGAGGAGCAGCCGCCACGAGAGCGAGCCCTCGAGACGAGGATGCCGGACGTGGGGCCGACCGCTCGGCGGAGATCGACCTCGAGATTCGGAGCGTCGCGCCGATCGGTAGTGACTTGAACCTTGAGCAACGTCCCTTGGCCAGAACCAGACGCGCGGCCCGCATTCCGACGGGCGGTGCCTTGAGTGGAGCGCACAAACGATGAGCACGAGACCGACCGATTCCGCCCAAGTCGAAGACGAGCCGCCGCGGGTTCGCGCGCTGGCCATCCGCAGCACCGACGTGTCGCGCAACTTGGACATCTTCTTGGCCTTCGGCGTCGCCGGCGTGCTCGGCAACCGGTTCTTTCTCGCCGCGACGGGCTATCCCCAGGTCGGCAACGGCACATTGCACATCTCGCACGCGATCTGGGGCGGCGCCATGATGGCCGCAGCGATCGCCGCTGCCGTGTCGTTCATCTCTCCAGCCGTACGAGGGTTTGTCGCTGTTCTCGGAGGAGCCGGCTTCGGCTGGTTCGTCGACGAGCTCGGCAAATTCATCACGCGCAACGTCAACTACTTCTTCCGCCCGACACTCGCGATCATCTACTCAGTCTTCGTCGCGATGTATCTGCTCTTCCGAATTCTCGAACGTCGTGCTTACAGATCTGAAGAGAAGCTCTTGAACGCGCTCGAGGCCGTGAAGGCAGGAGCGATCGGCCGCCTCGACGAGCCCACCCGGCTTCAGGCCCTTGCGCTCCTCGATCAGATCTCCGACGACGACACGCTCGTGAAACCGGTGCGGGAGCTCCTCCGCCAGCTTCCGACCCGGCAACAGCCTCGCCCCAGTCGGCTGACCCGTGTTACCCACCGCACTCTCGGCGTGTACGAGCGGTGGACTGTCCGGCGCGGATTCATTTTCACCATGATGATCTTCTTCTTGCTCCTGGCCGTCTCAAATGTGGCCGAGATCCTCATCCTCGTTGCCGGCCACGCCCACCTCCACACCTACACGCAGTGGGCCACCTTCGTCTCCTCAGTTCTCTCCCTAGCGCTGGTGATCGTCGGCGTGTGCTTGCTCCCTCGAGCGCGGCTCGCCGCGTTGCGTTGGTTCGAGGCCGCCGTCCTGGTGTCAATCTTCGTAACACAGGTGTTCCTGTTCGCCGACCGCCAGCTCGCCGCCGTGCTCAATCTGACGATCGCGATCGTGGTTTGGATCGGTCTGCGCTCGATCATTCGCCTCGAGGTGCTCGCGAGTGGCATCCACGAGTCGTACCGGCAACGGCGACGCGCAACCCTCGGGTTTGACGACCCCTCACTCGCGGACTGGGAGGCACTCCCCGAGACCCTTCGCTCGTCCAATCGGGATCAGGCTGCGCACTTCGTGGAGAAGCTGCATGCCGTCGACTGCGACATCGTCCGCTACGAGGGGCGCGAGCCGCCACCGTTCACGTTCACACCCCAGGAGGTTGAGGTCCTCGCGCGACTTGAACATGAACGGTGGGTCAACGAGCGAACGCGCCAAGGCTGGCACCAGGGCCCAGAGCGCGACCCTGCCACGCGCACAACGCCGTACCTCGTGAGCTGGGAGCAGCTCTCGACGGCAGTGCAAGACCTTGACCGGGAGGCCGTCCGCGAGATGCCGGCGCAGCTGGCACGTGCGGGTTTCGCCGTCATCCGAGTCCGCTCCGACGTAACCGCCGCCGACTGAATGGGGGTTGCCATTCGCGCCCTGTCCGCCACGGCGATGCCCCACCTCCCGACGTCGGGTCGTCGGATCTCGCGGCGCCGTCGGGACACCTTCTCCCGAATGCAGCGGGGTGACGAACTCGGTTGGACGGTGTAGACGCACTCGTCCCGTGGCTTAAGTCCCGCCGGATTGGACCGATACCCCTAAGGATGAGGCCGGTGGGAGGCGCGCGACGCGTGCCCGAGCGCGCGGTGTCACGGCGACAATGGTGCTCGTCGCCGCGACCGGCGTTTGCGTCGCGGCAATGAACGGCACCGCGTCGGGGTCGGAGTCGGGCTCCAATCCGGTGGTGCCCATTCTCGAGTGCGTGTGGCACGTGAACGGCACCTCCTGGCTCGCTCTCTGGGGCTACAGCAACTCCTCGAGCTCGACACAGACGATTCCCATCGGTTCAGGGAATTCCTTCTCACCGGGTGCCGAGAACCAGGGTCAGCCGACCGCGTTCCAGCCCGGCACCGTCAACAACCTCTTCACCGCGCCGTTTGTCGCCAGCGAGCCTCCCGCCTGGACGCTGGACGGGACGACCGTGTCGTCGTCACCCAGTGACAAGAAGTGTCCGTCAGATCCGGTCCCGATGATCGTCGGCGCGACCGGATGGTCCGGCGAGCTCCCACTGATCTTCGTGGCCATCGGAATTCTGGTCGTCGGGGTCTGCAGCTGGCGCATTGACCCGAGCATGCTCGGATTGCACCGAACGGGCCGGCACCGGTCTCGCAGGGACTGACGGTCGCGGCGTAGTCAGCCTCGACTGGCGGTCGATGGAACCCGCGAGTCGCGAACTACGCCGGGCACAAGGGCGCCGGTTGATCGCCGCGTGCGTTCTCGGCCCGAGGCTTCAAGATGCTGCTCGGAGTCGCCGATCGCTCCCGTTGGGATATAGCTGATAGCAGCAGGACTGCTCCAGGGTGCCCGGCCGAGGCACCTTTACGCACTCTTGGGATTGCCCTAGATGGCAGTTGTGCCGGTTGCAGTTCGATGCGTGCTTGAGGAACCCGTTTCGCCCACGTCGGTAGGACTCAGATCGTCGCCGTCACGCGTCTGGAGCCCTACAAGGGAGCGCCTCACGAGGCCGGGTTCGCCTGCCAGCACTACCCTCGATCGAGTCAAATGCCGCGACCGAGTAGGGGTTTCTCGTTCAACGATCACGACCACCCCGAATTGGCGCTACGTGACTGCGTCAGACATTGCTTTGCTCGTTGTCGCGCTGTTCCTCTTCGGCGTGGTCGGTTACCTGGCCCTTGCGGAGACTGCCTTGACTCAAATGAGCCGGGTCAAGGCGCTCGCTCTCAGGGAGAAGGGTCGACACGGCGCAGGGAGGCTGTTGCGGCTCGTTGAACGGCGGGAGGTCTGGCTGACGCCACTTCTATTTGTCATGTTGCTCCTCAACTTTGTCGGAGCGACGATCGTCGGAATCGTGGTGCACCGCTACCTCGGCGCCTTGGGCGTGGCCGTGGTCACCGTGGCCGAAGTAATCGTGGTGTTCGTGCTCGCCGAGGCAAGCCCGAAGACCTGGGCTGTCCAACACGATGAGCGAGCAGCTCTCGTGGTCGCGCCGGTTGTGTCAGCCGTTGTCGAGCGAGGTCCGGTTCGCCTCCTTGCCCGCACCCTCATCGGTATCTCGAACTTCGTACTCCCGGGACCGGGGCTCAAGGAAGGGCCCTTCGTCTCCCGAGAGGAACTGCTGGCCATGGCTGACGTCGCGGGCGCCGAGGCCGTCATCGAGGACGAGGAGCGCACGCTCATCCATTCCGTGATGGAGCTTGGTGAGACGATCGTTCGAGATGTGCGAGTCCCTAGAACGGACGTTGTGACCGTTGGGAGAGAGGACAGCGCGAGTGACGTGCTCGACCTGACCGTCACCACTGGCTACAGCCGCTTTCCGGTTTGCGGCGAGGGGGGACTCGACGACGTCATCGGCGTGATCCACCTCAAAGACCTCGTCCGCGCGGTGCTGCACGGTCAAGGCGAGGAACCAGCTCGGGCTCTTGTGCGATCGGTTCGCTTCGTGCCGGAGACCAAGCGGGTGGGCGAGCTATTCCGAGAGATGCAGCACGCGAAGTCGCAGATCGCCATTGTCGTGGACGAGTACGGCGGCACGTCTGGCCTTGTCACGCTGGAAGACATCATCGAAGAGGCCGTCGGCGAGCTCGTGGACGAGTTCGATATCGAAACTCCTGGCCTCGAGTGGTTAACCGACACCGAGGCACGGGTGAATGCGCGCATGCCCGTCGACGAGTTGGGCGACGAGCTTCACGCCGACCTGCCTGAAGGAGAGTGGGAGACAGTCGGAGGCCTGATGCTCAAAATGCTCGGCCACATACCGGTCGAAGGAGAGGTATTCCCGTGTGCGGGCTATCGCTTCGCGGTCGAACGAATCGAGGGAAATCGCATCGAGGTCGTTCGCATGACGCGCCTTGAGGTTGATGATGATGACACTGGCGCAACGCCCGAGGCTTGATCCTTCCGACCCACGGTCCAGGAGACCACGAGTTTCAGAGGAGGCAAGCCCAGACCCGAGACGCTCGGTTCGGCGGATCGCGGGTCAACCGCGAGCAGTCGAAGCCGCGTAAGCAAACCTGAAGCCCCAGCGCTCTACGCCAAAGGCCAAAGGGTCGAGTGAGTCGGCAAGCGAGGAGTGCCCTCCCGTCGCCGGCCATTGTGTTCGGTCAGTTCTCGTACTAAGAACGATCGAAAGGCCATTGAACCATGCGGGGGAGACAGCGATGGCAGAACTCGAGCGCAAGCACTTTGACAACCCAGACGAGACACGGCGATTTCAGGACAACGGTCAGGTGGACATTGTCAGCGTGAGCGGCGGTATTGTCGGTCGAGCAACCTTTCAACCCGGTTGGAAATGGTCAGATCACGTCCGACCGATTGCCGGAACCAAGAGCTGTCAGGCCGCGCATGTCGGCTACGTCGTATCTGGTCGGCAGAAGGTGGTAATGGACGACGGTTCGGAACTCGACATCGGACCCGGCGATGTCGTCTCCATTCCGCCCGGCCATGACGGCTGGACAGTCGGCGATGAGCCGTGCGTCTTCATCGATTTCGCTGGCATGTCGGATTACGCGAAGCCGAGTTGATCACCCGCGACTCTCCATGCAGTCTTCAACACCGAGCTGCTGGTAGCCCGTTCGAGCTTTGCGGGTTCATGAACTGAGCTAGCCGACTCGCGATCGCTTGGATCGCGCGTCAAGGACAGCAAGTCCAGCGCGCGAGGCGCCCTTCACCGTGTGTCAAAGGAGCTCCGGCGTGCGCTTGCTCGGACGGTCAGGTTCGGGAAGTGCCCTCGAGAGCAGCGAACAACGGCTCGTTCAAATTCGTGATGGCCATTGACTCGAGCTCGTAGTGACCACCGTCGGTGTGGTCGATGATGACTCTCGTCGACATCTTCCCGCGGACCGTCTGCACGGTGACGTCAGATCGATCCCACTCCGCCAGTTTGGCCACGACTTCGATATTGCCCTTGCGCTTCGGCTTAGCGTCGAAGGCGTACAACTTGTCGGCCGTGACGGCGAGATACGTGATCCGATTCACTTTGAGTCCGTGACGGCCGGTGAGCTCTCCGGCGGCCTGATTGGCATTGTGCTGCTTGAATGTGCCCGCAGCACCGCTGAGCTTGGTGAGGCCGAAGGAGCCGACGGTCCCCGCGGGCTGCAGGCCGCCCACCGCTAGACACGGCTCTGGCACCTCGTCTTGGATTGTCGCCTTGTTGGCCTCGAAAATCCTGTCCCAACGTCCCATTGTTGTTCCCCACTCTCGTCCTCTCGAGCCCGCGCTCGCCATCATGATCGCGGCGTAGGACCATGTTGGTCAACGACCGCGCCCTGGTGGATCGTGGTCGCCAAGCGCCAAGTCAATCCTTCAACGGTGCATGCATCGAGTCGATGGCGTCGGCCCGGTGACTGGTCGTCGCCTCGCGATCTCTGGAACCGCGAGTCACCCACTTGGTGAAACGGTGGGCAGTCGGGGGGGACTCGCAGTTCAACAATCGGCGAGTCGGGACAGCATGCGTCAGTCACGAGGCCGAGTCATCACGCCGATTCGCTCCGATCCGCGGTTCCGGGAATCGCAAATCAGCGGTCAAGAGCCGCCACAATCGGAGCACGAATCGGCGCTCGGGGAAACGTCGTCCCAGAAGACGATCGGCTGAGCCGGTATCTTCAACCGATTGACTGCCTCTCCTTATGTGATCGACTACCGAGGGGTCTTCGACTTCCCCGTCCCACCCGAAGAACTCTGGAAAGCCATCGAGCGCGCCGACCGCTTCGAGGGCTGGTGGAGTTGGCTCTCGGACTTCCGCCTGGTTGGCGGCGGGCTTAGCAGCGGGTCGGTGCTCTATGGGGTGGTCGCTCCGCCTTTGCCCTACAGGATGCGGCTGCGGATTGACCTCACGGAATGCGCCCGGCCCTCGCGAATCGAAGCGGACGTCCATGGTGACCTTGAAGGTCCGGCGCGACTCTTGCTTGAACACCAAGGCTCCGGATCCCGCGTCAGTGCGAGCTGGACAGTCGAGATGATGCAGCGCCCCATGAGAATGGCAGCGCGGATCGCCCACCCCGCTCTGCGCTGGGGCCACGACCGTGTGGTTGACGCAACCGTGCGCGCCTTTCGTCACTCCCTGATGAGCCGCGATTAGCTAGACGGGTGTCACAGCCGGAACACCTTAGGTAGGTGACAGAGCGGCGAGATGCCTATTCCGAGCCGCTCGCGGCAGTGTTCATGGCGCGGTCGAGCTTCAGACCGCTACCGCTTGCCACGAGACGCCATAGTTGGAGGGCGCACAACGCGGTCGTGCGACCAACCAAGGGTCAAGACGAGGTCGTCCGGTTCACGATCAGACGCCGAGCTGTATCAGGGTTTCCATGCTCAAGCGAGGTTCGTTACGCTTGCAAACGCCTCCAGTAGACACTGGAACCTCGCGGCGGAAGTAGGGGGACAGCAACATGACACCGAAAGCGGCGCCGAAGAAGAAGGCGCAGGACAAGAAGACCACAAAGAAGGCCTCGGCTCGAAGCTCGGCCACCCAGTCCGAACGCGATATTGGACGGGCTATCCACCGGGAGCTTCGAGAACTGCAGCGTCTCTTCAGGGTGGTTGAGTCGGAAGTACGAAGAGCCGCACAGCGCGCCGAGCAAGCGGGAAGGCAACTCACTCAGCGTGGTCCCGCAAAGGCGGTATCGAAGACACCCCAGAAGAAGGTCACGAAGCGCTCGCCGGCCAAGAAGGCCACCAAGAACGTCGCGAAGAAGACCAAGGGGCGGACGTAGTTCCCCGCAGCCTTCTTGCTCGCTTCCGACACAGCGTCCCCCGAGCCCCGTACCCCCCCGAGTTCCGGCGCGGCCGGAATGGCGGTTCAGTATCTGGGATCGGTCTGGATTTCATGTTCGGCGAGCCGGTGTCGCCACGCCCTTGCGTTGAAGGCGCCTCGCTCGAGGTGGCGAGCGGACCCATCAGCATGGTTGGGACGTTCGCCTCTAGAGCTCGGTTGGGTCTCGGACTTACCGTCAATCCGCGACGGTTGGCATTCGTTGCTCTCGGCGGCGGCGGCGTGCTGGTAGCCGTGGCGGGACTTGGCCGGGCGCCCGGGGAGTAGTGCGGTGTGGCCTTGGCTGTGAGTTCGGTGCGTTCGTGTTTCGCGCTCTTCGAGGAGGTTCGGATGTGGACCGAGGAGACGTCACCGTGGTCGAGACCGTGATTGGGCGTGGCCAGGGTGTGCGAACGATCCTCGATGTCTTCCGAGACAACGTATCGAACTATGCAAGCCGTCCCGCGCTGCGGCATCGGGTCGGTTCGTTGTGGGAGACAACCACCTGGGGTACGTATGGGGAAGCGGTTGATCGGGTCGCAGCGGCTCTCGTCAGCTTGGGGCTCGAACCCGGCGATCGGGTCGGGTTGCTGTCGTCGAACCGTAGGGAGTGGCACTTCGCCGACCTCGGAACGATGTGCACGGGAGCGGTCACCGTCCCCGTGTATGTGACCAGCTCGACCGCCCAGGTCGCCTACATCCTCGACCACTCCGAAGCCCGTTGCTGCTTCGTCGAGGGACATGAGCAGCTCGCCAAGGTCCTCGAGTCGCGCGACACGCTTCCTTGTCTCGAACGGGTCGTCACATTCGAGAGTGACGGCTGCGACCTCACCGATCCGTTTCTGACGTGTTGGGCGGACCTGCGCTCACTCGGAACTGAGCGACTGGCGACCGAACCCACGCTCGTCGACGATCGGGTCCGGTCGATCAGCCGAACCGATCTCGCCACGATCGTGTACACCAGCGGAACCACCGGGCCGCCCAAGGGAGCGATGATCAGTCACGCAAACCTGGTCGCGACGCTCGAGGCGCTGACCAGCGTGGTTTCGATCGGGCCTGATGACCGGTTCCTCTCCTTCCTTCCTCTGAGTCACATCGCCGAGCGGACCGTGAGCCATTTCGGGCAGGTCGTCTCCGGAGGTCAGACGTGGTTCGCGCGTGATCTCGCCACGCTCGCTGAGGATCTGCCAGCCTGCCGGCCGACCATCTTCTTCGCTGTTCCTCGCATCTGGGAGAAGCTCCGCGACGCCGTGCTTGAGCAGATCAACGAATTGCCCGGCCCGGCGCGGCGGCTGACCGAGCGATACCTCGCGCTCGGACCTGCGACCGTCGAGCGGAAGGCGCGCGACATCGCCGTGGGCACCGCGGACGAGGTGCAACGCCTCGTACTCGACCGGTTGATTGGGAAGCAGATCCGTCGTCGTCTGGGACTCGACCGGGCGCGGATCCTCGTCTCAGGCGCCGCGCCGATTCACCCCGAGCTCTTGCGTTGGCTCCACGGCATCGGGCTAGCGGTCGGAGAGGTCTACGGGCAGACGGAGGATTGTGGCCCCACGAGCCTCAACCCACCGGGTGCCGCACGCATCGGCACCGTCGGGCCTCCGCTTCCCGGTACCCGGGTGAGGATTGCAGACGACGGCGAGATCCTCGTCAAGGGCGACAACGTCTGCCAGGGCTACCTCAAGGATGCGAGGGCGACCAGCGAGCTGCTCGACGACGACGGCTGGATGCACTCCGGCGATGTCGGCCACTTCGACCCGGTTGGCTACCTGGTCGTCACGGACCGCAAGAAGGACCTGATCATCACAGCGCAAGGCAAGAACATCGCCCCCCAGGAGATCGAGACACGGTTGCGGTTCGAGCCGCTCATTTCCCAAGCGGTGGTGATCGGGGAAGGCAAGCGGTACATCACCGCGCTGATGACCCTCGACGCCGACACCGTTGCTCCCTGGGCACAAGAGCGCCACAAGGCCCTCGACCCAGAAGCGCTCATCTCCGATCCCGACCTCCACGCCGAGTTGGCGGCCTCGATCGCGCGCGTGAACGACGGGCTTTCTCACGCCGAGGCGATCAAACGCTGGCGAGTGCTGCCTCACGACTTCACCATTGCGCACGGCGAGCTGACACCGACGCTCAAGATCAAGCGCTCGGTGATCAACCAGCACTACGCCGACCTGATCGCCGAGCTGTACGCCGAGCCCGCCTGATGGACGAACAGACGACGAGGCCCGGAGCGGGATGAAACCGACGACCTCTCGAGGCGATGTCTGGCTGGTCAGCCCTCAGGGCAGGTGACGACGACGGTCCGGATGGAGGAATTGGGGAACAGCCGACCCGGTCTGTCAGTTTGGGTTACCCGTGAGGGCTCTGACTCGCGGTCCTCGGAACCGCGAGTCATCGCGATCTGGGGTCTATCGAACCGCAAGTCGGCGTTCATTCGACACGGTCGACGTCGCATCTACCGCGCTGCTTGCGCCTCTCTTCACGAGGGAGGGTCGTCTTGTTGGGCGTCACGTAGCATTTTCGCCATCGACTGCAACAGCTTCCAGGCGATCGCGCCATTGCGTTGCACTAGAGGACGAAATTCCCAGAATGTGAGTCCGAAGCAAATGAGTTCGGTCGAGGCGGTGATCGTCGCTGCGCGGGGACCCTCGTCGATCAGCGCGATCTCACCGAAGTAGTCGCCCTGCTGCAGGGTCGCGCGCTCCGCGCCGCGAAGGGAAACTGTCGCCCTGCCGGAGTCGATCAGAAAGAATGCGGCGCCGCCCGAACCCTCCATGACAACCGTTTCTCCTTCGGAGAATCGGCGCTCCTTGAACAGACGCGCGATCTGCTCAACTTCGCGCCGGTCAAGCTCGGCGAAGAGTTGCACACGCTGGAGAGCTTCGACGGGGTTGCCTGCCGTCGAAGCGGTCTCAGGGCTTTGGTCGGGAGACTGCCCGGTCGTGACCGCCCTGCATTGCAACAGGTATAGCGTCCCCCCAGCGAACGCCCATTCGATGTCGCGTCCGGGCCCGTAGACCTGCTCGCATTTGAGCGCGAGCCAGCTCAGCTCCTCGAGCTGGTCGCCGTCGAGGCAGAGTTGCTCGGCACGATCGGCCGGTACCTCCTCCTCGACTGTGCCCCCATTGGCGACGGACCGGATCGCGATCGTCTTGCGGCCCGGCGTGCGCTCGAGCACCTGACCCGAGCGGTCGAGCCGGTAGTGATCCGGGATTACGAGGCCCGCGACGACCGCTTCGCCCAGTCCCCAGCTCGCTTCGATCACGCGTTCATCAGCCCCCGTCATCGGATTCTGCGTGAACATCACCCCAGCGACATCGGGATCGAGAAGCGTCTGGACGACGATGGCGATACTCGGGCGAGTGAAGAGGCCCACGCGCTGCCGGTACGTGATGGCCGAGTCCGAATTCGCCGACCACCAGACATCTCGCAATGCCGAGGGCAGCTCCTCTGCCGACGGGACGTTGAGCAGTGTGAGGTGTTGGCCGGCGAAACTGGCTGCGGTACCGTCCTCGTCCACCGCCGACGAGCGGACGGCGAGTGGCACGCCTAACGGCCGGACCGATTTCGCGACCCTCGCGACCGCGCGCTCATCCCCCGAGGCAACGGCTTCGACGATCGAGCCAGAGAGCGCGATACCGGGCGGGACGGGGAGGCGCTCCCGTATGGCCTCGCCTAGCCCAACCGCCTTTGACCCGAAGATCGAGGTGTCGCTCGCCTTCCCGAGCGGAACGGCTTCTTTCACGAGAGCACGCTCACTTCGCCGGCATCTCCGTCGACCCGCACACGCGTTCCGTCCGCGATGCGTTCCGTTGCCTCGCGCGTCCCAACCACTCCTGGGATGCCGTACTCACGCGCGACGATCGCGGAATGCGATAGCAGGCCGCCGCTGTCTGTCACGATCGCCCCGAGAAGCGGTAGGAGGATGTTGAACGCCTCGGTCGTCGCCCCGGTTACGAGGACGTCTCCCTCCACGATCCGATCAAACTCGGATGGGCCGGAAATGCGGCGTGCCGGCCCTTCGTAGACGCCTTGGCTCGCCGCCAGACCGCGTAGGAGACGCTCTTCGTGCTGGGCCTCGGAACTCCCAAACAGTGAACCCAGTGCAATGTCGGTGGCGCGCATCAGCCGCGCGACACCGGGCGGAAGCCCGGAGGCGTCCGGCGGAGGAGGTGGCGGCGTACCCAAGACCGCGGGCGCGTCCTTGGCGCTGTGTGTAGCGCGGTATGCGAACCGGGCCTCAAGCTCGTCTGCGGACGGTCCCGCGGAATCGGCGAGGAGCGAGCACATCTCTTCGAGCCCAGCGTCGATGAGATGCTCGGCATGACGGATGCGCCCTCGGCTCGTCAGTCTTCGACCGCCCGCGAGCACCGCCCGTCGCATCAGTCCGGATGCCCAGCTGTCGCTGTAAATCCCGCGCTCGTCACGGAGCCGGTACGTCAGCCGCGCCTCGCCAAGCAGTTCATCGAATTCGCTCCGGTGCTGCTCGGGGACCTTGCTGCGGACGTCGGCGATCTGGTGGTCGACGTCCGAGGCTTCGAGGCCCCGTCCTACAACGGCCACCCGGATCGCCCGAAGCAGCGCATCTGGCAACTCCAACGCGGACGGTTCGGAGATGTCGAAACCGTCGAGGGGTCTATATCCGACAAGGTCGAGGTAGCCGGACACGGCGGAACCCGCGTCGCCGGGGAGGGCGCGCAACGCTTCGAGCGCGCTGGCGAGGGTCGTCCTCTGACCGGAGGAGCTCCAGAGCGGCAGGGTCCTGTCCGATCGTGGTGGTCAGCCGCTCGAGCTCGTCAGACCCTCCGGCGGACACTGGTGCCGAGCCACGCATCAGGCTCAGCAGCTCGACTGGCGGGAGCCCGGTCCAGTCCCCGACGTGGGCGAGGAAGTCCCCGGTCGGAATCATCGCCGCGGCCGTGAAGTACATGTGCTGGGAAATCATCGCTGCGTGATGGTCCCGACAACGCGTGAGGTACGCGACCAACTCTTCGTCAGAGAGCGCGTCCGGATCGACCGCTTGGATCTCCCGATGGGTCGCGATCGACGACGGCTTGCAATTCTCGTCCCAGTCACGAAGTTGCTCGCGCCAGAGCTTCCCTTCGAACACCTGCTCCGCACGCTGGAATCGCTGAGGAATCTCTTCGTCGGCAACCGGCCTCGCTCGGTTGTAAGCAAAACCGTTCACGTACGCCATCTCGAGGCCGTCGATCAGCATCCCGTAGTAACGCGCAAAGTCGTTGGTGCCACGCTTGAATGCCTCGGGGTGCGTCTCTGCCCAATAGCGAGTCACCGGGCGAGGGAAGTGCACAGGGTCCAGCGCCCAGCCTCCCGGGCCAGGGGACTCGAACCGAAGTTCCGTCGTCGCCTCTGAGCCTGTCATCAATGATCCTCTCCTGGCCGATTCTCGGCGCGCTCCGCCGGGAATTATGTGTCGTTCAGGTCAAACGGCGCAACGTGCAACCATCGCGGCGGACGCGCCGGGCGCCATGAGACCCGTGAAGCGCCACGACACGCAAAGGGCTGCCTACTTCACGACGATCAGTTCGAGCGCCGCGCGGGCATGACCACAAGCTCCAGAGACGTGGAGCGCCCGGCACTGGACTACGACTGTTTCCAGGCGAGCGAGATGGTCGACTCGCGGTCGCTTGGGTCGCGAGTCGCGCGAGAAGACGCGAGACTTGGCGAAGAACGGCATGACGGGCATCGGGGACAGCGATATGGCAGATCCGGCGGCGACCTTGAGGTCGCTCATCGACGCGTTCTCAGCGCAAAGCGAGGAGGGGATGCGCGCGGTGCTTACGGAAGACATGACCGGGTACGTCACCAACGCCGAGGGAGGCGTCGATCGGGTGCAAGGACGCGACGCCTACCTGCCGCAGCTAGTGGCTCTGAAGGCTCCCACGCTCACCATCAAGGTGACCCAATCCGTAACTGTCCCGCCAGACCAGGCGCTCCTCATGGTCGAGGTCCGCGCCGAGCGGAAGGGAAGAAGTCTGCATAACTTCTCGGCCTTCCTGTCCAGAGTAAGAGACGAGCAGGTGAGCGAACTCTGGACGGTCGAGGCGCTTCCAGCGTATAGCAATCAATTCTGGCAGTAGTGCTTCGAGCAGCGGACGAGACCCGCTGTCCAGGAGAAGGATCAAGCGAGAATCAACACCATGCCGTTCGCGATTGACGGGCCGGTGACAGCAGCCAGCGGAGTGAGGGGCCACCACTAGCGCCGTTAGATAGCTGTGGGTTCTCGGATCGTAGGGGAAATGACACGCAAGCCTTCTTGTCCGATGTCGCGCCGGCTGCTTTGGCCAGGGTCTTGTACGAGTTGAGTTGCTGCTTGACCGCCGTCTTGGCGTGGTCGACTTCTTCCTGTGTGTAGTCCTTACGGCCAAGCATGGTGTCGCATCCCTTTCCTCGTGACGAACTGACGTGACACCATCGGTCGAAGTCTCTCGTAGGCATGACCAACGGGACGTCGCAGATCTGACAAGGCGTCGTTGGTCCAAGAAGGGTCCGTCGAGCGGCGTCCAGAAAGGCGGTCCACCGCGGGCCCGGCGAGCCGCAGCACGCATTCGCGAGCAGCGAACGGCACCCGGTTGCTAGGTCTCCGGTCCCTCTCGCGTGGGAACGGTGTAGGCCGTGAACGTGCGACGTCCGCCTGTCCAGACCCGCGGGTGGGCCATCCGACTCGCGGTCCGTTAGACCGCGAGTCGTTCCGTGACTGTCACGCTTCGTGTTGGTCCGCTGGGTTCCCGGAGCCGCGGGCGTCGGCACGTTCGACGTCCTCGAAGAAACGCTTCTGTACGAGGAGCACGTCGCCGCCGACCGAGGCATGCATCTCGGCGAACATGCCGCCGGAGACCGGCCCAAGCCGGGTCGTGCGTGGCAGCCGCGCCGCGACTACACGCGGCATTGTCTGGCTCATCCTTCGGGCGCCGAAGACGACGATGTTTCGATCCGTCGCGGCGACGAGCCATGACCGAGGGAAGAACCCGCCCATCGCCCCGGGGGTGGTGCGGGCAGGGAAGATCTCCTGGATCTGTTCTCCGGGCTCGAGCAGCGGCTGGGCGCGTGTTCGCAGCTTGTCGCGCAAGGACGTCACCGACCCTCCACCTGTGCTCCGAGTGGCCGCTCCCCCGCCGGGCCCTGGGTCGGCGTCGATTCCGCCAGCGTGGGCGCGTGGACACCCGCGATCGTCTCCCCGTTCTTCGCGTGGCGCTCCGCGGCTCGGGCCTCCGACCAGCCGGGTCCCCGAAGGACGTGAGCCAGTCGCTCCCGCCAACCGCGTGCTCTCGCCACGTCTCGGAGCATCGCGGCGTGCTCATGGGTCGCGATGCGAGCCGGATTGAAGCTGTTGACGTTCTTCGTCAGCCCGTAGACGACCGGATCGCCCTCGCGCTCGAAGGTGCCGAAGAGCCGGTCCCACACGATGAGGATGCTGCCGTGGTTTCGGTCGAGGTATTGCCAGTTGCTGCCGTGGTGGACACGATGATGCGACGGTGTGTTGAGCACGGTCTCGAGTGGACCGAGCTGCCGAACGGTGTCGGTGTGGATCCAGTACTGGTACAGAAGGTTGATCCCTCGAGCGGACGAGACAAGCTCGGGCCTGATGCCAAACAGGGCGAGCAGGCTGTAGGGCACGAAGGTACCGAACGCGTCGGCAACAGGCTGGCGGAGTGCCGTCGAGAGGTTGTAGCGCTCACTCGAGTGGTGCACGACGTGGATCGCCCACATGAAGCGGCTCTCGTGCATCAGCCGATGGTTCCAGTAGTAGATGAAGTCCCAGCCCAAGACTGCGAGGAGGAGCGCGACCGGACCGGGCCCGAGATCTTTGACGAACCGCCGGTGCCACATGCTCGTTGCGGTCGTCCGCGACGTCCACGTCGAGGTGATCGCCGTCCCGCTCGCGAGGAGCGTGGCGAGGCCGCCCGCCTGGGCAATGCGACGGGCGAGCCGACCGAGGCGACGGATCCCAGCTCGACTCGTCGGAGGCGTCTCGGCGTTCTGGTCCTCATCTTGCGGTGAGAGGGCCGGCTGCGTATCGAGTCGGGCGACGAGATCGGCGACGCTGGTCAGCGCCGCAGCGCTCGCCGCAGTGACGAGCAGCGCTTTACCGAACCGGCCTTTGCCCGGTGTAATTGGCGCCAAGAGTCTGGACATCACGAGCGGTGCCAGAAGGCTGCCGACACCCATCGTCAGGCTCGCGGCCGTGTCGCGCGGCTCGTAGTCGGCCGGGGTCGGTCCGCGCTCCGCGGCGTGTTTTCGCAACCACCGGTGTTCCGCGCCCATGCCCCCGAAGTAGATGGGGATCGCAGCCACAGTGAGTTCCACGGTCCTGGTTCCTTCCGGATCGCCCGTCTGCCAAGCGCTAGGTTCGCGCGTCTGCACGGGGAGGCGGAAGACGCTGGACCAGCCGGTCGATCCTGATGCAGCCCGGTTGATCAGCGAGCGGGGGGGCCGGCGGTCCCGTCGGCACTCCTCACCGTGGGCGCGGTGGGCGGTCTCTAGCTGAGGAAGTCGACCTTGCCGGATGAGAGTCGGTACTCCGCGCCGACGACCTTGATCTTGCCCGCAGCGATTTCTTCGGCGACAAGCGACTCGGTGGTGAGGGCCGCCGCGGCCTGGTTGATGTTCTGCGTGATGGAGGCTTGAAGGAGCTGATCGGATGGCACGCTCTGGACGGCCTGGACGGCAGGGATGATCGGGTCGATGAAGCCGTCGAGCTGTCCCGGGAACGACTTTCCTTTCGTGACCACGTCTATTGCTGCTTTGACGGCGCCACAGTCGTCGTGGCCCAGCACGACGATGAGCGTGCTCCCGAGGACCGCCGTCGAGTACTCGACGCTCCCCACGACGACGGAAGAAGACGCCGTGTTCCCGGCGATACGAACCGTGAACAGGTCGCCCAGGCCCTGATCGAAGACGAGCTCGGGGGGAAGACGCGAGTCCGCGCACCCCAGGACCACCGCGAACGGTGCCTGCCCCTCGGCCAGTTTCGCTCGGCGAACCGTGTTCGCTGATGAGGCCCTCGTCCTGCCCCGGACGAAGCGGGCATTGCCCGCCTGGAGACGCTTCAACGCTTCGTCAGGACTGACCGGCGGAGCCTGCGGCTGCGCCTGCGGGAGGGCCTCCAATGCCGGCATCGAAGCCAGGACGCCACCGGCGGCGACAAGGCCGGAGGCCAGAAACGAGCGTCGAGACAATGGGAATGGCGACATCGGTGATCCCAGTCCGTATCGACCGTCCGACGGCACGTCTGAAGGGAGAGCCGACGAGCGTGCGGAGAGGAAGGTGGAGGGTCGTGGCGGCGGCTTGAGCCGGCAAGGCACCGGTCGCCCTAGCGTGGCGAAAGTCGC
Source organism: uncultured Actinomycetes bacterium (assembly GCA_963714105.1). Lineage (GTDB taxonomy): Bacteria > Actinomycetota > Acidimicrobiia > IMCC26256 > PALSA-555 > PALSA-555. The sequence continues at coordinate 2,005,111 of OY970233.1, read as the reverse complement.
CTCGGGCTCGCGCGGTCGAGCCGAGCCGCGAGGGCCCGCCGAACAGGTCAGACGACGACGGGGACACGGGGGGATCACGATGCAATCTGGGGGATGGCTGACCACCACCGCGGTGGTCGCCGTCACCGCGGTCGCCCTGGGTGCGGGAACTGCTGCCGCGACCGACCGAGGCACGCCGACCTCGCCGCACCCCCGCACGTTCGCGGTCGGGGTCCAGACCGAGGCGTTCGTCGACGCGAGCCGGCCGACGCCCGCTAATGGCACGTATCCCGGCAGTCCGAGCCGGCCGCTACCGACCCTGGTCCTGTACCCCGCCCGCGGCCCCGCGGGCGGTCCGGACCGACCCGGCGCCACGCCCGCGACCGGACCTTTCCCGCTGCTGGTGTTCTCACATGGGATCGACTCGAACGGCGCCGACTACGAGCCGCTCCTGCGCCAGTGGGCGGCCGCCGGGTACGTCGTCGCGGCACCCACCTTCCCGCTGTCCAATCACGACGCCCCCGGCGGCGACACCGTCGCCGACTACCGCCACCAGTCCGGCGACGTGAGCTACGTCATCACGGCGATGCTCCGCCAGGCGCACGACCGCGCGAGTCGGTTCCGGGGCCTGATCAACCCGGGCCGTATCGCGGCTGTCGGTCATTCGCTGGGGGCCAGCACCACGCTTGGCGTCGCGGTCAACAGTTGCTGCGTCGATCCGCGCATTCGCGCGGCGGTTTCTCTCGAGGGGATCGAACTGCCCTTCGGCACCGGCACCTACTTCGAAGGTCGGACCCCGCCGCTGCTCCTCTTCCACGGCGACGCCGACAAAACCGTCCCGTATGCAGCCAGCCAGCGCCTCTTCGCGGACGCGCCCGCCCCGAAGTTCTTCGTCACTCTTCACGGCGCGCCCCATACTGCCTTCCGGCAGGCCGACACGGCCACGAAGCCGCCGACCCCGTGGGAGCCCGTGATCGTCTCTTCGGTTCTCGACTTCTTCGCGCGCTACCTGGACCACCAGCCGACCGGACTCGTCCGCCTGCAGGCCGACGCCAACATCGCCGGTGTGGCCAGCCTCCAAGCGCAACCCCTGACCGGGCCTGCGCCGTCGACGCCATGAGTCAGTAGGCTCCGCGGTCGGGCGCCCGCACAGCCATCGTCAACTCGATAGTGAGCCGCCGGTGCTCGCCGAGCGCGGCACGCAAACTCCAGAGCCGAGACCGGAGGAGGCGGACATGTTCGGACGTGATTGGGAGACCGCGGAGGCAACGGTCGCCGCCGTGAAAGACCTCGCGAGCTGGACTGGGGATCCCGATTCGGCCACCACGCAGTCCAGACCCCACGAGTACGTCGTCGATGTTCGGCCCGAGGGCCAGGCGCCGTTCCGAGCAACGTTTCGCGATCCTTACATTCGCGGCTACCGGGACCACCCGAGCGAGGGTCAGGTCATCGAGGTTCTCTACCAAACGAAGTCTCAGAAGGTAAAGCTGCCCGCAGACGATTGGAAGTACACCTCCGGCAAGAGCAAGGATGAGATGCAGGCCGAGGACCAGCGATTCGATGCTGCGGCGCACAGTTCACCCGGGCAGTCCGCCCCGCCCTCGGCGAATGGCCCAGCCTCAGACCAGCTGACCGAGCTCGGCGAACGCCACGAGCGCGGCGAGCTGACCGACGCCGAGTACGAGCAGGAGATGGACAAGGTCTGGGCCAAAGAGCTGGGATTGCCCCGGCGGCCGTAGACGTGACCGCGACCCCTTCACCCGCCTCCGCGCTCGAGAACGCGGCATGGAGCCGAGAACCCCGAGTGTTCACCGGCTCCTCGCCACGACTCGATGGGCACACGCTCGTGGCATCACCGGAACCCGTTCGCGTCGAGTCTGAGGTGAGTGGGAGTGGCTGAGCCCGCGCCGGTTGCGCCGGACCCGGCAGCGATCCTCCGGAGCAGGGGATTCGCGGGTCTGTTGGGGTTCGCGGCTGTTGTCGGCGTCCTTGTCTCGATCGTGTCATGGGGATTCCTGGAGCTGGTGCACCAGACGCAGATAGGTATCTTCAACGACCTGCCCGGTCGCCTTGGCTTCAACGGTGTCCCAGAGTGGTGGCCCCTGCCCGTGCTTGGCTTCGCCGGCGTGGTCGCCGCGTTCGCGATCGTGCGCCTGCCGGGCAACGGGGGTCACGTACCCGCGGAGGGTCTCAAACCCGGGAGCGCCCAGCCGAACATGCTGCCCGGCATCGCGCTCGCCGCATTCGCGACACTCGGTCTCGGGTTGGTGCTGGGCCCCGAATCGCCCCTCATCGCACTCGGTGGCGGTCTGGCCGTGCTCACGGTGAAGCTGGCCAAGAAGGACGCACCACAACAGATGCTGACCGTCCTCGCCGCCGCGGGCGCGTTCGCGGCGATCTCGGTTGTCTTTAGTTCTCCGATCGTCGCCGCGATCCTCATGATCGAGGTCCTCACCGCGTCCGGCGTGGCAGGAGCGATGCTGCCGCTCCTCCTGATCCCAGGGCTGATCGCGGCAGGCATCGGTTCGCTGGTCTTCATCGGGATGGCCAACTGGACCGGGCTCAGCACGAGCGCCTACTCGCTCGTCCCGCTGCACCTCTCCGCCTTCTCGCATCCTTCCTGGGCGGAGATCGGATGGACAATCCTGATCGGGCTTGCCGCCGCGATCCTGACGGTGCCGATCCGACGGTTGGGATTCGCGACCGCGGGCTTCGTACCCCGAAAAGCGTTCGTATTCATCCCCGCCGTGGGTGTCGTGGTCGCTGGGCTCGCCATTGGGTTTGACCTCGTCACTAACAAGGGCACCAATCAGGTGCTGTTCTCCGGACAGGAAGCGCTCCCAGGCCTCGTCGGGCACGCGACCGAGTGGACCCTCGGCGCCCTCGCGCTGCTCTTGCTGTGCAAGGGCCTCGCCTGGAGCTTGTGCCTCGGTAGCTTCAGGGGCGGCCCGACGTTTCCCGCGATCTTCCTCGGTGCCGCGGGCGGAATCGCCGCGTCACATCTCCCCGGCATGGCACTCACGCCGGCTGTCGCCGTCGGCATGGGCGCGATGACGGTCGCCTTTCTCAAGTTGCCGCTCTCCGCGATCGTCATCGCCACGGCCTTGACCCTGACCAGCGGCGCCGCAGCCGTCCCCCTCATCATCGTCGGAGTCGTCGTTTCGTACCTCGCCACACTTGCACTCGAAGCACGATTGGGAACGCCGAGCAACCAGCCGACCGAGGACTCGACCGCTGCCACGACCTGAACCGCCCGGCGTCGTCGCCCTCGGTGTGCCTGACTGTCGTCGTCGCCGCCACGTCGGTCCTTCCGTTCCTCCTGGTGCGCCCTCTCGCCGTGTGGTCGGTCGAGAGCTCGAACTTCTGAGCCCTCTCCGCTTCAGCGGGCCTCAGCCGGCTGGCCGCGGACTCGCGGTTCATTGAACCGCGAGTCAACTAGACGGGGCGACGTCGACGTCGACGGTGACGGTGTCGGTGCCGGATGCGGACCGGGTCTGCCAGGGCTGGAGCCACTCGGTGGCGGGCCAGCCTTCGATGACGGCCATGAGCTCGTGGGTCGTTGCTGCGTCGAGGCTCTCGCGAACGATGTCGGCGTGGCCCGCGTGTCGGGCAGTGCTCGCTCAGCAACTGGCGGGCTGGGGGACGACGATCGAGCTGCTCGGCCCTGCCTCACTACGTCGGGAGCTCGTGCGCATCGGCACCGAGCTGCTGAGCCGCGATACCCAACGCGACGAATCCTCCATCTAGCGTTCGAGTCCCAGCAACGAGAGCGAGCCCATGTCCGACGTCCCGACACTCATGGCCGTGCATGCCCATCCGGATGACGAGTCCTCCAGCACTGGCGGCATTCTGGCCCGCTACGCCGACGAGGGCCTGCGGACCGTCGTCGTCACCTGCACGAACGGGGAATATGGGGATGCACCCGGCGGTGTAAAGCCTGGAGCGAAGGGGCACGATCCCGAAGCCGTTGCGCGGATCCGCCGGGGCGAGCTTGAGCGCGCCTGTGCCTTGCTCGGCGTGTACCGGGTCGAGCTGCTCGACTACCACGACTCGGGTATGGCGGACTGGGACTACCGCGACAGCGCTGACGCCTTCTGCAACGTGCCAATCGGCGAAGCAGCTGGCCGGCTCGTCCGACTGTTCGAGAAGTACCGTCCCGACGTCGTCGTCACATACGCCGACGACGCGGGCTACGACCATCCCGACCACGTGCAGACGACGCGCGTAACGATGGCCGCGATCGAGCGCTCGAGAATCCCCAAGAAGGCATACTGGTCAGTGATCCGGGCGAGCTCGTTCGCCAGGTTCCGCGAACTCCTCATGGAACAGGGTGTCGAGATCGACTTTCCGGAGCCCAATCCGGAAATCGTTCGGCGGATGAGGGAGCTCGAGGAGCACATCACCACGACGATCGACGTGAGTCGCTTCGTCGACCGAAAACGCGCAGCGCTTCGGCTCCACGCCAGTCAGATCGAGGAGTCGTTCTTCGCAAAGCTCCCTGCTGACGCGTTCCGTGCCATCTTCGCCGAGGAGGACTACATCCGCGTTCAAGACACGACGGGTGCAGCCGTGCCTGAGAAGGACATGTTCAACGGAATGCGCTGAGGGCGACGCAACTGTTATCCGACTCGCGCGCTTGGCGGGCGGCCAGTTCTGGGAGGTTGTCGGCAACCTCGACGCGGGCTATCAGCTCCTCCGTTTGTCGGACCGCAGCGTCTTGCCGAAGACCTTCCCAGCCAGTGATCTTCGCATCAGACACCCGTAGAGTCGTGTACCCACAAGTTGACTCGCGATCCATCTGGTCGCGCGTCGAACCCGTCATCGTTGACCGCCTGCTGGGCTGAGACCTGGTCGGGTTGGCTTCGATCACGTCAGATCGAGGGCAAGGACGCGTCAGCTCAGCCTCGCCCTCGACGGCGTACACCGCCTCGTCCAGGTTTCCATCCAACGACCAGGACGCCAACGCGGCTCCGCCGCGGGCTGGTATTGCCAGGTCGCTCAGTCGAAGTTTGCGTCGCTGGATGGACGACAAGAGGCCGTGTGCCTCAAGGACTCGCGCGAACTGGCAAATCGCGAGTCGCCGGGATCCTCGTTGGGCAGGTTGACCTTGGTCCGGTTGGACGGAGGCTGCACAGCATGGGACCGCTAACCAGGAGTCAGGTCTGACCATGGCGTTGCCGAGCCGCCGCCTCGGTCATGCCTGGGGTCGTGGCGGGCTCGCCTAGTAGAGGCAGTTCTGTCACCATTCCTTCGGGAGTGCGTCAGTCCGACTGCGATCCGAGGATTCGGCAATGGCGATGTCGCGGGTTATCAGCTTCGACGGCGGCGGCGTTCGTGGTGTGATCCCTGTTGTGGTTTTGCAGCGAATCCAACGCGAATCGGGCCTCGGCGATGTCTTGGCCAAGACAAACCTGTTCGCGGGCACATCAACTGGGGGGTTGATCGCGCTGTGCCTCGCGGGTGATCTCGCCCTCCAGACGGTGCTCGATCTCTATCAGCAGCGTGCCGGGGAGATCTTCTCCAAGACGGTATTCGATGACATCCGGGACCTGGACAGGCTGATCGGCGCTGCTTACAAGACTCAGAATCTCAGTCGTCAGCTGCAGAGCGTTTTCGGCGACCGACGTCTCGGCCAGTTGAGCAAGCGGGTGCTCGTCCCAGCATTCGACCTGGACAATGCCGATCCTGACCCTGCGGCTCGCACGTGGAAGCCAAAGATCTTCCACAACTTCCCAGGCCCCGATACCGATGGTGATCGACTCGCGTACAAGGTCGCGACCTACACAGCGAGCGCACCCACCTACTTCCCTTCCGCCGACGGCTATGTCGACGGCGGCGTGTTCGCAACGAACCCATCCATGTGTGCGCTCGCCCAGACCCAGGACCCGCGCAACGAGACCTTCGACCGCAGCAAGCTCGACGACCTGGCGATGCTTTCTCTCGGGACCGGGCATTCTTTGCAATACATCGAGGGCTCGTCTCACGACTGGGGTTATGTCCAGTGGATCAGACCTCTCATCAACCTCATGCTCGATGGTGTCAATCGAATCGCGGACTACCAGTGTCGCCAAATCTTGCGTGACCGCTACTGCCGCTTCGCCCCAACGTTCCCACCGAACGTGACCATCGCCGAGGACGCTGTCAGCCAGATTCCGTACATGATCGACTTCGCCCATCAGCTCGACCTCGGCAACATCACCGAATGGCTCAAGGCGCACTGGTGAACGTTGAAGCGGCAAAGCATCAAACTGGGTACGGATCTCGACAACACCGCGGACGGGTTGCGCCTTGAGCAAGTCAACACAAACTCTGTGCTCCTGAACGTCATCCTGGGCATTGCCGTCTTCGGCGAGTCGCTCTGTCGTTGTGGTGAACACGCGTCTGGCGCAAATGCCGGCCATTGAGACTCGCCGTTCAGCAACCCGCGAGTCAGACGCAGCTCCCGCGGGCAGCTCCTCTGGGGTCGCTACCCGCCGATCGGTCCACTCCCGCCGTGGCGCCACCACTCCATCAGCGCGCTCGTGTCCTTGTCGTTCCGAGCGGCAAAGGCTGCGATCGTGAGCTTCGTCGACGACCATGACACGGATGCGATGAGCTGCTTCGTGTGATTAGTGGTGTCACCTGGAATCGAGGCACACGCATACGAGCCTGCCGACTGACCGCTCTCCGTAACAGGACAGGACCGACCGCTTCCGGGCAATCGCCGTTGCACCTCGGGGACTGACTCCGCGGCAGATCAGTCGTAACCGGTTGAGGTCATGCCTTCGAGATCGCGACTTCGCGGTCAGATCACTCGGGTTGTGTCGGCGAACTTCTCGAAGGGAGTGCTCAGCAGGGGTCGCCAGCCCACGGACTCGGCCCCTGCCATTCGTACAACACCCGGGCCATTGCGTCTTGGGTCCCGTTCGACACGCCCGCGCTAGCGAGCGGATGTTTGCCGACCAGGTCGGCCCGACCAGCGTGACTCACGGTCTCGTCCCACGTCGTCTGCAAGAACTGATAGAGGCCGTACGCCGGTCCTCCGGGGTTGAACGCGTTGGGGTTTCCACCGCTCTCGAAGTGTTCGACACAAGCGAGGAAACCGGCTTCGCCAACGCTCGAGCCGCCTCCGCGGGGATCCGAGCCTGACGAGGCTCCCGCCGTGGCCTGCGTCTGAGCCGCCGCCGCGGCAGCCGCGGCGGCCGCGGCTTGCTGCTGCTCGGCCTGCCGGGCAGCCGTGAGCCTGGCTTCGATGTCCGCCTCTTGCGCCTGCAGTTGCTGCGCTGCCGCGGCCTGGCTCTGCTCGTCGGCGCGCAGCGTGGCCTCCTGACTCCGGAGCCGATCTGAGACCTTTTGGAGCTCCGTGACCGAGCGGTTGTCCATGGCGTTCAGCTGCCTGAGCCACTGCGTCTCGCGGGCCGCGCTCAAGACGTCATCGCTCGAAAGGATGGCGCCGAGTTGCGAGTTCGCGCTCCCCTCGTACGCGATGACGGCCCGGTCAAGCGCGGTACGGCGTAGAGCCGCCTCCTGGTCCCGTAGCTGCGGCAGTGTCACCTCGAGGTCTGCGATCTGACGCTCGAGAACACGCGACTTACTCAGCGACGCGAAGTACGCACCGGAGGTCGCGTCGGCCTGCTGACGGAGCGCGTCGATCGAGGGGTCGCCGCCGGTCGTCTGCGCGCGGACCGGTCCCGCGGCGCCTATCACGACAGCGACCGCTAGCAGCGAGGCCCCAAGCCACGCGACTGGTACCCGCGAGGCGGGGGTCAAACTCAAGGGCGGGGCCTCCTGCCGGTGGGGCTCCGGTTCGCCGCTCGCCCGGGCCCAGGTGGGGAGCACCTGTCAAGGTAATGCCTCGGAGGGCACCGGGGGGTGCTCGGCGGCGGCGGTTGGTGGCACTGTTGCTGGTGTTGGTGTTGGTGTTGGTGTCGCCGCGACGAAGCTTGTGGGCGTGGTGGCGCTCGTTGCGGGTTCCGGATCCGCCTCAACAGCCGAATGTGCTCACCCCTCGGCGGTTCGCAGACCAGCCTCCCAAACTTGGCCAGCCCCTCCTCATTAGGAGCCGAGCAGTTGGCGCTTCTGGGCCTCGAACTGGTCCTCGGTGAGCTCGCCTCGCTCGCGGCGCTCGACGAGGTCCCTGAGTGCGGCCTCCGTCGACGCCTGCTGTGCACGCGCCGCGTGTCGCCGCTGCTTGACACGGTCTTGGCCGACGTCGATGGTGACGCGCTTGCGGTTGTGCGGCGCCACCGCCACATTCACGGTGTTACCTACGGACATGTTCCCTGCGCAGATACTGCAATCGGTCTCGTAGGGCTCTCGGCCGGGCACAGAGATTCGCAGGTGGTACTTCCACACGATGTCCGGATCTCGGTCATCTCGCTCCTCCCGTGCGTCGGGTTCTCCAACTTGGAGCCCCGGGAACAGCCAAACTCATCGGTCGGGCTCACTACCGTCGGTTGGAGCAGGTCCTGGGCGACTCCGGAGGTCCTACGATGCGACGTTATGAGTGACTCCGGCAGCAGGCGCGCCGGCACCGTCACCATCGTCTTCACAGACCTCGTGCAGTCGACGTCCCTCCGCCAGACGCTCGGCGACGATCGGGCCGACGAGATCCGCCGCGAGCACGACCGAATTGTCCGCCAGGTAACCGCTGAGCACGGTGGGACTGAGGTCAAGGCTCTCGGCGACGGTTTCATGCTCGCATTTGGCGCTGCGGCAGAGGGCGTGGGAGCGGCGGTTGCGATGCAGCAGGCCGTTGACCGCTTCTCACGCCGAGAGCCGACACCGGTACTCATCCGTGTTGGCGTGAGTTCGGGCGACGTGGTGTGGGAGGACGGCGACTGCTTCGGCACGCCAGTGATCGAGGCGAGCCGGCTTTGCGACACCGCAGCCGGCAAGCAGATCCTCGTGAGCGATGTCGTCCGGCTACTCGCAGGGTCGCGCGGCGGTCACCGCTTCAACACAATTGGGCCGCTCGAGCTCAAGGGCCTGACCGAGCCGATTGGAACGTCTGAGGTCGCTTGGGAGCCAGTCGTCGAGGCGGCCATGCCACTGCCGAGCGCGCTCACGACGACAGTTCAGGGTCGCTTTGTCGGACGAACCGCCGAACGAGAGCGGCTCTCCACGGCTTGGAAGGAAGCCGCTACCGGCAGCCGACGCGTAGCTCTCATTTCGGGGGAACCCGGTGTCGGCAAGACACGCCTCGCAGCTGAGCTCGCGCGCACGTCGAACGAGGAGGGAGCCATCGTCCTATACGGCCGGTGCGACGAGGACCTCGGTGTTCCTTACCAGCCGTTTGTGGAGGCGCTACGTCCCTACGTCGCGACCTGCGCGACGAACGAGCTTGCTGCGCAGGTTGCGCCACACGGCGGCGACCTGGCGCGCCTCGTTCCGCAGCTGGCCGACAGAGTGCCGAACCTTCCCGACGCGTTGCACGCCGACCCGGAGACCGAGCGCTACCGGCTCTTCGATGCGATCACGTCGTTCCTTGCGAAGGTGGCCGCAGCCACACCGCTCGTACTCGTGCTCGATGACCTGCATTGGGCGGCCAAGCCGACCCTGCTTCTCCTGCGGCACCTCACCCACACGGACTCGGCCTCTCCACTGCTCTTGATCGGGACCTACCGCGAGACGGATCTAAGCCGCACCCACCCGCTCGCCGAAATGCTGGCCGATCTCCGCCGGGGCATCGACGCCGAGCGGATTGCGCTCCACGGCCTCGACATGGAGGAAGTCGAGGAGTTCGTCGAGGCCGCGGCCGGGCACGAACTCGACGAAGAGGGCGGGCGACTGGCCCGGCTGCTCCACAACGAAACCGAGGGCAATCCGTTCTTCATGGGTCAGGTACTCCGACATCTCGTCGAGTCCGGGACGATCGTCGAGCGCGACGGCCACTGGGTCCCCGGGGCGCACCCCGACGAGATAGGCATCCCCGAAGGTGTGCGCGAGGTTGTCGGCCGACGGCTGGCCCGCCTACACCCCTCGACAAATGAGGTTCTGGCAGCCGCCGCGGTCATCGGCCGCGATTTTGATCGCGATCTACTCACAAGCGTGGTCGACGTCGACACTGAGGCGGTGCTCGACGCCCTGGAAGAAAGCGAAGAGGCGCATCTGATCACGGCCGGCGACGGACGTGGAGGCAGGTACACCTTCGTGCACGCCCTGGTCCGATCGACCCTCTACGAGGAGATCCCGACCACGCGCAGGCTCCGTCTGCACCGACGAATCGGCGAGGCACTGGAAGCCGATGTCGACCGGCATCTCGATGAGCTCGCCTACCACTTCGCCGAATCGGCGGCGCTGAGCGGGATCGCACGGGCCGTGGATTACGGCCGACGCGCCGCAGCGCGCGCCGTCGGACGCCTCGCATACGAGGAAGCGAGCGTCGATTACGAACGCGCGCTCGCGACCCTGGATCCCGCGAGTGCTGATGACCGCGAGCCACGTGCCGAGCTGCTCGTCGAGCTTGGTCGCGCACTGTGGATGTCGGGCGAGCGATCTCATGCCCGTCAGCAACTCGCCGAGGCCCGTTCCCTGGCAGCTGAGATCGGCCGCTCCGATTTGCTCGCCGAAGCGGCGATCACCAGCGGCGGCGTACGGGCGTGGACCGAGGCAGGCATCGTTGACGAGCACTTGGTGCAGCTAATGGAGGAAGCACTTGACGCTCTCCCGCCCGGAGACTCGCGTCTTCGTTCCATGGTGAGCGCGCGACTCGCGGCGGAGCTCTATTTCCTCCCCGGGTCGACCGACCGTCGGAGCACGCTCACCGACGAATCGATCGCGATGGCCCGCCGCCTCGACAACGGACCGACGTTGGCCTACGTCCTCGGGGCTGCGCACTGGGGCATGTTCGTGGCCGGAAACGCCCGCGACCGCGAGGCCACGGCACGGGAGATGCTCGGGCTCGCGAATGCTTCTGGGGATCGCAACAGCGAGGCCGCGGCCCGGTCGTGGCTGTTTACCGACCTCGTCGAGGTAGGAGAGATTCGGGGCGCCACCCAACAGGCGGAGCTTGAGCTTGCCCTCGCTGACGAACTCCGCCAGCCCGAACTCCGTTGGGGGGCGCTCGTCCATCTGTCCGCGCGGGCGGCGCTCGCAGGTCGCCTTGACGAGGCAGAGCGCCTCGCCGACGAGGCGCTGGCGCTGGGCCAGCGGGTCGGCATCCAGAGTTCGATGCAGATGTATGGCGTCTCCCAGTTCGCGCTCCGGCGTTTGCGGGGCGGCCTGGAGGAACTCGTCCCCCTCGTCGCCGCGATGGTCGAGCAGTACCCGCTCGTTCCCGCGTGGCGGTCGGGACTCGCCTACCTCTACCGGGAGCTCGAACGCCGCGACGAAGCACGCGAGCAGCTCGAGTTCCTCGCGACCGACGACTTCGCGCCTCTCCCTCGTGACGGGAACTGGATGGTCGGCGCCGCGATCCTGGCCACCGTGTGCCACCTACTCGGCGATCGCCAACGCGCGTCCGCGCTGTACGACGAGTTCGTCGAGTACGAAGACTACGTTGTGACGGCCGGCCTCCCGGCCGACATCCTCGGCTCGGCCCACCACTTCCTGATGCTGCTCGCTGCGACGATGGAGCATTGGGATGAGTTCGAACGGCACGCGAGAGCCGCCCTTGCACGGAACGAGACCATGGGTGCCCGCCCCTGGCTCGCGACCACCCAGTTGGAACTAGCAAATGTGCTTGCTACCCGGAATCGTGTCGGCGACGCCGATCGCGCGCGTGACCTGCTCCACGCGTGCCTTTCGACGTGCGACGAGCTGGCGATGCCCGAGTTGGCGAAGCGAGGCCGAGCTGTTCACCAGCGGCTCACGGCGATGTGAGACGACTCGCGCCACTCTGGCGTCGCCACGTGCAAACCAGGGTCGAGGCGACGCACACGTGGCTCAGGAGCACGAGACACCGCGGCCTTGAGCTGGCCCAGAGATAGGAACCCGCTTCCGCGGCGATGAGTTCTTGAAGTCGGTAGCGTCTCACTGTCATGCAAGCAAAGAGCCTCGCCGACATCTATGAGTTGCCCTTGCTGGACTGGGTCCGCATCGAAGCCCGACTCGATGAGGGTCTGACTCAGGCACCGGATACCGGCGGCTCAAACCGTCACACCTGCTGGCTGGCCACGATCAACGGGGACGGAACCCCCCATGTCACGGGCATCGGGGCCCTCTGGGTCGAAGGCGCCTTCTGGTTCGAGACCGGCGATGCCACCCGCAAGGCGAAGAACCTTGCCCGCGACCCGCGTTGCACGCTGAGCCTCGCCACCCACGAGTTCGACCTCGTCGTCGAAGGCGAGGCGCGCAAGGTCACCGACCCGCCGACGGTTGCCGCCATGGCCGCGCGTTGGGCCGCCGAGGGCTGGCCGGCCCGGGTGGACGACACCGGCCGAGCGCTCACCGCCGAGTTCAGCGCACCCTCAGCCGGACCGCCCCCGTGGTTCGTGTATCGCCTCACGCCCCACACGGCGACCGCAGTCGCAACGGTCGAACCAGGTGGCGCGACGCGCTGGCGTTTCTAATAGGCCCCGCCAAACGAGCAGCGTCGATCGCGGAGCGACTCGCGGTCCAGGAGACCGCGAGTCACGACAGATCGTCTGAAGGCGGGACTGCGTCGAGTGGCAGGATCAGCACCGCGCTGCGGGTCTGAGCTTCATCCGGTGTTGGCGATGAGAAGGCTGCAGGGTGCGTGATGTGACACATCGTTCGGAACGCTGCCCAGGAAGCGACGACCACCCTGCATCCCACGGTTCCCTACGACAATGAGGTCGGCGCGGACTTGCTCGGCGACCTCGCAGAGGACCTCGGCCGGGCTGCCGATACGGGCGTACGTCTCAACGTGCGATGCCGTGTCAGCCACGGAATTGGCGGCTCGTTTGAGGACTTGTTCAAGGGCCTTGACGGCGTCATCTTCCCACTCCGCTCCGAGGACGCCGCTTCCGGTCGGACCCGTCTCCGCTAGCGCCACGGCCGTGCGCGACACCCTCTTGGTGACGCTCACGATATGCAGGACGGCGTCATCGGATACGGCCGCAAGCTCGCCGGCCATGCGCACGGCGCGCGCAGCCGTGTCTGATCCGTCAGTGCCGACGACAATTGTCTTGAACATTGCTCACGGCCTCCCAGCGATCGGGCGGCACGAACCTAGCCGCTAGTGCCTACAAGGCCGACGACTCACGCTCGCTCGATCCGCTCGGACCGTTGTCTAGCGGGTTGGCGGCGAGGACCCGGGGCTTGGGCGGTGATGTGGGTCATCGCCTCTCCGGTCGACTCCAGAAGCGCGAGATGCGAACGGGTCGTCGGGAGAGCCGGCGGGTTACGATCCGACCGGCGTTGCGCCATTCGTCGCGATTCTGCGCGCAGCAATCGTCAGAGGCGATCAAGAGTTCACCATGTTCAGGCATGATTGGGAGCCTGCAGAGGGAACGATCATTGATCGCCGCGAGAAGCGAGGTGGCGCCACCGGCGTTGACGCCAGCCTGATGCGATTTCTCGTCGAAATTCGCTCGCCCTCCGGACAGTCGTTGTGGCTGGAGCTCGGGCATACCCGGCTTCGGGGCAAATTTCAGAGCACCCGTGGTCGGCGACGTGGTCAAGGTGCTCTGCAACCCTGACCACACGAAGGCACGCTTCGATACGTCTGACCCGCGGCTCAGCTGGAAGACGGAGCGGCAGGCAAAGAAGAAGCAATTCGACGCGGAGCTAAATGAGCACGGAAACGCGGCCGGCGACCCGTCCGGAACTGAGTAGCGAACCTGATCACCACCGCACAAGGTTGCCGGTAGGCGGTCTGGCTACGCCCGGGGCGCATGCGCGACGGAGGGCGGTCAGCTCGCAAACAGCGAAGATCAAATAGCCGGATTGACGCGCGATCTACCGGACCGCGAGCGAGCTGCCCGACGACGGCGGGGCAAGTCGCAACAATGGCGGCTCAGGACTACGGGGAATGAGCCGGGCCGGTCCGGAGGTGACTGATATCAGTGCCGAGACTGGCGAGCGGCGGAGCGGTGGCTTGAAGCGCACGGCCCTCGTTGTCAGCCCCCGCTTTACCGGTTGACCCCTAGGCCTCGCTCCGACGCCGCCGTCGACGATCCGGAGAACAGCTCAGGCCACCTCTTGCAATCGCGCCGCGAAGCCGGTATTTGTCTACTCTCAGGCGTGGACCTCGCTGCGGGAAGCAGCCGCGGTGCCACCACACGACACGACCTAGGAGGGTTTGATGGGGCTATTCAAGGGCGCACGGGACGCAGCGAAGAATGCAGCCTCGATGGGCGGTGCTGCGATGCCTGGCGGGGGAATGCCGGCCGGCATGGGGAATATGAGCATGCCGGATCCGGCGTATGTGGCCATGGTCAACAAGATCGGCCAGTCCGGAGTCGAGGCGCCAGCGGTGCTGAAAGCGATCCGCCCGGTCGGTAGCCCTGACATGAGCGGTGCAACGCTGACCGAGTTCGACGTCACGATTACTCCGGCCTCCGGCCAGCCTTACGACACGACTGTGCGCCAGAGCATGCTGCCCATGCAGATGGAGGGCCTCACCGAAGGCAAATCCATCACCGTGAAGTGCGACCCTGACGACCCAAGCGCAGCGCTGCTTCACAGCTGGTAGGTCGAAAAACCCGATCGGTCCCAGGCCGCGACTCTTCGGAGGGCAGGCCTGCTCGGCATTGTTCGTGCTGACGAGTCGGTGACTCGCGGTCTAGGGAACCGCGAGTCGCGTGCGTTGATGAGAGAGCGATCTTCAAGTCCGGGTCAGCCCAACCGTCAGCGTCCAATCCTCGAACTTCGACCACTCGGGGTCCTGCGCCGTCCGGCGTTGAAGGTCAGCGTAGAAGTCGTCGACGGCATCATCGACGGAGCCGGTGACGATCCCTGGTGCGAAGAGACCCTCCCGAATGGTCGACTCACTGAAGGCACGGGCGAACGCGACGTACTGCTCCGCGTAGGCCTGCTTGTCGCCTGTCTTGCGGTAGGTCTCGAAGTACGGATTCGGTACCTCGTCGACCTGGGCGATGTCGATGCGGAACGAAGCCGAGATTGGCGAACCCTCTCGATCGAGTGGAGCGGTCGCTTCCGCAACGGTGCGCATGTACGTGGGGAACAGGTAGTGGTCGAGTGCCTTTCGACGGAGCTGACCGTCGTCGACCATGCCCTGCGCAACGTCGTACATCGCATGAATGAGCTTTCCGGCGGTGACCTGCTGTTCATCGCCATCCGGGCGCAATATCCCGATCATCTGGACGAACAGAACGCCACCGGCGCAGAGATCCGAGGCCCGCATCGCCAGAAACCGAGACCAGTCAGTGTCGGCCTGACGAGCAAGAGCCTTGCGGTCGGCGCCCGCGGCGTCAGAAATCAGAAAGCTGTTCGGAACCCGCGCCGTCGGTTGCTCGCGTAGCCAGTGGGCTGCTGAAAACGAAACGCCGAGCTGTGCCGTACCCGAGGCGACGACTGGGTCATAAAACGAGCCCGCAGAGGCCATCGGGAGGACGCGCCCACCCCGGACTCGCAGGTAGCTGTCCTCCCGACGGAAGAGGTTGCGAAACAGGGCGTTGAAGTCGTTGGTCGGTAGGTCGTTATGGACAGTCACGACCGTCGTGTCTGGAACGCGGGTGCGGAGCGTTCCCAGGGCACGGCCGATGACGACGATGGAGTTGGCCCCCTCTGCGCACCCGTAGTCGACGATGGTGAATGGATCGACGCCGATTGGTCTCATGTTCGTCAAGAGGCTGGCCAACATCTGGGAACCGGACGTAGCCACGCGCCGCTGGTACTCGGAGTGGGAGTCGTAATAGCCGCCTCCCTTCATCCCTTCCGTTGCTTGGCTCATCACGACCCTCTCGAAATCCCATCAGAGGTACGGCCGGGACAACGACGTTACTGAGCCACGCACTTGAGAAGGGCGCCGCCGAACGCAGACACTTGCGCGCCCATAGTGCCCAGCTGTCCAGCAAGCCGGCGCTCGTCTCTCTCATTGCCAGCGATCGAATGCCCCGGCGGGTCTTCCGTGGGCGCACGACCGGAAAGCAGACTCGTGGCCCTAGCGCGGGAGCCGGCGACACATGAGAGAATTGGAGCCGTGACCGGACATAACCGTGAGGTTGACGTCGTCATCATCGGCGCCGGCTTCGCTGGGCTCTACGCGCACCATCGGCTACGCGCACTCGGATTGACCCTCCAGGGCTACGAGGCCGCGGCCGACGTCGGTGGGACGTGGTGGTGGAACCGATACCCCGGCGCGCGGTGTGACGTTGAATCGATGGACTACTGCTACTCGTTCTCGCCGGAACTTGAGCAGGAGTGGACGTGGTCGGAGCGCTACGCCACCCAGCCTGAGATCCTCCGGTATGTGAACCAGGTGGCCGACCGGTTCGACCTGCGCCGCGACATCCAGTTCGAGACCCGCGTGACCGCCGCAACCTGGGACGAGCAGGCGGAGCGCTGGAACGTGCTGACGGACCGCGGCGACCGGATCTCGACGCAGTTCTGCGTGATGGCCGTGGGTTGCCTATCGGCCCCGAAACAGCCCGAGATTGCCGGCATGGAGACGTTCGACGGCCAGATCCTCTACACGAGCCAGTGGCCCCACGAGGGCGTTGATCTCAGCGGTCTGCAGGTCGGTGTGGTCGGAACCGGCTCTTCGGGCATCCAGTCGATCCCACTCATAGCGGAGCAGGCCGCACACGTCACCGTGTTCCAACGGACACCGAACTTCACCATGCCAGCCAAGAACGCGCCCCTCGACCCGGCAGCGATCCGAGACCGCAAATCGCGTTACCGCGACCACCGCCAAGCCATGCGCGACTCCCGCGCTGGTGTAGTGGTGCCGGTTCCCGAGCAGTCGGCACTCCAAGTTGACAGCAAGGCGCGCGAAGCAAGGTTCGAGGCCGCCTGGGAGTCAGGAACCCTGTACGGCATGGTCGCCGCTTTCAACGATCTCCTCGTGGACCGCGATGCCAACGATACCGCGGCCGAGTTCGTGCGCGCACGCATCAGGGAAATCGTCGACGATCCGCACCTGGCCGACAGGTTGTCCCCGCGCAATCATCCGCTCGGTACCAAGCGGCCCTGTCTCGACAGCGATTACTACGCCACGTTCAACCGTGCCAACGTCACACTGGTGGACGTCAGCTCGACTCCGATCACCGAGCTGACCCAGCGCGGGATTCGAACCGCGGCCGACGAGTACAACCTCGATGTCATCGTGTTCGCGACCGGCTTCGACGCCATGACCGGCTCCTTGCTCCGCGCCAACATTGTCGGCGCCCACGGTATTGCGCTGCGTGACAAGTGGGCGGCTGGACCCCGCACCTACCTCGGCATCGCCACCGCCGGATTTCCTAATCTGTTCATGGTCACGGGGCCGGGCAGCCCTTCGGTGCTCGTCAATATGCTCGTGGCGATCGAGCAACACGTCGACTGGATCGCCGACTGCGTCGGCTATGTGTGCGAGCAAGGCTCGCTTTCGATCGACGCGACCCTGGACGCTGAGAACGCCTGGGTCGATCACGTCAACGAGGTCGCCGGGCGCACCCTTTTCCCGTCGGCCGCCTCTTGGTACATGGGCGCAAATGTGCCCGGCAAGCCGCGAGTCTTCATGCCATACATCGGCGGCTTGCCCCAGTACACCAAGGTGTGCGACAGCGTGGCAGCCGACGACTACCGAGGGTTCACGCTCGGTCCCCGGCCGCATCCACGTGGGCAGTCGTCCGCGGTCCCCGTGTGATCTGCAGCTGGCGTTTGCGCCAATCGCGACTGGTGACGAGCCCGGCGCAGGATGCACCGCCGTGGGCGCTCGGATCTAGATCACTCGGAAACTCGAGTGACGACTGCGGTTCAGCACACCGCGAGTCATTCTCCTCAGCCCCTCGCCTTCGTGGACTCGATTGCGGCCACTCGAGCGGGTTCGCCGAAGCCGATCCGTAACTATGCGGCTCCCGGTTGCCCACTCAGTGTCTGGTAGGCGTAGGCGACGGCCATCGCAGTGATTCCTTCCGTGAAGATCATGACCCGGGGAGGCGTCCTCGGCGGTAGAGGTCGACGAGAGCCGCGATGACCTCGGGATCAAAGTCGGTACCTGCTCCCGCTTTCAGCTCAGCCATGGCGTCCCTTCGCGTGGCGACTCCTTGGCGATACGAGCGTGGATGCGTCATCGCGTCCAGTGCGTCCGCGACTGCGACGATCCTCCCGACGCGGGGAATCTTCGCTCCGACCAGAGCATCGGGATATCCGCTCCCGTCCCACCGTTCATGGTGCGCTCGAAGCCCGGCCGCGATCGGCTCCAAGCGGGGCGAGAGCGACACCAGCATCTCCGCACCGATAGTGGGGTGTCGCTTCATCTCCACCCACTCGGTGGCACTCAGGGGGCCCTTCTTGGACAGCACCGCGGCTGGGACACCCATCTTGCCGAGGTCGTGCAGCAGCGCCGCCCAAGGCAAGTCCTGCTGTCCGCGCTCGCTGACCACGACCCGACCAGCTCGCAACGAGCGGCCCGTCGACGATCGGCTCGCGCGCTCAGCCCAGACTGACCCATGGTAAGCATGACCGCCTGTCGCAGGTCTGCAAATGACTCGCGGTCCCCGAGACCGCGAGTCGCGCTCGCAGCGGCTCGCTAGTTCGAAGGGCGCGACTCGGACATTCTCCAGAAGATGTGTCGAAATGCCCGAGCTGAGTTCCCGGGTGGCATCCAAACAAGCCGCGGGTCCAGCTGACGGAGAAAGCTGGCTGTTGCGAAGCGCCGCCCTCCACGCGGAAATACAATGTCGAATCGTGCCGTTGAGCGACCGGAGTACTCGCATTCCAGCGTGCGCGATGGCGGTACGGAGACCAGACGGCGACCGGTGCTGATAGCAGCTCCCCGACATCCTCTCCTGGTCGCGCTGCTGGCGGGGACGCTGCTCGCGGTCGCCGGCGCATATCCTGCAACTACCGCCGGAGCAGTATCAGAGCCGTCGCCGGCCCACGCGACGGAGACGTTCGGCTACACAGGCGCCGCGCAAAGCTTCACCGTCCCGCCTCATGTCAGAACACTCAGCGTCGTTACGATCGGAGCCGCCGGCGGACGCGGCTCTAGCGGTTCCCGGTGGACCGGTGGCCGTGGTGGACAGGGTGCCCGGGTCAGCGCCGACCTCGACGTGAATCCCGGAGAGACGCTCGTTGTCATGGTCGGTGGACCGGGCGGCGACGGAGGGGCCTTCTCCGCAGGGTCCGGCGGCTTCAACGGGGGCGCCCGTGCCGGAAATGTCGGTGGTGGGGGCGGCGGCGGGGCGTCTGACATAAGGACCACTACCAGCTTGACGTCGCGTCTCGTCGTCGCCGGCGGTGGCGGCGGCGGCGGGGCGGCCGGGAGTGAAGGTCCCGGAGGACTAGGCGGACCCCCGGGTCAGGATGGCAAGGACGGGCACAGCGATCCCCACGATCCGTTCACGTGCCACGGCCGTGGAGGCGGCGCCGGCCGCAAGGATGCTGGAGGCGGCGGCGGCGGCGGTTGCGTCGGTTCGGCCCAACACGGCGATGACGGCGTGCTCGGCGGGGGCGGCATCGGTGGCGCGAGCGGGGTTCTCGAGTCGGGTGGAGGCGGCGCCGGCGGCTACTACGGCGGCGGCGGTGGCGGTGGCGGCGTTGGAGGAAGCGGTGCCGGCGGTGGTTCCGGATCCAGCGCGGTCGCCCCGCCTGCCAGGAACCCAACCATCGGCGATGCCCCGAACGCGACTCCGCTGGTAACGATCTCGTACGACCACTCGCTCGGTGTGGATCTCGACGTCTCTCCCCGAGGCCGACCGGTCAACGTCGGTCAGCCGATCCTCCTGACGGCCAAGGTGTTTGGGCCGGTGCAGCACTCTCCCGTGGAGTTCCTCTTCGCCCGCTGCCAGAAGAGCGGCCTCTGTGACCCCCCGTCCCAGCTGGGGACAGCCGACCTCGACAAGGCGCAGGCGGGCTTCACCGTCTCGGACCTACCCGCTTACAACTGCTATGGCTTCTACGTCAGCTACGCCGGCGTTGGCGACCGCAGCTTCGACGAACTCGGTTGCTATGACATCCGCGAGGCCACACCGACAACCAGCACCACGACTACCACCACCACGTCTCTTCCCGGTCCGTCGACCAGCACCTCATAAGGAGACCTGCGCAACTATCGGTATGCGACGGCGGTTCAGCAGACCGCGAGTCACGGGCAGTCGCTTCATCTGCTCAGCATTCAGCGACCCGCTTCAGGTTGGCAAGCGTGTTCTTGATGCCCTCCCGCGCCATCTGGGCCATTCCCTCGATCCGTGCCTTGACATCGAGGTCCGGATCGCCGGCCTTCACGAAGTCGGGGTAGGCCGGAAGCACCTGCCACGACTCGGTCACCTTCGTTCCTTCGCCAGCCAATGCGAAGGTGTAGCCCCAGCGAACTAGCTCGGCGTTCCCCTCCGGCCCGTGGTTAATGAAGGTGAACTCCACGCCAGGCTCGGCGACAACGACCTTGCAGTGGGTATCCCACGTGAACTCGCCGATCGCGTTGTGGCCGGTAAACCAGGCGCCTTCCTTTCCGGCCCCATCGGGGTCGTCCCATGTGGCGGACTGGCATACGGGGCTGAGGTCGCCTATCCGCGTCACGTCACTGACGACCTCATACACGTCCTCGGGTCGTCGGCTGATGATGATCGAGTCGGCATGGCTGTAGCCAGATACGTCCATGACCGTGACGTTACGGCATCTCCGTGCGAGTGTGCTGAGCGCTCGTCCCGCGACAACCGATCGCTTCGAGGACTCGCGGGTCAGCGGATACGCTTCACCGGCAGGACAAACGCCCGGGCCGCTATGAGCGGAACTGGGGGCCTCCAGCGCTGCGTCGATAGGATTTCGCCAATAGCGTACGACGAGATGCGTGCCGAGCATCCGCGACCTCCTGGACAGTGAGCGCGGGCTGAGTGAGAAGAAGATGTTCGGGGGCTCGCGTTCCTCATCGGCGGGAATATGGCCATCGCCGCGAGCAGGCAAGACGGCATCTTGGTGCGCGTGAATCTCGCCCAGTCCGACCACCTGACCGACACGACGAACGTCACCGTGGCCGTCATGCGCGGACGCCCCATGCAGGGCTGGCTGCGCATCGCGCCGGAACACGTTCGCACCAAGCCCCAGCTGGCCAAGCGGGTCCGGTTCGGAGCCACGTACGCCCGCTCGCTCCCCACGAAGAAGGCGCGGACGAAGCGCTAGCCCCACGTGCTCCAGGCGTCGAGCGACTCGCGGCTCAGCAGACCGACAGTCAGCCGGCGTCCGTGCCGACACCTACTTCGTTCGCGCGGGCCCCTCGTCCGCAACAGGACCGACTTCGACTCCCACTCGAGGTTGCCGGTCGCCACCGCTGTTGCGCCGCGCCGTCAGTCGGGTGGGGCCGTCCGAGCAGTGCCGAGGGGATCCGCGGCCTTACCATGCGACAAAGGAGGGTGGATGGCTGACGTGACCGATGTCGTGGTGGTTGGTGGAGGGATCGGAGGTGCCTCCCTCTCGATGGCCCTCGCCCGCGCAGGTATGGGCGTCGTCGTGCTGGAGGCGACGACCGAGTACCGGGACCGCGTTCGCGGCGAGAGCATGCAGGTATGGGGGGTGAAGGAGGCCCGCGAGCTCGGGGTCGAGCGGACGCTGCTCGAGGCTGGTGGGCACGTGACGCCTATCTGGAAGCAGTACGCGGAGGGCGTCGGCGAGGTGGCGGTGTTCCCGATGGAGGCCATGCTTCCCGACATCCCAGGCACGCTGAACCTGCGTCATCCCATGGCCTGTCAAGCCCTCGCGGATGCAGCCGCGAAGGAAGGGGCGACCGTTGTGCGAGGTACGCGTGACATACGCGTCACGGCGGGCAGAGCACCCGAGGTGTCCTACTCGACCGAGAACGGATCCTTTGATCTGCGGACGTCACTCGTCGTTGGAGCTGACGGGCGAGCCTCCACGGTGCGCAAACAGATCGGCATCCGCCTCCAACGCCAGAAGCCGATCACCTACATCGCCGGGCTCCTCGTCGACGGTCTGCAGGGCGTACCGGACGATCACGACGTGGTGGCAAGCGAGGGTGACCTGTTCTTCTTGCTGTTTCACCAGGGGGGCGGGCGAGCCCGCGCCTACTTCGTTGGCGGCCTATCCGGACAACACCGGTTCTCCGGTCCCCACGGCACCGAGCAGTTTCTCGCTGCGTGCTCTCGATCTGGGTACCCCCGGGGCGAACAAGTCGCCGCCGCCGTACCCGCAGGGCCGTGCGCCGCCTATCCCGGTGACGACACATGGACGGACACTCCGTACGTCGATGGCGTCATCCTGATCGGGGACGCGGCCGGTCACAACGACCCGATCATCGGACAGGGCCTCTCGATCGCACTTCGAGACGCCCGGATCGTGCGAATCTCGTCATCGAAGGGGCCCGTTCACCGCAGGAGTTCGCCCCATACGGGGAGGAGCGATCTGGTCGTATGGAGCGACTTCGCTTCATCGCAGACGTCCTCGGCGTCGCGCAGGCCGAGGACGCCGATAATCGAGCAGCGCGCCGAGAGCTCACAGGCAGGCTGATGGACGAGATGGATCCGCAGCTGTTCCCGGTGCTCGTCAGCGCGTTCACCGGTCCTGAGAACCTACCGGCCGACCTCGTCGATCAACGACTGATCGACCGCATCCGAGCCGCCTCGGCGCGCGATTCGCGGTTCAGCAGGCCGCGAGTCGAGAGAGCGGACTGAAGGGGATTACGTCCCAGATGACATGCGATCTCGCAGACGGCAGTCAGGGCTCCTCGGCATCGGCAGTTCGAGCGGAGCGGAGGTTCAATACCGCCGCTAATTCGCCAGACGGGCTTAGACCCAGCCGTCGCGTTCTGCGATCGGCACCTGGCGGCATAAGGCCCGGAGCGAAGGGTCACGACCCCGAAGTCGTTGTGCGCATCCGCCGCGGCGAACTTGAGACCGTCAGGTAACGACTCGTAGTGCTCCAACGCGTCGGCTACTACCTCCCGCTCGAAAGGTAGAGCGGGCGGGCGTTCTTCAGCCCACCGCGCTCACGCAACTTGCGGTTGCCGCCTTCGCCGCCGGGATCGCTGCATTCCAGGCATCGATCGCCGCATTGTGTTCGCTCTTCGACGCGTTCTTCGACTGTGTCGCGGAATTCACCGCGCTCACGTCACCAGCACGGTACGCGTTCTGCTGGGCGATGGTGGACTGCCCGATGGCCGCTTGGGCCTGGTCGTGACGCGCCGCGAGGCCGATCAAGGTCTGCTGCTGCGCGAACGCCTCCTTGCACGCCGACGGAAGGGTCGATTGGGTGCAGGTCTTCACGGTTGCCTGATAGCGGGCCAGATCCTGATTCGCAGTCTGCCGCAGCGCCTGCCCCTGCTGGTGATCCACGTTGTACTGGTTGATCGCCGCGTTCAACTCAGGTGACGATGGCGAGGGGAGGGTCGGACTGCTGTTGTGGTACGTCGTCCAGTCGGCCTCCGCTTTGCCTTCCGCAACGCCTGCTGCAGCGTCGCCCGTCAACCAGGTGCTGAACTGAGTCAGGGCCGCCTTGCACGCCGCCGACCCGGTCCCGGAGGTGCCACTCGTCGTGCTGGACGTGCCACTCGTCGTGCTGGAAGTGCCACCTCCGCAAGCGGCGAAAGTTAGGGCACCCACCGCCAACGCCACCGTCACGAACGCGCCAACGGGTCGAATTCGCTGCGCACCGCTCCTCTTGTCCTTGCTTGCCGCCATCGGAACTCCCGCCTTCGTGCTCTTGAACCTCGACTCCGTGCCGTTCGGATCGTACAAATCGGTTCGGGTGGCCCCAAGGGCCATTGTGCCCAATATTGCTGGGATCAGTAGCGCAGGTGAACGAAGACCGATCGGCAATGTGAGGGACCCTCGACAGCCCGGGCTCCTTCACCACGAGGTGGCACCGTGGACACACATGGTGCGGCGGCGACGCCGGTGGAGAGTAAGCGACGGACTACGAGCGTCGAAGTTGTTGCTTTGGTAAACCGTTCGCCCCACCGCACCGAGGACCGGTTAGGTGCCGCTGAACGCGTTCGCTGGCTATAGCCCACGGTTGATTTGTGGTCGCCTTACGCGATCGGACGCTGGCGAGTGCAGCTAGCGGCCTACCCGGTGAACTTGGGGGTGACGGTTACCGCGGCCGGGGATGCCGGCGCGGCAGCTTGGACTTCGACGGCGCCGATGTCACAGCCCGGACCTGAGGGTCGTGCAAAGCCGCGCTGATCGGTCGTGATCGTCGGTTCGGCCGGGCATCCTCCGCCCGGGTCAGGGATGGCGTCGATCAGTGGGCTGCCCGCGTTAGGCACCATCGTGTTGGTCGGTCCACCGTTCGCACCGAGCGCTCCGAGCGCGGGGGCGTTCGATGCACCAACATGATCGGTCGCCGCGTTGAACTCGCAGGAGACCGCCGAGCTCGCGTCATCAGAGAAGTTGAAACCGTTCGACGTCGGAGTTGTCACACCGCAGTTCAGGCCGCCCCCTTTAGCTTCGGCGACCACGGAACCGAAACTCGTGAGGTCCGTCGTTTCGACGTTGGCGCCATTAGAGGTGGCAATGTTTTGAACGATCGTGGCGTACACGAGTGTCGTGACGCTGCCCTCAACGCCGCCCCCGATACCGCCTGTGCCCGCGGTGTTGCCAGTGAACGTCGAGTTGGTCACCGTCACGGTCGAGGCGTCAAGGCCGCCGCCGTTACCACCAGCGCCGGTCGTGTTGCCACTGAACGTCGAGTTGGTCACCGTCACGGTCGAGGCGTCAAGGCCGCCGCCGTTACCACCAGCGCCGGTCGTGTTGCCGCTAAGAGTCGAGTTGGTCACCGTCACGGTCGAGGCGTCAAGACCGCCGCCGTTACCGGTCGCGCTGTTACCACTGATCGTCGAGTTGCTCACGGTCACGGGCCCCGCGTCGATGCCGCCGCCGTTGCCGGTCGCGCTGTTACCACTGATCGTCGAGTTGCTCACGGTCACGGCTCCATTCGCGTTGACGCCGCCACCGTTGGCGGCGTGACCCCCCGTGATGGTGACCTTGTCCAGCGTCAAGGGGCCATTCTGCGAGATGACGATGACCCCCGACGCGTTGTTGGCGTTGATGGTGGCCCCGTTGCCCTCCAACGTCAGCGCCGGGGTGCCGTTCGCCCCGTTGTTGTAGGTAAGGACACCACCAGTGAGGGTGATCGGACCCAGACCGCTATCGATACATATCGTCTGGGGCCCGGCCAGGCCGTTCGCAGTCGTGAAGGCGGCTCGCAATGCAGCGTCGGTGGCGGTGGTCACCTCGATGTTGCCGGCCTGACAACCCGGCCCTACGGCGCTGGCTGGAGGCGCTGTCAACACGAGCGTCGCCAACGGTGCGCTGACCAAACCCACCAACCCAAGCAGTGCCCAGAGACGCCGACCCGCCCACCGCATCGAGACCCCGCTTCTAGGGCAGTCTGCCCAACCGGCGCAGGCTACAGCCCGCTCCACCGCCCATGCCCGGACCGATACCGCCGGGATTCCCCCATCCGAACCGGTCCAGCCAACCTGGCCTCTAAGGGCCGGCGGTAGCTCGATTCGGGCCGGTGCGCCCGGCCGACGCACGACTCGGTCGATCAAGTCGGAACCTGAGGGTCGACGCGGCGCCGCGGATGCTCGCCAGCCACGACCCGGCGCTACTCACACGCGTCGACGAGTCAACCGTCTCGGCGACGCTCAGTGACTCGCGGTTGCTCATATCGCGGTCGTCTCGCGATGAGCATGATCGTGACTCGAGACTTCACCCGTAGACGGTGGAACCTGCGCTGTCGATGTCGTGCGCCCAGCTCGCCCAAATGCTCGAACTGGCAAGTCCTGACTCGGCTCGGATTCGCCGTTAGCTGCTGTGTAGGTTTCGCAGGCTCCACGCATGCGAGCCGTGACTTGGGGACGGGCTGAGCTCACGCTTTGCGACTCTGAGCTCTATGCACGTGCGAGCGTGCGTCTCGCCAGATCGATGAGCTGCTGCTTTGTGTTCTGATCGCCGTACAGGCTGAACACGATGGCGTGCCTCGTGTCGAAGACAGTCAGGGTGTCGCCAGTGCTATTCGTCTTGACGTAGGCGCCGCCGCCCAGGCCGGGTACGTCCACGGTGCCAGATCCCGCGGCTTGTCGGGAGATGTTGAAGTCTGTTTGGCCTGCGTCCTGCGCCTCGATGACGACCCCGAGGTTGGTAGTCCCGGCCGTGAAGGAGCAGATAGGGCCCGTGGGGTCCGGGCTCCCAGCGCCGGCACTGCCGAAAGCGGCTTGGATGTCGGCCACGTTGACCAGTGCACAGTCCTTCTGGGCTTCCGCCACCTGTTGAGCAGTGGTCGTGCTGGTGGTCGTGTGGCTTCCTCCGCCGCCTCCGCTGACCGCGATGCCGATGCCGATGCCAACTCCGGCGACGACCAGGAGCGCCACCGCGCTCAGGACCACGACGCGGCGACGCCACCAACTCTGGGGGGGAGGCGTAGGGGGTGGGATGGGAGTGTCAGGAGCCCGCGAACCACCCGTTGGCGCGGCGGGTGTCTCGGGTGGCGTCTGGTCGTCGATGCCGCCCTGCCCTTTGGTGCTCAGGGGACCAAGGTCGTGGGGCGGCATGGAGATTGGAGGTGGTGTGAGCGGCGCGCCCTCGGGTGCGCCGGGCGCCACCTTCTCGGCTTTGGGGGACGCCTGTACTTCAGGTTCGACTCGCCGATCTTGGTCCGCGTGGGACTTTCGGGCCTTGAGTTCATTGGAGATCGTCTCGATTGCGCCTGCCAGCTCGCTGAGTTCCGCCATCACCTCAGGAGTCAGGGCTTGGGACCGGCAACGCTGATACTCGCCCGTGAGCTCGCCCTGCAGCTGCTCCAAGGAACTCTGGTCCAGCGTGGACGCCTGCTCGACTTGCGCTCTTGTCTTCGGGGAAATTGTCATGGTCTCGTCTTTCGCCCTGAGCGAGGGCAACTTGCGCCGGTCTGCCCTTCCCCAACCTGCGCATCATGGGCCGCCTCGACGACGACTCGGATCAGTCTCGAGGGTGAGTTGGCGCGCGAGCTGAGGGCTCAGTTCGTCTTGGTTCAGTGCGCTCCGGTCTTGAGGTACTTCACGACCGGCGTCGCGACGCCCTCAAGGATGGGCAGTGCATCGGTTCTGGTGGACACAGCATCCTGTACCGCTTGGACTTCCACGAGGAAGTTGTTGACGGGAAAATGCAACCCGTCACTCATGAGACCACCAACCCCTCTGGACTCTGCCCCATGCCCGGCATCTAACGGCAAGGCCGCAGGCCACCATAGGGCCAAAGGTCCCTTCCTCTCGATGAGGACGAGGTGTTGTTGTCGATTCGGTTTGAATTGCGCGAACTCGCCTGGACGCGCCAAACGCACCCGGCGTCTGCGACACCGCGCTTCTCGGGAGATCACCGCTGACCTGGCAGAGCCCGCGTTACTCGGTGATGCACCACGTGCGACCACCGGGCGAGTGGGCGACGTAACTGAGCCGTCTACCGAACTGAGTCAACATTCGTGACGAACGGCCCTAGAGCACGATACGCGCCGACGCACACGCTTGGGTCAGTAGGAGGAGGTGGCGAGCGATGACGACGAAGGTTGCGGCGCCAGCCTGGTATCCCGATCCGCTGGCGCGTCACGAGTACCGCTACTGGGACGGCGCGACGTGGACGGCGCATGTGAGCGATCTCGGCGTCACAGCACTCGATGAACTGGTCCCCGATCGCGAAGCTCAGATCAGACAACGGCTTCAGGAGATCTTTTCGGAGTTGACCACACTCCGGAATCAGGTCCGGGAGCCCGCTATCCGTGGGGCGAACGCCGATCGTATCGCCGTGCGATGTTTTGATCTCGAAGCCGAGCAGCAGGCGCTCGAGGCTGAACGCGCTCAACTTCACGATGGCACCCAGACCTCAGAGGCCCCGCTCTCCGGCGAGCGTCCCGCCACAGAACAGGGGCAGGCCTCGGCGCAGCTCGAGGGCACGATCGCCGAGCCGGCAGGAACCGGATCAGGTTGCCCTCGCTGTGGCTCCGCAGTCCACGAGACAAAGGGTTCGCCGGTAAGCCCGTCCATCAACGTGTTCAAGTGCCCGTCCTGCGGCTGGGTAGGCCTGGGGTGTCCGAACACCAGTGCCAACTGCAACGGCTACCTCGAGCACGAGGAGGTGGGCTATCCGAACTCGGTGCGCTACCACTGCCTGAAATGCGGTTGGGCGGGAATGGGAGATCGATTCTGACCCCGCGCCCCATTCGGGGGACCATGCCCCGCCCAACCACGCCGGGACGAGACATTCCAATCACGAGCGCGCGCACTGCGCGGTCTTGCCGCGAAAGGCGCCGGCGGCGGCCCAGTCCCTATGGATGAAGTGGCGCGCCCATCGGCACTGAACCGGCGGCCCGCTTGACCTGCCGAATCGACTCGCGGTTCAGGAGATCGCGACTCAGCATCGAACCCGATTCGCGGCGAGCCGGATGTCGCGCCATCGCAGCAAGTCGGAAACCCCGAAACCAGGAGCGACTCGAGCCCACCGTTGCCGCTGTCACCAGTCGAGTCAACGGTGATAGCGCCCAGCCCTTCGCCTCGCTCGGATCGCGCTCGAACGTGACCGTCCGCGCCCGACCGTAGCTCCACGACCGTCCCCAGCGTCGATGGGCCCTTGACGCTCGTTCGAAGGAGCGGTTACGTTGAGCGCGTCGCGACGGGACACCGTGAGTGACGGGTCGGTGATTACCTAGAACCTGTCAGCGTGCCGGCTAGAGCCTGTTTCGCAAGGGGCGGACGACGAAACCATGGCAATATCGCAAGAGACACGCGAGCAAGTCGAGAAGGCATCAACTCTGGATCGCGGCTCCCTGGAGAAGCTCGAGAACCAGCTCACCGGCGAATACCAGCGATCCCGCTCCCAGGCCGTTACTCCTGGCCTCGTGGCCGAGCTCACCGAGTTGGCGGGTGCGATTGAGACGGTTTCCAGCGAACTCCGTGCCCGCAAGTCACACGAACTCGACGAGACCGTCGCCGCCCTCGACCAACAGGTCGCTGGTGCGGTCCAGGACGCCACTGCCGATGCGCCGACCCTCCCGGTCGTCCCGGCTCCAACCGACCTGCACGAGCAGCTCGCCGCGCTCGATAACCGCGTCGCGACCACGAGCGACGCAACGCTGCCGAGCGCACAAACCGGGACGCCGCCGAGCGCTCCGACCCAGGGTCGTTCCTGGCTGCAGCGCCTGCGACCAAGCGGTGAGCCAGGCGGGTCAGGAGCAGGGGCTCGCACTCCCCTGTTCTGGGGTGGCATCGCCGCAGCGGTACTCGGGGTCATCTTGGTGGTGCTGGGCATCGTCATCGGCTTCAGCTCAGCCAGCAGCGACCGCTCGAGTGCCGATCAGGCCAAAGCCGCGACCCAGAACTCGCAAGCCCAAGAGCAGCAAGCATCAGCCGCCCGCGATGCCATCACCACCGCCAGCAGCGAGCTCCACACTGAGATGAACTCGCTCGTGGATGCTGGCAACCAGTTGACGGACGCTTCAGGCAAGATCACCGACGCGTTCAACCATGCCACCGACCTCAGCAACGCGGGGAACTCCGCCGGCGCGGTGGCGGCTTACCAGGCCCAGAACGCAGCGATCGCCGACCTCGACCAGAAACTCAAAGCCGTTCAGAACCAGTTGGCCAAGGCTCAGCAGAGTCTCGGCGCACTCCAAACTCAACGGGGACAATAGTGACCGACCAATCGCCCCCGTCTCCCCCTGGGCCGCCGGCTTCCCCGCCGTCCGAGCCGCCGTTCTCCGCGGAGACCGCGACGCCGGCCAAGAGCCGCGCAAGCCGGCAGTCGTTGCTCGTCGCGGTCGGAGGTGGACTGGTGCTCCTGATTGGGATCATCGTCTTGGTCCTGGGACTGCTCGACGCGTCGAGCGCCTCAAGCGACCTCTCCACGGCGCAGCGAAAACTGACGGATCAACAGACCGCGACCCAGCACGCCCAGAGCTGCGAGCAGGCATACAAGGCCGCGCTGGCGCCGGTCATCGCCGACGGCAACGCCGTCCTCAGCACCGCGACCCAGATCGCGGGCCTGGACACGCAGCGGGTCGCAGCCTTCCACGACGAACAGGCAGCCGGGGTCGCAAGCAACGTGGACAACTACAACGCTGCGGCCGACCGCTACAACACCGCCAACCATGCTCGGAGTGCTGCGATCGATACTCTGAACCAGCAGCTCAACACCTTCACGCAAGCCGCGAACGCGACACCCGGCTGCGGCATCTGACCCGCCGAGGCTTCTGCTCCCTTCTCCGCGTCGAGCTCGACCTGCGTCGATCGGTCCCGACGCGGAGATTCCGCCACGTTGGTCACCCGATTGGCCCTTCGACGGAACCCGGCAGCACTCCACCGCCATGCCGCGATGGCATCGACTCGCGGTTCAGTCGACCGCGAGTCAGCCAGCGGGTCCGGAGGATCGTCGATCGTCGCGCCGAGGGACCGCCCCGCCGGCGCAGCACGCACACACAGGCGCATCGCGGCGATCATGAGGACTGACACCAACGAGGTCGGGGCCCGCTCGGGCTCGCCCGACGCGGGGGCCGACACTCCAGGTAGGCTCCCCGACGGGCAGCCAGGGCGGTTCGTTGTGTGACGACGGTCTGCTTCCCGTGGGCCTCGATGAGAACAGTCGACACACTTCACCACAGCGGCGATGCGCCGGCCCAGCCAAGGCCGACTCTGGCGCCGCCCCCAAGGGCTGCCGGAGACGGCAGCCGCCGACGCGGCCGCCAGCAGGCGGAACTTGCCCGGGCGAAAGCGCGCCGCCGGACGCTACGACGCGTCCGCCGGATAGTGACCTTGGTTCTCGTTGCCGTGCTGGTCCCGGTCGGCTGGTCCTACTACCGGGCTCTCACCGCACCCGGAAGCAACTCACTGGGCGTTCGGACCGTCGAATGGCTCAAGAACAACGGCATGAACGGCGCTGTGAACACCGTCGAGCATTGGTGGTACTCCCATCACCAACCCCCCGTCGGCGGAACGCTCGAGCATGGGCTTCCGACATCCAAAGGTCTCGCGGGCAACGCCCGCAGCAATGCGGGATCTGCTGTGTCGACCCACTTGCGGCCCCCTGTCAACATGCAGCCGCTCGTGACCACTCCCCTGCCCGGCGAGGGCGTGTGGCATCCGACCGGCCGGACGGTCGCTGGGTTCCCTGCGGTGTACACCACGTACTTCCGGCCTGACGCAATCCATACCAGCCTCGTCGCCGGAGCCATGTGGGTAGACACCAGGCTCCTGAAGACGGTGCTCATCCCCGGAACACAAGATCCCGGCGGGCCGAATCCGTACGGTGCCGAGGTGCCGGTCAACGAGCGTGCTGGCCTCGTCGCGTCTTTCAACTCCGGATTCAAGATCAGCGACGCCCGCGGCGGCTACTACAACTTCGGGCAGCAAATCCACCCCCTGGTCGTTGGTGCCGCGTCGCTCGTCATCGACAACACCGGGAAGGCGACCGTCGGAGTATGGGGACGCGACTTCTCGCTCACACCCAACATCGCCACCGTACGTCAGAACCTCTCGCCGATCGTCGACAACGGGCAGCTTGTCCCCGGCCTGGCGAGTGATGCGAACACGAAATGGGGAGCGACTCTTGGAAACAACCTGTACGTGTGGCGCTCAGGCGTCGGGACCGACGCGAGCGGCGCTCTCATCTATGTCGCGGGGCCTGGATTGAGCATCGAATTGCTGGCCGCTCTGCTCCAGCGAGCCGGTGCCGTCCGCGCCATGGAGCTCGACATCAACAGCGCGTGGGTATCCGGATTCACCTACCAACAGAACGGCCCGACTCCCAGCGCGGTTCAAGGCATCAAGTTGCTCGCGAGCATGCCACGCCCGGACAATCACGACCTCATGCCCGGCGAACGGGACTTCTTCGCCCTCTTCGCCAACCACTGAGAGGCACTGAGAAGATCGCTGCGCCGGGCGACTCGCGGTTCAGCAGACCGGGAGCCACCGCATCCCTTCGTCGGAACAGCCCGATCGGCAAGGCTGACGGAGCTCGCGCGGCCCCCTGGCGAAGGCCGAAGCTGCGGCTGAGGCTCGCTCCCTGGGGCGGCGGGTTCAGGGTCGAGGTCCCTGTCGAGGTCGACGAGGTCGTCGAGCCACACGCGGCGAGCAGCCGGCGCCAGCGCTCCACGAGACCCTGCACCCAACGTCGGTCCTGGCCGTTCAGCGGGCACATCCACGCAACCAAATGATCAGCTCAAGGAGCGCTGTGCTAGCCCTCGGGTCATCAGAGTTAGAAGAGGCCTCTGGCCGTGTTGAGCATGGTTCCGGTCCAGCGGAAGATGCCGCCGGAGTAGACGGGGCACGCGCCTCCACCCGAGTCGGCGGGGCAGAGGTGGTTGTTGGTCGGTGAGCGGCGCACCGGGATGGTGCCATCGGGGCGGCACAGCCCGCCGCTGATCTCGAATGAGAAGCACGGCAGCGTGTACGGCCACGTCCCATCGGGGGCCTGCAACGCGGCCCCGGCGTCCACGAACGGTTGCCCGCTTCTCGACGCGACGAACGCGTCGATCGAGGCCACCGGGTTCGCTCCAGTCGTTCCCTGGTCGCCAGGCGGGCTGACCCACAGCACTCGGACCCCACGCGAGGCCCACAGACTTGCAATGCCGGATTCGTCGACGAAGTACACCGAGGATTGACCCCCGCGGCCCTGGGTGCAGGGAGTCATCATGTTGCCGGTGAACTGCATGATCACGAGGTGCGCGTTGACGTTGCCGTCGCGTTGCATCTGTGGGACCCAGTCGCACGGCGCCGTGCCGCCGGCCTCGCGAATGATGATGTTCCATCCTGGACGCGCCAAACCGCCAGCGATGTTGTTGTACGCGTCCCCAGTGAGCGAATCGCCGTAAACGATTACCGACGGAGGCGGGGGCGGCGGGGGAGGCAAACACCCCACAGCAACCATCGTGACGCCCAGCGCCGCGATCGAGAGCCCGACCTTGCCACCCCAGCACGGTGGCCGCCGCACACTTCGCATAACCCGCCTCCCACCCCCCTGAAGGCATCACGCTGGATCCCTCCAAGCCCAAGTGGCTAGGTGCCACGGTACGAAATGCGCGCCGTTGCTCAATAGGGCCACAAGTCACCCAAACGACCCAGCAGAAGGTCCTTTCATTGGCGGAAGCGCTCTCCCGCTGACTCGCGTTGCTCATACCGCGAATCTCGCGATGAGCCTGATCGCGAGTCCGTTTCCGGCACTCGCGCTTTCGTCGAAAGGTACGAACCCCTACCAGAACCGAAACTCGGAATCAGTTGCCCGCTAGGTATGCGGCGAGTCCGCGGGCGATGGCCTGGGCAGCCTGGTCTCGGAACACTGGGCTCTCGAGGAGCGCGACGTCCGTGCCATTTTGCATGTTGCCGGTCTCGATGAAGACTTTCGGGACCTTCGAAAGGTTGAGGCCGCCGAGGTCACTTCGTTCTGAGAGGGCATCGCCGTTGCCGATGTAGGTGGAGAATGGCATGGGCGTGCCGACCTTGTATGCGGCTCGCACGTCAAGGGCGAGGCGTTTTGAGCTCGCCGCTATCCCGTCAGTCAGCCCGGGAATGCTGGGGGGGTAGATGACGTGAAATCCTCGCCCTTGGACTGGACCGCCGTCGGCGTGGATCGAGATCCCGACGTCTGCATTCGCCCGATTGCCGATGGCGGCTCGCTCGTTGATGCAGGGCCCGACGCCATTGTTGTCCGTTCGTGTCAAGACGACGTTCGCGCCTGCAGCGCGCAAGATAGCGGCCAGCCTCAGAGCTACATCCAGGTTGTACGAAGACTCGGTGTATCCGTCTCGGGTCTGGGCACCAGTCGTGTCGCACGTAATTGTCTCGGTTCCGATGTTGACCGGCTGGTTGATGACCTCAGGATGAAGGTAGTTCTGACCGTTGTGGCCAGGATCGACAACGACAGTCTTCCCGGCGACCGGTCGGAGCGTCGGATCCACGCCGGCGAAGGGCGCGGTGCTGCTCGTCGTGGTAGACAGAGCAGTCGTCGTAGTTGACTGCGAGGATCTGGTGGCAGCGGATCGCTGTGTCGTCGCACGGCGAGCGCTAGCGGTGCGTGCACTGGAACCTCCGCCAGAAGTGAAGAAGAAGACGAGGCACGCGGCCGCGGTCGTGACGAGCGCGGCGGTAATGACGATCCGGATCCGGTGTCGCCGGGTCTGGGCGTCGCGGCGAGCGCGGCGCGCTCCGTTGGTCGGGCCAGCCTCGCTCAATCGCCACTGAGCCTAGAAGCTCGAGGGGTCCCAGGTCGGGAGTCCGTACCGGGACGCGAACGGATTGAAGGCGTCGACAAACTGCGTCTTCAGGCTGGTCGAGGTCGCATCTGCGGCTCGCGCGTTGTCGAACGAGTCATTTGTGGGCGGGCTTCCTGCCGGGCAACCAACCGGAATCGTGTAGTAGTAGTCCGTATAGAGGTAATCCATCCACGCCTTGTAGTTGGTATCCGCGTTAATGGATGACTGCAGCGCTTGCTGCAGCAGCGAATAGAGATTCTGGGCGTCGGCATTCGGTGCCGAAGAAAGCCCCGCCAGTTGGCTGAGCACGCTGGTGCGGTTATCGATGACAGTTCGGATTTGCGCTGATGCGCTCTCGGGTGAGACAGAGCATCCGTTCTGAACGCCCGTCACCAAGGTGCCGACCTGGCCTCGACCCGCTGAGGACTGCTGGAGAATGTTCTCGAGGCGAGAGATGTAGTCGTGGTTCGCTTGATTGGCGGCAACGAATGCCGGGTTGAGCGTCGTCGTTGTTGTCCCACTCGCCTGACGCTTCGAGACGCTCGGCGTTCCACTTCCCCCGCCGCTCGCTGCCAGAGCAATGCCGATCCCAACTCCGAGAACGAGGACCAATCCGAGAGCACCGGCAACGAAGCGATTGCGCCGATCCGACCACCAACTTGTCTTCCCGATCGGAACCACAGGCGACTCGACTGAAACAACCGGGTTCGAAGTAGTCGGCTCAGATTTGACAGCTGCTGGTTCATTTTGGGCGTCGGGTGCGCCCTGAGCGTTCGGCGTCTCGTCAGGCTTCGTTGCGTCGGCGAAACCCTTCGGATTGGCCGCGCCACAAGAACCGCAGAACCGTTGCCCGGTCTCATCGAGTTCGGCTCCGCACTGTGTGCAAAATCGAGCCACGTACCTATCCCCTCCCCGCCGGGGGTTTGGTCTGTCGCGTGATCTTGCAGACCAGCCTGCGGTGAGCCCTACACATTATGGAATGTCGAGGAGGCCCCCGTCCAGGGTCTTCGAAGCGGGCTCCCCGTCCACCAACGCAACACGAGGTCGCAGAGACTCGTGCGACGCGCCAGTCCTGCTGATCAAGCCACGCACCTCGGGGGAGCTCAAATGCCAACCTGGGACTGTCGATGACAGATCTTGTGGCGGCAGGGCATGTAGACACCCGGCGACTCGCGGTTGGTCTGACCGCGACTCAAGCCCTAACTGAACCGTGCTGCCTATCGGGCGGGGACGGTCCTTCACAGGGCGCATACGCGATCTGCTGGTACGGCCCCTTACGCGCTCGATACGGCCGCCGTAGTCGCCGCTCCGATCCTCCGCCGCCGCATCAGCACAATCGAGGCGACGAACACCCACAACAAGAACAGCAGGAACGGGAAGAACAACGAGGCCGCGAGTTGAAGCACCGCTACGACGTATCCGGCAATCGTCAACCATCCCGGCAACATTCCGCTCTGGCGCGCAAGATAGGACGCCATCCCGACAAAGAGGCCCGCGGCCAGAGCTCCGGCGACCAGCAGCAACGCAAAACCGATCTGATCGAACTGCCGGGCGAGGTCTCCCCCCGCTGGGACCGGGGTGCTCCCAAACTGCTTCGCCCCAGGGATCGACACCCTCACCATGATCGAAACCAGTGCGATCGCCGCGAAGATCGATCCGAAGGTAAGCATCAGTCCGCCGCCTTCACGGAACTGATCTCGCAGGCTTGACGCGAACCAGATGAACGCGAATACACCGAGCACCATGAGATAGGCGCCGACGATGGCACCTGCACGATGGCCGCTGTCGTTCCACCACCCCGCCCACTGCGCCGTGTTCTTGTTGTTGCTCGGGGTCGAAATGGCACCGAAGCCGGCCACGAACAGCACCACGAACGCGATGCCCATCCACGTCCCCACACGACTGACTCGCGGACCGTTCCCCATCGTTGCGCTCATCGCAAGCCCCCCAAACGGCTTCTCCTACAAAACCCGCCTGTGTTCTAGCTCCAGCCGGAGCACCGAACTCCCAGGGTAGGTGCCCACCAATCGTCCGTCCACGGGCGGTACCAGGCACCCGCGCCCGGGGTCTCTGACGAGCTGCGCTCAGCCAGAGCTGGTTGGCAGGGATCGGGACCTACGGTCATTCGACCCCGTCCTCCAATGCGACTTCCCATGTCAGGCCGAGCGATGCGGCCGGAGCCTGTGGGGTGTCAACATCGATCGGGACCTTGACCAGCGGCTTCTTGCTGGCTGGTGTAAACCAGATCGGCCCCGCTCATCGGGGGCTCAGAACCTCATAAGCCGCAGGGGGCTCAGGCTTCAGGGGTGCGATCTCCGGCACGCTCCTGCGAACTCGCACGTCAGCCGCGCAATCGAGTCTTGATACCCCACAGGGTGGAAAGAAGGGAGGTCGCGGTGCACGGAGCAGAGCAGTACCGCACCGAATCCTTTGTCCACCAGGGGTACAAGCTTGTCTACGACACGTATGGCCAAGGCGAACGCTTGATCGTGTACCTGCACGGGCTGTTGCTGGACGCCGACCTGAACCGGGGCGTCGCCGGCGCGCTCGCCGAGCGGGGCAACCGCGTCGTGCTGCTCGACCTGCTCGGCCACGGCCGTAGCGACAAGCCCACGCACGCCTCTGCGTACCGGATCGACAGCTACGCGACACAGGTCTTCGCACTGATGGACGAGCTCCATGCGCGCAACGCGGTGCTTGGTGGCTTGTCCCTAGGTGCCAACGTGAGCCTCTTCGCCGCGTCGCAGCACCCTGAGCGGGTGCGGGCTCTGGTGCTGGAGATGCCGGTACTGGAGTGGGCAGTCCCCGCGGCGGCGATGGTGTTCGTGCCGATCGTGCTCGCCGCGCACTACGGACGGCCGGTGCTACGACTCACCTCGGACCTCATCCGGGGCGTCCCACACACCCCCTTCGGACCACTGAACAGTGCGCTCCACGCCGCCTCGGTCCCCCCAGACGTGCTCGCCGCGATCATTCACGGCGTCCTCGTCGGACCCGTCGCACCCACCCTGGAGGAGCGCTCCCGCATCGCTGCGCCTGCCTTGATCCTGGCCCACGGCAACGACCTGCTCCACCCCTTCAACGATGCCGACAACCTCGCCCACCAGCTCCCCGACGCAGAACTGGTGCGAGCCCGTTCTCCACTCGAGCTGCGTCTGCGGCCACACCGTCTGACCGGCCGCATCGCAGAGTTCCTTCGCGAAGTGTGGGAACCGGCACACGAACGCGGCGGCCCACTCCGATCGGCGACTCCCAGCGCGTGACCACGCATCAACGCACATCCTTGCTCCGGGTGCCGTCGGCCAGTCGGCGTCGGCAGCCCCGTCAAAGTGTGGGGGTGGATCGGTTGTTGGCATCAAGGATCGAAGAGACGGACGAATCGAGCCGCAGTCCTTTCGTGGCGTCCGAGAGGTGACGTCCAGGACGGCGCAAGTGTTCGAGAGCGCCCTCATTCGGTGACTTGCAGCCGGCCGCTGATACCGAGCGGTTACGCCAATCGCAGCGGTTCAGGACTCGCTGACCCGCGATCGAGATGACAGCCAGTCGCGGTGCGTCAACCAGGATGAGCTCCCCAACGGGACTTTGGTCCCTATTCGCGGGCCCGATGTGGGCTCACCCTGAAGGTGCAGGTCCTGTGAACAGAGATCCCTTCGTAGCCGGCAGCGATTTCCGCTGGCAAGCACCCCTAAGGAGGGACCATGGAGACCTTGGTCCACGAGAAGCCTTATACGACGACACGGCCACTTCGGCACCTACCCTCCCAAGAGATATCTCCGCCGTTCAGTCAGGCTGTCGACGAGTGCCCTGTGTGCCGCTCGAAGCAAATGTCTTGGATTGCAAACGAGGAGCTTGATTACAACTACTTGTGCGGGGTGTGCGGCCGATGCTGGTCGTTGAGTCCAACCGGTGTGGCCCGCGTGAGCCCTCTGTCATGCACAGACTGCGACCATCGCGAGACCTGCTTGGAGGAGTTCCGCAAGGAGCTCGCAGCGTGTTGTTGGTTGCCCACGCACCAGTAGAGATCGGCTGCAGGCACCCGGGCGGCGGGCCGCACCGTGATGGTGTTAGTTCACGAGGCCGAATAGGAGGTGACGTATGAATGAGCATCCGAACGGAAGGCTGATCCGGC
This sequence comes from uncultured Actinomycetes bacterium, assembly GCA_963714105.1. GTDB lineage: Bacteria > Actinomycetota > Acidimicrobiia > IMCC26256 > PALSA-555 > PALSA-555. Next base: position 1,966,791 of record OY970233.1, on the reverse strand, counting down.
GCGGCCATGCGTCGTTCGCGAAGGGTGACTTGGAAGCGATCCGGGAGTTGATGGCGAGCGACGTGGTCTGGCACGAACCGGGGCGTAGCCCGCTCGGCGGTGACTACAAGGGCCCGGTGGGCGTCTTGGAGCTTCTCCAGAAGCTGCGAGATCGCAGCGACGGTACGTTCACCGCGGAACTCGTCGATGTCTTGGCGAACCCCGAACGAGCGGTCGCGATCCAGGAGGAGAGCGCTCGCCGCGGCGATCGGGAGCTCGACATGGCCAGCGCCGTGGAGTTCGAGATTCACCAGGGCAAGATCACCGAGGTCACCGTCTACCACGCCGATACGTATCACTTCGACGAGTTCTGGTCGTAGGTAGGTCGGTCACCTTCAGTCGAGGAGAGGAAAGGGCATGGCCGAGAGCGTGTATAAGGTCATCGAGTTGGTCGGCACTAGCACCGACTCGTGGGAGAAGGCTGCTGCGGTCGCGGTCGCCCACGCTAGTGAGTCCTTGCGGGAACTCCGGATCGCTGAGGTTGTGGAGCTCGACATGACGATCGACAATGGTTCCGTGGCGAGTTATCGAGCCAAGGTAAGGGTGTCGTTCAAGTACGAGGGCGGCAGTTAACCCACCGATCCGATCAGCGCACCGTCAGCCCACGACGGTGGATGGCGGTGTTCGGCGCGCCTAGCCGGTAAGCGGGCCTTCGAGTTCGTCTGCCTTGCGGTTCAGCGAGTGAGCTTGTAACGAGCGAGCAATTCGACGCGTTCGACGAAGCCGGGGCTCCGGTTGAAGAGGGGGCCGATTTCTGCGGGGCTGGCACCCTCGTCTCGCCAACGAAGAATCCGTCGCTCGATGGGACGCAATTGGGCTGATGACGGCATCTGTGCCGTCCGGTTTGAGAGCTCGCTCAACTCGATGACCCGGTGAATGAACTCGGGGCTGCGGCGGAAACGCTGTGCGATATCGCCGATGGGGACATCGTATTGCCTCAGGCGGCGGATTCGGCGTTCGACTGGGCGGAGCCGCTGATCGTCAACCATGGCCTGCCCTTGAGTTCACGATCTTCCGAGGCTACTCGGCCCGCTGGCTTGCCGCGACGCGCGCGTTACCCGCAACACTTCATGCCCCCCGATTCGCCGTCGTGGACCCGCGAGTCACTGACGATTGGTGTGGGGGCTCAGCCGTGGACTCGCGGCTCATGAACCCGCCGGGTCCCTTTGCTCCAAGGTCAGCGGCCCCTGACTCCCGGTTGCTCATACCGCGAGTAGCGACCATGAGCCGCGCTTCGTGCCCGTTGGAAGCGCGAGGCATCGGGAGTCGCGGCCCATTGAACGCGAGTCGACGCCGAGTCGTGGATTCATCCCGAACTCAGACACCGAACTCGTGCACTGCCCGCGAGCTGGCAAGGACCAAACACGCAATCGTGTTCTGTCCGTCGCCACAGAGAACATGTCGCATTATGGTGCGGAGGATGCGGCAGGTTGACATGCGCTCGCTCACGAGGCGGTTACGCGCTCTGGACGAGTTCTGGGTGATTTTGAGCGGGCTAACTGTGATCGGGATCGGTTATGGCGTCGAGGCGCTCACGGACCAGGATCTGTCGGTCTCGATCGTGTATTTCATCGGGGTCGCGTTCATGGCGTGGAGCGCGGGCTTTCGAGCCGGTCTCATTGGGGGCGCAGCAGCCGTCCTTGCCATCACCTTGGACGGTGTCGCCGATGGCCTCGCACGGGGAACGATCGCTTGGCAAGCGGCTACCAGCTTGATCTTCTTGGTCGCTGTCACGGCAGTGGTTGCGCGGTGGCGTCACGCACTCGAGCGATCAGAGAGCCAGGCTCGTGTCGACCAGTTGACCGGAGCACCGAACCGGCTAGCAAGCCGTGAATGGGCCAGAGTTCAACTTGCCCGCCTGGCACGCCATGGGGAAACGCTCTCGGTCGCCTTCCTGGATCTCGACGGTCTGAAGCGAGTCAACGATCGCGACGGGCACGCGACCGGCGACGCCGTACTCGTCCTGCTGGTCAACTGCGCCCGAGAGGTCCTTCGCCCGACCGACTTGTTCGCCCGGATAGGCGGAGACGAGTTCGTCCTGCTTCTGTCTGACACGGACCATGACGAAGCCGTCAGCGTGACCCGAAGCATTCAGGACCGGTTTCGAGCAACCAACGGCGCCCCGGCGCTATCGATCGCCGCCGGCCTCGTGACGTGGCGTCGCCCACCTGAGAACCTTGAAGATCTCTTCGTCGAAGCCGACGCATTGATGTACGAGGCCAAACGCAACCAGGGCGAACGGCTGGCCTCGAAGGTAATCGCCTGATCGGACCTCACTCGGGATAGGAAAGCCGACGTCCTCGGCGTTCGATCCCGAGTCGGGTGATCTGCGATCGCTGGGTCTGACGGCGCACCACGGCCCCACCCTGACCTGCTAGTTCCTATCGGGCACCGCGATACACGAAGATGGCTACTCATCACGGAGAGCGTCGCTGTTCGGGGACCGCGAGACTTGTCGCGATTGGCGATGTGCGGCAACCGCGAGTCACTGGGTGGCTGTGGCGGCAGCGGCCGGCTGCGCCACGGCATGACTCGCGGTCCAGCAGACCCCGATTCTGATCCGAAAATCTCAACGACTACGCCAGGCTGATCTGCTGAGCGTGTGGTCCCTCGTGGACCGCCGGGACTCCGCTGCCGATCTCGCACAGAAGCCACCATGATGCTAACTGGATGGTCGAAAGTCTTCGGGTGCACCATCCAGCACAGGAGATCCTCACGATGGAATACCTCGTCACCATGACCACCCACGTTCCGAATGGAACTTCAGAAGAAGAGGTCGAGGACGTCCGCACCCGTGAGGCCGAACGCTCGCGTGAGCTCGCGGCGGAGGGACGCCTGCAACGCCTTTGGCGTCCTCCACTGCAACCAGGCGAATGGCGCACGCTCGGGCTCTTCGCTGCCGACGACCGCGCACAGCTTGAGCAAGTCCTCGCCTCGATGCCGCTGCGCGTGTGGCGCACAGACGAGGTGACGCCGCTCTCGCCTCACCCGAATGACCCCGCGCTGTCTCAAAGGTGATCCCACCCGTCCCCGCCGGCCCTGAAGTGCTGATGACGCCGTCATGCCGCGCCGCTGCCGCCACACTTCGCCGACACCATTTCCAGCTGAGTCTTCACACACTCGTGTGATCACGGTCCCGCGCCACAGTCGAGAGGACAGTCATGAGCGAAGAGGAACAGAGGGTCGCCATCATCACAGGAGGCTCTCAGGGCATCGGCGCCGGCCTCGTGACCGCGTACCGCCGACGAGGTTGGGCGGTCGTTGCCAACTCCCGAACCATCAGGCCTTCCAAGGATCGGGATCTACTTACCGTCGATGGAGACGTCTCCGAATCAAGAACCATCGACCGAATCATCGGCGAAGCACTCGGCCGATTCGGTCGGATCGATACCCTTGTCAACAACGCGGGTGTCTTCATCTCTCGGCCTTTCACCGACTACACCGATCAGGACTATGCATCTCTTGTCGACGTCAACCTCACTGGGTTCTTCAGGCTGACTCAACGAGCGATCGCCGAGATGCTGAACCGAGGCGGCGGCCACGTCGTGAACATCACAACCACGCTCGCCGACTACGCAAACTCCAACGTGCCGTCGGTTTTGACCTCACTCACCAAGGGCGGCCTCGCTTCGGCCACCAGGTCACTGGCAATCGAGTACGCCTCTCGGGGTATCCGGGTCAACGCTGTTTCGCCTGGCGTCATCCAAACGCCGGCCAACCCGCCAGAAACGTACGACGCACTTGCTGGACTCCACCCGATTGGGCGTGTGGGCCAGGTCAGCGACGTCGTCAACGGCATCCTCTTCCTGGAGTCATCGCCCTTCATCACGGGCGAGATCCTGCATATCGACGGTGGCCAGGTGGCCGGTCACTGATGCGGAGGTGCACCGATTTGCGGTTCAGTAGACCGCGAGTCGCAGGCCGTCGCGCTGGAGCTGAACAGAGGCCGTGAGCAGCGTTCAGGGTTGCGGGAGGGTGGTTGGTGAGGCTCCACACGAGGACGGCGGCGTCATCCCCGCGGATCAGTCTCAAGTCGTGTACCGCCGAACCTCAAATGCGACCACTCACTGCGCTCTGGAGATTGTGAGTATGCGCGCCGATGGTGCCGAGCGGCTACCCCAAACTGACTTCGTGGCGCGCGGCTACCCTCACGACACATTTCGAAGCGCACTCGGAGGGTACCGCACATGCCAGACAACGAGCAGCTTGCTGTCTACACGTCGGACACGTTCGATCTGCCGGGCCTAAAGTTTGAACGGCATCTGGGTCTCTGCTGGGGTCTGACTGTCGTAAGCGTCGGGTTTGGCAAGGGTTTCTCCGGTAGTCTGAGAACGCTGCAGGCCGGCGAAGTACCCCAATTCACTGAAGTCGTGGACAACGCACGACGCGTCGCTCTTGGACGAATGATCGAGCACGCGCAGGGTTTGGGTGGTAACGCAGTTGTCGGAATTCGATTCGACTCCAACACGTTCGGCGAAGGTTCAGGAGTCGTCGAGGTAGTCGCGTACGGGACTGCCGTAGTTGTCAGCACACCCTGACGGTGCCTTGAAGAGCGTGTCAGAGTCCATAGAGCGCGACTCAAGACCTAACTCGCGGTCCACGAAACCGCGAGTCGGGCCTTTCGCGGGGGCGGTCCAGTCGGCGCCCCCAATCGATCCGGCGCCACGAGGACCGAGGTCTGGGGCGACACAACGACGAGGCGAAACGCATTAACGTCCGCACGCCAGCGGAAGGCTTCGGGGAGTGGGCGAAGCAGGGAACCGGGCGGGCGGACTCATGAGCAACTTGTGGACCAATCGTCGAGTCTTACCAGCCGCTCTGCTCTCTGGTTTGTTCGTGTTCGCGGCGAGTTGCGGAACACAGCAGACCGGCCTCGACACGGTGAAACTCGACAACAGCGTCGCACGAACGGTTAAGAACACCCTCGGGTTGCCTTACGTCACGGTTGACTGCCCAAGCAGCCGAGCAATCAAACGAGGAGACCACTTCACGTGCGCGGTGAGCGCCAGCCCTCTTGATCTGACGCCGGCCACCCTGCCGGGAGGCATCCCACTCCCGACCGAAACAGCGCCACCACTCGACTCTACGACGACTCCCCTCGTGACACTGCCTGGTGGCGAGACCCTGCCGACGCTCACGCCATCGACCTCGAACCCATTCGAGCTTCGAATTCGAGGCCGAGGTGACCCAACTTGACAATCGGGGACACGTTCACTTTGTCCGCGCGGCGCCTTCGCCCTAACTGCGTGCGCCGAGCTGGCGGCAACACAGCCATCGCTCCTTGGAAGAAAGAGGGTGCCCAGCAGTGCATAGTCGCCGAGGCCGTGCCGTTTCGGCGGCCAGTGAACAAGGACGCCGGGCATCACCGGCGTCGTCGAAGTCCGTGGTCAGCACCTCGAGGGCCAGCAACGTCGAGTCGGACGGCGCGATACGAGTCTCGCATGCAGCGCCCGCACGGTCGGTACCCTGAGGCTTCGGCGGTGACAGCGTCAGCGAAGAAGACCCGGTTCTGCTGGTAGGTGCCCTTCGCGAGCCCGGCTCTCGGAGCACGGCAGTCGAGCCGGCCATAGATGCGGGTCTTCGCATTGCCCCCAAGGCTGCCGGGCTCGGTGCTCGCATAGAAGCCGGTGGGCCCGAGCAGCCGATAGGTCGTCATCGCACCTCATTTAGCGAACGACTCTGGGGTAATGCCCACACCTTCGAGCATCCGCCGCACATCGAGGACTTGCTGGACATCCACGTCATGGTGCCGCGGCTCGTCGAACGTCTCGGTCTCGGAACCGACCGTCACAGTGAAGCGGCCGTTCTTCTCCTCGATGACCGTGCCGACCTTCTCCAGCAGGGAAAGGACGTCATGCCATTCGACGTTGTGACCCACTGGGTGACGGAAGATCCCTTCCACTGTGACCTTGTGATGATGGTTGAGGTGGATTCCGTCGGTCATCCTGAAAGGCCTCTCCGTCCTACTGGGAAGCCTAGGCCACCTGTCGGTCGTTAAAGGCGCAAGTTGCAGAGACTGGCCGCGTGACGTGCCAAGTCTGTGCACCCACAAACCGAGTCATAGACAAGTGAGCTCACGACTCGCGGTCTACCGGCCCCCGAGGTCCCTCGCTCCCTAGTTCGCACGACCCGCCGACTCGGTGTCCCGAAACCGCGAGTCGGACTGTCAGGTCGTTGCGGAAGGGCCTCGATGACCACAGGGGCGGCGACGATGCCCGGGGGGATACAGCTGGCGGCGGTCTGCGAGTAGGCGGGAGGCCCTTGGGCGTGCCTGTGCCCATCGCACGAGACGCCCGCTACGCGCCCGGGAGTCGCCAGGGTGGGCGGAGGCGGTTCTCGCCAGCATGAAACAGGCGGTACCGATGCCCATCCGGGTCCCGAAAGCGGGCCTCCCGCCACAGCCACGGCATGTCGGTTGGCGCGGTGTCGAACTCGATCTTCGCTCGGCGGAGTCGCTCGTACTCCTGGTCCAGCGCATCGCATTCGAAGTACATGGTGACCTGTTGTGACGGTCCCACTGCGTCGACGGCCTCGACCGAGAAGGTCGAAATCGCCATCTGGGCACTCGAATCGCAGGTAGTGCGTGTCCTTGACGATAAGCCTCAAGCCCAGGGTCGTGAAGAACCGCTCCGACCGTCCGAGATCCGTCGAGCCGATGGTCACTTGGTTCAGTCGCGTCGGCCCAGTCAAGCACCTCGGAGCAGCCGAGTGCGTCCCGGCGACTCGCGGTCTGACCAATCCCTAGTCGAACCCAGATCGTTGACATCTTCATAGGGTTAATCTCGGCGTCACACGGGCGCCGGGGACGTCCGTCGATACGCTCCGGCGCTGGCCCCGGAACTCGCGATCCTTGAGACCACGAATCAGCTACCGGTCAATGACTCGCGATCCCCGAAAGCCGCGAGTCGGCCGAGGAAGTGATGATCGCGAGTCGTGGCCGAGCCCACTGGACGATCACACCGACCCCGATCCCGTTCTCAACGCCAAGCATGGTGAGCGACTGGCCGGACTGATCCGCGAGGTTGGCTGTCGAGTTTCGTAGCCTGACAAGGTCGGAACCAGCCAGAGGCACTTGCCCGTGCGAACGCAAGCGCCGCCCTGCGGAGGAGGTCATGTGGAACCGTTCAGCTGGCTGTGGCACGCACTTCAATGGACCTGGACAGACCCCGAGGGTTACAACTTCTTCTCCGGCCCGCTAGCAGACATCACGATCTTCACGGCTCTCGCGGTCTTCCTTTACCACCGCAACTGCCACGTGAGGCGATGTTGGCGTCTGGCATGGAAGAACTACATCGACCCTGACGGACACACACACGCGCTCTGCAAGAAGCACCATCCTCACGATCCACCTACGGCGGCGTACATTCAGAACGCTGCCGGCAGAGAGCCGGCCGAACAAGGTGGTGGTGCCTGAACAAGATTGCCAAAACGTCGAGGTAGGAGGAGAACCAATGAGCACCGAGGCCACGCTCTGGCTCGGTGCAATGAAGTTGCGGGCTCCTTCGACCGTGTCCTGACAGGGAACTCAGGCCGGAACGATGTGTCCGTCCGACCTGTCCTGAGACCGTTCTACGAGCGAACTACCTGGATGGGCGTGGCCTCCTAGCACGCGCAGCCCGCATGCAGAGTCGTCACACTCGTCGGACTCGCGATCGGTGAGACCGCGAGTCGCCCGCCCGGTCTCAGCGGAGACGTCAAGCGCGTCGGGTCACGACCATCCATCGAGTTCTGATTGCTGCTCACTACGCTCACCAGTTAGCGATGTTGGAGGTCTTGCCGTTGACAAGCACGGTAAACACCAGCGCCACGGGGGCCTCACCTTCGCGGTGAAGGAGGTGCGTGCAATGGGTGATCCGTTCGAGAGGGTGGCCACTGCCCTCAACCGCGACCTCGCGTGGATCGCGGGCGGTCTGGTCGCAATCGGTGGAGCAATCGTCACCGCGGGTTACGTCGCGGTGGAGGTCCTCGTACATCGTCATCGGGACAAAGAGGTCGAGACCACCGCCTGAGCGCTCGACACCGAGCTGCGGGAACTTGCGCGTCGCTTGGTGACCGGACGGCGGGAGTGGGTTGCCAGGAGTCGTTTGTTGCCGACTCGGTGACCTGAGAGTTGTTCGGCGGACATGACTCGTGGTCGACCGCGAGTCCGCTTCCGAGTCAAGAGTGACTCGCGACCCCCAGATCGCGAGTCGGGCGAGCCCTGCGCGGCCGCACGCTCGTGACGGTGAGGCGACTACCGGTGAGGCTCGGGTCGCGCCGACCGCAGCCGCCTGGCGCTTCGCTCGCTGCCCGCGTGCCCTGATTGGCGCTGTCTCGCAGTGGTGGCCCTAGGGAGCGCCACTGATTGGCGGTTGTTGGGGTCAGTGCCGGAGTGGGTTGTGGCGTGGTCGGCGGTCTGTCTCCCGCTGGTGGCACGACGTTCGCTAGCCCGTGAGGGTGATCGTCACGTCTGTGGTGTTGGTGTTGGCCCCCGTCTCAAATGTTCCGCGAACGTTCTGGTAAGTGCCCGTCCCCGCGTTGATCGGGGCAGAGACTGTCGCTCCGGTCCCGGGTTCGGTGACATTGTTCAAGAGGAGCAGGGATCCGCCGATCGCGATCTGGCTATTGCACGTCTGGGTGTTCGTGGCGGTGAGGGTGCATGCGAGGTGATCGGAGGCGCTGAAACTCGACGCGTGTTGCGCGTGGGTACCGGCGTAAAACAGATCGGTTGAGTCGTAACTGTCACCGTCGTTCAGCGAGTTGGTGTCCCGAATCGGTTGCCTAGCAGCGTTGCTGAATCTCAAGGTCTGCTGAACCGAGTAGAACGGAAAGGTGGTACCACCGCCGAGTGGAACCGCTGTCGGACCACTGCCGACACCGGTGAGCGAGAACGTGTTGTCGGTATTGCTGGAGTTGGCGATCGGGGTCGAGAGGAGCGTCCCGTGCGCGTTCTTGTACCTGCCCGTCCCGCCGTTGATCGGGATCACGGCCACCCGGCCGTGATAGGTCACCATGACGTTGGTCGCGAGAAGCATTGCCGAGCCGATCGCGAACTGTTCGGTGCAGGTCTGGCGCTCCGCGACGGTTGAGGCGATCGTGACAACGCATGCGAGATGATCGGAACCGCTGAAACGCTCAGCGTGGCGCTGGTGCTGCCCCACGTAGTAGAGGTCAGTCCCGTCATAGTGGTCCCCGACGGCAAAGAGAGCGTTGGGGTCGACGGGCTGTCCCGTGGCGGAGCTCGCCGTCAGATCCTGCTGCACCGAGAAAAATCGCAGAGTCGTGCTGACGCTGCCGGAGGCGCTGACTGGAGGGGCCACGAGAGCGGTCCCAAAGATGGTGAACAGCCCGAGCGCCACAACGCACGCGACGCGCCGACTACGAGCAATGGCCACGGTTCCTCGCACCCCTACTGAAGAGTGAGACCGTAGCCGACGGGCAGCCTGAGGTACCGCGAGTCCCTCTAGAGCGGTCGCGCGGGGTCGACGCCTCCCCCCGTAGGCTCTGTCGGCCTGGCTCTCGGAGCTCGCGATGAACGCTGCATTGAACCCTTACCGGTCAGCCTCTCCATCGATTACCCGGATACGCTGAACCGCTGGACGACGGGGTTTCGCATCATCCTCGCCATTCCCGTACTGCTGGTCCTCGCGTTGCTTGGGTCGGGCACCGCCAGATTCCGCTGCCGACACACCAGCAGTTGGGCGTGCTACCCGGGTGGACCGCCATAGCAGAAGTACGGCGGGGGGTTCGGGGGATAGTCAGGATTCTGGACGCAGAATGTGGTCGGCGTAGTGGACTTCGCCGTCGTGGTCGTGGTCGAGGACGTGCTGCTCGTACTCGAGGTCGTCGTACCCCCGCGGCTGGTGGAGCCACTTGTGGGAGCACCAGTCGATTGCGGACCCGCGCCGCCGTTACCACCTGGGAGCTCGGCGAAAAGACACTCCGTCGGGCGGTTCAAACTGATCGTCACCGATGCGGAGGGGAGGTCGACGCTGCCTGTCGGACTCGCGGCACTACCTACTGTGAAGCAGGAAATCTGATTGAGGTGCCAGCCTGGCGCGGTGAAGCTCTGGAACACGGTGTACTTCCCAGACGGCACGTTGACCTCGGACGTGCACGCCGAGGCTTGGAGACTGGCGACCCTGTCGTACTTCTTCGTTCCGACGGTGTGGAGGTGGAACAAGGCAGGCGGGCTGGCGAATCCAGGCAAGACGACGCACGCGTCGATCGAGCCATTGTTGCTGGTCTTGAGCGGGACGGCAGCGGACGCCACCACCGGTGATTCGAGTCCGAGCGCCAGGACGATCGCTGCAAGCGCGACCGACCGGACCCCTGAGCGCCGAAGATGAGCCATCGCGAAGCCTCCGCCCCTGTCTCGGGCCTGTGCGCCCGGCTGGATCGGCAGTCTGCCAGGAACGACTCCATCTTCCCAACAACCGAGGCAGAGCCTCTCGGTGGAACAGCTGGCGAGCAAGCAGCTGAACGTAGGCGACTCGCGATCCGCCAGACCGCGAGTCGCGTCATCATCAACGAGCACCCCTCGCTCCCGCAGTCCGAGCACATAGGCTCCCGCAGATGGGAATCCTGGATCGGTTCAGAGGCGGGAGTGCGAGCGTTACCGCCGCGGTGCAGCAGGCTGACATTGTCCCGGGTGGGCCGCTCGACCTGAGCTATGAGATCGGTGGCGAACTCGACGACAAGTGCCATGCCATTGTCGCGGGACTGACGTGTATCGGGACGTTCATAACCCGGGAACGAGGTCGCGACGCCAACGGGCATCCGATCGAACGTGACATCCGGCATGAGGTGAAACTCCATGATGAGCAACAGGATCTTCCCCTCGCGATTGGATCCGGGCTCGCGCAGTTCAAGCTGGCGAAGGATGCTTCCCCCAGCTCCGCGGACGCGGTCGCATGGCAGGCTTGGGTGCAGATCGACCGGGGGGATGACAAATCTCCGATCGATCGCATCCCAGTCGCTGTTCGACAGCCACCTCGCTCAGCCGACCTGACTCCAGATGTCACGGATTCGGGTCTCACACTGCACGATGTCCCAGACTCCGTTCGAGCTGGTGAAACGGTAACCGGCACTTTGACCGTGAACCTCGCAGAAGACGTAAAGGCCTCTGCCGTCACGATCCGCCTAAACCGTCGGCGCACCTATGTCAAAGATCCCCTGACCGACTACGACAGCAAGTCGCGGCTAATTGACACCGCGATCGCTCGCAGCATCCCCTACTCCGCGTACCAGTCCCTGGGCGTCGCGGAGGTCGACATCTTCGGCCATCACTCATTCGAAGGTGGAACACCTGAACAGGCTCCGTTTAGCCTCACGCTGCCGAGCGACGCTGGGCCGAGCACGAAGTACCCGTACGGGGAGGTCGACTGGCGGCTTGACGCGGTTGTCAATCGACGAATGCACGACGACCTGACCGTGGCTGTGCCAATTACCGTTCTCTAGCTGATCGGCGAACTCGCGTCGATTCGAAATGTCGCTCTGACTGACGTTCCTTGATCGCCCCTCGCCGCCACGGTGTAGGTCCCTGAGGCGTCGCTTGCATTGGTCTGGAAGGTGGCACTCACAGAACCGTCGTCCGCCGCGGTGTGTGGTGGTCCAGTGAACTTGTATCCGGGTGCGTCGACTTCGAAGGTCACCGTCTCCCCTGCCCCGGCGCCAGTCAGAGTGAAGGTGAAGGTCGCTCCAGGGGGCCCGTCGGGAGGGGTGACAACAACCTGGGTGGGCGGACGCCTAGGGATCTGGAGCATCTGCCCAACGGTCAACTGGTCTGCGCTACTGAGGTGGTTGAACGTGGCGAGGCCGTATGGCGACAGCCCGAAGAATCGGGCGAGAGCGGTCAAGTTGTCTCCCCGCTTGACCTGGTAGGTAATCGGACCCGCCGTGGTCGTCGTAGTCGAGGATACGACGGCCTTCACCCGCTTGGCCCTAACGCTGGACCTTGTCGATGACCCGCCCGGCGCGGCAAAAACGAACACCGCACCGACCGCCGCTATCAACAGCCACACCTGGCGTCGCAGCATGGGTGCCTGCAACGGAGACCACGACCCGATCACATCGAATCAGGCTCGCGCACTTCCCGGTCAGGATCAAGGCAGAACGCGAAATCGTTCGTGGGACGCCTCGCGGTCCGCGAGGCCGCGAGTCAACCCCCACGGCTGCCCTCGTCGGATCGGGAGCAACGCGTTGTACCGGAGCACGTGGAAGCCCGCGGCCTCCCGAACTACGACCTGTGTTTGGTGGTTGCAGGTCGGCAACCTCGCGGCCGTTGGGCGAGGCGCTACTGCCGCTGGTATCGGCCGACCGTGAAGCTGATCATGAGTGGCACGGAGACGGCGAACACGACCAGCAAGAGGATGATCACGACCAACGGCGCTCCGCTTGCGCCGTTGTGGACAAACGCGTAACCGATCATCCCCGCCTGCAGCACGTAGGCCAGGAGCGTCCACATTCCGACCAACCGGAACGTCTTCCAGCCAAAGTCGCGAATCGTGATCAGCATGGCAACCACAGTCCCGAGCAGGAGCCAACTTGCCACTAGGAGTCCGATCGGGACACCGAGCGGTGGCCGGTGTGGGAAGTAGGCCGCCATGTAGATGCCGCCGATGATCGACAAGATCAGGGAGGTGATGGTGACCTCCACCACCGGCGGGAGCACGCGCTCGACCGGTGTGAGATCCTCGGTGTACGGCTCGGCGGTCATCGGCTTGCGACTCGAGTCATGATCACGAGGGTTGCGACCTGCATTGCACCGAGGATGCCGGCCGTATACACGAAGCGACGCATCAGCTTGCCAACCAGTTCGCCGTTCGGTCGCGGTTTCCTCAGCTCGAAGAGAACGGCGATGTTCGCGGGCTCCAAGACACCGAGGGCGATTGCGGCCATCACACCGACAATCGCAAAAGAGGCCATAAGCCAGACGTGATTCGGGTTGGTCGAGGAGAGGTTGCCAAGCTGAATTGCGAGCTGAAAGCCGGCCGCGAGTGTGAGGAGCACCACGGTGGGCATGAGGAGGACCATCTTCGGCATGAACCGGGCCGAGAACTCCATCCTCGCCGGAATCGAGAGCCGACCGAGGATCGGACCGATCACGAGACCGACGAAGAGGTCGACCGCGGTCCAGATCCCGCCGCCCGCGACATGGAAGAAGGTGAGACCCCACCTCCAGTTCTGAGAGATCGAGAGGATCAGCATCACCACAAGGACGGCCACCACGGGCAGGCCCTTCAAGGGGACGATCTGGATCTGCTGAGGTCGCTCGGGTGCTTCCGGTACCTCCGAGGAACCTGGTGCCGCGACCTTGGTCTGTTCCGTCACGGGCCCCCCGATCCCTCTGTCGCACTCGGCGTGGCAATTTCGGGGGCGAGCGTAGACGCTGCGGCTGGCGCCCGCTTCGATCTACCGGATCGAATTGGGCCGAACTGGGAACGAACTCGACCGCGGAATTCGCGCTCTGGAGGACGACGAGGAGTCGCGGTTTCGTCGATGGGCAGTCCGCGCCGCGAGCCCGTGACCCGCGATCCCCCGAGCCGAGAGTCATAGGGCGGGGTGCCGAGCGCGTTCACGTAGCGGAGGCGCGCGGAACGCTCCCGAGCGGGCATTATGCACTCGTGGTGAGCGATCCTGGTTTGGCGAGCAAACGACGACCACGGCGGCTTCGATGACCGACGCGCTGGTCGTGTGGGCGTCGACGCGTCGAGATGTTCACGCGGTGTTGCTCCTCGGCTCGCGAGCTCGGAGCGACCATCCCGCAGACGAGTTCTCAGATATCGATGTTGTACTCACAGTCGACGATCCGGCCACCAGACCGCGAGTCGCGATCAGCGAGCGCCGATGGCGAGCTACGCGAGACGGACGATCGGACGGCCGATGGTTCGACGCTCAGCCAGTGCCGTGAGAGCCTCAGGAACGTCGTCGAAGTCGATGACCTGCGCTGTGGTCGGCCGGTAGGTTCCGGCATCGAGCATCGCGAGCAACTCGCTCGATGCCTCCGCGAACATCGACGCCATCGTTTCCGGCGGATATCCGCCTAGCGTTGCGCCGATCAGCGTGACGTTGGCAACGTAGAAATGAGGGTCGATCGGTTCGAGACCGCCCGCATGGCCACACAGAATGTGACGTCCGTCGGGTGCGAGCAGCTGACGCAGGAGCGCGGCGATAGGCCCTTGAACTGGATCGACAATCACGTCAAGGCCGCGCTCGCCGACGAGTTCCTGAACGCCATCGACAACGTCACAATTCGAGTGGTCCACGGTGAACTCGGCGCCGATGGCGCGGCAATGCGCGGCTTTGTGTGAGCCTCCCACTATCGCGATCACGCGTGCTCCTGTTGCCACGGCGAGCTGCACGCACGCGGAGCCAAGTCCGCCGGCCGCCCCGGTGATGAGCACGGTCTCGCCAGCCTGTACGCGGCCGCGGCGAACAACCGCGTGGTACGCAGTGTGCGCCGGAATGATGAACGCCGCCGCGTCAATGTCGTTGAGCCCGCTCGGGGCGACCATGATGCTTGGAGCGATTGCGACGCCGACGTCGGCCAGACTGCCCCAGGGCTGTATGAAAACGCCCATAACGCGTGTGCCGATTAGATGCACGAGCTCGCTCGATGCCTCACGCACGACACCGACGCCCTCCTGACCCGATGTGTAGGGACGCGGCACCGGGACCGGATAGGTCCCCCGTGCCATCGTCACGTCGGGAAGCGCAAGGGCGGCGGCGCGCATATCTACAATCGCCCATGCTGGAGTCACTAGGTATGGCGCCTGCTCGAGCGGTACCCAACCCCCAAGGCTCATTCCCATACCGTTCAGGCGCCCGGGCGTGGGCTCTTCGACTTCCTCGCGGACGAAGACGTCCGCGGGTTCGCCAAACTCGTGAACTCGCCAGGCGCGCAATGCAGCCTCAGGCGTGGCTCACGGGGGACGCCCCGAATTGGTTGGTCGTCCCGGGCGCCGTAAGAAGTTGCACGCGGGTCGTTGTCATCGACAGATCCTGGACCATTCCCGAGCAGGTTCGCCAGCGACGGCGAATGGGTGCGGGTGCCGGTTGCCGGCTCGGGAGATCAGGCGACGCTTCATCGCATGTTTCCCGTATGACCGAGGGAGTAGCGTCCCGGTTGAGGCCACACGCAAACCCCGTGGGGTTCGTGCCCGACGGGGATGGTGTGCACCCTGCCTGTCCTGGTGTTGAAGACGTAGACGACATCGTCATAGCGGCCACCGAGCCACAGTTGCTTTCCGTCGGCGGAGATGTTGCCCATGTCAGGGCTACCGCCGCTGGGAATCCGCCAGGTCGCCTCGACTCGCTCTGTAGCGAAGTCCACGACGCTCACACTTCCCTTCCCATTCGGTGGACCCGTAGTCAGTTGCGGCCACCCCCGGTTGCTGACGTACAGCCTCGTGCCATCGCGACTTACGACCAAGCCGTGTGCACCGGTTCCGGTACGGATGAATCGGATCATTTTGAACTGGTGACCGTCGATCAGATCGAGGCCACCGCGGGCGAGATCCGCGACGTAGAAAATCCTGCCGTCCGGAGAGACGCGCACATCCTCGGGAATAGCCGCCCCACGGAGCCTGAGAGACGCGATCACTCGTCGATGACGCCAGTCGATCTTGATCAGCTTGCCCTGAAACTCGCACGAGACGATGAAGTACGAGCCGTCAATCGAGAAGTCGCCGTGGTTCACGCCAGCGCAGTCTCCGACGGGAAGGGATGCTTGGAGCGCGAACGAGTGTGGATCCCGGAACTCAAGTCGTCGGAGAAGTTCCTCGACCACGATCACCGACCTACCATCGGGCGTGAAGTACAGGTTGTACGGGCCATGAACTGCGATGGACGCGCCCGGCGTGGCGGTCCTGGGATCGATGGGCGTGACGCTGCCGTCCTGCGGATGCTCTACCGCCGTATTGACGACCCACAACGTCCTGAGGTCGTAGGCCGGCACGACGTGTTCGGGGTCGAACCCGACTGGGACGCGCGCCACCACCCGCAACGTTCTCGGGTCGATCACCGACACGTCGTCAGATCCCACGTCCGGGACATACACCGCGGTGAGGAACCGCTCGTCGCTGGGCTGAGCCTCCGGTCCGCCGCTGCGCTGTACAGGTTCGAGGGGTCAGACACCCCTGGCATACCGGGAACTGTGCGTACACGCGTGGAGGCATGGGATACGCCCCCTCCGCCCGAGCAGGCAACGAGCAGCAAGACAAGCGCGGCAATTGGGAAAGCCGTGACCGTCCCCCGGCACGAAGCCGGTCGACCTGGCGGATTCGGGCCTCTCGGGGCGGGCCTCCGGCGCGACGTCGACGAGATCGTCGAACGCGTCCGTCGCGACCCCGTCGTCACCGCGGGCCCAGAACGTGTTGTCCGAGACTCGTCGCTACGTCGACGGCTGAATTCCTACCCAACCTTAGTGTTGGTCCCCGTACAGAAGTACGGCGGGGGATTGGGGGGATAGTCGGGGTTCTGAACGCAGAACGTCGTCGGCGTAGTGGACCCCGACGTCGTGGTCGTGGTCGAGGACGTGCTGCTTGTGCTGGAGGTCGTCGTACCCCCTCGACTTGTGGAGCCATTCGTGGGAGTTCCGGCCGCTTGTGGGCCGGCGCCGCCGCCACCACCTGGGAGCTCGGCGAACAGACACTCCGTCGGGCGGTTCAAACTGATCGTCACCGACGCGGACGGGAGGTCAACGCTTCCGGTTGGATTCGCGGCGCTCCCTACGATGAAACAGGAGATCTGGGCGAGGTGCCAGCCGGGCGCGGTGAAGCTCTGGAACACGGTGTACTTCCCGGACGGCAGGTTGACCTCGGACGCGCATGCCGACGCTTGGAGACTGGCGACCCTGTCGAACTTCTTCGGTCCGACGGTGTGGAGGTGGAACAGGGCAGGTGGGCTGGCGAATCCGGGCAAGATAGCGCACGCATCGATCGATCCATTGCTGCTGGTCTTAAGCGGGACAGCAGCGGACGCCGCCACCGGCGATACCAGTCCGCCCGCCAGCACCATCGCACCCAGCGCGAGCAGCCGGACCCCCGAGCGCCGAAGATCAGCCATCACGAAGGCCTCCGCCCTGTCTCCGGTACAAGCGCCCGGCTGGCGCGGCAGTCTGCCAGGAACGGCCTCACGTTGCCAGCAACCGAGGCGAAGTGACTCAGCGAGACCGCGGCGAGGAAAGCCCGGGTAGGTGACTCGCGATCCACCGAACCGCGAGTCGTCTGTTGCCGTCACCCGTGACCAGCGGACTGGACCAAGAGCTGTGCCGCTCTGGGATCGGGGGGTTACCCGGTGAACCGGGGTGCCACGATGACCGGCGCGGCGGCGCAGGAACCCGACCCACCGTTGAACGTGATCGTGGCGTTGGCGTTTGCCGAGGTCCCGAACGTCGCTCCGATCGCGCCGTTCACCACGAAGTCCGAACCCCCACCTCCACCGCCGGCGCTGAACCCAGAAACGTCGCCACCGCCGCCGCCGCCGAAGAAGCCCGCACCACCCCCACCGCCACCGGCGATACTGCTGGAGTTGGGTGCTGATCCGCCTGCGCCGCCGGCCTCGCCGGTCGAAGCCTTGCTGGTGCCGCTGGTGCTGGTGCCGGCGGCACCACCACCGGTACCCAAGCCACCACCGCCGCCCGAACCAGGGCCCCCCGTGCTGTCGGAGCCAGCGGTTCCGTCGACGCCCGTGCCGGCTCCGACGGTGAAGCTGGTCGCCGACGTGCCGTCCCCGCCCTTGCCGGGGGCGTCGACAGACTGGCCGCCGCCCCCACCGCCGCCACCGGCTGCGACGAGTTGATGGCCGTTAGCGTCGATGATCTCGGAGGCGCCGCCGCCGCCGCCACCACCCCCGGCACCCGTATCGGCGGTTCCGCCGTTTCCGCCGTTCGCGCCGCCGTTGGACCCTCCGGCGGCCCCGCCGCTACCGGTGGAGTCGCCGCCGGTGCCGCCGACACGAACCGTGAGCGTCGTGCACGCGACGACGGGGATCGTCGCCGTCACTTGCCCGCCCGCGCCGCCCGCGGCACCGGGCGCCGCGCCGCTCGCGCCACCATTGCCGCCCGGGGCTCCCGCGACGCTGACGTTGGCGGTGGTCACTCCCGCCGGGACCGACTCCTGGAACGTTCCCGGCAACGAAAAGGTGTCCGAACCTGCCGGAGAGGTCCCCAAGTTCAGGGCTACCAGCGCAGACCCCGCGGTCAAGCCCAGTGCGGCGCCGACCATGAGCACCGAACGCCAGCCCCCCAGCCTTGCCCTCCGCATCCCGCCTCCTGCGTCGCCCGGCACCCCCACTTGGCGGCAGGCTACAGATCCACAGGTCTTCGGCACAAGGACCGCGGCTGCGCGTTCGACGCCGAGCGCGAGCCCATTGGGCCAGCTCGCTAATCCATTGCCTCCGTCTCCGAGGGCGCCGTATCCGGGTACGGACACTCCGGAACCCGTGCCTGCAGCGACTCGCGGTCCGTCAGACCGCGAGTCAGATCAGTCGCGCCAGATGACCGAGTAGACGTGTATCAGCTCTGGCAACCCCTTCAGCGGGATCGTGCCCCGGTCCTCGAATTGAAACTGCTTGCCCATACACAGCTCGCGGACGGCGATCGACACCGTGATGTCCCCTGCCTTCGCCGCGTCGCACAGCCGTGCAGCCAACTGGACCGCGGCGCCGAAGAGATCATTGTTGTCGTCGGTCACCGGCTCGCCGGCGCTGATGCCGATGCTCACGTGGAGTGGTGTGGGTGCGTGCTCGTTGCGCTCGTGCAGCGCGGCCTGGACAGCGATGGCGAACGCGACGGCAGCACTCACCGAGGTGAAGGAGGCCATGATCCCGTCGCCGGTGTGCTTGACCTCCTGTCCATCGTGGCGCGCCAGTTCCGACCGGATGAGGTCGTTGTGGTCATGCAACAGGGCCAGGTGGCCCTCGTCGCCAAGCTCGTGCGTCTGCGCCACCGACCCACACACATCCGTAAACACGATCACCCGCATCGCCGGTGCGGTGTAGGCCTCGCCCGGGGGATGGGCGGGGAGCGATCCGAACATCGCGTTCAGTGGAACATTGGGATCGACCTCCACGATGGCGTCGGCAGTGACTCCGTGTGAGTCGCGGTGCACGGCCTCGATCGCGTCCTTGCTGGGTCCTTCGGCGAGGCAGAACACCGACTGGCGTTCCGGGTCGAACCAATAGGTGTGGTAGCGGACGCCGTACTTGTCCTGTGCCTCGAGGTCGAGCATGTGTGCAGCAGCGAGCTCCTCGGGGGAGAGGTTGATGGATTGGTGGCGGTCCATGTACATCGGCACGAGCAAAGCATAGAGGCGGGGCGAGTCCGGCGACGCCCCGATCGTTACCGACGGTCCCACGCCGCGACACGGAGCGGATGCGTGCCGCACGGCCGACCTAGTCGGACCTGATCGGGTGCCGTGATCGTCGACGTCCGTCGCGCGGCAGCGCTCCTCGCAGTCATCACCGGCGAGGCAGACCTGATCCGCGGTCCGCCAGCCCGCGAGTCAGCCGGCCCATTCGTAGGCCGCGCGCCGCCGATATCGGTGAGCGGTGGTGCCTCAGTTCTGCGCAGCCGACTG
Organism: uncultured Actinomycetes bacterium; assembly: GCA_963714105.1. Classification (GTDB taxonomy): domain Bacteria; phylum Actinomycetota; class Acidimicrobiia; order IMCC26256; family PALSA-555; genus PALSA-555. The sequence continues at coordinate 1,947,193 of OY970233.1, read as the reverse complement.
GATCGCCCACAGGATGAGAACGCCCACGAGCGAAAGAGCGATAATCGTTCCGCCCAGAAGAAGACGAGTACGTCGACCAGGGCACCGATCGGCGGGGCACCGGGCATGGCGTTGCGAAGCGGCACGATCGGGAATAGCAGTGCCGCCAGCCAGGTGAGCATCGTGATCTCTACTCGCCGGTTTCGGCTCCAGATGAAGACAGCAAGAGCGGCGGCGGCGGCCAGCAGCGCTTGGAGGACGAGGATCAGGATGGCAAAGGCTTGGGTCAATGGCGCGCGGTTGATCGACAGGTTGAGCGCGAGAGTGTTGGCATCGGCGTTCTCAGTCGGCAGCGGCTTGGCCGCTACTCGGTAGCCACTCAGCGTGCCATCGAAGACGAGGTGTGTGGGAGCGGCGGCACCCGCCGCGCCTTGCTGATTGCCGCCTTCCGACGCTGACACGGTGACGGCGACGATGAAGACCGACTTGTAGGAATTGAACGGATACGCGTTGAGGGTTTCCAGCCGCGCCGATGGTCACGTCGATGGGGCTGATCCGGTCGCCCGGACCGTAGCGGTGGCTGGCCGTTCCGGTTGCGCCGACGATGTCGATGCTGATGGGCCGAGTCAGGGTGAGTCCGTCGCTCCCTGCCAGGCCGGGTCCCGGCCGGACCTCGACGCGGAGTCCGAGGTCGCCGCTGCTCGGATCGATCGATGTCGTCCTCACCAACGCGTCGAGCTGGTCCGGCGACCGGTTGCGGTTCTTGACGAACTCCGCCGGGCCACGCTGGGCCGCAAAGTACAGCGCTATACCAGCCGCGTAGACGCCGGCTGATGCTGCGACGAATGGGCCGATCACAAGCACGCGGGGCCAGCGAGCTCGAGTCAGATCTGCGGCCGGTTCCATCGTTGTGGGACTCTACGTTGAGCCAACCAGCACGCGACGATCTCGCGGTCGGTGGACTGAGTGATTCGTCAAGGCGCGGGCACGTCGGCGGCAGAACGCAGTACAAGTTCCATCTCTCTTAAGGCACCGAGGACGTGACGTTCCCGTTCGATCGATCGGCCGTAATACAAGAGCGTGTCGAGCGGGTACCACACCGCGACCCAGGCAATCACCAAGATCAGGCCGTCGGCAAAGAACGTCTCAACGGCACTTGGGAGCGAGGTCTCGTGGAAGACCGTGATCAACGCGAGGCCGCCGAACAGGACCGGCAGCCCAATCGCGAGTGCCCCAAGACCATCATGTATCTGAGCTCCCCGCGAATGGCGCAACTGGTCGCGCCGGAGGTCGCAATAGCGCGCGATCGAACGCCGAACACGGTCTTCGACGCTGGGGTTGACCTCATTCGCCGGCAGGACGACGACCACTCGGTGACGTCCACGGATGGGAGTCGCCTGTAGCTCGGTGACAAGTCGTTCAATGCCCGAAACGAGGTTCGCTGAACCTCCCGATTCGTCGAGTGTCGGCGGAGCGAAGAGCTCCGTCAGACTGCCTAGACGCAGTGTCACCTCCCGGGCCTGCCCGGGATCCTGTCGAGGTTGTCGTCGCCGTCTCACGAGAATGACAATCATGCCGCAGCCGCCCCGAGGTCAACAGGGATTGCCCTCTCGTAGAGCAGCACGGGGCTGGCGTCTGACTCGTGGGTCGGGGCTACCTAGCAACACGTTGACCGGAACGATTCGCGATCCTGCAGACCGCGAGTCGCGCCTCACCTGTTGACTCAAGTCGGAGCCTGCTGCGACTCGCGGTTCCGGGTCGGCCTGCATTCGGGAATACCTGCCGGTGGATCCGCGATCGGCCGATCGGCGAGTGTTTGAAAGCCTCGCCCGAGGGCCGTCTGGGATCCGTAGCCGAGCACCCATTTGAACGCAGAGTGGCCCACGCGTGGGGCGCCATGCGACGATTTCAGCAGCGTGAGACAACTGGCTACCCACGCGTGACCCAACGTCCTTTCCGCGAATTCGGGGCAGGCACGGACCATGCAGGTGATCATTCTGGGAAGTGGGAGCCCGCTTCCCGATCCAGAGCGGGCTGGCCCCGCGACCCTGGTACGCACCGCGGCCGGGGACTTGCTGTTCGACTGCGGGCGCGGTGTCTTGATGCGAGCTGCGGCCGTAGCGTCGGGCGCGGGCGCGTTCCGGGCGTTGTTCTTGACTCACCTGCACAGCGACCACATCACCGACCTCAACGACATCTTCACGACGCGGTGGACGATGTCGTTTGAACCCAACCCTTTGCCGGTTTTCGGTCCAGGCGGCACGGCCAGTCTGCTGCAGGCGACCGAGGCGATGCTCGAGCCGGACATCGGATACCGGCTTGCCCATCACGACGACCTGCAGTGGCGTCCGTCGGCGATGGTGACCGAAGTTCATCATGGCGTCGTCTTCGAGGAGGGCGCGGTGCGCGTCTCTGCCGCTCCCACCGATCACGCGCCGGTCCGGCCGACCGTGGGCTTCCGTGTCGACGACGGGGAGCGGTCGGTGGTCATTGCCGGCGACACGGTGCCATGCGCGGGGCTTGACGAACTATGTGCTGGTGCTGACCTGCTGGTGCATACCGTCGTGCGGCGCGATCTCATCGAACAGGTCGGCTTGCCCCGGCTCACCGATGTGCTCGACTACCACTCGTCGGTATCCGACGCCGCGCAGACCGCGGCCCGAAATGGTGTCCGCACGCTGGCTCTCACTCATCTTGTGCCTCCACCAGCACGCGGCACGGAGCAGGAGTGGCTCGATCAGGCCGCCACCCATTTCGAGGGTGAGGTGCTGCTGGCGGCCGACCTGCTGGCTTTGGACGTGGTGGCTTAACGGAGTCTTGCGAGCGCTGATGGGCCGGGCACTGCGCTTCACGTCTACCTGTGCGCGTTGATCGCCTGGAGGAACGGCATGAGGTGATCAAGGAAGGTGTTGCTGGGATAGGCACCCGCGGGATCGTTGTGAGCGTAGGTGCTCTGACGATTCACGAGGGTCAGGTTGCTCGAGGGGATCTGCGACTGGGTGGCGAGCATCTGTGCATCGTCGAGTACTACTGCCCCGCCGAGGCGAGCGCCGAACGCATAGATTCGAAGGCCTTTGGGAAGGTTGTGACCCATCGTCGCGTCGATGCCGAGGATGCTCTGCGCGGGGTTTGCGTTGCCGTTGCCCACGGCCCCGGTGTCGTCAGTGAGGCGCTGCGGGAAGTACCACTCGGCGCCGTCGGCGCCGCTCACTCCCGTTCCTGAGAGCATCGTCGCGTAGCGGGCGATGGGAGTGAGCGCGCCGGTGCCGTCCCAGCCGTGGACCGGGCCCGCGGCGGCGAGGCCGGTGCCGAGATGCGCCTGGGCAGCGATGAGGCTCGGCGGCGAGGTGGCTACGTTGAGCGCATAGCCGAACTGGCCGACGTTGCTGGCCGGAACCGGGGGAACGAGAGCCGACGGCAGAAGCCCCGACGGTTGAGCGAGGTTGGGGCTGTGCGGGTCGAGGAGCGCGCCCACGGCTCCGTTGGCGACGAAGATTCCGGCATAGGGGGCGGCGATCCCGCCGAACGCCAGCCACGGGGTCGCGTTCTGCGCGTCGAGGGACTGCAGCTCAAGGTTCGCCTGTTCGGTGCTGATCGGGCTCGGGGTACTTCCACCGTCGATGTAGACGAGACCCGCGAGGCCGTCGGCGCCGGCGCGGCCGTTGAAGTCCCAGGTCGCGTACGCGGTGACCACCGATCCGCCGAGCGAGTGTCCGCCGAGTACCACCTTGCCGCCGAGCTTCTTGGCGGCCTGAATCACGGTGTGCAGGTCCTCGACTGCGACGTTCATGCCCCACTGCTTCGCGAACTCGACGCTCGCGGTTGGGACGGACTGGACGTGATTCGTGATGCTCGGGTTCTTGAGGTAGCCGAGGTAGTAGTCGTAGAGCTGCGTCGTGGTTGCTTGGCCTTCCTTGACCAAGTTCAGCTCAGACTGGTCCTCGAGCAGGTTCTGCCGCCGCTCGACCGACCAGACCTGCCATCCGTTCTGCTCGGCGACGATCCACTTGGCGAGGGGCACGAAGTAGGAGCTTCCCTCAGAGGTTCCGGGCTCGAGTACCACGACGTTCTTCGCGCTGCTCGATCCGACCTTGATCACGCCGACCTTGTCGAACTGAGCGGGGGTCCCGGGAGCAGCGAAGCCCTGCATCCACGTGACGCTGAGTGGCTTGGCTGGCAAGCCGGACGCGGGGCTCGAAACCAGTCCCGCCGCCACACAGCCAATGGCGATCGCACACCGCACCACTCGCTTCAATCGGAGTGTCATCCGAGCCGCCTCTCCACGCCAGCCATGACGGAGTCAGTGCTCTTGCAAACGCCGGGCCTCCGAAGGGTGCCTCCTTTGCGGTGACGGTACTCGCGCCGTCGTGCTCGCGAGCCTGATCCGCTCAAGATCTGGTTTGATGTCGAACGCCACCTGCAGTTGCGAGCTGGGATGCTCGCGGTCCGTCGGTGTGCTCAGTCGGGAGCCCACGCATGACTCGCGGTCGACCAACCCGCGAGTCGGGGCCGCACTAGATGTGAACCGTCCCGTCTTCGTTCAGGGTCCAACCGGGATTGTGAGCCACTTCCCAGACGTAGCCCTCAGGATCCGCAAATGCACCGGACGTTCCGCCCCATTCCGCCAGGGCCGCGGGACGAACGATCGTTGCGCCCGCCCGTTGCGCCGCGGTAAGCACTGCGCTGACCTCCTCGGGTGAGCAGACGTTGTATGCGAGTTCAATGCCAGGTGCGCCATGTCCTCCGAGAGCGGTCCAAAGCCCGAACACCATTCCTCCTGCCTGGAAGAAGCAGACCTCGTCATCAGGCTGTTCGGCACCGCCCCAGCCGAGTGCTTCGTAGAAGGCACGGGCACTGGCCAGGTCGATGACTCCGAGGGTCACAAGACTGATGCGCTGGTCCATGGCCTCATCTTCGCATGGCCCGTAGCGACGTCCGGCACGCGAGATGGGTGCTTCCGCGGCGTTCGGCGATCCGGTCACGTCGAGGCCCTATGTGCACTAGAAGGGTCGCATGACCGATCTCGTTACCTACCGACTGGACCCGCAGGTCGCCTTGATCACGATGGACGACGGAAAGGTCAATGCGCTGTCACTCGCGATGATCACTGAGGTCCGCCAAGCGCTTGACCAAGCCGAAGAGGACGGTGCGACCGTCCTGTTGTCGGGCCGACCGGGCAGGTTCTCCGCGGGCTTCGACCTCAAGTTGTTGTCGTCGGGGGCGCCGGAAGCCATCGACATGCTGACAGCCGGGTTCGAGCTCGCCGAGCGGGTCCTCGCGTTCCCTACGCCGGTCGTGATGGCATGCACGGGTCACACCATTGCGATGGGGCTCTTCCTTCTTCTCTCGGCTGACTACCGAATCGGCCTCACGGGTGACTACAAGCTGACGGCGAACGAGGTGGCGATCGGGCTGACGCTTCCCCAAGCGGCCATCGAGATCTGTCGTGAACGGCTCACACCGGCGACCTTTACCCGGACTGCGATCCTCGCCGAGGTGTTTCGGCCGGAGGAGGCCGTCCGGGTCGGCATCCTGGATCAAATCGTCGAGAGCTCGGACTTCGAGGCAGCCAGCCACGGCGTGGCTGGCGACCTTGCCCAGCTGGACATGCGTGCCCACGCAGCGACGAAAGCACGAGCGCGGCGTCCGGCCTTGGTCGCGCTGCGAGCGGCAATCGAGGCGGACGACGCCGCTCTGCGGCGAGGGCGCTGAGCCTCAGGTCGCGAGCGTGCTCCCGGGTGTCGAGGCGGAGGACGAAACCCGCGGTTTCCCTGATCGCGAGTCATCGATCGCGATCTCCGACGAGGGTCGAATCAGGCCAGCGGTAAACGCGGCCTCCAAGGTTGACCATAATGACATTGGAGGCCGTCGAGACCCGAAGAGCGAGGCGGGCGGTGTGGTCGGCGACGGATCGGGTGCCAGCAAGGTGGTCGTCTACCGTCGCGGCTTGACTGAGTGTTCGGGAGGGCTTGTGATTCGAACGTGGCGGCGTCGCGGTCACAAGTCGGTCGGGTCGCGAGCGCTGCCGGGCTTCCCGTTTCCGTCATGGCTCGAATACCCGCGGCCAGAAGATCCGGAGCCCGTCAACGCGGTGCAGGTTCGCGGTTACGTCGCCGTACCGTCGCGTGCCACCGTGGCTACGCCTGTTGTTGTCGCCGGTGCGGCGCGTATTCCGACCGAGCGCGAGGAGCGCCCAGAGGTGCGGCGCGGCCACCGAAACCGTCAGGTGGTCGGCTTTCGAAAGTTCGTGCAGCTCACGCCGGAGTGCGTGGATGCCCCGTGGGAGCTCGAAGTCAGTGTCAATGCGAAGGTGTACCGGTCACCGTTGGGCGTAGCTCCAGGACTCGGGGCCCTCGAACGGTTCTGGGCACTCAAGGCGCGCCGACTTGAGCGGATCGAGACCGTTCTTCGCTGCCCCCAGCTACGAGGCAACCCGCCGCGCGCTTGCGCCGGTCTCCTCAGCCGGGAAGGCGGTGCCGTCACGTGCACTCGTTGTGGTGCTCAATATCGAGCGACGGAGTCGGCCTTCGACTTTCTCGACGACCGCCTCCGCGAGTTCGCATCGGTCGAGGACACGCCCAACATCTCGTCGTGGGGATACGACCCCATCGCGGTGAGCCTGATCGAACGGTGCAAAGACGGCCTCGTTCTCGACGTGGGTAGTGGCCTGAAGGATGCGAGTTACGAGAACGTCGTGAACTTCGAGATCGCCGACTACCCGAGCACCGACGTGCTGGGGATCGGCGAGTCGCTGCCGTTCGCGGACGGATCGTTCGACGGGGCACTGTCGTTGAGCGTGCTCGAGCACGTCCGGGACCCGTTCCGCTGCGCCGAAGAGTTGGCACGCGTCGTGCGCCCCGGAGGTGAACTGTACGTCTCGGTTCCGTTCCTGGCCCCGTACCACGGCTATCCGCATCACTACTACAACATGACGTTGCAGGGATTGGAGAACCTGCTCGAAGAATGGTTCGAGGTGGCAGAGTCAGGCACACCGCCGTACGGGTGGCCGATCTGGACACTGACCTGGTTTCTCAACAGCTACGTAAAGGGACTTCCCCCTGACGTCGCCGAGCAGTTCAAGAACTTTCGCGTCGCCGATCTCCTCGAGACTGGCGACCACTACCTAGCCGACGACTTCGTCCAGCAGCTCCGTCCTGAGGTCACCACCGAGCTTGCCTCCGGGAACTACCTCTTGGGTGTGCGCCGGTGACGAGCCGTCCGCGCGGATACCCGATTATCTTCGCCCGAACCGAGCGCGCTCCCGGAGGGCGCGGTCGTCTTCTTGCGCCTGGTGAGCGGCAACCTCGAGCAACCTATCGTGAGTCGAGCAGGTAACCGCGTGCATGGAGCAGTCAGGGGATGGCGATGTTGGAAACACGAGTCGATGAGATCGCCGATGGGATCTTCCGTTTTTCGACACTCGTGCCGGACATTGCTCCCCCCGCCGGGTTCTCGTTCAACCAGTTCCTGATCACGGGAGAGGAGCCACTCCTGTTTCATGCCGGGCCGCGAGCCATGTTCCCGCTCGTCTCGCAAGCCCTGGCCACGGTGGTTCCACCGGACTCGCTCAGGTGGATCACGTTTGGGCACGTTGAGTCGGACGAGTGCGGAGCGATGAACAATTGGCTCGCCGCGGCACCCCAAGCACTGGTCGCGCACGGGGCCACTGGCTGCATGGTGTCGTTGAACGACATGGCCGACCGGCCTCCGCGGCCCTTGGCTGACGGTGAGGTCCTCGACCTGGGCGGAAAGCGTGTCCGCCACATCGACACGCCCCACGTACCGCACGCCTGGGAGGCAAGGCTTCTCTATGAGGAGACGACCGAGACGCTGCTCTGCGGAGATCTCTTCACGCACGTCGGGGACGGGCCGGCCCTGACGGACGACGACATCGTCGGTCCGGCCATCGCCACCGAGGAGATCTTCCAGTACAGCAGTCTCGGACCTAGCACCACATCCGTGATGCGCTCTTTGGCGGACCTCGAACCCAAGCGGCTTGCCCTGATGCACGGTTCGTCCTACACGGGCGATTGCGGGGGGGCGCTTCGCGATCTTGCGGAAGGCTACGAGGAGCGGTTCCTCAAGCCCGCGTCACGCTGACCGCCGGGCGAAGGTCGACGCGAGACCTCCCTCCCACAGGCGGACCCAGAATCTGCGACCCACGATCCGTCAAACGCGCGTCGCCCGGTCACCGGTGTGGTGCCACCAGTCCGATCGCCGCCTGATCGGGCTTCTACCCTTTGGTGACGCCGAACGCCTCGACAACCAGGCCCGTCGCGTTGAGACCCTTCGCGACCGGACCGACGAACCGTTCGGGGAGGTACTGGGCGCCGCCGGGCCAGGTGTGGCCTCCACCTTCGATCCGGTAGAGCTCGACCGCTGGTCGGCCAGGAGCTCGCCAGGAGAGCCTTGTCACGGGGATACCGCCCGGAATGCTGACACGTTCGAGGTTGGCCTCCGACGGGCAGCCATTTGCTGCCGCCCAGTCAGCGGCGACCTCTTCGGCTGGCGCGGCGAGCCCGCGACCAGCCGCACCGCGGCGCTGGGCGAGACGACCCATCAGCCTGATCGGTCCACCGCCGTACGGCACGAGCGGGTCGGCGGTTCCCGCGAACGCGACCACTCGCGCGGGCTGACGGGGCACCGAGAGGGTTTGGCGAGATGTCACGGTGCCAGTACCGGCAACGAGTCCGAGCCCTGCGACGGGTACCAGCGCTTGCCGAGCCACGTACTCGGCGAACAGCGCTCCGTTGGAGATCCCGGCCAAGTAGACGGGCCCGGTCGATGTCCCTTGCTCGCTCGCGAGCTCATCGATCAGGGCGCGGAGGAACGCCACGTCGTCGACGCCTTCGCGGCTGGCGAGCTTGGGGGCGTCGCGTGCGTCGTTCCAGACATGGCGCACACCGTCCGGGAACACGGTCGTGAAACCTGCCACGGGCCCGCGAGTCGCAAGCCCCGATGCCGCTGCCATACCCTCGCCGGTCCCACCCCCGCCGTGCAGGACGATGAGGAGTGGCGCCGCTTCGCCAGATGCGGGCACGAACGAGAAGGTCCGTACTCGGCCATCGACGCTGAGCGACCGGTGCTGCAACCCGGGTGGCACCTGCAGCCCAGCTCGGCGCATGAGTCGACGGCGCAGCCGGTCCCCGCCCGGTCCCCGGCCAGCGCGCTCCGGCTGCACGACGACTGATGCTACGCGCCGTGGCCTCCCGGGCATCTCGCCACGCTGCCCGTCTCGGGGCGCACTGCGGCGACCACGAATTCACGAGGTCTTGGGGAGACGGAGGAACTCGCGGGTGCAGCGCCATGGGCACACGGCGATGGAGCCATCGGGTCTCGATGACTTCCGCATACAAGCCTCTTGCCGTGGGACGGCTGCGCGTGTCGCCGCGGTGGTCCAGAATCAGCTGAACCGACCGAGGAGGTCATGGCGTGGACCGCGACGAGCTGCGAACGGTGCAGACCCCTCTCAAGTCCCGCTACCGGGAGGATCCGTCTTCGGCGGTCATTACCCTGCGCGCTGAAGGTGAGCTGGGCGCCGAAGACGTTTCGTGTTCGCTTGAGACTGGCCGCGCCATGGTCACTGCGGGGCTCCATCCAGCGAGCGGAGGTGATGGCACGCTGGCCTGCTCGGGCGACATGCTCCTTCAGGCTCTGGTGGCGTGCGCCGGCGTGACCTTGCGGTCCGTCGCCATCAATAGAGGCATCCCCATCGAGGCGGGCATGGTACGGGCTGAAGGGGAACTGGACGTTCGGGGCACGATGGGCGTCGACGCTGAGGCCCCCGTGGGGTTCTCGTCGATCCGGTTGACCTTCGACCTCAGGACCACAGCGAGCGACGAGGACCTCGATCGACTCTTGGAGGTCACTGAGCGGTACTGCGTCGTCTACCAGACGCTCTTGCAGGCACCTGTGGTCACGGTGTCACGCGTCGTACCTGACAGCGAGTGAGGCCAACAGCCGCGATACGTCGAACTCTGCGATTCGGGAGTTCAGTCCCCCGCCCCGATATCCACGTTGTACGCGTCATAGACGAGCTCGGATCCACGGTGCCGATGCTCCAGCAGTTCCCGAATCAGGTCGAGCAGTCGGACCCGGGCGGCTTCGACGCCGTCGATGTCCTCGACGGCTGCGACGGACCGGGCTGCGTCGTCGACCTGGGCGTGTAGGGAATGGTGCTCCTGGCGGAGCGCACCGACCGCGTGGGCTAGTCGAGGGGCCTGGTCGATCACATCGTCGAACAACCCTCCGCTTCCTTCCGTGACCACGATGTGGCTGTCCAAAGCGCGCCGGACGCAGCATCAGACTGTCCGATACCCCGCGTGCCCAGTCGGAGACTCGGCCCCGCGAGGGAGCACTGAGATCGCGCTCGAGGCCCAGGACCGAGCTGTAGAGCTCATCTCGCCGGATTCGCACTTGCGCCAGGATCTCGGCATTGCGGTGTCGAATGTCGCTCATCCGCCCAACCTAGGCAGGTTCGCCAGATCGGAGGAGCGGTGCCGGATGCGCGACGCCAGAGAAGCGTTGAGGCTGGTCGTGCTCAGTCCAGGCCCTTGTACTTGCGCCCGATCTGCTGACGCTCAAGCGCGGTGGCTGGGACCCCACCGACAAACTCCTGCGGCACCAGGTCAGCTGGATACCGGCCGGGCGTGCCGGGGTGGCGGCAGGCTTCTCGAACGAACGCGTCCGGATCGGGGATCGCACGGATTCGGCTCAACCAGAGGGACTGCTCGTCACACGGCCGTTCGCGGTACACATCCTGGCGCAGCACAGCCGGGAGCTTGACGCTTGTGACCGTGTCGATGGCCACGGGCGAGCCAAAGCGCTGCGTACACCTCGCCCAGAAGTCAGTTTCCGAATCGACCGAGCCGCACGCGTCGGGGAACTGCCATCCGCCGACTCGTGTGGCGCTCTCCCGTCGGTGGACAACCGAGCTCGGTGAGATCCACCGTCCAGGCTCGTAGTACCAGGAGGTGGGCGGCCACACGTACGGGGATCGGCCCGGATCGACCCGGAGCTGATTCCCGTACGCGAATGGGGCTCCGGCGTCGACCGCGGCGCTCAGCAGCTCGAGGTGCTGCGGCAGCCAGAGGTCGTCATGGCCGAGGTACGCAACGAGCTCGCCGCGCGCTCGCCGGAGCCCCTCGTTGTTCGGCCCCGCTTGGTTTCGAGTGTTGAACGGAAGGTTGTGCCAGCGAACCCTGGGGTCTCCGATGGTTCGGATGACCTGCTCCGACTCGTCGGTGCATCCGTCGCCGACAACCCACAGCTCGAGGTCATCCATCGTCTGCTCGAGCACGCTGGCGATCGAGAACGGAAGCACCGTGGACCAGTTGTAGGTGGGAATGATGACCGTGACACGCGGTCGTCTCAGCAGCCGCCGTGTGGCTCGGCGCCGAGCCCGGCCGACGCGCGGGCGCACTCCACGGCGATCAAGAGTCACCAGCGGAACGGCACGACGTCCGGCGCCTCCGGTGCGTCGTATGGGAGGTCGAGCGCGTCGGGCCCTTCGTAGTCGTACTCGCGAGTCGGCATGTTGACGATGAACGCCTCAACGGTGCCGATGTTCTTCCACCCGTGGTACACGTTCGGTGGGATCGCGAGCAACGCCGGGCTGCGTTCGCTCACCTTGAACTCGTTGAGCGCACCCTGGGTGGGCGAGTGTCGGCGGCCGTCGTAGACGACCAGCGAGACGAGGCCGGTGACGACGAACAGACGGTCGGTGGAGGCGCTGTGCAGGCCCCACGCTCGGACTCGACCCGGTTCCGTCGTGGTCACGTGGATTTGGACGATCTCCTCGTCGATCTCGGGCCAGCTCCGACGGGCGACCTCGGTGAGGGTGCCATCGTCGTGGGGGATCGGCCGGGTCGGCCGAAAGTACATCCCTTCGATCGGGCTCACCCGCCACCGGCCCTCGCGATCGACGGTCGAGTGCTTCGGCACGAGCACGTCGTCGCCGACCACGTCGGGCGTTTCCACGACCGCAACGCTACCGACTGCCGAGAAGCGTCGAGATGGGACGCAAGACCCCTGGCCGTGGAGGGTGAAGGGACCGGTAATTCCCTTCGGCGGCCTCAGAGCCTGTTCGTCGTGGTGCGCGACTCGTGGTCTTCAGGACCGCGAGGCACCGTTCACCCAACCGACCGGTCACGGTCGGCGCGCCCCTCTGAGGTCGCCGGGCGGCGGAGGCCAACGCTGAGAAGAGACAACCGTCGCGGTGCTGACATGTCCAAACGACTGGGGCGAGCGCCGTCGATGGTCGCGGCCACGACCGGTCGGCTTCCAGGCCGGCACCGCGCCGCCGGGCTCACCTCACCCGGTGAACCTCGGGGCGACGACGACGGCCGGGGTGGGCGGGCATGGCGGCCCGATGGCGAGAGCCTCGACGGTGCTGGCCGGAGTCAGGGCAGCACCGGTGGCGGCGGTGCCGGCGGACGGATCGATCGTGAAGGCGTGGAAGATGCTGGAGCTGCTCCCGACGCCCCAGACCCCGCCAGAGCCGTCGAAATCGAGGCTGAGGATTGCATCGTTGGCCCCCATCCCCGATCCGATGTCCGTCGTGGAACCCGTCGCCGTGTTCACGGAGGTGAGGGTCTGACCGTTGAGCGACTGGCTCTTGACCGAACTCCAGCCTGAGTTCGCGTTCGTCGCGGGGCCGGTGGTCGAGGACGTCGTACTCGTGCTGGACGTGGCCGTCGATCCCTGGAACGAGTTGGGGTCTGCTGTGGCCCGGGCGCTGAGCACCGAGCCGCCGCACGTTGCTGCGAGACCCGCATAGACGATGAAGTTCTGGGGGACATGACCGATCGGGGTCGCGTTCGCCGGGTTGGTCGGGTCCACGCGGTAGAGGCAGAACGACTGATAGTCACACGGGGTCGTGCCGGCGGCGAAGTTGGGCACGAGGAACACGAAGAGGTTCCCTGCCCGGTCGAAGGTCAGGTTGCCCTGGAAGTCACCCGGAGGACCGTTCAGAGTGAAGTTCCCGATCTGACCGACGTTCGTAGCGACGCCGGTCGTCGGGTCGTAGCGCATCAGCTGCGCGATGGCGGTCGCGCCATTCGGGGGCGGCCCGTTGCCGATCGTCCCGGCAAGCGTCGTGCCGTAGAGCGCCGTGCCGCCGGGCGAGACGGCAAGGTCAAACGTGCAGTGCGCGGCGTCGGTTGGACCGAACGGGGTCAGCTCGCCCGTCGTGAGATCCACGTGCGCCAGTTGACAGACCCCTCCGGCCGGGCTCTTGATCACTGTGAACCCGACCGGGTCGGCGCTCGCCGCGCCCCCGAGCGCCACGAGTCCAGCTGCGCCGAGCGCGAACGCGACGAACGCCACCGCCGCTCTGGTCAAGATCCTGCTCGGCATGCTCCCCGCCCGCCTGTCCGCCGCCCCCGCTGGGCGTCCCTGGGCCGGGAGCATAGAGCCCCACGGCCGAGGACCTCCGGACGTGCGGTCGATTCGTCGGCGGTGAGCCGACGGCCGCCTTATTCCGTGAAGCGTGGCGCGACGAGAATTGGCGTGGTCGCGGTCTCCGCCTGACTCGCGATCTGAACAACCGCGAGTCGGCCGTTGCAATCAGAGGGTGCCCCCCCCCCGTCAGTTGGCGGTTGACGCAGGGGCCGGGTCTCGGGGGAGCCCGAGGACTCGCTCGGCGATGATGTTGCGTTGCACCGCCCACGTCCCACCGCCGATCGTCAGCGCCGGCGAGAACAAGAAGCCGTAGTGCCAGATCGGATCGACGCCGGGGCAGAGGTCCCTGGCGAAGTTGATCTCTGACGGACCGCTGCGCGCACGCGCTGGCAGTCTGCCGATCGGCCCGGAGCCGGCCAGCATCCCCTGGGCGCCGGTCAGGTCTTTGGCGAGGGTCAGGAGGCGCTGGCCGTGCTCGTCGGCGAAGAGCTTCTGAATGGACGCTTCCGGACCTGGTTCTCGTCCCGAGATCCGGGACGTCAACGTTCGGAGCCGAATGAGGCGAAGGACTTCGCCTTCGATGTACAGCTGCGCCATGCGCTGGCGAAGGACCGGGGCGTCCAGTTGGTCTTTGGCGCGCACGAGCGTGATCAGGTCCTCGACGGAGGGTCCGCTGCCCCAGAGCGCGCCGCCGCTGGACAGGGAGACTCGCTCGTTGCCGAGTGTGAGTCGCGCGAGCCGCCAACCGTCACCGTCTCGACCGACGAGGAGGTCCTTCGGGATTCGGACGTCTTCGAAGAAGACTTCGTTGAACGAGTGGGCGGTGGTCATGTCGACGATCGGGCGGATGGTGATGCCGGGAAGGTCCATCGGACAGATGAAGTAGGAGATCCCGAGGTGCTTGGGGACGTCCGGGTTCGTACGGGCGAGCAGGATCCCGAGCGACGCGTAGTGGGCCAGGGTCGTCCAGATCTTCGAGCCGTTCACGATGTAGGCGTCGCCGTCGAGAGCCGCTCTGGTCGTGAGTGCCGCCAGGTCGGAGCCCGCTTGGGGCTCGCTGAACAGCTGGCACCAGAACTCTTCGCCGGCAAGCGCGGGGATGAGATAGCGGTCTCGTTGTGTGGGTGTTCCCGCCTGCAGGATGGTCGGCCCGGCCCAGCCGATTCCGATGGGGTTCAGCGGTCGGCTGATGCCGGCGCGGGCCAGCTCCTCATCGATGACGAGCTGCTGGGGCGGATCGGCGTCGAGACCGTAGGGGTGGGGCCAGTGCGGAACGACGTAGCCGGCGACGGCGAGCTGACGGCCGGTCGGTTCCGGATGTTGGGCCAACCAGTCGCGGACTGCGATCCGGGCTGGATCGTCTCCGCCGGGCGGGTCGAGGTCCATCGGCGATCACCGTATCGAGTGCGTCGGCCCACGATCGCTCGCCGCCTATCTACCAGAGCGCGCGGGCGCCTCGGGACGCCTCCCGCCAGTCGTCGACGAGGTAGACGCCCTGCCGGTTGTATCCGGGGCTGTTGGGTCGTGTCATCACGACGCCTTGCATCCCGGTGCGGAACCCCATCTCCAGCAGGTGCACATACGCCTCGTGTCGTGCCGTGTTGGCACCGGCGACGAGCGTGGACGCGCCTCGCTGCACCGCGAGGTCCTCACAGCACTCGAGGAGTCGACCGAAGATCTCACCGGCGTCGGGTCCGGGTCGGACCGCTCCGGCCTTGACGTAGCAGTTGCCGCTGCCAGCCTCGGTTCCCGGTCCGATGTGACCGTCCGCGAAGCCGTCGAGGCGGTCGCCGTCGTCGAGGAGTACGACGTCGCCGAGGCCTGCGTCGTGACCGCAAGGATCTCCCGCCGCATGTCGAGCCCGTCGTAGATCGCGTCGGTCACTTCGGCGCAAGCGACGAGAACACCGTGGTTGTCGACTTCGGTGACCTTCGACCAGCCGGGGCGTCCCGACTGCTCGGCTGGGCGAGCGAAGACGCCGGTGAGGTGCTGAGGCCAGAACCCGAATCGTTGGTAGAGCCCGAAGTGCTTGGCGCTGTGAGCGAAGGTGAAGAGGCCGGCCCATTCGACGTCGTGGTCGTCGAGCAGCTCGACCGTGGGTTGGAGGAGCTGCTTGGCGACACCCTGGTCCCACCGGTCCGGTCGGACGGTGAGAGGCCCCCCTCGACAAAGAAGAGAAGCTCGTCCGGCTCCGCGAGGATGCGCCGGGTGGCGCCGACCTGGTCTCTAGGTCTGGTGGTGACGGGCGGCGTCGCGTTGGACGTCTGAGATACCACCGGGATCGAAGACGCCGGGCGATCCCACCGCGGTCGCCTCGGGAGACTTCGGTGGGATTCCGAGCAGCTCTCGCACGTCGCTGACCGACCACTCGGCCAGGGCGTGATAGTCGACGTCGAGGAGGTCTCGTCCGTAGTGCTCGGCGATCATCTTGCCTCGGCGGATCGCGTCGGCCAGGCGCACGTCCATGCCTTCGAGCTGGAGGTGGGGCTCGTGAACGTTGGCGTTGAACGGCCCGTGCGATTCGACGTAGCCGGTCTCGAAGAGTCCGACCATGGTGGCGAGCCACGCGAAGCCTTTCGGGTCCGGGTCCGCTCGACCGATGAGCGCGAACACCTCGAGTTCGCATTCCATGCGGGTGCCGTAATCCGCGAGGACATGCACGAAGTCATGTTGGGCAAGGTACGCGGAGGCGGAGCCAGCCATGCCCGGAAGCTGGAAGGCCCGCGTCTGGTACATCGTCCAGACCGAACGTCCGAGCGAGTCCTCATCGAGGCCTGCGAACCGCTGCCATCGGGCTTCGAGCTCAGGATCGAGGATGCCGTCAAATGGGTCGCTGAGCGGCCGCTTGGTGTGCAGCGGCGTCGATCGGTCTTCGTCCCAACGTTCGTCGAAGCCGCTCCGGCGAAGATCGAATGCCGCGAGGTCGAGGGTGCCTTCGGCGTAGTGGTGCGCGAGGAGCACGAAGTCGTCGGTGACGCCCAGCGCGGCGGCGTATCGCGTCACTCGATCGGCGACATCTGCGGGTAAGGGTCTCAGCACGATCTCTGCGAGCACCATGTGGTGCACGATGCGGTGGCGATAGGCGATGTCGCGGCCTGCTAAGAGCTTCGCGAGTTCGTCCGGGCCGAGCGGCTCGAGGTTGTGGTAGTCGAGATCGAAGCCGGTGACCGCCCGGGTGACGGCGCGGAGGATCGCGGCTTGGGCGTTGGTGATACCGGAGCCGGGAGCAACCGCCGTGGCCATGCCACGCGCGACGGCCACAACCTCGTCGCGTCCCGGTGGTGACAGGTGTGTGCTCGCGGATGTTTCGGTCATGGTCCTTCGATCGAGCGTGTCGCGGCAGTGGAGTCTACGGGACGGTGATGCCGAATTGTCCGCTCGAGCGTCCTGAGCCGCGAGTCACAGCATCGACGGACACGACGTCAGGCGCTGGTTGCGCTCGGGCGGCGACGGTTCGTGGGACCGGACCGCGGGGCTCCCATCTCGGCGTCCACCATGTCCGCCGCCGCCATCGCGGTCTCGCAGTCAAGGTCCTGGTACGCACCGGACCCTTCCGACGTGGAGCCGACCATGTAGAGACCTTCGACGGTCGCGACCTTCACGGGATGCCGACCCACCGGCTTGAGATAGCAAGCCCGCATCTCCGGACCTGAGAGGTACTGGTACCGCGACCACTCCACACAGTCGTCCAGGTCGCGGTAGTACCAGTGGGCGTAGTCGAGGATGCGATCGATCGCGGCCTTGGCGTCACGCCAGTGGCGCCACTGCCTTCCATCACCTTCACCCCAGTGTGAGATGACGACCTCGAGGAGATGTCTGCCGGCCGGTGCGATCCGAGGGGAGTGAAACGACGCGAACTGGAATGCGCCGTGGTACCGCTTGACGGTCTGGTCGCCCCACAAGATGCGATGCCAGCCCGGCATGTCCTCGACCTGGCCGTCGGAACGCCGGGTCGGGAGACGCGTGAGCCCCGCCCACCAGCCGCCGAAGTCGTTACCGCGGTCCCGCATGCGTTGGGTCGTCTCGCCGAATCCTGCAGGGAGGACGTCTTCGTCGACGATCTCGAGCAGATCCCACGCGGGGTAGTCGGTGACGACGACAGGCGCCGCGGAACTCCTGCACGAGGTTGGCGTCGTTCACCGCGACGACGCCGGTCACTCGCCGGTCCTCGGTGACGATCTCGAGCGGCCTCCACCCGAGCCACAGCTCGCCGCCCCCTTGCTCGGTCACGCGGGCGAACGGCGCGACGAGCCCCTGCATGCCGGGAGCGTCCGAATCGTCGGGGTAGATACCCCTGGATCCGTAAGCACGCGATTCCTTGAGGAACGCGACGAGTCGCCCGACGGAGGTGTTCTCCGCGGGCGAGGGGAACATCACTTCGCCGATCTGCAGGATCGCGTGGCGAACTACGACGTCGCCGACGGCGCGATCGAGCCAACCGCCGAGTGTCACGGGGACAAGGCTGCGTTGCTCCTCGTCGGAGAACGACCGTAACCGCCGCATCGTGTCGAGGTACTCGCGGACCGTGTCGTCCGACACGACGCCGCAGCCGGTGAGAACGCCGATCGTCTCGCGCGCGCCCGCGTCTCGGTCGACGCCCGGACGGCCGCCGAGATGCAGGTCATCCGAAGTCCGGGCCGGGAGTCGATGAAGGCGCATGCCACCCGCGAGCCGCTGGCTGTGGACCTCGGCGCCTGCGGCCTCGGCCGCAGCGAAGTAATGCAACGGCAGGCCGAAGACGTTGTCCCCGACCCCGTGGCCGTCGCGATGGCCGAAGGCGATCTGGTACCCGTTGTACTCCACCGAGCCGCAGCGACCCCCGGGGTGTTCGAGCTTGTCGATGACCGCGACGTGGTAGCCCCGTCTCGTCAGGAGCGCCGCTGCCGTCAGACCTCCGAGCGCGGCTCCGACGATGAGCGCGTCGAACTGCTTCACCCGTGCCTCCTCGACGGTCGTCGTCATGGTTCGTGCCTCTCCCTAGGTCTACCGACGTACGCAATCGTCGCGGTGATGACGTTGATGTGCTGGTGTGTGATCGACTGGAAGCGCGGCGAGTCGGCATGAGCTCGGACTGCCGGGCCTGCCTCGCGGTTGAGCCCGATACCGCACCATTGGTTCACGGTCATCGGTTCGTCGAGGAGTCGCTGGGGCATGTGACCGATTCGCTCGTCAGCTGTTCTCTCGGGGTCCGCGTTGCCATACCCCGATCTCGTTTCCGGTCGGGTCGCGGAAGGTCGCGACCCACAGATCACCTTCTCGATACGGGCCTTTCACCAGCGTGCCGCCGTGGGTCGACACCTGGGCGAGCATGGCGTCGACCTGTGCGACGTAGATGTAGGGGACCACGCCGGCATCCTCCGAGGCCGGACGATCCGTGACCCCGCCGCCGATGACGTGTCCCGTGCCATCCTCGAAGCTGTAGTGATCCCCACTGCTTCGACCATCCCAGCCGAAGACCGACTGGTAGAACGCGGCTGCACACGCGGGGTCGTCGGCCGGAATGTGGAGGTACGAAATACCGGCAACCCGAAAGACGGTTGGCGGGCCGGCCCCGGTCTCAGGGCTGGCAGCGTGCTGACCTGGACTGTCTGAGCTGGCCGCCACGGCGTTCCCCTTCGGCGTAGCAGCGTAGGTCGCGATCGGGAGGCGCTTCGGAGGCCTGGACGCGGTCGGTCGACACCGCGACGGTTACCGAGCTCGGGGGCGAGCGATGGACTCAGTGACGAGATCGGGTGGCGCGCCAGCAGTCGGCTCGGAACTGGAGCTCCGCGCTGCGGTCGCCGGCGAGGCCGGCCTGTTCGTCGAGCAGCCGTCGGACGTCGTCGAGGACCTGGCTGCGCTGCTCGTCCGCGAGGAGGATGACGCTGCTGAGGGTGCTGACCATCCCGACGAGCTGATGGGCCGTGAGGCGGGTGGTCCAGGTGATCTCGGTGTGCTCGGGCGGCTCGAATGGGGAACCCACGGGGATCGTGAGGGCGCGGCTGTCCTCCGCGATCACCTGATCGACGAGCGAGGCAAGCAGTCCGGCGTAGGACGCGTCACGTTCGACGAACTCGCGGAGGCCAACAAACCAGGGGTCCATCCAATCCGGGCCGGCCCAGACGACACCGAGGAGCCCCCTCGGACGGAGCACTCGTGCTGCTTCGGCGAGCGTCGGTTCGACATCCATCCAGTGCCAGGCGGACGAGACCAGGATGCCGTCAGCACTGCCGTCGTCGAGCGGCAGGCGTTCCCCTGTCCCTTCGAGGACCACCGCGTCGGGCACGTTGCGAGACAGCACCCCTCGCATTCGGGAGTCGGGTTCGACCGCGACGACTTCGTCGACGCGTCCGACCAGGAGCCGGGACAGCGCTCCCGTCCCCGCCCCGAGGTCAACGACCCGGCGAGCGTTCGGCGGTAGGAGCCAATCGACGACCGCGGCGCTAGGGCCTGGCCGCCACCGGTCGTACTGCTCGGCGACGGCGCCGAACGAACTGGCCCGCTCCCGACGGAGAGCCGGACGGTCGCTGCTCACGGACACGACGTTAGTAAAGCGACAGCGTCCACCAGCCCGCGTCACGGCCGGCCGGTCCCGGGAGCGAACCTCGGCGGTGTCATGTAGCGACCGACCCCGCCGAGCCGCCTCGCGGCCTCATGACCCGAGCGCCATGAGAAGCAACTGGCTACCCTCGCGCTCGGTTTCGAGAGGCCTCGACCACTGCTACTCCGGGGGGATCGCAATGGCGTTCATCCAGATCATTGAGTTTCAGACCAGCCGGCAGGCTGAGTTCGACGCGGCAATACAGGCCTGGCTCGCGGCCTCCGAAGGTTGGCGGACGACGACACGATCCGCCAGCACCATGGACCGCGACCGAGCAAACACCTACCTTCAGATCGTCGAGTTCCCGTCCTATGAGGCTGCGATGGAGAACTCCAAGCATCCCGAGACCGCAGAGCTCGCGAACCGGCTCGCGGAGCTCTGCGATGCGCCTCCGGTCTTCCGGAACCTCGACGTGATCCGTGAGGAGCTCCAGTAGCCGATCGGTACACGGATCGGTCACGAAGGTCCCGATCCACCGCGGCGTGACACCGCGGCAGACGATGCTCGCCTCAAGTCACCGATACGATCCACGCATCGTCCGGCGCGGATCGTCGTGAGCGTGTCACGGACCGATCGGACCGGAGGCCAGTGAACCGCATGCGACCGGTAGCAGCCGTCCTCTGCGTCTTGGTGATGCTGGCGGGCGCGAGCAGCAGCGCCGCCGCGGCCCCGTCGAAGGGTCGACCCACCGGTGTCTGCGGCCTTCTCACCAGTCCCGAGGTCCAGCGGATCTTGGGGCAACGCGTGACTGCACCGAAGCGGCAACGGAGCCGCGTCAATGGGCCCTTCAACCGGTGTGCCTGGCCGGCGAAGAAGACGGGCACGGGTGGCGTCCCGGACGTACCGCTCGAGCTCGTGCTCGAGGTCGAGTCCAGCCCGACCCTCGTGTCGTCGTACAACCAGGCCAAGGCCGCTGCCCCGGCGGGCGCCGTCGTGACCGGGATCGGTGACGACGCGTTCATCTCGGATCCCGCCTTTCCCGTCAACCTCCACGTCTTGGTTGGTCAACGGGTGCTCGACGTGACCATCGACAATGTGAGCTTCTCCAAAGACCACACGAAGCTGAGAGTCCAGCTCGAATTGGCCGCGAAGCTCGCCGTGGCGCGATTGGGGACCGTACCCAGCTAGCGGCGCGCCCGGCACGAGTTCCCTGCACCGTCCAGCCTCGCCGGTCACTGGTCCAGCTCGGACGTCCCTGCGCGCACGATCCGCAGTGGGCTGGTCTGCGAGGTCCTCACGGCGGAGACGGCGGAGACGTGGTTTCACTCCCCGCCCGTGTCGCCCTTGTTCGGGAAGAGCGAAGAGCAGGCAGCACAGGAGGCCGCAGCGAAGGCTGAGGCGGACCGGCTCGTCGCGCTTCCTGCTCCGGGGTTGGCCGCCGAGCTCCTGCCTGCGTTCGGTCCGGATGGACCACGCGGCCGTGGTCCGAATGGGGCCATCAACCTCCTCCAGGCCGTATCGTTCCTGATGGCGGGCTACCCGCGCGGCACCAAGTACTTGAAGGACCTCCAACAGCCAGCTCGCGAGGGACTGCAAGCGCTCGAGAACGCCGGGCTCGTCTTGCAGAGCGGCGGCCAGGCGCTTGGGTGGTTCAGTGCCACCCGCCTCGGTCAGAGCGCCCTGGCCGACGGCACGGTCGCCGAGCACCTGAACGGTTCCTGAGCCACTCGCGACCCCCAAACCACGGTCACATCGGTCGGGACAGGGCATCTCGACTCCTCGGTCGAGAGCGCTCAGCGCGAGACCATTCCTCACGATGTCGGGCGCCGACCGCGGGTATGGAGCGCCCGGCTCGGCTACCGTCCCCGGGAGTTGTCGGTCTGTCTGGGGGGAGGACCGATGCACCGGAGCCGTTGGATCGCTCATGCGGTCCTCGTCGCGTTCGTACTGCTCGCGGTGACTGCAGAGCCCGCAGCGGGGCAATCCGGCGGTAACCCAGGTGTCACCGCGACGACGATCAACGTCGGCGGGATCGCCGGCGTGACCAACCCGGTCGGCCAGCCCTACGCGTCAGGGTTTGACGGTGCCCAGGCGTACTTCGATTACGTCAACACGCGAGGGGGCATCTTCGGCCGGAAGTTCAAGCTCGTCGCACGACTCGATGATCAATCACGCGCGTCGCAGGATGTCGTCGAGGCCCGATCGCTAGTCGAAGAGCAGCACGTCTTTGCGGTTCTCCCCGTCGTGACCCAGATCTTCTCCGGCGGCACGTACCTGGCCCAAAAGGGAGTCCCGACGTTCGGCTGGAACATCAACCCAGAGTGGGACAAGGGGCCGAACCTCTTCGGCGAGAAGGGTTCCTACCTCTGCTTCACCTGCCCGAACGCGGCACCCGCGTTCATCGCCAAGCAGCTGAACCTCCATACCGTCGCCATCCTCGCTTACACGGCGCCGCAGTCGATCACTTGCGCGCAAGGAACCGCGGCGGGATTCCAGAAGTACGGCTTCGACGTCGCGGTCATGGATGCCAGCATCCCGTTCGGATTTACCGACCTGGGTTCTGATATCGATCAAATGAAGAGCAAAGGAGTGCAGCTCGTCGCGACCTGTATGGACATCGGCGGCGAGGTCAATGCTGCCCGGGCCCTTCGCCGGGCGGGCTTGACCGACGTGAAGTTCTACGCCCCGCAGGGATATGACCCGGCCACACTCGCCAAGTACGGCAACGAGCTCAACGGCATCTACTTCGCGATCGAGTTCGTTCCCTTCGAAGACGCGAAGGACTCACACGCGTTGCAGCTCTTCATCAAGCAGATGAACGCCCTTCACAAGCCGATCAACGAGCAGGCTCTCGCTGGCTGGATCGACGCCGATCTGCTCTACAAGGGAATCAAGAAGGCAGGTCCGAACTTCACGCAACGATCAGTCGTGGACGCCATCAACACCTTCAACGGGTATACGGCTGACGGCATCCGACTCCCGGTCAACTGGGGCTTCCCCGACGGACACGGGCCGCCCAACAACCAGAACAACACGGTCGGAGTGGGAACCGAAGCCTGCGCCGCCTACGTCCTCGCCGAGAACGGGAAGTTCGTCCCCGAGTTCGGGCGGCCGCACCAGCCGTTCCTCTGCGCGCGGAACAACCCGCTGCCTCCGACGCTCGACCCGCAGTATGCGTATTACCGGCCGCCATTGCCAGGACAGGTGCTCCCAACCACCGCGACTGTTCCCAGCACTGCGCCACCGACGCCCTGACGGTGGCGGCAATATCCCGCGCCGCTGTCCGTTGGGCGGGCGCGGCGCACCAAGTCGCCGGCATAGGCGACATCTCGAGGGCGCTACTCGCTGTGCGGCACCGGAACCGTGACGCCAGGTCGATCAGCGGAAGTCGGGTCGAAGTGGGACTCCGCTGTCTCCGTGTTCTTCGGTTCGCACGCCGAGGACTTGGTGGACCTGATTCTTGTTCTCCTCGAACGTGACTGCGCATGCCGCCATGTACAGCCGCCAGACGCGGACTCGACCGGCCCCGACGAGTCGGACCGCCTCGTCCCACTGCGACTCGAGGTTCTGGACCCACGCCCGAAGGGTGAGCGCATAGTGCTCTCGGAGCGTCTCGAGGTGGCGAACTTCGAAGCCGCATCCTTGCATCGCGCTGACCACGGAACCGACTTCGTGCAGCTCACCGTCGGGGAACACGTATCGATCGATGAATGAGCGACGTCGGAAGCGAGCGGCGTGGACGCCGCCGGGCCGGCTGATGCCATGGTTCAGCAGCCGACCAGTGGGACGCAGTAACCCATGCAGGTTGTTGAAATACTCCTTCAGCCGTGCCAGGCCGACGTGTTCGAACATGCCGATCGAGCTGATCGCGTCGTACGGACCGTCGTGGACATCTCGGTAGTCCTGGTATCGGATCTCGATCTGGTCCGCGAGTCCCGCCTCGGTCACCCGCTTGGCGGCGAGGTCGGCCTGGGATCGTGAGATCGTGACACCGACCCCCTGCACGCCGTGATGCGCGGCCGCGTGCATGACCAGGCTCCCCCACCCACAGCCCACATCCAGCAGACGCATGCCCGGCTCGAGCGCGAGCTTGCGGCAGATGAGCTCGTGTTTCGTGACCTGAGCGGCATCGAGACCAACCGAGGGTGTTTCCCAGACCGCACACGAGTAGGTGAGAGTTGCTCCGAGCACGATCCGGTAGAAGTCATTCGAGACGTCGTAGTGATGAGCGATCGCAGCCGCGTCCCGCTCGCGGGTGTGGCGGCGGCCGCCGAGGTGCACCTCCTCCGGTGGCGGCTTGAGTGGTCGCAACACGGAAGGCCCGGCCGCGCGCATGAGCGCGAGCCAGGTCGCAGCGGGGATCCGGTCCCGCCGCGGGCCCGACGCCTCGTCACGCTCGGTGCCGCCCTCGTCGGTGTGACCCTGGCTCCCGAGACGGTGACGCAGCTCCAGCGCAGCGAAGATGTCGCCCTCGATGTCCAGGTCTCCAGCCACGTACGCGCGCCCCAGTCCGAGCTCTCCGGGCGCGGTGGCGATCCGCCGGATCGCGTCGGGTGACCGGATGACGATCGTCGCCGCAGCATCGGTGGGGCCGGCACGGCTGTCGTCGTAGGCACGCAGGGCCACGGGGAGTTGGGGACCCAGCGTGGCTGCGAGGTGTTCCGCAATGCCCATCGTCGACCTCCCGTTCGGTCAGACGCCGGTAACGCGCTCGACCCGATACAGCCGAGTCGTCGAACCTCCACCGCACCGCTCAGACGCAAGTCCTCTCAGGTCGGTGCGAAGAATCTACAAGCGGGGTGATCGCCACGCACGGGCCTCGCGCGTGGACGTCCGCGCCGAGGCGAATGGCCGTCAGGTTCGCTGCTTGAGCACGTACATGGGGAAGACGCCGTAGTCCTTGGCGGTCGGGATGTGGCCCACGTACTGGCAGCTCAAGGTGCGGTCGTCGTCGAGTGCGAGCAGAGCCGCGAACGAATCCGTGACGTAGACCTCGCCCTCGGGGGTGCGGGGCTCGATGCGAGCGGTGCGGGTGACCTCAGCCCCGTAGAAGGTGGGTTCGTTCCGCACCGGGTCCTGGGCCTGGAAGACCGGACCGGCGTGAGCCCCGATGCGAAGGCCGAGGGTCGCGGGGAGGCCAGCGCCCGTGTAGTCGACGTCCCGCATCGTCTCCTGGAGTGCCAGCGTGCAGAGCGCCGCGGTCTTCACGTCCCGCAACACGACGTAGAGCCCGTCGCCCCAGCTGTTGCGGTAGAGGACCGCGGAGCCGAAGCGGTCGAGGGTGGCGCCGAGCGGGCCCATGAGCGACGTGAAGAACGACGGGATCTGCCCCTCGGTGAGGCCGCTGAACCCATGGATGTCCCCGAACAGCATCGCCCGGAGGGTTCGGCCTGGTCCGGTGGACACGTCGGGTCGAGGCGTGTCGACCCCGACCGATCCGGGGATCGGGATGACGTGCGTCGGATTGCCGGTCGTGCGCCACACCGCGACGTCGACGGCCGTGCCGGCGTCGCTCTCGGTCGGTTGCTCATCCCACACGACCACTTGCGTCACCGACGCGGTGAGGAACGCGGCGCGGATCAGAGCCTGGCCCATGGCAACGCACGACGAGTACGCGAAGAGGGAATCGTCGCCGAGATACTCGCCGCGTGTCGCATGGGTGACCGTCGTGGCTCGGCGACGGCACTCGTCGAACCGCTCGATCCACCCCGGGCCACCCGGCGCCACCGAGACGCGCTTGAACTCGTCCTCGCCGAACGGGAGGACAACGTGAAGCTCGGCTCCGTTCGCGAGGAGCGCCTCAGCGAAGAGGATGTCGGCGCCACAGGCGAGCGCGCCGTAGCCGAAGCCCACCTGGTGTTCTTCGACGTACGCACGGATGGCCCGGCCGACCGCGGGTTCGGCCTCGTTCGGGAAGCGTCCCGGCTGGCCGTGCGGGGCGATCATGTGTCCGCTGTAGAAGATGACCGGCGGGACCGCGAGCGGCTCGAGCACGGCCGGATCGATTCGCTTGATCTCGCAGATCAGGAGCAGCTGCTTTCGGGTCGCGGCGACCGAAGCCAGCTGGCCGGGGGCCTGCGCCGCGGCGCGCTCGAGCGCGGTGCGGGCGGCGGCGTAGTCGGCGAGGTGGAGGGCCGCCTCGGCCTCGGTGGCGGCCTGCCAGTACGCGTCGTCGGGGTTGTCCGGGTGCTGGCCTTGGCAGAGGTCGACCGCGGCGTGGGCGAGCGCGGCCGCTCGAGATTCGTCGCCAGCGACGAGCCACATCGTCGCCGCGTTGATGCAGGTGTACGGACGCTTGAGCTCGCGGTAGATCGTCTCGTACCGCTCCGCGGCGACGCGCGCCCTCGCGGGCGCGCTCGGGTCCTGTCGCGTCGAGGGCTCGATCCTTGGCCAGTCGGGCCCGCACTGCCTGCACGTCCTCTTGCAACGCGACCGACCCGGTTCCCGCCCGCTCCTCGAGCCGGGACGATTCGAGAACCCGGAGCGCCCGATCGGTCGCCCCGGCCCGAGCCAGGGCGAGGATCATCTCGTACTGCAGCGGCAGATCGTCGGGGTGTTCCCCGACGGCCTCGGTGGCGAGGTCGAAGGCAGTGAGGTACTCACCCCGGGCCATCGCCGCCCGCACCGCGGCGAGCCGATCCTCTGGTTCGGGGCTCACCGCACCGACAACCGAAGGAAGAGGTGGACCGCGGGCGGCCCGGTTCGGTCTTCCCAACGGTCGGTGACTTGCCTGAGCTGTCGGCGCGCGACGCAACCGGTCGCGGCTGGCGGTTCCTGCGAGCCTCCACCGTGGTCGAGGCCGACTGCGACACGGCTCACCATCGCTTTACTATCAGAGACTTCGAACCTGCTCAGCGGCGGGACCGCTCGACCAATCAGCGGCCGAAGGGGC
The DNA here is from genome assembly GCA_963714105.1 of uncultured Actinomycetes bacterium. Taxonomy (GTDB): domain Bacteria; phylum Actinomycetota; class Acidimicrobiia; order IMCC26256; family PALSA-555; genus PALSA-555. Next base: position 1,920,401 of record OY970233.1, on the reverse strand, counting down.
AAGGCCACAGTGGCGATTCGGGGCAGTGTCAACGGCGAAGGCGACGACGTCCGAACGCCCGAATTAGGTTGCCGGGAGCCGACCGCCCGGCAGACCGCCAGATGGACGATCCATCGAGCGCCCATGAGGTCATCACGCTCCGGAGCACCCCCTCCCCCCGGTCGTCGGTCGTCGCGGTGCGGAGGTCGCCGGTGAGTGACGTCTTCGTGTCCTACGCACGCGAGGACCAGTCGTTCGTCCGCTGGCTCGTCGACCAGCTCACCGAGCAGGGACGCCAGGCGTGGGTCGACTGGGAAGACATCCTGCCCAGCGCGAAGTGGCGAGACGAGGTCCGCCAGGGGATCGAGGGCTCCGGTGCGTTCATCTTCGTCGTGAGCCCCCATTCGCTCGCCTCGGCGATCTGCCGCGAGGAGCTCGGGCACGCCGCTGAGCTCAACAAGCGGATCCTCCCGCTGCTCCTGCAAGATCCCGAAGAAGGCTCGCTGCCAGAGGAAGTCGAATCGCACGACTGGATCCTCTGTCGAACCGACGACGAACGCGATGAGAACCTCCCTCGCATCGTCACCGCGCTCGACACCGACCTCGACTGGGTGAAGACACACACACGCCTCCTCGTCCGGGCGATCGAATGGGAGACGAAGCATGAAGACAGCAGCCTCGTGCTCCGCGGCGACGACCTCGGGGAGACGGAGACGGCACTCCAGGTTCATGCCGACACGCGTCCCTTTCCGACCACCCTCCAGCGTCGCTTCGTCCTCGTCAGTCGCCAGTCGACCACGCGCCGGCTCCGCCGACTCGTCGCCGTGGCCCTGACCGGTGCGGTCGCGATCGCCACGCTCGCGGTCGTGGCGGTCGTCCAAGCGGTGCATGCCCACCACACCGCCCAGGTTGCGCTCTCCCGGCAGCTGGCAGCCAACGCCAACGCCCAGCTGGCGTCGGATCCTCAGCTCAGCTTGCTCTTGGCGCTGAAGGCCTACGATACGCAGCCGACCCTCGAGGCGGAGACGGCGGTACGTCAGGCGACGATCGAGAACCGGGAGCGGGCCACGCTGAACGGCCACTCCGACATCGTCAACAGCGTTGCGTTCAGTCCCGACGGCAGCCGCCTCGTAACCGGTTCGTCCGACAACACGGCTCGGGTCTGGAGTTGGGCTCAGCCCTACGCCAAGGCGGTCGTGCTCCGAGGCGATACCGACACGGTCAACGCCGCGACGTTCAGCCCGGATGGAACGTTGGTCGCCACCGCCAGCTCGGACGGCACGGCCCGCATCTGGACCTGGCAGCAGCCCGGGACCGCCCCGACCATTCTCCATCTCGACGGCACGGGAACCGGCGTCGCGTTCAGCCCGGACGGCTCCGAGCTCGCGACCTCCACGACGAAGGGAACGACCGCCCTCTGGTCAGTGCGCTCTCCGGCGCAAGCACCGCAGATCCTCCACGCGAGCGCGTCCGTGAACGGTGTCGCCTTCAGTCGCGACGGTACGCACCTCGCGACCGCAAACAGTGACGGGACCGCCCTCGTGTGGAACTGGCACGATCCCGCGTCACTCCCGACCTCCCTGCGTCTCGGTGGCGTCGTCAACGGCGTCGACTTCAGCCGCGACGGGACCTACCTCGCGACGGCCAGCGCGAACGGAGACGCGTCGGTCTGGAACTGGAGTCAGCCCGCCTCCCCGCCTGCGGTGCTGCACCTCCCGGCTCAAGTTCGAGCCGTCGCGTTCAGCCCGGACGGGAGCTCCTTGGCCGTCGCCAGCCTCGACCGCACGACGCGCATCTGGCAGTGGAGGGTCCCGAACTCCGTGCCTCAGCTCTTCCCCGGCCACACCGACTCGGTCGAGGACGTCGCCTTCAGCCCGAACGGCGCGCAGATCGCCACCGCGGGTGCCGACCAGACCGCCCGGGTGTGGGACGTGCAGCGACCCGACGTCGACCCGGTGAGCCTGGCAGGCGGCCATGGTGCGGTTCGGAGCGTGACGTTCACACGCGACGGCACACACCTCGCGGCCGGCTACTTCGACGGCACCACGTTGGTCTGGGACTGGCGTCAACCGGCCGTCGCGCCGATCACGCTGCGGGGAGACGGGAGCTCGGTGTCCGGCGTGGCGTTCACGCCCGACGGGAGCCACCTCGCGGTCGGGACCGGTGACGGCTTCGTCCTCATCTGGGATTGGCAACATCCCGACACGGTCCCGACCATCTTGCGCCAACCGTCGACCGTCTTCGGCGTGGCCTTCAGCCCTGACGGGTCGGTCCTCGCCACGGGGGGCTCCGACAACCTCGCCCGGGTGTGGGACTGGCGTCGCCCGAGCGTCGCCCCGATCACGTTGCAAGGTCATACCGATTCGGTCGACGGGGTGGTGTTCAACCGGGACAACGTTCATCTCGCCACCGGGAGCCTGGATCTCTCCGCCGGTGTGTGGGACTGGCGGCATCCGAAGTCGTCGCCGGTGTTCCTCTACCAGCAGAGCTCGATCCTGGGCGTCGCGTTCAGTGCCGACGGCGCGCGGCTCGCGACGGCCAGCATCGACGGGACCGCGCAGGTCTGGGACTGGCGTCATCAGAACAGCAAGCCGGTGGTCTTGCACGAGACGAGCCCGGTCGACGGCGTCGCGTTCGACCCGAACGGCTCGCAGCTCGCCGCGGCGAGCACCGACGGGACCGCGCAGATCTGGGACTCGCAGGTCCCGAGCCTCCCGTTGGTCACGCTGCGTCAACCAGTCGGCGTCGGTTCGGTGGCCTACAACCCGAACGGCACCCGCCTCGCCGCCGGGTCCGAAGACGGAACGGTCCGGATCTGGGACTGCCTCGAATGCGGCCCATTCGACCAGACGCTCAAGCTCGCACGAAGCCGCGTCGTTCGGCAACTGACCTCCGACGAACGCAGCACCTACCTCCATCAAGCACCCTGAGGCAGGCTCGACGCGCTGGACCGACGATCCCGGACGAGACGGGCTCACGTCCGGCCCCGCCGCAGAGGCCGTCGGCCCACCCCGACGTCACCCGATACGACGTCAGCCGGATGCAAGCCCTCGGCTCGGCCGGCTCGCCGAGCCGAGGGCGCACTCCCACTTGATTGCACGATCTGTGGCGCGGCATCTGATCCGCGCCGACGTGGCTACGCCCGGGCGAGCTCTTTGCCTGCGCTGCGCAACGCGAACGCGAGGACGATCTCCGAGACGCCGCGAAGCAGGGCGAAGATCCCGATGATGAAGAGCAAGAGCTGGCCCTTCACCGGGTCGAGCTGCTGGGACACCCAGAACGCCAAGACGATGTAGAGGATGCCCGCGGTGAGGCTGAGCCACCACCCTGAGTTCTCTTCCTTCGTCGCGAAGGCCCGAGCGATCTCGAAGACGCCGACGAGGAGCAGCATGAAGCCCAGGACCGAGGCCAGGGCCCAGAACGCCTGCTTGGGCTCGGTGAACGCCCAGATCGCCGCGAGCAGGAACAGCACGCTCAAGAGGGCATGCCAGATCTTCCATCCTGCGCCTTCGACGAGCCCGAGCGCGACTATCTCGCCCAACGCTCCGATCAGCAACACGACGCCCATGATCACACCGACGGTGGTGATCGAGGTCTCGTTGATCCTCAAGACCACCAAGGCGATGACGAACCAGACGATGCCCATGAGCAGGACGATCCACCACAGGCTGGCGGCTGCTGCCGAGGCAGCCTGTCGGTCTCGCTGCGTCTCCATGAGTTTCTCCCCCGAAGTTGGGTACGCGACGTAGGTCACGATAGCCCGCTCTCCGGCAGGTGACGCGGAACCGCGTTCATCACCGCCGACCGTCAGCGCGTCGATCCCGTGGTCCTGCGCGGTGACGCGCCCCTCCGTGTGATCAGGCACGTGTCGTCTTCGCCCACGTCAAGACATGTTCTCGCTCCGTTCACCCAACCGTCGGGGTCGCAACGTCAGCAGGCGACCCGGGCTGGTCTGTCCGACCAGCGACGTACCGAGCGATGTGCCGACGGCAGCGGCCGATCCGTCGCTCACCGCGAGGCACAGGCCGGTGCGGACGGGGTCAGGTGTCGGCGTCGAGACCCGACATGGCCCGGAACTCCGCGGTCGTGTTCACGTGCGGGAAGGGGAGGTCGGGAACCGGCAGCTCGAGCGCCGCGCAGAGCGGATCCCAGCCGTCGCCGGGTGACCATTCGACGAGTCGCGCCGGGTCGGCCGCCCTCCGCACTTCTTCGTTGTGCTGTTCGTACGCGGCCTTGGCGGCATTCTCGTCGGTCCAGTCCGCCGTGAACCGCTCTCGCAGCATCGTCGCCACCATCCGCAGCTGGGCGTCGGCGACCGGGTCCTCAGGGGGTGCCGTTCGCTGTGACACCTCGAAGATCGTCCGGTTCGCGCTCTCCCACCACTCGTTGGTCTCGCGCGTCGACAGCAGCACGATCGCTCTTGGGGACGCCGCCGCGAGTTCACGCCAGAACGCCGCGGCAGGCCAGTCGACGGTCGCGCGGTAGCCGTCGAGGAAGCCGCTCCAGTCGGGGAGATCACCTCCGAGCGCGCGTTGCCACACCGCGATGTGGTCCGGATGCTGGAAGACCTCGAGCATGTGGTAGCAGGCGCCGTCCAGCAGCTGCTCCAGCGCGAGTTTGAGCGAGTGTGTCCCCGTCCGGCCGAGGCCGGCTCCCACAACGCGCAACGGCATCGCCTTCTCTTCTCCCGAGGTGGTCGTCACGGTCACCAGACCATGCCAGGTGCCCCATGTCCGGCGCCACCCCCTCGTCGGGTGGAAGAGCCCCGGGTCGAGCTTCCCGCGCTCGACCCACCACGAACACGGATCGTCACGGCGAATAGGATCCCGGACGCCTCGCGCCGCACCTGCGCACAGCACGCGCGGATCGCGGCGCTCAACCCCAGGTCTGAGTTCATGGCTGACCGTGACGACCTCGAGTTCACCTACTCGTTGATCGACCGCGTCTTTCGACTGAGCCTCGGGGAGCTGGCCGACTTCAGCGGAGCCAAGTACGACGGCGACTTCTCCCTCAGCCTCGAGGCCGCGCAACGGCACAAGCACGACTACGTCGCCGAGCAGATCGGGATCGGTCCCGAGCGGCGCGTGCTCGACCTCGGCTGTGGTTGGGGCCCGCTGCTCGACGCGGTTCGGACCCGTGCCGGCACGGGCGTTGGCGTCACCCTCTCGTCAGCCCAGGTCGCGGCGTGCCGGCGGCACGGCCTCGACGCTCGCCTCTGCGACGCGCGGGCAGCTCACGCGTGAGAGCTTCGGCGCTTTCGACGCGGTGGCGAGCCTGGGCGCCTTCGAGCACTTCTGCTCACCCGAGGAGCACCTCGCCGGGAGGCAGGAGGCGGTCTATCGCGACCTGTTTCTGCGCGCCGCGAGCGTCTTGCCCGACGAGGGCCGCTTCTACCTTCAGACCATGGTGTTCGGGCCGAACATGATCCCGCTCGACGACATCGACATCCGGGCTCCGCGAGGATCAGACGCCTGGTACCTCGCGCTCCTGGGTCGCCAGTTCCCCGGTTCGTGGCTCCCCCTCGGGAAGGAGCAGATCGTCACGTGCGCCGAACCACACTTCCGCCTGGTGTCGAGCTCGAATGGCCGTCTCGACTACATCGAGACGATCCGGCAGTGGCGAAGCCGGTTCGCGGAACCGAGCCTGAGGAAGTCGCTGCTCAAGCTCCGCCTTGTCCCCCGGTGGCTGACGAGCGCCGACTTCCGGCTCGCGTTCACCTCGGGGGTGAGCGCGAACGGCGTCTGCTTCGAACGGGAGCTGCTCGACCACTACCGCCTCGTGTTCGAGAAGCAGGGGCCCTGAGCGCAGGTCGCCGAGCGATCCCGACGGAAAGGAGTCGCCCTCCCGAAAACACCACGCAGTGCGCGACGCGCCCGAGCCGCTGGAACAGCGGTCCGAACGACGGCGAGGCGGCCATGAGGTCAAGGCTGGACACGAAGCCCGGGACGGTCACGAAATCCAGCGGGCCGCCACCAAACACCTGGTAGGCGATGCGCAAGTCGCCGCTCGCGGCGTACTGCACACTCGCCTTCATCGCCACGTGATGACGGTAACGCAGCGCTTGTGGGGAGCCAGCCCTCCATCCGCGTGGTGTCGCGACTCATCGTGGTTTGCGGCGCCGTCCGTCTAGGCGCGCTCCAAGGCGGCGAGGCGGCTCGACAACTGATCCACCTCGGCGGCGAGGCGGTGGTGCACCACCGCCAATTCGTCGACCTCGAAGGCCAACGCGCGGATCGCCTGCCCGAGGCCTTCGGTCATGTTCAACGCATATTCGCGGAGCAGCACCATCACGTCGCCACCCTCGGGGAAGGCGGTCTCGAGGGGCGCGCCCGCGTGTATTCGCCGACCGACCACGCTGGCGCCGGCAGCGTCGTCGAGTATCTGTGCCATCTGGTCCATGCAGTCACCCACGGCAGGTCCTCCTCGGCTTCGGCCGCAACGGTAGGCGGCATTGGAAGTCGCGTCGGCCGCTCCCGCAGGCACGGCCATCGCCGCTGCGAGGAGAGCGGCCAAGTCGCCGAGGAGAGAGACCAATAGAAGAGAGGGAGGATAGAGCGAAGGTGACCCCCGGGAGCGGTCCCCCCTCGTCCAGCTGGTTCGTCTCGCCGTGCGGTGACGAACGCGCCAGACTTCGCCCGATCTCCTGACCTGCGGGACGCGAACCGAAGGGCGATGGCGGCGATGGTGGTTGCGGGTCGAGCCCGATGACGCATCGACACCCATCGTCGAACCTCGCGGTCGGGCGAGCTTCGCTCCGAGCCGCCCGCCTGCGGCGGCGACTCAAGCTGCCGCCCGGCTACGAGATCCTCGCCACCGTCGGTCCGGGCCCGTTCATCACCGGCGCGACCTTGCGCCGCCCCGACGGGACCGAAGTCGAATGGACGTCGCGTGGCCAGCGCAAACACGAACAGGTTCTCGACACGGGGCGGGGCGCGACCTGGTGGGCGCCCGGCGCGATCGGCTGGTGGATCGGCGTCCTCTTCGCGATCGGCTCGATCTGCTTCGCGCTCGGCGCGGCGCCCGGCTACGCACACGCGGTGGGTCTAGATGCTGATGGTGCGACGTTCTTCGTCGGGTCGGTGTTCTTCACCGCCGCCGCGTTGCTCCAGTACCTCGAGGTGGTGAACACGCGACAAGCGCCACCCGGCATTCGATCACCGCAACGCTGGCGTCTCCTCGCGTGGGAGCCCGGCCGGATCGACTGGTACGCGAGCTCGGTGCAGCTCCTCGGGACGGTGTTCTTCAACGTGAGCACGCTCGCGGCGCTGCACGCGACGGGAACCCAGCAGATGAACCGTCGGGTATGGACACCCGACGTTCTGGGGTCGGTGTGCTTCCTCGTGGCCAGTTGGCTGGCGTGGTCGGAGGTCTGCCACGGACCGTGGTCGTGGCCACCTCAGGGGTACTCGTGGTGGATCGCGGGGGTGAACCTCGCGGGCTCGATCGCATTCGGTGTCTCTGCACTCGCGGCGCATGTGGTCCCGGCCACCGACCAGGTGCGCAACGCCTCGCTGATGAACGGCGGCACGTTCATCGGCGCGGTCGGCTTCCTCGTCGGTGCCGTGCTGCTCCTCCCGGAGCGAACCCACGTCGACACCCCGAGCACCTCGGATCGGATCGTCAGCTGAGCTCGACGCCTTCCGCGAATGCCCGGCCGGGTCGGCGGGTCAAACGGTCTGGCGTTCCCACCGCACGATCATCACGGTTCGGACGACGGCCATGACACCGATGATTGCGCCGATCAGGACCGCACCGCTCGCCACCAGAACCACGGCCAGCAGCGCGGACAGGCCGACGAGGACCCAACGCATGCGCCACATGGACTTCCTGGACCGTTGAAACTCACCAGTCGGAGCTGGTTCGTTCATCACATCGCTCCCATCTCTTTCCTGTCCCACACACGCTGGTCCGGCTTGCCCGAAATCCGGTCAGGGCGGTGTTAGGAGCGTGCGAGGTCGATCGTCCTCCCCGGGGCGATGGCCCCACCCGAGCTGGGCCGCGCACCAGCCATGAGGCCACGACGGCGGTTTGAGCCGCCGTCCGATCACCGCGGCGGACCGGCCCGCCGGCGCGGCGGGCGACCCCCGACGCCCTGGGTCGGGGACGACCGTCAAACCGTCCGAGGGCCGGCGGCCGCTGAGCGGACCGGGTTCGGCGGCCGGCGCCACCGGCCTGTGGGTTCGCCGGTGGGGGCTACCCGGATTCTTCGTAGCGGCGGCGTTTCCTCACGCTCACGACGAACGCGACGACACAGAGAACGGCGACGAACGCGAAGATCCCGATTCCGACATACATGCCACGACCTCCCTTGTCCCCAGGCCGGGACGACCGGCGGGTCCGCCGATCGGTGTGACCGCCGGATCGACCGACGACGCGGGTCTGCGACGCCCGAGTCGGGTCCGGCGTTCTGATCCTCAGCCGGTCTGGACCTTGACGACCTCGAAGGAGGTTTCCTCCGGCGGACCGGGCAAGCCATTGCTCACCTTGGCCAACCCGGGCACGAGCGTCGTGTCACGGAACCGCTCCCACCCTGCTTTCGAGTCATGGACGGCCACGACGATCCAGCCGTCGCCGGTCGAACCAGCGAGGTGGAGGGTCTGACCGTCGGGGAGACCCTTGCCCCCGTCCGGGTGCACCACTTTGATCGTGTTCTCGTATTGCTCCTGGGTCCCGCCCGGGAAGCGGTGGATAATCCCGTAACTCATCGCCGACTGACCTTTCGGTTGTTGGTGTTGTTTGTGATGACGCCGCACCCTAGTGCGCAGCCGAAGAACGCTGCCGCCGGCGCGGGTGCGCGTGACCGGGCCTTCCCCTCGACTTCTCCTCATGAGCGCCGGATCGCTCTTGACCGGCCTCTGACCGGAGCGCAACAGCGTTGCGTCAACGACGGTGGGCTCCTCAAATCGGCGGTCGGGAACGACGGGATTCAGAGTCGAAAGCCTCTGGGCGGCGGTCCCCTCGCTTCGTACCATGAGCCTCGCGAGCAAGAGCGCGTGGCAGGTCAGATTGGGTTGGCCAGCCGAGGGACGAACGAGAGGAGCCGCGATGATGTCGACGACGAAAGAAGCATGGGAGCAGGTCGGCGAGACCTGGCGTGACCTCGGATCTCACCTCCGTGACGACTACCGGAAGTTGGGAGAGGACCAGGCCCGGGAGGCCCGTGAGGACGAAGACAAGCTCCACGAGGCGGCCCGGCAGCTCACCGACCATGTCGGTCAGGCGTTGGGCTCGATGAGGGAGATGGTGAAGGAGCCCGAGACCAAGCAGAGCATGGAACGCGTGATCGGCGCGATGAGTGCGGCGATCTCGGCGACGTTCAACGACGCGGCCGGCGAGTTTCGTCGCCGCCTTCCGCCGAAGGGCAAGGAAGAGAGTCGACCGGAGCCTGTCGGTGGGGTGACCGGCGTGGCGAACACGACCGGAGGCCCGCCCGAGTCCTAGCCGCGAACAGGACGTGACTCGCGGTGCTGTGGACCGCGAGTCACGAGTTGGCCGCCGGTCGGTTCAGGAAGGCAGTGGGCTGAGGCCCATGCGCTTGCGGACCTCGGGGCGGCGCAGCGGAGGGACGCTCTTCGGTGGCTGACGACGGGCCGGGACCTTCTGCAACAGGCGCTCGGTGATCGCCGCGACCTCGCGTGCGGCCTCGTCCAACGCCAAGGCGAGTTCCGGTTTGGGGCGGCTGACGCCGCTGACCTTGCGGACGTACTGGCTCGCCGCGGCCTCGATCTCTTCTCGCGTCGCGGGCGGCTCGAGGCCGCGCAGTTCCGTGATGTTTCGGCACATGCCGACATCGTAGGTTCCGGAGGGGACGTTCGAGACCCCACCCGGTTGGGAGCACGGACCCTCGACACGCCGCGGGTTCGGTGGATCGGTGGATCGGTGGAAGGGTGACCGGCCGAGACCCTCACGGTGGACGTGACGCTGCGGGTGTCGTCTTCGCTCAACCGAGGCGCGAATACGCACCCAGCCGAGCCTGCACCGACCAGCACCAGCACCGTGCTCCTCCTGGAGGCGGGCAACGACTACCGGACGCTGTGACGTGCCGGGGGACGTCGTCGTGGCGATACGATTCCGTCGAGATGGCCGAGGGTTCCGCGCGATCACCACAACCGGCGTCGGAGGCTCGCCTCGCCTTCAAGGAGCCGATGACACGGCGAGACCTCTCGTTCGCGGTCGTCCCGATCGCGAGCTTGGAAGTCGTCTCCCATCAGCGGAAGTCCAGCGACGCCCACGTGAAGCGGCTGGTCGACTCGGTCCGGCGGGTGGGGTTTCTCGCCCCGCTCGTCGTGGTCGGCCAGAAGGATCGAGACGGATACCTGATCGTTGACGGCCAGCACCGGTTCCTGGCCGCGAAGGAGCTCGGCCTCCGGCGCGTCCCCGTCGTCATCGCCCCCCGCTCCGTCGGTCGGCGGATGCTGACCCTCAATGTCGAGAAGGAGCCCAACATTCGGGAGCGGTCGGCTGTCGCGCTGTCGATCTACCGGGAGATCGTCGCCTCCGAACCGGGGCTCGCCGAGGACGACGTCGAAGTCGTCGAGGCCGTCCAACAGGCGCACTACGTGACCCTCGGCCTCGCGTACGCGGAGTCCGGGCGGTTGGCCGGTAGCGCGTTCGAGCCGATCCTCCGAAAGTGCGACGGGTTCATGGACCAGCCGCTCGTCGAGTGCCTCCCGACCCGAGAGGCGCGCGCCGGGAGGGTGGTCGAGGCGCACCGGCTCGTCCGCTCCGTCACCGATCAGCTGAAGGAGCTGGGGGCCTGGCACGAGTTCGTCGGCGCTCAGATCATCTCGTTCGCGAACCCGCTCAAGCGGGCGCGCAAGCAGCACTCCTTCGACGACACGTTCAGCAAGATGATCGCGAAGCTGAACGAGCTCGACGAGGACCCGAAGAAGGTTCTGCGCGCCACGAGCTGAGCGTGAGGGAGATGCCCGAGGCTGGTTGATCGGCCGGTTCGCCGCGGTGGGCGTGCGTGGCCGCAGCGGCACGCCGCAGGCGGTCGTCGGTTACGGGCGGAAGACGACCTTGATGGCGTGCGAGTTGCCCCGGTCGATCGCGGTTTCGACCGCCTCGTGGTACGCGTCGAGCGGGAACTCGTGGGTGACAACGACGTCGTCGGGAAGCAGCCCCGCGGCGAGCACGTCGAGGGCACGGTCGACCGAGTGACGGTCGGGGCTGCCGGCGAGACCCGGAGCGGAGCCGGAGTCCACGGTGTGGTCGATCGAACCGACGAGGGCGGCTTCCTTGTACCAGACGGGCGTGAGGTCGACTTCGCTGACCCCGGCCGCGCCGAGCAGGAGGACGGTGCCGCGGTGGGCGACGGCCCGGAGGGCCTCGGTGACCGATTGCGGTGCGCCGACGGCCTCGACGACGTAGGGGAAGCCGCCCATGAGCATGACGTCGGCTTTGCGACCGATGACCCGCGCGTCGGTGAGGCGCCCAAGCTCTTCGAAGTGGGCCGAGCTGGCGTCGGTGCGCACTACATGATCGGCACCGCAGGCGGCGGCGGCGTCGGCCTGGTGGGCGTGACGGGCGAGGACCGTGACCGGACAGGCGGGGAACAGTCCCTTCACCGCGGCGAGTGTGGCGAGCCCGATGATCCCGGCGCCGACGATCAGGACCGCGTCACCGTCGTGCGGTGGAGCGCGGAGGATTCCGTGACAGGCGATCGAGACTGGCTCGTGCAGGCTCGCGGCACGGTCGGGAACCGAATCGGGGATCGGGTGCAGCATCGAGATGTGGGCGAGCACCTGGTCGCCCCAGCCGCCGCCCAGGTCTTGGGTGAAGCCGAGCGTGCGGCCGCCGCTGATCACGCGGCTGTCGAGGTTGAGGCACGACGAGGTCCATCCGCGGGCGCAGTTCGCGCACGGCGGGTCGATGCCTCGGGCCGCGCAGGGGATGCACGGATCGACGGCGACCCGGGTCCTTCGACGGGGTGGGCACCCGGGGCCCGCCTCGATCACGCGGCCGGCGATCTCGTGGCCGAGCACGAAGGGAAACGACCCCATCGACGACAAGGTGGGCGACGGGCCGGTGTTGTGGGAGAAGAGGTGGAGATCGCTGCCGCAGATCCCGCCGGTCGTCACGGCGATTCGCGCCCACTCCGGGCCGGGCAGCTCGGGTTCGGGGAGCTCGCTGAGCGACGCTGGGAAGCCGGGATCGGCGAGGTCGAAGACGACGGCACGCACCGGCGCAGCGTACGCGGTTTCGCCGCCGCGCCGATCGGACGAGCGGGGCGACTGCAACGCTCCGGGCGTAGAGTGCCGCGCTGTGCGGGTCCCGGACGCAGCGCTCGACGAGGTCCGCGAGCGGGGGTTCGCTCTCGTGGAGGGGTTCCTCAGCCCCGACGAGCTCGCCGGCCGCGCAGCAGGCGCTCTGGCTCCACTTCCCGGAACCAACGGCGTACTTCGCGGACCCTTCGAGCCATCCTGAGTACGCGACGGGCCAGTTCGCCGGGGTCGAGGAGTTCCCGTACCGGTCTTGGGATCTCAACCGGTTGGCGTTCCATCCCGACCTGGTCGACGCCGCGGAACGGTTCCTCGGCACGCCCGAGCTGCACCTGTACAAGGTCGAGCTGTGGGCGAAGTACGCCGGGGCTGTCGAACTACGAGCAGCCGCTCCATCGCGATTACGGAAGCCACAGTCTCGTGGTGCCGCGTCGTGACGGCCGCTATCAGCAGCTGACCACCTTCATCTTCCTCTCCGACGTCAGCGACGACGACGGCCCGACTCGTATCGTGCCCTTCGGGGACGGCAAGGACGTCCCCTTCACGCCGCTGTACCTCGAGTTCGGCGAGCTCGCCGACGTCGAGGTCTCCGCGACGGGGCCTGCGGGGAGCCTGCTCGTGTACCGCACCGACATCTTGCATCGAGGTTCGAACCTCACCGGCGCCGGTCACTCGCGCTTCTCGCTGCTGGCCGACTACCAGGTGCGGGGCACGACGTGGGGCGGGAAGATGGCCTGGCCGAAGCAGGCACCACAGCGGTGGGCCAAGCTCATCCCGCGGTGCACGGTCCGTGAACGTGACCTGTTCGGCTTCCCGAGGCCTGGCGCCGACTACTGGAACGAGCAGACCGTCACCGACGTCGCCGAGCGGTATCCCGGCATGGACGTGACGCCGTACCGGCAGGCCGATCCTTCACACCGGTAGGCGCTTCGTCACACGCGCGACGCCGTCGGCCCGGCCCTGGCGGGCCGACCAGGAGAGCGGGCGTGCGTGCCTCGACACGCCGCCGCGTCGGACGTCGCGCTGGCCGCCGGGGTCGAGCTCGCCAGGCGCACTGCCGCCAGTCATGCGGGCCCGACGGTCGAGGGGGAGCCCCGCAGGCCGGCGCCGAGGAGATCGTCGACGATCGCGAGACCTGGTGTCCCTGCGGGACCGTCTGGGGATCAAGCCCAGCCCGACAAGGCGGCCGCCGGGTGGGTAGGCGAACGAATCTCGCGAGCGAAGCTGAGCCCGCGAATCACCGGCGACGCACCCCTGACCCGGCTCCTGGAGCTCGAGATGCTCAGCCTCGGCATCGCCGGGAAGGTCGCGCTCTGGGAATCGCTCAACCGGACGGTGGGAGCCAGCCTCCAAGATGTCGACTTCGACCGGCTGATCACACGGGCGAAGCGACAGCGAGTGGTGGACGTCGAGCGCCCCCGCCTCGAAGCGGCCCGCGCGGCTCTGATCAGGTGAGCACTGAGGTCGGCTACCGGGGTCGGTCGCCGATGATGCTCGCCCGTTCCACGATGCGGACTTCGGGCCAGTAGTCGCTCACCGCGTAGTGCTGGACAGCCCGGTTGTCCCAGAACACCACGGAGTCGGGCTCCCAGTGGAAGCGGCACTGGTACTCGGGGTAGTCCGCCTCGCGGCACAGCCGGTCGATCAGCGCGGTGCTGTCGGCGGGGTCGAGGTCTTTGATGTGGCTCACGAAGAAGCGGTTGACGAACAGCAGCTTGCGCCCGGTCTCGGGGTGCGTGCGGACCACCGGATGTTCGACTGCGGGGTACTTGGCTCGCATCTCGGCTTTGGCGTCCTCGGCGATCTGGTGCCCGAACACCTGGCTGTAGTCGTGGACGGCCACCATCCCCGCGATTCGTTCTTTGAGGTCGTCGTCGAGGCCTTCGTAGGCGGCTTCCATGTCGCCAAAGAGGGTGTCGCCACCCGTCGGGGGCACGGTCAAGGCGTGCAGCACCGCCCCCATCGATGGGCACTCGCGCCACGTGACGTCGGCGTGCCAGCCGTTCTCGTACCCGCCGACCTCGGGCGACTTCTCGAACCGGACCAACTCGGGTTGGTCGGTGTTCGACGGGATGAACGGGTGGATTTCGAGGTCACCGAACCGTCGGGCGAACGCGACGTGAGCAGCAGGGTCGAGGGGCTGATCGCGGAAGAACAGGACCTTGTAGTCCAGGAGCGCCTGGCGCAGCTCGGCGATGACGTCATCGGGAAGGTCCGCGGTGAGGTCGACGTCGGTGAGCTCGGCACCGATGGTCGCGCCGACGGGGCGGGCCTCGAAGTGCTCCCAGCGCAGCGCCGCAAGCCGGGCCCGTTCCTGGTGCAGGTGACCCGCGGGTCCGACCAGCGTGTCGTACGGCGCGAGACGTATCCGACGGGCGCGCAGGTCGGCCCCAGGGTCGCGTGCAGGTCCCTTGATGTCGGTCCCGGTCGCAGCCATGGTGCTCCCCCGATGCTCGAGCGGACCTCAGCTCGTTCCCGGGTGAGAGTCTGTCAGGTCCGCGGGGCGAGCCGCTCGGGACGCGGCGCCGGTTGCCCGACTTGCGGGCAGTGCTCGACCAATACACTGGTGTTCCCACACGCCGCGCGTCGGTGCATGCCCGCCGATGCCGGAGCGGCGCGACGGCGGCGGTGACGTCGATCAAGGCGGCGAGTGAGCGATGCCCCGGTTGCTGATCGTCCATCACACTCCGTCGCCGGCGATTCACTCGATGGTCACCGCGGTTCGATCCGGTGCCGAGAACCCGGAGATCGACGGGGTCGAGGTGGTATTGGTGGCGGCGTTGCACGCGACCGCCGTCGACGTGCTGGAGGCCGACGCCTATCTCCTGGGCAGTCCGGCGAACCTCGGGTACATGTCCGGCGCGTTGAAGCACTTCTTCGACCAGATCTACTACCCGTGCCTGGAGTCCACGGCCCGACGTCCGTACGGCGTGTTCCTGCACGGGAACTCCGACACGACCGGTGCGCTTCGTGCGATCGAGATGATCACGACCGGGCTCGGGTGGAGGCGGGCCCAGGATCCGGTCACCGTGCTCAACGAGCCGACACCGCAGGATCTGGAGGCCTGTTGGGAGCTCGGCGCGTCGGTCGCCGCGGGTCTCGTCCTGTCGTGAGTGACCGAGCCGGGCCGGGTCAGCCCGCGCGGGGGGTACCCGTCGTCGCCCGGTCGATCCGGTGCTGAGCCAGCAGCACGAAGACTCGGCGGTGCACCGGCTGGAGCAGCTTCCAGTACAGGAAGCCGGGGACACCCTTCGGTCGGAGCGCTCCGACCTGGACGAGGGTGCGTTCGTCGGCGCGCCAGCCGAGCCACGCATCGCCCGCGACCCAGCCGAGGGCGCGGAGCACCAGCTCGCGTTGACGGCGCTGGACCACGATCCACCAGTCGACCGCTTCACTGGGGCGGAGCGTGGTGGCGCGCCGGAGACCCCACCGCTCGCCGACCAGCACGCCCAGGGCCCGCCGGACCCGCCACGCGAACGCGAGCCCGTACCAGTCGAGCGTTCCGCCGACGCGGTCGAGGTCGGCGTCGACAGCGGCCGGCTCGACCGAGCCGAGCGGGATGGCGACCCGCTCGGTGTAGACGCCGTCGACGAGGCCCGTCTCGCGGCCGAGCAGATCTGCTCCCACCTCGAGCGCCTGCTGCTCGAGCGCTCGGGCGATCGCCTCGCCGACCCCGAGGGGCTGCACGGTGAAGACCGCGGCCGTTCCGGCGGTATCCTCCACGACCACTTCGGTCGTGAGGCTCTCGATCAGCGCGTGGCTCACCCGTTGATCGACTGGGGTGACGAGATCGACCCAGTACGAAGACAGACGGGGGGTCAGGTACGGGATGTCGATGATTCGTCGTCGTTTCAGTCCGCGTGCGGTGGCGTACGCGGCGATCATCGCTCGGTAGGTCGTGATGTCAGCGCCGCCGATCTCGTACACGCCGGGTGGCACGTCCAACGCGCCGACGAGATAGGACAGCATGTCTTGGAGGGCGACGGGCTGGATCCGGGTTCGCACCCAACGGGGACAGACCATGGCCGGGAGCCGCTCCGTGAGGTAGCGCAGCATCTCGAAGGAGATGCTGCCGGAGCCCAACACGACCGCGGCTCGAAGCTCGACGATCGGGACCCCCGCGGTCGTCAAGGCCCGGCCCGTCTCCTGGCGGCTCACGAGGTGCTCGGATACTGGGTCACGTCCCAACCCGCCGACGTAGACGATTCGCTGCAGGTCGACGGCTGCGGCCGCGCGGCCGAACGTTTCGGCCAGGTGCCGGTCGCGGGCTCGGAAGTCCCCGCGGGTGAGGGAGTGCACGAGGTAGTAGGCGACATCACAGCCCGTCGAGCGCGACTCGAACTCCGTCCTCGTCTCCGATGTCGACGACCCGGCTGTGGACCGGGCCGATCGCCGTCTCGTGCCGGGCGAGCGCCAGCACCTCGTGTCCCTGGTCGAGCAGGGTCGAGACGAGCGCCCGCCCGACGAAGCCGGTCGCGCCGGCAATGGCGATCCGCATGCGACCAGCATGGCCCGTCCGTCACCCGTCGGGTCGGGCGACCGATCCGAGCCACCCTTCTGTTCCACCCGCCCGGGCGTGCTCCCGCCTCGACGCGCCGGCCCGCGGAGCACCAGGGGAGCCATGCGTCGCGACGGCCAGAGATCACGGTGGATCCCCGCGCTGGTCGTCCTGTCACTCGCCGCGGGTCTTGGCGTCTCGATCTCGACGGGCCGCGCCTCCGCGCAGTCTGCCGACGTGCACGGACATGTCCAGACCGGTGCGACCCCACTCGGCTCCTACACGGTCACCCTGTACGTCACGAACGGCACGGGCATCCCGACGACGTTGGGGACCTCGACCAGCGCCGGCGACGGATCGTTCGACATCCCCTATTCGGCCGTCGCTGACAACAGCGCGGTCCTGTACCTGATCGCCTCGAATACGGCGACGCCCCCCAGTCCCGGGGCCGCGGTTCTCGTCAACGTCCTCGGCACCGGCAACGTCCCGACGACGGTCACCGTCAACGAGCTCACGACGGTCGCCGCCGGGTACGCGATGACCCAGTTCACCCACAACGACAGGATCGCCGGGCCTTCCCCGGGACTCCAGAACGCGGCGGGGATGGTCCGCAACCTCGTCAATCCGGTCAGCGGCACGATCAACTCGGTGGCGGCGAACCCGCCGAACGTGGCGTCGACGACCCAGACGTTCGACTCGGTCTCGAACATGGTGTCGGCGTGCGTCACCGCGCAGTCTCAGTGCACGCAGCTGTTCGCCGCCGCGACGCCGCCGCTCGGGCCGACACCGACCGACACGTTCCAAGCTGTCGTCGACATCAACGACAACCCGTGGCAGCACGTCACCACGCTCTTCGCGCTGTCCCAAACAGGTCCCCAGCCCTACAGCCCGGTGCTCGGATCCGCTCCTGACGCCTGGACGCTCGCCTTGCGGTTCGTCGGAGACGCGCAGACCATGAGCGGACCCGGGAACATGGCCGTCGACGCCCGCGGCAACATCTGGGTGACGAACAACTACATGTACGACCCTGTCCCCAGTCACTCAGTGTGCGGGAGCGACCTGCTCCTCGAGTTCACGCCGACGGGCCAGTACGTGGCCGGCTCTCCCTGGCACGGCGGTGGGCTCAACGGTGCCGGGTTCGGGATCGACATCGACCCGTACGGAGACGTGTGGGTCTCCAACTTCGGCTTCGCGGCTCCGGGCTGCCCCGACAATCTCCAGCCGCCCCACAACAGCGTCTCGGAGTTCAACCCCACCGGGCAGGCGATCTCACCCGATGCCACGGCCACGTTCACCGGTGGCTTCACCCAGGGCAACATCAGCTGGCCGCAAGGTCTGACCGCTGATCAGCAGGGCAACATCTGGACCGCGAACTGCCAAGCCGACAGCGTGACGCAGTATCCCGGCGGGTCACCGAACGCGGCCGTCGAGATCAAGAACCTCGGGATCGCCAAGCCGTTCGGTATCGCCCACAACACCAACGGCGTGTTCGTCACCGGCGTCGGCAGCGACAACGTCGCCATGATCCTTCCCAACGGCTCGCCGGCGGCGGGCTCCCCGATCAGTGGTGGCAGCATGAAGAAGCCCCTCGGCATCGCCGCCGACAGCCGCGGCAACCTCTGGGTCGCGAACTCGGGGCTCGTCGACGTGCCGTGTCCCGACCGGAGCAACATCAACTCCGTCGGTGGATCACTCACCCTCCTCGATCGCAGCGGTCACGTCCTGAGCCCGTCCGGATTCACGGGCGGCGGCCTCACCATCCCGTGGGGTGTCGCGACCGACGGCAACGACAACGTCTGGGTCGCCAACTTCGGGCAGCAGCGACTCTCCGAGTTCTGCGGAACGCAACCCGCGACCTGCCCGGCCGGACTCACCACCGGACAGGCAATCTCCCCGCCGAGCACCGGGTACGGTTTCGACGGCCTCGTCCGCAACACCGGAGTCGTCGTCGACCCGTCCGGCAACGTGTGGCTGGCGAACAACTGGAAAGAAGTGCCCCCGCCATCCAATCCCGGGGGCTTCGAGATGGTCGCGTTCGTCGGGATCGCGAGCCCCGTGCAACGAGCCGCTCCCCGCGCTCGACCTCTGCCGGCCGTCCCCGCCGTGCGCTTCACCGGCTGACCGCGGGGCGAAGAACTCGGAACCGGCCGGGCGGCGGGACCGGCACGCCCGGTGGCTTCGACACGACGAAACGAGTCGGAGTTGCGCCAATCGGTCAGGATGGCGGGGTGATCGAGGGTTCGCGGGACGACGCGGACGGGTTCGAGCGCCTCGGGATTTACGACCCGGCCGATCCGTTGGCTCCCGAGCGTCTCGCGCTGCTGCGCCGCTGGTCGAGCTCGGGGCCACCATCGAGGACTTCGCCGCGTTCGGTGACCGGCTGCCCTGGCTGGCTTCGCAGCTGGTCATCCGCCCGGGTCGGGTCGAGCTGACGCTCCAACGACGTCGCGACCCGAGCCGCCGTCCCGGAGGAAGCGATCGTCGCGATCTGGCTCGCCGCCGGCTTCCCCCACCCTGAGCCCGACACCCGAGTGTTCAGCGACGCCGACGTCGGGCTCATCCGGTCTTTCAGCCTCGCCGAGGAGCTCTTCGGCGCGGAGCCGACGCTGCAGCTCATCCGAGTCGCGAGCGCAGCGATGGCCAAGATCGCGGACGCGGTGATCTCGTCGTTCGTCGTCGATGTCGGCGCCCGATCCCTCGAGGAGGACCCGACCGGCACCGCGTTGGTCTGGGCGAACATCGACGCGCTCGAGCTCCTGCCGCAACTCCTCCCGGCACTCGACGTGCTCCTCCGGCACCACCTCGAGAGCCTCCGGCGACCGTTCGACGAGCCCCCCGACACACCCGGCGGCTACGAAACCCAGAACCTGGCCGTCGGGTTCAGCGACATTGTCGACTCCAGCCGTCTCGCGCACGACCTGCCCACGAACGAGTACGGCCGGCTGCTCCGGCAGTTCGACACGGTCGCAGCCGACACGATCACGCGTGGTGGCGGCCGAGTGATCAAGCTCATCGGCGACGAGGTCATGTTCGTCGCCGGGGACGCCGCGACAGCCTGCGGGATCGCGCTCAAGCTCGAAACCGTCTTCGGTGAGCACGTCGAGCTGCCCGCGCTGCGCAGCGGCGTCGACGTCGGGGAGGTCCTCACGCTCGACGGCGACTACTACGGCCTCGTCGTGAACCGGGCAGCGCGTCTCGTCGGCCTCGAGCCCGCCCACGCCGTGCTGGTCTCCGCCGCGGTGCGTGACCAGCTCGACCCGGGATCAGAAGACGTGGTCGTCGGTGCCGCGCAAGAGCTCCACTTGAAGGGGTTCGACGAACCGCAGATGGCGTACCCGGTGACACTCTCCTCCCCGCGCGTCTAGACGGCCACCAGCCTCGACCGCGGAGACGTGACAGCGCGCCGCCGACTCGCGATCCACGATCGCGAGTCGGGCGGCGCACGTGCAGACCGGGCTTAGAGGGGAGGCCCGGCGATGAGCTGGACCGTGGCGGTGTTCTGCTGCCCCGAGCTGTCGACCCAGCCGAGCGACACCTTGTCACCGGGACGGTGGCTCGCCAACGCTCCACTGAGGTCGGTGATCGAACCCACCGGCGTGCCGTTCACCGAGACGATCGTGTCACCCGCGGTCAGGCCCGCGCTCTCGGCTGGGCTTCCGGGCTCGACCCCGCTGACGGGGACGCCCGCAGAGCTCGGGTCGGTGAACCCGCCCGCCGAACCGGTGTCTTGAATCTGCGGCGCCGAGGATGGCGCGGGAGCCGACCGTGACGTTGCCGTCCGACTTCCCGGCCTCGATCTGGTGCGCGATGTCGAGCGCGTGGCCGATGGGGATCGCGAAGCCATCCGTGCCCGACGTGTTCGATTGGCTGTTCGAGCCGGCGCTGTCCATCCCGACGACCTGACCGCTGGCGTTGACCAGCGGGCCGCCGGAGTCGCCGGGCTGGATCCCCGCGTTGACCTCGATCGCGCCGGTGAGCGTTTCGGGGTTCGATCCGTTGTCGTCGGTCGCGGTGATGGTCTGGCCGAGCGCCGTGACGGATCCGGGAGCGGTGGCGGGCGTGCCGCCACGACCGAGCGCGTTGCCGATCGCGACGACGGGCTGGCCGACGGTCGGGGTCTGGGTGCTGGTGCTCACCGTCGGGAGGTTCGACACTCCCTGGATCTGAAGGACGGCGACGTCGTTGGCGGCGTCGTAGCCGAGCACCTTCGCCGGGTGGCTGGCACCAGTCCCCGCGACCTGGACGCTGATGCTGGTGGCGCCGTTGATGACGTGGTTGTTGGTCAGGACCTCACCCGAGGATCGGATGATCATCCCGGTGCCGGCCGCGGCGCCGTTGGTGAGCGTCGTGTTGATGTCGACGACGGCCGGGTCGACCTTCGATGCGACACCGGACACGTCGGCGCCGTTGGCTGCCCCGCTCCCGGTGTCCGACGGGGAGCTGGACGTGAGGGGGCCAGCGAATGCTGGCGTTGCGAGTACGAACGACCCTGCGGTGATGGCGGCCACGGCGAGACCCAACCGCACACGCAGTCGTGAGGTGCGCCGGTCGGTGGTGACGCCAAGGCGAGATGCGGAACTCATTGAACCAAGCCTCCTGTTGAACCTCGCTCCGCTTCGTCGCTCGACGTGATCGGCCGAGGTTGCTGCCTGTCACGAACAAAACGTCCACATCTGGATGTCGGTTCCCGGATGCCTCGCGGACGCGACCTCGAACTCCCCCTGGCCGTTTGGGACGTCCCGCCAGTTCGTCGGCGGCGACGTGGCCCGTGCTGCCGAGGGTGCGGGCGGCGACCCCGGGCAGACGTTGGCTGACGAGGGCGACCGTCGGGTGCGAAGCCCGGTTCGAGGCCCGCGAGTCAGCCGCGCCCGGGAGGGGCGGCCGGTCGCCCGGGCCCGGAATGCGGCCGCTGGCGGTGACCCACGCCGACGCTCCGGGGATCCCTCATCGTGAGATGGAGGCGAGGATCGAGGAGAGCTGATGCAGCAGTTCGTTCGCGAGGTTCGCCTGTTGGCTCACCGCATCGACGGTCTGGTTGATCTCGGACAGCAAGGCCCGTTCCTGACCCGCCGTGCGGAGAGGAGGAAGGTTGTCTCCGACCTGACCGGAGGTGAGCTCGCTTCGGTCTCGCCGCAGCAGGGACTCCTCCCGCTGGTCCTGGACCAGGAGGGACCGCAGGTTCTGCTGGTCGGTCGAGACCGCCTCGCGGAGCGAGGCACTGCCCGTTCCTCGATTCGGTTGCGCTGCACGCACCCCGCTCAACGCGGGATCGGCCCGTCCGCCGAGATTGAGTTGTGGCCCGACATCGACGCTGATGGCGTCATAGGTGTGCCGGGTCATGTTCGACAGCTGGTCGAGGCCGTCGACGACCGATCCGAGCTTCGCCACTGCGGATGGGGCACCGTTGGGGTGCGCGGGTGCGATGAGCCCTGTCGCTTCATGCTCGAGCGCCTTGAGCTCGGCCTGTTCCGCCCGTATCTCCTGTTGGATCGGCGAGGACGACGAGGCCGATGCGATTGCCGCCGTGCCGAGGCACCCCGCCGAGATCGCCGTCGCTACGACGAGAGATCGGAACCCGGCTGCCCTGGCCGCTCCAGTCCTCCGCTTGGTCACGAGTCTCCCGCCCATCGTCCCAGCGACGCGCCCACGCTACCGAGGTCGATCGGCGTCGAGATCACCACCCCGGTCGTCGTCGCCGGACGCGACCGGCTCGAGCCGCGACGAGAGTGAACCGCTCGGACTCACGTCGCCAGGACTCCAGTAGCCTGCCGCTCGGTTGCTCGGCGCCCCGACGAGACGACACCGCCCCTGCGGGACTCGGGCTGAACGGAAGGAACTCGGTGGATCGGTTTGACAGGCTCGAGGAGCGACTCGCCCAGGTTCCGCTCTTCTCCACCCTCTCACAGGAGCAGCGGCTGGTCGTCGCTCAGCTGGCGACTCATCTCGAGGCCCCCACGGGCGAGGTGCTCACAAGGGAGGGGGAGCAAGGACGCGAGTTCGTCATCTTGCTCGAAGGCGAGGTCGAGGTCTCCCGAGACGGTCAGGTCGTTGCGACGCTCGGACCCGGCTCGCACTTCGGCGAGATCGCGCTCCTCGCTCACGCACCACGGACGGCAACCGTCACGGCCAAGACGCCCGTCGTCGCTGAGGCCATTGGACGCTCCGGCTTTGCGCTCGCGCTGGCCGAGGTCCCGGGCCTGTCGGACGAGCTGCTCGCCGCCATGGCCAATCGCCTCGCCGAGCTGGACGCGCGCACCGCGACGTAACCCCCACGGTTGAGGTGCGGCATACCGGACCGGGGCGGCGGATGGGTCGCGCTACCCGGTGAAGCGAGGTGCGGCGAGGATCGGACTCGCGGCTTCGACGCAGCTCGGGCGCGGGACGACGTCGGCGGGCGCGGTGGTCAGGCAGCCATCGACACCGGTCGCGCTCGCGCGCAACACCGTCGGTGAGAACGGGAGCGCGACGTCGAACGGTTGGCTGGATCCGGTGAACGCGGTGAGGTCGAACCACGCGTCCTTCCAGAACACGGGTTGCAGCTGTCCCGGCCCGGGCGGGGGTGGTGGACCGTTCGATTGGCACGGGCCCTGGTCGGTCGAGAATGGGGGGACGAACGCGACGACGAGGTCGAGATCGAGGGGCAGCCCGTGGACGAGATAGGTGCCGTCCGGCGCGGTGAGCACGGGGCCGTACACGCTGCTCAGACCTTTGGGGAGCACGAAGACGCAGGCGTTCGGGACTGGTTGCGCGCCGGTGGTGACAACTCGCCCGGAGATCGCGCCGGTCCCGGTTGGGAGGATCTGGCAACCGCCGGTGAAGAGGGAGTCGGTACCCAGGCACACCGTGAGGCCCGACGTCCCTGTCGGGACGTCCTGCACCCCGCCGGGCACGGTCAGGTTGTGCGGGTCCGCGGGCGTCAACGCGACATCTTGGAACCACGCTGGGACGGGGTTGCTCGAGAGTGGGAGCGAATTGCAGTTCCCCGCCGTCGACGGCGCAAACACGGCCAGGTCGTAGTTCTCGGCCATGGCCGGTGTGAACGAAAACGTGCCGTCCGGCCCTGACTGTGTCGACCCGGACCACGTGGGCGTGCCGACCGTCGAGTAGAAGACGATGCAGATGCCAGCCAGCGACTGACCCGAGTTGCCGTACCCGACGATCCCGCTGATGGAGCTTCCGTCCTGGGCGTGGGCCGGCACCGGGTTCGTCCAACGAACGGCGAGGCCGTTGGGTCGAGACACCGGTTCGACGACGGAACGCGGACGTGCCAGCGCCGGTGCAGCGCCCACGGTGCACCCGACGATGAACACAGCGGTGGCGACCATGAGGCTGATCCAACGACGCCGGGTCGCGAACCAGCCTCCTCTCCGCATGTGACCGAAGGGTACGGCCCGCGAGCGCTGTCACCGCGGACCGTGGCGCGCGCTGCCGGGTCAGCACAGCCGAACGACTAGGAGAGTCGGACGTTCGCCTTCGCCAGGACCTCGAGGCTTCGATCCCACGCGGCTCGCTCGGATTCGCTCATGGTGGGCATCAGCGGCGGGCCGGCGCCGTCGGGTCCGAGCGCGCACGGCAGGCTGGCGCAGAGATCGTCTCCGACGCGGACGGACACAGGGATCACGAACTCGGATTCGCGTCCGATGCAGCGCAGCAGCCCCCCAACCGCGAGCCCGATCCCGTGGGTTGCGGAGCCCTTCAGGTCGCGGACACCGTACGCGGCGGTTCGGACGTCTTGCTCGACCGCGCTCCTCCACTCGGGGCCGATGTCGAGGCCGCGCTGGTTCGCGAACTCGGCGAGCGGGAGGGCGCCGATCGTCGCGCTCTCGAAGAGGAAGACGGACGAGTCGCCGTGTTCGCCGACGACCCATGCATGAACCGCCCGTGGGTGGACTCGGCACTCGTCGGCGAGACGTTCGGCGAAGCGCAACGTGTCCAACGACGTGCCTGAGCCCATGACGGAGACGTCATGATCGGCCCATCGGCGGGTGAGGTACTCGGTGAGGACATCGAGCGGGCTGCTGACGACGATCACGATTCGGGGGAGGCCACCGGCTTCGATCGCGTCGGCGGTCGATTCCATGACGGCGAGGTTCTGGTCCAAGACGTCTAGCCGCGACATGCCCGGAGTGGTGTGACGCCCGACGGTGATCACAAGGATGTCCTCGGGTTCCACCGCGTCGAGGCCGCGTCCGCGAACCTCGCAGCGTGGCAGGAGCGGCATCGCGTGCTGGAAGTCGCGGGCTTCGCCGAGGGCACGGTCGGCGGTCCGGTCGTACAGGGTGACCCGGCCGGCCAGTCCCTGGAGCAGGACGGACCACGCGCACGCGGTCCCGACCCCGCCGATTCCGACGATGCCGACCGAAGCTCCGCTCACGGCACCAGCGTCCTCACCTGGGGAGCGGGACCGGCGACGTCGATGCGCACGGCATGACCTCCTTGGCCGTCACCGCCTGGACGCGGGGCACGCTAGCGGTTGTCCGCTCATCCCGAGGACCGTCCGAGATCCCGCGGAGCCCAGCCCGGCGGCGGCGCGTCTGGTCGCCTCGACGGGCTCGGGGGGTGGTGGCCCGAGACGCTGCTGGCCGGGCCGCGTCGGCACGCGTCAGGATGCCGCTGTGAAGCAGGGGCACGCTCGAGGCGTGCGGGTACCTCGAACGGCAAGGCGCCGGGTCCTCGCCGGCGCGGACACGAAGGGCCGCCGATGAGTTCGGTCGTGCCATCGATCGCCGAGGTCCAGGCGGCGCTCACCGCGCCGGGCGAACCGTTCGAGATCATCGACACGACGATCCGCGGGATCCCGACCCGCGTGTGGAAGAACGCGCCGACGTCCCTCGGCGCCATCCTCGCTCAGAGCCGCGGCTACGGGGACCTCGACTTCCTCGTCTACGAGGAAGAGCACTGGACCTTCAAGACGCACCATGCGGCCGTGGCGGCACTCGCCAGGACGCTCGTGGACCGCCACGGAGTCGAGAAGGGCGACCGGGTCGCGGTCGCGATGCGCAACCTTCCCGAATGGTCCGTCGGGTTCTGGGCTGCCGTCGCCGCCGGTGCGGTGGTCGTACCCCTCAACGCGTGGTGGACCGGCACCGAGCTCGCCTACGGCTTGCGCGATTCAGCGACGAAGGTGCTGATCTGCGACCAGGAGCGGCTCGACCGTCTCGACCCCGAGCTCGACGAGCTCGGAGACCTCCAGGTCTTGGTGGCCCGGGCCGACCCGGGACCCCTCGACCCCCGCGTCGGCTCCCTCGCCGAGCTGCTCGACGACGTCCCCGCCGACCTCGAGATCCCACCGGTCGACATCGACCCGGATGACGACGCGACAATCTTCTACACGTCGGGCACGACCGGTGAACCGAAGGGTGTGCTCGGGACGCACCGCAACATCTGTACGAACCTGATGAGTCTCGGGTTCGTCAACTCGCGCGGTGCGCTCCGCGGCACTCGGCGAGCCCCCGCGGGGCAGGCACTGGCCGCAACGTGTACCTGCTGTCGGTGCCCTTCTTCCACGCCACCGGCTGTCATTCGGTGCTCGTCGCCAACCTCGCCGCGGGGAACGAGCTGGTGCTGATGCACAAATGGGACGCCGGGAGGGCGTTGGAGCTGATCGAGCAGGAGCGCGTCACGATGTTCGGTGGAGTCCCGGCCATGGTGTGGCAGGCCATGGAGCATCCCGACTTCGCCCGGCGGGACCTCTCGAGCCTCCGGAACGTGAGCTACGGCGGGGCACCGGCGGCACCCGAGCTGGTGCGCGCCATCGAAGAGCACTTTCCGGGCCGGACGCCCAGCAACGGCTACGGCCTGACCGAGACGTCGTCGGTCACCACGATGAACACGGGCGTCGATTACCTGCGTCACCCCGACAGTGTCGGCGTGCCGGTTCCCGTCTGTGACGTCAAGGTCGTCGACGAGCAGGGCCGAGCACGACCGACCGGTGAGGTCGGGGAGTTGTGGATCAAGGGCCCCAACGTGGTGAAGGGCTACTGGAACAAGCCGCGCGAGACGGCCGCGTCGTTCTCGCACGGCTGGCTCCACTCCGGTGATCTGGCCCGTCTCGACGACGAGGGTTTCGTCTACATCGTCGATCGGGCGAAGGACCTCGTGATCCGAGGCGGCGAGAACATCGCCTCGGTCGAGGTCGAGGCTGCGCTCTTCGAGCACCCGGCCGTGACCGACGCCGCCGTGATCGGCATCCCCCACCCCGTCCTCGGAGAAGAGGTCGCGGCGATCGTGCACACGGCGTCGGGAACCGACGTCACCGAAGACGCGCTCCGGGAACACGTCCGCGCTCGGCTCGCCGCGTTCAAGGTTCCCACCCGAATCTGGTTCTGGGACGAGCCGCTGCCGCGGAACCCGGCAGGGAAGATCCTGAAGCGGGATCTGAAGCAGCGCCTGCTCGACAGCACCGACGAGCCTCGTCGCTAACCGCGCGCGCCTCGATGCGCCTCCGTGACTCGGATCGTCGGCTCGTCGGCGGTCTGCGGGTTCGGCACTCGAAACTCGGGAGTCTCGGATGAGTAGCGTGCCGGGCATGTCGGACCGGCCGCGGCCTCCTCGGATTGGTCCGCTCGCACCGGGTGACCAGGACGAGCGCGCGCGGGAGCTGCTGTCGGGGGCCGGCGCGCCCGACGCGCCCGCGGCGAACATCTTCACCACGCTGGTCCGGCACCCCGGTCTGTTCCGACGGTGGCTGCCGTTCGCCGGGAAGCTGCTGGCCGGCAAGCTGCCAGCGCGGGAGCGGGAGCTGCTGATCCTCCGGACCGGGTGGCGGTGCCGTTCCGAGTACGAGTGGGGCCAGCACGTCCTGATCGGCCGTCGCGCCGGCCTCACCGACGACGAGCTCCGCCGGATCCAGGCGGGGCCGGACGCGCCGGGCTGGAACCGGCTCGACGCCGCGCTGCTCCGAGCTGCGGACGAACTCCACGACGACAGCTGCATCGGGGACGCGACGTGGCACGAGCTGGCTCGCCACTACGACGAACGCCAGCTGATCGAGGTGCCGATGCTCGTCGGCCACTACCACCTGGTCGCGTACGCCCTGAACTCGCTGGGAGTGCGCCGCGAGCCGGGTGTCCCCGGGTTCGACGGATGAGCGAACCTCGGCTGGCGGGACGGCGCGTGCTCGTGGTCGGTGCCGGCACCCGACCCTCCGACGACCCGGACGCGCCGGTCGGGAACGGCCGCGCGATCGCCGTGCTCGCGGCGCGAGGGCGCCGCGGTGGTCGTCGCCGATCGTGACCGGACCGCCGCCGAGGACACCGCGGCATGGATCGACCGGGAGGGCGGCTCGGCGGTCGTCGCCGTCAGCGACGTGGCGTCTGAGTCCGACTGTGCGGCGCTCGTGGCGACCGCCGCCGAGGCCGGTGTCGACGGGCTCGTCCTCAACGTCGGGATCGGACTCGGCCGGGGCATGACCGGGACGAGCGCACGGGACTGGGACACGACGTTCGCCGTGAACCTACGAGGTCACTTCCTCGTGACCCGTGAGGCCTTGCCGCTCCTCGGCGAGGGGGCCTCCATCGTGTTCATCGCCTCCGTCGCGGGACTGCAGCCGGGCAGCCGCCTCCCGGCCTACGACGCATCGAAGGCCGGGCTGATCGGGCTGTGCCGACACGTGGCGCTCGAAGCCGGCCGACGGGGCATCCGCGCCAACGTGGTCGCGCCCGGGTTGATCGACACGCCGCTCGGACGTTGGGCGACCGCCGGGCGACCGTCGCGCGAACGCACCCCGGTTCCCCTGGGCCGTCAAGGATCAGCATGGGAGGTCGCCGCTGCGGCGACGTTCCTGCTCTCGGACGAGGCGAGCTACATCACCGGGCAGGTCCTGAGCGTCGATGGTGGCCTCGGTCTGATCTGATCCGCGGCCCGGCGTGCCCTGAACCGGGTACGCCTGAACGGATCGGGGGATCCGGGTCCGTCGGTCGCCGCTCGGAGACGGGCGGCGCTGGGTCCTCCTAGCCTGTTGACCTGCGTTTCGCTCCCCGTCGTCAGAGATGAGCAAGGTGGACACGATCCCCGTCGTGCTGTGCTTCGACATCGAGCCCGACACGCGCGCGCTCGCGGGTCGCGAGCCGGTGCCGTGTGACGGCTTCGAACGGCTCGCGAAGCTCGTGCCGGCGCTCCGGGATCGGCTCGCGTCCGCGTCCGATGCGCCGGCGGCGTTGACCTGGTACATCCGGATCGACCCGCAGATCACCGACGTCTACGGGTCCCCGACATGGCTGGTCACGAACTACCGCCGCGACCTGGACGAGTTCCGTTCGTCCGGCGACGAGTTCGGGATCCATCCGCACAGCTGGCGGTGGGAGGGTCGGTGGGTGTCCGACGAAGCCGATCCCGACTGGGTGGCGCGCTGCGTCGCCGTCGGCCTCGACGGCTACCGCGAGGCGTTCGGGCAGCCGTGTCGAGTCCACAAGCACGGCGACAACTTCATGTCGACCGCCGTCGCCCGACAGCTCGAGGACGCCGGGGTCTTCGTCGACCTGAGCATCGATCCTGGGCTCCCCGCGTCGCGAGGCTTGGCGCCCAACGAGGAGACGAGAGGATGGCTGCCGGACACGACGACGGTCCCGGCCCACGCCTATCGACCCGCGGAGACGACTTCCGACGCCCCGATCCCGACCGCGACGACGGGCTGGTCCTCATGCCGCTCACCCCCGGGGTGAGCTTCGCCACGCAGCAGATCGGTGAGCGGTCCGTGCCGACCGGGGTGTACGAGCCGCTGTCGCTCTGGTTGGACCCGCCCCGTTTTCGCGAGATGCTCCGAATTCGGCTCGCCGCCCCGACGCTCACCCATCTTGCGTTCGCGGTCCGCTCCGACACGGCGTTGCGCGACGACGTGTGGGCGACCCTCGAAGCGAACCAAGCCGAGGTGGCGCGCCAGCTTCCCGAGCGTCACCGCTGGTGCACGGCATCGTGCGGCGCGGACCTGGCCCTCACCCACCTGAAGCGGCTCGAGGACCGCGCTGGAGGTCGCACCGACCAGGACGAGGTCCGCGCCCGACTCTGGCTTCGCGGTCCGCTCGACCCCGGCTTTCGGGAAGGTGTCGACCCCGACACGCTCGACCTCCGGGACGGCGACCCGCTGCTCAGCGCAGCGACGCCGCGCCTCACGCCACGCGTCACCGCGATCATCCCGGTCCATCGTGGCGGTCGGTACCTGCGGGGAGCCGTCGACAGCGTCGTGCGGCAGTCGCAGCCGCCGGACGAGCTCATCGTCGTCAACGACGGTTCCGCCGAGAGCGACGTCGAGTTCCTCCACGGCCTCTCGGCGCCGTTCTCGATCCGAGTTGTGCACCAGACCAACGCCGGGCAGGCCGCGGCACGGAACCGGGGGGCGCGGGAGGCGACCGGTGACCTGCTCGCCTTCCTCGACCAGGACGACCTCTGGCACCCCGATCATCTCGCCGTTCTCTGCCGACCGTTCCACGAGGACCCGACCGTGGTCTGGTCCTACAGCGACTTCGACGAGATCGACACGGACGGTCAGCTCGTGACCCGCTCCTACCTCCACGAACACGGTGTCCATCATCCGAAACAGACCCTCGGTGCGTGCGTCGAACGAGATCTCATGGTGCTCCCGTCCGCGAGCGTCGTCCGCCGCGAGGCCTTCGAGACCCTGGGTGGATTCGACGAGCGGCTCCGGGGGTACGAAGACGACGACCTGTACGTCCGCGCGTTTCGCTCCGGATCCCAGTTCGTGTTCGACGACAGCGCGTTGACCCTGTACCGGGTGCACACGGGTGGCGACTCGGCAAGCCGCCGGTTTGCGGAGAGCCGGCTGCGTTTCAGCGAGAAGCTCGAGGCGAGCATTCCCGACGACCGCCGGACGGGCCGTTACTACTTCTGCGATCTGGTCGTCCCCCGGTTCTTCGGCGCGTCGCTCGACGACTACGTGCTCGCCGTCTCCGCCCGCGACTGGGACCTCGCCGAGCGCGCCTTCGCCGACCTCGTCCACTTCGGTCAGCTGCGCCGAGATCGGGTTTGGGTCGCGTGGAAGCTGCGGTTCCTCCGCAACCCCCGCTGGTTCCGACGGATGCTCCGCGTGCACGATCGCCTGCCCACGGGCCTGCGGATCACCAAGAACCCCGCCGTCCGCCTCCGCTGAGCGGTCCGCCGTCGTGCACCGCGCTCCCCGCGTGCGCGCGGACGTGAGCACGAGCCCAAGCGCACCTCAGGTGGACCGAAACCGGAGCCGATAGGGACAGGTGATGCCACTGCTTCCGCGATCGCGTCGAGTGCCGTCCGCGACGGGAGCGCGGACACCTCGGTCACGTCGGCTCCTACGAGCGGCGCGGGGCGTGGTCCTGGTCGCGGCGCTCGCCGGTGGCGTGGCCACGACCGCGGCCCCCGCCGTCGGCCTGAGCCCGGGCGCTCACCCGAGAAGTGACGTCGGCGCGGCCGGGGCGGACGCCGGAACGTCGCCGCTGCTCGGCGAAGCGGTGCACGAGTACGACACCATGACCGCGACGCGGTATCAAGCCGCGCTGCGAGTCGACCTTTCCAAGGGGACCTACTTCTACGACTGCGTCGGCTTCGTCACGTACGCCCTCGGCCAGGCCGCACCGCAGGCCCGCACGACCGTCATGACGACGTTCAACATCGCGCCGGGTCGCATCCCGTCTCCGGCCCGGTACGTGGACCTCTTCGGTCGGCTCGACGGGACCCAGCCCGGCTGGCAGCCGGTCCACCGCGTCGTCGACCTCCAGCCCGGCGACGTCGTCGCCTGGACCTACACCTCACCCCACGGGGCGAACGGTCATGCCTTCGTGGTCGGATCGGCACCGAAAGCCGTCGGGACCAACCAGTACCTCCTCACGGTGTGGGACTCGACCGCGACACCGCACGGGCCGCACGACACGCGCCTCACGAATCCGAAGAACCTGCTCGGACGCAACGGGAAGCCGTCTGGACTCGGGAGTGGTCAGGTCGTCGTGGACGTCGGCACCGGCGGGTCGCTGGCTCGAGTCCACTGGACACCGACCGGCTCTTCCGTCGGCCCGGCGGTCTACGGGATGGGTCGCCCCGTCTCCTGACCGGGGATCCGCGGCTCGCTCGAGCCGCGGTCCCCACCGCCCGCCGGGCGACCGACACCGTATGGTGTCGGGACTCAGCAACCCGATCGCGGGACTCGTCGAAGCGGAGGAGTCGCATGGGGCGCAACATCCTCTTCATCACCACCGACCAGCAGCGCTTCGACTCGCTGGGTTGCAACGGGGGCCGGATCGCCCGCACCCCCGTCGCGGACGCGCTCGCCGCGAACGGGATCAACTACCGGAAGGCGTACTGCAACTCGACCGTGTGCACCCCGGCACGCTCCACCATGATCACCGGTCAGTACATCCGCACCCATGGCGTCGTCGCCAACGGCGTCCCGCTCCCGGAAGACGCCCCGAGCGTCGCGCAGCACCTGCACGAGCACGCGGGTTACCGGACCGCGCTGCTCGGCAAGGCCCACTTCGAGCCCGGCTTGGACCCGAACGCGGAGTACCAGGAGGCTCAGCTGGGCCGCAGCGGACAGACGGGCCCGATGCGGGGCTTCGAGCACGTCGAGCTCGTGATGCACGGCGTGGTCCCGAGCCTCCACTACACCCGCTGGCTCCAAGAGAACCATCCCGAGCATCTCGGCAGCTACCTGCAGGTGCTGAGCGGTCGAGGCGGCGGCGACACCGGAGCCATCGAGACCAAGAACAACCCGATCCCCCGCGCCTGGTACCACACCGACTGGGTCGCCGACCGGACGATCGCGTTCCTCGACGGTCTCGACCCGGCCGAGAACTGGTTCGTGTGGATGAGCTTCCCCGACCCGCATCACCCGTGGGATCCGCCCGCCGGGGAGCTGGGTCGCGTCGACTGGCGCGACCTCGATCTGCCCGCCGGCCATCCCGGTTCCGACGACGCGATCCGAAAGGTGCTGGCGCAGAAGCCCGCCCACTGGTCCGCCTGTTGGGAAGGCACCTGGCGCAACGTCGAGGGCGGCCCGGCGAACTACCGGCCGGGCCGATTGACGCACGACCAGCTCCGCGAGGTCAACGCCAAGACCCACGTGATGAACGAGCTCATCGACGAGGCGTGCGGTCGAGTGCTCGAGCGGGTCGCGGCTCGTGGTTGGGAGTCGAACACCGACGTGTTCTTCACCACCGACCACGGCGAGATGCAGGGAGACTACGGCTTCCTCTTCAAAGGTCCGTTCCACGTCGAGCCGCTGATGCACATCCCGCTCATCTGGCGTCCCGCGCCGGACGTGGCGACGCTCCCGTCGGAGGTTCCTGAGCCGGTCGGTCAGGTCGACCTGGCCCCCACCTTCTGCGCGATCGCCGGCGTCGAGCCGGCACCGTGGATGCAGGGCGCCGCGCTCCCGACCGCCGCGGGCTCCGAACGCGAACGGGCGTTGTGCGAGTGGGACAGCCAGTTCCCCGGGTACGGCTTCCACCTTCGCTCCATCGTGCGCGACGACTGGCTGTGCACGGTGTATGAGCCGAGCACGAAGAACCAGCCCAACGGCTTCGAAGACTGGCTGGCCCAGGTCCCCACCGACTTCCGGCACCTCGTGGGCTTCGACGACAACCCGATGGGTCCGCAGAGCTCGGTGACCTACGACGGCACCGAAGGCGAGCTCTACAACCTCGCGGCGGACCCGCACCAGTTCGAGAACCTCTGGGGTGACGCCGGCTACCAGTCGGTTCGGAGCGATCTCGTCGCTGACCTGTACGACGCGCTGCCGACCCCGCGCCGGGATCCACTGCGCGTAACCCGGCCAGCCTGACGAAGGAGCTCCCAAATGCCGATCCTGCCGACCGCCGAACAGATTCGAGCGCTCGCCGACAGCGACCTCAAGACACCGGTCGTCATGCTGAACCTGTTGAAGTTCAAGGACCGCACCGACGACGATCAGTCGAGCGGCCAGGATTCGTACGCCAAGTACGGAGACAGCGTTCGGACGATGCTCGAGGCGACCGGCGCGCGGGTGCTCTGGCAAGGCCGCGGAGACTCCGTCGTCATCGGGACCGACGACGACTCCTGGGACGCGGTGATCCTGGTCGAGTACCCGTCCCGCGAGAAGTTCCTCGAGATGGTCAGCCGCCCCGACTACCAGGAGACGTCCGGCAACCGGACGAACGC
Source organism: uncultured Actinomycetes bacterium (assembly GCA_963714105.1). Classification (GTDB taxonomy): domain Bacteria; phylum Actinomycetota; class Acidimicrobiia; order IMCC26256; family PALSA-555; genus PALSA-555. The sequence continues at coordinate 1,886,582 of OY970233.1, read as the reverse complement.
GCTGGCGGACTCCCGCCTCATCGCCTGCACCGAGGTCTTCCGGCTCACCTGAGCGTCGAGGATCCCCGCTCGGGTCTGCGGCCTTGTCGCTGCGCCGGAGCCCGGGGGGTCCCGGGGGGACCGGCCCGACGGCCGGTCCCCCCGCGAACGGACCTGCGTGCGGCTACGGACTGGGGGCGGTCGGCTGGCCCCCCGTGTAGGTCGTGATCGGACCGGTGTCCGTGCTCTGGTACACGGGTCCCGACAGCGTGACCTGGCCGTTGTTGACCATGGCGATCTGAGCGCCCTGGTAGCCGCCGTGGTTCGACGACGAGAACCCGAGCGGCACGAGGCCCGGTCCCTTGTAGCTCGAGCCCTTCGAGTTCAAGGCGTTGACGATCGACTGGCGGGTCAGGTTCTTGCCGGCGCCCTTGAGTGCCTGCGTGAACAGGTAGCCGGCGGACATGCCGTAGACCGTGTTGCCGTCGAAGGGCTGGTTGGCGTCGTACTGGTCGTGGATCTTCTTGAACAGGCTGATCCACGAGTTCGCCGTGTCGTTCTCCGACGGCAGGTAGCCGTCGGTGATCACGCCGTTCTCCAGCGACGCGTTGGCGCTCCCCAACAGTCCACCCACGATCGGGGGATCGCTCCCGATGTTGGAGACGACGAACTGCGGGTGGTAGCCGATCTGCGCTGCGGACTTCAGGACCGACGCGGTCCCGAAGTTGACCGTGAACAGCACGACGACCTGTGCTCCCGCCGCCTTCACCGCGTTCACCTGGTTGGCCAGGCCGGACGCGGAGAGGAGGTCGTTGACGCTGTACGGCTGCTTGGAGACGACGGCGGAGTTGGGAATCGTTTGGGGTAGGCCCTTGAGCGCACCCTGGCCGACGTCGTCGTTCTGGTAGATGTACGCGACCTTCTGGCCCTTGAAGTGGTCGGTCACGTACTTGCCGAGGATCTTCGCCTCGATCGTGTAGTCGGTCTGGTAGCCGAACGTGTACGGGTACTGCTTGGGGTTGTTCCAGCAGTCACACCCCGACGCGACGAACAGGTCCGGGACCTTGTTGGAGTTCAGGTACTGGAGGACGGTCTGGTGCGTCGGTGTCCCCAAGCCGCTGACGATGCCGAACACGTTGTCCTGCAGGACCAGCTGACGGACGACGGTGGGCGTGTTGGCCGGGTTGTAGACGTCGTCGAGGTACTTGAACTGGATCTTCCGGCCGTTCACCCCGCCCTTCGAGTTGACGTACTGGTAGTACGCGTTCTCGGCCGGTGCGATCTCGCTGTACCCGGCCGCGGCGACCCCCGTCAAGGGCTGGTGGCTGCCGATGAGCACCGACGTGGACGTCACGCCCGGGGTGTCGGCCGCCTTCGCCTGATGGTTCGAAGCGGACGCGGCGGTGCTCACGGTCGCGGCGATGAGCGCAACCGTCGCGCACACCACCACCGCCCGCAGGCTCCACCGGGTCCTACTGGAGCGTTTCATCACAGTTCCCCCTACGGTTACACGGAGCAGGAGCGAACACGGGGCCCGAGAGCCTCACCCCTGCTCATGCTCGTTGGATTGAGGCCCCGCCGAGACGGGGTTGCTCCGACGCGCTCGGTGAGCGCGTACGCCGTTGACCACACGCCACACGCCGCCTTGGATCCCGCCCGGGAAGGCGAGCATCGCGACGATGAGGGCGAGGCCGTAGACACCGAATGCGAGGTTCGAGCTGACTCCTTTCGAGAAACCGAAGTTGTCCGACACCGAGGTCGCCCACTGCGGGAGGTACACGATCAGGATCCCGCCCCAGATCGCGCCCGTGAGGCTACCGAGGCCACCGACGACCATCCCCGCGATCAGCGCGATCGAGAGGCTCAGCGGGAATCCGAGCGGGTTCACGGTCCCGGTCGACAGCGCGAGGAGCGCACCTCCGAGTCCCGCGCACGCCGAGCTGACGACGAACGCGATGACTTGCGTGCGCGCCACCTGGATGCCGGCCAGGGACGCGGCGATCTCGTCGTCCCGGACGGCCCGGAAGGACCGGCCGTACCGGCTCCGGATCAGGTTCGCGAGGACGACGAGGGTGATGACGACACAGAGCCCCGAGATCCAGGCGATCCATTCTTGGGGATCGAAGTTCGTCCCGAGGAAGGTCGGGGGGACGGGCTGGTTGATGGACAGGCCGGTGCCGCCGCCGAGGGTGCCGGGCCACCGGTACGCGATCGCCGGGAGACCGACCGCGAGCGCGAGGGTGGCGCCGGCGAGGTAGGGGCCGCGCAGCCGGGCGGCACCGATGCCGATGATGAGGCCGGCCAGACCGGCGGCGACCGCGGCGAGCACCAGCACGACGGCCAGCGGGAAGCTGGCGTGGATCATGATGAGCGCGGCGGCGTAGGCGCCGATTCCCATCAGGGCACCGTGACCGAGGGAGATCTGCCCGTTGAGGCCGGTCAGGACGGTGAGACCGGCGATCGCGACGACGTAGGCGCCGATCTGGGCGATCTGGAAGTTGTCGTAGGAGCTGACCGACGAGGTGATCGCCCAGATGACCGCGAGGCCACCGACCGCGAGGACCAGGTGTCGGAGCAGCGGCTGTCGCGGGAGCCACCGTCGTCCGCCGAGCTGACGCGCGGACGGCGGGGTGGCGGCCACGTTGCCGCGGCTCAACCGCGACCTGCGTGGCCGCCGGGCCGTTCGTCTCGGCCGTCACGGCCTCGGATGGGAGCACGCGGGTCGGTGCGTCTCGGTCGGCAGCCATCTCAGACCCGGCGTGGCTTGATGCCACTGAAGAGACCTTCGGGCTTGACCATCAGGACGACGATCAAGAGGACGAGGACGCCGAGCACTTCCATGCTCGGGCCGAGCGTGGCCCAGCCGCCGACGTAGCTCGCGACCAGGCCGACGGCGAGACCGCCGACGACCGCTCCGACGGGGCTGTCGAGACCGCCGATGACCGCCGCGGCGAACCCGTAGACGAGCGGAGCGTCCATCATGTTCGGGGACAGGAACACCTTCGGGGCGACGAGCACCCCGGCGAGGGCCCCGACGAGCGACGCGAGCGCCCAGCCGAGGCTCAGCATCCGGCCGACGCGCACGCCGAGGAGTCGGGCGACCTCGGGGCGGAACGCGGACGCCCGCATCTTCAAGCCGACGTTCGTGGCCCGGAAGAGGACGACGAGCAGGACCATCGTGACGAGCACCGACGCGATCACGAACAGGTCGAACGGTGACAGGGCGATCGTCTGGCCGCCGACGTGCACCCCACGAATGGAGAAGTTCGGGGGCAACGCGCGCGACTTCTCGCCCCAGATCATGCCCGCGACCGCTTCGATGAGGATCAGCAGGCCGAAGGTCAGGATCACCGCGTTCAGCGGCGGCTTCGATTCGACCGGGCGGACCACCACCCGCTCGATGACGACCCCGGCGACGAGCCCGAAGCCGAGCGCGGAGACGAACGCGAACCAGTAGCTCATGCCGGCGTCGATGACGGTCAACGCGACGTAGGCGCTGAGCATCCCCATCGCGCCGGCGGCGAAGTTGACGATTCGAGTTCCTCGCCAGATCAGCACCAGCGCGAGCGCGATCGACGCGTAGATCGCGCCGCTGGTGATGCCGTTCAAGGTCTCGTTCAGCACGGTGGTCTCTGGTGAGTTGGGGTCGTGGGGACGGTGAGGGACGTCGGTGACATCAGAAGCCGAGGTAGTGGTGGCGAAGGCTGCTGTCCTTCGCCATCTGCCTGGCGTCTTCGGTGAGGACCACCTGTCCGAGGTAGAGGACGACGGCTTGGTCCGCGATGGAGAGCGCGGTCCGCGCGTTCTGCTCGACGAGCAGGATGGTGAGCTTCTCGGTGCGGCTCAGCTCCTGGAGGAGGGCCATGATCTGGGCGACGATCAGCGGGGCGAGACCGAGCGACGGTTCGTCGAGGAGCAGGACCCGTGGTCGGCTCATGAGGGCCCGCCCGATCGCGAGCATCTGACTCTCGCCGCCCGACAGGGTGAACGCGCTGCGCCGGCGGCGCTGGCTCAGCTGGGGGAACAGGTCGTAGACCTCGTCGAGCGTTCGCCGTCGGTCGGCACGGTTGTTCCGCCACAGCGCACCGAGACGCAGGTTCTCGTCGACGGTCAGCTCCTGCACGACGCTGCGGCCTTCGGGGACGTGGGCGACACCGTGGCGGACGACGTTCTCCACCGCGAGCTTCGTCAGGTCGACCCCTTCGTACATGACGGTCCCGGCTTTCGGGTGCGCGAGCCCGGTCATGGAGCGCAGGAGGGTGGTCTTGCCGGCGCCGTTCGCGCCGAGGACCGCGGTGACCGACCCGTCCGGGGCGGCGAGGGACACGTCGTGGAGCGCTTCGATCGCGCCGTAGGTGGTCGTCAGGCCCTCAACGGTCAGCATCGCCGACCTCGGCCATGCCCGCTTCGGCTGGGTTCTCGTCGACGGCCCGACCGAGGTACGCGTCGGTGACGGCTGGATCCTCTTTCACTTCGTCGGGGGTGCCGGTCGCGATGACGGTCCCGACGTCGAGGACCACCACCCGGTCGCAGATCGACATCACGAGATCCATGTGGTGCTCGACGAGCACGATCGCCATGCGCTGCTTCAGGTCCCGCAGGAGCGCGGCGAGGGCGTCCAGCTCCGTGTCGGAGAGGCCGCTGGCGGGCTCGTCGAGGAGGAGCAGCGTCGGTGATGCGATGAGGGCCCGGGCCAGCGCGATTCGCTTCTGGGTCGCGTACGGCAACGTCGGCGGGAGACGGTCGGCGAGATCGGCGACGCGGAGCTCCTCGAGGGTGGCCAGCGCACGACCCGCGAGTGCGTCTTCGTCTCGGGAGGAGCGGATCCCACCGAGCAGGGCGGAGAGGAGCCCCGCTCGGGCGCGCACCTCGGCGCCGGCCATGACGTTCTCCAAGACGGTCAGGCCCGGCCAGAGACCGACGCCCTGGAGGGTCCGGCCGACACCCAGCTTCGCGAGCTGGTAGGGACGCACGCGCCGATTCTCGCGGCCACCGAGGATGATGCGTCCCGACCGGAGGGGGACGAAGCCTGAGATCGCGTTGAACAGGGTGGTCTTCCCCGCCCCGTTGGGACCGATGACGCCGACGACCTCACCTGCAGACGCGGTCAGGGAGACACCCTGGAGGGCAGCGACCCTCCCGAACGCGACGCTGATGTCCTGAACGATCAGGGTCTCGCTCGCCGTTGTCGCCACGTTCCCCCCACGGTGATGGCGATGTCCTGGTTCGGCGGCCGCGCGACCGCACTCTGAACAGCAGACCCAAGCGTAGAGCAGCATGTTTCGGTTTCCCGAGCAGTATGGGGATCTTCTCCGCTGTCCGCAACATGACGCGTGGTCGAAGCGGGCCTGGCGACTGCTGGCTGGTGGCGCGCGGAACCGAGCGGGGTGTCGGGTCGGGCGCTGGGCGGATCGCCTCGTCGAATGACGGGTCGCTCGGGTGTCGGCTAGTGACGGAAGCTCTCGCCGGCAACTCGCGGGATCGGGGCTTGCAGCTGGTCGAGCACGTTGAGGTGATCCCGGAGGTCGCCGATCAGGAGGTCGACGAGGTCACGCGAGGTGCCGTTGCGGATCACGATGCGGAGCGCGGCGAGGTCCTGGCGGTTCTCGGGGAACGAGTACGCCGGCACGAGCCAGCCGTTCTCCCGGAGGCGGTCGGAGACATCGAAGACCGTGTACGGGCCGCGACCCTCCGTCAGCGCGAAGGCGAAGACCGGGAGCTCGCTGCCGTCGGTGAGCAGCTCGAAGTGCTCCATCTTCCCGATCTGCTCGGACGCGTAAAGCGCGACGTCCCGGCACGTCTGCTGGACTTTCTTGTAGCCGTCGAAGCCGAGGCGGAGGAAGTTGTAGTACTGGGCCGCGACCTGGTTGCCGGGTCGCGAGAAGTTCAGCGCGAACGTCGGCATGTTGCCGCCGAGGTAGTTCACGTTGAACACCAGGTCGTCGGGCAGCGCTTCGGGCTCCCTCCAGATTGCCCAGCCGACCCCCGGGTACACGAGCCCGTACTTGTGACCGGAGGCGTTGATCGACTGCACCCGTGGGAGGCGGAAGTCCCACTCGAGGTCCGGGTCGATGAACGGCGCGATGAATCCGCCTGAGGCGGCGTCGACGTGGACCGGGACGTCGAGACCCTTTTCGGCTTGCAGCCGGTCGAGCGCGGCGCAGATGTCGCTGACCGATTCGTAGGAGCCGTCGAACGTCGATCCGAGCACCGCGACGACCCCGATCGTGTTCTCGTCGCAGTGGGCGGCGGCCTTCTCGGCGGTGAGATGGTACGTCGTGCCTTCCATCGGCACCAGCCGCGGCTCGACCTCCCAGTAGCGACAGAACTTCTCCCAGCAGATCTGCACGTTGGCACCCATGACCATGTTCGGTGCGCTCGCTGGCTTCCCGGCTTTCTGTTGCCGCGCGCGCCAGCGCCACTTCAGGGCCATCCCGGCGAGCATCGCGGCCTCACTGGACCCGGTGGTGGAGGTCCCGGTCGCCTGCTCGGTGTCGGGGGAGTTCCACAGGCGGCTCAGCATGTTCACGCACCGTTGCTCGAGCTCGGCGGTGCGCGGGTACTCGTCCTTGTCGATCATGTTCTTGTCGATTGTCAACGCCATGAGTGTCTGGGCCTGTGGCTCCATCCACGTGGTGACGAAGGTGGCGAGATTGAGCCGGGCGTTGCCGTCGAGCATCAGCTCGTCCCGAACGAACTGGAGGGCGGTGTCGGGCTCAAGCTCGACCGGGGGAATGGTGTGTCGTGGCGCGCGACCGGATTCACCGGGCCGTGCGTACATCGGGCTGAGAATCAGCGGGGTCAGGTCCTCGATGAGTTTCTTGTGCAGCGCCACGCGTCACTCCTTCGATGGGGTGGCGCGGGTGTCGCGGGGTTCAGACCCGACGCCGCCGGTCAGCATAGGGATCTCGCCGGAGCGGGGTTGGGGCGACCGCGATCCGAGTGTCGGCTCGGAAGCCGTGATCACGATCCGCCGTCCGACGCACCGCCAGAGATGCTGGCGGTGCCAGGTGCGGCCCGGTGGAGCTGGGGCGCCGCGTCAGCGGGCTTCGTACGCGTCCGCCTTCGGCGCTCGCATCTCGGCGCGGAACCGGTCGAAGGGCCAGGGCCACACGGCGGGGATCCCGCGGTCGTCCAGGTACCAGCTGCGACAGCCGGTGATCCAGATGGTGTTCTTGGCCGCCTCGGTCCGCGCCGCTTCGTGGGTTTCGGTGGCGGTCCGGGTGGCGCTGATCTCTCGACAGGCACCCGACCGGAGTCGTTCGATGAGTTGCATGATGTAGTCGAACTGCAGCTCGGCCACCCCGATCAAGGAGAAGTTGCCGACTGGGCCGTTCGGGCCGTTCAGCATGAAGAAGTTGGGGAAGTCAGGGATGGAGATCGACAGGTAGGCGGTCGGTCGATCGGCCCACACGTCGGCCAGCGTCGCTCCGTCCCGACCGATCACCGTCATGGGACGCATGAAGGCGTCGGCTTTGAACCCGGTGGCGAGCACGAGCACGTCGAGCTCGTGGAGGCGGCCGTCCCGGGTCCGGACGCCTTCGGGTTCGATCCGCTCGATCGCCTCGGTGACGAGCTCGGCGTTGGGTCGCTGCATCGCGTCGTAGAAGTTCGGGGAGATGACAAGGCGTTTGCACGCGGCCCGGTAGTCGGGGCGGAGGCGCTCACGCAGCGCCGGGTCGTGCACCGAGTCCTCGAGATTGGCGCGGCAGAGCTTCTCCACGATCTTCATCTCGGCTGACTCGGCGTTGACCACCGCGTTGGCGAAGACGTCGAACTGCTGCTCGAGCTCGGTGTGCAGACCGTCGAGCCGGTTCGGATCGTGTCGCAGCGCGGTCTGCTCTTCGTCGGTGTAGGCAGGGTTGTCCTGGGGCATGATCCACTGCGCGGTCCGCTGGAACAAGGTCAGCTTCGCGACCCGATCGACGATCGCGCCGACGATCTGCACCGCGGTCGAGCCGGTGCCGATGACGCCGAGACGTGTCCCCTCGTAGTCGACGGTGTGGTCCCAGCGGGAGCTGTGGAACGCCGCACCTTTGAAGGTGTCGAGGCCGGCCAGGTCGGGGATGTTGGGGTGGTGGAGGACGCCGGTGGCGGCGATCACGACGTCCACCTCGTCGTGGTGTCCGCTCGCCGTGGTGAGCTGCCAGCGCCCGTTCGTGAACTCGCAACGGAGCACCTCGTCGCCGTAACGGATGTGGTCGCGGATGCTGTCGGTGTCAGCGATGTGCTCGAAGTAGCGCTGGATCTCTTCACCTGGTGAGTAGCGGTGACTCCAGTCGGCGGTGAGTGCGAACGAGTAGGAGTAGAGGTGTGAGGGGACGTCGCAGGCGATTCCCGGGTAGGTGTTCTCCCGCCAGGTTCCGCCGGGCCGTTCGGCCTTCTCGTACACGGTGAAGTCCGTGAGCCCAGCTTCGGTCAGCTTGACCGCGCTGAGGATCCCCGACATCCCCGCGCCGATGACCGCGAGGCGCAACGCTCGGGGCGTGCTCACGACCGACATCTCGTCACCAACCTTCTGCTCAGGTGGACCGCAAGATAGGACACGGCTCGCGTTGCCACCAGCGCCCCGTCTGGCCTTTCGTCGGTCGCATCGGGACGACTTGTGCCAGCGTGACCTGACGGTGCGTCGCTCGACGAACGCTGGGACTCGAGCACGGCGAACGATCCCGGGGCCGCGGGACCGCGCGCGCGATTCGCGACGGTCAGCCACGCTCCGATCGGGGCGTGTCCTCCGACGGCGAGGGCTTTCGGGCGAGCACCTCCGCGTGCACGGCCACGAAGAAGCCGTCGGTCTCCTCGGCCCATCGACGCCACGCGGCGGCGATGGATCGCAGCTCAGTCTCGTCGGACAGCCCGTACCGGACGGCGTGCTCCGCGAAGGACGACTGCTCGACGCGGTCAGCCCAGAGGCCGCCCCACCAGGCGCGACGCTCAGGATCCGCGAACGTCCACGTCGAGCTGGACGCCGAGGCGTCGACGAAGCCGGCCTGCTGCACCCAACCGAGCAGGTACCGGCCGGCGTCGGCCTCCGCGCCGTTCCGGGCTGTGATGCGGTGATAGAGGTCCATCCAGCGGTCGAGCCTCGGGTCACCGGGCGCCCAGGCGAACGCGCCGTAGTCGCCGTCGCGGACGGCGACGAGACCGCCGGGTCGCAGTACCCGCTGCATCGATCGGAGGGCGCGGACGGGGTCCGACAGGTGCTGGAGCACCTGATGGGCATGCACGACGTCGAACGTCTCGTCGTGGAACGACAGGTCGTAGACGTCTCCCGTGGAGAACGTGACGTTGTCGCCACGGTGATCCGCGGCGGCCTCCAAGCGGATCGCCTCGAGGATCACGTCGTCGGAGACGTCGATGCCGACGACCCGACCGGGGCGGACCAGCGCGGCGAACTCGCGGGTGATCGTGCCGGGCCCACAACCCACGTCGAGGACGTCGAGTCCCGGTTCGAGGGCCGGGAGCAGGTAGGCGGCGGAGTTCTGGGCCGTCCGCCAGACGTGGCTCCGCAACACCGACTCGTGGTGCCCATGGGAGTACGTGTCGGCCATGGCGTGCGCTGCTCCCGGGTCTGCACCGGCGGACCGTCCTGCGCACGATACCGAGACGATCGCACCGGGCAGACCGAGAATCGTGGTGTTCCCGGTCGGGGTCGCGACGAGGCTTGGCCTACGCCGACATGGACGTCAGACCCGTCGGGTTCGAGCAGGCGGCGCAGAGCCACAGCCCGACCGGTCGGCAGGGCACGCTCGTCGGGCTCCGCGTGCCGGCCAGGTTCGACAGCCGGCACGAGCGGCAGGCCCACCGGCCCGCTCCGAACCATTCGATGCCGTGATGGTGGTACGCACGTTTGGGGAGCAGGCCGCCGAGAATGCGTTCGTCTTCGCGGCGCACCAGGCGTCGACGCTCCGCCACGTACGGGGAGCCCCGGTACTCCTGCTCACTCCGCGACGCCTTCCGGTGGTTGCATTGGGCGCACGCGAGGCGCAGGTTCTCGAGCCGGTCGGTGCCGCCGAGCGCCCGCGGGACCGCGTGGTCGATCGTGCGGACCCGCCGACCGGGCACGAAGGCACCCCGGCAGTACCAGCAGCGGTCGCCATCCCGATCGATGAGGCGAGCGACCGCGCTGGCGCGACGGTCACCACCCCGGAACCCGCGAGGCATGCCGCGATCTTGCTCGTAGGGTGCGACAAACGGTGAGAGCTCGCGACGCACGACGGGGACCAGTCGACCCGGCGGTGCCCCGCTCGGGGCAGCGCCGAGTACCGTCGGGGCGTGGGCCGCGACCGTCAGGGACCACGCACCCGCGGCGGGCGGCGGTCGATGTGGCCTTCGGCTTCGCGCTCGGCGGAGCGTGAGGGCGCGTCGGGCTTCGACGGTGCCCCGCGTCGTCATGCCGGGTGGCGCCTCACGGGCGGCGTCGCATTGGCCGTGACGTTGGCCGTGCCCGCGCTTCCCTCGGCCGCACCGCATCCCAGCCCGTTCTGCTCCGCCGTGAGCACCTTCAACACCGCGCGTCCCTCCTCGAAAGCCGAGTCCCTCCGCGACTTGCAGCAGCTGGCCGACGTCGCGCCGGCAAGGGTCAAGAAGGCGCTCGGCACGATCATCAAGGCAGCCAAGAACGGAGACGTCGCCGCGGTCCTCGGGCAGGCGAGCGGAACCCAGCCAGGCTTGCTCACCACCGCGGGAACCACCGTGACCGCGGCGGCAACGGGGAGCTGTCGAGCCTCGGTGAACTTCCTCGCCGCGATCCCCACTGGCATCTCGGCCCGCAAGGTCCCCGCTCGGGCGTGGGTCCGGACCGTCTGCTCCAGCCTCGCCGCGTGGGGCCAGAGCGTCGACGCGGCCGGCGCAGCCCTCGTCACGCCGGCGAGCGGCGTGACAACCACGGTTCCCGAGGAGCGCGCCACGTTCGCCCGGTTCGTCGGGGCCGCCATCGACAAGACCGGGCAGCTCGTCAGCCAGCTGAACAACGCCGGCACGCCGAACACGAAGCACGGTGCAGCGTTCGCAGCGCTCGTCCATGACGGGGTCACCCAGGCCCAGCAAGGGTTCGTGCAAGCCCAACCCGCCGTCCAGGCGCTTCCCGACGACCCGCAGGCCTTCCAGGTTCAGACGAAGACGCTGGTGCAGAACCTCGACGATGCGGGGATGCACGTCGTGGTTGGTCTCCACAACGCTGAAGCCGAGATCAAGGACGCCGTGTTGAGTCAGGCGTTCTTCGACGAGTCAACCTGCAAGGGCGTCGCCTGACCTCATGCAGGCTTCGGTCGTCCCGGTCGTTCGGCGTGGACCGGCGAAGTACGGTTGCCCCGGCTCGCGGACGGGACGAGCAACCACCGTTCGGACCGGCGCCGACGCGACCACGAGGAAACGATGGACGACTCCGAGCTCGAGGACATGCAGGGTGACGTCCCCGACGGTGTCGGCCCGGACGTGTTCCGCCAGCACCTCGAGCACATCACCCGCCGTCACGCCGACCACGGCGGTCGCATCACCGTGGAAGCCGAGGACGTCTTCCTCGAGGACATCCAAAGTGTGGAACAGGAAACCGAAGGTGGCCGATCACGGATCAGGCTTCGCAACGGGGTCATCATCGGCGGCTTGACCGGCGCGGCGATCGTCGCCGCGTTGGCGACCGTCCGATTCCGGCGTCGCCGGCACGACTAGCGAGTCGCCGCTCAACCCGTGAACCTTGGGTTGCACGGTCAAGACGCAGGCGGCGACGGGATCGAACGTTCCCGACACAAAGTTCAGGGTGACGAGTCCGTCGCCGGTACGGGCGCTCGACCCGAGCTGCGCTCCGGTCGGAACCAGGTTCGAGCCCCCACCGCCCCCGCCACCGAAGAGGCCAGCGGCGCCACGACCCGCCGCCGACCTCGCCTTGGAGCGAGGTTCCCGAGGTGCCGGTGCCTCTCTCCGAGAACCGCCCGGACGCGATCGTTCGAGGGGGTGGCCCGCTTCGTCGCTAGGGGGTCGTGGGGATCGTGCGCCGGTACAGCCCGTGGGTGCTGTACACGTCGACCCTGCCGTTCTCGAGGGTGATCGCCACCTCGTCGCCGTCGGAGCGGACACTCATCGGCGTTCCCCCCGGGCGGATGGTGCGCTTGTACATCCCAGACGACGCGTCGTACAGGTCGACCTGGCCGTGCTCAATCCTGGCGTCGATCATCGGTGTTCTCCTTCGGGCGTCATTCCCCTGATCGGCGACCAGAGGACTCAGGATCCTCCGACGAGGGATCCCGCTGGGCGGAGAACAACCGGTCGGCGCAGCGCCTCCCGCGTCGGTTCCTTCAGCGACCGTCCACGTCGACCGTACACCTCTTCGTCCTTGGACGTCGACGCAACGCGCCGCGCTTCGGTCAGCCGAGATTCTCCTGCGCGTCGAAGCTCATGCTCAGGTTGCCGGTCATGAGGGCGCCGACCGTGCCGCCGTCGGTGATGAAGTTCTCTCCCGAGACGTACGACGCAGCTCGGCTGTTCAAAAAGATGAGTGGGTAGGCCTGCTCCTCGGGTCGCGACCGACGACCAGCGCCCTGTGCGAACGTGTCGATGAGTTCCTTTCCGGCGAAGTCCTCGAACGCAGGCATCATCGGGGTGTCGGTCGGGCCAGGGCTGATGCAGTTCACCCGGATCCCACGCTTGGCGAGGTCGAGCGCCGAGTACATCGTCCAGACGATGATCGCCTCTTTCGACGGGGCGTAGCCGGTCGCGATCTCATCGGGGTGGTCTTGGCACCACTGCCTTGCCTCGGTGAACCCGTCCGTGGTGACCAGCGGCATCCACTTGGCGATGTTCTGGAGGTAGCCGATGCCTGCCGTCGAGGAGATGCTGGCGATCGCCCCGCCCTCGGTCATCTGGTTCGCGCACAGCTGCGCGAGGTGACGCATCGCGACGAAGTTCACGATCATCGTGTCCAGGTCGGAGAACGGGGGACCGGGAAGGCCGGCGCAGTTGAAGAGCGCGTCGATCGGACCACCGATCGCGTCGATCGCGGCCACGGCGGCCTCGGGGTCCTTGAGGTCCACGGACTGATGGCTGGCCACCTGGACCGGGGGCTCCTTGAGGTCGAGCACGTGAATCTCGGCGCCGAGCTGCGCCAGCGCCGTGACCGTCGCGGCACCCATCCCTGAGCCGCCGCCTCCGCTGACGACGACGCGCATGCCCTCGTAGCTCCACACTGACGGCATCCCTTGCCTCCTACCGGTGCTCCGCCCGTTTCGCGAGCGCGCGGTCACACTATCGAGCCGTGCGGCGCACGCGGGCGGCGTCGTTGCGGCCGAGGCGACACGACCGAGGACGCTCCATGGCGAACGCGGCGGCATCGGCGGCGGGTAGGTCGCGTCGGCTCCATCGACCCCTAGCGCCTCGATGCGGCGCTACGGTGATCGTGTCCCCGCGGACCCGCATCGCCCGGAGCGACGTGCTCGGGGCGGTGCATCCGGACCTGGCTCGCCGACCAAGGAGCTCCCATGGGCGACAAGTCCCCGAAGAAGTCAAACGCCAAGAAGCCCGGCAAGTCGCTCAAGGAGAAGCGGGCCGACAAGCACCTCAAGCACCAGGCGAACAAGCGACCCGGGACGCTCTGACACCACGTCGCCCGCGCCCGGCCGTCACTGGGGTGCGCGACCGAAAAGATCGGCGCCGCGACCGCCCGATTCGTGGCGCGGCGACTTGCGATGAATCCGCTCGAACCGTCATGCTGCCGCGGGGACGAGGCCGGGGGGCGGGGTGGCGGCGTTCTGCACGCACTGCGGCACGGAGCCGGGTGAAGGCGATCAGTTCTGCCGTTCCTGTGGGACACCGGTGCCGCACGGCGTCGAGCCTCCGGCGGGACCGGACCCGGGAGGTTCGGTGCGTGACGAGACCCAACCGGGTCCCGGGTTGGTGGCGCCGACGCTGGCGGACGCTCCGGTCGCCGGGGCGAGCGTCGACGCGTCCTCGACCGCGGCGCGGCGTCGACGCCCGGCTGGTGGTCGGATCCTCGTCATCGGCTGATCGGCGCCGGAGTCGCGACCGTCGTCGTGGTCGGCATCGCGGTTGCGGTCGTGTTGGCGTTCACGGGCGGAGGATCGAGCTCCCCTGTCGCGGTCGTTCAACCGGCGTCGAGCACGACCACCACGTCGAGCCCCCGCCGTCGTCGAACCCGCCGATTTCGGCTCCGTCACCGTCCCCGCTGACACCAGCCGAGATCGCCCAGCAGCTCTCCTCGACACAGGACCCGAACATCGACGGGACCTTCCAAGGTCAGGACTCCGGGTCGAGCTCCGACGGGGCCGGCGGGTTGCTGACCGCGGTGACCGGCTTCGACAACTCAGCGAACCATCCGCCGTGCCTGGTGTTCTTCTGGCACAACGCGACGTTCCTCGGCACCGACGCCAGCCGGCCCCACCTCGGGTGCCAGCTGCTGTCAGCGCAAGGGGGGCAGTTCGTCGTGGGCTACGACAACGTTGCGCCCGGCGACCCGCTCTGCTGCCCGTCGCAGTCGCCCGTCGACATCACCTACACGTGGGACGGACAGGCCCTCCAGCCCAACGGCACCCCGCCCCCGAGCCCGTAGCGCATCGTCACGACGATCGACCGGCTCGGTCCTCCGTAGGAACGCGGGGGTTTGCGCGTCGGGACCCGCGTCGACCGCGCGGGCGGCCCGGCGGCATCTACCCGAAGGCCACCCGCCCGTAGGTGTTGCACAGGCCATAGGCGTCGATCAGGAGAAACGAGATGATGACGAGCAGGATGACGCGCCGCCGCCAGCCGTAGAGCAGCCGGGCGCCCATCGGGGACGGCATGTACCACTCGGGGAGCCGATGGGAAGGCTGATCACCGGTCAGGTCCCATAAGGACACCGCGTCGTCGTCGAGCGACGGGTCGGGATCCGCGGCGAGGGCGAGCTGGGTCAGCTCGTCGTCGGTCAGTGGCTCCAGCGACGCGGTGGCGGACGCCGATGACGTGGCCACGGTGGCGGCTCCTCGGCGATCCGAGCACGGTGCCGATCGCACCGACTGATCGTACCCGGGGGTCGCGGGGTGCTCGCCGCACGCAGTGGTCCACCCGGCTGGAACGACGGGTGGGGAGTGTGCCTGAACCGCGACGCGAGTTCGGATCGGAGACGACTGCCGGAGATCCGCCGTGGGTCGCGGTCAGCCTCTCGGTGGGCCCGGTGGTGGCGCTACGCCTTGCGGGCCTGGATCCTGGGCGTCTCCGACGGCGACGCGCATGCGTTGCACCAACGCTTCGAACATCGGGTACGCGGCGGGGCCGATCGCGTCGAGCGACGGCTTCCACATCTCCCACCGGTCGATCAGGCGGCGGCCAAGCAAGGTCCGGATGAGCTCGAAGTCGAACGCGTTCAGCTGTTCCAGCGCCGCGAGCTGCTCGAAGTAGTCGAGCTCGCGGAACAAGATGTACGCCTCGATCGAGTTCGTGGCGATGAAGCCCTGCAACGCCGTGCTGAGCTCCTCGTTGGTCCCGTACTGCGCGACGAGACGTCGCGTCTCGATCAGCGCATCTTCGTCCCAGCGTCGCAAGAAGTCGGCCGCCATACCCGCCTGTCGAGTCTGGCGGGCCTCTCGCACCTGTTGCGCGGCGAAGATCGCCGCGCCGATCGCGCCCAGGAGGCCGACCGCGCCGATGGCGGTGCCGATCGCCGTGACCTGCTCAGCCCAGTTCGGATCCAAGGGTGAGCCTCCCCCACAACCCCGTCGGTGCCGACCAGCGGCCAACCGACCGGACCATCGTGGCGTGCTGCCGTTGCGCTCGGTGACGCGGCGGTTCCGATTGGAGGGATCGCCGCCGGGGCCGCACGTCGGTGACCCCGAGGACGAACCTACCCGGCTGTTCGGGTCCAGGCCGCGCCGGGGCTGTTCACGTGTCGACGGTCTCGCGCTGTCAGGGGTTGTCGGCATTCACCCGCGCCTGACGCTCCGTCACGGCGCTGGACGAGGATGGGGCACGTCGGGTGGTCCGGGTTCACCAGGTCGAGCACCGTGTCGATCACGCCGTGCGTCGGGCAGCGCCACTGAACGGTTGGCATGCGACGACCGTAGCGTCGGCGTCAGGCGGTCGCGTCCCGCCGGCGCCGACGCGGGTCGTGCCGCAGTAGCGTCGCGGCCGAGCTTGGGGGTACGCCATGCGGGTTCCGTTGACGACGCGAGACTTCATCGAGCGAGCGTCGCTGGTGTACGGCGACCGGGTCGGTGTCGTGGACGAGCCGGATCAGCCCGCTCGTTCGCTCGGGGAGCTCAGCTACGAGGCCGTCGAGAGCATGGCGCGCAGCCAGGCGGCGGCGCTCGATCAGCTCGGTGTCGGGGTCGGTGAGCGGGTGGCGATCGTCTCGCAGAACGCGGCGCGGCTGCTCGTGTCGCTCTTCGGTGTCACCGGTTGGGGTCGGATCCTGGTGCCGATCAACTTCCGGCTCAACGCCGAGGAGGTCGGTTACATCGTCGAGCACTCGGGCGCGAGCCTCGTGCTGGTCGACCCGGAGCTCGATGACGCCCTCGCTGATGTGACCGCCAAGCAGCGGCTCGTCCTCGGCGCCGGGAGCGATGAGACACTGTTCTGCTCCGAGGTGGAGCCGAAGCCGTGGGAGCCGGACGAGGACGCGACCGCGACGCTCAACTACACGAGTGGCACGACGGCACGACCGAAGGGGGTGCAGCTCACCCATCGGAACATCTGGATCAACGCGGTGACATTCGGTTGGCACCTCGGGGTGAACGATCGGGACGTGTATTTGCACACGCTGCCGATGTTCCACTGCAACGGTTGGGGAATGCCGTTCGCGCTCGCCGGGATGGGTGCCCGTCAGATCGTGTTGCGCAAGGTCGACGGCGCCGAGATCCTGCATCGGATCGACCGTCACGGCGTCACGCTGCTGAACGGCGCGCCGACAGTGGTGAGCATGGTGCTCGACGCCGCCCGCGACTGGGCTGGCGAGATCCCCGGTCGGGGTCGGGTGCGGGTGACGGTGGCCGGGGCGCCCCCGCCGACCCGCATCATCGAGCAGGTCGAGACCGAGCTCGGGTGGGAGTTCGTCCAGATCTACGGATTGACCGAGACGTCACCGCTCCTGACCATGAACCGGCGCCGCGCCGAGTTCGACGATCTCGACCCCGCGGAGCGGGCGGCGCGCCTCGGACGGGCGGGCGCGCCGGTCGTCGGGGTGCGGGTCCGCGTCGATTCGGATAGTGAGGTGCTCGCACGCGGCAACGTCGTGATGGAGGGCTACTGGGAGCAGCCGGACCAGACCGCCGACGCCATCCGAGACGGCTGGTTCCACACCGGGGACGGGGGCGCGATCGACGACGACCGGTACCTGGCGATCTCCGACCGGAAGAAGGATGTGATCATCACCGGCGGCGAGAACGTCTCGTCGATCGAGGTCGAGGACCGCCTGTTCTCCCATCCGGCGGTCGCGGAGGTGGCGGTGATCGGCGTCCCCGACCCGCGGTGGGGGGAGACCGTCAAGGCGCTCGTCGTGCTCGCGCCCGGTGCCACGGCGTCCGAGGCGGACCTGATCGCCCACTGTCGAAGCCACCTCGCGCACTACAAGTGCCCGACGTCGGTGGAGTTCCGCGACGAGCTGGCCCGCACCGCGACGGGGAAGCTGCAGAAGTTCAAGCTGCGGTCCGCCTACTGGGAGGCACCCCAGAGCACCTGAGCGTCACCACCCGGTCGAACCGAACCGACGGGTCGGCTCTTCGGTGAGCGAGCCGGCTCCGGGGCGGCGTGGCGCGAGCGTCAGCGGAGCCACGAGGCGCGATCGGCCGTCGGGTCGGTTCCCTCAGCCGTGACCGGCGACGGGTCGAAACTCGACCGCTTCGACGGTGACCCCGGGCGTCGGCGACGCGCCTTTCGGCGGGGCGGTCTGTCGTGCGTGCTCCTCGGTGTCGTACACCACGAACGCGAAGGCCTTGCCGCCGTGGGCCTCGAGCCAGTAGCCGGCGATGAAACCCGGTGATGCCTTGACCATCGGGATGATCTCCGTCTGGAGGGCGGACTGGGCGGCGTCGGCGGCTGAGGGTTCGATCGTCACAGTGACGAGTGCGGCATGCATGGGTCCTCCCCGAGGTGATCTCGGCAGCATTCTTGCCCATCGCTGATCCGCGCCGCTTGCGTGCCTGGGGCGCGCGATGCGACCCACGGGTCAGCGCTTTGGATGCCGTGCCATGATCATCGTGGTGCGCGCATCGCTGGTTGTCGGTCTGGCCGGGTCCGCCACGTTCGAGGTCGGCGAGAGCCACCTGGTCACGCACGTGCCTGGCGGCCTGCTGGCGACACCGGCGATGATCGCGTTCGTCGAGTACACGTGCGCGGCCGCGCTCGTCGCTCACCTGGACGAGGGCGAGACGACCGTCGGGACGCACGTGTGCGTGAGCCACGAGGGTCCGGCCTGGTCAGGTGAGCAGATCGGTGTGCAGTGTCGCATCGACCGGGTCGATCGCCGGCGGGTCACGTTCGAGGTGACGGTGGAGTCGCCACGGTCGGTGATCAGCCGTGGGACCCACGAACGGGCGGTGGTGAACCTCGCTCGATACGGGGACGACGAGGTGCGGGCTACGCGTCGCTGAACACGAGGATCGCTCCGGAGTAGGCCGCGACCCACACCTTCGAGGTTGAGGCATCGTAGGTGATGCCGATCGGGTGTGAGGGTGTCTGCACAACCTGGACGACGTGCAGGTCGCTCGATGCGAGCTTGGAGATCGTGTTCGAGTTGTAGTTGACGACGTAGAGCGAGAGACCGTCGGCGGAGATAGCCATGCTTCGGGGCTCGCTGCCCGTCGAGACCTTCGCGACGACCTGATCGGTCGTGAGGTCGATCTTGGCGACCTGACCGTCGGCGTTGAGTGTCACATACGCGAAGCGCCCGGCGGGATCCATGACGATGTGGCGGGGCCCGTTGCCGACGCCGTGGATCCAATCGAGGTTCAACGTGGTGAGGTCGAGCTTGGCGACGTCACGGGTGCCCATGACCGCGATGTAGGCGGTTGAGGAGTTCGGTGTCACCGCGATCCCACGGGGATAGGGGCCGAGTGGGATTCGCTTCACTTCGACGTCGGTCTTCGTGTCGATCACGCTCAGGTCGTACGAGCACCAGTTCGTGACGAGGAGGTACCGGTTGTCGGGTGTGACCGCCACATATTTCGGGACTTGACCGACTCCGATGACCTTGTCGACGGCCAGGGTGGCGACGTTGATCCGGTAGACGAAGCTGGGAGAGAAGCCGGAGGCCGGCGAGCAAGTGTCGGTGCCTTCACGCCCGAAGCCGGCCCCGTACATCGAGTAGTTCGACACGTACACGAACTTCCGGTCGGGTGAGAACGCGGCCTCGACCGGGGCACCTTTCGAGATGCCGGGATGGCCCGGGACGCCGAAGCTGGTGAGGTCCACGCTGTCCGGGATCGTCTTCAGGAAGCTGCCGTCGTGGTTGTACACGGTGACGGTGTGCTCGTACATCATGTTCTGGGCGAACACCGGTCCGGTTCCGGAGGCGACCACCGACTTCGGTGAGATCGGGCCGGTGATCGTCGTCGCCAACCGCAAGGTGCGCTCGGACGACGGTGGTCCCCCGAGCGTGACCGGCGTCGCGGTGGTGGTCGGCGTCGTCGCCGACTGCTTCGCGGTGTGCACGACCGGGACGGCACGGTTGGAGTTGCCGGTTCCCAGCGCTTCGTAGCCGACCACCCCGGCCACGAGCGCGACGGCGACGCCCGCGCCGATCGCACCGAGGAGGAGACGCCGCTTGGGGTCGCCGCTCGAACGTGGTTGACCCCGCCGCGGGCGTGCTCGGGCTTCGGGTGTCGGCGGCCCCGCAGGGCGACGAGTCGGACGTGACGGTTGGGCACCGGATGGGGCGCGCCGAGCGCCGCCAGCGGGGACGACTCGGGACCGCGTCGACGCGTGGCGGTCGCGGCGGCTCCGGTGGAGTCCATTCCGACGGCCGGATCCATCGAGGCTCCCTCGGGCGGGCTCGAGGCGGCGTCGAGCCCGGCGACATGGGGCGGCAGCCTATTGAACCGGGCCCGAATCGGCCATCCGCGAGCGCCGTGGTCGAGGCGTCCGGGACGCCTGGCCGCCCCGCCCGGCGACCCGCCCCGTACAGCGGCGGTCGAGCGGGTGCCGGATCGGCCATGCCGCCGAGCACCGGGAAGGAAGGGAGTGGCGGGATGGCGGTGCTCACGTACACCTTCGGTGACCATCTGATCCGAATCGACGACACGGTCGAACGGTTCTGCCGCCTCGTGGTGGGGTCGTTCCGGGCCCCGCTGAGCTGGGCGGCGGTCGCGCTGGTGCCCACGAAGAAGGGGGACCAGCTCCACATCCGAGTCGGGAACGCGAGCTCGGCGGGGGGACCCTTCGATGACCAGGACGCGATCTTCGAGGGCGCGTTCAGCTTCGACGTTCCCGCCGGTGAGGAGCCGGCGCTGCGGACTTCTTCGACGAAGCCGCCCGCCGGGGTGGCCGGTCGGGCTAGTCGGCGCCGGTCCGTTCGGGACGTGGACTCGTGACCTCTAGTCTCCGGGGACCGTCGTTCGACGAAGGCCAGGAGCAGCAATGCAGTACACGGACGCCGCGGGGGTTCGCCTCTCGGCCATCGGGTTGGGGTGTTGGCAGTTCGGTTCGCGGGACTGGGGCTACGGCAACCGCTACGGCGAGACCACCGCGGTCGAGCTCGTCCATCGTGCCCTCGACCTGGGGGTCAACCTGATCGACACGGCCGAGGTCTACGCGCGGGGTGTCTCCGAGGCGATCGTCGGTCGAGCGCTCGAGGGTCGCCGCGACGAGGCGTTCGTCGCGACAAAGGTGCTCCCGATCTGGCCGACGGCCGGGCAGGTCGAGGAGCACGGGCGACTCTCGGCCTTGCGCCTCGGTGTCGGCACGATCGACCTGTACCAGGTGCACTGGCCCAACCCGGTGGTGCGGCTTCGTTCGACGATGGAGGGGATGCGCCGACTCCAGGATGCCGGTGTCGTCCGGCACGTCGGGGTGAGCAACTTCAGTGCCGACCGGTGGGCGACGGCCGAACGGGAGCTCGGCGGTCCCGTCTTCTCGAACCAGGTGCACTTCAGCCTGCTGCAACGAAAGCCGGACCGCGAGAACGTGCCGTACGCGCAGTCCCACGATCGGGTCGTGATCGCCTACAGCCCGCTCGAGCAGGGGATCCTCGGGGGTCGCTACGACGCCGAGCATCCGCCACCGGGTCCGGCGCGGCGCAACAACCCCCTGTGCCTGCCGGAGAACCTGCAACGGGCGACGCCGGTCATCGAGGCGGTCCGGCGCATCGCGACGGCCCACGACGCGACGCCGGCGCAGGTCGCGCTGGCCTGGCTCATCCGCAAGCCGAACGTCGTCGCGATCCCAGGGGCCAGCTCCGTCGAGCAGCTCGAGCGCAACGTCGCGGCTGCAGACCTCGACCTCACCGACGCTGAAGCCGACGAGCTGACCGGCGAGAGTGACCGCTTCACACCGATCAGCGGCGTCGCCGTCGGAGTCGGGTTGCTGAAGGCCCGACGGTCCGCGGCGTAACGACCCCGCGAGCGGACTCATGGTCTCGACACCGGCCGGCCCCGACGACGGGTTCGGTGCGCTGATCGACCGGACTCGAGTGTCGGGCGAGGACCTCGAATCCGCCGTCGACGCGATCCTGGCCGAGCTCACCCCGGCCGAGCGTCAGGCGATGATGTCGGGCGACCCGGACTTCTGGCCCGGGCTCGTCGAGATGCTCCATGGCGGCTACGGGCGCGATCCCTACGTGGGTGGCGCGACCCCGCGGGTGGGACTTCCCGGCGTCCGCTTCACTGACGGGCCACGAGGGGTCACCGTCGGTCGTTCCACCTGCTTTCCCGTGGCGATGGCGCGCGGCGCGACGTGGGATCCGCAGCTCGAAGCGCGGGTGGGCGCCGCGATGGGAGCGGAAGCCCGAGCCCAGGGCGCGAACCTGATCGGGAGCGTGTGCATCAACCTCTTGCACCATCCGGCTTGGGGGCGCGCGCAGGAGACCTACGGGGAGGATCCCGTCCACGTCGCCGAGATGGGCGCCGCCGCGGTTCGCGGGGTGCAGCACCACGTGATGGCGTGCGTCAAGCACTTCGCGCTGAACAACATGGAGAACGCACGGTTCCAGGTCGACGTCACCGCGCGACCCCGTGTCCTCCACGAGGTGTACCTCCCCCACTTCCGCCGGTGTGTCGAGGCGGGCGCGGCGTGTGTCATGAGCGCATACAACTCGGTCAACGGCGACTGGTGCGGGCACAACCATCACCTGCTCACCGGGATCTTGAAGGAGCGGTGGGGCTTCGAGGGCTTCGTGATCACCGACTGGATCTACGGCATCCGAGACGCCGAGGCGGCCGCCAACGGCGGCGTTGACCTCGAGATGCCGTTCCGGATGCATTTCGCCTTGCACCTCCCGGCCCTCGTCGACGCCGGCCGGGTGCCCACGGACCGGGTCGACGATGCGGCCCGGCGGATCATCCGCACGATGCTGCACGCCGCGGCCACCACGGAGCCCTCGGGGATCGACGTCGTCGCCGGGCCCGAGCACCGGGCCTTGGCCCGAGAGGTGGCGCAGCAGGCGATCGTCGTGCTCCGCAACGAGCCGGTCGATAGCGCCCCGGTGCTCCCGCTCGAGGTGGGATCGCTGCGCCGCGTCGCCGTGATCGGCCGCCTCGCTGACCTCATCAACACGGGCGACGCGGCATCGAGCGACGTGCGCCCACCCGACGTGATCACCCCGCTCGCCGGCGTCCAGGCCGTGCTCGGCGACACTGTCGTCACCGACGACGGGAGCGACCCGCGACGCGCCGCGTCGGTGGCGGCTGACACCGACACGGCGATCGTCGTGGTCGGCTACACGAGCGCCGACGAAGGCGAGTACATCGACATGGCCAAGAACCCGGAGCTTTTCGGGCTCTTCCCGCCGCTCGCGCCCGACGACCCGATCGCGTCGCAGCTCGCCGACGTCATCACGAACGACCGGCCGGCCCCTCGCGGCGGCGACCGGGAGACCCTCACCCTGCACGGCGCGGACGAGGAGCTGCTCCTCGCCGTGGCCGCCGTCCAACCGAGGACCGTCGCGGTGCTGGTCACGGGCAGCGCGGTCGTGACCCGACGCTGGCAGGACGCGATCCCCGCGATCGTCGTGGCCTGGTACGCGGGGATGGAGGGGGGACACGCCCTCGCCGATGTCCTCTTCGGGCGCGTGAACCCCACCGGGCGCCTCCCCTGCGCGTTCCCAGCCGACGAAGCCGACCTGCCGCCCTTCGATCGCGACGCCCGCCACGTCGAGTACGGGCTGTTCCACGGTCAGCGGCACCTTGACCGCATCGGACGGCCGGCCGCGTTCCCGCTCGGCTGGGGGCTCTCGTTTACCAGCTTCGAGATACGGGCCTGCTGACGTGACCACGGCCGAGGATCACCTCGACGTCGGCCTCGACATCACGAACGTCGGGGCTCGGGACGGAGCCGAAGTCGTGCAGTGCTACGCGGAGGCACCGGATTCGGCGGTGGAACGCGCGCCGCGCTGGCTCGCCGGGTTCACCAAGGTGTCCGTCGCCGCGGGCGAGACGACCCGGGTGACGATCCGGGTGCCGCTCGACCGCCTCTCCTATTGGGACGAAGCACGCGACAAGTTCGTCGTCGAGGCGACCCGCTATGACCTCGTCGTCGCGTCGCACGCCGCCGCCGCCGGCCAGCGCGTCTCGATCGAGCTCCCCGCCGTCTGAATCGACCCTCGCGACACCGAGGCCGGCTCGGTCGCGGCAGCCGGGTTCACGAGTCCTGGATCGTCACGCGGCCGGTGCCCAGCCGGTAGCGGGCACCGACGATCTGCAACTCCCCGGCGGTGACCAGCTCCGCGAGCACCGGCACGGCTCGCAGCGTCGCCACCGCCCGTCGGATGTTCTCGTCGATCGCCGCGTCGAGCAGCTGGTCGGCTGGGGCGGTCTGGACGGCTTCGACCGCAGGGACGATGGGCTGGATCACCGCGGGGAGTGCACCCGGCAGCGAGGTGCCCTTCGTGACCACGTCGATCGCCGCGGTGACCGCGCCGCATCCGTCATGTCCGAGTACGACGAGCAGCGAGCTCTTGAGCACCGTCGCGGCGAACTCGACGCTGCCGACCACGAGTGGGTCGTCTGCTGTGTTGCCGGCGACGCGGATCGTGAAGACACCACCGAGGCCCTGATCGAAGACCAGCTCCGGCGGAACCCGCGAATCCGCGCATCCGAGCACGATCGCGAACGGCGCTTGACCCTCGATGAGCTCTGCCCGCCGCACCGACGTGCGAGTGTCGCTGCTCGGCGTCCCCGCGACGAAACGCCGGTTGCCGGCTTGGAGCTCGTCGAGCCCTTCGCGGGGAGACGACGGCCGGCTCACGCGCTCGACCCTCTCGGCGAACCCGCGGCGTGGGGCGCCCCCACACCGGGAGCTGAGCCCGCAGCCCGAGACGGTCCCGGCAACGACACGCCGCATTCTGAACGATCGGTCGGCTCGAGGCGGACCCGTCGCGGCCCGCACCCGACCCTGGGCACGCCGTCCCCCGGGCCCCTTCGTCCCCGGTGACGCTGACCGGTGATCGCCCACCTGGACGTCATCCGAGCGCCGGCCCGCCGTTGACGTCTCCCGGCCGGGGTCGGCGGCCACGAGTGTTCGCGTCCCGTTCACCTGGTTGGGCTTGATTGCTCGCGAAGCGGGCTTGGAGCATCGGTGCCTCGAGGGTCACCGCTCGACGGGCAAGCCGACTGGGAAGCACCAGCCACATGACGGTAGGAGTGAGCACGCCCCGATGGGCGCCCGACCCGGTCGGGCGGTTCGCGCAGCGCTACTGGGACGGCGCGCGCTGGACTGAGCACGTCGCCGGAGCCGCCGGAGGCGCACCCCAGACCGACCTGCTCCCAGACCCACCGGTGGTCCCGCCCGTCGACCCCGCCCAGCCCGCAGCACCACCCTCGGATCGAAACGGGCACGGGAGCGCGACGAAGCCCCGCTCGGACAGACCCGCGACACCGCCGAGCACGGAGGGCCGCGTTCCTGGGCCCGGATCCGCCCCCGCCCAGCACCCCGGTGAGGGCGGGACGCAGCACCCGAGCCTGACGTGCACCGCGACGCTCCCGGGCGTCTCGGACCCGGGTGGGATCTGCGCGCGGCCCGGCACCGACGGCCGCTACGCGATGTTCCAGACCCGCGGCAACATCGTCGAGGTCACGATCGTCACCGGGCACGCCGAGAGCGACGCCCAGCTCGCCCAGCTGGCCCAGGTCGGGGCCAGCCGCTCAGCGTGATCCACCGATTCCCCACCACCGGCTCGTCGTCGACCAGAGCGCCCCACGATCGGGGTGCTTGATCTGAGCCGTCGGGTCCATCAGGCTGAGGCGCGTCGACCTGGGAGGGTCAATGTCGCAGCTTCCGCCACCGCCACCGCCGCCACCACCGGGAGCGCCGCCCCCGCCACCTCCTCCACCCGCGACCGGCGGATCGTTCAACGTCGGCGACGCGATCTCCTATGGATGGCGGGGATTCTGGAAGAACGTCGGCCCGCTGGTGGCCATGACGGTGATCATCGTCGTGGTCCACCTGATCCTCGGGGCAATCGAGTCGAGCACCAGCAACGTCGTCGGGCGTCTCGCGATCCAGCTGATCAGCTTCGTCGTCGGCATCGTGCTCGCGATGGGTCTGATCCGGGCGTCGCTCGCGGTCCTCAACGGCCGACGACCCGAGGTCAGCATGCTGTTCCAGACCGAGGGATTTGGTCCTTACCTCGTGGCATCGATCCTCGTCGGGATCGCCGTGTTCTTCGGCCTGCTCTTGTGCATCGTGCCCGGCATCATCCTCGCGATCATGTGGGCGTTCTTCGGGTACCTGATCGTCGAGAACCCGACGATCAGCGCCACCGACGCGATGCGACGCTCCGCCGAGATCACGAGCGGCTACCGGTGGCAGCTGCTGGGCCTCGGCATCCTGCTGTTCTTGATCAACCTGGTCGGGCTCCTCGCCCTCGGGGTGGGACTGTTCTTCACGTACGGCATCTCGGCGGTCGCCCTCGCGTACACGTACAAGTCGCTCAGCGGTCAGGGCATCGCGCCGCTCTAACCCCCGAGCGCGGTTTTCCCGACCCGGGAGGTGCCCTCGTCGACGCGGACGCAGCGACGCGGTGACGTGAACGTCGGTTGGGCGACCGGGTAGGTCTCGTCGCTCGTCGAGGCGCCGTACGATCGCTGATCCGCGATCCGGGCGGGCCCCGGTGGGTCGGTCCCCGTCGGGCGGAGGAGACGATGATGGCGATCGGCGCGGCGAAGATCTTCCACGTCAACGCCAACTGCTCTGATCTGTCCCGTTCGCTCGCCTTCTACCGGGACCTCGTGGGTCTGACACCGACCACCCACACCGTCCCCGAGCCGCAGCCAGGGGGCGCGTTCGGTCTCGAGACGGCGCAGTGGGACGCGTGGATTCTCACCGGGACCCGCGGGTTCGACGGGGTCGCGCTCGACCTGCTCGAGTGGCAGACCCCATCGCCGGTCGGGCGGCCGTACGAGCACCCGGCCCATCTGGGCCTGGCCCGGCTCGGTTTCACGACCCGCGACCTCGACGGGCGCTACGAGCGGCTCCATGACGGCGGCGCGGACTGCTTCGGGGCTCCCCACGACGTCGAGCTGGACGGCGCGGTCGTGGCCCGGGCGTTCGTCGCCGCCGACCCCGACGGGGTGCTGCTCGAGTTCACCGCGGGTGCCGTCGACGAGCTGTCCTTCGTCGTCGTGCACTGCGCGGATCTGGACCGCTCGATCGACTTCTACCGCGACGTTGTCGGGCTGCCAGTTCGGTTTCGGCTGGCGCCGCAGCGTCAGGACGGCGCGCCGCTGCGGATCCGGGGAGACGTCGAGTGGGAGAGCGCGGTGCTCGGCGACCTGTCGGGGAACGGGTCGTTCACGGTCATGCTGACGGCCTGGGCGCAGCCGCGTGTCCTCGACCCGCCGGCTCGCGACGCCAACCAGCTCGGCTTGTATCGCCTGGCGATGCTGACCGAGGACATCGATCGGGACTACGAGGAGCTCGGCGTCCACGGGGCCGACTGCGTGTCGCCACCAGCGGAGCTCGACATGGGTCCGGGACTTCCCGGCCTGCGGGCCATGCTGTTCCGCGACCCCGACGGCACCACGCTCGAGCTCATCGAGTCCCCCGTGTCGTGACCGGCGCCGGCCCGCCAACACGGAGGACACCGGGCCGCTGACGGTGACCGCGTCGTCCGGTAGGTTCCCGCGAGCTCGCGACGCTCACCCAACCGAAGGCGGCCGCATGCCCGACGCCACTCCGGCCCATGAACCCTCACACCTCGGGTTGTGCGTCTCCGACCTCGACGCGTCACGCCGCTTCTACTGCAACGGCCTCGGCTTCACCGCGAGTGACGGCCTCGAGCTCAGCAGCCGCGACCTGACCGGACTCGACGGGAGTCTCGAGGTCACCGGACCAGCGACGATCACCTCGCAGTTCATCACCCTCGGGGACCTGAAGATCGAGCTGCTCGGGTTCCGTCAGCCGGCGCCGCAGGGAGCGCCGGCGCGGCACCGAAACCAGCTCGGCCTCACCCACCTGTCGTTCTTCGTGGACGACGTCGACGCCGCGGCAGCGCGCCTCACCGAGTTCGGCGGGACCATCGTCGAAGGCACCCGGTCCAACCCGGGGATCGACATCGTGTTCCTCGCCGATCCCGATGGGGTCCGCGTCGAGTTGATGGGACGACCGGCATAACCGGCGCCGCGCTCCCACCTTCGGGCTCTCGACCCGTCGCGCGGCGGACGTGAGACCACCCAACGGTGACGGAACCCCGCATCGCCGCGGATCGTCGAACCTCTCGGCGCACTCGCGGCGTCGGGCGACGAGGTCTCTTCGAAGCGCGGCGGCGGTCGCGACGCTCGCGTTGGTCGTCGTCGCCAGTTGCACGTCGTCGTCGGGCGCGCCGCGTCAGGGCGCGCGGTCGGCAACCCCCACGCTCGGCCCCAACTCGGACGTCGGCGCCGGTGGCGCGCCTGAGCGGCTGTCCGTCGGCACGGCCGGTGTCGGCGTTCCCGATCCTGGCCCGGCTCAGCGTGACGCCGGACGATCTCACCATCGGTCCCGACGGCGACGTGTGGGTCTCGGCGACCGACGACGGGCAAGTCCTCGACCTGGGGGTCACCGGATCGATCCACCAGTCCTTCCCCGACCCGAACGCACCCGAGGGGCTGATCGTCACGGACCAGCTGCGGCTCGTGGCCGAGCAGGTCCCGAACCGAATTGTTCGCCTGTCGGCGGACGGGACGACGACGACGCTGCTCGTCCTCCCCGATCGGACCGGCCTGCCGGGCCTCGACTCGCTTGGCATCGACGCCGCCCACCACCGGCTCCTCGTACCCAACAGCCCGGAGGGGACGCTGCTCGCGGTCCCGCTCTCCCTCCCGACGCCGATCCAACTCGCCGCGAACCTCGGTCGGCCGGTGTCCGCGACCGTGGGACCGGACGGCGCCATCTACGTCGCGGCCGAGAGCCCGACCGGGCTCCTGCGGGTACCGCCTGGCGGTGGCGCCGCAACCCCGATCGGGACGCTCGCCCAGCTCGACGAGGTGATCAGTGCGGGCGGTCTCCTCTACACGATCGGCGCGGCCGACGGGACGGTGCGGGCCGTCGATCCCACCACGGGCACCGATCGGGTCCTCGCCGCTGGCGGAGCGCACCTCCAGGGGCTCGCCGCCCTCCCCGACGGGCGGATCCTCGTCGCGGACTCCGGTCCCAAGACGATCTCCGCTGTCGCGGCGTGTCGCTGAAGCCGGTGGCGACGACCGGGCCGGCGAACGGCACGGACGTCCGACCCGAGACACGCGGGGACCGAGCGTGTAGCCTGCAGCACATGCGATCCCGCGTGAGCGTCATCACTCGAGACGTTCGCCGCGCCGACGGTGAGGGCGGCCGGGAGTTCGACGTGGTGTCGGCGGCCACGCTGATGAGCGCGTTCATCGGCGGGCTGTTCCTCGTCTTCTTCCTCGCCGCGTTCCTCCCCTGGCTGCTCTCGAGGGGCATGACCGCCGCGGTCGAAGGGATGATGAACCAGATCGGCTTCGGTAGCTTCCATGCCAACACCATCTGGAGCTGGTTGCTCGTCTTGTTGATGTTCGCGCTGTTCACCGCGTTCATCGTCACGATCGCAACCGCGATCCTCTTGCTCTACAACCTGCTCTCTCAGCGCACCGGGTTGGGCATGGGTCCCGGACGGCCACCACTCGAGCTGGTTGCCGGCGAACCGGTCGACTTGGTCATCGACGCCGAAGACCTCGACGATGCCTCCTTCGACGAGCTCTACGCGGAAGCACAACGACGCAACGTCCCGGGCCGGTCGACGATGACGAAGGCCGCGTTACGAAACGCTCTCCGCACCTCCCGACGCCGATCCTCGAGCCGCGCCCGAACGTGACCGCATCGAAACCGTGAACCGCGGCGGCGCGAACCACGGCGCGCTCGGCCTCGCGACCTCGACGCTAATTCGCCTTCTCAGTTGAGCCGGCAGTCCGTTTCGTCGCGGTCCGACGGACCGGAGCGCGCGTCGCGGGGCCTGTATTCGCCGGTCCCCGCTTTGCCGGCTGCTTCGCCGCCGTCTTCTTCGCCGGGGCCTTCTTCGCCGGCGCCTTCTTCGCGGCCGGCTTCTTCACCGGGGCCTTCTTCGCCGGGGCCTTCTTCACCGGGGCCTTCTTCACCGGCGGCCTTCTTCGCGGCCGGCTTCTTCACCGGGGCCTTCTTCGCGGCCGGCTTCTTCACCGGCGGCCTTCTTCACCGGCGCCTTCTTCACCGGCGCCTTCTTCACCGGCGCCTTCTTCACCGGCGCCTTCTTCACCGGCGCCTTCTTCACCGGCGCCTTCTTCACCGGCGCCTTCTTCGCGGCCGTCTTCTTCGCCACGGCCTTCTTCGCCGGGGGTGCCGCGGGAGCGGTCGCAACGACCGGAGGTGGGCTCGCTACTGGTGCGACCGGGACCGGCTGGGGGCCCGAGGGGGCCGCGGTCAACGTGGGGGGTCCAGTGGGCGTGGGCTCGGTTGGGGTTCGGTGCCCGGCCCGCCAGGCGGCGATGGTGAGGGCGCCGATTCCATAGCCCGCGGCGATGATCCAGACGAGGAACCCGACTCCGGGGATCAGCGCGGCGAAGCGCAGGAGGGCGAGACCGAGGAGGAACGCGACGACCCGTGCGCCCATCCCGGTCCTGCGGATCATCATGCGGCCGAGGTGGTGGGCGCTGACGACGTACCCAAGAGGGGTGAGGAGGCCCATGACGCCGAGCACGGCGATACCGAGGGGGATGCCGACGATGCTGCTCACGATGGCGACGCCGAGCACGGGGCCGAGGACGCCCACCACGATTCCCCAGAGGATGGAGAACCCGACTCGACGACCCGAGTCAACGGCCGCGTCGACGGCGCGTGGGAAGAACAGGAGCGCGACGAGTCCGAGGATCAGGGTCGACACGGTCACCGCGAGCCACAGCAACAGAAGGGCAGCGATGACGAACCGGCTGAAGAGGCTGGCCACGTCGAGCTTCTTGACGTGGCCGTGGACCGTCCCGGGCGCGGCGCGGGGCGCTGTCGCCGAGGTGACGTCTCCGGTGACATCCGCGCCGGGTTTCACGACGACTCGACCGCGGAGCACGGTGATGTCCCCGTCGACGCGTCCGGTGATGGTGGCGTTGCCGTCGACGACGAGCACGTCGCCGTTGACGCGTCCGGAGACGGTCAGGTCGCCTCGGCCAACGAAGACGTCGTCGTTCACGGTTCCGTCGATGGCGGCGCCGCCGTCGACGGCGATGACGGGGCCGCCGACGACCTCGCCGGCCCCGACGACGGATCCGCCGGTGATGTTGATGCGCACGCCGTGTCGGGTGCCTCCGCCGCCCGTGCCGGCCGCGCCGACGGGGCCCGCGAGTCCGACGAGGGCGACGGACGCGAGGGCGAGCACCCCGAACACTCGACGGCGCATGCGAACCCTTTCGGCGGTTGGTGAGGAGTGGAGCGTCGCAGGTCGTGCGCTGCTCCGCAACCGTTCAGCCTCTCGCGTCGCGCCGCGAATGGGATCGTCCACGACGGTCTCGACCGTCGGTTAGTCGCGGCCGTAGCGCTCGAGGAACTCCGGGGTCTTCGACAGGTCGGGTGGCCACCACGGTGGAGAAACCGACCCGGTGATCGTCGCCGGGTCGACCGGACGGCGCTGGTTGCTGGCCTCGTAGACCGCGAAACAGAGCTGGAGTGTCTTCACCGCGAGCTCGCCGGTCATCTCCGGGTCGGGGCGGCCGCTGAGCAGCGCGTCGACGAAGTGGTGGGAGGAGTGACGAAAGCCCGAGCTCCAGTCCGCGTCGATCGTCGAATACGAGGTGGTGGTGCCGTCGGCGTGGCGGAGCACGACCGGAGGCAGGTCGAGCATCTCACCGGTGGCCCGCGTGACCCAGATGAACCCGTCGGTGCCCTGGATCTCGAAGAACTCGTCGGCACCGTAGAAGGCGCTGCGGATGGCCATTTGGGGCGCGTAGGTGACTTCCATCATGCCGAGCAGGGTCTCGCGCTCGTACTCCCAGATCGCGGCGGTGGGCGCCTCGAAGAAGATCGGGGCTTGTCGGACGACCGCTTGCACACTGGTGATGTCCTGATCGAAGAGCCAGAGGGCGGTCGCGTACTTGTGGACGATGTCGTCGAAGAGGTGACCGCCCGGGCTCTGGTCGTTGAAGCGCCAGACGTACCCCTGGGGTTCCAACGAGTTCTGGAACTCGGTGTCGGTGGCACCCACCACGGTCTTGACGCGCAGCATCGTGGGGGGCCCGATGGCTCCTGACGCGATGAGCGCCTTGGCCTTCACGAGCGGCGGGTAGTGGAAGAAGCACTCGCTGACGCGCAGGACGACGCCTGCCTCGTGGGCGGCGTTGGTCATCTCGATGGCGTCGGCGACCGAGTTCGCGATCGGCTTCTGAACCGAGACGTGCTTGCCGGCGGCGATCGCGGCGAGGACGTGCTCCTTGTGGAGGTGTGTGGGGGTCAGGATCTCGACCGCGTCGATGCGGTCGTCGGCGAGGAGCGCGTCGAGCTCGGTGTACACGGTGGGCACGTTCCACTGATCGGCCATGAGTCGTGCCTTGTCCTTGCGTGGGTCGCAGAGCGCGACGACGTCGCACCGTTCGTGGTCGAGGTAGCCGGCCACGTTCAGCGGCGCGACGTTCCCGATCCCGACGATCCCGATCCCGACTCGTTCCACCGTGGCCTCCTGCTCGGGGTGGCGGTCACAGTACGGTCTGACGGACAGAGGGGAACGACATGGCAGTCATCGGGCTGGCGAACCTGGCCGTGAAGGTGCGGGACCTCGATGCCGCGCTGGGCTTCTACCGGTCGGCGGGGTTCGAGACGACCGAGCCGGTCGATTGGCGGGAGTCCCGCCGGGCCGAGGTGTACCTGGGGCCCCTCCAGCTGACCCTCTTCACCCGGGCGATCTACGAGGAGTCGTGCTCGCTGCCGGACGAGTGCTTCTTGCATCCGGCGCTGCTCTGCGACGACCTCGACGCGCAGCTGGTCGACCAGACCGTCTTGTGGGGTCCCGCGGTCGTCGAAGGCGACTTCGGGGTGCGGCGTATCGCGTTCGTCGAGGCACCAGGTGGGATCCGGCTGGAGTTCATGGAGCAGCTCGAGGCACCGGAGGCGACACGGTGAGGATCACTCGCGTGCTGCACGCGTCGGTGAACGTCGAACACGAGCTGGACACCACTCGGGACTTCTATGCCGGGCTCCTCGGGCTCGAATCGGCAGAACGACCTGAGATCCCAGGCGTGGCGGGCCACTGGTTCACGGTGGGGGACGCGCAGCTGCACCTCGTCGACGCGCCGATGCGGGGAGCTCCCGCAATCGACCGGACTGGACCGCACGTCTGTTTCGGTGTGGAGGACCTCGACGCGGCGGTCGCGGAGCTCGAGCGGGCAGGGGTCCCCTACGAGCAGGCACGCCAAGGCGACGTCGTGCAGATCTGGATCGTCGACCCGTCCGGTTTCACGGTGGAGCTGCAAGCGGACCGGCCGGGCTGACCGGGTTCAGGAGATGGTGACCGGCGTGCCCAGGGTCAGGTCGGGGATGAGCGCGAGGTCCACGTCATTGGGGACGTGGACGCATCCGTTCGAGAGGTCGGCGCCGATCGTCGCCGGCTCGTTGGTGCCGTGGATGGCGATCCGGCCGTCACCCGTGCCGAAGTGCATGAGGACGTCGGAGTGCCCCGAGAGGCCGAACGCGAACGGTCCGTACGGGTGGTCGGACGAGCCGGTCGGGAAGAGGTCCCGCACGAAGAACTGCCCGGTCGGGGTGGGGGTGGACGGGGCGCCGATCCCGACGACGGTGCTGAGCACGACCGCGTGGTCCGCGGTGCGGGTGACCTGGAGCTGGTGCGCGGCCATCGACACGTCGACTCGGTAGGCCGGAGCCGACTCCGTCACGTCGGCGGCGCGCACCCAGCCGGTAGACCCGTTCGGGCGGGTCGGGAGGAGCGCCTCGAACCAGGCCCCTTCGCGGGCGACGGCGAGGAGCACCAGCGGCGAGCCGAGCTCGTCGGTCGGCGCGAGGGACTCGCCCGGAGGGCCGTCGGGAGCGGTGTAGACGGTGAGGCCGCCACCACCGACCGGGGTGAGGATCCAGGAGACGGGGACCCGCTCGGTGGGGATCGGGCCGGGCTGGGTGAGCGCGGCGACGGCGTGGACGGTCAGGCGGGTGGGCTTGCCGGCGGTCGGGGACGCGGGTGACGCGGACGCGCCGCCGAAGACCCACATGCCGACGACGGCGAAGACGCCCAGCCAGGCGATGACCGGGACGGCCCAGAATCCTGGCCACCAGCCTGTTGACCGTCGCGGCTCCCCAACCATGTCGGGGGTGTCGACACCGCCCGGCGCCCCCTTGAGGGGGACCTCGGGCTCGGCGGGTCGCGCCGCGGGCCGCCATCAGTAGGATCGCGGCGCCTTCCCGACGAGAGTCTGGTGATGAGCGCGACGATTCAGCGGTTCGACACCGCGAGCGACCCGGCGATGATCCACTCGGCGATCGACGCCGACGGCGTGGCGATCATCGAGGGGCTGGTCGGACTCGACGTCGTGGCCCGGGTGAACGAGGAGGTGGAGGCGGCGGTCGCCGCCGCGGATCCCGACGAGGCGCTGTTCAACCCGGTCATGCAGGCCTTCCACGGTCCGTGCACGAAGCAGGTGACCGGCGTCCCTGCGATCTCTCGAACCTTCGCCGTCGACGTGATGACCCACGAGCTGCTGCTGGCGTTGTGCGACCGCATCCTGCTTCCGTCGTGTGCCCGGTATCAGCTGAACCTCGGGCACCTGCTCCAGCGGGGACCGGGCGCGGAAGAGCAGTGGTTGCACCGCGACGAGGTCGTGTGGAGTGACGTCCCGTCACCGCATCCCGAGCTGCAGCTGGCGTCGGTGATCGCGTTCGTCGACTTCACCCGCGAGAACGGGGCGACGCGTGTGGTGCCCGGCAGCCACCGCTGGCCGGACCGGGAGGCCTCCCCCGCCGAGCAGGTCGCGCGGCCCCGGCCAGACGACGACCAGATCGCGTACGCGGAGATGGCGGCCGGATCCGCGGTGGTCTACTCCGGTGGCACCATCCACGCCGGTGGCGCCAACCAAACGAGCGTGCCTCGCCGCGGCGCGCACCTCAGCTACTGCCTCGGATGGCTCCGCACGGAGGAGAACAACTACCTCGCGGTGCCTCCCGCCCTCGCGGTCAACCTCCCTCGCCGAGCCCAGGAGCTGCTCGGGTACGCCGTGCACGACAGCATCGGACGTGGCGGCGGCTACCTCGGGATGGTGCGCATGCAGGACCCCGTCGAGCTCCTCGCACGCGGCGAGCTCACCGCCGGTTGAACCTGCGACGGGCGCGGGGCTACCCGACCGTCGCGGCCGCGCCTCGGGCCATGAGCTCGGCGAGCTCGCCCCGCTCCCCGGGGCTCAAGGCCCGCTCGTAGACCGCGGCGGCGAGGGTGTCGGTGGTCCGTTCGGCCGCGTCGTGGCGGCCGCGGAGGTGGCTGCAGTCGGGGAGGTCTCCCTGCCAGCCGAAGAAGCGGGCTTGGCCCTCGCCTTCGTTCGTCAAGATCGCTTCGAGCGGGGAGAGACCCGCCGCGGTCGTCGCGACGAGGTGGAGACCGCCGCGCCACTCGCGCAGCACGTGCACCAGCTGCATCGTCCGACCCGCGGGGTCGGCCACGCGTGGCTCGGCGCGCCAGCCGGCGAAGAGCGCCAGACCTGAGGCCTCCGCGGCGTCGACGAGCTGCTCGCTCAACCCGGCCAGCCGCTCGACGCCGTCGAGGTCGCCGAGGCGGTCGCGTCCCCACGCCGCGCACGCCGCCCCGTACCGCCGGGCGGCCTCGCGGGCGCCCGCGACCCCGATCCCGAGTCCCACAGGTCACGTACCGCGTCGGGCTGGAACCACCCCATGGCGCGCCATGGCGGCGATGACCACCTCAGCGTCGACGTCACCGAGAACACCTCCCCGACCCGCGAAGTCGAACGCGAACGGGTTCTCGAAGCCGGATTCGGCCCCGCGAGTCATCGTGTCCTGATGCAGCACGAACCGGGACCCGATGTCGTGCACGATCGGGTCGGTCTGGCTGACCGCTTCGTCGGCGCTCAACTCGGACATCGGTCTCCCTTCGGTGGGCATCGCAGCGTGCTCGGATCCTCCTGCCCGGTAAAGGGCCCGCCGAGCCACGGCCTGCTCCTCCTTCCCCCACCTTCATCCCTTCCTTCCTCTCTTCATGCGCGAGCGCCGTGGTGCGGCCATCTCCCGCGGTTCGTCCCGCAAATCCACCATTTCGGACGGTCGTATGACAGGATCAGCGACCGGATCGCGGCTATCACCGTTGGTCGACGGACTCGATCGGAGGCTCACATGAATCGCAGAGATCTCGTCGTAGCTATCGCCGAGGACGCCGGCGTCGAACGCAAGGTCGCCGATGGTGTCCTCGCGTCGTTCGTCGACGTGGTCACGAAGCAGGTCACGAAAGGTGAACCGGTCGTGATCAGCGGCTTCGCGAAGTTCGCTCGGGTCGACCGGGCCGCTCGCATGGGCCGGAACCCCCAGACCGGCGAGCCGCTCAAGATCGCGGCCTCACGCCGGGTGCGCATCACCGCGCTGAAGAAGTTCAAGGACGCGGTGCTCTCCTCGAAGCGCCGGTAGCCGCCGCGGCGCGACAGCGTCCCGGCCGCACGAGCGGGCGGAAAGGTCTGACAGACTGGCGACGCGTCGACCCCCGGCGTGAGTTGCGGGACGCGACGCCGCTCCGGCGCGAGCCGACGAGCGCGCAGAACCGACCGAGTGGTCGGCCGGGCCGACGAGCCGAGAGGACGTGCCGTGGCGATCCAGGAAGGCAACCGCATCCCGGACGTGAAGGTGATGATCAGCGGCGAGGACGGCATGCCGAAACCGGCCCAGAGCGGTGAGCTGCTCGGGAGCGGAACGGTGGTGCTCTTCGCGGTTCCGGGTGCGTTCACGCCCGGCTGCTCGAACTTTCATCTGCCCGGCTTCGTGCTCCGCGCCCCCGAACTGTTCGAGCGAGGCGTGGATCGGATCGCGTGCGTCGCGGTGAACGATTCGTTCGTCATGAAGGCGTGGGGCGACGACCAGGACGTCGGTGACGCGATCCTGATGATCGGTGACGGCAACGGCGACTTCACGAAGGCGACGGGTCTCGAGCTGGATGGCAGCGGCTTCGGGCTCGGGTACCGCTCGCAGCGGTACGCCGCGATCCTCGAGGACGGCGTCGTGAAGAAGCTGCTCGTCGAACCGGCCGCGGGCGTCGACGTGAGCAGCGCCGACAACGTGCTCGCCAACCTCTAACCCCGGACGGGTCGCGGCGCCGGTCGCGGTTCGGAGGTGACGGTCATGCGCCAGCAGCGAGGGTCCTCCACGGCAGGTGCCATCGGCGGGTCGGTCGCGGTGCTCGCGCTCACGGTTGCGCTCACCGCCTGCGGCGGTGGTGGCAGCTCCGTCCAGTCGAAAGCGACGACCACGACCACCACGACGCTTCCGGCCGCGTCGACCACGCCCACCACCACCGGTGGTGTCACCAGCGCGACGAGGTGTCACACCGCGCAGCTGAGCGCGTCGTTCGGTGCCGTCGGCGCGGGTGCCGGGAACCGGTACGTCCGCGTGATCCTCACCAACCACGGGCCGAGCTCCTGCTCGACGATCGGGTACGTCGGCCTGGCGCTGCTCGGCCCTGGTGGTCAGCCGATCCCGACCAACGTCGTGCGCGACGGGCCCGGCACCGTGGCCACCGTCGTCCTCGCACCGGGAGCGCAGGCCTCCGCGCTGCTCCACTGGGGCGCGATCCCCGCCGGGAACGAACCCCAGACCGGGTCGTGCGAGACGCCCCCGCAGCAGGTGCAGGTCACGCCGCCGAACGAGACGCTGCCTCTGACGGTGGGCTGGTCGTTCGGTCCGGTCTGCGAGCAGGGTCGCATCGACGCCGGACCGCTCCAGGCGGGCGTCCCCGCCCAGTAGCGGGAGGCGGTTACCGCCGCGCGTGTCTCGGGGGACTACTGCGGGTCGCGCCACATGAGCCACAGCCGCGGCCCACGGGGCAGATCGACCGTCCCCGTCACCGCGAAGCCGTGACGCTCGTAGAAGGGGACGTTCGATTCCTTCGTGGACTCGAGGTAGCTCGGCATCCCGGCCGCGTCGAGGCGTCCCAACCGGTCGCTCAGCAACGCCGACCCGAGCCCTCGACCCTGCGACGCGGGATCGGTACCGAGGGTCGACAGGTACCAGTGCGGCGGGTGCGGGGGATGCGACCGTTCCATCTCGTTGAAGCCGACCAACCGGCTCGGCGCCCAGCGGGGCGTCACGATCTGCAAGATGGCGGGCAGCATGCGCAGCTGGTCCAGCACCCCGATCCGCCACTCGCCGGGCGGTGCCCAGATGGCCACCGCGCCGAGCCCCTCGGTGGTGTCGACCTCGTCGGCGCGGCCATACGGTCCGCCCAGGTCGAGGACCCGGAAGAACCGCTCCAGGCGAGCGAGGCGCCGAGCGGGGTTGGGGAAGAACCAGGCCATGACCGGGTCGTCCTCGAACGCTCGGGCCAGCACGGTGGCCAGCGTCGGGAACTCCGCCGGTTCGGCCTTCCGGGTCGCGACGGGCATAGCGCGATCTTCGCCGCGTGGTCACTCGACCGGGTCGGCTGCGCCGCCGTCAGGCGAAGACGGGTGTTCCGCCCGGTGAGGTCAGCCGCTGCTGTTGAGCTTCTTGCAGACCGCGAGCTGCGCGAAGGCGTCGTTGACCGCTTGTGACTGGAACTGGTTCGCGCCGTTGAACGCGGCCTGGTTGTTGGTTTCGAGGCCTTGAATCTTGGCCTGCACCGCCGCGAACGCGGTCTGGAAGTTGCCGACGGTGTCCGTGGGCAGGGCCTTCGCGTCGGTGACCAGGCTGTTGAACCCGTCGTGGAGGTTCACGTACCCGGCCCGGATCGCGTCGGCGAACTGCACGCCGTTCGGTGCCGCCGGAGCTCCGGCCTTCTGGAGCGCGTTCACCAGCTTCGTCGTGCGGCTCACGTTGCTCTGCAAGAAGCCCACGTACCTCGCTTTGATGTTCGCCAGCGACTTGTCGTTCTGGGTCGCCTTCGTGAACTTCTGATCGAGGCTCTGAATGTCATGTTGGAACGAGTTGAGCGCCTGGCACACATTGCCCGACCACGTCACGGGTGAGGAGGCGGCGGGGACTGCCGGTGCCGCCGACGCGGCGCCGATCGTGACCGTGAGCGCAACGGTGCCCACCGCGACCGCGGCGACGGCCCGCCGGACGAGGCGGCCGCCGTCTCGCGGGCGCGAGTGCTCGGTGGTGACGTCCATGTGGTCGTGCTCCCCTCGAGGTGCGGCGTGCGGCCGGTGCGTGCCCAGAACCGTGGGGCGCAGGCGCGTGTCGTGCCGGTGCCCGTGCGACGGGGTGAGGTTAGCCGCGGCGGGTCACGATCCACGGGTCGGGCCGACGACAGACGGTCCGGTTCCAGCGAAGCTGGTCATGACATCACGCTGGTTGACGGGACATCGCGGCGCGGTGGTCGAGCGGCGCGGTCGCCTCCCGCGAAGACCCGCGCGACGGACCTGACGACACGTCCGCGGCTGGTCACCCCGCCCGCCGGCGGCGGGCACAGAGGTCGTCGTACACCCAGCGGTAGGTCGCCGCGATCCCGTCGCTCAGGCTCACCTGGGGTTCCCAGTCCAAGACGCTGCGAGCCAGGCCGCCGTCGCAGCTTCGCCCGCGGACGCCCTGCGGGGCGTCGAGCACGTAGCGACGCCGGAGGCTGGTCCCCGCGACCGATTCGATGGTGCTGACCAGCTCGTCGATGGTCACTCGCTCTTCGGAGCCGACGTTGACGGGGTCGGAGAAGTCGGATTCCACGAGCTGGCGGGTCGCGGCAACAGCGTCGGTGACGTACGTGAAGGTTCGTGTCTGCTGCCCGTCGCCCCAGATCTCGATCTCGGTGCTGCCGTCGAGGACCGCGTCGGCGACCTTGCGGCACAGCGCGGCGGGTGCCTGCTCG
Source organism: uncultured Actinomycetes bacterium (assembly GCA_963714105.1). GTDB lineage: Bacteria > Actinomycetota > Acidimicrobiia > IMCC26256 > PALSA-555 > PALSA-555. Next base: position 1,847,035 of record OY970233.1, on the reverse strand, counting down.
CGTCCGCCATCGTACGCGCACGCCGGCCCGTACAGGTTGTGGTACCGGGCGACACGCGTCTCGAGGCCGAAATCCTCGTGGAAGTGTCGGCACATCCGCTCGCTGAAGAGCTTCTCCCACCCGTAGCCGTCTTCGGGCATCGCCGGGTACGCCTCCGCCTCGGTGAGCGCGGGGGCGTCGGGGTGGATCTGACGGTCGACGGCGTACACGCACGCCGACGACGCGAAGAAGAAGCGTCGCACCCGGGCGTCACGGGCGGCGAGGAGTAGGTTCGTGCTGACGAGCACGGACAGCATGCACAACGCCTTGTTCGATTCGAGGAAGCCCATCCCGCCCATGTCCGCGGCGAGGTCGTACACGTCGGTCACCCCGGCGCAGGCATCGTCGCAGGCCCGCCGGTCGGACAGGTCGGCCACGAGCGTGTCCGCCTCCGGGTGGTGCTGGTGCCACCTCTCGGGCGGCTTCAGGTCCGCGCCGCGCACCGTGGCGCCTTCCTCGAGGAGCCGTGCGATCAGGTGACCACCCATGAATCCGCCCGCTCCGGTCACCAACGCCACTCCGGCGGGATCCGTGCTCATCGGGTGTGCCCCCTCGCGGCGTCGCACCAGCTTCAGCCGCGCCGGCCATGATGGCACCCGAGATCGCCGCGGGGACGGCCCGCCGCAGCAAACGTGTGTGGCGACGCCGGCGTGCACGAGGATCCTGGAGGCGCGCCGCTACAGTCGATCGCGCGTCGCCTCCTCCGGCACGCGTGCTCGTCTTCTCGGTGGTTCCGCTCTGGCTGTCGCGCCCCCGCCCTCTGTTCCGCCCCGGCGGTCTGGCTCTGGTCGCGGTACGCCGCGGCCGGGTTCCGGCCCCCGCCGCCGGCGGCCGCGCTGGTCGGGACGCCACACCTCCCGGGCGGTGATCGCGGCCGCGGTCGTCGCGGTCCTGGTCGCGGTGGGGGTGGGCGTGAAGGTGCTACTCACGTCGTCGAAGCCGCCGCTCGCGCCCGGATGCGAAGTGTCGCTCGCGTCGACGACGTGGGCGTTGTCGCTCGACCAGGCGGCGAACGCGACCACGATCGCCGCGGTCGGGAAGAACCTCGGGTTGCCGGATCACGCGGTGACCGTGGCGCTCGCGGCGGCGTTGCAGGAGTCGGGGCTGCACAACCTCCCCTACGGGGATCGCGATTCCCGCGGGCTGTTCCAGCAGCGCCCGTCGCAAGGTTGGGGGACGACCGCCCAGATCCTGATGCCGCGGTACTCGGCGACCGTGTTCTTCCAGCATCTCGCCACGGTGTCCGGGTGGCAGGCGCTTCCCGTGACCGTCGCGGCTCAGCAGGTGCAGCACAGTGGCGCGCCGGGCGCGTACGCGCAGTGGGAGGCCGAGGCACGTGCGCTCGCCCAGGCCATGACCGGTGAGGTGCCCGCCGCGCTCACCTGCCATGTCCCCAACCCACCGACGAACCCGGGGACCTCGTCGTTGTCCACCGCGATGGCGCTCGAGCTCGGACCGTCGACGTTGGGGGTCGCGCTCGACCCGGCTCGCGGCTGGACGGTGGCCAGCTGGCTCGTCGGGCACGCGACCCAGTACGGGATCACGTCGGTCGGGTTCAACGGGCAGACGTGGACCCCGACCGGCGGGTCCTGGACGACCACCGGTGTCGCCGACCCGCAGGTGCGGGTCGCGCGGGCCAAGGCGACGGCCTAGCCGCCGGTTCCGCCGCTACTCCGACGTCGGCCCGTCGAACCGGGGGCTGCGCTTCTCACGGTGGGCCTGCACACCTTCGATCACGTCGGGACCGCCGAAGCCCAAGAACTCGAGGGCGAGCGACGCGTCGAACGCGGGACCGAACGTCCGGTACCAGTGGTTGAGGGTCTGCTTGGTCCAACGGATGGCCGACTGCGGCCCACGCGCGAGGGTCTCGGCGACCTCGAGCGCGCGGGCACCGACACGGTCGTCGTCGACGCAGAGGGACACGAGACCGATCCGTTCCGCTTCCTCGCCGGTGACCGGCTCGCACGTGAGCAGGTGGTACTTGGCCTTCGCCATGCCGCACAGCAGCGGCCAGCAGAGTGCCGCGTGGTCACCAGCCGCGACACCGAGCTGGGTGTGACCGTCGATGATGCGCGCCGAGCGAGCCGCGACGGACACGTCGGCGAGGAGCCCGACGACGAGCCCGGCACCCACGGCCGGTCCGTGCAACGCCGACACGATCGGCTTCGAGCAGTTGACGACGTTGTAGACGAGGTCGCGGGCTTCGCGCATGACCCGGAGGCGGGCGGCGTAGTCGGCGCTGACCTCCTCGATGAGCTCGAAGCTGCCACCGGCGGAGAACGCTCGCCCCGCCCCTTCGATCATCGCGACCCTCGTGTCGGGGTCGCGGTCGACGGTCAGCCACACGTCGGCGAGGTCCCGGTGCATCTCGGGTCCGACCGCGTTGAGCCCCGGGCCGTCCAGCACCACGCGCAGGATGTCCGGCTGGGGGTGCTCGAAGCGCAGCGTTGTGAACCCTTCGTATCGGTCGGTCACCGGCGGCTCCTCCCGGTTCGAGGCCCCATGGCCGTCCACCGCCACGTCGGGGGCGGAGCCCGGTCCGGTTCCGACCTCTAGAGTGCGGCGCGATGACCACGATCTATCACGACGACGACGCCGACCTGAGCCCGCTGTCCGACGCGAGGGTCGCGGTGGTCGGGTACGGCAACCAGGGGCGGTCCTGGGCTCTGAACCTGCGGGATTCGGGTCTCGACGTGCAGGTGTGCGTCCGAGCCGACGCGACCCGCGAGCAGGCCGAAACCGACGGGTTCGTGGCCGCCGACCTGGACGCGGCGAGCGACGCGGACGTCGTGTGCGTCCTCGTTCCCGACGACGTCATCCCGTCCCTGCCGTTGCAGCGCCGGGCGGATGGGCTCACCGTCGTCGCCAGCGGCTACACGGTCGCATTCGGGCGTTTCGACCCCGACGGTGACGTGGGCATGGTCGCGCCGCGGATGCTGGGACCCGAGGTGCGCCGCTGCTACGAGGAGGGGATCGGCTTCATCACCGCGGTCGGCGTGCAACGGGACGTGACCGGGACCGCATGGGGGCGGGTGTTGGCGGTCGCGAAGGCCATCGGTGGGCTCCGCCAGGGTGCGATCGAGCTCACCCCGGCCCAGGAGGCTGTCCTCGACCTCGCGGTGGAGCAGGCGCTGTCACCGGCGCTCGGGTTGGTCAACCAGACGTTCGTGCAGATCATGATGGAGCAGGGAATCCCCCTCGAAGCCGTCATCACCGAGCTGGTGCTGTCCGGGGAATTCGAACGCACGATGCGGCTCGTCCGCGAGGGCGGCTACGCGGCGCAGTTCGAGTACCACTCCCCCACGAGCCAGTACGGGCAGCTGATCCGGCGAGACGCGTACGCGGGCGTCGACATCGGGACCACGATGCGCGAGCTCGTCGACACGATCGTGTCGGGCCGGTTCGCCGACGAGTGGGACGCCGAACGCGACGCGGGCTACCCGAACCTCGTGTCGCTCCGCGAACGCCACGCCGGACCCGCGGTTCGGGAGTTCGAAGAGGCGCTGCGCCGTCAGCTCGGCGAAGGCTCGATCGCGCGCTGAACCGGGCCGGGCGGCGCTGGGGCGGCGCGCCGGTCGGATCAGGGTCTGGGAGACTCCCGGTCGTGCGCCAACACCGGGTCGTCCCGTGGGGTCACGGTCGTCGTCGAAGGGACTGCGGGTGAGCGGGTCGCCGTCGTCGCCGCTGGCCGGGCTGCGGGTGATCGACCTCACGTCGGTTGTCGCGGGCCCGTACGTGACCCTGCTGCTCGGCGACTTCGGCGCCGAGGTCATCAAGGTCGAGCCGCCGACGGGGGACCGGGCCCGCGACCTCGGCCCGCGGGTCCATGAGGGGATGGGGGCGGTCTTCGTCAACCTGAACCGGGGGAAGCGCAGCGTCGTCCTCGACCTGACCAACGTCGCCGGCCGCGCCGTGCTGAAGCGCCTCGTCGACACCGCGGACGTGTTCGTCCACAACTTGCGACCCGACGCGGCGGGACGCTGCGGTGCCGATGCTGAGACGTTGCGGGCCGGGCATCCCGAGCTGGTGCACTGCACGATCCGAGGGTTCGGGTCGGACGGGCCGTACCGCGATCTCCCCGCCTACGACGACATCATCCAGGCCTCGTCGGGGATCGCCGCGCAGCAGGCGTGGGTTGCCGGCGAGCCGCAGTACGTGGCCACCGCGGTGGCGGACAAGGTCAGTGGGCTGACCGCGGCGTTGGCGGTGAGCGTGGCGTTGCACGGCCGGGACCGGACGGGTGTGGGCGCGACGATCGAGGTACCGATGTTCGAGTCGCTCGTCGCGTTCGGTCTGCTCGAGCATCTCTGGGGGCGGACGTTCGTGCCCCCACGCGGGGAAGCCCGGTACCCGCGCACGACGTCGCCGGCTCGGCGGCCGTTCCGGACCGCTGACGGGTGGATCTCGGTCGTCGTGTACACCGACGCGCACTGGGCCCGGTTCTTCGAGCTCATCGGGCATCCGGAGCTCGCGGCCGACGAGCGGTTCGCCACGTTGTGGGGCCGGACCCAGGAGCACGACGCGCTCTACCCGCTGATCGACGAGAGCCTCCGGCGGGGCACGACCGACGAGTGGCTGGACCGGCTGCGCGCAGCCGGGATCCCGGCGGTGCGGTACGCCGAGGTCGACGACCTCTTCGACGACCCGCACTTGCGTGAGGTCGGGTTCTTCACGTCGGTCGCTCACCCGAGTGAAGGGGACCTCGTGCAGTTCGCGACCCCGGTCCGCTTCGACGGGGAGCACGGGAACCCGGCGGCGCCGGCGCCGCGCCTCGGGGAGCACACCGACGAGATCCTGCGTTCTCTCGGGATCGACCCGGTCGACTCGACCGGCGCCGCGCGCTGAGGTTCAGGAGCCGCGGGCGATCCACTCGTCGAGGTGGGGGGCTTCGTCACCGATCGTGGTGGTATCGCCGTGCCCGGGGTGGACGACGGTGTCCGCGGGGAGGGTGAGCAGCCGGTCGCGGATGGACGTGATGATCGTGGGGAAGTCGGAGTAGGAGCGGCCGGTCGCGCCGGGGCCACCGCGGAAGAGCGTGTCGCCACCGAAGACGTGACCGGCGGGTCCGACGAGGCAGACGCCTCCGGGGCTGTGGCCCGGGGTGTGCACCACCCGCAGGCGGGTTCCGGCGACGTCGAGCTCGCCGCCGTCGCGGAGAGCCCCGTCGGGCTTGCGGTGCGGGTACACGACGTCCCAGAGCATCTCGTCGGCGGGGTGGAGCAGGATCGGGGGGTGGTGGGTCGCGGCGGCGAGCGCTTCCGCGGCGTTGATGTGGTCGTTGTGCCCGTGAGTGCACACGATCGCCCGGACGGTCCGGTCGCCGACCGCGTCGGCGATGGGGGCGGCGTCGTGGGCGGCGTCGATGACCACGACCTCGTGGTCGTCACCGAGGATCCAGATGTTGTTGTCGACCGGGAACGTCTGCCCGTCGATGGTGAACGTGCCGCTGGTGGAGACGAGCTCGATCCGCACCGTCTGGCCGGTCAGAGCGTCACGACGGAGCGGAGGACCTCGCCGCGCTGCATCCGCGCGAACGCGTCTTCGACCCCGTCGAGCGGGATGGTCTCGGACACGAAGCGGTCCAGGTCGAAGCGGCCCTGCAGGTAGAGGTCGATGAGGATCGGGAAGTCCCGGCTGGGGAGACAGTCGCCGTACCACGACGGGCGGAGCGCGCCGCCGCGGCCGAAGAAGTCGAGCATCGGGATGTCGGGGAGCGCCATGTCGGGGGCGGGGACACCGACCTGCACGACGGTGCCGGCAAGGTCTCGGGCGTAGAACGCCTGGCGCAGCACGTCGGGATGGCCGACCGCCTCGATGCACACGTCGGCGCCGTGACCGCCGGTGATCTCGTGGATCCGCTCGATCGGGTCTTCGGAGGAGGCGTCCACGGTGTGCGTCGCGCCGAAGTCGCGGGCCCACGCGAGCTTCGCCGGGTCACGATCGACGGCGATGACGGTGCGGGCACCGACCAGCCGGGCGGCCGCGATCGCGGCGTCGCCGACCCCACCGCAGCCGAACACCGCGACCTGGTCGTCGCGTTCGACCCGACCGGTGTGCAGCGCCGCGCCGACGCCGGCCATGACCCCGCAGCCGAGGAGCCCGGCCGCTTCGGGTCGGGCCCGGGCGTCGACGGGGGTGGCCTGACCCGCGGCGACGAGGGTGTGGTCGGCGAACGCGCCGATGCCCAACGCCGGGGCGAGCGGCGTCCCGTCGGCGAGGGTCATGACCTGGTCCGCGTTGTGGGTGGCGAAGCAGTACCAGGGGCGCCCGCGGCGACAGGCGCGGCACTCGCCGCACACCGCCCGCCAGTTCAAGACGACGAAGTCGCCGGGGGTGACGCTCGTGACGTCGGGACCGACCGCTTCGACGGTGCCGGCCGCCTCGTGGCCGAGCAGGTACGGGAAGTCGTCGCCGATGTTGCCGTCGCGGTAGTGCAGGTCGGTGTGGCAGACCCCGCACGCCTGCACGCGGACCAGCACCTCACCGGCCGCGGGGTCGGGGACGACGATGTCCTCGACGGTGACCGGCTGGCCCTTCCCGCGGGCGATGACCCCTCGCGATCGGGTGGGCACCCGGCGAAGGTAGCGCCGCCCCGGGCGGGTGAGCCAGCGGTGCCGGTCAGCGGTCGCGGGCGGCTTCGGACAGGTTCCGGCCGTGGAGCTCGAGCGCGACACCGAGGGCGACGAGCAGCGCCGGCCAGCGGTTCTGCCAGTCGACCGAACGGTCGAGGCGCAGCTTGGCGCGAAGCGAATCGCCGAGCCCGGCGAGGGGAAGACCGACGACGTTCGCGGCGTGATGTTGACCGACCGAGTCGAAGCGCAGCTCCAAGTCGTGGGCGGCGAGCATGAAGCAGGTCTCGAGCGTGACCCGCTCGAACGCGCTGCTGTAGGTCCAGTTCGAGTAGCGCAACGGGCGAGCCATCGCGACGGTCCCGACCGGCAGCTGCTCCAACGTCCGGGTGACCTGCACCGAGAACTCGCCCACGCGGGCGCTCGGGTCGTCGACGTCGATGGGGGTGAGCTGACTGGCGAGGTCGAGGCGCGGGTTCCCCGACGGTTCGACGACGGCCAGGTAGACGAGCCCGTCAGCGATGTTCACGCCGAGGACACCGGAGCGCACCACCGGGTCGTCGGGTTCGGGGGGCGGCTCCGCACCTTCGGGGGTGACCGGGTGGGTCACCACGGCCGGCCCCGCGGTCGGGTTGGGCAGCTCCACCGGGCGCAGGACCCGCACCCCGGACTTCTGCTCCGGGCGGGGGCGGTCGTGCTGCTCGAAGTCGGGTGGCGGCACCAGACGCGGATCCAGGCCCGCCGGACCCTCGAGCGGGCCGGGCCGGCGCGGCTCGTCCCGGTCGCGGTCGTACGGCGGTCGGCTCTCCGGCCGGCGCCCTGGTTCGTCACTCCGCGACATGTTCACACCCCACGCCGAGACCCCGATGCGAGGCAGATCCGCCATCGTGCGCTGCGCCGGGCGGCACACCACTCGATTTGCCCCAACGGGCCGGGCTCGGGATCGGTCGGTCCCACCCAGCGTGACACGTTCGAGCGGTCGATGCCAAGAGACCGGGTTTCGCCCCTCGCGGGTAGCGTGATCGGCGCGCTCGACGGGGAGGACGTGTGCACGGATCTCGGATCTCGGGACGAGCCGGGCGGTGCTGACCGGCCCGGGTCCCCCCGAGGCGCTCCCGACCACGCGTCTCGTGCTGCGCCCGCTCGCCGGCGCGGACCTCGACGTCATCGTGCGGATCCACACCGACCCTGAGCTCATGCGGCACATCCACCGCGGCGACCCGAGGCCGCTTGAGGAGTGCCCCGACGACCTCGCCCGAGGGTTGGCGCAGTGGGACACCGACGGGTTCGGCCCGCTCGTCGTGGAGTTCCCCGACGGCACGCTCGTCGGGACCGTCGGCTTCGGCCGGCCGACCTGGTGCGCCGACGCGACGGGCGCACCCGATGTGGGGTGGACCATCCTGCAGCCGTACCAGCGCCGCGGGTACGCGACCGAGGCCGCGTCAGCGGCGATCGACTGGTTCTACGACACGGCGCTCGACGACCGGCTGGTCGGCATCCACAACACCACCAACCCGCGCTCGGGTGCGGTGATGCAACGCCTCGGGATGCGGTGGGTGCGCCAGAGCACCCACCCCGAGTTCGGCTACCCGATCGAGCTCTGGGAGCTGACGCGCCCGTCCTGGCGCCACCACCAGCGCGGCCCGACCGCGTAGCCCGGCCGGGGGGCGCTCACACCCGGGGTCTCACCGGCGCCCGGCTCATCCCCGCGGGCGGGAGAACGGCTCAGGTTCGCCGCCCGCGATGCCGACAGATGCAGGAGCACTCATGTCCCCCAACGCTCACATCTCCTCACAGGGTCGAAAGCGGCGTGAACACGACATTTCGGAAACCGCGACCGGCGTCCGAATCCGCGACGCGGGTGGACGCGTGTAATCACTCGGCGCGCCGGCCGCTGTACCTCTCCGAGTCCGCAATCCGGGAGGTCCTGCACCCGTGAGCTCGCGCCCTCGTCTCCTCGCTTCGCATCGTGCCCGCCGATGCTTCGTGGTCCTCGTCCTCGGGCTCGGCGTCACCGCGGCCGCGTGCATGCCGCCCGCACCGCCCGCGCCGGCACCGTCTCGCAACGCCGCGGTCGCGGTCGCCTACGCGGAGGCGCAGCTCGGCAAGCCGTACTGCTACGGGGGAGCCGGACCGAGCTGCTTCGACTGCTCCGGGCTCACGATGCGGGCCTGGCAGGCCGCCGGGCTCGCGCTGCCCCACTACTCGGGGGCGCAGTACGCGATGTTCCCGAAGGTGGCGTTGAGCCAGATCCTGCCCGGTGACCTGCTGTTCCCGGCCGACCCGGGCCAACACGTCGCGATCTACGTCGGCAACAACTTGATGGTGCACGCCACCACCCCCGGTGACGTGGTCCGGATGCGGCCGCTGTCCGACGTGCCGATCACGCTGGCCGTCCGGCCCGGGTAGACGCGAACTCGACGGTCGCTCAGACCGGATTCGGGACCGGACCGGCCCAGCCCGGGAGCAGGCCCTGCTCGTGGCAGAGCGCCTGACCGGGGACGACCCGTCCGGCCCAGTCCCGCACCGCGGGGTTCGTCGCCAGCCACGCGACGACCGCGCCGATCACGTCGGGCGGCGCACCCGCCGACGCGTCGAACCCGAACTCGGCCATGTCCTGGGCCATCCGCTCCGTCGCGATGAAGCCGGGATCGATGTTGACGAGCACGACGCCGGTGTCGGCGAGCTCCTGTTGCACCAACCCCGCGACTCGGTGCAGTGCCGCCTTCGACATCGCGTAGCCGAGACCCCATCCACCCTCCCCGGCGGGAGCGGGCGGGTCGGTCCACGCGACGCTCGACGTGATGTCGACGACGAGCCCGGCGCCACGGTCGATCATCGCCGGGAGGCACTGCCGGAGCAGCACGAGCGGCGCCATGACGTTGGCCTCGAGATGCTGGTCGAGGAGGGTGAGCGGCGTGTCGAGGAAGTGGTCCATGTGCCCAGGGCCGATGTAGCGGCCGTTGTTCACGAGCACGTCGATGTGCCCCCACCGCTCGAGGACGGTCGCCACCGCGGCGCCGAGCGACGCCCGATCGAGGAGGTCCGCGGGCAGGACCAGCGCGTCGCGGTCCGCGGCGCGGACCGCGTCGGCGGTGACGGACAGGCTTCCCGGGAGCGGTCGGGTGTTGGAGCGCCGGACCGTCGACGAATGCTCCCGCGCCTCGCCCTCCAGCAGCGTGCGGGCGGTGACGGCCACGTCGAAGCCGGCCGCGGCGAGCTGCACCGCGCAGGCCTTGCCGATCCCGCGGCTCGCGCCGGTCACGAACGCAACCCGTCGGTCCATGGTCATCCGCTCCTCGTCGCGTGGTTCGGGCACCCCAATCCTGCCAGCCTCGTCACCGACGTGGGTCGGTGAGACGCTCGACCCGCGGCGCGGTCGGCGTGTCGGTGAACCGGGTCGGTGAACCCGGATAGGTTGCGGTGATGGCCAAGAAGGCGGCGGCGCGTGCGCTCCACGACGCCGAGCTTCAGCGGCTCCAGGTCGAGCTGGTCGCGATGCAGGAATGGGCTCGCGAGACCGGGGCGCGCATCGCGGTGGTGTTCGAGGGTCGCGACGCGGCAGGGAAGGGTGGTGTGATCACCCGCATCTTGCAGTTCCTGAACCCCCGGTACGCGCGTACCGTCGCGCTCCCCGCGCCGACCGAGCGGGAGCGGACCCAGTGGTATTTCGAGCGCTACGTCGCGCACCTGCCCGCGGCCGGGGAGATGGTGCTCTTCGACCGGTCCTGGTACAACCGGGCCGGGGTCGAGATCGTGATGGGCTTCTGCACCGACGAGGAGTACCAACGCTTCCTCCACCAGTGCCCCGCGTTCGAACGGATGCTGGTCGAGGACGGCATCATCTTGATCAAGTACTGGTTCTCGGTGAGCGACGAGGAGCAGGAGCGGCGCTTCCAGCATCGGGTCGTGGACCCGCTGAAGCGATGGAAGCTCAGCGACGTCGACCTGCAGTCACGGCTGCGTTGGGTCGAGTACTCGCGGGCCAAGGACACGATGTTCGTGCACACCGACATCCCCGAATGCCGCTGGTACGTCGTCGAAGCGGACAACAAGCACCAGGCGCGGATCAACTGCATCGCGCATCTGCTCAGCATGATCCCGTACGAGCCGATCAAGCATCAGCGAGTGAAGCTGCCCCCGCGTCAGAGCGACGCCGGGTACCGTCGCCCGCCGCTGGACCGGTACGCCTACGTGCCTGACCACGCCGCGACGCTCGGCGACTAGCGAACCGACGTCGCCACCGGCCCCGCTTCGGGCTCCTCGGCGCCGAACACCGCCGAGCCCGCCGAGCCCGTCGACTGGAAGGCTCGCAGTCGAGGACGTTCGGGCTCGGGCAGCGCAGCGCGTGCTCGAGGCGGTCCGCGACCGACTCCTCGTGCCGGATCTGGGTTCGGAGCTCCTCGAGCTGGCGGCCGGCGACGTCCTTCCGCGCCGGGCTCGAGCCGTTCGACGGGGCGGTGGCGGTGAACTGCCAGCAGCTCTTCGACCCGCACGCCGTGGCGCTCACCCGCCTCGTGGCCGCCCTGGCTCGCGGGCGGCCGGTTCGCTTCCCTCACCCACGATTGGGCCATCGCGCCGCGGGCCGGCCCGGCGGAGTGGGCGGCGATGGTGGAGCGAGACGCCCGTGGCGCTGGGCTCGCCGAGGTGGCGTGGGACGCTGGGCGCTCCCGGTCGGGCGCGGCGGCGATCTTCGTGGCCACGATCCGCCCCGTCGGGGTGGGCGTCCCGGACGACCCGAGCGCCGGGGCGCCACACTCCGGCTGACCGACCGGAGCCGGAGGCCCGTGGAACCCCGGGCCGGGCCGGGTTCCACGGCGGTGCCCGCTCGGACATTGGGAGTACGAGCGCGTATCGTCTCAGCACCAATCAGACCGTTGTTGGGTGGCCGCGTCTCGGGGGTGCAGCGGAGGCCTCGGCGTACCTAGGGGAGCGCTGACATCGCCGAAACCCGAGCTTGCCATGGTTAAGGCGCTGCCGCGACCGGCTCCCGAGACCTCCGCCCCGCCCCGGCCAGCACCGTGGGCGGGGCGCGGCCTGCGCCCGGCCCCGTGGGCCGGGCGGGTCCTGCGGACCTACGGGCTGTCCCGGCTGCTGGTCCTCGCCGCCGCGTTGGTCGCGACGATCACCGCCCGGGACCCCGGCGCGGGACCGTGGCCGCGGATCCCCGGCCCGCACGTCTCGCTCCTGCGCACGTTGGCCCGCTGGGACAGCGGCTGGTACCTCGACATCGCCCAGCACGGGTACCACCACGTGTCGGTCTGGCCGGGCGGGAATTCCAGCTTCGCGTTCTTCCCCCTCTTTCCCTGGCTGATCCGGGCCGTGTCGTGGCTGACGTTCAGCTCGCCGCTCGTCGTCGCGCTGGTTCTGACGACGGTCCTCGGTGGGGTCGGCGCGCTGCTCATCTGGCGGCTCACCGCCCAGATCTTCGGTGACGAGGTCGCGTACCGCGCCGCCGCGCTGTTCTGCTTCTTCCCCGCGTCGTTCGTCCTGTCGATGGCCTACACGGAGGCGCTCACCATCGCGGCCGCGGCCGGGTGCCTGCTCGCGTTGAGTCGACGCCGCTGGATGCTCGCGGGTGGGCTCGGCGCCGCCGCGGCGATGACCCGTCCCACCGCCGCGGTGCTCGTCGTCGCCGCGGCCTGGTGCGCGGTCGCGGCCTGGCGACGCGGCGAGGGTTGGCGGGCCCTGTGGGCGCCGGTGCTCACCGCCGCCGGAACCGGGATCGTCGTCGTCTACCAGTGGGCGCTGTCCGGGCATCCGCTCGAGTGGCTGCGGGTCGAGACCCAGGCGTGGCACGACCGCTCCGGGTTCACGTTCGACGCGGTGCACCGCTTCGTCGACTACCTGCGGGCCCCCACGTTCAGCTTCGGGCTGGGCGGGTTGAACGACCTCGTGTGGACCGGCGGGATCATCATCGCGGTGATCGGCGCGGTGCTCATGGTCCGTCGCCGCCTCCCGGCACCGCTGCTCATCTACGGCTTCGGCGCCCTGGTGTTCGCCGCGTCGTCCTTCGACGTGGGCCCCCGACCCCGGCCGCTGCTCGTCGCGTTCCCGATCATCATCGCCATCGCCGCGTCGGTGCGGGGGTGGGCATGGCGGGTCGTGCTGGTCGCCTCCGCGGTCGGCCTCGTCGCGCTCAGCCTGGTGTCGTTCCTCACCCTGTCGGCGGTGCCATGACCACCACCCCGACCCGCGTCGAGCGCCGCCGGCCGCTCGCGCTCCGCACGCGGATCCTCACCGACCTCCCCCTGCCGCAGCCGACACCGGCTCGGCGCGACGCACGGGTCGACACGGTCCTGCGGATCGGGGTGCTCGTCGCCGCGCTCGGCTTCGTCGCCTGCTACCTGGCCGTCGCGTTGACCCGGTTCCGGTACCCGTACCAGCTCGAATGGATGGAGGGCGGCGTGCTGTTGCACGTGCAGCGCGTCCTCGACGGTCAGACCCTCTACGGGGCCCCGACGCTGCACTTCACGCCGTTCCTCTACACGCCGCTCTACTACTACGTGTCCGCCGGGCTGGCATGGCTGATCGGCCTGCATCTCTCGACCCTTCGGATCGTGTCGATCGTGTCGTCGCTCGTCGCGTTCGGCGCGGTGTACCGGCTGGTGTGGCTCGAGACCCGCAACCGGTGGGCCGCGATCGTCGGGGTCGGGGTCCTCGCCGCGTGCTTCCGCCTCGCCGGCGCCTGGCTCGACCTCGCCCGCGTCGACTCGCTGTTCCTCGCCCTGCTGCTGGTCGGGCTGCTCTGCGTCCGCCAGACGTCGACGCGAACGCGCCGCGCTGCTCGCCGGGGTGGTCCTCGCGGCCGCGTTCCTCACCAAGCAGTCGGCGCTCGTGCCGATCGCGGCGGCGGTTCCGTTCCTGTGGCGGCGCGGGCGCAGCCTCGCGGTCGTGTACACGGCGACGGTCGGCGTCATCCTCGCCGGAACCACCCTCTGGTTCAACCACGCCACCGACGGGTGGTACAGCCAGTACGTGCTGCGACTCGCCGGGCAGCACGCGATCGCGACGAACGAGTACCTCGGGTTCTTCACCCACGACCTGTTCCGGCCGCTGGCGGTGATGCTGATCGTCGCCGCCGTCGGGCTGCTCGCCTACCGGCGGGGCGACCAGGGCTGGTTCTGGATCCCGGTCACCGGGGGGTTGCTGTTCGCGAGCTACACGGCCCGGCTCCACAGCGGCGGGTACGACAACGTGCTGCTCCCCGGCTACGCCGGCGTCGCCATGGCGACCGGGCTCGGCCTGCACGCGCTCACCCGGCCCGCGGTGCTCGAGCAGCGCCGGTGGGTCAGCCGGGTGCTCGTCGCGGGTGTCCTCGTGACCTTCTTGACCTTGATCTACGTCCCGTGGCACCAGCTCCCGTCCGCGTCGACGAACCAGGCCGGGAACCGGCTCGTCGCCGACCTGGCCCGGCTGCCCCAGCCCGTCTACCTGCCGTCGCAGAGCTGGCTGCTCGACGTCGCCCGGCCCGGCACGCCGACCACCTCGCAGGCCGCCGCGCTCGAAGACCTGCTTCGAGGGCACCTGCGGGGCTCGAACCGGTGGCTGGCCCGCGACCTGCGCACCGACATCGGCGAGCAGCGCTTCGCCACGGTCGTGGTCGACTCGCCGGGCGCGTACTCGTACCTGCCGAAGAACTTCAACACCGCGTACTGCCGCCTGTACACGCTGCCGCACCGCGACCAGCTCGAGCCGGTCACCGGCACCCGCACGGCACCAGCAGCGGTGTGGGTGCCCCGCACCGCGACGGCGCGGTGCCGGTTCTTCGGGCTTCGCCCCAGCACCTCGGCCTTCTAATGGGTGTGGACCAGGTTTGTTTGGGATGCTGGTCTGCGAGCCGCCGGGCGGTGAGCACTCGCGTCTTCGGAGGCGTGATCTCTAGGGCTGAGGACACGGTCGTCAGGTTCGACGTCGGCGAGCATCGCGTCGAAGGCCGCCTCCGGGTAGCCGGGACGGACACGGTCGTACTCGTCGGCGACCTCGCCGAAGACGAGCCGCTGCTCGCGTGGCACGCCGGCCAGAGTCTCGTGTCGATCCGCGCGATGGCGCCAGGATCGGCGCTCGCCGCGTCGGGTCACACCGCGGTCCGTTCGGGGACCCGTCGCCGCGGCGGCGGCGCCGGCGTCTCGGGACGCGCCTGAGGTGCCGGCCGCGAGGTCGGTGCCGGCGGGCGGGGCCGTCCTGCCGGGGGGCGAGGCTCGGAGACCGGGCGGGTCGGGAACACCCGCGCCAGCGCGAGGAGGACCACGAGCCCCGACACCGAGAACACCGCGATCTGCATCGCCGGGGTGGAGCGGTCGGTGCCCGCGGTCATGGCGTGGATGGTGGCGACGACGAACAGCGGGAAGCTGAGGAAGTGGAGTCGACGCCAGACCCGCAGCGGCAGGTGTCGGCGCAGCAGCGACGTGATCTCGACCGCGAGGAGCAGGTACAGCCCGACGATGCCCCACGCCACCGCGCCCGGATGCCAGGTGCCGGCGAACGGGACGAGCACCTGGCTCAACCCGAAGTGGACGTACCCGTCGAGGAGGATGGCGACGACGTGCACACCGAGGAACACGAGCGCGAGCCCGCCGAGGTAGCGGTGCAGGTCGAGCAGCCACGCTGGGCGGGGTCGCTTCCCGAAGACGCGGCTGGACAGCGCGAGCCCCCACAACACCGCCGCGGCGAGGAGCGCCCAGCTGAGCAGGCCGCCGGAGCGGGCCACGTACCACCAGAGCTGGTTCATGTCGTCACCTCGGTCAAGGGTCGCGGTGCCGGGCCACCGTCGGTGAAGGACGACAAGGCCCGGTTGGTGAGCACCGCGCCGTCGTCGTCGACGAGCAAGCCGCCGACGTCGGCGCGGTCGAGCAGATCGAGACCGTCGGGGAGCGCGGCGAGGAACGCCGCCTTCGCGAACGCTTCGGCCTGCCAGCCGGTCGCGGCGACCGCGCTCGCGCTCACGACACCGACGTCGGCGGGTTCACCGCCGGTCGGGTCGATGAGATGGTGGGCGGCGCCGGTGGCGGTCGCCCAGCGGCGGCGCGCTCGGCTCGACGTGGCGACGCCGCCGTCCCGCAGGTACAGGCGAGCGGCCGGCCCGGGTCGCCAGGGATGCTCGATCGCGACGACCCACGACTCGTCCGGGGCGTCACCGGCGACGCGCACGTCCCCGCCGAGGTTCACGCAGACGCCGTCGACACCCCACGCGAGGAGCTCGGCGACGACGAGATCCGCGGCGAACCCCTTGCCGATCCCGCCCGGGTCGAACCCGACCCCCGCGGGCAGGCACACCGAGCTGGACTCGGCGTCGAGCTCGATCCGCTCGGCGCCTCGACCGAGACCGCTGACGGGTGCCGGCCCGGCGGTGGGGAGCTGCTCGAAGCTGGTGACATACCCGGCGCGGAGCACGTCCCCGAGCACGGTCGGGTCGAAGCGGCCGCCGGTCATCCGCCAGGCGTCGAGCGCGTGCTCGACGAGCTGGAAGGTGTCGTCGGAGACCCGCACCGGCGTCTCGGCCGACGCGTTGAGGCGGCTGACCTCGCTGGTGGGAACGAACCGGCTCCAGCGGGCCTCGAGCTCCTCGATGCGGCGGCGGGCCCACGCGACGACACCGTCGGCGCCGCCGACGACGTGGATCGCCGCCGCGCTGCCCATGGCCCGGAAGGTCTCAGCTGGCATGGCTGGACGTCGTGGGTTGCGCCGAGGTCCTCGACCCGGACGTCGCCGAGGTGCTGCCCGACGACGTCGACGAGCTCGACGACCCGGTCGTGGTGGTCGTGGTCGACCCGCTCGTCGACGAGCCTGCCGTCGACGTCTGGGTGTTCGTGCTGGTCGTCGACGACGCCGCGGTGCTCGCGGCGCCGCCGGCGGCTTGGACCGCGAACGCGCCGACGATGCCGGTGAACGCCACCGCGGCGAGGCCGGTGGTCACCCGCCGGGCCCGCGCCGCCGGGTGTCGGCGGCGCGGGCCCCGGGCGCCGGCGCGGGGGGAACGCCGGCGGGGTGAACCAGGCGGTGAGGCGTCGGGGGGCGAAGGCATCGGGGACTCCTTTCGAGGTCGTCCGTGCGCGCCAGGATCGGCCGTGGGGGCAAGAGCCGGGCGAGGCCCGCTTGAGAAGTCGGTAAGAAGAGAGGAGGCACCGGCGAGCCGGGCGGTCACTCGTTCGGCGGGGGCGGGAACTCGATCGTCAGCACCGCGCCACCGTCGGGATGGTTGGCGGCGCGGACGTGCCCGCCGGTGGCCTCGACCGCCTCCCGGACGATGGAGAGCCCCAGCCCCGACCCGGGGAGGCTGCGCACGTCGACCGCCCGGTAGAAGCGGTCGAAGACGTGCTCGAGGTCACCGGCGGGGATCCCCGGCCCGTGGTCGCGCACCTCGACCCGACCGGGCCGCACCGTCACCTCCACCGGGGTGCCGTCGGGGCTGAACTTGGTGGCGTTGTCGAGCAGGTTCGCGACGGCCCGCTGCAGCTGGCCGGGGCGGCCCAGCACGACCGCCGGTTCCGCGTCGACGACGATCTCCCGGCCGCTGCGGCGCGCCGATCGGCGCGCGACCCGATCGGCCAGCTCGTCGACACGAACCTGCTGCTCGGGCTCGTTGTCGTAGCGGTCGACGGCCAACGCGACGAGCTCGTCGACCAGCCCCGAGAGCTCGCGCATCTCGCTGTCCAGGTCGGCGAGGAGACGATCGCGCGGCTGGTCGGCGAGCTCCGGGTGGCGTCGCAACGTGTCGATATTGGCCCGCAGGCTCGTCAACGGGGTGCGCAGCTCGTGGCCCGCGTCTTGGACCAGGCGTTGCTGCTGGGCCCGGGAGCGGTTCAGCGCGTCGAGCATGGATCGAAACGCGCGGGTGAGCCGGCCGACCTCGTCCTTGCCGCCCGGTGGCACCGGGATGTCGAACGTGCCGGTGGCCGCGACCGCTTCGGCCGCGTCGGTGAGGCGGTGCACCGGTCGGGCGGTGCGGCTGGCGATGACCCAGCCGGCGAGGGCCGCGAGGGCGATCACCGCGATGCCCACCCCGAAGGCCAGGTCGCGGATGTCTCGCAGCGCCCGGTCGGTGTCGGCGAGGCTGCGGGCGATGCGGACCTCACCCCCGCCGGGGACCGGGACGGTGACCACCCGGTACGACTGACCGTCGGCGACCTCCGTCGTCGCCGGGCCGGGATGGATCGGCGCGGCGCCGACAGTGGGTGGGGGTGCGGTGGCGATCCGCCCGGTGACGGGAAGGTTCACCGAGCCGCTCCAGCCCGTCACCGTGCCGGAGGCGTCCACACATTGGATCGCGCCGTTCGGGACGCCCACGAGCGGGCCCCCGAACTCACCGATCGGTGGGGCGCCCCCCTGGAGCGGTCCCGGGTTGTTGGCGCTCAAGCCGGAGCACAGCATCTGCGCCGAGCGGCCGTCGGGGTCCGTGAACCGTGACGCGTAGCTCAAAAGCTCCGCGTCGACGTCGTCGTGGAGCCGATGGTCCGTGACGATGTAGCTGACCGCGGCGACCACGACGACGGACAGCGCGGCGAGGACCGCGAGGGCGAGCGCCAGCCGGACGCGAAGCGTCACGGTTCGCGCAGCGTGTAACCGACGCCCCGAACGGTCTGGATCAGCCGGGGCTCCCCACCGGTCTCGGTCTTGCGGCGCAGGTACCCGATGTAGACGGCGAGCGCCTTCGAATCGGGGCCGAAGTCGTAACCCCAGATGCGCTCGAAAATCGTCGAGTGGGTGAGCACGATCCCGGCGTTTCGGGCCATGAGCTGGAGTAGGTCGAACTCGGTCTTGGTGAGCTCGAGCTCCCGGTTCCCGCGCCACGCCCGCCGGGCCGCCTCGTCGAGGCGAAGGTCGACGACGCGCAGCTCCCGGTCGGGAGTGTCGTAGGTCGCCCGGCGCAGCAGGGCCCGCACTCGGGCCAGCAGCTCGTCGAGCGCGAACGGCTTCGGGAGGTAGTCGTCGGCGCCGGCATCGAGACCGGACACCCGGTCGGACACCTCGGTCCGGGCCGTCGCGATCAAGATGGGGGTGTGGTCCTCACGGGCTCGCAACCGGCGGCACACCGTGAGGCCGTCGACGTTCGGCATCATCAGGTCGAGGACCACCAGGTCGGGGGGATCTTCCTCGAAGGCGTCCAGGGCCGCGGCGCCGTCGATGACCGCCCGGACCGCGAGCCCCTCCAGCTCGAGCGCCCGCACCAGCGATTCGCGGGTCGCCCGGTCGTCCTCGGCGAGCAGCACTCGTCCCTCCATGCGTTCACGTCTAGTCGCGTCCGGTGAGACGCAGGTAAGAGAACGGTGAGTGGGCCCGGCACCCGTGCGGTGACGGGGACGTGGCCGGGAACCGAACACCGGTCGGCGCCTCGCCCCGGAGCCGGCGCCCGCGTGGGTCGCGGCTCCCGGGAGTGTTAGGGAGGGGCATGCAGAACCTCGGCTGCCGCTCCGCTCGACCGCACCTCGCCACGCGCCTCGTCGTCGCCGTCGCGGCGATCAGCCTGGGGGTCGGGCTCGCCCCCGCCGCCGGGGCCAGCACCCCGACCCCCGCGGCGACGAAAGCCGGGCCGGCCCGGCACGTGTTCGTGATCAACCTCGAGAACAAGAGCTTCGACGAGACCTGGGGGGCCGGGTCAGCGGCCCCGTACCTCTCCACGACGCTGCGGCACCAGGGCCAGTTCCTCCCCAACTACTACGCCATCGGCCATGTGAGCCTGCCCAACTACGTCGCCGAGATCAGCGGCCAAGGACCGAGCGCGGCGACACAGTCCGACTGCACCACCTACACCGACTTCCAAAGCACCGGCAACGCGCCGCCCGGCCAGGTGCTCGGGGACGGCTGCGTCTACCCCACGTCGGTGACGACGATCGCGAACCAGCTCACCGCGAAGGGTCTGACCTGGAAGAGCTACCAGGAAGACATGGCCAACTCGGCGACAGAGCCCAAGACGTGCCGGCACCCGACGATCGGCAGTGCCGACCCGACGGTCGTCGCCCGGACCGGCGACCAGTACGCGACCCGCCACGACCCGTTCGTCTACTTCCACTCGATCATCGACACCCCCGCGTGCGCCACGAACGTCGTCGACGTGCGCGCCCTCCCCGCCGATCTCACCTCGACGCGCACCACCCCGAACCTGTCGTTCATCACCCCGAACTTGTGCAACGACGGCCACGACCAACCCTGCGTCGACGGGCAACCCGGCGGGCTCGTCTCCGCCGACCAGTGGCTGCGCACCTGGGTGCCCCGCATCCTGAGCAGCCCCGCGTACCGCCAGGACGGACTGCTCGTCATCACCTTCGACGAAGCCGAGCAGGGCGGCTTGAACGGTGACTCCGCCGCGTGCTGTCAGGAGCCGAAGGCCCTCAACGTCGCACAAGCCGGCGGCAACGGCCCCGGCGGCGGACGGGTCGGCGCGGTGGTCCTCTCACCGTTCGTGAAGGCCGGCACCACGAACGGCACCCCCTACAACCACTACGCGCTGCTCTGCAGCCTCGAGAACACCTTCGGGCTCACCCGTCTCGGCTACGCGGCCCAGCCCGGCCTCAAGTGCTTCAGCTCCGACGTGTACCAACGCAAGCACTGAGGCACCGGCACGAGGACACAACCCGAAACGCCACCCCCGAGGCGCGAAACGCGCCCGGGGGACGGATCGACGCATGAATCCTGTGACGCTGGGCTCGACGGTCTACGACCCCGAGCGGGCTGTGGGCTCGGTGTTACCTTCCCGACTGGTCGTCCAGCTGCTGAAAGGGCAGAAGCCGTTGGAACGCTCCTCCCCCGGCAGTGCCGACGCGCCGCGTCGGCGCGGCCGACCCCGCAACCGTGACCTCGATTCGAAGATCATCGACGCCGCGAGTTCCGTGCTCTCCGACGGCGGCATCCGTGGCTTCTCGTTGCTCGAAGTCGCGCGCCGGGCCGGCGTCCCCAAGTCGACCGTGTACCGGCGGTGGCGCACCAAGCGGGAGCTGCTCGCCGCCGCGCTCGCCACCTTCGAGGCCACCACGCTGCCCGCGCCGGACACTGGCACCCTGCGCGGTGACCTGGTCGCCCTGGTGCGTCAACGCATCGACGACCTGCGGCACCGTCGTGAGACCCTCGGAGAGCTCGGACTCCAGACCCGCCACGACGACGAGCTCGGGCGAGTCGTGCGGGCCACCATCCAGCAGCGGCGACACGCCTGCCGCCCCATCTTCGAACGGGCGATCGCCCGCGGGGAGCTCCGCGCCGAGATCGACTTCGAGGTCGCCCTCGACCTCGTCATCGGGCCGGTGTGGAGCCGGGTGATGTCGCACCGGCTGGGCCCGAGCGCCGCCGACGAGATCGTCGACGGCGCCCTCGACGGCGTTCGGCGCGACCCGCCCCCGGCGCTGACCGGACCGACCCTCGGCTTACGGGCAGACGACCGTCCGCCCGACGACCTCCCGCCGGGCCAAGGCCTCCAGCGCGACCGGGACCGCCTCGAGGGTGATCGGCGCCGACGCGAGCGGCCGGAGCCGACCGTCGGCGAGCAACCGCATCACGTCGTCGTGCGCGTCGAGGACGATGCGGCGCCCCGCGTCGTCGTGGCTGTACGCGCCCATGTAGAGCCCCACCGCGGCGTAGTTGCGGAACAGCAGCCGATTCGCGGCGATGGCCTGCACCGCACCGCCCGCGAACCCGATCACCAGGATCATCCCTTCGGACGCCACGCACCGCTGCGACGCCTCGAACACCTCACCGCCGACCGGGTCGAACACCACGTCGACGCCGCGACCACCGGTCGCGGCGCGGACCACGTCCACGAAGTCCTCCTCGCGGTAGTTGATCGCCATCTCGGCGCCGAGCTCGCGGCAGACCGCGACCCGGGACGCGCTCCCGGCGGTGGCAAGCACCCGCGCGCCGGCGAGGACGCCGAGCTGCACCGCCGCCGCGCCGGTCGCGCCCGCGGCGGCGTGGACCAGCAGCGTCTGCCCCACGGCGAGATCGCGCGCGCCGGTGCAGGGCGACGTGCGCGGTGGTGTGCGAGATGTGGGTCGCGGCCGCGTCGACGTCGCGCACCGCGTCGGGCACCATCGCGACTCCCGCCGCGGGCAGGACCGCTTCCTCCGCGAGCGCCCCGTGCGGCAAGGCCGGGACCCCCACGACCCGCCGCCCGACGAGCGTCGGGTCCACGTCCGCGCCGACCCGCTGCACCGTGCCCGCAGCTTCGAGCCCGGGGGTGAACGGCCACGGCGGGTGCAGCTGGTACGTGCCGCGGCACAGCAGCACGTCGGGGAGCCCGACCGCGGCCGCGCCGACTCGGATGACGAGCTGCCCCGGGCCCGGCTCGGTCGCGGGGACGTCCACGACGTGCAGCACCGCGGTGGGTTCCCCCGCCGCCGAGGCCTGGAGGGCCCGCACCGCTAGTCGACCTCTCGGTCGCCGAACGCGCCTCGGGCGCGGAGCGTGTCGAGGCGGTCGTCGTCGTAGCCGAGCACGTCGCGCAGCACGACGTCGGTGTGCTCCCCGAGGGTGGGAGGCCGGCTCGTGTCGGTCTTGCGCTGCCCGTCGAACCGGAACGGCGCGGTCAGCACGGTCCGGCGCCCGAGGCCGGGCACCTCGAGCTCGACCGTCCCGTCCCGGTGCCGGACCTGGGGGTGCGCGACCGCGTCGTCGATGCGTTGGATCGGTGACGCCGGGATCCCGAGCGCCGCGAGCTCGGTGAGCCACTCGCCACTCGAGCGGGTCGAGACGGCCCGGCGCACCAAGGCGAGGTAGTCGTCGAGATGCTCCTGGCGGGACTCACGCGTCGAGAACCGCGGGTCGTCGCTGAGGGCCCGGCAGCCGGGGACGTCGGCGAGCAGCGACGCGAAGCGGGCCTGGAAGTGCAGGGTGGTCTGCACCAGCAGCGAGACGCCGTCGTTGGCTTCGACCACCAGCGTCGTCGGGGGCGCGAGCGTGCGGTCGCGGTCGCCGACGAGCAGCCAGCCGAGCAGCGTCTCGAGCATGCTGACGTCGACGTGTGTGCCCCGCCCGTCGCGCGCTCGGGCCAGCAGGGCCGCGAGCACGGCTTGCGCCGCGGTCGCGCCGGCGATGAGATCCGCGATCGGGAGCGGGACCGGCAGCCCGAACGACCCTCGCTCGCCGGTGAGCTCGAGGACCCCACCGAAGGCTTGGAGCGCGCCGTCGGTCGCCGACACCTGCGAGTAGGGCCCGTCGGGACCGAAGCCGGTGATGGTGCAGTAGACGAGCGCCGGGTTCACCGGGACCAGGTCCTCGTAGCTCACCCCCAGCCGCTCGGTCACCCCGGGGCTGAAGTTCTCGAGCAGCACGTCCGACGCCGCCACCAGGTCCCGGAGGGTCGCGACGCCCGCGGCGGTCTTCAGGTCGAGGACGACGCTGCGCCGGTCGCGGTGCAACGCCAGGTAGAACGCCGAGGGCGGGTCGCCCGGATGGAGCCCCGACCCGGCCCGGGTCGGGTCACCGCGGGGCGATTCGACCCGCACCACCTCCGCGCCGAGGTCGGCGAGGGTCCGGGCGGCGAGCGGACCCGACAGGAACGTGGTCAGGTCGACGACCCGGGTCCCGGCCAGGGGGACCGACCGGTCCTCGAGCGACTCGCCCGGTTCGCTGGTCACCGCCGGAGTCTCCCCGCGCCCAGCCGACGGTCGCCACCGGAGCCGAGCGGGGATGACCAGACGGCGACAGGCCGGGAAACATCGCGCCGGTGGGGACGTTGCCACCCCCGAACACCGTGGGAACGTGGTGGCCGAGACGGCGCCGCACCGGCGGGACGCGAGGCCGCCCGGGCGGGAACCACCCGGGTTCCCAGGACGTGATTCACAGGTGACATTCAGCAGCGGGGCCCATGATCGAGTCGGTGACAACCAGCCGGGGGGTACCGGCCGGACGGGCCCAGCCCGAGGAGACGTGACATGACCTGGTGGCAGGACGACGAGGAGCCGGCCGGGCCTGCCCGCGCGCCGCTCCCCGAGGACCCCCCGACGCTCCCCCCCCACTACGAGCCCACCGCGGTGTGGGTCCCCCACGAGACGCTCCGCGGCTCGGGCGGCGTCGGTGGTCCCCCACCCGTGCCGCCCCGAGGTGGCGGCGGCCGGCCTCCCGCCGGTCCGCCACCCTCGCAGCGTCGCCACCGCCGCCGGCGGGGTGGCCTCTGGGCCTTCGCCGCGGTCTGCGTCGCCGCGCTGATCGGCGGGGCCGTCGCGTTCGCCTCGGGTGGGGGAACGGGACTGTTCCCGGCCGACACGATCGGGAAGGCGACCGCACCCGCGAACCCGGTCAGCCAGCAGAAGCTCGACCCCTCGGCCATCGCGACGAACGCCGACGCGGCGGTCGTCGACGTGACCGCGACGTTGGGCTTCCAGAACGGCGAGGCGGCCGGCACGGGGATGGTGCTCACCTCCAACGGTGAGATCCTCACCAACAACCACGTGATCGCCGACGCCAGCTCGCTGTCGGTGAAGATCTCGAACCGGTCCCAGACCTACCCGGCCAAGCTCATCGGGACCGACCCGACCGACGACGTCGCGTTGATCCAAGCCGAAGGCGTCTCGGGTCTCTCCACACTGGCGCTCGGCAACTCGTCCAGCGTGTCCGTCGGGGACGGCGTCGTCGCGATCGGCAACGCGTACAACCGGCCGGGGCCACCCACCGTCACCCAGGGCACCGTCACCGCGCTCGGACGCTCGATCACGGTGCGCAGCGACTTCGGCGGCGCCGAGTCGCTCTCCGACCTGATCGAGCACAACGCGCAGCTCGAGCCGGGGAACTCGGGGGGTCCGCTCTTCGACGCGGCCGGGAAGGTGATCGGCATGAACACCGCCGCCGCGACCGGCGCGATCCCCACTTCGGGCACCAACGACGGCTTCGCGATCCCGATCAGCGACGCGCTGACGGTCGTGCACCAGATCGAGAGCGGCAAGAGCGGCGGGAACGTGAACGTCGGGACGCCGGCGTTCCTCGGCGTGGAGGTGCAGAACGCCGGCAACGGTGGGTTCAACGACGGCAGCGGCCCGACCATCGTCGGGGTGCAGCCGTCCAGCCCCGCCGCGAACGCCGGGCTCGTCGCCGGTGACCAGATCACCGCGGTGGACGGCACCAGCGTGTCGAGCTCGACGCAGCTCACCCAGCTGATCCAGGCCAAGCACCCGGGTGACGTCGTCCGGATCACCTGGGTCGACCAGTCCGGGCAGCAGCAGAGCGCCTCCGTGCGTCTCGGGTCCCGGTCCGGCTGACGATCCCTCGGTCCGGGCCGGGACACCGGCCCGGACCGGACCGGCTCACCCCGAAGCGGTGGGCGCTCAACGACCCCGATGGGGTCGCCGCCAGGGTGACAACGACGGCGGCACCGCCCGGGTCCCTGCGGCTCGTTCGTCGGCTTCCGGGGCGCCGGGCACGAGCGTGAGCGGCAGCACACCGACCCAGACCGGGAGCGCTCCGTCCTCGTCGGACGGCAGCGGCGGTGGGCCCGAGCGGATCTTCGCCGCGGCCTCGTCGATCGGGAGCTCCAACACGATGGTCTCGCGGCGGTCGCGTTCGTCGGGGGGCCGGGCCTCACCCGAGCGTCCGGGGGCGACGTGATCGACGATCGCGGCGAGCGCGGCGACGGCCTCGTCGGCGGGGACGCGGCGGGCGACGCCGAGGATCGTGACCGACCGGTAGTTCACCGAGTGGTTCCGTTGCGTGTCGCCGAGCACGAGGCCGTCGAGCAGCGTGACCGTCGCGCAGCAGCGCAACCCCCGGTCCAACGAGCGGAGCAGCCGGCTGGCGACGGAGCCGTGGAGGAGCAGACGGTCGCCGTCACGGCCGTACACCATCGGCAGCACGAACGGCTGCTCGTCGACCGCGATGCCGACGTGCGCGACGAACCCTTCGTCGAGGATCGCGTCGACCGTGGCCCGCTCGTAGTCGGCCCGATCCGGCTTGCGGTGCACGGTCGTCGCCGCGCTCGCGGGTTGACCTCGAGGCATGTTTGCATGCTCGCAGGCCCGGCGCCGCGAACCGGGCGAATTACCGACCGGCCCGGCGCTCGCGATCAGGCGCGGCGGGCGAACAACCCGGCGGTCTCACTCTGGCGGGACTGCCACCGCAGCCGGGTGCGGGGCCCGAACTCGATCTGGCCGTTCTGCAGCCAACTCACGGAGTGACCCTGGTACTCGAGGAAGCGAACCACGTCGGCGTTCGGCGCCTTACGACACGCGAACCAGACGATCGGCTCGAGCTCGAGGCCCGGGACGCGCTGCGCCAACGACCACGCGTTCCACGCCAGCACCCCCGCGGCGCGCAGCGCCTGGACGGGAACGATGGCCGAACCGCCACTGACGAGGCCGCCGACCACGAGCTGCAATTCGCCGCGACCGACGATCATGGGGCCCGTCTCCCGGGTGCTCAGCACCCCGAGCGCGAGGTCCTGGGCGCGCAGTGTCCGGACCAGCGCCGCGAGGCTGGGCTCGTCGAGCAGCGCGGCTCGGTCCCGCAGCACCCGGCGCATGGGCGGGACGCCGATCGGCTCCAAGCGGCGCTCGTCCCGGTCGCCGAGCTCGTGGACCCACCACTCGAGGCTGCGGCGCAGCTCGGGATGCTCGAGGAGCGAGATCGGCCCGTCGATGACGCCGGGCAGCGCCCGCCGGACCAGCTGGGCGCTCACCGGATCCTGGGCCAGGACCCGGCTCGGTGCACGGTCGAGGGTGAACTCGACGCGGGGTTCCGGACGTCCGGTCAGGCGCACCACCGTCGCGCGGCCCGCCACGCCCACACCCTTGTCGGCGTAGAGCCACAAGGTGTCCCCGGGGCGCATCGACCGGAACCCGGACTCGAGGGGGCCTTCCCCGGCGCTGATCGTGCGGGCCAGCACCCCCCGCCGGTACTCGCTGTACCGGGCCGGCCGGCCCGGTCCGTGCGTGCCGCCGAAGCGGCGGCCGGTCCGCTCGAACGCCGGGTACAGCCATTCTCCCGCCGCGGCCGCTTGGGTGACCGGCACGCCGGGGTCGCTGTCGCCGTTGGTCGTTGGACTGCCCACCTGGAAGCCGTGCTCCCCCGCATCGGGTCCCGCCGTGTGCCCGGGGGGCCATCGTAGGCGGACCCCTCCGAGGCCACCACCCCGAGCATGCGGGTCGACGCGGACCGCGCACGAGCCGCGCCCCGAAACCGGTGCAGGTACGGTCAGGGCCCGCACCGATCGGCAGGCACCGGAAACGTCGTGGCACGGGTCATCACCGCCGGAGACATCGAAGCCCCCACACCGACGCGGCGCGCCGCGACCGTCCCCGCGCGGCCCACCGGGCCACCCGCAGCGGGGGTGGCGGCACCGGCCGGGCCGATGACCGATCCGGCCCGCCGGGAGCTCGGCGAGGCGACCGCCCGGAGGGTGTACGGCGAGCTGCCCCTGCTCCCCGCCGGGCACGTCTACGGAGACGCGCTGCTCGAGCAGCTCTTCGCCGAGGTGTGGGCCCGTCCCGACCTCGACATCCCGAGCCGGCGGCTCTTGGTGATGGGCGTGCTCGCCGCGCAGGGTCGCGTCGAGCAACTGGGCACCCAGTTCCGGCGGGCGCTCGAGACCGGCGAGCTCACCGCGGTGCAGCTCGACGAGGTGGTGCTGCACCTCACCCACTACGTCGGCTGGGGCATGAGCGGCCCGATGGTCGCCGAAGCCGAGGCGGCCAAGGCCGAGCACCACGGCGGGTGAGGGGCCGGGGTCGGGTGCGCGTCGGGTTCGTCGGGCTCGGGCACATGGGGATCCGCATGGCCGGGCACGTCGCCGCGGCCGGGCATCCCGTCGCCGGGTGTGACGTGCAACCGGAACGGACCGAGCGGCTCGCCGCGGCCGGCGGGCGGGTGGCGGCGACACCGGCCGACGCCGCGGCGAGCGCCGAGCTCGTCAGCGTCGTCGTGCGCGACGACGCGCAGGTCCTCGAGGTCACGACCGGGACCGACGGCGTCCTCACGGCACTGGCGCCCGGTGCGGTGGTGGCGATCCACAGCACGGTCACCCCCGCGTGCGTCCGCGAGGTCGAACGCGCCGCCGCGGGCCGGGACGTGCGGGTGCTCGACGCGGCCATCTCCGGCGGGATCGGCGGCGCCGACGCCGGGACGCTCCTCGTGATGGTCGGCGGCGACCCCGCCGCGCTCGACACAGCACGCCCCGTGTTCGCGGCCTGGTCGGCGGAGATCGTGCCCGTCGGTCCGCTCGGCGCCGGGATGGTCGCGAAGGCGGCCCGCAACTACGCGCAGTACGCTGTCCTTCGCCGCGGTGCACGAGGCCCAAGCGCTCGCGCAGGCCGGGGGCGTCGACCTCGGCCAGCTCGCGCACATCATCGACGCGACCAACGCGGTCGGGTCCGCCGCCGCGCTGCTCGAACGGCGAGACGTCACCCCCCGAGCCGCGGTGGAGCTCGACGGGCGGGCCGGCTACCTCGTCGACGCCGCCGACCTCGCGGCGAAGGACCTCGACGTCGCGGCGGCGGTCGCCCGTGAGCTCGCGGTCGAGCTCCCCAGCCTCCCCGGCGCGCGGGCGAGCTTCGCCGCGTCACTCGGGCTGGACGGGCCTCACTGAGCGACCGTCCCGTCACGGTTAGGTTCGGCTCGTGGCGGTCGACGCAGCGGCGGACCCGGGTCGGATCGGAGCCTGGCTCGAGGTGCACCTCCCCGGCGCGACCGAGGTTCGTGTCGACGGGTTGGACCGGCCCGCAAGTGGCTTCTCCGCCGAGACGTTGATCGTGCCGGTCACCTACCGGCACGACGGCGGCGTGCGCCATGACCGGTTCGTCCTGCGCAAGGAGATCCCCGACCCCGCGATCTACCCGGCGCAGGCACCTGGCCTCGACATCGAGATCCTCATCCAGTACCGGGTCATGGCCGCCCTCGCCGAGCACCCCGACGTGCCCGTGGCGCCGCTGATCGGCTACGAGGCGGACCCTCGGGTGCTCGGCGCGCCGTTCTTCGTGATGCGCTTCGTCGACGGCGCGGTCCCGGTCGAGAACCCGATCTACACCCAGGAAGGGTTCTTCGTCGACGCGGCACCGGAGCAACGGCGACGCCTGGTGGACGACGGGCTCCGCGTCCTCGCGCGGATCCACACGCTCGACTGGCGCGACGCCGATCTCGGGTGGCTCGTCGCGCCCGGCCGCACCCCGAGCACCGGGGAGCAGCTCGCGATCTGGGCGCAGGCCTCCGACGAGGCGCTCGCCGGGCGGGTCCACCCGCCGCTCGAGCGGGCGTTCACCTGGCTGCGCGAGCACCCTCCCGCCGACCGGCCGGTGACGCTCTGCTGGGGCGACCCGAGACCCGGGAACATGATCTGGGACGACTTCCGCTGCGTGTGCGTCACCGACTTCGAAGCCGCGTCGATCGCGCCGGCCGAGGTCGATCTCGGCTGGTGGCTCATGTTCGACCGGTGGTCGCACGAGGCGATGGGCCACCCCCGCCTCGAGGGGGAACCCACCCGCGACGAGCAGCGGGCCTGCTACGCCGAGCACGCCCGACGCGATCCCGGCGACACCTTCTACTTCGAGGTGTTCGCCGCGGCCCGGTACACCGCGATCGTCGTCCGGGTCATGAACCGGATGGTCGCCCGCGGTGACCTCCCCGCCGACCAGACCATCTGGCTCGAGAACCCCGCCACCGACTGCCTCGTGCAGCTGCTCGACTCCTAGACCGTCCCCGCGGAGCAACACGCGCCCGCCGGTAGAGTCCGCCGCCGATGGCCGGTCACCACGACGACGAGTTCCACCCCCCGACCAGCGACGACCCGGACTGGACCGAGACCTGCTGGTTCACGTTCACGGTGCCCGAACGGCGCCTCTCCGGTCAGCTCTACCCGTTCTTCCGCCCGAACCAGCGGGTCGCCGCCGGCGGCGCCTACGTCTGGGACGACCACGGCGACCAGGTCTGGAACTGCCGCTACGCCAAGAACTTCTGGCATCTCCCCATGGACGACCAGCCGCTCTCGGACCTGACCCTCCCGAACGGCATCCGGTACCGCTGCGTCGAGCCGCTCACCACGTACCAGCTCGGCTACGACGACCCCGACGGCGACGAGCTCCAGATCGACCTCGCCTTCACCGCGGTGACCGCGCCGCACTACCTCGGCGACGCGCACCTCGACCAGCCCGGCCGCTACCAGGGCAGCATCGTGCTCCACGGCGAGACCATCCCCGTCGACGGGTACGGGTTCCGGGACCGATCCTGGGGTGTCCGCCCCCAGTTCGGCCCCGGGCTGACCAGCTCCCCCGCCGGCCACGGCGGGTACAGCTACGCCACCGCCACCCCCCGGGACGGCTTCCACTCCATCACGATGGACTTCGGGGACGGCTGCCGGAACCTCCACGGCTACCTGCTCCGCGACGGGGACCTGGGCCAAGCTCGCCGCCGGCACCCGCACCGTCCCCGAGCGCGACCCGGCGACCGGGTACCCCCGCCGCGTGCACCTCGACGGAACCGACCAGCTCGGCCGGGAGCTCCACGCCGAGGGCCGGACCCTGAACCGTCTCGGGCTGTTCCTCAACCCCAACCTCTTCACGGTCAACTCGCTCACCGCATGGACCTTCGACGGGACCACCGCCTACGGCGAGGACCACGACAACTGGAGTGCCCCCGCCGGACGGCAGTTCTTCCGCCGCCAGCTCGGCCTCGACTGACGGTCCCGCCCGCCGTGTGGCAGGAATCATCAGAAAATTGACATTGCTGCCGAGGGGCGGAGGGTCGATGATCCGAGCGTGGATCGTCCACCCCACCAGGTGCTCGTCGTCGCGTTCGACGGCTTCCAGCTCCTCGATCTCGCCGGACCGGTCGAGGTGCTCCGCGCAGCCACCCGGCTCGGCGCGTCCCCGGCCTACGAGACCCGCCTCGCCGCGCCTCGGGTCCGGCGGGTGCGCTCCGAGAGCGGCGTGGCCCTCGAGACCGACGCGTCGCTGGCGACCGAGGCCCGCCAGGCGGACGCCGTCGACACCCTCCTCGTCGTCGGCGGTGACGGGACCCGACACTGGCGTCGAGACGAGCGCTTCGTCGCCGACCTCGCCGCGGTGGCCGGCCGGGCCCGCCGGGTCGCGTCGGTGTGCACCGGCGCGTGGCTGCTCGCCGCCGCCGGGCTCCTCGACGGCTACGAGGCGACGACCCACTGGTCGTCGTGCGGCGCGTTCGTCGACCAGCATCCCGCCGTGCAGGTCCGACCCGACCGGATCTACGTCCACGACCGCGACCGCTGGACGTCCGCCGGGGTCACCGCCGGGGTCGACCTCGCCCTCGCGCTCGTCGACGAGGACCACGGCGCCGAGCTCGCCCATCGCGTCGCCGCCTGGCTCGTCGTGTTCGCCCGCCGCCCCGGCGGCCAAGCGCAGTTCAGCACCCAGCTGCGCGCCCAGGCGGCCACGACCCCCGCCATCGCGGACCTGCAACGCTGGCTCCCCGACCACCTCGCCGAGCCGCTGACCGTCGAGCTCCTCGCGGCGCGGGTCGGGATGAGCGCCCGCACCTTCGCCCGTTGCTTCGCGCGCGAGACCGGGACCACCCCCGCGGCGTTCGTGGAGGCATTGCGGGTCGAGACCGCCCAGCGGCTGCTCGAGACGACGGACCTGACCGTCGCGACCGTGGCCGACCGGGTCGGCATCAAGCATCCCGAGACCCTGCACCGCGCGTTCCAACGTCGCGTCGGCACCACCCCTGACCGGTACCGCCAGCACTTCGCGCGGCGGGCGTCCTGAGAGGAGCAGAGCATGCAGATCGCCATCGGGCTGTACGAGGGGTTCACGGCCCTCGACGCGATCGGCCCCTACGCGGTGTTCACCCAGGTGCCCGACGCGACCGTCGTGCTCTGCGCCGACCACACCGGTCGCGTGCGCGACGACACCGGGCTGCTCCGCCTCGACGTGGAGCACACCTTCGCCGACGTATCCCACCCGGACATCACGCTGGTTCCCGGTGGGCTCGTGACCCGGCGCCTCGCCCGAGACGGCGGCCCGATCGTGGACTGGCTCCGCGCCGTGCACCCGACGACCACCTACACGACGTCGGTCTGCACCGGCGCGCTCCTCCTCGGCGCCGCCGGGTTGCTCGACGGGCGCCAGGCGAGCACCCACTGGCTCGCGGCCGAGCAGCTCCGAGAACACGGCGCCGAGCCGAGCGGCCAACGGGTCGTGTTCGACGGCAAGATCGTGACCGGAGCCGGCGTGTCGGCCGGGATCGACCTCGCGTTGACCCTCGTCGGCATGCAGCACGGGCCCGCCACCGCGCAGGCCATCCAGCTCGGGATCGAATACGACCCCCAGCCGCCCTACGACGCCGGTGCACCCCACAAGGCGCCCCCCGAGATCCGCGACCTCGTCACCGAGGTGATGACCGGCGCGGAAGCCCGCCTGGTCGCGGGCACCTGACCCGCGCCACCGCACCCCACCCGCGGTTGCTCGGCGGTCGCGCCGGCCCGGCGGGCTAGGACCGTGACCCGGTCGGTGGGTTCCGCCGGGACCGGATCACGCCGACCAACGCGGCGAGCGCGTCGGGCAGCGACGTCACGATCGTGCCCCCCGACCGGTAGATGAACCGCTCCACCTGGAGGTTCACCACGGCACCGTCGTTGTCGCCGGTGACCCGCGTGTCGGTGCGGAGCCCGACGACGGGGAGCTCGAGCGCGGCGGCGAAGCCGACCTCGGCGGCGGTTCCCGAATCGACGTCGCTGCCGTCGAGGACCGCGAGCATCGCGACGGAACCGCGGATCAGCCGCTCGTTGTACAAGCCGACCTCGGCGTTGGCGCGCCGCAACGCGGCGAGCCGGGCCGGGCCCGGCGGGAGCTCCCGCGCCGCACACACCGGGTTGGCCGGCATCGTCCACGGGTCGTGGACCCTCAGGTCGTGGTCGACGAGCGCGGCGACGACGGTCTCGTTGTAGCGCCGGCCCGCCTCGGTGAAGCCCAGCGGGCTGGCGACGTACACCGCCGGGTGATCCGCCGTGTCGTCCGGTCCGCTCGCCACGCGTCTCCTTCCCGCGGCGCGCCGTCGGCGTGCGGCAGCAATCGACGCTACTGCCGTCCACCCCGGTCCCGCACGCACGCGAGGTGACAGGCTCCGGGTGGAGCGAGCAAGATCGAACCGGGAGCCTCGACCAGTCGAGGACCCGTCCCGTGGCGAACGGCAGGTGAGGGAGTCCCATGAGCGCCGATCCGGTGCACGACGACATCGATCTGCTCGCCGGTGACTGGTACTCGCGTGAGCCCCACGACACCTGGACCTGGATGCGGGAGCACGCGCCCGTCTACTACGACGAGCGCAACGACGTGTGGGCCATCATGCGCTACCGCGACGTGCTCGAGATCGAGAAGGACCCCTCGACGTTCTCGAGTCGGCGCAGTCCCCGCCCGCACGGCGATCCGCTCCCGATGATGATCTCGATGGACAACCCGCAGCATCAACGGCGGCGTTCGATCGTGAACCGCGGGTTCACGCCGCGCCAGGTCGCGGAGAAGGAACCGACGATCCGCCGGTTGTGCACCGAGATCATCGACCGGGTGTGCGAGCGAGGGTCCTGCGACTTCGTCTGGGACATCGCCGCGCCGCTGCCGCTGCTGCTCATCGCCGACATGCTCGGCTTCGAGCGCGACGCCTACGACGACCTCCTTCGCTGGTCGGATGACCTGATCCGGGGCACGACGGCCAACGACGAGGCCGCTCGCGTCACGGCGATGGAAGCCGGCCTGGCGTTCCGCCAGTACCAGCTGGGTGTGATCGCCGACCGGCGGGCACGACCACCACAGCCGGACCTGGTCAGCACCCTGTGCCACGCCGAGCTCGACGGCGAGACCCTCGACGACGAATCGCTGATCCAGGAGACCCTGTTGATCCTCATCGGCGGGGACGAGACCACCCGCCACGTCATCAGCAGCGGGATGCTCGCCCTGCTCGACCACCCCGACCAGCGAGACCGGCTCGTCCACGACCCGGCGACGATCGAGACCGGGGTCGAGGAGCTGCTGCGCTGGGTCACCCCGATCAAGAACATGTCCCGCACCGTCACGCGCGACGTCGCCGTCGGTGACCGCCAGCTCCACGAGGGCGACCAGCTGATCCTGATGTACCCGTCCGCGAACCGCGACGACGAGATCTTCGAGGACCCGTTCCGGCTCGACGTCACCCGGCACCCGAACCCGCACCTGGCGTTCGGGTTCGGGCCCCACTTCTGCCTCGGGGCGTCCCTCGCCCGGCTGGAGCTCAAGGTGATGTTCTCCGAGCTGCTCCAACGCCTCCCCGACCTCGAGCTCGCCGGCGACGATCAGCTCCCCTACCGGTCCTCGAACTTCATCGTCGGACCGGAGGCCATGCCGGTGCGGTTCACGCCCATCGCGCCCTCCACCACCGCGGCGAGGTCGACCCGTTGACCGCGGCGCCGCTCGCCGATCCGGTCGCCGTCGCCCGTTCGCTCGCCCCACTCGTCGAGGGCGAGGCCGCCGCCAGCGACCAGGCCGGGACGCTCACGACCCCGGTCGTCGACGCGCTGGCCGACGCGGGCCTGTTCGGCCTGATGGTGCCCCGAGAGCTCGGTGGGACCGAAGCCGACGCGGTCACCACCCTGGCCGTGTTCGAGGAGCTGTGCCGCGCCGACGGGTCGACCGGCTGGTCGTTCCTCGCCAACTCGACGACGACCGCGTTCGCGGCCGCGTACACCGGCGACGCCGCGGTCAAGGAGATGTTCGGCGGCCCGGGCCCGCCCGTCCACGCCGGGATGCTGGGCCCCCGCGGGGAGGCCAAGCAGGTCGACGGCGGGTACGAGGTCAGCGGCCGGTACAGCTTCGGGAGCGGCATCGCCCACGCGAACTGGATCGGTGCCGGGACGCTCGTCACCAAGGACGGGGCGTTCGTCGCCTCCCCCGACGGGACGCCGGCCATGCGGGTCGTGTTCGTGCCCCGCGAGCAGGTCACCCTCCGCGACAACTGGGACGTGCTCGGCCTCTCCGGCACCGGCAGCTACGACTACGAGCTCCCCGAGCAGTTCGTCGCCGAGGCGTTCACCTTCCCGCTCACCGCGGAGGAGACCCAACGCGGTGGTCCGGTCTACCGGCTCGGCGTCCTGACCCTCACGTCGATCGGGCACTGCGGGTTCGCGCTCGGGGTGGCCCGCCGCGCGATCGAGGAGGTCTCGGGCATCGCCACCGCGAAGACCCGGATGGGCGCCAGCGCGCCGATCGGCGACCAGCAGCTGTTCCAGCACGACTTCGCGTTCCACGAGGCCGCGCTCCGTTCCGCACGCGCGTACGCCTTCGAGGTGTTCGGCGGCCTCCAGGACGTCGTGACCCGGGGTGACGAGCCGAGCCTCGAAGGACGTCACCGGGCCCGGCAGGTCACCACCTACGCGACGAGAGTCGCCGCCGACGTGATCCGGTTCGCGTACACGGCGGCGGCCACCGACGCGTTGCGTCCCGGCCCGCTGCAACGATGCTTCCGCGACATCCACGCGGCCACGCAGCACATCTTCGTGGACAACTCCACCCTCACCGCCGCGGCACCGGTGCTGCTGGCGACGTATCGCTGACCTCGCCTCGACACCGGCGGTCGGACCGCAGACGTGCGGCGTTACGGGCGCGTCGCCCGGGTCGCGGCATCGAACGCCGACGCCAGCCCGCCGATGTTCGGGCTGCCGAGCCCGGTGAGGTAGTCCCAGCCCGGCGCCGCGGTGAAGACCTGGTTGCTCCCGGTGGTGGTGTCGTTGAACGCGGTCGCGTACCCGGTCGGGGTCGCCGCGATCCGGTAGAGGACGCTGTTCACGTTCCCGTCGGGGAAGGCATGGTCGCGGCTTCGCACCGCCTGCTTGACGAGCGCGACGACACCGGCCCAGAACGGAGCCGCGGCGCTGGTCCCGCCGCCGATCTCGAAGACCACATGCCCGGATTGGAACGCGGCGATCGCGAGGTTGAAGTCCGGGCTGGCCGGCCCCGCGACGTCGGGGACGAGGCGGGTCGCGCCCGGTTGGGGCACCACCGTGGCGGACTGCCAGGACGGCCGCGGGATGAACGCGCTGTTCCCGCCACCCGATCCGGCGAGCGACGCCGGCTCCTGCCAGGCGGCCTCGCGGAGGCCGTTCCCACGGGCGAGGAGGGTCGTCCCTCCGACCGCGGTGACGTAGGCGCTCGACGCGGGGTAGCTCACGCTCTGACGGAGATCGTTGGAGTGGTTCGGGGCGTTGCACCCGTACGGACCGGAGTCACCGGAGGCCACGAACACGTCGACTCCCGCGGCCTGGGCGGTCATGAAGGTGTTCTCGTCGGCGGTGATCGCGGCGGGGTCCCGGTCGGCTTCGCAGATCCCGTAGCTGATCGAGACGATCGTCGCACGGTGGTCCTGGGTGATCTGGTTGACGACCCGTTCGACGCCGCCACCGTCATTCGCGGTCGTGTAGTCGAGGAGGGTCGACCCGGGCGCGAGGGACCGGGCCATCTCCAGGTCGAGCGCCACCTCGTCCGACTCGTCGGCGCTCCACCCGTGGTCGCGTGGCGTCGGCGCTCGAGGCGCGACCGCCAGCGTCTGACTGGGTTGGATGCTCACCCTGAACCGCTTGGACCACTGTGCGAACTCGTCGCCGTGCACCGTGGCGAGCGACGCGATGGCGATCGTCTCGCCGCTCCCGTTGATCCCGGCTTGGGTGAGCGCGTCGCCGCCGTAGATGTGGGCGACCTGCTGGGGTGTGATGTAGGTCGTGTTCGATCCGGTCTGGCGCGGCGCGCTCGTCGGGTGGAAGACGGGGCGGGTGTCGAGCCCCTCGACGGCGGAGACCGCGTCGGCGAGGTCGTCCGGGACCGTCGGAGCTCGGGACGGGGCCCGGTATCGGCTCCCGTCGGGGCCGCGGTATTCCTCGAGGCGCACCCGGAACAGACGGTCCACGTCCCGCACGGATCCCCGGGCGAGCAGCGCGGTGCGTTGCTCGTATCGCTCCGTGACCCGGATCCCTGCGGCCGCCAGTCGGGCGACCACCGCGTCGACGCGTGCGGAGGGGAGCCCGAAGCGCTCGCCGATTTGCTCCGGGGTCAGCACGGCCGGCGCGTGCTGCTGGCCCGACGCGGCGAGGTAGGCGCTCAGCGCGGCGCGACCCGGCAGCCGCAACGCGAGGGTGAGCGCGACGGTCGTCTCGGGGCGGGTCGGGCCGAGCCGAGCCGAGCCGTCGCCGCGGCTGTCGGCGTTCGTGGCGCGGTGTGACGCCCTGCCCGCCGTCGCGGCGGGTGCGGCGACGAAGACGAGGGAGCACGCGGAGGCGAGGACGAGTCCTGCGGTGCGGGCTCGGATCACGCTCGCGCCCAGGTGAAGGTGGTGAGCACCGGGGACAGGTCGCTGCGCAACGCCTGGATCTGCGCGCTGTCGGTCGTGCCGGTGATCACGTAGGTCACGACGGCGGTGGTGCGACCGTCGCTGGCCGCGGCGAGGATCGCCACGACGGGTTGGCCGGGCCCCTGGGGGGTGTCGACCGTGCCTCGGAACGAGCCCCCGACCCCGGCGACATCGCCGAGGTGAGGTGGTGGGATGACGGTCTGCGGGTTCTGGTCCTCGGTGAGACCGAGGATCGAGGTGGCCAGGTCTCCCTGGCGTTGCCGGAGCAGCGCGTCGGGCGACCCGTCACTGGCGGGATGCAGACTCACCCACAAGGTGGCGTCGACCCCGGACGGGCGTGGCGTGCGGACCCGCAGCCGCAAGGTGGTCTGGTCCTGCTGCTGCACCGTGAAGACCGCGTTCGGGTACTGCAGCGACACGCCGCGGCTCGTGCTCGACCAGGTCTGCAGCGTCGAGACCGGGATGACGGGTCGCGGGCCGGGACACAGCTTCGGTGGGGGACACGACGACGCCGGGGTGGTCGGCGACCGGACGAGCGCAACGACCACGGCGGTGACGCAGAGCAGCGCCATCACACCCCAGAAGGCGGCGAGCACCACCCACTTCGGCTGGCGGGGCGGGTGGTCGCCGCCCGGCCGGTAGTGGATCGGTCCCCTCATCGGTTCACCCGGGCCGCTTCGGGAGCGCACGGAGCGCGACGCCGCACCGGCTGCAGAACGTGTGCCTCGCGGTCGGGCGACCACAGTTCGCGGACTGCACCTCGGGCCCGGGCGGCTCGTCGTTGGCCTCCTCCAGCAGCCCGACGTGGACGGCGCGTCGGATCAAGATCAACCCGAGCGCGGCGAGCAGCGCGAGGGCGAGGAACCGGCCGAGGGGGCTGAACACCTGGGAGACGACCGCCGCGGCGACCGCCGCGGCGGCGGCGACGATCAGGCCCGGGAGTGGAAGACCCAACGGGCCCAGCGCCCGGCGATCGTGGATCGGCGCGCGGTATCGGGCCCACAGGGCCGCGCTGGCCCACCCGACCCCGCCGGCGACGATGAGCGGCACGAAGATGCCGAGCTCGACGAGGCGGAGGGTCCACGCCGTCGAGTCCTGGTCCGGTCGGAGGCCCAGCTCCGTGACCGGCCAGGCGGTGACGAGCAGCAGCGCACCCTGGAGCGCGACCGCCGACGCGGCGCCGAACGTGACGCCGTCCATCACGTCGTTGAAGCGGGGATGGCGCAGCAACGCCACCGGGCCGGCCAACGCCAGCGCCACCGCCGCCAACGGCAGGACGACGACTCGGAGGAGCACCGGTCCGGAGCCGAGCTGGCTCCATCCCGGTTGTTCCGCCGTCACCGCGAGATGGTTCGAGACCAGGCCCAGCAGCACGCCGCCGGCCGCGCCGCAGAGCACGGTCCGCCCGACGATCAGGAGCGGCTCGTCCTCGTACACGTTGACGTCGTAGAGGTAGAGGAGCACCAGCAGCGGCACCAGCAGCGCCGCGGCGAGCAACGCGACCGAGAACACCCCGGCGAGTCCCAGCCCGACGATCAAGGCCACCCCCGAGGCCAGCGCGACGCGGAACGCGCCCATGTCGTGGGCGGGGAGCTGCGGGAACAGCGTCGAGGTGAACCGCACCGCCCAGGCCGGCTCGTTGGGCGCCGCGGCGTAGTGGTGGGAGCGGCGACCCAGCCGTCGGGGGTGGCGCTCGTCGAGCGCCAGCGCCGCGCCGCACCGGCAGCAGAACTCCCCCACCGGAACCTGCTGCTCGCAGTGCGAGCAGCGCACCGGTTCACCCTCCGAAGGACTCACGATCTCACCGCCCCCACCCACCGACGACTGGGCACCGGCACGCTAGGCGCTCCAACCGGGGATCTGGGTGCGGCCGGCGCCGCGGAGCACGGACGGGCGCGGAGCAAGGAAGGGGGAAGGGAAGGAAGAAGAAGCGAGAGAGAAGGGTCGAGCGGCGCGGGGCAGGTCGCGATGGGCCCTCCGTGACCCGGCGCGGTCGGGCCCGGTCGCCGGCTGATGGTCAGGTCGAGGCGAAGTCGAGCAGCTGGGGTGCGAGCAGCGGCCACCGCTCGAACAGGTTCCCGGTGCCGTTCCGTGCGGCGTCGCTTCGTTGGTTCCATTCGTCGTCGCCCCACGGTGGTTCGACCAAGACCGAGCCGGCGATGAGCTCGTGGAGCCGCTCGGAGGTCGCCCGGGTGTGGTGCGGGTCGCTCTTCCCGCTCCGGAAGATCAGCGTGGGGAGGTCGAGCTGGGCGCACACCTCGTCGGAGAGGCCCGGCACCGTTGCGCTCGGATCGGGGCAGTACGCCAGCATCCAACGTTCGAGGGTGGCGATGAACTGCTGCGGGTCGAGTTGGAGGAAGAGGTCTCGGTTCCGCGGGTTGCGTTCGAGGACCTCTGCCCATTCGGGGAGCTCGACCACGGCCTGCATGCCGCCTCGCCAGGCGACGCGGATCGACTCGCCGCAGTAGACGCTGGCGAGCAGCATCAAGCCGTACACACCGCCGGAGATCCACACCATGGCGAGGCGCGCGGCCACTTCGGGATGGTTCGCGGCGGTGAGGAGCGAGACTCGGGCGCCGCCGGAGCCACCGAAGATGACCGCGGGTGCCAGGTCGAGGACCTGCAGCAACTTCGCGAGCCGGTCGGCTTGCATCTCGGACTCCGACGCCCCGGCGAAGCAGACGTCGGAGGCGCCGGTGTTCGGCCGGTCCCAGATGAGAACCTGCTGGCCGTGCGCGGCGAGCGCCTCGGCGAGCTCCGGGAGCCCGGGGGTGTCCTTCGCGAAGCGTCCACCCGGGGTCAGCACCCACGGCGTGCCGGCCCCGATGATCTCGTAGGAGA
Source organism: uncultured Actinomycetes bacterium (assembly GCA_963714105.1). Taxonomy (GTDB): domain Bacteria; phylum Actinomycetota; class Acidimicrobiia; order IMCC26256; family PALSA-555; genus PALSA-555. The sequence goes on along the minus strand of OY970233.1, from coordinate 1,807,343 downwards.
TGACCGTCCCGTCGATCTCGGCCGTCGCCATGTGTCCCCTTCGTCGCGACCGTCGACTCGCGTCGAGCGTCGGGCCTGCTCCGCAATGTACCGGCCAGGGATCCAGTCGATCCCGAGTTCGTCGGGGTGAATTGCAGGCTTCGCGGGCCCGGGCGAGAATTGGTGCGATGTCACCGGACGGCACGGTTCCTCTGGTCCCACACTGGATCGAGGGCGCGGTGGTCGAGGGCGCGGGGACTCGGGTCGGGGATGTGTTCGACCCGGCGACCGGTCGGGTCGCTCGGCAGGTCGTCTACGCGTCTCCCATGGATGTCGACGCGGCGGTCGCGGCCGCGAGGACCGCGTTCCGGTCGTGGCGGGCGGTGTCACTCGCCGAGCGGACCAAGGTCCTGTTCCGCTTCCGGGAGCTGCTGAGCCACCGCGCCGACGAGCTCGCGGCCGTCATCACCGCCGAGCACGGCAAGGTGCTGAGCGACGCCCGAGGCGAGGTTGGACGCGGCTTGGACGTTGTCGAGTTCGCCTGCGGAGCGCCACAGCTCCTGAAGGGCCACTTCTCCGAGGCGGTGTCGACCCGGGTCGACGTCTACTCGATCCGTCAACCACTCGGGGTCGTGGCGATCGTCAGCCCGTTCAACTTCCCGGCGATGGTCCCGTGCTGGTTCTTCCCGCTGGCCATCGCGACGGGAAACGCGGTGATCCTGAAGCCCAGCGAGAAGGATCCGTCGGCCGCGAACTGGCTGGGGCAGCTGTGGTCCGAAGCTGGCCTGCCCGCCGGCGTGTTCAACGTCGTGCACGGCGACAAGGTGGCCGTCGACCGGCTGCTCGAGCATCCCGACGTGCGGGCGGTCTCGTTCGTCGGGTCGACGCCGATCGCCCGGTACGTCTACGAGACGGCCACCAGCTTCGGGAAGCGCGTGCAGGCGCTCGGCGGAGCGAAGAACCACATGGTGGTGCTGCCGGACGCCGACCTCGACCTGGCGGCGGACTCCGCCGTCAACGCGGGATTCGGCTCCGCGGGTGAGCGTTGCATGGCGATCTCGACCGTCGTGGCCGTCGGCTCCGTCGCGGACGAGCTCGTCCCCAAGATCCGTGAGCGGGTCGGTGGGCTGACCGTCGGGGACGGGCGGCGCGACGCGGACATGGGGCCGCTGGTCACCGAGGCCCACCGGGACAAGGTGGCGTCGTACCTCGACGCCGGCGTGACCGCGGGCGCGACACTGGTCGTCGACGGACGCGACCACGCCGTCGACGGCGACCGATCCGGCTTCTGGCTCGGTCCGACCCTCTTTGACCACGTCACGCCCGACATGGCGCTCTACACCGACGAGATCTTCGGGCCGGTGCTCTCCGTCGTCCGGGTGGACACCTACGACGACGCGCTCGAACTGGTCAACGCCAATCCGTTCGGGAACGGATCGGCCATCTTCACCAACGACGGCGGAGCCGCCCGACGGTTCCAGAACGAGGTCGAGGTTGGGATGGTCGGGATCAACGTCCCGATCCCGGTGCCGGTCGCCTACTACTCGTTCGGCGGGTGGAAGAGCTCGCTCTTCGGCGACACCCACGCGCACGGGACCGAAGGGGTCCACTTCTACACGCGGGGAAGGTGGTGACCAGCCGATGGCTCGATCCGAGCCACGGCGGCGTGAACCTCGGATTTCCACAGAACGACTGAAGCGCCAACCGGCGTGGACTCTCGACCAGAGAGGAACGAGCATGACCGTCACCGCGAACCAGGTGAAGGTGATCGACGCCGACACGCACCTCACCGAGCGTCACGACCTGTGGACCCGGCGGGCCCCCGCGGGGATGAAGGACCGCATGCCCCACGTGACCGACGTGGACGGTGAGGCGACCTGGGTCATCGGCGACGCCGTGTTGGGCCGGGCCGGGGCCGGCGGCGTCGTCGACAAGGACAACGCCAAGGGCCGGTCCTTCGAAGCGCTCTACGAGTGGGGGATCGATCGGGTCCACGAAGCCGCGTACGACCCCGTCGCGCGCGTCGAGCTCATGGACGAGATGGGCATCTGGGCGCACATCGTCTTCCCCAACGTGGTCGGGCTCGGCGGTCAGAACATCGCCGGGGCGGTCGACGACCTCGCGCTCCGCCGACTGTGCGTCGAGATCTTCAACGACGCCAACGCAGAGATGCAAGAGGAGTCCAAGAACCGGCTCCTCCCGATGGCGATCCTGCCCGCGTGGGACGTGGACGCGTGCGTCCGGGAAGCAACCCGGGCGAAGAGCCTCGGGCTCCGTGGGGTCAACATCACCTCAGATCCCCAGGACCAGGGAGCACCGGACCTCGCCAACCGCGCCTGGGACGCCCTGTGGGAGGTGTGCAGCGAGATGGCGCTCCCCGTGCACTTCCACATCGGCGCCAGCCTCACCACGATGACCTACTTCGACACGTATCCGTGGCCATCGCATGATGACGACACCAAGCTCGCCATCGGCGGGACGCTGCTGTTCATCGGGAACGCCCGGGTCGTGGTCAACATCATCTGCTCGGGGATGCTGGACCGGTTCCCCGAGTTGAAGGTGGTGTCCGTGGAGAGCGGCGCGGGCTGGATCCCGTTCATCCTGGAGGCACTCGACTACGAGATGGCTGAGAACGCCCCCAAGCTGCGAGCCTCGCTGTCGCTCCCACCGTCGGAGTTCTTCAAGCGACAGATGTACGCGACCACCTGGTTCGAGCGCACCGACCTGTCGGCTCTCGTCGCGTCGGTCGGAGAGAACAACATCATGTTCGAGACCGACTTCCCGCACCCGACCTGCCTCTACCCCGACCCGCTCAGGCATGCCAACGACAACATGCGGGAGCTGAGCGCCACCGCACGAAACAAGATCCTCAGTGGCAACGCCATGGCGCTGTACCACATCTGAACCACCGCACCCACGAGCGCCTGCGGACCGGAGCGCCGCCTCGAGCCGATCGCGCGCGGCGCGGACGGAACCGACCCGATCACATCGACGCGGCCTGGCCGCGGCCCGGCTCGTCGCCCCGTCGTGGTGTTGGTTCCGAGACCTAGGCTGGTGAACGTGCCGCGACTCCGACAGGTCCCCAAGAGCGAGGCCACGGCGCCCATCGTGACGACCATGTACGAGTTCCTGTTCGAGGGTCGCGACCCGGTGGCCGAGCCGGGCACCTTCACCGGCGCCCCGGGGGACTGGTGGACGGTCTTCGCGCTCGTCCCCGACGTCCTCGAGCACGCCGTGCAGGGCTTCGGCCTGTACCAGAGCCCGAGGCGCCACCTCGACCCAGTGCTGCGTGAGCTCGGTCAGATCCGCGCCGGGTGGGCCGCCGGAAGTCAGTTCGTGTTCTCCCAGCACGCCAAGTCCATGCGGGACATGGGGGTCCCCGAGGAGAAGATCGCGTCGGTGCCGGCATGGACGGTCGCCCACTGCTACTCGGACGCCGAACGGGCCGTGCTGGCCTACACGGACTGCCTCGTCTACGGGCACGGCCGGGTCCCCGACGAGCTCTTCGACGAGCTGCGCGCACATCTGGGTGACGAGGAGATCCTCGAGCTCACCTACATCACCTGCCTGTACTTCCAGCACGCCGTGATGTCGAGAGCGCTGCGCACCGAGTTCGACGACCGAGACGAACCGGTCGTCGAGGTGCCGGGTCCGCCGGGCGCGTCCGCCCTCCACGCCGCGCCGGCTCGCTGACCGGGGGCGTCAGGTGACAGGGTCGGTGACGGCCGGCCGGGGCAGTGTGCGGCGCGAGGTGCGCGTCGCCAAACCCGCCGAGGTGGTGTGGGCGCTCGTCGGTGAGCCGACGCGGATCCCGGAATGGTTTCCCGGCATCGTCGGCTGCACCGTCGACGGGACCACCCGGGTGATCACCACGGTCAGCGGCACGTCGATACCCGAGGAGATCCTGACCCACGACCCGCTTCAGCGCCGATTCCAGTACCGGATCGCCGTCCCGATCGTCCGCGAGCACCTCTCGACCCTCGACGTCTTCGACCTCGGCGACAGCACGAGCCTGGTCGTGTACTCGGTCGACGCGGATCCGGCGACGATGGCGCTCGTCCTCGGCGGCGCGGCCGGCAACGCCCTCGCGAACGTCCGACATCTGCTCGAAGGGAGCGCCTGAGCATGGGCCGCAAGATCCTGTTCGTCACCACCGACCAGCAGCGCTACGACACCCTCGGTTGCAACGGCGGCACGCTGGCCCGCACACCAGTCGTCGACGCGCTCGCCGCACGCGGGATCCGCTTCGAACGGGCCCACCCCCAGTCGGTCGTGTGCATGCCGTCGCGCGCCACCATCGTCACCGGCCAGTACCCAACCACCCACGGGGTGTGGATGAACGGGGTGCCGCTCCCGGTCGATGCCCCCTCCGTGGCGGCCACGCTCCACGACGCCGGCTACCGCACCGCGCTGTTCGGCAAGGCTCACTTCGAGCCGTACCTCGACCCGTTCATGCGCTTCCTCGAGAACGCGCTGGCCGCGACCGGAACGGAGCCTCCGGGTGGACTGCACCGCGGGTTCGAGCACCTCGAGTTCGCCACCCACGGCGCGGTCGGGCCGCTGCACTACTCGCGCTGGCTCCTCGCCGAGCACCCCGAGGCCCTGGGTGGCTTCTACCCCGTCCTCGACGCATCGATGCAGGTGAACGCGCTCGGCGGGGGCGACACCGGCGCCCCGCAGGTGAAGGCCAACCCCATCGAGCGCGACTGGTACCACACGGACTGGGTGGCCCAACGCACGATCGCCTGGCTCGACTCGCTCGCCGACGACGACGACTGGTTCGCCTGGATGAGCTTCCCCGACCCCCATCACCCGTGGGATCCACCGGAATCCGAGACGCGCCGGATCGACTGGCGCGAGGTCCCCCTCCCCGCCGGGTACCCGGAACGAGCCGAGGACCGCGAACGGGTCCTCGACGACAAGCCGCGCCACTGGCGCCAGTGGTACGACGGCACCCTCGTGTCGAACTACGAGGCCCCGGCGGAGTGGGTGCCGGCGACGCTCACCGCCGACCAGGTGCGCGAGGTCAACGCCCGGAACGCGGTCGAGTGCGAGCTGATCGACGAGGCACTGGGCCGCGTCCTCCGGCGGATCGACGAACGCGGGTGGGGCGACGACGTTGACGTGATCTTCACCACCGACCACGGCGAGCTCCAGGGCGACTTCGGGTTGCTGTTCAAGGGCCCGTACCACGTCGACGCGCTGATGCGGCTACCGCTGGTCTGGTGCCCGGCGCCGTCGGCCGGTGCCACTCCTGGCGTGGTGACCAAACCCGTCGGGTTGGTGGACCTGGCCCCGACGTTCTGCACCATCGCCGGCCTCGACGCGGAGCGCTGGATGCAGGGGGCCCCCCTGCCGGTCGACGACGCCGACGCGGCACGCGCGGGCTTCGAGCGGGTCCTCACCGAGTGGGATAGCGAGCTCTTCGGCGTCGACGTCCACATCCGCACCATCACGGGGGACCGCTGGGTGTGCAGCGCCTACCGGCGCCGGCGCGGTCCACGACGGCACCGAGGGCGAGCTCTACGACCGGGTCGACGACCCGCTCCAGCAGCACAACCGATGGGACGACCCGTCGCTGCGCTCCGTGCGCGACGACCTCCTCGCCGACCTCTGGGACCACCAACCCGCGCGCCACGAGCCCCGCCTCGCACTCGAGGCGCCGGTCTGACCGCAACCACGCGGTGAGCGCCTACTGGCCGAGCCGGTGGCCGTGCGAGGACGGTGACCCGACCCGCCGGCAACAGCCCCGTGCCGGGCCCGGTCTCGGGCTCGCCCCCGACGAGCGCCTCAAGGTCACGCACCGGCTCGCGCCGCTGGTCACGATGGCCGTGCTCCGCGACCCGGGCGAGGTGTACCTGCTGCGACACAGCGCCGGAGAAGGCGCCTCCTCGCTGGTCGAACGCATCGACCCCGAGTCCCTCGAGGCCGTCGACGCCTCAACCGAGCTGCCCGGCGGGCCCGTGTGGCCCGGCGGCCTCGCCGCCCACGGCAACGGCTCCTTGTACGTCGTGTTCGGCGAGCACGCCCACCGGCTCGGCGCGGATCTGCAGGTGCTTGCCACCCGCCGGCTCCCCCGGTCGCGCCCGTACAACAGCTTCGTCGTGCTCCCCGACGGCTGCCTCGTGACCAAGGACTTCGCCGGATCACGCCCGGGGGTCCCGATCGCCGCGGCCGAACGACATCGCTCGGAGCTGGTCGTGCTCGAACCGGACGACCTCCGGGTCGTCGCCACCCTCGAGCTGCCCGAGCCGTCCATCGCCCGCCTCTCCGCCGACGGACCCGACGTCTACGCGGTGGGTGACACCAGCCTGCTCCGCGTCCACTGGGACGGAGCGACGCTGCACCTCGGCGACGACTTCGCCCCCGTGTACCGCACGATGGCGGGGCAGACCTACGGCTGGGACTGCGTCCTCGCCGCCGGCGCCGCCTGGTTCCTCGACGACGGCGACGGGAGCGAGCGCTTCGCGGGCACGCTCCGCGGACAGGGACGGTCGTCGGCGCCGCTGCACCTCGTGCGGGTGGACCTCCACTCCGGGTCGGTAGACCTCACCGAGGTGTGCGGTCAGCCCGGCGGGCTCGTCGCGAACCCGCCGGTGATCGACGCGGACCGTCACATCGCGGTCGGGTACGACAGCGGCAACGGCGTGCTGAGCGCCTTCGACATCGGCGCCGACGGTGCGTTGACCCCGCGCTGGTCGCGCGCCCAGGACCACGCGAGCCACCTGCTGCTGTTCCCCGACACTGGTGAGTTGCTCACCGGCGACCACGACCCGGCCCGCAACGCGGAGCAGGCGGTGCTCCTCGACATCACGACCGGAACCGAGCGGGCCCGGACCGATACCGGCAGCCCGATCCAGTCCGTCCTGTTCCCCGCGGCTGGCTTCGACCGGGACGTCTACGTCTGCTCCCTCACGACCGTGAGTCGCCTATCGGTGGCGTCACGCTGATCACGCCACCGCGTCGACGCGGTCGGTCACTGTGGACAGTGTCGGCGCACGGTGCAGGGTCCGACGGAAAATGTCTGATTCCGTGGATTAGCTTTAGGCGGTGGGTTTGTTCAGGGTCACGGCGGCGCGAACGAGAGTCTTCAACGCCTTCTCGTTTATCTTCTCGCCTTCGCGGAAGTCGATGGCACGCCTTGTGTTCCCATCAAGACTGGAGTTGAAGAGGCCCGAAGGATCCTTCAGAGCCGCCCCTTTGGCGAAGGTCATCTTCACGACGTTCTTGTAAGTCTCGCCTGTGCAGATCAATCCGTCGTGCGACCACACCGGAACCCCTCTCCACTTCCACTCCTCGACGACTTCGGGATCGGCTTCCTTGACTAAGGCACGGAGCCGACTGAGCATCTTGCCCCGCCAGTCGCCTAGCTCCTTGATTCTCGCGTCTATCAGCTGAGCAGGAGACTTGCTGTTCTGCGACCCGCTCTTGTTCATGCCCGCTTCTCTTCCTTAGTCCCGAATCCGAAGCCGGGGATCGGGAAGCTCGATGTCAGCACATCGATGTCGGGCGCTGCCTTATAAGAGGTGATCACGACTTGTCGCTTTCGGTTGTCATTCCTTCGGCGGCCGTCTTGAGCTGGTCGAGTGTGTGGCGCATGGCTCCTTGCAGCTCACGGTGCCGATTGGTGGGAACGTCGACGATGCGCGCCCAGGCCGGGATCCACTTCACCTCGTAGGACTCGCTGACCCGGGTGCCGCCCTCGACCGGCTCGAACCGGTACCGCCAGAGCGTGGACTCGCGCCCGCCCTCCTCAGTGACGAACGCGAACTCTCGACCCGGTTCAGCGATCAGGACACGGCCGTGACGCGACCAGCGCATGAGTTGAAGCGGTCCACCCCGGTTGTGCCCGACGAACTTCGCGCCGGCGGCCGGACCGGTCGCGCCATCCTCCCACTCGACCCGTTGGCACTCCGGGCTCCACTCGCCCATGCGCGTCAACTCGGCCACCAGGCCATAGATCTCCTCGGCCGGGGCGTCGACGACGGTCTCCGCGCTGTCCTCGGTCAACCACCAGCGTGGGTTCTTTGCAGGCATCCCATTTCCTCCCTCTACCCTTCCTTCGTGTCGGAAAGCTACTTGCCATAGCTATTGCTGTCAAGGCACGCGTTAGCTAGGCTGCATGGGATGAAGGCCGACCGCACTCCCGCCGAGCCACCGGCGTCGGGACGGCCGGACCGGCGCGCCCGACGCCGCCAGGAGACCATCGAGGAAATCCTCGACATCGCCGAGGACGTGATGACCGACGAAGGGGTGACGGGCCTCAGCCTGGCCGAGGTGGCACGCCGCCTCGGTGTCCAGCCCCCTTCGCTCTACAAGTACTTCCCGTCGCTCATGGGGGTCTACAACGCGCTGTTTCTGCGAGGCCAACGCGAACACCTCGCAGTCATGCGCCAAGCCATGGCCGAAGCCGAGCCTGGACTGGTTGCCCTGACGAAAGGGCTCGAGGCGAGCGGACGCTGGCTGCTGGCGAACCGGGCGATCGCCCAGCTGCTGTTCTGGCGCCCAGTCCCGAGCTTCGAGCCCTCCCCCGAAGCGCTCGCCCCGAGCGTCGAGATGGTCACCCTCCAACGCGCCGCGCTCGCCGACGCTGTTGCCGCCGGCCAACTCGGCCCCCAGGCCGACTCCGACGACGCCGTCTATCTCGTCTCGACGTTGATCAGCGGGGTCCTGACCCAGGCCATGGCCAACGAGCCCCACCTCGAATGGGGCCAGGGCCGCTTCACCCCTGCCTTCCCGAAGCTCATGCGGCTCCTTGTCGCCGCATACCCACTTCCGACGTCTGAGGCGAAGCGGCGGAGTCACAGCCGTTGAAATCGCGGGAGACGAGGCTTATGGACGCCGGACCGTTGGAACTCACCGGCGGGAGATCCGCCGTCATGGTGATCGTGTGCCGCTACCCGGCCGCTCTAAACCGTCGATCGGCGCGTGACCGGGGACTCGCGGTCCAGGAACCCGCGAGTCAGTCATCCCCCTTCATGGGGCGCGAGCGCGACGAGCTGTAGCGAGGGTTGCTCGTCCGCGGTCGCTGGGATCTCGAGGGCGCCTCACCGTTCTCGACACGAGACACGTTTGATTGGACGTGAAGATGGCGTGGTGCCTCGACGGGACCTGTCGCTACGGCCAGCACTCCGTAGTCCTCATTAGCAAGAACCAGGGACTTTCCATCGAGTCGGGTGAGATCTGCTCGCTGGAGTATGGCGGTCAATCGCCACGGCTGAAGGACGGCGACACGGCGCGTGCTTCGATCCGACAGTCGCTCAAGCGAAACGCTGTCGCCCCGTATGCCGACAAGGCGGGATACGTATGCCGTCGCCCCTCGCTGGAACGCTAACCGTGCCTGGATGGGATGGATGGCACCCAATCGATAGTTGGGCTGGCCGGAAGGGACCACGCAACCTCCTCATCGATCCCGGCTTTGGCACCGCGCACGAGGCCGGTTGCCGGACCGTCAAAGGGCCGGGTCCCTCAAGTCACTCTGGATGAGTCGAGCGACGGTACCTGTTCCCGGCGATCTCGACAATTGATTTTGGTGGTCAACGGCCGATGACCCGCGGTCAAGCGGGTTGCGAGTCGCAGAGCAATACGTCCTACTTGTGCAAGTCTCTGCCCTAATCGGGCAAACAAGGAGCACACGGCATCTGATCCAGTCGAGCAGGGATCTCAACTCAGCAAGGGTCATGCGTCACGTCAAAGGTGACGTCGAGTCTCTAAGGGAGAAGGGTATGGGACGTTGGGACGTGTACCGAGATGCTGAGGGCAGGCCCGTTACGTTGAGTGAGGACCAACTGAGCGCAATCGCTCATGCTCTCACGACGGTCAACCAAGTCAGATCAACGGAGGGATATCCGTCTCTCGGAGGTCCTAGCGGCCGCGACTGGCCTGTGAATGTGTTTAAGTCACGCCTCTTGGGCCGCATGCTTATGGACGGTCGACCGCCACTCGACGAGAAGCCACCCGGCTACCTCGGCACACGTGCATACCACGCCATCGAACCTGAGCTGTCGCACTACTACTTGAGAACCGGCCCGCGCTGGGTGCATGGAGTCGAAGACAGCGAAGGCAACATCCACGTTGTAGACGACATTGATCCGCAGACGATGTTGGATGGGGACAAGTAATCCTCGCATTCGCATTCGCATTCGCGTTCGCGTTCGCGTTCGCGGAGGCGGCTACGCGCTCGCTGCGGACCCGACTCGACACCGCACGGTCGTCTGCGTGGCTGACTCGCGACCGTGGGAACCGCGAGTCAGCTGGATGGTCTCCGCTCGAGAACTGAGACGCGGTTCAGCAGACCGCGACTCGCGCCCGCCGGTTGAGCAGACCACTGGTCACGCGACCCCGGTCACCCTTGACGTCCCGCCTTCCGGGTGTTGTGCCGATTCGGCGCTAACCGGCTCGAGTAGACCCATCAGCTGTTCGAGCGGAGCGCGGGCGAGGTAGGCGGCGCGATCCTCCGACCCGAAGCTCAGGACGACGTCGTCTCCGATTTGCGCGATTCCGGCGCAGAACTCGATTCCTGGAGCAAGAAATCGAAACGCCGGTGATGCTGCGTCGATCTGCCATTCGGCGTCGAGATGAACTAGTCGGTGCAGGTAATCCCGCTGACCGGCGCGCCAATGGACCTCGTGAGCCACGAACAGGTACCCGTGGGCGGTTGGAAGACCCTGTGAGCCGCCCCGAAGGTTCGAGGCCCAATGCGGCGCGGTGTGCCGTGCGACTGTGCTGAGTTCCGCGGTGTCGTCATCACAGCGGAGAACGATGGTCGGTCCCAGCGAGTACAAGAAGTGCAGCTGGCCCTCGTGTTTGAAGGGCATCCAATTCTTCTCGTGCTCCTCACCAAACAGTGCAGGCAAGACGCGGACCGACGCCCTCAGGTCGTCACCCTCCACGTCGACGAGGGCCATCTCGCAGCGCCATTGGTCGTTGCGGTCGCGAACGGTCGCCGACACCATCCACCGGTCGTTCAGCTGGATGAGTCGTGCGTCTTCGACGCCGACGACGGGCCCGGAATAGGCGTCACCACCAGGCACCATCGTTAGCGGCCGTACCGCGTTTACGACGAGTGAGGACGGGTCGAGGTCGACGAGGTAGTTCCGCGTTCGCACCACGTTGTCCGGGTCGAGAGACCGGTAGGACCTGCTCCCGTCCGCGAGCCGATAGTTCACCGTCCGTACGATCATGCGAATGTCACCATGACAGCCGGTGGCGATCGATGGGTTCATCGATGGCCACCGCTCCAGTGTCGGGATCGACATGAGCGTCAAACGCGTTTGCGGAATTAGGTCATCGAGGTGTGGCACATCGTCCGAATCGCTCGACTCGGGGCCTCCAGGGGGGCTCGGCGGAGTGTCCTCATCGAGCCCGAGGCTACGGAGGCACCAGCTTCGATTGTGTCGGACCCACGGCTCGAGATCGCTGGGAACGCCCGCGGCGATCAGCGCGTCGTTGTCAGCGAGCGCGGTCGCGATGTCGCCGAGGTGGTACGCGGCGATGGCACGCTCGAAGCGCAGTCCGTATTCGTAGAGGTCACGGTGCACGAACAGAACGTCGGTGGGATAGGTGACTTCGAGCCCTCGGGACGCGTACTCGAATGCGAGATCGGGGTGACCTCGGGCGCGCCACCCCCGCGCCAGCTCATAGAGCGGCTCGGCCCGAGTCGGACGGCGCGCCCAAGCTTCGCGTAGGGCAACGGCTCCGGCGTCCCAGTCGACGTGAGCGAGAAGGCTCCCCAATTGGAATTGGGCGTAGAAGACCTCCTCGTCCCACCCCCCGATCGCGACCCGCCTTCGGAACAGCTCGATCGCCCGCTCGTCGTCGCCGAGGTCGGCGTAGGTGCGTGCCAGATAGAAGAGGGTGCGAGGGTCTTCGGGCTTGTCTTCGAGCTCCCGTTCAAGCAGCGCCCGGTCTCGGTCGAGCTTCACGGCGTGCGACGAGCCGTCTCCGTGGTGCGTGACGCTCAGTCCCTCTAGCTCTTCGATCGAACGCTCGCCGTCCCAGGCCAGATGCTCGTGCGTCGCGCCGACGTAATGCCAGGCGTGATCTCCTCGCACGAGCCGCGGGACGGCGTAGTCGAGCAGGCCGGTATGGCGGAGCAGATACGCATCGGCGTGGAGTTCGGGCAGCGCACTGTCCGGCTCAAGCGTCATGTCGGCATCGAAGAGCAGCAGGTAATCAGCCGTCCCGCGAGCGAGTTCCATGAGTTCGGTTCGGTTGCGCGCGAAGTCATGCCAGGTTCGGTGGTGGAGCGTCCCCGAAATGCCGTGCAGCGCCTGTTCGATCCGCTGTTGCGTGTCGTCCGATGAGCCGGTGTCGACGATCACCCAGGTGTCGATCAGATCACGCACCGAATTGAGGCAGCGGTCGATGACCGCTGCCTCGTCGCGCACGATCATGCAGAGCGCCACAGTCTGGCGGCGCCGAGCTCCTTCCTGAGCGCGACCTGCATTGCTTGGGGTCGTTGGTGCGCGTTCGATCAGCTCGGCCAGGTGGGTCTGGGCCCGGGCCACGATGGCGGCCTGCCCTGCGTCCCAAGCGATGGCCGCCCCATCGCTGTACAGGCGTGCAACCTCCTGCCAGGACAACTGGAGCCGTCCGGTTCGCCACGCTCGCTCGATCCGGCTCGCCAGGTCGAGCCCGGCCTCGTGGAGACCAAGGTCGCGGCACTGGGCCAGCACGCGGCAGAGCAGCCAGGCCTCTGACCGGGGCTCCACGAGGTTCTCGAGAACACCGGCGCTCGAGGCGTACGACACCGTGAAAGCGGAGCGATGCTCGGCGAGTATGGGCCCCAGAAGCACTTGTTCAAGTGCCGGATGGCCGACCGCGAGGCTCCGATGAACCTCGGCGTCGAACCACATTGCCAGCTGGGCGATCGACGCTCGGTCGCCGCCGAACAGGGCGCCACAAACCCTGGGCTCGTCTTCCGTCGCGAAGTAGCGCCTCCGGTCGGCAACCTGGACCGGGGCGGTCTCGTGAAACAGCGTGAAGCGCAGCGGTGCCGCGGCTTCAACCAGCAAGTCGTCGAGCGAGTGGTCGGGGTGCGGGCGCGCAACGTGTCCGAGGCCCAGGTCGCCAAACCAGAAATGTGTGCTTCCGAACGGGTCATCGGCTGCGACCTCTGCGAGAAGATCGATCTTCGACCACGTCAGCACGTGGTATCGCCCCGTGTCCTTCTCGAGATTCTGGGCTGCAGGCGAGCGTCGCCCATCTTCGAGGTTCTTCGTCACGCCGGCCAACTGGCGATGTCGCTGCAGGTCCTCGAACGGGCGGGAAACGAACCGTGTCGGGGCGCCGGGGGCATGCACAGACCGGATCTGGCGCAGCGTCTCGACATGTTCGGGATCGGTGAACACCACGACCGGGAGCCGCGTCGAGAGCATCTGCGGGGCCAGGGTGAAGTACTCGGCAGGACCGCGCCGGTTGGTCCGCTCGCGTCGCGCGAGGTCGTACAGACACGTCACGAGGGTGGGTGCCGAACGCACAGGAGGACCGTAGCGGCGTGTCCTCGGGCCCTTCACGGCTCTGGACCCTGCGGGTAGGCTCCGCCCGATGAAGCGGGGTCCAGATGATGTGAGCGGCGCTGCCCCGCCATCGGATGTCCCCGGCTCGGATCCGCTGAGTCGAAGGCTGGTCGGGCGACGCCAGGTCCTCACCTCGATCGTGGCCACCGGAGTGCTGGTGGCTGTCCAACGGGCTGTCCCGGGTGCCGGGTTGCCGACCCGAATCGCGGCGGCACTAGCTCAGGGAGGAACCACCGGCAGCTTCACGGTGTCGTTCGACTTCGTGTCCGGCGTCGCGAATGTCACCGGGTCGACGAACCTCCCGGGCGGCGTTCCCGTAACCATCACCGTTGAGGCGCTGCTCAACGGCGCCCCGATGCCGCCGGGCGGAAGCGCTGCCCTCACCAGCGCCGTCACCCAGACCGCCCCTGACGGGTCCTTCAGCGCGGCGCCCAGCTTCAATGGAGCGACCAACAACAACGCCAACCAGTTCCATCTGACCGTGACTACGGGCTCGACCGCCGACGGGCAATGCCACGCTGGGTCATTGCTCACGCCCGATCCGCCCGTTGGCCCGGCCGGACCAACGGGGCCAACCGGCGCAGCGGGCGTGCCAGGCGTGACCGGGCCGACCGGCGCCGCACTGGTGAGCGACGTGACACCCGCCGTGGCATTCGTACCGGGCGCCGCCCCCGGGCCGACCGGGCCCCCGGGCCCGACCGGTCCCCCCGGCGCGATCGGAGCCTTCGGCCCCACCGGCGCTACCGGCCCTACCGGCGTCACGGGTCTAACGGGGGCGACCGGGCCCACCGGTCCGACCGGGTCCACGGGACCCACCGGCGCGACTGGGCTAGCCGCGGGTCGCGCTCGAGTGCGCACACGCGGTCCCGTGACGTCGCGGGGAGCGCCGCCGCGGCCAGTCGGCGCGCTCCTGCCACCCGGCCCCACCGGAGCAGTTGGACCCATCGGACCCCCGGGACCGTCCGGTGTGACCGGCCCAACCGGCCCTACCGGCCCAGCCGGGTCCACAGGGATCACCGGCGTGACCGGGGCCACCGGCCCGACTGGCTCCACAGGGCCGACCGGCGTGACCGGGCCCACCGGCCCGACCGGTGTCACCGGCTCGTCAGTCGCCGCGGCCACAGGTCGCGTGACTGCAGCCGACGTCGTGTTTCCCGACTCGTTCAGCGTCGATTTGTTGCCGGGAACGGCGTGCCCCCCGTCCGCGATCGGCGGCCGGATCACGTTCACCGGCTAGTTGATGACACGGCCCACTCGCGGTTCCTGGATGTCGGTCCCGCCGCCGCCTTGGACCTCGACGAGCTACACCGAGATCGGTGCACACGCAGCTGTAAGGAGTTCTTTCGATGACTCGCGGTCCAGGAACCCGCGAGTCGCAACGCCCCGAGAGGGATCGGTGAGATCAGCAACTAGCCCGAGGATGTCGGTTCATTCGCGCCCGCCAGGCTCCCAGAGGGTCCGGACGTAGTCCGCCTCCAGCGCAGCCCCGAGTTGATCGGCGTCGACGCCGCGAGCATTGACATGGTCTCTGAGCATGCATGCGACGCTGGGCATCTCGGCAACGTCAGGCCATGAGTCCGGTCTCCAGATCCCGCCACGCCGGAGCGCCTTCGCGCAGTGGATATAAGCCTCAGTGACATCGATCGTGATCACGACGTGTGGTGTCTTTGACTCGACGCGACACCATTCCCGAAGTTGCAGGTCCGTCGAGATCGTCGCCTCTCCGTTCACCCGGAGCGTCTCATCCAGCCCGGGAATCATGAACAAGATCGCCACGCCGCTGTTCGACAGCAGGTTCTGCATCGAGTCGAGCCGATTGTTGCCCGATAGATCGGCTAACGCGAGGTGGTGATCGTCCATGACCTGCACGAATCCGGGCGGGCCGCCCTTTGGAGAAACGTCGCATCGACCGTCGCGGTCCGCTGTCGCGATAACCAGGAACGGGGAGTGCTCGATGAACGTGCGGCAGTGTTCATCGAGTCGCTCGATCACCTTGTCGAGCGCGCCCTGGGACGGGGATCGATAGATCTGGCGCAACTCCTCGATCGACCTGACGGCTCCAGGCTGTGGCTGTGCCATGTCTCTATTCTTCCCCAGAGCGGTGCCGACCTGGGAAGGCAGCCCCGGGAGGCAAGCGACAACTTCCGGAGATCGACCGGTGGCAGATCGCCCCGTGACTCGCGGTCTGGGAACCGCGAGTCACGAACCGATGGCCGGCCATGACTCTCGGGTTCGAAGACCGCGAGTCGATCCCCCACGGCGCGAGTCAGCGCTGTGGCGCCATAGCCGCGGGCCACACTGTTGGATGAGCCTTCGCTTCGAAGAAGGCCCGTTCCGGATCGAGCTCGGAAGCCCTCTCACGAACCGATTGTCAGTTAGACGATCGTGACAAGCCCTAACTAGCCAAGTGGATACCTAACGTTGATCCGGTCGCGCGACATCGCAAAGCAGAGCAGCTTCGTCCAGGGTTTGCCGGCGCCGTTCGTGCAGCTCACGAAGTAGTCGCCGCTTGCATACGTCTGGCCGAGCCAAACGTGGCCGGATCCAGGACCCAGGTTTGGGGTGTGGGGATTGGCCGATACTTCGATGTTCCAGGTCTCGTAGCTCGCCTCGAAGGCGCACCTTCCAGTGTCCTTGGCGACCATCTTGATCGTTCGGATGTTCTCTCGTGGTGTCGGTTGTCCAATTGGGGCGGGAGGCACGACCTTGAAGGAGTCCGAGGACTCGTCACGTGTGCAGTTGCTGAGGTCCGAGCCGCCGCCAGCAGGCTTGATCGTTACCGTCCGGTTGCCACCGGGAATCTCGAACCAAACCTGTGCGCTCTTCTCGTAGTCGCCGAGGTGGGGGCCCTTGGTGACGATGCTGAGTTCTAGCTCGGCACCTTTCGTGTTGGGTGGGCTGGCCGCCGAGGCCGCGGCTGAAGCGCCGGCCATCACGATGCAGCTAACGATGAACAGAGTCGCGGCACTCAATCCGGTCACCCGGTCCCTCCAAGCACTACGCCGGCCCGACGACCACAGTTCTCGGTCCATTTCTCACCTCTTCCGAGCAGGTGACGTCGGCGCAGGCAACGGTGTCGTGTGGCCGTCGGCGGAGACACCGATCCTATTCGGAAGGAATTTACGGGCCAAGAACCGTGGCGACGAGCTTTGACGGCCTGGTGGAACGGGCAGGCGCCGACCTTTGACCCAGCCAGAGACTTGGCACACTGAGTTCCCTTCCAGCCTCCGCGCCTGCACCCCGTCCGAGCGACAACTCACAACGGCTGACTCGCGATCCAGGAACCCGCAAGTCAGAACTACTCCCGTCCACTCGGAGATCCCAGTCATCATTCCCATGGAACTGGGGTGTTCCATCGGTTAAGGAACGTCGTCTCCGATGTCGGTTTGCGAACGTTCGGCCCGAAATGGCCTTCCGGGTAGCCGAGCGGGACGCAGAAGTGAAAAGCCACATCGTCCGGGATGTCAAACATCGCGTAGAAGCGATCGATGACGGTCGGGTGCAGCGTCGTTGGGACCGAGCCGATCCCGATCGCTCGGGCCGCGAGCATTAGGTTTTGGACGGCCGGAATGACCGAATCGGCCGAGCCATTCTGGAGTGCCAGCGCGAAGACAATGCACGGCACGTCCTTCATCGCGTTGGCGAGCCTCGCCGCGGGGTGAAAGCGACGTGGGAGCGAGTCGTAGTCTTGGAAGCCCTCGTCATGTCGCTTTGCCCACCAAGCTTCGTTGTAGAGCGCGGCGAACGATCCAATCCTGGCGCGATCGTTCACGATGAGAAATCGCGCGACCTGTTGGTTGCCACCATTGGGCGCCTTCACTGCGGCTTCGATGATGAGGTGGATGTCCTCAAGCGAGATTTGGTCCTGCTTGAACCGTCGGATCGAGCGCTGAGTGAAGATGGCTTCGCCCAGAGGCATCGATAGCCGGCTGTGGTCCATGGGTCTAGCTCCTCAGATAGGCGCTGCCATCCATGTAGAGCGTTCCACGTGGTGGACCATCCAGACGTTCGGCTCCCAGTAGCGGCCGTGACCATTGCTGACCTGAGAGGGAGCGAGGACCCGCAGGAACACCTAGGCGCCGTCCTCTGGGAACGACATTTCCCGTCCAGTTCCCCAGTCAGCAACGGGTCCTGAGATGCGCATCGAGTGAGGTTCGGGAGGCGCGGTGGTGGCTCCGAGCCGGGCGTGAACCCGCATCCAGGGGATAGAAGGGCAGGCGATCGACTCGCGGTCCGTCCGATCGCGAGTCACGGTTCGCCCCAATGACAGCAGGCCCTGGAACCGCAAGCCGGCAATCGGAAGAACTCGGACTACCGGCGGCGCCGTCCCAAGGTTGGTCGTCCGCCACTGGCTGTCTGGACCGATTTTCGGCTCGAGCGCTCCAGTAGGTCGGGATCGGTTCGGACGCAGCCCCCTGCAGTGGCGTCGCCCTCCTGTACCGGCGACGTCAGCATCACCATGCGGGGCTGGCGCTCTTGCGACCGGTCGTCGTCAGCTCGAGCACCGGCATCCCTTGGCCCCGCCAGCCGAGCCGGTCGCCGCTGATCTTGAGCACGCCCCGATGGAAGGCATTCATGGTCTTCAGCTGCAGGTCGGTTGGCATGCAACCCACAATACGGGCGGCGCCGAGCGCGCCGCCACATAACACGCAAACCCTGGACCAGTTCGACTGGCATCGTCGCGACGCCTGACTGGCGATCGGATCGGCCGAGCGCTCGAACCACAAGTGACTCGCGATCATGCTCATCGCGAGTCGTAGGCAAGGAGGACGACTCGCGGTTCCGGTGATCGCGAGTCCAGCCGAGACCCGTCCCATTGACTCGCAGTCCGCAGGATCGCGAGTCAATGGGACGGGGACGGACTAACCGCGCAGCTTTCGCTGAAGATCGCGAGGCTCTTCGCCGAACGAGCTTGATGGCTCCATTCCGTCCCAGGCGCTCTGGCCGAGTCCTCGCTACGCTGCTACCCAACCGTACTGGCCCGGTATCAAGGCGGGCCGGTGGTCGTGGAGGCACACGGGGGGAAGACCCGCCGCCAATGAGTCCGTTGTACCCCGTCTCCCTCGACCCAGCGACGATCGACGCGCGGATCTCAGAGAATTCTGCTTTTCGGCGCGCTCGAGCCTGAAGCACGAGCGCTGGTGCGCGACGCGGCCCAGCCACTGGTGTGTCCCGGCGGTGAGTTCCTCATCCACCAAGACGAGTCGGCAGACGCGATCTATCTCGTCACCAGTGGCCGACTCAAGGTGCTCTCAACCGGGCCCGATGGCACGGAGACCCCGGTTGCGGAGATCGGGCGCGGTGAGGTGGTCGGCGAGATGGCGCTTATCACCCGTGAGCCAAGGACGGCGAGCGTCCAGGCAGTGCGCGACACACAGCTCCTGAGGCTTCCAGCCGAGACGTTCACAAAGCTCGTGAGTGACTATCCGGAGGCGTTGCGACGCGTCGGCGGCACGATCGTCGCTCGGTTCATCCGAACGTTTCGGACTGTCACGAAGAGCAGCCCGGCGCAGACCATCGCCGTCGTTGCCCTTGATGATGGCGAGCCCCGCACGTTCGCGACCGAGCTCTCGGACGCGCTCGCCGGCATCATCGGAGACGTCGCCCGCCTCGATGTCGCGTCGCTGGCACTGCGATACGGCAGTGATATCAGTCGAGATCCTGATCTGCTCGCGCAGTTCATCCCTCGGGAAGAAGACGAGCATGACATGCTCGTCTTCGACGCAGCGACGGACGATCCTGAGTGGGCGGAGTTGTGCGTAAGACAGGCTGATCTTGTGCTCTTCGTTGCCGACGGGGCGGCGTCTCCGAAGCTTCGGCCCATCGAGCGGCGCCTCGCCGAGATCCGCGGCAACCGTCGAGCCGAGCTCGTTCTTATACACAGTGCGCAGACGGCGGCACCGCGCGGTACGAGCCGCTGGCTGTCGGAACGAGCCGTAGTGCGGCACCATCATGTGCGCGCCGGTAGGGCTGCCGATATCGCCCGTGTCGGACGGCTCACGACCGGTCGCGGTATTGCGCTGGTTCTGGGCGGCGGCGGCGCTCGAGGCTTCGCGCATCTCGGAGTGCTGCGAGCGTTGGAGGAATTCGGCGTCCCGATCGACGCGCTCGGCGGGACGAGCATCGGTTCACTCATTGCGAGCGGAAAGGCGCTGGGCCTCGACGCCCCGGCGCGCGTCTCGGCCCTCCGAGAGGCCATCGTCGATGGTCCATCGGCTCTCGACCTCACCTTTCCGGCCGTGGCTCTCGCCTCGGGAGCCCGGGTGACCGGGAGCCTCCAGCGCTTCTTTGGCGACATGAATGTCGATGATCTCTGGACCGACTATTTCGCGGTGTCGTGCAACCTGACCCAGGGCGAGGTTGTCGTGCACCGAACGGGCCCGTTATGGCGCGCGATTCGCTCGAGCTTCTCGATCCCCGGAATCTTTCCGCCACTGCGGCAGGGCAACGACCTTCTCGTCGACGGCGGTGTCCTCGAGAACTTGCCGGTCGGAGAGATGCGGCGCCTACACGACGGCGCCTTCGTGGTTGCGGTCGACGTCTCGAACAAGCGCGACCTCGTTGCCGGTGATTTGCCAGGAGCGGGGGTCGTCTCCGGGTGGCGTGCTCTCGTCGAGCGATTCAACCCGCTCCGCCCACGTAGTGAGCGCGTCGGAATCGCGAGGGTCCTGATGCGTCTCACCGAGCTCAGCTCGGTGTTCGGGTTCGAGACCGACCTCGCTGACCTCGTCCTGCGACCGCCGGTCCAGGCGTTTGGCGCGATGGACTTTCGGCGGTCCCTTGGTGGCCTCGAGGAGCTGGGTTATCGGTACGCGAGGGCCGAGATCGCAAAGTGGCTCGCATCCGATGATGCGCCAGCTGTGCTGCGCGCTGAGGTTTCAGGTGTCGGCGCACTCGGTCGGCCTGCTCAGGCTTCGGCGGCTGAGATGAGGGTGGAGGGTTCCAGGTAACCGATGTGGCGTATCAGTCTGCGGGACTTCCAGTACCGGCTCCGGCGATTCCTGATCGCGATCGCCGTGACCGCGCTCGTTTTCGGCATCGCCGTCGCGATCGACGGGATCAAACAGACCCTCCAGCGCGAGCCGGCCGACCTCGTCTCGAGCTTCCGGGCTGACCGCTGGGTCGTGCGTGCGGGAAGCGCCGGCCCGTTCACCACGACCGCGTTACTCCCTGCGTCGGTGGTCTCAGTGCTTCGCGGCACTCCCGGCGTACGGTCGGCTGAGCCTCTCGTGACCGGCCGAGCCACGGTGCTCACGGGCACCCGCAACAACGTCAACCTGATCGGCTACGACCTGCGACGCGGCGGTCCATCGATCATCGAAGGGCGGGCGCCGCGCACCTCCAGCGAGGCAGTCATTGGTAGCGGGATCAACATAAGCGTCGGCCAGCAATTGAACACGACGGGCGGGCAATTCCGGGTGGTCGGGAAGGTCCAGGGGCTGCGCTACAACGGCGGCGCGTCCACCGTCTTCCTCACGGTCAAGGGTGCCCAGCAGGCAAGCGTCGCAGGCCAGCCGCTCATCATGGGAGTAGCGGTGAAGGGCCAACCGCAAGGCCTACCCGCTGGAGTGTCCAGCGCGAGCAACACCACCTCGGTCGGCGACTTGCGGCTCACCATCAAGAATGCGACCAAGACCATCGACTTCGTCGCACTGCTCTCGTGGCTCATCGCCGCCGGTGTCATTAGCGCGATCATCTACCTCACAGCCATCGAGCGCACTCGCGACTTCGCCGTTCTTCGGGCTACCGGCTCGCCGGACCGCCGAATCGTCGGTGCGCTGATGATCCAGTCGCTGATCGTCGCCGTCATCGCGGCCGTGCTCTCGGTGCCATTGGCATTGGTGATCCGAAATGGCATGCCAATGCCCGTCACCCTCAGTGGGGGCTCCGTCGTGAGGATCTTGCTGGTGGGGGTGGTCGTGGGTGTCGTGGCCAGCCTGGCTGCGGTACGCCGAGCGCTCACCACCGACCCGGCGGCCGCGTTCGGAGGCGCGTGATGCCCGACGTGACGATCCGAGACCTGACGATCGAGTACTCGAGCGGCGGGTACAAGGTCCGCCCGTTCGAGAACTTCAACCTCGACCTGAAGACCGGCGAGCTCGTCCTCTTCCTCGGTGCGAGCGGATGCGGGAAGACGACCCTCCTATCAGTGCTGTCCTCTCTGTTGACACCCACGTCGGGAACCGTCATCGTTGGCAGCACCGAGGTGACCGCGCTCAAGGGTGCCGAGCTAGCCGAGTATCGCCGGACCGGCGTCGGGGTGATCTTCCAGGGCTTCAATCTCATTCCCAGTCTCACTGCCCGCGAGAACATCGAGATCTCGATGAGCGCGGCCGGTCGATCCCGGAAGGAAACTCGCGACCGCTCCGCCCAGCTGCTCGAGATTGTGGGACTCGCAGACCGAATGAACCACCGTCCGGGTGCCATGTCGGGGGGCCAGCAGCAGCGTGTCGCCATCGCTCGGGCGCTCGCGCTCGACCCACCGCTCGTCGTCGCCGATGAGCCCACCGCGTCCCTCGACTACATCCAGGTTGACGGCGTGCTCCGGCATTTGCGTGACCTCGCCGCCCCGGGCCGCATCGTCGTGATCTCGACCCACGATGAGCGCCTGCTGCCCCTCGCCGACCGGATCGTCGAGCTGACACCCCGCGCCGCCGTGGATCAGCGACCACCGGATCGAACGGAACTCGCTTCCGCTGAGATGCTCTTCCGCCAGGGCGACCAAGGCACGTTGGTGTACGAGGTCGACCGAGGCACGATCGAGATCGTGCGAGACCTTGCCGACGGTGGCGAGGAGCTTCTGACGATCATCGAACCTGGCGGCTACTTCGGAGAGCTGGCCCCGATGTTCGGCCTCCGCCGAGCTGCGGGTGCACGCGCCGGCGGGTCAGGCGCTGCGGTCACCGGCTACAACCTTCGTGATTTTCGCAGCCGACGCGGTCGCGACGATCCGAGCTCTGACAGCGACGCGCGCGCATTTCGGTCCATGTAGCTCGTTGGACTCAGAGTCGTATTCGGGCAGTCGCGGGTGGTGCCCGGTCATGCCGGAATGTGCCGTTGAACTGGTGCTTGGCGTTTCGCCGAGTGGTGGAGAATCCGGTGGATAACGTCCTCTGACGGTCCGTCCGTTAGAAGATCCGTTAGAAGTTTGAGCCCCTTTGGCAGGACTGCCGCCAATTCGCGAGTTAGCCGCCAGGCCGGTTCCGTCCAACAACGCGCAACCAGGCGCGCCCTCGGGGAACCGATTCACCTTTGCTCAAGAGGTGGAGCACGATGGACTCGCGGTCTATGGAGCCGCGAGTCAACGCGTGCAGTAGGGCACTGGAATGGTTCAGTTGGCCCGTGCCGGATGAACTCCAGCACCGCCGGCTTCCAGTCGGCGCGCACACCGCCGGACCGACACCACTCGAGAGCGAGCACGCCGGGTTCCCTTGCCCGGGTCTCGCCCCGCGGGTACCGCGGGCATCGCCTCCGACTCAGCTTCCGCTGAGCAAATCGAGCCTGGGTTGGATGACACCTGTCTTCGGGCAGTCGAACGTCCCCGGCTTGGTCGGAAAGACGCGTACGAACTGGCCATGCTGAACCTGGTTCAAGACATGACAGGGTCCGATTGTGCGACCAGCTAGGTCGGTTGGGCTGTACATGCCGTCCGCGTTGAAGCTATGGATTTTGTTGAGCTGATCAAGGAGGGCTTTGCGGGCGAGTCCATTGACGCCTGCTGTCTTAACGATCCCGTTCACCGCGTCTCGGAATGCAACGGCGGCTATCCATGAGTACGGAGCACCGAGTTCTCCTACCTTCGTTGGACCTACATAGTTGAAGAAGTTCGCGAGCATGCGATTCGCGTTCCGCTCGGCAGAGCTCAGGAATGGAAGGTACAGCGTGTCGACGTACTGGCCCTCCACGCTGGTCCCACCCTGTTGAAGCAATTGCGGGTCGTAGCACTGGGTGCCGCAGTCCCAGACTTTGACGGACGTGACACCCTGGATCTGAGCCTCCTTACGCAACGCCACGGTCATGCTGAACGGACCAGCAGCTTGGGCATATGTGGCGTCTCGATTCTTGATCGTTTCGACAATCGGGGTGTACGCACCCTGTGGAGTGATCGTGGGAATGTTGAAGTCCTCATCGGACTTCACTCCGACAGAACGAATCTGCCCGAGCCCGCTGGCGAACGCCGAGTCTCTGGCCGATTTCAGGTCATTGGGAAAGACATAGACGCCGTGCAGGTTCTTCCCGAATTTCCCCTGATAGTAAAACGCCCGGCCGACGCTGGCCTGATAGGTCTGGGGATGATGATCCTTCGTCGAACACAACAGTTCCGGCGGTGACACCGGGAACGTGTCAGGTGAGCACTGCTGAACCACCTCACTCGTGATAAAGGGGATATCCGGAAGTCCAGTTGCCTGCCCGGATTGATCTTTGCACGCGAGCTGATCATCGACGTTGTTCAAGAAGAGCGCCGCCGTGCCGACCATGGCGAAATCCTGGCTACACGCCTTGATGATGGCATTGCGCGCGTCGCTGTCACTCAGATGTGAATCAATGAAATCGACCACGAGTTTCCGTCCCGCGAGTCCCCCAGTCGCGTTGATGTAGTTAGCGAAGCCCTGAACCGCATCTCTCGAGCCTTGGAAAAGCCCGGGGAACACTGGCGTAACCACATCGGCGATGACCGCGATCCGAATGGAGGTGCTCGAGATGCCAATCTCCGTCGCCTTCGTGGGTCCGCCAATGGGCTGGGCGTTCGCGATCGGCACGGTTATAGCAATTGTCAAGCCGACGACTACACACAGCACCGCCCAGCGCGTCTTGTGTTTGGCGTTCCTCTTCAAGACCATTCCTTGCTTCGGGAAATCACGAGCCTTGACCGAGGGGCCTCGGAGCCACCGAAGTGCGTTGCGGATAATCCCTCCGAGTGCCGGACGCCGTGCCCAAAGTGCTTGACATGCCGACGGTCCCAGCTCGCCGTTGGTCCACAGAAAACCTCGAGCACGGGGCCGTCAAGCACGACGATGTAATCCCCATTCTCGAACTCTTCGACGATTCGACCCTCGCCCACGTTCCCTACCATTGCTGTGACGCCCGGTTCCGATCCGATCGTAGACCGCTTGAGCTCCTCAGAGACCCTGGGCTCACGTCCGACTCGCGACCCGGCAGACCGTGCAGCCGACCCGCGGTTCAGCAGACCGCGAGTCACCGCATTAGACCGCTAGTCAGGACCAGCGCTGAGAGCGGTCTCGGGCGGAGAGCTCGGTGTCCACCTGGAAATTCGGATCCGAGCGGGCGTGGAGCCGGGGGATCGGACCAGGTACCCGCCCGCGAACCCAGTCTGTAGGACTTGACTGCTATCCGGTGCTCGGCGGGCTGGTTTCGGTCGTCGTGGGAACGGTCGTCGTGGGAACGGTCGTCGTGGGCTCTGGCTCTCCCGCGGTCACCTGCTGCGTGAGGGGCGGGCTCGTCGACCCGCGGTACTGATTGTCTCCGACGAACGTTGCCGTGACGGCGTGAGTGCCGGTCGTGTCGAAATCCGCTGGGATCTGGACCTCGAAGGTCCCGTGAAGGTCGGCCTGGAATTGCCGGCGTCCATCGATCGAAAGAAACACGACGCCCGAAGGGTACGCGGCGGTTGCCGTTTGCGGCACGACCTTGGCGAGGAAGAAGACCCGCTCGTGAGCCTTTGACGGATTCTTCGATCTCGGCGCTAGGGCCAACGACATCGTCGTCGGCGACATGATGAAGTGACCGTTCGTGAGGTCACCTTGGCTGGGCAGAAAGTCGGCGTCTCCCGTGTACCGGGCGGTCACGAAGTAATGGCCCGGAAAGGAGACCTGCGCATGGCAGGTCGCGACGCCGTTGATGACGGGCAGTTGCAAACAACCGGCATACGGCCGGTGGAAGTTGACATCTTCGAAACTTACGGTCCCCCCGCTTGGTGTCGGCGTGACCGTGGCGGTGTAGTCGAACGGGGTGCCGACGTCGGTCGGATCGGGCTTCGAGCTGACGCTCGTCGCCGTCGCCCGGACGTAGGTGATCTTCACTGCAGCCGGGCCTTGGTGCGGAGTGACGGTGACCTGCACATTGGGGGCCACGTAGCTGGACCCGGCACCGCCACCGCCACCACTGGCGATCTCGGACCCCGCACCGCCACCACCACCGAAGTAGCCGCCACCGCCGCCACCGCCGCCACCGGCGAGCTTGGGGATCAGACCATTACCCCCGTCACCTCCGTGGAATTGGCCGCCCGACTTGCCATCGGCCACGAGCGGGCTGGCGTTGTGGCCTCCTGCGCCGCCCGCGGTGAGTGTTCCGCCGGCGCCGCCGCGCGGCGTGCCGAGTGAACCGGTGCCCGAACCGTTCTGGCCGTCCAGCGTTCCGGGTGGGTTCTGCGGTCCACCGACACCTTCGCCTCCGCCTCCGCCACCAGCTGCGATGACGAGGTTGGTTCCATCCGGCGCCTGGACGAATGAAAAGCCGCCACCTCCTCCGGAGCCTCGGGCGCCATTCGCTCCACCGTTGAAACCCCCGACGCCGCCAGTTGACGTCTTATGCTCGACCTGCGGTACTCCGCCGTTGCCGCCAACCACCACCTTGAGCTGCTGGCCGGGCTTCACCGCCACGTGCCGCGCGGTGACCTCAATACCCGGGCCGCCCACGCCGGCGCCTCCACCGCCGTGGCCTCCGCCGGCGACAATGTCGATCGCGTCGACGCCAGCGGGCACCGTGAACGTGTCCGCGTGTCCGGTGAATTTGAACGTGATCGTGGTCGCGGTCAGGGGCTGATCGACGGTCGCGGCGCCGGCGGGGACGGTAACTGTGGCCATAGTCAGCGACGCACCCGCGGTCAGGGCGAGAAACACCGCCCACGGTCGGGATCGTCCTGGCCGAAAACACGTGCCCGCAGCGATCTGTCGGGTCGAACCCGAGGAGCTCGATCTACCGTGCTTCCCGTCCGCGTCAGAATCCTTCGCACCCCTCTCGGTACACCGACCCAGCATTTTCCGTGCCCCTCAGCAAGTTGAATCCTCAGCCTCCTCCTGTCTGTCGGGTGTTTGCCCGTCGGCCTTGAGCGCTTTGGGGGCGTGGCCGCGGCGATGGTGGGCTGCGATGCGCTCGGAGCGACTCGAGGTCACGTCCGATTGCGGGCTTCCCGGGCCACAATTCGCTTCGCCGGTTCGCTATTTTGCGCCGGGAGCCACCCGTGGTTGCGCTACTTCGTCACCGTCACGTCGAGATTGAGGGGCTGCCCGCTCGCGTTCCCAGAGAACTTGCACGTCCACCCCGCCGGGACCGTGCACCCCCAGTCGCTGCTCTTGAAGACATAGTTATTGAACCAGATGAACACGCCCGCTTGGCTCGGCTTGGCGTTCCACAGCAGGCCCATGCGACACCACAGTGTCCCATGCGGCGTCTTTCCGACGAATTCGATATGAACCCGAGCATCGCTGGCTGCGGGCTCGTAGATCTCCCCTTGCTTCGGCCTACCGAACCACAGGTCGCCGATCACATCCTGAGATCGGGTGAACACGAGCTTCTCGGGGAAGCCGGTCACTCGGAAGTGGATGGCGACGTTGCAGCCTGGCCATCCGTTCGGCGCGACGCTGAGTTCGGCCTTCTTGAACTCCACAGGCACGGACGGGTCGATCTCGCTCTGGAACTTTGAGAGATTCGTCCCCGATACGTCTGCGAGTGGCGTCGCCTGGTAGCTGAGCGTCGCGGCCTTCTTGTCGTACTTTGGACCGCTCAAGGTCAGCGCGACGGCGTCCTCGCTCTTCGGAGCGCCGGGAACCGTCAACACCGCGTTGAGCGCATGGGCAGGTCCACCCGCCGTCTCGATCTGCACCGCCGCCTGCTGCGAGATGACGCCAGCTGGATGACCTGATCCCTCGGTGGTCCGGGCATGCCCATTGACCTGGCGGAGCGTGAGCTCAAACGATTCGCTGCTCCCGCCGACCGGTGTAAGTGAGCCGGACCCCGCGGACTGGACCAGGACGTTGACCGGCGCTGCAGCACCGGTCGTCTGGGCCGCAGCCTTGGTGATCGCCACGACCTGGCCAAGCGCGAGCACGGCAACAACGGCGGCGGCAAAGCCAGCAAGTAGCGGGAACGTTGGAACGACGCCCGGCGCGGGGCCAAACGATCGTGAGAAGAGCATTTGGCGTCCTCCCAAGGGCCGATTCCCATATCGGCGGGATACCCGAGGTGCTTAACCGAAGTCCCGCGGTCTGCCGCGACAGGTAAGAGCCAGACTCGCTCCGAGGCCCCTAGAGACGCCAGCCGCATCGGCTCATCGCCGACTCCCGCGGCTTCAGCATCGCGGTCTCGCCATCGAAGAGCCCGAATCGGGCCATGATCTACCGGCTGAGAGCCTCCCCCGATCCCTTCTGTGGGCCGGAACAGACGGCCTCGGCACGGGCGCCGCCGTCAGCCGGAAGCCAGTTCGACCTGACTCGCGGTTCAGCTGACCGCGAGTCGTGCAGATCCCCGCCTCGACTTTGGGTGCTTGCTCAATCACTGATCGCTTCACCGCGACACCCGCGACACCCGCGGTCGACGGTCTGTGGCTACCGGCCCAGTAGAATTCGTCCAGGTAAGCGCGCAGCACAAGCCCTGCGGGATCCGGGCCGTCGTGAGCAAGATCGGGCACGGCTGCGCCTCCCGGACCGCCGCCGTCGTCGCCACCGGCCTCGCCGTCGCCGCGCTCGCGGCCTGCTCCGGCGGAACCAGCTCGTCGAGCACGGCCCCCAACCCGATCCCTCAGCCCACCACCGCCGCGCCTACCACCTCGGCACCGACTGTCACCACACCGCAAGGCGGACCGGCACTGACGAT
This sequence comes from uncultured Actinomycetes bacterium, assembly GCA_963714105.1. Taxonomy (GTDB): domain Bacteria; phylum Actinomycetota; class Acidimicrobiia; order IMCC26256; family PALSA-555; genus PALSA-555. The sequence continues at coordinate 1,779,012 of OY970233.1, read as the reverse complement.
GTTCGACGCCCCGTCGTCCTTCACGTGCCTGACGCAAGACCCGACGCAGGCACAGGTGACGATCGGGTGGGCTGCACCCTCCGCAACCGAGGTCGCTGTGACGCTCGACGGCACGCGCCCTCCCGCGGGATCCGCACCTCATTGCCATACGAGGTGCCAGCCGGACCTGCGAGCGGTCCGGGGGTCACCGTCGTGTTCGCGTGCAGCCCAGCTCCACACACGATCAGCCTGCGCTGGGAGATGCGGAAGGCACCCGCGACGATACGGGTCGTCTCGGTGCTTGAGGCGGCGGCGCCGTGAGTCACGCTCGAGGACGCGAGTCGGTGAGCCGCCGGTCGTTCCTTGCCGGCGCCGGCGCGCTCGGGCTCGGCGCGCTCGCGGGGCGGGGCCCCGCGCGCCTCCTGACTAGCCCCGCTTCGTCGCGTGACCTGCACCAGGTGGTCGCCGGTCGTCCATCAGGGTGGTCCGAGCCGGTGACACACGTGAGCTCGGATGGTCTCCTCGCGACCCAGCTGCGCGTGCGAGAGATGCGAGCCCGAATCGGGACGGCCTTGACGAGGGCGTGGACCTACGACGGCGTCTACCCGGGGCCGACGCTCGAGTTCCGGCCCGGCGATCGACTGAGCGTCGAGCTCCTCAACGACTCCAACGAGATCACGAACCTCCACACCCACGGCCTGCACGTGTCACCAAACAGCCCGTCCGACAACGTGCTGCTCGCGATCGCGCCCGGCAGCAGCTACCAGTACCAGTACGACATTCCGGGCGATCATCCGGCGGGGACGTTTTGGTACCACGCGCACTACCACCCCCTCACCGACGAGCAGGTCTTCGGCGGGCTCTTCGGCGCGCTGGTCATCCGGGGCGAGCTCGACAACCTGCCCGGCGTCGCACAACGCCCGGAGCGGATGCTCGTCCTCAGTCAGATCGAGGTGCAAGACGGCGCGATCGTCGACGGGGCCAAGAGCTCATTGTCGAAGCAGGTCACCCTCGTCAACGGCCAGTACCAGCCGACCCTCGGGATCGCTCCCGGTGAGATCCAACGCTGGCGGATCCTGAACGCCAGCTCCGTGTTCTACCGGTTGCGCCTCGACGGACACCTGCTCCACACGATCGCGATCGACGGCAACCCGCTCGCCGCGACCGAGCCGACGGACGTCCTTGAGCTGGTGCCCGGCGGTCGAGCCGACGTGCTCGTCCAAGCGGGCCCGAGGAGCCAGTACGAATTCCGGTCGCTGAGCTGGAAGGACTTCGGCATCTACTACACGACCGGGATGACACCGGTTCCCCAGACGCTCGTGCGGGTCGTCTCCGATGGGAAGCCCGTGCAGGACCCTGTCGGCCTCCCGACGACCTTGCTCCCGTTCAAGGACCTGCGGAACGTGCCGGTCGACCGGCGGCGGGTCTTCCAGATCTCCGAGCAGGAGCCCCGGGGCACCGGGCAGCTCGACAAGTTCAGCTACTACGTCAACGGCCGGCAGTACGTGCACGGCACAAACCCAATCGGGGCCACCATGCTGCTCGGAACCACCGAAGAGTGGGAGTTCGTCAACCTCACCTACGAGCCCCACCCGCTGCACATCCACGTGAACCCGTTCCAGGTCGTCGCCGTCAACGGTGCACCTTCCAACGAGCTGCGCTACCGAGACACGGCGAAGCTCCCGCCGTTTGGCACGCTCACCATTCGGCACCAGTTCCTCGACTTCACCGGCCTCTTCGTCTGGCACTGTCACATCCTCTTCCACGAAGACAACGGGATGATGCAGCTCGTCCAGGTGGTCGCCACACCAGCCGAAGTCGCCGCGGCAGACGCTGCAGTCGGCGCACACACGACGGCCGACTCCAACCGGGTCACTACCCAGCAGCTCTACTGCCACCTTTCTCGGACATGACGGAGGCACCATCTCCCGCCATCGACACAGAGGCGACCCGCGGGCTCGGTCGCGTACCGACGCCCGTCACCCGGCGTCAGTTCCTCAAGTCATCCGGCCGCATCGCTGCCGCGGCCGGCGTCGCCACCCAGCTCGGATGGCTGACCGCGTGCAGCGGCAGCTCCAACCCGAATTGGACCGCCCTCGCACGCTCGCTGCGAGGACACCTGATACGCCCCGGGCAACCCGGCTACCAGGTCGCCGCGCTTCCCCAGAACCTCCGGTACGCCAGCCACCTGCCTGCAGCCATCGCGCGCTGCATCGACACCGCGGACGTTCAAACGGCTATCCGATGGGCCCGCGACAACCACGTCGGGCTCGTCACCCGGGGTGGCGGTCACAGCTACGGCGGCTACTCAACCACGTCCGGCCTACAGATCGACCTGAACGTCATGACCAACGTTTCCGTGGACCCCGCGGCCGGCACGGCTCGCGTCGTCGGTGCGGCGCGCAACCGAGACCTCGCGCTGGCCCTCCAGCCACTCGAGGTCACCGTGTCCGCGGGACGGTGCCCCGGGGTCGCCGTCGGGGGGCTCACCCTCGGCGGCGGGTTCGGCTTCAGTGCTCGCCAACTTGGGCTCACCGCCGATGCGCTCGTCGAGACGGAGGTCGTCACCGCCGCCGGCGATGTCCTCACCTGCAACTCGACCCAGAACCCGGACCTGTTCTGGGCCTGCCGCGGTGGGGGCGGCGGCAACTTCGGGATCAACACGGCCTTCACGTTCCGGACCACACCGGTGGGCGACGTCTCCGTGTACCGATGCACCTGGAAGAGCGTCGATCCTGCCCTGCTCTTCGCCACGTTCCAGCAGATTCTTGCGAAGGCCCCCGACGCGTTCTCGATGCGGCTCGGCTTCGGCGCGGCGACGAGCCCGCAGAGCCCGGTCGCCCTCGAGGCGATCGGTCAGTACTTCGGCTCGAGCGCGCAGCTGGCAGACCTGCTCGCACCGGCCTTCATGGTCGCTACTCCAACGACTCGCGAGGTGCGCGACGTGACCTACTGGGAGGGAAAGGATCTGCTCGCCGACAACGAAGGGCCGTCCGCGTTCACCGAGCGCTCGCTCTTCCTCCCACAGCCGATCGAATTCGGCGGGGCTCGCCGCGCTTGCGCAGTTGCTCCACGAGCTTCCGAAGACACCTGGGCCATCGGGCGGCTCGGTCAAGCTCTTCAGCTGGGGCGGCGCAATCAACCGGGTCACGCCGTCCGCCACAGCATTCGTGCACCGTGATGCCCTCGCGCTGATGTCCATCGGCGTGACCTGGGCCTCTGACGAGGAGTCCGCCAAGGTGCAACGGCTGCTCGACTGGGCGAGCCGGGTCTGGGACGCGATGCGCCCCTACACGTCGACCGAGTCGTACCAGAATTTCATTGACCCCGCCCTCAGGGACTGGCAGCACGGCTACTACGGCGCGAACCTCGAACGGCTGACGACCGTCAAGCGACACATCGATCCCGACGACGTGTTCCAGTTCGCACAGAGCATCCCCTTGCACGTCTGAGCCAGCCGTCGGCCCCGAGCTGCTTCGCAATCAAGGAGTCAGCAAGTCGGATCATGGTCGACGAAGACGCGAGTCGGCCTCGGTCGCTTGCGAGTCGGGCATCGGCTACAAGACCAGGCCCTGGCATCAAATCAGCGACCCCGCTAGTGATTCTGTCTGTGGCTCGACCCCCAGTCGGCTGCGTATCCGTCCACTTGAACGGGTCAGACTCCGCCACCTGGCGAAAGTTCGTGAGGCGCGCCGAGCACGTCGGCCTCGACCACGTGGGCGTTGGCGATCACGTCACCTTCTACGGCGGCATGGGCTTTCACGGCCTGCTCGGCGTCAGCTGCCCCTTCGGACGATACGAGAAGTGGAGCCGACCGGCACACCCGCCCAGATCGCTGAGTTCCTGGCCCCCTATACCGCCGCGGGCTGTTCCGTCTTCAACCTCATCATCAATGGTCGAGACCGCCACTCAGAGATCGACGCCGCGGCAGAGATCCGTGAGGGCCTCCGCGCGGCTGTCACCTGAGTGGCTGGCCCTTCCGGTTGCGAACCCAAGAGCTGCGATGACTCGCGGTCTGGCAGGCCGCGAGTCGCTCGATCGGACCGTGACTCTCAGCCTTGCGTCGATGGCCAGGGCGCAGGTGTCGCGCGAAGATCTCGGCTGCAAGATCGGCACCGAGCATTTCCGCGTCCATTCGTGTCCCAGAGGAGCGTCCATGCATGCAGCACTCATTCGAGCAAGCGTCCCCGGTGGGGTTACAGATGAACGGCTCAAGGACCTCCGGGAGCAGATCATCCCGACGGTGAGCTCGGCGCCAGGTTTCGTCGCCGGCTACTGGACGGCGGTAGTGGATGACAAGGGCTTCGCGTTCGTCGTTTTCAATGACGAGTCGTCGGCGAAGGCCGCGGCACCAACGCCCGGCACGGAGATGGGTCAAGGCGTAACCATCGAGCATGTCGAGTTCCGAGAGATTCTCGGCAACGCGTAAACTGATGGCCGAGCAGGCCGAAACGGGTTCGTCCTGACCAACCATCTTGGCCTTCGAGTTGACCCGATTGGATAGCGCCGATCGGAGCGAGGTACACCACGTTGCTCGATCTCGAGGGCATTCGGGGAATGCGCTCAGCATGGAAGGCGACTCGCGATCCAGGAAGCCGCGAGTCAGCCACCAGCGTCACGTGCCCGGCTGCGCGAGCTCATCACCCACCCCGTCGCCTGAGGTCAAGAATGACGACGGCGCGCTCCCCACTACGATCTAATCGGCGTCTCGGGGTGGGATCGCGTCTCTGCGAGCAGCAATCGGCTGAGGCGATGAGGAGGCCAGCATGTTCAGGCGTAACTGGGAGCAAGCGGAGGGAACGGTCATCGATCGCCGCGAGAAGCGAGGCGGCGCGGTCGGCGGCGATGCCAGCCTGATGCGGTTTCTCGTCGAAGTTCGCCCACCGAGCGGACAGTCGTTCCGGCTAGAGCTCGGCATCCCCGGTTTTGGTTCAGATTTCAGGGCACCCATGGTCGGCGATGTTGTCAAGGTGCTCTGTAGCCCTGACCACACGAAGGCCCGTTTCGATGCCTCTGACCCGCGGCTCAGCTGGAAGGTACAGCGGGAGGCAGACAAGAAGGTTTTCGACGCGGAGCTTCACAAAGGCGATGGCGACCCGTCCGGGGCTAAGTAGCGAGCGGCGCTCGTCGCCCCGAGCTCGACACTGGCGGTAACGATAGGGGCGAGATGCCCGGTCGACCCGCGATCTATGGAACCGCGAGTCACGGATCTGCGGGAAGGACCAACTTGGCGGCCCGAGCACTCGCGGCGGGGGACGGAGTCCCAGCGCCATGACCCAGTGCAGTGACGGCCTAACCGGTCTGGCGAAGCCGATATTCGTTCAGTACCCGCGCCGGCCGTCCGCTGGCCGGCTCGTGATCCCCGTGAAGTACGTCTGGGTCTAGGTCGACACCATTCGGCCAAACAATGGTCCCAGCAACCTTGTCGATCGAGACCTTGCAGAACTCGGCCGGCGACTTCAACGGCTCGAAGACCTCGCCCTCGAGGGCTCCAGCGAAGTCCAATTCCCTAACGAGGCCGTCAGAAAATGTGAGCCGGAGCCGGTAGTCCCCTAGCGGATCCACCTCAACGATCCGGGCGAGAGGCTTCATGCGTTCAGGCTACCGAAGGGGCTCGATTGGTATCAGGGTTTGGTTTGCTTGAGCACGAGCCCAGTCGGCCAAGAGCTCGTCCCGATGGGAAGAAGCCCACTGTCGGACGAGCCGGCTGGCTGTAGTGGGCAGGTTCCCGGCGAGGAACCCGCCATCCGCAATCCTGACCTGGGCCTCAGCACCCGCGTAGATCGCGTGGAAGTGCGGCGGGCCGTGATCCGAGAAGTACATGTAGATAGCGATGCCGTAGAACTCGCTCAGCCTCGGCACCCACTTACCGTACGCCTGGGCTATGACGCTCTCGCCCGGCCCCAAACACAGAGCGGTCAACCACCTGAGGGGCGACACCTGACTCGCGATCGTGCGAGGAGATACGGAACACAGATCGTCCCCACCAAGACGAGCCCTGCCTCGAGTAGCGGGTCACCAAAGAAGGGCTCGCCGGCATCGGCCACGGCGTGACCACTGAGCACAAAGATGGCCCCAACCAGAACCAAGATGACCCCGGTGAGCGACCTCGGGGTTGCCAGCCGATCGCGAATCCTCTTCCACATCCCCACCACCAGGCCCACGCAGCATCGCGATCAAGCGATGAACCGCACTAGAGCGGTCTTGCACAGGATTGCATGCCGCTGTTCGCAATTCCAGTGCAGTGACCAACAGAGCGTGGCGCAAGACGCCTCAGGTGCCCTACTCCCGCCGACTCGCGATCCGTCCGATCGCGGATCAAGGCGCCACCGGCATGGCCAGTCGCGTTCCAGGGAACCGCGAGCCGCAGCAGGCTCAGGAGGCCGGTCGAGCATGGCGGTAAGGATCACAGCCGCCATTCGCGCTGTGTTCGCGCTCGCGAGTCAACGATCGGGACGCGCCACGAGCGGACGAGGGCGACTTCGCATGAAGCGGGTGCATCGGGAGCCGCGCGACTTCCAGACGTACGGTTGGTAGATTGCCAAAGCGGGTCGGCGGACCCGCGCGGGTGCGGGAACGACCGCGGTGTACGTAGGCTTCCCGCCACACGATCGGGGAGAGACATGCCTCTATACGAGCGTTCGCTCTACGTCATGTACACGACATATCTGCAGCGAATCCCGATGTTTCGCTCCTGCACCGAGGACGAACTCAATCGCATTGCCGACCTCGCCTCTGCGACCAATGTTCCTGAGGGCCAGGAGATCATCCGGCAGGGCGATCTAGCTGACGAGTTCTTCGTGATCGTGAGTGGCTCGGCAGATGTGACTCGCGACGGCAAGTCCATCGCCTCTCTGGGAACCGGCGACTACTTTGGCGAGTTGGCCTTGTTCGACCGCGCACTCCGCAATGCGACCGTGACGGCAACGTCGCCGGTTGAGCTCGTGTTGTTCTCGCGCGGCGCGTTCGATGAGTTACTCGACAAGGTGGACTCACTGCGCAGTGCTCTGCTGACCGGAATGGCGAAGCGCCTTCATGAGCTCGAAGGCCGAGCGTGAGTCTCGACCAGGCTCGTTCATCGGGCGATGAGGGAGTTCCTTGTCTTGGCTCTGGATCCAGCCTCACCTATGGACGCTGGTAGCTGATCAGCCGGCTGCCCACTCGCGGGCTCGAGCGCCGGTCGTCGGACAGCCGGAAGCCCTGAGGGCCCCTACGGCGGCAGCCCGTGAAGGTCGCCGGATCTTCGGCCGCTCGGCACCTGTAGGCATAGGCCCTCTAGGCGTGACTCGCGGTCCCTCTGACCGCGAGTCGCGGCAGGTTCGCCGTTCAGCGGACGGGCGCAAGTCGGCAGCCAGGAAGGGTCCGAGCTTCAAATCCTTCACGGCCCACTATGAATGGCCACACCAGGAAGCACGGAAGGGCCGAAGCGCCGCCCGAACGTGGACAGGACGGGCACGAGGAACGACCAGGACCAACGGACGAACCATCACGGACCATCGGCGCCCAATGAGTAGCGCGACCGGCGGGGCACGGCGCGAGGTCGGGCGGGGCGACGCGCGCTCAGCTGGTGCTCTTCGCTATGCCGGTTCAGTCGCCCGACCCTGTGGTGTTGGGCTGGATGGCCTGGGCGGGTGTCAGCCCGAATCCGATGTTGGGGCCGTAGAGATCCATGGCGAGAGCCTGGATCATGGGCGGTGGTGTGACGGCGTTGGGCAGTTTGGTGGACACGACCTCGATCGTCGTGTGGCGCGCAGGCGAGTACATGGTTGCCGACTCGTAGCCGGCGAAGCTTCCTTCGGCGCCAAGGAAGCCGCCGGATTCGACGTATCCCAGTCCGTAGCGCCACCGGCCGGGGCCGTTGTAGTTCCCGGAGAAGACGAAGGGGACCGGGTCCTTTTTCGCCTCCTTCCAGACCGCCGGCTTAAGGAGCGCGCCCGTCGCCAGCGCACGCGACCAAACCCGCATGTCCGCAAGGGTCGAGACCATCCCGCCATGAGCCCAGAGGCACGACCCGGGCAGAGCGGTGGCGTCGTCGGAGGCAGGCGGCGCCTGGGTGGGCCCGACGTCCCCAGTCCCGTAGCCGTGGGTGAACGGCGCGCTCAGACCATTGCCCGTGGTCGGAAGAAGCGTCCGCTGGAGGTGCAGCGGCCGGGCAATGCGCTGCTGAATCGCCGTGCTGAGATCTTCGCCCGTCGCGAGCTCCACAACCCGCCCCAGCAGGTTGTACCCGTAGTTGCTGTAGGACCACTTCGAGCCAGGCGGTGCGACCGGCGGAAACGCCGCCTCGGCTGAGAGCAACTGATCCACAGTGCAGCCCGCCGGCACCATGGCTTGGATGCTCGGCGACGTGAAGCCGTCCGCGAGCCCGCTGGTGTGGTTGAGGAGTTCGCGGATCGAGATCTGATCGCCGTTGGGCACCCCCGCCACCCATTTGGAGATGTGGTCGTCAAGCGAGACCTTCTTCTCACCGACGAGCTGCAGGATGAGATCGGCAGTAAACGTCTTCGTCTGACTGGCGATCTTGAACTGCATGTCCGTGCTCAACGGCATCCCCGTAGCGAGATCGGCGACGCCGCTCGCGCCAACGAAGGTTCCCTTTGGGCTCCAGATTCCGACCAGGACCCCTGGGGTTTGATTCGTGTCCTTGAACTGGCGGATGGTCTGTTCGACTTTGGCCAGCGTCCGAGCATCAAGAGGCCCGCCTGGCGAACCGGCACTTGCGCCAACACTGCCCGAGCCGAACGCCGAAGCACCCAGCGCCCCGGCCAAGACCACAACGACGATGCGTCGTCTGCGCCAGCCTGTAGGGCTCACGACTACGCCCTTCCGATCTCCAGACCACTCTTAGCCGGCGAGCGCTCCCCACGGGACCCGCCGTGACGATACAGCATGACCTCCTTGCGTTGTCTCTTCGTGAACACGAAGGTCGCTGTCACCGACGAAGACATGACCCTACGCCTTCCCTGCCCAAAGAGTCTCGCGCAACCGTTCGTGCCCTGCTCGTCCCTGTTGCCCGCCGTTTCGGCCTCTTCGCCCTTCCTGGTGTCACGACAACGGGTGACACCAGGAGGGACGGAAGGCACAAAGCGCCGGACGAACGTAGACGGGACGGGAACGCGCACTCAGAATGGAGTGGCGCCAACCAATTCAGCATCCGCGGGGTGACGACGGGCGCGCCGCTTCGGACTTGCTACTGCGCGAATTTCATCCCAATGGCAGTTAAGAGCCCAGCCCCGCACGACCTTGACTATTACGCCCACTCGGCCTGGCTCTTACGGGAGGTCGGGCGGCAGGCCAGGGATCGACTCAAGCTCAATGCGATCCGAGCGCCGCCCCGAGAGCTCGACGACGCGATTCCACGCCTGCAGGACTATCGGGACGTGTACACGCACGCTCTCGATGACAAGCTCGGTCTTTCGGCCTGGTTTGGCGATTCAGTAGTCGAGTTACTACCTGACGGCCGGGTTGAGCACCTCATCGACTCTCGCCGTGACCACGACGCACCTTGAGCGCTTCTACAACACCTTGGCCATTGCTCTCGCTCCTCTGTGCAGCGCTCAGCGGCCGCCTGCTTGACGCGTTCTCATTTCGCGGTGGAGATCGGGTGACACTCTGGTACCCGTCGGGCAATCGGGACGAGGAAGCGTTCGATGCGCCGATGAGGTTCAACATCGCGCGAGATCCGAACCTGCATATGGCGTTCGGAGGAGGTGGACCGCACTTCTGCCTAGGCGCCAACCTGGCTCGCTTCGAGATCTCGATCCTCTTCCAGGAGCTCCTGGCACGTACCCACGAGATTGAGATGCTGGAGGTACCGACGTACACCGTGCTCGGCATCGACAACCCCATCCTCGTCGCGATGGCGGAGCTGCCGGTCCGCCTGTCGTGACGCACCCCTCGTAGGGGAGGCACGCCACCCGCCCGAGCCCGAGCGCATGACTCGCGATCCACTGGACCGCGAGTCACGACGAGCCGATCGACTCGCGGTTGCTCATACCGCGACTCGCGGTTCCATAGACCGCGAGTCAAGCGGGACTACGAGCCTCGCGATCGGAGACGTCGCGACTCACGTGTGAGTTGCACGTCTGTGGGCTAACCCTGGTCAATCGACCTCCTTCGTCGGCCAACCGATGCGTACCTCCATTGACTGCGAGTAGTGAACCAGGGGATCACCGACTGGATCTGGCAAACCTGCGGCGACAAGAAGTTCATCGTGAAGTTCGAGGACTCGTGCACGCTGGAACTGCCACGGATTGTGGGAGGCTCGCGCGTGGCGAAGCCCGGTCGGTGGCGCACTGAACAATGCCCAACGAGCCGTCAGGAAATGATCGAGCTCGTGGAGCTCGTCAGATCGGAAATGCTCGCCAATCTCGATCACAGCCGCGCTGGCAGCACCGGATGGCCCCGGCCATCTCCGACGGCACGAGTACGACATAGTCGAGCCAGAGCGCTCAATCGTCATCTTCGACCAGAAGTACGGCACTCGGTACGTCGACCTCGCGATGAGCACCGCTCCGAGTCGGGCGGCGTCGAGCGAGAAGAACCAGACGCCCCGCGTGCCGTCCTCGCTCCGCACGTAGGTACGCAGATTTGTCTCAGCGAACCGAGTCATCCAAGGAACCGAGGAGACCCCGGGCAAACCGACGCGAAGGAAGAACGGGACCAAACCGACCCACGCCGTCCCGTCGAAGACCTCGACCTCTAGCTCTCGTGGCAGTAGGCGCTGGACCACCGCTGCTTCGTACCGCCAGTGGAGAAAGGTCAACTCGTCCCATCGGTTCACCATCGCCGCGCGCTCGACTGGTGTGCTGCAAACAGGCCCGTAGTGAAGTGGGTCGTCTGGCATGATGTCCTCTTGCTGTAGGCCGCCAGTCGGGGTGACTCGCGATCATCTTGATCGCTAGCCCGCTGATCGAGTGCAGCGGTGTCTCATCGTTGACAACGGCGACCTATTTCTAGGCAGCGCACTTGGTACGAGCCCGGGCCGCCAGACGCTGACAGGCGGCGACCTCGGTCGCCGTCATATTGGGGTCGTGGGTCTTCATCTCAGCCATGATCGCGAGGCGGGATTCGAAAGTCGGGCCCCGGTACCGCCGCGCGAAGGCACGCACAAGGTAAGCGCGTGCAGGCTGCGCCAGCAGCTGGACGAGACGGGACGCCGGCATCTCTGGACAGGTCAAAAGAACACAGCTGGCAGCAACGTCGCTCATTGCCTCACCGGCGGACGCGTTGGCCCAATCGATGACCACCGGGCCGTGCTGCGACAGGATGACGTTCATCGGGTGGAGGTCGAGGTGGATGAGCCGGTCACCGCCATCGGGCAGCCTGGGCACGCAGTCTGGCGCCGGGATCTCGTGGAGCTGATCATGCAGGTCGGCGAGCATCGCCGCGTAACGTGCCAGCGTCCAGGGCTGTCTCGCCATCACGTCCGTCATCAACGGGCCGTCGACACGTTCCATCACGAGTTCCGAGCCGCCTGCGCGTACGCCCGTTATGGCTGGCACGGGATAGCCGCGATCGGCCGCGTATTCCATTACGCGCGCCTCATTTTCGATGCTTCTGCCGTCACGCGTCTTACGAAGCACCAGGCCGGGACCATACGCAAAGATGTCGCAGTCGCGTCCGCTCGCGATCAGACTCTCGACCTCACGCGTCACGAACGCGATCGTATATCGCGGATTTCGGGTGGCTTCGCTGGCATTTCCCAAGTGCCGAAAGCGCTGCTTCCCGCCAGCTCCCGGGTGATGGATCGCGACTCGCTGTTTCCCGGACCGCGAGTCACTGGCCCGAGCCGGCCCCCTACTCAAGTATCGGAAACGCAGGCTCGTCCTCGCTCACCCTCCGGCTTTACCCTCCAGGAGCTGTCGTGCGGTGCCTTCTGCCAGCGCGGTTTCGCCCAACCGGGTGACGGTGACTCGCGATCCTCCGCCGTCTTGGACCCGCCGAAGAACCATTCCGGCGTTCTCGAGCCGCTGGAGCCCCTCATTCACAGGCCCCAGGATCTGGAGCGGGTTGGTGCCCTTCGACGGATACGACGACATGAGCCATTTGCACACGTCTTGGACGCGAGCTCCGGAGTATCCGCGGTTGAGTCCGTCGGGGCCGAAGGCGGGGAGAATCTCCACCGCGAGGTCGTCGACCGAGAGTCCCTCCAAGCGCTTGAGCTCTGCGTCGGCCGCGCCCTGTTGTGCGATCTGCTCTTCGCTCTTTCGAAACAACGGTGACAAGGTTCCCTCCAGGCGGCTCGCGGTCGGCTGCGTGTCCCGCAACCCAGGACAGTCCTCGTGATCGAGTTCGAACTTCCTGTCAGACCTTAGGAGGCTGATCGGGGCGGCGACCGGGAGGGTGGGTTCGCACGAGCAGTGGCGGCAAGCGGAGTCAATTTGACCGAGGGAATTGCCAGGTCAGAGTCAGCCCCGCCCCCGCGACCCGACGGACGGCCGAGCGCTCGCGCCTCATCCGACTCGCGATCTGCTGAACCGCAAGTCACGGTGGTGCATTTGTCCTGGCTCGTAGTACCCGGTCGCTGTAGTAGGGGCAAATCTTGAGGTGTGCCGGGGGAAGCGCAGCATGAACGAGCACGGCATTTCCCGGCCGCGTCTGTCGGAGGACGTGCCCGGGAAGTAGAGGAACGGGCTGTCGGGAGATGTTGAGTGTGCGGTGGCCGTCGCGCTGGTCGAGGGTGACGCCGCGGCGAACGACCTCCTCATCGCCGACCAGCCTCGCCGCATCTTCAAGTGTTGGTAGATCTGAGGCACCCGAGAAGATGACCTTGGTCCCGTGATTGGTTAGCACCGAGTCGGCCAGGTCACCGTATGCAGCGTCGAGCTGTGCTTTTGACTGCCAGATGGTCACGAGCAGCAAGCCAATGCCCGCGCAGGTGCTCGCCACGTGCGGCAGCCAGCGGGTTGGCGTGTTCGCCGCCTCGTCGAGCACCATCAGGGTCGTCGGGTCAGGACTTCAGCCGCCGTTGACCGGAGTCCAGCTCTTCAAGGTTCGCAACGGCGCGTTCGGTATACGTGAGGATTCTCGCGATCGCCTCAGCCATCCGAGGTTCGCTCGCCTTCCGCAACATCCCTCGGGCGATGTTCAATCGGCTCGACTCCAACCACGCCGCCATATCGGGTTGCGCGTTCCAGAGTCTGAGCGACTCGAGTTGGCCGCGCATGTTCGGGATCCAGTCGTTCGCTGCGTCGGGATAGCGATTCGTCGGCGAGAGGCGGGACTTAGCCACCTCGTCACCGCCTCGACTGGCCTCGAGGTACCCGATGACCGCAGCGTTGAACGTTGGGAACACGGTGCTGATGCACTGGAGGGTGATGCGGCCAGGTTCGAAGATCGGGCGAGCTGGGGCCTTGCCGAGCCCGGCCGCGGAGCAGTCGACATGCAGCTGTCCGCGGTCGGTCGGGATCGTTCCTTGTTCGAGCTCGATCGCGTCGGTGCGGATCGTCTTGATGCGGCCGAGTCGCACGACGTTTTCGATGGTCCTCAGACGCTCGAGTTCGGCGACGGTCAAGGTTGCAGCGTGGTACATCTTCGGCACGACGCTCGGATCGAGACGGAGTAGCTGCTCACAGGCTTCAAGCCGCAAAAACAGTTCATCGATGCTTTCTGCCTCGGCCGACGCTTCAACGCTGCGCGACACACCCTCGACCGTGTCGGTCACAAGTTCGAGCGGCTGCACTTGGGCGCGGTTCCACATCCAGGCATCGCGGACCCGTATCCACCTGATGTCGTCAGGGTCGACACCTCTTTCGAGAAGCCAAGTGCACGCATCGGAGCCAGTCTTGCCACCGCCGACAACCGTGTAGCCGGCCGCCGGCTCGCGTACGTCGGGTAGCTCGTTCACGGGAACGCATCGGACATCCGGGTCGACGGCGAATGAAGGGGTGTGCCTCGACGGGATTGTCGGTTCGAGATAACGGGCGTCGACGACGGCACGTCTGACCTTGACCTGCGTGATCGCCCCCGTAAGGGTGGCGATAAACGCGACATCAGAGGTTTCGAGCCCCAAGTAGTTGGACATCGGGAAAAACCGCACCTGTCCCGACGCCACGTGGTGCTCGTCCATCACACGCCGGAAGTAGTCGCAGATCTGCACGCCATCCGCCTGCTGGTACAGCCCGGCATTGAGTCCACGCTCGTCGAGTTGATCGTTGCCCAGCGGCCGCGAGTTGACGCCGTAGCACGCGGCCGGCTGATGGAGGCGCACAAACGGGTAGGCATCGTTCCAGTGGCCGCCAGGGGCGTGCCGGCGGTCCACCATGACGACGTCGCAGTCCTGATCCGCGTCGATCAGCGCGTCGGTAAAGGACATGCCCGTTGCTCCCGCCCCGATCACCAGGTAGTCGGTCTCGATCGCCTTGACCATTTAGCTTCCTCCTTCTGCCAGTCTCTTCTATGTTGCCGTCGGTGCGACGCCGACAACCTCAGGCCACAGTGCGGCCGGCTAGCTCCGCCCCTCGGTGGGCTGCAAATTGCAGAGTGAAGCCCGAGCCACACGCGATGTCCAGCACCCCCACGCCGGCGGTAGCGGTCGAAGAGGACCTGGTTGGCGGGGCGGGCATACGGCTCCAACAGCTGGCGGACCTTCCGCTGGCCGCGGTGGCGGTGAAGCGCATTGCGCCGATCTCTTCCGGCAGCCGGGCGACCGCGCGAACTGGCTCGCCGACGTCCTGGCCCGGCTTCACGCGGTCTGACTCGATAGTTGCCTAGCTCCCGTCCAAATCCGAACCCGGATTGGAACAACCGCCACGTCTTCGAAAACTCGCTTCCCAAGTCGGTCATCCGGTCCCCACAATTGGCTGGTTTCGAGCCGGCTCGGCACTCAACGTGCTGCGCGGCGCGGAGCGACAGGAACGACGAAGCCACCGTTGACCTGCCCTCAGCCGTTCAACCCGTCGGCGCGGCCGCGCGCACCCGGCTGCCGGCAACCACCAGGACCAGGTCCCCGTCAACTCGAAGGGGACTAGCGTCCCCCCAATGAAATCTCCTTTGGGCATGGTGCGCATCGCCTGTACGTCGGTCGCAGCGCTCAGCGGTTTGACATTGCTGTGCACAGGCGTCTCAGTCGCTGGCGCATCATCGGCCACAGCCGCGAGCTCCATGGCCGCGGCTTCGTGTGCGAGCAATCAGGTCGCGGTTGCCACGGACGTCTGCGTGGCGAAGGGCGATGCTCGGGCGTCGAAGGTGCTGGCGACAATCCAGGCGCTGCAATCGCAGTATTCGCTCAAATCGGTCATCTTCGGGGCGTGGGAGGGCGGAACCCAGGTGATTTCGGGAGCCCTCGGCACCTCTTACCCGGGTGTCCCCGCCACTCAAGCGATGCACTTCCGGATCGGCAACGTCACCGAGACGTTCGAGACCACCTGGCTGTTGCAGCTGGTTGATCAGGGAAAGATCCGGCTCGACGATCCCGTGTCGAAATGGCTGCCGACGCTGCCGAACGCGGACAAGGTTACGGTCGGGATGCTGGCCAACAGCACGGCGGGCTATGCCAGCTTCTACACCGACGCGTGGACTAAGGCCTTCCAAGCGGACCCGTTCCGCCCGTGGACTCCCGCCGAGTTGATCTCCATCAGCACGAGCCAGCCGATGGACTTCGCGCCCGGCACGAGCTGGAAGTTCAGTGACAGCAACTTCGTGATCCTGGGCCAGGTGCTGGAAAAGGCGGGTGGAGCACCCGGCCCGCAGCAGATCCAGAGGCTGATCCTTAATCCACTCGGTCTGCACGACACCCAGATGACGCCAACCTCCTACATCACGCCCCCAG
Organism: uncultured Actinomycetes bacterium; assembly: GCA_963714105.1. Classification (GTDB taxonomy): domain Bacteria; phylum Actinomycetota; class Acidimicrobiia; order IMCC26256; family PALSA-555; genus PALSA-555. The sequence continues at coordinate 1,763,261 of OY970233.1, read as the reverse complement.
TCCTGCACGCCTACGACCCCGAGCGCGGCGACAACCAGGACTCCACGTTCTGGTCAATCAGCTGGGCTCCGAACAACGGCGACATGACTTCGAACCTGTCGGACCTCGCTCATTGGGCGAAGACCCTGGGGACGGGCGGGCTGCTCTCCGCGAAGTCGCGAGCCCTTCAGTTCGCGCCGAGCACGGTGGGACTCGGCCCGTTCACAGCGAAGTTCTACTACGGCCTCGGCGGGCTCGTCGCGAACAAATGGATTCTCGCCGAACCAGGCCTCATCGGCTACACGGGTACCGTGGCCTACCTGCCAGCTCAGAAGCTCTCCGTCGTCATCTTCACGACCGCGAACCCCGATGCCCCCACCGGTGGGCAGTACGCCTTGTCCATCTTCAATCACGTGGCACCGACGCTGGCTCCCTCGTCGCCACCCGACCTGCCCAGCGGGGTGACCCACCTCCCAGGTTGAATGCAGAGACCCGCCCGATCGCCGGGCAGTCCTGGAAGCACTGCACAGTCCGATCCTGACGTCGCGAAGTCCTTCAATGAGACCTTCGCGGATTTGGGTTTGTACTCGTTCATCTCAGCGATCGCCAGATAGCAGGCATCCTGGATGGCGCAGGCTTCGAAGAGGTCCTTCAGAAACTGATAGTTGATGACGGCTCGCCCCGCCTCGACCTCTAGAACCATTCCTGTCGTGGCCTGGAACGCATCGACGAGGAAGGATCTCTCGGCGTGCCCGCCTTGCCCGAACAACACAGGTCTCGCGATCCGCTGCGTCTGCCCTTTCCCGGACTCCACTCGGAACCCGATCTTCTGCAGGTGAGGCGAAAGCGCCTTCAGAACTGCATTGCTCGAAAGCTGATTCGTCAGCGTTCCGATTGCCTCGACGACGGCCTCGAATGCATCGATGAGCTCGCGAATGTGATTAGGAGGATCAGGAACCTCGGAAACAGCTGCCAACGAATCGCCACTGTAGGAGCTCACCACAGACTCATGCGGGCGAGCTAGTCGGTCGCCGAGGCATCAGCCCGGTTCGACGGATGCGATTTGACGCTGCGGCGCGCATGACTGGTGCGCAGGCGCCTTGTTGCGACTCGCGGTCAGACCATCCGCGAGCCAATCGTCCAGCCCACCGACTCGCGGTCACGCTCACCGCGAGTCGCGAGGCCGAAATCACGGTCGGAGCAACCGCGAGTCGCCTAGCCCCATGACGAGTTGATGGACGTCCAGCGACACGATCTTTGCGTCGACCGCAGACGCGTTCCGCCGTACGATGCCCGAGTCGGTGCCAACTGATAGCAGCTCGGTTTGAAGACACAGGGGGTCGATATGAACGTCCGTCGCGTCGTCAGTGGTCAGGACGCAGATGGGAAGTCGGTGTTCGTCAGCGACGACCGGGTCGAGCCGATCGCGGTGACGCTCATGCCTGGGCTCGAGTTCTTGAACCTCTGGGGTGGTGACGACCAACCATGTCTTCCAACGCAAGGTACCCAGCCGACGGCCGCCACCTACTTCCCTCCGCCTGGGGGCTATCGGTTTTCGCTCGTGACGCTCCCTCCCGAGGGCTCGGCTGAGCTGCCGGCCGATCTGGATCTCGAACGCGCCATGTCCGATGCGAACGAGAAGCTGCCCGGAATGATGGAGCACATCGAACGCGACCACCCCGGCATGCACACGACGGACACTGTCGATCTCGACTTCGTTCTCTCCGGCGACCTGTTTCTCGAGCTCGACGATGGAGCCGAGGTCCACCTCGCTACCGGCGACTGCGTCATTCAGAACGGTACGCGCCACGCCTGGCATAACCGCTCGTCGCAGCCATGCACGATGCTCTCGATCCTCGTGGGTGGCCGACGCACCACCTAAGTCCCGACGGAGGGACGCTCAGTGGCCCATGGAATGGAGTCCCTACCTCACGCGTCGTCGTGTGCCTCCTGAGCGGACGCCACCTCAGCCGGTGAATTGGGGCTGACTGTGCGGCGCGGACTCGCGGTCGCACGAACCGCGAGTCGCGAAGTGACTCGCGGGATGAGCAACCGCGAGTCGATCGGCTCGTCGTGACTCGCGGTCCAGTGGACCGCGAGTCACGAGGGCAGTACCTACGCCAAGCCAACCGGCGAGCGGTGCTGCTCGCTCCCGAGCGGAAGCATCGCATCACCCATGGCGACTAAACATCTGGCCGTGGGTGATAGAGGTCCCCGGGTCATCTCGCTGCGGCTCATGCGCCCAGAGGAGATGTTCGTCGCGGAGCAAACCGATCTGTTCTCCGAGTATCGGAACTTCTTGACGGGGGTGGAGTACTGCATCAGCGAGCTCCGATCCCGTCGGTCCGGGGGCCCGGTTCGACTCGAACTGTCTCTTCCTGTCGCCGAGATCGATGAGGGCATTAGCGATCGGATGAGCCGAACCCTCGATCGATACTGCAACCATCGGATTACCCACAACAAACGCGAGCGCCTGCGTGATTCGGCTCGATGGTTTGTCATCGTTGTGGGTCGCGTTGCCGATTGTCCTGCTCGGGTTTCTTCTCGTCGTCGCTGCGTCGAGAATTGTGGGGCACAGCGGCAACTCCAACCTGGTCCTTGACACCGGCGGGTGGGTCCTGGTGTGGGTGGGCCTGTGGTTCCCGCTCGACACCCTCTTGTTCACTCCGCTGTCCTACGGTCGCGAGAACCGAGCTCTCGAACTACTTCGAGGCGCCGATGTCGTGATCAGGCCCCACGGAACCTCCATCTCGGCCTGAGCGCTCGGGGATTGCTCCGTCAACTGCGCCGAACAGGCCAGGTTGGAAAACAGTCCCCTTAACTCCACCAGACGGGATTTGAATTGAAGGGCTACGACCAGTTAGAGGCTCGGTTGACTATGGAGCGACTCGCGAACCATCAAGCCGCGAGTCAATTTGCAGTGCCTGACTCGCGGTGTCGCGGACCGCGAGTCGTTGGGGGGTTCAAATCCTCTACCGCCCACCACGAAACGCCACACCAGGAGGGGCGCGGGACCCGGAAGCGCCCAGGAGCAGGGCACGGACGGACGGGGCACGCGGGAACGAGGCACATCGACGGACCGGCCGCGGGGGTACTGCGCGAAACCCGGTCGTGGGCCTTGTCGTCGCGGGTCATTTGCGAAACGTCTTCCCACAGTTGAGGCAGCGCACGTGCGACCCCGCCGCCCACGGAGTCAAGACGAGATCGGCGACGTCCCCCACCGACGTGTATCCCGTGTACCGCGTCGACCCGCAATGCGGACATGGGAGCTCGCCGGACGCGACGTGTGGCTCCCCTTTCAGCGGCGCGCGTGATGGACCTGGACCGAACGATTGGGGACATTCCTTGCAATCAAACTTGTCGTGTGCGATGCACTTCCAACCGAGCCAGTTGACCCACCGGTAGTGCGGTGGCGCACTCGCGTCCGGCACGACGGGATCCGTGGTTTGCACGCCACCGCGACTGATGTGCTCGGTCCACGCCTGTCCGTCCCAGTACCGAAGGTCGCTTCGACCCATCGGGTCCGGGTACCAGTCCGCCGCATACTCCGCCATCGTCGCTCCGTTCCCGCCGCTCGCCTGCTTCCGTCGCATCCAGCGAGCCCACCTCAGTCTGGTACATCCAGCGCCGATCGCGTCGAGGTCGACCGTCAACGGCCGGGCCCCCGTGCGAAGCGGACGTTCCTGACCACGTGGTCGAGGTGTCAGCAACGCCGTGGGCCCGAGCGCACGTCGCCAGATGCTGGTCTGCGACAGGGTCACCGGAGTCCCGCGGTCAGAAGTTCTGCGGTGAATGCGGGCTGCCGCTCGGGTAGGGCTGAATTGCGCTCCGTTCGGCGCGCCGGTCGCGCCGTTTCGTCCCGGTCCTCGTCCGGTGCCCCCGTCCGTCCGTGCCCCGGTCGTCCGGGGCATGGAGCGCGGAAGGGGTTGATTGGGGCTAGAAGGCTCCAGCGCCAAGGGTTCATGCTTCTCATCACCCGTCGTCGGGAAGCGCGAGCGCCGATGCGAACAGATCCCGAACGACCTCCGGCGTCAGCTCCTGCCACTCGTTCCGGAAGACGTGCATGGCCGTGCTGTCTGAGAATGCAAACTGGAACACAGTCTCGGTGAAGAAGATCATCTTCGGGAAGCCGTGGGGGCGATCGGTTGGCCCGAGACGGTACTGAGCGGGTGCACCCACCGTCGCTCGATACCGGTAGATGACCCACACCAAGCGCCCCTGGCGAACCTCGCACACAATGTTCCCGAGTGGCGCCTCATCAGAACCCCGCCGGTTGGTGTCATCCACCTGGCCATATAGGACGTGATCCTCACGGCGTCGGGGAGATCCAAAGCGTTCTTGGCCGAATCCAGCGCTGGCACTCTCGGTCCAGATGACGAAGTCCAGCTTCGCATCCTCGCGGGAGACGACGAAACGGTTAGGCGGCTGCTGGTACTCGACGTCCGGCAAACCTTCTCGAATCAAGTTCAGTTGCCGACTTATCCCACCAACAAGCTGATGGTTGCCGGCGTCGGTGACCTCAGAGGCACCACCGGCGCCGCCATCACGAACGATGAGCGCCGTACACGCGACGACTGGGACTGTTGCCGCCACTTGCCCACGCGCACCGCCAGCGGCGCCGTTCGCCGGACGCTCATCGGTTCAAGCAACACCGATGGCGGCGGACGTGGCGCGTGGCGTGTTAGGAGGTACGCGAATGCACCCGACGATCGCTCAGAACTTGGAGGGCGGACCAACCCATCTGGCCGGCCGCATTCGCGTGAGTGCTGCACGCCCGGCTTCTGACAACTTCAGGCGCTCGTAGTGCTTCGGCTCGGCGCGCCGCAATCGCACCATGATGAGGGCCTCCAGGTCCTCTGCATCGAGACCGCTGTACTCATCGAGCTGGGCGAAGAACCACGCAAGGTCCTCGAGCTGGCTCTCAAGTTGTCGTCGAGACCGACGGCGGGCGGTCATGGGCCTACTCTCGTCTCGGATCCTGGGTGGCTTCGCCCATCACCAGATTGATGACGCGTTCGATCCCCTCGTTTGCCGTCTGGAGTGTCGCCTCCTGCGCCGAGGCTGCCGCTTCAAGCGCCTCGACGCGTTCGTCGATGTCGAACGATCTGGCGTTCATCCATATCGGGAGAACTGCGAGGGCTGCCTTAAGCTGCAGTGCGGGAAGGTCGTTGCGTTTCAGGATCCTGGTGATCACGAGCACCGACTCACTCGCCAGCGCCCGGAGGTTGCCATCGATCTCCCGCGAGATCACCTGGCGCTTGACCGACAGTCGGGCACAGAAGTCGGGATCGTGCATACGTCGACGGAGTGAGCGCTGACTCATTGGACCGGCGAGGCACGCCTCCGAGGTCGACGCGCCGGCAGCCAACGCTCCGAGGACGCGCTCCTCGGCATCGTTTCCGATCATTGCGCATCACCCAGCTGCAGTGACCCTGACGTCGAGCACGCACCATTCATGCCTGCCACGCACCCTTCCGGCGCGAAGTGCTTTCATCTCTTATGACGGCGTGGGCGTACGTCTGACTGGGTTCTCATTTGACACAATTGGTGTGAAACGCCCGTATTCCGTCTAATGTGCACGCGACCCGGGCGACTCCGATTTCGCGGCCAGAACCGGTCAGAACCGGCAAGAACCGGATCGCAACGACGAGCTCTCGGTCGACTGCCGATCACGTTCGGACGCACGTGACTCGCGATCCCCCAAACCGCGAGTCACCCCCAGGCCGGGTGGGGTGCCGACAGAACCTATGGAGCTCAGCAGATCAAGGTCGGTCGGGCCGGCACCATCGCCCGTCTCGCACGCTTACGAGGGCGTCTTCCCATGGACCGCCCCGTTGGTTCAGCGGTTCACATCCTCACTCGCCCAGGACTTCGGGCAACACCAGGAGGAGCGGGACAGGAGAGGCGGGACCGGAGCAGGACCGCATTCGCCGTTCGTGTGCAGAGACCGGACGCCGGCCGAGCCAACCTGCGTTGGTCCGAACCCGGATCACTGTTTCGTGATCTCAACTTCCAATCCATCATCTTGTTTGCATTGGAGTCCAGGGGTGATGCTGCAGCCCGCGACGTATCTCCCCCCCGCCCCGAATTGAAGAATCTTGAGGCCCGTCGTGATGACTTTGCCTGGGACGAGGTTTGTAAGCGTCACGTCCCAAAAGCCAACGCTGGGTGCTTGCATGCAGATTGGAAACGACTGGCTGGCCAGCAGAGCGAACTTGTGTCGCTCCGTCGGCTGCGATGTCGTGAAGGACTCATTCGTCGCGTCGTTGACGCAGTACCCGCTCTTGTATTTGATCGAAATTGCCACGCCCTTACCGACCCCAAAGGTCGCGCCCGCATTCACCCAGTATTCGCCTACTCCAGTACCGAGTTGACCGTCGGCGTTGACCGGAGCGCTCGCATCATCGATGAACAGCGATACGGCACCGAACGACGCAGGGATCGTGCGATCGAGGCGGGAGTCGAACGAACTGAGGTCGGGGCCGAGCGTCCGCTTGGGTTGGGCAAGCGGAGTGGCGACGAAGGACAGGGTCCCAGTCGTGGGATCGTAGCCCGGTGTGGTGAGCGTCACCGCGAGCGTGTCGTGGGCGGGATCGCCGCTTCGAAGCGAGACCACAGCATTCGGCGGGCCAACACCCTCCTCTTTGAAGCCGATCGCCAACAGGGCCGCATCGGGTGTCACGGTCCCTGCAGCTCGTTGGGGGCGATCCGTGAACCACGTGACATCGGGGTTCACACCGCTGAGCGCCAACGTGAACGTTCCCGGCGCGGCTGTCGTTGGCGTAAAGGTCCCGCTGGCGCCGTTCACCACGAACAGCACCTTGGCGTTGTGCACGCTGGCGCTTGCCTTCGACGCGGCGCCGCTCGGCGAGGCGCCGCTCGGTGAGGCGCCAATCATGAAGAACCCGACCGCGCCGGCCGCGACCAACGCCAAGCCCACGATCCTGGCCCCCACAAGACCTCCAGTTCCGACGCCTACCGGACAGCTGCCTATCGGGACGCGATCTCGACAGGATCGACGTGGCGGACGCCCGCTCTTTAGCACTAGCTCGAGTTGTACCACTCTGCGAGGATCGACGCGGAGTTGTCAGGCGTCACGACTGCTCTTCTGGACCGCAAGGTCTAAACCGAGCATGGCAAGCGCCGACCAGCGAAATGACTGACAGTGACTCGCGATCTCGTGGGACCGCGAGTCGTCCACGTGAGTCGCGATCCCCCAGACCGCGAGTCACCGAATTGGCCATGCCCCGACTCGCGGTCCATCGAACCGCCAGGCTGAGTCGAGCTCTCGTCGCTCGCGATTTATGCACCGCGAGAACGGGAGCACGTAGCGGCACAAACGAACCACCGACACCGCCCAGGTGGGAGCCACTGTCCTCAAGCAACCGGAGCCGCGTCCCGGTGCCGGACGGTCCGTTAGAAGTTTGGCCTCTCGCGCAGGGGGCCGGTGCGAGGCACCGGCCCTGACCTGCGGTTTCGTGGTGGCGGGGGCGGGATTTGAACCCGCGACCTTCGGGTTATGAGCCCGACGAGCTACCAGACTGCTCCACCCCGCGTCGCGGGTTCAGGCTACCAGGGGCGGCTTCGTGGCTCCGGTCCGCGTCCTTTGGGGCGTCCGGTAGGGTCCCGAAGGCACGCTCACCCAGGAGGCGCCCGTGTCTGTCTACGACGCCAAGATCGCTGCGCTCGACGGCTCCCCCGACCGTCTGAGCGAGGAGAAGGGAAAGGTCACGTTGATGGTCAACGTGGCCTCCAAGTGCGGTCTCACCCCCCAGTACGAGGGCTTGGAGCGGATCCACGAGCAGTATGCGGACCGCGGGTTCTCGGTGCTCGGATTCCCGTGCAACCAGTTCATGGGTCAGGAGCCGGGCACCCCGGCGGAGATCGCCGAGTTCTGCTCGACGAACTACCACGTGACGTTCCCGCTGTTCGAGAAGATCGACGTGAACGGCGACGATCGTCACCCTCTGTACTTGGAGCTAACCAGCGCTCCGGATGGCGAGGGGTACACCGGCGACATCCGCTGGAACTTTGAGAAGTTCCTGGTCGCTCCGGACGGCGCGGTGCTGGCCCGGTTCGCGCCCCAGGTGGACCCAGAAGCGCCTGAGGTCACCGAGGCCATCGAGGATGCGATCAAGACCTGATGGAACGCGACGCCGAACATCACGGCGACGACGATCGCCCGGTCGACGACGACCTCGAGCCGGATCGCGTGCCCGACGATCCTGAGGTGCCCGAAGCCGACGCGATCGAGCAGGCGACTCCCGCCCCCGTCGACGACGACGAGGACCGTTGAGGCACTGACGTCTCCTCGACGCTCCGGTCGGGGTCAGCCGATGTTGACGAGGCTGTTCAACCCGATCGCGCGCATGGCGTCACTGAGGCGAGCCGTCACTTGCGGGAGCTGATCGGCGAGCAGGACGACGCCGAACGCCCCGAGCAGCGCCGCCGACGCGAGGGTGATGCCCCGTGAGTGCCGCTTGACCCAGTCGAGCGGCGCGGCCAACCGTCCGAAGGCCAACCCGACGACGAGAAACGACGCGCCGAGACCGAACGAGTAGGCGGTGAGCAGGACCGTCGCCCGCCCGAGGTTCTGGCCCTGGGCGGCGAAGTTCAGCACCGTGCCGAGCACCGGGCCGATGCACGGTGTCCACCCGAGCCCGAACGCCGCCCCCGCGACCGGGGTGGCGATGGGACCGAACCGCTCGAGGTGAGGATGGAAGCGGAACTCCTGGTAGAGGCGCGGCGTGGTCAGGAGCTGCGACCCGGCGAGGTAGATGGCCATGAGCAGCACGAGACCGCCGCACACGCGCGTCAACGTGGCCTGGTTCTCGAAGAGGGTCTTGCCCGCCGCGGTGGTGACGAGGCCGAGGAGCACGAACACGACGGTGAAGCCGCTGACGAACAGGGCCGTGTTCGAGCGCGATGTGGCGCATCGCCTGCGAGCGGCGCTCGGTGAGCTCGCCGACGCTGAGACCCGAGATCAGGCTGAGGTACCCGGGGACGATGGGGAGCACGCACGGTGACAGGAACGAGATGATCCCGGCACCGAACGCGGTCAGGACGTAGAGGTTGCGCTCTGCGTCGGAGGTCGCGCCGAGGACACCGTGGAGCAGGGGAACCATGGGCGCCCCGATCGTACGGGGCGCCCTCCCGCCACCGGGGACCGGGCTCGGGTCAGACCGGCGGTTGGATGATGTTGAACGCCGCGCCTTGGGGGTCGGTGAGCACCGCGAAGCGCCCGGGAGGGATGTCGGTCGCCGGGACCAGCACCTGGGCGCCGCGGCTGGTCGCCTCGGCGAGGGTGGCGTCGGTGTTCGCGACCGTGAAGTACACGGTCCACACCGGAGGGATGCCTTCCATCGGGGGTGGCTGCGCACCGGCGATGCTCTGCTCCCCGAGCAGGAACTCCGTGTAGGTCATGGGCCCCATGTTCTGGGTTCGGGCGTTCCACCCGAAGAGCTCGCGGTAGAAGGCGGCGGCTCGGTCCACGTCCGGGGTGAGCAGCTCGTTCCACGAGAACGCCCCGGGCTCGTTCACGACCGCGGCGCCGGGCGTGTTCTTCGGTTGCCAGGTGCACAGCACCGCGCCGGTCGGATCCGCGATCACCGACATGCGGCCCGCGTCCATGACGTCGAACGCGGGAGCGAACACCGACCCGCCGGCCGCTTCCACCTTGGCGGTGGTCGCGTCAGCGTCGGTGACGGTCACGTAGGTGCTCCACATCGGCGGTGCGCCCGCGTCGCGCATCTCGTCGGTCTGGGCCATGATCCCGGCCGCGACCTGCCCGTTGAGCAGCGCCAGCGTGTAGGGGCGGGCGTCGTCGCCGGTGGGCTGCTCGTCGAAGGTCCACCCGAACAGGGCCCCGTAGAAGTCTCTCGCCGCCGCGGGGGCGGTGGTGGCGAGATCGACCCACGACGGGGTCCCGGGCGCGTATTCGGTCCTGGTCGGCATGCCCCAGAACCTAGTCTCGGTCTTTCCACCTGACCCGACGCGAGCTCCCCCCGCCGGCGGCGCGGGTCGTCTACGAGCTCACCGACCGGGGCCGGGCACTCGAGCCGACGCTCTACGAGCTGTCGCGCTGGGGACTCGACCTGCTCGACCAGCCCGGCGCCGATGTCGTGCCCCTGCATCTCCTGCCGCAGGGGATCAAGAGCCTGCTCCGATTCGAGGCGCTCCCGGACCGGGCCCTGAGCGTCGCGTTCGCGCTGGCGGGAGGCGCCTGGACCCTTCGCGTCCTCACCTCCGCGCACCCGGCCCACCCGATCGAGCGTGCGCCGGATGCGGTGGCCGCCACCGAGGCGCTCTTCACGCCGGTCCCGCTCGCGGACTGAGCCGAGACGCTCAGGTGGGAGGGGCCCTCGGGCTGGTGGGTCAGCCGCCCGCCGGGGCCGCCTCGAGCCGGGACGTGGCAAGGGCGATGTAGTCGGCGTCGGTGTCGTAGCCGACGTAGTGGCGGTCGGTTCGCGCCGCGGCGAGGGCGGTGGACCCGGATCCGAGGAACGGGTCGAGGACGACGTCACCGCGGTACGTGTAGAGGTGGATGAGCCGCTCGGGGAGCTCGACCGGGAACGGGGCGGGATGCCCGACCCGGCGGGCGTGGTCGGGGCGGATGTCCCACACGTCGAGCGTCGACGCGAAGAAGAGCTCTTTGGTGATGGTGTTCTCGTAGGGCAGCCCTCGGCGTTCCCGCTCCTTGCGGGGGACGGCCCGGTCGAAGCGGCCCTTGCTGGCGACGACGACCCGCTCGGTGACGTCGCGCAGCACCGGGTTCGCGGCCGAGAGGTAGGAGCCGACCGCGATCGACCCGCTGGCCCCTTTGGCCTTGCGCCACACGATCTCGCCCCGCAGCAGCAGGCCGAGGTCGTCTTGGAGGATCCGGATCACGTCCGCGGACAATGACCGGTAGGGGCGCCGGCCGAGGTTGGCGACGTTCACCGCGAGGCGGCCGCCGGGTTCGAGCACCCGTCGGCACTCGGCGAACACGTCGCGGAGCATGACGAGGAACTCGACGTAGGAGCCGGGGACGTGACCCTCCCCGAGGACCTGCTCGTACTCCTTGCCCGCGTAGTACGGCGGTGACGTGACGACCAGCGCGACGCACGCGTCGTCGACGGCGGTCATGGCGCGCGCGTCGCCGCAGAAGAGCTGGTCGGGCACCGAGCAGGGTGCGACCGTGTCGTCGTCCGACAGCTCGGGGGCGCCGAACCGGGCGTAGAAGTCGCTGGCGTCGTGGCTCTCGCGCTTCCCGGTGCCGAAGGCTTGGGTGCGCGTCGCCACGCGAGCACCGTACTGCGGGTGTGGATCCCGCCGGCGACTCACCCGCTGAGGGGGTCGTCGGTGACCGCGGCCTCCGCGAAGGTGGCCATCTCGCGGAGCACACGCGCCGCGGTCTGGACCACGGGGACGGCGAGGCAGGCGCCGGTGCCCTCACCGAGGCGGAGCCCGAGATCGAGGACCGGCTCGAGGCCGAGATGCTCGAGCGCGGCGGTGGCGCCCGGCTCGGTGGAGCGATGCCCGGCGATGCAGCGGGTCGCGACGCCCGGGGCGAGCGCGTCGGCGACGAGCAGCGCGGCGAGGGCGATGACGCCGTCGACGACGACCGGGACGCGGGCTGCGGCGCCGGCGACGATGAAGCCGGCGAGCGCGGCGATCTCGAGGCCGCCGACCTCGGCGAGCACCGAGACCGGATCGAGGAAGTCGTCGACGCGCCCGGCGGCGGCGGTGACGATCTCGGCTTTGCGGGCCAGCATCTCGTCGTCGATGCCGGTGCCTCGCCCGGTCACCGCCGCGGGTGCGCGGCCGGTGAGCACCGCGATGAGCGCGGCGGACGCGGTGGTGTTGCCGATGCCCATGTCCCCGGTGGCGAGCAGGTCGTGCCCAGCGTGGAGGAGCCCGGCGGCGACGTCGGCCCCGGCGTCGAGCGCGGCGCGCGCGTCGGCGACGGTCATGGCCGCCCCGTGGGCGAGGTCCGCGGTTCCGGGTCGGACCTTGCGGTGCTCGACCTGGTCGAGGTGCTGGACGGGGCCGGCGACGCCGACGTCGACCACCCGGACGGTCGCGCCGACCTGACGGGCGATGACGTTGATCGCGGCGCCACCGGCGACGAAGTTCGCGAGCATCTGCGCGGTGACTTCCTGGGGCCACGGCGTGACCCCCGACGCGACGACGCCGTGGTCGGCGGCGAACACGCCGACCGCGGGACGGGTCGGCACCGGCGGCGGGCAGCTGCCGGCGATGCCGGCGAGCTGGGCGCCGAGGTCTTCGAGGCGCCCGAGCGACCCAGGCGGCTTGGTCAGCTGGTCCTGACGGGCTCGCGCCGCGGCGTGGGCGGCGGCGTCGAGGGGCGCGACGCTGGCCGTCGCGGCGGCGAAAGCACCGTGTCGGGCCCGCGTCGCGCGTTGCAGCGCGTCGGCGAGACCCCGGTCGGTCGCGACGAAGCCGACCCCCGCGGCCCGGGCGGCGACCCGATCGTCGTCGCGGTCACCGATGTAGAGCGCCCGTTCGGGGGCCACGTCGAGGCGGCGCAACGCCGCGTGCAGCGGGGCCGGGTCGGGCTTGGCGACCCCGACGTCGGCGGAGGTGATCACCGCTTCGAAGTGGTCGAGGCCGGCCGCGCCGAGCAGCGCCCGGACGTCGGCTTCGCGCATCACCGCGGTGTTGGTCACCGCGGCGAGGCGCACCTCGCCGGCCAGGGCCCGCAGCGCGTCGGCGACGCCGGGCCGTGGGGTGGCGACCAGGTCGGCCACCGCGCTGCCGGGCGGGGCCTCGTCGACGAGGGTGCCGCCGACGTCGAGGAGGACGGCGTCGAACTCGCCGCCGAGTCGGGTCGGGTCGTCGGTCATGGGTTCCACCCTTCGAGAGCGCGGCGGAGCTGCTCGAGCCCGGCCGGATCGGGGACCGCGACCCGGACCCCGTCGGGGATCCCGAACGAGGCGGTGTCGCGGACGAGGACATGCGCGCGGGCCAGGTGGGCGCGGAGGCCGGGCGCGGCGGGGACGAGGACGTAGCTGGCGTCGGACGGTTCCGGTGCTGCGCCCCCGGCTCGGAGCGCGGCGACGAGCGCGTCGCGGGCGGCGGTGAGCGCGTCGGCCCACCGGGCGAGGTCGGCGCGTGCGAGCAGGTCGGGGAGCACCGCGCAGGCGAGCGACCCGACCGACCAGCGGGGCTGGCGGCGGCGGATCGTGTCGGCCGACGCGAGGTCGGGAGAGAGGACGTAGCCGAGCCGGAGCCCGGGGCAGGCGAAGACCTTGGTGAGTGAGCCGACCACGATCGCGTCGGGATCGCCGCGGGTCCAGCGTCCCGTGGCGAGCGGGTAGAACGCCTCGTCCCAGACGTCGGCGTGCTCGGCCGGGGCAGCGAGCCGACCGGTGGGGTTGTGCGGGTCGGAGCGCCACCGGAGCCCGGTCGGGTCGAGGCGGGCGAGGTGGCGGGCGTAGAGCGAGAAGTCGGGCTGCTCGACCCGCCCGACGGGGTGCTCGGCCGCGACGAGCGCGATGGCCTCGGCGCCGCCGTTGGTGAGCACGAGCCGGGCCGGGTCGACGCCGAGGCTGGCCGCGAACGCGCCGGTCGCCGGGTCGGGGTCGGGGTAGCGGCGCACGGTGCGGACGTGCGCGGCGACGAGCGACGCGACGTCGGGGGCGAAGGGGTTGAGGCTCGCCGACAGGTCGAGGATCTCGTCGGGATCGACGCCGAGCGCTCGGGCGAGACGGGCGCCGTCGCCGCCGTGCGGGCCCGCCGCGGGAACGGTCGGTGCCCTCACCGCCACGCTCCGGGAGCGAGCGCGACGCCGAGCGCGGCGGCCGCACCGACGAGGGTCCATTCGACCTGGCTGGCCAACGTCGCCGCGCGGGCGATGTCGGCGGTCACGGGCCGGGGTCCGCGTCCGAGGCGGGGGCGGTCTTCGAGGTGGTCGGGGTAGCGGGTCGGGCCGCCGAGCTCGAGGCCCAACGCGCCAGCGAAGGCGGCCTCGGCGACGCCGGCGTTGGGTGACGGGTGCGCCGGCGCGTCCCGGCGGATGGCCTCGACGACGTGCCGGGCCCGGGTCGGGCGGTTCAGGCACACCAGGAGGGCGGTGATCCGCGCCGGGACGAACGCGGCAATGTCGTCGAGTCGCGCCGCGGCCCAGCCGAACCGGTGGTAGCGGTGGCTGCGGTGCCCGACCATCGCGTCGAGGGTGTTCACCGCCCGGTGCGCGGCGACGCCGGGCGCACCGACGGCCGCGCCGTAGAGCGCGGGGGCGACGACCGCGTCGACGGTGTTCTCGGCGAGGGATTCCACCACCGCGGCGGTGATCCCGTCCGCGTCGAGCGCGTCCGGGTCGCGTCCGACGAGCGCGGGGAGCGTGGCGCGGGCCGCGTCGAGGTCGTCCCGGTCGAGCGCGTCGGCGACATCGCGAGCGGTGGTGCGCAGCATCCGTCCGGAGGCCGACACGCCGACCGCGAGCTCGGTGGAACCGGCGGCCGCGCCGGCGACGAAGGCGGTCGCGACGCCGCTGATCGCGTACGCGGCGCCGACGAGGCGGTCGTCGCGGTAGACGAGGTCCTCGGCGCGGGTCATGAGCCGCCCGAACGCGGCCACGGGGTGCACGACGTCGGGAGGTTCGCCGAGGACCCGGTCGGCGAGGAGCCCGGCGGCGGTGCCGAGCAGACGGCGGGACACGGCGCGGCGGGACACGGCGCGGCGGGTCACCATCGGGCGCCGGCCACGACGAGCCCGACGGTCTCCGCGACGACGATGGTCGCCCCGAGCACGTCGCCGGTGAACCCGCCGACGCGCCGCCGTGCGAGGAGCAGCACCGCGGCCGCGGCGAGCGTCGCCGCGCCCACCGCGGCGGCGCCGACCCAGCCGACGGTGAGCACGGCGACCGCGGCGGCAGGGACGACCGCGAGTGCCGTGAGCGCGGACGCGGGGGTGCTGAGCAGCGCGGATGCCAGCCCCTCGTCGCGCGCGTAGGGAAGGACCGCGGGGGCGACGGCCGCGGCGGTGCGGGCGGTGCACCAGAGGGCGACGACGAGGCCGACGTCGGCCGGCCGCGCCGCGAGCGCCCCGACCCGGGCGAGCAGCACGACCCCGAGGGTCGCGGCGCCGAACGCGCCGACGTCGGGGGTCCGCATGATCTCGAGGCGCCGCTCCCGGGTGGCGTGGGGCAGGAGCCCGTCGGCGGTGTCGACGAGCCCGTCGGCGTGGAGCGCGCCGGTGACGGCCAGGTCGACGGCGACGACCAGCACCGCGGCGAGCAGCGCGGGGAAGGCCTGGTCGGCGAGCCACCAGACGCCACCGACGAGCGCGCCGAGCGCGGCGCCGACGACGGGGAACCAGCGAAGCGCCCGGGGGGTCGGCGGCGCGGGCCGGCCGACGACGGTGAGGAACGCCAACGCCTCGCGCATCACGTCCCGTCCAGGGCGTCGACGGCGGGGCCGAGGGGCACGACCCGGCCCGCGACGCAGAGCAGCACACGGTCGGCGACCGTCGCGACCGCGGTGTTCAGCGCGCCGAGCGCGTCGGCGAACCGGCGGCCGGGTTCGGTCGGGGGGTGCACGGAGAGCCCGACCTCTTCGCTGACGAGCACGGTGGATGCGTCGCGCCGCCCGACCGCGTCGAGGAGCGGGGTCGGGTCGACCTCGAAGCCGGGGGTGGCCGCGACCCAGCTGCCGAGCGAGTCGACCAGCGTGGTGCCGCGCACCGAGCGGAGCGCCGCGGGGAGGTCCGGGCCGCACTCGAGGGTGGTCCATGCCGCGGGCCGGCGGGCTTGATGGGCACGGATGCGGGCCGCGAAGTCCGGGTCGGCGGGGCGGGCGGGGACGACGACGGTGACCGGCTCGCCGAGGCGGGCCGCGAGCTGCTCGCCGAGCTCGGACTTGCCGGAGCGGATGCCGCCCAGCACGACGACGATCACGTGGCGCGTGTCCGGGACGAGGTCCAGGTGGTGGCGCCGTCACGCACCGCGGCGTAGACGGCGCGGGCGAGCTGCCCGCCGATCGGGGAGCGGGGCCCACCGAAGCGTTCGGTCGGGCCGTCGGCGTGGGCGACGACGCACACGGCGTCGCTGGCGGTGCCGGTGCCCGGGACCGCGGCGTCGAGGAGGGCTTGGGTCTTGGCTTCGGTGACCGTCATCACCGTGTTGACGAGCGCGGCGTCGCTGAGCGCGGCGGGGAGGAACGCGACGACGTTGATCGTCCCGGCCGGCGGAGGGGTCGGGGCCGCGTCCGGCGCGGCGGCCCAGGTGGGGTGGCTGAGCCCGACGGTGGCGATGACACGGACGTCGCCGCAGGCTCCGCGCGCGAAGGAGTGGACCGGCGCGGCGGTGAGGAACCCGACGCCGGGGCCGGCGAGGCCGGTCTCGCGGGCGAGCCGGCGGAGATGACCCTCCGGGTCGGGGTCGGTGTAGCCGTCGGGGACCTGGGCGTTGACGATCCAGTGCCGGCGCCCGATGCCTCCGCCGAGCACGGTCGACGCGGCGACGCGACGGGGCCGGTCGAGGCGCCACACCAGCACCGGCCGGCCGTCGTGGTCGCGGTGCAGGGTGGGCTCGGACACCTCGGCGGGCGACCCGGTGCCGCTCAGTAGTCGATCCCCTTCTTGGCGGCGATCCCCGAGTCGTAGGCGTGCTTGATGCTGCGCATCTCGGTGACGGTGTCGGCGAGGTCGACGAGCGCGGCGGGGGCGTCACGGCCCGTCGCGACCACGTTGACGGTGGCGGGACGGTCGCGGATGGTCGCCAGCACCTCATCGGTGTTCAGCCAGCCCCAGTTCATCGGGTAGGTGATCTCGTCGAGGACGACGAGGCGGTGCTCACCGGCGCGGATGATCGCGGCGGCTTGCTCCCAGGCTGACCGGGCGACGGCTTCGTCTTCGCTCAGGTCGGTCGAGTCCCAGGTGAACCCCTCGCCGCGGGCGTACCAGTCGACCCCGAGGCGGCGGGCGACCTCTTCCTCGCCGGTGTGCCACTCCCCCGACTTGAGGAACTGGATCACCGCGACGCGCCAGTCGCGGGCGACGGCTCGCATCACGATCCCGAACGCGGCGGTGGACTTGCCCTTGCCGTCACCGGTGTTGACGACGACGAGCGAACGGGCGACGCGCAGCCCGTCGGGGCGGGGATCCTCGGTGGGCGGCTCGTTGAGGTCGGGGCTGCGGTCGTCGGTGGCGTTCATGACCGGCGCGGATGGCGTCGGGGTCGGGCGCTGGTGCATGGGGTCCTCCTCTCCGTCGAGGAGACCGTCCGCCGGCAGCCGATGCCGGACGAACCGCTCTGTCCTCGAGAGCCGTGTTCGTCACCGGTCCGCAGGCGACCTGGCTCGCCGTATCGGCATCACAGTTGCGGGACAGCGCCGGGATCACACCGGACTTCGCTGCGCGACCGGTGCCGGTGATCGTATCCACAGGGCGGGGCGACCGCCACGCCCGCGGCGTCGCGCCGGTCGGGCGCCGGGTCCGTTCAGCTGGCGCGGGCCTGCGCGGCGCTCCACGAGGCCCAGAGGCTCGCGTATCGGCCCTCGCGGCGGAGCAGCTCGTCGTGACCGCCGAGCTCTTGGAGCTGGCCGTGGTCGACGACGCCGATGCGGTCGGCGCGGGCTGCGGTGGAGAGCCGGTGGGCGACGACCACGACGCTGCGCGCGTGGGTGAGCGCCTCGAGGGCCCGTTCGACCTCGCGTTCGGTGCCGGGATCGAGGTTCGAGGTCGCCTCGTCGAGGATGAGCAGCGCCGGGTCGGCGAGCGCGGCGCGGGCGAGGGAGACGAGCTGGCGCTCACCGGCGGAGAGGCGTGACCCGCGCTCGCGCACCTCGGTGTCGAGCCCTTCCGGGAGGGCTTCGAAGCGGTCTCGGATGCCCAACGCGTCGAGGGCGGCGTCGACGTCACGGTCGGCGGCGTCGGGTCGGCCGACCCGCACGTTGTCGCGGATGGTCCCCGCGAAGAGGAAGCCTTCCTGGGGGACGACGACGATCCGCTGGCGGAGCGACGCGAGGGTGGCGTCCTTCAGGGACATCCCACCGAAGCGGACGTCGCCCCGCGCGGGGTCATAGAACCGGCACATGAGCTTGGCGAGGGTGGACTTCCCGGCGCCGGTCGGGCCGACCAGCGCGAGGCGCTCCCCGTAGGCGACGGTGATCGACACGTCGTGGAGGACGAGGGGCCCGTCGCCGTACCGGAACGACACGTCGTCGACCTCGAGCGCCCCTTCGAAGGGGAGGTCCGCCGCGGCGGGTCGTTCGGCGATGTTGGGCTTCGGCGTCGAGGAGCCCGAGGAGCTTCTTCACCGCCGCGCCGGCCTGCTGCAGCGTGTTGTAGAGCTGGCTGAGCTGCTGCACCGGCTCGAAGAGGTTGTTGAGGTACAGCACGAACGCGGCGACGACACCGACGGTCACGATGCCCTGGTCGGCGAACAGGCCGCCGATCCCGATGATGACCGCGATGCCGGCGACGCCGCAGAACTCGACGAGGGGGAAGTAGCGGGTGCTGATCCGCACCGTCTCGAGGTTGGCGTCGTACTGCGCCTCGTTGGTCTCACGGAAGCGCCGGGCGAAGCCCCGCTCGCGTCCGAAGGCCTGCACGACCCGAACCCCGGCGAGCCCTTCTTGGAGCGTGGCCAGGTTGGTGCCGATCCGGTCGCGGACCTCGAGGAACGCGCGGCTCGACTCGCGCCGGAACCAGCGGCTCCCGAAGTAGACGGGCGGCACGACGATCAGCACGCAGAGGGCGAGCTTCCACGACATGATCAGGATCACGATGACCGCGCCGAAGAACAAGAAGACGTTCTGGACGAACTGGGCCAGGCCCAGCTGCACCAGGTCCTGGATCGCGTCGACGTCGGAGGTCAGCCGGGCGACGAGCCGCCCGGTCTGCTCCCGTTCGAAGAAGCCGAGGTCGAGGGCCATGAGGTGGCGGAACACCCGGATCCGCAGGTCGCGGAGGAACGGCTCGCCGACGTTGGCGACGACCCAGAGGGCGAGACGGCCGAAGAGCAGCCCGGCGACCGCGACGGCGAGGTAGAGGCCGGCGGAGAGGTCGAGCGCGGCTTCGTCCTTGGCCTGCAAGCCCGCGTCGATGCCGTGCGCGACGAGCGCCGGGCCCGGCGAGCAGGGCCCCGGTCTGGAGCGCGACGAGCACCACCGCGAGCAGGACACGGCGGTGGTACGGCTGGCCGAGGGCCCATAGGCGCCGCGCCATCCCGGTCGCCTCCTTGGCGCTGACCCGGTCCTCGTCGTGGTCGTCGGCGACCGGCGGTGGCGTGATCGGCGTCATCAGTCGCCGGCCCCCGCGACCGGGCTGATGACCCCGCCGGTGTGGGCGAGCACGTCACGGTACGCGGCCGAACGGGCGAGGAGGTCGTCGTGGGTTCCTTCGGCGACGACCCGGCCGTGGTCGAGGAGCACGACCCGGTCGGCGAGGGCGATCGTCGCAGGCCGGTGGGCGATGATCACCGTGGTGCGGTCGCGCATCACCTCGGCGAGCGCGGCGCGGATCTCGTGCTCCTTCGTCGGGTCGACCGACGAGGTCGCGTCGTCGAGGATCAGCACCCGCGGGTCGGCGAGCACCGCGCGGGCGATGGCGATGCGCTGCCGCTGCCCACCGGAGAGCGAGAAGCCGTGCTCGCCGATGAGGGTGTCGTAGCCGTCGGGGAGCCGCTCGACGAACTCGTCGGCGCCCGCGAGCCGGGCGGCGTGGCGGACCGCGTCCATCGAGGCGTCCGGGTCGGAGAACGCGATGTTCTCGGCGACGGTGTCCGTGAAGAGGAAGGTGTCCTCGAACACGATCCCGATCGCGCGGCGTAGCTCCCGGAGCGACAGCTCCCGGATGTCGACACCGTCGAGGAGCACCCGGCCCGAGGTCACGTCGTAGAAGCGCGGCAGCAGCCGCGCGACCGTCGTCTTGCCGCTCGCGGTGGCCCCGACGATGGCCACCGCCTCACCGGGGGGGATGACGAGGTCGAGCCCGTTGAGCACCGGCGGGCCGTTCCCGTAGGCGAAGTGGACGTCGTCGAAGCGGACCTCGCCGTGCCCGTCCGCCGGGAGCGGCGTCGGGCGGGGCGGGTCGACGACGAGCGTGTCGGTGGCGAGCAGCTCGTCGATGCGGCCCGCGGCGGCGGAGGAGCGGGCGGCCTGCGCGATCTGCATGCCGGCCAGCCGCAACGGGAACAGCAGGAACAAGATGTAGGTGTTGAACGCGACGAGCTGGCCGATCTGGATCTGGCCCTGCAGGGCGAGATGGCCGCCGTAGCCGAGGATGATGACGAGCGCGAGGGCGGGGAGGAAGTCGACGACGGGCAGGAACTTGGCCCGCAGCCGGGCTCCGGCGAGGGCCCGGTCCAGCACCTGATCGGCTTCGGCTTCGAGCTGCGCGGCCTGGCGCTCCTCGGTCCCGAACCCCTTCACGACCCGGATGCCGGCCACGCTCTCCTCGACGACCCCGGAGAGGTCACCGAGCTCCTGTTGGAGCGACAGCGAGATCGGGTGGAGCCGCTGGGAGAACCGCGCCGCGACGAGGGTCAGGAACGGGAGCCCGCCGAGCGCGAACACGGTGAGCAGCACGCTGCTCTGGGCCATCACGACCGCGACGCCGGCGAGGAGGAACATGCTCGCCACGGTGAGCGGGATCAGCACCATCAACAGGTTGACCTGCTGGATGTCGCTGTTGGCCCGGGCCATCAGCTGGCCGGTCTGGGCCCGGTCGTGGAACGCGAAGTGCAGCCGCTGCAGGTGGGCGAAGAGCCGCTCGCGGAGGTCGGTCTCGATCCGGTACGCGATCCGGAAGGCGGTGTAGCGGCGCAGACCCGTCCCGAACGCCTGGATGACGCCGATCCCGGCGATGAGGAGCGAGTAGACGAGGATCTCGTGGCCGTTGCCGGGCAGGATCCCCTGGTCGATCGCCGCCGCGGCGCACAACGGCACCGCGATGCGACACGCCGTCCAGATGATCGCCGCGGCGACGCCGGCGAGGAGCCACCGCAGCTGGGTGCGCAGCGAGGCCCGCAGGAGCCGCCAGCCCGCCCGCCGCGACTCCTGATCCTTGTCCACCGCGCTCGCTCCCCGACCGTGCCCGTCACGGCGCGTCGCTCGGGAGTCGCCGCGCTCAGGCCGAGCCTGCACGTTACCAGCCGCCCCGCGGCGCCTCCCCGTCGTTCTCGACGGTGCACGCCGCGGCGAGCTGCCCGCGGCGGGCCGCGGGGTGCGCTCAGGTGGGGTCGGCGCGCTCGCCGTAGAGCTCGGCGAGCATCTCCACGACCGCGTCGCGGTCGCGTGCGGGATCACCGACGAACGCGCCGGTGCGCAGACCTTGCGACTGGAGATCCGCGGTGAGCGCGCCGACCCGGGCCGCGTCGACGCCGAGGACGACGACGACCGGGATCCTCCGTCACGACCCGGTGAGGCGCATGTACTCGCCGCGGAAGAACACGAGCGGGCCGGCGTGGTGGGCGACGCCCAGGTCGAGGACCCGGCCGACGACGATGATGTGGTCGCCGCCGTCGTACTCGGCCCAGAACTCGCAGTCGAGGTAGGCGAGGACGTCGTGGAGGACCGGGGATCCGCCGACCCCGACGTGCCAGTCGGTCGAGCCGAACCGGTCGGCGCCCTTGGTCGCGAACAGCCGCGACAGCTCCTCTTGGTGCTCACCGAGGATGTTGACCGCGAAGCGGCGGGCCCGCTCGATCCGCGGCCAGGTGGTCGACGAGCGAGCGACGCAGAACAGCACCAGCGGCGGGATCCAAGGACACCGACGTGAACGAGTTCGCGGCGACACCCGCCGGTTCTCCGCCGTCGATGGCGGTGATGATCGTGACCCCGGTGGCGAAGTGACCGAGGACGGTCGCGGAAGTCGGAGCCGCCCGGACGGAGGACGTCGTCCGGCGGGGCGGGGACCTCCGGCACCGGTTAGCGGGGTACGACCGCGAGGCTGCATGCCCTCGCGGGCCGCGATGACCTCGGGCCCGCCGAGCGTGGCGGAGACGCCCCGCGCGTAGTCGAGGATGCGGTCGAGGTCGTCGTCGGAGTGGCTCGGGCAGTGGTGGAACAGCACCAGCGTGCGCACCCCGGCCTCGGCCGCGACCTGGACCGCGTAGTCGACGCTGCAGTGCCCGAAGTGACGCTTCACCTCGTACTCGGGGATGGTGTGCTGCGCGTCGTGGATGAGGACGTCCGCGCCGTCACAGAGCTCGAGCACGTCGGGCGGGATGTAGTCGTCGGCGTCGTCGGGAGTGACACCCTGACCGTGGTCCGAGATGTAGGTGACCGCGACGCCCTCGAGCTCGACCCGGTACCCGAGCGACGGGTCCGTGTGGCGCACCCACCGGGAGCGGACCTTGGCCCCGTTGACCCCGAAGTCGTCGGTGGACGTGTCGAGGAAGTTCGACCGAGCCGCCCATCTGCGCCGGGGTGATCGGGAAGTACGGCTGGTGCATCACCCCGGTGAACACCCGGTCGAGCCCGTCGGGCTTGCGCCGGTCCGTGCACGTCCACGCATGCGTCGGGGCGAAACGCCGGGGTGAAGAACGGCAGCCCGATGATGTGGTCCCAGTGCAGGTGGGTGAGCAGGACGGTCGCCCGGTACGGGCTGCTGAACCGGTTGGCGGTCAGCTCGGCGTGCACGCGGGTCGTGACCGCGTCGCCGTACTCGCGCAGCCCGGTCCCGAGGTCGAACACCATCGGCTGGTGCCCCGGCGCCTCGATCGAGACGCACGACGTGTTCCCGCCGTAGCGCAAGTACCGCGGCCCGGCACACGGGGTCGAACCCCGGACGCCCCAGAAGGTGGCTGTTGCTCCCCCCGACATCGGAGAAGAACCCTACCCGTCCTTCACCCCGCTCAATCCGGCGCGCCCCGAGGTTCAGTCGGGCCGACCCTCGGAGGGGTCGCTCAACGGGCGTCGGGCCCTTCGGAGCGGACCGCCTCGACGTGCACCAGCGCCTCCCGGAGCTGGTCGATCCAGTCGCCCTCGTGGTCGCGGACGAGCCGGACACACCAGGCCAGCGCCTCGGATCGGCTGCGGGCCACCCCGGCGTCGACGAGCGTGTCGAGGACCCGGCGCTCGTTCATGCGCAGGCGGGTCATGACCGGGACGGCGAGGCTGGTGAAGACCGCCTCCTGGTCGCCGCAGCGGGCCGCCCAGGCGACCTTGCGCCCGAAACGGGCCTCGGCCTCGTCGGCGACGCGCATGCGCTGCTGGCGGGTGTCTTCGCGGTGGCCCTCGATGCGGGCCCGCCGCGCCGCGGTGCGGGCGTCGTCTCCCGGCTCGTTCCCGACGTCGGGGTCGGGCAGCTCCCCCGTGACCAGGATCTCCTCCCGGTCGGCGGTGACCGTGGGCGGCCCGGTGAACCAGCCCTGGGGGAGGCGACCGGCGAACCAACCTTGCAGCTTCTCGTTCGACATGTTCATTACTTTATTACATCACTAGGAGCGTTGCAAGGAGCGGCGGAGGGTGTCGGCCACCGCGGTCATCTCCTCCTCGCTCTCGTAGCGGCGACGGGGCCAGAAGAACCCCTTCAGGCCGTCCTTCGGGCGGCGGGGCACGACGTGGACGTGGAGGTGGGGGACGCTCTGGCTGACCACGTTGTTCTCGGCGACGAACGTGCCGGTGGCCCCGAGCGCGGGGGAAGCGCCGCGGCGACCCGCTGCACCGTCTCGAAGAACGGGCCGAGCTCGGCCGGGGGTACGTCGGGGAGGGTGGGGATGTGGTCGCGGGGCACGACCAGGGTGTGACCGGGGAAGAGGGGCCGGTGGTCGAGGAAGGCGACCGCGTGGGGCTCGTCGAGGACGACGTGGGCGGCGACGGCACCGGCGACGACGCGACAGAAGGTGCAGGTGGGGTCGGCAGGGCTCACCCCGTGTCGGGGGACGTGTACGGGCGCAGGCGTGGCGGCGCCGCGGCGCGCGTGGGGACCATCACCTTGCGGCGGAAGTAGCAGACCTCTTCGCCTCGCTGGTTGAAGCCGCGGGTCTCCACGGTGACGATCCCCCGGTCGGGCTTGCTCGCCGATTCCTTCTTGTCGAGCACCCTGGTCTCGGCGTAGATGGTGTCGCCGTGGAAGGTGGGGCGCTGGTGCTTGAGCTCCTCGACCTCGAGGTTGGCGATCGCGGCGCCGCTCACGTCGGGGACGCTCATCCCCAGCACGACCGAGTACACGAGATTCCCGACCACGACGTTCTTCCCGAACTGGGTCTCGGTCTCCGCGTACCAGGCGTCGAGGTGGAGCGGATGGTGGTTCATCGTGATCAGGCAGAAGAGGTGGTCGTCGTACTCGGTGATGGTCTTGCCCGGCCAGTGCTTGTACACGTCGCCGGGTTCGAAGTCCTCGAGGACGCGACCGAAGGGGCGTTCGTAAACCGTCATGGCGTCAGCGTACCGAGAGGTCGACGAGACGGCGACGTCTCACTCGTCCTGGTATCGGCGGAGCAACCCGCGTGCGATCACGAGGCGTTGGATCTCGTTGGTGCCCTCACCGATGATCATGAGCGGCGCGTCGCGGTAGTACCGCTCGACGGGCAGCTCGGTCGTGTAGCCCACCCCGCCGTGGATGCGCATCGACTCGGTCGCGATCTCCAGCGCCGCCTCGCTCGCGAAGAGCTTCGCCATGCCGGCCTCGACGTCGGTGCGGGCCCCCGCCTGGCGCCGTTCCGCGGCGTGACGAGTCAGGAGCCGGGCAGCCTCGAGCTTGGTGGCCATGTCGGCCAGCTTGAGCTGGATCGCCTGGTGCTGGGCGATCGGCACCCCGAACGTCTCCCGCTGCTGGGCGTACCGGATGGCGGCGTCGAACGCGGCTCGGGCCACCCCCACCGAGCGCGCCGCGATGTTGATCCGGCCCACCTCGAGCGCGTTGAGGATGAAGTGGCGGCCACGCCCGAGTCCGGCCTCGCCGCCGAGGACCGCGTCGGCGGGGACGCGATGGCCGTCGTAGCTCATCTCGACGGTCTCGAGCCCCTTGTACCCGAGCTTGCCGATGTTGCGACTGACCGTGATGCCACCGAAGCGCTCCCCCGGGTCCTTCTCGACGAGGAAGCAGGTGATGCCTTCGTCGGTGCGGGCTGCGAGCGCGACGAGGCCGGCTCGGACCCCGTTGGTGACCCACGTCTTCGTGCCGGTGATCACGTACTCGTCGCCGTCGCGTTCCGCACGGCAGCGTAGGGCACCGGTGTCGCTGCCGGCGTCGGGTTCGGAGAGCGACAAGCGCGCCGCGCACCGCGCCGCTGGCGAGCTGCGGCAGGAGCTGGCGCTGCTGGGCCTCGGTGCCCGCGGCACGGAGCAGGTTGGCCACCATGACGTGGGTGTTCAGGATCCCGGAGAGCGACATCCATCCCGCGGCGAGCTCCTCGATCACGCCGATGTAGGTGAGCAGGTCGAGGCCGAGCCCGCCGTGCTCGGGTGCGATCGTCACACCGAAGAGACCGAGCTCGGCCATCGTGGCGACGAGCGCGGCCGGGTACTCGTCGGCGTGCTCGAGCTCTGACGCGACGGGGACGACGTCGCGTTCGACGAAGCGACGCACCGTCGCGATGAGCTCGGTACGCAGCTCCGGGTCGGTCGTCGAGTCGGGGGTCATCGGTTGTCGTCTCCTCGAGCGAGGGCTTCGGGTAGGTCGCGGCGGTTGCTGACGCCGAGCTTCTCGTAGGCGCGTTGCAGATGGTTCTCGACGGTCCGGGTGGAGAGGACCAGCTGATCGGCGATGTCCCGGCTGGTGAGGTTCCGGGCCGCGAGCTCGGCGACTTCCGCGCTCGCGTCGGGTGAGCGAGATCCCGGGCCGTGGGGGCGGCACCCCGAACGGCTGGGCGCCCTCGCACGCCCCGAGCAGGATCGCGGCCCGCTGGTTCGACGCCGATTCCTTGCGCCGGAGCCCCGCCCGACCGTGGCGGGCCGCGGCGGCCGACGCGGCCTCCCCGGCGAGGAGCATCGCGCCGATCTCCTCGAACGCTTCGGCGGACCCGTCGAGCGCGTCGGCGTCGTCGGCGACGAGCGCGGCGGCGTGCGCCCGGCGGGCTCCGGTGTAGCTGCCGTCGGTGACCGCGTCGATCGACTCGAGCCGCTCGAGCGCGACGCCGGCGTCGCCGAGTCGGGCCAGGTCGTGCAGCGCCCCCGCGGCGAGGGCCCGCGCCCCGCCCGCTTCGGCGGCGTCGGCCGCGGCGACGAGCAGCTCGCGCGCCCGGGTGTGCTCGCCCCGCTGGGCCGCGACCCACGCCCGGCCGCGGTCGATCTCGGGATCGAAGACCCGCACGTGGGTGGCCGGGTCGGCGTCGATCTCCGCGAAGATGCCGTCGGCGGCGTCGAGATGGCCGAGCATCGCCTCCGCGCAGGCGAGGGCGCCGAACCCCCACCGGGCCGACGGGTGCCGCAGCTCGCGCCACACCACCCCCGCCTCCCGGCTCCACTGGGCGGCGGGGGCCGCGTGACCCCGGTGCAGGTCGATGCGGCCCAGGATCGACGCGAACCAGGCCTGCCCGTGCGGAGACCCGACTTCGATCGCGCCTTCGTAACCGAGGCGGGCGAGCTCCATCGCCTCGCGCATGCGGCCGGCCTCGAGCAGCCCCTGGGCCTCCGCGACCAGGTACATGCCGGGGCTGGCGAGCTGCACGTGCTCGCCGACCGCGCCGCGGGCCGCCATCCCGGCGCGGGCGACCGCGACCGACTCGCGAGTCCGACCGCTCAGCGCGAATGCCACCGCACCGGCCAGCGCACCTTGCGCGTACGACAGGTCGGTGCCGTCGCTGAGGAGCGGCTCGATGAGGCCGAGCGCGTCGTCGAGGCGGCCCTCGAAGACGAAGAAGATCGCCCGCAACGCGACGAGCCCGTCGCGCAACCCGGGGTCGGCGAGCGCGACCTCGGCGGCCTGGACGACCCGCTCGGCGTCCTCCACCCGTCCCAACCCGCGGAAGAGGTTGTCGGCGCGGGCGATCGACAGGTCGGCCCGTCGCCGGGGCGTGTTCGCCTCGGCTTCTCCGGCGCGGAGCACCTCCTCGGCCTGTTCGTGATGCCCGAGCCCGTCGAGTCCGACCCCGAGCACGTGCGCGGCGTCCGCGCCGGCACCCGCGGCGCGGGCCGCGTCGGCGAGCCGCACCGCGAGCTCCAGGTCGTCGGCGTGGTGCGCCTGCCGCGCCGCGGCGACGAGCAGCTCGGGGTGACCGCCGCCCCCGGCGTCGAGGCGGAACACGGCGATGCGCAACACGTCCTCGCGTCGGTTGGCGCCGTGCCCCTCGAGCGCGTCGGCGAGGTGGCCGAGGATCTCCCGCCGGCGGCGCTCGGGGAGACCGGCGGCGACCACCTCCCCGTAGAGCGGGTGCGCCATGCGGACCTGCCGTCGGTGCGCCTCGACCTGGACGTCGAGGAGCGACCGCCGTTCGAGCTCGTCGATGCACCGAGCCGGGACGAGGTCGACCAGGTCGTCGAGCGACACCGGCTCGCCGACGGCGACGAGCTCGACGACCTCACGCTCCTCGTCCGAGAGGCGCCCGAGGCGCAACCCCACCACCTCTCCGAGGCGCGTCGACGGGGACAGCGCGCCGGACAGCCGCCACAGCCCACCGAGGTCCCGCAAGGTCCCGGCGTCACGCGCACCGATGATCAACTCCCGGAGGAAGAGCGCGTTGCCGCCACTGGCTCGCCACAGCGCCTGCGCGGTGACCCCGTCCACCGGGCCGCCGAGCGCGGACGTGACCAGCTCCGCGCTGGCTCTCGGGTCGAGCTCGGGGACGTCGATGCGTTCGAGCAGCTCGTCCTTCCAGAGTGCGAGCACCGGCTCCGGTGCGTCGGTGTCCACCCGGACCGTCACGACGAGGAACGACAGGCTCGACTCGGCGAGGAGGTGCAGCAGCGCCGCGGAGGAATCGTCGAGCAGGTGGGCGTCGTCGACGACGAGGAGGAGTCGCCCTTCGCCGACGCCGTCGAGGACCGCGTGCACGGCCTGCTGCAGCGCTGCGGCTTCGCCCTGGGCGCTGCGGAACGCGCGGGGAAGATACGGCGCGAACGCGCCGAACGGGATGGATCGTGCCGCCCGGTTCGCGCGGACGATCGCGCTCGACCAGCCCCGCTCCTCGGCCAGGGCGACACACTCGGTCGCCAGGCGGGTCTTGCCCACCCCGGCCGGTCCGGCGAGGAGGACCCCGCCGTCACCGCGGTCCATCGCCGCGGCGACATCGGCGAGCTCGTCGGCGCGGCCCACGAGAGGCCAGGTGGTCGGCATGACGGCGTCAGTGTCGCACCACCGCGCCCCGACCCGGGCCGTCCGAGCCGCTCGGACGAAGCGGGGGACGGTACCGTGAAGCGCGCCCGCCACCCCGACGGGCTGAGCCTCGTGACCCACCCGAGCATCAGCGCCGTGTGGCGCCTCCCCGAACCCGGTCCGGGCCCGGCCCGGCGCTGACCGTGGCTGCACCCGACCCGTCGACGGGCCGACACGGGCGGGACCGCCCCCGGCGGCGTCGACACCGTCGCGTCCACCTCGCCGCCGGGTGGGTGACGCTGCTCGTCGTGCTGGTCGCCGCCGGCTTCTGGGCTACCGACACCTGGCGCCTCCCCGGCGACTCCGGGCCGCGCCTCGCGGCGCGGGTCACCCCGGCCCCGGGCGGGCGGGACGTCGGCCCGACCTGTCGGAGCCCGCTGACGTCGGCGGCGCCCCTGCGGCTCTGGATCGGTGGCGACTCGCTCGCCGGTTCGCTCGGACCGTCCCTCGGGACCCTCGCCGGCAACACCGGCGTCGTCCAGCCCGTGTTCGACTCCCGCGTGTCCAGCGGCCTCGCCGACCCCGGGTTCTTCGACTGGCCCCAACACGCGGCCGAGTCGATGGCGTCCCTCAACCCCGAGATCGTCGTGTTCATCATCGGCACCAACGACTGGATGGTCCCCCAACCGCAGCCGACCGACGCCAGCGGCGCCCCGGCGTGGAAGGCCCAGTACGCGACGCTGGTCACCCAGATGCTGACCGTGCTCGGAGGGCCGGGCCGGTTCGTGTACTGGGTCGGTGGGCCGACGATCCGGGACCCGGCCACCGACGCGGGGGTCCGCCAGATCAACGACGTCGCTCGTTCGGTCGTGAACCAGCACCGCGACGCGGTGTACGTCGACGCGTACCAGCTCTTCGGCGACAGCCAGGGCCGCTACACCGCGACGCTGCCCGGGCTGAACGGCAAGCCGATCCTCATGCGAGCCGACGACGGCGTCCACTTCACCCCCGACGGCGGCGACCGGCTCGCCCAGGCGATCTTCACGCCCCTCGACGCCCGGTGTCGCCTCCTCGCCCAAGCGGTTCCCTTTTCACCGAAGCCGGTCATCGAGGCGCCCGGCAGCACGAAGGTCCCGAACACCTACCGCGGCCCGGTCGCGTCGGAGACGACGACGACCCGCCCGCCGATCATCGTGACGCCGACCGCGCCACGGTCGACGCAACCGCCGCCCTCGAGCATCACGACGTCGACCTCGACCACGACGGGCCCCACCTCGCACCCCTAGGCTCGCCGGCGTGTCGGAGCATCTCCTCGCCGCGTCCGCCGCGGTCGACGACGCTGCGAGCGTCGTCGATGCCGCCTGCCAACGCCTCGCGCACGCGGCGGGGGCGAACGGGCGTGTCAGCGGCGCCGCGCTGGACGACCATCAGGTCCTCGCCTACGACCTCGCCCACGCCGCGAGCGCGGTGGAAGCCGCCCGGGCGATCCTCGAGTACGGGGAGCACGGCGAGTACGAGTCGCGGCTGGCCCGCCTGTTCGTCGCGGACGCGGTCGCCGACGTCGCCGCCCGCCTCGTCGGACGCGAGGCCCTCTGGGGTGTCGAAGCCGCGGACCTGAGCGGGACGCTGCCGTTCCTCGAGGCCCACCGCTCCCCCGCGTTCTTCGAGGAGGTCGCCGCCGACCTGGTCCGGGAGGGCAGCGGACCCGCGCACCTCGGCGACGAGTTGGACCTCGTCCGAGACACCTTTCACCGCTTCGCCGACGACCGCATCCGGCCCGTCGCCGAGCGCATCCACCGCGAGAACGCCGACATCCCCGAGGAGCTGATCAGCGGCCTCGCTGAGCTCGGTGGCTTCGGCCTCTCCGTGCCCGAGGAGTACGCCGGCTTCGCGGTCGGGGGCGAGCACGACTACCTGGGCATGGTCGTCGCGACCGAGGAGCTCTCGTGGGGGTCGCTCGGCGTCGGCGGGTCGCTCATCACCCGACCGGAGATCCTCACCCGCGCGTTGGTGCGGGGCGGCACCGAGGAACAGAAGCAGCGCTGGCTCCCCCAGATCGCCAGCGGCGAGCTGATGGTCGGCGTCATGGTCACCGAGCCCGACTACGGCTCCGACGTCGCGCATCTGAAGGTCACCGCCACCCCGGTCAAGGGTGGCTACCGCATCAACG
This sequence comes from uncultured Actinomycetes bacterium, assembly GCA_963714105.1. Lineage (GTDB taxonomy): Bacteria > Actinomycetota > Acidimicrobiia > IMCC26256 > PALSA-555 > PALSA-555. The sequence goes on along the minus strand of OY970233.1, from coordinate 1,732,969 downwards.
GGGTGAAGACCTGGGCGACGTTCGCGGGTCGGGCCAACCTGTTGATGCTGCTGGCCCGCACCGACCTTGACCGCAGCGCCGGGCATCGTGGGCTCTCGCTGTTCGTCGTCGACAAGGAACCCTCGCCCGGTCACGCGTTCGCGTTCACCCAGCCCGACGGTTCGGGACGCATGGAGGGCCGGGCCATCGACACGATCGGCTACCGGGGCATGCATTCCTACGAGGTCGCGTTCGACGACTGGTTCGTGCCGGCCGCGAACCTGGTCGGCGAGGACGGCGGCCTCGGGAAGGGCTTCTACCTGCAGATGGAAGGCTTCGAGAACGGCCGGCTGCAGACCGCCGCCCGGGCGGTGGGGCTGATGCAGGCCGCGTTCGAAGCCGGGTTGAGCTACGCCCAGGACCGGTCGGTGTTCGGGCGGCCCGTCTTCGACTACCAGCTCAGCCGGGCGAAGCTGGCCCGCATGGCCGCGCTGATCCAGGCCGGGCGTCAGTTCTCGTACTCGGTAGCCCGCCGGATGGGGCGGGGCGGGGGGACCCTGCAGGCGTCGATGGTGAAGGCGTACGTCTGCCGCGCCGCGGAATGGGTGACCCGCGAGGCGATGCAGCTCCACGGCGGGATGGGGTACGCCGAGGAGTTCTCCGTGTCCCGCTACTACGTCGACGCTCGCGTGCTGTCGATCTTCGAAGGCGCCGACGAGACGCTGTGCCTTCGGGTCATCGCGCCGCGGCTCGCCGAGGCGGCCCTCGGCGGCGCGTCGGGCTAAGGCTCGAGCTCGCGCAGCTCGGCGCGGGCTTCGATGGTCAGGTCCAGACGCTGGTTGATCGCCCGCAGCGCCGAGTCGACCCCGCCGGTCAGGGGCGACGTCGCTTCGAGCGCTGTCCGGCCGATCCGATCACCGGTGCGTTCGAGCTCCACGATCCGGTACCGGAGCTCACGGAGCGCCTTCTGGCGCGGGTCGAGCGGCAGCCGCGAGGCGTGAAGGAGCTGGTCGTCGATCGCCGCCGCGGTGGTGGCCAGGTCGTCGCACAGCACGTCGAAGCGATCCGTCGACGTCCCGCAGCGGCGCGCGTCGGCGAGGGTGCGTCGGGTGTGATCCAACGATCGGTGCATCCGCCGGTGGAGATCCGCCGCGACGCTCTGCGACGTCTGCCACGACGCCGGCACGTTACTTCGCCGTTGAGCCTGACGCGAGCGCCAGAACGCGAGCGTCATCACCACTCCAATCGGCCGAACCTCGAGTCCACGCTACCGCGCCGCTCGGACCCCGAGAACGGCAGGTTCGCCGCGCTCCCGATCAGGTTCCGGTGCTGCGTCGCATCCCGGCGCGTTCGCCCCGGGCGACGAACTTCGTCGCCATCTTGCGGCTGGCCTCGTCGATCATCTCGTCGCCGAACATCACCGCGCCGCGCCGGTCACCTTCCGTCGTGGCCTGCTCGTAGGCCTGGAGGATGTCCAACGCCCGGTCGAACTGCTCTTGGGTGGGCGTGTACACCTCGTTGATGACCGTCACCTGGTCGGGATGCAGCGCCCACTTGCCGTCGTAGCCGAGGATGCGGGTCCGCGTCGCGTAGTCACGCAGCGCGTCGAGCTCGCGGATCTTCAGGTACGGGCCGTCGATGGCTTGGAGGCCGTTGGCTCGACCGGCCATCAGGATCTTCGAGAACACGTAGTGGAAGTGATCACCCGGGTACTCGGGGATCTGCACCCCGGCGGTGAGGACGGGCATCTCGGTCGATGCGGCAAAGTCGGCGGGACCGAACACGATCGTCTCGAGCCGATCCGACGCGGCGCAGATCTCCTCCACGTTGATGAGCCCGCGCGCAGTCTCGATCTGCGGTTCGATCCCGACCCGGCTGGTTCGACCGATGGTCTCCTCGATCTGGGTGAGGAGCAGGTCCAACGCGCAGATCTCCGCCGCGGACTGCACCTTCGGCAACATGAGCTCGTCGAGACGCTCCGAGCAGTTCTCGACCACGTGAACGACGTCGCGGTAGGTCCATTTCGTGTCCCAGGCGTTCACCCGGACGCACAGGACGACGTCACCCCAATCCTGCTCGTTGACCGCCTTGACGACCTGGTCGCGTGCCGCTTCCTTCTCGAGGGGCGCCACGGAGTCCTCGAGGTCGAGGAACACCATGTCGGCGCCGAGGCCGGGGGCCTTCGCCAGCATCTTGGGGCTCGAGCCGGGCACCGAGAGGCAGGACCGGCGAGGGAGGTTTCGGGATCGCTCGGACATGACCAAACGGTACCCTCGTCGGGTGCCGTCGGTCGGACCGTCGTCCACGCTGCGCGAGCTCGCCGACGGCGTGTTCGGGTGGCTCCAACCGGGTGGTGAGACCGGCGTCGCCAACGCCGGCGTCGTCGTCGACGACGACGGTGTCACCGTCATCGACACGCTCATGGTCCGCTCCCAGTGGGAGCCCTTCGCCGCCGCGGTCCACGCGCTCGAGCTGCCGGTCCGCCGCGTCGTGCTCACCCACGCGCACATCGACCACGTCGGGGGAACGAAGGCGTTCCCGCACGCCGCGGTGTTCGCGACGCCGGCGACCAGCGCGCTGCTCGACCAGACCATGCCGATCGAGGCGTACAAGGCGTTCATGCCCGCCTTCGCCGACGGATTCGACGACCTCGCCGAGACCGGCACCCGGCCCGTCACCCACGAAGTCGACGGGGCCGCGAACCTCACCCCCCGCGTCGAGCTCCTGCCCGCCTCCGGGCACACCCCCGGTGACCTGATCGTCCTCGTGAGCGACGCCGACGTCTGCTTCGCCGGTGACCTCTGCTTCTTCGGGGTGACCCCGCTCGCGTTCCAAGGCGACCCCGCGACCTGGGCCGACATGCTCGACGCGGTCGCCGAGCTCGCCGACACGATCGTCCCCGGGCACGGCCCGGTCGGAGGCGACCGGGAGCTCCGGGAGCTCCAGTCCTACCTCCGCCACTGCGTCGCCGGGACCATCCCCCCCGGGCCGTGGGATGCCTGGCTCGACCGGGCCGAGCGGGACCCCATCAACATCGAGCGGGCCGCGCTCCTCGCCTCGGGACGCGACGAGATGCCACCGTCGATGCTGCGGGCGATCGGGCTCGGCTGAGCGTCCGACGCCCGGGTCAGCGGACGTTGGCGCGGAAGAAGTCGATCGTGCGCCGCCACGCGGTCGTCGCGTGCTCCGGGTGGAACACCTCGGGCCGGTGGTGGTTGCCGAACGCGTGGTCCGTGTCGGGATAGATGAAGAACTCGGCTTGCTTGCCGAGTCCGTGCAGCTGCGCCTCGAGCGCCCGGACGGTCTCGGGATTCGCGGACTCGTCGTTCGCGGCGTAGTGACCGAGCACGGGGGCTCGCAGCGCCGAGTAGTCAGGCTGCGCGCCCGGCCACGGGATCACCCCGTAGTAGGGGACGACCGCGACGACGTCGTGGGGGCGCAAGGTGGCCAGCCACAACGCGAGGCCACCACCCATGCAGAACCCAGTGACGCCGACCCCCTTCGAGGTCACCGCCGGGTTGGCCTTCAAGGCGTCGATCGCGCCGACCATGTCCTTGGCTGCCCGCTCGATGTTCAACGCCATCATCATCTTGGCGGCCTCGTCGGGCTCCTTCGTGAACGCGCCCCGGTACAGGTCGGGAGCCAACGCCGCGAACCCCTCCGCCGCGAACGCGTCGCAGGTCTCCTTGATCTGGTCGTTCAGGCCCCACCACTCCTGGATGACGACCAGCCCGGGCCCGGAGCCCGATTCGGGGACGGCCAGGTAGCCGCTCCCCTCGGAGCCGTTGCTCGGGAAGGTGATGATCGTTCCCGCCATCGCCGCACCCCCTGGAATCGTCGACCGGCCACGGGCGCGCAGGTCGCCCGCCGCTGCCGGCAGACGCTACCTTCCAGCCCGGGAGGAAGCGCGCTGGCCACGAACCCTGATCCGACGCTGAAGCTCGAGACGGTCAAGGGTGTGACGCGCACCCTCGACGACTGGACGACGATGTTCCACCTCTGCATCGTGGTCCTCCCCCAGCGGCCCGAGGCGACGGTGTTCGTCCCCATCGCGCAGCGGATCTTCGCGACGTTCGGTGACGCCGACTGCCGCTGCGCGTTCGTCGTCCCCGGTCCCCAGTCGGTCGCGGAGCGGATCCTCGGTCCGCTCGCCCACCAGGTCCTCACGTTCCTCGACCCGGACCTCGAGTTCGTGCAGAGCCTCGGGCTCGAGCGACTCCCCGCGTTCGTGCATCTACGCCAGGACACCGCGGTAGTCGCCGCCACCGAGGGGTGGGATCCGCACGCCTGGCAGGACATCGCCAAGGAGGTGGGGGCGGCGCTGGCGTGGACCGTCCCCGAGGTCGCGGCTCCCGGGGATCCCCGCCCCACACCCGGGTGGACCGTTTCCGGCCTCTGACCTGGGGGAACGCAAGTTTTGCCGCTCCGATCCTGGCGATCGCAGGCCCAGTTGTCTAGGGTGAAAACCAGCCCGCACGTCGTCGTTTACGACAGGACGTACGGGCGTTGTTGCAAGCGAACGCGATGCCCCCGCCCTCCACGCGAACGAGCTGCCACATGAAGCGATCTTCTCTTCGCCGTCGGGCGCTGCTCCTCGCCGTCGCGCTCGGCATCACCGGGACGAGCGCGTTCACGTTCACGGCGGCGGGGGCGACACCGGCAACCGACGCGCAGACGCAGGCCGCGCAGCTCGAGTCTCAGATCAACGCCAACGCGGTGAAGCTCGACGCGTTGAACGAGCAGATCAAGGCCGCCCAGGACCAGCTCGACCAGGCCAACGCCACGATCGCGGACGCCCAGACCCGCATCGCCGCCGCGAAGGCGCAGACCGACGCGCTCGAGGGGCTCGTGCAGCAGCGCGCCGCGTCCGTCTACCAGAGCGCCAGCAACGGCAGCGACACCTCCCTGTTCAACATCGACCCCAGCGAGCTGGCCAGCAGCCAGAAGTACACGTCCGCGGCCAGCGACCAGGACAACGCGCTCGTCGACCAGCTCAACCAAGCCAAAGACGAGCTGAACGCCCGCGAGAAGGACGCCCAGGCCGCCAAGCAGGCCGCCGAGGCCCAGAAGGCCGCGCTGCAGAACGCGGAGTCCAGCTTCCAGGCCACGAGCGGCCAGTACTCGGCGCTGCTCGCGCAGGTGCAGGGTCAGCTCGTCACCCTCGTCGCCCAGGACCAGGCCCAGCGTGACGCCCAGGCCGCCCCGAAGGGCACCGGCGGGGGCGGGGGCACCGGCGGGGGCGGCGGTGGAGGCGGCGGCGGCGGGGTCAGACCTTCGACCCGAGCAAGATCCCGGCCGCGAGCGGTCGGGGTGGCATCGCGGTCGGGTACGCCCAAGCGCAGCTCGGCAAGCCCTACTGCTACGCGGGCACCGGCCCGGGCTGCTACGACTGCTCCGGTCTCACCATGATGGCGTGGGGTGCCGCCGGCGTCGGCCTGCCCCACAACTCCGAAGCCCAGATCGGCAGCTTCCCGAACGTGCCGATGAGCGGGCTCGCGCCCGGTGACGTCGTCTGGACACCCGGACACGTCGGCCTCTACGTCGGCGGTGGCGCGGTGATCCACGCACCACATACCGGTGACGTCGTCCGCTACATCGACGTCGGGTACTTCCAGCGGGCGATGCGACCAGGCTGAGCCGAACCGCCGGACACGCCCCTACCATCGGGGCCGTGACCACGGTCGCCCAACCGATCCGCCTCACCGAGTTCAGCCACGGCGCGGGTTGCGCCTGCAAGCTCTCCCCCGGCGATCTCCGGGCCGTGCTCGCGATGGTGCGGGGCCCGAGCGGCGCCGACCCCGACCTCCTCGTCGGCTACGACACGTCCGACGACGCCGCGGTGTATCGCCTCCGCGACGACCTCGCGGTCGTGGTCACCACCGACTTCTTCACCCCGATCGTCGACGACCCCTACGACTGGGGTCGCATCGCCGCGACCAACGCCCTCTCCGACGTCTACGCGATGGGGGGCGCACCCGTCGTGGTGTTGAACCTCGTCGGCTGGCCCCGTGAAGGCCTCCCCTTCGAGCTGCTCGCACAGGTGCTGAACGGCGGGAGCGACGTCGTCACCGCGGCCGGCGCGCTCGTCGCCGGCGGCCACTCCATCGACGACCCGGAACCCAAGTTCGGGCTCGCGGTCGTCGGCACCGTCCACCCCGACCGGGTGCTCACCAACACCGGCGCCCGCACCGGCGATCAGCTCGTGCTCACCAAGCCAATTGGGCTCGGCGTGGTCTCCACCGCGTTGAAGCGCCAGGCCGCGGCCCCCGGGCTCGTCGCCCAGGCCGTCACCGTGATGACCACCCTGAACGCCGACGCCCGCGACGCCGCGCTCGCGGTCGGCGCGGCGGTGCACGCCGCGACCGACGTGACCGGCTTCGGCTTCCTCGGGCACCTCCGGGAGCTCCTCGCCGCCTCCGGGGTGGCCGGCACCGTCGACGCGGCTGCGGTCCCCGTCCTGCCCGGCGTCCGGGACCTCCTCGCCCAGGGCATGGTCGCGGGCGGGACGCAGCGCAACCACGCCTTCGTCACCGACACCGCACCCATCGACTGGGGTGACCTCCCGCCGGACGAGCAGCTGCTCCTCGCCGACGCGCAGACCTCGGGCGGGCTGCTCCTCGCCGTCGACCCCCACCGCACCGAGGATCTCGTCGCGGAGCTCGAGGCCCGCTCGACGCTCGCCGCCGCGGTGGTCGGCCGGATCGTCGACGGCGCCCCTGGCACGATCCGCGTCCGGGGGGCGGACCTCAGCTGAGGCGGCCCGCGACCGTCGCCGGCGTCGGTGCTCGTCGTCTCTCCCCGTTTCACCGGCTGAACCGCGCCGCGACCGGCCGGCGGGTCGAACCGCCGAGCCGCTAGGGGATGACGAGCATCCCGAGCTCGGCTTCGAGCTGTGGGCGGGGCTTGGCGCCCTGCGCGGCCCGCTCGAGGCGACCGTTGCGGAACAGCCCGATCATCGGGATGCTCTGCACCTCGTACTGCTGGGCGATCGCCGGCTCGTCGTCAATGTTGACCTTCACGACCTTGTACGAGCCTTCGCGCATCGCCGCGATCTGCTCGACGACTGGGGCCACGGCCCGGCACGGCTGACACCACGGCGCCCAGAAGTCGACGATCACCGGCACCTCGGCGCGCAGCACCTCCGCTTCCCACTGCGCGGTGGTGACCGGCTTCACGAGCGGCTCCGGTGGCGGCTCCGGCATCGGTTCGCTCGGCCGCTCACCGACGACGACGGCGTCCAGCCAGCGCTTGGCCTCCTGCACGCTCTCCATCGCGACCGCGTGCCCCATCGGGTACTCCGTGAACACGGTCGGGACGTCGTGGCTGATGAGCGTCATGGCCAGCGCTCTGCCTGCCGCGACGGGGATCAGCGGGTCGTCGGTGCCGTGCTGGACGAGGAACGGGACCGTCGCCGCGGCGGCCCAGTCGTAGTCGACTCCTTCGACGTCGGGGAGGTACGAGCTCATGGCGAGCACCCCGGCGGGACGGGTGCGGTCGTCGGCCCGCAGGCCGAGCGCGACGGCGAGTCCGCCCCCCTGGGAGAACCCGGCGACGATCGCCGCGCTGCGCTCGAGCTGGTGCTCCGTGCACACCGCGTCGAGGAGGTCGTCGAGCGCGTCGAGGGAGCCGATGAACGTGGCGTCCTCGCGGTGACCGCCGCCGGTCGCGGCCAGGTCGTACCAGGCGAACCCGGGAGGTGCCGCGACCGGACCGCGCGGCAAGACCGTGAGGAACCGGCCTTCGGGGTCGAGGTACGGGAGCAGCCCGCCGAGGTCACGTTCGTCGGCTCCGTAGCCGTGGACCAGCAGCAGCACCCGCTGCGCGGTGGGCGGTCCGACCACGTTGTAGACCAGGCTCATCACGTCGCTCCCTCTTCGGAAATCGCGGCTGCGCTCGAGCCGATGATGGCACGCTGACGCGGTGCGGCTGTCCGTCCCCGACCTCTCCGACGACCTGGTGCGGCTGCGACCCCCGCGCCTGAGCGACGCCGACGCCATCACCGCCGCGGTGCAGGACCCGGCCATCCCGGCCTTCACCATGGTCCCGACGCCGTACACCGTCGAAGACGCGATCGCCTACATCGAATCGACCGTCTCGGCCTGGCGGGACGGCACCGCGGGCCACTTCGTCATCGTCGATCCGGAGCGCGGCACGCTGCTCGGCTCGGTCGGCGTTCAGCACCCCGACGACTGCTCGGGGCGGGCCGAGGTCGGCTACTGGGTCTCGGCCCCGGCTCGCGGGCGGGGCGTCGCGCCCCACGCGTTGGGTCTCGTCGCCGGGTGGGCGCTCGAGACGGTGGGCCTGCGTCGACTCGAGGCGCTCGTGTTCGTGGAGAACGAGCGGTCGCACCGAGTCGCGGCCCGGGCCGGCTTCGAACGGGGTGGGATCGCCCGGGCCCGGATCGAGCACCAGGGGCGACACCGAGACGTCGTCGTCTGGTCCCGCACCGCGTCCTGACCCGGCGTCGCTCAGAAGAGGAAGTTGAGGGACTCCACGACCCGGCGTCCTAACGCGGCGTCGCCGTCGAAGCGGACCGAGCCGGAGGCGAGGGTCGCGGCCGGGTCGCTGCGCCCGCACGCCAACCGGGTGAACGTCTCGCCGTCGGTGCGGATCGTGACCGTCGGCGCTGCCGGGATGTCGTCGAGGCGGCGGGCGCGCCCTTCCATGCCCACGGCGAGGCGGGAGCCGAGCGGAGGTGTGAGGTCGAACACGACGGTGCTGCCCTCGGGTGGCGCGACCTGCTTGCCGACGACGAACGGCATCGTGGCGAGGATCCGGGTCAGCGCGACGTCGGCGACCGGCCCGTCGAGGTCGCCCGGGCGGGCGACCGCTCGGCGCATGTCCTGCTCGTGGACCCACGCGTCGAAGATCCGGAACGGGAGGAGGTCGCGGACCGTCCCGGGGCCGACCGGCGTCCAGGACTCCGCGTCGAAGCCCGCGGGTTCGTCGCCGTGCAGGACGGCGAGCCGCTCGCCGGTCACCTCGTCGAACTCGGCGAGGGCCGCGGCCCCGGACCAGCCCCGGCGGGAGTCGACGAAGATCTCGTTCGTGCGCCCGAAGTCGTTCTTCACGTGGGCCAGACCGTCCGGGATCTCGTGGTCCGGTTCCGGTCGGCCGAGGAGCCGCGACTCGAGGGCGCTCAGATGAACCAGGTTGTCCTGGACCGTCCACCCCGGGACTTCGGTCGGGGTCTTCCACTGCGCCTCGTCGAGCTCGGCACCCAACGCGTGGACCGAGTGCCACACGTGCTCGAGCTGGTCAACGAGCTCTTGATCGGTCGCCATGCCACGTTCCTTTGCTCTGATGGGCATCGTCGCGCGTCGTGACGCCGACGATCCGATGGTCTCGACCCTTGGTGATGACGCACGTCGCCCGCGCGGCGCTCGGGGCGATGTGGCGCCGCAGGTTCACCAGGTTGACGTGCCGCCAGACCTGGGTCGCGACCGCGGTGACCTCGCTGTCGCTCAGCGCGACGAAGGACCGGTAGAACGACGTCGGCTCGTGCGCGGCCTCGACGGTGAGCGCCCGGAAGCGCTCGACGTACCAGGCCTCGAGGTCGGATTCGTCGGCGTCGACGTAGACGCCGACGTCGAGGAGGTCGGCGGCGGCTTCGAGCACGTTGACGCCCTCAACCACGACGACCGGGGCGGCGGCGACGATCTCCTCACCCTCGATGTCGTAGGTGACGTGCGAGTAGCGGGGCACGAGCTGGGGGAGCCGCCCGGCCCGAACGTCGACGAGGAAGCCGCGGAGGCGTTCCACGTCGAAGGATTCGGGGAACCCCTTGCGCTCGGTGAGGCCCCGCTGGGCAAGCACCGCGTTCGGGTACAGGAAGCCGTCGGTGCCGACGACCGTGACCGCCTCGGCCGTGAGCGACCCCGACAGCTCGGCCGCCAGCGTCGACTTGCCGGCCGCGACCGCGCCGGCGATCCCCACGACGACCGGGTCGGTGGCGCGGCGAGCAGCAGCGACGAGTCGGCTGATCGCCTCGACCGCCGCGTTCATCGGCGGCCCATATGTCCGGACAGATCACCGAGGAGGGTCGGGGTGATGACCCGCTCCGTGAACCGCCAGTGCCCCTCGACTCGGGCGAACCGGTCGTCGTAACGGCCGCAGAGGACGGGTTGCAGTCCCCGTCCCGAGCGCCCCTGCAGGACGGTGAACGTGCAGCCGCTCGTCGCGGTCGACGCGTCCCCGTCGATTCGGACGGTCAGATCGCCGAGCACGTGTTTGGTGCGCGGGGTCCCGTCCTCGTAGAGGATCACCGGGTCATACATGCGACGCACCGCCTCGCGGCCCACGAGCTCGGCGCCGCTCGCCGCCGGGCGCACGACCGCGTCGTCGAAGAGCGCCGCGACCGCATCGAGATCGCCGGCGTCGAGCCGCTCCGCGTAAGCGACGACCAGCCCCCGCACCGCTTCGGCATCGGCATTCATGTGGTCATCATGGCTGCGCCGACGGTTCGGTGCAGCCCCCCGAGACCGACGGGTAGCGTCGCCGGCGCATGCCGATCCGCGCCGTGATCTTCGATCTCGGGGGTGTCGTGATGCCCTCCCCGCTCGACGTGTTCCGCGCCTACGAAGCCCGTCACGGGCTCCCCCACCGCTTCATCAGCGACGTGGTCGTCGCCGGCGGCGACCACGGGGCGTGGTCCCGCTTCGAGCGCGGCGAGCTCGACCCGAGCGGCTTCGCGGCCGCGTTCGAGGAGGAGTGCGCCCGCGCCGGCGGTCGGGTGGCGGTGGCGGCGCTCCTCGACGAGATCGCCGCCAGCCCCGACCCGCACCCGGAGATGCTCGAGGCCCTGCGGCGCATCCGCGCCCACGGGCTCCTCACCGCGGCGCTCACGAACAACTGGGTGACCGACGACGGAGACCGCTCCGGGACCCGCCTCGCCGGCCTCGGCTCGGTCTTCGACGTGGTGGTCGAATCCGCCGTCGAGGGGCTCCGAAAGCCCGACCCGCGGATCTACGAGCTGACCTGTCACCGTCTCGGCGTCGGACCCGGCGAGGCGGTGTTCCTCGACGACCTCGGCGTGAACCTGAAATCCGCCCGCGAGCTGGGGATGACCACGATCAAGGTCTCGGACGTCAACGAGGCCCTCGCCGAGCTGGCGGCGATCCTCGGCTTCGCGCTCACCGACCCGGCCGTCGACGAACCGCCCGCCGCGAGCCGTGACGGCGCCCGCTGATGGAGCTGGTGCTCGTCCGTCACGCCCAGCCGGTCCGCGTCGACGAAGGCGAGGCGGACGGACCCGCGGACCCCGGGCTCTCCGAGCCCGGCAAAGGCCAGGCCCGTCTCCTGGCCGACTGGCTCGCCGCGGAGCCCCTCGACGCGTTGGTCACCAGCCCGTTGCGGCGGGCCCGCGAGACCGCCGCGCCCGTCGCGGAGACGCTCGGCCTGGCCGTCGAGGTCGACCCGGGACTGACCGAGTACGACGCCACCGCGGGGGCGTACATCCCGATCGAGGAGCTCCGCGAAGCCAAGGACGAACGGTGGTACGCGACGATCGAAGGCCGCTGGGCCGACGCGGGTGGTGTCGACCCGGCCGAGTTCCAACGTCACGTCGTGCCGGCGATCGACGCGCTCATCGAGCGGTTCGCGGGGCGTCGTGTCGTGGTCGTGACCCACGGCGGCGTCCTCAACGTGTTCCTTGCGCACGTGCTCGGCACCCGATCGCTGCTCTTCTTCCATCCCGAGTACACGTCGATCAGTCGGGTGCACGCGGCGCGAACCGGCCCGCGCAGCGTGGCCACCCTGAACGAGACCGCGCACCTCTACGCCCGACGGACCCGGAAGGGAGCATCACCACGATGAGCGTCCACATCGACCGCGACGGCCCCGTGATGACCGTCACCATCGACCGACCGGAGGCCCGCAACGCCGTCGACGCCGTCACCGCCGCCGCGCTCGCGGACGCCTTCCGAACCTTCGAAGCCGACGACGATGCCACCGTCGGGATCCTGACCGGCGCCGGCGGCACCTTCTGCGCCGGCGCGGACCTCAAGGCGATGGGCGGTGAGCGAACGAACCGGGTCAGCGAGCACGGCGACGGCCCGATGGGCCCGACCCGGATGCTCACCGACAAGCCGGTCATCGCCGCGGTCGAGGGTTACGCGGTGGCGGGTGGGCTCGAGCTCGCGTGCTGGTGCGATCTCCGAGTCGCGGCGCGAGACGCGGTCTTCGGCGTGTTCTGCCGCCGGTGGGGCGTGCCGCTCATCGACGGCGGGACCGTCCGACTCCCCCGTCTGATCGGGCTGAGCCACGCCCTCGACCTGATCCTCACCGGGCGGGGGGTCTCCGGAGAGGAGGCCGCCCGCATCGGGCTCGCCAACCGGGTCAGCGAACCCGGTCGGGCCCTCGAGGACGCCGCGGCGCTCGCCCACGACCTGAGCCAGCTCCCCCAGGTCTGCCTCCGCAACGACCGGCGATCCGCCTACGAGCAGTTCGGTATGCGCCTCGATGACGCGTTCGTGAACGAGTACCACCTCGGCATGCAGACACTCGCCTCGAGCGACTTCGCCGCCGGCGTCGCCCGCTTCGTGACCGGTGAGGGCCGTCACGGTCGCCAAACCGGCGCGTAGCATCGACACCGGCACCGGGAGGGAACATGGCAGCTGACGGGAAGCGGACCGTGGCGGACATCATGAGCCGCCCTGTCGTGACCGCCCGCGCCGACGAGACCGTGTCCGACGCGGCAGACCGCATGCGCGCCCAGAGCGTCGGGTCCGTCGTCGTCGTCGACGGCGACCACCCAGTCGGGATCCTCACCGAACGCGACCTCGTTCGTCTCGCCGCCGCCGGCGCGGGTGCGGGCTCCGCCGTCTCGGAATGGATGACGGGGCAACCCGACAGCGTCGCCCCCGACGCGGAGGTCAGCTCCGCGTTCGCGAGCCTCAGCGAGCACGGGTACCGCCACATCCCCGTCGTCGACGACGGCCGCCTCGTCGGCATCGTCTCCATGCGGGACCTGATGCGCATCGCCCAGATCCAACCCGCCGCCTCGCTGGCACACGAAGTGCCGCGCGGCTTGGAAGGCGTCGTCGTCGCCGAGACCGAGATCGGTGACGTCCGCGGCCTCGAGGGCTTCTACCACTACCGCCAGTACAACGCGGTCGAGCTCGCCGAGACCCGAACCCTCGAGGACGTCTGGTACCTGCTCTTCCACGGTGAGCTGCCCTCCGCGGCGGAACGGGCCCGGTTCATGGACGAGGTCCGGCCGTTGCGGGAGATCCCCGCGCCGGTCAAGGAGGCGCTCCCCGGGATCGCCAACGTCGCCGCCGCCTCACCGCCCCTCGACATGCTGCGGACCACCGTGTCGCTGCTCGGCGCCGCGCTCGGTTTCCGACCTTCGCTCGACCTCACCAGCACCGAGCTGCGCTCCCAGGCCCTCCGGGTCTGCGCCGTCGTGCCCACCCTGCTGTGCGCACTGCACCGGCTCCGGCACGACGAGCCCATCATCGACCCTGACCCCCAGCTCCCCTACGCCGCGAACTACCTCCACATGATGCTCGGGACCGTCCCGACCCCGGAGCACACGCGCGCGGTCGAGCAGTACTTGATCTCCACGATCGACCACGGCTTCAACGCATCCACGTTCACGGCCCGGGTCATCACCTCCACCGGCGCGGACCTCGCCGCCGCGATCGTCGGCGCGATCGGCGCGCTGTCCGGCCCGCTCCACGGTGGCGCACCCAGCCGGGCCCTGCAGATGCTCGACGAGATCGGCACGATCGACAACGCCGACGCGTGGATCCGCGCCGCAGTCGAGCGCGGTGACCGGCTCATGGGCTTCGGACACCGCGTCTACAAGACCGATGATCCCCGCTCGGTGATGCTCCGCAGCGTCGCCGAGCGGCTCGGTGGACCCAAGCTGGAGTTCGCGGAGCGGGTCGAGCAGCTCGCGGTCGAGATCCTCGCCGAGCTCAAGCCCGGCCGGAAGCTCTACACCAACGTCGAGTTCTACGCCGGGATCGTGATGGACGCCTGCGGCGTGCCCCGCGACATGTTCACACCGACCTTCGCGTCCAGCCGGGTCATCGGCTGGAGCACCCACGTCCTCGAGCAAGCCGCCGACAACCGGCTCATCCGCCCCAGCGCCCACTACGCGGGCCCACCCCCACCACAGCCCGTCCCGCCCGCCGACTGACTCCGACCCCAGGCGCGCGATTCGGGGACGCGGTTCATGGGATACGCGACGGCGTGTCCCGATTTGGCAGCGGCTTGCTGCTATCGAGCGGGACGCGGTGCGTTCGAGCTTGTGCCGGTCAGTGTGACGGGCAGCCGGCGGGGGCCGTTGGCCCAGAACACCGGTACGGGTTCGCGTCGGTACGTCTCGTCGACGCGTGCTTGAGCGACGCGATCCAGGAACACGTCGAGCGCGATTCGGCCTTCGAGTCTCGCCAGGGACGCGCCCGGGCAGACATGGGGACCGCCACCGAAGGCCAGATGATCCCTCGCGTTCCCGCGGTCGAGCCGGAACTCGCCGGGATCGTCGTAGATGGACGCGTCGCGGTTTGCTGACGCGATGCCAAACCCGATCTTGACACCGGCGGGGATTGTGACACCGTCGATCGTGGTTTCCTTGAGGCAATCGCGCAACAGCACGTGGATCGGCGGGTCGTGACGCAGCGACTCCTCGACCACGGTCGGCACCAGGTCTCGCTCCGCCCGCAATCGCGCGAAGAGGGCTGGGTCACTGCACACCGTCTCGAGCGTGTTGGCGATCAAGTGCCGCGTGGTCTCGTTGCCGGACATGAGCAAGAAGGCGAGTTGCGTGCGCATCTCGAGATCAGTGAGACGCTCACCATCCACACTGGTGTGGATGAGCCGCGTGACGAAGTCGTCCGGCGGGTCGGCCGAGGCCTTGCGTTCGGCGATCATCACGTCGAGGTAGGCCGTGAACTCAGGCGCGACACCGGCCAAGCCTTCGCCTTCGGCTCCATCCTCCCTGCGGTTTCTGGTCGCGTAGGCGGACTGCACCACGAGGTCGGACCACTCGGCGAAGCGGGCATGATCCGCCGGATCGACGCCGAGGAGATGTGCGATCACCGTGGCCGGGATCGGTGTCACGTAGTCGGCCACGAGATCACCACCGCCACGCGCGACGAGCCGGTCGAGGAGTTCATTGCACAGCCCGCGGGCGAATGGCTCTACCCGGCCGATGCGATGCTGCGCGATCGCCGAGTTGATGATCCGGCGGATCTTGCCGTGGCGCGGCTCAGCGATCTCGCTGATCAGTTGCTCCTCGGGCGGCACGACCACGCCCGCGACACGGAAGCTCGCCTGGAACGCGTCGATGTCCTTCGTGGCCGCGAGGACATCGTCGTGACGGGCGAGGAAGTACGCGCCCGACGAAGTCCGCGAGACCGGGCACGCATCGCGCAAGCCGGCGAGCAGCGTCATAGGGCACGCCCGCCGAAGCATCGAACGGATCGGCAGCCATCGACGGGATGTTCCCACGGTCGGCACGATCGAGCCAGGCCTCGAGCGCTCCACGTCGGATCACGCCACATCGCGCCGCCGACGATGGCGATCGGCCTCGCTTCTTGGGAGAGATCGGGATCGGCGCTCTTTCCGGTCGATGGGGTCGCTCACGAGGACCAAGCGCTGAGGGATCGGCGACTCCTGGTCACGTTCGTACCGAGAGGTGGTCTGCAAGCAGCGGTGCCCGGAGAGGGAGTCGAACCCCCACGCCCCGAAGGACCGGCGGGTTTAAGCCGCCTGCGTCTGCCGTTCCGCCATCCGGGCCCGCGGCGAGGGTAGGCGGCCTCGCGTCGACGCAGCGGCGGACGCGGCCTCCAGGAGCGCCGCTCGCGCCCGGGCCGCCGCCTCGCCCTCGAGGCGGTTGGCCCGCACCAGGCCCTCCACCATGTCGACCACGACGTCATCGAAGGGGCGATCGCGCAGGGTGACCGAGACCAGCGCGCCCCCGGGGAAGTGCCGCAACGTCCGCGAGGCACCCGCCACCCGGGGCGGGGACCGGAACGCCGGGACCGTGAGCCCGGCCGACCGAGCCGCGGCCCCCAGACAGCGCGCGGTCTCCGTGAAGCGCACCGCGGGGGACGCGTCGTGTCGGCTGCAAGGGTCTCCGCCCATCCCGCCAACCATCGCGCCCGGGTGTGACGGCGGATCGTCGCTCCGATCGGCCTGCCGCGCCTGGGCGCCGATCCGCCCGCCCCCAGGATCGCGGCGCTCGGCGCCAGCCGGGTGACCGCTCGCCGGGCTGATGGTGGCGCCGCGCCGGCTCTCAGCCGTCCCGTACCCGCGGCGGCTCCTCCGGGCGGGTCAACCCGGGACTCGGTTGGGCCGGATCGATGGGTTCGCCTCGGCTCACATCCCCGTGGCCCGCTGTCGCCGGGCCGTCCCCCGGGTCGGCGTCGCCGGCCTGCTCACCGGTGAGGCCCCCTCCGGGTGGCTGATCGACACTGCGCTCGTGACGGTCGGCCTCGGGTGAGTCCGGACCCGGAGGTGGCGCGGCGGCCGGCACTTCAAGCTCACGCTCGAGTCGCCGCGACAGCGCCTTCGACGAGGGCCCCAGGGCGAAGTAGAGCGCGGCGAGGGCGTAGACGACGAAGCAGGCCTCGGCGCTCACGAACGCCAGCCCGATCGAGAGTCCGTAGACGACCGGGCTGACCAACGACAGGTTGATCGATCGACGGAGGCTCGCCTTGTTGGCATGGCCGCTCAGCAGCGCCGGGTGGCTGGCGAGATGGATCCAGATCGACAGGAACGCGAGCCCGATGAGCGCCATCGTCCCGCTGTAGATCGCTGCTGCGGCGTGGGAGTTGCTCCCACCCTGGGTGGCGTACTCCGCGAGGAGCGCGGTGGGGAACGGCAGGAACGCGATGCCCAGCAGCAGCCACAGGTTCATGAACAGCAGCGTCCGGTCGACCCGGTGGATGCGCTCGAACATCGAGTGGTGGCTCACCCACATGATCCCGATGACGGCGAACGACAGCACGAACGCCAGGTAGGACGGCCACTGGTGCAACAGGTCGTGGACGAGTCTTCCGTCCTTCGAATCGGGGACCTTGATGTCGAGGACGAGCAGGGTGATCGCGATCGCGATGACGGCATCGCTGAAGATCTCGAGCCGGTCGGTTCCGGTGTCGAACTTCACGACGCGAGCGCTCCGGCCAGTCCCGGTTCGGGTCCGCACCAGCGAGGTCGCTCCGCCAGGCCGACCTGGTGTCCGTCGGCCCTGGCCGTGGCGGTCCAGGACGGGCGTGTCGTGGGTCGGCTCCTCCGCGGCATGGGACGACACCGTATTGCGCGGCGGCGGTGCCACGCGCTCGGTGGGCGCGGAGGCTTGCCCGCTAGCGCGCCGAGGTTCCCTGGCCGAGGCGAGCCCAGATTCGGCGCTGGACGACGAGGCCGATCGACCCGACCGCGATGAGGATCCCGACGTTCAACACCAGCTGGAGCAGCGATCCGCGCGCTTCGGGCCAGCTCCCGAAGGCGCTCGAGACGCCAATGTCGGCCGCCGCCGGGATGGTCGTCACCGAGATGAACACCCCGAGGAGCGTGCTCGTCCGCGCTTCGGTGAGGGACACGACACCGACGATGCCCGCCAGGATGGCCACGACCACGGAGAAGACGTTCGGGGAGTTGATCAGGTCCGAGACCGGCCGGATCCCGGCATCAAAGGCTCGGGGCTGCAGGTCGAGCCCGCGAATGACCAGCGCGAAGACGAGCGTCGCTGCGATCGCGAGCACGAACCCGACGAACAGCGCAGCAAGACCGGTGCGGACTGCTCGGTGGTCCTTGGTGTTGATGCCGAGCGCGACCCTGATGATCGCCCCGTACTCGGGTCCGACGACCATGGCGCCGACGATGAGGATCTGCGAGTTGAGGAGGATCCCGACCGCGCCGATGAGACCGGCGATCATGAGCAGCGCGAACCAGCTCGGCGGGTAGGTCCCCCCGGCGCGGATCCGCGCCTCTGCCGCTTCCCAGATCGGCGCGAAGTTCGCCCGCCGCGGTTCTCGGCCTTCGGCGCTGGCGGCGCGCTCCGAGATGGCGACGTCGACGTTCTCGATCGCGATGAAACCGAGCCGCTCCAGATCCAGTGCCCGCAGCTCCTCGAGGACCCGGTTCGCTTCTGCGTTGATGACGTCGAACTGGAGCGCGTCGCCCTCCGGGAGGATCGCGGCACCCTCGAGGACGATGAGGTTCATGACGCCGGTGCCGGACGCGAGCGCATCGACAAGCTTGGGGGTGACGTCGGGTGGACTCACGACGCGCACGTGGATCACGGCTACAGACTCGCGCACCGGACCCGGCAACACGGGTGATGTCGCCGCTTCCGCCTTCTTGGCTCACTCGTTCGAGGGGCCCCGCGACCGCGAGTGGAGTGCGTCCACGGAGGCACGCGTGACGCTCCGTCGCAGGGTGCGCCAGCGCGAGGTGGCGACGGTGCTCAACTCACAGGATGGCGATCGGATTGACGGGCGAGCCGGTGGCGGTCGGGAGCCGGAGGGGCGCGATCACGCACAGGAACGACCAGCGCCGCTCCGATTCGCAGACCGGCGCGAGATCCTCGAACTGGAGGTAGTCGAGCAGGTGGAGACCCATCGCGGTGATCGCGAGGGCGTGGACCGGGAAGGCGACACCCTCGGTCGTGCTGGGGGCAGTGTCGTTGTTGCCGTCGCTGCCGAGCACCGCGACTCGACGGTCGGCCAGGAACCCGAGTGCGGTCGGATGCAGGCCGGCGCGGGCTTCAGCTGCGTTCCACGGCCCGAGCTCGTTGCGGCGCCGACTGTGTCCGACCCGCACGAAGAGCAAGTCCCCTTCCCCTACGTGGAGTTGCTCGGCCCGTTCCGCCGCGGCGAGGTCCTCGGCGGTCACGTGGTCGCCCGGCTCCAACCACGGGATGCCGCGGAGCCGCGGGATGTCGAGCAGGACGCCGCGACCGACGATCCCGTCGCCGGCGACGGCGATCGACAGCGTCGTCGGGCCGTCCGGGGCGATGGTGTCGACGGGCACGTCGTTGTACAGCTTGGCGTCGTAGCTGACGTGGCACAGCGCGTCGATGTGGCTGTCGGCGTTGCCGTGGACGTTCATGCCGAACCGGTCCATCGCGAAATCGAGTCCGGTGGCCGCCAAGCCGTCAGGACCGGGGTTCGTCATCTCGTGGTGGCACGGATCGGGGTTGTCGCGACCCGGGTCGGCCTCGACCGGCACGGCGAGCGACACCGTGCGTCCCGACCGGACCGTGGCGACACCGTCGAGCACCTGCGCGGGGGTGAGGTTGTTCAGCCCGCCGCGCCGGTCCGACGGTCCCCGGGCGGTCTCACGCTTGAGGCGATGGAACAGGTCGTGGAACTCGTCCGCGCTCAGCCGGGGTGCCCCGCGGGGCTCGGGTCGGGTGTTCACCGTGGTCGGCCTCCTCGTCGGCGCCGAGACCGGTCCCATCGAGACCACGCGTCCGTGGCCGGCGCGCACGCCCCCGACGCCGCGAGGAGGTCGGGGGCGACGGACCGCGCGGCTCGGCCCGGGGTGCCGGGTCGCATCACGGCAGCGCCGTGATGCTGGGATGGCCGCAGCGGAGCAGCGCGCTCGGGATCCCCTCACGCAGCGGGGCGTCACTGACCGTTGCCGCACCGTCGAAGGGACGGTCCAACGTGACGATCAGCGCGAGGTTGAGCGCCACCAGGATGGTGAGCGCGGTGGTGAGCACGAGGTGCCAGCGACGGTGCTGGGTGTCGAGGACGCTGGCGACACCGACCAGCGCGAGGCTCGTCACGAGGATCACGACGAGCAGCAGGTTCGGGAGCGGCGACGACGCGGCGTTGATCCGAGCGCGCCGAGCGCTGGCAACCTGCCCGATCGAGCTCACGGCGCTGGTGTAGAAGGGCAACGTCTGCACGTCCGGGGAGGCACGCGCCATCACCAGGAAGACGTTCTGGAGCGAACGACGCGTGGCGGGCGCAGGCCCGTGATGGGTGGCGAGGTACGGAAGCTCGACGCAGATCACGGAGCGGTCGTAGTCGACGAGGGCGCGTTGGATCTGCGAATGACTCGGCTCGGGCAGCACTCCAGCGTCGAAGTAGGTCGCGGTCAGGGCCGCGGACTCGCTCGAGACCTGGGCCTGGGCGTCGTTGAAGGTCTGCCACTCGTTGACGATGACGAACGCGACGAGGACTGCGTAGAGACCCGCGACCACGCCGACGACCGTCGTCACGCTGGTACTGGTCCGGGTGCGCACGCCGTCTTCGATGGTTCGCGTCGCGAGCCACGAGAGCCCGGCGGCGACGACGAGCCCGATGGCCATCAGGCCGAGGAAGAGCACCACGGTCGGGAGCCTGACGAGCCAGTCGATGAGCCCACTCACGGCGTGGAGCCTCCCACAAGGGTCCCCGTGCAGCCGAAGGTGCAGTCAGTGGTCGAAGGCTTCGGTGCTCGACGACGGGTCCTCATCGGCGTCCCGCGGCGCTCGAGCGTGGCGCGCGTCGTGACGACGCGATCGACCCGTTGGCGTCCCGCGGGTGGTGTCGGTTTGGGATGAGGCCGTACGGATCCACGTTAGCGAATCAGCCTTCCGGGCCCGCGTTGACGCCGGCGAGAACGCCTTCAGCCCCGACCCGGTCGGGTCCGTCTTCGCCCCCACGTCAGGCCCCGAAATTGGGCCTTGCCCCGAACCGAGTGTGTCCGCGAGATGCCTGGTGGCGCAACACCGTCAGTCACAGGGTGCTTGGCGTTGCCGCGGCCTACCCGGTGAACTTGGGTGCGACGACCACCGGCACAGGGCAGCCGCCGTTGGTGGGGTCGAAGCTGATCGAGACCTGCCCGTTCCCGGTGTGCACACCCGACTCGAACGTTGTGCCGGCTGGGCCGGAAGCGGAGCCGCCGCCACCACCACCAGCACTTCCACTGATCCCGGAGGTCCCGAGCGTGCCGGAAGCGCCGCCGCCTCCGAAGAGGCCCCCGCCGCCGCCGCCGCCGCCGCCGGTGAGGTTCTCGGGACCGGAACCCGCGCCCGCTCCGCCTTGACCCGCGGTTCCCGTCCCGCCGGTCCCTGCGTTAGTGCCCCCGGCGCCGCCTTGGGTCGCCGTGCCCCCCTTGCCCGGCGCGGAGGTGCCCTGCCCCGGCTTGCCATCTTGACCGGCAGCTCCGCCGCCGGCACCGCCAGCCGAGAACGCCGTGTTGTCACTCGTGAGGTAGCCGCCCGCGCCGCCCCCGGCACCGGCGACAACGACCCGATTCGCGAGTGCCGTGCCACCGGCGCGGACATCGGAGCTCCCGCCGCCGCCACCCCCGCCGGCTGTGAACCCCGGAGTGGCGAGTCCGGTCCCACCGGTCGCGCCGCCGTTGAACCCACCCGCGCCGCCCGGGGCGTTGGTGTCGTTGCTCGTGCCGGTGCCGGTCCCGCCCGCGCCGCCGACGTTGACTTGGAGTTGCTCGCCAGGCGTGACCGAGACCTGTGCGGTGGCGTGACCACCGAGCCCACCGGGAGCGGGACCGTTGGCCTGGGCCCCCACTCCTCCATTGCTGTTCACGCCATTGGGGCCGACGCCGGCCCCGCTGGTGCCGTTAGTCAGATCCCCTGGGAAGCCGCCGAACGCGCCACCCTGAGCGCCGAACGCGTCCACCGTCACCGAGCACACGCCGGCCGGCACCGCGAACGTCTGCGAGCCCCCGGTAAACGAGAACACCTGGGTTTGGGCCTGCGCGCCCGCGGGCGCACCCCCGCCGGCCAACGAGAGCCCGACCGCCAGAGCACCACCCGTGGCAACGACACCCACGCGCCCGGCCCACGACCTCAGCGTCACGCGACCCACCCCCACTCCTCCACCCGGCAAGGACGGCCGCACGATAGTTGGCGCTACCCCAACCCGGGGCCATCAACGGGGCCCACAGCCAAGATGCCACGCGCGCCCCCGACCTGGGTTGTTGCAAATCGGCCACCATGCCCCTCATCCCGGGTCCGGGTTGCCCCGGGCTCGGCGGGCCTGTTCACTGGCACGGTGACCCGCGGGCCGATCGAGCATCCCCTCGCTCCCGAGCAGCTCGTCGCGGAGCCAGGCCCGACGGGAGGGGAGCTGGTGCCGATGCCGAAGCCCCGGGGCGGCCAGGAGTCGGGGGAGGCGCCACGGGTCGGTGACGTCGACGGCTGGGGTCGCAGCGAGCGCATCCGGGCCTTGACCCGTCGCCTCTATGACCCGCTGTACCGGCGGTGGCTGCGCGTGGAGTGGGAAGGCCTCGAGCACATCCCGACCGAGGGCGGGGCGCTGCTCGTCGGCAACCACGGTGGGGCGATCCCGTCTGACGCCCCGGTGATCATGCACGGGATCGAGACCGAGCTCGGGCGTCCCGTGTACGGCATGGCCGACAACCTGTTTCGCGCGCTCCCGGTCGCGGGGACGTTGTGGTCCCGGGCGGGTGGCGTTCCGGCCCATCCCGACAACGCGTACCGGCTGCTCCACGACGAGCAGCAGCTCACGCTGGTGTTCCCGGAGGGGACGAAGGGCACCGGGAAGCTGGCCCGCGACCGCTACCAGCTCCGCCGGTTCGGGCGGGGCGGGTTCGTGGAGATCGCCATGCGCGCCGGGGTCCCGATCGTGCCGATCGCGATCGTCGGCAACGAGGAGGCGATGCCGATCGTCTGGAAGTCCGGCCGGCTGGCGAAGCTGCTCAACGTGCCGTACTTCCCGGTGACCGCGAACCAGTTCGTGTTCGGCCCGCTCCTCGGGCTGGTCGTGCCCCTCCCGGCGAAGTTCCGGGTCCGGGTCCTCCCGCCCGTGTACTTCGACGCCGCACCCGGGCAGGATCGGTACAACCGCAGCGTCGTCATGGATCACGCCGAGCGGATCCGCGGGCACATCCAGGAGGCGCTGTACGACCTGCTGCGCGCCCGTCGAAGCGTGTGGTTCGGCTGATGCGCATCCTCGTCACCGGCCTGGGGACCTTCTGGGGCAGCACGCTCGCGCAGCAGCTCGAGAGCGAGCCGGACGTGGAGCTGATCGTCGGCGTGGACACGACCGAACCCGTCGTCCCGTTGGAGCGGACCGAGTACGTCCGGGCGGATTCGTCGTTCTCGATCCTGGAGCGCATCGTGCGGGCCACCCGGGTCGACACGATCCTCCACACCCACCTGCTGGTCGATTCGACGAAGGACAGCGGACGGGCGGTGCACGAGATCAACGTGATCGGGACCATGAACCTGCTCGCCGCCGCGGGTGCGTCGGGCAGCACGGTCCGCAAGGTCGTCGTGAAGAGCTCGACCCTCAGCTACGGGTCGAACTTCCAGGACCCGTACTTCTTTCGGGAGTCGACCCCACGAAGCCGGGCGCCCCATACCCGGGTGGAGCGGTCCCTCCTCGAGGTGGGGTCGGTGCTGGGCGACTTCGCCGAGGACAACCCGCACGTGGGCGTGACCCTGCTGCGGTTCGCGAACGTGCTCGGTGACCACATCGACACCCCGATCACCCAGATGTTGAGCCTCCCGGTCGTGCCGGAGATCTTCGGGTTCGACCCGCGTGTCCAGTTCGTCCACGAGGACGACGTGACCGGCGCGCTCGCGTACGGGACGCTCCGCGACGTGCCCGGTGTCTACAACGTCGCGGGGGAAGGGACGATGCCGTGGAGCGAGGTGTGCACGATGGCGGGGAAGCGGCGTCTGGCCATGCCGCCGGTGCTGACCGCCTTCGCGGCCGAGCCGTTGCGGCTCCTCCACCTCGTCGACCTGCCCCCCGAGGTGCTCAACCTGCTGCGGTACGGCCGCGGGGTGGACACCAGCGCCTACCGCGAGGCGGGTTACCAGTACCGGTTCAGCACCGCGGGGGCAGTCGACGCGTTCGTGCGGGCGCAGCGTCTTCGCACCACGGTGGGAGCGACCGAGTACCACTACGAGCGGGACGTCGAGAACTTCTTCCGCCACTCACCGGCGATCGTGCGAGACGGAGCCTGAGGTGGCCCTGCACGAGAGCCGCACCGATGGCGTCATGGTCCTCACCCTCGACGACCCGGAGCGCCGCAACGCGCTCAGTGCGGCCATGGTCGACGACCTCGTCACCGCAGTTGGGCGAGCCGAGGCCGACGAGGACGTCGGCGCGGTCGTCCTGACCGGCGCGGCGCCGGCGTTCTGCTCGGGGGCGGACACGTCCAACCTGCGCGCCCTCGGCGAGGGCGGCGGCGGGGAGACCGGTTCGGTCCGTTCGCTGTACGACGGGTTCCTGTCGGTGCGTGACTGCAGCCTCCCGACCGTCGCCGCGGTGAACGGGCCCGCGGTGGGCGCCGGGTTCAACCTCGCGTTGTGCTGCGACGTGCGCATCGCAGGCGAATCGGCCCGCTTCGATTCCCGGTTCGCCCGCATCGGCCTGCACCCGGGGGGCGGGCACACGTGGATGCTCGAACGCGCCGTCGGCCCGCAGGCGGCGGCGGCGATGGCGCTCTTCGGCGCCCGCGTCGACGGCGCGCGGGCAGCCCGGCTCGGGCTGGCCTGGCGGTGCGTCCCCGACGCCGAGCTGCTCGGCACCGCCGTGGCGTTCGCGCAACCGGCCGCGGCCACCCCGCGGGACCTGCTCCGGTCGGTGAAGCGCTCACTCGTCGAGGCGCCGTGGCAGCCGGACTTCGCCTCCGCCGTGGTGGTCGAGCTGGAACGCCAGGCGGCGTCGTTCGAACGTGGCTGGGTGGCGGAACGGCTCGCCGGCGACCGCTGAGCCGCGTCACCGTCGCGCGAGGAACGCCTCTTCGAACTCCGGCCGCCGGGCCGCCCAGTCCTCCGCGGTGATCGCGTACCGGACGTGGTCCTCCCACACGCCGCGGATCTGCAGGAACCGCTCCGCGGTGCCTTCCTCGCGCAACCCGAGCTTCTCGGCGACGCGGCGGCTCTTGGCGTTGCGGGGCACGATCGCCGCCTCGACCCGATGCAGGCGCAGCTCGTCGAACGCGAACCGCAGGATCACCGCGACGGCTTCCGGCATGTAGCCGCGCCCGGCGTGCCCGGCATCGATCCAGTAGCCGACGTTGGCGGATTGGAACGGTCCCCGTTGCACGCTGCCCAGGCTCACCTCGCCGATGAACGTCTCCTTCGGGACGAAGATCCCGAAGCCGTACGCGGCGTCGAAGTGCCGTTGGCGTTCCCACGCGCCGCACCGGGCCTTGAACGCTTCCGGGTCGGTGATCGGGTCCGGCGCGCCCGGTTCGGCGAGCGGCTCCCACGGTTCGAGCCATTCGCGGCTGCGGATGCGGACGTCGCGCCATCCCTGCCAGTCGCTCGTCTTCAGCGGGCGGAGCGAGACCCGCGCCCCGGCCAGGGCTTCGCTGCGGCGCATCGGCGAAGGTTACCGACGGGCACGCGCGTCCGTGCCAGGCTGGCAGGCATGCCCGCTTCCGCCGACGGTCGCCTCGTGTGGCTGGACCTCGAGATGACCGGCCTCGACGTGGCCCGCCACGTCATCGTCGAGGTCGCGGTCCTGGTCACCGACGCCGACCTCGCCCCCGTCGACGATGGTGTCGACGTCGTCGTCCACCAGCGCCCGGCGGCCCTCGCCGAGATGGACGACACGGTGCGGGCCATGCACACCCGCTCAGGGCTGCTGGCCGCGATCGAGGCGTCCACGACGACGCTCGCGGAGGCCGGCGAGCAGGCCCTCGCCTACGTCCGCGGGCACGTCGGCCCCGGCGTCGCCCCGCTGTGCGGCAACTCGATCGGCGTCGACCGGCGCTTCCTGGACCGCCAGCTCCCGGAGCTGGACGCGTATGTCCACTACCGCAGCATCGACGTGTCGTCGCTGAAGGAGCTGTGCCGGCGCTGGTACCCGGCGGTGTTCAAGCACCGCCCGGGGAAGAAGGAGACCCACCGGGCCCTCGACGACGTCCACGAGTCGATCCTCGAGCTGGCGTACTACCGCGACCGGATGCTGCGCCCCGTCGAGGTGGGTGACCCGCCCGCCCCGCCGGGGTCGGGCTGAGCGTCGCGACCTACCCGACGAGGTCGCGGAGCACGCCGAGGAGGGCGGTGACGTTGCGGTCCCGGGCGGAGTGGCCCATGAGCCCGATCCGCCACGCCCGACCGGCGAACTCGCCGAGCCCGCCGCCGACCTCGATGCCGTAGGTCTCGAGCAGCTCCTTGCGCAGCGTGGCGTCGTCGGCGCCGTCGGGGAGCCACGCCGACGTGAGCTGGGGGAGGCGGTGGCGGTCCTCGGCGAGGAGCCGGAACCCGAGGCGGGGCAGCGCGTGTTGGAGACGGGCGCCGACGCGACGGTGCCGGGCCCACACCGCGTCGAGCCCCTCGTCGAGGATGGCGCCGAGCGCCGCGTGCAGCGACATGATCATCGCGATGGGGGCGGTGTGGTGGTAGGCGCGCTGGGCGCCGGACACGTACTGCTCGATGAGGCTGAGGTCGAGGTACCAGGACTGCGGCGGGCTGGTGCGGGCCCGGATCCGCTCCCGCGCTCGGGTGGAGAGGGTCAGCGGGGCCAGGCCGGGGGCGACGCCGAGACACTTCTGGGTCGCGGAGTAGCAGGCGTCGATCCCCCACCCGTCGACCTCGAGGGGGACGCCGGCGAGGCTGGTCACCGCGTCGACGACGAACAGCGTGTCGGTCTCGCGGAGCGTTTCGAGCGGGGCGACGTCGTTCTCGACGCCGGTGGACGTCTCGGCGTGGACGACCGCGAGCAGGCGGGCGTTCGGGTGGGCGCGCTGGGCGCCGAGGAGCTGCTCGGGGTCGAGGGCTCGACCCCACGGCGCCTCGACCCGCTCCACGTTCGCGCCGCAACGGCGCGCGACCTCGCACATGCGCTCACCGAACACCCCGTTGACCCCGACGATGGCCGTGTCACCCGGTTCGAGCAGGTTCACGAAGCAGGCTTCCATCCCCGCCGAGCCGGTGCCGCTCACCGGGAACGTGAGCGCGTTGTCGGTTCGGAACACGCCCCGGAGCCGGGCCATGGTCTCGTCGAGGAGCGCGAGGAACTCGGGGTCGAGATGCCCGAGCATGGGTCGGGTCAGCGCGGTGGTGGCTTCGGGGTACGGGTTCGACGGTCCGGGCCCGAGCAGCAGCCGGTCGCTCAACGGCACGGGCTGATCCTACGGGCGACGGGACGGGTCGCCGACGGTTCAGACCGGGGTGACGACCTCGGCCCAGTGCTCGAGCAGCATGCCGACCACCGGACGGGCGGGGGACCCGGCCGCGAGGCCGCGGGCGACCTCGGCCGCGGCTCGGGCGACACGGGTGACGTCGGCGTCGGGGAGCGAGATCCCGGCCCGGTCGGCGACGCCTTGCACGGCGTGGGCTGCCTCGGTGGCGGCGCGGGCCGCCTGGCGGGTGCAGTGCGTCCGCCGCAGGAGCTTGTCGATGGCGATCGTGGCTCGCCACCAGTCGACCTCGTCGCAGATCTGCTCGGCGTCGAGGGACGCGGCGACCCGGCGCAGGTCCTCACCGGTCATGGTGCGCAGCGCGGCGACGAACCGGTCCGATGATTCCGCGCCCCGCGCTTCCCCCATCGGGGCATTCTCCGGCCGGAGGGCCCGGAAGTGGTGGATTTCGGGGGTCAGGCGAGGCTGCGGGCGAGCCCGTCGAGGATGTCGTCCTCGGAGACGAGGACCTCCTCGAGCTCGAAGACCCGGAAGATCCCGACGAGCACGACGGCGCCGCCGACGATGGTGTCGACCCGACCCGGTTCGAGCCCCGGGTTGTGGGCCCGTTGCGCCGCGGGCTCCAACGCGAGGGTGCGGAACACGTCTTCGGCGGCTTCCCGGCGCAGGCGGAACCCGTGGATCCGCTGCCGTGAGTAGGGGACGCCCTGCTCCACCGCGGCGACGGTGGTGATCGTCCCGGCGAGGCCGACCACGGTCTTGGCGTCGTGGATACTGGGAAGGTCTCGTTCCACGTCGAGCAGGTAGTCGCGCACGACCGACACCGCCCCGGACAGCTCTTCGGGTTCGGGTGGGTCCGAGTGCAGAAACTGCTCGGTGACTCGCACGCAGCCGACGTCGATCGAGCGTGCGGCTTCCGGTTCGGTGGTCCCGACGCTGAACTCGGTCGAGCCGCCCCCGATGTCGACGACGAGGTACGGGGCCGGCTCCGAGGCCAGCCCTGCGGTCGCGCCCGCGAACGACAGGTGCGCCTCCTCGTCTCCGGAGAGCAGCTCGGGTTCCACGCCGAGCGCGTCGCGTGCCGCGCTGAAGAAGTCGTCGCGGTTCGTCGCGTCTCTCGCCGCGCTGGTCGCGGTGGCCCGCACCCGGGTCGTCGCCGACGCGTGGATGGCGTCGGCGTAGTCGCGCAGGACCGTCGCGGTGCGCTCGATGGCGGCGGGTGCGATGCGGCGCGTCGCGTCGACGCCTTCGCCGAGGCGGGTGATGTGCATCCGCCGGTCGAGGGTGGTGAGGCTGGTCGTGTCGTCGTCGCCGGTGACGTCGGCGACGAGGAGGCGCACCGAGTTCGTGCCGATGTCGACCGCCGCGACGCGGGTCACGTGATCCGCGCCGCGACCCAGGCCCCGACCGGGTCGTCACCGCCGGCGAGGTGCCAGGCGTAGTGGGCGTGGAGGCACTTGACGCCTCGTCGGGTGCCGCCGACGCCGCCGCTCGGGCGGGGCCCTTGGTGGGAGGCGGGGATGGCCGCGTCGCGCTCTCGGGCGTAGCGGTCGTGCGCGGC
Organism: uncultured Actinomycetes bacterium; assembly: GCA_963714105.1. GTDB lineage: Bacteria > Actinomycetota > Acidimicrobiia > IMCC26256 > PALSA-555 > PALSA-555. The sequence goes on along the minus strand of OY970233.1, from coordinate 1,704,390 downwards.
GGTGAGGGCGTCGGGGTCGACGGCGGCCTCGGCGGCTCGCACCCCTCCCGCGGCTTCGAGCTGGGCGACCCGGCGGACGAGGTCGGGGCCGACGAGCCAGTAGCGGGTGGGCATGGGCCGGCCCGTCGCGGTGAACGGGGCGTTGCGCAGCACCAGCGGCGTTCCGTCCCCGGCACGGACGACGACTTCGAAGTCTGCGGTCGGTTCGCGTCCGAGGGCTGCGCGCACCGCGTCGACGTCGGCGACGGTCGGCATCCGCCGCAGTCTACGGACGGGCGGCGACGGTGCTCGGGGTCGTCGCCGGTGTCGACACCGGCGTCGTCGTGGTCGGGGTCGGTGTGGCCGCGGGGACGAGCACGTACGGGGTCTCGCCGGGGCGGACGAGCCCGTACTGCTCTCGGGCGATCCGCTCGACCGCGGTGTCGCTCTCCAGCGCCTTCGACTGGCGGTTGATCTCCGCGGTGGCTCGCTGGAGTTGGGCCAGGTGGGCCTCGGCGGTGCCGGTCTGGCTGCGTTGCGACAGGTACGTCTCGGTCGGGTAGACGAACACGAACAGCAACGCGATCACCGCGAGGCCAGCGAGCGTCGCGCCGAGCACGGCCCGGCGACGGCGGACCCGCACCGATGGTCGGCGGGCCGCCGCGGTCGGGCGCTTCGGCGTGGCCCGGCGGCGGCGGGCGGGAGGCGCGCCCGCGCGGCGACGCGTGGAGTCAGCCACGTTGCTCCTGGCCCCGACCGGCGCCGGCGAGCGCCCGACCGCCGAGGTAGGTGGCGACCGGGCCGAGCTCCTCCTCGATGCGGAGCAGCTGGTTGTACTTGGCGACCCGGTCGGTGCGGGCCGGGGCGCCGGTCTTGATCATCCCGCAGTTCGTCGCCACGGCCAGGTCCGCGATGGTCGTGTCCTCGGTCTCGCCGCTGCGATGCGACATCACCGACCGGTACCCGTAGCGGGCGGCGAGGAGCATCGTGTCGAGGGTCTCGGAGAGCGTCCCGATCTGGTTCACCTTCACGAGCACCGAGTTCGCGACGCCGGCGTCGATTCCTCGTTGGAGCCGCTCCGGGTTCGTGACGAACACGTCGTCGCCGACGAGCTGGAGTTCGCCGAGACGGGCGGTTTGGGCCTGCCAGCCGTCCCAGTCGTCCTCGGCTGCCCCGTCCTCGATGGAGACGATCGGGTACTGGTCGGCGAGCCCGGCGAGGTAGTCCACCCACTCGGGCGCGGTGAAGCTTCGCTGCTCCCCGCGCAGCGTGTAGCGCCCGTCGGCGTAGAGCTCGGTGGCGGCGACGTCGAGCGCGAGGGCGATGTCGTCGCCGGGCTCGTAGCCAGCGGCGGTGATGGCGTCGAGCAGCAACCCGAGTGCGGCCTCGTTGGAATCCAGGTCGGGGGCGAAGCCGCCCTCGTCGCCGAGTCCAGTGCTGAGGTGACGTTCTGTGAGCAGCCGGCGCAGCGCGTGGTAGGTCTCGGCTCCCCAGCGGAGCGCCTCGCGGAAGCTCGCCGCGCCGATCGGGGCGAGCATGAACTCCTGGAGATCGACGTTGCTCGTCGCGTGCGCGCCGCCGTTCAGCACGTTCAGCAGCGGGACGGGCAGCACGTGCGCGTCGACGCCGCCCACATACCGGTAGAGGGGCAGCGCCGCCTCCTCGGCCGCGGCGCGCGCGACGGCCAGCGACACCGCGACGGTCGCGTTCGCACCGAGGCGGGCCTTGTTGGCCGTGCCGTCGAGGGTGGCGAGCTCGTCGTCGACGAGACGCTGGTCGGCACCTTCGAGCCCGGTGAGCGCGTCGGCGATCTCGCCGTTCACCGCGCCCACCGCGGTGGTGACGCCCTTGCCGCCGTAGCGCTCGCCGCCGTCTCGGAGCTCGACCGCCTCGTGGGCGCCGGTGCTGGCGCCGCTCGGCGCCAACGCCCGGCCCTGGGCCCCCGAGGCCAGCTCGACCTCGGCCTCGACGGTCGGGTTCCCCCGCGAATCGAGCACCTCGCGGCCGAGGACCTCGAGGATCTCGCTCATGGGGCACCTCGCCCGGACCCTGAGTGTGGCCGGTGTGGTTGTTGTGACAGGAGCAACGAATGTAGTCGCCCCGGGTGCCGGCGGGAAGGGAAAGCGGCTCCGGGGCCGGGCCGCCGGCCTGGTGGGCCGTCCGTACACTCGGCCGTGTGACCGACGTGGCCGGCCCCGACACCGAGGCGGCGGCGGAGGTCGGCCTGAATCCGTTCGCTCCCGGCTACTTCCAGGACCCGTACGCCCAGTACCGGGCGCTGCGGGAGCAGGCGCCGGTGCATCACAACCCGATCGGGCCGTGGACGGTCACCCGCTACGACGACTGCGCCCGGGTCCTCCGGGAGTCCCGGGTGTCGGTCGAGGATCGCAACGCCGCGTTCGATCCCCGCACCGCGATGGTGGAAGCCGCAGGCTACGAGCGCAGCGAGCGGGGCACCCGGGCGATCCTGAACCTGGACCCTCCGGACCACACCCGGATCCGGCGTCTCGCCCAGCAGGCGTTCACACCGCGGCGGGTCGAGGCGCTCCACTCGAGGATCCAGGCGCTGGTCGACGAGATGCTGGACCGGGTGGAACCCGACGGGGGGATGGACCTCATCCGGGACCTCGCGTTCCCGCTCCCGTTCGCGGTGATCTCGGAGATGCTCGGCATGCCCGAGACCGACCGGGACGAGATGCGGCAGTGGTCGCACACGCTGATCAAGACCCTCGAGCCGATCGTGCTGCCCGAGGACTTCCCGGCGATCCTCGACGCGGGGGACCATCTCACCCGTCACGTGCAGGACGCGATCGAGTGGAAGCGTCGCGAGCCGGGGGACGACCTGTTGAGCGCGCTCATCGCGGCCGAGGAGGAGGGTGACCGGCTCTCCCCCGCGGAGCTGCAGGACCAGGTCGTGCTCCTGTACCTCGCCGGCCACGAGACCACCGTGAACCTGATCGGGAACGGCACCCTCGCGCTGCTGCGCGACCCGGAGCAGCTCGCCGCGTTGGCCGCCGAGCCCGACCTGATCGCCAACGCGGTGGAGGAGCTGTTGCGTTACGACAGCCCGGTGCAGTTCTCGCGTCGCATCACGCTCGTCGATCTCGAGCTCGGCGGTCAGGAGATCCCCTCCCGCTCGTTCGTGTTCACGTGCCTCGGCGCCGCGAACCGGGACCCGGAGCACTTCGGACCCGACGCCGAGTCCCTGGACCTGCGACGCCGCGACGCGCCGCATCATCTCTCGTTCGGTGGTGGGATCCACCACTGCCTCGGCGCGGTGCTGGCCCGGGCGGAGGCGCGCGCGGCGATCGGCTCGCTCGTCGCCCGGCTGCCGGGCATCACCCTCGACGTCGACGAGCCGGCCTGGAACGGCCGGGTCGTGCTGCGCGGTGTCGACGAGCTCCCGGTGCGCTGGTAGCCCGTCGGCCGTCTGGGGTGCAGTCCGGGTCAGCGGGGCGGGCGCACCGACTCCCACCGGGCGAGCAGCGCCGCGGGGTCGAGGCGATGGAGGTCGACGCCGTCGCGGGCGGCGGCCTGCTCCATGGCCTCGAAGCGGGTGCGGAACCGCACCGACCAGCCACGGAGCGCCGAATTCGGCGTCGACGCCGAGGGCGCGGGCGAGCGTGACCGTCGCGGCGAGCAGCTCGCCGAGCACCGCTTCGTCGTCGTCTCGGGCGCGGAGCCGCGCGCAAGCGGCTTCGACCCGTTCGAGTGACGCGTCGATCCCGCCGGGGTCGAGCCCGACCGACGCGGCTTTGCGCCACAGCTTGTGGGCGTACAGGAGCGACGGGAGGCCGGGGGTGATGCCGGCCATGATCGAGTCGCTGGCCCGCTCGTCCTTCTTGATCTGCTCCCAGTTTCGCATCACGTCGCTGGTGCTCGACGCGGTGACGTCGCCGAACACGTGCGGGTGGCGGCGGACCAGCTTGTCGTGGATGCCGCGTGCGACCTCGCCGAGCCCGAACGCGCCGGCTTCCTCGGCGAGGATCGTGTGGAACACAATCTGGTAGAGCAGGTCGCCGAGCTCGTCGACGAGGCGGGTGTAGGCGGGGTCGGTTGCCGCGGTGCCGGTGGGCGCGTCGAGCGGGAGGGTCTCGACCGCGTCGACGACCTCGTAGGCCTCCTCGAGCAGGTAGCGGGTGAGCGAGTGGTGGGTCTGCTCCGCGTCCCACGGGCAGCCGCCGGGGCGGCGCAGGGTGCGGGCCAGCTCGAGGAGGCGGGCCAGCTCCGCTCCGGGCGCCGGGTCGGGGAGGGTGACCGCGAAGGTCGTGAGGTGGTCGGGCTCGACCCGGTCGAGGTCGACCAGCGGGACGACGGTGACGTGCTCGTCGGGGAGCCCGAGGTGGGCGAGGACGGTGACCGGCGTGTCCTGGTCGGCGTGCTCGAGGAGCGTCAGCTTCGCGTCGGCGACGACGAGGTGCTCGTCGCACTGGGCGACGAGCACGACCCCACCGAGGTCGAGGGCGGCGGCGTCCAGCGCGCGGCCGTCGACGACCCGGGCCAGGGTGTGGAGCGGGTCGACGCCGAGGCGGGTCCAGGCCAGCTCCGCGAACGACAGGCCGGGCACCGTGTCGAGCCGGATCCGGCCTTCCCCCGCGGCGGTGTGCAGCAGCGCGACGGTGCGTTCCGCGACGGTCGGGCTGCCCGGCACCGCGTACGCGACCTCGCCGGACGTGCCGGCGGCGTCGACGAGGGTGGCCACGATCCCCCGGTACACCTGGTCGAGGTCCGCCGCCGTGTCGTACCGGTCGTCGAAGGTCTCGGGGTGCAGGCCCGCGGCGGTGAGGTCGGCGACGGCCGGGTGGCGGGCGGTGCGGACGAACACGCGGGGGGCCTGCTCGAGCGCGGCGCGTGCCGCGGGGACGAGCAGGTCGGCGCCGGCGGGTCCGAGGCCGACGACGACGACTCGTCCGGGGCTGCCCATCAGCTACCCGGCGGCGTCGCCCCGGCAGTCGAGGGGGTCGTGGCGGGGAGGACGGGGGCCACGACTCGGCCGTTGCGAGCGTCCCAGATGCCGTACCGCGGGTCGACGTGCACCTGCACGCCCTTGGCGAGCGAGAGGATCTGGTTCAGCGCGACGCTCTGGAGGTCGGCGGCACCCGGCTGGTCCCGCACCAAGATGAGGTGGAACCCGAACTGGGTCTGCACCGGCGCCGAGACGACCCCGATCGGCTGGGACTGGGCGGCTTCTTGGAAGCCGGCGACGAACTGCTGGCTGTCGAAGCAGCCCAGCTCGCCGCCGCGTGCCGCGGACGCCGAGTCGGTCGAGTTCTGCGCCGCGAGGGTGGCGAAGTCGGCGCCCGCGTCGAGCTGGGCCTTCAACGCCTGCGCGGCGGCGAGGCTGCTGACCAGGATGTGGGACACGAACCGGTGCGACGGGCACTGCGCCAACGCGGTGTCGATCAGCGCCGACGACTGGTTCTCGAGCAGGACCCGCTCGAGGGCGGCCATGCGCGCGAAACGGGCCCGCAGCGCGGTGCGGAACCCGGACGGGAGGCTGTTCACGACCTGCTCGCTGCCGAGGAGCTGCACAGCGAGGCTCTCGCCGTTGGCCCGGTCGTTCGCGGTGACGTGCACCCCGTGCTTGGTGATCTGCTCGTCGGCGAAGGTCTGCGCGATGCGGAGCGAGAGCCACCCGGCGGTGTAGCTGGACGTGATCGACCCGGGCTGGGAGGCGAGCGGGGTGCTGTTCGACTGTTTGATGAGCCGGTTGAACGCGACGTTCGTGGCGAGCGCGTGGAGCTCGTCGTCGACCTCGGATTGCGAGACGGAGTGGTTCTTCACCGTGTACGCGGTCGCGCCGGCGTCGAGGGCGAAGTAGGCGGACAACCCGCCGACCAGGATCAGGGCGACGAGCGCGGCGACGATGACGTACAGGCGCTTCACGGCGCCGCGGAGCCTACCGGGGTGTCCGTCGGGCGGGGCACCAGCTCCTCGAGCAGCGCGGTGAGCGTCTCCGCGACCTGTGCCGGCGGGATCCGCAGCGGGACGAGGACCTCCTCGGCGCTGGCTTTCGCGCCGGGGGCGAGCCGGCCGAGTCGGACCTTCTGCGACTCGCGCAGCGTCAACCCTCGCAGCCGGGCCGCGCCGCCCGCGACCGCGAGGCTGCGCACCCCGAGGCGCACACATTCGGCCCGCAGGCGGGCGGCGTCGAGGAGCGCGGCGGCGGGGGCCGGCGGCTCGCCGTAGCGGTCCTCCCACTCGGCGCGCACGTCGTCCACGTCGGTCGGCTCGGTGACCGCGGCGAGCCGCCGGTAGGCCTCCATCCGGACGTCGTCGCGGGCCACGTAGTCGCGGGGCAGGTGCGCGTCGACGGGCAGGTCGATCGTGACCTCGACCACCTCCGGGATCGGTTCGCCCTTCAGCTCCTCGACCGCCTCGGTGACCATCTGGCAGTAGAGGTCGAAGCCGACGGCGGCGATGTGCCCGGACTGGCTGGCTCCGAGCAGGTTCCCGGCGCCGCGGATCTCGAGGTCCCGCATCGCGATCTTGAACCCCGACCCGAGGTCGGTGAACTCGCCGATGGTCTTGAGCCGCTCGTACGCCTCCTCGGTCAACGCCCGGTTCTGGGGGTGCAGCAGGTACGCGTAGGCGCGTTGGCCTCGCCGGCCGACCCGCCCCCGCAGCTGGTACAGCTGGGCCAGTCCCAGCCGGTCGGCGCGGTCGACGACGAGGGTGTTCACCGTCGGGATGTCGAGACCGCTCTCCACGATCGTGGTGCAGACCAGCACGTCGTACTCGCGCTCCCAGAAGTCGAGCACCACTCGCTCCAGTCGGCTCTCGTCCATCTGGCCGTGCGCGATGCCGATCCGCGCGTCGGGCACGAGGTCCCGGAGGTGTTCGGCGACGAACTCGATGTCCTTCACCTGGTTGTGGACGAAGAAGACCTGACCCTCGCGGAGCAGCTCGCGGCGCAGCGCCTCGGCGACGGCCCGGTCGTCGTACTCGCCGACGTAGGTGAGGATCGGCTGGCGGTCCTCGGGTGGCGTGTTGACCATCGACAGGTCGCGGATGCCGGTCAACGACATCTCGAGGGTCCGGGGGATCGGGGTCGCCGACAAGGTGACGACGTCGACGCCGGTGCGGAGCGCCTTGATCTGCTCCTTGTGCTGAACCCCGAAGCGTTGCTCCTCGTCGATGACGAGCAGGCCGAGCTCCCGGAACTACACGTCGTCGGAGAGCATCCGGTGGGTGCCGATGACCACGTCGACGTCGCCGTCGCGGATCCCCGCGGCGACGACCCGCTGCTCCTTGCTGGTGAGGAACCGGGACAGCACCTCGACGCGCACCGGGTAGTTCGCGAACCGCTCCCGGAAGGTCTGGCCGTGCTGGTTGGCGAGCAGCGTCGTCGGGACGAGCACCGCGACCTGGGTGCCGTCCTGCACCGCCTTGAACGCGGCGCGCACCGCCACCTCGGTCTTCCCGAACCCGACGTCTCCGCACACGAGCCGGTCCATCGGGGTCGGCTGCTCCATGTCGTGCTTGACGTCCTCGATGGCGCGCTGCTGATCGGGGGTCTCCTCGAACGGGAACGCCTCTTCGACCTCGCGCTGCCACGGCGTGTCCGCGCTGAACGCCCGGCCCGGGCTGGCCCGGCGGCGCCGGTACAAGACGACGAGCTCCTGGGCGATCTCGCGGCGTCGCGGCCCGCACGCGGGCTTTCGTGCGCTCGAAGTCGGCGCCGCCCATCCGGCTGAGCGTCGGGGTCTCCCCGCCGGTGTAGCGGCGGACGACGCCGACCTGGTCGGTGGGGACGTAGAGCTTGTCGCCGCCCTTGTACTCGAGCAGCAGGTAGTCGCGGGCCACGCCACCGATCGCGCGTTGCACCATGCCGCCGTAGCGGGCGACACCGTGGGTCTGGTGCACGACGTAGTCGCCGGGTTCGAGCGCGTCGTAGACGTCCGCGGCGCGACGGGCGCCCCGCGGGGCTCGATGCACCCGCCGCCGGCCGGTGAGGTCCGCCTCCGCGATGAGCGCGAGCCGCGCCTCGGGGAGGACCACGCCCCGGTCGATCGGCGCGACGGTCACGCCGACCACCCCGGGCGCGACGGCGTCGACGATGGACTCGACTCGGTCCTCGGCGAGCACCTCGGCGAGGCGGTCTCGTGAGCCTCGACCCTCGGCGGCGATGACGACCCGGTAGCCGTCGTCGGTGAGGGCCCGCACCCGCCGGCCGAGACCGTCGGTGTCACCGGCGAGCGGCGCGAAGGCGGTGCCGGCCAGGTGCGCGGTGTCGGGCCCCTCCGGGACCGCGAGCAGCGCGGTCGTCCCGGCGCGGGTGCGCGGCGAGGAGCCGGTCGAACGGCAACGACAGCGGCGGGAACGCGCCGGTGGCGCCCCACGTCTGGGCGAGCGACGCGGCGAGCGCGGCCTCCTCGTCGAGCTGCTCCTGGGCCCGGTCCCGCATCCGGCCCGGTTCGCAGACCAGCACGAGCGCCTCGTCGGGGAGGAGGTCGGGGAGGAGCCGCTCGTCGGGGGTGAGCCACGGCAGCCACGACTCCATCCCGTCGAAGGTCTGGCCGGTGGCGAGGCGCTCCCACTGCTCGGCTCCCCACGACGCGGTGCTGAGCAGCTGCTGGGCGCGGGCCTGCACCTCCGGGGTCGGGAGCAGCTCGCGGGCCGGGAAGATCGACACCGAGTCGACCTCGTGGGTGGAGCGCTGGTCCGCGACGGCGAACGCCGACAGCCGGTCGACCTCGTCGCCCCACAGGTCGATCCGCACCGGATGGTCGTCGGTGACGGGGTACACGTCGACGATGGAGCCCCGCACCGCCACCTCGCCGCGCGCCTCCACCTGGTACTCCCGGCGGTACCCGAGCGCCACGAGGGCTTCCACGAGCGTGTCCCGATCGACGGTGTCCCCGGCGCGCACCTGCACCGGTTCGGTCTCCTCGACGTGGGGGCCCAGCCGCTGCGCGAGGGCGCGCACCGGGGCGACGACAACCGTCGGTGGGTCCCCGCTCCGCAGCCGCCACAGGACCCGCTGCCGGCGGCCCATGGTCTCCAGGGCCGGCGAGACCCGCTCGAAGGGGAGGGTCTCCCAGGCCGGGAACCACTCGACTCGAGCCGAGCCCAGGAAGCAGACCAGGTCGTGCGCCAACCGCTCCGCTTCCGCCCCGGTCGGCACCGCGACGAGCAGCGGCCGGCGGGTCGTGACCCCGGCCGAGCGCGGCGACGAACACCGCCCGGGCTGCCGTCGGCACCGCGACGGTCGGGGCGCGCGCCACCACGGCTCGCACCGCGGCGTCGTTCGACAGCAGTGGTGCCAGCTCGGCGAGCGGGGCAGCAGATTCGGTCATGGGCGCGCAGCGACGCCCGGGCGCGGGCGCGCCCGGGGGTCCCGGTGAGCCTACCGACGCGACCCCGACGACCCGGCCGGCGTCGCCGCCGCGTCGCGCACCGGCGCGGGCGCCGGGACGGTGGGGTCAGGTCCCGCCCGGGATGACGGACCTCACGGCCCGGCGGTGGTCCCGCCCGCCGGGTCGGGGCCGGTCGATCCCCGCCGTCCCCGTCGCGCCGCGGGTGGTGTCTCGTCGCTGCGGTACTTGCCGACGTAGCGGCGCGCGTCGAGGTAGCCGAGCATCGGGATGAACCGGAGCTCCAGGGTGAACACGATGAGGCCGGTGGCGACGAGCGCGACGAGCAGGTACCCGGCGCCCGCGACGACGCCGATGGTCGCGGCCGCGAGGACTGCGGTGGCGCTCGTGATGCCGCGCAGCGAGCCGGTCTCCCCGCGGAACAGCAGCGCGCCGCCGATGAAGCCGACCCCGGTGACGATCCCGGCGATGGCGTTCCCGGCCCCCTTCGTGACCGCCACCGCGGAGATCACCGCCGCGGCGGTCCCGACCAGCGAGAACGTCCGGTCGCCGGCGGCGCCGCCGCGCACCTCCCGTTCGAATCCGATCGCGAAGCTGAGCCCGAACGCGACGACGATGCGGACGATCAGCTCCAGCTCGCGGCCCGCCACGTCTCCAGTGTCGCGGACGGCGCCGCGCTCGGCCGGGATCCCGGCCCGGGTCAGCGACCCAGCGCTCGCGGCGGGACCGGAGCCGTTGTAGCGGTTCATCGCCGCGTCGACCCCGTCGCGGGTGATGAGCTCCACCGCGTCGGCCGCCTGTTCGAGGGTCACGTCGACGTCGGCCTGCTCCCGTTTCGAGAAGCGGGACAGGACGTGGTCGGCGCCCCGTTCCTTCGACGCCGGCTTCGACACGCCGATCCGGACCCGGGTGAAGGAGTCGTCATGGAGGTGCGCGGTGATGGAGCGGAGCCCGTTGTGGCCGGCGAGCCCCCCACCGGACTTCACGCGGAGCTGCGCGGTCGGGAGGTCGAGCTCGTCGTGGACGACGACGAGCCGTTCCGGGGTGACGCCGTAGCGGCGGACGAGCCGACGCACCGCGTCACCGGAATCGTTCATCCACTGCTGCGGGATGGCCGAGCGCGACCCGCGAGGGACCGATGCGGGTCTCGTCGACGCGGGCGCGCTCCTTGCCGGGACGGAGGCGGGCGTCGTGGCGGCGGGCGAGGATCTCGACCACGTCGGCGCCGACGTTGTGGCGGGTGTGCGCGTACTCGGAGCCGGGGTTGCCGAGCCCGACGACGAGCCAGTCGGCGGGGGTTCCGGTCCGGGTCGGCGGCGAGCCCCGCCGCCGCAGCACGGTTACTCCCCGCCGCCCTCGTCACCGCTGGTGGCCTCGGCCGCCTCACCCTCGGGCGCTTCGCCCTCGGCGGCCTCACCCTCGGCGGCTTCGGCGGCTTCGGCGGCTTCCTCTTCCACGACGACGCGAGGTGCGACGACCTGCGCGATGAGCGACGTCGGGGTCGATCGTGGCGGTGACCCCGGTGGGGAGGGCCAGGTCGGCGAGGCGGAGCTGGTCGCCGATGTCGAGACCGCTGACGTCCATCTCGAGGGAGGTCGGGATGTCTTGGGGTCGGGCCTCGATCGGCAGCCCGAAGACCAGCTGCTCGAGCAGACCACCGTTGCGGACCCCTTCGGGCTCGCCGACGAGATGGAGCGCGACTTCGGCGCTGACCGCGACGTCGGTGCGGACCCGCACGAAGTCGATGTGGACCAGGTCACCTCGGGTCGGGTCGCGCTGGACCTGGCGGGCGAGGGTGAGCTGGTCGTCGCCGTCGACCCGGAGGCGGATCAACGTGTTCGCACCGTGGGCGAGGATGTGGCCGAGCTCACGGGCCGGGACGGTCACCGCCACCGAGTCTCCACCGAGCCCGTAGACGACGGCGGGGACCTGACCCGGCGCGGCGAAGCCGCCCGCGGGGCGGGAGCCCCGCTCGGTGCGGGGCAGAGCGGTCAGGAGTTCCTCGGCCATGGCGCGACGCAGCCTCTCAAGCGGCTTCCGGGACCGTCCATTCTGCTCGCCGGGGCCAGCTCAGGCCAAACCGCCTCGGGGGTCCCGCGCCCGGAGCGGGTCCTAGACGTTGTCGCCGCGGAAGATCTCGCTGACGCTCGAATCGGCGAACACGGCGCCGAGGGCCTCGGCGATGATCGGCGCCACCGAGAGGACGGTGAGGGCGTCCCAGCGTCGGTCGTCCTCGATCGGGAGGGTGTTGGTCACGACCACCTCCCGGACGGGGGCGTTCTTGAGCCGATCGACCGCCGGTCCGGAGAGCACCCCGTGGGTGGTCGCGACGATGACGTCGCGGGCGCCGCGGGCGTGGAGCAGGTCCGCGGCGGCGGTGATCGTTCCCGCGGTGTCGATCATGTCGTCGACGAGCACGCAGGACCGCCCGGCGACGTCACCGACGACCTCGACCGCCTCGGCGACGTTGTGGGTGCCTTTGGGGCGGCGCTTGTCGATGAACGCGAGCTCGGCCTCGACGCCCTGCTCGGCCAGCTGGTTCACGAACCGGTGGGCGAGCTTGCCGCCACCCGCGTCGGGGGAGACGACGGTGACGTCGGGGCCGACGACCCCCGCGAGGTGCGCGGCGAGGATCGGCACCGCGGTGAGGTGATCGACCGGCATGTCGAAGAACCCTTGGATCTGCCCGGTGTGCAGATCGACGGTGACGACCCGGTCGCAGCCCGCGGCGGTGAGCAGGTCGGCGAGGAGCCGGGCGGTGATCGGCTCGCGACCCTCGGCTTTTCGGTCCTGGCGGGCGTACGCGTAGAACGGGCACACCGCGGTGATGCGCTTCGCCGACGCTCGCTTCGCCGCGTCGATCATGATCAGCTGCTCCATGATCCGGTCGTTGATCGGCGGGCAGTGGCTCTGGATGACGAACACGTCCGAGCCGCGGATGCTCTCCCCGAACCGGCAGTACAGCTCCCCGTTCGCGAAGCTGGAGAGCACCACCTCACCGAGCGCGACGTGCAGGCAGTCGGCGATCTCGGCCGAGAGCTCGTCGTTGCCTCGCCCGGTGAAGAGCATGAAGCGCTTCTTCTGAGTCAGCTCCATCAGGCTCACGTTCCCCCGTCGTTCTCGTCGGCGTCGCGGCGCTTCTTCACCCAGCCCTCTTCGATCCGGGCGGGGACACCCTTGGCGAGCGCTCCGGGCGGCACGTCGTCGGCGACGACCGCGCCCGCGCCCGTGTAGGCGCCGTCACCGACCTCGACCGGCGCGACGAGGACGGTGTTGGATCCGATCCGGGCGTCGCGCCCGATCTTGGTGCGGTGCTTGGCCCGGCCGTCGTAGTTCGCGGTGATCGTGCCCGCCCCGATGTTGGCGCCCGCGCCGATGTCCGCGTCGCCGACGTACGCGAGGTGCGGCACTTTGGCCGCTTCGCCGATGTCGGCGTTCTTGGTCTCCACGAAGGTGCCGACGTGGGCGCCGGCGCCGATCCGGGTCCCGGCCCGCAGCGACACCCACGGGCCGACGGTGGCGTCGTCGCCGATCTCGGCTTCCTTCGCGACGGTGTTCTCGACGGTGGCTCGCTCCCCGACGATGGTGTCCACGAGTCGGCAGTGGGGTCCGATCACCGACCCGGCACCGACGACGCTGCGGCCCTCCAGGCTGGTGCCGGGCAGGAGCCGCACCTCGGCTTCGAGCTCGACGGTGGCATCGACGTAGGTGTGCTCCGGATCGGTCATCGACACCCCGGCGCGCATCCACTGCCGGTTGATCCGGGCCCGCAGGACCGCTTCCGCGTCGGCGAGCTGGGCGCGGTCGTTGACGCCGAGGGTCTCGTTCGGGTCGTCCGCGATCGCGCCGACGACCTGGTGGCCGGCGGCGCGCAGGACCCGGACGACGTCGGTCAGGTAGTACTCGCGCTGGGCGTTGTCGGGGTCGAGGCGCCGCAACGCGGGGGCGAGCAGGTTGCGGCGGAAGCAGTAGATCGACGAGTTGACCTCGGTGAGCTCGAGCTCGGCGTCGTTGGCGTCGCCGTGCTCGACGATCCGGTCGACCGCGCCTCGAGCGTCGCGCACGATGCGCCCGTACCCGCCCGGCTCGTCGAGCTGGGCGGTGAGGACGGTGGCGGCAGCGTCCGCGAGGCGATGCTCGGTCGCCAACGCGGCGAGGGTCTCGGCCCGCAGCAGCGGCGTGTCCGCGGTGAGGACGAGGACGTCGTCTTCGGCGTCGAGGTCGAACCCCGACGCGGTGAGCCCGACGCTGGTCGCGTCGCCGGTGCCGCGCTGGACCCGCTGCTCGACGAACTCGACCGGGATGTCGGTGGCCAGCTGCTCCTGGACCGTCTTGGTGACCCGCTCCGCGCCGTGACCGACGACGACGACGATCCGGGCGAGGGGCAGCTCGACCACGTGATCCAGGACATGGAGGATCATCGGGCGTCCGCACAGGGGGTGCAGCACCTTCGGGGTCCCCGACCGCATGCGGGTGCCCTCACCGGCGGCGAGGACCACCGCGGCGAGTGGACGGTAGGCCAGTTCGGTCACCCCCTCCATTCAAGCGGGTCGCGGCGTCGCTCGGGGGCGAGGTTTCGAACCTCGACTTGGGACTCCAAAGGACCCCGTGCTGCCGTTACACCACCCCCGACACGTCAAGAAGCGACGTTAGCGCCGGGTCGGCGCCCAACGGCGGTGGGCGATGTGACTCTCGGACGCCACCCCAGGTACGGTGACCAGCACACATGGGTTCCCTGATCAAGAAGCGCCGCAAGCGCATGCGCAAGAAGAAGCACAAGAAGCTGCTGAAGAAGACCCGCTGGCAGCGCCGCCAGCAGGGTCGGTAGCACCAGCAGCGGCCGCCCTTCGGGGCGGCCGACTCGCGTCCGGGCTCAGGCGCTCAGGCGGACACCCTGGGCGACCGCGACGGTGCCGGCCACCGGGACCTTCATCCGCCGGCTGATCCGCCGGGCCAGGTCGGTCGCCTCCGCGACGGTGCTGAGCGTGCCCGGGACGAGCGCGTAGGCCGAGCCGCTGCCGCACAGGATCGCCCCGGTGCGGGCGATCTCCTCGAGGTCCTCCCGGAAGGACTGCAGGCGGGGCTCCACCGCCTCCGCGGCGGCCTCCAGGTCGTTCCCGAGATCCGACACCAGATGGGCGACCGAGGGGGGCGCCTCGACGCGTCGGGACGCGACCGGGCCGCGCAGCTCGTCCCACGCCTCGTACACCGCCGGGGTGGCGAGCCGGAACGGGGGGAACGCGACGACGACGGGGAGGGGACTGGTCAGCTCCACCCGTTCGAGGAGCTCGCCCCGGCCTCGCATCCACGCCGCGCCGCCCCCGACGAGGCAGAACGGCACGTCGGAGCCGACCGCGGCGGCGACCTCGGCCAGCTCGACATCGTCGACGTCGACCTCGAGCATGCGACGCACCGCGGCGATCGCGCCGGCCGCGTCGGCAGACCCGCCGCCGAGGCCCGCGCCCGCGGGGATGCTCTTGCGCAACCCGAGCCGCACCCCGTGGCCGGAGCGTCCGGCGCGGATCAGCAGGTCTTCCGCGGCGCGCACCGCGAGGTTCTCCGGGCCGGTCGGGACGTGCTCGACCTCGCCCGTGACGTCGAAGGTGACCCCGCCGGGATGTGGGACCGCTTCGACGTCGACGACGTCGTGGGGGTCGCCGATCGACACCGCGAGCGCTTCGAGGTCGTGGTAGCCGTCGCGGCGACGGTCGTAGACCGCGAGGGTCAGCGTGAGCTTGGCGTGCGCGGTCGCCCGCACCCTCCGCAGTCGGCCTGGTTGGGTGAGCTCGTTCACCGGGCGGCGTGCACCTCCCAGGTGAGGGTCGCCCAGTCCGCGAGGTCGAGCGTCTCCGCCCGTGCTGTCGGTGCGAGCCCAGCACCGACGAGGATCGCCTCGGTCTGTTCCCCGAGCAGCGGGCGCAGCGCGCCGCGGAGCATCTTGCGCCGCTGCGCGAATCCGGCTCGGACCAGCGCGAACAGCTCCTCGGGAGACGGCACCGACACCGGCGGGGCCGGCAGCCGGTCGAGGCCCACCACCACCGAATCGACGTTCGGTGGCGGCACGAACACGTTCGGTGAGATGTCGCCGAGGATGCGGGCGTCGGCGTAGTAGGCGACCTTCACCGACACGGCACCGGCGGCGCGCACCCCCGGTCGGGCGGCGAGGCGCTCCCCGACCTCGCGCTGCACCATGACCACGAGGCGGGTGATCTGGGGGGCCTCCTCGAGCAGGCGGAGCACGACCGGGGTGGCGACGTTGTACGGCAGGTTGGACACGCACACCCACGGGTCGGTGCCGAGCTGGTCCACGTCGAAGTGCAACGCGTCGTCGACGACGACGGTCACGTCACCGACGCCGGCGACGCTCGCCTCGAGCGCGGGGAGGAGATGACGGTCGAGCTCGAGCGCGAGGACCCGGGCGCCGGCTTCTGCGAGCGCGACGGTGAGCGACCCGAGCCCGGGTCCGATCTCGAGGACGCGCGCGCCGGGCTCGAGGTCGGCGAGGCGCACGATTCGACGCGCGGTGTTCGGATCGGCGAGGAAGTGCTGCCCGAGCGCGCGGCTCGGCGCGAGGTCATGGTCGGCGAGCAGGGCGCGCACGCTCGAGGGGGTCAGAACGGCCATCGGAGGTGACGGTAGCGCCCGCGGCGGAGGGGTTTCGCTCGGGAGGCCGGGGACTACCCGAGCCCGAGCGTCTTGCCGCAGCCCCACGCCCCGAAGCCGTACTTGGCCCGGATGCGTTCCGCGACGATGATCTGCTGCTCGCGGGTCGCCAGCCCCGGGTTGCTCGCGAACTGCTGGCCGCCGAACGCGTTCCACGTCCCGTTGTAGATGCCGAGGCCACCCGAGTACGTCGGCGCGACGATCGACCAGTTCCCGCCGGTCTCACAGTTCGCGATCGCTTGCCAACGGGGGTCGGACTTCGTCCCGAAGAAGTGGATGGTCGGCTGCGCCGCGACGATCGGGATCTGCGACACCGGCGTGCCGTTCACTTGGGAGCCGTTGTTCGTCGTGATCTGGTAGGTGACCCGCATGATGCCGCCGGTCCCGGCCTGGTCCCGGTTCTGGCCGACGACCAGGTTCGGGTCCGGTTCGGTCGCGTCCGGGAGCGTGTACGGCACGTTCACGGAGGTGAGGTTCTGGGCGACCCGGACGACGGTCACGGACGGGTTGTCGAGCGGGATGGGCTGGTTCACCGGCGGGCTGGTGAAGTCCTGCGGTCCGAGCACCACCTTGTAGGCGTCGAGGAGCTCCGCGACCGTGTACACGGGCTGGTCGTAGTTGACGAGATGCCCGTCCACGTTCAGGGTGCCCTTGCGGCGGGTGCGGAGCTGGATCACGGAGCCGGCCTGCAACCGGGTCGGGATCAGGCGCACCCCGACGGTCGCGGGCAGGTGCAACGAGGCGAGGAACTCGCGGGGGAGCGACCGGGCGGTGTGCACGACCCGCTGGCTGCCGTCGAGGTCGACGGTGACCGGGAACGCGCGCAGCACCTGCACGGTGAGCCCGTCGGAGAGCCCGGTCGACGCGCTCGGGGTGACCACGTCGTCGGGGCCGAGCTTGACCTTGTGCTCGTTCAGGAACCCACCGACGGTGGACACGCCGCTCTGGGCGGACACGAGCCGGCCGTCGACCTGGAGCTGCACATGGTCGCCGTTGTTGAACACCCGCGGGAACGCGTAGATCCCCGCCGCGACCGTCGCGACGACGAGCGCGAGGGCGAGCAGCCGCCGCCGGGCGAACCGGGTCGGCAGGTGCCGGCGAGGGGTCGGGGCGGTCGGCGGCGCGGCCGGAGGGCCGGGCACCCGGTCGGGGTCGACCAGCTCGGTGATGTCGGGCAGGTCCTCGACCTCGGGCAGCGGCAGCCAGGACGTCTCGTCGTGCGGTTCGGCCCGGGCGGGGGACGGCACGACGGTCGGCAGCTCGCGTGCGACCGGCAGGGCCAGGTCGCCGTCGGCGGGCAGCAGGTCCGCGACGGCGGGGAGGTCCTCGATCTCGGGGAGCGGCAGCCAGGACGTCTCGTCGTGGGGTTCGGCCCGCGCCGGGGACGGCTGGGCCACCGGGATCTCCCGGCTGCCGGTGTCGTCGGTGGCCGGCGCGCTGAGCAGGTCCTCGACGCTCGGGAGCGCGTCGGGGACGGGGAGCGGCAGCCAGGACGTGTCGTCGGGTGCGTCCGCCCGCGCCGGGGACGGCCGCACGACCTCAGCGACGTGGGCGCTCGACGGCCGCCGCCCCGCGCGGGTCGCGTGGCGATGGCTGAACCGGTTCAACTGGTCCTCGCGAATGAGACTCCGCCTCCAGAGCGACACGTGCGTGCCGGGACCGCCCGCGGGCGGCGCCGCCGGGCTCGGCGGACCGTACTCAAGGAAGCATCTTGTCGCACCGACCCCCGGAAGTGGCGAATCCTACGTATCCGGGCTGGTCAGAGGGTCGCCGAGGGGCCCGAAGACGGCCTCGGCGGCGGCCGCGGTGGCGGCGGCGATGACGGCCTCGGGCTCCTCCCGGGCCGCGGCGAGCGCGGCGCCGACCGCGGGGACGAGGGCGGGCTGGTTCTCGGCGCCGCGGTGCGGGACCGGCGCGAGGTACGGGGAGTCGGTCTCGACGAGGAGCCGGCCGAGGGGGGCGAGCGCGGCGGCGGCGCGGACGTCGTCGGCGTTGCGGAACGACACGATCCCGCTGAACGACAGCCACGCGCCGAGGTCGAGCGCCCGTCGGGCCTCCTCGGGGCCACCGGTGAAGCAGTGGAACACGGTGCGGGCCGGGGGGCCGTCCTCCTCGAGGATCCGGAACGTGTCGGCCCACGCGTCACGGGTGTGCACGACCAGGGCCCGACCGGTGCGCTTCGCGAGGTCGACGTGGCGTCGGAACGCGACCTGCTGCTCCGGGGCCGGGGACAGCAGATAGTGGTAGTCGAGCCCGGTCTCGCCGACCGCGACGACGCCCTCGGCGGACGCGAGTGCGCAGATGGCGTCCCACTCCTCGTCGAGGCGGGACGCGTCGTGGGGGTGCAGCCCGGCGGTCGCGACGACGTCGGCGTGGCGCCCGGCGATCGTGTGGGCCGCCCGCGACGACGCCGCGTCGGTCCCGACGCACACCACCGCGCGGACCCCGGCCGCGCGGGCGGCGCCCATCGCCGCGTCGGGCCCGTCCGACAGGGCGCTCAGGTGCGCGTGCGAGTCGACCCAGCCGGGATGCGACCCGGTCGGGTCCGGCCGGCTCAGGATTCGAGGCGCGGGAACAGCGGGGCGCCCTTCTCGAGGGTCGTCCCCACCGGGCCGCGACCCCACGCCGCCGCCTCCGGGAGCCGCTGATCCTCCGGGGTGCCCGCGAGGCCGAGCCGGTGCCACAGCTCCCCGCTCGCCCGCGGGATCGCCGGCGACGCGAGCAGCGCCACGATCCGCAGCGCCTCCAGGCAGTCGCCGAGCGTGGCCGCGGTCGCCGCGGCGTCACCCGACTTGTGGAGCTTCCACGGTTCGGTCGCCTCGATGTAGGAGTTCGCGGCGCGGATCAGCTCCCACACCGCCCCGAGTCCCGCGGCGTAGTCGAGGCGCTCCAACGCCCGGGTCATCCCGTCGACCGCGTGCGCGGACGCGGCGACGAGAGGACCCTCGGCTCGCGCCGCGGGGGCGGTCCCGTCGCAGTAGGTGATGGCCATGTTCAGCACCCGGTTCGCGAGGTTCCCGAAGTTGTTGGCGAGATCCGCGTTGTACCGGGCCAGCATCGCCTCGTAGCTGAAGTCACCGTCGGGACCGAAGCGCTGATCGGCGAGGAAGTGGTACCGGAACCCGTCCGAGCCGAAGTCGGCGACGAGATCCGCGGGGGCGATCTGGTTGTAGCGCGGTCTTGCTCATCTTCTCGCCCCCGACGAGCAGGAACCCGTGGGCGAACACGCACTGGGGTGGCTTCTCGCCGGCGGCGAGGAGCATCGCCGGCCAGTACACGGCGTGGAACCGCAAGATGTCCTTGCCGACCAGGTGGTAGTTGGCCGGCCAGTACCGGTCGAAGCGGGCCCGGTCGGAGCCGTACCCCACCGCGGTGCAGTAGTTGAACAGCGCGTCGAACCACACGTAGGTGACGTGTGCGGGATCCCACGGCAGCGGGATCCCCCACGACAGCGAGGTGCGGCTCATGGAGAAGTCCCGCAAGCCGCTCTTGATGAACCCGAGGACCTCGTTGCGTCGCGTGTCGGGCTGCACCGCCTCGGGATGCGCCGTGTAGTGCTCGAGGAGCACGTCGGTGAAGCGGGACAGCTGGAAGAAGTAGTTCTCCTCGGTCATCCGCTCGACCGGCCGGCCGTGGATCGGGCACTTGCCGTCCACGAGCTCGTCTTCGGTGTAGTACGCCTCGCACGCCACGCAGTACAGGCCCTCGTAGGTCCCCAGCTCGATGAAGCCGTTGTCGTAGACCCGCTGGAGGAACTCCTGCACGGCCTGGTAGTGGCGAGGTTCGGTCGTGCGGATGAAGTCGGTGTTCGTGATGTCGAGGAGCCGCCAGGCGTCCTGGTACCGCTGGCTCGTGCGGTCCGCCCACTCCCGGGGGGTGACGCCGTGCTCCTCGGCGGCGAGCGCGACCTTGAGGCCGTGCTCGTCGGTGCCGGTGACGAAGACCACGTCGTCGCCCCAGAGGCGCCGCCAGCGGGCCAGCGCGTCGGCCGCGACCGTCGGGTACGCGTGCCCGATGTGCGGCGCGTCGTTCACGTAGTAGATCGGCGTCGTCACATAGAACGGATCGGGCATCGCGACCCAGGCTACCGATCCGCTTCGCCGGGATCGTCGAGTTTGGCGCGGTGCGCGACCACCGCGTCGTACGCCCGCCGTCGCGGCACGCCGAGACGAGCCGCGACCTGGGCGGCCGCGTCCTTCGTCGAGAGCCCCGCGGCGAGCGCAGCCTGGGCCTCGGCGGCGACGTCGTCGTCGCCCACCTCGCTCGGTGCGCGCCTCCGCGCCGGCGACGACGAGGACGTGCTCACCCCGCGGCTCCGCCTCGGCCGTGTGGTCGACCGCGTCGGCCAGCGTGCCCCGCCAGACCGCTTCGTGGAGCTTGGTCAGCTCCCGCGCGACGACGACGCGTCGATCCCCGCCACACGCCTCGGCGAGGTCGGCGAGCGTCGCGCCGACCCGGTGCGGCGCTTCGAACACGACGATCGTGCGCGGGTCGCGGGCGATCTCGGCCAGCCGCTCCCGCCGGGCTGGACCCTTCCGGGGCAGGAACCCTTCGAACGCGAACCGGGCCGTCGGCAACCCCGAGACGACCAGGGCGGCGAGCGCGGCGCTCGGGCCCGGGACGACCTCCACCGCGACCCCCGCGTCGACGCAGGCGCGCACGACGCGCTCGCCGGGGTCGGAGACGCCGGGGAGCCCGGCGTCGGTCACCAGCGCGACCGTCGCGCCGCGACGCAGCTCCTCGACCAGCTCCGCGGCGCGGGACCGCTCGTTGTGCTCGTGGACCGCCACCAGCCGCCGAGCGGCCGGCACCCCGGCGTGCGTGAGCAACGCGCGGGTGCGGCGGGTGTCCTCCGCGGCGATCAGGTCCGCGTCGCGCAGCGCGTCGACGGCGCGGGGCGACAGGTCCCCAAGGTTCCCGATGGGGGTGCCCACCACGACGAGCCGACCGGAGCTCACCGACGGTCACCGCCGACCGGTCCGGGACGTCGGGTCGGGTCGGTCACACGTTGAACCGGATCTCGAGCACGTCGCCGTCCTGGACCACGTAGTCCTTGCCTTCCACCCGCAGCTTGCCGAGCTCCTTGGCCTTGGCCCACGACCCGATCTCGAGCAGCTCCTCCCAGCCGATCACCTCGGCGCGGATGAACCCCCGTTGCAGATCGGAGTGGATCACCGCCGCGCACTCCGGCGCGGTGGAGCCAGCCCGGAACGTCCACGCCCGCGACTCCTTCTCCCCGGTCGTCAAGAAGGTGTTCCGCCCGAGCAGGTGCAGCGCCTGGCGGGCCAGACGGGGCACGACGCTCTCGGCCACGCCGAGGTCGGCGAGCAACGCGGCCCGTTCCGTCCCGTCGCTGGCGACGACGTCCGGGTCGCCTTCGAGCTCGACGCACACCGCGAGCGCGTCCTCCCCGAACGGCGCCGCGAGCGCGTCCGCCTCGTCGAGCTGGTCGACGTCGACGTTCACCACCACCAGCGCGGGCTTGTTCGTGAGCAGGAACACCGGCTCGAGCTGAGCCCGTCTGCCCGCGGCCAGCTCCGAGCGGTACACGGGGACCCCGTCGCTCAGGACCGCCTCCGCGGCTACGAGCGCGTCGATCTCGGCCGCGAGCGTCTTGTCCCCCTTCGCGGCTCGGCGTTGCTTCCCGAGGCGCGCCTCGACCGAGCCGAGATCGGCGAGGATCAGCTCCTCCTCCAGGGACTCGAGCTCCCGGGCCGGGTCGTGACCCGAGCCGGCCCGGACCACGAGGAGGAGCGCGTCGCAGTCCCGGAGCGATCCCAGCAGGCGGCTGCCCATCCCCTTCCCGGCCTCGGTGGACAACGCCGGCAGCATCGCGATCTGGAACGTGGCCCGCACCACGTTCTTGGACTTCGACATCGCGGCCAGCCGGTCCAGGCGCTCGTCGGCGATCGGCACCATCCCCAACACCCGGTCCGACGCGTTCGACGCGTCGTGACCGGTCAGGGCGGCAAAGACCCCCGCGTGACCGGAATTGGGGAGGCCGACCAGCCCCAGATGCTCCACGTGAGCGAGGCTACCGGCGGTCGCGGCAGACTCCCGGGGCCGGCTTCCACGAGGGGGAACCATGCCCGACCTGCAGACCATCGCCGACCGGCTCGACATCGAGGCGGTGCTGACCCGCTACGCATGGGCGCTCGACACCAAGAACTTCGACGGGCTCGACGAGGTGTTCACCCCCGACGCGCACGTCGACTACACGAGCTCCGGTGGTGAAGCCGGTGACTTCCCAAAGGTCAAGGCCTGGCTCGCCGCCGTGCTCCCCAACTTCCCCGCGTACCAGCATCTCGTCACGAACAAGCAGATCACCCTCGACGGTGACCACGCGACGAGCCGCTCCGAGTTCTACAACCCCATGGTGTTCGCGAAGCCCGACGGGTCGACGAGCATCTTCTTCGTCGGCGGCGAGTACCACGACCAGCTCACCCGAACCCCGGACGGCTGGCGGATCACCGACCGGATCGAGAAGAGCATCTGGACCGATGGGGCGCTCCCCGCGGTGCCGCCCGGCTGAGCTACGGCGACGCGGGACAGTTCGCCGCGACCGCGGCGCCGGCGTCCAGCCGGTTGAACGCCTGGCCCGGGACGGTGCCGTTGGAGTGGTGCGCGAACAGCGCCTTGATCTGACTCAGGCTGTACGACCGCGCGGCGCACTCCTCCTTGATCAGGGCGACGGCCGCGCTGACGAACGGGGTCGCCATCGACGTGCCGCTGAGGTCCCCGTACGCCGTGTCCGAGGGTGTGGAGCCGCCAACGCAGGGTTGGCTGGGTCCCCACGCGCAGGTCGAGAGGATGCCCAATCCGGGGGCGGCGATCGCCACGTAGCCGCCGAAGTTCGAGAAGGACGCCAGGTTGCCACCGCTGTCGGTCGCGGCGACCGCGAGCACCTCGTTGGTGTCAGCCGCCGGGGAGAACAGCCCGCTCGACGCATCGTTCCCAGCCGCGGCGACGACGACGGCGCCGTCGCTCTCGGCGGTGACGGCCGCCTGCTGGAGGACGGTGTCACAGCCGGCCCCACCGAGGCTCAAGTTGATCACCGTGGCCCCGTGAGTCGCGGCCCAGATGATCCCGTTCGCGACGTCCTGGTCGCTGCCCTGGCCGCTCGCGTTGAGGACGCGCACGGCGAGCAGGTGGGCGGTCGGGGCCCCGCCGAGCCCACCCGACGGCGTGTCGTTGTCCGCGGCGATTCCGGCGACGTGGGTGCCGTGCCCGTTGGGGTCGCCGGTCACGTTCCCGCCGGCGATGAAGTCAGGGCCCGCGGTGATCCGACCCGCGAGCCCGTTGTGGGTCAGGTCGACGCCGGTGTCGACGATCGCGATCGTCTGCCCCGTGCCCGTGTAGCCCAGGTTCCAGGCCGACGGGAAGTCCCCGCCGGGCGGGGTATGCAGTCCCCACTGGCTCCCGTACTCGGGGTAGCCGGCGGTGTTGATCGGGGTGTCGGGTCCCGCCTGGGCGGTGAGGATGCGGTTCGGGCCGACGGCGAGCACCGTCCCGGTGCTCTGGAGCTGGGCGACGTGGGCGTTCTTGTCCGCTTCGGAGGTGGCGGTGAACGAGGTCACCTGGGGCGCGGCCCAGCCGGCGTGCTGGACGACGACGGCGTAGTCAACCGGGTGCTGGGGTGTGGGGACGGGTTCGCTCTGGCTGTCGCAGCTCGACGGAGGCGGAGGCGGAGGGGGGGTCGGTGGCGGCACGACGGGCTGGCACGCCGCGGCGAGGAGCGCCACGGTGCCGACAGCGCCGGTCAGGAGGAGGTTTCGCCGAGCTCGTGATCGCATCTCGTGATGGCCTTCGCGGCGCGTCCTGGAGGGGTCACGGGGTTGAACTGCCGCCCTGCTGCCAGGAGTTCTCGTCAGGGAACGGCGGGCACTTGAGGCTAGTCGGAGGCGTGCGAGACCTTCGGCCTCTGTAAGGTGTCGGGCTGTGCCCAAGAAGTCCAAGAAACGGCGCCTGCGGGCCCGTCGCAGCAAGGCCAACCACGGCAAGCGTCCCAACGCGGGGCGGCGCAGCTAGCTAGGGCACCGGTTCGGGCTCCCCGGTCCGGACCAGCCGGTGGTCGCGGGTGAAGAGCCGCCCCCGGACCCCCAGCGCCACCACGGTGGTCGTGGTCGCCACCGAGCCGAGGATGAGGTACATCACCGCGGCTTGGACGCGGACGGCGTCGAACGGGTTGACGCCGGCGAGGATGAGGCCGGTCATGGAGCCGGGGAGGGCGATGAGCCCGACGACCTTGGTCGTCTCGATCTGGGGTGTCAGCGCGGTGCGGAGCGCGCTGCGCACGTAGGGGCGGGATGCCTCGTCGGCGGGCTGGCCGAGGGCGAGGCGGGCTTCGACCTCGTCGCGTTTGTCGTGGAGCTCGTCGACGAGGCGGCGGGCGACGAGCACGGTCGCGGCCATCGAGTTGCCGATCATGAGCCCGGCGAGCGGGACGATCGTGCGGACGTTCACGGCGAAGACCCCGAAGCCGAAGAGCACGCCGAGGGTCAGGACCGCCGATGCGGCGAACGCGGCGAGCGCGAGCTGGAACAGCCCCGGGACGACGGGGGCGCGTCGGGCCACCGTCCACGAGGCCACGAGGAGCATGAACGCGACCCACAGCCACGCCCACGCCGACGAGACCCCCGGTTGCAGGAGCAGGTCGAGGACCACGCCGATGAGCAGCAGCTGCGCGAGGGCCCGAACCGCGGCCCACACGATGCTGCCCTCGAGACCGAGCTGACGCCACAACGAGAGGGCGACGGCCACCGCGACGAGCAGCCCGGAGATGCCGAGCCCGATCCAGCTGACGTCAGTCATCGCTCTCCCACTTCCTCGTCGTCGACCGCGTCGGCGGCGAGGAACCGCCGCACCGCGGGGGTGGCGTCGGCGTCCAGCGTCGCCTGCGGACCCGCGTAGGCGATGCGGCCACGGACGACGACCAGGACATGGTCGGCGAGGCGTCGCATCTGCTCCAGGTCGTGGGTGACCCACAGGACGCGGACGTCGCCGGCGGCGAGGCGCCCGGCGAGCGTCTCGAGTCCGACTCGCGCGGCCGGGTCGACCGATGAGGTGACCTCGTCCATGAGCACGACCTCGGGTCCGGTGACGAGGGTGCGGGCCAGGCAGACCCGCTGGGCCTCACCGCCCGACAGTTCGGTCGCCGGCCGGGAGAGGAAGCGACCGTCGAGACCGACGGCCTCGAGCGTCCGCACCGCGCCGGCCTCGTCGAGGCCCGGTTCGGCGACGCGCAGGTTCTCGAGCACCGACCCGGGAAACGGTGTCGGCCGTTGGAACACCATGCCCACCCGGCGGCGCAGCGCGAGTGGATCACCCTCGGAGACGTCCGCCCCGCGCAGGAGCACCCGACCCGAGCTCGGCACCTCGAGGCGGTTGCAGCACCGCAGGAGGGTGGACTTCCCCGACCCGGACGGCCCGACGATGACGGTGACACCCTCGTCGGGGACCGCACCGGTCGCCGCGTCGAGACGGGGACGGTCGACCCCGTCGACGGTCACCTGCTCGAAGTCGAACAGCGGCGGTGCGGCGCGGACGATGCCGCATTGTCGCGCCCGACGGACCCCAGCGCGGCGAGACCGCAGCGCGGGACGTTCAGCGGCGCACGAG
This sequence comes from uncultured Actinomycetes bacterium, assembly GCA_963714105.1. Taxonomy (GTDB): domain Bacteria; phylum Actinomycetota; class Acidimicrobiia; order IMCC26256; family PALSA-555; genus PALSA-555. Next base: position 1,678,813 of record OY970233.1, on the reverse strand, counting down.
CGTCCTCGGCTCGTCGGCGGGTTCAAGCCGCGGCCGTGACTGGCGGGCGGCGACGAGGACGCAACCCGCGACGACGATCGGGATGGCCAGCGACACGAGCTCGGCGACCTGGTCGTCCCCGCCGACCGTCTGCAGGTTGAACGCGTGGTAGGCGAAGTGCGGAACCGAGTAGACGAGCCAAGCGAGCGCGGCCGCGACGGCGAGCGGACGCGACCACCAGACGCACGCCGCGACGGTGACCGTCACGAGCGCGAGGTTCAGGTCGCCGACGTCGCGCACCAGGTGCTCGTTGTAGGGACCGTCGGACGCGGTCCACATGTGACCGCCGCCCGGGAAGGTCGAGAAGAACGAGTGCGGGGCCACAGCCGCCCAGATCCCGACGAACAGCCCGGTGAGCGCCAGGATGCCGAGGGCGACGCGGCCGGTGGTCGGAGCGCTCATCGGTGGCTCACCCCGCTGCGGGCCGCGGCGACGGCCGGCCAGCCCTCCCGGACGCTCGGGTAGCGGGGCGCCCAGCCGGTCTCGGCGCGGAACGCCCGGTTGGCGCACCGCTGGGAAGAGACCAGCGCGGCGGCGCCCCCACCGGCGACGAGGCGCACCAGCCAGGCGGGGGTCGGTCGGAGCCGGCCGAGCCCGAAGGCGGCGGAGAACGCGTCGAGGTACGCACGGCGGGTCACCGGGTCGTCGTCGACCACGTTGTACGTGCCCGCCGATGGGCTGAGCGCGGCCACGACCGCGGCCGCGACGTCGTCGGTGTGGATCGACGACTGGTAGGCGTCGGGACGGCCAGTGACGGTGGAGCCCCGCCAACGGGCGAGCCGCAGGCTCTCGTCGACCGACCGGCTCGCGGGGCCGTAGAACAGCCCGAAGCGGAGCACGACGCCGCGTCCACCACGCGCCGCGTAGTCGGTGACGAGCCGCTCGCCGTCCAACGTCGGGTCGAGCGTCTTGGATCCCGTCGTGGGTGGCACCGATTCGTCGATCCACGCGTCGCCCCGGTCGGGGTACGTGAAGACGATCGACTCCTTCACGAACGTGCCGATGCCGTGCGTGTCGGCGGCGCCGAGGAGGTTGCGGGTCGCCTCGGTGCGAAGGCGATTGTGGGTCGACCAGGCGTTGCGGCGGGCCATCCGGGACATCGGCGGCACGTTCGTGGCGAGATGCGCGATCGCGTCGCAGCCCGCGGTCGCGGCCTCGACCGCGCCCGCGTCGAACAGGTCGACCGTGACCGGCTCCGCGCCGAGGGTGCGGAGCTGCTCGGCTTTCGTCTCGTTCCGCGCCGGCGCGCGGACGTCGTGGTTGGCGTCGGTCAACGCGCGGACGGTCGGGGCGCCGATCGCGCCGGTCGCGCCGGTGAGGAACACCTTCATCGCAAGACCTCCTGGAGCCAGTCGAAACCCTTGACGAGGGCGGCGGGTGGGGCTGAGGTGGCGACCATCTCGACGAGGTCCGCGACCGAGGTCGCGCGCGGAGCTCGGCGCGCCAAGCCTCGTCGGCACGGTCCATGACCGCGTGGATGGAGCACGGCACCCGGTACTCGCGGGCGGGGAGCCGCGCCGGGCCGCGGCGGCGGATCTCCGTGCACCGAAACGCCGGCTCGGCCCCGTCCAGGGCCTCGACGACCTCGAGGACCGAGATGTCGGGGGCCGGTCGGCCGAGGCGGTAGCCGCCGCGGGGTCCCGGCACCGCTTCCAGGAGCCCGGCACGCGACAGGGCCTGGAGGTGCTTGGCCAGGTAGGCGGTGGGCACGCCGTGGTACTCGGCCAGGCGCCCGGCGGGCAGGGCCGCGTCCGGGGGGAGGATGGCGACGAGGACGAGGCAGTGCACCCCCCACTCGACGCCTTCCGACAGCCGCACAATCGCGGATACTAACTATCCGGGATAGCCGGGCGCCAGTTCGGCGGCGGGAGGGGTCAGAGCCGGTCGAGGAGGAGGCTCTGGAGGGAGCGACCGATGCGACCGGTCTGGTCGTGGAGGGCGCTCTCGGCCAGGCCGACCCCGGTCGCCTCGGCGAAGGTGTGCGCCTCGAGGGCGATCCACTCCCCGACCGGCGCCCGGTGGAGGTAGACGGTCAGGTCGGGATTGATGAAGAGGTACCGGCCGCGCTCGAGGGCCGCGCTGACGCCGTTGCCGAAGTCCGCGACAGCGGCGACTCGCTGCAGCGGGGTGGGTGTCTCGCCGGCGACGAGGGGGACCACGAGACGGAACCAGATCGTGGCGTCCCCGACGGCCGCGAACGAGCCCGACGCGATCCGCAGGTCCATCGCCGTCCAGAAGCCGACGTCGGCGCCGGGGAACTGGATCTGGTACGGGGCGCAGCGGTCGGGGTCCGGGAGGGTGTGCGGGAGCGGGTCGGGGACCGGGAGGGCGAGGGTCTCGTCGACCCGCAGGCGCAGCGCGGTGGCCCGGGCGACCTCCTCACCGTCGGCGAGCAGGGCGGCTTCGAGCCACTGGACCTTCTTCCCCGGGCGGAGGGTGCGGGTGCGCACCTCGATGGGGGTGACCGGCACGGGCCGGAGCAGCTCGACCGTGAGCCGGGAGACGAAGCGGGCCGGGCCCGGGTCGGCCCGCTCGAGCGCCCGGGCCAGCAGCGCCGCCGGCGCGCCGCCGTGCTGGGCGTGGAGGGACCAGGGCCCGCGGGCCAGCTCGGTGGGCAGGGCGAGGTCCCCGTCGAGATGGAAGACTGCGTCGCTCATCGGCGGGAGCGTAGGGGGAAGCAGGCGTGCCCGAGGTCAGCCGCGACGAGGTCGAAGCCGAGTTCGAGCGTTACGTCCAACGGGGCGCGGCGAACGACTGGAGCGCGTGGGCCGATCAGTTCACCGACGACGCCCTCTACGTCGAGCACGCGATGGGAACCTTCCGGGGCCGCGAGGCCATCCGGGACTGGATCACCGCGACGATGGGGTCGGTCTCGGGGATGAGCTTCCCGATCGAGTGGCACGTGATCGACGGCACCCGGGTGATCATGTACTGCTGGAACGTCTTCGATCCGCTCCCGGGGATGACCGGCGAGCTACCGCTTCGCGGTGGTGACGATCCTCCAGTACGCCGGGAACGGGCAGTGGTCCTTCGAAGAGGACGTCTACAACGAGAAGGAAGCCGAGGCGGTCCTCGCTCGGTTCCTCGAAGCCGCCGCCGCCGCGGGGCACGCCCCACCGGAGGGGCCCACCCCCTGAGCGCGCCGACTCCCCGAGCGTCCTCACCGTCGATCTGCGTGCGAGCGGTGCCGCGTCACAGCCCAGCGCCGACGGAGACCCTGACGCGCGCGCCGGTGGCGCTCGGCGCGACGGACCACCGCTGCCCCAGGCGACGGATGGGAGAATAAGCGCCACCCATGCTCTTCCCCACCATCACGTTCGCGTTGTTCTTCATGGTGGTGCTGCCCACCAGCTGGCTGCTCATGCACCAGCGATTCCGTTGGCAGCTGTTCATCCTCGCCGCGTCGTACTTCTTCTACGGCTACTACGACTGGCGGTTCTGCTTCCTCCTCGCCGGCTCGACCATCGTGAACCAGATCGTCGGGCTGCAGATCTACAGCAGCGAACGGGAAAACGTCCGCCGAGCATGGCTGACCGTCGGCATCGTCGCGAACCTCGGCGGTCTCGCCTACTTCAAGTACTACGACTTCTTCGTCAGCAACACGACGAACCTGTTGGCGCGTCTCGGACTCGGCGTGTCACCCACGATCGTCGCCGTCGCGCTGCCGATCGGGATCTCGTTCTTCACGTTCCAGGCGATGAGCTACATCATCGACATCTACCGGCGGACGTTCGAGCCCCGCGGCCTGCTCGAGTTCGCGGTCGTACTTGTCGTTCTTCCCGCACGTGGTCTCCGGGCCGATCGTCCGCGCGGCGGAGTTCCTGCCCCAGCTCCGGGAACGCCACGATCCCCGCAAGGTCGACTCGAGCCGCGCCTTCTTCTTGATCTTCCTCGGCCTGTTCAAGAAGGTGGTGATCGCCAACTTCCTCGGGACGAACCTGGTCGACATCGTCTTCGCGAACCCGAGACAGCACGGGTCGCTCGAGGTGCTGGTCAGCGTCTACGCCTACGCCATCCAGATCTACGCCGACTTCAGCGGCTACACCGACATGGCGATCGGTCTGGCGTTGCTGCTCGGGTTCCGGTTCCCTCAGAACTTCGACTCGCCGTACACCGCGACGTCGTTGCAGGACTTCTGGCGCCGATGGCATATGACCCTGTCCCGCTGGTTGCGCGACTACCTGTACATCCCGCTCGGCGGCAACCGGAACGGGCGATGGCGGACCTACCGCAACCTGATGATCACGTTCCTGCTCGGTGGGCTCTGGCACGGCGCGTCGTGGACGTTCGTCGTGTGGGGTGGCATCCATGGGGTTGGCCTGAGCTTCGAGCATTATCGTCAGAGCCGCGGGGGGGCGCACTCGCATTCGCACCGTCGCGAGATGGTCGACACGGCGACGCGACGCGCGTTGCGGCGGTTCGTCACGTTCCAGGTCGTGTGCTTCGCGTGGATCTTCTTCCGCGCCGAGTCGTTCTCGAACGCCTGGGCGGTGATCACCCAGATCGTCAACCCGGCGCACTGGGGTCAGCCGGCACCGCTGGTCACGGGCGGCGTGCTCCTCGCGATCACCGCCGGTATGGTCGAGCAGTACATCCCACGCGACGCGATCGCGAAGGCGATGAGCGCGTTCTCACGGCTGACGCTCGTCGGGCAAGGCCTCCTGCTCGGGGTGGTGCTGCTGATCACGAACAGCATGGGACCGCGAGGGGTCGCACCCTTCATCTACTTCAGGTTCTGAGATGACGACGACGAAACCCGCCGACGACGAGCAGCCGATCACCAAGTCGGCGCCTCCCGTCGACGAGCTCGCCGGGGAGCAGGCCAGTCCGCCTCGCCGGCCGATGCCGGTCGGGCATGTCCTCGTCGTTGGGCTCATCGCGCTGTTCGTCGGCAGCCTCCTGAACGCGCCCGGCATCCGGAAGACCGCGTTGGGTCAGCCGGTCGGCTGGCGGCGGGACATCTCCACCGCGTTCGCCAACCCCCTCTACGACGTGAGTCACGCCCTGTACCTCGATCGTGCCCGGGTGGGACTGAAGGATCTGCTCGGGCGCGGCGGCGACGACAACGTGAACAGCAGCCTGCCCAGCCCCACGACCGCGCCACCGGGGCCGACGCCGACGACGCTGCCGCCCCGCCAGACGTTCACTCCCTCGCACCAGCTGCGGCTCTGGGTCGGGGGCGACTCGCTCGCGGACACGCCGGGCCAGTCGCTCATCGACCAGGCTGTCGCCACCGGCTCAGTCGGGGTCGTCAGCCCGGTCGACTCGCACATCTCCACCGGGTTGGCCCGCCCCGAGGTGTTCAACTGGCCCGCGTACCTGAAGCAGGTGCTCCCGGCGCAGGCACCCGACGCGGTCGTGCTGACGTTCGGGGCCAACGACGACCAGACCCTGACCGGTGACGGCGGCGGCGAGCCCTTCGGCGGCCCCGACTGGCAGGCCGAGTACTCGCGTCGCGTCGGTGGGCTCATGGACTCCGTCATCGACCTGCCCAGCCATCCCCGCCTGTTCATGGTCGGGATCCCGCCGATCCGGGACGTCGGCCGGTACAACGCCGACTACGTGCTGATCAACAACATCTTCAAGGCCCAGGCCCAGGCCCGCGCCGGCCACGTGTACTACGTGGATGCCGCGTCGGTGCTGAGCGCACCCGGCGGCGGGTACACCGACACGCTCACCAACCTCGACGGGACGGTCGTGATCGTGCGCAGCGGCGACGGGGTCCACTTCACCCGCGCCGGCGGCGACCGCGTCGCGGCGAAGACCCTCCAGGTCATGGGTGGGGCGTACGACCTCACGTCGTGGCGCACCGCGACCTCGACGACGCTGCCGAAGGGCGCGACGCCGCCCGGCCGTCACCGCACCGGCACGCGGCGACGACCACGACGACGCACCGCTGACGCCGACCGGCGCCGGCGTCGGCGCCGATGCCGGCCCCCGAGGCGCCGCTGCCATCATGGGGAGCAACCCGAAGCGAGCCGAGGTTCGTAGAACCGGCATGGCAGACGACACCCACGAGACCGCGATCGGCCGGCGGGTCTTCCTCGGCGTCGCCGCCGCCGGGACCGCCGGGGTGATCTTCGGCGCCCGCATCCAGGGCTGGCTGGAACGCACCGTCGGCCCGCTGCTGGCCAAGGACCCGACCGGGCTGCTCGGGCTGCTCCCCATCGGCCGGTTCCGGATCTACACCGTCACGTCCGACATCCCGGAGCGCAGCCGGGCCGCGTACCGCCTGACCGTGAAGGGCCTCGTCGAGCACGAGACCGTCCTCACCCTCGACGACCTCACCCGCATGCCGAAGACCCATCTGCAGCGCGACTTCCAGTGCGTGACCGGGTGGCGGGTGCCGGAGGTGCGCTGGGCCGGAGTCCGCCTCGCCGACGTGCTCGACCGGGCGGGGGTGAGCGCCGACGCCCACGCGGTGCGGTTCGTGTCCTTCGACGGCGCGTACACCGAGAGCCTCACCCTCGCGCAGGCCCGACGCCACGACGTGCTCGTCGCCTACGAGCTCGAGGGTGAGGCGCTCTCGAGCGAGCACGGCGGTCCCGCCCGCCTCTACGTCGCCCCCATGTACGGCTACAAGTCGTGCAAGTGGCTGGAGAGCATCGAGCTGACCCACGCGGTCGAGCCCGGCTACTGGGAGGGGCGCGGCTACGACGTCGACGGCTGGGTCGGACGCTCCAACCATCGCAGCGATGACGCCACCAGCTGAGCTGGAGCGCTTCGACCGGGTCGAGCGTGTCGCGCACTGGACCACCGCGGCGCTGTTCGGGGTGCTGATGTTCGACCGGCGCCGCGCTGTACGCGGGGCCGGTGTCGACGCTGGTCGGTCAGCGGTACCTCGTGCGGACGGTCCACGCCGGCGCGGGGCTGATCCTCCCCGTCCCGCTGCTCGTCGGGTTGGCTGGCCGTTGGGGCCGTTCGTTGCGCCGCGACGTGCGGCGCCTCGGCCGCTTCGACGACGACGACCGCCGCTGGTTGCGCCGGTCGACCCGACCCACCGCCCGGCTCGGCAAGTTCAACCCGGGCCAGAAGCTCAACGCCGCGTTCCTCGGCTCGGCGATGGTCGTGATGCTCGGCACCGGGATCGTCTTGAAGTGGTTCTCGCTGTTCTCGCTGAGCACCAGGACCGGCGCGACGTTCGTGCACGACTGGGTCGCGTTGGGCATCTGGGTCTCCGTGCTCGGTCACATCTTCTTGGCCTTGCGGGACCCCGACGCGCTCGCCGGGATGCGACGCGGCCGTGTCAGCGCCCGTTGGGCCCGGACGATGCGACCGCGCTGGTACGAGGCCGAGACCGGCGAGCCCGCCTGCCCCGCGCCGGACTCGGGCGTGTCGGGCGCGGTGGCGGTCCACCCCGATCGGCCGGGCCCTGAACGTCGGGCCGGTCGCGGGGAGCCGCCGGTAGCCTCGCGGCGATGGCGCCCGACCCGACGACGATCCGGCTCCCACCGGCGCTGATCCCGACGGACGGGCGGTTCGGTTCCGGCCCGTCCAAGGTGCGTGACGAGGCCGTCGCCCGACTCGCGGACAGCGCTCACGGTTATCTCGGGACCAGCCACCGCCGGGACGGGGTGCGCTCGTTCGTCCGGCGGGCCCGGGAGGGGCTGACGGCGCTCTACGCGCTCCCCGACGGCTACGAGGTCCTGCTCGGCAACGGCGGCACGACCGCGTTCTGGGATGCGGCGGCGTTCGGGCTGATCGAGCGGCGCAGCCAGCATCTCAGCTTCGGGGAGTTCTCCGCCCGCTTCGCCGGTGTCACCGCCGACGCGCCGTTCCTCGACGATCCGGAGGTCATCGAGTCTGCGCCCGGCACCCACCCTGAGGCGCACGCCGACGCCGACGTCGACGTCTACGCGCTCACCCACAACGAGACGTCGACCGGCGTGATGATGGACATCACCCGACCCGAAGGCGCCGACGGGCTGGTCCTCGTCGACGCCACCTCCGCCGCGGGCGGCCTCCGGGTCGACCCGGAGCACTTCGACGTCTACTACTTCGCGCCGCAGAAGGCGTTCGGCTCCGACGGCGGCCTCTGGCTCGCGTTGTGCTCACCCGCGGCGATCGAACGCATCGAGCGGGTGGGTGCCTCCGGACGTTGGACACCGACGTCGCTCAGCCTGCCCGTGGCGGTGCAGAACTCCCGGCAGGATCAGACCTACAACACGCCCGCGCTCGCGACCCTGTTCCTGCTGGTCGACACGCTGGAATGGATGCTCAGCCACGGTGGCCTCGAATGGGCCGCGGCGCGCACCGACCGCAACGCCGAGCTGATCTACGGCTGGGCGGAATCGAGCCCCGTCGCGACGCCGTTCGTCGCCAAACCGGCGGAGCGCAGCCACGTCACCGCGACGATCGACTTCGACGGCGTGGACGCCGCCGCGGTCGCCGCCGCGTTGCGCGCCAACGGGCTGCTCGACACCGAGCCGTATCGCAAGCTGGGTCGCAACCAGCTCCGCATCGCGATGTTCCCCGCGATCGAGCTCGAGGATCTCGGCACCCTCACCCGCGCGATCGACTACGTGATCCAGGCGCTCACGTGAGCGTCACGCTCCCGGACGGGCTGGTCGCGATCGTGAAGCGCGACTGCCCGACCTGCCAGCTGGTCGTGTCGGTCCTCGCCGAGCTGCGGCACACGCCGGAAGCAGCACCCCTGACCGTGTACACCCAGGACGATCCCGCCTTCCCCGCCGGGCTCGACCCGCTCGACGACACGGACCTCGCCGTGTCCGACGCGGTCGACGTCGACACCGTCCCCACGCTTGTTGCGGGTCGAGTCGGGCCGCGAGACCGCCCGGATCGTGGGGTGGAGCCGCGAGCAGTGGGAGCCGTTCACCGGCCACCCCGACCTCGGTGCCGGGTTGCCCCCCACCGGCCCGGCTGCGGGTCGCGCACCCACGATCCCGGACCGGGTCGCGGCCCGCGCCGCCCGCGCCGCCGGGGACCGGCTGACCTCCCGGCGGGTCCCGCTCGGGCCGAGCGAGGACGACCTCGAGGCCATGTTCGAGCGGGGATGGACCGACGGGCTCCCCGTCGTTCCCCCCACCGCGGATCGGGTGGCCCGCATGCTCACCGGCACGACCCGCGACCCGAGCGAGGTGGTCGCCGTCGTCCCCCCCGACCTGGTCGAGTGCACGGTGGAGAAGGTCGCGATCAACGCGGTGCTCGCCGGTGCTCGACCCGACTACCTCCCGGTCGTGCTCACCGCGGTGGAGGCCGCGTGCACCGACGAGTTCAACATCCACGGGCTGCTCGCCACGACCTGGTTCTCCGGTCCGGTCGTGGTCGTGAACGGGCCGATCACGCGGGCGATCGGCATGAACTCGGGGATCAACGCCCTCGGGCAGGGCAACCGCGCGAACGCGACGATCGGGCGGGCGTTGCAGCTCGTCGTCCGCAACGTCGGTGGTGGCCGTCCGGGCGAGGTGGACCGGGCGACCCTGGGCCAGCCGGGCAAGTACACCTTCTGCTTCGCGGAGCGGGAGACCGACTCGCCGTGGGAGCCGCTGCACGTGACCCGCGGGCTGCCCTCGTCGGCGTCGGCGGTGACCCTCTTCGCCGGGGAGGGGCCCCGCGGGATCGTCGACCAGCAGTCCCGCTCGGCGGACTCGCTCGCCAACAGCTTCGCGGCGTGCCTGCGGGCCACGACCCACCCCAAGATCGCGCTGGCCTTCGATGCGCTCCTCGTCGTCTCACCCGAGCACGGCCGGGTGTTCCGGGAGGCCGGGTGGAGCAAGGAGCGCCTGCTCGACGAGCTGATGAGCCGGCTGCAGCTGGCCGGCTCGGAGCTCGTGCGGGGCGCCGGCGGCATCGCCGAGGGCCTCCCCGACGGGGTCGCCGACCTGACCCTCCCCAAGTTCCGGGACGGTGGCCTCCTGATCGTCCACGCCGGTGGTGGCGCCGGGCTGTTCTCGGCCATCATCGGGGGCTGGGCCAGCGGCCCGGGCGGCAGCGCGCCGGTGACGAAGGAGATCAGGCTGTGAGCGAACCTCGTGTGGTGCTCGACCCGACCGGTGAACGCCACGCCGCGACGCGGGAGCGCACCCCCCGGCCCGCGGGGTTGAGCGGCAAGACCGTCGGGCTCCTCGACATCCGCAAGGCGCGCGGCGACGTGTTCCTCGACCGGCTCGAGGGGCACCTCGGGCGCCGCGGCGCCCAGGTGCGACGCTTCGCCAAGCCCACCTTCACGAAGGTGGCCCCGATCGATCTGCGGCGCGAGATCGCCGAGCAGTGCGACGTCGTGATCGAGGCGCTCGCCGATTGAGGATCGTGTACGTCGTGCAGTGTGCACGACACCGTCAACCTGGAAGCCCTGGGGGTGCCCACCGTGTTCGTGGCCTCAACCGAGTTCGTCGACGCCGCCGAGGCGCAAGCCCGTGCGCTGGGGGCCGACCCGGCACGGGTGTTCGTACCGCATCCGATTCAGGATCGCACCGACGCTGAGATCGAGGCGCTCGCCGACGGTGCCGTCGACGAGGTCCTCCACGCGGTGGGTGGGTGACGATGCTGGTCCTCCACGAGGTCCACCGCGTCCGCGGCGCCTGCGAAGACGAGTTCGAAGCCGCGTTCCGTGACCGGTGGCTCCCCGAGCTCGGCACCGGCGACGACGCCCGCCTCCTCTACTTCATGCACCTCGCGCACGGGTCGGGGCGCGCCTACACGGTCGTGACCGTCACCGGTGTCCGAGACGGCGCCGCCTACGAGCGGCTCGCCCGCTCGGTGCAGGACGGTCCCCTCTCGGGCTGGGGCCACGACGTCGATCAGCTCCGCCACGGCGTCCACGGGAAGATCCTCCTGCCGGTTCCGTGGTCACCGCCGCTCGTCGAGGATCTCGACGCGGTCCCCGCGACGCCGGGTGAGCATCCCCTGACGATCTTCATGGAGGACACCGCCTGGCCCCACGACGGGATGCTCGACGACTACCTGGCCAAGGCCGAGGCGGTCTACGCGCCGAGCCTGGTGGAGAGCCGCAAGGGCGGCCGGGCCATCCTGGAGCTCCAGGCCGTGTTCCAGACCGCGTTCGGGACCGGACGCCGCTCCGAGGTGGTCCTCTGGCAGCAGGTCCTCGACCACGCCCGGCTGCTGTGGCTGCTCGAGAACGAGGTCGCGCCGGAGCATCGCCGGCCCGGCTCGTGGATGCACGACGCACTCGAGGTGCGCGACGACTGGGAGAGCCGCCTGCTGCGCACCGTGGCCTGGTCGCCGCTGTCCTGACCGGCCCCGGTTACAGGACCTGGTTCGCGAACGCCTCGACCTGGCCTCGTCCGTCGGCCGGCCAGCCCGCGACGAGATACCCGAAGCCGGCGTCGCGCCACTCGTCGATCGTGGCCCGCACCGAGTCGAGGTCGCCCTCGAGGGAGATCGAACCGGCACGGAGGATCGTCGCCGGGTCCCGTCCCGCGGCTTCGGCCAGCTCGCTCACCCGCGCCGACTGGCCGGCGAGCACGCTCGGAGGACCGAAGCAGTGCCACACGTCCGCGTAGCGGGCGGCGACGCCGAGCATCCGGGGGCCGGACGCGCCGATCCAGATCGGCGGGTGGGGCTGCTGCACCGGCCGGGGTCGCAGCGTCGCGTCGTGCACCTGGAAGTAGCGCCCGTCGAACGTGAACCCGTCGGTGGTGAGCAGGCCGCGCACGATCTGCACCGCCTCCTCGAACGCGGACACCCGCTCGCCGGTCGGTGGGAACGGGATCCCCAACGCCCGGTGCTCGTCCTCGAACCACGCCGCGCCGTACGCGAGCTCGAGGCGACCGCCGGAGGCGTGGTCGATCGTGACCGCTTCCGCCGCGAACACCGACGGGTGCCGGTAGGTGAAGCCGGTGACGAGGAGACCGAGCCGGGCCTGCCGGGTCACGCCGCTCAACGCGGCGAGGGTCGTGTTGCCCTCGAAGCACTCCCCCGGACCAGACCCGTACATGGGCTGGAAGTGGTCGAAGCCCCAGATGCCGTCGAACCCGGCGTCGTCGGCGAGCTGGGCCCGGCTGACCAGCTGCGACCACGGCATCCGCTGCTGAGCGACGTCCAATCCGATGCGCATGCGGTCTCCGTTCTCCCGGTCGGGTCGGCAGTGTACGGCCGGCCGCTCACCGCTCGATCAGGGCCTCCCACCCCGGCGGGGGTGACCCGAGGCTCCAGTACTGCTCGGGGGCGGGCGCCTGGAGTTTGGTGCCGATCGCCCACTCCGCCTCCAACGCCGCGACTTGGGTCGGGTAGCAGGCGATCGCCGCGAGCTTTCGGGGATGGTCCACGTCGACGGGCACCGCCGCGGGGGTGGGCCAGACCGCCTTGCGGAACAGCCGCGACACCCGCCAGGCCAGCAGCCCGGGGATGTGCTTATACCCCGTGTCCTCGTAGCAGAACCAGGCCGGTCCACCGTCGGGGTCGCCGAGCATCCCGTCGCGGACCAGCATCGCGGCGTCGTGGGTGCAGTCGTGGTCCGGGTTCGCCAGCCCGAACGGTGCGAACACCGCGGTGGGCCGTTGGGCGCGCACCGCCGCCTCCAGGCGGTCGACCACCTGCGGGGGCCGCACCCAGTCGGCCCGGTCGAGGTAGGAGTGCTCGACGAAGTCGAGCCACACCGGGGCAGCGTCGAAGCGGGCGAGGGCGGCAGCGTCCTCGGCCCGGCGAGTCTCGTGCACCTCGTCGCCGGACCGGAACCCGCCGAGCGCGTCCCAGTGCTGGGGCGGGTCCGGGTACCGCTCGGGACGCCCGGCGAACACGGTCACGACGCACACGCCGGGATGCCTCGCCATGAGGTACGAGCAGCCGAGCACCGCGTCGTCGAGGTGCGGGGACACGATCACGATCCGCTCCAGCACCGCGGCGGGGACGGTGCCCCAGGCACGCATGTCGGGCGGGGCGGGGCGGGCCATCGGGGCAGCCTCCCAGACTCGCCCGCCCCGGTTCCACGCCCCCGCTTCCCGGCCCGGTGTCCGTTCCGTCCCCTTCGCGACCCTTCGGGAGCCAGGTCTTGCGCCGGGGCGATTTCGCTGGGAAAGTTCGAGGGTTCGGTGACGTTGAGATGCAGTACAACCACGTTGCGTGGTCGGCGTGCCCGGCACGCCGCAAGATCGCCTGGCTGGTCGCAGCGATGCCCAGCCCCGCCCCACCCGCTGCGGCCGGGCCAGGCGAAACGGCGGGTTGGCCCCGTCGAGGTGGGCTCGTCTCACCTCCGGGGCACCCCGCCCGGGTGCGAGACTGCCGTCGTGGTCCCCCCGGTCTCCTCGACGCGACGCCGCTGACCGTGGACGCGCGCGCGCTCGGACCGACGGGCCTGCGGGTGAGCCCGCTCTGCCTCGGGGCCATGAACTTCGGAGACCCGACCGATCCGGACGAGTCGGCGCAGATCATCAACGCCGCGCTCGACGGCGGGATCACGATGGTCGACACCGCCGACGTGTACGCGGGTGGACGCAGCGAGGAGATCGTCGGTGACGTCCTCGCCGCGAACGGCCGCCGAGACAGCATCGTGCTCGCCACCAAGGTCGGCATGCCGCGCCGCGACGCCCCACCGGGGACGTGGCATCGCCGTGAGCACATCGTCGCGTCGTGCGACGAATTGTTGCGACGCCTGAAGACCGACCGGATCGACCTGTACCAGCTGCACCGACCGTCGATGGTCGTCCCCCAGGAGGAGACCCTCGCCGCGTTCGACGAGCTGGTCGGCGCGGGCAAGGTCCGACACGTCGGCTGCTCCACCCATCCGGCGTGGATGGTGATGGAGGCGCTGTGCATCGCCCGGCGCGACCAGCGGCCCGCGTACGCGACGGAGCAGCCCCCGTACAACCTGCTCGACCGGCGCGTCGAGAACGAGCTGCTGCCCCTCTGCCGGGCGCAGGGCCTCGGTGTGTTGCCGTGGTCACCGATCGGCGGTGGGGTCCTCGCCGGCCGATACGACAGCGCCGTCGACGTCCCCCCGGACTCGCGTGCCGCGCGTCGCCCCCAGCTCAGAGCGCGGGTCACTGCCCGCGGCCTCGAGGTCGCGGCGGCGGTCGCCGAGCTCGCCGCGGCTCGCGGCCTCACCAGCTCGCAGCTCGCGTTGCTCTGGGTGAAGGACCAGCCTGACGTCACCGCGCCGATCGTCGGGCCCCGCACCCTCGCCCAGCTGCTGGAGGCGCTGGAGATCCTCGACCGGAGCCTCGACGACGACGCCCGCGCCGCGGCCGACGCGCTCGTCGCCCCCGGCAGCGCGGTCGCGGACTTCTTCAACACGTCCGGTTGGATGCGCGAGCAGATCGCCTGACCGGCGGTCAGCGGGCGAGGATCACCACCGCCGAGACCGCCGCGAACAGGACCAGCCCCGCCATCAGCAGCACCCACGCGCGCGTCACGGCGACGGCGCGGGTCGGCTCAGGTGCGGACCGTCCGGGCGCGTCGACGACGGGGTCGGGGCGGCGAGCGTCGGTGCCCGGCCCGCGATGCGGGCGATGCCACCGGTTGAGGATCGTGGCCACCGCGCCTCCATGATGGCCGCGCCCGCCCGTGCACGCGGCGACACCCACCGCGAGCACCCATCCCGGGGTCGAGCCGCCAGAATGGCCGCTTCCGAGCAGGGGGACACGTGACCAGCGGAGCCCGATGGAGTGGCGGGTCGTGACCGACGCGTCGCTGGCCGGCGCCCGGGTCCTCGTGATGGGGATCGGCCGCCGGGCCGGTGGAGTCGGGGCGATCCGCTACGCGGTCGCGTCCGGCGCCGAGGTGCGCGTCACCGACCTGGCCGACCCGTCGTGTTTCACCGCGGTCGTCGAGGAGTTCCGGGACGCGCCGGTCGAGTTCGTCCTCGGCCGCCACGACCCCGCCGACTTCCGCTGGGCCGACGTCGTGGTCCGCAACCCCGACGTGCGTCGGGGCTCGCCGTACCTCCAGGAGGCCGAGCGCCACGGCGCCCGCGTCGAGATGGAGATGACGCTGTTCCTCGCCGCGAGCCCGGCACCCACGATCGGCGTCACCGGCACGAAGGGCAAGACCACCACCACGATGCTGCTGCACTCGATCCTCACCCAGCGCTGGCCCGACGCCGTCGTCGCCGGGAACATGGGCCGCTCCGCGCTCACCCAGCTCGGTGCGGTCCACCCGGGGGTACCGGTCGCGCTGGAGCTGTCCTCGTTCCAGCTCGAGAGCCTCGGGGAGCACCACCGCTCACCGCACGTCGCCGTCCTCACGAACGTGACTCCCGACCACCTCGACCGCTACCCGTCCTTCGACGCCTACGCGGGGGCCAAGGCCCAGATCGTCGCCCACCAGCACGACGACGACTGGAAGGTGTTCCCTGCCGCCGACCCGGTCGTCGCCGACCTCGTCGCGGGCAGCGCGAGCCGGTCGGTCACGTTCGCCGACGGCGCGCACGACGGGCCGCGGACGCTGTACGCAGCCGACGGGCACCTCGCCGCGTCGTGGGAGGGAGCCACCCTCGACCTCGGTCCCGTCGCCTCGCTCCGAGTCCCCGGCGCGCACAACCGACGCAACGCGCTCGCCGCCGCGGGCGCCGCGCTCGCCGTCGGGGTGACCGCCAACGAGGTCCGGCGCGGGCTCGCCGCGTTCACTGGCGTCCCCCACCGCCTCGAGCCGGTCGGGACCCACGGCGGCGTCAAGTTCGTCAACGACTCCGCGGCCACGACGCCGGAAGCCGCGGTCGCCGGGCTCGGCGCCTTCCCGGGCCGTCCCGTCGTGGCCATCGTCGGCGGGTTCGACAAGGGCCTGGACCTGGCGCCCCTCACCGCGGCGTTGAGCGAGCGGGCGGCCCGGGTGGTCCTGCTCGCCGGCACCGCCACCACCCGCCTCGCCGACGGACTGCACGGCGTTCCCGTCGACGGCCCGTTCGAGACCATGGGCGACGCGGTGCGTCACGCCGCCGCCGTGGCCCCACCCGGGTCGGTGGTGCTGCTGTCCCCGGGGTGCGCGAGCTTTGGGCTCTTCGTCGACGAGTTCGACCGCGGAGACCAGTTCCGCGCCGCGGCCCGTGGGCTCGTGACCGAGCCGTGACCCCGGCCTCACCGATCCTTCATCGACCGGTGCGATCATCGCGACATGACCGCAGCTGAGATCACCCCCATCGCCGGGCCGCTCGGCGCCGTCGTCGCCGGGGTGGACCTGCACCAGCCCGTCGACCCGACCGCGTTGGACGCCATCCGCGACGCGCTCGCCGACCGCCTCCTCCTGGTCTTCCCCGACCAGTTCCTCGACCTCGACGCGGAGCAGCGCTTCGCCGCCACGCTCGGGCCGCTCTGGCACCACCCGGCCGCCCGAGGCCGCCCCGGCGGGGCCGGCGCGGTGCTCGACAGCCGCCGCGCCCCGGGCGGGGGACGAGCGGCGGAGGTGTGGCACGCCGACGCGACGTTCACCGCCGACCCACCCGCGTACACGATGCTGTCAGCGAAGGTGATCCCCGCCCACGGGGGCGCGACGTCGTTCGCGAACCAGCAGCACGCCTACGAGCTCCTCGACGACGCCTGGCGGGAACGGCTCGAGGGGATGCGGGCCGTGCACGTCCCCCCGCCCCGACAGCTCCAACGTGCACCCGGGCTGCGCGAGCACGTGCACCCGGTCGTGCGGGTCGACGAGCGCACCGGTCGGCGGTCGCTGTTCGTGAACCCCGGGTTCACCCGACGCTTCGAGCACCTGAGCGTCGCCGAGAGCCGACCCTTCCTCGGTCGGCTGTTCCGGCTGGTGCTCGACCCGAGCGGGCGTCACGACCACCACTGGGCCGCCGGTGACCTCGTCGTGTGGGACAACCGCGCGCTCGCGCACCAGGCGCACCACGACCACGGCGACGACACCCGGGTGCTCAGCCGGGTGACCGTCGCGGCCTGATCAGGCGACGGACGCGCCGTACGGGTCGTAGGGGCGGCCCTCGTCGCGGGCTCGTTGCTCCCCCGCCTTCCACTGGTACTCGCTGATCCCGCCCGGCTCCCACGGCCCCACCGACCCGGCGGCGAGCGCCCGCTCCCCCTTGGGGGTCAGCCCGACGTGGACCCGGGCCTCCTCGACCGTCAGGGGGGCGAGCTCGAACCAGTCCACGGCGAGGAAGTCCCAGCTGCCCGACACCAGCGCACCGCGCCGCATCGCGTCGGCGACCCGCTCCGCGACACCCCGCCGGGAGAGCTGCCCCGGGAACGACTCGAAGAGCCCGGCGCCGGCGCGCAGGTACCCGGTCTCGAAGAGGGACACGACCATGGCGAGCAGGCTGAACCCGCGGGGGTCGTCGTTGGCGCGAGCGATGAACGCGAACACCTCGAGCTCGGACTCCACGCGGGTGCCGTAGTCCGCGAGCACATGGACCCAGTCGTGCTGCGCGAGGAGCGGCGGCGCGGACCCGGGGAGGCCCGGGTAGGCGAAGCCGCGGGCCCGGTAGAAGTCGGCGACCCGCCGGCCGAGCGTCACGTCGGGGAGATGTTCGAGCGCGCACCATCGCGCCGCGAGGTCGGGGTCCTGCACCGACTGGTCCCACGCCGCGGCGAGGGGCGTCGTCGTGTGCAGCGATGTGGCGCGTTCCTCGGACCAGTCGGACGTGTACCCGTTGCGGTCGAAGTCGAGGGCGGCGAGACCCAACGTGCCCGCCGCGAACTCCTGGGCGACGTCGACGAGGCCCTCGTGGATGCCCAGCTCTGCCGCGAAGGCGCGCACCTGATCGGCGACGACCGCGGGCAGGGGCCGCAGCGTCAACGCGGCGAGCAGCATCTGCTGCACCATCCGAGTTCGGAACATCTCGTTCCGGGCCGCGAGGCCCTCCGCGTAGGCCCGGGGCGTGATCGGCTCCGGGTCGGCCGGCATCGAGTGCCCGGTCATCTCGTGGAACGTGGCCTCGAGCAGCGTGCGCTGCAGCTCGGTCAACCCGGCCGGCGGCGCCGCTGCGCTGACGACACCGCGGGCGAGGAACGCGACCTCGTCCGCGTCGGGCGGGTTCAGGTTGACCGCCTCACCGCTCGGGAAGCTCACCGGCACCGCAACACCCTCCGCGACCGCTGCTGCCGGGGATGCAACGTCTCCGCCGGCCCCATGTTCCCGCTCCGTTCCCGCTCCGCTGGGGTCGGTGGCGGGAGCTACTCGGTGCGGGTGAACTGGGCGATCGCACCCCAGAGCAACGCGGCCGAGACGGCAACGACGACACCGAGCTCGAACCAGATCGGGAGGTGCCAGCTCCCCCAGGTCAGGCCCGGGTCGAGGGACCGCGACACCGACGCCGGCGCGTGCGAGTAGTGGAACACGATCTTGCGCATCGGGTCGACCGCGTAGGCGAGCGGGTCGAAGCGGGTCAGGGTCCCCAGCCAGGTCGGCAGCTTCGCGATCGGGAACACCGCACCGGCGAGGAAGAACATGGGCAGCACGAAGAGCTGCATGACGACCTGGAACGACTCGATCTCCTGGATCCGGGCCGCGAGGAAGAGCCCGAAGGCGGTCAGCATCGTGGCCGTGAGCACCATGATGATGACCAGCTCGACGAGCATCACCGGCGAGTACGGCACGTGCACCAGGCCGGCGAGGATCAGCATGATGATCCCCTGCATGGTCGCGACCGTCGCGCCGCCGGCGCACTTGCCGATCATGATCGCGCCTCGGCGGACCGGTGCGACGAGCATCTCGCGGAGGAACCCGAACTCGCGGTCCCACACGATCGACACCGCGGAGAAGATCGCGGTGAACAGGATCGTCATCGCGATGACACCCGGGAACATGAACGTGCGGAAGTCGAAGCCGCCGGGGACCTTCACGACCGGCGCCAGGCCGGTGCCGAGCACGAAGAGGAACAGGATCGGCTGCGCGAGCGAGGTGAGGATCCGGATCCGGTTGCGGGAGAAGCGGATGATCTCGCGCTTCCACACCACCCGCGCCGCGCGCAGGTCGTCGTACCAGGTCGCGCCGTCGTGGAGGTCGACGACGGCGGCGACGTCAGCGGTGGTGGTGGCAGCAGTGGTCAATTCCGGCCTCTCCTCGCCCGAACCATCGGGTTGGTCATGAGCTTCTCGGCGCTGGACGCCTCGGCGTCACGGATGGTCCGTCCGGTGTGACTCATGAACACGTCGTCGAGCGTCGGTCGGGCGATGCTGACCGCCCGGATCGGCACCGTGAACTCGGCGAACAGACGCGGGACGAACTCCTCGCCCGCGGCGACGTGGAAGGTCAACCCTTCACTCGTCGGGGTCGCCTCGAGCGCGTACCGCTCTCCGAGCTCCCGGCGGGCGGTCTCGTCGTCGTCGGTGCGGACCTGGATCCGGTCCTTGCCGACCGCGGCCTTCAGCGCATCGGGGGTGTCCATGACGACGATCTCGCCGTTGTCGATGATCGCGATCCGGTCGCAGAACTCCGCCTCGTCCATGTAGTGGGTGGTGAGGAAGATCGTGATCGCCTCTCGGTCCCGGAGCGCCTGGATGTAGTCCCAGATCGTGGTGCGGGTCTGCGGGTCGAGCCCGACGGTCGGCTCGTCGAGGAACAGCACCCGGGGGGAGTGCAGCAAGCCTCGGCCGATCTCGAGCCGGCGCTTCATGCCGCCCGAGAACGTCCGGACCAGCCCGGAGCGCCGCTCCCACAAGCCGACCATCTCCATGACGGCGCGGATCCGCTCCACCGCCCGGTCCTTCGGCATCCGGTAGAGCTCGGCGTGGAACTGGAGGTTCTCGTAGGCGGTCAGGTACTCGTCGAGGGTCGGGTCCTGGAAGACCAAGCCGATGCGGCGCCGCACCCCGAGCGGGTTCGTGACGACGTCGCAGCCCGCGACCCGAGCCGACCCGCCGGTCGGGGTGACCAGGGTGCACAGCATCGAGATCGTCGTCGACTTCCCGGCCCCGTTCGGGCCGAGGAACCCGAAGGTCTCGCCCGGCGCGACGTCGAAGGAGACCCCGCGGACGGCTTCGATCTCGCCGTAGCGCTTCTGGAGCTGGTCAACCTTGACCGTGGCCTCGGCGGGCACCGCGTCCTCGCTTCCACCCGACACGCTGACTTGGGTACTCTACCCCTTTGGTGATCCATAACGACTTGCCGGAGCCGGTCGGGGCCGCCCCGAGCGCCCAGTCCCGCCGCCAGCTGGCCGAGCTGTGCTTCGGGGTGGTGCGGGGCCTGCGTCAGCGCGCCACCGAGCGGGCCGCCGAGTTCGGCCTCTCCTTCCTGCAGGCCCGGGCGCTCTGGCGCCTGGAGCAGCCCCAACCCACCGGGACCCTCGCCGAGGCGCTCGGCCTGGACCGCTCGAACATCACCAGCATCGTGGACGCCCTGGAGGCACTCGCCCTGGTGACGCGCGAAGCCGACCCCGAGGACCGGCGGGTCAAGGTCCTCGCGTTGACCGCGAAGGGTCGCTCCACCCGCGCCGAACTCGACGAGGCGCTGTTCGCGAGCGTGACCCTCTTCGACGCGCTGTCCCATGAGGAGCAACAGGATCTCGCGGCCCTGCTCGCCAAGATCCTCGAGCAGGCCGACACCGACGCGGTGGCGGCCCCATGACCAGCACGGCGGGCGGACACATCGGAGGCCCCGCTTCGTGGGCCTGAGGGTCAAGCACGCGGCCCGTCACCGGGAGCTCGTGCAGGCCCACGTTGCCGAACGCGTCCTCGCCGCCGGCTTCGTGTCCACGCCCCGGACGGGACGCGGCGCGTCCGGGCCGGGACCGCGGCCCGGGCTGATCGACCAGCCCGCCGGTGACGGGCACAGCCGCGCCACCGGCGCCGGCGCGGCCGACGCGACGTTCCCGCCCCACGTGTGGCTCGCGGTCACCAACACCCACATCTACGCGTTCGCGGCGTCACACGGCGACGTCGGTGGGCTCGTCGGCGCGTGGGACCGTCAGGGCACGGCGGTGCGCCGAGCCCCGCGCGTGACCCGCACCCGCCTGTACCTGAGCTTCGGCGGGTCGGCCCCACCCACCGCGGTGGACGCCAACCGGTGGCCGGCCGGGAACCACGAGCTGGTCGGGTTGCTGCTCGACCCGAGCCGCACGACCTGAGCCGCGCCCGGGTCCGATCGCGCCTCCCGTCCGCCCGTCGTCGCGGCGACGATGACGCGCGGCGAAGAGCCGCTGGCCGTGGCCGCACCGGGCGCTGGCCGCAGCGTGCCTACGGTGCCTTCGAGAGCACCTGGCGCTCGTACGCGACCACGTTCTCGATCTGCTGGTGGGTGAGGATCCCGGAGAACGCGGGCATGACCCCTCGGCCCGCGGCGACGAACGCCACCTGGTCCTCGACGTTCGGGAAGTCGCGGGTCAGGCGGCCGCCGAGGAACGACGGCCCGGCTCCACCCTCACCGCGGACGCCGTGACAGCTCGCGCACTGCCCGGTGAAGACGGTCCGACCGGCGAGGAGCGTCGCGTCGTGGGCCTGCGCCCCGCTCGGCAACGGGGCGCTCGAGCTCGACCTCGACGACGAACCGCCCCCGCACGCGGCGAGGACGACGGCGGCGACGACCACGACGAGGCCGAGCCCCGACCCGAGCGGATGTCCGTGGTGTCGTCTCACGGCGGCCTCCTCGACGGGCCCGGGGGTCGGGCCCTCCCCGGTGCAGGTCGTCATGAGCCCGAACGGGCTCTGGTGAGGGTCAGCGTCGGGGCGGGGTTCTGGGGTGGCGGTGCGCCCTTCGTCGGCAGCTCGATCCAGCGGACGACGTCGCCGTTGCTGTAGGTCTGGATGGCCTTGAACGTCACCTTCGTGGTGGTCGGCAGCGGCCCCGCGAAGACCGGGAACACGTCGAACGCGCCGGGCGGGATGCCGCCTCCGGTCGCGACCCAGCTGATCTCGGTGACCGCGGTCGTGAACGTCCCGTCGTCGGTCGTGACCGGCTTGGGCAGCGGTGCGGTCTGCGTCGTGAACGTCCACCCCGGCTTCTGTTGCACCAGGACGTTCGCGATGGGATGGCTGGTCGGGAACTGCACATCGAGGCGCACCGTCGACGCGTTGGTCTCCTCGGTCGGCACGCGGAAGGAGAACACCACCGTCGCGCCCTGCGGAGCCGACGCTGGGTCCACCTCGACATGAGCCCCGGCCGGGCTCGTCACCGCGAGCACCGCCCCGACCACTGCGACCGCGGCCATCGCCTGCCCCACCCGCCCTCGCCTCATGCGGCACCCCTCTCCTCGAGTTCCGTCGACGGTGTCGTCTGGTAGTCGCTGCGCCGACCGGGGAAGTTCCCGACCCGGGGAACTTCGGCAGGGAGCGAGGCGACTACCTAGTCATGGATTGTGAACTCGCTCGAACTGCGCTCTCCGCCGACCTCGACGGGGAGGAGATCCCCACCGACCGTGACGCGATGGCCCGCCACGTCACCGGCTGCCCGGCCTGTCAGGCCTTCGAGGCCCAGGCCGAGGCGTTGCATCGCCTCGTTCGGCTCCGAACCCCGGCTCCGGTCCCAGACCTGAGCGCCCAGGTTCTGGCCGCCATCGACACCGAGGTCGACGCTGCGGCGTCCTCGGGCACGCTGGGTCTCCGCCTCGGCCTCGCGGTCGTGGGGCTCGTCCAGCTCGGGTTGGCCGTACCGGCGATGGTGCTGGGCTCCGAGGCCGGCTTCCCCGTCCACGCGGCCCGGGACCTCGGCGCGTTCGGTGTCGCGCTCGCGGTCGGCCTCCTCTTCGCGGCCTGGAAGCCCGAACGGGTCGGGGCCCTCCTCCCGCTGGCGACCGTCCTCGTCGTCTGCCTCATCGCCGCGTCGGCACTCGACGTCGGCACCGGGCACGCCACCGCCGACAGCGAGCTCGGCCACCTCGTCGAGGTCATCGGGCTCGCCGCGCTGTGGCTCCTGAGCCGACACACCCAGCACGTCGCGCCCGCGCCCGGTCAGGACCACCAACCGGTCCCTAGGCTCCATCCCGCATGAGGCGCTCCCCCTGCGTCCTGCGACGCGCCGCGGCGCTCGCCGCGCTCGTCGTCGGCGTCGTCGTCGTCCTGGCCACCCCCGCGTTCGCACATGCCGTCCTCCTCCAGACCACCCCGGGAGAAGGCGCGGTGCTCACCACTCCACCCAAGACGGTGAGCCTGCGCTACGACGAGCAGATCTCGGTCGACCCCGGGTCGATCCGCGTCTACGACGCCCACGGCAGCCGCGTCGACACCGGCTCGATCACCAAACCGTCCCCCGACGTCGCCGCCGTCGCGGTCCACCCGCACCTCGCCGACGGGGCCTACGTCGTCACCTGGCGGGTGATCAGCGCCGACACCCACCCCGTGCAGGGCGCGTTCACCTTCCAGGTCGGACTGGCCGCCAACGCCACCGCACCCAACGTGACCGGGCTCGCCCAGCAGCTGCTCCACAAGACAGGGGGCGACCAGACCGTCGGGGCGGTCTACGGCGTCGCGCGCGGCGCGTTGTACGCGGGCCTGTCGCTCCTCATCGGTGCCGCGGCCTTCGCGGCCGTCGTGTTCCCCGGCGCCCGGAGCCTGCGGCGCACCCGCCAGCTCGTCTGGGCCGGCTGGATCCTGACCGGGACCGCCACCGTCGCCGCCGTCCTCCTGCAGGGCAGCTACGGCGCGGGCCTCGGACTCGGCGACGTGCTCCGCACCGACCTGATCCGAGGCGTGCTCGGAACCCAGTTCGGGCATCTCTCGATCGTGCGGCTGGCCCTGCTCGCCGGGTCGGTCCCCCTCCTGCGTCTCCTGCTCCGCCGCCCCGACCGCCATCCGCTCCCCCGCTGGTGGGCACCCACCGCAGCGGTCGTCGCCGTCGCGGTCGCGCTCACCGTCGCGCTCGCCGGTCACGCGCACACCGGCGACCTCACCGGCTTCGCGGTCCCCGCCGATGTCATCCACATCCTCGCCATGGCCCTCTGGCTCGGTGGTCTCGCCACCCTCGCCTACGCGGTCTTTCCCGGACGGTCGGTCCACGACCTCCGCGACGCCGTCCCGCGTTTCTCCCGTCTCGCGCTCGGGAGCGTCGCTGCGCTCGTCGCGACCGGGACCTTCCAGGCCTGGCGTCAGGTCGGCAGCATCCACGCGCTGCGCGACACCGACTACGGCCACCTCCTCATGATCAAGGTCGTGATCGTCCTCGTGCTCCTCGTGTTCGCGGGGTTCAGCCGCCAGATCGTCGGGTTCTTGTTCACCCCCCCCACCCGTGACCTCCACGACGAGCGCGTCCCCGTCGTCGCGGGCGGCGCCGACGACGACCTCTCCGTCGGGCGCAACGGCCAGCTCGAGGCCGACGACGACGACTGGGAGCTCGACGAGGTGTTCGAGCTCCGACGGCTGCGCTGGTCGGTGTACGCCGAGGTGTTCCTCGCGGTCCTGGTCATCGCCGTCACCGCGATGCTCGTCAACGCGCCACCGGCCAAGGTCGCCGCCGCGCAACGCGGCGGGAACGGCGTCACCGGCATCACCCTGAAGTCGGCGCAGGTCTGGGTCGACGTGTCCGTGGTCCCGGGTGTGGCCCCCGGCGCCAACGACGTCCACGTCACCGCGATCCTCCCGAGCGGCGCGCCGACGAACCTCGACGGGCTCACCATGACCATCGACTACCCGAGCCGCCACATCGCGCCGCTGGAGATCCCACTCCGCCGGCTCGGCCCCGGCCACTACCTCTCACCCGGCTTCACGATCCCGTTCGCGGGGAGCTGGCGACTCACCACCCACGCGCTCGTCAGCCAGTTCGACGAGGTCACGCTCGTCGGGACGCTCGTCGTCAGCTCCTGAGCGCGCCGTGCGTGCGCGGTTGCGTGCACGCCGACAGGCCGTCTGCGATGATCGGGCCGCGCCCGGCAGCGTGACGGGCCGGCGTCCCACCGTGACCGTGGAGCAGCGAGGCGAGGGTGTCGACACCGGGGGGACCGGGCGCCGGGGGCGCCCCGAGTGCGACGCCCGACGGGCCCACCCGGCCGCTCGACTACTTCCGCCGGATCGGACCCGGACTGGTCGCGGGCGCGTCCGACACCGACCCGACGACCGTCGCCGCGATCGTCGTCGTCGGCGCGACCACCGTCTTCGGGCTGGCCTGGCTGGTTCTGCTCGTCGCGCCGATGCTCGTCGTCGTGCAGATCATCAGCTCCCGCCTCGGGGCACTCGGCCAGGTCGACCTGCAGCACGCGGCCCGAGCCCGGTTCGGGCCCGCGCTGCGCCTCGTGCTCCTCGTCTCGATCCTCGTCGTCACCGTGCTCACCCTCGCCGCGGACCTCGAGGCCGGCGCCGTCTCGGTCTCCCTGCTCACCGGCTGGCCCGCAGGCTGGCTGGTCGCCCCCCTGGCGCTGGCCGTCCTCGCGCTCCTCGCGGTCGGGAGCTACGCGGGGATCCAACGGGTCCTGAAGTACCTCGCGCTCGCCCTCCTGGCGTACGTGGCGTCGGCGTTCCTCACCCACGTGGACTGGGGCCAGGTGCTCCACCACAGCGTCATCCCCAGCTTCGAGCTCACACACGACTACATCGCCGGCGGCCTCGCCGTCGTCGGCACAACCCTCACCAGCTACGTGTACGTCTGGCAGTCGATCCAGCTCTCCGAGGAACGCCCACCAGCGGCGTGGCTGCGCGCCACCGAGACCGACGCCGCGCTCGGGATCATCTTCGCGGTCGTCATCATCTGGTTCATCCTCGTCGCGACCGGCGCGACGCTCGGCGTGCACCACCATCCGGTGCACACCGCCGCCGAAGCCGCGCAAGCGCTCACCGCGTTCGCCGGGTCCGCCGCGAGCGTCGTCTTCGGGATCGGCTTGCTCGCCTCCGCGCTCATC
Source organism: uncultured Actinomycetes bacterium (assembly GCA_963714105.1). Lineage (GTDB taxonomy): Bacteria > Actinomycetota > Acidimicrobiia > IMCC26256 > PALSA-555 > PALSA-555. The sequence continues at coordinate 1,653,150 of OY970233.1, read as the reverse complement.
GCCGTCCCCGTCCTGATGAGCACCGCCGCGTACGTCACCGGCGCCGAGTACGGGTGGCGGCGCGGCTTGTCCGAGCCGACCCGCCGGGCCCCCGCCTTCTACGCCGCGCTGGCCGCCACGACGGTGCTGGCCCTGCTCGTGACCTTGTGGAACCGCTCACCGATCCAGCTGCTCTTCGACGCCAGCATCGCGGGAGGGATCGGGACGCCGATCGGGTTGGCGTTCCTCCTCGTGCTCGCCGGCGACCGGGGCGTGATGCGCGGGCGGCCCATCGGCCGGGCCTTGCGCATCTCGGGTTGGGTCGTCACCGCGCTCATCACGCTGATGAGCGTGCTGTACCTGATCGACGAGCTGGTCGGGTTGCGCTGAGCCTGGTGCTCAACCCGACCCGTCGAGCGGCGCGAGAAGGTCGGAGACTTTCACCAGCTGGAAGCCTCGCTGGCGAAGCCCGGCCACGATCGGTGGCACCGCGTAGGCGGTCAGCGGCGCGGTGTTCCCGCCAGTGATGTGCATCACGACGATCGACCCGTTGTGCGTGTTCGCGAGCACGTTGTTCACGATGGCGCGCACCGAGGTGCCGAACGCGTCGCCGCTCGCTAGGTCGTACTGGATGACGGTCACACCCGTCGGCGCGATCGCGTGCAGCGCCGCGTCGTCGTAGCAGCCACCCGGGAACCGGAAGTACGGCGACGGCCGGGCCGTGAACTGGCGCAGCAGCGCCTCGGAGTGCGCGACGTCCGGCGCCATCTCTGGTGCCGCGAGCGTCCCGAGCCCGTAGCAGGGCTGGTGGTACGCGCGATGCGCGTACGAGTGGCTGGCGAGCTCGAACAGCGGATCGGCCGCGAGGCGGCGGGTGACGTCCGGGTAGCGCTCCATCCACTTCCCGGCCAGAAAGATCGTGGCCGGGACCTGGAGCCGGTCGAGCTCGTCGATCACCGCGATGTTCGCGAACGAGGCCACCCGCCCCGCGTTGAGCTCACCGATCATCGCGTCGGTCAGGTTGGAGTCGAAGGTGAGCGCGACCGCGGGACGATCCCGGGGACCGTTGGCGTACACGGGAGGGACCGGCGGTGGTGGTGGCGGCGTGGTCGTCGTCGTGGTCAGGACCTTTGGTGCGGTCGTCGCCGGGGTCGCCCGGTGCGCCCGACCCGAGGGTGAGGTCAGCGCGAACGCGGCGCCGATCCCGGCGCCGGCGAGGAGCACCGCCACCACGATGGTCGTGACCAGTAGCGAATGGCGGCGTCGCCGCCCGCGGCGGCGCGCGCCGCTCCGCCCGTCTCGCACCCCCACTCCTCACCCTCCGCGTGAACGTCAGCTGCCGCGGAGGAATTGTCGCAGTTCGCTCGCCGGCGGGGCGAACACGCCCACCCGTTCAGGGGCCGGCGAGGGTGACGGCCGGCCCGGGGTTCAGTTCCGGGCACCCACCGGTTCGGCGGGCTCGGGGCCGGGCAGCGGCGGCAGCTCGATCGGCGCCTCGGTGGACACCTCGACGCTCAGGGTGGGGACGAGGCGGTCGAGCCACGCCGGGAACCACCAGTTGGCCTTGCCGAGCAGCTCCATCGTCGCGGGGACGAGCACCGATCGGACGACGGTCGCGTCGATGAACACCGCGACCGCCAACCCGAGCCCGAAGACTTTCAGGACCCGCAGGTCACCGAGCACGAACGACCCGAAGACGCACACCATGATCGCCGCGGCGGCGGTGATGACCCGACCGGTGGATGCGAGGCCGTCGGCGACGGCGGTGGCGTTGTCTCCGGTGCGGCGCCACTCGTCACGGATCCGGGAGAGCAGGAACACCTCGTAGTCCATCGACAGCCCGAACAGGATCGTGAACAGCATGAGCGGGATCCAGGGGTCGATCGGTCCCGTCTTGCCGATCCCGAACACGGAGCCCAGCCATCCCCACTGGAACACCGCGACGATGACGCCGTACGCGGCGCCGACCGAGAGCAGGTTCATCACCGCGGCCTTCAGCGGGACGGCGAGCGACCGGAACACCGCCATGAGCAACAAGAAGGAGAGGACCACCACGCCGCCGATCACCCAGAACAGCCGGCTGGAGAACTGGCTCGACGTGTCGATCGCCGCGGCGGTCACCCCGCCGACGTAGGTGCGCACCCCGGTGCCCTGGTTGACGCTCGGCACGATGTGGTCACGGAGCTGGGTGACCAGGTCTTCGGTCCGGGTGTCCTGAGGCGAGGTGGTCGGGATCACCACGGTCACGGCCGCGTCTCCCGCGGCGTTGAAGCTCGGCGGGACGACGGTGGCCACGCCCGGGGTGCTCCGCAACCGGTTCGCGAGCTCCTCGGCGGCGGCGCGGCTCGCGTCGGTCGGCAGCACCGACGCGAGGACGAGGGGACCGTTCGTCCCCGGCCCGAACCCGGAGGCCAGGAGGTCGTAGGCCTTGCGGGTGGTGAGCGTCGACGAGTCGTTGCCCTGGTCGGTGAACGCCAGGTGCATCGAGAACAGCGGCACGGCCAGCACGAGGAGGATGATCGCGGCGACCGACCCGAGGAGCACCGGGCGGCGCTGGATCTCCCGGCTCCAGCGGTACCAGAGCGTCTCGCGGGTGTCACCCGAGGATCGGTGCAGGAGCAGCGGCACGTGGAACCGGTCGATGGCGCGGCCACTGAAGCCCAGCATCGCGGGGAGGAGAGTCAACGCCGCGGCCATCACGACGAGCACGGCGGCGATCGCGCCGAACGCCAGCCCGTACACGAACGACGCCCCCAGCAGCAGCATCCCCAGCAGGGAGATGACGACCGTGCACCCCGCGAACAGCACCGCGCGCCCCGAGGTGGCGAGGGCGCGCACGGTCGACTCGCGCGGTTCGGCGCCCTCGTGGAGGCGCTGCCGGTAGGTCGTCACGATGAACAGCGCGTAGTCGATGCCGACCCCGATGCCGATCATCGCCGCGAGCTCGGTACCGAACGTCGGGACGGTCACGAACCGGCTGAACAGGTCGATGAAACCGATCCCGATCCCGATGCCGACCAGCGCGGTGAGGATCGGCAAGCCCATCGCGATCACCGAACCGAACGCGATGAGCAGGATCACGATCGCGGCGAGGATGCCGATGGCCTCGCTCGAGCCGGGACTCGCGGCCTCGGCCTTGCTGATCGGCATCCCGCCGAGCTCGACCTGGAAGCCGGGCCGTGCCGCAGCCTGCGCAGTCGTCACGACCTGCTGGATGTCGGCCTTCGGGAGATTGTCGGACGTCGTGTCGAACTGGACCTCGGCGTAGGCGGTCTGACCGTTCGGGGAAACCTGGCCGCGCACCCCAGGGTCGAACGGGCCCCGCACCGCGCTCACTCGCCGTAGGCGCTGGACGCTGGCGACCACGCCGCCGATCGCGGCTTGGGTGTCGGGCGCGCGCACCGTCCCCGGGGCGTGGAACACGATGTCGGCCGTGTCGCCGGCCCGGGCCGGGAAGCGAGCGGCGAGGATCGTCTGCGCGGTGTGGGACTCGGACGAGCCGATGCTGAGCTTGTTGTTGAAGCGGCCCGTGACCACGAACGCGCCGACGACGATCACCACGAGGAAGGTGGCGATCCACGCGAGGAGCACCCGCCGGCGGCGGTCGTGGCAGAAGAGCGCGAGATGCCCGAGCCAGGTCCGTTCCGGAGCGGCCGCCGGGGCCCCTCGGTCGCCCTTCCGATCCATCGCGTGTCTTGTAGCACGCAATTCATGGGCGCTGAAATTCGGGGGGGTGGACGCCGGAACCCGCGGCTTCGCGGTCCGGCGGGCCCGGTGACGCCCGCCGGTCGACCCGGGCGGGCGAGACACCCGGGCCGAGATCCTCGACGCGGCTCGGCCTTCCTTCGCCGAGGAGGGCGACGAGCGCTCCAGCGTCCGGGGCATCGCCCGACGGGTGGGCGTGGACCCACCACTACTTCGGCGACACGGCTCCGCTCTTCGTCGAGCTGGTGCACCTCACCCGCGACCCTCGCGCCAGCGTCGACGACATGCAGGCTGCCGGCGGCATCACCGGTGCCCGCATCGTCTGGAACGTCCTCTCCAGCTGGGAAGGCGGTCCGGGCGACGTGGCCTGGTTGCTGATGTTCGACGAGGTCACCGACTGAGCACCCGGCTCCGCTCCGCGGGGCTGAGACCGGCCGTGAGGTTCAGGCGGCCGACTGGCCGGCGTCCGCGGGCGCGGTGACGCCGGCGGGCGCATCCCCCCGCAACGTCACGCGGTGCATGACCCGTCGAGCGTCGCCGAAGTCGAACAGCCCGTAGTGCATCGTGGCCCGGTTGTCCCAGAACGCGACCGTGCCTTCCTTCCATCGGTACCGGCAGAGCATCTCGGGTCGGGTCGAGTGGTCGTACAGGAGGCGGAGCAACGCCGCGCTCTGGTCGCCAGGGAACCCCGAGAGGAGCTTCGTGAACGTCGGGTTCACGAACAGCCCCTTGCGGCCCGTCTCCGGGTGGACCCGCACGACCGGATGCTCGACCGGGACCAGCTTGGTGAGCCGCTCACCTTCCCATTCGTTTCCCTCCCCCGCTTCGAGGCGGGCCGCGTAGGCCTCGTCGTAGTGGTACGCGCGCAGGCCGTCGCAGAACCGTCGCAGCGGGGGCGCCAACGTCTCGTACGCCAAGCGGAGGTTGGCCCACATGGTGTCCCCGCCCGTCTCGGGTACGACCTGGGCGCACAGCACCGCGCCGGTCGGGGGTCGAGCCATGTAGGTCACGTCCGTGTGCCAGAAGTCGACCCGATCCTTGCGGCTGTCGATGGGGAGGACATCTGGGTTCTCGGGGTGGGCCGGCTCGACCGGGTGCGCCGGGGTGACCTCACCGAACTGCTCGGCGAAGCGCACCTGCTGATCGGGGTCGAGCGGCTGGTCAGGGAAGAAGAGGACCAGATGCTCGAGCCACACGTCCCGAATCGCGGCGCGGACTGTCGGCGTCAACGGCTGGGACAAGTCCACGCCCCGCACCTCGGCGCCGATCGCCGGGGTCAGCCGCTCGATCTCGAAGCTCGCCGCGTCACCCACCGTCGACCTCCCTTGGCCGCCGGCGGCCGGTGCTGCGGACCTCGAGCGGCGACTTCGGCCTGAACCCTAGGGCCCCGCGGCAGCAGCAACTCCCAGCCCGCGGCGCGCCGAGCGGGCGTTCGCGGCGGGGTGGGCGCCGAGTCAGCCTTCGGTGGAGCCGAGCTCCTCGGTGGGCGTCACCGACTCAGGATCGGCCACGAACCCGGGGTCGTTCGGCTCGAGTGGGCGCAGCGTCGCATCCGACGAGCGGTCAACCCCACCCTGCCGGCGGGCGCGTTTGGCGGCTTGCTTCTCACGCCGCGCGCGCTCGCGTTGGAGCTTGTCGAACGTGGTCTTGCGACTCCCACGACCCGCCATGCGCTCCCCTTCCCGAATCGGTCAGCCGGAGGCGCCGCGGCGAAGCCCCGGCGCCTCCGTCACGCTGCCTCAGATGGTGCGAACGTTCTGTGCTTCCTCACCTTTGCGGCCGGGAGCGACGTCGAACTCGACACGCTGACCTTCCTCAAGGGTGCGGTAGCCGTCGCCTTGAATTGCCGAGAAGTGGACAAAGACGTCGTCGCCGCCTTCGCGGGCGATGAACCCGAAGCCCTTCTCCGCGTTGAACCACTTCACGGTTCCGGTTGTTGCCATGGTGCCTTGCTCCATTCGTCCCCGCTCCTGCCGATGTCAGCCTCGGCGGGCGGGGGACATGCCTTTTCCAGAAGTCGGTAGCCGGGGGCGAAGAGGCGGACAGGTCTCACAGGGTCGAACCATCCCGGGACGCTGCCCGCCGAGGCGGAAGCGGTACGAGGAGAGGCCGTACCGGTGATGTCGCGTCGCATCGCACCAAGCGACCGAAGCTGACCTTCTCAGGCTAGCACCCCCCTCCTCCCGGCCCGGTTTCGCGGCCCGCGTCCACCGCCAACCGTTGCCCCGCCTGACACGCGGGCCGGAACCGGCCACCATGGCGGCCCGGCGGCACGGGCGACCCCCGCGAGCGTCGTTCAGGATCGGGATGGGCATGGCGGGAGCGAAGCGACGACCGGTGACGATCCTGGCGTCCGTTGGGCCGTCACCCGGGTCGTAGGACCGTTGGACGGCGACGTGGACGAGGACAGCACCGTGGACGAAGTGGTGCTCCGAGGCGGGGTCGGCAACGCCGGCGCAGTGATACGAGTCGGCGAGCACGTGCTCCGGCCGACCAGCGCGCACACGACGGCGATCCACGCCCTGCTCCGACAGCTGCGCGCCCGCGGCTTCGACGGCGCACCCAAGGTGATCGGCGTCGACCCCGACGGTCGCGAACGGCTGGTGTTCATCCGCGGTGACGTGCCCTATCCCCCGTTTCCTGCCTGGTCCCAAGCCGATCGGCTGCTGCAGTCGACCGCTTCGCTGCTCCGCCGGTTCCACGACGCCGCCGCGGACTTCGTCACCCCCGCCGGGGCGACGTGGAGCGACGAGCTCGCCGACCCCGCGGGTGGACCCGTCATCTGCCACAACGACGTCTGCCCCGAGAACGTCGTGTCGCGTGACGGCGTCGCCGTCGCGCTCTTGGACTTCGACTTCGCAGCTCCGGGTCGACCGCTCTACGACCTCGGCCAGCTCGCCAAGATGTGCATCCCCCTGGACACCCCTGAGGACGCCGCCCGGTTCGGTCGCCGCGGCTTCGACCCGTTCCACCGCCTCCGCCTCGTCGCCGACGCGTACGACCTACCACCCGGCCGCGGGCCGTTCGTTGAGATCCTGCGAGAGTCGCTCGCCGCCGCGACGGGTGGCGGGTTCGTCGCCCGAAGGGTCGAGCGAGGCGAACCCGCCTTCATCGAGATGTGGGAGCAGATGGGCGGCGCGGCCCGCTACGAACGCCGCTACGAGTGGTTCGAGCGGCACCACCAGCAGTTCCTCGACACGGCCGGCTGACCCCCCCTCCCCCGGGAGCCGCACGACCCTCCCGACTCGGTGGCGGGAAGCGGGGGCGCCGCGACACCGAGGGCGACCCGCCCGCTCAGCGCCACTCGACACCAGGCCTGCCCTGCCTGCCCGCTCGGTCTCGTAGTCACGCCGGCGCGCCTGCACCCTCGGTGTCGACGGCAACCCGCTGCGGCGAGTGTGACGAACCGCGCGCGTCACGAGCGCGTCAAGGCGAACCAGACAATGTGACCTCTCGTGGCCGGCCCGCCACCCAGCGTGGGCTCGAAGCCCAACCGTGGATCCCAGCGGTTCTTCGCCGTCGCCGGGCCCCCGCGTCGACCCGCCGTCGTCGTCTGCAAAGGGACCGGACGCTCGGTCGTGGCATTGCACTCCAGCGGGTTGGCTTCTTGACCTTCTCGCCAGCCCGAGGCGACGGGCTGGCGCGACCCGGGCCAAGGACGCGGACGCCGCGACCGCGCGGCGGACGACAGCGGCCCGCCCTCCCACGCGGCCGAAAGCCTCATCCGAGGTCCTCCGCGCTCGGGCGACCGGCGACACGCGAGCCGGGTTCATCCTGGACTGAACGCTGACCTCGATGGTTGCCGAGGGTAGACATGCACCACCCAGCCGCGGCCTACTCGCGGCCTGAGCCTCGTGGCACTGAAGCGGCGGCCGTGGAACCAGGCGCATGACCGGACGAATGCGTGCGGAGCTGACGGGACTACTTTCGAACCCCTCCTTCGGCGAGAAGCTTCGTCGCCTGCTGGGTTCAATTCCTCTAGGGAGGAGGTGATGAGACTGCTTTCGAACCCCAAGTTTGGGGCGCAGCTGCGCGAACTCGCCACCTCCGCTTGACTTTGTCTGGACGTTCGAGCCAGGACGCTTACGACTTCGCCGCGGTCGCTTGGGTTGGCGAGACGAAATCCGAGCCCGGAAACCGAAGTTCCGGGCTCGACTCGATGAACGCCACGGGGTCGGCCGTTTGGGCCTCGCGTCGCTCCTACTTCCCGATGTTGGATCGGGCCGCGGCGGATTCGAGCTCCTTGGCGTCCGCGTCGACGAGGAACCCTGCCGCGCGCGCCGACTTCGTCGCTTGGACCCAGGCAGACACGAACTTACGGTGGTTGGGGTAGAGCACTTTCAGCTGGGAGGGTGTGAACGGCACCGTCGAGCCGAACAGGAAGCAGAACGAGGTACCCCCTTTCGCACGACCGCTCAGCGTGGCGACGGGTGCATCCACGGCGGGGGTGCGGATACCGCCGAGTACGTTGCCGTTGGCACCAGTGGCGAAGACGACGGGACTCACCCCGGTGGTTTGGAGGCGAGGTGCGACCGGCGGCGCGACGCCTTTGGCCACCCACCGGTTGATCCGGTAGAAGGCCGCGTCGAGGACGTAGTGAGCTGGCCCGGTGTTGATCGGCGAGCTGCAGGTGAAGTTCGGGCTCGGCTGGTTGGTGGGGTGCTGCATCGACGCGAGCACCGCGACGGCACCCCGACCGTCGCCGGTGTCTTTGGGTCCGATGCTGAGCCCGTAGAAGTCGAAGTGCGAGGTTCCCGCGACCTCCCACAGGCGGTACATGCTGGTGTCCGGTTGGCGGGCAGTCCCGTTGCTGAAGGAAACGTCGCTCTCCGTTTGGAACCCAAGGACGGGCACGCCGACGTCATCGCGGATGGGCGCGCCTCCCATGCGGCTGTGCACAAGGAAGCCGTCGTAGACGTGGGCGATGGGATGGACGGCGTCGATGTACGTGACCAGGCGGCCCGCGGATTGCGACTCACCGATCGCGATGATGTGCTTTGGTTTCAGTCCGCCGAGAATGTGGGCGCGTTGTCGCGTATCGCTTGCCCGGCCTGGCTGAAGATGTCGTACGAATAGCTGTCACCCGGGTGTGACAGATTGGCATAACGGACAGCATCCCCTTTCGTCGGATCGGCCGACTTGAGCGCGTCCACACCCACTTTTTGAGCGGAGACGCCGACCCAGACGAACCCTTCGCGCACCAGTTCGTTGTGTCCGAGCATCCAGTCAGGGCCCGCGTCGGCCCCTCCGCTGACGTTCAACCATTCCACGACGACCGTTCCGTTGAAACGGCGTCGATTGATCGGTCGCATCACGACGGCGCGGGTCGTGTACGGCGCCGTGCTCGTCGCAACAGCGCTGTACTTCCCGTCGTTTTGGACCGGCGCAGTCATTGCATACGCGTTCGCCGTCCCCGAGAGGAAGACCTCTGACTGCTCGTAACCGACGACAGCCGGATCGAAGGACGTGAACCCCGGCACCACCGGCACACCACCACCACCAGTCGCCGGGGTGACGCCGGGACTCGCTACGGAAGCACCAGCGCTCGCACCACTGAGCATCAACGTCAGTGAACACACGCATGCCGTCACCGCGAGCAGCACACCGCGAACACCAACACGAAGGCGCATCGTCCCCCCCCTTGATGGCGCGCAGCACGGCCTCGCGTTCGTGACAATCCTGCCATGACCGTGCGCTATGTCGCGATCGCTTCTTGGGCGATCCAGTACGCGCGTGGTGACGGCGCGTGGGCACGCATCGCCAGATTCGAATGCGGTGCCTTTGGTTGCCGAGCGATCGGAGAGCCGAAATGACCGTTGATCAGGTCAAACGTTGTCATTTCGACAGCAGTGGAGGTGACGGGACTTGAACCCGTGACTTCTTCGTTGCGAACGAAGCGCTCTACCGGGCTGAGCTACACCCCCGAGACGGTCGAGGGTACCAGCGGCCGGTGTCGAGCCGCCGACCCGATGCTCGCGTCGGCGTTCAGGGGCGGGTGTCGCCCGCTGGTTGCGTGAGCGTGGTGTCGAAGCGGGCGAGCACGATCGCGTTGGTGAGGTCGCCGCGGGTCCGTTCGAGCACCGCGCGCAGGGCGTCGGTGCTGCGCCGCAACCCCCCGGTCAGCGCGTCGGGGTAGTCGACGGTGACGAGCAGCTCGTAGACGTCCTCCATGACCGCGAAGAGGACCTCCGCCTCGCTGGTGTCTCCGGCGCGGAGCCGGTCGAGCACGGCCCGGCGGAGCTCGCTGGCGGCTTCGGCGAGGCCGTTCAGGAAGGCGGGGATCTCGACCCTGAGCGCCGCGGCGCTCGGTGCCGGCTGGTGGGCGACGAAGGCCACGGTCAGGTTGGCCTCGGCGAACTCCTTCTGTGCGTCGTGAACGAAGCCGACTTCGCGGACCGCGGGATGCGCCGTGGTGGCGGCGTCGACGACGTCGAGGTGCAGACGTGCCGCCGCGATGTGCTCGGCGGCCTCGTCGAGGGCGTGGCGGTGCACCGCCCGGATCGCGAGCGCGCACTCGCGGATCGCACGCCGGCAGGCGGGCAGCGTCTGCTCCCGCGCCTGGTGGCGGGCGTCGAGGACCGTGGTGGCCGCCGCGGCCGCGGCGCGCAGCTCGCGCGCCCGGTCGGGCTCCACCGGGAGGCTCAGGAAGTCGCGGTGCGGCGCAACGCGAGCGCCGGCTCAGCCGGGAGCGGGGTCGCGTCGGCGAAGGTGGGCACGGGGCGGAGGTGCCGCCCGGTGCTCGGCTGAGACCGCGGGGCGCTGCGACGGACCTCCTGGCGGCTCTTGAGCCGGAGGAGCAGGTACACGTACGCGCCGAGGAGCACGTCGACGACGAGCTGCAACGCGACGAAGACGATGGTGCCGCCACTGAACAGGGCCATCACCAGGGTGATCACCGCGGCGAGGAGCAGCCCGATGAGGATGTCCCGCCGGCGCCGCTGGCTGGCGTTCATGCTGCCCGACGGACGGACCGGGCCCATGGTCCCGACCGGGCCGACGGGCCCGACGAGCGGTTGCATGGAGGGGAGGTCCTGGTCGGCGGGCCGGAACCGATCGAAGGCCGAGTGGAACGAGGCGAGGAGCTCGCCGAGGCCACCGTGACCGCCGCCCTCGTTGCGAGCCCGGAGGAGAGGCGGGAGCAGCACCGCGGCCCAGAGGATCGCCAATACGAGGATCACGACGATGGCCACGTGATCGGTCCTCCTCCGCTCGCCGGCTCGGCCCTAAAGAGACACGGCGGATCCCAGAGGCTCCGCCGTGGACTTGTTCAGAGGTTAGTCAGCCGCGGCCCTCGAGGGTCAACCCTGGGCGCCGGGGGTGGTCAGAATTCGTCGTCCTGGTGGTCGTCCGCGCGCCGCCAGTGGCCGGATCGGCCGCCGGTCTTCTCCCACAAGGCCAGATCGGTGATGGTCATCCCCCGGTCGGCGGACTTGCACATGTCGTAGATCGTGAGGGCGGCGACCGCGGCGGCGGTGAGGGCCTCCATCTCGACCCCGGTCCGGTCGACGGTGTCGACGTGGGCCTCCACCTGGACGTGGGCTTCCTCGATCCGGAAGTTCACGTAGACGGAGCCGACGAGCAGCGGGTGGCACAGGGGGATGAGGCTGGGCGTCTGCTTGGCGGCCTGGATACCGGCGACCCGGGCGACGGCGAGGACGTCGCCTTTGGTGATGGCGCCGGAGGCGATCTTCGAGGCCGTCTCGGGGGCCATACGGACGAGGCAACGGGCCACGGCCCGCCGGTGGCTCGGCTCCTTGGCCGTGACATCGACCATCCGGGCCCGCCCGAGGGGGTCCAGGTGGGTGAACTCGGACGCGGTCACGACGGCTCAGTGTACGGGGCCGGGGCCGGCCCTCGGACGGTCAGGACTCCTTCACCACCGCGTACCAGACCCGGTCCGAGACGCGCACGATCCGGTCCGCGAGCTCGATGAAGAGCCCGTAGCGAAGCGTCGCGGCCCACACTCGACGCAGGTCCGGGTCGGCGAGGACGCCGGGCATGGCCTCCCGGTAGAGGTGCTCCACCCGTCGGGCCGCGTGGCGGGCCTCGTCGGCCAGCTCGGTGGCGCGGGTCGTGTCGTCGGCCATGACCGGGAACGCGTCGTGGAGCGCGGCGACGCCATCGCGGCACACCGTGGCCATCGCCGCGCACGACGCGTCGGCCGGGTCGAGGTCGAGGACCTCGCTGTCGCGGACGATGTTGTGCACACCGCTCAGCACCACGTCGAGCAAGAAGGACAGGGAGTAGAGGTCCTCGGGATCGAGCGGGGTGGAGAACGCGATCCGCAACGCCCGCCACAGCTCCCGCTTCAAGCGACCCGCTTCTCGTTCTGCGTCCCGGACGCGCACGGCGGCGTTCGCGTCGCCGCCGGCCCAGGCGACGAGCTCGTCGAGACATTGGACGCTGACGGTCGACTGCTGATGCAACATGCCCAGCACGTCGGGGACGTCAGGGAGGAACCAGGGCCGTCGTCGGGTCATCCGACCGCCCGCCAGGCGAGGAGCGCGACCGCGCCGAGCGTCGCGCAGCCGGGAAGCGTCGTCGCCCAGGTCACCGCGATGCCACCGACGAGCGTCCAGGACACGTGACGCCACCGGTGGCGGGCCACGCCCACCCCGACGACGGACGACGCGACGATCTGGGTGGTGCTGACCGGTGCTCCCGCCGCGGTCGACACGACCGCGACGAGCACCGACGCGCTCTGGCTCGAGAGCCCGTCGATGGAGCGGATGCGGAACACGCGTCGGCCGATCGTCTTGGCGATCGGCCATCCCCCGGTCGCCGCGCCGAGACCGAGCGCCAGCGCGGTGACGATCATCACCCAGCGCGGCGCGTCGAGCGTCGAGGTGTGGCCGGTGGCGAGGAGCGCGAGGGCGATCACCCCGACCGCCTTGCCGCCGTCGTTCGCGGCGAGGGCGGTGGCGAGGACGAGGGTCCCGAGACGCTCGACGGCCCGGACGGATCGACGGACCGCGACGCGGGTGCCGGTCAGGGCCCCCCGGATGGCCCGCTCGGAGACGGCGCCGGCGGCGACGCCGAGCACCGGTGCGACGGCGAGGAAGACGAGCACGCCGATGACCCCGACCGGCCGGAGGCCGGAGAAGCCGCCCCAGTTGACCGCGTGGACGCCGGCGTCGGCGAGGGCGGCCCCGACGAGGCCGCCGACGAGCGCGTGGCTGGCACTCGAGGGGAGGCGGAGCCGCCAGGCGCCCAGGTTCCAGAGCACCGCGGCGCTGAGCCCGGCGCCGACGACGGCGAGGGTCTCGTCGGGGGGGACGACGATGAGCGTCGCGACGGTGTGCGCGACGGCACCGCCGACGAGCAGCGGCCCGAGAACGCAGCCGACCGCGGCGAGGACCAGCGCGCCGCCGGGACGGGCGGCGCGGGTCGCGACGGTCGCGGCGACGGCGTTGGCGCCGTCCTGGAACCCGGTGGTGACGCCGAAGGCCAACGCGAAGATGACGACGACGACGAGGACCGTCACCGCGCGCTCCGGATGGTCAACCGCCGATCTGGCTCATCGACCGGGTCGGCCGCACGAAGTCGACCTGGCCGATGCGATGGCCGGCCCACTTGGCCCCGACCGCGCTCGTGACCGCGTCGGCGAGCTGGTCGTCGACGACGTCGTCGGCGCGACCGGAGCGGAGGATGCCCCGCAGGTCGGTCTCGTCGAGGGCGAACAGGCAGGAGCGGAACCGTCCCTCGGCGGTGATCCGAACCCGGTCGCAGTCACCGCAGAAGGGCTCCGTGACGCTCGCGATGACGCCGACGTCGCCGATCCCGTCCGCGTAGCGGTAGCGGGCGGCCGGCTCGACGTGGTGGTGCGTCGCCGTCCGCTCGAGGGGGAACACCGCGTGGATGCGGTCGAGGATCTCGCCGGCGGGGACGACCTGGTCCATCGACCACTCGCCGGTGGCGTCGAGGGGCATGAACTCGATGAAGCGCACCCCGATGCCGTGCGCCCGCCCGAACGCGGCGAGGTCGACGACTTCGTCGTCGTTCACCCCGCGGATCACGACGCAGTTGATCTTCACCGGGTCGAGCCCGGCGTCGAGCGCCGCGTCGATGCCGGCGAGGACCCGGTCGAGCTCGTCGCGGCGGGTCAGCTCGGTGAAGGTGTCTCGGCGCAGCGAGTCGAGCGACACGTTGACCCGGGTGAGCCCGGCCGCGGCGAGGTCGTGGGCGAGCTCGGGGAGGCGCACCCCGTTCGTGGTCATGGCCAGGTCGACCCCGAGGGTGGAGAGGAGCTCGAAGAGCCTGGGGAGGTGGGCGCGGACCGTCGGTTCGCCGCCGGTGACCCGCACGGAGTCGAACCCGAACCGCTCGACACAGATCCGGGCCACCCGGGTCTGCTCCTCGTAGGTGAGCAGCTCGTCCCGATCGAGCCAGACCATCCCCTCGGCCGGCATGCAGTACGAGCACCGGAAGTTGCAGCGGTCGGTGATCGAGATCCGCAGGTCCCGGGCTCGGCGCCCGTAGGAGTCCACGAGGGGGCGGGCCATCACGTCAGGGTAGGCCCTGGTCTGCCCGCCTTGACAGAGACCACCGAGCGTGGTCTCATGGTGACCTCCTCGTCACGGAGCGTGGTGGGGAGGGAGTTGACAACCGAGCCACCTCTCGGGGAGGCATCGATCCGCCGGCTGGAACTGGTCGCTGAGGGCCGGCGGGGAGCCAGGCGAAACCGGCCCCATCACAGATGGGGGCCGGTTTGTCGTCGTTATGGACCGAGACGAGAGGAAACACGGCAGTGGCTCGGATGGCACGGTGGGGCTGGGGGACGGGGCGGATCACCCGCGGGCTGACCGTCGCCGGCGTCCGGGCCGGCGGCCGCGTTCCGCTCACGGGCACCTCGGGTGGCTCGGCTCGTCGCGGCCCCGCGACGTCCGTGTCGGGTTCCGACACGGTCGGCGTGGTCTTCGACTCGGGTCGGACCAGTAACGGCGGGGTCATCACGTCGTCGTCGGGAGCGCTGCGGGTTCGGGCAGGGACCGCAGGGCCGGCGGGGTGCCGCGCGGGCTGACGCGGCGGGCGGCGACTCGGCTCCGGCCTTCTTGGGGCAGGCCGGAGCCAGACCCCACTCCTCGGGACTCGACGGGGTCCCCGGTCACCTCAGTGGTCGGGGACCCCGTCGAGCTGCGCGACACGAAGCGGTCCGCCCGCGGGGACGCCGTCCCCGTCGGGGAGCATGGCGAGGCCGTTCGCGGACGCGGTCGCCGCGAGGAGGTTGGTGGCCTGCTCTCCGGTGCGGGCCGCGACGAAGCCGTCGGGACTGCTCCGCAACCGCACCCGGTCGAGGTGCAGGCGCCCGTCGACCCGACGGGTGAAGGGATGCTCGGCCCGGGCGGTCACCTCGGGTCGGAACCGTCGGTGGTGGCCCATCCGCTGGAGCAGCGCGGGCCGGGCGAAGCACTCGAAGCTCACCAGCGACGACACCGGGTTCCCGGGGAGCCCGAACACGGGCACGCCGGCCACGAACCCGAACGCCAGCGGCTTCGCCGGCTTGATCGCGACCTGCCGGCTCTGCAGGGAACCGAGCCGTTCGAGCGCGACCTTCACGTAGTCGTAGTCACCGACGGAGACGCCACCGCTGGTCAGCACGGCGTCGCAGGTGCCCACCGCGTGTTCGAGCGTGGCGGTGATCTCGGCTTCGTCGTCGACCGCGATCCCGAGGTCGACCGGTTCGCATCCGGCCTCGCGCGACGAGGCCGAGGAGCATGGGCCGGTTCGAGTCGCGGATCCGACCGGGCGCGAGCGCACCGGGAGTCCCGGCCGCGACGAGCTCGTCGCCGGTGGACAGCACTCCGACCCGGGCGCGGCGAACGACCCGCACGGTGCTCGCGTCGACGCTGGCCAGCACGCCGAGGTGCGCGGCGTGCAGCACCGTCCCGGGGGGGAACACGGCCTGACCAGCGCGCAGGTCGCCGCCCGCGGCGCGGATGTGGTCGCCGGGCCCGGCCGCGGCTTCGACGAGCACCGCGTCGTCGCCGTCACGACGGGTGCGCTCGACCATGAGGACGGCGTCGGCGCCGTCGGGCATCGGGGCGCCGGTCATGATCCGGATCGCCTCGCCGACGCCGACCGTCCGGTCCGGTGCTCGCCCGGCCGGGAGCGTGCCGACGACGCGGAGCCGGCCGGGGCTGCTCGGGGGTGGCGCCGGTCGTGTCGGCGGCGCGCAGGGCGTAGCCGTCCATCGCGGTGTTCGCGAACGGGGGCACCGCCTCCTGTGTGACGACGTCGTCGACGAGGACGAGTCCGAGCGCGTCGGCGAGCGGGACGACGGTCGAGTCGAGCCGGGACACGCCGGCGAGGATCTCCTCTTGGACCGTGGTGAGCGGCACGAGGCTCATGTGAGGCCTTCTCGCCGGACCACGGCGCGCAGCACGTCTCGGAGCTCGGGTCCGAGATCCGGCCGTTCGAGCGCGAGCTCCACGTTGGCCCGAAGGAAGTCGATCTTGCGTCCGATGTCGTAGCGGCCCTCGGAGAAGATCACGCCGTGCACCGGCTCGTCCTCCTCGAGCAGCGCGGCGATCGCGTCGGTCAGCTGCAGCTCGCCGCCGACGCCGGGCTGGATCGTGTCGAGCGCGTCGAACACCTCGGTGGAGAACACGTACCGGCCGACGACGGCGAGGTTGGAGGGGGCATCGCTCGGCGCCGGCTTCTCGACGATGGCTTGCACCCGGGCCATGCGGGTTCGCACCGGCTCGACCACCGCGCAGCCGTACGCGGAGATCTCCTCCTGTGGGACCTCCATGAGCGCGAGGACGGAGCCGCCCTCGGCGGCGTGCACTTGGAGCATCGTGCGGAGCAGCCGAGAGTCGTCGATCATGATGTCGTCGCCGAGCAGCACCGCGAACGGCTGGTTCCCCATGTGGTCCCGTGCGACGGAGACGGCGTGGCCGAGGCCGAGCGGGTCGCGCTGGCGGATGTAGTGCATGTCGGCGATGTCGGTGGTCGCCTGCACCTCGCGCAGCAGCTCGTCCTTGTGATCGTGCTCGAGGTAGTACTCGAGCTCGAAGTTGCGGTCGAAGTGGTCTTCGATGGCCCGCTTCCCCCGGCCGGTGATGACGAGCACGTCCCGCAGTCCGGCCCCGACCGCCTCCTCGACGACGTACTGGATCGACGGCTTGTCGACGATCGGCAGCATCTCCTTCGGCTGGCTCTTCGTCGCGGGAAGGAACCGGGTGCCCAACCCGGCGGCCGGGATGACCGCCTTGGTCACTGCGCCGGGTGTGTCGTCACGCTGCGACGCTACCGCCGTCGTCCTCGTCTCCGAGGTTGTGCTCCTCACCGCGGACGAGTCGGCGCAGGTTCGCGAAGTGCCGGAGCACGACGAGCGCGGCGAGCCCGCCGGTGACCGCGAGGTCGAGCGTCGACCCGTCGCGGACCGCGACGATGACCGGGAACGCGACCGCGCACACGACCGACGCGACCGATGCCTTGCGCAGACCGCGGGCGATGACGAACCACACGATCGCGAGACCGGCGGTCTCGAGCGGGAAGACGACGGCCATGACCCCCGCCGCGGTCGCGACGCCGCGTCCACCCTTGAAATGACGGGTGACGGGGAAGACGTGCCCGATGACGGCGGCGACCCCGAGGATGAACGCGCCGCGGTGCCCGTCGATCGCCAGCCCGACGCCAGCCGCGACGGCGCCCTTGCCGATGTCGAGGAGCAGGACGACCAGCCCGGCCTTCCAGCCGAGCAGCCGGAAGGTGTTCGACGCTCCGGGGTTCCCCGACCCCTCGCGGTGGATGTCGCGCCCCTGGGTTCGGGCGACGAGCCCCGCGCTGGGGAACGTGCCGAGCAGGTAGGCCACGGGGATGAGGCAGGCGACGAGCACCACGGCGGCGATTCTCTCGCTCCCCGACCCGGCGTGTGCGCTCGGACCGGAATGACGCCCGCCCCACCGGGCGTTACGATTAGCAGTCAACGGTCCCGAGTGCCAGCGGCGGCTCCCGCCGGTCCGGGCCCGAGCGAGGACGGAGCTTGATGCCCACCTACCGGTACCGCTGCCAGGAGTGCGGCGAGGAGTTCGACGTCTGGCAGTCCATCAAGGACGACGCCCTGCACACCCACGACGCCGGCTGCGGCGGGGAGCTGGCCAAGGTGTTCGAGCGCGGCCGGGATCGTCCTGAAGGGCTCGGGCTTCTACCGCAACGACAGCCGCTCCACCGGACCGCCCGGAGCCCCGAAGGAGCCCGGAGCCCCGAAGGAGAAGGAATCCGCCAACGGCGGCTCTTCGTCGGAACCGGCGAAGGACACCACGAAGGACACCGAGAAGGCGCCCTCGAAGTCCGGGACGGACTCGAAGTCGAGCGACTCGAAGTCGAGCGACTCGAAGTCGGGGAGCTCCACCGCGGGCACCACGTCGTCGTGAGCCCGGCGGTCGCCCCGGCCCCCGCGGACGCGGTCGAGGCGGTGGTCTTCGACTACGGCGGGGTCATCTCGGTCCGCCTGCTCGGTGACCTGTCCGACTTCGAGGCCGAGATGGGCTACCCGCCCGGCAGCGTGACCGAGTTGATGTTCGGCCCCTCCGGCGCGGTCGACGGCGAGCCGGTTCACGATTTCCATCACCTGGAGACGGGTCGGCTCTCCCTCGCCGACTACCTCGCCGGGCTCGAACGCCGCGCCCCCGAGGTGCTCGGCCGCCCCCTCGATCTCAGCGCCTACCGGGCGTTCACCGCCGCGTCGGCGATCGCGGTGCACTGGCCAGTGGTGCACCGGGTTCGGCGCCTGCGCGACGACGGGGTGCGCCTCGCCCTCCTCACGAACAACGTCCGCGAGTTCGGCGATGCCTGGCGGGCAACGTTCCCGGTCGGCGAGCTGTTCGCCACCGTGGTCGACTCGTGCGAGGTGGGGATGCGCAAGCCCGACCCGCGCATCTACGAGCACACCTGCGCCCTCCTCGACGTGGAGCCGACCGTCGCGGTGTTCCTCGACGACAACGACGACAACGTCGCCGCCGCGGCTGCGTTGGGCTTCGAGACCGTCCACTTCGGCGCGGACCCGTTCGTGTCGCTCGGTGAGCTCGACGAGATCCTCGACCGGCGGGGGATCAAGCCCCGCTGATCTGCATCTCACCGACGACGAGGGTCACCCCGGCGGCCGCGCCGGGCAGCCACGTCAGGTCGGCGCCGACGTCGACGACGTCGAGGAGCATGCGCTGCAGGGTCGACGCGACGGTGATCTCGCGGACCGGCTCGGCCAGCGCCCCGTCGCGGATCATGAGCCCCACCGCGCCGACCGAGAAGTCTCCGCTCACCGGGCTGGTGCCGGAGTGCAGACCGGTCACCGACTGGACGTAGACCCCGGTCGACAGCGCTCCGATGAGCTCGTCGGGGCTGCGGGCACCGGGAGACAGGACGAGCGCCCGGGCGCCGACTCCCGGTGGCGACCCGATCCCGCGCACCGCGGAGCCGGTCGTGCCTCGACCCGAGCGGCGTCCCGTGTACACGTTCTGCAGGAACCCACCCAAGACCCCGTTGGCGATCAACGCGGTCGGGCGGGTCGGAACCCCTTCGGCGTCGTGGGTGGCCGCCCCGCGCGCCGCCGGCTCGGTCGGATCGTCGACGAGGGTCACGTTCGCGGCGGCGACGACCTCGTCGTCCCGGCCCGCGAACATCGAGCGGCCCTTCAGGACCGCTTCGCCGTTCAACGCCGCGCCGACGATGGCGAGGAGAGACCCGGTGACGAGCGGGTCGAAGACCACGGTGAGGCGCTGCGAGCGGGGTTGGGCCGCGCCCAGCATCCGCACCGCTCGGGTCGCGGCGTCGTCGGCGGCGGCGGCGACGTCGAGGTCGCTCGGCGCCCGCCCGACCGAGAAGCCGTAGCCGGTGCGGGTCTCGGTGTCGTCACCGGCAAGCGCGACCGCGGAGCACGAGCACGCGGTCCGTCGCGTCTCGGCGTGGACCCCGAGGGAGCTGGCCAGCGCAGCGTCGAGCGCGGCGTCGTGGTAGGTGGCGGATTCGACCCCGCGGATCCGCGGGTCCGCGGCTGCGGTCGCGGCTTCGAGCTCGAGGGTCAGGTCGACCTTGGCCGCCGTCGGCACGCGGGCGAGCTCGTCGCGCCACAGGTCGAGGGCGGAAGGCGCGACGCGGGCGACGTCGTCAGGGGTCGCGAGGCCCAGCCACTCGTCGGGCGCGGCGAAGCGGACGTTGTCGCGCGCTTCGGTGAGGGTCTCGTCACACACCGACGGGTCCAAGGTCCCCGCCCACGCGTAGCCCTGACGTCCGTCGCGCACGACCCGGACACCGATCCCGGCCTGCTCGGCGACGGTGAGCGATTCGACCTCGCCGCGCAGCACCGACACGTCGGTGTCGCGGGAGCCCACGACGTAGGCCTCGACCTGCTCTCCCGGCCCAGCCCGCTCGGCGACGGCTCGGGCCGCGTCGAGGAGACGGCCCGGGTCACTCACGGGCGGTGCCGCCGACCGTCAGCTCGGCGACCCGGAGGGTCGGTTGGCCCGACGACACCGGGACGCCCTGCCCGTTCTTCCCACAGGTCCCGGCCCACGTGTCGAAGTCGTTGCCGACCGCGTCGATGCGGCGCAGCACGTCGGGTCCGTTGCCGATGAGCTGCGCGGCACGCACCGGGTCGGTGACCTTGCCGTCCTCGATGAGGTACGCCTCGGTGACACCGAACACGAAGTCGCCGGTGGCCGGGTCGACCTGCCCGCCCCCGAGCGCGACGCAGTAGATGCCGGACGGGGTGCTCGCGATGATGTCGTCAGGGTCGTCGTGACCCTCGAGGAGGTACGTGTTGGTCATGCGCACCATCGGGAGGTGCTGGTAGGTCTCCCGCCGGCCGTTCCCGGTGCTCACCCGGCCCGCCTTGTCGGCGCGGAGGCGGTCCCAGAGGAAGTCGGTGAGGACCCCGTCCTCGATGAGGGTGGTGCGGCCGGCCGGGTTGCCCTCGTCGTCGATCGCGTAGGTCCCCCACTCGCGGGCGTACCTGCCGTCGTCGACCAGGGTCACGAGCGGGGACGCCACCTGCTCGCCGACCTGACCGGCGAACACGGACGCGTCGCGGTCGACGAGGTCGGCTTCGAGGCCGTGCCCGCACGCCTCGTGGAACAGCACCCCACCGGCGCCGCGTTTGAGGACCACCGGGATCGGCCCGGACGGCGCGGGTCGGGCGCGCAGCATCGTCAACGCCCGGTCCGCGGCGACGGTCGCGACCGCTTCTGGGCTGATGTCGTCGAACAGCTCGAAGCCGACGGTGCGTCCGGGTGCCTCGGTGCCGGTCCGACGGCCGGTGTCGCCCACCGCGACGCAGCTGACCGAGAAGCGGGTCCGGACCTGGTCGTCCTCGACGAGGAGCCCGTCGGAGTTCGCGACGAGGATGTGGCGCCGCCCGTCGACGTACGAGGCGCTCACCTGCCCGATGCCCGCTCCCCGTTCGCGCGCGGCGGCGTCGGCCCGCCCGAGCAACTCGATCTTGGCGTCCTTCGCGACACCGTCCGGCGGGCGGGTGACCGCGTGCGTCGGGGGGACCGCCCGGCGCTCCAGGTCGACGACGCGGGTCTCGGCGGTCGTGCCGCGGGCGGCGGTCGCCGCGGCCGCCGCCGCTTCTCGGAGGCCGCCCTCCGAGAGGTCCGCGGTGTGCGCGTACCCGGTGGATTCGCCCCGCACGACCCGCACCCCGGCGCCACGTCGGCGGCCCGAGACCAGGTCCTCGACCCGTCCGTCGTCGAAGTGTGCGCTGGACGACGACCGGTCCTCGGCGAACACCTCGGCGAAGTCGCCGCCGCTTCGCAGCGCGACGGTGAGGGTCCGGGAGCAGACGTCGGGGTCCAGCATTCCCTCAGTAGGGTATCGGCGTGCCCCTGCGTCCTGGCATGAGTGCCTGCACGACCCTGGCCGTCACCAGTCAGGACACCGCGGTCGCGCTCCGCAGCGGCGACGTCGAGGTGCTCGGCACGCCCCGGGTCGTCGCGCTGGCCGAGGAGGCGTCCGTGGCGGCGGTGCGATCCGAGCTCGCCGAGGGAACCACGACCGTCGGGTACCGGGTCCAGCTCGACCACCTGGCCCCCACCGCCGTCGGCGGCGAGGTCCGCGCCGAAGCGGTCCTCGAGACGATCGAGAGTCGCCGGCTCACATTCCGGGTCACCGTGTCGGACTCCCGTGGCCTGGTCGCCGCGGGCAAGGTCACGCGCGTCATCGTCGACCGGGCCCGCTTCCTCGAGAAGGCCGGAGGGGCCTGAATGCCGGACCGGCCCGAAGACCAGCCCGGCTGGGCGGCGCCGCAACCGCCCGGCCCGGTTCCCGACTCGACGCAGCCGGCCCCGACCGCGCCACAAGGTTGGGGCGCGGACTGGGGCACCCCCACCGCCGCGGACCAGACCGCCGCCGGGGTGGTCCCACCCCCCCAAGCCGCGGCTGGTGCGCCGAGGAAGCCGCGCGGGCGGGCCTGGCTGGTGTGGCTGCTCGCCGCGTTGAGCCTCATCCTCGTGATGGCCATCGCGGGCACGGTGCTGTTCGTCACCCGGACGCTGCCCCCCTACAACGGCGCCCACGACTTCCTGAGTGACGTCAGCCACAACCGGACCGACGCTGCCGACGGTCGGCTCTGCGCCGCGGACGCCGGCTCTCCCGAAGCGGCCCTCCAAGCGGTCCGCGACGCCCTCTCCGGCGGGAAGACCTTCGCGGTGAACCCGCTCGGGGTGGACCGCTCGGGGAGCACCGCCACGGTCGACTTCACCGTCACCTACAGCGGCGGGAGGAGCAGCCAGACGTTCAGCCTCCCGATGACCCTCGAGGCCAGCAGCTGGAAGGCGTGCCCGAGCCAGGTGCTGCGCTGACGCTCACCCCAGGTTCGAGCGGCGCGGGTACGCGTCCTCGGGGTCGGTGAGCACGTTCACGAGCGCGGGACCAGGCGCCGCGAGCGCCCGGTCCAGCGCCGGGCCGAGCTCGTCGGGTTCCCGCACCAGCTCGCCGGGGACGCCGAGCGCGGTCGCGACCTGGTCGTAGCGGGTTTCGGGCGCGAGGTCCGCGATCAGGTCCCCGCCGTACAGCAGCCGCATCGGGTGCTTCTCCAGACCCCAGATCCCGTTGTTGCCGACCACCGCGGTCACGTTGGCGTGATGGCGGGCCAACGTGTCGAGGTCTCCGAGGGTGAAGCCGAGCGCCCCGTCACCGAAGAGCGCGACGACCTGACGGTCGGGATGCGCGAGCGCAGCGGCGAGGGCGTAGCCCATCCCCACGCCCAGGCACCCGTACGGGCCCGGACCGAGGAAGCCGCCGGGGACGAAGGTGTCGACGTAGCGTCCGGCGTAGGAGACGAAGTCGCCGCCGTCGCCGACGACGATCGCGTCCCGCTCGAGGCGCGGTCGCAGCTCGCCGTAGACCCGCACCGGGTCGATGGGGGTGTGATCCGAGCGCAGCCGGGTGTCGTCGGCGGCCCGCCGGGCCGTCTCCTCGTCGCGCAGCACGCTCACCCACGCGGCGCGCTCGGTGCGGGCGCCTCGGTCCCCGGCGCTCGGGGCGACCTCGGCGAGGCCGGCGCAACGCCAGGGCCAGGTCCCCGGCCGCGGACGCGGCCAACGGCACGTGGGTGGCGATCCCGGCCGGCGTGTCGGCGAGGTGCACGACCGCCGGGTCACCGAAGGCCCCGAACCCGAGTCGGAAGTCGAGCGGGGTGCCGGCCACGACGACGACGTCGGCCCGGTCGAAGGCGACCCCGCGCGCCCGGGAGAACGCCAACGGATGGTCGGCGGGGAGGACCCCGCGCGCGAGGTCGTTGACGAACACGGGGACGGTCGTCGCCTCCGCGAAGGCGGCGACTGCGGCGTCGGCGCCGGCCCAGTACACGTCGGCGCCGAGCATCAGCACCGGACGGTGGGCGCGGCCCACGAGCCCGGCGATCGCGTCGATCGCGTCCGGGTCGGGAGCCGCGCCGGTCTCGCCGCGCGGGTCGGGAGGCGGCGGGTCCGGCCCGGCGGTGGGACCCCAGCAGTCGAGGGGCACGTCGAGGAAGGTGGGCCCACGGTGGGGGGTGCGGGCGCCGCGCAGGGCCGCGTCGAGGTCGGCGGCGACCGCGTCGGGGGTGGTGGCGGTCCCCGCCTGCTTCGTGACCGACGCGACGATCGGGACGTGGTCGAGCTCCTGGAGCGACCCGGAACCCCACCGGGCGAGGGGGGCCCGGCCGCCGATCACCGTGACCGGGGTCCCGTTCAGCGCCGCGGTGGTCATCGCGCTGATCCCGTTCGTGACGCCGGGACCGGCGGTCAGCGCGGCGACGCCGACCCCGCGGGTGACCTTCGCCCACCCTTCGGCCGCGAAGCCGGCGGTCTGCTCGTGGCGGGTGTCGACGAGCGTGACGCCGGCTTCGGCGCAGCCGTAGTAGAGCGGCCAAAGGTGCCCGCCGTTCAGGGTGAAGACGGTGTCGACGTCGTGGGCACGGAGGACCGACGCGGCGCGACGACCGGCGTCGGGTCCGCTCACGCCGCGTCTCGTTGGTTCGCGCGGGTGAAGCCGGCGACCGCGTCGAACCACACGGTCGGGTTCTCGAACTGGGGTGAGTGGCCGGCGTCGGGGACGACCACGAGGGTGGCGTCGGGAACTGTCGCGGCCATCGCCCTCGACGGGTCGAGGAACGGGGTGTCTTGGTCTCCGACGAGGACGAGCGTCGGGCAGGTCACCCGGCCCAGCGCGTCGAGCTGATCGGGCTGGTGGACGAGCTCGGTCGCGAGCGCGGCCCACATCTCCCGGCTGCAGCGCGGCCCACTTGCGGTCACAGAACGCCTGGTACCCGGGACGGGTCGCGAGCAGGCGACGGTACGCGGGGGTCCCGAGCGGGTCGAACGCGTCGAGCGCGGCTTTCAG
This sequence comes from uncultured Actinomycetes bacterium, assembly GCA_963714105.1. GTDB lineage: Bacteria > Actinomycetota > Acidimicrobiia > IMCC26256 > PALSA-555 > PALSA-555. The sequence continues at coordinate 1,628,643 of OY970233.1, read as the reverse complement.
GGCCGCCATCCCCTCGCTGCGGGCGACCTCGACGCCGAGCTCGACCGCGGCGGGGTCGATGCCCGGCGGTGGGCCCGGGCTCGTGTCCATCAGCACGAGCGACTCGACCCGCTCGGGGTGCGCGAGGACGAGGCGGCGGGCCACCATGCCGCCCATCGAGTGGCCGAGCAGCGCGGCGCGGCCCAGTCCGAGCGTGTCGGCGACACCGAGCGTGTCGGCGACGAGCCGGTCGAGCGAGTAGGCGGCCTCGGCGGCCGGGTGGTCGCTCTCGCCGTGGCCGCGGTGATCGAAGGACACCACGGTGGCGTGCGCCTCGAGCGCGACGCGATGGTCGGTGAAGTCCTCCTTCGCGCCGCCGAACCCGTGGACGAGCAGCAGCGCCGGTCCGGAGCCGCCGGTCTCGACCGCCAGCCCGACCCCGTCGTCCGTCTCGATCCGCACCGACACCCTCCCCGGCCCGGGGCCCTGTCGGGGCCCGGGCCGTAATGTAAAGGCATGACGGAGCCCGAGGCTGGTCCCGCGCGCTCCCGGACCCGCTGGACCGGTGCGCTGCGCTTCGCGGTCAGCGTCGGCCTGCTCGTCCTGCTCATCACCAAGATCGACTTCGCCGACCTGGTCCCTGAGCACCGCAGCCTCCCCGGCACGCTCACGTTCCTCATCCTCGGCATCGGCCTCATGGCCCTCAGCATCGTCGTGGCCGCCTGGCGCTGGCAGCAGGTCCTGGCCGTCTTCGACTGCTCGGTGCCGGTCCGCCGCCTCACCTCCCACTACTTCGCGGGCCAGTTCGTCGGGAACGTGCTCCCGTCGACGATCGGCGGTGACGTCCTGCGGGTCACCCGGGTCTCGAAAGACGTCGGCGCCCGCGACACCGCGTTCGCCGCCGTCCTCATGGAGCGGCTCACCGGCTTCGTGTCCCTCCCCCTCGTCATGATCATCGGGCTGATCGTCCAACCCAGCCTGGCCACCACGACGAACGGGTGGATCGCGATCGTCGCGGGGGTCGGCACCATCGTCATGTTCGGGCTCGTGCTCGTCGTCGCCGGTCATCCCAACCTCGCCGGCCGCTTCACCGAGCACCAGAACTGGACCCGCTACATCGGGATGGTCCACATCGGGGTGACCCGCCTCCGCCGGCACCCCCGTCAGGCCGTCGGTGTCCTCGGCACCGCGTGCCTGTACCAGTTCATCGTCGTCGGCGGCGTGTACTGCGCGGTGCACACGATCGGCCTGACCATCCCGAACGCCGCGGTGCTGGCGTTCGTCCCGGCGGTCGCGATCGCCCAGGTGCTGCCCCTCTCGGTCGGTGGGTTCGGGCTGCGGGAGGGGCTGCTCGTGCTGCTCCTCCATCCGCTCGGTGTCGAGACCGGGCAAGCCGTCGCGGTCGGGCTGCTCTGGTACGCGATGGTGCTCATCGCCAGCCTCGCCGGCGCGCCGGCCTTCGCGATCGGTCACCGCGCCCGCGGGTCCACACGGGTGGTGGCGAGGCGTGACCGTCGCGGATTCCGCGCCGCCGACCAGCACGGTCGAGCGGCGCCGGCAGCGGCTGCACCGGCGCCTCCCCGGCGCCCGGCAGCTGAGCGACGGCGCCGTCCTCTACTGGTGGGCGGAGGTCGCGTTCGTCGCCATCTACTACGCGATCTACACCGCGGTCCGGAACCTCAACGAGGGCAGCGCCGCCGACGCTGCGCATCCACGCCCGGTGGATCATCGACCGCGCAGCGGATCGTCGGCATCAACGTCGAGCAGCAGATCCAGCACTGGGCGTTGGGCTTCCGGCCGCTGATCATCGCCTGCAACTACTTCTACGGATCGCTGCACTTCGTGGTGACCGCCGGGGTGCTCGTCTACCTGTACCACCGGTGGCGGGACGACTACCCGCGGTGGCGCAACACGATCGCGATCGCGACCGCGTTGGCGCTCGTCGGGTTCGTGCTGTTCCCGCTCATGCCGCCCCGGCTGCTGCCGTCGAGCTACGGGTTCGTGGACACCCTCGCCAAGGACCCCGCGTTCTGGTCGTTCAACTCGGGGGCGTTCAACAAGATCTCGAACCAGTTCGCGGCGATGCCCAGCGTGCACTGCGCGTGGGCGCTGTGGTGCGCCTGCGCGCTCGTACCCCGACTGAAACACGTCTGGGCGAAAGTCCTCGCCGCCTGCTACCCGGTGTTCACCGTCACCGCGATCGTGCTGACCGCCAACCACTACTTCTTGGACGCGGTCGGCGGGTTCGTCGCGCTGGGGATCGGCTACGTCGTGGCCCGGGCCGCCACCCGGGCCGGGCGCCTCCCGGTCCACGACTCGACCTGACCGGTCGTGGATCTCGACCACGTGGCGCTCGCCACCGCGGACGCCGGACCGACGCTGCAGACCCTCGTCGGCGAGCTCGGCGGCACGGTCCTCTCGGGAGGGCAGGCGCGCGGGTTTCGGCCCGTGCAGGTCCGGGTCGGTGACGCGCAGCGGGGGATGACCGTCGAGCTGCTCGAGGTGTGGGACGCGGCGAGCAACGACTTCCTGGCCCGGTTCCTCGCCCGCCACGGCGACGGCCCCCACCACCTGACCGTCAAGGTCGACGACCTCGACGTCGCCCTCGAGCGGGTCGCGGCGACCGGCCGCACCCCCGTCGGGATCAACCGCGACGATCCGAACTGGATGGAGGCGTTCATCGTGCCCGCGGAGGCGTTCGGGACCGTGGTGCAGCTGGCCGCGCAGGCCGTCACCGACGACTTCCCGGCCCGGTTCGCGACCGCGGTCGACCAGGGTCCCCTCGGGGAGCCGGCCTGGTGGCCGGCGCTGCCGGCCCGGCGCCGACACCCCCGCGGTGTTGGAGCGGGTCGTGCTGCGCACCGCGGATCTCGACGGTGCCGCCGCGTGCTTCGGCGGGCTGCTCGATGGGCGACCGGAGCGCCGCGCCGGTGACCGGGTCGACCTGGTGTGGCCGGGTGGCGGCCGCCTGCGCCTCGAAGCCCACGACGGGCCCGGCGGGATCGACCGGCTGGAGCTGGCGGGGACCGCACCGGCGCGGGTGCTCGCCGGCACCCGGTTCGTCGGCGGCTGAGCCTCAGCGTCGGCGGCGACGGCGATCCTGGTGCCGCTGCAGGAGCATCCCGACCGCGAAGCCGAGGAGCGCCGGGATGGCGATGACGAAGAACACCGGCACCGTCACCTGGGTGAAGATCAGGTCGATCTGCACGTCCTCGAGGTTCACGAACGCGAAGACCAGCAGCACGACGACCACGACACCGACGAAGATCTGACGGCCGCTGGGCCGCCACGGCGCCGGCGGGGGTGGTCGGTTGGCGTCGTCGTGGGCCACGCGGGCAGCTCCCAGGTCGGGTCGGAGACTAGCGAGCCATCCGCGCCGAGCGCGCTGGGGCTCGGCACCGGACGGACCGGCACCGGCGTCGCGGCGACGAGCGCGCGGACGCTGTCGCGCACCGCGCGGTCGGCGAGCGACAGCGACGAGTCGCGTGCGCTGACCAGCGCGAGCCGCCGGGGGGCACCTCGGCGAGCGCGACGATCCGCACCCCGGTCAGCTCGGTCGGCACCGCGGTCTGGGGCAGCACCGACGCGCCGGCCCCGGCCGCGACCAGGTCACCGATGAGGCGGATGCCCTCGACCTCGACCGTCACCGGGAGGGTGACCCCCCGCTCGGCGGCCGCGTGCTCGACCTCGGTGCGCAGCGGGTTCCCCACGGGTGGCAGCACCAGCCCGAGGGGGGCGAGCGCGTCGAGGGGCACCGGGCCGTCCCGGATCGGGGAGCCTTCGGGGACCACGGCGACGAGGGCCTCCTCGAGCAGGGTCTCGACGACGAGGCGGCGTTCCTGGACCGGCTCGGTCACGATCGCCTGGGCCAGCTCCCCGGCGAGGATCTCGGCGACGAGGCGCTCCGACGCGGATTCGTTGACCCGCAGCCGGATCCCCGGGGCGCGGGCGCGCAGGTCGGCGACCAGGCGGGGGACGAGCCAGCGGCTGGCGGTCCCGACGATCCCGAAGCTCGCGTCGCCCACCTCGAGGCCCTGGAGGATGGACAGGTCGCCTCGGAGGGCCTCGAGCTCCCGGCGGATCCGCCGGGCCCGCTCGATGACCAGCGTCCCCGCACTCGGTCGGGACCGCGCCCCGGCGGGACCGGGTCAGCAGCTCGGCGCCGAGCTCGGCCTCGAGCTGGCGGACCTGCTGGGACACGTTGGACTGGACGGTCGCCAGCGCGTCCGCGGCGCCGGTGAAGGAGCCCTCCTCGGCGATGGCCAGGAGGGCGTCGAGGTGTCGGAGCTCCATTCCGGCCACCGTAGCATCGCTGAGAGTGATGGTAACGATCAACATAGACTGTTGGACAGATTGAGCTGGGTCGGGCAGCATGGCTGAAGCGGTCGCCGGGAGCCGGCTTCCCCCCGTCGGCTCGCCGGCGCTGCCCTTTCGAACCAGCAAGCCCACGTACCGAGAAGGACGCGGTGGCCCTCGACACGATCTCGAACCTGATCTTCAGCGGTCCGTTGACCTGGACCACCCAGGCGGCCTGCAACGGCCAGACCAGCCTGTTCTTCGCGCCCGCGGGGGAGCGACCCGAGACCCGGGTGCTGCGCGAGGGTCGGGCCCGGGCGATCTGTCGGGCCTGCCCGGCGCTGGACCCGTGCCGGGACTGGGCTCGCGAGCACCGCGAGTACGGCTTCTGGGGCGGCGAATCCGAGGAGGAGCGCGCCGCGGCCGGCTACCGGGTCGACATGCCGGTGGGTCGCGTGGCCCGCTACCCGAAGGGCGCCGGCCAGCCAGTCGAGCCGCGCGAGACGCGCGTCGCCTGATCTCGGGGCGCCCGCACGTCGGGCGCCCCGTCACTAGTCTCCCGCCCGTGCCGCCGGAAGGCGTCGACCCCGACCGTCTCGCCCCGTGGTTCGCCGCGCACGTCGACGACGCGACCGGCGCGCCGCTCACCGCGGAGCTGATCGCCGGTGGACGCTCGAACCTCACCTACGTGATCGGCGACGGGACCCACACGTGGGTGCTGCGCCGACCGCCGCTCGGCCACGTCGTCGCCACCGCGCACGACATGAGCCGCGAGTACCGGGTCCTCTCCGCGCTCGGGGCGACCGACGTCCCGGTCCCCCGGGTGCTGGCCTTCGGCGACGACCCGGAGCTGATCGGCGCGCCGTTCTACGTGATGGAGCGCGTCGAGGGCCGCATCCTGCGCACCCGTGACGACGCCGAGACGTTGACCCCGACCGAGGCGCGCGCGTGCTCCGAGGCGCTGGTCGACGTCCTCGCCCGGTTGCATTCGGTCGACTACGAGGCCGTCGGGCTCGGCGGCTTCGGACGCCCGGACGGGTTCCTCGCCCGCAACGTGGCCCGGTGGGGGAAGCAGTGGCAGGCCAACCAGACCCGCCAGCTTCCCGCGTCGAGGAGCTGGCCACCCGGCTCGAGGCGGCCGTCCCGACCTCGGGCGCGCCGGGGATCGTGCACGGCGACTACCGCCTCGACAACACCATGCTCGCCGCCGACGACCCCGGCCGCATCGCCGCGGTGCTCGACTGGGAGATGTCGACCCTCGGTGACCCCCTCACCGACGTGGGCCTGCTCCTCGTCTACTGGGGCGGCGGCGCGCAGCTGTCCGTGCTCACCGCCCAGGGCGTCGGCGACGTGCCCGGTTTCCTCACCCGCGACGAGGTCATCGCCCGCTACGCGGCGCAGTCCGGCCGTTCGATCGAGCATCTCGACTTCTACGTCGTGTTCGCGATGTACAAGCTGGCGATCATCGTCGAGGGCATCCACGCCCGCTACCTGATGGGCAAGACCCTCGGGGACGGGTTCTCGGAGATGGGCGCGATCGTCGACAGCCTCGCCGAGCAGGCCCTCGCCGTCGCCGACTCGTCCGCCGACCGGGCGCTACGTGGCTGAGTCGTACGCCGCGACCTGGTAGTCGGTCACCGACGAGCGCCCCATGACCAGCTCACCGACGACCGCGGCGAGCAACGCGGGGACGATGAACCCCGGCCGGCCGGTCGCCTCGGCGACGAACATGACCGCGGCGAGCGGCACCCGGTAGCCGGCGCTCAAGAACGCGGCGGCGCCGAGGACGGGGAACAACGTCGCGGCGCCCCCCGCGACGTTCTGGACGACCTGGCCGAGCAGCACCCCGGCGACGACGAGGGGGATGAACAGACCCCCCGAGCCCCGCCCGCCGAGGGTCGCCGCGGTCGCGAGGCAGCGCAGCACCAGCACCAGGAGGAGCACCCCGACCTCGGGATGGGCGGTGATGGACCAGTGGACCGCGTCGTAGCCGGGGCCGAGCACGAGGTCCCGGCCGGTCAAGGCCCGGCCGGCGACGAGCAGCCCGGCCAGCGCGACCCCCCCGACGAGCACCCGCGACCACACCGGACCCACCGCGGCGAACCGCTTCGCGGCACGCACCAACGCCGAGAACAGCCGGGCGCTGACCCCGGCGAGGAAGCCGAGCGCGATCGCGCCGAGCAGGTCGACACCCGAGAACGGAGGACTGCCCCGCACCGGCAGCAGCGGCGTGGTCCCGTCGAACGCGACGATGACCAGGTACCCGGTCGCCGACCCGATCAGCGCGGGGAGCAGCATCCGGCGGGCCAGGTCGTCCTGGAATGGCGACTCGAGCGCGAACACCGCGCCCGTCGCGGGGGCCTTGAAGATCGCGCCGACCCCCGCGGCGGCCCCCGCGACGAGCAGGCTGCGACGTTGCACCCCGAGGCGTGACCCCAGCCGCGATTCGAGACCCTCACCGATCGACGCGCCGACGTACTGCGACGGCCCCTCGAGGCCGAGCGCCCCGCCGGTGCCGATCGTCGCCACCGACGCGCCCATCCGGGCGAGGCTGGCCCGCCACCCCAGGTCGGCCTGCCCGTGGAACGCCTGGAGGTACGCGTCGCTCGTCGCCGGGGTCGTGCGCCGCCCCACGAAGCGCAGCAGCACCGCGGCGACGGCCAGACCCCCGACGGGCACCAGCGCGGTGGCCCACAGCGGAAGCCCGAAGACCCGGGGGAGCAGATCGTCGACGGTGACGTGCTCGAACAGGGTGACCGCGAGCCCGGTGAGCACCCCGGTCACCGCGGACCACACGACGACGCCACGGACCCGCCCGGCCAGGTTGCGCAGCTCCTCGCCGCGTCGCCCCATGCTCAGACGTGGCGGCTGATGAAGCCGCGGCGGCGGAACGTCGCCAGCATCCGGGTCAGGAACCACACCGAGAGGATGCCTACCACGACGGTGCCGACAGCAGCGATTCCGACCTGACCCCACGGCAGCGGGTGGCCGCCGACGACGGCGCGGGCCGCGGCGAAGACGTGCGTCGTCGGCAGCGCCTGCGCGATGGGCTGCACCGCCGCCGGGAGCGCGCTCACCGGGTAGAAGATCCCCGAGAGCGGCAACAAGAACGCGATGAAACCCCACGTGAGGATCTCCGCACCCTGCCCGACCCGCAGGATCAGGCCGATCACGACGAGCGCGACCGACCAGCCCACCGACGAGGAGGATCGCGACGAGCGGCACGAGCGCGAGCCCGAGGGTGGTGATGTTGAACGCGAACAGTGCGAAGGCCACGACCGACACGACGCCGACGCCGATCGAGAGCCGGGCCAGCCCGAAGAGGACCACCCCGGCGCCGTACTCGACCTCGGTGAGCGGCGTGACCATCAGGTTCAGCAGGTTCCGCGACCAGGTCTCCTCGAGGAACCCGGTCGCGAGGCTGATCTCGGCCTGGAACACCACATGGAAGAGGATGATCCCGGCGAGGAGGAACGCGGCGCTCGTCGCGGCCGCTGCCGTGCTGGCGCCCGAAGTACACGCCGATCGAGCCGAACAGGATCGCGTCGACCACCGGCCACACGATCACGTCGAACCACCGCTGCGGCGCCCGTTTCAGCACGTAGGCCTGCCGGCGGGCCATGGCCCGCACCCGTTGCGCTCGCATCACCACGGCTCCCGCGCGTCGGCGACGCGTTCCCCGCTGGTCTCGGCCAGGTGCAAGAACACGCCTTCGAGGTCACGGCGTCCGAACAGCGCGGCGACCTCCTCGGCCGAGCCGTTGGCGACGACCCGACCGCCGGCCAGGAACACCACCCGGTTGCAGAGCCGCTCCACCTCCTGCATGTTGTGGCTGGTGACGAGCAGCGCGGTGCCGTCCTCCGCGCACAGCCGCTCCAACCCGCTGCGCACCCGGTGGGCGACGTCGGGATCCAGCGACGCGGTCGGCTCGTCGAGCACCAGCAGCGGCGGCTGGTGCAACGTCGCCTTCACGATCCCGACGAGGGTGCGCTGACCCGACGACAGCTCGTTGCCCATCGCGTCGGCGAGGGACTCGATCCGGAACCGCTCGAGACCGCGGGCGACCGCGACCCGACCGTCGGCGATCCCGTACAGGTCGGCGAACAACTCGAGGAACTCGTCGGACCCGGAGCCGCTCGGGGAGCGGGAGGTACCCGGCCGCGAACCCGACGTGCTCCATCGCCGGCTGCGCTGCCCCGGCAGCCGGTACCCGACGAGCTCGACGGTGCCCGCGTCGGGGGTGATCACGCCGAGCAGCATCATCAACGTCGTCGTCTTGCCCGGCACCGTTGGGGCCGAGGAGCGCGACGCGCTCACCGCCGTCGACGGACAGATCGACGCCGTCGACGGCCCGCAACCGTTTGAACTGCTTGACCAGACCGCGCGCGGACAACGCGGCCGCGAGCTCGGACATGCGGCCAGTGTCGCAGAACCGCCGCCGAGGAGCGCCGGGTATTCGTCCGCCACCTACGATCCCCCGATGCGCGACCGCTCCGCTCCCCTCGCGCTCGATCAGCGTCGGCGGGGCGCTCGGCGCCGCGGCCCGCTACGAGCTCACCCTCGCCGCGCCCGTCCCGGCCGGCCGGTTCCCGTTCACGACGTTCGCGATCAACGTGAGCGGCGCGTTCCTGCTCGGGGTGCTGCTCGAGTGGCTCGCCCGCCACCGCGACGAGACCCACTGGGCCCGATGGCTCCTCGGGGTCGGGTTCCTCGGCGCGTTCACCACCTTCTCGACCATGGCCGTCGAGCTCGACCCTCCTCGCCCGAGACGGCCACACCGCCACCGCAGTGGTCTACGCGGTCGCGTCGCTCGCGGCGGGAATCGCCGCCGTGCTCGTCGGGCTGGTCGCCGCGGGCTGGCGTACGACCCCCGCTCCCCGCCGAGGGGAATCGTGACCCTCCTCGGCGTCCTCGTCGCCGGCGCGCTCGGCGCCCCCGCCCGGTACCTCGTCGAGCGGACCGCCCGACGGGTCGGGCCCGCGCTCCCGTGGGGGACGTTCGCTGGTCAACCTGAGCGGCTCGTTCGCGCTCGGGATCGTCACCGGCGTCGCGCTCAGCCACGGGATCTCCCCCGCGGCCCGGGCCGTGGTCGGGACCGGCTTCCTCGGCGCGTACACGACCTTCTCGACCTACGTCTACGAGGTGGTCCGCCAGGCCGAGAACCGCCAGCCCGCGAACGCCTCGGTGTACCTGCTCGCCAGCGTCGTGCTCGGCACCGCCGCGGCCGCCGCCGGGCTGGCCCTGACCGGCGGTCTCTGACGCGGTCATGATGCACCCCCGGCCCGGCGGCCACGCGCCGGACGGGTCGTGCCGGCCCGGACGTGGCACAGGAGGCGAAGCCGATGGGTGTCCTCGACGGGGTGCGGGTCATCGAGCTGGCCGAGCACGGCTTCGTGCCGTCGTGCGGGGCCGTGCTCGGCGACTGGGGCGCCGAGGTCATCAAGATCGAACGACCCGACCGGCGATCCGCTCCGGGCGGTCATGCCCGCCGGGCTCGTCGCCGACACCGGCGACGTCAACTTCCTCTGGGAGCTCTACAACCGCAACAAGCGGGGCATCGCGCTCGACCTGCGCGTCGCCGAAGGGCGGGACGTGTTCGACCGGCTCCTCGACGACGCCGACGTGCTCCTCACCAGCTTCCTGCCGTCGGCCCGCGACAAGCTCCGGGTCCAACCCGAGGACTGCTGGGCCCGCAACCCGCGGCTCGTGTACGCCCGCGGGTCACGGGCAGGGCCAGCGTGGCCCCGACGCCGACCACGGCGGCTTCGACGCGGTGTCGTTCTGGGCGCGCGGCGGGCTCGGGCACGTCCTCACCCCACCCGACGGGCCGCTGATCATGCAGCGCGGCGCGATGGGTGACGCACCGAGCGGCGCGATGCTCGCCGGCGCGGTCGCGGCGGCGCTGTTCCAGCGGGAACGGACCGGCGAAGGCGATGCGTCGTCGACGTCGCGCTGCTCAACACCGCGGTGTGGCAGCTCGGCGTCGACCTCACCGCCACCGCGATCCTCCGCGAGGAGCCGGCCCGGTTCGACACGCCAGCGGACCCGCTCCCGAACCCGCTGGTCGGCCCGTACCGCACCGGCGACGGCCGGTGGCTGCTGCTCAACATGCTCGACGACACCCGCCACTGGGAGCCCACGTGCCGGGCCCTCGGGCTCGACGGCCCTCGTCGACGACCCCCGCTTCGACGACACCGCGGCCCGCGGCCGACCATCGCGGCGAGCTCCATGACCTCCTCGCGGTCCGCATCGAATCGCTGCCGCTGCCGGAGCTCCGGGACCGGCTCGAGCGCCGACGACACGATCTACTCGGCGCTTGCGTCGCCGCTCGAGGTGGTCGACGACCCGCAGGTGCTCGCCAACGGGTACCTGGCCGCCGCATCCCGACCCGACCGTCGGTGCGCCTGGCGTGCGCGCCGATGCAGTTCGACAACGAGATGACCACGGTGCGCCGTCCCGCGCCCCGACACCGGGCGAGCACACCGACGAGATCCTCACCGAGCTCGGCTACGACCAGGCCACGATGGCGTCGTTGCGGGAGGCGGGCGCCGTCGCGTCGACAATGGCGCCGGCACGCGCGTAACGTGACTCGATGGCCGACGGCCTCCTCTGGGAGCAAGTCCCGCATCCTCGCTTCGCCACCCGGTCCTCGTCGCGGGCTTCGAGGGCTGGAACGACGCCGCCGACGCCGCGTCCACCGCGGCGGGTTGGCTGACCCAGCACGGCGACGCGACCCGGTTCGCGAGCGATCGACCCGGAGGAGCACTTCGACTTCCAGTCCCGCCGCCCGCAGGTCGAGCTGGTCGACGGGGTCACCCGGGCGATCGACTGGCCCGAGAACGTGTTCTCATCCGTCGGGTTCGCCGAGCGGGACCTCGTCGTGCTGCGCGGCATCGAGCCGAGCTACCGGTGGCGGTCGTTCTGCCGGGCCGTGACCGAGGTCGCGCGCCAGACCGGCTGCGAGATGGTCGTCACCTTCGGGGCGCTGCTCGCCGACGTGCCCCACACGCGCACGGCGCGGATCACCGGCACCGCCACCGACGCCGACCTCATCGCCCGGCTCGAGCTCTCCCAGTCCGCGCTACGAGGGGCCGACCGGGATCGTCGGGGTGCTGAACGACTACTGCCGCACCGCCGGGGTCCCCTCGGTGTCGCTGTGGGCGCCGGTCCCCCACTACCTCGCCGCGCCGCCCAACCCGCCGGCGACGCTCGCGCCTCCTCGAGCGGTTCGGGTGCCTCACCGGCGTGCACCTCGACCTCGGGCGGCTCGAGCGCACCGCGTCGGCCGTGGCGGGAGAAGGTCGACGAGGTCGCCGCCGACGACGACGACGTCCGCAACTACGTCTCGACGCTCGAGGAGCGCTACGACGCCGAGACCGACGAGGCGGCGTCGGACCAGTCGTGGGGCGACGAACCTGCCCGAGCGGTGACGAGCTGGCCCGCGAGGTCGAGCGGTTCCTGCGCGAGGAGCGCGGCGATCGCTGAGCAGCCGGGTCCACGCGTACGTCGACATCGCGGCGCCCCCCGCAGCGGTCTTCGCGTTCTTCGACGACCTCGCCAACGCACCGTGCTGGTCCCGCGACCTGGTCGAGGTCACCAGCGTCGAGGCCGCTCGCCGACCGGCGGTCGGCGCGTCGAGTACACCACCGCGGGCCGCGACGGTGTCCGTCACGCGGCGAGCAGCGAGCACGTCGTCTACGACGCCCCCGTACCGGACCGTCACCCGCAGCAGCCAAGTCGGGCGTGATCGACGACCGTCGACCCGCGAGTTCGACGCCGTCGACGGCGGCACCCGGGTGGTCGCGACCGATCGAGTGGGACGTCCCGGTCCGGTACGTGGCCCGGCTCGTCGAGTCCGCCGCTGCGCGGCCCGTACCGGCAGGGGTTGCGGGCGAGCCTGGCCGGCGCGGCCGCCGCGTTCGCAGCCGGCTAGAGCCGACCGGCACCGCGGTCAGTCGAGGAGGTCGTGGGCGACGGCTTCCCACAGCTGCTCGGACAGCCCGAGCGACTCTGCGTCGACGCGCTCGTCGTTGCCGTGGAACATCGTCGCGTAGCCCTCGAAGTCGATCCGCTGCGAGAACAGACCGAACCCGTACCCGACTGACCCGGCCCGGCGGAAGAACCGGTTGTCGGTGCCACCGATCATGAGGAACGGGACCAGACGCGGAGCCGTCGACGAGCCGGCTCGGTCACCCGGGACAGCGAATCCCACAGCGGCGTCTCCACCGCCGACGCGGTCGACGGGTCGTCGTTCGATTCGATCTCGACCGCGGTCGGCGAGGTCGCCGAGCGCCTCGTGGAGCTGCGCGAGGACCTCGTCGCCGGTCTGGCCGGGCAGTGTCCGGATGTCGACCTCGAGCTCGACGAGGTCGGGGATGACGTTGGTCTTGGTGCCGCCGTGCATGACGGTCGGCGCGAACGTGGTGTGGGTGCACGCGTGCGACGAGGCGGGACATGCCGATCGGCAGCGTCGGCACGAGCACCCCAGGGAGCTGGGCCGGGTCGAGGAGCGCGTCGCGGAGCTCGGGCGGGTAGCTCATGCCCGTCGACGAAGCGCCGCCACACCTCGCCGATCTGCGCTGCGGGCTGGTACTCGCTGATGCGCCGCACGACCTCCGCCGCGGTGACGAGCGCGTTGTCGGTCCGGAACGGCTGCGAGCCGTGGCCCGGGGTGCCGCGGACCCGGAGCTTGGACCAGAAGGTGCCCTTCTCGGCGGCGAGCACCGGGAGCTCGGACGCCCTCCGGGGCGGGCATCTGGCAGCCGCCCGATTCGGTGAGGACGTAGTCGGCGTAGACGTGCGTCGAGCTCGTGCTCGACGAGCCACTTCGCGCCCCATGTCCCGAGCGCCTCCTCGTCGGCGACCGGCCAGGTAGATGAGGGTGCCCTTCGGCGTGAACCCGCTCTCGGCGAGGCGACGCATCGCGACGGCCTGCGAGGAGGTGATGTTGAGCATGTCGACCGCGCCTCGGCCCCAGACGAACCCGTCGACGAGCTCACCGGAGAACGGCTCGCGGCTCCACCCGTCGGGGTTGACGGGGACGACGTCGGTGTGGCCCATGAGCAGCAGGCTCGGCGCGGTCGGGTCGCTCCCCTCGATCCGAGCGACGAGGCTCGTGCGCCCCGGCTGCGGCTCGTAGCGCTCGACGTCGAGACCCGCGGTGCCGAGGTACGCCTCGAGCAGGTCGACGCTTCGGACCTCGCCGCCCGATTCGACCTTCCCGTCGTTGACGCACGCGTTGCGGATCAGGACCTGGAGCAGGTCGGTCGACCTCGGCCGTCGTGTCCGTGGTCACGACGGCCAGGGTATCGGTACCCATGGCGCCGCGCCGATGGGCGCGGTCAACCTCGGTCCCCGACCGGTTCGGTGAACGCGACGACGTTGCCGCCCGGGTCCCGGTACCGCGCGATCCGCAGCTGCGCTGCGTGCCACGTGCGCGGCGCGTGGACGACCTCGACGCCCTTGGCCACGAGCTCGTCGTGCTTGGCGTCGACGTCGACGGTCACGAACGAGACCTCGGCGCCGGTCGTGGCCGGCCGGCCGGGCGGAGCGGGGAACAGCGCGAAGTGGAGATACGCGCCGTCGTGCCACGAGTACTCGTAGTGCTCCCCGTCGATCCACGGGTCACCGACCGGCTCGTTGAAGCCGTGCTCGAGCGGGACCCCGAGGAGATCCCGGTAGAAGCGAACCGACCCCTCGAGGTCCTGGACCCACAGGGCGACGAAGATGAGCCGCTCCGACGCGGCGTCGGCCCGTCCGACCGGGACCATCGACCGGTGCCCGCTACCCCGCGGCGGCGAGTGCGGGTGGGAGCTCGTCGGGGGTGAGGGCCCGGAGGTTCGCGAAGGCGTCGGTGGCGACGTAGGTGTCCTCCCCGACCATGCGCCCGGCTTCGTCGTACGGGTAGAAGACACCCATCCGGGTCTCGTAGAGGTAGTAGCCGTCGGGATCGTCGACCGGGCGTCCGGTCGCGGCGAGCGCCCGTCCGGGGTACACGATGCGCATCACGCCGTCGGTGGCGATGCAGTCGTAGTCGACGACGAGGCGTTCCACGTCGTACTCGAGGTTCGTCGCCCCCGACGCGATGAAGTCTCGGTAGAACGCCTGCACCGCCGCCCAGCCTTTCGGGCCCGCGTCGACGGGCACCGCACCCCACTGGTGGTATTGGGGGTCGGGCGCGAGGGTGGCGAGGAGCGCGTCGAGGTCACCGGCGGCCTCGGCTCGCATGTGCGCGAGGAGGTTCTCGAGCAGCTGACGCCGTCGGGGGTCCGTCTCGGTGCGGAGGCGAGTCTCGACCGCCCGCCACGTCGTCGTCGGGTCGATGCAGGGCACGCGCGGCACCGTACTGCGCGGCTCTCGAGGCGTCTACGCCGCCCGGTAGAGGAGCCGGCCGTCTTCGCGCCAGCGCTCGGTGTTGCCTTCGAGGACCATGTGCTCGAGGTGCGCGAACGTCTCGCTCTCGGCCATGACCCCCCAGTGCTTGCGGGGGAAGATCTCGTGGGAGAGCTCCTGGACCGTCGCCGGGCCGATCTGACGCGACGCGTCGAGGAGCAGCTGCATGCGTTCCTCGTGGTGACGTTTGATCGCGTCCACCCGCCCGGGGACGTCGTCGAAGGGGTGCCCGTGCGCGGGCAGCCCGAGGCTGACACCGTCGAGCGCGGCGACGAGGTCGAGGGTCTGGATGTAGGACTTCAGCGCGTCGGCGCCGTTCCCGACGCCGGAGATGTGGGGGGTGATCGTCGGGAGCACGTGGTCGCCGGAGAGGAGCACCCCATGCTCGGGGTCGTAGAGGCAGAGGTGGTCGACGGTGTGCCCGGGGGTGTGGATCGACACCCATTCGCGTCCGGCGAGCTGGAGGCGTTGGCCGTGCACGACTCGGATCGTCGGGGCCGGCGGGGAGAACAGGCGGCGCAGCGCCCGGATGACGACCCGGCGTCGCAGCGGCGGGAGCGAGTGCTTGCTGCCACCCCAGGGGGTCTCGCCGCCCCACGGGACCGAGTCGGCTTGGGTCTGCTCGGTCGGGTTGTCGCGCAGCGGGTCGCCGGCGTAGTCGTCGGCGTGGTCGGCGACGGTCGGGATCTCCTCGCCGAGGTCGAGGGCCTGCGCGGCCGCGGCGGCGACCCGCTCCTCTTCTTCCGCGGCGGCCTCGTTCGGGAGGTGCGCGCGCCGGTTGCTCTCGTCCAGGGACCAGGTCGTGAACGCGCGGTGGGTGATGAGCTCGGCGCCGGCTTCCCGCTTGATGCGACCCGCGCCGCCGAAGTGGTCGGGGTGCGAGTGGGTGACGATCACGGTGTGCACGTCACGCAGCTTGAACCCGGCCGTGCGCAGCCGGGCTATCAGTGCCCGCCACGACGACGGGCCGGGAAGCCCGGGGTCGACCACCGCGAGCCCCCGGTCGTCGAGGAGACCGTAGGTGTTGACATGGCCGAGGCCCGGCATCCAGATCGGCAGCTGCATCCGGATGATGTCGGGAGCGACCTCGGTGACGTCCTCGGACGCGGGCTCCTGTTCCTGCTTGCGCGGCCTGGACGCTGGCGTCGGCGAGTCGCCCGGCCGACGCGCAACGTCGGTCACGCGCGCACTCTACCCGGGTCGCCGCCTCGCCCCGCCGACCGCGCCCCGCGCCTGCGTCGCGTCGGTGTGCCGGCGCGATCGGCCGCGCCACCGTCGGTGGGTTCAGGCGGGTGTGGGCGCGGCGAGGGGAGCGAGCTTGGGCCAGGGGCGGATCTGTTCGAGGAGCGCGGCGGCGGCGAGGCAGCGCAGGTCCTCGTGGCGGCGGGCGACGACCTGGAGCCCGACGGGTCGGCCGTCGACGAGCCCGGCGGGGATGCTGCACGCGGGTTGGCCGGTGAGGTTGAACGGCATCGTGAACGGGGCCGACAGGCCGGCGAGCGAGACGTCCTTGCCGTTGACGGTGCCGTACAGGCGGCCTTCGGCTTCGAACGCGGGTGTCGGGGTCGTCGGGGTGAGCAGGAGGTCGACGGTCTCGAACACCGAGGCGCTGGCCGCGACGGTGGCGCGGCGGGCCCGGATCGACTTGAGCACCACGTCGTTGCGGAGATGCTCGTAGGAGGCGAGCCCGGCTTGGAGGACGTCGGTGAGCTCGTCGGCGCGGTCCCGTTGGTGTTCGTAGTGGGTGGCGAGGTCGTCGAGCACGGACAGGACGCTCCACGACGCCCCCGGCTTCGGGAACACGGCGGGGAGGTCGACGACCTCGAGGCCGGCCGCGGCGATGAGCGCGTCGGCGGCCTGGCGGGCCGCGGCTTCCACCGCGGGCTCGGCGCTGGCATAGCCGAGCGTCGAGGACCACGCGACCCGCAGGCCCGACAGCGCGTCGAGGGCCGCGCCGGACAGCAGGTCGGCTTCGAGGGAACCGACCGGCACCGCCAACGACGTCGGGTCGGTGACGGTCGGGCCGGCGATGACGTCGAGGTACCGGGCCGCGTCGCGCACCGACCGCACGATCGGACCGGGCACCGAGGTCATCGAGAACGAGTACGGGCCGGGACCGGCGCCGGTCCGGCCATAGGTGCTCTTCATGCCCGGCAACCCGCAGTACGCGGCGGGGATGCGGATGGAGCCACCCCCGTCGCTGCCGGTGCAGGCGGGGAAGAGGCCACCGGCGACGGCCGCCGCGGATCCTCCCGACGAGCCCCCCGGGGTCGCGGCGAGGTCCCACGGGTTGCGGGTCACCCCGTGGAGGGGCGTGTGGGTGTAGCTGACCGCACCGAACTCGGAGGCGGTGGTGAGCCCGACGAGCACCGCGCCGGCGCGGCGCAGCCGACTGACCTCGGTGTCGTCGGCGGCCGCGATCGCGTCGGCGTAGATCAGCGACGCGTGGGTCTCGGGCCAGCCCCGCACGGACGCGAGCTCCTTGACGCCCATCGGCAACCCGGCGAGCGGCCCGGGGTCTTCACCCCGCGCGATCTGGTCGTCGATCGCGACGGCCCGGGCACGCGCCGCGTCGACGTCTCGGAACCACACCGCGTTCAACGTCGGGTTCAGCTCGTCGATCCGGGCCAGATGCTCGTCGAGGGTCTCGACGGCCCGCAGGTCGCCGGAACGGACCCCGTCGACGATCGTGCACGCGTCGGTTCCGATCGTGCTCATCGCTCGGTCACCACCTTGTGGAGTTCAGCGAACGCGTCCTCGAGGCCGGCTTCGAGCACCTCGAGGTCGGGCCACTGGTCGCGGTCGGCGAGCAACCCGACGTGAAGATGCCCGCAGTAGGAGAGGATGGCCACCCCGAGGTTGAGGTTCTTGGCCAGCGGCACCATCGGGTACGCCTCGAGCAGCCGCGCCCCCATGCAGTAGACGGGCGTCGACGGCCCGGGCACGTTCGTGCAGATCAGGTTGAAGAACGGCTGGTAGTGCGCGAGCCGGGCGCCGAGGCCCAGCAGGGTCGGGGGGGCGTACTCGCTCAACCCGAGGAGCGCGGCGGTGCCGAACGCCTGCTCGCGGTCCTTGAGGTGCGCGGTGGCGTCGCGCACCGCGACGTACCGGGCCTTCGGGTCGGTCTCGGCGACCGGCAGCGGCACGAGCATCGCCGCCAGTCGGTTGCCGAGCGCCAGGTGCTCGTGGTCGGCTCGCACCGACACGGGACAGAACGCCTTCAGGGTGAGCCCGTCGGTGAGCTCACCGCGGGAGTCGAGGAGGCGACCGACCCCGCCGGCGACGCCGGCCAGGACGGCGTCGTTGACCGTGCCGCCCAGCTCCCGCCGGACCGCCTGGACCTCGTCGAGCGGGATCCGCACACACCCGAAGCGCCGGGCCCGTCCCACCGGGCGGTTCAAGCTCGTGCGCGGCGCGACGAGGTCGCCGTCGACGATGCTGGCCAGCGCCCGGGCCTGCCGGGCGATCCGCTCGACGCTGCCCTCCGCCGCGTCGTCGCCGTCGTCGTGGTCGGGTCGCAGACCGTGGGAGACGCCGCGCTTCGAGCGTGTCGAGCAACAGCCGGCCTGGCGACGGGGCCGGTTCGGGCCGCCACCGAGGCGCCGGCGGGTGCTCGACGTCGGGGGCGCTGTCGAGGAGCACCGTGGCCGCGCTCACCCCCGAGACGCCGTCGACGAGGCAGTGGTGGGTCTTCTGGATCATCGCGACGTGCCCACCCGCGAGCCCTTCGACGAACCAGAGCTCCCAGAGGGGACGGCTGCGGTCGAGGAGCTGGGCCTGGAGCCGCTCGAACAGGGCGAGCAGCTGGGGCTGCTCACCCGGGGCGGGGAGCGCGGTGAGGCGCACGTGGAAGTCGATGTCGAAGCGGTCGTCGTCGACCCAGATCGGGTTCCCGGCGTCGAGGGGGACCCGTTGGAGCCGCTTCCGGAACCGGGGGACGTGGTGGAGCCGTGACGTGACCAGGGCCCGCACCGCGGCGAGGCGAAAGCGGCCCTCCGGACCGAAGAAGGGCTCCCCTTCGAACACGGCGAGCGCCCCGACGTGCATCGGGGTCTCGAGCCGCTCGAGGTGCAAGAAGCTGGCGTCGACGGCGCTCAGCCGGTCGTGGTCCACGGGGAGAGGCTACGAGGCACACGCCGCCGCGACCAGCGTCGAGCGGTGCGGGCGGACGCGAGGGTGGGGCGCCCCGGAGTCGGCTGGGCAACATCCGGCTCGACGGGGCGCCCCGACGCCCGGACATGAATCCCGCAGCGGTGGGCTGGGCAGTAACCGCTCGGCGCGGGACTGGGACCGGGCGACCTTGCCGCGGCCATGCCGGTGGCCGCCACGCCGGGCGCATCATCGTGGAGCCGTCCGCCCCGATGCAACTAGCCCGTGAACGTTGGGGTGACGACGACGGGTGGCGGCGGGGCGGCCGACGACCGTCGGCGCGGCCGAGACCTCCGGCGTCGCGTACGTGTAGCAGACCCGCAGCGCCGCGCTGACGAACGTGTTGATCTGCGCCTGCACGTTGCCGCCGCCGCCGTTGAACACCTCGCTGATGGCGCTCTGCACGTGGAACGGGAGCGTGCCGGTCCCCGTGAACGCGGCGAGCACACCGGGATCGGTCGTGCTGACCGGCGTCGCCACGGCGTCGCGGCTGGTGGACGGCTCGGTCACCGCGCTCGGCCCCTGGTAGTCGAGGGTGCCGCTGAAGGGCGCGAGCGTGGTCGGGGGGATGCGCTCGATCATCCCGACCAGCGGCGGTGGGGAGGTGAGCCCGGCCGGGCTGGTGAGCGTGAACGTGTAGTGCATGTCCTCGGAGAACACGACCGACGACTGGGCGGTGTTCTGGAACTCGGCGTTCGTGTCGAGGTGGACGGTCTCCGCGGCGACGGTGACCGCCTGGAGCGTCCCGAGGCTCGGGTCGAAGCGGGCGACCCCGAGGTCGGTGTCGACCTCGGTGCGTTGACGGTCGAGCGTCGCGACCGAGCACGTGGTCTGGGACTGCGTGCCGGCGGCGGGGGTCGTGACCGCGGCGGCGACGCCGCTCGACGCGAGCACGAGCAGGCACGCGCCCGCGACACGACGCGCGGAGGGAAGGGTGGACACGGTGCACCTCCTGGTGGCCCGGGTCGACGACCCGGGACGCACTCAGGACACCGCCCCGGGCGGGTCGTGACGCCCGGCGCAATCAGGCGGCTTCGCAGGCGGTGAAGCCGAGCTTGCTCGCGAGGCGGTCGGCCTGGTCGGAGAGGCTGTTCAGGGTGTTGACCTGGGAGGTGCTGCGGTCGAGGAGCGCGGCGTAGGTGTCACCGGACTTGGTGCCGTTCGCGAGCGCGTCGAGTCCGTCGGCGTAGCGGTTCAGGAGCGTCACGAAGTGGCTCACCTGGGATTGCAGCGACGCCGGCGGGTTGAGGGCGCCGATCGCGTGCAGCCGGCTGCGGAGCTGACCGGACGCGGCGTGGAGGTAGCGGGCCACGACGGCGCCGTGGGCGGTCGGGTCCTGGGCGTTGGTGAGGTCGCTGCTCGCCTGCTGCAGCTTCTGGCACTCGGCGTTCACGCGGGTGACCAGCTGCGCGCTGGTCAACCGAGGCCCGCTGGCGCTGCTGCCGCCGCCGCAGGCGGCGAGACCCACGACCACCACCAAGATCGTGGCCAGTCGTCGCACCCGCTCCTCCGATCGTCGTGAGATGCGGGGCACGGTACCGTGGGCCGCGTGCTGGCGGACTACGCGACCTACGACAACGCGATCGGGCTCGACTGGTATGCGCTGGATCCCAACCTGGCCCAGCTCCTGGACCGATTGCTGCCCGATCCTGCTGACCGGTCGTTCGCGGAGGAGCACGTGGCCGGTTACGGGATCCTGTGCGGCGGGCCGCTCGCGTCGCGAGCCGAGGTGACCGACCGGCACGGCCCGGTGTTGCGTCGCTACGACCGGTGGGGTCAGGAGGTCGACGTCGTCGAGCACCACCCCGGGTGGTTGGCGAGCAAGGCCGACCTCGTGCGGGCCGGTTTCACCGGCTTGTCGTACCACGCCGACCGGCCGGTGCCCGCGGTGCTGACCGCGGCGCTCTCGTATCTCGTGTCGCAGGCCGAGACCGCGATCTACTGCGGGTTGGGCATGACGTCGGGTGCCGCGGACATCGTGGAGCGCTACGCCCCTGATGAGGTCCGCGACGAGCTGCTGACCCGGTTGACCAGCCTCGATCCCGACGAGGCGTGGGAGGGCGGGATGTTCCTCACCGAGCGTCAGGGTGGGAGCGACGTCGGCGCGAACACGACCCGCGCGATCCCCGACGGGAACGAGTGGCGGCTCCACGGGGAGAAGCACTTCTGCTCGAACGTCGACGCCGAGGTGTTCATCGTCTTGGCCCGCCCCGACGGCGCCGCCGACGGCGCGCGGGGGCTGGCGACGTTCATCGTCCCGCGCGTGTTGGCCGACGGCTCCCCGAACGGCTTCCGAATCAAGCGGCTCAAGCCCAAGCTGGGGACGACGGGCGTCCCGACCGCGGAGGTGTCCCTCGAAGGCGCGCGGGCGTGGATGGCCCGCCCGCCGACGGCCCGTCCCGCCGGGGAGGCGTCGTCCCGCGGCGGGTTGAACACGATGATGGAGATGGTGAACGGGAGTCGCTTCGGGGTCGCGGTGATGGGCCTCGGGATCCATCGGCGGTCGTTCGTCGAGGCCGCGATCTACGCGGCGCGGCGCGTGCAGTGGGGTCAGCGCATCGACCGCTACCCGCTGGTACGCGAGACCCTCGTCGACCTGCTGGTCTCCCTCGAGGCCGCGGCGGCGTTGACGTTCGAGTGCGCGGCCGCGACGCGCGGGGCCGACGACGAGCTCGAGGGCCGACGGCTGCGCCGGATCCTCGTCCCGTTGGCGAAGGTGCGGGCCACCCGCGAGGCGATCGGCGCCGCGTCGCAGGCGCTTGGAGGTGCTGGGCGGGAACGGGTACATGGAGGACTGGCCGATGGCCCGTCAGCTGCGCGACGCGCAGTGCCACACGATCTGGGAAGGGACCGAGAACATCTGCTGTCTCGACGTGCGCCGGGCCATGCGCAACGACGGTGCCCATGAGGCGCTCCTCGCCCGGATCGACCGGGCGTTGCTCGGCGCCGACCCGTCACCGGTGCTGGCCCCGGCCGTCGACGCGGTCGCGGCGGGCCTCGGTGAGGCTCGCGCCGCGATCGCGCACCTGGAGCGGGCCTCGAACGAGCTGCAGCTCCTCCACGCCCGCCGGCTCACCTACCTCCTCGCGGACGTGACCGAAGGGGCGTTGCTCCTCGACGAGGCGACCTGGGGATTGGCGCGTGACGACGCCCGCAAGGCGGTCGTGGCCCGGCACTTCGCCCGGACCCGGCTGACCGTACCGCGGGCGCGGGGCATCCTCGACGACGACCGGACCGTCCTCGATCTCTTCGAGCCCCTGACGCGGTACGGGACGATCGAGCGCGCCGCGGCCGCCGCCGCGTGAGCAACCGGTCGCCGGCCGCGTTGTGGCCGGTGTCGTCGGAGCTGGTGCTCGCCATCGACGATCGGCTGGGCTCCCCGGTGGACGGCTACGTGAACGGCACCCAGACCTGGCTGACCGATGACGGGCCGGGCGGGGCGACGCTGGAGTGGCGGCTGCACCCGGTCGGCGGGTACGCGCCGCCGTTGGGCGTGACCCCCTATGACCTGTGGGACGAGGTGGTCGGCGGGTTGCGGGCCGGCGCGACACCCGACGCGTTGCCGCTCGGCAGGCAGCGACGACCGTTGGCGTCGCTGTGGGAGGGTCTCGAGTGCTTCCCGGTCTACGGCGCGGAGGTGGAACCGGCGGTGCTCGCCGGCGCGGCCGGCGCCGCGCTGGGGATCGTACCGAGCGCGGCGGGGCTCGTCGATCACGACCGGATCGGTGACGAGTGGGAGCGTTCGGAACGGCAGGCGTCGATCGTGGAGATGCTCGCCGACGAGCTGGGCAGCGTCCGGTGACGCGGCGCGACGACCTCGCCGCGACGATCCTCGCCGCGTCGCATCTCACCGGGACGTTCACACTCCGATCGGGGGCGACGAGCCACGAGTACTTCGACAAGTACCGATTCGAGAGCAACCCGACGCTGCTCGACGCGATCGGGGCCGCCCTGGTCCCGCTCGTCCCCGCGGGAACGGACGCGCTCGCCGGCTTGGAGCTCGGTGGGGTCCCGCTCGCCGTCGCGCTGTCGCGGGTCACGGGGCTCCCCGCGTACTTCGTGCGCAAAGAGGCGAAGACCTACGGGACCTGCCAGCTCGCCGAGGGCGGTGACATCGCCGGGCGGCACCTGACCGTCGTCGAGGACGTCGTCACGTCCGGGGGCCAGGTCGTCGCATCCTGCGGTGACCTCCGGGATCGGGGCGCGATCGTCGATCACGCGGTGTGCGTCATCGACCGCGAATCGGGTGGCCCGGCGGCGCTCACCGCGATCGGGGTGGAGCTGGCGGCGCTGTTCACGATGACCGAGCTGAAGGCCGCCGCGCCCCGCTGACCGGGTCAGCCGCCCCGCCACGGTGGGGTGCGGGGAGGGTCGAAGTCGGCGGGGCGCTGCTCCCCGGCGATCGCCGCGAAGGCGGTGTCGACCCAGCGGGCCCCACCCGCGAGGGGCCACGGGAGCGCATCCCGGGCGAAGAACCCGACCGCCCGGGTCTCGAGCGGATGGCCGCGCAGCTCCCCGCCGAGCATCCGGCAGTGGAACACGAGCGAGTAGAGGGGGAGGCGAGCGAAGCCGAGGCGGAGCCCGTCGAACACCGCGATGAGCGACACCGGCTCGACCTCGATGCCGGTCTCCTCGTACACCTCCTTCACCGCGACCTCGGACGGTGAGTAGCCGACGTCGGCCCACCCCACCGGGTAGAGCCACACCCCCGAGTCGGCCCGCTGGGTGAGGAGCAGCTCGCCGGCTTCGTTGGCGACGACGGCGGCGACCGCGACCTTCGGGGTCACGTAGCCGGCGACGCCCTCCCCGACGGTGGTCAGCCACTCCTCGAACAGCGCGTCGGTCTCGGCTTCCTCGAGCGCGGCGGCCCGGATGTCGGCCGCGACCTTGAGCACCTCCTCGAAGCGCTCCCGCTCGTAGAGGCTCTGGGTGAACCCGAGTCCGGTGCGCGCGATCCCCGACAGCGTCTCGGCCCAGCGGAGCAGGTCGCCCGCCGAGATGACGTTCGGGTCGCTCACACGCGCACTGTAGGTGATCGCCCCGCAAGTCCCCGGTGGCGAGGTCAGATCCAGCGCAGCCCCTGCACCAGCCGGGTGGTGAGATCCCCGGCCGGTTGGGGTGGCGCGAAGAAGAACCCCTGCGCGGCGTCGGCGCCGAGCTCCCGGAGCTCCTCGAGCTGGGCCTCGGTCTCGACACCCTCGCCGACGACGGAGACACCGAGGGCGTGACCGAGGCTGACGACCGCGGCGACGATCGCCGCGTCGGCGGGATCGTTGCCGAGCTGGGCGACGAAGGACTGGTCGATCTTCACCTCGTCGATGGGGAAGCGGCGCAGGTAACCGAGCGACGAGTATCCGGTACCGAAGTCGTCGACGCTGACACGGGTCCCGATGGCCTTCAGGGCTTTCAACGCGCCGACCCCGGCGTCGGCGTCGTCCATGAGGATGCTCTCGGTGATCTCGACGCACAGCACGTCGGGTGTCAGCCCGACCGCGTCGAGGGTGCTGCGCACGATCGACGCCAGCTCCACGCTCTGCAGCTGGCGCCCGGACAGGTTGACGGACAGTCGGAACGTCCCCGGGTTGCGTTGCCGTCGCCTCCACTCGGCGACCTGGGCGCAGGCGGTCTCCAACAGCCAGATGCCGATGGGGACGATCAGCCCGGTCTCCTCGGCGAGGGGCACGAACTCGCGGGGGGCGAGCAGACCCCGTTCGGGGTGCTGCCAGCGCACCAGGGCCTCGACGCCGACGCACGCGCCGTCGTAGAGGGAGATCACCGGTTGGTAGAACACCCGGAGCTCCTCCCGGGACACGGCTCGGTGCAGCGCGTTCTCGATCTCGCGGCGGTGCTGGGCGCGGGCCCGCATGGTCTCGTCGAAGATCTCCGAGCGGCCCCGGCCGCGCTCCTTGGCCCGGTACATCGCCGAGTCGGCGTCGCGGAGCAGGTCTTCGGGACGTTCGGTGCCGTCGAAACCCAACGCGATGCCGACGCTGACGCCGAGGAACTGCTCCTCGCCGTCGAGGACGACCGGTTCCCGCACGACGTTGATGAGTCGTTCGGCGACGCCGTTGGCCTGACGGGCCGCGGCGTCGGCGTCGAGGTCCTCGCAGAGGATCGTGAACTCGTCGCCACCGAAGCGGGAGACGACGTCGCCGGGACGCAACACGCTCTCGAGCCGCCGGGCGAGCACCGCGAGGAGCGCGTCGCCGGCGTCGTGACCGAGGCTGTCGTTCACGACCTTGAAGCGGTCGAGGTCCAAGAACAGCACCGCCAACGCGGTGCTCGCCCGCCGGGCGCGGAGCAGCGCGTGCTCGAGGAGCTCCTGGAACAAGACCCGGTTGGGGAGCGCGGTGAGCGGGTCGTGGTGGGCCTGGTGGGCGAGGCGGTCCTCGAACGCGTGTCGTTCGATGGCCATCGCCGCGAGCTGCAGGACCGATTCGACCGCGCTCTCCTCGGCGGAAGTCGGGCCGCGGGGCTCCCGGAGGTAGGTCGCGAAGATGCCGATCACCCGACCGTCGGTCGCGGCGAACACCGGCGTCGACCAGGAGCCGCGCACGTCGTGGGCGCGGGCCACCGACGCGTACGCGGCGGTGAGGGGATCGTCGAGAGCGTCGCGGATCACGACCGTCTCCGCTCGGGCCGCGGCGGTACCGCAGGCAGCGGCACCGTCCTTGATCGGGAGCCGGTCGAGCGCGGCGACAAACGATGAGGGGAACGACGGCGCCGCGCCGGCGCGGAGGAGATGGGCTTCCTCGTCGACGAGCCAGATCGTGCAGCGCAGCTCCGAGTCGGCGGCGGTCTCGACCATCCGGCAGATCTCGGCGAGGATGTCCTCGAGCGGCTCGCTGTTGGCGATCATCTCGAGGATGTGGGCCTGGTCGCGGAGACGGCGTTCGCTGGCCCGCAGCGCCTCTTCGGCGTCGTGTTGCGCGGTGACGTCGCGGGCGACGACGACGATCCCACGCACCGCCGGGTCGGTGAGATGGTTGGTGGCGACGGCTTCGAGGGTCACCCAGCGCCCGTCGGCGTGGCGGATGCGCAGCTGGAACCGGCGGGTCGAGCCGGGGGTGCGGGCGCACGCTCGGAACTCCTCGTTCACCTCGTCTCGGTCGTCGGGGTGCACCTCGTCGGCGGTGCGGTTCCCGATCCACGAGTGGGGCCCGTATCCGCTGATCGTCCCCGACGAGGCGGTGGTGCTGCGGACGGCGCCGTCGGCGTCGAGGATGGTGATGGCGTCGAAGGAGTGCTCGAGGAGCGTTCGCAGCTCGGCTTCCCGCTCGCGGAGGCTGGCTTCGGCGGTGCGGGCGTCGGTGATGTCGAGGACCGCGCCGGCGAGGACGCCGTCGTCGTCGGGGGCGGGGCGGGCCCGCACCCGGATCCAGCGGGGCGCGGCCTCCGGGCGGTCGAGTCGGCACTCGACGTCGACGTCGCCACCGTCGGCCGCGGCGCGGGCCAGCTCGGCCCGGAGGCGGGGGCGATCGTCGGGATGCACGGCGCCGATCCACCCGAGGGTCAGCAGCTCGGAGCGGGGATGACCGGTGAGCGCGACGAGCTGGTCGTTCACGAACACGGTGGAGGTCCCGGCGGTGACGAAGAGCCCGACCGGCGCGGTGTCGGCGACGCGCCGGACCCGGTCGGGGGCGAACGCCACCGGTGCCTCGTCGGAGGTCTCCAGCTGCGTCTGGCCCGTTCCCGGGCGAGCTGCGTTCGCGCGGTCGCTCATGATCCCCTGTCCGCGACGCCCGGCGGGCACCCTAGTGCGCGCCGTCGGCGCGTCGAGCCCGAACCAGCGCCGCTTTCGCGAGACCCCAGGCGAGGTGGTGGGCGCCGAGGTCGGCGTCGCCGAGGTCGGCGAAGGAGCGGGGCGCGAGCCCGTAGCGGTCCGCGGGGAGGGTCCGCTCGTCGAACTCCTCGCGAACGACGGCGGGGACACCGGCCGCGACGAGCACCGCGGTGGGTTCGCGCGTCGCGCCCCGCACGATCTGGAGCGGAGTCGCGGTCTGGGATTCGGGGTCACAGGTGAACAGGTCGCGCAGCTCGTCGGTGACGCGGCGGGTTGCTTCGGTCACCGCGTCGGTGAGGGCCGCGTCGACGCGGCTGCGGTTGGTCTCGTCGAGGCGACCCCACGCGTCGAGCAGCCACCGGGTCCGGATCGTGAGGTACGGGGGGAGTCGGGTGTCGACCCCGGCGAGGATCGCGTCGCCGGCGGTGTCGAGTCGCGCCCGCGCGACCGCGAGGTCGTCGCTCAGGCGTCGAGGCCGACGCGGCGGAGCGCTTCGGCGGGGTCGAGGACGAGGCCGGTGACGAAGGGGCCGAACTCGGCGAAGCGGGCCGACACCTCGTCGAAGCGCATCTCGTAGACGATCTCCTTCAACGCGGCGGGATCGTCGGCGAGGAGCGTGACGCCCCACTCCCAGTCGTCGAGTCCGGTCGAGCCGGTGATGAGCTGGAGGACCCTTCCGGCGTAGGTTCGGCCGACGCGGGCGTGGCCGGCCATGAGCGCCTTGCGGGCGGCGAAGTCGAGCGCGTACCAGTTGTCATCACCCACCCGGCGTTTCGACATCGGGTAGAAGCACACGGTCCGCTTCGCTGGCAGCCGCGGGTGGAGGCGCTGCTCCCGGTAGTGGGTGATGCGTTCCCGCCACGCCGCGAGCCGCTCGTCGACCTCGTCGGGGGCGGTGATGCCCTCGTCGGCGGCGAGGCGGGCCCGCTCGTCGTCCTCGGTCACCGCGTAGTCGGACGCCTCGGTGAGCGACACGTACGACCAGGTCGGTTCGAGCGCGGCTCGGGCCACGTCGTGCTCGAAGGCCTGGAGGCGGGCCAGGTCGGGGCCGAGGGCGAGGATCCCGAGGTCGGCTTTGTGGCCGAGGACGGCGAAGGTGAGCGCCTGGTGGGTTCCGTCGGCGGTGAGGCGGTCGAGCGCGTCGAGGACGTGCTTGGCGCTCCCCGGCTCCTGCTCGGCCCGGCGGGTGTCGACCCGGTAGAAGAGGTGGAGGACCCCCCAGCCGGTGGACGCTTCGACCGGTTCGGCGCTCATCGCGACACGGGTCGATCCGACGCGGCGGGGCGCGCGAACGGGAGCGGGTGGGGTGTCACGGCGGTCATGCTACGCGGCGGGTCCGGGTTGGCTCTCGACGGCCTCGACCGCGACGAGCTGGAACGGAAAGTGGCGGGCCATCACGGCACGGACCTGCGCGTCGGCTTCCCAGCCGTCGCCTTCGACGAGGAGGCGGAACAGGCGCCGGAGGAACGCGCCTTCGACGAACGCGCGTTGGATACGGGGGGGCTCGCCGGCGATGACGTCGCGCATGATCGGCGGGCAGACGGTGACCAGCTCGGTGTCGGGGTCGGCGAGGACGGGGTCGCGGAACTCGTGGTCGAAGTCGCCGAACCAGCCGACGTCGAGCTCGGCTTGCACGCGGGTGTCGTGGCGGGCCGCGTCGACGTAGCGCTCCCGGTTGAGGAACCGCACGTGGACGGCGGGGAGGGCGGGCTGGTAGTCGGCCCACTTGGCCAGGACGATGGAGCGGATCCGGCCTTCCTCCATCGCGCCAGTGTGCCCCGCCGAGGGCCGCCAGACGCGAACGGGGCGCCCGTTCGGGCGCCCCGGTTCGTGCTCGCCTGTTGTGGACCCAGATTAGAAGTCCATGTCGCCCATGCCGCCGCCGGGCATCCCGCCGGCCGGCATTGCGGGCTTGTCCTCGAGCTTGTCGGCCACGACCGCTTCGGTGGTGAGGAACAGCGCCGCGATGGACGCCGCGTTCTGCAGCGCCGAGCGGGTCACCTTGGCCGCGTCGATGACACCGGCCTTGACCAGATCGCCGTACTCGCCGGTGGCGGCGTTCAGGCCCTCGTTGCCGCTGAGGCCCTCGACCTTCTCCACAACGACGCCGCCTTCCATACCGGCGTTCAGCGCGATCTGCTTGATCGGCTCCTCGAGGGCCCGGGCGACCATGCGGGCGCCGGTGGCCTCGTCACCGTCGAGCTTCTTGGCCGCGTCGAGCACCTTGGATCGGGCTCGGAGGAGCGCCACGCCACCGCCGGCCACGACGCCTTCTTCGACGGCGGCCTTGGTGGTCTGCACCGCGTCTTCGATGCGGTGCTTCTTCTCCTTGAGCTCGACCTCGGTGGCCGCGCCGACCTTGATGATCGCGACGCCGCCCGACAGCTTGGCCAGGCGCTCCTGGAGCTTCTCCCGGTCGTAGTCGGAGTCGGTGTTCTCGATCTCCTGCTTGATCTGGGTGATGCGGCCCTGCACCTCGGACTTGGTGCCGCCACCTTCAACGATGGTGGTCTCGTCCTTGGTCACGACGATCTTGCGGGCCTTACCCAGCAGGTCGAGCCCGATGTTCTCGAGCTTCAGGCCGACCTCCTCGGAGACCACTTGGCCGCCGGTGAGGATGGCGATGTCTTGGAGCATCGCCTTGCGGCGCTCCCCGAACCCGGGGGCCTTGACCGCCGCGGACTTGAAGGTGCCGCGGATCTTGTTCACGACCAGGGTGGCGAGGGCCTCACCCTCGACGTCCTCGGCGATGATCGCGAGCGGCTTGCCGCCCTGCATGACCTTCTCGAGCACCGGCAGCAGGTCCTTCACCGCCGAGATCTTCGAGGAGACGAGCAGGACGTAGGCGTCGTCGAGGACGGCTTCCATCCGCTCGGGGTCGGTGACGAAGTACGGCGAGATGTAGCCCTTGTCGAAGCGCATGCCTTCGACGAGGTCGAGCTCCATCCCGAAGGTCTGGCTCTCCTCGACGGTGATGACCCCGTCGGTGCCGACCTTGTCGAGCGCCTCGGCGATCATCGTGCCGATCTCCCCGTCGGCGGCCGAGATGGCGGCGACGTTGGCGATCTGGGCCTGGTCGGTCTCGACCTTCTGCGAGTTGGAGCGGATCGAGTCGACCGCGGTGCCGACCGCGGACTCGATGCCCTTCTTCAGGACCATCGGGTTAGCGCCGGCGGCGACGTTGCGCAGCCCTTCGCGGACCAACGCCCAGGCCAGGACGGTCGCCGTGGTCGTGCCGTCACCGGCGACGTCGTCGGTCTTCTTGGCGACTTCCTTGACCAGCTCGGCGCCGATCTTCTCGTACGGGTCCTCGAGCTCGATCTCCTTGGCGATGGAGACCCCGTCGTTGGTGATGGTGGGCGCGCCCCACTTCTTCTCCAGCACGACGTTGCGGCCTCGCGGCCCGAGGGTGACGCGGACGGCGTCGGCGAGCTTGTTCATTCCCGCCTCGAGTGCCCGTCGGGCATTCTCGGCGTAGGCGATTTGCTTGGGCATCTGGCTTTCCCCCTGGGGAGATTTGGGGACATCGGTTGGCACTCGCAGCCTGCGAGTGCCAACGCCATATTGGCACTCGGGTCGGGCGAGTGCAAATGCGCGGGGTGGGTCGGTCCGGTGGGGACCCCGGGTGGGGGCGGCGTGGCGCTCCTCTACGCTGCGCTCGTGGCTGAATTGCACGACGCCACCGAGGAGTACCTCGAGACCATCCTCGAGATCGAGGAGGAGGGCGTCACCCCGATCCGGGCTCGCCTGGTGGAGCGTCTCGGGTTCTCGGCGGCGGCGGTGTCCGAACAGGTGAACCGGCTCGTCGATCAGGGCTACGCGGAGCTGCTCGACGACCGCAGCCTGCGCCTCACCACCAGCGGCCGGGACCTGGCCACGTCGATCGTGCGTCGCCACCGTCTGGCCGAGCGGCTCCTCGTCGACGTCATCGGCCTCGAGTGGGAGAAGGTGCACCGCGAGGCCGACCGGTGGGAGCACGCCATCTCCTCGGACGTCGAGGAGAAGCTGGTGCTCCTCCTCGGCGACCCGGCGACGTGCCCACACGGAAACCCGATCCCGGGGTCGGGGCATCGGGTCGCGGCGGAACGGACCGTGGCGCTCAGCGCGGCGCGGCCCGGGCCGGTGCGCGTCGCCCGGATCAGCGAGAAGATCGAGCTCGACGACCGGGCGTTGGCGCTGCTCGCCGCCGCGCAGCTGATCCCCGGCGACGAGGCCGACGTGCTCGGCAGCGGGGCCGACGGGGTTCAGGTGCACGGCAAGGCCGGGGACCGAACCGTGCCCCCCGACGTGGCCCGCCTGACGTTCGTGGTGCCGCTCTAACCGCACCGGCGACGTTCGCGACGAGCGGGCGGCTCTGCGCTGCGGTGGGTCAGCCGCCCGCGACCGCGGGGACGATGCTGACGACCGCGGTGTCGTCGAGGGGGGTGCTGAGCCCGTCGAGGAAGCGGATGTCCTCGTCGGCGACGAAGACGTTCACGAACCGGCGCAGTCCCCCACCGTCGTCGAAGAGCCGTTCGGCGAAGCCGGGGTGGGCGGCGTCGAGGGCCTTGAGGGCGTCGCCGACGGTGCCGCCGGTGACCGCGACTTCCGACGCGCCGCCGGCGAGGGGACGGAGCTGAGTGGGGATGCGCACCGTGACGGCCATGTCAGCGCTGCGCGTTCGGGAAGGCGGCCTCGAACGCGTCGAGGGTCGGCTCGATCGTGGCGGTGGGACCCACGTCGGGGGTGAGCGCGTCGAGGGTCTTCAGACCGTGGCCAGTGACGTAGACGACGACCCGCTCGTCGCGGCGGACGATCCCGTCGGCGGCGAGGCGACGCAGCGACGCGATGGTGACCCCGACGGCGGTCTCCCCGAAGATGCCTTCGGTGCGAGCGAGGAGCTTGATCCCGTCGATGACCTCGTCGTCGGTGACCGCGGCGAGGGCGCCGCCGGTGCGGCGGACCGTTTCGAGCGCGTAGTACCCGTCGGCGGGGTTGCCGATCGCGAGGGACTTGGCGATCGTCGCCGGCTTCACCGGTCGGATCGCGTCGGTCTCCGCCGCGAACGCGGACGCGACCGGGGAGCACCCGGTGGCCTGCGCGCCCGAGACCCGCACCGGCGCCTCGTCGAGCAGCCCGACGCGCACCAGCTCGTCGAAGCCGCGGTGGATCTTGGTGAGCAGCGATCCGCTCGCGACGGGCACGACGACGTGGTCCGGGGCTTCCCAGCCCAGCTGCTCGGCGGTCTCGAACGCGAGCGTCTTGGACCCTTCGGCGTAGAAGGGCCGGACGTTGACGTTGACGAACGCCCACGGGTGCTCGGCGGCGAGCTCGGCGCAGAGCCGGTTGACGTCGTCGTAGCTGCCGTCGACGGCGACGACGTTGGCGCCGTACACCGCGGTCGAGAGGATCTTGGCCGGCTCCAGGTTGGCGGGGACGAACACGTAGCTGGCCAGCCCGGCCCGGGCGGCCGCGCCGGAGACAGCCTGGGCCAGGTTGCCGGTCGACGCGCAGGCGATGGTCTTGAGCCCGAACTCGAGTGCCTTCGCGACCGCGACGGCGACGACCCGGTCCTTGAACGAGTTGGTCGGGTTGCGGGTGTCGTCCTTGACCCACACCTCGCCGAGCCCGAGCGCGTCGGCGAGCCGGTCGGCGCGCACGAGGGGGGTGCAGCCGACCGGGAGCGCGCCGGGGCTGGGGTCGACGGGGAGGAGGTCGGCGTAGCGCCAGATCGTCGGCGGGCCCGCGGCGATCGACTTGCGGGTGACCGCGGCCGCGATCGCGTCGTGGTCGTAGGCGACCTCGAGCGGCCCGAAGCACCACTCGCAGGAGTATCGGGGCGCGAGCTCGTAGGTGCGGCCGCATTCACGGCACCGCAGCGACTGGACGAAAGCCATGGTTCCTTCCTTCTGGTGGCCGGAGCCACCTGCCTCGACGCGCTCTCAAGCGCCTCGAGCGGAGGGAACCGCTCTTTGGCTGCTCATCGGTCAGGCATTGGCACCTGGCTTCCCGGACCCTGGCTGGGTTCGAGCAACCTGGTTGCCGCGGCGTCAACGGGCCTGTCCCTCGGCCGCTCTTGATGAGCGTGTACTGGGGCAAGAGAGTAGCCGTGGGTTCCCCTACGCTGCCAGTCGCTATGGGGAACGCACCGTCGGTCTCGTCGCTGGCCCAGACCAAGCAGGATCTGGGGGTGCAGGTGTCGGTCTGCCTGCCGGCTCGGGACGAGGCCGCCACCATCGGCGGCATCGTGGCGACCCTCCGCCGGGAGCTGCTCGATTCGGGTGGGCTGGTCGACGAGGTCGTGGTCCTCGACGACGGGTCGACCGACGCCACTGCCGACACGGCTCGGGGCGCGGGCGCGGCGGTCTACCCGGTCGAGCGGGTCCTGCCCGAGCTGCCGGGCGGGGAAGGCAAGGGCAACGCGCTCTGGAAGTCGCTGTTCGTCACGACCGGGGATCTGGTCTGCTTCCTCGACGCGGACGTCCGCAACTTCACCCCGGAGTTCGTGACCCGGCTGCTCGAGCCGCTGCTCTCGGGTCCCGACGTCGGGTTCGTGAAGGGCCACTACCGGCGTCCCCTCGACGGGGACCCGACCGGGGGTGGTCGGGTCACCGAGCTGATGGCCCGGCCGCTGCTGTGCGCCCTGTTCCCGCACCTCGCGGGGATCCGCCAGCCGCTCGGCGGCGAGTACGCGGCTCGACGTGAGCTCCTCGAGGTCCTCCCGTTCGTCGAGGGGTGGGGGGTGGAGCTCGGGCTGCTCATCGACGTCGCCGACCGCTTCGGGGTCGACGCGATCGCGCAACGGGACCTCGGGGTGCGCGAGCACCGGAACCGGTCCCTCGACGAGCTCGGCCCCCAGGCCATGGCGGTGCTCCTCACCGGGTTGCGACGCTCCGGGGTCGCGCCGGTCGAGGTGTCGAGCACTTTGGTGCGGGTCGGTGCCGACACCCCGGTCCCGGTCCCGGTGCGGGAGCGCCCACCGATGATCACGGTGCCGGCGTATCGAGCCAAGTTCGGGCGGGAGCTCGAGCGCGTAGCGCCACCCGCGGCCCGGCCGGCCTCGACCGCGGCTTCCTCGACGAGGGTCGCCGCCCGGGCGAACGCCTCCCCCGACTGCCACACCCGGTCGGTGAGGACGAGCAGCTGGACCGGGCCGAGGACGGAGAGCTCCTCACGCGCCTCGGCGGTGGCCTGCCCCGCGATGACGGCGGAGCGCGCGACCCCGAGCTCGCCAGCCCACTCGAGCACCCCACCGACGACTTTGCCCGCGAAGCTGGTCGCGTCGACGCGGCCTTCGCCGGTGACGACGAGATCGGCGTCGGTCATGGCGTCTTCGAGGTCGACCTCCCCGGCGACGACGTCGAAGCCGGGTTCGAGTCGGGCGCCGATCGCGGCGAGCCCCCCGGCGAGGCCCCCCGCCGCGCCCGCTCCTTCGAGGGTCGTGACGTCGACCCCGGTGCGGCGCTCGTACTCCGCGGCGAGGCGCTCGAGTCGGCGGCGGAGCAGCGCGACCTGAGCCTCGGTCGCGCCCTTCTGGGGCCCGTAGAGCGGCGCGGCGTCGAGGAACCCGGAGGTCACGTCGCACGCCACGGTGATGTCGAGCCCGCCGAGTGACCAGCCGAGCGCGTCGAGCGCGCCCAGACCCCCGTCGGTCGTGGCGCTCCCCCCCACGCCGACGAGGATGCGGCGGGCGCCGCCCCGGGCGGCAGCCGCGATCAGCTCGCCGGTGCCACGCGCCGACGCGCGGAGCGGGTCGTTGCGCTCGACGAGGGCGAGGCCGCTGGCCTCGGCCATCTCCACCACCGCGACGCCACCCGGGGTGACGCCGTACTCGGCGTCGACCGGGTCGCCGAGCGGCCCGGTGACCCGGACGCGGCGGCGGCTCCCACCCCGAGCCAGGAGCGCAGCAAGGGTGCCCTCACCGCCGTCAGCGAGTGGTACCTCCCGCACCTCGTCGTAGCCGGCCCGGCGGAGCCCCACCGCCATCGCCGCCGCGGCCTGCGCGGCGCTGAGGGTCCCACGGAACTTGTCCGGACACGCGACCGCGACGGGCATGGTCACTAGATTGCTCTGAATGCTGGAGCGGGTCCCGCTTCTCGAGAAAGAGCTCGAGCAGTACGCCGGTGTCGCCGGTGGCGACACCCTCGCCGCGATCCGGGAGGCTGCCGAGCCGCTCCGTGGGGCCCGCGTGCTCCACATCAGCGCCACCGCGTACGGCGGTGGCGTCGCCGAGCTGCTGGCCACCCACGTGCCACTGCTCCGCAGCGTCGGCGTCGAGGCCGAATGGCAGGTGCTCCACGGCAGCGACGAGTTCTTCGCCATCACCAAGCAGGTTCACAACGCGTTGCAAGGCGCCGACCTCGACTGGACGCCCCAGATGCAGCGCATCTACCTGGAACGGATCCTGGACAACGCGCTGCTGCTCGAGAACGGATGGGACTTCGTCGTCGTCCACGACCCCCAACCGCTCGCGCTGCTGCAGTTCTTGCGCGACCATCCCGCCCTCGCCGGCGAGTCCACCCGGTGGATCTGGCGCTGCCACATCGACTTGACCGTCGCGAACCCGACCGTCTGGGAGTTCTTCCGGCCGTTCGTGGAGATGCACGACGCGTCGGTCTGGACGATGCCCGAGTTCGTGCCCGCGTCGCTCAAGATGGACCGGGTCGAGCACTACCCGCCCTGCATCGATCCACTGTCGGTGAAGAACCTGGATCTCGCGCTGCCGTTCTGCGTGGAGCTCACCCGCCAGTACGGGATCGACACGAAGCGTCCCATCGTGTGCCAGATCAGCCGGTACGACCCGTGGAAGGACCCGGTTGGGGTGATCGAGGCGTTCCGGATCGTGCGCGACCACGTCCCCGACGCGCAGCTGCTCCTCGCCGGGTCGATGGCGACGGACGACCCCGAGGGCTTCCGCGTGTGGGAGGCAACCGAGGAGGCTCGGGCCGGTGACCGCGACATCCACCTCCTGTCGAACCTGCACCAGGTCGGCTCGGTGCAGATCAACGCGTTCCAGCGCATCGCCACGGTCATGGTGCAGAAGTCCATCCGCGAGGGCTTCGGCCTCACGGTCAGCGAAGCGCTGTGGAAGGGCCGACCGGTCGTCGGCGGCCGCGCCGGTGGGATCAAGCTCCAGGTCCTCGACGGGTACAACGGCTTCCTCGTCGATTCCGTCGAGGAGTGCGCCCGTCGGGTCATCGACCTGCTCGCCGACCCGGTCGGTGCCGACGCGATGGGGTCACAAGGCCGCGAGCGGGTCCGTGACCACTTCCTGGCCACCCGCGAGCTCCTCGACTGGCTGCGCCTGCTCGGCGAACTCCAGTGACCGTCGTGGTCTCCAACCGGGGTCCCTTCCGGTTCGAGGAGGGCCCGGACGGCACCTTCACCTCGCGCCCGGGCGCAGGTGGGTTGGCGAGCGCGCTGAGCCCCCTGCTGCTCTCCGGCGCGGCCGGGCCGGACGGCGCGTGGATCGCCGCGGCGCTGAGCGACGCTGACCGCGCCGCGGTGCGCGCCGGCGCGGTCGAGGTCCCCGGCGTGCGGCTCACGCTCCTCGACCTCGACCCGCGCGCGTACGGGTTGGCGTACGACCTGATCTCGAACGCGACCCTGTGGTTCCTGTACCACGGCCTCTTCGACCTGCCCCGACGGCCGAGCTTCGACGACCGCTGGTTCGAGGCGTGGGCCGCGTACCGAGCAAGTCAACGCGGCGTTCGTGGACGCGGCAGCCGAGATGGCCGGTCCCGGCGACGTCGTGCTCGTCCAGGACCTCCACGTCGCGCTCGTCCCGGGCCTGCTCCGGGCTCGCCGTCCCGACCTTCGCGTCGCCTACTTCACCCACACGTCCTTCTCGGGCCCGAACTCCATCCGGGTCCTGCCCCGCGCCGCCGCCCGGGCCCTGTGCGAGTCGATGGCCGCGGCACCGTGCGGGTTCCACGCCGCCCGGTGGGCCCGGGCCTACGAGGCGTCCGCCCGCGAGATCCTCGGCGCCGACGCGTCGCTCGCGCCGAGCTTCGTCGCGCCGCTCGGCCCCGACGCCGACGCGTTGGCCCAGGTGGCGGACACCGAGGCGACCCGCGCCGCGACGACCGAGCTCGACGAGCTGGTCGGTGACCGGCGGCTGCTGCTTCGCGTCGACCGGATCGACCCGTCCAAGAACGTCGTGCGTGGGTTCCTCGCGTACGACCGGATGCTCGCCCAGCACCCGGAATGGCGGGAGCGGGTCGTCTTCGTCGCGCGCCTGAACGCGTCCCGCGAATTGCTCGCCGTGTACCAGGCGTACCGTCGGGAGGTCGAGCAGGCCGCCGACGCGGTCAACGAGCGGTGGTCCGCGCCGGGCTGGACACCGGTGGTGCTCGATACTCGCGACGACTTCCCCCGCACGGTGGCCGCGATGCAGCGCTACGACGTGCTGCTGGTGAACTCGGTGAAGGACGGGCTGAACCTCGTCGCCAAGGAGGGCCCACTCGTGAACCGCCGGGACGGGGTGCTTGTCCTGTCGGCCGATACCGGCGCGTGGGACGAGCTCGGCGCCGAGGCGCTCGAGGTGCACCCCTACGACCTCGAGCAGGGCGCCGCGGCGTTGCATCAGGCGCTGGCGATGCCGACCGACGAGCGCGCCGGCCGCGCCGGGCGGCTCCGCCGGCTCGCCGGACGGCGCACCCCTCGCGACTGGCTCGACGCGCAGCTCAGCTCGGCGGCGTGAGCGCGGCGACGAGGTCGACGAGCAGCGCCGCGAGCCCCGGCGGTCCGTCCACCACCACGTCCGCGGCGTCCACGAGCGGCGCTGGCGTCTCCTGGGAGCGCACCGCGACCGCGACGCCGACGAAGCCGGGCGTCGCACGCTGGTGCTCGGCGAGGGTCGCGAACGCGGGCCGGTCACCGTGGTCGTCACCGGCGAAGAGACAGCTACGCAGTCCGGAACCGGTGAGCAGCTCGCGGAGCGCGACTCCCTTGTCGACGGGGACGGCGACGCGCACCTCCGCGGCCATCCGCCCCGGGGTCACGACCAGCCCGTAGTCGCCGGCGAGGTCCTGCACCGCGTCGAGGGGCGGCGCCGCGTCGGTGACCGTGCGCCAGTGCAGCGTGAACGCGACCTGGCCCTTCCGCTCCATGTGGAGGCGCGGGAACCGGGCCTCGGCTTCGCTCGCCGCGGCGGTGACCGCGTCGACGAACGGGGCCACGCGCGGGTCGACTCGGGCGACGCCGTCGACGACGTGCTCGAGCCCGTACTGACCGACGAGGGTGATCCCGTCGACCGGGATGTGGGCGCGGAGGAACGCGACGGGCCGGCCGCTGACGATCGCGACCAGCCCGACGGTCTTGACGAGGGCGCGGAGTGCGTCCACCGCGGCCGGGAGCGCTCGGGCGCGTGCCGGGTCGTCGACGATCGGCGCGATCGTGCCGTCGAAGTCGCTCACGACGCCGGCGTGCTCGGGGTCGGCGAGGAGCGCCGCGAGCGGGTTGGTGACGCTCACGCGCGGCCGGGGGTGAGCGATGCTACTTGCCGACGGTGACGACGCAGTCGGCGCCGGCCGCGGTGAGCGGCAACGTCGCCGACGTGGACGCGGTCGTCGTCGGCCCGATGGACCTGGCGATCGCGGCCGCGACGACCTGGTCCCCGGTCTTGCACACCACCGTGGTGCCGGTCTGGGTCTGCGGCGCGTTCGTGGTCGCCTTGATCGCGTACCCCAAGCCACGAAGGGCGTTGGCGCGGATCGTCGCTGCGCCGGTCACGCCCGAGCCGTTGAGCACCGTGACCGAAGCGGATTTGGTCGGCGCCGTGGAGGACGTCGTCGAGGTCGTCGTCGAGGTCGTCGAACCCGACACCTTCGTGCCGCTTCCCGCGCTCGGGGGTGCCGCTGTCGTGGACGACCTGCAACAAGACGATGCCGATCACGACCGCGACGCCGACGAGGATCGCACCGCGTGCCGCGGTGCGCAGAACCCGAGCCCCGAGAACGGGCGCGTGGGCCACCGCGGTCATCGTGTGCCCGGGTCGGCGCGCCGACCGTCCTGGCGACTACGACGGCGGACCTCGCGGGAGCGGCGAAGACGTTTCACAGTCAGTGGGTCGTACTCGAACGCGGCGGGCCTGTCGACGAGCTCGCCGAGCACTCGATAGTAGTGACTCGTGGACACCTGAAGGCGGGCGCGGATCGCCGACTCCTTCGGTCCGGGAAAGCACCACCAGGAGCGCTCGAAATCCAGGATGGCGCGTTCACGCGCCGAGAGGTCCATTGCGCCCGAGTATGACCGCCGGGTACGTCAGATCCCGGTATTTCGCGCCGTGTCGGCGTCAACGGCCAGATCCGTGGCCCCGGTGCGCGGCGGGGCCGCGCTCGCGTCGACGGATCAGTCGGGCGTCGCGTCGAGATCGAGCGCGCACGAATTGATGCAGTAGCGCTGACCGGCCGGGCCCGGGACCGTCGTCGAAGACATGTCCGAGATGCGACCCGCACCGCCGGCACGTCACCTCGGTTCGCACCATCCCGAGCGAGCGGTCGCGGGTCAGCACGACCGCGTCCGCGACCGCCGGCTCAGTGAAGCTGGGCCAGCCGGTCCCGGACTCGAACTTGGTGCCGGAGGCGAACAGCTCGGCGCCGCAACCCGCGCATCGGTAGACGCCGTCGTCGTGGCAGTTCCAGTACTCGCCGGTGAACGCCCGCTCGGTGCCGGCCTCGCGCAGCACCCGGTACTGCGCCGGCGTCAGCTCGCGGCGCCACTCCTCGTCGCTCTTGGTGACCTCGGTGTCCATCCTGCGCCTCCTCTCGGCTCGGCGGGATCGAAGCCCGAACCTCATCGGTACTGTGCGCGACGGCACGCAGACGTTTCGCGGTCCATGCCTCAACCCCGTGAGCGGTAGAAGTCGCGGAACGCCTCGAGGAGGCGGTCGCGGGCTTCGGCGCCGAGCGCGTCGACGTCGTCGACGGTGAGCCGGCCGGTCAGCTCGATCGTGCGCCGGATCTGGGCGAGGTAACGGTCGCAGCCGTCGCAGTGGAGCAGGTGCCGCTCGAAACGGGCCCGGGTCGCCACCGGGAGCGCGCCCTCGAGGTAGTCGGTCACGACCTCGACGAAGTCCTGGCACCGGTAGTCGCGGGTCCGGCCGAACAGGTTGGGGAGGATCATGGCGTCGAATCCTCGAAGTGGTCCTCGAGCGCCTGGCGCACCTTCGCGCGTGCTCGGTGCAGGAGCACACGCTGGTTCGTCTCCGAGAGGTCCAGGGCGTTACAGACCTCCGCGGCGCTGAGCCCCTCGAGGTCACGCAGGGTCAGCACCCGGCCCTGGTTGGGTGGCAGGGTGGCGACCGCCGCCTCGACGACGGCGCGGGTCTCCGCGCCGAGCAGACGACCTTCGGGCTCGCTGTCCCAGGGTGCCGGCGGTGACGCCCACGCGCCGGCGCGGCGGGCGCCGGGACCGACGAAGCGGGAGGGATCGACCGCGGGCTCGTCGGTCTCGAGCTCACCGGCGAGCGACGCGAACGGGACGCTGCGATGCTCCTTGACGCCCTTGCTGCGGGCCACGTTGATCAGGATCCGGTACAGCCAGGTCTTCACCGACGACCGGCCCTCGAAGCGGTCGATGCCGGTGATGACCGCGAGCCAGGTCTCCTGGACCGCCTCGTCGGCCGCGGCGGGGCTGGCGACGTAGGAGCGGGCCAGGCGGGTGAGGGAGGCGCCGTACCGGTCGAGGAGCCAGCCGAACGCGGCCTCGTCGCCGGCGCGGAGGCCGGCGACCAGGACGGCGTCGTCGGCGTAGTCGCCAGCAGCGTCGGGCACCGCGGCATTCTCACCCGTTTCCGCGCCCAGCCGCCGCCGCGGCTGTAACGCCGGCTGACCCCGGCACACTGGACCGGAGCGCCGGGGTCAGCAGCCAGACGTGGAGGAGGTCGGCGGTGCCCACGATCGAACGAGCGGCCGTCGGAGCGACCCG
The DNA here is from genome assembly GCA_963714105.1 of uncultured Actinomycetes bacterium. Lineage (GTDB taxonomy): Bacteria > Actinomycetota > Acidimicrobiia > IMCC26256 > PALSA-555 > PALSA-555. The sequence goes on along the minus strand of OY970233.1, from coordinate 1,588,136 downwards.
GCGCGGCGGCCGATGACCGACGCGACGCCGACCCGGACGCGGGGCTGGTCGGCTCGGCGCAAATACGGGGTCGCGGCAGCCGCGCTGGTCGTGTTCGCGATCGCCGCGGTCGCGGTCGCCAGCGGATCGAACCCGTCGAGTGTCGCCGGGTCAGTGAACGTCGGGAACCTGCCCGTCGGCCCGACCCCACCGGCGCTGTCCGACGCGGCCGGGTGGCTCAACTCACCGCCGCTCAGCCCCACCGACCTGCGCAACAAGGTCGTGCTCTACGACTTCTGGACCTACTCGTGCGTCAACTGCGTGCGCACCATCCCGCACCTCCGGGCCTGGTACCAGCGGTACGCGCCGGACGGGCTCGTCATCGTCGGGATCCACTCCCCCGAGTTCGACTTCGAGAAGGACCACGGCAACGTCACCGCCGCGGTGCAGCGGCTGCACGTCGACTACCCAGTCGCGCTCGACGACAACATGACGATCTGGAACCAGTTCGGCACGCAGTACTGGCCCGAGGACTGGGTCGCGGACCGTCAGGGGCATCTGCGCTACCAGGGCATCGGCGAGGGCAACTACACCGAGACCGAGAACGTGCTCCGCAAGCTCCTCGGCGTGGCACCCTCCTCACCGCGCGCCGGGGTCGCGACCGGTGAGCGGCTCGGTCAGCCGAGCACCCAGACCGCGGTGACCCCCGAGACCTACCTCGGTCTCGAGAAGGGCACCGCCGGCGCGCAACCGGGCACGGTCACCTACCCCGCGGTGACGAGCGTCGCGCCCGACACCGCCCACCTCGCCGGACCGTGGACCGCCACCGGCCAGTACGTGCAGTCCGCCGGGCCGGGAGCCCAGATCGTCCTCGGCGCCCGGGCCCGGTCCGTCAACCTGGTCATGGCCGTCGCCGCCGGGTCACCACCGCTGAAGGTCGACGTGTCCCTCGACGGGAAGCCGCTCCCCCCGGCGTACCGGACCGACGAGACCCAGCTCGACGCGGCCGGGCGCACCTTCGTCACCGTCTCCAGCTCCGACCTCTACCGGCTGGTGCTCGCGCCCCGCTCGGAGCACCACACCGTGCGGCTGACCGCCGAGGCGCCCGGCGTGCAGGCGTTCGCATTCACGTTCGGAGCCTGACCCGGCTGTGGTGACCGAGCTGGTCGCGCTGTTCGGCGCGGGCGTCGCATCGTTCCTCGCCCCGTGCATCGTGCCGCTGCTCCCCGCGTACCTCGGCATCATCGCCGGCGAAGCCGCGGACGCCCGAGACCCGGCCCGCGCGGTGCCCGCCACGTTGATCTTCGTGCTCGGCTTCGCGGTCGTGTTCGCCGGGCTCGGCGCGACCGCCGGGCTGCTCGGCTCGTCGCTGCACCAGGTGCAGAACATCGTCCAGCGGGTCGGTGGCGTCATCGTGGCCATCATGGGTCTCGCGCTCCTCGGGCTGGTGCGCGGGCCGTTCTCGCGGGAGCGGCGCCTCGTCGAGCGGGTCCCGAACGTCGGCGGCCCGGGCCGGCCGTTCGTCGTCGGGGTGGCGTTCGGCGCCGCGTGGAGCCCGTGCGTGGGGCCGCTCCTCGCCGCCGCGCTCACCCTCGCGGCGAGAAGCGGCGAGGTCGGCAAGGGTGCGCTGCTGCTCCTCGCCTACGCGTTCGGCATCGGCGTCCCGTTCGTGCTCGCCGCGCTCGGGCTCGCCTCGTTCCCGAACCTGGCCGAGCGGCTCCGCCGCATCGGCCCCACACTCGAGAAGGTCGCCGGCGTCTTGCTCCTCGGCCTCGGCATCCTCCTCGCGACCGGCACCTACGCGCACCTCACCTCGTACCTCGCCCGCTTCACCCCCGCCGCGGGTGGGCTCTGACCCGGCCCCGCCCGGTCCGGGCGCGCTCAGCCGCCGGGGTCGATGCGGAACCCCGGCTTTCGGCGGTGCGGGAACGTCTCGTAGAACGCCTCCGCGCCCTCCTCGGCGAGCAGGTCGACGCGAACCCCACCGGCCCGACGGGCGGCGAGCACCACGAGCGCCCGGCCGATCCCGGCGCGCCGACGCGACGACGCCACGACGAGCAGCGACAGGTACGCCTGGATCTCGCCGTCCGACAGCACGGTCGCGAAGCCGACGACCTCGTCGCCGGCGAGGGCGACGACGCTCGTCACGCCCGGCGCGGTCAGCGCCCGCCCCGCCCGCGTCGGGTCGGCCGGGAACGACGGCCAACCCTCGGCGGCGCACAGGGCGACCACACCGTCGAGGTGCTCGGAGCCGTACGCGGCGTACGCCACCGGGCTCGGCGTGGCGTCGTGCGGTGCGGTCACGACGCGGCGCGGCCCTCGAGCCGCTCGGCTAGAACGACCATGGTCGGTTCGGAGGAGATCCCATGTCTCGACGTGTCACCGCCGTGGAAGCACTCGAGCTTCCGTGTCCTCCCGACGCGGCGCTGCCCGCGATCTGGGACATCAAGAACGTCGAACGCTGCGAGGTTAAGGCCGACGCGGTCACCGTGCACCCCCGGACCGAGTCAGACGGCACCTACGACGTGCGGGGCCGCTTCGCCGGCGTCCCGTGGCGGGGACGCTTCGACTACCAGCTGACCCCGACCGGATTCCACAGCCGGGACGCCGACGTCCCGCCCGAGCGGGCGACCGTCGAAGGCGGCTTCGTCGTCACGCCGCTGGGTCGCGACCACTGCACCGTGATCCACTACGAGCAGTATGTGCTCGCCCGGTGGCTCGCACCGCTTCGACTCCTCGTGAAGGGCTACCTGCACCTGAGCATGAAGCGCGAGCTCCGCGACCTGCGCCGACTCGTCAGCTGACTCTGCCGTGATCGGCCGCCTCGCTCACCCGGCGAAGCGTGGAGTCACGACAACCGGCGCGGGCGGCGCGGCCGCCGCCGCCGCCGCCGAGGTCAGCGAGAATCGGTACAACGATGTTGGTTCCGATGTCGGACGTCTACACGCTGCCCGTCGCGATCCCCTCCGGGTTGACGAGGTTCGGGGTGGCGCAGGTGGCCGGGATGGTCAGCGTCTGGGTGCCGCTGGCATTGAACTGATCGAGCGTGACGTTGCCCGCGTCGGCCGTCCCGCTGGGGTTGAACCGATACACGGTGCTGGTGTGGATGTCGCCGACATAGATGTTGCCGGCACCGTCGACCGCGATCCCCTCGGGCTCGACGAGGTTCGGCGTCGCGTTGACGGCCGGGATGACGAGGGTCTGGGTCCCGCTGGAGTTGAAGCGGTACACGGTCTGCGTGCTGGCGTCGGTGGCCTAGACGCTGCCGGCGCTGTCGACCGCGATGGCCTCCGGGCGCCCGAGGTTGGGACTGGCGCTGGTGGGTGGGATGGCCAGGGTCTGCGTCGGGCAGGAAGCTTGGGCGCCCGCCGCCGATCCTCCCGGCCCCGCGGCGGGGAGCACGCTGATTCCCGGCGCCGTCCCCGTGGCGACCAGCAGCGCCGCGCCCCGCCGTGCCCAGACTGCCTTCACCACGCGCCTCCGCACCTGCGCCGGGCGGTGCCAGCGCCCGTGCGCTGTATCCACGGGGGCGAGGGGACGTCACGATCCCGACCGGGTCGACGTGAACCGCTCGTGCCGGGTCGCCGCGCCTGGGCGCCGTCGGATCGGGCCGGCTGGTCAGTCCTGATCGCGGCGGACGAGCAGATCGCCCGTGAGCACGTCGCCGGTCTCGATCAGCGTCTTCAACTCGGCGAGCACACGCGGCCAGCCTTCGCTGACCATCGTGGCGACGGTGCTGTCGGGCTCGAAGAACTCGTGCACCACCGTCAACTTGCAGATCTCGCCGACGGGTTCGATGTCGAACGCGACCTGCGATCGCGTCTCGGCCGCGAGCTTGGCCCGGCGCTGTTCGTCCATGCCGATGGTCTTGGCCAGCTCTGGTGTGAAGGAGTGCCACGTGTAGGCCAACCGGCGGAACGGATCGGCCTCGAGCACGACCTGCTCGGGATCGGCGATGGTGACGCCGTGGTGCTCCCAGGTGATCGGGGAGCCGACCTTCCAGTCCGTCACCAGCTCCAGTCCCCAATACCGGCTGGTGAACGCAGGGTCGGTGAGCCCCCTCCACAAGAGCTCCGGGGTCGCGTTGATGTAGGTCGTGTAGACGAACTGCCGGTTCTCCACTGAGGTGCCCTCCAAAGCAAGCTTCAAGTCTCCGAGTGCCTGAATGCGTCCCCGGTCGTATTGGTTGATCCAGCGCTGTTCGATCTCGTTGATCGGCGCGGCATTGAGATAGTGCAACTTCTCCCGACCGCGTCGAACGGTGGTCACGAGGTTCGCCGCCTCCAACACGGCGAGGTGCTTGCTGACCGACTGCCGCGCCATGTCGAGGCCCTCGCACAGCTCCGTGAGGTTCTGACCACCGCGCGCGTTCAGGCTGTCGAGCATCCGGCGACGACTGGATCGGCCAGCGCCTTGAACACTGCGTCCACGTTGCCGCTCGTCGCGATCAACCCCAGCTGCTGATTTGCAGCTCGCCGGGGAACGGCGTTCCCGCGCCGCCCTCGAGCGACGCCTTCAGACCGAGGAGGAAGAAGGCCCACTTCGTGCTGCAGTGGAACATGAAGTCGACAGGTTCGCGCCACGATTGGGTGAACTTCAGCACCGTCTCGTCCCCGTTCTGTTCGAGGTCGAACGTCAACAGGCCGCCGACCCACTCGTCGGGCCCCACGACGCAACGCCAGACGACCCGACGGTCGGTGGCTTCCACGACCTCCATGACCAGACTCGGCTCGGGGGTGCCGAAGGAGAACAGCAGCTCGCCCCCGACGCCCGGGTCGCCCGTGACGTCCCGCGTCCACCAGGTCGCGAGGCCCTCGGTCGTCGTCAGCCTGGGCAGGACCTGGTCCCGGGGCGCCTGGATCCCCACTCGGTGGCGGATCTCTTCCATCGCGTGCTCCTCTTTGCCGGACCGCCGCTTATGCAGCCGTTTGTCTGCCTATTACGTGCAGCCTGGCGGCTGCATGTCAAGGGCGGCGCCCCCGAACGCGACCGGCCCACCCGTGGCTGGGCGCCCGCGGTCAGGGGTCGGGGCCCGGGCCCGGCCGCGGTGCCGACGGCTTCGGTCTCGGGCGCGTCGGCGGCCAGGGGACGTCGTCGGCCGCGGTTCGAGTCCGGCCGCGGGCTACTCGGCGTCGTCGCCGACCCGGCGGTCGAGCGTTGCGAGACCCGACTCGTCGAGGTCGGGTCGTGCCGAAGCTCGGTCATGACGCCGGGTTGGTCGAGACCGGAGAGGACGCTGGTCGGTGCGTCGACCCGCACTGGTCGGCATTCGCGTCGCCACTCGCGCGAAGGAGCGCTCGGTCAGCCGGGCGGTCGCCGGGAGCCACTGCGGCAGTGGGCTGTTGACCGGTGCCGACGGGAGCCGGGTGTCGGGATCGAACCGACGACCTCTGCTTTACAAGAGCAGCGCTCTGCCAGCTGAGCTAACCCGGCGCACCCGCGAGGCTATCCGCGGCGACGCCGCGCGACTTCGAAGCACGCCACCGCCGCGGCGGCGGAGACGTTCAGCGATTCGACCGGGCCGACCATCGGGACGCTCGCGACGACGTCGCAGCGTTCGCGGACGAGACGAGCGAGACCGCGTCCTTCGGCGCCGAGGACGAGCACGAGGGGGCGGTCGGTGACCGCGACCTCGTCGATCGGGGTGTCTCCGTCGGCGTCGAGGCCGACCGTCCACACACCCACGCGGGCGGCCTGCTCGAGGGCCGCGGCCACGCCGCCGGTGAGCGCGACGGGCAGGTACTCGACCGCGCCGGCGGCGGCTTTCACCGCCGCCGGGGTGAGCAGCACGGACCGCCGCCGGGGCACGACCGCGCCGGTGGCTCCCGCCGCGACCGCGCTGCGCAGCACCGCGCCGAGATTACGGGGGTCGGTCACCCCGTCGAGGGCGACGAGGAAGGCCCGGGAGTCGTCGAGCAAGGACGCGAGCGAGGTGGGGACCAGCGGGTCGGCTCGGGCCACGACGCCCTGCGCGGTCTCGATGCCGGCTTCCCGGTTCACCTCGTCGGCGTCGACGTGGCGCACCCGCACCGACGCGGCTTCGGCCCGCGAGGTGATCTCGTCGACGGTGGCGTCGGGCCGGCCGCGGGCCATCGAGACCGACCGGGTCCGGCGCCGCCCGGCGCGGAGGAGCTCGAGGACGGCACGTGGTCCGGGAACGATGAGCCCGCCGAGGTGCTCACCCCGGTCGCGGGTCACCGTCGATGCCAGACGGTGCCGCGTCCGGTGTCTTCGAGGACGACCCCGCGGGCCGCCAGGTCGTCTCGGATCCGGTCCGACGTGGCGAAGTCCCGGCGGGCGCGGGCCGCGTCACGTTCGGCCACGAGGGCGTCGATCTCGGCGTCGGCGCCGGCGCCGGCCTCGAGGGGAAGGCCGAGCGCGTCGGTGAGGTCGAGCACCGCCGCGAGGAGCGACGCGGCGCGGTCGCGGTCGCCGGCGTCGAGGGCCTGATGCGCCTGCCCGGTCGCGTCGAAGATCGCCGCCAGCGCGCCGGGGGTGCCGAAGTCGTCGTCCATCTCGACCCGGAACCGCTCCACGCGTCGCCTCGTCGGGATCGACCCCGTCCACGGTGACGCCTTCGTTGGCGGCCCGTCGTACCAGCCCGTCGAGGCGCTCCATCGCGCTCGGCCGCAGTCGTCAGCTCGGCGTCGCCGAGCTCGGTGGCCTTGCGGTAGTGGCTCTGCTGGACCGCGAGGCGGAAGGCGCGGGGGCCGTGCGCGTCGAGCGCGTCGGCGAGGGTGGTGAAGTTGCCGAGCGACTTCGACATCTTCTCGCCGGCGATCTCGACCATGCCCGAGTGCAGCCAGTGGCGGGCGAAGGGGTGACCGGCCGCTTCGGCTTGGGCCCGTTCGTTCTCGTTGTGGGGGAACACGAGGTCGTCGCCGGCGCCGTGGAGATCGAACCCTTCCCCGAGCAGGTCGAGCGCCATCGTCGAGCATTCGATGTGCCAGCCCGGCCGTCCCGGCCCCCACGGGGACGGCCAGGTCGGATCACCGGGCTTGGCCGCCTTCCACAGCGCGAAGTCGACCGGGTTGCGCTTCGCCTCGTCGACCTCGACGCGGGCGCCGGCGGAGTCGAGCAGCTGTTCGAGGCTGCGGTGCGGGAGGGCCCCGTAGCCGGGGAAGGAGGCCACGTCGAAGTAGACGCCTCGCCCCTCGACGACGTACGCGTGGCCGGTCGTGACGAGCTCGGCGATCCTCGTCAGCATCGCGTCGATGTACGCGGTGGCGTGGGGGGTCTGGTCGGGTCGTTCGACCCCGAGGCGTTCCATCTCGCGCGAACCATGCGGCTTCGAAGCGGTGGGCGAGCTCCTCCTCGGTGCCGCCGGTCTCCGCGGCCCGGGCGATGATCTTGTCCTCGACGTCGGTGACGTTCGAGACGTAGTGCACGTCGTAACCGCGCCAGCGGAGGTAGCGGCGGGTCGTGTCGTAGACGATCGCGGTGCGACCGTGCCCGACGTGGGGGACGTCGTAGACGGTCGGCCCGCAGACGTAGACGCTGACCCGGCCCGGCACTCGCGTGCTCGAGGTCGACCTTGGCTCGTTGCAACGTGTCGTAGACGCGGACGGTCATCACGGCGAGCGTAATGCTGGGTGTCTCGCGCCCACGCCGAGTTCAGCGGGTCGTGAGCAGCGCGACCGCCCAGGCCGCGACGGCCTCGCCCCGCCCGATGACACCGACGCCTTCGCCCCGTTTGGCCTTCACACCGACGGGTGCGTCGACCACGGCGCGCAGCCGCTGGGTCATCGTGGCGAGGTGGGGCGCCAAGGGCGGGGCCTCGGCGGCGACGACGACGTCGACGTTCTCGACCGCCCAGCCTGCGGTCACGATCCGTTCGGTGACGTCACCGAGCAGCGTGAGCGAATCCGCGTCGCGGTACCGGTCGTCGGACGCCGGGTACGTCGTGCCGAGGTCGGGCAGTCCCGCGGCGCCGAGCAGCGCGTCGGCGACGGCGTGGGCGACGACGTCGGCATCGGAGTGACCGACGAGGCCCGGGCCCGTCGATGCGCACCCCGCCGAGGACCAGCGGCGCATCGCCCCCGACGGCGTGCAGGTCGTAGCCGAGCACCGACCCGGACGCTCACGTGTCGGCTCCGAGCAGCGCGGCGGCGACGATCAGGTCGAGCGCGGTGGTCACCTTCAGGTTGTGCTCCTCGCCGGCGACGACGACGACGGTACCGCCCGCGGCCTCGACCAGGGCGGCGTCGTCGGTGGCGTCACCCTCGGGGGCGTGCGCGTCCCGGAGCGCGTCGACGCGGAACGCCTGGGGGGTCTGCACCGCGACCAGCGTGTCGCGGGGGACCGTCTCGTGCACGCGTCCGTCGGGGTCGACCCGCTTGATCGTGTCGACGACCGGCGAGCCCGGGGACCGCGGCGTCCGCGCCGGCGCGCACCGCGGCGATCACCGCGTCGAACAGCGCGGGGGTGGCCAGCGGGCGGGCGGCGTCGTGGACGACGACCACGTCGGTGGGTGCGGGGCACGACGGCGAGGCCGGCACGGACGGACGCGGCGCGGGTCTCACCGCCGGGGACGACCGCGTCCACCACGGCGCCGTCCCAGGTGACGCCGGCGGGGAGGACGATCGACGACCGCGTCGCAGACCGTCCGGGCGGTGGCGACGGCCCGGTCGACGAGGCGGGCGCCGCCGAGGAGGCTGAACTGCTTGGCGCGCCCCGAAGCGGGTCCCGCCGCCGGCGGCGACGATGATCGCCGCGCTGGGACCCATCGCCTCGCCTACTTCCGGCGGGCGGTCGCCTTCGCGGGCTTGGCCGCCGCGGCTTTGCGGGTCGCGGGGGCCTTGCGGGCCGCGGGGGTCTTCGCCGGCGCGCGGCGGCGGGTCTTCTCGACCTTCACTTCCTTGCCGGCGAGGACGTCGTCGAGTCGGGACTCGGCGGTCTCCTCGTCGACGTTCGAGCGCGAAGGTCAGCTCCGAGACCAGGATCTGGCGGGCCCGGGCGAGCATGCGCTTCTCCCCGGCGGAGAGGCCCTTGTCGGCCTCCCGCAGCGACAGGTTCCGCACCACCTCGGCGACCTGGTAGATGTCGCCGCTCTTGAGCTTCTCGACGTGGTTCTTGAACCGGCGGGACCAGTTGGTCGGCATCCGCGCCTCCTTCTTGCGGAGGACGGCGAACACCTCCTCGACCTCTTCGTCGTTGATGACGTCGCGCAGCCCGATCTCCTCGGCCTTCTCGACCGGGATCGAGACCTTGAGGTCCCCGTAGGTGATGCGGAGCACGAAGTAGTCGGTCTTGTGCCCGTCGAAGACCCGCTTCTCCTTGCCTTCGATGATCGCAGCCCCGTGGTGGGGGTAGACGACTTTGTCACCGACGGCGAACGACATGGGCGTTTCCTCGCGAGGGCAGAGCGGAGAAGGGGGAAGCGGGAAGGTCAGGATACCAGACGGCGGTGACCGGATCGGCACCGTCTCGCTACGCTCGGCCGCTGCGCCGGAGGTCCGCCGTGCCCGACCATCGCCTGCTCGATACGACCGATTTGTTCGCCGCGCTGCCGGTCGAGGTGCTCGAGGGCCTGGCCACACGTGCGGAGGTGCGGCACTACGCGCGCAACGATGTGCTGTTCCGCCAGGGTGAGGACTCCTCGGAGCTGTTCGTGGTCGACGAGGGCCGCATCGCGATGGCCGCAGCACTCCGGTGACGGTCGCGAATCGGTGGTCGCGGTGATGGAGAGCGGCGCGCTGTTCGGGGAGCTGGGCCTCTTCGACGATGCACCCCGCTCGACCGATGCCCGGGCGTTGATCGACTCGGTCGTCGTCGTCCTCGACTACGAGCCGGTGCGTGCGGTGCTCCGCGAGCAGCCCGAGCTGCTGTGGGTGATCGTGCGGCTCCTCGCGGGGCGGTTGCGGGCGACCGACGAGGCGCTCGCCGACGCGGTGTTCCTCGACGTCCCGGCGCGGACCGCGAAGCGGCTGCTCGAGCTGGCCGGCGACCGTGACCGGTTCGCGCTCCCCGTCACCCAGGAGGAGCTGGCCGGGATGGTCGGCGCGTCGCGTGGAGCGGGTCAACAAGGCCATCTCGCTGTTCACCCGGCTCGGCTGGCTCGCCCTCGAGGGCCGCAACCAGTACCGGATCCTGGACCGGGCCGCGCTCGAGGACCGGGCGACCCTGTAGCTCAGCGGGCGAGGAAGGCGAGGGCGCGGCGCCACGCGTCGGCGGCGTCGTCGGCCCGGTGCGCGGGGCGCTCGGGTGCGTGCACGAACCCGTGGTCGGCACCCGGGTACATGACGATCTCGCAGTCGGGCCGGTCGCGCCAGGCCTGCCGGAGCGCCTCGATGTCCGCCGCGGGGGTGAACGGGTCGGCGTCGCCGAAGATCGCGAGGGTGGGGCACACCGTCGCTGCCGTCGCGAGCGGCTCGGCGAGCCCAGGCCCGTGCCAGGCGTCCGGGATCCGGATCATCCCGTAGAAGGCGACGGCCCGGTCGAAGCGTCCGAGTGCCGCGGCCTTCAGGGTCTGCATGCCGCCCATGCAGAACCCGAGGATCGACACGGAGGGGGCCTCGAGATGATCGGCGGCGGTGACGAGGTCGCCGAGCTGCTGGCCGTCGTCGAGGTGGGGCAGGAAACCGAGGCGGGCGTCGGCGTGCTCGCCGGCCCGGACCGACTCCGGGGCGCGGGCGAACGGCTCGGGGCAGCACACCGCGAACCCGTGCGTCGCGAGCCGGCGGCACAGGTCGTCGAAGAGGGGACGGACACCGAGCAGGTCGGGGTGCACGACCAGGCCGGTGCCGGTGGTGTCGTCGGGGCGGGCGACGATGGCCGGGACGGCGGCGCCGTCGGCGCCGGTGAGGGTGACGCGGGTCGTGGTGGCCGGATCCGCGCCGGGGGCGAGCGCGCCCATCAGGTGTAGCGCTCGAGGATGCTGGTCTCGGCGAGGCGGGACAGTCCGTCCTTGATGGCCCGGGCGCGCGCGTCGCCGACCCCTTCGGCTTGCACCAGGTCGTTCTCGCTGGCTCGCATGATCTTCTGCAGGTTCGTGAACCGGGCCACGACGTGGTCCGCGACGGCGTCGGGGAGGCGGGGGATCTTGTGCAGGATCCGGAAGCCGCGCGGCTGCTGCGCCGAGTCGAGACCGACGCCGACCCCGAGGCGGAGGACGCTCACCACCTCGTGGAGGTCGAGGATCTCGTCGCCGTCGAGCTCACCGAGGCGTTCCAGTACGTCGTGGAGCTGCCAGTCGGGGGTGGCGTGGAAGTAGTCCTTGGCCACGAGGCGTCGGTCGTCTTCGACGCCGCCCATGAGCTCGTCGAGCTGGAGGAGCACGAGGCGTCCGTCGGCGCCGAGCTCGACGACGTAGCCGTCCAGCTCCTCGGAGATCCGGCGGACCATCTCGGCTCGTTGCAGCACCGTCGCGACGTCGCGCAGCGTGACGAGGTCCTCGATCTCGAGGGCGGAGAGGGAGGCGCTGACCGCGTCGAGTCGCACCTTGTACCGCTCGAGGATCTGGAGGGCCTGATCGGCGCGTGCCATGACCCTCGGGGTCGGCTCGATCGCGCGTTTCAGGCCCCCGACGTGGATGGCCACTTCGGATCGGTCCTCGGAGACGGTGATCACGGGGACGGGGATCTGGCGGGCGACTCGCTCCGCGGTGCGGTGCCGGGTCCCGGTCTCCGAGGTGGGGATGTGGGAGTCGGGGACGAGGTGCACGTTCGCGCGCACCAGGCGGCCGCAGTCCGCGGTGACGATGATCGCCCCGTCCATCTTGGCCAGCTCGGAGAGCCGTTGGGGGCTGAACTCGGCGTCGAGGAGGAACCCGCCGGAGCAGACGCCGAGGACCTCCGGGCCGGCGCCGACGACCAGCAGCGCGCCCATGCGGGCCTGGATGATCCGCTCGATGCCGTCGCGCAGCGCGGTGCCGGGAGCGACGAGCCGCAGGGCGGCGAGGAGGGCTTCGGATCGCGGTGGGGCGGGCATCTCGGGGCTGGTCCGACCGGTCGCGGGCGGCGGCGGTGGGACGAAAGGGACGTTACCGCCTGGGCGTCGCCGGGCCGTCCGGTCCCGGTCAGGCCGCTCGCTCGTGGCGGCCTCGGAGGGTGACGGCGAGCGCGGCGGCGAGGGTCGGCACCGCGACGGTCTGGAGCCCGGGGGTGTCGGGCAGCCGGGGGGGCCCGATCACGCGCCGGAACCCGAGTCGGGCGGCTTCGGCGAGACGCAGCGGCGTGCCGGGCACCTGGCGGAGCTCGCCGCCGAGTCCGAGCTCCCCGACCAGCACCGCGTGCGGATCGACGACCTGGCCGACGCGGGCACTCGCGACCGCGACGGCGACCGCGAGGTCGAGGCCAGGTTCCGTGACGCGGACGCCGCCGGCGACGTTGACGTACACCTCGGCGCGGTCGAGACCGACGCCGCCGCGCTGCTCGAGCACCGCCAGGGTGAGGGTGAGGCGTCCGGGGTCGAAGCCGGTCGCGAAGCGGCGGGGGGTAGGGCCGGACGCGACGAGCGCTTGGACCTCGACGAGGAGCGGCCGGGCGCCGTCGAGGACCGCGGCGACGACCGAGCCGGGGGTGCGGGCGCACCGGTCCTGGAGGAACAACGCGGACGGGTCGGGAACCTCGACGAGGCCGGTCTTGCCGAGGTCGAGGACTCCCAACTCGCGGGTGGATCCGAAGCGATGCTTGCGGGCGCGGAGGAGCCGGAGCCCGTGATGGTGGTCACCCTCGACGGACAGAACCGTGTCGACCACGTGCTCGAGGGTGCGCGGCCCGGCCACGGAGCCGTCCTTGGTGACGTGCCCGACGACGAGGGTCGGGAGCGCCCGGCGGCGGGCGAGGCGGACCAGATCGTGGGCGCCGTCGCGCACCTGGGTGACGCTGCCGGGACCGCCGGGCCGGCCGGGGGCCGCGACGGTCTGGATCGAGTCGACCGCGAGCACCGCGGGCCGGTGCGTGTCGACGTGGTCGACGATCGCGTCGAGCGACGCCTCCGCGACGAGGAGCAGGTCGGGGTGCAACGCGTCGACCCGCTCGGCGCGTTGGCGGACCTGCTCGGTGGACTCCTCGGCGCCGACGAGGAGGCACCGGGTGCCGGCCGCGGCGAGCGCGCCGAGGGCCTGGAGCAGCAGGGTGCTCTTGCCGAGGCCGGGCTCACCGGCGAGGAGGGTGACCGAGCCGGGGACGAGGCCCCCGCCGAGCACCCGGTCGAGCTCACCGATGCCGGTGGGTCGACGCGATCCCGCGGTGGTGGGCACGTCGGTGATGGGGCGCACCGGGGCCGGCGCCGCGTCGGGCGGGCCGCCCGGTCCCTCCTCGACCGTCCCCCACGCGCGGCAGGCTGGGCAGCGCCCGACCCAGCGGGGCGTCTCGGCCCCGCACGCGAGGCAGCGGCCGCGGCGGTGAGGGGTCATCGTGGGGAGCGTCGCGTGGGGGTGTGACAGGCCGAGAACCGGAGCCGCTCCGGTGCGGACCGACGTCAGACTGACGGGATGCGCGACGCCGCAGGCGTGGTCGGGTTCGACCTCGACATGACGCTCGTCGACTCCCGGCCGGGGATCGCGGCGACGTTGCGGGCGTTGGCGGCGGAGACCGGCACCGTGATCGACGCGGACGTCGTCGTGGGCCGGCTCGGCCCGCCGCTCGAGGACGAGCTCGCGTGCTGGTACCCGGCCGATCAGGTCGCGGCCGCGGCCGACCGGTTCCGCGTGCTGTACGCGGAGCTCGGCGTGACCGGCACGTCGGCGCTCCCGGGGGCGCACGAGTCGGTCGCGGCGGTCCGAGCCGCGGGGGCCGGGGTGGTCGTCGTCACCGCGAAGTACGAGCCGAACGCCCGCGGCTGTCTGCGCCACGTCGGGTTGGTCGTCGACGCGGTGGAGGGGTGGCGGGTCGGCGCCGGGAAGGGTGCCGCGCTCGTCGAGCACCGCGCCGTCCTGTACGTCGGGGACACCACCGGCGACGTGGCCGGGGCACGCGGGGTTGGCGCGTGCGCGGTGGCGGTGGCAACCGGGCCGCATTCGGGTGAGGCCCTCGCCGACGCGGGCGCGGACGTCGTGCTGGCGTCGTTGACCGAGTTCCCGGCGTTCTTCGCTGATTGGTGGGCGCGTCGATCCGTGCGGTGATCAGCGCGCCGTTGCGCGTCCACGGCGACGTGGTCGGCGGCGGGCGCCGCGACGCCAGACGACGGCGGCCAGGGCCACGAGCAGGACCGCGGCCGCGGCGAACGCGAGGCGGGGGACGTCGAGACTGGTGCCCGACGTGGTGATCGGCGTCTGACCGCCGGCGCGGGTGGTGACCACCTGCCGGTGGCCGGGCACGGCGACGACGAAGCGCAGCGTGACGCCGGTGCGGAGCTGCCCGGCGAGCTCGGATTCGATGCCGGTCAGGTCGACGTGCTGGGCGGTGAGCGCGCGGACCAGGTCGGCGTCGCGGGTCACCCCGGGTTGGGCGTCGCGCAGGTCGACGACCCCGTGCACCGTGACGGTGTGCGCGGCGCCGAGCCACGCCGCGGTTCCGCGACGCGGCGAGGGACGGCACCGGCCCGGTCGGGCCGCTCAGCTGGCGGGCCAGGACGGTGAGCTCACTGGGCGACCCGAAGGGATGGCTGAGCGTGATCGTCGCGGAGCCGTCCGTGGCCGGGACCCAGCGGGACACCGACCAGCCGGCCTGGCGCAGGTCGCCGAGCCGCACCCGGGTCGCGAGCGGGGTGCCGTCTCCTTCGGCGGCTCGGACCGCCTCCGGGTCGAGCGCGACCCGCGCCGCGAGCGTCCCCGACCCGTCCGCGTGCACGGTGACGGTGAGCGTGGTGTGCGCGCTGCACCCGGCGAGCGCGAGGACCAGGACCGCGGCCCACGCGGGCCAGACGCCGCGACGGCGCACGCCTCGGGCGGGCGGCACCGGCGGGAGCGACCCGGTCGGGCTTAACCCTCGGAGCCTGAACCGGCGAGCTCGACCGGCGGCGGCTCGACGCCTTCGACGGCCCGGAAGGTGACCTCGTCCCCGTCGGCGTCGACCAGGATGGTCTCGCCGGCGTGGTACTCCTTCCAGAGGATCTTCTCGGAGAGTGGGTCCTCGACCAGCCGTTGGATCGCCCGGCGCAGCGGCCGCGCGCCGAGCTGGGGGTCGTAGCCCCGCTTGGCGAGCAGCAGCTTGGCTTCGTGGCTGAGCTCGAGTCCGAGACCCTGACCTTCGAGCTGGTCCTGGAGTCGCCTGATCATCAGGTTGACGATCTCGCCGACCTCGTCTTGGGTGAGCTCGGCGAAGACGATGACCTCGTCGATGCGGTTGAGGAACTCGGGGCGGAAGTGCCGCTTGAGCTCTTCCATCACCTTGTCCTTCATCCTCTCGTAGCTCACCACGTCGTCGGCGGGCCCGAACCCGATCGACGCCTTGCGGAGATCCGCGGTCCCGAGGTTCGACGTCATGATGATGACCGTGTTCTTGAAGTCCACGGTCCGGCCCTGCGCGTCGGTGAGCCGCCCGTCTTCGAGGATCTGCAGCAGCGCGTTGAACACATCCGGGTGGGCCTTCTCGATCTCGTCGAAGAGCACGACGGAGAACGGCTTGCGTCGGACCGCTTCGGTGAGCTGGCCGCCTTCGTCGTAGCCGACGTAGCCGGGAGGCGAGCCGACGAGGCGCGAGACGGTGTGCTTCTCCATGTACTCGCTCATGTCGAGCTGGATCAGGGCGGACTCGTCACCGAAGAGGAACTCGGCGAGGGTCTTGGCCGTCTCGGTCTTCCCGACCCCGGACGGACCGAGGAAGATGAACGACCCGGACGGCCGCTTGGGGTCCTTCAACCCGGCTCGGGTGCGGCGGATGGCCTGCGAGACCGCTTTCACCGCGCTGTTCTGTCCGACGATCCGCTTGTGCAGCTCGTCTTCCATGCGTAGCAGCTTCGCGGTCTCTTCCTCCGTGAGCTTGTATACGGGGATCCCGGTCCACAGGGCGAGCACCTCGGCGATCGATTCCTCGCTGACCTCGTTGAACAGGTCGACGCCCTCGCGTTGGGCTTCGGTCTCCTTGGCCCGGCGCTGCTCGAGCAGCTCCTTCTCGCGGTCGCGCAGCGACGCGGCCCGTTCGAACTGCTGGCCTTCGATCGCCTCTTCCTTGTCCTTGCGGACCGTCGCGATCTCGTCCTCGAGCTCCCGGAAGTCGGGTGGGGCCTGCATGCGGCGGATCCGCAGGCGCGAGCCGGCCTCGTCGATCAGGTCGATGGCCTTGTCGGGGAGGTGGCGGTCCGAGATGTAGCGGTCGGCGAGGTTCGCGGCCGCGACGACCGCCTGGTCAGTAATGGTGACCCGGTGGTGGGCCTCGTAGCGGTCGCGGAGCCCCTTCAGGATCTCGATCGTCTGCGCGACGGTCGGCTCTTCGACCTTGATGGGCTGGAACCGGCGCTCGAGCGCGGCGTCCTTCTCGAGGTGCTTGCGGTACTCGTCGAGGGTCGTCGCGCCGATCGTCTGCAGCTCGCCGCGAGCGAGCATCGGCTTCAGGATGCTGGCCGCGTCGATCGCGCCTTCGGCGGCCCCGGCGCCGACGAGGGTGTGCAGCTCGTCGATGAACAAGATGATGTCGCCGCGGGTGCGGATCTCCTTCAGCACCTTCTTGAGGCGCTCTTCGAAGTCGCCGCGGTAGCGGGACCCGGCGACGAGCGCGCCGAGGTCGAGGGTGTAGAGCTGCTTGCCCTTGATGGTCTCGGGCACGTCACCGCCGACGATGTCGGACGCGAGGCCCTCGACGATGGCGGTCTTGCCGACGCCCGGCTCGCCGATGAGGACGGGGTTGTTCTTGGTCCGGCGGGAGAGGACCTGCATGACCCGCTCGATTTCCTTCTCCCGGCCGATGACGGGGTCGAGCTTCTTCTCGCGGGCGAGCTGGGTGAGGTTGCGGCCGAACTGGTCGAGGACCAGCGACCCGGACGGCTGGGATTCGCCGCCGGCACCGCCTTGGCCCTGGCCTTCCTTCGCGCCGGCGTAGCCGGACAGCAGCTGGATGACTTGCTGGCGGACTCGCGACAGGTCCGCGCCGAGCTTCACGAGCACTTGCGCGGCGACGCCTTCGCCTTCGCGGATCAACCCGAGGAGGATGTGCTCGGTGCCGATGTAGTTGTGTCCGAGCTGAAGCGCTTCGCGCAAGGAGAGCTCGAGGACCTTCTTGGCCCTCGGGGTGAACGGGATGTGCCCCGACGGGGCCTGCCCGCCGTGCCCGATGATCTCCTCGACCTGGGCCCGGACCGCCTCGAGTGAGATCCCGAGCGATTCGAGGGCTTTGGCCGCGACGCCTTCGCCCTCGTGGATCAGCCCGAGCAGGATGTGCTCGGTGCCGATGTAGTTGTGGTTGAGCAGGCGCGCTTCTTCTTGCGCCAGCACGACCACCCGTCGGGCTCGATCGGTGAAGCGTTCGAACACTATGGCTACCGTGTCTTCCTTCCGGCCGGTCCTTTGCCCCACGTCGCCGTGAGGATCAGGGCCGGAGCGCCTCCGTGCAGTTCAGTCTACCTGTCGGACTCCCGACGACCGCTGCGCTGATTGCCGCCGCTGCAGGGGTTTCTCGGCTGATTTCCAGCGGCGCGTGAGGCAGATAAGCGCTCGGAGGAGGAAAATGTTCCCGGGCTTGGTGGGAACGACCCCCCCTGCCTAGCGTGGGCTTATGGGCTTGGCGGAGACCCTCGAGCTCCGGCCGTTGCCCGCTGACCTCGGGCGGGTGGAGGACGCGCTGGCCGCCGCGGTGCGGCACCCCGACCGGTTCCTGGGTGACGTCGCGTCGCACCTGGTGCAGGCGGGGGGGAAGCGGATTCGTCCCACCTTGACCCTCTGCGCGGCGTACGCGGCGGTGGGGGCGGATCGTGCCGCGACGGAGGACACCGTGACCGGCGCGGTGGCGGTCGAGCTGGTCCATCTCGGGTCGCTGTACCACGACGACGTGATCGACGAGGCCGAGACGCGCCGCGGGGTCCCGTCGGTGAACGCGCGGTGGTCCAACATCGTCGCCATCCTCGCCGGCGACTATCTCCTGGCGCGGGCGTCGGCGTTGGCCGCGTCGCTCGGCGCGCCGGTGGCGGCGCTGCTCGCGGCGACGATCGGGGAGCTGTGCCGAGGCCAGATCCTCGAGTTGCAACACCTCTTCGACGTGACCCGCTCGGAGGAGGACTACTCGACCGCGATCGAGGGCAAGACCGCGACGCTGTTCGGCACCGCGTGTCGGGTCGGGGGGATGGTGGCGGCGGTCGACGAGCCCACCCTCGACGCGTTGACGCGCTTCGGGAGCCACCTGGGTCTCTGCTACCAGATCGTCGACGACTGCTTGGACCTGACCGGCACCGATGCCGCGTTCGGGCAAACCCGCGGGGCAGGATCTCGTGGAGGGCATCTACACGTTGCCGGTGATCTACGCGTTGAGCGACGACGCCGGCCTCGGCGACCTTCTCGGCGGGCCGCTCGACGACGAACGCCTGGCCGAGGTGCGACACCGCGCCGCCGCGAACGGTGCCGTCGACGCGGCGCTGGCGGTGGCCCGGGACCACGCGACGAAGGCCAGCGAGGCGTTGGCCGGCGCGGACACGCTCGACGTGCGGGTCTGCGAGTCGTTGCGACGCCTCGTCGACGGGCTCGTCACCCGCCAGAGCTGACGCTGCCGGTCAGGCCGCGGACGCGTCGAGCTGGTCGACCTCGCCGAGGAACCCCTCGACCTCCCGGTTGAACGCGTTCGGGGATTCGACCATCAGGGCGTGACCGGCGCCGCGGAGCTCGCGGAGCCGGGCGTCGGGGATCAGCTCCGCGAGCTCTTCGGCGTCGCCGAGGGGGGTGAGCAGATCCTGGCTGCCGGTGATCACCAGCGCGGGTGCGGTCACGCCGGGGAGCGCGAAGCGCAGCTCGTCGGAGACGTCGAGGATGGCTTGGACCTGCGCGGTGAAGCTCTCGGGGTCGGCTTGGAGGAGCAGCCGGGCGATGAGGTTGAGCCACACGCCGAAGCGTCGATGCAGACGCGGGCCGATGAGCCAGCGGAGCCCTGCGTCGGGGTCGAGGGAGCCCATCCCGCCGGCGCGCACGTCGGTCACCCACTCTTCGAACAGCTCGCGTCGCCACTCGTGGTGACGACACGCGGTGCAGGCGAGCACGAGCGCACGGACCCGCTCGGGGTGCTGCACCGCGAGGATCTGCGCGAGGACACCCCCCATCGACGCGCCGAGCACGTGCGCGGATCCGACGTCTTCCGCGTCGAGGACCGCGACCGCGTCGGCGGCCATCTGCTCGAGCGAGTACGGGCGGGGCGCGTCGTGGGTGCCGCCGACGCCGCGGTTGTCGACCGCGAGCGCAGCGGTAGCGGCGACCGAACGGGAACCGTTGCAGCGCCCAGCCTCGGTGGTCGACCCCGAGTCCTTGCAGCAGGAGCAGCGGGACGCCGTCGTGCCGGCCGCTCACGGTGTACGCGATGGGGGTGCCGTCGGCGGCACGGGCGGTCTTCACGTGGGGTCCTCGAGGAGCGCCGCGACCGCGTCGCGTGCCGCTTCGGCGAGCTCGGCGGCGGCGAGCTGGTCGTCGGGACCGGTGCCCGGGGGCGGGAGCAGGGGGGTCCCGACCCGCACCCGCCAGGGGCGCAGCGGTGGGATGCCGGGGCGGACGGCGACGGGCAGGACGGGGAACCCGAGGGTGGCGACGAGGAGCGGCCGGGGCGGCTCGCCGGGACCGGTGCGGAGCCAGGTGTTGGCGAGCGGCGCGGCGACGAGCCGACCGGCGCGCAGCATCGCGGCGACGTCGTCGGGGCGGTAGCCGATCGCGCCGAGGGTGCGGAGCGCGTCGCCGAGCACGGGCAGCTCGGGCGCGCCGACGACGCGAAGTCGACGGTTCGCGGCGACGCGAACGGCGCGGACCAGCGCGACCGGCTCGAGGATCCCGATCCCGCGGTTCGCGACGAGCAGCGCGGCGCCCATCCGGGGGACGAGCTCGGCTCCCTCGACGACGACGGGGAGTCGGGTGAGCCCGGCGACGAGGTCCATGAGGTGCGCGTCGCCGCCGAACTCGTCGACCGCGTAGCGGCCGTCGAGCCGGCGCCGCAGCGCGGTGCCGATCGAGTCGGTGGTGAGCACCCGGTCGATGTCGAGGCCGTAGTTCGCCGGGCTCACGCGACCCTCCACGCCGGGTTGAGCTGACTGACCGTCGCCCACGAGTACAGGTCGGCGAGGACCTCCTGGGTGGGAACCATCGGGCCGAGGTCGAGCTCGGCGCGGGCCCGCTCGCCGTCGGCGGTGCGGCCGCGGCGGAGCAGCTCGACGACGTGGGGGGGCATGGGCGCGCCGGAGAGCGCGGCGAGCTCGGCCGCGACGCGCCAGCCGGCGCCGACGACGGGGACGGGGACGCGACCGCCGAGGCGGGCCGCCTGCCAGGGGCTCGCGGCACCGGCACCGACGACGTTGAGGACGCCGTCGTAGCCCCGGAGGAGCACTTCGACCATCGCGCGGGCAGCGTCGTCGGGGTCGAGGAGCGCGAACGGGGGGTCGGCAAGGGCGGGGACGGGCACGGCGGGGAGCCGCAGGACCCGGCCGAGGGGACTCGGGACGTGGGACCCGGCGACCACCGCGTAGCGCAACGTCCCGATGCGGACGTCGTGGTTGCGCCCGAACGCGGCGGCGACCGTCTCGACGTCGAGGCAGGTCCGCCCGTACGGGGTCGTCGGCGCGAGGGGGGCGTGCTCGTCGGGGACGAGGGGGTGACCTCGACCGCGTCCGTACACCTCGAGGCCGCTGCGGAGCGCGACGCGTTCGAGCCGCCCGGCTCGCTGCGCGGCGCCGAGCGCGTTCACGGTGCACGCCTCGGTGCTCTCGGCGGCCTCGCGTGGGCCGAGCCGAGAGTCGGGCTCGTAGATCCCGAAGTGGGCGACCGCGTCGGGGGCGAACTCGGTGACGAACCCGACGAGGGTTTCGCGGTCGCGGGGGTCGATGCGCTTGAAGACGCTGCGGCGGAGCCGGCGGCGGGGCGGCATGAAGTCGCAGCCGGTGATCTCGTCGACCGCGAGGTGGTCCTCGAGCATCTGGGCGACTCGGGTCCCGAGCTCGCCGCCCATGCCGGTGACCAGGACGCGCATCAGCTGCTTCCCCCTCCCGGTCCAGTTTCGTCCCCTTCGGGGCGGAGGTGGGGGAACAAGATGACCTCCCGGATGCTGGTGACCCCGGCGATGAGCATGACCAGCCGGTCGACGCCGATGCCGAGCCCGCCGCAGGGGGGCAGCCCGTACTCGAGGGCCCGCAGGTAGTCCTCGTCGACCCGTTCGGCCTCGTCGTCGCCGGCGGCGCCGAGGCGGGCCTGGGCTTCGAAGCGGGTCCGCTGGTCGAGGGGGTCGTTCAGCTCGCTGAACGCGTTGGCCAGCTCCCGGCCGAGCGCGACCGCCTCGAAGCGTTCGACGAGCGCCGGGTCGTCGCGGTGGGCGCGGGCGAGTGGGGAGACCTCGCGGGGGTAGTCGGTGACGAACACCGGCCCGACCAGGTTGGGCTCGACGGTCTTCTCGTAGAGCTCCAGGACGAGCTTCCCTGGCCCCCAGCCCGCTTGGCGGGGCACGCCCAGCCGGTCACAGATCGCTTCGAGCTCCGCGACGGGGATGGTCGGGTGCACGGTCACGCCGGCATGCTCGCGGATGAGCTCCAGCATCGGGCGTCGCGGCCACGGTGGCGTGAGGTCGACGGGCTGGCCGTCCACGGTCACGTGGGTGCTGCCGGTCGTGACCCGGGCGCACTCGGCGACGAGGTCCTCGGTGAGGCGGGCCATGTCGGTGTAGTCCGCGAACGCCTCGTAGCACTCGAGCATCGTGAACTCGGGGTTGTGTCGCGTCGAGAGGCCTTCGTTGCGGAACACCCGGCCGATCTCGAAGACCCGTTCGAGGCCGCCGACGAGGAGCCGCTTCAAGTGCAGCTCCAACGCGACGCGGAGCTGCAAGGGCAGGTCGAGCGCGTTGTGCAACGTCTCGAACGGCTTGGCGGCGGCGCCACCGGCTTGGGCGTGCAAGACGGGTGTCTCGACCTCGACGTAGCTCCGCTCGGTGAGGAACGCGCGGATCGCGGCGATCACCGCGAAGCGCAGCGCGAAGACCCGGCGGGCGTCGTCGTTGGCGATGAGGTCGACGTAGCGCATCCGGGAACGGGATTCGACGTCGCTCATCCCGTGCCACTTCTCGGGGAGTGGGCGCAGCGACTTGGCCAGCAGCTCGAAGCTGCGCAGCTTGACCGACAGCTCGCCCCGCTTGGTCTTCATCACCGTCCCCTCGGCGCCGACCCAGTCGCCCCGGTCGAGATCGTCGAACGCGGTGTGGGTGGGGACACCGGTGACCGCCTCGGACACGAACAGCTGGACGGTGCCGGTGCCGTCGCGGACGGTCGCGAACGTGCAGCTTCCCCTGCCGGCGGATGAGCAGCAGGCGCCCGGCGACGCGGACGACGTCGTCGGTCTCGCCGCCCGCGTCGAGGTGGTCCCAGTGCTCGTGCAGCTCCGCGGCGGTGTGGGTGCGGTCGAACCGGACCGGGTACGGGTCGGTGCCGTCGGCTCGGAGCGCGGCCAGCTTCGCGAGGCGCCGTTCCCGCTCGTCGCGGGAGCCGTCAGCACCGGCGGGTTCCTCCTCCATACCGGCGGTCGGGGTGCTCATCGGTTCCGTTCGAAGACGATCCGGAGCCCCTGCAGGGTCAGCCACGGCTCGTAGTGCTGGATCGTGCGGGACAGGCCGACGATCGGGTCGGCGAGGCCGCCGGTCGCGACGACGGTGCAGTCACCGAGCTGGGCTTGGAACCGGTCGACGAGCGCGTCGACCTGTCCGCTGTAGCCGTACACCGCGCCGGACTGGATCGATTCGACGGTCGACTTCCCGATGACGTGGCGCGGCTCGAGGAGCTCGACCCGCCGGAGCGCCGCGGCCCGCCCGAACAAGGCGTCCATGGAGATCTCGATGCCCGGGAAGATCGCCCCGCCGAGGTACTCGCCCCGTTCGCTGATCGCCTCGATCGTGTTCGCGGTGCCGAAGTCGACGACGATCGACGGCCCGCCGTACAGGTCGTACGCCGCGACCGCGTTGGCGATACGGTCCGGGCCGACCTCCTTCGGGTTGTCGTACAGGATCGGCATCCCGGTGCGCACCCCGGGTTCGAGGACGAGGGCCGGGTACCCGAAGTAGCGGTCGGTCATCTCGCGCAGCTCGGCGGTGACCCGTGGGACCCCGGACGAGATGACGACGCCGCCGATCGGCGGCTCGTCGGGCGGGACGTCGCTCGCCTCGAGCGTGAAGCCGGCGAAGCCGTGGAAGGCGAGGAACTGCTGGATCATGAGCGCGAGCTCGTCGGCGGTGCGTTCCGCGACGGTGGCGATCCGCCAGTGGTCGACGAGTTCCTTGTCCGCGAACAGGCCGATCACCGTCTGGGTGTTGCCGGCGTCGATGGCGAGCAGCTTCACCGGGTCTCCACGGAATCGAGGTCGAGGCCGAGGTCGAGCGCGGCGGCCGACTGGGTGATGACGCTCGTGGACAGCAGGTCGGCCCCGGCGGCAGCGTACGCAGGCGCGGTGTCGAGGGTCACCCCGCCCGAGACCTCCACCAGGAGCTCGGGATGGGGACCGCCTCGGACGATCGCCACCGCGTCGCTCGCGGCGTCGGGGGTGAAGTTGTCGAGCATCACGAGGTCAGCGCCGGCGGTGACCGCCTCGTGGACCTGCTCGACACGGTCGCATTCCACCTCGACCCCCCGACCCGGCCAGGCGTCGCGGGCCCGGGTGACGGCGTCGGCGATGCTCAGCCCCACCAGGTGGTTGTCCTTCACGAGCACGAGGTCGGAGAGCGACCCCCGGTGGTTCACGCCGCCCCCGGCGCGCACGGCGGCCTTCTCGAGCGCGCGCAGGCCGGGCAGCGTCTTGCGGGTGTCGAGCACCCGGGTCGGCGCGGCGGCGAGCACGAAGCGCCGGGTGAGGGTGGCGACACCGGACAGGTGGCAGAGAAAGTTCAACGCGGTGCGTTCGCCGGTGAGGACGCTGCGGGCAGGCCCTTCGATGGTGGCGACCACGACTCCCGGGTCGATCGCGGCCCCGGCGGCGGCGTCGACGCGGACGGTGACGGCCGGGTCGAGCTGCGCGTAGGTCTCGACGACGCACGCGACGCCGGCGAGGACGCCGGTGGCCCGCGCCACGATGACGCCACGAGCCCACCCGTCCGGGGGGAGCAACGTCGCGGTGAGGTCCCCGAGCGGACCGACGTCTTCGGTGATCGCCCGGGCGACGGCGTCGCGGATCGCGGGTCGAGGTGCTTCGAGGTCGGTCATCGCCGGGTCGCCGGCTCGGGGAGGCCGACGAAGCTCGGGACGAGCCCGGCGCCGAACACGAAACGCCCGAGGAATGCCGGATCGGGTTCCGGGTAGTCGAGGCGGGTGTGGGTCCCCCGCGATTCCTCGCGGGCGAGCGCCGCTTCGACGAGCGCCTCGCTGATCACCAGCAGGTTGGCAACCTCTTCGTCGCTCGGGGTCATCGCCGCGAGCGCGGCGCGGGCCCGGTCGAGGCTCACCGCGTCGCGCAGCACCCCGGCGTCGCGGGTCATGACCCGCTGCAGCTCCTCACGCGACGATCCGCCGGTAACAAGGGAGGTCGCGTCGTGGTCGCGGATGTCGCCGGCGGCGGTCTCGATGCCGCGGAGCACGCCGGTCTGGTCGGGTCGGTCCTTGCCGGCGAGCGATCGCATCGACGCAGCGGGTCCCGAAGACCAGCCCGTCGAGCAGCGAGTTCGACGCCAGCCGGTTGGCGCCGTGCACGCCGGAGCACGCGACCTCGCCGCAGGCCCAGAGGCGCGCCAACGACGTCGCGCCGTCGAGGTCGGTGGCGACACCACCCGAGAGGTAGTGCGCGGCGGGCGCGACGGGCAGCCAGTCTCGGGTCGGGTCCAGCCCGACGCTGCGACAGACCCGCCAGATGGTCGGGAACCGGTCGGGGAAGTCAGGAACCGTGGTCGCGTCGAGCCAGAGGTGCTGCAGGTTCCCTTCGTTCAGCCGACGGGCGATGGCCCGGGCGACGACGTCACGGGGGGCGAGGTCACCCCGGGGGTGCTCGCCGGCCATGAAGGCGCGCCCCTCGCTGTCGCGCAGCACCGCCCCCTCGCCGCGGAGCGCCTCGGAGAGCAGCGGTCGGGGCATGGACGGATGATCGAGCGCGGTGGGGTGGAACTGCATGAACTCGACGTCGGTCACCGCGACGCCCGCACGGTGGGCCATCGCGATGCCGTCGCCGGTCGACACGGCCGGGTTCGTCGTCACCGCGAAGCACTGGCCGGCCCCGCCGGTGGCGAGCACCGTGTGGCGGGCGCGGATCACGTGCTCGACCCCGTCGGGGTCGCGGGCACGGACGCCGGCGGCGTGGCCCTCCTCGACGAGGAGCGCGCGCGGCGAACCAGCGTTCGTGCACGGCGGTGGCGGTATCGCGGACCGCGTCGACGAGGGCTCGCTCGATCTCGGCGCCGGTGGCGTCCCCGCCGGCGTGGACGATCCGCGCCACCGAGTGGCCGCCCTCGCGGGTGTAGGCGAGGTGACGGTTGGCGGCCCGGTCGAACTCGGCGCCGAGCCCCATCAGCTCGCGCACCCGGGCCGGTCCTTCGGTGACGAGGACCCGGACCGCGTCGACGTCGCAGAGCCCGACGCCGGCGGAGATGGTGTCCGAGAGGTGCAGCTCGGGTGAGTCGACGTCGTCCTCGAGCGCGGCGGCGACGCCGCCTTGGGCGTACTGGGTGGCCGAGGCGGCCAGCGCGGCCTTGGTCAGCACCCGGACGGAGCAGCCGCCGCGTGCGGCTCGGATCGCGGCGGAGAGGCCGGCCACGCCGCTCCCGAGGACGAGGAGGTCCACCTCGGGCTGGTCGGACATGGGGGTGGAGCCTACGACGCCCGTTCGCTGCTCTCCCCGTCGATCGCGGCCAGCGCGGGAGCGACGATGCGGTTGCGTTCGTCGACGTGCACGACGGTGGGCTCGTAGTCGGCGAGCTCGGCTTCGCTGTAGGTGGCGTAGCTGATGACGATCACCCGGTCACCGGGGTGCACGAGCCGAGCCGCGGCGCCGTTCAGGATCACGTCGCCGCGGTCCGCCGGTGATCGCGTAGGTCTCGAAGCGGGCCCCGTTGTCGAGGTCGAGGACGTGGACCTGCTCGTGCTCGAGGATGTCGGCGGCGGCCATGAGCGTCGCGTCGAGGGTGATCGACCCGACGTAGTTCAGGTCCGCGCCCGTGACGGTCGCCCGGTGGATCTTCGATTTCATCATGGTTCGGTGCATCAGGCTCGCTGCTCCTCTGCGACGACGCCGAGGTCGAGGGTGACCTGGTCGCGGGTCGCGTGGATGGCCAGGTTGTCGATGAGTCGGGCCGGGCCGACGAACGCGGCGACCGCGACGAGGGTGGAGCCGTCGACACGGGTGACCGGCTGGATCGTCGCGGCGTCCACCACCTCCGCGTAGTCGAGCCGCACCCGCGGTTCCGTCGCGATCGTCGCCACGACGAGGTCCCGGATCGCGGCGGCGTCTCGTTCCCCGCCGCGGATGGCGTCAGCGGCGCGACGCAGGGCGCGGATCAAGACGGTGGCGGCGCGGCGGTCGCCGTCGCTCAGGTAGGCGTTGCGGCTGGAGAGCGCGACCCCGTCGCTGTCGCGGAGCAGCGGGCAGCCGACGACGTCGACGGGGAGGTTCAAGTCGGCGGTGACGCGACGCACGACCGCGAGCTGCTGGGCGTCCTTGTTCCCGAAGTAGGCGGTGCAAGGCCCGACGATGGAGAACAGCTTCGTCACGACCGTCGCGACGCCGTCGAAGTGGGTCGGTCGGCCGGCGCCGCAGAGGCGATCGGTCAGGCCGGCGACGTGCACGGTCGTCCGCGGCGACTCCGGGTACATCGCGTCGACTGTCGGCGCGAAGAGCACGTCGACGCCTTCGCCCGTGGCGATCGCGGCGTCGCCGTCGAGGTCTCGGGGGTACCCGGCCAGGTCCTCGCCGGGGCCGAACTGCGTGGGGTTCACGAACAGGCTGACGACCACGAGGTCGGTGCCGGCGCGGGCGGCGCGCATCAGCGACCGGTGCCCCCCGTGGAAGCCGCCCATCGTCGGGACGAGCCCGACCGTGCGGCCGGCCCGGCGGGCGTCGTCGCAGCAGCGGCGGACGTCGTCGACGTCGTGGAGGATGATCACGCCAGCACCTCCCGGAGCGCCGGGTCGTCCCGGCCGGCGAGGCGCCGAGCCGCGTCGGCCAGGGCCCGGTAGGCGGGACGTTCCGGTTCGGGGATCGCGTCGAGGTGGCGGGCGACGGTCTCGGCGTCGCCGCGGGCGACCGGTCCGGTCAGCGCCGCGGCGGGCCCGGCCGCGAAGGCGTGGTCGACCGAGGTGCGCACGAGCGGTTCGAACGCGTGGAGGGGCACGTCCGCGTCGGCGGCGAGGCGCTCCACCTGGCCGAGGAGCGCGACGAGATGGTTCGCCGCGACCGCCGCGGCGGCGTGGTACGCGGCGCGGCGCGAGTCCGGGACCGTGAACGGTGACAGGCCGAGCTCCCGGGCGAGGTCGGCCACCTCCGGAGGCCCCGCGACCGCGGCCCACGCCCCGCGGAGCGCGTCGGGTTCGCCGGTGAGCGTCTGGAGCGGGTGCAGCGCGCCGACCTTGACGTCGGTGCGGGTGGTGACAATCGGGGTGAGCGCGTCGACGCCGCGGGCGCCGGAGAGGTGCACGACGAGGCTGTCCGGCGCGAGCGCCGCCGCGAGCTGCCCCGCCACCGTGTCGAGGGTTCGATCCGGGGTGGCGAGCACGACGAGCGCCGCCGGCTCGACCGCGGCGGGGATGGTGGCCGCGGGCGCGCCCAGGCGGGCGGCGACCCGGCGGGTCGAGGGCGCGTCCGCGTCTCGCCCGGCGACGCCGACGCAGCGGTGACCCCCGGCGACGAGCGCGGCGCCGATGGCGGTGCCGGCCCGGCCGGGCCCGATGAGTGCGAACCCGTTGGGTGTGCTGTGGTCCATCCGTCCTCGCGATCCAGCCCCCGCAGGGTGCCGGTCGACTCAGGGCCTGACCAAGACTAGATCGGTGGGGCGCACACCCGGCCAGGCGCGTCCCGGAGGGGTTCGGGCAGCTTGGGGGTCGAGGTCGGCGAGGGGGGCGAGGACGAAGCCCCGGTCGCGGAGGCGGGGGTGGGGGACCTCCAGGTCGGGGTCGTGGACCTGCTCGTCACCGACGAGGAGGACGTCGACGTCGAGGGTGCGCGGGCCCCACCGCTCGTTCCCGGACCCTCACCGCGGCGGCTTCGAGGCCCTGGGCGACGGTGAGGAGGGCGCGGGCGGCGAGGGTGGTGTCGAGCGCGACGACGGCGTTCAGGTAGTCGGGTTGGGAAGGACCCCCGACCGGGGCGGTCTCGTAGACCAGCGACACACCGACCACGGTGATCCCGTCGGTGCCGGCGAGCCCGTCGACGGCGCCCTGGAGGTGGCGGAGCCGGTCCCCGAGGTTCGACCCGAGCCCGAGGTAGGCGCGGACGGTCACCGTTCGATGCGGACCGCCACGTGGTCGACCATGGCCCGCACCGCCGGGTGCAGCTTTCGGACCGTCACGGCCACGGCGATCACCCGCTCGTCGACCCGGCACACCTCGGCGATCCGGGTCGCGAGCCGTTCAAGGAGCTGGTAGCGCTCGGAGCGCACGACCCGGCTGACTGCCTCCGACACGGCCGAGTAGTCGACCGTGTCGTCGAGCCCGTCGCTCTCACCGGCGGCAGAGACGTCGACGCTGAGCTCGACGTCGACTTCGAACGGCTGGGGTCGGGTCTGCTCCTCGGCGAGCACACCGTGCACACCCAGCTCGCGCAGTCCGACGATCGCGATTCGGTCCATCAGGCCCCAGTCACGTTGCGGGGACACCGGCGCCGGTGAGTCCCTCGTCGATGGTGGCGGCGACGATCTCACGGCCGGGCGCGCCGAGCTGACGGCCGGTGAGCTTCTCGATGAGGACGATGGCGTGCGATCCGTCCTGCACGGCACCGGCGTAGAGGAGGTACCCGGCGAGGACCCCGAGGAGCCGTTCCCCGAACTCTTCGTGGTGGATCAGGACCCGCTCGTCGGGGTCGTCGAGCCACGACTTCAGGGTGGAGTAGATGACCGGCAGGTGCGCACCCCACTCGTCGCGCCGTCCGAGCGGCAGATGCTCGTAGGCGAGTTCCGCTTCGTCGTAGGCGTGCAGGTTGTGTGGCGACTCGAGGAGCGACAGCACGTGCGTGAACCCGTTCCCCGCCAGCCAGATCAGCTCCTCTTGGCGGCGGACCTTGCGGTGGTTGCGCGCGAACCCACCCGGACGCTCCGACGCGGCGAGGCGGTCCTTGATCACCCAGGTGAAGCCTCGCGGCTCGAGGCCTTGGGCCCAGCGGCCGCGCACTACGCCGCCGTCCCCATCGCGTCGAGGAGCGCGACCGCCCGGGCTGCGGGGCGCACGGCGTGGACCCGCACGATGCGGGCACCCTGGTCGACCGCCCACACCACGGTGGCCAGCGTCGCGTCGTCGCGTTCGTCGGGGGCGGGTTCGCCGTCGGTGCCGGGCACGTCACGGAGCACCGCGGCGAGGAAACGCTTCCGGGACGGCCCGACGAGCACCGCCACGTCGACGCGATCGACGAGGTCGCGGAGGCGGGCGAGGAGCGTCAGGTTGTGCGCCGTCGTCTTCCCGAAGCCGATCCCAGGATCGGCGGCGAGCGCGGCGGCGGGGATCCCCGCGGCGCGGGCCGCGCTCGAGTCGGCTGACGAGGAAGTCGCCGACCTCGCCGACCACGTCGTCGTAGGCGGGCGAGTCCTGCATGGTGCGGGGCTCGCCGAGCATGTGCATGGCGACGTACCCGGCACCCCGGTCGGCGGTGACGTCGAGGATCGACGGGTGGAACCGGGCCGCGGACACGTCGTTGACGATCACCGCGCCGGCGTCGAGCGCCGCGGCCGCGACCGTCGGCTTGGACGTGTCGACGCTCACGGGGACACCGGCGTCGCCGGCGAGCCGCTCGATGACCGGGACCACCCGGCGGCGCTCCTCGTGCTCGTCGACCGGTGCCGCGCCGGGTCGGGTCGATTCGCCGCCGACGTCGAGGATCGACGCGCCGGCGTCGACGAGCGCGTGGCCGTGGGCGACGGCCGCGTCGGCGTCGAGGTAGCGGCCGCCATCGGCGAACGAATCGGGGGTGACGTTGATGATGCCCATGACCGCGGGTCGCGCACCGCACACGCTGGCCCAGGTGAACACGGGGCGGATGGTACCGGTGGTGGGGCGGCACTGCGGGAGGCGCTCGGCTCCGCCCGGCGGCCCCTAGAGCCGGTTGCCGCGTGAGGTGATGAGGCTCAGCGCCTCGGCTCGGGTCGCGGGGTTGGACTTGAACAAGCCGCGGACCGCGGACGTGACCGTCAACGCGCCTGGCTTCTGCACGCCGCGCATCGACATGCAGAGATGCTCGGCTTCGATCATCACGAGCACCCCGTCGGGGTTCAGGGCCCCGGCGAGCGCGTCGGCGATCTGGGTGGTGAGCCGCTCCTGCACCTGGGGTCGGCGGGCGAAGCCCTCGACGAGGCGGGCGATCTTGGACAGGCCGGTGATGCGACCGTCGTCGCCGGGGATGTAGGCGACGTGGGCCCGACCGGCGAACGGGACGAGATGGTGCTCGCAGGTGCCGTAGAGCGGGAATGTCGCGGACCAGGACCATCTCGTCGTGTTCGGCTTCGAACGTGACGGTGAGATGCTCGGCCGGGTTCTCGTGGAGGCCACGGAAGATCTCGGCGTACATCCGTGCGACTCGCTCGGGGGTTCGGACCAGCCCGTCGCGGTCGGGTTCCTCGCCGATTGCTTCGAGGATCTCACGGACGGCCTTCTCGATCCGCCCGACGTCGATGTTCGACAGGTCAAGTTCGGTCATCGTGCACCTCGTCGGGGTGGGGCTTGCGATTCGGTCGCGGCTGCGGCGCTGGGGCGACCGGCGCCGCGGCCGACGAAGGGTTCGACGGGCCCGAAGATGTCGTGGACCCGGTCGACGTCGACGGTCTCGTGCTCGACCAGCTCGGCCGCGAGTCGGTCCAGCACCGCCGCGGTTGGTGTCGATGATCTCCCGGGCGACCGTCGTGCGCGTGCTCGACGAGGCGGCGCACCTCCTGGTCGATGCGGGAGGCGATCTGCTCCGAGTAGTCGGGGGTGCTCGTGAAGTCGCGCCCGAGGAACACCTCACCGTGCGGCTGGCCGAGCCGGAGGGGGCCGAGCTCGTCGCTCATCCCGAACTCGGTGACCATCTGCCGGGCGATGGTCGTCGCCCGGTCGATGTCGTTCTGGGCACCCGTGGTCGGGTCGCCGAACACCAGCTCCTCGGCGGTGCGGCCGCCCATCAGCATGGCCAGCTCCCCGCCGAGCTCGTCTCGGGTGACGAGGAACTTGTCTTCGGTCGGGAGCGTCAGCGTGTACCCGAGCGCCCGCCCTCTCGGGATGATCGACACCTTGTGCACCGGGTCGGTGTTCGGCAACGCGTGGGCGACCAGCGCGTGACCGCCTTCGTGGTAGGCGATGATGCGCCGTTCCCGTTCGGACAGGACGCGGCTGCGACGTTCCGGGCCGGCCATGACCCGCTCCGTCGCCTCCTCGAGCTGGGGCAGCCCGATGCTCGGCAACTTGTAGCGGGCGCTCAGCAGCGCCGCCTCGTTCAGCAGATTGGCGAGATCCGCGCCGGTGAACCCGGCGGTGCGGCGGGCGATCACGTCGAGATCGACACCCGCCGCGAGGGGCTTCTCGGCCGCATGGACACGGAGGATGGCTTTACGACCGGCGAGGTCGGGGCGGTCCACGACGACTTGCCGGTCGAAACGACCCGGGCGCAGCAACGCGGGGTCGAGGATGTCGGGACGGTTCGTCGACGCGAGCAGGATCACCCCGCTCTTCTGGTCGAAGCCGTCCATCTCGACGAGGAGCTGGTTCAGGGTCTGCTCTCGCTCGTCGTGACCGCCGCCGACACCGGCGCCGCGGTGACGTCCGACCGCGTCGATCTCGTCGACGAACACGATGGCCGGCGCCGCCGCTTTCGCCTGCTGGAAGAGGTCACGGACCCGGGAGGCGCCCACCCCCACGAACATCTCGACGAAGTCGGAGCCGCTGATCGAGAAGAACGGCACCCCGGCCTCGCCGGCGACGGCACGCGCGAGCAACGTCTTGCCCGTCCCGGGTGGCCCGTACAGGAGCACGCCTTTGGGGATCTCCGCGCCCATCTCGCGAAAGCGGGCCGGGTCCTCGAGGAACTCCTCGATCTCGCGGAGCTCGGCGACCGCCTCGTCGAGCCCGGCGACGTCCGCGAACCCGACCTTGGGTTGATCCTTCGAGAACGGCTTGGCGCGTGACTTCCCGAAGCTGGTGACCCCTCGTGAGCTCTGCGCCTGGTACACGAGGAAGAACACGATCGCCACGATCAGCACGAAAGGAAGGAGGTTGAGCAGCGTGCTCAGCCACGCGCTGCCCTGCTGGCCGTTCACGTGGAAGCTCCCGACGTGCGCGGCGACGATCTCCTTGGTGATCGTGTCCGTGTACCCGGCCGGGAACCGCACCGAGAAGTCGGTGCCGTTGGCGAGGGTGCCCTGGAGCTGATGGTCCTTGTCGAGCAGCGTCACCTGGTGCACCGACCCGGCGTCGAGCTTCGACTTGAACTGGTTCAGCGACAGGTCGACGCGGGAGGTCCCCTGGTCGAGGAAATGAAACGCGAGGAACCCGACCAGGACCGCGAGCAGGATGAGGATCGGAGCGGTGCGCCGCAGCTTGCTCAGAGTCCGCCCAGGCTACGCGGGTTCTGGCCCCAGATATTCATGGATCTCGGACAGGTTCCGGTAACGCTCGTTGACGTCGAGGCCGTACCCGATCACGAACGCGGGTGGGATGCGGAACCCGACGTAGCGCAACGCCAGCTCGACCTTCTGGAGGCCGTCCTTCAGGAGCAGTGCGCAGACCTCCAGGGAGCTCGGGCCCCGTGCCGCCAGGTTCTTGCGGAGGTACTGCAACGTCAGCCCGGAGTCGACGATGTCCTCGACGATCAACACGTCCCGGCCGGTCAAGTCCAGGTCGAGGTCCTTGATGATGCGCACCACGCCGCTGGTCCGGGTTGCGGACCCGTACGACGACACGGCCATGAAGTCGAACTCGACCGGCAGGTCGATGGCTCGGGCCAAGTCGCTCATGAACATGCAGGCGCCCTTCAAGACGCCGACGAGCAGCGGTGACCGGTTCGCGTAGTCCCGGGTGATCTCCTGGCCCAGCTCGGTGATGCGGTCCTGGAGCTGACGCTCGGGCACGACGACGGCGCCGAGGTGCTGGTCCCGCAACTCCGGTGGCGCGTCGGCGCCTCGGGTCCCCGTCGGGACGCTCGAGGAGCCGGCCTCGGTCACGGCGTGACCGTACCGCGCTCGACGTGCAGGCGGCCCTGCCGGCGCACCACCCGACGTCGGCCGCTCACCTCGGTGGCGCGGCAGTCCCCCGCGGCGACGGCGAGGACACGTTCCACGTCCGCGAGCGACGGTGGTGGAGGGCCGAGCCACTGCCGGACGGCCCGCCGGGCCAGCACCGGGTCCAGCTGCCCGAGCGCGTCGGTGGCGACCGTCCCCGTCGACGCGACCGCGCTCGCAGCCAGGTCGTCGAGGAACTCGGACTCGGCTCGGAGCACGTCGGCTTGGCGGGCCAGGAGCGCGACCACGTCCCGCTCCGCGCCCCGGCTGAGGAGGGGCAGCACCTCGTGGCGGATCCAGTTCCTCCGCCGGGTGCGGTCCTCGTTCGACGGGTCCTGCACCGGCACCAACCCCAGCTCCGCGCAGACCGCCTCGGTGTCGGCACGGCGGAGCGCGAGGAGCGGGCGGATCAGCGTCCCGTGCCGAGGTGCCATCGCGCCGAGCCCCGCGGTGGCGCCACCGCGCAACAGGTTCAACAGGACCGTCTCCGCCTGGTCGTCGGCGGTGTGACCCACGAGCGTCGCGACCGCGCCGCGGGTCCGGCGGACCTGCTCCAACGCGCCGTAACGGGCGGAGCGGGCACGAGCCTCGACGTTCGGGCCGACCTCGACGTCCACGGTCTCGGCGACGAACGCCACCCGCAATGACGCGGCATGGTCCGCGACCACGGCCGACTCGGCGTCGCTGCCGGGCCGCAACCGGTGATCGACGTGCACCGCGGTCGGTTCGCACCCGACGTGCGCGGCGAGCGTGAGCAACGCGAGCGAATCGGTGCCGCCGGAGCAGCCGACGATCACCGGCCGGTCGGTGGCCTGGAGACCGACGAGCCGGGCGCCGAGATCGTCGAGGAGCAACTCAGCGCGCCGGGGCCGACTCCCCGCGCTCCACGCGGGCCAGCCAGCTGCTGGGCGCCGCCAGCTCGTCGATGGTGGGGAGCCACTCGGGACCCCGCCACGCCGCGTCGATCGCCCGCGGACCGGCTTCTCGTTCGATCGCCTCGATGAACCGCTCCCCCACCTCGTACTGGCGCATCTTGGCCTCGAGGCCCAACACCCGGTACAGCGCGCCGGTGATCCCACCGGTCTGGCGGCGGGCGCGCAGCGCGCGGGCCATGCGGTCCTGGCCGGCGACATGGACGCGACCGAGCTCGTTCATGACCCGGTTGCCGTGCCCCTCGAGCACCGACATGAGGGCTTGGATCCGGTTCAGGACCCCTCGGTGCTCGTCGCTCGCCAACAACGCGACGACTCCGCCTTCGTCGAGTGGGTTGCGGCCCTGTCGGATCTCCTCCGCGGCGCGCGCCAACGAGCGCATGAGCATCCGCGGGTCCGTGTCGACCATGCCCATCGCGGAGCCGACGAGCTCCAAGAAGTAGTCGCGCAGCCACGGCACCCCGCAGAACTGCGCCCGGTGCGTGACCTCGTGGATCGCGACCCAGAGCCGGAAGTCTCGGGGACGGAACGCGAACCGCTTCTCGAGGCCGAGCACGTTGGTCCCGACGTAGTAGACCGCGTCGCCCTCACCGCTCGGCGCGTCGAGGTCCTCGGGGACGAGCAGGTCGTACTGGCCGAGCACCCGCTGGGAGAACCAGCCCAACAGCACCCCGAGCTCGGTCCCGGCGATCGATCGCCCCACCGGTGCGATCGGGCTGCGGGCCATCCGTTCCCCGATCCGGCCGGTCAGCGGCCCGAGGAGGCGTCGCATCGACGCCACGTTCGCGTCGACCCAGCCGGAACGGTCCAACACCGCGGCTCGGGCGAGCCCCGGGGCCCGCAGACGGGTGTGCTCGGCGACGAGCTCCTCGGCTTGGCGGGTGACCTCGTCGAAGTCGGTCCGCAGGGACCCGGCGAGATACGAGTCGCCGAGCGGATCGCGTCCGGCGACGCGCCGAGCGACCCGCGCCGCGAGAGCCCAGTCGATGGGGTCGGGCACGTCGGCCCGCTCCGTCGCGACGGGCGCGACGCTCGTCACTCTTTGACCTTGCGGCCCCGGTACTTCGGGAACAGCACCTTCATGATGTAACCGCCCCACAACATGAGGATCAGCGCGACGCCGCTGAACGCGAGGATCGGCGCGGCCCAGTAGAACCACGGGTACATCTGGCTGCCCAGCACCGGTGCGGACGCGCCGGCGGGCGTCGCGGCGACGACCAACCCCAACGCGGCGAGCGTCGCGACTCGAACGAGCCTCATGCCGCCATCATACGTGGCGGCCTTATCGCTCCTCGTCAGGTGGGATCCCGAGCGCGTCGGCGACACGCGCTTTCAGCTCGGGAGGGACCGTGTCACGACACCGAGAGGCGATGACCTGGCGGAGTTCCACCTCGAAGTCGAAGCCGCTCGAACAGGGCGGGCACCGGTCCAGGTGCCGGGAGATGACGTACCGCCGCCAGACGGTGAGCTCACCGTCCAGGTATCGGTACATCCGATGGAACGCCTGTTCGCAATCCATCTCTCGTGCCGGTCCTCAACTCCCCCTGATGACGCGGCCCCCGGTCCCGGGTCAGGGACCACCGGCCGTGGCCGGCTCGGGGACAAGCCCGCGTTCCTTGGCGAAGTTCCACAACCGCGCCTGCAGCTGCTTTCTTCCACGATGCAGCCGGCTCATGACCGTCCCGATCGGGACCCCCATGATCTCGGCGATCTCCTTGTACGAGAAGCCCTCCACGTCGGCGAGCAGCACGGCCATCCGGAACTGCTCCGGCAGGGACTCGAGTGCCTCCTTCACCAACGCCTCGGGCATCGCCTCCAACACCTCGGTCTCCGGAGTCCGCTCCGCCGCCGCGGCTTCGAGGCCACCCAGCCGGCGATACAGGTAGAAGTCCTCGGTGTCGTCGAGGTCGGTCTCCTCCGGGCGGCGCTTCTTGGCCCGATACGAGTTGATGAACGTGTTCGTCAGGATCTTGTAGAGCCACGCCTTGAGGTTCGTGCCCTCCTTGAACCCGCCGAACCCGCGATACGCCCGCAGATACGTCTCCTGGACCAGGTCCTCGGCGTCGGAGGGATTGCGGGTCATGCGCAGGGCAGCCGAGTACAACGCGTCCATATACGGCATTGCGAGTTCGGCGAAATGGGCCTGGTCGGCCATGGGCGGAGCATACGCCCGAGCCTCTGACGGCACCAGCCTCGTATCTCGATCAACACCCGTAATTCATCCCTGAGCACGGTCGACAAGACCCCGCTGAACCACGCCGTTGGCATCCCCGAGGCTTAAGGTCAACCGGGGTCGGGGCCGAAAGCATCCTGAGCGACCGAACGAGGACGACCCCATGCGCATCAGACCCGCCGGCGTGGCCGCCCTCCTCGCCTGCGGGGCCGTCCTCGCCGCCTGCCGTCCCGTCACGCCACCCCCCGCGCCGCCGCCCCCACCGCCGCCCCCACCCCCGAGCGGTGGGATGAGCCTCGGATGGAGCCACGCGGGAGTGGACGGCCCCATCGCGACCGACGTGGCCGACAACTCGGTCTGGGCGATGGACAAGGGGGCGAACACGCTCTACGAGCTCGACGCCACAAGCGGCTCGGTCATGAACTCACACTCGGTTCCCCTCGATGGGGCCCAACACTTCCCCACCCCGGAGGTGTCCTCCGGCTGGGTCATCATCGAGAGCAAGAACACCGTCGTCGCGTTCAAGACCGACACAAGCGGGACCTCGTGGACGTCCCAACCGCTCGACGGTCTCGTACAGGCACGCCCACTCGTGGTGAACAACAACGTCGTCGTCGTCGCCACCGAGAACGACTCCCTCTACGGTTTGAACCTCGCCGACGGCACGTTCGCGTGGTCGACGACCAACCACAAGCTCAACGTCGGCGCCCCCGAGCCGCTGAGCGACGCCCGCCTGTTCCCGGGACTCCAGAACTGCGGTGACATCGACCCGCTGGGGATCACCGGCAATCCAGTGCTCGGGAGCAACGGCAACGTGTACGCAGTCGGTGAGCTCGCCGGGAATCACGCCACCAACACCCAGCCTCGACACGTCCTAGTGGCTGTCGATCCGGCGACTGGCGCGGAGACGCTCAGCCCGCAGCCCGTCGACGTGCCGACCATGACGAACGTTGCAGGAGAGCAGCAGCGCGCTGGGCTGGTCGCTGCGAACGGAAACATCTACGTCGGGTTCGGCGGACTGGTCGGCGACTGCGGCGTCTATCACGGGTACGTAGTCGCCGCGCAGGAAACCGACGGTTCGGTGGTCGGGAGCTTTGAAGCCGCGGCCATCTCGAACGCGGCTGCCGTATGGGGCACCTCGGGTCCGGTCGCGGACACCGCCGGGAGCGTGTACGCGACGACCGGCAACAGCCAGGGCACCCCGAGCAACAACTCGACCCCGGATTACAGCGACGGGGTAGTACGACTCGCAAAGACCATGGCGGTCGCGTCGACCGTGCCCGCGGACTACTTCCAGCCCAACGTGTGGAGACAGGATGACAATGCCGATCTCGACCTCGGGTCGACCGGGCCGGTTCTGCTCCCGAACGGGAACGAGATCTTCGTGATCGGAAAGCAGCACACCGCGTTCCTGCTGAGCACGAGCTCCCTCGGTGGGGTGGACCACATGACCCCGCTGGGGTCGTTGACCGCGTGCAGCGGCGTGGCCCTCGGTCAGAACGCCGCGATCAGCAGCTCATCCGTGTACGTCGCCTGCTCGAACGGGATGCAACAGATCAAGATCAGCTAGCAACACGCTCCATTCCCGACGGGCGCGCGCTAACGCCAGGCCGGGCTGCGACCCACGAACGCGAGCAGGCGGTCCTGGTCGGTCGCGTCGGACGGCGGAGGGAGCGCTTCGGCGTAGGCGTGCCCGCGTCCGCCCATCTCGCCGATGAGGGCCTGTTCGGTGTCGAACGCGAAGCGGGCGAGCTCGTCGTTCATGGTGGCGTCTTGGTGTGTGGCCTCGGCGAGGTCCCAGCCGTGGATGAGCACGTCGGCTTGGTGGATGGCGAGCGCTTCGTGTCCGCTGCGTTCGCCGAGGGGCATGGTGTAGCTGGCGTCGAGTCGGCCTGGGGCGCGCCAGGCGTCGAGGCCGGCGCGGGCGGCGCGGTCGTAGGACGAGAACGGGTCGTCGCCGACGAGGTCGTTGAGCCCGCGCATGAGCTCCTCGACAGGTTCGCCAGTGGCGAGAGCCTGGAAGTACCAGATGCCGGCGACGACGTGCGCGATGAGCACCCGGACGTTCCATTCGGTGCACGGCGTGGGGGACGTCAGGTCTTCGGGGCGGACTCCGGCGATCCGCTGTCCGGTCCAGACGAGGGTCTGCTCGTACGCGGTGATTGCGTCCATCAGCGCGCCGGCGCGCGACGGGCGGGCACCGTCGGACCCCGCGGGTGACCCTTCGGGACCCGGCGATCCCGACGCGTGTCGAAGCGACCCATGGGCGGCAATGTACGCCCCGCTCTCGCCTCGAGCCCGGCCGAACGGCTCAGTCCCGCTGATTTGTCGCCTTACATGTTGAGTGACGCCCGGACGCCGCGCCGGTAGGCGGAGGGGAAGAACGTCCTCGCGAGGGGCGCGATCCGAGCGACCTTCGTGGCGTCGAGCTCGAGTCGGCGTTTGGCGAGCCCGGCCACCACGAGGCGGGCGACCTGCTCGGGGGTGCGTCGGACGAACCGGGGCGGCAGGTGCGGATCCTGGCGGCCGTCGGGTTGGGTCATCTCGGTCGGGACCCAACCCGGGTAGAGCACGTGGAGGGTGACCCCGTCGGCCTCGGTCTCGAACGAGAGGGCTTCGGTGAAGGCACTCACCGCGGCTTTCGACGCCGAGTATCCCGGCTCGCCGGGCGTGGGGGCACGACCCGAATCTGACGACACGTTGACGATGGCGCCGCGCCGCCGGGCGCGCATGCCCGGCAGGACCGCGAGGGTGCCGGCGACGACCGAGTAGTAGTTGGTCTCCATGAGACGCCGGTACGGCTCGAGGCCGTCGCCGGTGGGCTCCGAGATGGCGGCGTTGTTGACGAGGATGTCGATGCGTCCGCGCTCGGCCTCGATCTCACCGAGCACTCGGGTGAACCGGTCGGTGTCGCTCACGTCGCAGACCACGTAGCCGGATTCGGGAGTGGATCGGCGCAGCTCCTCGGCGACCGCGGCGAGGCGGGGTTCTCGACGGGCGACCGCGACGACGGTGACGTCGGCGGCGGCGAGCTCGAGGGCGATGGCGTGCCCGATGCCCGAGGACGCACCGGTGACGACGGCAACCGATCCGGCGATGGTGAACATGGTGGCTCCTGACCCAGTCGTGGACGGGTCCATCGTGGCCGATCGCCGGGCGGGCCGCGGCGCTGCCCGGGACGCAGCTGGTTCGGGGAGCGGACGTCGCCTCGTGGGGACACCGACGTCGCGCCGTGCTCGGCCTTCCAGCTGATGGTCGTCCAGTCGCTCGCCGGGGAGGCGACGGCGGGCCGCACGCGCTCGATCGGTGCGGCGCGGTGGGCGGGTCGCACGTCGATCGTGTCGCAGTGTTCACAGCGGGGGCGGCGCCGGTAGCGCAAGCTGACGACGGCGGCGGCGAGCGCCAGCCCGATCGCCATCTACTCGACGATGCCCGCGTTCACCGCGCTCCCGTATGGATTCGGGAACGACACGCGGTGCGCATCCGTTCACCGCGGCGGTCGTTGACGCTCGGGGGCCCGCCGACTAGGAACGCACGGGGGAAGAGAGGTGGGGACCATGGCGGGCGTCGCGACCGGGCTGGTCGGCAAGCAACGCAGACCGTTGGCTGTGCTGCTGCTGAGCATCGTGACGATCGGGATCTACGGCCTGTACTGGTACTACAAGACCTTCCAGGAGTTGAAGGAGTACTGCGGGGAGGGCCTCGGCGGGTTGCTGGGACTGCTGCTGTCGCTGTTCTGCGGGATCATCACGATCTTTGTGCTCCCGGCGGAGGTCGGTCACGTATACGAGCGCGCCGGTCGCGAGGCCCCGATCCGCGGGCTGACCGGCTTCTGGGTGCTGCTCCCGATCGTCGGCGGGATCGTCTGGCTCTTCAAGGTGCAGGGCCGCCTCAACGACTTCTGGGCGTCGGTCGGCGGATAATCCGGGCGATCCGCGGGTGACTCAGACGGAGTGGCCGAGGGCGAGCAGCGCGCCTAACCCGAGGAGCATCGCCGTCCCCGTGACCGAGGATCGCGTTCTTGTGACCGGCGTCACGACACGCACCGTTCACACCTCCGACGCTTCGCCTTGGCACACCCGTGACGTCCTGGACAACCGCGGTGACGACACTGGGGTCAACCCGTCGCCAACCCTGAGGAGCGATGATGGAAGAACTCGTCCCGACGACCTCCTGGCACGTCAGCCGCCGCGTCGCGCTCCCGCTGGGCACGGCGACGGTCGCCTTCGACCGTGTCGTCGGTCGACCACACCAACGATCGGCGGTCGGGCTCCGCGACGCGTTCGTCACCGCACCGACGGGAGCGGTGCCTCGCGCCGGCCGCCAGCTCCACGGCCGGCTCCGAACCACACCGCTGCGGCGGCCACTCCCCGTCGAGCTCGAGCTCACCCCCTGGTCCGACGCGGAGTCCGAGCTGGGGGTTCGCCCCGGCCGGCCGCCGGTCGGGGCCAGCGCCGACCGCTACTGGCGTTGGGCGGCCGAGACGCTCGAGCAGCTCCACGCGGGGCTCCTCGCCGCCGCTCCGGCCGCCGCCGTCGGAGCCGAACCCCTACGTCGGGCGTCCTGACCCTCCCCGCCGCCGAGGCGACCCGCGCGGCTGCGGCTCAGCTGGCGGCCCGACGGGCCCGCACGGCGAGGAACGGCTCGGTGGGGACGAGGGTCTGGCGCTCGACGACGCGATAGCCGGCCCGTTGCAGGTCGGCTTCCAGCGTGTCGGTGTCGGGGAGCGACGCCGATCCTGCCTGGCAGGTGAGCATGAAGTGCAGGTGGGCGCTCGCGATGGAGCCGCGACGGGTCATCGTGACGATCACGAGCTCGCCGTTCGGGGCGAGGAGCGAACCGAGCCGCCGGTAGAGCGCGGTTCGCTCCGGCTCGGCGAAGTAGTAGACGTCGTTCAGGAGCGTGATCAGGTCGTAGGTGCGACCGGCCGGCGGCTCCCAGTCGTTGACGTCTGCGGCGTCGAGGTGCGCGCGGTCGGTGAGGCCAGCTGACTCCAGGTGGGTTCGGGCCTGCGCGACGACGTCGGGCGCGAGGTCGAGGCCGTCGACCTCGACCGTCGGGTCCGCGGCAAGGAGCACCGCGGTGTACACGCCGGTGCCGCATCCGACGTCGAGCGCGTGCCGCGGGTGGACCGAGGTGACCACCTCGTGAAGGAACGGGACCACGAACGGCGCGGCGGCGAGCGAGACGTCGGCGATGACCGCCGCGTGTCGACTCAGGTCGTCGCGGCCGTCGCCGGCGTCGGGTTTCCCGTGCAGCAGGGTGTCGAGCTCGTCGTACGGCCCGGCTTGGTAGTCGAGCATCGACCGGTAGTGCGGGACGAGGACGGGGTCTCGGTCGGCGATGGCGCGGGCGCGTCGGCCTCGAAGGGAGTGGCGCCCGGTGTCGTCGCGGCGGAGCTCGCGCAGCTCGACGCCGACGTCGAGCCACGCTTGGAGCCGGTCGGGGCGGGTGCTGCCCGTGGCAGTGGCGAGCTCCCCGCAGGTGCAGGGTGTTCGGAGCCGCTCGAGAACGTCGAGCCGCACCGCGGAGGCCAGGAACACGGACCGGACGAACGTCCGGCTGTCGGTGATCGCGAGGGCCCGTGCCGGGGCGTGCGCGCCGCGGAGGAGGCCCCAGAGCACGTGCGCTCGGGTCGGGATCCGCGGCATCAGCCCGTCGGGGGCGGTCGGAGCCCGAAGGCGAGCTGCGCGGCGCGGCGGACGCCGCGGGTAATCGGGCCGACCGGTTGGGACGAGGGGAACGCGGCGGTGTCGAACGCGGGGACGAAGAGCTCGCCGTCTCGGCTCAAGTACACGTAGACGGGGTACGAGACCGTCCCGAGGGCGCGCAGCAGACGCGACGCGTGCGCGCCACGCAACTCGGCGCGGAGCGGGGGGCGGGGACCGTCGACGGTCGGTTCGCGCAGCGGCACGCCGAACC
The DNA here is from genome assembly GCA_963714105.1 of uncultured Actinomycetes bacterium. Lineage (GTDB taxonomy): Bacteria > Actinomycetota > Acidimicrobiia > IMCC26256 > PALSA-555 > PALSA-555. Next base: position 1,545,738 of record OY970233.1, on the reverse strand, counting down.
AGTGGTGGGCGCGGCGGACGATCGGTGCCTGACGGGGATCGCCGATCCCGAGGTCGCGGATGACGGTCTCGTCGACGGCGAGCGCGTCGGTGCCGGCGTAGAGGTACCGGACGTCAGCAGGTCGGTGACAGCCCATGACCCCGAAGGGGCCGTCGGCAACCGGTGCCCAGGCGTCGACGATCGCGAAGTCGGGTGGGGCGACGTCGAGGAGCATCATCGTCGCGGAGCGGAAGTCGACTTGGCGCTTGGCGTAGAAGGTCGCGTCGATCGCGCCGGTGCTGCCCTCCAGGGTGGAGAGGCTCAGGTGTGCGAACTCGGTCGGGTCGGTCCGCAGCTTCGGCATGACGATGCGAAGGTCGGCGTCGAGCCAGGTGCCGCTGATCGCCCGCTGCACGAAGCCGCGTTCGAAGACGTACGGGCGCAGGTCGTCGCCGATGTCGACGATGCGGTACTCCGGCGACTCGAACCCGAAGTAGTGGGCGACCTCGGTGACCGACCGGTGAGCGTACGAGTTGGCGTACACGGTGGGAGCCTCGAGGACGGCGACGTCGTCCACGCCGTGGCGGTGCAGGTACCGGGCGAGCGCGGCGACGAGCTCGGGGTCGTTGACGTTCGAGCGGTCGCGCCGGTCGTAGCCGAGCATGAACGACACCCGAACCGCGGCGGTTCGGGCTGCCGCGGCGAGATCGCTGAGCCCCGACCGGTCGAGGCACTCCTCGAGCACCGCGACCTTCTCGCTGTCGTCCCGGCCGCCCCGCACGACCACCGGAGCGTACGAGCCGAACGACCGCTCGCGCCCGTCGGCGCGGGAGGGGCGAAGGGACGCGGGCAGGAACCACGGGCTCAGCTCTCCGAGGGCGGCGACGGTCGCCTCGACCGAGGTGCCGGCGGCGGGCCGGTCGTCGGTGTCGAGGATCCCGGCGAGGATCCGGAACGCGGCGCCGTGGCGGGCTTCGTCGGCGCGGATCCGCGAGAAGGTGTCCCGCTCCTCGTCGCTGCCCGCGAGGTCGACCAGGCGCCGATAGGCGAGGTCGGCGGTCGCCTCGAGCGCGATGTTGAGCTCGCAGTAGTGATGGAACGTCTGGTAGCGGAGCTCGTGGCGCAGCACCGGCGGGACGAGACGCAAGAGCCCGGCGATCTCGACGAACACGTCCGCCGCGCCGGTCCGCAACGGCGCGGTGCGGGCGTCGAGGTGGTGCTCGGTGGAGGACACCCAGCCCGACAGGGCCCCTTCGGCTTGGCGTCCGTACACGACCAGCGACGATCCGAACCCGCCCTGCTCGAGCAGCCGCCCGCGGAGGTACTCGGCGTGGAGCTCCTCGTCCTTCCAGATCCACACGAGGGTCTGCCGGACGACGGCGCGGAGCTCCTCGTCGACGTCGAGGCGCGACGCCCGCGCCGCGACAGCTTCCTCCCGGTACGCGACCGCGACGATCTGCTCGCGCTCGAGCGCGAGGAGCCAGAGGTGCTCGCGTTCCTGATCTGGTTGGTCGGCGTACTCGACCCGCCACCGGTCGAGCAGCGACTGGACGTCGTCGAGCAGCGCCTGCTCCAGCTGCGTCGCGGGTGGGTTCGGCGCCGCCATCCCACCGGAGGCTAACGGGCGGCGACGACGACGGGTCTGCGGGGGGCGTTCGAGCGCGTCGGCGCCCGGAGGGAGGCGGTCGTGTGCTGGACTCCGAGCGTGCCGCACGCGGCGACGAGATGCGGATCACGGACGTCGGGAGAGGGATGCAGGACTGGGAGCTCGCCGCTCGCCTCGGTGTGCAGGACACCATCGGCGCGTACGTCCGCTACGCGGACGGGGGCCGCCCCGAGGCGCTCGCGGCGCTGTTCACCGTCGACGGGGTGTTGACGACCGATACCGACGAGCTGCACGGGCGCGCGGCGATCGCCACGTATCTCCACGCAGTTCGAGCTGAACTGGCTGCCAGCCCGGCGGGTGCCGGGCGGATCCGGCATCACGTGTCGTCGTTGCGGATGGTCGTCGCCGCGCCCGACGCGGTCCACGCGACGTCGTACTTCCTGGCCTTGACCGGTGTGGGTTTCGACCACTGGGGGGTGTACCGAGACCGACTCGTCCGGGTCGGCGACGACTGGTTGTTCGCGCACCGGCGGGCGATCGTGGAAGGCGCCGCCCCGGGCTCCTGGGCGGCGCAGCGTCGCGACGGGTAGCCGTCAGGGGGAGGCGCGGGTCGCGACGGTGGCCCGGGCCGGTCAGGCGTTGGCGGCCTCCATCGCCTCGAGCTGCTCGAGGCGGACCGGCGGGCCGATCCGCGGGATCAGCATGGAGAGGAGCGCCCCGACGCCGACCACGCCGGCACCGAAGAACAGCGCCGGTTGGGTTCCGCCCGCCACCGCGGACGCCAGGATCTTGTGGAGCGTCGCGAGCTGCTGCGGGTCGGCGTGACCGGGCGGCGTGAAGTTCGGGCCCAGCGCGTGGAGCTCGGCCACCGCTTTGGTCTTCAGCGCGGCGGGGAGGGCGGTGCTGGCGTGCACCGCGTTCACCGCGTGACGGATCGTCAGGGTCGTGAGCAGCGACCCGATGACGGCGACGCCGAGGGCGCTGCCGATCTGACGGGTGGTCGTGTTCGCACCCCCGGCGGCGCCGGCCTTGTCCGGGCCGATCGCGGACAGCACGATGTTGGTCAGCTGGGAGCTGGCGAACCCGATCCCGAAGCCGTAGAACGCGAAGCCGGGAACCAGCTCCAAGAACGTCAGCTGGGGTGAGATGACGATCGCGACGAGGAGCAGGCCGATCGTCTCGAGGATCAGACCGGCGCGTGCCACGGCGGTCGTCCCGACCGTGCGGGTGAGGCGGCCTCCGAGCTGGGCGCCGATGATGATGAACAACCCGGTCGGCAGCACCCACAGGCCGTTGGTCTCGGCCGTGAGGTGCTTGCCGTCCTGCAAGAAGACGGGGAGCACGAAGAGCAGGCCGAGCTGGCCCATCGCGAGGACGACCGTCGTCAAGAGCCCGTACCGGAACGTCTTGTGGCGCAGCTGGCTGAACTCGAAGAGCGGCCCCCGGCTCTCTCGTTCCTTGCGTCGCTCGAAGCGGTAGAAGCCGTAGAGGATCGCGGCCGCGACGACGAAGATCACCGGGATCATCGACACCGACCGTGAGGCCGGCCACACCGTGGTGGTGCCGATCGAGAAGTCCTGGATCGGCCGGAACCAGCCGTAACTCGCCCCTTCGGTCAGCCCGAAGACGAGCAGGAACATCCCGGCCGCGATCATCGCCGCGCCGGGGACGTCGATGCGCTCTCTCGGACCGGTCGGGCGGGTCCTCGTCATGACCACGAGGGCGCCGAGGATCGCGAGCGGGGCGATGATGACGTTGATCCGGAACGCCCACCGCCAGGAGTACTCGGTGGTCAGGAAGCCGCCGACGACCGGCCCGAACGCGGCGGCAGCGCCGGCGGTGGTGCCCCACGCGGCGAAGGCGAGGCCCCGTTCCGGCCCGCGGAACGTCGTCGAGATGATCGCGAGCGTCGCGGGGAGCATCAGCGACGCCCCGATGCCCTCGATGATCGCCTCCCCGACGACGAGGGACGAGACCGACCAGGACACGGACGCGAGGAGCGATCCGGCGCCGAACAGCGCCGCGCCGATGATGAAGATCCGCCGGTGCCCATACAGGTCGCCGAGGCGCCCGCCGATGATCAGCAGGCTCGCGAACGTCAGCGCGTACCCGGTGACCACCCACTGCACGCTCGGCAGGTCGGTGTGGAAGTCCCGCAGGATGGTGGGGATCGCCACGTTGAGGATCGAGTTGTCGAGCACGACGATCAGCGCCGCGCTGATCACGATCGCGAGCGTGATCCAACGACGAGGATCGAGCTCCTCCGTGTCCCCGACGAGCTCCGTGGCCGTGCTCCGCTCCGATCGGTCAGGTGACGCGAACCGGCGCCGAGACCAGAACCCCCGTCCCGTCGCGTCACGTGCCGACTTCCCTACCACAGCAGTCCCGAAGGAAGAAGGGGATGGTGACCGTGACCACGCGAGCGGTGCCGGCGGGCTCGACTCGCGGTTTCGTCGTTGACGCCACCGCTCCGGCGTGGTGAGGTCAGCGGCGATGCGACCGCCGTGGGGAGCTGAGCTGCTGTGAGCGCCCCCACGGCGCCCCGCGTCGTGACCATCTCGGCCAGCTACGGCGCCGGCGGGACCATCGTCGGCCCCCAGCTCGCCGACCGGCTCGACCTCCCCTTCCTGGAGCGGATCCTCTCGCCCGCGGTGGTGCGCGGCTCGTCTCGCGGGGGGCCGTCCGACGATCGACCCGAGCGGCTCATCAACCGCATCGTCGACGCGCTGGCGGGGATGCCGCTCGTGCTCGGGGCTCGCACCCCCGAGCTCGCGGAGGAGCTCAGCCCGGAGGAGCACGTGCGCGGCGACGTCGAGTCCAGTATCGAGTCGCTCGCCGACACCACCGGCGGTGTCGTCCTCGGACGGGCAGGCATGGCGGTGCTGCGGGGTCGCCCGCAGGTGTTCCACGTCCGCCTCGACGGACCCCCGGACCGGCGGGTCCGCCAGGCGATGCGGATCTCGGGCATCGACGAGAGCGAGTCCCGCCGCCGCTGCCACGAGACCGACCGGGCCCGGCGGGTGTACGTCAAGCGGTTCTACGACGTCGACCTCGACGACGCGGCGCTGTACCACCTCGTGATCGACAGCACCGCCGTGCCGCTCGACGCCTGCACCGACACGATCCTCGTCGCCACGAACGCCTTCTGGTCCACCCCGACGTAGCCCCCGGCCTTCCGCCCCTGGGATGGTCACGCCGCGGGGGAGTGGTTGACTCGTGAGGTGAAGAAGCTCGTGGACCACGGCCTCGACGATCATCCCGACGGCGACGACGAACGCCCTCCGGTGGCGTGGGCGGTCGCCGTCCTCGACGACTGCGACGGCTGCGAGGACCTCCGCGTCGAGCTGACCGTCGAGGAGGTCGGACGGCGCCGGCGCCGGACTCGTCGGACATCTCGCCCCGGCGACGGCGCGGCGCCTGCGCACCGCGCTCGGTGCTGCGCTGCGCGACATCGGCGAAGACCCGGGGCGCTGACCCCGACGGCGCCGCCGCGGGGCTGACCTACCGCATGTTCCCGGTGTGGCCCAGCGAGTACCGGCCCGGCTGGGGCCACACCGCGACCCCGTGGGGCTCCTGACCGACCGGGACGATGCGCGCCAAACCGGTCTTGGTGTCGAAGACGTACACGACGTCGTCGAAGCGGCCGCTGACGAACAGGAGCCGACCGTCGGCGGTGACGTTGCCCATGTCGGGGCTTCCCCCGCCGGGCACCGGCCAGGTGGCCACGACCCGGTTGGTCTTGAAGTCCAACACGCTGACGCTCCCCGGCCCGTTCTTGGCGCCGACCCCCTGGGTCATCGAACCCCGGTTCGCGACGTACATCTGCTTGGTGTCACGGCTCACGATCAGCCCGTGCGCGCCGAGCGCGGTGGGGATGAACCCGGTCTCGGTGAACGTCGCTCCGTCGACCGTGTACAGCCCGCCCCGAACCAGGTCCGCGACGTAGAAGGTCGAGCCGTCGGGCGACACCCGAACGTCTTGGGGGATCGCGTTCGGGGCGAGCACGAGGCTCCCGACGACCTGGCGGGCTCGCCAGTCGACCTTCACGACCGAGCGCTGGTACTCGCACGACAGGACGAAGTACGAGCCGTCGATCGAGAAGTCACCGTGGTTCGGCCCGGCGCACGTCGTCAACGGCATCGAGTCCTGCAGCGCGAAGGTGTGCGGGTCGCGGAAGTCGAGCCGCTTACGGGTCTCGGCGACGACGATCACCGAGCGTCCGTCCGGCGTGAAGTACAGGTTGTACGGGTTGTCGACGGAGATGGGCGTTCCCGGCTGCCCGGTCTTCGGGTTGATCGGGGTGACCGACCCGTTCGCCGGGGCGTTCACGTCCTCGTTGGCGACCCAGAGGGTCTTCAGATCGAACGACGGGACGACGTGTTGCGGATCGACACCGACCGGGAACCGGTCGACGACCTGCAGGGTCTTCGGGTCGATCACGTACACGTCGTTCGACTTCAGGTTCGGGACGTACACGAGGGACCGGGCCCCGTTCGTCGCCGAGCTGAGCTTCCCCTTGACGGTCTCGCTGTAGAGGTTGTCTCGCTGCACGACCGGCGGCATCCCGGGGACGGTCTGCACCTTCCCGGAGGGCTGGGCTGCCGCCGGTGCGGCCGTGCCCTTGTTCTGGTTGATCTGCAGCCCGAGGTTGGTCTTGCTCGGACCGCCGCACGCCGCGAGCACCACCCCGAACACGGCGGCACCCGCGGCGGCGCGCCAGGTGACCCGGAGCCGGCGGCGGGCGGCGTCAGGGCGGCTCATGGCGTCAGGGCAGCTCATGCGGGCCCGTCAGGGCGAGCGGGTCGGTGCGTCAAGGGCGGCGATCCTACGTGGAGGAGGTCCGGCCGCCCCGGTCGGCGTTGGGGGAGCAGCCACCAGGGGGCGGCGGGCGCCGGTGAACCCGACCGGCGCGGTGTCGGCGTCGCCTCCTATGCTTCGGGGCTCCGGCTTCGATCACTCACCAGGATTTCCCGACTCGCATGGCCCAGCGTGGACATCGGCTGATCGAGGCCGCCAAGCAGCCGCTTCCCGAGGGGACCTTCGCGGTGGGCGCCGGCCTGATGGTCGCCGGGGTCACCACGTACGGGTTCCAGATCCTCGGGTTCCGGGCGCTGTCGAAGACCGACTACGCGGCGCTGAACGCGCTGTGGGTGTTCGTCTTCGTCCTCGCGCCGGGCATCTTCTTGCCCCTCGAGCAAGAAGTCGGGCGTGCCATCGCGGCCCGCCGGGCCCGCAACATCGGCGGTGGGCCGGTCGCCAAGCGCGCCGGCGCGTTGGGTCTGGCCTTCGCGGTGAGCTTGAGCTTCCTGATCGTGGCCGTCGCCGCGTTCACCCCGATCGTCAGCAACCTGTTCAACGGGAACACCGGCCTGATCGCCTGCCTGGTGATCTCCCTGTTCACCTACGGGTTCGAGCTGCTTGCGCGCGGGTTGTTCGCGGGCGCGGGACGGTTCGGCGCGTACGGCATCAGCATGGGCGCCGAGGGGATCATCCGGCTGCTGCCGGTCGTGGTCCTCGCCGCCGCGGGGGCCTCGAACCCGCTGTGGTACGGGCTGTGTCTCGCCTTCCCACCCGCGCTGGCCACCCTCGTGGCGTTGCGTGGGCAGCGCGACCTGCTCCCGCCGGGTCCCGCCGCGCCGTGGTCGGAGCTGTCGGCGAACCTCGGGTACCTGCTGTTCGGGTCGCTCTTCGCTCAGATGCTGAGCTACGCGCCGTTCCTCGGCGCGCAGATCCTGGCCACCCCGGGGCAGCGGGCCGCCGTCGCCGACTTCATCGTCGGCCTGTTCCTCTCTCGGATCCCGATCCTCTTGTTCCAGGCGGTGCAGGCGGCGCTGTTGCCGAAGCTCGCGGGGCTCGTCAGTGCCGGTCGGGTCGAGGACTTCCGCAACGGGGTGCGGAACCTTGTCTTGGTCGTCGTGGCCATCGGCGTGATCGGTGTCGTGGCGGCCGCGACGCTCGGGCCGTTCGTCGGCAAGATCCTCTTCGGGTCCAAGTTCCATCTCGGCAACCTGGACCTCGCGCTGCTCGCCGCCGGCAGCGGCTTGTTCATCCTCGCGTTGACGCTCGCGCAGGCGTTGATCGCGCTCCTCGGTCACCGCCTCGCGATGTTCGCCTGGCTCGTTGGCATCGTCACCTTCGCGGTGGTCACCGCGGTCGCCGGTAGCGACCTGTTCCTGCGGGTCGAGATCGGCTCCATCGCCGGGGCCGGCGCGGCCGCGGTGATGATGGGCGTCCAGCTCCTCCGGCAGCTGAGGGGCGACATCTCGGGCGCGAGCCTCGCCGCGCTCGTCGAGCAGATCGAGCATGAGCCACTCGAGATCTGAGCCGCTCACCGCGGCTACCCGCGGTGGCTCGAGCGCTCAGGGGCAGGCGGCCGCGGCGGTCCGGAACACCTGCGCCTCCTGCGGTGGGGGGCTGGTGGCGAGGCTCGGGGCGTTCAGCACCGCCTTGTGGATCTGGCTGTAGGTCTTCCCCGCGTTCTGGAAGACCCGCTGGTAGCAGGCGCACCGCGACGTCGGGAGGTGCGCCCGCGCGGTGCAGAACTGGGCCCAGCCGGCCCGGTCGTGGCTGCTCCACGCGGCCGCGGCTCGCCCACCACCGCAGCCTGCGACCAGGCCGAGCATCACGACCGCGCCGATGACCCCCGCCCGCCTCCACACACGGAGAGTCTGGCTGGCGGGGGTCGGGGCCGCCACCACGACTCGAACCCGCCGCCGATCCGCGGTGGTCCGCACGGGCCGCGACGGGAGCTGGCGACGCGTCCGAGCCCGTTCGTCGGCGGGCGACGGGGCGCGGGACCGCTACGGTTCGCCGAGGTGCCATCCCAGCCGGTCCCGCCGCTGCTCGCTCCGCGGTCGTCGGACGAGTACGCGCCGGTGCCGCTCAGCGCCGAGACCCGGCGGGCCGCGGCCCGAACCCAACGGGCCGCGGCCGCGCACGCCGCCCGCGTGGGACTCACGACCGGGGCGTACCTCGCCGACCGGCGCGGCACCGCCGCGACGCTGCGGGCAGTCGACGCCGCCGCGGGTGGTGGCTTCTATCCCGTCGCCCCGGAAGCCGAGGTGGACGTCGACGCCGCGGAAGCCGAATTCGGGGGTGACCGGGTGGTCATCGACGTCCAGACCCACCTGGTCCGCCCGAGCCGCTCGGCCACGACCGCCGCGGGCGCGCTGTTCGGGTTCCTGCAGATGGTCGACCCGGACCGGTGGGGTGGCGGCGTCGACCCGTCGCTGCTGTCCGCGGCGGAGTGGGCGACCTGCGTGTTCGGCGGCAGCGAGACCGCGGTCGCGCTGCTCACGTCCCCGCCCGGACGGGCGGGCGAGAACGTCGTGTCGAACGCCGACATCGCCGCGGCGCGTGACGTCGTCGACCGGTACGCCGGGACCGGCCGGGTGCTGACCCACACGATCGTGCACCCGAATCTCGGTCCCGCCGAGCTCGACGCGATGGTGGACTGGGCGGCGCGGCTCGGCCCGGCGGGCTGGAAGGTGTACACGCTGTGGGCACCACCCGAGCGGGCAGACCACCGCGGGTGGTTCCTCGACGACGAGCAGACCGGATGGCCGTTCCTGGAGCGGGTGCGGGCCCTCGGGCCCCACATCGTCTGCGCGCACAAGGGTCTCGCCGGCCCGGTGGCGAGCCGGGCGCCCGCGAGCGCGTCGCCCCGCGACGTCGGCCCGGCCGCGGCCGCGTTCCGAGACCTGACCTTCGTCGTCTACCACTCGGGGTACGACGTCGACCCTGACGAGGAGGGGCCGTACGACGTCGACCCGGAACGAGGGGTGAGCCGGCTGGTGTCGAGCCTTCGTGGCGCCGGTGTCGGGCCGGGAGCGAACGTGTACGCGGAGCTCGGCTCGACGTGGTTCCTCATGCTGCGCCGACCCCACGAAGCGGCACACGTGCTCGGCAAGCTGCTCCTCGCGGTCGGTGCGGACCGCATCCTCTGGGGCACCGATTCGGTCTGGTACGGGGCGCCGCAGCCGCTCATCGACGCGTTCCGTGCCTTCACCATCCCGGAGCGGATGCAGGAGCAGTTCGGCTACCCGGCGCTCAGCGACTCGGTCAAGGCCAAGATCCTCGGTGAGAACGCCGCCGCGCTCTACGGCGTCGACCTCGACCACGCGGGCTGGGCTCGCGGCAAGGAACCGCGAGTGGCTCCCGTCGGCCCGGCGGGAGCTGGCCCGCCAGCTCGCCTGAGCCCCGCCGGCGGTCGTGCCTCACCCAGCCGGGGCGACCGCACGTGTATCCGCCGTGGACCCGGAACTCACCAAGCGGCAGGGAGTGCCGCGGCCGCTCACTTGCTCCGGGCGGGCGCACGATCACCGTCGTGGAACGCCTCGCCCGCGTAGCCGGCCAGGCCCGACAGGAGCGTGCTGAGCTCGAGCGGGAGGACGAACTTCGTGCTCGGCGACGCGCCCAGGCTCCTGAGCGCGTCGAGGTACTGGAGCCCCATCGTCTTGGGGTTCGCAACCTCGGCGGACTCGTTCACCTTCGTGAGCGCCAACGCGAATCCTTCCGCGCGCAGCGCCGCGGCCTGCTTCTCACCTTCGGCCTGGAGGATGTTGGACTGCTTCGCACCCTCGGCCTGGAGGATGTTGGACTGCTTGTCGCCTTCGGCGCGCAGCACCGCCGCGGCCTTGTCGCCTTCGGCTTCGGTCACGACGGCCCGTCGGGTCCGCTCGGCCGACATCTGACGGGTCATCGCCTCCTGCACCGCCGGTGGTGGGGTGATCTCGCGGATCTCGACGCTGGTGACCTTCACTCCCCACCGCTCGGTGACCTCGTCGAGCTTGGCGCGCAGGATCTGGTTGATCTCGTCCCGCTTGGCGAGCACATCGTCGAGGCTGATGTCACCGACGACCGACCGAAGCGTCGTCGCGGCGATGTTCTGCGCCGCACCGGAGAAGTCGGCGACCTGCACCACGCTCGCTTGGACATCGACCACCTTGAAGAAGGTGATGAAGTCGATTGAGATGGGCGCGTTGTCCTTCGTGATCGCGGTCTGACGGGGGATCTCGAGGAAGAACTCGCGGAGGTCGACTCTGATGACCCGATCAATGAACGGGATCACCGCGACGACGCCGGGTCCCTTGACTCCGGTCATGCGACCGAGACGGAACACCACCAGCCGCGTGTACTCCGAGACGATCCGGGCGGGGAGGAACGCGACCTGCATCCGGGCTACTCGTGCCACTGACTACCTCCACTTGATCGAGCCGGTGTCCGGCTCGCTTCTGATCTGGTCTGCGGGCTCCACCACGAGCGTGAGTCCACGTATTTCCCACACGACGACATTGGTGCCGACGACGACGGGTCCGGGAGCTCCGTCGTCGAGCTTCGCGGCCCACACCTCGCCGTGGATCCGCACGTACCCGCTCGGGTCGAGCGCTTCGGTGACGACACCCTCTTCGCCGATCAGCTTGTCGGCGCCGGTCACGACGGGCTCCTGACGGACCCGCAGCGCGGCTCTCGCCACCACGACGAAGAACACCGCGAGCGCGACGGCCAGCACGATGAGCAGCGGCAACGAGACCTTCGCGCTCGGGACCGACGGGTGGTACAGGAACAAGCCGCCGAGGATCAGCGACACACCGCCGGCGACCGCGGCGAGGCCGTGCGCACCGACGCGGAGATCGATGGCGAAGAACACGAACGCCAGCACGACCAGGACCACCCCGCCGGCGTTCACCGGGAGGCTGCCGAGCAGGATCAGCGAGACCACGAACGAGATCACGCCCGCGACGCCAGGAACGTTCAGTCCCGGATGGAGCAGCTCGAACATGATGCCGGCGATCCCCAAGACGAACAGCACGAACGCCAGGTTCGGGTTGGCGGACAGATGGTGAGCATGCGAGCTGCGCGCCGGTGATGCCGCCTGGCTGGTGGCGACGGTGGCCATGGCGACGGCGGCGGTCACGCTCAGGGCGACCCCGAGCCGGCACGCCCAGCGCTTCACCGCAGATCCGAATGGTTCCGACCGGACCCACGCCGCCGCGGCGTGGAGGCCCGCGGCCACGGCGCGGGGTCGGTGTCGTGCGCCGCGGGGCTCCGCCCGACATCGCCGCTCGGGGTCAACCGAGGATCCTCGCCCAGGAGCAAGCCCACACGGCGAGCGTAACGTCCCGAACCGAGAACGTCCGTCGGGCGGGCGCACGATGGGTCCCGCCGCGGCAGCTTCGCTAGGTTCGCCGGTCCGGGCACAACCGGAGATCCCGGGCGACGGCGCCCGGGCGGGAGGCATCGGGCATGACCGGGATGCGCGAGGAGCGTGACCGGTCGCGGATCCCCGCAGCCGGGACGCGGCAGCTCCACGTGGGGACGCGTCCCGACGCGGGTGCCCAACCGCCCGCCGCCGGGGCCCCCGCTGCCGGCACCGCCCCGGCCCCCGCGCACGGAGCGCTCAGGCCATCGGCCGGCCGAACCCGACGGACGTCACGTCGGGCGTGGTCGGGGACGACGCTCGGCGTGGCCGCCGTCGTCGCCCTCGTCGTGGTCGGGAACCTGATCTGGATCGTGCACGACCATCAAGCCCCCCCGTGGGACCAGGCCCACTACCTGCACCTCACCTGGCAGTGGCGGCGGGCGCTCACCGACGGCGGACTCCGGCGAGCGGTGTCCGCCTTCTACAACACGGATCCCGCCTACCCGCCGCTGTACATGCTGGCGATCACCCCGTTCGAGGCGCTCCGCAACGGGGTCGACGCCGCGCTCGTCGCCAACACGCTGATGCTCGCGGGGACGATCGTGACCGTGGCCGCGATCGCCGCGCGGCTGTTCGGGCGACGTGCCGCGATTCCCGCGGCGATCTTCGTCGGGACCGCGCCCGTGATCTACGGCCTGAGCCGCACCGTGCTCGTCGACACCCTCGTGGTGCTGCTCGCCGCGCTCACCGTGCTCGCCGCCATCGCCTCGAACGGCTTCCAGGACCGCCGCTGGGCCGTGGCGTGCGGCGTGTTCGCGGGGCTGGCCACGTTGACGAAGATGACCGCACCCGGGATCGTGCTCGCCCCTGCGCTTCTCACCCTGGCCTGGCCGCAGCAGATCACCCTGCGACGCCAGCTCACGAACGCGGCGATCGCCGTCGCCGTCGCGGTGGTGGTCGCGTTGGCGTGGTACACGGTGAACCTCAACCCCGCGCTCGACTACCTGCGGTCCACGACGAACGGTCAGCTGGCGATCGGGACGACGACGTCGCCACTCAACCTCCACGCGTTCCTCGAGTTCCTCGTCGTCACCATCGACTCCGGGATCGGCACGATCCTCCTCGTCGTCGCCGTCGTCGCCGCCGCCCTGTCCGCACGGCGGCTCCGCTCCCACATCGACCGGCGCGGCCTGATCCGACTCGCGATCCCCGCGTCGTGGTTCCTGATCCCGTTCGTGGTGCTCGCGGTGTCGCACAACCAGGACATCCGCTACCTCGCGCCCGGAATCGCGGGGGTCGCCGTGCTCGCCGCCGGTGCCGTGGCGGCCATCCGCCCCGCCGCCCTGCGACGCGTCGTCCTCGGCGCCGCGGCCGTCGTGCTCGCGGTGCAGTTCGCCGCTTACCTGACCCCGGCGCCCGGGACGGGCGTGGGCCGGCTCGCGGTCGGGTCCCGAACCTTCCAGGTCACGGTGCCGCTGGACGGCAGCCGACTCGCGGACACGCGGCGGCCGGGCGTCCCCGACTACGCGACCCCGATCGTCCGGGCCCTCGCCGCGGCACGGACGGCCGGCCGCGCTCCCCTCGACGTCTGTCTCCTCGAGAGCCAGCAGGTCGTGAACGGCAACACGCTCGGGTACGTCGGCGAGAGCCGCGGCGTGGCGTTGACGTTCACCGACCTCAGCTACCTGCCCCACGTCGGGGCGGCGGCGTTGGCGGCCACGTTGTCCCAGTGCCCGGTCGCCCTCTACATCCCCGGGGATTCAGGAACCGGACGGGTCGGGCTGCTCAACCGGTCCAGCGCGGCGGCGCGGATCACCCCCACCGAGCTCGGCGCCTTCAACGGCCCCCGCCGGCGCTTCCCAGTCGGCGACGGGCTGTCGGTGCAGCTCCTGCGACGCGCCCCGTAGTCCGCGCCGAGGCGACCGACCCTTCACTGCGAGCTTCGCGAGGCCGGACCGCGCGCCGAGGCGACAACCGGCGCGTCGTGAGCCGTCGCGGTGTCGGCGCGTCGTCGGTTCGGTCGTCGCGGCGGTCAACGCCGTTCGAGGGCCTGGCGGTCCCAGGACCCCGCGGTGGCCGCGGCCTCGTACGTCGATTGGAGGAAGTCGAGCAGGAAGCGATCCGGATCGGCGGCGGTGCGCACCGATTCGTACGGCAGGGCGAACTCGCCGAGATCCCCGCGGTAAGACGCGAGGTCGGGCGCAACCGACGCGTCCCGGAAGCCGGCGGGCTCGGGATAGGCGTACGAGTAGAAGAGCCCCTCGCCGTCGCCACCGGGCCAGTAGCCGCAGCTGCTGACCTCGTGGGAGTACGCCTCGAGCATGACCTGCGGGCCGCAGTTGGGTGCGCCGCCGGGGTGCGGCGGTGCGGTCCGACCCGAGAAACGGGTCACAGCAAGGTCGAGCGCGCCCCAGAACAGGTGGACCGGGCTCGCCTTGCCCACGAACCGGCTGCGGAACTCCTCCAAGACCCGCTCGGCCTCGACCAGCAGCAACCAGAAGCGATGGGCCTGATCGGGTTCGTAGGTTCCGTGCTCGTGGTCGTCGGCGAACGGGACCGCGCCTTCGATCTCGACCGGCACCGGCCAGATCGCGGTGCCCACACCCAGCTCGTCGAGGCGGGTCATCAGCTCGGCGTAGAAGTCGGGGATCGGGCGCGACTCGAGTGTGATCGAGCGCCGCACCTCGGTCTCGGTCACGATCTCGAGCTCGTGGACCTGCAGATCGAAGTCGATCTGGAAGCTCGGGCCGTGGGCGTGCGGGATGAGCGACGTGGTGAGACCGCGGGCGGTGACATAGAGCGGGACGTTCCACCAGTGGTTCACGACCGGGGTGTTCGCCATCCGCACCTTGCCGACCATCTGGGTCCAGAGCTGCAGGGTGTCGCGCGTCGCCGCCCACTCGGCCACTGGCAACTGCGGCCACCGGCTTGCCGGGTTCGCCGTCGCGGGTGTGCCGGGCCCCGCGGCGCGGTCACTGGTCACCTGGTCGCCCACGCGGATTCCGCCGCCGCGCGCCTCGCCGACCAGGAATGCACGAACGGACAGTACCTGGCTGGATCGAGCCGGTCTCCGGGGGGCGCCTTGACCGGCCACCGAGCTGCGCGTGCGTCGAACGTTGTCCGCTTCGGCCGCCGACGGCCAGATGGCTACAGCGGCGCAGCTTCGCTGGTCAGCGACGCGGAGCCGGGACGGGGACTCGAACCCCGGGCCTGCTCATTGCGAGCAATCCGAGCCCGAGCGGTGTGCTCACCAGCGCAATCGCTGCCAGCACACCGATCGCACGCGAACGGAACCCGCCGAGTTATCACAGCTGAGCGAGCACGCCTCGCGGCCTCGAGCATTGTTCACAGCCCGTCGGTCAGTAGCTGCCGGGTCCACCGGCGGACTTATAGCGGCTCTATCGAGTGAGTGCTGTGTTGCGGGTGAACGCCACCGGTCTTCCGGCACACCAGTTTGACGGTGTCACCGTGACGGTGTCGAAGGTGGCAAGCCCCGCACCCGAAGCTGTTCGGCGAGCGCCTCGACCAGTGGGGGGAGCATGGGCTTGGCCGCCCCACGGAACCGTGCCGCACCGGCGGACCAGCGCAAGGTGATCTCACGATTGTCGTACTCGGCCATCTCGAGCCCGTCGTAGGAGATCTCGGTGTGGCTGCGCGGCGCGCCACGAACACCGGTCGCGACGACGAGGAGGCGCCCATTAGTCACGGCGAGGACCGCGTTCGTGCTCTCGGTGAGCTCCAGAAGTCCACCCGTCAGGAAGACCGCCCGGTGCTCCTGGCGACCCGATGCTGAGTCCGTTTCAGACCGTGCGGCCAGCAAACGCGAGCAAGCGCATGACGGGTGTTGCCCCCTCAGGCGCCGGCTGCTCGGGGTCGAAGATTCTCGGCGCCCGGAGATCGGGGCCAATCATCTGATGACCGACCTCCAACGCCGTCTCAACTAGGGCAGTGTCCTCGATCGTCTGGCCGGTTGCGCTAGCGATGTCCGCCGCGTGGGGATCGCACGGGAACGAAACCCGCCGAGTTATCAGCTGAGCTTCCCTTGCTTCGGTGTCCACGTTCTCCACGGGCACGCTCTGGACGAGCTGGCGGGGATTGGGGTGCTTACCGGCGGGCCGTGTGTAACGCGCTACGTCCGCCATTCCGAGGCCGGTGGCGATCTCGCGCGCCTCAGCCGACGCGGCTCGCGCCTGGTCGGGGTGCTTCATCGGCGAGGACGGCTGCGAGGTCGCCGAGCGTGATGGTTACGAGTGGCTCAAGCCCAGCGGCCCGGCTGCGATCGACGGCACGACGCAGCAGCGCGGCCCCTCGATCCCGCTCTCCGGCCAGCCACGCCAGGTCCCGAGCACACCCTCGGGGCACTCACTTGGTATCTGCCACGTCCCGGAGCGCTTCGAGGGTCTTGGCGATCCCGTCGTTGAGCGCGGCCGTGGCCTTATCGGGTGTGGTGATGAGTTTGGCGAGAAGATGGTAGCGGTTGGCTTGCCAAGACTCGGTCACGTCAGTGCCTGAGCCCGATGCGGCGAAGCGGTAGCTCCACGTGGTCTTGGGCTTCTCGGGCGTGCCGACGACGAAGCAGAACTCTCGGCCCGACTCGGATGCGGTGACCGTGCAGGTCGTCGACCATTTGGCCCGGCCGCGCTGGTTGCGGCCCTTGAATTGAGCGCCGACGGCAGGCCCAGTGGCGCCGTCCACCCATTCCGCCCGGCGGGTCTCGGGGCTCCAGTCGCCCATGCGCGTCACGTCGCTGACCATCGACCAGAGTGTCTCTGGTTGTGCTTCGATGTGGATCGTCTTGGATCCTTGCATTCCTTCGAATGGCATCACGTCTCCTTGCAGACTCGTCGCCCTACGGTGACCGCTGGCTTACCCTCCCGACCGACGCACCCCGTGCACTCGACCAAGCCCACCAACGCACGCCCCGTCGTCAGCCACGTGATTACTGACGAAACAGTTCGATGGGTACCCCCATAAAAGTTCCCTGGAGCGAGTTGCTGCCAACGAGTTGGTAGCTCATCGTGTAATCCGCCTGTTGCGGGCCTTCTCCGGTGCTCTGACTCGTTTGATGGAAGGTGATCTGGCTGTCGCTCGCCGTGTACGTGCCCTGGACGGTGAAGCCACCCGCGCAGCTACGGCTCGAACTCTGATCGTTCAGGATATTGGTCTCAAATGTTCCATCGCTGTTGAACTTCCAAGTCGTGGAGGAAGTTCCACACGGGGCGAAGGTCATCGACCCCTGCCAGGTCCCGACCAGATTGTTAGAGGAACCACCCGACCCCCCCGCGTTCGACGGTGGTGTGGTGGAAGGTGGCAACGGCGTTGCGTTCTGCAGCTTGGCGATCGCCGCGTCGGCGATGGGCGTGCTATCGGGCGCGGCTGTGATGGGAGCCCCATACGTACGGATCTCGACGACATCGTTGCCAACTGCGGCGTAGGTGAAATGGAGGAGCGCGGCTCGTCCCCCCGAATCTCGCTGCGTGTCGTAGATGAGACTCGAAACCGAGCCATTTCCCGAGCCACTCGGTGATCGGCTGTAGGTATGCCCGTTCTGGGAGTAGTTCGGACAGGCGTCGACCAAGCTCTTCTCCGCAGCGAGCCATCGAGAAGCGGTGGAAGCATCCGCGAACCCGTCTATCCACTCCTTCACGGTCACGGTGTTGTTGGTATTGCCGAAGGCGACGTACGTGTACGACAGGTAGGCGACCGAATTGGCGGGCTGATTACAGGGCCCGGGCCCAGCCGGGGCGGACGGCCCCTTTACAAGGGGAGCGGTTGTGATTGCGAGCGTGCGCCCCGCAGCGTTCAAGCCGCTGATGCCGTTCAAGTCAGCCAGTGTCAAGAGTGCGGCTGTGTTCGGACCCGCAACTGCCCCGTTTGTGGTTTGGGCCGTCGGGGTGGTCGTGGTGGTCGTCGGGGCCGTGCTCGAGCCACCGCCGCAACCCGCCGCAACCGTCAACCCAAGTACGGCGACGCCGATGCATGCTCTGGTCAGACTTGTCGCTGTGCCCATGGCTCCCCAGCCCAGTGCGCGTTCTAGATCTTCCGCCTCTTGGGTGTGACCCGGTAAGGGTCAAAGGTCACTTCGCTCGGCTGCGCTGAGTGCTTCCCGGTTGGCGTGCCCGTGGCAGTGCGCCTTCATCAAAGTGTCTCGCACGACTCGGGGTCTGCAGGAACGCAAGAGGGCCGAGCCACCCTCGACAACCGCCTCGTCACGCATACCAGAGGAACGCCAGGGCGAGAACGGATGCGAAAACCGCGAGCCCCACCGAAGGGCTCTTCACCGGTGAAGAAGCGCAGCCGCCACAAATGCACACAAGTCGAGGGCGTCGCAGCTCGGCAAAGACGGTCGAATGATCTGCTCAACGAGCGCTGTGCGGAGCAAGCCACAGACACGACGCCTGGCGTTCCCGTGCGTCAGCGCTGGTCAGGATGTTGAAGAGCCGGGACGGGGACTCGAACCCCGGGCCTGCTCATGACGAGCAATCTGACCCTCAGCGGTGTGCTCACCAGCGCAATCGTTCATGGCACGCGGATCGCTGGGGAGCGGCGGAGGCCGAGTTATCAGCTGGGTAGCGCGCCGCGGGGCGTCGAGGTTGTCCACAGCGGTCGTTCACCAGCAACCGATCCCGCCAAGGGGGTGCAGCGCCTCGATATGAGAGGTGTGCGGTTCCCGCCGGTGCCAGAAGCGTTGCTGTGGAAGGGCGTGACGATGCCACCGTGAAACCAGACCGTCCCGAGAGCGCTGCAGTCAAGTCGATCACCGTGGCGGGGCGGTACAGCGGCTCTGGGGGCCATACTCGACGTACCGCGAATCGAGGGCTGCTGCGGCGGGCGCTGCTCGGCGAGGCCGGGTCAGGTGCGGCGGGGCGTGACCTGCTCGCCGATGCGATCGAATGCGCCGAGGACGAGAACGGCGGCTAACGGCTCGGCTACCCCGTGAAACGTGGTTGGACAACCACTGCCGCAGCCGGCGCCGGGAAGGTGTTCGTCACCGTCGCGCTGTACACGATCGGGTTCACGACGTCGACCGGGTTCGGGGTGATCGACGTCGACTGCGCCCCGCCGGTGTTCGTCTCGGTCAGGGTGCAGGTCGCCGGATCGAAGAGATAGAAGGGCGACGTCCCACCGCTCGACCCGTACTGCAGGTCCCCGGTCACGTCAGTTGGGACGCCGTTGCTGTGCACGGACGCCGACGACCCAGCGAAGCCCTGGGCGCCGCTCCCGGCTCCGTCGGGCGTGAACGCGCAGTCGACATGGACGGTAAAGGTGGTGTTCGCGGGGTCGGGTCCCTGGACCTGCTTGGTCACGTTCACCGTCGCGAAGACGATCGGGTCGGTTGCCTGGCGGGGAACATCGACGTCGACGCAGTTCCCGACAACGGTGACCGGCGACGGGGTCCCCACCGGGAGGGTGACCAGCACGTTGTTGACGTCCTGGTTGACGGTCGAGGTGGGCGTGACCGGCGTGGCCCCGGCGGTGATCGTGAGGGTCAGCTGGCTGGTGCACGTCGCGTCGGTGTTGGTGACGAGGAACGTGAGCGCGGTGGCGCTCTGCGGGGTGATGTCCATCGTGAAGGTGCCCACGACGGCGTCGGCGGGTCCGGCGCTGAGCAACGCCCACGCCGGGGTGGTGAGCGCGGTGAGCGCCACCGCGGCGATCAGGGCCCAGCCCCGAGGTCGGATCAAGACTCGCTTCGCGCCCACGGGTTCCTCCCGCCCTGCTGCGGTACTCCGCGCCCGCAGATCCGAGCGGGACGCTAGCCCGAACCGGAACCCGGTGTCGGCAGGGCGCGATCTGCTCGCGGACGCGATCGACTGCGCCGACGATGACAGCGGCAGGTAGCCGGTGCCCTACCCGGTGAACTTCGGCGCCACGATCACCGGCGGTGGGGGTGGCGGCGGGAAGGTGTTCGTCACCGTGACGGTCGCGGTCTGGGTCTCCTCGATGAGGTTCACCACCATGGGCGTGGTCTGCGGGCCGTCGGCACAGACCGGGGCAGCCTGGCTCGTCAACCCGTGACCGCTCGACGTCGTGGTGGTACTCCCCGATGCCGCGGCGCCTGGGAACCCCTTGCCCGTCGATCCCGCGGACGGAAACGTCGAGGCGCACGAGTACTGCACGCTCGCGGCCCCACCGGTGACCGTCTCGGTCACGGTGCAGGTCGTCGCGTCGAGGAAGCCGATGGTGTTCGTGCCCTGGGGCTGCCCGGTGGCGTTGAAGGTCATCGTCGCCTGGCTCGTGCCCGGGGAAGGAGCGATCAAGGGCGCGTCGCAGCTGATCGTCACCGTGAAGACGGTGCCGGCCGGCGCCGAGCCCGACACGACCTTCACCACCGTGAGTGGCGCCGCCAGCGACTGGCCCGAGCTGATCTCCGCCGGCCCGAGCAGGGTCACGGCTCCGACCAGGGCCACGAACGCGACGACACGAACCCCGCGGCAGTGTCTCACAGGCCCTCCCTCTGGTCCGGTAGCCGCCGCAGCATAGACGAGCGGGCTCGCCAGGAGCGCTGATCCATCGAGACGCGGTGACGCCCGATCAAGACGGGGCAAGGGGCGTTGCCGACCACGAAATCAGAGACCGAGCCCAGCGGTGCCCGCCTGATCCCGCCGCGACCGCGCAAACCATGACGATCACCCTGGCCCCGACCTCAGCAGCGAAAGCGCAGACCGCGTCGCCTGGACGGCCGTGGAGGACAAGAGCCTCGCCCCCTTCGACGCGGTTGAGCAGTTGTCCACCCAGGACCCTTGATGGTCCACCGACCTTGCCGCGCTGCTCGTGGTGCTACTTCCCGCCGCCGAAGGCCGCGAGCACCAACCCGGCCATCAACCCACCAAACAGGATGAGGTAGACCACAACCCAGAGCCAACCCGCCGCCGGCAGCTTCGACTTGCTCGCCAGGTAGGGACCCCCACGCCCGTAGTAGTCAACGTCGGTCTGCGGAACGCCCACGATCGACCACCACAGACCCCGAAACAAGGGGCCCAGTGGATTCTTCAGGTAGCTGTCCCACCCACTCCATCTGAGGTGGGAATAGTCGTGTTCCCACTTTCGATACGAGACGGTGAAGGTGAGCACCAACCAGACGTGTTTTCGAGCCATGCCGCTACGCAAACCGTTCCGCAACTTCGTGAGCGCCCAGACCTGCACTTGCCGCACGCCCAGCCGACCACCCTCGAACACCCCTCTAGCGGACCGGCAGGATCAGCAAGCTAATCCCCGCACCGACTTCGACCCGGCGCCGTTCCAACAGGCGCTGCTCGCCCAGGCCGGGTCGGGCTCGGCGCGGCCGTGATCTGCTAGCCGACGCGATCGAATGCGCCGAGGACGAGAGTGGCGGCTAAGGGCCTCGGCTACCCGTCCACGACGCGTGGCGGTAGGAACCGACCGGCGGCGGTCAGCTTCTTGGGACCCGCGTTCGAGCTGGTGCGGCGGTACTAGCAGGCTTCTCCCATACGGAGATGTGTGCCTTGCTGTCGCCGGTGAAGGGCTCGTTGCTCCAGTCGCTCCAGCGTTCGCGCAACTGGAGGCCAGCGAGCTGGGCCATCAGGTCCAGCTCGGATGGCCACACGTAGCGAAACAGGCCTGAGAATGTCTCGAGCCGACCGTCAACGACCCAGTAGTGGTGAGAGATGGAGTTCTGGGCGGCGAGGTCGGTGTACTCGTCGAAGCCGAGATGCTCTCGGCTCACGATAAATGGGCGCACACTCTCACCTGGTGGGAGTTGCCGCAGTGCGGGAACGATGACTTCGACTACGAAGCAGCCGCCAGGTTGAAGATGTGCGGCGGCGTTGTGGAAGCACGCGGTCTGCTGATCTTGGGTCGTCAAATTCATGATGGTGTTGCGCAGGAGATAGACGAGTTGGAATGCACCCTCCACTGAGGTGGTCGCGAAGTCGCCGATCGTCACGCCGATGTCGGCAGTCCCCGGTTGTGCCCGCAGTCGGGCGATCATGTCCGGGGAAAGATCAATCCCCTGCACGCGTACGCCCCGCTCGCTGAGCGGCACCGCGATTCGACCTGTGCCAATCCCGAGCTCTAGCGCCGTACCACCTTCTGCGAGGCCGGCGAGAAAGCTCACAACTGGGTCAATGGCCGCAGGGCGGAAGAGTTCCGGCCAGTAGGTCTCGTATCGCTCGGCTATCCGGTCGTCGAAGTAGTTCGTTGGCACGGCACAACTATCGCATTGGTGCTCCCGAGCCGAGATGGATTCATTCCCTCGCGAACGCTCTAATCCGATTGCCCAAGGCATCCAGCAATGGCAGAGTCCACACCAAGGGACGCATGAAACTCGGACAGGGCCACTTGCAGAGGATCCGCGACGTAGAACTCCCCTGACCTGGCGTAACGGGTGTCAGGAGCCGCTACCACGCCACCAGTCTCACCCAGACAGGGGCAGCGCGCGCAATGACACCCGCTTGAGTCAGGGCTTGCCCGGGATCGAATTCTCTGCTCAACGAGCGTTGCGCCAACGACCCGAGGAACGTGCACGTCGCAGTTCGTCGCGTCGTCGCTGGTCACGATGCTGGGAGCCGGGACGGGGACTCGAACCCCGGGCCTGCTCATTACGAGCAATCTGAGTTCGAGCGGTGTGCTCACCAGCCCGATCCCTGGTGGCACGCCGACAACCCGGGAGCGGAATTGCCAGAGTCATCAGCTGAGTTGGCGCACCACGCGGCGATGATGTTGTCCACAGCCGTCCTGGGCCTACCTGGGCCCGCGTGCACCGCATCATCGAGAACGGACGATCTCAGCTCGGCATGTCCTCGTGGGCGTCGAGCACGCCGCTCTTCTCGGCGGCGACTACTTCCTCGAAGTCGCGCTGGTTCTGGTCCGCGTACATTTCGGCGAAGGTCTCGATCGCCCGGTCGAACGTGTCGCCGGACCTGAGGTAGTTTGCGATCGCGATGCGGTCGACACCCGACCCCGTAGAGGTCGTTGTTTTCCTTCGAGCACGTCGCGGAACACCTTCGGGTAGAGCACGGGATTGTTCGCGATCGCGTACAGCGCGGGTGTGAGCAGCGTCGGCGGTGTGATGCCGTTCGCGACGAGGTCGCTGCGCAGAGCGGCCATCCCCGCCGCGTAGAAGGGGCCCGTCATGCTGTCACCGAAGGTGGGCGCCCACTGGGCGGCGGAAGCGGGCCCAATCCCACCTGGTGCGCGAAGAACGGCACCGGACCGGTGTGGATGCATTCCTGGTACCGGGTAAGCACCGTCGCGTCGATGCTCGTCCCCACCTCGATGAGCGCGACGCGCACCCCCTGACCAGTGTGGTTCGCGTCCCAGAGTGGGCGGAGGTCGTAGCGGTCGCCGACCTGCGACGGGACGAGCCCGGCGGGGTTCGGACCATCACACGGGATGCTCGCCGCGCTCACCGGTGCGGTCGGGGTCAGGGCGGCGCCCTGGGCCCTCGGTGTCACGGGAGCCGACGGGCTCGACGGTGGCCCCGTCCGCTGATCGTTCGCCGCCGTGACCGCGAACGTGTACGCGGTCCCGTTCGTCAGCCCCGTCACCGTGCAACTCAACGGCCCCGACGACCACGAACACGACTGCTCTCCCGGCGACGCCATCACCGTATAGCTAGAGATCGCCGAGCCCCCATTGCTCAGCGGAGCCGACCACGACACCACCACCTCCGCATTCCCCGCCACCCCCAACGCATTCGTCGGCGCACCCGGCGCCGACGTTGAGACCCCGACCGATCCGAGCGATACCGCCGCCAGGCAGGCGGTGGCAACGCCCGCGCGTAGGCCGAGTGGTCTGGCGTTCAGTGTCATGGCAAGGAGCATGGCAGGGGACGAGCAGCGGGCGCACGCTCGGTGTGCGCGATCACGGCCTCGGGACACCGGCAACCCGTCGACAGTTCGCCGCGTCGCCACTCAGCAAAGACGATCGACCTATCTACTCAACGAACGATTGCCAACGACTCGAGGAACATGCGTGTCGCAGTTTCGTTGCATCGTCGCTGGTCACGAGACTGGGACCCGGGACGGGGACTCGAACCCCGGGCCTGCTCATTACGAGCAATCTTGAGGTCAGCGCTGTGCTCACCAGCGCTGTTGCTTATGACACGCGGATCGCAGGGGAGCGGAACCCGCCGAGTTATCAGCTGAGCTAGCACGCGGCGCGGCGTCGCGTTGTCCACGTCGGTGGTATCAGTTTCGATGTTCGTGCCGGTCCGCGAGAACGTCGCGCTCGCGCCGCTGGCGGGCGCCCCGAAGGTCACCCGGGAGTTCTAGGTTCCGGCTTGTGCCCCCGCCACGATTCGGTCCTTTCGGAAGATGATGATTGCGACCACGAGCAGCCAAATGATCGCAAGGAGCGCACCGATGAAACCGATGGGGCCAGCGAGAGAGAGGATTCCGATCACGATCGCGGCCCATCCAAGCCAGCGCGGTAGAGCGGGTCGCCTGACCGTCGCGATGCCCGCCGCGAGGAGCAGGATCGCAATACCACCAAGCAAGGGGTAGAAGTCGCCGTTGGACAAGACGTTCAGGGTCTGCGCGGACCCCGCAAAGCCGAGGCGCGAAGATCGGACCAACGCGAAGGTGACAGCCGAATCCAGCATCACTCCGGTCGCCAGAATCACTGCCCCGCCAAGTGCAGCGGTCGGGAGCAAGCCACTATCCGTCCCATCGCCTCGGAGGAACTCGCGCAACCGAACCGCGAACAAGACCATCAGCACTGCGCCAATCACCGCCACGAGGGCTTCCACCTGGGTAGCGACGCGATGGTCCCGGAAATACGACAGGACTTTCGCGGCACTTGCGTCGTCGTTCGGCGACCCTCCCCCGCCCAAGAACGACACTGCAAACAGCAGTGCCGCTCCGACCCCGCTCAAGGCCAACCACCGTCGTTGCGTCATTGCGTCCCCCGCCTCGAATTGTTTCAACATCCAGAGCCCAGGGACTCTCCCATAGTTCTCGATACGCGACAACCCGTTCCGGGTCTGGCGTTGCAGCGCGGCGAACATGATCGAATGATCTGCTCAACGAGCGCTGTGCTAACGAGCCGCTGCGTCACGCCCTAAGAACAGCGAGCGAAGTCGCTGGTCAGCGACGTTGGAGCCGGAACGGGGACTCGAACCCCGGGCCTGCTCATTACGAGCAATCTTGAGGTCAGCGCTGTGCTCACCCGCGCAATCGTTCATGGCACGCAGATCGCCCCGGAGCGGAAGCCGCCGAGTCATCAGCTGAGTTGGCGCGCCCCGCGCCGACGATGTTCTCCACAGCCCTCGCCTCACCAACCGCCGATCCCACCAAGGGCGAGCAGCCCCTCTATAGAAGAAGAGGTTCGGTCCCCGCTCGTGACCAGAAGCGTTGCGGCGTAGCGGCGTGACGATGCCACCGCGACACTTCGTCCCCCCAGAGAGCCCTGAAGGGGACTCGATCGCCGCTACCGGCGCCGCAGCGCTCTGGTGGCCATTCTCGACGTATCCGGTGGGCCGCAGAATCGAGGGCCGGGTGCGGCGTGGGTCGCTACGCTCAACCCCGTGCAGCTGGCGCTCTCGGGGGGGGCGGGTCGGCGAAGGGAAGAGCCGGTGCATGGGTCGGGCCACGGGCGGTGGCGTCTGGGCGGGGTCGTCGCGGTGGCGATGCTGGTGCTGGGGATCGCAGCGACGGGCTGCACGCTCGTCACGCCACCCCCACCGACCACGTTGACGATCTCGACCGCCCCCGGTCTCTTCCCTGCCTTCAACCCGTCCGTTACGGACTACGTGACCCGCTGCGACCCCAACACGCCGGTGCAGGTCTCGATCGGCGCGCCAAGCGGCACGGCGGTGTCCGTCAACGGGCAGCCGTGGGGCACTGGCATGTTCAGCGAGGCGGTGTCACTCGCCGAAGGCCAGGGGTTGAGCATCTACGTGCTCCCACCATCGCAACCGGTGAGCACCTACCACGTGCGCTGTCTCCCCGCGGACTACCCGGCCTGGAACGTGCAGACCTCTGGGCAGACCCAGGCCGACGGGTACATGACCATCCCCCTCCAGCTCGGCGGCTCCAGCAGCCACCCGACGATCTTCGACAGCAACGGCGTGCCCATCTGGTGGGGCCCCAACACCCCGACGATCTTCACCACGCTGCTCCCCGACGGGAACATGGCCTGGATCGGCACCAGCGGAAACCTCGAAGAGCATCAGCTCAACGGCACGCTCGTCCGCACCATCCACCCCGCGGTCACCTCGCCGACGAACACCGCCGGCGTTGGCGATCCCCATGACCTGCTGCTCCTGACCAGCGGCGCGGACTCGGGCGACTACGTCTTCGTCACCACCACGATGCGACCGAACGTCGACCTGAGTGGGGTGTGCAACGCCGCGCACACGCAGTGCGGGCCCGCGTCCGCGAACGTGGCCGACCCGGTCATCGAGGTCCTCACGCCCATGGGGAGTCTCGTCTGGTCGTGGGACGCCCTTGACCACATCCCGGTCACCGAGATGGATCCCCAGTGGTTCAACCAGTACGTCGCCGGCGGCCCCAGCACACCCCAGGGCTACGACGTGTACCACTGGAACTCGATCGAGTACAACAACAGCGGCGGTTTCGTGGTCTCCTACCGGCACCTCGACGCGGTCTACAACGTCGATCAGGGCAGCAACGCCGTTCTGTGGAAGCTCGGCGGGTCCACCCGCGCCGAGAGCCTCACCGTCGAGAACGATCCGGTGTTCGCGAACAGCAGCCACTTCGGGGGGCAGCACGACGCGCGCCTGCTGAGCGACGGCACGGTGAGCCTCTACGACGACGGCTCCTACCTCGGTCGCGCGCCCCGCGCCGTGCGCTACCACATCGACACCACCGCCCGCACCGCGACGCTCGTGGAGGCGCTCCAGGACCCCGTCGCCTTGAGCTCCTTCTGCTGTGGCAGCGCCCGCAAGCTGCCCGGAGGCGATTGGGTCATGGGCTGGGGCGGCACCAATACCGGCAGCGAGACCGGCGTCCAGGGCAGCGGTCAGGTCCAGCTCCTCCATACATCATTCTTGCTGCAGTTCCCCAGCAACTTCCTTGTCTACCGGATGGTCCCCATCCCCGCCGGGCAGCTCGACAAGGCCGCGCTCCGCGCCGCGATGGACCAGCAATACGCCTCGACTAGCCAGGCGCACGTCCAGACCGCCCCGACGACGCACTCGGCGTCCTCGTTCTGAGACCGCCGATGACGACGCACTCCGCGTCCTCGCGACGTTCGGTCGGTGGGCAGGTGAGGTGGACGCGCTGGACGCTTGGGGTTGTCGTGCTGGTGGCCACCGTGGTGGTCGGGTCGGTTGGGTTGTTCCCCGCGGCGCATCGGGCGGGGGCGTCGGGACCGGCGGACCCGACGGGTGATTTCACGTCGCTGACGCCGGCGCGCATTCTCGACACCCGCGACGGGACGGGGCACGTTGGGCCGCTCGGCGGTGGCGGGTCTTTCGACGTGCAGGTCACCGGAGAGGGTCAGGTGCCCGCCAGCGGCGTTTCGGCCGTGGTGCTCAACGCCACGGTGACCAACACCACCGGGTTCAGCTATCTCACGGTCTGGCCGACCGGAGCCAGCCAGCCGTTGATCTCCAACCTCAACTACGTTCCCGGTCAGACCGTCCCGAACCTGGTCACGGTCCAGGTCGGCAGCGGCGGCAAAGTCAGCGTCTACAACAACGCGGGCATGACCGACGTGATCTTCGACGTTGTGGGGTACTACGCGGACGGGACGGGCACCCTCGGGAGCCGTTTGCACTCGATCACGCCGTTCCGGTTCTTCGATACCCGAAATGGGGGCACGCTTGGGTGGGGTGCCACACTCGGATTTAACGTCACGGGTGTTGGCGGTGTCCCCTCAACGGGAGTGACCGCAGTCGTGATGAACGTCACTGTCACGGACCCCACCTTCCCCAGCTTCTTGACGGTCTACCCCTCGGATGTCCCTCGCCCGTTGGCCTCGAACCTGAACTACACGCCCGGCCTGACCGTGCCCAACCTGGTCACCGTGCGCGTCCCGTCGAACGGTGTTGTCGATTTCTACAACAACGCCGGTGATGCGGATGTCATTGCTGACGTCATGGGTTACTACACCGCCCCCGACAGCACCGAGGCCGGCCGCTTCGTGCCCATGGCGCCGCTGCGTTTCGCGGACACGCGGGGCACCGGGTTGACCCTCGGGCCGGGCGACGTACTCGGGGTGCAGATCGCAGGGAACGGTGGCGTCCCCACCGTCGTGAACGGCACCGACTCCGCGGTCACCAACATCACCGTGACGGACACGACCGCGGCCGGGTTCCTCACCGCCTTCTCCGATGATCTCTGCCCCAGCCACCTGCCGTTCGCGTCGAACCTGAATTTCACCCCGGGCCAGACGGTCCCCAACCTCGCCATCGTCGGAATGTCGACCGGGTCAGCTGGTTGCGCCGGCGCCACCGGGTTCTCCGACTTCTTTAACGATGCCGGATCGACAGACGTCATCGTCGACGTCTTCGGATACTTCACCAACAGTGGCGCGACCGGCCTCTCGACCGCGCAGCACCCGTCGCCGCCGAACGGCAACACCCGCAAATTCCACCCCCGCCCCACGTAACCGGCGGAGCGGCATGGCCAAGCTGATCTATGTGGCGAATGTGTCCCTTGACGGCTACATCGAGGACGCGCACGGCAGCTTCGAATGGACCGCGCCCATCGACGAGGTCTTCACCTTCATCACTGACCTTGTGCGCCCCGTCGGTACCTACCTCTATGGACGGCGCATGTACGAAACGATGGCCGTCTGGGAGACCCAACCTGCCCTGGCTGCCCAGTCGGAGCTCATGGCCGACTTCGCGAACGTCTGGCAAGCGGCCGACAAGATCGTCTACTCCACGACGCTGCACGGAGTCTCGACCGCCAACACGCGGCTCGAGCGCCGCTTCGACCCCGATTCGGTCCGCGACATGAAGACGTCCGCCGCCAGCGACTTGACCGTCGGCGGGCCGACCCTCGCGGCGCACGCGTTCAACGCCGGGCTGGTCGATGAGTGCCAGCTCTTCATTTATCCGGTGCTCGTCGGTGAAGGAAAGCCCGCATTCCCCCGCGACGCCCGCGTCCAGTTGGAGCTGCTGGAGGAGCAACGGTTCGGCAACGGGGTCGTGAACCTCCGCTATTGCACCCAGAGCTGACCCTCCAGTCGCAAGCGCACCGGTCGCATTCGCTTCGACGATCCAAACTGGGGCCGCGTCTTCGGCGACGAACACCGATGCTGGAAGCGGCGGAGCTGGAGGCGCGTCGGCTTGTTTCGAGTGTCGCCCAAGGTGACCCATAACGCCGGGTAGGAGACGCGCACAGTACGGGCACGATGGACCTCAGCGATCGACGGTTCCGACGTCGCCGGTGCTCGACGCCGCCCGGCCGCGAGCGACTGCTGCTGACTGTTGCGCACCGGTTCGGACTCTCTTGCAGAGGGATGGTCTGCCGCAGGTCGAGTCGGGACCTGCACGCGTTCTACGTGTCGCCTCCTTGCCCGGGGATGGCGATCTACCGTGCGGAACATGCCTGAGGACCAACACGGCGAGAAGCGTTTCGGCACGGCGGCGCAGGCCGACGAGTGGGACGCAAGGTACAGGGAGCGCGAGGGTGCGAGGTGGAGCGGCCGCCCGAACGGTCGGCTCCGCGTCGAGGCAGCAGGCCTCACACCGGGGAGCGCGCTCGACGCCGGTTGCGGCGAGGGAGCCGACGCGATCTGGCTCGCTCGGAACGGCTGGACGGTCACCGCGATCGACATCTCCGAGGTGGCGGTCGGCCGGGCGCGGGCGTCAGCAGAACTGGCCGGCGCCGCGGTCGAGTGGATCTGCGGGGACGTCGTGCAGATGGCGTTCCCGACCGGGTCCTTCGCCCTCCTGTCGATGCAGTACCCGGCGCTGCCCAAGGCGGCTGGCGAGGTCGCCGTGCGGACGTTGCTCGACACGGTGCGGCCCGGGGGCTTGCTGCTCGCCGTCTACCACGGCCTTGACGACGAGCACCGCGAGCACATGAAGTCGCGTGGCGTCGACCCTGCGGACTACGTCGATGCCGACGACGTCCGTCAGCTGCTCGGCGACGACTTCACGGTCGAGCTGGATACGGTCGAGCCGCGCATCGACCCACCGCTGGACGCCCCGCACATCGCCGACGTCGTCCTGCGCGCTCGGCGCCGCTGATCGGGATCACGCCGACCACTCCGTCCGCCAGACCAGCGGGGGACGACGTGTGCGCGCGTCGCCTTGTTG
The DNA here is from genome assembly GCA_963714105.1 of uncultured Actinomycetes bacterium. Lineage (GTDB taxonomy): Bacteria > Actinomycetota > Acidimicrobiia > IMCC26256 > PALSA-555 > PALSA-555. Next base: position 1,515,813 of record OY970233.1, on the reverse strand, counting down.
GTGAGGTCGTTCGCGGACTTGCTCGCCGCGTTCGCCGGCTATGAGGCGGCGCTGCTCAAGGCGGGCGTTGCTCGGTGAGGCGGGATCGGGTTCCGCGCGCCGGGATAGGTTGGCCAACGCGATCCAATGCGCCGAGGACGAGAGCGGCAGTCAGTCGGCGGTCTACCCGGTGAACTTGGGTGTTACGACCAGCGCGGTCGGGCAGCTGTCGGTGGTCGGGTCGTACTTGATGGTCACCTGACCGTCGCCGCTGCGCAGGTCGCTGTTCGCGGTCGCTTCGGGCGACACCAACGCCGAGCCGGCGCCGCCACCGCCACCACCCGGTGCCGTCGCGCTCGCCGTGGGGCTGCTATTGACCGTGACCGCGCCGCTGGCTCGGCCGCCGCCACCGAAATCGCCGCCGTCGCCGCCGCCGCCCGCGCTGGTCGCCGCAGCGAGAATTGCCGTGAGCCCCCGGTCGATGTCGAGCGGATGGCGTCGGATGTATCTCGCTCGAAGACCTACGAGCTGGTCGCTCGCGGAGCGATCCCGGTTGTGCCCCTTGCCGGGCGACGGAAGTCCACTGTTTCGTCGACATCTTCCAATCGCTTACCAAACTCCACAACATGCTCTCGCGTTAGAGCAGAAGTTCGAAGTCAGTCCGCGAGCGTTGGGAAGTGCTCGGCGGCGGATCGGGCGAAACCCGCACCGAGCCGATCACCGAGAGCTATTGCCTCATCGACGAGGTAACGCGCGTGATCCCGATCGCCTGACCGGCCGCGGATTCGCAGCCCGCATGCGCCGTGAATTCGTGCATACAGTTCGTTGAGCGGCGCGTTCATCTCCTTGCAGATTGTGAGCCCCGTCTCAAGAAGTGCGTCGAGAGCATCCGGGTGTCCGGCGAGCGGTGCAATCGCGGCCAGGTACGTTTCGGTTGGCCCGTGCCACATGACATTGCCAAAGAGCTGACCCGGCCAGGGCGCGAGGCAGTCATACGCAGCGCTATCCCACGGCGACGCTTCGCCGAGCGCGGCCTCACCTGCGGCAAACCATGCTGCGACGACGAGCGCTGCGTCGTGTGGACCGCCTGTTTCGCTCCATGGGGCGTGCGGGGAGGCGGCGAGCAGGTCGAGTTCATCCCGGGCTCGGCTGGGCGCGCCGAGCGCAGCGTCCATCAAGGCAAGGTTGGCACTTCCGCCGGGATAGTGAGGGGGCGCGGCGTCACAGTAGGTGTGGAGCTCGTCTCGAGCTGTGGGCGCACAGCGGTCGACGATGAGCGTCAGCCGTTGGAAGGCGTAGAACAGCGCTGCATCCGGCACACCACCGTCGGTGCCGACCGCCAGCGCCCGTTCGGCTAGCGCCTCAGCATCGTCGAGGTCGCCCGCCAAGCGAGCGAGCCCGGCTCGTATCCACGTCACGATCCAGACCAGGAGCGGCTGACCCAACCGGCGAGCGAGTTCCTCAGCCTTTTCGGCCGCGGCGTGGGCCCCGACCACGTCCCGCGTCTGGAGGCGCCACCACGGCGCATAGAGCTGACCCTCGCACTGCAGGCGAGGATCGCCGAGGTCTCGAGCAAGCCCGATGAGCTCTTCGTTTTCGGAGCGGCGCTGGTCGATGGTCTCGTGGCTCATGATCACGTTGTGGCGCGACGACAGGACGTTAGCGAGCGTCAGCGGGTCGCTATAAGCCCGCGCAGTGGCCAACGCGTCGTCGGCGAGTGCAATACGCGCGGACCTATCGGGCTCGTAGGTCTTTTCGACGGCCAGTCGCACGAGCAGCTGGGCTCGGGTGCCGGGGTCGTCGGGGCCAAGCGCGTCGATCGCGGCCTCTAAGGCGGCGACTCGTTCCGCGTCGACACCCATGGTGTTGCTCTGCCAGCCACGCCCGTTGGCGAGCGCGGCTCGAGCCATGCGTGTTGCGTCGCCAGCGCGCTCGGCGAGCCGCCCGGCTTCCAACAGCATCTCCCGATGGGACGCGTCGCCGATCCGGCGCAGCGCCTCCCCAGTCATGGTCATCACATCAATGCGTTGGAGCGCCGAGGCGCCCGCATCGTCCAGGATGTCGCTCGACTGTGCAAGCCATCGCAGCGCCTCGCGATCGGCGAACTGCTCCAACGCAAGCTCGGCGGCGATCAGCATCGCTTCAAGCGCGCGCGCCGGCTCGGTACCCGCCTCATACCAATGGCGGGCGAGCGCAGCACGATACCGATCGATGCTTCCGACGCGCTTCGACTCGATTGCCTCGGCGAGTGCACGGTGAAAGCGCAAGCGGCGGGCGGTGGGGATCTCGTCGAGCAACGTCTGCTGGACAAGCGCGTGCGCGAATCGGTACCGCACAGGTGAGCCACCGAGCTCGTCGATCAGACCTGCTACCCGAGCCGCTTCGAGCGCGTCGATCACCTGCTCCATGGGCGTGTCAGCAATCGATGCGAGCAGATCGAGCTCAAACTCCTGACCTGTGACGGCTGCGGCGTGCGAGACCCCATCACAGATCTCGGGCAGGGCGCTGAGTCGTTGGCCCACCACCTCCTTCACACCCTCGGGTATCCCGACCTCCTCGACGGTCATGTCAGAGACCCAGGCGCCGTCAGCATCCTGGTAGATCGCACCGCGTTCGGCCAGGCTCACGAGCACCTCGATCGCGAAGAACGGGTTACCGCCCGTCTCCGCATGCACGACTCGGGCCAACTCCCGCGCCTGCTCACTGAGCTCTCGACCGGACGCACGCTCCACCAGGTCGGCCATTCCAATGTCGTCGAGTCCGCCGAGCCCGATCCGCTCGACAGCCTCGTTCCGACGCAGGTCGGCGAGGAGCGCACCGAGCGGATGCGTCCGATCAACCTCTGTGTCACGGTAAGTACCGATGACCAGCAGACTGAGGTCACGGTCACTGCGGAGCACATGGCGGAGGAGTCGCAACGTCGGCTCGGCTGCCCAGTGGATGTCATCGAGCACGAGCAACGTGGGCGCGATGCGCGACTGGGCCTCAAGCCAACCCGCGATCGCTTCGAAGAGGAGATACCGCTCCGTCTCCGGGTCGCTGCCGGCCGGGGTCGCTCCGGGCAGGCGCTGCGCCAGCTCCGGCACAAGGCGGCACAACTCGCCGGCACTCGATCCGAGCAACGCTGGGAGCTGATCGTCGGGGGCGTGCACGACTACATGCGCCAGAGCCTCGACGAACGGCTGGTACGGAACGCCCATCCCGTCGTCACAACGACCGAGCAGCACGAACCCTCCATCGAGCGCGGCCGCGCGGGCGGTCTCGGTGGCGAGGCGCGTCTTTCCAATTCCAGGCTCCCCGGCAATCAAGACTGTGCGAAGCGACCCTACGGATGCCTGCTTCCACGCGGTAATGAGCTGGTCGAGCTCGTCGTCGCGTCCTGCGAGCGAGAACCGCGGGGCGAGAGAAATCGCGCGTGGCAGCGGCAGTTCGAGCGTCCGAACCGCGATCGGCGACCACACAACCTCGCAGACCGCAATCGGCTCCGAGAGACCTTTGAGTTCAAGCTCGCCGATCGGCTCCAACTGCACCTCAGCCCTGCTCCCAAGCAGCACGCGTACAACATCGGCAACGAGTACCTGCCCCGATGTGGCCGCTGCGCAAAGGCGTGATGCCTCAATGACGGGCGCTCCGAACCAGTCGTCGTCTTCGAGAGTGGCCTCGCCGACCGAGATACCAATACGGAGTGCCAATGGAAGCTGGCGGGCGCGAGCCAGCATGTCGATCTGTTGCTGCATTCCACAAGCAGTCCGCACAGCATCGGCGTTGCTGGTGAACGAGACCATCAGCCCGTCGCCAAGACTCTTCACCTCGGTTCCGCGATGAGCGGTCACCTCAGCCCGCAACGCCTCGAATATGTCACGGCGCAGCGTGTCGGCAACGGCGTCGCCCAGTCCCGAAGCAAGAGCAGTGGATTCGACGAGGTCGCAGAAAAGCAATGTGACTGTTGCCGTCCTCGCTTCCGCCACCCGAGCACTCTACGTTCATTGGCCTCGCCGCTGGAGAAGCCCGAGCCGTCGCCCAACCAGCCCTCGCCACACCCCGTCACGTCACGTGCCCGCACAGTCTCCCACCTCATTACAACTCTTCCCCTCGATGACAGGGCTCAGTTGGTCATCGCTGGATCGTTGTTCTCCTCTGTCGACCATCGGCGCCACGAGTCACGGCTTGGGGGAGAACGGGAGAACCACCTAGGGCATCGACGCTCGGTCGACCGTTCGCGGCGTCGGCAGCTCGGCGCAGACGATCGACTTATCTGCTCAACGAGCGCTGTGCCAACTCGCCGAACGATGTGCGCGGTCGCGGTCCGTCACGAAACCGCTGGTCATGATGCGGGGAGCCGGGACGGGGACTCGAACCCCGGGCCTGCTCATTACGAGCAATCTTGAGGTCAGCGCTGTGCTCACCAGCGCAATCGTTCATGCGCCGCGGATCGCCCTGGAGCGCAAGCCGCCGAGTTATCAGCTGAGTTGGCGCGCCTCACGGCGACGCGGTTATCCACAGCCGTCAGCTCACCAGCGGCCGATCCCACCACGAGTGCATGCAGCGCCTCTATGAAGAGGTGCAGTTCCCGCTGGTGCCCAGAAGCGTGCGATGTAACCGAGTGACGATGCCACCGTGAAACCTCGTCGTCCCGAGAGCGCTGAAGTCAAGTCGATCACCGGCCGCACAGCGGCTCGTGGCCACATTCGACGTACCGCGAGTCAGGTGCTGTTGCGGCGTGCATTGATGGGTGAAGCCGCGGGTTCCGCGGGCCGGGAAATGTTCCCCTATGCGATCAAATGCGCCGAGGATGAGAGCGGCGCGTAGCGGGTGTCCTACCCGGTGAACTTGGGGGCGGCGACCACCACGGACGCCGGCGGCGTGGGGAACGTGTTGGTCACGGTGATCGTCGCGGCGCCCCCTGCGCTGTTATCGGGGACGACTCGCACCTGCTGGCTGGAGACGCACGCCACCTCGACGGCGTCCGTGGTGACGCACCCGTAGGACACGGACTGCGCGCCGCCCGTGACCGTCTCGGTCGCGGTGCAACTCTCGCCCACGACGAGCGAGCCGGTGTTAGTCGTCGTCGGGTCACCGTTGGCGTTGAAGGTGATCGTCGACGGGAAGCCATCCGTCGCAGCGTGGGCGGCGCCGGTTGTCGGCGTTGTCGCGTCGGAGCTGCCCGCGCCAGTCCCAACCGGCGACTCGACAACACAGGACACGGTCACGGTGAAGGTGGTCCCGGGCGGGACCACCCCTGTCACCACCTTCTTCACCGTCAGGGTGAACGAGGGCAGAGGCGGCGCTGCCGCGGGTGTGGCGGCGAGCAAGGGCACCGCGCCGGCGAGCGCCACGGCCACCAGTAGCGCCCAGCCTCGCGGTCGGGTCAAGACTCGGTTCGCTCGCATGGTTCCTCCGCCGCCGCTGCGGTACTCCGCGCCCGCAGATCCGACCGGGACGCTAGCCGGAACCGGGGACCCGCTGTCATGACCGCCGCCGGGCCGAACCGCTCGGCGGAGGTGCCTCGCCGACGCGATCGAATGCGCCGGTGCAACGCGGAGAAGACGACCATCGTGCTCGCAATCCCTGGTTGCTGATGTGGTCCGTCCAGGTGGTCACGGAATGCGAGGGAACCGGACGAGCGGTGCTGTGCGGTCCGGTGAGGGACCGTCAGCCGGTGAACTTCGGCGTCACGACCACGACGCTGGCGGGTGCGGTCGTCGTGGTTGTTGGCGGGGGCGCCTGGGTGGCGATGCCGAACTCACCGACTGCCAGCCCAAGCGTTGTGATGTTGGTCGTCACGGTGACGCTCACGAGCGGGTCAGTCGGGGTGCCGTAGAACCCGAAGTACTTCGCACCGTTGGGCGAGTTCACACTGGTCGCGCCTGAAGTCGTTCCGTCCTGCGCGGTCGCGGTGAACTGAAACGTCCCGAAGGAGTCGGCTTCGGCGTAGAAGTAGAACGCGACCGTGTTCGCGGGGAGCGTCATCGTGACCGTCTCCTCGCCCGGGCCCGGCGTTCCCCCAGTGCAGCTCGCGGTCGAGCAGTAGACGTCGCCGGTGTAGCCGTTGCTCCAGTTGTTCCACCCGTTGCCCGGGACGCCTCGGTGTGAGAGCGGTGCCCCGAAGGTGACCGCGCCCCCGTTGGGTGACGGCACCGACGTGACGTTGGTGTTAAACGGCCGGGCATCGGTGGGGAACGGTGTCATCGTGTACGGCCCCAGCGTGGCCGGCGGGGGACCCGTACCCGGCGAGCCGTTAAAGACGATCGGACCCGCGGCTCCACTCGGCGTCGGCGAAACGGCGATCGCGCCGCCGATGGCCGAGGCGACCACGGCAACGGCCAGCATGCCGCCCCGCCACCTCGCCACGCCCACACGACCCCGAGACCCCACGCGCCCCATTATCCCGAACTCTCCGCTCCCCAGCCGGGTAACGGCGAGACGCTAACACCACGGCCAGAGCCGCATCAGGACCCGAGCCGGGCCGGCACTCGGGCAAGCCGGTCCGGTTCCGCCGGCCGCGATCTGTTGGCCGACGCGATCGAATGCGCCGAGGATGAAGCTGGCGGTTAATCGCGTTGGACGCTTCAGGCCGCCGATACGACGCTCGTGGAAGCCGATCGACCCCACCTCAGCGCCTCGACAGGAGAAGTTCGAGTTCCGCTAGTTCGGGGAACCGTTGCGGCATGAGGCGTTGTGTCCAACCTGAGCCTCCCTGGGGCTGTTGGTGTCTTCGGCACCTTCAGTATCCAGGGAGGACCGGGCTGACGACAGGTCTTCAGGGGTCGCGTTAGCGACGTGCACTGCCAAAGTCGGGTTCTATGGGTCGGGTGATGATCGGCTCGGCAAACGTCGGCGCCGCCGCAGGCACCGGGGTTGGACATGCCGTCGGTGGCATGTCGCGAAAAGGACGCCACGGAGCTCGGCGATGCGCTCAACGAGGGCCAGGCCGCGCTCGTCGTGATCGGGCAATCGCGCGTCATCAGACGAAGTCGGCGGCCACCACGCTCAAGGGCCTAACGCCGAACGGGACACTCCAGGAGGCATTCCAGAACTCAACTACGTGCAAGCCTTGAAGAACTCGCTCTGATCGCGCGGGTAATGACCGCCTGGCCGCTCTCCTTGGTGTCGATCGCGGCGAGCGCGGCAGCGTCGAGCAGCAACGCGTTCGCCGCTGATCGGCTCACTCGTCAGCAACCTCCTCGCGGGCGAGAGCCAGCACGTCCGGGTTGTCGTCGGCGAGCCCGCAGAACGGGCACGACCGCACCCCACCGTTCCTCGCGCCTCAAGTCGAGCTCGGCGGCGGGCCAATTAGCGACGATCTGGCGCAGTCCCCCGTCGAGATTGCGCTCAAACGCCGGCCTCGACGGGGACTCGGCCGTCTTTGACTGCTTGTCGGAGTGCGGCGTGGTCGCGTTCGTTCTGGTCGGCGTAGGTCATGGCGAAGCGGGCGAGAGCCTGGCCGAACTCGTTGCCTTTTCCGAGGTATCCAGAGATCGCGGCGGCGTCGCCCGAGCGCGCGTGTGCCCGGGCCAGTGTTACGCCGCAGAGTTCCGCGTACGCGAGGAACGTGTTGAGAGGTTGGGTGTCGACATCCGCGGATGCTTTCATGTCCCGCAGCTGTCGCCAGTAGTAGTCGTGGCCGCCCGTAGGGTCGCGGGTCCAACCAAGGAACAGGTCACTGGCAGCCTGCATCAGCCGTTGTCCTTCGACGACTCGGCGACCGTGGTTCTGGTATTCCGACGGCTGGAGGTGGGCTTCGAGCACCGACGCCTCGGCCTCCTTGACCTGAAGGATGAGCGGATCGTTATCGCCGCCCCCGTCGAGCAGCGCGATCCAACAACGCGTGCCGACGCTGCCGACCCCGACCACCTTGCGAGCCGCATCCACGAGTTGGAACCGGTCGAGTAGGTGAGCATGATCGTCGGGCAGGCTGGCCCGATAACCCTCGAACAGCTCCGTGATCCGGTCCAGCTCATCATCGCCCGGGACATGGCCGACCAATGGGAGCTGATCGACGATGCGTCTTCGACCGTCGACGACCTCGGTGAGCTTGTCAACGGCCTGGAGATTGTCATGCGCGTGGGCGCGCGCGATGGCCTTGTCCACCCGGCCTTTGGTTTTCGCGTCTCCCGACGCATTCGTCATCATCGTGACCACGTCAGTGTCGACGCTCCAGTACCACGCGTCGAGCGTGGGCACCGACGCAAGCCGGCTCAACGCATTCGCATAACTCAACGCGACTCGTACGACCGCATTTTTGCCCTCGGCGTCGCGGAAGCCTTTCGAGCGCGCAGCGACCGCGAAACTCGCGCCCAGACGTTTGAGATCCCACTCCCACGGCCCGGGAAGCGTCTCGTCGAAGTCATTCACATCGAAGATCAACCGCCGCTCAGGCGTCCCAAAGCCACCGAAGTTCACCAGATGGCCGTCCCCACACACCTGCACGACAATGCCAGTGTTCGGCGTTCCCGCAAGATCCCCAGCCATGCCAGCCGCCGCACCGCGAAAGAACCCAAACGGCGACTCCGACATCCGGCCGTAGCGGATCGGCAACAACTCCTGCACTCGACTCTCGCCCTGCGCCACCAACACCGCAACCGGATCAGGCCGATCCGCCGCAGGCTCCCACTCGCCATGCACCGCACGAGGCACCTCCTCGCGAAGCGCCCGACCCCACGCCCGCCGCTCAGCACGATCGACCGCTCCCGTCCGGCCCCCCCGCGCCGCCCGCGCCGCCCGCGCCGCGTCCGCCGCCTGCGCCAGACCCGCCACACTCCGCTTCGCCGACTCCGGTGCTTTCGTCGCCGTCTTCTTCGACTTCTTCTTCGTCGACGTGGGCATCATTTGACCTCGGTCTCTTCGGGTTTCGGGCAACCACTCGCCCGCCCTGCCTACCCTATTCTTCGTAGTTCTTAGTCGCGCCTTGAATGCAGCCTCGTCCGATCGCCCGCTGGCGCAGCTCGGCGGGATCTACGGCCCTGAAGGGTACGTGTTTCGCTATGACAATCGGGCCGGGACAGTAGACGGCCGAACGCGGCGCCACTCAACCTCAGTGACGGGATGGCATAGGGCTGTGGCGAGGTTGCGGGTGCCTGGCGGCGACTTGCTGGTGACGTGGCCCGACCCTGACGAGGATCGACGCGGCTCCGCCGAGCTGCGCGCCGCGTTCGCCGACTATGACCCGGTGGTGCTCCGACGGGGCGCTGCTCCGTGAGGCCGGATCGGGCTCCGCGGGTCGCGATCTACTCGCCGACGCGATCGAATGCGCTGAAGATGAAAGCGGCGGATAGTCCACGAAGGCGACTAGAGCATCGTTCCGGGCCGCTCGCGATCAATCGCCAAGCGCGTTGGCATTGAAGAGCGCGTCACCAACCCCGTTCCACTCAAGGGTGATGCGATCGGCGATGTTGGCTGCAACCCAATCCGCAGCGAGAGCCACGGCTTCCTCTGCGTCATCATGTGACTTCCAGACGGTGATCGACATGATGCTTCCGTCATCGACCTTCGCGACGGAGTAGCCAATGAACCCCGAGTGCTTCTTGAACTGATCGAGCATGCCTCCTTGGGCCAGCCGGGCAACTTCCTCAGGTGTCCCTTTGGTTAGCTTGTATCGAGCGACCCGGACGTGCTGCACCTAGTTCTCCCGTCGTCTGGGTACCCGCGAGGTACCAGCGAGAGTCACCGTAAGCGCGAGCTGCGCTGAGCGGTAATCCGCGGGAGAGCGGTTAGCCAGGCGGGCAGGCCGTGGGGTCGCGATCTACTCGCCGACGCGATCGAATGCGCCGAGGACGAGAGGAGCTAGTGCCGCGTCAACCCACGTTTGCCATATCCCCGAACGGCACTTTGAGGGCGGGCCCGGGCCGGTAGCGTCGTCGGTCGTGGACAGCGCTGATGACTTACAACTCGCGTTCGACACGTCGGACCTGGCGGCGGACCTCGCGCTCGCTTACTTCGAGTCTGGCGTTTCGGCAACGCTGAAGGCCGACGGCACACCAGTCACGGAAGCCGACCGGGCAGTCGAGCGATTGTTTCGCGAGACGTTGTCTGCGGCGAGGCCAGACGATGCGCTCCTCGGCGAGGAACTTGGTCAACTCGGTGAGTCCGATCGGGTCTGGATCATCGACCCGGTTGACGGCACGTCGTTCTTCAGTCGGCGTGACCCGAACTGGCGAGTTCACATTGCGCTGGAGGTTGCCGGGAGCACTGAGATCGCGGTCGTCACCGCTCCTGCGCTGCGACGCTGCTGGTGGGCGACCCGAGGCGGCGGTTCTTTCGAGTCGTCCTGGCCACGCGAGGAGGCCAAATCGAATCGCCTCGAAGTCAGCACCACTTCGATGTTGGCTGATGCTCGGCTCGATGCTCTGGACGACGCGTCCAGAGCCCGTCTCCCACCGAGTGTGGCCCGCGCACCCGCAAGCCCCCTCGCGCTCGTCGAGCTTGTTCGTGGCGAAATCGATGCCTTCTTGGTCGAGTGCTGCCACATCTGGGATCACGCGCCATGGATTCTTCTCGTCGAGGAGGCGGGCGGCCGTTTCACCGATCGAACCGGAGGACATGCGGGCGATCAAGGCGGTGGCCTGTACTCCAACGCCAACTTGCACAGTCAGTTGCTCGCCGCGCTTCAATACCCGGCGCGCCCCTGACCGCCGGGTCTGAGTCACGGCGTGGGACCGGGCAAACGTTGGCTCACGCGGCACTTGGCCGACCTCTGGCCCGACAATGCCGAGGACCGACGCGGCGGCCGCCGAGTTGCTCGCAGAGCAACTCATCCGGGGGTGACCACTCTCAAGTGCAATTGACTCTCGTCAGCACGCGTCATGGCCGGCCAAGCGGAGGGACGGCGAGTCCACGGAAGCCACCGACGACCAGTCCGGGCCGGCGTTGCGCGGTGAATGTGATCGAGTTATCTCCTCAACGACGCTGTGCTGAATAGCCGAGGAACAATCGCGCAAACAACTTGTTGCGTCGTCGCTGGTCACGAGGCTGGGAGCCGGGACGGGGACTCGAACCCCGGGCCTGCTCATTACGAGCAATCTGACCCTCAGCGGTGTGCTCACCAGCCCGATCGCTGGTGGCACGCCGACCACCCGGGAACGGAAACGCCCGAGTTATCAGCTGAGCTGGCGCGCCGCGCGGCGTCGACGTTGTCCACAGCCGTCAGTTCATCAGCCGCGGATCCCACCAAGGGGGCCTGTAGCGCCCGTATAGAAGAGGAGCCGTTCCCGCTGGTGCCCGGAAGCGTTGCGGCGTAACGGCCTGACGGTGCCACCGTGAAACCTCGTCACTATCCGAGTGCTGGGGGAGCGCGATCGCCGTCGCGAGGCGTACAGCGGCTCTCTGGTGGCCACGCTCTACGCCGCCAGGTGGGCTGCGGAGTCGAGCGCTGATGCGGTGTTCTGCGCGGTAAGGGGCTCCGTGCCGCGCGCCTGACCTGCTCGCCGACGCGATCGAATGCGCCGAGGAGGAGAGGAGGTAGTGCCGCGTCAACCATCGTTTGCCATATCCCCGCGAACGGCACTTTGGGATGCCTCATGCGCCCTTGATTGCGCCAACGAGTGCGATCTCGTCGATGACGTATTTCAACACCGAAAACCGCAGCGCAAGGACGACGGCATCGGCTCCCCGCAAAGCGCTCCGGTTGTCGAGCGCGACGACCGCCGCTCCGCCGATTGCCGCAGCCAGCTCTCGCGCCGACTCCTTTTCGGCGCTCGAGAGCTGGAGGGTCTCGCCACCGGCACCAAGCTGACGCGCGATGGCCGATCCGATGCCTCCGGTGCCGACGATCGCCGTGGTCATGATGGAGACCTCCGGCCCGTCACGAAGCTCACTCCGACTTGCTCGATGGCCATTGATCGGGGAACCAATCTCCCCCCGGGTTCGTCGTTTGTCCCACTTCGATCAAGTGACCATCGGGATCACGGATGTAGCAACGGATCTCGTACGGATGCTGCTTCGGGGGCGTCAGGAACTGAGCACCCCGCGCGCTCCATTCGGTGTACATAGCGTGCGTGTCCGTCACTCGTATATTGAGGAAACTGCTGACCCGGTTGGGATCGGCGGGCGTCTCAAGGGTGACCTCCGGCTTGTCGTCGGTCGGGCCTCCGCCGACGTTGATGATGATCCAACTGTTCGACAGTTGGACATACGTGAGCCCTCCGGGTCCGGAGAACGCAACCCTGCCCCCGAGCACATCGGTGTAGAAGCGGCGAGAGCGCTCGACGTCGTCCGACACGATGAAGTGGGCCAGCACGATTCCCTCCGGGGGCGTTGGGAGCTCGTCGGCGGGCGTACTCGATGGCCAGTAATTGGGCACCCAGTCCCCCTGCGGGTCGGTGGTCTGCCCCACTTCGATCAGGTGACCATCGGGATCACGGATGTAGCAACGGATCTCGTACTGGTGCTGCTTCGGGGGCGTCAGGAACTGAGCACCCCGCGCGCTCCATTCCGTGTACACCGTCTCCATGTCCTTGACCCGGATGTTGACGAAGCTGCTCACCCGATTTGGGTCGCCGGGCGTCTCCAAGGTGACCTCCGGCTTGTCGTCGGTCGGGCCTCCTGCGGCATTGATGACGATCCAACTATTGGACAGTGCGATGTTGGTCGGCCCTCCGGGGCTGGAGAAGGCGACCCGGCCCCCAAGGACTTCGGTGTAGAAGCGCCGAGAGCGCTCGACGTTGTCCGACACGATGAAGTGTGTGAGCAGGATTTCCTCTTGGGGCAGTGGGACCTCGGCCATCTGCTATCTCCGATGCTCTTCCACGGTCATAGCCGTGCCATCTGCGCCTGCATGGGCTGCAAAGGCGGCGGCATTTTGGCGATCTCCATTCGAAGGGTTTTGAAAGCCGACTCGAAGACGGTCGAGAAACTCGGGAACGGCTGGATGACGTCGCTCAATACCTCCAACGGAACGCGGGCGCGTATGGCGAGCGTCGCCTGCTGGAGCCACTCGCCGGCCTCGGCTCCGAGGGCGTAAGCGCCGGTCAACCGGGCGCCATCGCTGAGCAGGGTCAAGAATCCGTTCGACTGGGCGTACTGGTGGCTGTATGTCGCGGTCTTGGACACGTCGGTCAAGAGCGTTGTGCTGCTGTAGGGTGCCCCCGCGGAACCGACGGCGGCCGCCTGCGGATCGGTATACGTGACGCGTGGCACGGCTTCGTAGTTCGTCGGGTGGCTCTCTCCGGCGATGTTCGCCGCCACAACGTCTCCCTCGTACTCGCCGACGTGTGTCAGGGGCCAGATCCCGTTTACGTCCCCAATGGCCCAAATGTTGTCGCCGGCACGCAGATACTCGTCCACCACGACGCCGTGTGGGTTTGCCTCGATACCGACCGTCTCGAGCCCGATCCCTTCGACACGGGGACGTCGGCCGGTCGCCACGAGCAGTCGCTCTCCTTGTACCGAGGTCCCGTCCGAGAGCCTCAGCACGTAGTCGCTGCCGTCGCGCGAGGCCTCCGCGGCCTGGACTCCGAGGTGCAACTCGATCCCGTCCTGTCGCAGTGCCTCGGTCAGAGCCACGCCGAGGGGGGCCGGCTCTCGTGGGATCAGCCGATCGGCGCCCTCGACGAGCACGGCCTGACCACCGAGCCGCCGTACCACCTGTGCGATCTCGACACCGGCCGAGCCACCGCCCAACACGATGAGGCGGCTGGGAACCGTCTTCATGGCCGTCGCTTCGCGTGTGCCCCACACGCCGACCAGGCCGTCGAGCCCCGGAATGGGTGGCACGAAGGGATCCGCGCCCGTCGCAACGACGACATGCTCCGCCGTGTGGCGAGTGCCGTCCACGTCGACCAGGCCGGGCCCGGCGAGCCGGCCCACGCCCCGGACCAGCGCGACGCCCCGATCCGCCAGCCATTTCTCCTGTCCCGCATCCGAATAGCCGGACACCATGTAGTCCCGCCAGTCCAGCGCCGCCTGGACGTTCACCTCGGCGCTGGCGCCGACGTCGCGGGCGCCCTGGACCGCCTCCCCCGGACGCAAGAGGGATTTGGACGGGATGCATGCCCAGTAGGAGCACTCGCCGCCGACCAGCTCCCGCTCAACGACGGCGACCCGAAGGCCACGCGCCGCGATGGCCCCGGCGCAGTGTTCGCCGGGCGCACCGCCGCCCAGCACGATCACGTCGAAATCACTCATACAGGAACCTCCTGGCCGCTCTGTTCGCGCACAAGATTGGCCTCAAGTGTTGTCATCGGAAACTGAGTCGCGCTGACGGTGTAACCATCATGTTGGAGGCGCTCGATGACGCCGCTCCAACAGGACCCGTCCGCCCAGGCGCCATTCACCAAGACGACGTTCGGTCGCTCACTCATCTCGTTCTCCGCTCTTCTCGTTCTCCGCTCTTCTCGTGGGGCACGATCGGAGCCGAGGTCCAGAGCGACGGGAGACCCAACGTATAAGTCGTCACACCACAAATGCCAGCCGTGCCTGTTGTGATTTGTTCAACCGCTACGAACGGCAGTATCGGCTCGACGCTCGGCACACCGCAGATTGCCCGATCCGAAGTACGCCGAGCGGCAGTTCTGGTGGGCTGCTCGGTCGACGCAGCCAGCACCGGGTACCGCCAACTCGACATCCGCCTGCGCTTTGCCAGCGTCACGATTGACTATTGCAGCAAGACGGGTGTCGGCGCGAATGTGGATCGTCTCATTGAAGTGCGCGAGGTCTGCATAAGTGCCACCGCAGCCACCGTCGAGTTCGTTTTCCAGGCTTGGCGGCTCAGACGACGCCGCCACCGCAACGCACCGCGACGCTTCCGCTGGCCTCTGAGCCGGCGTTCACACTTCACGAGCGACATCACCCGAGGACCCATTGTGGAAGGCGATTAGAGAGGGAAAGCGATCATGAGTGACACCACGAGCGCAAGCGCAGGGACCGAGGTCCGCCCGTTCCGAATCGACGTCCCAGAACGCGAGTTCGAAGACCTGCACCGCCGCATCGATGCGACTCGTTGGCCAACCAAGGAGCTCGTCGCCGATCGGTCCCAGGGTGTGCAGCTGTCCGCGCTCCAGGAACTTGCCCGCTTCTGGACGACCGAATACGACTGGCGTCGGTGCGAAGCGCGACTGAACGCGCTGCCGCAGTTCAAGACCAAGATCGACGGGCTGGACATCCACTTCATCCACGTGAAGTCGGCACACGAGAACGCGTTGCCGTTGGTCATGACGCACGGCTGGCCGGGCTCGATCGTCGAACTGCTCGAGACCATCGGCCCCCTCACTGATCCGACTGCGCACGGCGGCCGCGCTGAGGACGCGTTCCACCTCGTGTTGCCGTCCATCCCCGGCTACGGCTTCTCCGACGAGCCGACCGAACTGGGCTGGGGCCCCATCCGCATCGGTGAGGCCTGGGACGAGCTCATGCGACGCCTCGGTTACCCGCGCTACGTCGCGCAGGGCGGCGACGTAGGTTCTCAGGTCACGGACGCGATGGGCCGCATCGGGCTCGACGGCCTGATCGGCATCCACACAAACCTGCTCACGCCGGCGCTGGGTGACCCCGAGGCCCTGAGCGCGTCGCCACCCACCCCCGAGGAACGTGCTGCCCTCGACCAGCTCGACGCTTTCAACGCGACCGGCACGGGGTACTTCGTGGAGCAAGCGACCCGCCCGGAAACGATTGGCTACGCCCTGCTCGATTCACCGATCGCGCTGGCGGCCTGGATGATCGACCACGACACGGACGCCTACCTGAAGATCGCCCGAGCCTTCGTCGAGAAGCAACCGTCGGGCAATCTCACCCGCGAACACATTGTCGACAACATCACGCTGTACTGGTTGACCGGCACCGGGGCGTCGGCGGCACGCTCGTACTGGGAGGAAGGCCAAGAGAACGCTAGGGTAGCTGAGCAGGGTGGCCCCGCGGCGGTTTCGATTCCGGTCGGTTTCACCACGTTCCCCGGGGAGATCTGGCGGACGCCGCGCAGCTGGGTCGAACGGGCATACCCCAACGTCGTGTACTTCAACGAGGTCGACAAAGGCGGGCACTTCGCGGCGTGGGAAGAGCCGCAACTCTTCTCCGAGGAGATGCGCGCCTGCTTCCGATCACTGCGCTCGACCTCGTGAGCGAATCGGCACCAGCGAGCAGACCGGGGCCAATCCGCTCGATCGCCCATCGCCCCGCGGGCGAAGAGGCGGTTGCGTTGCCCGTCGAAGGTCATCTGGCATCGTTCGACGGCGCGACCGCGTGGCTCAACTCCGATCCACTCACGCCGGAGGACCTTCGCGGGCGGGTCGTCCTCGTCGACTTCTGGACCTACACGTGTATCAACTGGCTGCGCACGCTCCCGTACCTTCGGGCCTGGGCAGCCAAGTACCAAGGCGACGGCCTGACCGTCATCGGCGTCCACACCCCCGAGTTCGATTTCGAAGGGAACATCGAGAACGTCATCGCGCAGTCGAAGGCCCTCGGCGTGAAGTATCCCATCGCAGTCGACACCGAGTACGCGATCTGGTCCGCGTTCGCGAACCACTACTGGCCGGCGCTCTACATCGCCGACCACGAAGGCCGCATCCGATTCCATCACTTCGGCGAGGGCGAGTACCCGATGACCGAGATGGTCATCCAGCAGTTGCTGTTCGCCGAAGGCGACGACGCCGATCACGGCCTCGTCGCGGTCGAGCCCCACGGCCTGGAAGTGGCGGCCGACTGGCAGACACTGGCATCACCCGAGACGTATGTCGGCTACCGCCAGAGCACCGGCTTCGCGCAAGAAGCCTCCCGGAGTCTCGACAAACCCAATGTCTACAGCTTGCCGGATCGGCTGCGACTCAACGAGTGGGCACTCTCGGGCACATGGACGATCGCGGGCCACGCCGCGATCTTGAACGAGCCCGGGGGAGGAATCGCCTACCAATTCCGTGCGCGCGATGTCAACCTCGTGATGGGACCCTCTTCCCCTGGGGAGTCGATCCAGTTCCGGGTATTTCTCGACGGTCAACCTTCAACCAACGCACACGGCACTGATGTGAGCACGAACGGCAGCGGAAGGGTTCGCGACCAGCGCACGTACCAACTGATCCGCCAATCAGGAAAGATCTCCGACCGCCTCATCCACATCGAGTTCCTCGATGCAGGCGTCGAGGGATATTGCTTCACATTCGGCTGAACCCGGAGACCGAGACTCGACTGACACAGCCTCAGCGCGGCTCCTCCGCCCACGCATAATGCCCGGAGTGGCGTCATCTCGCCATGCTCTTGAGCCGCACAGATCAGCGCTGTGCAGCGTCCCCTATCGCAGGCTACGAGTGCGTCGGCCGGGAGCGGAGCGTGGTCCGTAAATGGGTTGCGGGCCGGCTCGGGTCGGGCCAGGTTTGCGGCACGACGGGGACACCCCTTTCGTCTTGCTAACTCCTTTCAGTGATCCGGATGATCGTCTTGCCGGGGGCGCGCCGCTCGGGGGCGAACGCAGCAGGCGCTTCGGCGAGCGGCCGTACGGCCCCGACGATCGGCTTGAGCCGTCCGTCCCTGAGCCGCTGAGCGAGGTCTGCCAGCTGGGAACGGTCAGCTTCGACGACGAAGAAGACAGCGCGGCCGTTCTGGGGTTGGACCGTGGGCACCTTGATGGTGGTGACGAGCGTGCCGCCGGCGCGCACCAGCGCAGCCGAGCGGTCGAGTATGTCGCCGCCGATCACGTCGAACACCACGTCAACCTCGCCGGCGTCTTCCAGCTTGTCGGCCTCGAGGTCCAAGAAGGCATCCACTCCCAAGCCGAGGGCTGTGTCGCGGTCCATTGCCCGGCCGGTGCCGATCACTTTGGCTCCGACCTCGCGGGCGAGCTGCACCGCGATCGAACCGACACCGCCTGCGGCGCCGTGGATCAGGACGGTCTGACCGGTCGTGAGGTGAGCGTGGTCGATGAGCGCCTGCCATGCCGTCAGCCCGGAGATCGGCAGGGCAGCGGCCACGGTGTGGTCGATGTCAGCCGGGAGGGGAGCGAGGTTGCGGGCCTCCACCGCGCTGTATTCGGCCAGGGAGCCGTTGCGGGTCCAGTCGGTCGTACCGAACACCCGCTGGCCGACGGTGAGGCCAGTGGTTCCGTACCCCAGCTCGACGACGATTCCGGACAGCTCGTGGCCGGGCACGCTCGGCGTCCGGTCGCGCCCGGCGCGGTCGACCCAGGTCGACGACCAGTCCAGCTCGCCGGGGGTGAACCCGGCGGCATGCACCCGCACGATGACGTCGTTCTGGGCGGCGTGCGGGTAGGGCACATCCGTCAAGGAGAGTCCACCGACGCCGGCAGCGCGGTCTCGAACGGTGATGGCTTGCATGGCAGCTCCTCTCTCTGGCGGGACGTCGATGTGCGTTCGATAGTCAAAGCCGAGCTTGGCAGTTGTCTGATACCTAGGTTGTCCTATCCCAAGAGTGCCCAAAACGCCGGGTCTGAGTCGCGGCGTGGGACCGGGCAAACGTTGGCTCACGCGGCACTTGGCCGACCTCTGGCCCGACAATGCCGAGGACCGACGCGGCGGCCGCCGAGTTGCTCGCAGAGCAACTCATCCGGGGGTGACCACTCTCAAGTGCAATTGACTCTCGTCAGCACGCGTCATGGCCGGCCAAGCGGAGGGACGGCGAGTCCACGGAAGCCACCGACGACCAGTCCGGGCCCGCGTTGCGCGGCGAATGTGATCGAGTTATCTCCTCCACGACGCTGTGCTGAATAGCCGAGGAACAATCGCGCAAACAACTTGTTGCGTCGTCGCTGGTCACGAGGCTGGGAGCCGGGACGGGGACTCGAACCCCGGGCCTGCTCATTACGAGCAATCTGACGCTCAAGCGCTGTGCTCGCCGGCGCTGTTGCTTGCGCGGTACCGAGTCGCGGGGAGCGGCGGGCGCCGAGTTATCGGCTGAGTTGGCGCGCCCCGCGACGACGACGCGGTTCATCGTCGTCGACCGACCGGCCGCTGATCTCACAAGCAGACCCTGGAGCCGCCCTATGGAGAGGTGCTGCTCCGCGTGGTGCTCGGAAGCGTTGTGGCGCAACGGCGTAACGGTGCCAATGCGAAATCACGCCACCCGGAGTGCTGAAGTCAATGCGCTCACTATGGCGGGCCATACCGCGGCTCTGAGGGCCACACTCAACACACCCCGACGGGCGTTGCTCGGTGGAAGCCGGGCTGGTTGTCGCGGGTCCGGACCTGCTGGCCGACGCGATCGATTGCGCCGAGGACGAGCCGCGAATAGCGGGTGTCCTACCCGGTGAACCTGGGGGTGACGATGAGTGGACAGGCCGCGAGGGTGATCGACGCCGAGGCGCTCTGACCCGACGGTGCGGCCCCGGTGACGGTATGGGCCCCTGACCCGATGCTGCATGGGAGACTGAACGTCGCGCTGAACGAACCGTCGGCTCCGGTGGTGGGCGTGCCGAGCACCAGCGGCGTCGACTGGATCGTGACCGTGATCGGCGTGCTCGGCGGGAAGTTCGATCCGCTCACTTGCACCGTGTTGGCGTTGATGGCGATCGCGCTCAGCTGCGGGAACGTGTTGGTCACCGTCACCAGGGCGCTCGCCGAGATACCGATGCAACTCGCCGCACATAGGGGGAAGGTGACCACCTGCGGGGCCGAACTCGGGCCACTCGCCGACCCGGGACACCCGGGAGTGCCGTCTTGCGGCGAAACCTGGGAATCGATCGCTGCTTCCGAGTACGCGCACGAGTACGCGACCGACGTGACCCCGGCCGGCGATGGCGTCTCGGTCACCGTGCAGGTGGCTCCAATCAAGGCTGGAGACTGCAACTGCCAGACACCGGCGCTCTGTTGCCAATCCGAGTTCGTCGTCTGGTCGGGCGCCCCAGTGGCGGTGAACGTCAGCGACGTGTTCGGACCGTTGTCCACAGCAGTCCCTACACTCCCGTTGGTGAGCGCGCCGATGCAGGCGACCGTGACCGTGAAGCCCACCGTGGAGGTCCCCGAAACCACCTTCTTGACCTGCAGGATCGGAGCCGGGGGCGGAATTGCTCCGGCGTTGCCCGCCAGGCCCAGTCCGCACACCCCCGCGATCACCACACCCGCCAGCAGCCCACCCGCGATCCGAACCCTCACGCGAGACCCCTCCACCCTCGGCCGGCCCCCTGCCGGACTGGCACGACCGGCAGCCTACGCGTGGCCCCGCCAGCCGAGCCCGAACCGCGGGTCGACGAACTCGGCCAGCGGACCGAGGGCCAGCGACGAATGAGCCGCCGTACGAGCGCCGTGCGCGCGGTTTCGTCGATCGATCGGCCATGGTCCGTCGCGAAACCGCTGGTCAAGATGTTGCGAGCCGGGACGGGGACTCGAACCCCGGGCCTGCTCATTACGAGCAATCTTGAGGTCAGCGCTGCGCTCTCCAGCGCTGTTGCTTGTGCGACGCGGATCACCGTGGAGCGGAAGCCGCCGAGTTATCAACTGAGTTGGCGCGCCATGTTCGTCGACGTTGTCCACAGCTCTCAGATCACGAGTTCGCTGACCCGTCGGCGCAGCGCCGCCGAGCTGCTCGCCCGGGTTTCGCTGAAAAAACTACGACCCGGTGCTGCTCACCACTTCGTGAAGTTGGCTCGGGATCGGCGGGGTCGGCAAGCGCACAAGGCGACTCGCAGTCGAGATGCCTGAATTGACCCGCGGTGGGCGCGTCACTCTTGTGCTACCTCTCCATCGTCGGTTTCTGGCCCATGGGCCTGAACCGGGGCGACGAGACGCTCTATGTGACGTCGTCAACGAGTTGCGACAATCTCAACCTCGCGTGGCCGGGTGATGATGTAGGCGAGCACGCCGATGATGGGGACGAAGATGATGAACAGTGTCCACATCGCCTTCGCGAAGCCGCCGTGATCTCGGCGCTCGAAGTTGTCGATGAACACCCTGATGACGATGATGATCCAAATGACCAATACAGCGATCTCGAGCAGGGTCCAGAACAACCCGAGCAGTGGGTAGTCGTACGCCAACATGGAACACTCCCGTGTGTCGCTTACGCGATGGGTTCGCGGTTTGAGACCATAGTGTCGCTCTTTCCGTTGCAGCAATACGGGTCGTTGATCCGACAGGGGCTTTGGTCCTGAGGTCGACCATGAGCGAGGTTCACCCGGTTTGATGGGGCACGTCGAGGCCGGTGTGGGGGTGGCGGCACCTCGTCGTGCGATCTGACCAGCGCGCGCTCACGAACTGGGTGATCGGTCCTAGCTGGATGTGCTCTTCGACCCGGAGCTGGCCGGGCTTAGGTGGCGTGTATGGGTCGGGCGTGCCCGGCTTGATCGGAGGCTCTAGCGCCAGCGTCATCATGAACGCGCCGACGGCCGCCGCCATTGGGTGAGCGGCCCAACCGTGGGCGAAGTCGACCTCGTTCTCTTCGCGTGGGTCCCATTCGAGGTTAGGGAGGTCCCCTGCATTGGCGCCGCTCTCTAGTCGCAAACGGGCATCCGAAAGTGCGGCGGTCCGGTCAGGTCGTTTCGATCTCGCTCGGTCGCATGGTCCTGTCGAAGAATGGTTGCAGCGGGCTGTAGAGCCCGGAGGACTGTGTTCCACCCCCAGTTGCCGGCACTGTCTGGACCCAGTTGCCGGCTTCGACGCCGTCGGGCTTCGCCGGCCCGAAGCGCAACATGGATGGTTAATGGTTGGCTGATTGCGAGAGCGCTCGGTCGGGTCCTCCACGAGACTGTCGGCGCGCTCGTACACTTCGACCCCCGCACGATTCGGGACCGCGCCGAACGGAAAGGAAGGGCCTCGATCGTGGATGAGAATGACGCGCTGTCGATCGTCGAGGGCCCGTTCGGTTCCCTCCCGCGACATCGCTCCGACCGTTCGTCGCGAAGGAGTCGCTCCGTTGCCCACCGATGAAGGCACACCCCCGGCGCGGCGATCTCTCGGAAAGGGCCGGCTGGAAGCGTTCAGCGACGGCGTGTTCTCCATCGCCGCCACGCTGCTCGTCCTCGACATCGCGGTGCATCCGCCCGGTTCACCGCTCGAGCAGGTCCTTCACGCTTGGCCCGCGTACCTCGCGTACCTCGTCAGCTTCCTCACGATCGGCGCGGGATGGCTCACCCACAGCGCATTGACCGACCAGCTGGAGCGGACAGATTCGATCTTCCTGCGACTGAACTTGCTCGTTCTGCTCGTCGTGGCGTTCCTGCCGTTCCCGACCCGGCTCGTGGCGGACGCCCTGCAGCATTTCGGAGCCGAACGGGTTGCGGTCACGTTGTATGGGCTGACCCTCTTGGTGATCCGCGTCCTCGGAGTCGCCCTGGATAGCTATGCCCAACGTGAGCATCTCTACAAGCCACAAGGAGAAGGCGCGGAACTCCAACACGAACGACGACAACTTCTACCCGTCGTCGCCGGCTATGTCATCGCGATCGTCATCGGGCTCTTCGTGCCCGGCGTGGCGGTGGCGTTGTACTTCGGTCTGGCGCTGTATCTGGTTGTTCCGTTCCGAGACGTCAGGCGGCTGCTGTTCCACCGTCCATAGCTACGAGCGGCGCTCAAGCCGACGCAAGGGGCCGAGTAGGACGCGGCCTGTGGGGTGAGCCGCCCCGGCTGGCTACCGATTCATCGCGGACGCTACTTGCAGGTGTTCTTAAGGTCGCTCTGGAGTTTCTGGAAGGACGTTGAAACCTGAGTCACGTCGTTCTTGACGGTCGTGACCGAACCGGAAAGGCTCGACGGGCTGAGAGACTGGACCGTCGAGACGAGTTGATTGACCGAAGACTCGAGGTCCTTGGCATCAGATCCGAACTGGGATTGCGCGGACTTCGTCAGGGCGCTAGCGCTCTTCTGGACATTCGTCACCGCAGTCTTCAGCGAACTCAGACCATTCTGGGTTACGTTGACGTTCTGGAGAGCCGTAAGCGATGACTTGAAGTTGGTGATGTCACCGCAGACCGCGGGCTTGCTGCTACTGCTGCTGCAGCCTACGAAGACCAGCGTCGCGGCGAGAATCGCCCCGATGAAGAGCGTTACCCCACGGGACCGCCCTGTGCGCGAGAACCGTGGATCCAACGGAGCGCGCCCGAAGCGCACGTCAAGTTTTCGCACGTCCGCATGGTAGGCGATCGACAGAGCGCCGTCCATGCTGTGGCGCCGCGCCTTGCTCAGTGCCCAGTTGGCGCGACTCTTGGCGCCCGCTTCTCCACATTCCTGCCCATAGGGGCCTTCGGGCACGGCGTCCTCGCTGCACCGAGTTCGCGGGCTTCACTCGATGAGTAGGAGGAAGGGATCGTGGGCCTTCAGGACCGCCCCGGAGAAAGGCTCGACATTGTGTTGGCCGAGTCATGGTTGCGCGGGCGGGAAGCTCGCTCAAGCTGCTCATCCCTGGGTAGCCACTCTCAAGGGCAGTCGACTCTCGTCAGTACCCTCATGGCCCGCCAAGCGGAGCGGCCGGGACGCTCACCGACCGCGGGGCGAGTCTCAGGAAGGCACCAACAACCAGTCCGGGCCTGGCATTGCCGCGCGGCGAACGTGATCGACTTATCTACTCAACGAGCGCTGTGCTGACTACCTGAGGAACACGCGCGCGTCGCAGTTCGTCGCGTCGTCGCTGGTCACGAGGTTGGGAGCCGGGACGGGGACTCGAACCCCGGGCCTGCTCATTACGAGCAATCTCGGGCTGAACGGTGTGCTCACCAGCGCTGTCGCTTGCGCGGCACCGAGGCGCGCGGAGCGGCAGCCGCCGAGTTATCAGCTGTGTTCGCGCGCGGCGTGGTGTCGACGTTGTCCACAGGGGTCAACGCACCAGCCGCCGATCTCATCAGCAGGCCCTGGAGCTGCCCTATAGAGAGGTGCCTCTCGCGTGCCGTCCGGAAGCGCTGTGGCGCAATGCCATGCCGGTGCTATTGCGAAACCACTCCACCCCCGGAGTGCTGAAGTCAATGCTTCACCATGGTGGGCCATACAGCGGCTCTTGAAAGCCCCACTCGACACACCCCCGACGCGCGTTGCTTGGTGGAAGCGGTCCGGTGCCCCGGGGCCGGGATCTGCTCACCGCCGCGATCGAGTGCCCCCATGACGACACCGGCGGGTAGCGGTCTTACCCGGTGAACCTGGGGGTGACGGTCACCGCCGCGGGCGCGGTCGTGGTCGTGGTCGTGGCCGTCGGGCAGCTGTCGGTGCTCGGGTCGTAGGTGATGGTGATGGATCCAGGCTCGCCGGACTGCCCCACGGTGCCGCCGTTGGCGGCCGTTGCGTAGGTCGTCACGCCCGCGGGGCCGGTGCTACCACCGGCCCCGCCACCGGCGCCGAGGCCGCCAGAGCTGCCGCCACCGCCACCGCCACCAAAGCCGCCGCCACCGCCCCCGGGACCACCTTGATTGGTAGCGCCGCCGAAGCCGCCGAAGCCGCCGCCGTCGAACCCGGAGCCGCCGGAGCCGCCGCCACCGCCGCCATCGCCGCCGGTGCCGCCGTTGCCGGACGAGCCTGCGGAGGCGTCGAAGCCGCCGTCACCACCGACGCCGCCGTGTCCTCCCAAGCCGCCGGCGAGGGACGCAAAGAAGCCCGTGCCGGCGCCGCCGTCACCCTGATCGTTGATGCCGCCATCGCCGCCCCGAGGGTTCCAGTTCGGAACGATGGCGCCGCCACCGGCGCCGCCACCACCACCCGCGATGATCCGGTTCGTGTCGTTGGGGTCGATGGTCGTGCTCCCCCCACCGCCACCGCCCCCGCCGAGGGGACCGTTGACATTCCCGTTGCCGCCGCCACCGCCGTCACCGATGAACAGGTCCAAGGTCTGGCCTGCCGAGACGATGAGGGAGGTCGTGACTGTGGCACCACCGCCGCCGGGGATACCGGGGGTGGCGCCACCACCACCGCCGCCGATCGCGACGACGTGCACCGAACAGATCCCCGCCGGGACCGAGAACGTGGTTGCGCCAGGCGTGTTGAAAGTCTTGGTTTCAGCCCCCGCCGGAGCCACCCCCACCACGACCCACGACCCAGCCGCCAGCACCACCCCCGCCAGCACCCCAGCGACCCGCACCCTCACCCGAGACCTCTCCACCCCGGGCCAGCCCCGACCGGACCGGCACGACCAGGACCCTAACCCCGACACCCGAACCCGAGTCGATACAGCGCCCAACGAAGACGCGCCTGGACCGAGTTATCCCCTGTACGAGCGCTGTGCTCACTCCCCGAGCGACATGCGCGTCACAGCTCGTTGCATCGTCGCTGGTCACGAGGCTGGGAGCCGGGACGGGGACTCGAACCCCGGGCCTGCTCATTACGAGCAATCCAAGCCCGAGCGGTGTGCTCACTAGCGCAATCGGTCATGGCGTGCGGGGCGCCCTGGAGCGGAAGCCTCCGAGTTATCAGCTGAGTTGGCGCGCCGTGTGCGTCAACGTTTTCCCCAGCCATCAGCTCAAGAGCCGATGTTCCCATTAGCAAGCGCGCGCTCCTGGGTTGAGGCCGGCTCCGGTTCCGGTCGGGCACAACCTGCTTGCCGACGCGATCGAATGCGGCGCGGACGAGAATGGCGCTTAGCCACTGATGGGGAGGCGCTGGGCCTCCCCATCACCGGTTTGGCTGGGTTGCCGGTTCGTCTAGGAGCAGGGCAAGACGGCGACGACGGTTCCGGTGCCCGCGTGTCCCGGGTTCCCCGCGTAGCCAGGGTCGGTCTTGACGATCACCAGCTTGGTGGTGTTTCCCGAGATCGTCGATCCCGACTTGGTGACCGAACTCGTGACGATCACGGCCATGTAGGCCGGAACCGTGTCGGGTGGCGCGGAGCTGTTGCCCGGCCCGGTCGCCCACTGGGTCCCACAGCCCGGTGCGGTCGCTGGGGTGTCCGCGAAGCCCTTGAAGCTATTGGGGGCCGACCCGCCACTGAGGCTGTTCTGCTTGGCCCACTGGGCGCCCCAGAACGTGACCGAGTTGCCGACCGAGGCGTTCTGGTCGCCGATCACGAAGGCGCCGCCGCTGGAGTTGGCGAACACCACCAAGGTCCCGGTGGCGCTGGTCGCCCCGACAGGGTGAGGACCGAAGCCCGGGCAGCTTCCGGGCTGGGAGCAGATGGTTTGGGCGGGGAACTTGACCGTGACGTTGTAGGTGCCGGGCGCGAGGTTCCCGATCGGGATCACGGCCCCCGCGGGAGCGGGGACGCCGGGCGGAGCCCCCGGATTCATGCCGAGCTGGCCTGGAATGGTTTGCGTTGGCCCCGGTGTCGGCGCGCTCTGAGTCAAGCTGATCGTGAACGATCCGCCGAGGGCCCCGTAGCCTTGGGCGCCTGTCTGGCAGAGGCGCACCACGTCGACCTGCACCCAGAGGCCGAGCGGGTTCTGGGTTGCGGGACGCGCGCCGAGGGAACTGTTGGTCTGTGGCGGGCAGGTGCCGTCAGGCTGAACGATCACGGTGCTCGGCGAGAACACCTGCGGCCCGCAGCCGAGATCGCCTGGCCCGACACCGTACCCGGGGACCGTGGTCTGGGTGACGCTCGGGCAGGCCGCGATATTCATCTGCGTGGGCGCAACTGGGACCGGCACGATGAAGTCCTTGTGCGCGGTGTCGCCCGAGGCCAAGGTCACGAGGACCGGAGCAGACGTCGAGAACTGCTGACCGTTGTTCACCGGCAGGAAGCCCGCCACGTTGTAGGACCCCGGGCTCAGGTTCAGCGTGTACGCCCCACCATGGTTCGGGTCCGCGCCAGTGGCCACCGCACCCGGGCAATTCGGGTTGACTGGTTCGCTCGGTGGGCACGCCACAGCACCCATGTTGGGGTACGCGATCCCGTCCTGGCCGGTCACCGTGCCGGTCACCGTCGCAGCCCCGAATGAGATGATGACGAACGGTGGGAACCCGCCCACCGAGCCCCCCACGGCGGCGACGGCGCAAGTTGAGGCAGCGCAGTTGACCGGCGAGCCGTTGATGGTGATGTTCTGGTGGACCTGGTATTGAGTGGGCGCCAGGGTGCCCGAGCCGTCCGGGCTTACCGCCAACCCGGTCCCCGCGGCGTCACAGCCCTGTAGCGTGCATTCCGCGAGCTGGTTGGTACCAGCCGGCAGGTTCGAACCGGACACCTGCACCTGCTGGCCATCCGTCAGCCCCGACGACGGCGACACAGCCAGCGTCGGGGACGACGTTTGCGCCCCGGCGACCGCGCTGCCGATGGACAGCGCCGGGAACAGGCTCAGCGCTCCGATCACCAAGACCCACAACCACTGCCTCGAAGTTGTCTTCAACATCGCCCCATCCCATTGGCGGTACAACCCTCGGCCCGAACCACCTGCGAGCGAGTCTGACCGCGTTGTATCAGAAGCACCAGGGCCCTTAGTCCCCCGCTGTCATCTCGCGCCCGCCAACGCGTGCGATCAGGCCTCCGTTGGCGTCACATCCCTGAAACGCCAGAGTTATCAGCTGAGTTGGCGCGCCGTGCCGCGACGAGGTTGTCCAGCATGCGGCCACGACTGTGCCGCGTGCCCTGCGCCTCGCCCCTTCTGGCCTTCCATCCTTCGCAGCGTGCTGTCTCGCTCTGACACCAGGGGGGCGAAGGGCCGAAGGGCTTGGGAGCAGGGAATCAAGTCCGTGAGGAGATAGCTGACCTGTGTGCGTCAGCCGTTCGAGCGGCGCCCCGGGTTGGACGGCCCGGGTCGGACGCGTCGACCACATTCGTGGTCGACGGAACGCTCGTCGTGAGACCTCCTGTGGCCCCGGCTGGGTGTGTCCCCGGTGTCATGGATTTGCCTGTCGAATTGTATCTAGCGCTGCGCCCAGCGTGGGATAGAAGTGGTCGCGATCGAGGGTTTCGAAGAGGCCGTAGCGCCAGATCAGATCCTGAAGGCGGCTGCGCATCTCGGCGAACGCCATGTGGACACCCAAGTCGTTGAGCTCGATGTCCAGCTGTTTGAGCATTTCCGCGGCAGTGACGTCGACATCGGTGATCGCCTCGCACTGCAGGACGACCCACGATGGGCGGCGATCATGGACTAGGCGGCGGATCTGTTGTCGGAGTGCTCCAGCGTTGGCGAAGAACAGGGGTGCCTCCCACCGGTAGATCAAAATGCCGGGAATCTCTCGAGCCTCTGGGTTCAAGTCGAGGCTGTGCCATCCGTCTACGCCGTCGAGCTGGCCGAGCGTGGCGCCGTGGGGCCACCAGCTACGACGGAACACGAGCAACACGGCCAGCACAATCGCAATGACGATGCCCTCGAGAACGCCGAAAACGATGACGCCTGCCGTGGCGACCAGCGACAGCAACACCGAGCTCTTGCGCACTCGGTAGTAACGACGGAGTGCACCGATGCTCATCAACGAGAAAGCCGCTGCGATCACCACGGCCGCGAGCGCGGACTGCGGGAGGTCGGCGAGCAGCGAGTTCAGGAAGAGGAGGAGCACGACGACGAGTCCGGCGCCCACCAGTCCGGACGCCTGGCTCTTCGCTCCGGCCTGCTCAGCGACTGCGGTGCGCGAACCGCTCGTCGACACGGCGAAGCCCTGGAAGAACCCGGCTGCGATATTCGCTGCCCCGATACCAATCATCTCCTGGTTCGGTTCAACCTCGTCACCTCGGCGCGCCGCGAAGCTGGACGCGGTCGCGATTGTGTCGGTGAGCGAAACGAGTGTGATCCCGATCGCTGCGACCAGCAGCGGTACCACATCGTTGACTGTTGTCCAAGGAAGCGATGGGGTGGGAACGCCGTGTGGGAGGCTACCGACGGTCGCGACTCCCATTTTGCTCAGCTCGAATGCTGCTGACACGACTGTGGCGCCGATGACTGCTACCAGCACTGCCGGGACGCGAGGAGCCAACTTGGAGAGCACCAGGAGGGCTACGAGCACGGCTACGCCGATGCCGAGTGCGGTCACCTGCGTCTGATCGAGACCGTCCACGAACGCGCGCAGTTCGTCCGCAAACGAGGTGGCGTCGGTCGAAAAGCCGAAGAGCTTCGGCAGCTGGCCGACGATGATGACAACCGCGAGCCCGTTCATGTACCCGATCTGCACCTCGTTTGAGAGCAGGTCCGCGACAAAGCCCAGCTTCGCGACGCCAAGTCCAATTTCGATCACGCCGACCATCAGCGCGAGCATCCCGGCCAGCGCGATCGCTCTGCCCGCGTTACCGCCCGCGATGAGCAACGGCGTGATCGCGGCAAGGATCAGGGGCGAAATGGACGAGTCGGGACCGAGCACGAGCACCCTCGACGGACCGAAGATTGCATAGCCCACCAGACAGGCAATGGTCGTGTAGAGCCCGGTGACCGCTGGCAGTCCGGCCAGTTCCGCATAGGCCATGCCTTGAGGAACAAGGATCGCCGCCAACACCAGACCGGCCACGACATCCCGACGCAGCCACGACCGTTCGTAGGTGCGAGCCGTCCGGACTCCCGGGATCCAACGATCCACCCACGAACGCTGCTCGGTCACAGGCTCAGGCGCGTGTCACGTCACTCGTGGGCGGGAGCCGCACGCCGGCACCAGGCTGCCCAGTGAGATCCCGCCGATGGACAAGACGAGGGCTGCGAGTGCGAAGCACGCCAACGCCAACAACGCCACCCACGGGTGCACCGCCCTCCCGGCACCTTGTTAGTCACCATGGCACCGTAGTGCAGAAGCGTCGACGGGGTGACTCGACGCTACCGATCAGCCGTGTAACCGCTGGGCCTAAGACAACTGTGCACCTGTAGATGCACCCGGCGTCGCACGGTCGAGGTTCACCGCGTCGGAACTCGGCGAAGACGGCCGAGTGATCTGCTCAACGAGCGCTGTGCTAACTCCCCGAGCAACGTGCGCGTCGCAGTTCGTTGCGTCGCCGCTGGTCACGACGCTAGGAGCCGGGACGGGGACTCGAACCCCGGCCTGCTCATTACGAGCAATCTGAGGTCAGCGCTGTGCTCACCAGCGCTCTCGCTTGCGCAGTACCGAGTCGCCGGGAGCGAACGCCGCCGAGTTATCAGCTGAGTGACCTTGCGACCCGCTCCCGGTTACCCCGTAGAGCGGGGCGTGGCAACGAGCGCCGCGACTGCAGGGGCCGCCAGGGTCAACGATGGAACCCGCCGACCCGGCTTCACCGAGCAGCGCTGTGCTCATTCGCGCTCGTTGCCAACCCGCCTGCCCCTGCTCTCGGCGCGTGGACCCGACCGAGCTTCGCCGAAGAGCCGTCAACCGCAGACCTCTCTTGGGGGCCTCCCGAATAGTACGCACGTGGTCGAGGTGGTCGGTTGGGTGGGGGGCGTCGTCGGGGGTGTGGTCGTCGACGCGCTTCCTTTCGATCCCGTTGTCCCGTTGACCCGCGGCGCCGTCGTGGATGGTGCCCTTGCCGTCGTGGTGGAGGGCGCAGTGGTGGTCATGGTCGTCGAGGTGGTGGCCACAATCTTGTGCGGAGCGCGAGGGCCGGACGCGCGTCGCGCCAAGAGCGTGTAGGCAACGACGCCGAACACGATCACGATGATGATCAACCCCGCTGAGATCGGGACGAGGCGCGACGCCGACGCAGACTCGACATGCAGGACCTTGCCGACCCGGCCTCCGGCGGCGTCGGCTGCGACGGTCTGAGCCACGAGGTCCTCGATCGGAGGCCGACCCGTACTCGGCGTCACTGCGCCACCGCCGCGAACGGCACGTCGTCATCCCGGAGCGAAGGTGGGAGATCGGGATCGGGTTCGCGTTCGGCCGCCAGCAGCTCGGATCGGGTGCCGAGAATGTCGTAGAGGCCTGGTGAGTTGGTTTGCCAGCGCGCCCGAGGACGCGACCGGCGGGGGCCGCTCGGAGGTAGGCACTCAGGATGCGATCGAGCTGACCATGCAACAGGCGGTAGAGGAAGGTCCTCGCTGATGAGTTCGGGACGCACGCGAACGCGCGCCGGGTGCGACGGAGATCGACCAACAGGTAGACCGTGGTATCCCAGGTGATCATGACCGGAGCGAGCTCGTAGTCGCCTCGGTGTCGGGGCCGTCGCACGTCTCCCATCGCGAGCCCCGACCGGGGCACCTCGGGCCTTCCCTCCAGGTCCGCGTTGTTCAGGCGTTCCGCCAAGAGTGGCGCCTCGCCGGCCACCATGCGAGTGACGACATCGATGTCGTCGGCGCCGGCGAAGCCGTCGAGCCGGTCGCGGGCCGACTCCCACGCGATCTCAAGGTGACGCTGGGCGGTGATGCGTCCTCCAGCCGCGAGGCGAAGCCAGGACGTTCGGTCGAGGGGGCGCCGCGGTTCGCCGAACGCGTTCCGATCGACATACCAGCCGTATCGTTCGACGGCTGGCTCCACCGCACCCTCGACCGCCGGTGCCACGTCGGAGACGCCGGGCCGATCGCCCCGCAACGAATTGATGCACACCAAGGTGCTGCCCGCGGCAAACACGGCGGCGGCTCGGAGCCAGTCGCCGTCCACGTACTCGCCGCAGAGTTCCGTGCGACCAGGTCGGGGGCGCACCAGCAGCCCCGGAGTACGGGAATCACTCAACAACAGCATGAGCGCGGGCGCGAAGCGGCGCGCATAGCCGAGCGCTACCGGTCCTCCAAGGTCCGCGGGTGTCGAGATGCTGAAGTGCGTCGAGAAGCCGCACAGCGAGACCGACGGCCCCAGAAGCTCCACGAGTCGGTGCCGCGCCAGGCGGGCTCTGGCCTGCATGCTCGCGGCGAAGCCCGGCTGCAGCCTCGTCGGCGTCAACGCGACCTCCGCTTCGGCCCCGTCGGATGTCAACGCAGCGCCCGAAGGCAACCGGTAAGCGTTCGGGTCACCAGGATCGAGCTGGCCTACACCGAGCCCCAAACCATGGATCACAGACCGAAAGTCGACCGGGTGACCCTCGCGAGCCAGGCAGTACTCGTGCTCCAGGCCGAGCCGCACGCGCTGGCGGCGTGCCCGCGTGCCACTCGTCACCCAGGAATTGGACGAAGGCGTCGTTCAGCCGGCCGAGCTCGCCAGCACATCGTCGCGACCGCCAGGCCACCCCGACTGCCCCGAACCTCTACTAGGGCTCCGTCGATGTCGGAAAAGGCTAGCTATCGCCTTGAGGGGGAGCCGGAGGGGGTGATACCGGGGCTGACCCCCGCGAGCCAAGCGTCTGACCGCTGCCGGGCGCCTCCGTGGCGTTGCCCTTCTCACCCATCGCGGGTACCTCCTGGCCGCAAGTTCTCAACGAGTGTGCTAGATGAGACCCGGCTCCGCAACCGGCGAAGCCAACCGTCCGCGACAACGGCCGCCAAGATTTCGACACCAGCCGGACCTGCGGTCGCAGCAACCCCTTGGACCGACGCGCCCCCGAGTTGCTCACAGAGCAGGTCATCCCTGGGTAGCCACTCTCGTGCTGTCGACTGTCGGCAGCACGCGTCATGGCCCGCCAGGCGGAGCATGGGTGCGCCCAGGGAAAGGGCAACGACGTGTCCGGGCCCTGCGTTAGGAGCGCGCCGAACGTGATCGAGTTATCTCCTCCACGACGCTGTGCTGAATAGCCGAGGAACAATCGCGCTAACAACTCGTTGCGTCGTCGCTGGTCACGAGGCTGGGAGCCGGGACGGGGACTCGAACCCCGGGCCTGCTCATTACGAGCAATCTCGGGCTGAACGGTGTGCTCACCAGCGCTGTCGCTTGCGCGGCACGGAGTCGCGCGGAGCGGCGGGCGCCGAGTTATCAGCTGAGTTGCCGTGCCGCGCGGTGTCGACGTTGTCCACAGGGGCCAGCTCACTAGCCGCCGATCTCATCAGGAGGCCCTGGAGCCGCCCTATATAGAAGAGGTGCTGCTCCGCGTGGTGCTCGGAAGCGTTGCAGCACAACGGCGTGACGGTGTCAATTGTGAAACGCCGCCCCGAGAGTGCTGAAAGCAAGTCGATCACCGTGACGGACCACACAGCGGCTCTGATGACCATGCTTGACGCACCGGCTGGGTCCGGTTCGGTGTGCCTTGCACGATGCAAACCGGGCCCGTTCCACCGAGGGACCTGCTCGCCGACGCGATCGAATGCGCCGAGGACGAGAACGGTTAGCGGTCTACCCGGTGAACCTCGGGGTGACCGCGATCGCAGACGGCGCGCCCGCGACCGCACCCGGCGCGCCCGCGGGCGTGGTCGGGCAGGTGTCGGTGGTCGGGTCGAAGGTGATGGTCACCCGGCCGTCGCTGCTCGAGATCCCTCCTCCGAGGGCCAAGCCGGTCCCGTCGGGCGTGAAGCCCGAACCTCCACCACCACCAGAACCCACTTGTTGAAACGTGGGCGGTGGACCCGGGTTGATGACGGTGACTTCGGCGCCACCGCCACCGCCACCGAAGAAACCGCCGCCGCCGCCGCCGCCGCTGCTCTGAGCTTCAGTGGCACCGGGGCCACCGACACCCGCGCCCCCCGTACTCCCGCCGCCGGTACCGCCTCCGGGGATGAGCTGAGTACCACCCCCGCCGCCTTGGGACCCCAATCCGGCATCCCCGGTGGTTCCGCCGCCGGTGCCGCCCCTCGCATCGAGGGATATTCCCGTGCCCCCGCCGCCACCACCGCCACCTGCAACGACGACTCGGTTCCCAAGGCTCGGTTCCGCCCTGTCGAACGTCCGACGCGCCACCCCCGCCGCCGCCGGGGTTCTCGGGCGAGATACCCGTTTGGTCGGCGTTGCCGGCATCGCCACCACCGTTGAGCCCGCCCACACCACCAAAGAAACCGTGGCCCATGCCCGGGGGAACGAAGTCGCCACCCTTGCCGCCTACGAAGACGTGGAGCGTCTCACCGGGCG
The DNA here is from genome assembly GCA_963714105.1 of uncultured Actinomycetes bacterium. Taxonomy (GTDB): domain Bacteria; phylum Actinomycetota; class Acidimicrobiia; order IMCC26256; family PALSA-555; genus PALSA-555. The sequence continues at coordinate 1,482,241 of OY970233.1, read as the reverse complement.
TCACCGGAATCGTTGCGGCGGCCGTGCCGCCAGCCCGTCCATCGCTCGGGTCGCCGCGTCCGTTGCCCCCCGCGGCACCGAGGGCAACGACGTGCACCGCGCACACCCCGGCTGGAACCACGAAGTCCTGTCCGCCGCTCCCATTCAGCGTGGGGTCGTTGAAAACAGTCGCAACGCTGGCTGCGCCAGCAGGTGGGCTCAAGCTCAGAGCGAGCAACGCGACCGATGACGCCATTCCGAGTACGCGCCAACACACAGTCCGCGCCACGCGCCGCCCTCCACCCCTGGCCCGCATCGCCACGCTCCCCCACAAGCAGCCGGCAGCAACCTACTAGAGGATCGATCAAATGACGGCCGGCGACAGGGCGGTGCAGGACTTGAACCGCCGAGGCCCTCTGTCCGCGTTCACCCCAAATTCGCCCCGGTCCTGGCGTGAGGAACGGTGGGGCGCGGTCGCGCTGCTCTGCGGGCTCGTCGGACCCAACCCTCGAGCCCTTCTTTGCTGACGGTCCGCCGGGACCTGTTGGCCGATGCGATCGAATGTGCGGAGGACGAGAACGGTGGTTAGTGGTCTGGTTTTGGCGGTGGCGGGAGCACGACCAGCATCCCAGCGACCCGCACCCTCACCCGAGACCTCTCCACCCCCGGCCAGCCCCGACCGGACCGGCACGACCAGGACCCTAACCCCTGGCCCCGACACCCGAACCAGAGCCGATACAGCGCCCTACGAAGATGCGCCTGCACCGAGTTATCCGCTGTACGAGCGCTGTGCTCGGTATTCGTCGCCCGATCGCGTCGCGGTCCGTCGCGAAACTGCCGGTCACAATGGTGGGAGCCGGGACGGGGACTCGAACCCCGGGCCTGCTCATTACGAGCAATCTCAACCTCAGCGGTGTGCTCAGCCGCCCGATCGCTGGTGGCACGCGGATCGCACGGAAACGGAAACGCCAGAGTGATCAGCTGAGTTGGCGCGCCGTGCGGCGACGCGGTTGTCCACAGGGGTCAGCTCATCACCGGCTGATCTCGTCAGCAGGATCTGGAGCCGCCCTATGGAGAGATGTCGTGCGCGTGGTGTCGGGAAGCGTTGTGGCACAACGGCATGACGGTGCGATTGCGAAACCACGCCACCCCCCGGATGTCTCGGCCATGGCTTGCTCGATTTCGTCGAGTACGCGCAGGTCGTGCTCACCCGACGCTGGGACCGACCGACCCCCGCTAGTCGCCGACGCTCGACTGCGCCGCCACCTGGTCGAGGGTCTGGGCGTTCAAGATCGCCGCTGTCACCGAAGCCGTATGCACCACCACGCATCAGCCAGGAACTCGTACTCGTCCAGGTCGGCCCACTCGACGGGGGAGCGCCGACGCCACAGCGCTCCGCGCCGTCAGTAGGGTGCCCGACAGCGCACAGGAGGTGGGACATGAGCGGACAGGTGGTGCGGGCCGATGAGAGCAGACCATTCAAGGCCAGCGGCCGGAACAACGACGGGCGATTCGACTTCTTCGTCCTCGAGGTCGACTACGCCTTCTGGGTGCCGCTGCACACACACGCGGTCCAGGAGGACACGTTCTACGTTGTGGACGGGGTCCTGACCGTGCAGCTCGACGACGACGTCGTCGAGCTCACAACCGGTGACTACGCCACCGCCGGGCCAGGGGTCGCGCACTCGTTCACGAACGCCCGGACCGACCAGTCCCCAGCTCGGCTCGTGAACCTGATGACACCCGGTCTCGGTTTCGACCGCTACCTCGAGCAGGTCATGGCCGGCGCTGACGAACCGACCACGGAACGACTGAACACAGAGTACGGCGTCCAGGTGATGGGACCGCCCTTGGCGGTCACGCTCGGGCTGTCCTCCTGAGCTACCACGGGCCCGTCGCAGTACGAGTCCCCCAGCACGAGATCTGTCTTTGGGGACGGTCGGAATTGGACGACTTCCAGGGTTTTGCAGACCCGTGCCTTGTGCCCAGGTGATATCAACGAGTGGCGTTGAGGCTGCTCACGTTCGGTCTTCGTTGTCTGGCTGTCTCCCGTGTCGTTGCGTATCGCTAGGTTGGATGGGCGACTGACGGGCAAGCGGCTCCGGTCTAGCGGGCGAGCATCAGGACCAGGCCGCGCTCGCCCCGGTCCAGCGAATTGATTCTGCGATCGGCGTTACCCGTCGTGCAGAGCGTGGCGGCGCTCCCGCGCCTGCAGCACACCCCAGGTCGGGCGGGCGTCTCTCACGACTTCGTGCTGAGCCCGAGGGGCGGAACGATCCCGTCGGTGGAGCGGGCCCGACCGTGGCCGTCGGGTAAGGATGGGAACGTCACGGTGACGCTGGGCTGGTAGGCGACCGTCCAGTCCACGTACCAGGTGGGGAGGAGGTACCCGCGCTGGGCGAGGACCCGGTTCAGTTGCTGGTAGATCGTCCTGACCTTCTGCAAGTTCGGCTCTTGGCGCCCCTGGTCGAGGAGTTGTTGGACGACCGGGTCGTTGTAGCCGCTGAAGTTGGTGAAATAGCCGAGGCTGGCGTTTGCGAACCAGGGGTAGGTGTCAGCGTCGTTGTAGTCGGAGTACGTGCCGTGCAGGTTGCGGGCAGTCAGGACGTCGATGCTCCGGGTGAGCGCCTGGTTGATGAGCGTGGCTTGGTCGTACTGCACGATCGTAACGAGTCCCTTGTCGTCTAGCGACCTGCGATGCCGAAGTACGCGCTGGGGGCAGTCAGGCCCAAAACCGACTGACCGTTGAAAACGCCTGGGAGATCCCTGCCCCCTTTGAACTGCAGGCGCCGAGGGGCATTTGATCACCGCTCGAGCTGGTCTCCTCCCTCTTGGGCCTGCACCTCTTGGACTCCAAGAACCGCTCGTACAGCGAGACCCTGATCATTGGCCTAGAGCCATCTCCCCCCGACGGGCAGGTTCCGCCCCAAGGTGCCATCCGAGGTTTCGTGGGCTTTCAAGTGCCCGACGGCACAACCGGGCTGAAGCTCCGCGTGCAAGGGAGCCTGACAGCCTCCGGTGTAACGTTCAGCCTTTCGTGAATCATGCACATGACCGGGACGGGGTGGGACGCATGAAGCACGATTCCCTCGGGCATGGCTTTCGCGTGTTGATGCCCACAGCGGTTGCGCTGGCTGTGCTGCTATTGGTTCCAACAACTGCTGGCGCGGCAACCTTCGGGGCGGTACCCGGCGCGAAGTCGCCTTCGACGGTCGGGTGTAGTTACCTCAAGACGCTGTTCTCGTATGCCGACGCGTTCCAAACGGAGACCGTGACGTCTCTCGCGTCGCCGAGTACACCCGCCATGATGTATGCGCAGTTTCAGATCGCACAGCGACGAGCGGCGCGATCCAGTGGTGTCGACGCTGTTGAACAGGTGACTTGCAAGGGGCAGACCGTCACGGTTGTCGTTCCGAGCAAGGTGTCGAACCTCCCACCGAACAATTACACGGCGTTCAAACTCGACAAGAAGGGGCGTCTTGCCTCGTTCAAGGTCAGCAACCAAGCACTCACAGGCCGCTTGCTTGTCGGGACCGGACAAACCGGGACGGCAGTCGGGGTGTTCTTCAAGCTCGCAGCGGCGTACCAAGCGATTTCGAGCGGCGGTGACCTCATCGTCGTTCTCGACGTCACGGGGGCGCCCGACGGGACCACCAGCGTTCAGGCGTCCGGCGCTAGCTACGACAGTCCTTCCGGTCAGAAGGTGGCGACAAGCCGTGTCGAGGCCAGCAGCGCATCGCAGTTGCCGGCCGGCACGACAACAACGATCGCTATCCTGTTCCCCTCGCAGCCGATCGGCGGCACCGTCAACATTCCCGTCAACCAGACGAGCGGCAACTACGCAACCGGAAGTGCTGCGATCCCGGTCAAGTGATCGGGCGCCGCGGAGTCTCCAGAATTTCAGCCGTGACGTCCCCCAGGCGGTCGAAGAAGGCAACGCACGCTTCGGCGTTGCGCACCTGGAGCGACCTGCCGTTCCGCGTGCGCGTGAGGACACTCACCTCTGGCATCCGCTCGCTGCCGTGAGCCAACGCGTGGCGAACTCGCAACCAGGCGTTCAGGCGCGCCCGGATCGTCGGCGGGGTCAGCCGCTTCGGTCCCTCCGTCCAGTGCCATGCAGGCCAAGGGTCGAATCCCACATGCAGCATGAGATTCCTGACGCTCTTGGCGTCCGGGGTGGCGAAGGCGTTCGTCGCTTTCAAGGTGCGCGCTCGCTTGATTTGCCAGTCGGCGGTTGGTTGGCCCCGTTTTGGCTTCCGCATGTCGACAGCCAACGTCACCGCGTCCTGGGCGAAGGCCTGCCATGCAGCGACGGCGAGAACGACGGCACCGCGGTTGAGTGCCACGTGGCGGGAGCGGGAGCGCCGGTCGGATCCGTGCTCCAGTTCCCGGTGGATAGCGATCAGGCTGCGAGGATGCGCCAGCGCTTCGTGAAATCGATTCAGGACGACAAACAAGCGAAGCGAAAGCCCCTCACCGCTCACCACAGCGCCGCGCCGATCACCGCCACCCAACCCGCGTCCACGCCTCGGACGGTAGCGGGGAACAGGCGGGGAACAGTCAAGACCTCGGGGTGTCTACGACCTGGTCAGCCCCCTGCACCCCCAGTCAAGAGTTGAGGTGTAGGGCAGGAGCGACCCCCCACCAGACGGCTCTCAGAACCTCACGAATGAGATCGACGAGGTGATCGCGAAGCGGCTCATCCCTGGCTACGGCGAGTGGTGAAGCCCTTGTGGGAGGAGGGTGAACGGTCGCTCAACGAGCGGTCGCGACCCAACCGTTGCTTGGGTTGGGACGAGCGGCGGAGCGCTGGCGCTGCTCTGCGGGCTCACCGACGACGACCAGCCGGCCTGGCTACGCCGCCAGCGAGGTCGCCGACCAATGGGCCGACGGCCTCGCGAAGTGCGCTGTATCAACTCACGGTCGACCAGTTAGAACTGGTCATGAACCTTCCTATTGCAGGTGCTCACGCAAGCCGGAAACGACAACCGTCTGGAGTATCGCCTGGCTCTCGGCCTCTAGGAAGTCCGCGATCTCCTTTGCAGGAATCTCGTCCCCAAGGGTGATATAGGCACTGATTGCCAGATCACCATCTTTGTCGAGGTAGAAGGTGTCCCGCCAGGACTGTTGGTTGGCCTTGTTCAGCTTCTCCAATATGTCCTTGTGCGCTCCAAATCCACCCTTCTTCATTTTGCTGGCATGCAGCACCGTGATCAGCCCAAGCTCTGGATGGACGGTCAGAATCACATTCAGGCGAGTCTGGTGAAATCCAGCCACAGTCGCCGGGCTGGTCGCAACCTGCTTTATGTCGTGGTAGCCGTTCTCTTCGAGGATCCCGGTCAGCCACTGAGCGTCGACTGCGTCGCGTTTCCGCGTCTCATCGACTGTTGTCGGAACCATATTGTTCTCCTTTGTTGCGCCCCGCCTGTAGCGCGGCCTTAAGAGCGAAACTAACGCTGCCGTTCGCGCGGGGAACAGAGCCGTTGGACCCTTCTTGTTCGGCAGGATCGCCATCCGACATCGTCGCCTGACGACAAGCCAGATTTGAGTTGTTCAGCCCACCGCGCTCGTGCAACTCGCGGTTGCCGCCCTCGCCGCTGGGATCGCTGCGTTCCAGGCATCGATCGCCGCATTGTGTTCGCTCTTTGTCGCATTCTTCGCCTGCGACGCCGAATTGACCGCACTCAAGTCACCGGCACGGTATGCGTTCTGCTGCGCGATGGTGTACTGCCCGATGGCAGCTTGAGCCTGGTCGTGGCGCGCTGCGGCGTTGATCAACGTCTGCTGCTGCGCGAACGCCGTCTGGCATGATTTGGGAAGGGTCGATTGCGTGCAGGTCTTCACGGTTGCCTGGTAGCGGGCCAGATCCTGATTCGCGGTCTGCCGCAACGCCTGCCCCTGCTGGTGATCCATGTTGTACTGGTTGATCGCCGCGTTCAACTGAGGCGACGATGGCGAGGGGAGATATGAGCTGCTGTTGTGGTACGCGGTCCATCCGGACTCCGCTTTGGTTTCCGCAGCGCCGGCCGCGGCGTCGCTCGCCAGCCAAGTGCTGAACTGAGTCAGGGCCGTCTTACACGCCGCCCCAGTCCCAGAGGTTCCGATCGTCGTGCTCCCACCTCCGCAAGCACCGAGAGTGAGCGCGCCCACCGCCACCGCCACCGTCACGAACGGTCCGACGTGTCGAGTTCGCTTCGCACCGCGTCTGTTGTCCTTACCCACCGCCATCACGGACGTCCCCGCCATAACTGCCTCTCATTCACCACCCGGCCCCACGCCGGGACTTCGTAGAGAATGAACCATCGACCCAAGCTCTAGCAGGGCAAAAGGTCCCTTAGCCCGTGGTCATCAGGCTTCTCCGCAGACCCCTTCCCTGCCACGCCGATTTAAGGCCGGTGAGGGACGTTCGGCTCTACCTCACTGCCCCGTCGGCCAGCATCATCGGGCTAACGACCTGATCGGCGGAGTCAGACGCAATGCCATCCACAGATGAGCCATCGCAACACGACGCACTGCTGGAGATGGTCCTCAATCTCTCGGCGTACCACCACGAACATGAGAAGTACTACGCCCACAAGCCTCTTGAGGCGGCGCAACGTCTGCATGGGTACTCCCTCTCTCTGAAGACACTGGCGGCACGCTGGGAACACGTCGAACCGTCCACGGCTGCACCCGGAAGCCCATATGCAGGTGCGGACGATCTCAACGAGTTCATGGCCATCCAGAACGACGGCGTGCTCTTCATGGAGGGCGAAGGCGAGCCGGCCGAAATCACGCGACTCAAGCAAGACCTCGCCACGATCGCTGACGACGCGGAACAGACGGGTACCTGGCTCGCCCAGGCTATGCAAGCGTCGTGGGAGATCGCCAAGTCGCTACTCGACTACCCGGAACTCGCAGACCTACTGGCGGAACGCCACCGCATCATCGGTCACGATTGGCAGAACGCCAACACGAACCGCCTGAGTGCGCAGGTGCTGCGTCGTGTCGGTGATGTCCTCGGCAAAGTCGACTTCTCGCCGCCCGCAATTCGAGCCGACCTCGCCGATCGGCGCAGCTATCCCAAGTATCTCTACTCCGCGTCGGAGTTGCTCGATTACGTCATTCGTCTGACAACCGAATCCACAACGCTCGTTCTCGAGAACGAGCGGCGCTGGCGCGTGTTCCACGCACGCGTCGCCGAGTTGACGACAGGGCGACAGGACTAGCCCGTCCAGGCACTCCCGGAGATCCATCTCCCTTTGGTCACCTCGTTAGGCACTCAGACGACGCCTCGCGCCACCTCTTGGTCAAGACTTCGGAGGCTCGTGGCAGCGGCGTGGCAACAAGAGGCAACAAGAACTTCGAGGGTGCGTTTCGGCTGCTCAACGCCCGATCGGTCAAGAGTTAGAAGGGTTCTGGGCTATCGGGAGCGGCCTGCAGAAACGCTGCCGGTTGTGTTGGCAAGGTGACGGTTGCTCGGGCGGGAACCTTGCTCCGAGCTGCTCATCCCTGCGTAGCCACTCTCAAGTGCAGTCGACCCTCGTCAGCACGCGTCATGGCCCGCCAGGCGGAGCATGGGTGAGCCCAGGGAAGGTGGCAACGACCAGTCCCCGCCCTGCGTTGAAGCGCGCCGAACGTGATCGAGTTATCCGCTCAACCAGCGCTGTGCTAAGTGTTCGTCGCGAGATCTCGCGACAGTTCGTTGCGTCGTCGCTGGTCACGAGGCTGGGAGCCGGGACGGGGACTCGAACCCCGGGCCTGCTCATTACGAGCAATCTGACGCCCAGCGGTGTGCTCACCAGCGCAATCGTTCATGGCACGCGGATCGCAGGGGAGCGGAAGCCGCCGAGTTATCAGCTGAGTTCGCGCGGCGTGTGCGTCGACGTTTTCCACAGCCATCAGCTCGAGAGCCGATGTTCCCATCAGCAGGCCAGGAGCCGCCCTATAGAAAGAGGAGGTGCTGCCGCTGGCCGTTGGATGACGGCCATGCGAAGACGCCACAACTCCGCTACCGCATCGGCGTGGACATGAGTGAGATGCCGAGATGGAGGTTCGCGTCTTCCCGGCGGCGACGAGGACTGGCGGCTAGCTCATCGGGCCGGGCGACGAGCTAGTCCCCCGCGTCGAGCGCCGAAGGGTGCTCCGATCGCCCGCGACGAGCGTGCGAATGGCGGTGAGCCGTCTACCCGGTGAATTGAGGGGTGACCAGCACGGGTGCCGCTGCCGCAGCGAGTTGGACTTCGACTGCGCCGATGTCACAGCCCGGCCCTGCGGGTCGCGTCAAGGCGCGCTGGTCGATGGTGATCCCCGACGCGCCATCGGCCTGACAAGAGGCGAGCGCGATCGCATCGATGAGGGGGCTGCCGGTCTGGGGAAGGCGGGTCAGGGTAGGTCCCCCGTTGTTCGCCAACGCACCGAGGCCGGGATCCCCGGCGTTCTGCTTGTCGGTCCCAGCGATGAAGCCACACGAGGTGTCGTCGCTGAAGTTGAACCCGTTCGAGGTGGTGGTCACACCGGTGCAGTTCGTGCCCCCACCTTGGGGTAGCGCCACCACCGACCCGAACGAGGTCAGCGCTCCTGAGGAGCTCCTGATCTGCGCGCCGTCGGGAGAGGTGTTCTGCACCACCGTCGCGTACACCAACGTCACGTTCCCGCTGGACTCGCGGATCCCTCCACCCTCGGGACTACCCGTTCCGTTGGCGGTGTTGCCGCTCATCGTCGAGTTCGTCAGGATCACGTTCCCGCTGGACTCGCGGATCCCTCCACCCTCGGCATCGCCACCTACACCAGTCCCGGTGGCCGTGTTGCCGCTGATCGTCGAGTTCGTCACCGTCACGTTCCCGCTGGACTCGCTGATGCCCCCACCTTCGGCACCGCTTCCGGTAGCAGTGTTGCCGCTGATCGTCGAGTTCGTCACCGACACGGCTCCGCCTGCGATGACGCCGCCGCCGCCGCTAGCGGTATTGCCGCTGATCGTCGAGTTGGTGACCGTCACGGCTCCAAACCCGGTAATACCGCCGCCGCCGCCGCCGATCGCGGAGTTGTTGGTGATCGTCGAGTTGGTGACGATGACCGACGATCCAACCGAGTCAACGCCGGCGCCGCCAGAGGCGGTGTTGCCGCCGCTGATGGTGACCTTGTCCAGCGTCAACGGACCCGACGTGCTGTTGACGATGACCCTGTCCGTGCCGTTGGAGTGGAGGGTCGCCCCGTTGCCCTCGAGCGTCAAGCCAGGGGTGGCGTGCCCTGCGTTGAAATAACCAAGCGCCCCGCCGGTGAGCGGGATCGTGCCCACACCGCTGTCGATACAGATCGTCTGGGGACCATCGTGGCCATTCGCGGTGGTGAACGCGGCGCGCACCGCAGCATCAGTGTTTGTGGTCACTTCGATGTTGTTGGCGTCGTTGCCGGCCGGACAACCAGGGCCGCCAACGGCGCCAGCCGGGGCCGCGGTCAAGGCCAGCACCACGAACGGTGCGCCGGCCAGACCGACCAACCCAACCAGCGACCCGACGCGCCGACCCCGCCCTGACATCGAACCTCGCTTCGAGGGCGCGCTGCCCAACGACGGGAGGCTACAGGCAAGCCCACGCGCCGTGTCGGACGGACGCCATCAGGCCACCCCTCGAAAGGGCGGCCTCCGAGAGGTCCCCCAGACCGAAGGTCCCAAAATCTGGGGCGTCGACGAATGCTACCCAGCGCAGTCCGAGTTGTCGGTGAAATGGGCGATCACATGAGCGGGAACCTTGCTCCAACGGTTCATCCCTGGGCAGCCACTCTCAAGTGCAGTCGACTCTCGTCAGCACGCGTCATGGCCCGCCAAGCGGAGCTTGGCCCAATCTACGGAAGGCACCGACGACCAGTCCGAGCCAGGCGTTGCAGCGCGGCGAACGTGATCGAGTTATCTGCTCAACCAGCGCTGTGCTAACGACCCGAGGAACACGCGCGTCGCAGTTCGTCGCGTCGTCGCTGGTCAGGAGGCTGGGAGCCGGGACGGGGACTCGAACCCCGGGCCTGCTCATTACGAGCAATCTTGAGGTCAGCGCTGTGCTCACCAGCCAGATCGCTGCCGACACTCGGATCGCATGGGAACGGAACCCACCGAGTTATCAGCTGAGTTGGCGCGCCTCGGGATGTCGATGTTGTCCACAGCCGTCAGGTGACCAGCGGCCGATCCCACCAAGGGCGCCTGTAGCGCCTCTAGAGAAGAGGTGCGGTTCCCGCTGCTACCCCGAAGCGCTGCGATGTAGCAGCGTGAAGGTGCCACCGTGACACGTCGCCGTCCCAAGCGTGCTGAAGTCAGGTCGATCGGCGCGACGAGCGCGACAGCGGCTCTGATGGCCACTCTCGATGCATTCGCCGGTGGCTGACGGTGATCGAGTCACCCACCGCCGAGCTTTGGACGGTGGGTACCAGCCCAACGACGTCGGGAAAAATGGGCGGACGCGCCTACGAAGGCGCTACTGCTCGACGCTGCGAGAGTCTGCCGCTCACGTGGTAGGCGCTTGCACTGGACGGCCGATGGAGGCGAGCACCGGAGTCCGGGAGGCGGCCTCAGGCGTTCCTTGACCATGGCAGGGTCCAGACTCGAGGGGTGAGGCCGTCGATCCGGTCGCGCTGTCGTTGTTCGAGATGGCCGCGAGCATTGAGCACGGGGTCCTTGGTGCCTGAACCGGCGAGGGATGCGTTGACGACCCATCCGAAGGGTTCGATGCCGGCACGCCGCAGGTCGTCTTGCAGGTCCGCGGCTTCGTTCACGGGCGTCGTCTCGGGGAGGGTGACGATGAGGACGCGGCTGTAGTCGGGGTCTTGGAGCCGCATCAGGGGTGTGACGATATGTCCCGCCGGTTGGCTGGCGTCCTGCATGACCTGGCGGTGGAACGCGCCGGTGACGTCGAGGAGTAGCAGGGTGTGCCCGGTTGGTGCGGTATCGATCACGACGAACTCGTCACGGCCCTTCCGCAGGACCTGACGAAACGCCTGGAACACCGCCAGTTCCTGGGAGCACGGCGAACGGAGATCTTCGGCGAGCAGGTCGAGGTGCTCCGGGTCGAGTCCGCTCTTGGCCGCGGCGTCAAGACGGCCTGCGATGTAGTCGCGGGTCACAGCTTCGGGATCGATCGCACTGGTCGTCAGACTGGGAAGGTCCTCATCGACGGCGGGAGCGAGGCTGGCAGGGTCAGTGGTGGACAGATCGACTTGGTGCCCGCATCGGGCCAGTTCGACGGCGATGAGCCGAGCGACCGTCGTCTTGCCGACACCGCCCTTGCCCGTGACCAGGATGACGCCATGTCGGGACTCTTCGAGTTCTCTGACAAGGTCGCTCAACTCCGAGCCCGGAGTGGATTCTGCCGTTGGAACCGCGGTGACGGCCTCTGGCGCGGACGTCTTGGCCGCGGTGAGGCTACGCAGCGCTGGGACACCGACCATGTCGATCGAGACCAGCGGGACCATCACGGCAGGCAGATGGTCGAGCGGCGGTGGAAGCCGTTCGAGTGCCTGGCGCTGCTTGGCCGCGTAGGCCTCCGCGACCGGATCACCCATGAGGGGGTGCGCGAGGACGCCGTTGACGATGAGTGTCTGGTGGTCGATGCCGAGCTCGTGCAATTCGGCGGCCGCCGTGGCCGCGACGGCGAGCGCGCCGGGCTCGGGGCGGGCCACCAACACGACGGAGGTCTGCGTGGCGTCTTGGAGCGTGTTGACCGCAGCGGCGTAGACCGGTCGATGGTCCTGGAGGCCGCCGAGGGGGCCGAGACAGCTGGTGGCGTCAGGATTAGCACCGAGATAGTCCGACCAGGCGGCAGGCAGGCTCAAGAGGCGAAGGGTGTGGCCGGTCGGGGCGGTGTCGAACACGACCTGGTCATAGGCGCCGAGCGCTGCCGGTTCGGCCAAGAGCCGGGCGAAGGTATCGAACGCCGCGACCTCGACCGTACACGCGCCAGCCAGTTTCTCCTCCAGTGCGGCGACCTCGGAATCGGGCAGCACACCCCGGTAGGGGTCGATCACACGGGACCGGTACTGGTCAGCGGCCACCTTCGGATCGATATCCATGACGTCGAGACCATCGACCGAGGCGACCTCAGCTGGTTCCTCGTCGGTCGCCATCTCGAAGACGTCGCTGAGGTTCGATGCCGGATCAGTGGAGACCAGCAGCACCCCCAGGCCGGCATCCGCGAGCGCGACCGCGGTGGCGGCGGCCACCGTCGTCTTGCCGACACCGCCCTTGCCCGTGAACAGCAGGAACCGGGTAGGCCGAGCCGCCCAGTCCACCTCTGGGAGCAAACGCGCCACAACCGCTCAGGGTAGGTGGCCGATGACCATCGGACTCAGGTTGGGTGAGGCGTCAGCTTGGGGACCAGCCGACGACGCCTACGGCGCAGGCGATTAGCAGCGCACTGGGGTCACTTCGGCTAGTGCTGTATCAACCAACAGTTTTGGGTTCGAATCCGCCGAGGATTCGATGGGCCATGCGGTCTATCCGGTGAAGCTGGGTGTGACAGTCACCGCGGTCGCCGGTGTCGGCGTGGGTGAGGCGACTGGGACTTCGACAGCGCCGATGTCACAACCCGAGCCCTGAGGTCGGGTCACGCCGGGCCGGTCGGTGATGACACCGGACGCCCCATCGACCCGACACGACGTGACCGGGATCGCGTCGATGAGTGGCTCCCCGGTTGAGGCAATTCAGCAACCTACGGGACGTCGTCGGCGGCGATCAGATAGTGGCCGCCGCGGGACACGAGGACGAAGGTTCGGTGATAGGGCGACGCGCTATGGCCGACAACGGCGTCCGGTCCCGCGAGGTCGTAGGTGTCTTGGTTGACCGTTCCGTGAGTCTGCGCGCCCAGTTGAGGCGAAGCCCAGTAGTGGGTCCGTACCAGCACGATCCTGATCCGCTCGAAGGCGTAGGAGTCGACGTTGATGCGATTGGTCTGGAGGGCGAGCTCGATCTTGAGCTTGACCTGGGTCAGCCAGGAGCCGGTGCCGGCGGTAGCCGCGAGCCGCACATCGCGTCGGCGCTCAGCCCGCGCGGTGATGATCAGATCGGCCACCAGATCTCGGGCGATGTCGTGGGCCTGGCGGTAACTGATCGAGGAGTCAATGGTGTGGACATCGGAGCTGATGGTCAGCGATGGCAACGACGCGTCGCTCACCCTCACAGCGGGTCGACCAGCGATGACGGAGGGGCTCCCACCCGTGCTCGCTGCGGAGCGAGCTGGGATGCCGGCCACGACCAGGAGCCCAGCGACCATGGCCGCGACACCGAGCGACGCGGCACCGCGCCGCACCGAGGCCAGACGCGCCGCATGGCTCTGCGCGGTACTTGCCCGGCCATCACGGGAGATCCCGAGAAACCAGCGCAACGGGTGGTCCCGCTCGGAGCCGGGGGCGGGGACGAGCCGTTCGAGTGGGACGCGCAACGCGCAGACGATCGCCAGTCCGCTCAGGATCGCCACTTTCGTCCCGAACTCGGTCTGTTGGGGAGCGGCAAGCAACGAGGCCACAACAGCGACACCCATGCCGTAGATCACCTGCGAGACCCGGCCTCCCGGCGCCGTCTTCGGGTCGGTGATCATGAAGAACAAGAAGACCAGGATTTCAGGTGAGGTGACGAGTACCAACCAGAACAGCCCGCCCTGCACGGGCCCGACATGCCACCGAGTGGTGATGGCATGACCGGCAGCGGCGATCACCGCCATGCTTGCGGCGAAGGTCAACCAGAACGCGACCGCGACTCGAAGCATGCCGAGCTGCGACACGACCACGAGTCCACCGACGACGATGATGGCCAGGGCGAGGGCGAGACCCCAGCCCGGTTTCGCCCACCACAGGTCCAGGGGACTGACTCGGCTTGGCCCGAGGATCAAGAAGCACAGCACCAGCCCGATGTTCGACGGGTTGAAGATGTGTCGGCCCCGAACCCGGATCACATATTTCGAGAGGACGGACACCGCAGCGGTCGCGGCGAAGATCCACGCGCCGTGCAGGCTCCACCATTGGCCATGTTGGGTGCCCGTGACCCGGAGGATCAACGCGACACTGCTGCCGGTCAGCAACGCGCTCGCTGGCCACGCGATGAGCCCACGGCGCCAGAACGTGATGACGACCTCCAACAGGCCGGCAGTGACGATCGCTGTGAGGATCTGCGCGATCGAGATGTTGAAGCCGAAAACCGTTTGCCCGAGGACTTGCAGAGAGAGGATGACGGCCGCCACCTGCAGGCGTGGATCGCGGACCGACGGCAACGTCACCGGATATTCGTGACGGCCCAGTTGAAGCGAAGAGGACCTCGTGGTCGTGTCAATCATGCTCATGGGATTCTGGTTCGGCTGGATCCATCGGCGACAGCGTCCGTGGCGACCCAGCCTCACTGCGTCACCGCGGATCCCTCAGGGCAGGCTTGGTCGGTACTCGCGGCAACCCAGGCTGTCAGGCTGAGTTCGCAGCCTGTTGCACTGCGGCGACTTCGCCTTCGGTCCTCGACCGCTCTGAGGTGCCGCCGGTACCCGAGGTGTCTACGAGGTTGGAGCAGCGGTCGTCTCGATCTGATTCTGCAGCGCGCCGCCATGCTGACCAGGTCTGGTAGCCGCCGTCGAGGTTGCGGGCCTGAATGCCGAGTTCGTGCAGCAACATCGTCGCAGTGTGCCCTCGCTGACCAACCTCGCAGTAGACGACGACGGGCCGCGTCCCGAAAGCGTCGATGTGTTCTCGCAGCGAGTCGATCGGCACGTTGACCGATCCTGCGATCGCTCCGGCGGCGTGTTCTGCCGCGGTGCGTACGTCGACGACCTCCCAGCCCTGCTCGACGAGCATCTCCACCTCATGCGGTTCGACGACATCGCAGTCGCCGCTGAGGACGTTCTCGGCCATGTATCCGAGCAGATTGACAGGATCCTTCGCTGAGGAGAACGGCGGGGCGTACGCGAGCTCGAGGTCTGCAAGACGATCAGCAGTCGCGCTGGTCGCCATCGCAGTCGCGATCACATCGATCCTCTTGTCGACACCGTGACGGCCAACGATCTGAGCACCCAGAATCGTTCCGTCGTTCGGATCGAAGATGAGCTTCGCCGCCATGCGGGTGGCCCCGGGGTAGTAGGTCGCATGGTCGTAGGGGTGCGAGTGGATCGCTCGGAACGGTCGGCCCGCCGCTCGCAGACGCCGTTCGTTCCAGCCGACGGTTGCCGCGACAACATCGAAGACCTTCACGATGGCGGTCCCGAGCGAGGCAACCGGGTGCGACGGCCGTCCAGCAATGTGGTCGGCGACTCGTCGACCGTGGCGGTTGGCGACATTCGCCAGCGCGATGAGCGAGGCTGCATGCGAGATGGCATCAGCCTTCTCCACCGCGTCGCCAACGGCATAGATGTCCGGATCGCTCGTCTCGTTCGCTTCGTTCACCCTGATGCCCCCACTCGGTCCCAGCTCCAAGCCCGCCTGTTCGGCGATCCCGACGTCTGGTCGGACACCGATGGCGCCGACGACGAGGTCGGCAGCCAGGACCCGTCCGTCAGTGAGCGTCAAGGTGCACTCTTCGACGGAACCGACGGTCGCTCCCACTTCGACGTGGATCCCGTGAGCAACCAGTTCGTCCCTCACGAGGACGGCGAGTTCAGGGTCGAGCGGAGGGAGCACCTGCGGGGTCGCTTCCACGACGGTGACGTCGATCCCTTGCCCGACGAGGTTCTCTGCCATCTCCAGCCCGATGAACCCGGCCCCGATTACGACCGCGGTTCTCGGTGCGACGTCGACATCCGAAGCAATGCGCGCGGCGTCTTCGACAGTCCGGAGCGTACGAGCCCGGTCGTATCCGGGGATGGGCGGCCGTACCGGGGCGGCCCCCATGCTGAGCACCAACTTGTCGTAGACGACCGCACCGTGCTGGCCAGTGACCGTCGAGCGGGTCGTGACGGCGTGGGCTCCCCGGTCGATCGTGACGACCTCGTTGTTGACCCTGACGTCGAGTCGGAATCGATCAAAGAGCTGCTCCGGGGTCTGGAGCGTCAGGTCCTCTTCCTCTTCGATGAGCCCCCCAACGAAGTACGGCAACCCGCAGTTGGCGAAGGAGACGTGACCAGAGCGTTCGAGGACGACGATGTCGGCATCTGCGTCGAGACGGCGAAGTCGGGTGGCTGTCGACATTCCGCCCGCGACGCCACCGACGATCACGACACGTATCGGCGAATGGCTCGGTTGCCGGGTATCAGCCATCGTCATCGCTCTCGAAGCGCCCAGCGACCATGACGGCCCGGCGGAGCGATCCAGGGTCGACGTTCAGTGGCGCGGTTAGGTGAAGATGATCTCACCGCCAGCAGCCTTCTCGTAAAACTCGCCGACGGTGATGATGTCTTCGATCTGGTCGATGAAATCCTCCTTGTCGAGGCCGAAGAGGTCGACCGACGCCTTGCAGGCGTAAAGCCCAGCTCCGGTGTCGGCAATCATCTCCAGGAACTCGGGGATCGAGGGAAAGTCGAGCTTGCCCATCTTGGATTCGAGGTAGTGGGTCATGACGCTGGACATGCCAGGGGCACCGCCGAGCCACGTCGCGAGGTGAAGACCCGGGTTGCCGACGGTGGCGAGCTTGATGTGGTCGTGGCGCTTCTGATGGATGGCGTCGAGACCGAAGAAGGTGAAGAACAGGTTGGCGTCGATGCCCTCGGCTCGAGCCCCGTTGGCCATGATCAACCCTGGGTAGACGCCGTCTAGGGAGCCTTTGGAGATGATGATCGAGACCTTCTCGATGGTGTCACCCATTGCGTCCTCCGCTTTCTTCCTGTCGCCTTAGATGCAGCCGCGCGGTTTGGGGATGCCGGCGATCTTGGCTGCGAGCTTGGCGGGCCCCTTAGGGAACAGCTGGTAGAGCTCCTTGATCGGCACCCCCGAGGTCCTGCCGAGGACCCGGACGGTCGGGCCGGTGCCCTTGTCCTCGTACTCCTTGCGCATGAAGTCGATGACCTTCCAGTGGTCGTCGGTGAGGGCGGGGATCCCGGCCTCGCGGGCGAGTTCGGGTGCCATGTCGTGGGTCCACTGCTCGGGACGCTCTAAGAAGCCCTCGTCGTTGACCTCGACATCGACGCCAGCGATGGTCCTGGTGGGCATGGTCGGTTCCTCCTCTACTTGGTCGCCGCGGCAGAGTGATCGACGACGGGGTCGCGGTGCTTGCCCGAGCGGGGCATCTCGGACGGGATCCCGGGGATCGGATGGCCGGGGAGCAGGCTGTGCCAATAGAACCATTGGAACATGAGCTTGCCGAGGTGGTTCAGACGCGACTCTTTGAGGAGCGGCAGCCCCACAACGGTGGGGAAATGGCCGGGGAGCGGTTCGGTGTCGTAGTTGAAGTCGATCAGCATCGCTTGATGGAAGCCGGTTTCGATGAAGCAGTTGGTGTGCCCGTCGAAGGAGGCGTCGAGTTCCTGCCCGTCGAGGAACCGCCCGAGGTTCTTGACGAGGACCTCTCCCTCGAAGTGGGTGACTGATCCGGCTTTCGAAGCCGGCAGGTTGGCTGCATCGCCGATCACGAAGACGTTGGGCTTGGCGTGCGACTGGAGTGTGTGCTCGTCCGCGGGAGCGAAGTTGAGGTCGTCGCCGAGGCCCCGTGAGCGCCCGATGTAGTCGGCGCCGCTGTGGAGGGGCACGACCACCGCGAGGTCGAAGGCGACCTCGCGGTCGTCGTAGCCGACGAGGCGGCCGCCGGGCCCGTCGACCCGGCCGGTGTTGAACTCGGTCACGAGGTCGATGTCCTTTTCCTCGAGCAGCCCGGCCAGCGCCTTCGAAGCCACCGGCTTGGTGAAGGCATCGTCCAGGGGTGTGACGTACGTGACCTGGACGCGATCTCGGATGCCCCGCTCCTGGAAGTACCAATCGGCCAGGAAGCAGAACTCCAGTGGCGCGACCGGACACTTGATCGGGAGGTCCACCACATTCACCACCAGCCGCCCCCCGTCGAATCCCGCGAGCGCGCTCCTGAGTGCCGTCGCACCCTCTAGTGAGTAGAAGGTGAACATCTTCTCCATCCAGCCCGCCTCGGTGAGCCCCTCGGTCTCGTCAGGGACCAGCCTCGAGCCTGAGGCCACCACCAAGGCGTCGTACCCGAGGACGGTGCCGTCTGTGAGCTCCACCTCGTCGCCGGCGAGATCGACGTGGTCGATACCGCTTTGGTGATAGTCGATCCCCTCGTGGAGCTGGCGACCCCGCGGTCGGACGATCTCGGCCGGATCAGCCAACCCAAAGGGCACGAACAACAACCCCGGCTGGTAGACGTGGGAATCGTCCTGGTCAACAACCGTGATCTCGACGGCACCCGGTGAAAGGACGCGCCGCAGCCGATTCGCGACCAACGTCCCGCCCGTGCCGCCCCCCAGAACCACGATCCGCTGGGCCACCAAACGCTCCCTTCAAGGTGTCCGCACGTTCCAGGATGGTGCAGGGTCGACGAACGCGGGAAGGGCCACCCGACCAACACAGAGAGAGGCCAAGGTCCCGATCCACCCAACGGTCGCCCCTTCCCAACCGGGGGTCGGGCTTGTGGAGGCCTTGCCGACCCATTCCGCGACGAGGCTCTCGCTGCTCTCCGGGTCTCTATACTGTCAACTATGGTTGTCAATATCCGTGGGTCAACACACATAAATCCGGGTGGGGCAGGTTCAGGGACCGACAAGCGGCGCGCGTTTGCGGAACCCCGCGCGGAAGCGGTGGGTCTCGGCGGTGCCTTGCGCCGAGCATGGGTCGGCTACCGGCGTCGACTGGACGAGGAACTGGCTGCCGCAGGGTTCGACGATCGGAGGTTTCCCGACGGTCGGGTGCTGCGCATCTGTACCAATTCGATCGACACGACGATCTCGCAGATCGGTCGGGAGCTAGGCATCACGCGCCAGGGTGCGAGCAAGATTGTCGCCGGCCTTCGTGATCGCGGATACGTGACGCTCGGTGCTTCGGCAACGGACGGCAGAGAAAAGATCGTGTTCCTCACCCCGCGGTCCGTCGATTTTCTCGCTGCTCAACGCAAGGCGGCTCGAGGCATCGAGCGTCAGCTGCGGGCCGAGGTTGGAGCGAAGACCTTCGAGAGCTTCTACCAGCTGCTCAACGCTCTAGGAGGAACTGAGCAACCGCGCATGAGTGACTATCTGCGGAATGCCGCGCCGCAGAAGGACCAAGCGGGGAAGACCGGACCGTGAATGCACGCGGTGCAAGCCCGCCAGAACTGGGCCGCGATGTTCGACGGAACCCCTTGGGCCGCATTCTCCACGCTATCTCGACCACAATCTGGAAGGGTCGACAACATGACCTTGCTACGACTCGGGCGAAACCACGTGATCAAGCTGAGAGTCTCCATTTCCGTGGCGGTCGTCATCGCCGCGGCGCTCGTGGCCAGTTCGTGGAGCGGCGCCTCAGCATCGCAACCTACCCACCCGGTGGTGCTGTCGGGGGGGCCGACGGGCCGCTATGTCGTCGCCGCTGGGGTCCACAAGATCAAGCACGTGATCGTCATCCAGCAAGAGAACCGGTCCTTCGATTCGTACTTCGGGACCTACCCGGGCGCTAACGGCATTCCGATGCAAAACGGCAAGCCGACGGTGTGTGTGAACGATCCGGCGACCGGGTCGTGCGTGGCGCCGTACGTCGACCATGCCGACGTGAACGGCGGTGGACCCCACTCACAAGGCAACGCCACGGCGGATGTCAACGGCGGAAAGATGAACGGGTTCGTCGGCCAGGCCGAATCGGGGCGACGAGGCTGCTTGAACGCCACGGATCCGGCCTGCACGAACTCGTCGACACCGGACGTGATGGGATACCACACCGCCACCGACATCCCGAACTATTGGAACTACGCCAAGGACTTCGTCCTCCAGGATCGCATGTTCGAACCCAACGCTTCGTGGAGTCTGCCGTCTCACCTGTTCCTGGTGTCCGAGTGGTCGGCGCAGTGCACCGAACACAACAACCCGTCCAGCTGCGTGAACGCGCTCCAGTCGCCGGGTCCACGACCACCGGACCTCCCACCGATCTACGGCGGCGCGACGCGCGAGACCCCGATCTACGCGTGGACCGACCTGACCTACCTGCTCTACAAGGCTCATGTCAGCTGGGGCTACTACGTGGTGAGCGGCACCGAGCCGGACTGCGAGAACGACGCCAGCGTCAGCTGCGCGCCGGTACCCCAGCTCGCGTCCACGCCTGGCATCTGGAACCCGCTGCCGTTCTTCGACACCGTCAAGGCCGACAACCAACTCGGCAACATCCAGTCGATCGACCATTTCTATGCCGCGGCGAAGAGCGGGAACCTACCCTCCGTGTCCTGGGTCGTCCCCTCAGGGACCGTCAGCGAGCATCCCCCAGCCCCGGTCAGTTACGGGCAGAGCTACGTGACGAGCCTGATCAACGCGGTGATGAAGAGCCCCGACTGGAACTCGACCGCGATCTTCTTGGCCTGGGACGACTGGGGCGGC
Source organism: uncultured Actinomycetes bacterium (assembly GCA_963714105.1). GTDB lineage: Bacteria > Actinomycetota > Acidimicrobiia > IMCC26256 > PALSA-555 > PALSA-555. The sequence goes on along the minus strand of OY970233.1, from coordinate 1,461,836 downwards.
TTCTATGACCATGTGGTGCCCCCCACGGTCGACGTGAACGGCTACGGGCTCCGCGTCCCGGGCATGGTCATCAGCCCCTACGCCAAGAAGGGCTACGTCGACCACCAGATCCTGAGCTTCGACGCCTACGACAAGTTCATCGAGGATGACTTCCTCAACGGCCAGCGCATCGACCCCGCCACCGACGGTCGACCCGACCCACGACCCAACGTCCGCGAGGATCTCAAGATCCTCGGCGACGTATCCAGCGATTTCGACTTCAATCAGCATCCTCGAGCACCTGTGGTGCTCGCAGTTCACCCGAAGACAACGCTCACCGGTACCCCGAACCCGTCACAGGCCGCGAGCACACCCACAACGGCTCGTCCGGGCGCGAGGACACGCTGTGGCCCACGTCGTCACGCGAATGGGCATTGCTGACCCGAATTGCTCAAATCGCTCCCATCTCGTTCGCGTCGCCGTCACAGTCGCTGTGGGTGGACCGCTTCTGCATGGACGATTGAAGGCAGGCTGGCGTCAACCACGTTTGGCGTCACGCACGACGACGATGGTGCAGATCAGTTCGGCTACCGAAACCGATCCGAATCGGAGCCCACTACAGCAACGGCCGAACGTCCTGGTCATCGTGGCGGACCACCATCGGGCCGACGTCATGGGGTGCGCGGGGGATCCGGCGGACGACAGCTCGGTTCGTGCTCATGATGGGTACTCCTTCACGCATACAGGTGTATCAGGAACCAGGAGGCGAAGACGACGAGCAGCACCCCGAATGCCCGGCGTGCCGTTGTCGTCGGGACGTGGTGGGCCAAGTGCGCACCGGCGACGGACGCCGGCACGAGACCGGCCGCGAACGCCAGCGCGACGGGCCAGTCGATGTGACCGAGCGCGACGTGCGCGAGGAGGGTCGGGATCGTGAGCGCCGCGACCGCGACCATGCTCGTCCCGGCGGCCTTGACCGTGGTCAGCCCGAGCATGAGCACGAACATGGGGACGAGCAGGAAGCCGCCACCGTTGGCGAGCAGCCCGGTCAGGAACCCCACCGCGAACGCGCACCCAACGATGAGGTTGTTGCGGCCGCGACGCGCCACGGCGGCGTCGGCCGCCGACGCAGGGTCGGGGAGCAGCACGCGAGTGCCGACCACGAGGAGCATGAGGCCGGAGAGCACCAGGAGGTACCGCCCGCCTACGACACTCGAGGCGAGGGCACCGAGGAGTGTCCCCGGGAGCCCGCCGATCACGACAAGGTGGGCGATGCGCCAGTCGAGATTGCCCGAGCGCACATAGCGGCGCGCGCCGGCGACCGACGCCGGCAGCACCGCGGGTAGCGGGGACGCCACCGCCAGAACCGGCGGCACACCCAGCAGCGCCAACACCGGCGTCGCGAACGCCGAACCGCCGGCCCCGAACATGCCGAACACCACGCCCACGCCCAAGCCAGCCACGAGCACGAGAACCTCGGTCACGCTCCCAGGGTGGGCTGCCCTGACCCAGAAGTCCAAGACCAAGTTCTTCTGAGATATATAGGCTAGGTGAATGGATTTGCGCAGGCTGGAGATGTTCGTCGCCGTCGTTGACGAAGGTTCCATGACCCGGGCCGCGCCGGTCGCTCATGTCTCGCAGCCAGCCCTGTCGCAAGCGATCCGCGCTCTGGAGGCAGAGTTAGGCGTCGCCCTCTTCGACCGCGTCGGTCGCCACGTCCGCTTGACCGCCGCCGGCGAGGCGCTGCTCGGGCCCGCCCGTCAGGCGCTGCGCGACGTCGAAACCGGGCACGCCGCAGTCATGGCAGTCCGCGGGCTCGAAGCCGGGCACCTGACGCTGGGCAGTCTCCGCACCCTGGCCGTCGACCCCACCGCACCGCTCGTCGGCGCGTTCCGCGCCGCACACCCCACAGTGGTTGTGCACCTCGCGGACCCCGACGACCCCGCAGAACTCATCGACATGGTCCGAGCCGGCGATGTGGAGCTTGCCATCACCGAGATCCCGACGGACGGCGCCGGCTTGGTCGTGCACCGCTTCGCCGAACAAGACATCGTCGCGATCCTCCCGCCCCACAGCCAGCCGTCCAGCTTGCCGGTACCGTTGCAGAACCTCGCCGACCGCGCCCTCGTTGCCACCCCACCCGGCACGTCAAGCCGACGGCTGCTTGATGACGCGTTCGCCCGCGCCGGCCGCGTGCCCACGATCGCGGTCGAGACGGGCCAACGCGAGGCGATCGTTCCTTTGGTCCTCGCTGGCGCCGGGGCCGCGTTGGTCCCCCGACCCGTCGCGGACACAGCGGCCCGCCTCGGCGCAGTCGTGACGCCCTGCCGTCCCACGATCACCCGGTCGATCGTCCTGGCCCACCGCGACGGTCCCATCTCGCCGGCGACCGAACGCTTCCGAACGCTCGCCGTCGCCAACCACTGAGGTTCCGACCACGCCCGCCCGAAACCGAAACCGAGCGACCGGAACTTGCTCCAGCTCCTCATCCCTGGTTGTTCTCCTGCTGTCGAGTGTGGACGGCACGAATCACGGCTTGGCGCCTGCGGCCATCGCTTGCGAGGGCTCGACTTCGCTGGGCGGAAGCTGCCGAGTTATCTGCTGAGTTGGCGCGCCTCGCGGCGACGACGTTGTCCACAGCCGTCGGTCACGAGCCGCCGATCCCACCAAGGGGGCCTGTAGCGCCTCTACAGAAAGAGGTGCGGTTTCCGTCGGTGCCAGAAGTGTTGCGACTAACCGAGTGACGATGCCACCGTGAAACCAAACCGTCCCGAACGTGCCAGTTGGTGGTCAGTGGTGGTGATGGACGAAGTGGATGGGGTGGTCGGGCGGATGGGCTTGGGCATCAACGGCCGCCGCGCACGTGTGGCAGTAGATATGCCGAGCGGGCGGTTCCACGGCGACATTCCGGTTCACCAGCTCGACACGGGTGAGGTGGTGGGGGGTGAGGGTGGCGTGGTCGCCGCAGACGCCGGCGCCGCACAGGACGCACACGGCGACGGCGGGCCGGGCAGTCATCGAAGGGGTTTCGGTCGCGCAGTCGAAGCAGTTCATGGTGCGGTCTCCTCGCCAGGGGTGGGGTAGTAGCGGCGGCGGGCCCACAGCGACACGTAGACGAGGGCGATGAGGGCAGGGACTTCGATGAGGGGCCCGATCGTCCCGGCGAGCGCCTGACCGGAAGTTACGCCGAACACCGCGATCGACACGGCGATCGCGAGCTCGAAGTTGTTCCCCGCCGCGGTGAACGCGACCGAGGCGTTGCGGTTGTAGGGGAACCCGAGCCGGTAGCCGGTCAGGAACGAGCCGCTCCACATGAGCGCGAAGTAGAGGAGCAGCGGGATGGCGACGCGGGCGACGTCCAGAGGGTGCGTCGTGATCTGTTTGCCTTGGAGGGCGAAGAGCACGACGATCGTGAAGAGCAGTCCCCACAGGGCAATAGGGGCGATGCGGGGTAGGAAGCGCTGCTCGTACCAGTCGGCGCCCTTGCGGGCTTCGCCGATCGTGCGGGTCAGGAACCCGGCCAAGAGGGGGATACCCAAGAAGATGAGCACCGACCTGGCGATATCCCACAGCGACACGTGGAGAGCCGCGGTGTTGAGGCCCAGCCAGCCGGGCAGCACGGAAAGGTAGAACCAGCCGAGCACCGAGTACATGACGATCTGGAAGACCGAGTTGATCGCGACGAGCACGGCGGCCAGTTCGCGGCTGCCGAAGGCCAGGTCGTTCCAGATGAGGACCATCGCGATGCAGCGGGCGAGACCAACGATGATGAGCCCGGTTCGCAGCTCGGGCAGATCGGCGAGGAACACCCACGCGAGGGTGAACATCAGGGCCGGTCCGACGAGCCAGTTGAGCACGAGCGACAGGCCCAGGGTGCGACGGTCGCCCAGCTCGCCGCCGATGTGGCGGTAGTGCACCTTGGCCAGCACCGGGTACATCATGGCGAACAGCCCGATCGCGATCGGCAGGGAGACCGTGTCGATCTTGATGTGCTCGAGCGTGTTGTTCAGGTCGGGGATCAGCCGGCCCAACACGAGCCCGCCGGCCATGGCGAGCCCGATCCAGAGCGGAAGAAACCGATCCAGAGTCGGCAGCTTCGAAGCGACAGCCTCGGTGCGGGTCGTGGTCATCCGATCGCTTCTGCGAGGTCGGGTGTGACAGCCGCAAGAGTGCCGGCGAGCGCGTCGACGTCGAGGGTGTAGTCGACCCAGCGGCCACGGCGACCTACCGTGACGAGACCCGCATCGCGCAGCACCGTCAGGTGGTGAGAGAGCAGCGACCCCGACACGCCGACCCGGTCCCGCAGTTCGCATACGCAACGGGTGCCATGCGCGAGCTCTTGAATGACACGAAGCCGGGTGGGGTCTCCCAGGGCCCGGAACCGGGTGACGTTGAGTTCAACCGATGTTGAATTGTCCACGTTCCGAGTATGGCGCCGACTGGGACCACCCCACAGGGGCCAAGGTCCCAACCCGCGGAGTGGTGGTCCCGGGGCCCAACCGAGAGCACGACCAGGCGGGTCTCAGGAGCAGTCCGGCGCGAGGGCTCCGCCTACTGCTACCGGTTCCGAGGTCGCGTTGGGGGCGCAGCAGATGGCGGTCTCCCCGGTGACGCGGATCGCGTTGCTGAGTTGGTCGGCGTCGCCGGCTCTCACATTCCACTCCCACTCGAACGTCGGCTGTACCCGAAACCCCTTACCAACGCCACCGAGAGGCAGCAGAACAGTTCGGGTTGTCTCCGGCCGCTCAACCTCTGCCGGTCAAGAGCAAGCAGGGGTCTGGGCTCTCAGATCGGTCTGCGCGGCGCGGTGGCCAGGCTGCGAGAGAATGAGTGGCATGTCGGCGGCTGGGCATTGGTCCGACACGCTCGCGGGATGGGCTATTCCGCAGGAGATCCTGAACGTCGCTCCCGAGTCGCCGTGGGGCTTCCCAACCGGCTCGTTTGCCGACGCGGCCCGCGATGCGCTGGCGGGACCACTCAGCTTGACGCATCAGCGGGCTCGCGATGCATTACCGGCGAGGGGTGGTGTCGTACTCGATGTGGGCGCGGGGGCAGGTGCGGCGAGCCTGCCGTTGGCCCCACCGGCGGGTCGCATCGTCGCGGTGGATGAGAGCGCAACGATGCTCGACGAGTTGGCGCAGTTGGCCCGGGGTCGGGTCGCGGTCGAGTTGATCGAGGGACGCTGGCCGGATGTCGCCGAGCGGGTGGCGCCCGTCGACGTTGTCGTGTGCGCGCATGTTGTCTATAACGTCACGGCCCTGGGAGAGTTCCTGACCGCGCTGCATGCTCGGGCTCGGCGGCGGGTGGTGGTGGAGTTCACCGCCCTTCATCCGCAGGCGGTGCTGTTGCCTCTCTGGAGGCATTTCTGGGGGTTGGATCGACCCTCGCTTCCAACCGCCGATGATGCGCTCGCGGTGATGCGCGAGGTCATCCCGGTGCCGGTTCACGTTCAGTACTGGATGGGTCGCCACCCGTTGTGCGGTCGCGGTGATGACACCGAGGTCATCGTCTCGATCCGGCGACGTCTGTGCCTACCGGCGAGTACCGACGACGAGATCAGAAAACTGGTCAAGACCACAAAGCCGATGGCACCTACCCTGATGGTGACGGCATGGTGGCCCTAATCGTTTCGTCCGCATGCTCATGAGTTCGTGCGAGGGCGACGGTTTCGGCGGTGTGCGCGGAGTGTCACGACCGCGACTGCTCCTGCTGCTGCGGGTAGGAACGTCCCGAGTGCTCGGTAGACGAGCGCTCCGGCGAACGCTGCGCTCAGCGATGGTCCATACCAGTGCACGACCGCAGGAATGATCGCCTCGACCACGCCGAGTCCTCCTGGGAGCAGGGGAATCAGACCAGACGCGGCGGCGGCACCTGCGGCGAGGAGCGCGATATCGAACCCGACGTGCGCATGCGCCGCGATCAGCACGAAGTACAAGCAGGCGATGTCGGCGAGCATGGAGCCGACGGACAGGCCCATGAGCACGACACGACGTTGTGGTGGACCCAAAACCGCCATCGCGTCGGCGTGGAATCGAGCACCGCTGGCGCGCCGATCGTCACGGTTTGTTCGCGGCTTCCAGAATTGAGCGGCTCCAACAATCACCGAGAGACGTTCCATCGTGGCGGGTCGACTCGCCATGAACGCCGTCACCGCGAGGAGCACGAGCACGAGCGGTGCACCAATGAGCGGCCAGGTGGAATTGACCGGAAAGTCACGCGTCGCGAGGATCCAGAACAGGTTGAGCGCGTTCACGAGGAGAAAGACCCGCAGGCTGAACCATTGGGAGAACCCCAACGTCAGCGCAACGCGACGGCGGTCCAGTCCTCGACGTGACAACTCGGACGCACCGAAGGCCAAGCCTTCAGCAGGAGACGCGGGCGTCAGGAGCCCGAGCCCGTTGACGACGAGCTCGATGCCCGTGGCTGCGGATGTCGAGACTCGATCTGATCCGGCAAGACGACGAAGCCGCACGCCGGAGAGGACGTAGGCCAGACCCTCAAAGAGGACAGCTGGGAGCAGCCACCACCAGTCGACCCGTGCCAGCGCGTCAAGGGCGTCGCCCATACCGCCGGCGGCGTTGACCACCAGCCAGATCGCGCCACCGCCGAGCAAGATGCCGAGCCCGGTCCGCAGCGCAGTGCGCCAGCGGGGCGGTCGAGCCTCGGTTGGCGTAGGAGGGTTCGAGACGCTTCGGGCGCGCATCGCGTCAGGTCACGCAAGTTCCCTCGGGATACTGCTCACGACGCGCTCACGGTGAAGGTGGTGTGCATCCCGAGCTCGAAGTGGACGTGCTGCCTGCCGCCGCCCATGGGGACGCCTCCGTTGCCCATCCCGATGTCATCCACGAGGTTACAGAACCCGACGTAATTTCCGGGTGCAAGGTCGAACGTGGCGCGCTTCGAGGACCCGGCGCCGACGTCGGCGATTTCGCCGACTTTCTCTCTCTTGAGGGCGATCTCATCGACGGATCCGTCGGGCTTGGTCGGCAGCGCAGCAGCGTAGGTGGCTTTGACGATGACCAGCTCGTGGGTATGACTGCCGATGTTGAGCGCCGTGATGGTCTGCTTTCCTGGTGGGAGGGTGTTGGAATCGGCGGTGATCCCCCACTCGTAGAGACGGAACTGGCCGGGCATGGTGGGCGTGCTCTGACTGCTCGACTGGTGGCCGCCGCGACCGCCCATTCCACCGCCACCCACAGAGCCAGTGCCGCTGTTGGCGGAACACGCGACGACGCCGAGCGCGACAAGTGCGATTGCTGCAACCGTCATCGGGGACCGGTGTGTCATCGTTGTTCCTTCAGCGCGCTCGGCGTAGCGTTTCTTCGCAACAAGACGACGACGGCCTCGAAGCTGTCGGCGGCTTCGCCTGCGAGAGCCTCGACGGACGGGTGGTCATGAGGTAGCAGGGTCGGCGCGTCGAGCAGCTCGTCGTCGAACGTGGTGTCGTCGACCTGCAGCAGTGCCATGAGAATTCCTTGGGGGTGGGGGGGTCGGGCGAGGGAGGTGGGGGTCAGGCCAGTTTTAGGAAGAGGCGTTCGACTTCGGCGATGGGGTAGCCCTCGGCCTCAGCGTGTGCGGGATCCTCGAGACATGAGGTGAGTCCGGCGGCAAGGAGCTTGAAGCCGACCTGCTCGAGTGCTTTCGTCGCGGCGGCGACTTGTGTGACGACGTCGCGACACTCGCGGCCTTCATCGAGCATCGTCTGGACGCCGCGAACTTGCCCCTCGACACGTCGCAGGCGGCGCTGCAGATCAGCGATGACGTCGTTGCTGAACTCCACGAGGACCTCCTTGGACGGAGATCACGATACCCCTCAGGGTATATTTCCCCGCGCGGCTTGATACCCCCGGGGGTACCTGGTACCGTCTCCGATACCCCCAGGGGTTCGTTGAAATATCGTCCCGGGAGCCTGAACGATGTCCGTGACCACGCCCCCCGCAGCGGCTCTGCCGGCTGACCATGAACCGTCGGCACCACCTGACGAGCGGGCGTGGTTCTCGCGCCTCGCGACGTGGTCAGCGCGACATCGCCGAGGTGTGATCGCATCGTGGCTCGTCCTGGCCTTCGCGGCGGCTCCCCTCGCGCTGACACTGAACAGAGCGCTCTCGGGAGCCGGCTGGGAGGCCCAGGGTTCGACCGCGCAGCAGGTCCGCGACGAGTTGCGCCGCGACTTCCCGGCACTCGGCGCCGAGAACCCGGTCGTCGTCTACCGCCAGGGGACACCGATCGCGTCCGACCCCGCTGGCCTGCGGGCCCTCGTCGTCTCCCTACGCCGAGCGCCGAGGGCGCGTTCCCTAGCCGACCCGCTGAGCATGCCGGCCGCGGCCGGCCTGATCGCCCACGACGGTCACACCGCCATCGTCCCGGTGCAGTTCGCGGTCCAAAGCGACGCCGACCGCCCGATCGCCGCAGGTGCGCTCGGCAACTACGTCCGGGGCCTGCACTTGCAGCAGGGCGCCCGCGCCGAGGTTACCGGCGAGTGGCCGGTGTGGAGTGACTTCAACAAAGTCAACGAGAGCGCGCTGCACAAGGCCGAGCTCCTCAGCGGCCTGCCCAGCCTCGTCCTGCTCTTCCTCGCGTTCGGAGCCGTGGTCGCCGCCGGTCTCCCCCTGCTGCTCGCCATCGCCGGCATCGCAGTGGGGTGGGCCATCCTGCACCTCCTGACCGGCGCGATGCCGCTGTCGGTGTGGGCAATGAACTTCTCGATGATGATCGGCCTCGCCGTCGGCATCGACTACAGCCTCTTCATCGTCAGTCGCTACCGGGAGGAGCGCGTCGAAGGAAAGGACGCGACCACCGCGATCGAGAACACCCTCTCGACCGCCGGCAAAGCCGTCTTCCTCTCCGCGCTGACGGTCGTGCTGTCCCTTGCCGCGGTGTTCCTTGTCCCGGTGATGGTCTTCCGATCGATGGCGCTCGGGATGATCCTCTCGGTCGGCGCCGTCGCCCTCGCATCGCTCACCCTCCTCCCGGCCCTCCTCGTCGCCCTCGGAGACCGGGTACTCGTCTCGCGTGCGAAACAAGACCCCGACATCGTGGCCGAGAGCCGCTGGACCCGCTGGACTGGTCTCGCGCTCCGGCACCCAGCGACGATTCTGGCGATCGGTCTCGTGGTCCTCGGCGCCCTCGCCGGCCCCGCGCTCGGAATGAAGCTGGGCATGCCTGGCGCGCGCGTCGTCGATCGCGGCAACACCAGCCGCGACGGCTACGAGCTGCTCGTCGCATCCTTCGGCGCGGGTGCCGCGGCACCCGTGTTCATCACCGTTCCCGCGGGCGAAGCCGGCACGGTTGCACGAATCGCCGCTGCCGATCGTGGCGTCGTCGACGCCCGCGTTGTGAGCCCGCCAGCGTCAACCGGACGTACCGTCGTCCGAGTGACCGGCTCGACCCCGGTCGACAGCTCGCGCACCGCGGATCTCGTTGATCGCCTCCGCGGCCAGCTGAAGACGGCCGTGCCAGCCGCGCGGGTCGGCGGACCCGCCGCACAGAACCGCGATCTCACCCACGCGCTCACGAGCACCGCACCGCTCGCGATCGGACTCATCCTCATCCTCGCCTTCATGCTGCTCCTCGTCGTCTTTCGCAGCATCGCCATCGCGATCACCTCCATCCTCATGAACGTGATCACCGTCGGCGCCGCGTTCGGATTCGCCACACTCGTCTTCCAGCACGGCATCGGCACCGGCCTCCTGGGTATCGAGTCCCAAGGCTTCGTCGACGCCTGGGCACCCATGTTCTTCTTCGCGCTGCTCTTCGGCCTGTCGATGGACTACCAGCTGTTCCTCCTCGCCGCGATCCGCGAACGCTACGAAGCGACCGGCGACACGTCCCTCGCGATCCGCGAAGGCATCGCCCGAACCGGACGCCCCATCACCAACGCTGCGTTCGTCATGATCGTCGTGTTCATCGCGTTCGGTGTCACCGGCCCAATCCCCCCGACCGAACTCGGTATCACACTCGCCCTCGCCGTGCTCCTCGACGCCACCATCGTGCGCGTCATGCTCGTCCCCGCCACCATGGCGCTCCTCGGCGAACGGAACTGGTACCTGCCCAAGTGGATGGACCGGCTGCTCCCACACATCCGCTTCAGCCACTGAAGGCGCAGCTGCCCTTAGCGGGAAGAGAAGGCACAGATCCCTCCAACGCGAAGGACGTCAACGAACCGTGGATCGGGACGACTGGAATGCCCGCTACTCAGGCACCGAGCTCGTGTGGAGTGCCGAGCCGAACCGGTTCCTCGTCGCGGAGGTCACCGGCCTCCCCGTCGGACGCGCTCTCGACCTCGCTGCCGGCGAGGGCCGGAACTCGGTCTGGCTCGCCGAGCAAGGCTGGGACGTCACCGCCGTCGACTTCTCCGACGCCGCGCTCGCCAAGGCTCGCGAGCTGGCCCGCACGCGCTCGGTCCGGCTCAGCCTCGTCGAGGCCGACGTCACCCGGTACACGCCGGCCGTTCAGAGCTACGATTTCGTGCTCGTCGCGTACCTCCATCTCCCAGAGCCGGCACGCTCCCGCGTCATCGGACGCGCCGGCCAGGCCGTCGCCGCCGCCGGCACCCTCCTCATCATCGGCCACGACCAGACCAACCGGGCCGAGGGCTACGGCGGCCCGAAGGACCCCGCCGTCCTGGCCACCCCAGAAGAGATCGCCGCGGCGATCATCGGCCTCGAGATCCAACGCGCCGAGACCCTCAAGCGCACGGTGCAGACCCCCGACGGCGAGCGAGTCGCCATCGACCAGATCATCCGAGCCCACCGCCAGGCGTGATCCCAGCTGCTCATCCCTGGGTAGCCACTCTCGTGCTGTCGACTGTCGGCAGCACGCGTCATGGCCCGCCAGGCGGGGCATGGGTGCGCCCAGGGAAAGGGCAACGACGTGTCCGGGCCTTGCGTTGAAGCGCGCTGAACGTGATCGAGTTATCCGCTCAACGAGCGCTGTGCTAAGTGTGTTCGTCGCTAGATCTCGCGACAGTTCGTCGCGTCGTTGCTGGTCACAAGGCTGGGAGCCGGGACGGGGACTCGAACCCCGGGCCTGCTCATTACGAGCAATCTGACGCCCAACGGTGTGCTCACCGTCGCTGCTGCTTGTGGCACGCGGATCGCTGGGGAGCGGCGGGCGCCGAGTTATCAGCTGAGTTGGCGCGGAGCGCGGCGTCGAGGTTGTCCACAGGGGTCAGCTGACGCCGATCTCACCAGCAGGCTCGTAGCGACTGGGGGTTGATGACAGAACTCGTCAGGCCAGGCAGGTCACGCATCTTGGCCGGCATGAGCGACCGGCCTCCCACGCCACAGGGGAGGGGTCTTTCCACGGATATCGATCACTCGACTCTCGTGGCGGACGCTCGGTTGGAGTTGCAGCCTAGAGGCCGGCCACTGCGAGGAGCTGGAGGTCATCGGCTGTGCCCTGGAGTTCATGCACTCCGCGGTCTTCAAAGGTGATGTTGGATCCCGCGACAAGGTCTCGGACGGTGCTGGAAACGACGACCTCGTTGGGTCCGGCGTGATCGGTGACGCGGGCTGCGATGTTGACAGTGATCCCGCCGATATCGCTACCGCGAAGGTCAATTTCACCGGCGTGGATTCCGGCACGCACGCTGACCCCGACGGGCTGCAGCCGGCCGCTGATGGCCCGAGCGCAATGGATCGTGGGTGCTGGTCCGTCGAACGTGGCGAGTACCCCGTCCCCGGTCTGCTTGACCAGGCGTCCCCGGTGCTGCTCGATCTCGTCCGCGACGATCGAGTCGTGGACGTCGAGAATTTCTCGCCACCGATCGTCACCAACGGAAGCGGCCGTTCGGGTTGACTCAACGATGTCGGTGAATAGCACGGTGGCGAAGCGCCGTACCGATTTGGGCGTCGAAGGCGGCTCCGCGACGCGTTCTGTGACCCGTCGAGCTCGAACGGCGACTTCGGCGCCAAGGATCTCGAGGACTTCCACCGCCGCCGTGAAGTAGCGGTCGGCGCACCCCAGGGTCGGGATCCGGCTGCTGGGGCGCAGCCCGAGTTCGGACGTGCGATGCGACCACGCGACCAGCTCAACATCGACAGGCAGGGACCGTGCCCAGCGACCCAGGTGGAGCTGCCCGCAGAGCTTGCGAGCCACCGCGGGGTGAGGCGGGATCGTGAGCAGGGGGCGTCCAAGCGTGGCGTGAGGGGGCTCGAACAGGCGCTGAAGTGATCGCCGTCGCACAAGTTGATCCAGCGTGTCGGCCGCGTCGCGGACCGGTAGTTGGACACGTTGACTGACGTGCCAGGTGATGGATCCTCGATTGTTCACGTGTCCTCCTCACTGGCCGGTCACGAGCGGTATCGCTCGAGGCACGTGCCGGGCAGCCTCCGCGGCGCCGCTTCGGAGTGTTCGGAGTGGGCAACGCACAGAGCGCACGAGAAACACAGAACATCTCGTAAACGACCGGTATCGTGACCGACGTCACGCCCGGCAGGACCGAACGTGTGTGGACCAATGCGCTACCACGGCTTCGCTCGTTTCGGGCATTCGCCGCGTACTCGCCAGATTCACTGCAATCCGTGGAGTAGGTCTGACGGCTATTCCTGCGGCGTCGTCAACGCGGCGACGCGCGTGTGGAACACGTGCCAGCGCCGCTCGTTCTCGAGGACGAGGGTTGTGGACTCGCTCGTACAGTGTCGCGTCGGTCCGGTGCTCACGTGCGTGGTCGTGAGCCTGCAACGCCATCAGCCCCGGGTGCTGCATCCACACACCTGCGACTCGCCGTGCCTGCAGCGCCGAGGCCCGAGAAGAACAGCCTGTACCGCGGAGCAAGAGGCGTGCTCGGGGGCGCGCACTCTGACAGGCCTCGAAGGGCCTTCGTGGTCGGTCATAGCGAGCGCTCGCGCACGACGCGTCCCAGGTCGATGCGGCTTGCGGCTCGTAATGCTGGGAGTTGGGCGAGTGTGGCGGCGACGAAGATTAGGGCGGCAACGACGACCGGGGTCCACCAGTGGAGTTGGAGTGGCCATCGGTAGATATCGCTCGTGTAGGTGTCCAGCATCGCTCGGCCGAGGATGATCCCCGAGATGATGCCGAGCGGCAGGCCGATCGCCGCGACGGTGAGGTTCTCGGTGCTGATGAGTCGCCACAGCGTTCGCCGTGGCATGCCCGCGACTCGCAGGGCGGCGATCTCACCGTTCCGTTCGGTCACGTTGGCTGTCATGGCGTTCAGGCAGAGAGCTACCGCTAAGAGACCGCCGAAGACCAACATGATGGCGACGAACGCGTAGAAAAGGTTCATCTGGCTGCGGATCGACTGGTACACGGCGTGCACGTCGGTGTAGCTGGTAACCCCGGGTACCTGGCTGACCTTGGTCCGAACTGCGAGTCGCTCAGCGCCGGGAACCAGTCGAAGGTAGGCCGCGGTGACGACAGGTTGGCCCGCCAGTGAGGCGAGACGCGACAAGCTCATGTAGGCGACCGCGCCAAACGGCTCATCGACGAAGCCGGCAATCTGCTCGCGGAGGTGCACTCCCGTGCCGGGGATGTCGATTTCGACGGTGTCGCCGGTGTGGATGTCGAGCAGCCCAGCGAGGGACTGGCCCACAAGCAGCCCTCGGGCTGGGAGTGTCCGCTCCCGCGTGCCGGACGTGTGAAATCCGTGCATCCTGGTGGTGGACTTGAGCGCGATGAGAAGTGTGGAGTACCGCTTGGCCCCGTGGATCATCCCGATCGGGAGGCGAGCGGCCGGTTCGACCAACGCGATACCCGGCTCGTGACCGAGGGTCGCCAGTGTGCTGCCAAGAGCGCCTGGATTTCAGGTCGACCTGGGCGTCTTCGCGCTGGATGTCACCGAACTGGCGAGGAAGAAGGATGTTCACCGTGTCGAGGATCCCCCACGTCGCGAGAACGAGCGCAACGGCGAGCGTCACACCGAGAACAGTCGAGATGGTGCGCCGGGGGCTGCGTCCGATGTTGCGGATCACCATCGCCCAGCGGGCCGGCAGGTGCCCCAACGCCGGCACGAGCCGCTCGAGCAGACTGCGACGACCCCGCCCTGGCGGCGTGGTGGCTCGCATGGCCTGCGCTGGCGGCAGCCGCATCGCGGCGAGCGCAGGGCCCAGCGCCGCCAAAGCTCCTGCGCTAACGGCGATACCGAGACCGATGCTCAGCACCCAGGGCTGGACACGGGTGACGGTGAGCGGAAGTCCGAGCGACTTGGCGTACGCACTGGTCATCCAGCGGCCCAGTGCCTCCCCGATCGCGGCGCCGACGAGCCCACCCGCAAGCGCGGTGGCCACGCCGAACGTCAGGTAGTGCCCAAGCAAGCGACGGCGAGGCACGCCAGAGGCGAGCAGCGTGCCGATAACGGCTCGTTGCGCCGTGACGAGGCGCCCGAGTAGCACCCAGGTCGCAAGCGCGCCCGCCGTAAGAAACAGGAGCGGGAACAGCACCGCCATCGTCGCGAACCCGTTGATGTCGTCGGCGATCGCTCGCGTGGAAGGGTGGGTCGTGCGTGTGATGACGTCGGTGAGCGCGAGCGGAGCCGTTGCTCGCTCGAGCCGCGACACCACAGACGAGGCCTGCCCTCGGTCGAGGGCATAGACAGCCGTCTGTTGGACGGTGGCGACCCCGCCGAGCTGTTGGACCAGTCGATTGGACGCGAAGGCAACCCCAAAGTCTTCCGGGGTCGTCACAAGCTCTTGGCGGCTCCGGGCCGGATACAGATACTCGGGAGACGCGACGACACCAACGACCGTGAGTCGACGCCAGGAGCCGTCCGGGCGGGCAACTTCGACGCTGTCACCAGGTCGGAGGTGCCAACGCTTGGCGAGATGCGTCTCGACCAGGACTTCGTCCCCGTGCGCCAAACGGCCCTGTTCGACCAGGACTCGGTCAACCGCGGGTTGACTCCCGTCATTTGGAAGTCCGATCAGTCGTCCACGGAGCGAGTGCCGTGACTCGAGGCGAAAGCCGATGTCGGCTTGGACCCGCTGGGTGACGGCCACGCGCCCGAGGGTCCGGGCGTCGTTCGCCACCCGCGGCGCGTCCGGGCCGGTTGCGAGCAAGTCCCCGAAACGAAGTCGCGCATAGGTTGCGTCGTGGGACGAACTGAGGTTGCGGTACGCGCTGTAGGTCGCCACGAAAGCAGATATGGCTAAGACAATCGTCACCGCGACGGCGATGAACTGACCCCGCTGGCGGGCGACATCGCGCCGCAGCTTGCGGACCAGCAGCGGCGTCACCATTCGAGCTGCTCAGCTTCCAGCGGGCTTCGATTGTGGTGGTCATCGACGATCTCCCCCGATCGCATACGCAAGACCCGATCTGCCATCCGAGCGATCGATGAGTTGTGAGTCACCAGCAGGACCGTGTGATGGCCTTCGTGTGCGAGGGAGCGCAATACCCCGAGCACCTGACGACCGGTCTCGAGATCCAGGGAGCCCGTCGGCTCGTCGCAAAGCAAGAGCGGAGGCTCCTTGACCGTTGCTCGCGCGATGGCGACCCGCTGCTGCTGGCCACCTGAGAGCTCGCCAGGGAACCGGTCGACGACCTCAGCCAAGCCCACATCGCTCAGGGCGGCACGGGCACGCTGCTCGCCGTCTGGACCCGTGATCTCCGCGATCAGCTGGACGTTTTCGAGCGCGGTCAGGGTCGGAACCAGATTGAAAAACTGAAACACGAAACCGACCCGGTCCCGTCGATAGGCGGTGCGCTGGGCATCGCTCAGCTCACCCACGTCCTGGCCCGCGACCGACACGGTTCCGGCACTGGCGTCTTCGATCCCCCCGACCAAGTTCAACAGGGTGGTCTTGCCCGACCCCGACGGACCCAACAGCACCACGAATTCGCCTGGCCACACCGTCAAGTCCACGCCCCGCAACGCGTGCACCGCAGCAGCGCCGGAGCCGTACGTCTTCGTCAAGGCTGACGACGCGATCGTGGGGTGCCCCGAACGCGCAGCCGCCTCTGCGGCCGCAGCCAGGTCGTCACCACGTCCCCGAGCTGTCATCGGCACCAATCCTCCCCCCCAAACCCGGGGCCTGACACGGGCCGAAAGTCCGAAGATCAGAGCCCCCTTAGACTTCGGCATGAGGGTTCCGGGTGCGCGCACGGAGCGCCATGACGGCTACGGCTCCGGCTGCTGCGGGCAGGAACGTCCCGAGCACGCGGTAGACGAGCGCTCCAGCGAACGCAGCGCTGAGCGAAGGCCCATACCAGTGCACGACGGCGGGAATGACTGCCTCGACGACGCCGAGTCCTCCTGGGAGCAGCGGAATGAGACCAGCCACCGCGGCGGCACCTGCGGCGAGGAGCGCAATGTCGAATCCGACGTGCGTGTGGGCCGCGATCAGCACGAAGTACAGACAGGCGATGTCAGCGAGCATGGATCCGACGGACAGGCCCATGAGCACGACACGGCGCCGTGGTGGGCCGATGACGGCCATCGCGTCGGCATGGAATTGAGCACCACTGGCGCGCCGTTCGTCACGGCCGATTTGGGGCTTCCAGAACTGAGCGGCTCCAACGATCACCGCAAGACGTTCCGTCGTCGCCGGTCGACTCGCGAGGGACGCCGTCACCGCGAGCAGCACCAGCATGAGCGGTGCGCCGATGAGCGGCCAGGTGGAATTGATCGGAAAGTCACGCGTGGCGACGATCCAGAACAGGTTGAGCGCGTTCACGAGCAGGAAGACCCGCAGGCTAAACCATTGGGAGAACCCCAGCGTCAGCGCAACGCGACGCCGGTTGAGGCCTCGATGTGACAACTCGGACGCGCCAAAGGCCAAACCCTCAGCAGGAGACGCGGGGGTCAGCAGCCCAAGCCCGTTGATGACGAGCTCGATACCCGTCGCGGCGGAAGTCGAGACTCGGTCGGGTCCGGCGAGACGACGCAGCCGCTCTCCAGACAGCACGTAGGCCAGACCCTCGAAGAGCGTGGCTGGGACCAACCACCACCAGTCCACTCTTGCCAGGGCGTCGAGGGCGTCGCCCATTCCTCCGGCGGCGTTAACGACGAGCCAGATCGCGCCGGCTCCGAGCACCAAGCCAACACCGATCCGAAGCCCAAAACGCCAACGGCTTCTTCCAGTCGCCTCGGTAGCGCTGCTCGTCGGATGGCCATCTATCCGATCCGAACGCGCCATGGCCTTCCTTGGGCCCGGTCTCGACTTACCGGAGTTTGCTCAGCCGGTCGTGATACTCGTCGGCGTCGATCTCACCACGGGCAAAGCGCTCACTGAGGATCTCTCGGGCAGACGATGACTGACTGGGCCAGTGGACGTGTGTGGACCGCACGATCAGCCACACGACGAGCGCGACAATCCCCAACATCAGGATCATCATCAGGATCCCCCATACCCACCATCCCGCCCCGCCGCCGCCATCCATCATGTGGTCGTGCCAGTCAGCGAACACAGACGCAACGGGTGCAACCATCACTCCTCCTCCAACTCACGCCGTCCACCTAGCTCCCTTCTCAAGGGTAAGGCGTAGTTGTTCAGCCCATCGCACTCGCGCAGCTAGCGGTTGCCGTCTGCGCCGCTGGGATCGCTGCATTCCAGGCCGTGATCGCCGCATTGTGTTCGGACTTGGACGCGTTCTTCGACTGTGTCGCGGAATTCACCGCACTCACGTCACCAGCACGGTACGCGTTCTGCTGGGCGATGGTGTACTGCCCGATGGCCGCTTGGGCCTGGTCGTGACGCGCCCCGAGGCCGATCAACGTCTGCTGCTGAGCGAACGCGTCCTTGCACGCCGACGGAAGGGTCGATTGGGTGCAGGTCTTCACGGTTGCCTGATAGCGGGCCAGATCCTGATTCGCAGTCTGCCGTAGCGCCTGCCCCTGCTGGTGATCCACGTTGTACTGGTTGATCGCCGCGTTCAACTCTGGCGACGATGGCGAGGGGAGGGTCGGACTGCTGTTGTGGTACGTCGTCCATTCGGTCTCCGCTTTGGATTCCGCATCGCCTGCCGCAGCGTCGCTCTTCAGCCAAGTGCTGAACTGAGTCAGAACCGTCTTACAGGCCGCCGACCCGGTCCCAGAGGTGCCAATCGTCGTGCTGCCACCGCCGCAAGCGGCGAGCGTAAGGGCGCCGACCGCCAACGCCACCGTCACGAACGCGCCGACATGTCGAGTTCGCTGCGCACCGCGCCTGTTGTCCTTGCCTACCGCCATCTCGGACTCCCGCCTCGCGTCTTAACTTCAGCTGCGTACCACCGCACCGTAGGAAGGCGTTTCGGTGATCCCAAGAGTCTTTCTGCCCTTCTCGCTTAGGTCTAACGCGGCTCAACGAAGGACGTTCAGGTGTCCCGCTACACGACCGGAACGACGTCCACGTGACGCAACGTGGGTCGTAGGGCCCTAGTCGCCTCGGTCAGAGGATGGTCAGGATTGTGATGTGAATGGGATCCAACAGAGGGTGGCGACGGTGCTGGCGGCTTTGGCGGCCATCGGGATGCTGTGCGTTGGCACGGGTGCCTCGATGCCGTCCTCGGGGGCCGCGCGACCGTTCCAAGTGTCGTCTCCGAGGGCCACGATGCCTGCGCGTGGGTCGACAGTGTCGACGGCACCGACGCGGGTTGCGTACACGTGGGATCCCGGATACGCAGGGTTCAGTCGCGGCAAGCTGGCGTTTCGCACCCCGGACCCGAATCTCACCGTGTGTGGCCACGACACGGCCGGCTATCCAAAGCTCTCGATCGATCCCCCCGCAGGCGCTTCCTCGCCGACCAGTGTTGCCCTGATTCCGCACTGTGACGTCTACGGGTCGGGTGGGATGTTCGTCAGTGTCGTATGGGCTGACGTGACGATCAAGACCCACGGCGTTTGGACGGTACGCGTCGCATGGAACGGCGGCATCGATCGGGATTCGTTCGCGTTCGTGTACGCCCCGAACGCGCCCCAAATCACCGCTCTTGCCGCGTCCCGTCAGGTCGTGTCGTTCAAGGACTGCGTGAATGCGACCACGGCGCCGGTGACGATCTCATGGACGACCACGAACGCAAGCACTGTGACGCTGTCGTCGCCTGCGGGCACCCAGGGCGTCCCCGCGAGCGGCTCTCTGCCTGTCGCATTCCCCTGTGATGGGTTAGGACATGACTATGTGCTGTCCGCCAGTGGACTCGGAGGCAACACGGCCAAAACGCTGCGAGTCGGATTCCTGCCCTCCACACCTCAGATCATCGAGTTTCTATCCGAACCGACCAGCGTCTCCCCCCGGTTCTGCGCGACGGCCGGGCCACATCAGCTCAAGCTTTCCTGGCGCACGGTCGACGCCTCCGAGGTCACGATCACCGGCCCCGGATTTGCCGTGGCCACCAACGAACCTGCCGGGACACGCACATTTCCGTTCACCTGTGACGGCCAGCCCCATGACTACACACTCACCGCGCGTGGCTATCTCGGCACGGCAGCCCCCACCACCGCCCGCACCGTCACCGTTCGGCAGGTCGGCGCCAGTGTCGGTGCGGTCTGCAAGTACGCGCTCAGCGCCAACCACAACTGGGTACCCACGACCGGGGTTCACGTCGGGCTCGTCAGTGGCAGCGTCATATGGCTCGACCCCACCGGCGCGACCATGCCCAGCCTTCCCGCCGATTTCTCACCACCGGGCGGGACCACGCTACGAGCCGGCCCACAGCCTGCGAATGTCACACTCCAAGCCGGCAGCAGCCAAGTTCGCCTCGATCTCACACCGGGCACTCAACTCCAATTCGGGGTGCCCGAAGACCCGTGGTCATGGATCGAGCTCAACGGAACGGGCGCAACCTTGGTGCGGATCACCAACACCCCAGAACCCTCACCAGGCATTGTCCACCCCGGCATCCCCGGGCCACAGGGTTGCGTGATCACCGACGTGGCCACCACGTTCGAACTCCAAGCCGATCCCCACGCTCTAACCGTTCGTGCTTTTCAAGACTCACTTGAAGTCGGCGACCGCGCCGCCAACCCGGGCGGCAAGCTGCCCATCGAAACCGTGAGTGCTGGCCGAGTCGCCACCATCAACGCGAGTGGCAACCCCTCCAGCCCGGCCCGAATGACACCCGCCGACTACCAACAGATCGCTCGGCGTTACGGCGTCAAGTTCCCCGTCCCAGCGGACCTTCAAACCCGCGGCACCAACTGGTGGATCTGGGCGACCATCGCGGCAGTCATGCTCATCGCCCTCGGGGTGGGGGGCCTGCTCGTGGGACGGCGCCGCAACCGCCCCACGCCTAGCGCGTAGCGCCTCGCTCGACCGTGTGCCGGCTTCCTGGACATAACCATTGACGTGCGGACGGGTCGGGTGCGTGTGGCGGCCTCGTATGTCTCTGCCTCGCCGTATTCTTGGGCTCGCGGGCGCCGTAGAGCAACCACGACCGGTCGACGGTTCACCGAGTCGGAACTCGGCAAAGGTGGCCGAATTATCTGCTCAACGAGCGCTGTGCTAACGACCGGAGCAACATGCGCGGCCGCGGTCCGTCACGAAACCGCTGGTCAGCGGCTTGGGAGCCGGGACGGGGACTCGAACCCCGGGCCTGCTCATTACGAGCAATCTTGAGGTCAGCGCTGTGCTCACCAGCGCAATGGCTGCCAGCATGCGGATCGCGCCGGAGCGAAGGCCACCGAGTGATCGGCTGAACTCGTGCGCCTCTCGCCACCGTCGTTGTCCACCGCCGTCAGTTCACCAGCCGCCAACCCTAGGGATCCGTGGATCTGGCTATTGACGGCGAACGAGGATCAGCCGGTGAACCGGGGCTGGACGGTCAGGACAGCCGTAGGCGTGATTGGCGTCGACGGTGCTGAGGCGGGCAGTTCCCGTTGGCGTTGGTCGCCATAACCGTGAACGTATAGGCGGTACCGTCGGTAAGTCCGGTCACGGTGCAAGTCAACGGCCCTGACGACCACACGCAAGTCCGACCGCCCGGGGGCGGAGCGGCGCCGGTTCAAGTCATGGAGAGTCGAAGCACCGCGCCGCCGGCTACGGCCACAAACGCCGAGCAGGCCGCGGGCGCCCACCGCGCGACTCGAGTGACTCGTAGGTTCGAGACCGCGCCTCACCAGCACGGGGCCCCCTGAGGTCGCCGATTGCCCGAAACGGCTACCCGCGCGCTCAGGGACTCAAGCCAATGGCATCGAGGTTCATGCGTTGCGCAGGCTTGGTGGGTTCTCCACACGTAGGGCACGGCGTAGGTCCGCCGAGTTCCATGCACTCAGCGCAGTACACCCGCTTACAGCTCATGCACACGTTCGCTAACCATTGATCCAAGCTCGCGGGACTCGAAGCTGCGAAGAGCCCACCCTGGAGCCGATCGATCGAGTGTCCACACGCCGAACAGGTCACCATCGAGCGAACCTCCTCTGAGAACTGAAGAACAATTCCCATTGGGTCGATCATGAACTCGCCGACGCAGGCTCAAACAGGGTCCTTCGTCACAGTTGTGTACCGCATTCCCGCCTCCCCGGCTCCTTCTGGCCGGGCCGGCCCTCGAGCGCTTCCAACTGGCCGGACCGTATCGCCGCGCAGAACTTCTGGTAGTCCTTGTCGTTCTGGTCTGCGTAGCGCTTGGAGAAGTCGGCGATTGACTGCTCGAAGCGGTCTTTTGTGCCGAGGTTTGAGGCGAGCGCGACCGGGTCGCCGGTTCGGGCGTGCGCACGCGCGAGCGTCTTTCCGCAGATTCGCGCGTAGAACGTGAGGCTGTCCCGGGCCATCGCTTCGACGACGGCTGAGCCTTTCATATCCCTCAGCCGGCCCCAGTACAGATACCGGTTGGCCTCCGCGCCCTTCGTCCAGCCCAGAGAGATGTCGCTCGCGGCCTGCATCATCCGCTATCCCTGGACGACGCGCTCTCCAGGCTGGGGGTAGCGGCTCTTGGGCAGGTGGTCCTCGAGGACCGACGCTGTTGCCTCCTTGACCTGCAAGAACAACGGGTCTTGTTGATCGCGACCCTGGAGCAGGACGATGAATGCGCGCGTGCCGACGCTGCCGACACCGACTCCCTTCTGGCTTGCCGCGCGCGCTCTTGCCGACGAGCTGACCGGACGACCTTCGAGCTGATGATGAACACCGCGATCAACCTCGAGGTTCACGCCTCCGATCGCGGAGCCCGCGTTGACCAAGTCCCGTCATTCGGGAGATGACTCGCGACCATTCGGGAGAAAACTCGCGACCCGGGACGTGCAACCCTGACAGAGTCCCCAACCCGTATTGTCCTCTAAGGCCGTCGGGACCCAGTACGCATCGGGGTCCAGTTCCGATACCACCCCGGCTGACGCAGACCAGACGTGGTCGGGTCTGAGGCCCGCGCGAACAGCCTCCTTGAAGAGCTCAGGTGAAACCAACGTCATGTCGCGCTGCTTTCGCACTGTCCCGCAGAGATCACACTTGTAGTCGTCATCCGCCGCCATGATCTTCTCCCGCTGCTCGACTAACAATGGACTGTGATGGGGCCCTGGCGGGGGCTACCAGGATTGCGTGTTGCGCGTGGTGCATTTGTCGATCGCAATCCTGCTGAGCGCCCTCGCGGCAACATTGCGCACGAACTCCTCCGCGTTGTCAAGGGCGCCGTGAGTGGCTCGACCGCTGGGGCCACCAACCTTGCCGCGCGCGTCGGCGGCCCTAGCTGAACGCAACGACGCCCTGCGCGGGCCCGGGAACTTACGCGTTCTCCCAATCAACCGCGGCGACCAAGGCAACGGAAGGCTAACGATCAGCCCTACAAGTCCCTTCTTCAGACGCGCGCGACCCAAACAGTGACGCTTCGGGAGTGGACAGCGAACGCCAAGGACCCGTTCGAGTACCTCGCGGTCTGTTCCGACGAGACGGTGGCTGAACCCGATGCCCCGGTCGCCTTCACTCATGACTTGGGCGTGCCTGTGACGACCGATGTCAACGGCGGCCGCCACGACGATGACGTTGCCTTCCTCTATCGGGTTCTCCCCCGCGCTTGACGGCTCTTGTCCACGTTCGGGGCCACTTCCCCCGTTCCGTTCCTGCTGGTGTGGTGTTTCGTGGTGACACAAGAGGGCCGAAACAGAGAAGCGAGACACGAGCAGCGCGACACGCGAACGGGGACACACGACACCGGCGCACGAGCAAACGAGGCGCGGACTTTTCCTTGGTGCGCGCGTGCCCTACTCGCCCGCGTCGCGTGCCGTCCACGTTCGGGGACCGAGAGACCCGCAGACACAGGCCGGGCGGCTCATCTTGTTCCAGCGAAGCCAGGACCTTCGGCCCTGTTAGCTCGCCTATCTGGGCTGGATAATTCTTCGGAGGAAACGGTCGCGACTTCGGGATCGCGGCCACCCAAAGTACGCAGATGCCAATTCGCCGGGAGGGCTAGAGATGTTTGGGAAGAGAGCAACCAAAGAGAAGGAAGCCCCGCCAATAGCAAAATGTGTTGCGCAACTTGCAGTGTACTTACGCGGACCTAAGAATCCCGATGAGAAGAAGGAATATCAGCAAATGAAGGACTTAATGGATCAGGAGGTCATTTGTTCTTCTTGTTCGAAAGAGTTTGTACTCGAAAAGGCAACCAAAGTGTTGGAGAGCGACACGGAGCGGGATTTTGTCTTCACGTGTCCGCACTGTGCGGATGAGACGATCCTTAAGATCAAGTGGTAAGCGAATGAAGAGCGATTCTGAGCCTTCTGCCGGAAGTCGGCGTGATTGTGGCTCCGTCGGCGGCTGAGACCAAGACAACCGGGGCCCCCGCTCGCTCACTCGGGGCGAGGAGCGATTAGGTGTTCTGGAGGAGCCGCCCGGCCTGTGTCTGCGGGTCTCTCGGTCCACGTTCGGGGGCCACTTCCCCCGTTCCGTCCCTCCTGGTCGTCCCTCCTGGTGTGGGGTTATGTGGTGGGCGGTAGAGGATTTGAACCTCTGACCACTTCCCGCGCCAAGGAGGTGCGGACCGATGTGCGCAAGCTTCTGCGTCGGCGGGAACTGACATCCGCCCACAGGCCGGCATTCCAGGCCGGTCCGAGGTCGCCACAGTCACGAGTGAGGGCCGGTGTTATGCGCTCTTTGGTCGCAATCAGATCGCCGATTCGGCGCTCACACCAAGTGCGGGCCTTGAATAACGGGCTCGCCCGAACTTCCCCGAGCTGCTCGCCATGGGAAGCTTGTGCTGCTGCCCTTGCACCCTCGGCTCGCCGGCCTGAGTCAGCTCCGTTGCACCCTCTCAAGTAGAGCCCCGGCGTCTTCGGTGAGGGAACGCACGAGCTGTGAGGCGGGCACGAGGGTGTTGACGAGGGCGACGGATTCCCCTGCATACATGCACATCGCCTCGATGTGTCCGCTGACGTCTTGGGTCGGCGGTATCCAGGAGCGGCGCGGCACGGGAATCTCCCCGTCGGCGCCCCGTTTTGTCCCGACCACGTCGACGTCGATCGCCTCCACAGCCTCGATCGCGGAGATGAGCACGCGGGCGCGTGGCGACGACGCGCATAGCGGACAGTTATTGAACGCGTCTGTGATGCGCGTGCTGTTTGCGCCTGCCGCGAGGATCGCGGCGACGTAGTCGGAATGCGCTGCCGATTCCTCTGTGGCGATGAATCGCGTCCCCATCCGCACGCCCGAGGCTCCCGCAGCGAGAGCGGCGGCGACACCGCGGGCGTCGGCGATGCCTCCGGCGGCGAGGACGGGCACGTCGACGGCGTCGAGCACCTCGCAGAGCAGGGGCAGCAGGGGGCTGTCGCCGCGACAGTGACCGCCGGCCTCGACACCCTGGGCGCAGACCATATCGGCGCCCGCCTGGACCGCCGCTCGCGCCTCCCCCACAGATCCGACCTGCCAGTTGACCAGCGCTCCACCCCTGTGGGCGATGTCGACCAGGTCTGACCGGGGGTCGCTCCAGAAGAAGTCGATGACCCGCACTCGCGATGCGGCATCCGCGACGGCGTCGGCGTCGATGTCGTCGGTCAGGAAGCTCACCGCGAGCACGCCGTCGGTCTGCTCACGCATACCGTCGAGATGCTGCTTGAGGGTTTCTCGCGTAACGCCGAGGGTGTTGAACGAGCCGATGCCCCCGGCTTCGGCGACGGCGACCGCAAGGCGCGGCGAGGAGACCGTTCCCATCGGAGCCTGCTGGATCGGGGCCGTGCATCCGACGAGCTCGGTGAGGCGCGTCCGAATCATCTGCCTCTGCCTCCCTGCACCCGAGTGTGACTCGGCAACTGGCGGCGCGCCGCAGGATAGCTCGCCACAAGGAGGTTGCCATCGGTCGACGGTGACGATCGCAGCGGTTCCCCGTGACGCCGAGACTGGCGAATCTCACGCCATAACAGCCGTTCCCGGTCGAATCGTGTATCCGAATGTCCCGACCCGGAAGTGCCGTTATCGCGCCCCGGCGTTCATGACGACTAATGCAACAGACCATCCCATAACGCACGACCCAACACTTCGGTGAGGGTGCCCCCGAACGCCGGGTCTGAGTCACGGCATAGGGAACCGGGCGAACGTTGGCTGACGACGGCACTTGGCCGACCTTTGTCCCGACCATGCCGAGGATCCCCGTGGCGCAGGGCTTGCCGATCGGTTAGAGATGCTCATCCCTGGGTAGTTGTTCTCCTGCTGCCGACGGTCACCGTCACGAGTTTCGACTTGGCGCCGAACCGGGGGAGCCATCTAGGACGCCGGCGAACTGTCGACGGTTCGCCGCGTGGCAGCTCTCGGCAAAGACGATCGACTTATCTCCTCAACGAGCGCTGTGCTCATTCCCCGAGCATGGTGCGCGGTCGGAGTCCGCCGCGTAACCGCTGGTCAGGAGGTTGAGAGCCGGGACGGGGACTCGAACCCCGGGCCTGCTCATTACGAGCAATCCAAGCCCGAGCGGTGTGCTCACCAGCGCAATCGTTGACGGCACACGGATCGCCCTGAAGCGGAAGCGGCCGAGTCATCAGCTGAGTTGGCGCGCCGTCGCCGGGTTCGCCGACTACGACCCCGTGCTGCTCCGGCGGGCGCTGCTCGGGGAGGCCGGGTCGGGGTCCGCGGGACTTGATCTATTCGCCGACGCGATCGAATGCGCCGAGGACGAGACCGGCGCCTAACGCATCTACCCGGTGCAACGCGGAGAAGACGACCATCGTGCTCGCAATCCCTGGTTGCGGATGTGGTCCGTCCAGGCGGTCACGGAATGCCACGGCACCGGACGAGTGCTGGGGGCCGGGCGGGAACCGTCAGCCGGTGAACTTCGGCGTCACGACCACGACGCTGGCGGGTGCGGTCGTCGTGGTTGTTGGCGGTGGCGCCTGGGTGGCGATGCCGAACTCACCGACCGCCAGCCCAAGCTCTGTGATGTTGGTCGTCACGGTGACGCTCACGAGCGGGTCAGTCGGGGTGCCGTAGAACCCGAAGTACTTCGCACCGTTCGGCGTGGTCACACTGGTCGCGCCTGAAGTCGTTCCGTCCTGCGCCGTCGCGGTGAACTGAAACGTCCCGTCAACGTCGGCTTCGGCGTAGAAGTAGAACGCGACCGTGTTCGCGGGGAGCGTCATCGTGACCGTCTCCTCGCCCGGGCCCGGCGTTCCCCCAGTGCAGCTCGCGGTCGAGCAGTAGACGTCGCCGGTGTAGCCGTTGCTCCAGTTGTCCCACCCGTTGCCCGGGACACCTCGGTGTGAGAGCGGTGCCCCGAAGGTGACCGCGCCCCCGTTGGGTGACGGCACCGACGTGACGTTGGTGAAGAACGGCCGGGCATCGGTCGGGAACGGTGTCATCGTGTACGGCCCCAGCGTGGCCGGCGGGGGACCCGTACCCGGCGAGCCGTTAAAGACGATCGGACCTGCAGCACCACTCGGCGTCGGCGAAACGGCGATCGCGCCGCCGATGGCCGAGGCGACCACGGCAACGGCCAGCATGCCGCCCCGCCACCTCGCCACGCCCACACGACCCTGAGACCCCACGCGCCCCACCATCCCGAACTCTCCGCTCCCCAGCCGGGTAACGGTGAGACGCTAACACCACGGCCAGACCCGCATCAGGACCCCGGAGCCGGGCCTGGCACTCGGGAAAATCGGCAACGGCTCGGCGAGGCGCGACCTACTCGCCGACGCGATCGAATGCGCCGAGGATGAAGCCGGCAGTTAAGCGCGTTGGACGCTTCAGGCCGCCATACGACGCTCGTGGAAGCAGATCGACCCCACCTCTAGGCTCCCGGACCGGTGAGCGGTTGTCTGTTCGCACTCCGCTAGGTGTATTGATCAGGCAGGTTGTTGAGGCGGCTTATGGGTGGTTGGCCTGCGAGAGCGGTGTGGGCTCGGTGATGGTTGTAGGCGTGTAGCCAGCGGTCAAGGGCTTGGTTGCGGGCGTTGTCGCTGCGGTAGGTGCGGACATAGGCCCATTCGTCGAGCAGGGTGCGGTTGAACCGCTCCGCTTTGCCGTTGGTTTGGGGCCGTCGGGATCGGATGCGGGTGTGTTCGATGTCGCCGATGGCGGCTTGGAAGACTCTGGAGTCCACGTAGTTGCGGGCGTTGTCGGTGAGGATCCGCTCCACAGTGACGCCACGTTCAGCGAACCAGGCTTGGGCCCGGGTCCAGAACCCGGCGCAGGTCTCGCCTCGTTCGTCGTTGAGGACCTCGCTGTACGCGACGCGGCTGTAACCGTCGATGGCGGAATGCACGAACGCGTAGCCGACCCGGTGGTGGCTGTTGTGCTCGGCGTGGTCTCGCCCGAGTGCCCGCCACCCGCCTCCTGGTGGGATCCGTCCGAGTTTCTTGACGTCGACGTGGACCAGCTCGCCTGGTCGGCTCATCTCGATGCGCCGAATCACCCGCCCCGTGGGGCGATCCATCCACGCCAGACGGTGCAACCCGAGCCGGCGCAACACCGCGTAGACCGTGGAGGGCGCCATCTCGAGCACCCCCGCGATGCGAGCCGGACCGAGCTTGCGGGTCCGGCGCAGCACCTCGATCCGATGCTCCACCCGTCGAGACGTGCAATGCGGGCAACGAGCCGGCCGACTTGACCGGTCCTGCAGTCCGGCCCAGTCCTCATGACGGAACCGGGCCCACCACTTGTAGGCCGTCGCTCGAGAGATTCCCATCTCCGCTGCAACATGGGCAACGGGACGACCCGTCTGGATCCGCTCGATCAGTGTCCGACGACCAACCGGCGTCAACCTGGCGTTAGCGTGCATCAGAGCCTCCGAGAGTGGTGTGTTGCTTTGGTCAGCTCCACACCCTCTCTCGGAGGCCTGTCTCAATCCAAGACCCCGGACCTCTCAACAACGTCCGTGGTCAATACAGCTAGGACAGCCGGTCGAGTTATCCGCTCAACCAGCGCTGTGCTAAGTGTTCGTCGCGAGATCTCGCGACAGTTCGCTGCGTCGTCGCTGGTCAGGACGTTGGGAGCCGGGACGGGGACTCGAACCCCGGGCCTGCTCATTACGAGCAATCTCGGGCTGAACGGTGTGCTCACCAGCGCAATCGCTGGCGGCCCGCGGATCGCTGGGGAGCGGCGGGCGCCGAGTTATCAGCTGAGTTGGCATGCCTCGCGGCGACGAGGTTGTCCACAGGCGTCAGGTCGCAAGCCGCGGATCCCACTAGGGGGCCTTGTAGCGCCCGTATAGAAGAGGTGCGCTTCCCGCTCCGATCGTCATGGCTTTGCCGTAGACGCACGCGTCGGTGGTCATGGGAGACCTTTTCGCTCGTCGTCGGCCAGAACTTGTCAGTCGACTGGGCTCACGGGTTTCGGTGGGCCGGCACGAGCCGTTTCGCATCACGTTGCTTGTCGAGGACCGTCTGCACTTTGCTCAGCGCGGCCTTGGCCTCGGCGTCGTCGATCCGGTTGTGGCGTTCTTCGGGGTCGGCGGTCAGGTTGTGCAGCTCGAAGAACGGCTCGGCGGCGGGGCCGGCGAACGGGTTCTTTGGGATGCCGTGGGCTTCGTGCCACTCGTCGAGGCGTTCGTAGTAGTGGTTGAGCTTCCACAGCTCGCTGGCGCCGTTGTCACCGGTCGGCAGTGTTGCGATGACCGATTCGACGTGCGAGGGGTACCTCGACGGCGTCGAACGGTTCGCCCGTGAGCACGTTGTTCTGGGTCGTCCCACGGGTGATGTCGTCTTCGGTCATGAAGTACAGCGGCGCCGCGACCGACTCGGCGGCGCCGAACCGGTGATGAACCCGCTCAGGTCACGGCCGGGAAGCGGCTGGGCCTCGTCGTGATGCTCGGCGACTCCGGCCGCGGCGCGTTCGACGTCGATGCCGGCGAGTCCCATGAGCGTCGGGATGAGGTCGACATGACTGGTCGGCATCGCGATCCCGTCCGCCGTCGTCGACACGCCCGGGCCCTTCACCAGAACGGCACCCGGATCGCTTCGTCGAACGCGTTGTACCACTTCTGTTGCAGTCCGCCGTGCGCGCCGAACAGGTCGCCGTGATCCGACGTGAACACGACGATCGTGTCGTCGGCGAGCCCGCGTCATCGAGTGCTTCGAGGATCCGGCCGATCGCCTGGTCGACCAACTTCAGCAGGTAGTAGTAGAGGCGCCGGTAGGCGAGATCGGCCGGCTGCTCCGCGACCAGCTTCGGCCACACGGCCTTGAACTGCTCCTGGCACGCCGGCCGCCCCGCGAACGAGTCGGACTGCGACGGCGCTTCGGGGATCTCGGGCACCGAGTCGTCGGGGGGGGGGAACCCCAACAGCAGCTCCCACAATCCGCCCGCGAACGCGATGTCGTGCGGGTTCACGAACGACGCCACCGCGAGCCACGGGCCGTCGCTTCGCGCTCTGCGCGAGCTCACCGAACAGATCGACGACCTGCTCTGCGAACACGCCGTCGCGCACCGCGCCGCAATCGCATTCGCCGCACCGTGCGGTTCCCGACCGATCCACCCCGAGAACCCGAACGGTCGAGCCGGTCCGCCCTCCGGTACGCCTCGACCGCCTCGGCGATGGCCTTGCCGTCGTCGTCCGAGGCCATGAGCCATCGTGCGTGCCCGGCACGACGAGATCGGCGTGCGACACATGCCACTTGCCCCGATAGTGCGTCTTGTAGCCGCCGGCACGGAACCAGTCGCCCAGTGTCGGCACCGAGTTCGGGTCCAACCATCCCATGTTGGGATCCGTGTTCTTCTTCGCGATCCCGTCCGTCTGCGAAACGCCGTGCAACGACGGGTACTGCCCGGTGAACAACGTCGCCCGGCTGGGAACACACGCCGTCGAACCGGCGTAGTGGCGATGGAACTCCAGCACCCGCCGTCCCGCAACGACTCGCGCGCGCCAGCTGCTCTGCGGAACTTCGCCGCCGCCTCGTCCTCATACGGCGGCGGGTACCGCTCCTCGTCCGTCATGATGACGAGGAAATTGGGCTTCGTCATGCCCGGCAGTATGGCCGAAACCGGTGTCCACCTCCTAAGGATCTTGTCCTCAGGGGAAGTCCCCGGGTGGGAAGTTTGCTCCAGCTGCTCACCCCTGGGTAGCCACTCTCAAGTGCAGTCGACGCTCGTGGGTTCCGCGTCTTGGCCCGCCAGGGAGCGTGGGTAAGCCCAGGGAAGGTGGCAACGACCAGTCCGGGCCTTGCGTTGAAGCGCGCCGAACGTGATCGAGTTATCCGCTCAACCAGCGCTGTGCTAAGTGTTCGTCGCTAGATCCCACGACAGTTCGCTGCGTCGTCGCTGGTCATAAGGCTGGGAGCCGGGACGGGACTCGAACCCCGGGCCTGCTCATTACGAGCAATCTTGAGGTCAGCGGTGTGCTCACTGGCGCTCATGGTTCCGCGGTACCGAGTCGGCGGGAGCGGAAGCCGCCGAGTTATCAGCTCAGTTGGCGCGCCACACGACGACGAAGGTTGTCCACAGCCGTCACCTGGCCGGCCGCGCCGCCGTGCGAGGGATCCTGGCCCTGGAATGCATGCCACGGCGAGCTGGCACACGGCCGCCATGCCGAAGATCGCCGCGGCGCCGCGGACTTGCTCACCGCGTTCGCCGACTATGAGCCGGCGCTGCCCAAGGCCGACGTTGCTCGGTGAGGCGGGATCGGGTCCACGGACCGGGACAGGTTGGCGACGCGATCGAGTGCGCTGACGATAAAACGGGTGGTTGGTCAGGCTCGGCGACCCGCGACTACGTCGTGGACACCGTCGACTTAGTCGTCGTTGGTGTCGTTATCGTCGGAACGGTTCCACTGCTCTTTGTCAGCGCCTCGGCCACGGTTTCATAGGTCGGGCCAGGACCTCCGACATTCAGTTTGCGGGCAAGCACCCGGAACGTCTTTGGCGTTCCGTCGCACGCAATCGTATAGGACTTCGAACCCGATTTCGCCAATGGACCGTCGAACACGCCGGTTGGGGTGTAGACATCGACGACGTCGGCGCCGGCGCTCACCCATGACACGGTGACCGCCACTTGGCCCTTGCCCGTCGACACGCAGTGCAGCACCGCGCTCGGCGACACCGACGCCTGAACGATCCTCGGGGAACTGGACGTCGCGGTCCCGCTCCCGCTCCCGCTCCCGGTCCCGCTCCCGCTCCCGCTCCCGCTCGTCGCGCCGCCTCCGGATTGTGTCGTCGTCGTTGTGTTCGAGGGCTTCTTGGCGCTACCGCTGCTGCCCCCGCAGGCTAGGAGCACGAAAGGGAAAAGTGCGACCATGACACCGCACAGGATCTCGCGCCGCCACGATCCCCGCGCACGATCCCCGCATCGATCTGCTCCCTCGACCACCCGCTCAGCATTGTCGTTGGTCATCACTAGCGGCCCCTCGCCCTGCCCTGCCCTGCCGAATACTGAACCATACCGTTGCGCCAGCCCGGTCGCGCTCGCCGTCCCAACGTCGCCACCAACAACGGAAACACGCTCGATCCCCGGATACCCTGCGACCCGCACCGGCGCGATCGTCGCACGCGTTCGCTCTGTCGTGGAACCGGCTCCCGGGTGAATGCGAGTCCGTCTCCACGCCGTCGCGCAACGATCATCCGCTCGAAGTTCCTCCACGGTGGACGAATGGGAACGTGGTCGTGGTTGTCGTGGATTGGGAGGCGGGCACGGTGGTCGTGTCAGCAGGACGGGCCGTCGTCGTGGTGGTCGTTGGAGTCCCAGACGGGTCCCCGCTGGTGGGCCCCCCTGGTACAACCCCAGGAGCTGTCGTTGTCGCTGGGGCTGCCCACGTCGGGACGGTCGTCGTATCAGGCGTTGATGTCCCGCCGCCTCCGCTTCCGAAAACGATGATCGCGATGATGAGCGCAGCAAACGCCACCAGTGCAGCCAGGAGGATCACGCGTCCTGGGGGTATGACCGTTGCCGAGTCACCGCCAGCGGCACCCGGGCCGCTGGCGATGGGAGTGGGCGTCCCACCATCGGGCGTGACGGGCGGCCGCCCGCTGGATGGTTGACCACCCGCTGAGGCGCCACTAGTGGAGCTGTCAGGGTCGCCCACGCCGTCCGGCACGATCGGCGGTCTCTCATTTTCGGTGTCGGTCACGGCAACTCCCTGGCTCGCGTGCTGGCGAAGGATGTTAGGAGCGCCGACGACTGCTTGGCCTCCCGTCATGACCCGCCAAGCGGAGCGGGGGCGAGTCCACGGAAGGCGGCAGCGACCAGTCCGGGCCTTGCGTTGAAGCGCGCCGAACGTGATCGAGTTATCGGCTCAACCAGCGCTGTGCTAAGTGTTCGTCGCTAGATCACGCGACAGTTCGTTGCGTCGTCGCTGGTCACGACGCTGGGAGCCGGGACGGGGACTCGAACCCCGGGCGTGCTCATTACGAGCAATCTGACCCCCAGCGGTGTGCCCACCGGCGCTCATGCCTGCAGAGCACCGGGTCGCCTGGAGCGGCGGGCGCCCAGTTATCAGCTCAGTTGGCACGCCGCGCGGCGACGATGTTGTCCACAACCCTTCAGCTCATCCGCCGGCGATGAACGGTCAACCCGGCCGCGGGGTCTTGGGTGTGGTTCCGTGTATCAGGGCTTGGCGTCGAAGTCGGTGCCTTGCCCGCTCCAGAGTGTGATCTGGCTGTTGCACCTCGAACACGCCGATGTCGCAGCCGCCACCCGGCGGGTTGGGGCGGGCCAGGCCCCGCTGATCGGTCGTGATGCCCGTCGCCAGCCACACGGTCTGACACGCCACGTTGGGGATCGCGTCAATCAACGGCCTGCCCGACTGGGGCAGTTGCGTCTGAGTCGGCGATGGGGCGTGGTCGTGCTGCTCTGCGGGCTCGCCGACAAATAGGTGGACATCTTGCCAGTGGTTACGAACGGTGGAACAGCAGCCGCCTGACGTCTCGGAACGGAACAACCAGATACAGCGCGAGACCGAAATACAACGCCACCGCCACGCCGGGCACGAAGAGCCCGATGACGATCGCTGTCACATAGCCGATGACGACGGGTAGAAGTTGTCGTCGTTCGTGTTGGAGTTCCGCGCCTTCTCCTTGTGGCTTGTAGAGATGCTCACGTTGGGCATAGCTATCCAGGGCGACTCCGAGGACGCGGATCACCAAGAGGGTCAGCCCATACAACGTGACCGCAACCCGTTCGGCTCCGAAATGCTGCAGGGCGTCCGCCACGAGCCGGGTCGGGAACGGCAGGAACGCCACGACGAGCAGAACGAGCAAGTTCAGTCGCAGGAAGATCGAAATCTGTCCGCTCCAGCTGGTCGGTCAATGCGCTGTGGGTGAGCCATCCCGCGCCGATCGTGAGGAAGCTGACGAGGTACGCGAGGTACGCGGGCCAAGCGTGAAGGACCTGCTCGAGCGGTGAACCGGGCGGATGCACCGCGATGTCGAGGACGAGCAGCGTGGCGGCGATGGAGAACACGCCGTCGCTGAACGCTTCCAGCCGGCCCTTGCCGAGAGACCACCGCGCCGGGGGTGTGCCTTCATCGGTGGGCAACGGAGCAACTCCTTCGCGACAAACGGTCGGCGATGTTGCGGGACGCGAACGAGCCCTCGACCGAAAAGCAATTGGCAAGACCAACGGTGTCCACCGATCGTGCTCGCGCCACACCTGTCTTCCGGGCTTAGGTACAGCCACCGCGGGGATCGGAAGATCACCTTGCTCCGCGATGCGATGTCGAGGCCATCCACCAAACGCTCGATCAGCCTCTGGGGTTCGATGGATTGGTCATAGTCGTCGCACACAAGGACTTAATGGACGACTTTCTCGTCGAAGTCACCTCGGTCGTGTCGACAACAAAGCCGCCGTTCCACAATCGGCTCACGGCGCTGAGGTGATTACAGCGAGCTCTTCAAGGCTTTGCACGTAGACGAGTTCTGGAACGCCTTCTGGAGTTCCCCGTTCGGCGTCAGGCCCTTGAGCGTGGTGGCCGCCGACTTCGTCTGACTGACACCCCTCTGGATGGTGCTGCCGATCTGGGCGAACGTCGCCGCGATATCACCGGGGTTAGTCGGCGGTGGTGACAGCGACTGTTGGATGCTGTTGATGTCGTTGCCCAGCTGAGTCGAAAGGTTCTGTACCGCGCTCTGCGCCTTTGCACCGTCAGACGTCGAAGGCTTGCCCAGTTTCTGCAGCAAATCATTGAACTGCATGAGAGCCGTGCTGAGCCCGGCCGTGGCCGTCTGACTTGCAGCCGCCACCGAACCTGAGCCCTTGAGACTCGAAATGGTGGAATTGACTGATTTGCCGAAGGTTTGAACCGCGGAGCAAACCCCGTTCGCCCACTGCTCAGCAGATGTGCCCTGCGAACTCGCGCCTACCGGAGCAGCAATCCACGTGCAGAGGGCAACCCCGGCGATCGCGATCCCCGAAACAAGCCGTCGTGTAAGCGCTATTCCCGTCATGCCACTCCATTCTCCGGCCAAACGAGCCACCCGATTGCGACGATCCTTCGGGATCCGCGCCGGGGTTGTATTGGTAACGAACGTCTTCAAAATCTACGGCTAGCGAGTCGAGGTGCGGAAATCGGGTTCTGGGGATCGGGTGATGATGCAGGCAAGCACCCCGATGACCCCGATGATGGCGACGAACACGATAGCCAGAGTCCCATCGCCTCCGCAAGACCGCCGTGATCTCGACGCTCAAAGTTGTCGATGAACACCCTGACGACGATGATGATCCAAATCACTAACAGGGCGAACTCGAGCAGAGTCCAGAAGAGTCCGAATAGTGGGAAGTCGTACGCCAACATGAAACTTCCGGACTGCGCCGCCTACCTAACGGGTTCGGCGGTCGCGACCACGGCGGCGGCCACCTGTACGCGCCGTGACCATCTTCTGATGTTCCAACCTGCAATCCAATTACAGCAACTGGGGTCATTTATCCGATTAGGGCTTTGGTCCTTTCATCGACGGTGACGCCAGTCGTCCACGAGCCCGAGGGAGAGCTCGTGACACACATCGAGACCTGAGAGCGCCGTCGCCCGAAGAGTGTCGAGGCAGTCTTGGCAGGAGCGCAACCGAATGGCGTCATTGCTGCTCTGCCTCCTGGGTGTCACATCGAGCCATCGGACCGTCGCTGGAGATTTCAGCCCGCTTGGATGATGCGGAGACCTTGAGCGTGTTTGCTAACCACCGTGCGGCGTGGATCATTGCTGAACAGCTCTTACCCTCCCGCTGGCGTGACCGGCGCGGCCGACAACGCCCTTGGTCTCAACCACCGCTCCAGCCACGCTGAGGCGACGAACGCCACGGCGACCGCCACGATCACCACCGAGATGACTTCGAAGGCGTCGGTTTGTATGAAGACCAGGGTGAGGACCACCGACGACAGTGGAAGTCCACCGACCGACACCACCGTCATCGCCCCGATGCCCATGGCCGCAGCGGCGACCAGCGGGAGACCAGGAAGGTGGGAGAAGGCGATGCCGATCGAAGCGCCGATGAACATGCCGGGAAAGGCCGGTCCACCTTTGAAGCCACCCATCGATGCGCTAAAGGCCAGCGCTTTGCAGACGATGAGTAAGACCAGGGCTCCGACAGACCAGGTGGCGGCTTGTTGGATGAGCGGGGCGAGGCTCGTTTGTCCGGAGAACAGGACGAAGTGTGAGCTCTTGCCTGTCTGCTCGGCAAAGAGCACCGCTAGCCCCCCGATGGCCAAGCCGAGCACAGGGGTCACGAGCAATCTGTGGCGCGCCGCAAAGGGTTGGATTTGAAAGGCCATGCGTCGGACGGTCATTCCGACGGCTGCCGACACGAGACCGATGACGATCGCCCAGGCGAGCTGGCTTCCCGTTGGATAGTTGACGTGTGGGAGATTCGGGACGGCGAGTGCCGAGACGCCCGTACCCGTTGCATCACTGAGGCCAACAAAGACCAGGGCGCCAACACCCGCTGCTACGAGCCCAGGTAGCAGGATCACACTGATGAGGCCGCCGCCGATTCCGGCTGCCTCCAGCAACAAGAAGGCACCCACGACCGGTGATCCCAGCAAGGTCGAGATGGCCGCGAAGCTGCCGGCTGCGCCGATGACCACGATGGCCTGCTTTGGCGCATCCTTCTTGATCAAGTGAACGATCAGCACGGCCACGACCATGCCGACGACGACCAACGGCATCTCGGGCCCCAACACCCCGCCCAAGATCAGCGTTGCGAGCGACGCGATCAGAACGCTGGGTAGGTCCTTGGCGGTGAAGTTCCCACCCATCGCGAAGCCCTCGGCGGGATTGTGGCCCCCCGTCCCGTGCAGGTAGCGCAGCGTCGACCCGACGACCAGCCCGCACAGAACCAGCATGGGAAGCGGCCACCACACGGGCGCGCCATGAAAGCCAAACTCGCTAGGAAGCGTTGCGAAGAAGTACTTCTGACCCTCGGTGACCGCCTGCAGGTAGTAGTAGGCGATGACCGCCACTGGGATGCCCACAAGGGCACCGAACAGCAAGAGCATGACGTACTGCTTGCTCTTGACAAGATCCAATGGCGTGGGGGGCGTTGGCGCAGGCGGCGCAGCTTCATCTGTCACTCCGGAACCCTCCCAGCTTCCGAGCGATGGCCGACTTGGTGGCATCGTTGCTCACCCGTGCTGTTCTCGCCAAGCCTGAGCAAACATCTGCTCCGAGGGCCAACATCATGGATCGGTGCTCACGTCGAACAGCGCAGGCTGGAGGCGCTACCGACGGACAGAGCTGTACGTGCCGATGCACAGATCCCGCTACGCCTGCTGTTTGTGGGTCTTCCTCTCACGGTGGGGGTCGGTACCGCAACCGCCCTGGTCCTCTTCGATGGGATCAACTCCTGGGTCGCTGCCAGCATCGGAGCTGCCGTCGCGCCTACGGACGCCGCGCTCGGAGCGTCGATCATGGAGGGTCCCCGCGTCCCCGGGCGCATTCGACGAGTTCTCAACGTCGAGAGCGGTCTGAATGATGGAATTGCGACACCGTTCGTCAATGTATTCATCGCTGGCGCGATCGGAGCCATCATCGCGGACAGTTCGAGCGGAGCCCGGCGCAGCCATCGCGGAACTCGGGATCGGCCTGCTGGCCGGCGCGGCCGTTGGACTAAACGGGCTCTTCGCAGTGCTCGCGCTCACGGTCGCCCGTCATTCCTCTGCTACCTCTCCATCGTCGGTTTCTGGCCCATGGGCCTGAACCGGGGCGACGAGACGCTCTATGTGACGTCGTCAACGAGTTGCGACAATCTCAATCTCGCGTGGCCGGGTGATGATGTAGGCGAGCACGCCGATGATGGGGACGAAGATGATGAACAGTGTCCACATCGCCTTCGCGAAGCCGCCGTGATCTCGGCGCTCGAAGTTGTCGATGAACACCCTGATGACGATGATGATCCAAATGACCAATACAGCGATCTCGAGCAGGGTCCAGAACAACCCGAGCAGTGGGTAGTCGTACGCCAACATGGAACACTCCCGTGTGTCGCTTACGCGATGGGTTCGCGGTTTGAGACCATAGTGTCGCTCTTTCCGTTGCAGCAATACGGGTCGTTGATCCGACAGGGGCTTTGGTCCTGAGGTCGACCATGAGCGAGGTTCACCCGGTTTGATGGGGCACGTCGAGGCCGGTGTGGGGGTGGCGGCACCTCGTCGTGCGATCTGACCAGCGCGCGCTCACGAACTGGGTGATCGGTCCTAGCTGGATGTGCTCTTCGACCCGGAGCTGGCCGGGCTTAGGTGGCGTGTATGGGTCGGGCGTGCCCGGCTTGATCGGAGGCTCTAGCGCCAGCGTCATCATGAACGCGCCGACGGCCGCCGCCATTGGGTGAGCGGCCCAACCGTGGGCGAAGTCGACCTCGTTCTCTTCGCGTGGGTCCCATTCGAGGTTGTGGAGGTGCGGAACGTTGTACGGTGTCCACGTCGAGAGGAATGCGTCTTGCTGGAACAGATGCGCCTTCCATTGGCGGCAACGCTTCCGGGGCCGAGTCATCGTCGGCACTCCGATGACGACGAGGTTTGACGGGGCCATCCAGCGGCTCTGGTGACCACTCTCAACGCACCGGGGCCGTGCACAGTCGAGAGGAGCCGTAGCCGAGAAAGATCGAGCTGGTCCTCGCTGCCGTTGCGCGGCCCCCTTTGGTTACCGAATGCGCCGAGCCGTCTCCAACGCTCGGGGATATCCGTCCGGATCGTCCACGCGGTCACGTGGTGACCTTCTTCCACCAGCCGAGGTCCGGGCGGAACGGCGCGGCCGGTCGGCCGATCGCATCGGTCTCCAGTCGGTAGACGAGCCCGGCGGCCGGCTCGGCGCGACGCTCATCGTCGGTCCAGCCCTCGGTCGCAGTGGTGACGTAGAGCCGGCGCAGGTCCGGTCCCGCGAACGCACAGCACGTGCTTTGTTCGGCCGGGACGGGGAACACTTGGCGCAGCACACCGTCGGGGCTGTAGCGGTGGACGTGTCCGCCCCCGTAGATCGCGACCCAGAGGTCACCGGCCGTGTCGACGGTCATCCCGTCCGGAGCTCCGTCCTCCTCGTCGAGGGTGACCAGGACGCGTCCTCCGGAGATCGTGCCGCGGTCGGCGTCGAACGCGAACGCGTGCACCACTCGGGGGCCGCTGTCCACCAGGTACATGGTGGCTTCATCTGGGCTCCAGCCCAGCCCGTTGGAGATCGTGAGGCCGGCGAGCATCAACTTGGTTCGTCCGCTCCGATCGAGCCGGTAGAGCGCGCCGCCTCCCTCGTGGTGGTCGTCGGCCAGGGTGCCGGCCCAGAATTGGCCATGGGGATCGCACGTGGCGTCGTTCATTCGGGTCCCGCCCGGAGCCACCTCCACGATCGACCGGAACGAGCCGTCGGCATCCAGGTAGACGAACCCCCGTCCGGCGGCGAGGAGCCAGCCGTTGTCGCCGTGCACAGGGGTGATGGCACCGACCGTGCCCGGAACCTGGTAGGTGCAAACGGGGATGAGATCACCGGCACGGTCCACCCGGTCGCGGTAGACGCGTCCCGCGAGGACGTCGACTCGCAACAGCTCGCGGCGGCGGGCGTCCCATCTGGCCCCCTCGCCGAGGAGGGTCTGTTCGGTCGTACAGGCCACCGCCGCGTCAGGCATCCCCGGCTCCGCCGGTATCTGGGTCAGGTTCGACTCTCCGCGACGGTCTTGCCGGTCATGTCGCGGAGATGATCGCGTGCGAAAGCATGCCTCCGGACACGACGTGAGCATCGAAACCGTTCTGCAACAGCAGGCGCGTCGCGGTGTAGGCGCGCTGACCGGAGCGGCACACCACGTTTACCTCGCGATCACGGGGAGCTCGTCGAGGCGGGCGCGCAACTCACCCAGGGGGATATTGACCGCTTCGGGTACATGCTCGACCGCGAGCTCTGCCTTCTCGCGCACGTCGAGGAGGAATCCGTCGCCGGTGGAGTCCCAATGGCTTAGGGGCATGTCACCGCGCAGCACCCCCGCGGCGACCATGCCGGCGAAGTTGATCGGATCCTTCGCGCTCCCGAACGGCGGCGAGTAGCAGAGCTCGACCTCTTCGAGGTCGTACATCGTTGCACCCAGCTGGATCGCCAGCGCCAGATCACTGATTCGCTTGTCGACACCGTCTTCGCCGACGGCTTGGGCTCCGAGCAGGCGCCCGTCGGACTTGCGGAAGATCACCTTCATCGCGATCGGCTTGGCCCCCGGGTAGTACCCCGCATGCGAGTTCGGGTAGAGGTAGATCTTCTCGTAATCGGTGTCACCGAGCCGGTTGAGGGTCTTCTCGTTGGCGCCGGTCCAGGCCACCGCGGCACCGAACAGCTCCACGATCGAGGTGCCCTGGGTGCCGCGGAAGCGCGAGTCGCGCCCGGCGATCACATCGGCCGCGATGCGGGCCTGGCGGTTCGCGGGCCCGGCGAGCGCGATGAGGCTCCACTCTCCAGTGACGAAATCTCGGACCTCGACGGCATCACCCACGGCGAAGATGTCGGGGTTGCTGGTGCGCATGTGCTCGTCGACGCGGATCCCTCCACGCTCCCCGATCTCGATGCCGGCCATCTGCGCCAGCGTGGTGTCGGGTCGCACACCGAGCGCGAGGATCACCAGGTCGGCCGGAAGCGCGTTGCCGGACTGTGTCGACACGGTGAGCGAGCCGCCCTCGGCCTGCTCGAATCCGGCGACGCCGTCGCCGACGGCGACATGAACACCGTGCAGCCGGAGGGAGTCCTCGACGAGGCGGCCGTACTCCCGATCGAGGGGGCCCAGGACCTGATCGGCCATCTCGAGCACGGTCACGTCGAACCCGCGACGAACGAGGTTCTCTGCCATCTCAAGGCCGATGAACCCACCGCCGACGACCACCGCCCGCATCGACGGTCGCACGGTCTGGAACCCCGAGTACTTCTCCATCCCGGCGAGGAAGCTCGTGCCTCGTTCGATCCATTCCCGGATCTCCGCGGCGTCGGGCACGGTCCGCACCTGGAAGATGCCCGGGAGGTCGATACCAGGCAACGGCGGACGGACCGACGCCGCCCCGGGAGACAGCACAAGCTTGTCGTAGGACTCCGTGCTCGCCTCACCTGTCGCGAGGTCCCGCAGCTCCACGGTCTTGTCCTTCGGCGAGATCCCGATCGCCTCACAGCGGGTCCGACAATCGACCGCGAAATGCCGGCGGAACAGCTCCTCGTTCGCGACCAGCAAGTCCGACTTGTGTTCGATCACGTTCCCAACGTGATACGGCAACCCGCAGTTCGCGTAGGAGACGTACGGGCCCCGTTCCACCATGAGGATCTGGGCCTGCTCGTCGAGCCGGCGCAAGCGGGCCGCACACGACGCGCCGCCGGCGACACCACCGACAATGATCACCTTCATCACACGACCTCCACTTCATGCTCCTTGTTGATGGATAGCAGTTCCGGCGCGCCGATCGGCAGGCCGAAGCTCATGGGATCCACGGACCGCGCCAGCCGCCGTGGTCCGCGACAAGCGCATCCGCGCCCGCCATCGTCAGCCTCCGAAGTCCACAACGACCTTGATGTCGTCGGGCCCGCGCCGCAGCGCATCGGCGATGTTCTGGGGCGGCACCCGCCGCGAGATCAGCTGCGCCAGCCAGGCCCGGTCGGCAGCGGCCAAGGCCTGGGCCGCCCTATAGAAGTGCCGCCGGTTCGCGTTGACCGAGCCGACGACCACGTTGTTCTGTAAGACCACCTCCTTGGCCATGTCGGCCGGGGATAGCCCGCTCGGCGGCCCCCCGCTGCCCACACCCGTGAGGCAGACCACCCCACCTGCGCCGATCTTGCGGATCGAGTCCACGATTACCGGGCCCACCCCGGTGCACTCGATGACGACATCGGGCTCGAACCCCAAAGCGCCGATGGCCCCAGCGTGGTAGGTGGCACCGAGGTCTTCGACCAGCTGCGGCTTGGCGCCCTCGGTGACCTGGTCAAGAACGTGGACATCGAGCCCGTGCTGGATGCCGATGAGTGCCGCGAGCATGCCGATCGGGCCAGCACCGGTGACCAGCACCTGCTGAGGTTCCCAGAACGCTCGCGCTCGCATGGCGGCGACCAGTTCCCAGGCCTTGGCCACCACGGTGGTCGGCTCGAGCAGCACCCCGAGGATGCCGAGCGAGGAGTCGAGCTTGGTGAAGTACCCGGG
Source organism: uncultured Actinomycetes bacterium (assembly GCA_963714105.1). Classification (GTDB taxonomy): domain Bacteria; phylum Actinomycetota; class Acidimicrobiia; order IMCC26256; family PALSA-555; genus PALSA-555. The sequence continues at coordinate 1,420,021 of OY970233.1, read as the reverse complement.
CTCGATCCGCCAGCGCTCGGACATGAAGCCGTCCAGCTCCTTGATGCCCCGCTCCGTGTACTGCCCATTTCGGCACATGTCCCATTCACCCACGGCGCAATTGGGGCACGGCACCGGGTCGGGGCGCCGAACGATCCCCACGATCAGGTCGCCAGCCTGTAGGCCGCTGCGCGGCCCGGGATCCACGACCCGACCAAGCGACTCGTGGCCGAGGATCAGCCAGTCCCGTCCCGGGGGTGACCAGCCATACGCGCCCGAGGTGATCTCGACGTCCGTTCCGCAGACGCCAACCGCCACCGCCTCGACGAGGATTGACCCGGTGTTCTCGTCCGGTTCGGGGACCTCCGCGTAACGCACCGATCCCGCAATGCCCGGCTTGACCGTGACTGCCTTCATGACTTCTCCTTCAGGACCGAGTGCAACAACATGCCTCCGACGTGGGAAGGCAGTCCGCAGATCGCGAACGACACGTACGGGCCGCGATCCACCATGCGGATCTCCGCGTTCCCGTCGAACCTGCATAGGCGCGCCACCACGACGCTCCACCCGCGCCGCCGAAAATCACGACCCTTCATGGGTCGTCTCTACCAGGCGCGAGTTCGAGAACTGCCCTCCGACTGATGATCACATCTGCAAGAGGACCAATTCCCAATCACCTGCGCCAGGGTCTTTTGGACCTAAGCGCCCGATACCCGACCCCGAGTCGCTGTCCGAGTCGTCAGTACGACTCGGGGACGTATCGGTAGGGGTAGTCAGGCTCCCGGTAATCGGCGGGCTTCTGGCGAGCCGGGAGCTTGACCTGCTCTCGTGGCGGCGACTCATAGGGGATCTGGCTGAGGAGATGGCTGATGACGTTGAGGCGGGCGCGCTTCTTGTCATTCGAGTCGGCCACGTACCACGGGGCGAAGTCGGTATCCGTCGCTGCGAACATGTCGTCGCGGGCCCGCGAGTAGTCGAACCACCGGCTGTAGGACCTGAGGTCCATCGGTGAGAGCTTCCAGACTTTGCGTCCGTCGTCGATGCGGGACTCGATGCGGCGCGTCTGTTCCTCCTGGCTCACTTCCAGCCAATACTTCAACAAGATGATCCCGGAATGGACCATTGCCTGCTCGACTAGAGGTGCCATCTGCAAGAACCGCTGCACCTCATCCTCGGGGCAGAAGCCCATCACTCGCTCGACACCGGCGCGGTTGTACCAGCTCCGGTCGAAGATGACGACCTCGCCTGCCGACGGGAAGTGTGTCAGATACCGCTGGGGGTACATCTGGGACTTCTCACGCTCGGTCGGCGCCGGCAGCGCCACGACCCGAAAGACACGCGGGCTCACCCGCTCGGTGATGCGCTTGATGACCCCACCCTTACCAGCCGTATCGCGACCCTCGAATACGACGCAGACCTTCAACCCGTTGGCGACCACCCATTCCTGCAGCCGAACTAACTCGGCCTGGAGCACCGCGAGCTCCTTCTCATACTCCTTGCGGCCCAACTTCTGCCGCGCGCTGCGCGTCACCTGTCTTCTTGGCCTTCTCGTGGCTCATTCGAACTCATCCTTCACGAATGCGAGCGCTAAACATGCGGCTCCGCTGAGCGGCGACCTCATATCTTCGCATGGCGCTCTCAGCTGACGATCACCGCCCCTCCGACTCAACGCCACCCGGCCTCCGTAATCAGCCCTCGGCGCACTCGTGAACTGGCGATCTGGCGTTGGTGGCATCCGAGAGCGCGAAGCACAAACCTGCCCGAATGGGGCTTGGACCAACACGATCGCCCAGCACCGCCAACGGGCCAGAGCAGGCCCGCACGACTATGAGATCGCCGGGTCTGCCTCGATGAGGCGTGACACCGCGTCGATCAGGGCGAGGTGCGTGAACGCCTGGGGGTAGTTGCCGAGGTGCTCGCCGGTTGCCGCGTCGATCTCCTCGGCGTAGAGCTGGAGCGGGCCGGCGAACGACAGCAGCTTCTTGCACAGGGCGCGCGCCCGGTCGGTTTCGCCGATCATGGCGAGGGCAGTAACGAGCCAGAACGAGCAGATGGTAAAGGTTCCCTCCTTGCCCGAGAACCCCGTGTCGGTGGTGTCGACCTTGTAGCGCAGTACGAGACCGTCTTCGGTGAGTTCGTCGGCGATCGCGAGGACGGTGGCGCGCACCCGGTCGTCGTCGGGGGGAAGGAACCCGAGGATCGGGAGGAGCAGCAGCGACACGTCGAGTTCGTCGTTGTTGTAGCTCTGGCGGAACCGGCCTCGGTCGTCGACCCCATTGGCAAGGATGTCGGCTTTCATGTCGTCAGCCGCGGACTGCCAGCGTTTCGCCCGCTCCTCGTCGCCGCGCTCGGCGGCCAGATCCGCCCCCCGCGCCGCGGCGACCCAACACAACGCTTTCGAGGCCGTGAAGTGTTGAGGATCGCCCCGGATCTCCCAGATGCCCTGATCGGGGTCGTTTTGGCGTTCGATCGCGGCGTCGACGAAGCCCGCCAGCATCTCCCAACCCGTGGCGGCGATCTCGGCCGCGCCCTGGTGTAGGTAGGTGTCCACGGCATCGAGGAGCATCCCCCAGACGTCGTTTTGGTGCTGGTTCCAAGCGCCGTTGCCGACCCGCACCGGACAGCGCCCCTCCGTAGCCGCTCAAGTGGTCCACGGTGTGCTCGCTTAGGTCGAGCTCGCCGCCGATCCCGTACATGATCTGCAAGGAGACGCCGTCATCGGTCTTCTTGCCGCCGCCGATGGCCTCGAGCACGAACGCGAAGTACTCCAGGGCCTCCCAGTCGAAACCCACACGGTAGAGGGACCGCAACATGAAAGCGGAGTCCCGGATCCAGGTGTAGCGGTAATCCCAGTTTCGCGCCCCACCCGGCGTCTCGGGCAGCGACGTGGTCGACGCCGCCATGATCGCCCCCGTGGGCGCATAGCTGAGGCCCTTGAGCGTCAGGGCACTGCGTTCGATGTAGGAACGCCACGGGTGATCGGGAAACTCGCCGGTGCTCAGCCAATCGCGCCAGTACTCGACCGTGGCCATCAGATCACTCGCCACGAATTCCTGGTCGCTCGGCACGTGTCCCCTCCACGACAAGGCGACAAACGTGGACTCACCCGTCTCAAGTGTGGTTCGCCCATAACAGCGTCCGCCGATCTTCCCGAGTCGGATCCACTCGCGACACTCAGCGCCGGGTCACCAGCAGGTGGGCACGCCGTCATCGACCGATAGTCGTCGTGGTCATAAGCCCACTCCGCGGGCGTCGCCCCGTACTCGAACAGCGGCAGGACGTTGGCCATCACCTCGACCTTGCCCCCGCTGCAGCTCGCCATGCGAACCAGCGTCCCGGCGGCGGCCGCGTCGTTCGGCGCCCGCCGATAGCCAGCACGCCGACCCGCGTCCTCAACCGGGCGAACCACAAGAAAATCAAGGACGACCAACCACCCGGTGGGTGTGTGCCACGTCGTCTCGAGCACCATCGTCCCCGGAAGGTACCGGCGCTGCTGGGGGACATACGTGTTGGTCGGCCCAAACCGAAACTCGCCCGCCGTGCGGTCGAGCAACGCCCCGAACACGCTCGGCGAATCCGGGCGAGGCAAACACAACCACTCGACACAACCATTCGGCGCAACCAGACAACTGTTCTCACAGTCGGAGAGAAAGCCATAGTCGGCGATCGGAGGGAACCCACTCATCACTCGCTCCCCGATGCCGCTTCAGATTTGGACCGATCACCAGAACACCTTCGTACGCGTCCGTCCACGATCCCTCCTCTGACGGCCCCTTGGGGCACCAAGATCTGCCGGCTGGGCGCAACCCTGTATAGGACATGCGGGTGACCGCTGCTACCCCTGCATGGTGAAACGCAGGGGTAGCCGGTCGCGTTAGAGATGCTCATCCCTGGGGTAGTTGTTCTCCTGCTATCGATTGTCGGCGGCACGAGTAACGGCGTGGCGCAGAACCGGGCGAAGCCATTGAGGGCGTCGACGACCGATCGACGGTTCGCCGCGTCGCAGCTCGGCAGAGACGATCGACTTATCTGCTCAACGACCGCTGTGCTAACTCCCCGAGCAACGTGCGAGTCGCAGTTCGTTGCATCGTCGCTGGTCACAAGGCTGGGAGCCGGGACGGGGACTCGAACCCCGGGCCTGCTCATTACGAGCAATCTTGAGCTCAGCGGTGTGCTCACCCGCGCTACCGTTTATGGCACCGAATCGCCCGGAGCGGAAGCCGCCGAGTTATCGGCTGAGCCGCGCCAGGCAACAACTCCCCGCCGTGGACCCGCCGAATTTCGCCGGCGGCCCGCCGAGCTGAGGCCGACCTGTGGCCCGACCCTGACGAGGATCGAGCGCGCCACCGAACTCCGCGCCGGGTTCGCGGACTACGACCTGGTGCTGCTCAGACGGGCGCTGCTCGGTGAGGCAGAGTCAGGTTCCGCGGGTCGTGATCTGTTGGCCGACGCGATCAACGCGCCGAGGACGAGCGTGGCGGATAATCGCAGCGTCGGCACCCCCCTCCAGTCGGACCTTGCCGTTGAGATGACGCGAGACGGCGGCTTCAACTCGTTTCCGTGGAGGAGTCGGGGCGCTGATCCCCGGCGTCGGGGGGCTGCTCGGGCCTCGGCAAGGGTTCGGCGCCCTCGGGTGGTTTAGCGCCGGCGAGGAGGACGACGGCCACGAGGGCGGCTCCGAGGCCGATAAGCGTGGGTGCCAACGTGCCTCCATTCGATGACAAGGTCTCGCCGTACACCGTGATCCCGAACACGACGCTGCCGAACAGGGTGATCCGGTTGCTCGATGCCATTGCCGGGGCCAGGATGCCGGTCTTGAGCGCCGATTGCTGGAGGACGAAGCCGACCAGGGCTGAGGCGATGAGCACGTAGATGGTCCAGCTTGAGAGGATGGCCGAGGGGCCACCACCGACCACGGTGTCGAACATCTTCGTCACCGTGGCTTGCAAGGCGAACGCCACGCCCGCGGCCGAGCCGAAGAGCGGCGGCTTGGTCGCACCCTGGCGGCGCAAGCCCGTGCCGCCGAGCACTCCCACAAGGATCAGCGTCGAGAGGCTCGCCGACCACCACGCTGTCGCCGAGGGGGTGGACGTGCCCCCTCACGGGGACCCCACCGACAGGAACAACACGATGCCCGCCACAATGGCGGCCGCCCCCGCCCGCACGCGCCGGTTGATCTCCTGGCCGGTGATGCGAGCCCCGAGGGGGAGGGCGATCACCACGGCTCAGCGTCGTGAGCGACTGCACGACAATGAGGGACCCGCTGCTGAGGGCAACGGCCTGGAGCACCCACCCTGCGACCTGGGACGCCCCGCCTGCCAGCCACACGGGACGGCGCAGGATCTGGGCCAAGAAGCGTGGGTCATCTCCTGCGGCTGACGTCTCGAGGGTGCCTTTTTGCTGCAGGACGTTCCCGACCGCGAAGGCAAACGCAGCGAGCAGCGCCAGGACTTCGGCCATGGTTTCTCAGAGGCCCTCGAGCGCTTCCAACTGGCCGGACCGGATCGCCTTACAGAACTTCTGGTAGTCCTGGTCGTTTTGGTCTGCGTAGCGCTTGGAAAACTCGGTGATCGACTCCTCGAAGCGGTCCTTTGCGCCGAGGTACGAGGCGAGCGCGACCACGTCACCGGTTCGGGCGTGCGCACGCACAAGCGTGTCTTTCCGCGGGGACCCGCGCGTAGAACACGAGGCTGTCCGGGGCCATCGCCTCGACGACGGCTCAGCCTTTCATGTCCCTCAGCTGGCGCCAGTCCGGGTCCCGGTTGGCTTCCGCACCCTTCGTCCAGCCCAAGAAGATGTCGCTCGCGGCCTGCATCATCCGCTGTCCTTTTTTCGACGCGCTCGCCGGGCTGGCTGTAGCGGCTCTTGGGCAGGTAATCCTCGAGGACCGATGCTGTTGCCTCCTTGACCTGCAAGAACAACGGGTCTTGTTGATCGCGACCCTGGAGCAGAACGATGAACGCCCACCGTGCCGACGCTCCCGACGCCGACGACTTTCCGTGCCACGTCGACCACCTCGAACTGCTCCAAGAGGTGCTGGCGATCATCCTGCAGGGTGGCCCAGGTATTCGCGAAACTGCTCGTGGATGATCCGCTCGAGGTCGTCACCAGAGAAGCCGGCGGTCGCGGACAGCTCGCGCAGGGGGATGACAATTGGCGGTTGGTTGATGATCCGGTATTGACCGTCGACTCGCTCGGCGAGTTTCGACAGCGCCTGGAGGCTGTCGTGCGTGTGGGCCTTCTGGGCGTACTTCTTGGCGCCCTTCTGGGCTGTCTTTGCCACGCCCTTCTTTCCGGCGCGCTTCAGGGCACACGTCCCTCGTCTTTGACGGCTTTCAGGAGCTCTTGTTCCGACAGCCCAGCACGTACCAGATGTCGAGCACGGGCATCTCGGCGAAGTCGAGCATCGCTTCTCGGTAGGCCGTCACCGAGGCAAGGGTCGCAGCACTCACGTCGGCCTCGTCGAAGCCGTTGTTGAGCGCGGCGATCGTGAAGCTCGCCGCCATGCGCTTCACGTCATACTCGAACGGCCCCGGCAGCGTCTCGTCGAAGTCGTTCAGGTCGAAGAGCAAGGTCCGCTCGGGCGAGGCGAACACACCGAAGTTCGACAGGTGAGCGTCGCCGCCGAGCTGCACCTCGAGGCCGGCGGTGGGCGTGTCTTTCAGATCAGTCGCCATGATCTTCGCCACGCCCCGGTAGAACGTAAACGGGGAGACCATCATCCGCCCATGACGGACCGGCACCAAATCCGGCTCACGGGTGGTGTTCTGCTCCACGAGCAAGGCCACCGGGTCGCGTCGACTCACGGCCGGTGCCCATCCCGCGTGACCCGAGGGAGGCAACTGGCTGCGCGCGGCCTTGCCCCGCGCCCGTCGCTCATCGACGCTCAGGTGCGCAGTCCTACTCACGGGATCCCCCTCTATGGAGGTCGTTATCGGGTCCATTGAAGTCGTCATCGAGCCCAGTCACGCCCCAGAGAGCTATTGGCGAGCCATGTGCATCCGTAGCTCGCTCTCGGGGTCAGTGATCAGGTCTCCGCTGACATCGACGGTCACTGAGTGCAACGTGCCGGTGAACGCGAACGGTGCCACGTAATCGTCCGTGACCGGCGAACCGGGATTCGCGCCGCAGCTGAGGGCTCCGGGATTCATGATCACGGAACCGTGACGGGGATGTCGGAGTTCCCGACGAGCGTTCCGTCGACGTAGAGCTGAGCCCCCCGGTGCGCCCTCCCGTTGAGGAGGTCCAACTTGCCGGTGGGCTCGAACTCGAAACGCAACTCGTGCTTCCCCCCCGGCACCGCGCTCTTCCGAAGCCACTTGGTAGAGCCCTCTCCCGACGTAGTTGTGTACGTACTGGAGCTTGCCGTCCTTGAGGAAGAACGTGTAGCCGCCAGCCGTGCTGCCTTGACAGACCAGGACGCCCTCCGCGCCACTGTCTGGGATCTCGACATCGGCAGTGATGCTGTGAGGACGGTTGAGCACTCTTGGTGCGGCGAAGAACGGGATCGACTGGGTGTTCGGGAAGTACACGTAGCGCTCCCGTGGCGCTGCGATCTGCGGCTTCTCGACCATCACCCGAGCGACCCGCCGCTTCCATCGATGGGTAGCACGTTGTACTTGCCAGCCTCGGCGTACCACGTGCCGATGAGCGTGATCAGCCGATCGCGATTCGCCGCGGCCACGTTGTGGTTCTCGGCGAAGTCTTCGGCTACGTGGTACAGCTCCCATCCGGTGGCGTCGAGCTCGTTCAACTTGTCGGCCGAGATGGGCTGGCCGAAGGCGCCCCCTTCGGCGAACGACGGACCGGGCCACGGGCACACAGCTCGCCAGCCGTCGTGGTCGATCGATCGGTGGCCGAGCATCTCGAAGTACTGCGTGTGGTGCTTGGTCTCGGCGGTGGCGTCATCGAGCGCGTGGCGCGAAGCTGACACCCTGGATGGGCGATTGCGCGACGCCCCGGATCGTGGCGGGTGGCTCGACGTCGAGGAGGTCGAGCACGGTGGGGACCATGTCGATGATGTGTGCGTACTGAGTGCGCACCTCGCCCTTGGACTTGATGCGCTGCGGCCAGTGCACGATGAACGGGTCCGCTCGAGCCGCCTCGGTACGTCTCGCGCTTCCAGCGACGCAGGGGGGTGTTACCCGCCCAGGTCCAGCCCCACGGGTAGTGGTTGAAGTGCTTGGGGCCGCCGAGCTCGTCGATGACCTTGATGCTTTCCTCGATCGGCTGGGGGGCAGTTGTTGAAGAACTGCGCCTCGTTCGGTGTGCCATCGACGCCACCTTCGGCGCTGGCGCCGTTGTCGGAGACGACCATGATCAGGGTGTTGTCGAACTCACCGATCTGACGGAGGAAGTCGAGCATGCGCCCGATGTGGTGGTCGGTGTGGCTGAGGAAGCCGGCGAACACCTCCATCATCCGGGCCGCTCGAGCCGCGCCGGCCGCCAGGATCGAGGGAATCCCACTGGGGCACGTCGGGGTCGTGTCGTGAGAGCTCGGCATCGGCTGGGATGACGCCGAGCTCCTTCTGACGGGCGATCGTTCGCTCGCGGTACACGGTCCAGCCGTCGTCGAACACTCCGGAGTACTTGTCGGCCCACTCTTTCGGCACATGGTGCGGGCCGCGCTCGTGCCGGTGCAGAAGTGCGTGTAGAACGGTTTTTCGGGGTCCACCTGCTTGGCGTCGGCGATGAACTGGGTTGCCTTGTCGACGAGGTCGGGCGTGAGGTGATACCCCTCTTCCGGCGTCGCAGGCGGTTCGATCGGGCTGGTTGTCGTAGACGAGGTCGGGATACCACTGGCTGGTGTCGCCGCCGAGGAAGCCGTAGAAGCGCTCGAAGCCGCGCCCGTAGCGGGCCGACGATGGTACGGGCCGGCGCCCGTTTCCTTGGTGCTCGGGAGCAGGTGCCATTTGCCCAACAGGTAGGTGTTGTAGCCGTGCTCGAGCAACATCTCCGAGAGGTACCCGTTCTCGAACGGAACGTTGCCGTTGTAGCCGGGAAAGCCGGTGGCGAACTTGGTGACGCACGCCATTGCATTGCTGTGGTGGTTGCGCCCGGTGATGATGCACGACCGGCTCTGTGAGCACAGCGCAGTGGTGTGCATGTTGTTGAAGCGCAGACCGTTCGCTGCGAGCGTGTCAAGGTTGGGCGTCTCGATCGGGCTGCCGATAGCAGCCCAGCTGGCCGAACCCGGTGTCGTCCAAGACGATGAAGAGCACATTCGGCGCGCCCTTCTTGGCCCGGAGTTGCGCGGGCCACGCAGGGCTCGAGTCGTCAGCAGTCCGACCGATCACGCCGGAGAATGGAGTACCCGGCTTGTACTCGTTCAGAGCCATCTCAGATTTCCTTCCTTACGCACTTTCGCCGCCGACCCTCGGGTACACGGCGTGGTCGAGCGTTCCGGCGTGAGGTGTGTGAACGCAGCCTGATGCTTGAGGCATCCCGACCACGTTGGTGTGAGCACCCATTCACCGTCGATGAGCACACGCCATCACCTACAAACCGATGGGCCCTTCTCGTCTCGCGGACACCTGAACGCCTCGGCCTGACCACCTCGCTGCTGTGCATCATCTCGCGGGGACGCCACTGCTTGTGTTCGTACACTCAGGCCTTTTGCTCGGTCCCTCAGCAGCCGTCAGCGACGGTCGCGGTGGTCAACGCCATAGGTCTCGGCGATCGCTGGACCCGCACGCCTCAGACAGCGTCCGTGGTCATCGCAACTTAGGTGACCACTACGTCCACGTCCACAGGGCGGGTCCCGATGTAGAAGAGCAGGCCCAGGACCGGGATCACAGAAGGACGATGAACCCCTCTGCAACTGCCCAGCCGCTGGTATTGATCGCGGCGGCGGAAGTTGTCGATGAACGCCCAGATGAGAGCAAAGACGTAGAAGATGACGATACCGATGATGAACGCAAGGATTGTGAGACTCAGTAGCGGAAAGTCATACGCAAGCAAAGTTCCTCCCAAATGAGATTGGAAACGGCGAATTCGTAAGCACCGGCCACATCGTCCTCGAACGGCGAGCAGTTCTCGGAGTGTGGACGCCGTCGAGCAGCAAACGGCTTAGCGGCGGATAGCGTCGAGGTCCTCTCGGCGGTCTTGTCGCCGGTCAACGCCGCAGGCAACAACGGCAGCTGTTCCGGCGACAGCGACGCCTCGTGCCACGGGCGCTCCTATGACACCACGTCGGGCGCCACGTCCTGGTCGCAAAGGCATATCAGTCTCCTTCCGTGGTTTCGGGCGGTTGTTCTTCCAGCGAGGCGATAATCGCTTGGATGGGGATGCGCCCGTTCGCAATGAGTTGCCCTCCGGAGTGTCGTACGGCGGAGGCGAACGGCGCGGCCCATGTGTTCTCCCAGATCAGGACGCCGGCGACGCTCCCCGGTTCCATGGCCTCCGCGAGGTGCGAAACGTCGTCAACGGCGAGGATCTCTGCAAACTCGCCTTCGAGGGCCCGGAGTTCGTCGACTTGGTCGAGGTCGTCGAACTCGAAGGCCTCGACGGTCCCGTCCTGTTCCTTTTCGAGGATGAGCATGTCGAGCACGTGGATCATTTCGGTGTCGACCAGCACCGCAAGTTCCGACGCCATCTCTCCCGAGAAATTCTTGGTTCCGGCGGGGGGTTCGACCACGAGGTAATCGACGGGCCGAGCTCATCGAGCTCTTTCATATTCATTGCGGCACCTTTCGTCGCATCACAAACGCCACGGTTAGGAACCGCTTCGTGCAGCTCAAGAAGACCAGACCGATCAGACGATCTGTCGAGCCTCGCACGAGCCGTGTGGTCGTCATCTCCCGAGTGGGGGATCTTTCGTTACCGAACCCCTCCCCGGCAGCCGATCATCTCACGTTCACAATGCGCCCATTCAGCCGGCGTCCGAAGGACACCAGGGCTCGGAGAAACGCGCCCGGGCGGGTCCATCGGTGCCGGCACCTCATCGAACATGAGTTGACAGTCGATACCGTCGCCCGCAGACATCGGCGCTGAGTGAATCAGCAGGACATCTGACCCGCTGTCCCGATCGCGTCCGCTTTCCGGCCGCTTGGGGGGTGTCAGTGCCTGTAGCGGCGTTCGGTGTCCTGGTCGGTCATTTGGCCTCGTCACCCGGTGTGGGTGCTTCGCTCTGCCCCATTTCTCGCCGGGTCAGGCAACGAACCCCATCGACGAGCAAGCCATAGTCGCGAGCGCGCGAAACAGCGGTGCTCCGTGACGAGACACCGAGCTTGCGGTAGATGGCCAGAGCGTGCGTCTTCACCGTGTTCCGCGCTACGAAGAGCTCTGCCGCGATGCCTGCCAGCGAAAGATGTGTGGGGAGGTACCGCAACACGCGCAATTCGGCGATGGTCAATGGGGACGCAGAGGCCGTGAGAGGCAGGCGGACGTCGGTCACCGCCGTCTGGACCAGTGCGACGCGTGGGCGCAACGCGTCCCAACCGGGCGTCGTGTTGAGAATCTCCTCCGCCTCGGTGACTAGCGCGCGCGCTGCCGGACCGTCCCCAAGGCCGATCGACACTTGTGCGAGGGTGCAGCGCGTCAACACGGCTATCCAGGGCGTAAACCCGGCGAGGTGCGCGAGCAGCATGCGTGCCCGGTTCCAGTCGCGTCGCGACTCGTCGATCGACCCGGCATGCAAATACAGGGCGGCCGAGACTGCGAAGGTGAGGGCTTGGGGAGGTCTATCTTCGAGCCCGAGGTCGCGAACAATTTGTCTCGCACGCTCGACCCGGGATTCAGCTGCACCCCACTCACCCTTGTCGCTCGCGGCGAGCGCGAAGAGCGCCTGACCGCCCGCCTCTGCCGGCATCATGCGAGCACCGCTCGCGCGAACCAGCTCGTCGAACTGGGAGATTCCAGCAGCGCTGTCTCCCTTCAGAAGTGAACTGGCTGCCCCGAACGAGCACGCGAGAAAGCGCCACGGATTCGAAGGTCGCAAGAGTCGGCAGGCGCAAGCGGCGTCCTCGTGCATGTGATCCAGCCCATGATCGGCAACGAGCGCGCGGAGCATCGCAATGAAGGCAGCGCGCAATTCGCCGTCGGGTAGCCGTTCGCTGCCTCCAGCCGCTTCGGCTACCGCTGTCCACCACGCAAGTTCGCCGACGCTGCCCGCAGCGCTCTTGTATACGGCCATCGTCGCACGAGCGTCGGATCCTGGACGAGCGTTGCCTCGTCATAGACCTCCAACCACTGGCCGATGATGCTCGATCGTCCGGTTCCGACGAACACTGGGAGCGCGCACCACATCAGGTCGCACGCCGGTCGAGGTCACCCGACGCGTAGGCGTGGCGAATCGCAGCGTCGCTATCGCCGGCGTTCTCGTACCAGATGCTGGCCTTCAGATGTAGCTCCGCCTCGAGTCCTGGGGCACGCCCGCGTAGCTCGTCGGCGAGCAGGTCGCGCAGCAGGTGGTGATAGCGATACCACTCAGCATGCGAGTCGAGCGGCACGACCATCAAGTTCGACTCCGCGAGCGCCTCGAGGACCTCGTTCGTGTCCGTGCGTTCAAGGATCACGTCGCATAGCGGGCCTGAGAGTCGTTCAAGCACCGATATTAGGAGCATGAACTGAACGGTCTCGTCCGGCAGGGACTTCAGCAGTTCGTCGCGCAGGAACTCACCGATGAATCGATCACTGCCCGAGAACTCACGCGCGACGTCGCCGGGGGTGCGCGCTGTCTGCCGCGAGAGGGTAGCTAGGTAGAGCCCCGCAGGCCATCCTTCGGCGCGTTCGGTAATCGTGTCGATGGCGTCGTTGGGAAGGTCAACCTCCGCAGCGCTCAGCAGGCTTCTGATTCTTCGTCCCGCAGGGCAAGTGACGTGGTGTCGACCTCGTGGATGCGCTCGCTCGCGCGAAGACGTCCAAGACCAATCGGGGAACGGTTGCGACCTGCGAGTACGAGTTGGGACTTCAGAGGCATGTGAGCTGCGAGGGTGGTCAGAACGTCGGCGCTGTCATCGCTCGCGAGCAGATGCACATCATCGAGGACCATCACGAAAGGCTGCGTGCTACGTTCCAGCACCGCACCGAGGCGCGGATAACAGCGCGGTCTTGACTTCCGCATCCATTCGCACGAGCGCCGCTATGTCAGATGCATCGATGGCTTCGATGGTCTCGAGGGCGCACGCGATATAGCCCACAAGGCTCGGAGCAGCATTCTCGCGCTCAGTCACCGAGACCCAGGCAAAGGGCCGACCGTCGGCCTCGGCCCACTCGGCGAGGAGGGTCGTCTTGCCATAACCAGCGGGCGCCGAAACAAGAACTATGCCGGCGCCGGCATCGGAGAGCGTCCCGACACGACCAACCCGGCGTACCATCCCACCCCGAAACTGGGGTGGCCGGACCTGCGTATCGAACGGTGCGATCAGTTTCAGGCGGACACGTGGATCACCAAGCGGGGAAGAGGGCAAAGAAAGGTCGTCGTGCGCTTCAACGACAAAATTCCCTCGCATCGCCCAAACTCCCCCTGCGGGCTTCAATCGTTCACCTTGAACCTCGTGCACCCGAATCGTGCACCGTGACACGATTGGCCTGTAGAGCCGTCCGTCCCCAACGGGAGGGATCCTACGGCTCCCGTTTCAAAGTCGGGCAGAACCCCAGCGCCGGCGGGGATCCGAGCTCCTCCCGATGGTTGCGGACTCCATCCACCTTCAGTCTCGAGGGATCCGAGGGATCGATCGACGATCGCGCTCTCGACCTCTCCGGTGGAAACCTCCTCCAGGCCGCCTTCTCGCCCACATTGGGGGATGTCCTCTGGATCGCTACGTGCTCATAGTCGCACGAGAACAAGTTCGTGATGGGAAGAGACTTTCGGCATGCTTGCTGTTTCACTCTTCACCTCGTCAAGAATTGGACCTCCTGAAGGGAGATCGAGATGTTGGCAGTATCGAGTGCGGGCTGGGCTCTTATCGGAGTCGTTGCTCTCTGCATCTGGGTAGCTCTGGCGTTCTGGCCAGCTCGTGTTGCCGGACGAAAAGGCCACAGTTTCTTCGGCTACTTCATCTTCAGCCTGATCTTTTTCCCGCTCACGCTGATCATGGCGTACGTCGTGGAGGACCGCTCGACAGCCGTTGGTGTGAGGGGCTGACCCGGAACGAGTGCTCCGAGGGATCACCAGGAAGCCCCGGCCCATTCGGGTCGGGGCTTTCGACCAGTTGGGAAGACTCGGGTTCGTTTTGGCTCACGCCCCGAGTGACCTCGACCGATCCAACGGGTCGCACTCAGACTGGCCCCGCGCCCTTCCCAACCTGAGCGGGCGCACTCGGTAACTCATCATCTGGGAGTTCCAGATCCCGCGTGTCCTACTCGTCCCCGTTTCCGGCCGCTTCGGTGCCCGTCGGGCCGAGAGCTCGCCGTCGACATCGCCAAGCTCATCGGCGGGGCCCAAGTGGCCGCGTGGCACACGCGGCTTACTTCAGGAACCCCAGCCGACGCGCTCGCTGCACCAGATGCTCGCACGCCATCCAGAGACTGACGACGGCCAACGCGAACTTGACGTAGTCCACCAGCCTCGGTTCCTTCGCCCGGTTGTCCCCGAGCCGCACGTCGTCCACGAGGCGCAGGCTACCTGGCGGACCTCGGTCGTCTTCAGGCCGGCGACCACCCCCATCGTCCGTAACGACACGGAGCCACGTCAGGCGCGACCCGCACAGCGCCACCGGGATCGTGTTCGCCTCCGCAATAGGCCTCCGCCCGATGGCCTCAGAGGAAGGGCCGGGAGCACGGTGAACGAGACTCCAATCGAGTCGGGTCCAGCCGGTACGACGCCCCGGGAGACGGTGGCGTACCACGAGGGGCGCACGCGGTCGCGACCGTCTGCCTACACCTGCCATCAAGGGAGTCATCATCGACTCGCACGCCGCATGGCTCGACTCTGGCGCGATCGGGGCCATCAAGTTCATGCCGCCGTAGCGGGACCGACTGTGTTGTGTTGGCAAAGCGATCTGTGCTCGCCCGGGAACCGTGCTCCAGATGCTCAGCCCTGGATAGTTGTTCTCCTGCTGTCGACTATCGGCGCCACGAGTCACGGCTTGGCGCGGAACCGGGAGAAGCCAGTTTGGGGCACCGACGACGAGTCGACGGTTCGTCGCGTCGCGCCCCGGCAAGACGGTCGACTTATCTGCTCTGCGAGCGCTGTGCTGACTACCTGAGGAACACACGCGTCACGGTCGTTTGCATCGTCGCTGGTCACAAGGCTGGGAGCCGGGACGGGGACTCGAACCCCGGGCCTGCTCATTACGAGCAATCTCAAGCCAAGCGGTGTGCTCACCAGCGCTACCGCTTGTGCGGCACCGAGTCGCCCGGAGCGGAAGGGGCCGTGTTATCAGCTGAGTTGGCGCGCCACGGCGGTGTCGACGCGGTTCATCGTCGTCCGGCGACGGGAAGCGCCGAGTCGTCGAACGTTCGTGCACTTCGGTCTTGTCCAGTACGGTGAGCGCGTCGCCTGGACCGAGGTGGCTCATTCCCAGCCTTCGTTTCAGGTCCACGAGGTAGGAGGTATGCACATGAGCACGGTCCCCACCCCCACTCCCAAGGACGGTTCCGCGACCTCGCCCGGGCTGCCGTGGCTCCCGAATATCGACCTCATGGGAGAGGCGAATCGGGTCCGGGCTCTGGCCGAACAGCTGCACCGGACTGGGGTCACATTGCCCGTCGTTGGCTGGCGGATGCCGGTCCCACCGCCCGAGCTGCTGACTTTCTACGCGGGGTTGGCGACGTTGGCAGCGATCGACCTGATCGAGTGGCCGCTTGCTCTGGTCATTGCCGTGGGCCATGAGCTGGCTCGGAGTAGCCGTCCAGGCGTGAGGGGACTCGCCGAGAGCATCGAATCGGCTTGAGACTGGTCCGCGAGCTCAAGCGCGATGGACTCTGCGAACTGGGCGCTGAGCCACGAGCCATCTGCCAGCCGGCCGAACTCACCAGCGTGTCCCGCCGCAGCTTGGGGACTTTGCCCGTCGAGCGTGACTCGGCGACGCGGGGATCGCTCGGTGGATCGCGCGTTGAGGCGACACCGTCGTCAGCCGGCCTGGTCCTCTCTGGTCAAGAGCTCGACCAGTGTGGGCGGATCAGCACGGAGCGCGCGGTCGTGGATGCAGTGGCGGCGATTGCCCACGCCACGGGTCCGACCCGGGTGCACCCGAAGAATTGGCTGATGCCAGGGATTTGGACGACGCTCACCGGACCAGCGAGCGCGCGGCCGGGACTTGGGGTGACCTTCAATTCGGCGGGACCGTTCGGTCCAGCCAGCTTCAGGATCGGGGTGTGACGTCTCGGTTGGCTCAGGTAGTTACCGCAGGCCTCAGTGTTTGCATGAGCGCGCGCAACACCAATTCGAAGGCAGCGATCATGACCTGAGCGATCACCAGAGCGAGGAACTCTTCCATAAGACCCTCCGCGGCGTCGTCGAGTCATCGTGAACGTACGGCACTGGGTTTCCGCGCCCTCGGCATGTCCACCGAGAACCCGCCCGTTGTTCGGCAACTGTTCATCGCAGGCGGGGCAGAACCGCAGTGCGCCCCTCCGGGCCGGGCAAAACCTCCGCGAGCCGAGCCACACCTCGGCTCGGCCCGATGCCGGTCCAACACGCGTCACGTATTCATCCACGAGAAGGGGGTAGACAGACCCGCAGCAGCCGGTTGCTCGGCACGGGGGCGACGACGATCCCATGTTCGTTCTTAGAGGCTTTCAGACCCGGTGAGTTCGATGCGATCAGTCTCGCCACGGCGGGCACGAATTTGCTCGCCCACGCGGGCGAGCGCCCACGGCGCCACCAATGACGCGCCTGTTGCGCCGGTCGACGCGCACACTGCAGTGAGCCAGCCGACCGGGCCAAGCGGACGGCATCCGAAGAACTGGCTGATGCCTGGAGTCTGAATTGCGCCCACGAGGGCGGCCACGCTGGCGCCCGTGGCGCCGAGGACGAGCGGACTGCGACCGCCTACAACCAGGGTCTGACCCAGTTGGGTCCCGACGAGCGCGGCGAGGGCGACCGTTCGCGCGCGGGTCGGTGTGCCGGTCATCCTGGCGATGAGCCACGCGGCGGTCGCGCCGGTGGCGGTCGCGCCAGCGCGGACGGCGATCTGGCGGGCGAGCGCGCCACCGAAGGATGCGTCGGGTCCGGCGCAGAGGAGTGCTTCGGTGGCGTGATCAGGTGGTTCCCGGAGTGCGATCGCGAGCGCTGGAGCCATGTCGGTCAGCAGGTTCACGAGGAGGAGCTGTCGGGGGTTGAGCGGCGACGTGCCCGTGGTCGTGGAGCCCACCAGGATGAATCCCATCTCGCCGAGGTTTCCGCCGACCAGGATCGCCACGGCATCGCGGACCGAGTCCCACATCGCCCTGCTTTCGGCGATTGCGTCGACGATCGTCTCGATGCGACTGTCGAAGATGACGATGTCGGCGGTGGCTCGCGCGGCGGCGGTTCTGTGGTCCCCGAGTGCGATCCCCGCGTCGGCGAGGCGGATCGCGGCGGCGTCGTTGGCGCCATCGCCAGCCATCGCGACGGAGCGGCCGGCGCGTCGGTAGGCCTCAACGATCCGCACCTTCTGCAGCGGAGTGACACGCGGAAGGACGGCCACGTCGGGGAGGACTCGGTCGAGCTCGTCGTCGGTGAGGTGGTCGAGGTCGGAGCCGTTGAGGACCCGGCGGCCGTTCAGGAGGTCGAGGTCAGCCGCGATCGCTTCCGCGGTCGAGGGGTGGTCGCCCGTGATCATCGTGACGTGCACTCCTGCCGCATCTAGGGCCCGGACGGCGGCTGCCGCGGTCGGGCGTACCCGGTCCGCGAGGCTGACGAAGCCGAGCAGCTCGAGCCCCGTGACGGTGGCACCATCACCGAGGGTGACGTCCATGCTCGCTGGTGCCTGAGCCACCGCGAGCACGCGCAGTCCCCGCCGGCCAAGACGCTCCACGTGGTTGTCGATCTCGCGGCGTGCAGTGGCGTCGAGCGGGACGGTCTCATCGCCGCGTCGCCAAGTGCGGGCGCGGGAAACGAGCGTCTCCGGCGCCCCCTTGACGGTCACGAACGCGCCGTCGCTGGCGCTGTTTCCGAGCACGGCGTGGTAACCGCGCCGCGACTCGAACGGGATCTCCTCGAGCCGTTCCCATGCGCCGACACCGTGGACCTCCCGAACTCCGACCTCGGCGGCACCGACCACGATCGCGTGGTCGGTGGCGTGGGGAAGCGCGTCGTCCCCCGCGACCGGTGTGGCGCGTAATGCAGCAGCGAGGACGCCACGGCCCCGCTCGCTCAGTGCGTCGAGGGGCTCGTCGATGCTCCCGAAGGACACGCTGACCAGCGAAATCGTTCCTTGGGTGAGCGTTCCGGTCTTGTCAAAACAGACCTGGTTCGCTCGTCCGAGCGCCTCGAGAGCTCGCGGGTTGCGTACGAGGGCGTTCCGCGAGGCAAGCCGGCGCGCTGCTGCGACCTGTGCGACGGTCGCGAGCATGGGGAGCCCCTCGGGAACCGCGGCGACCGTGAGCGCGACGCCCGCACTGACCGCTCGGCGCATCGGACGACGGTACAAGAAGCCCATTCCAGTGACGACCGCGCCGCCCGCGACGGTCACCGGAACTGTAAGACGCGTGAGCATGGCCAGGCGGCGTTCCACGCCGGATGGGGGGGGTTCCGCGGCGGTGGTCGCGCTGCGGCCAGCCTCCGTGTCTCGACCCACGGCCACGATCAGGGCGACGGCGTGGCCGGCCGCGATCACGCTGCCGTCGTAGAGCATCGAGGTGCGCTCAGCCACCGGGGCGCCCGGCGTGGCCTCGACGGTCTTGGCGACCGGTAGCGACTCGCCCGTGATCGCGGACTCATCCACCTCGAGTGCGGCGCAGTCGAGCAGTCGACAATCCGCGGGAACGCTATTGCCGGCCTCGAGTTCGACGACGTCGCCGACGACGAGAGAATCGGGAACCAGCTCCCGCGTATGACCCGCTGTCCGCACCCGCACCGTGTGCTCGCCCACCTCCTCGAGCTCATACATTGAACGGTCGGTTCGAACTCGTTGCACCGCGCCCACGAGCGCGTCGACCCCGACCACCCCGCTGACCAGCGCGGCATCGGTAACGGAACCAACCGCGGCGGAAAGCACAGCTCCCAAGCCGAGCACCGGTGTGAGCGGGTTCGCCAGCTCGTCGAGCGCCGCCCGGACGAGACCCACCGGCGCGCGAATTGACCGGGCAGTGCTCAGGTCCCGGCGGCTGGATTGCTCATCGGGCCTGAGCCCGTTTGCCGAACTCGCCAGACGAGCGAGCGCCTCATCGGGGGTGTACTCGTGCCACGCATCGCTCGGTCCAGGACGCGGCGGGTTGCGGTTCCCAGCTTGCACGCCTGCGAGTCCGCCCAACGCGATCGAAACGAGAGCGGTGCCGTTGATCGGGAGCAGTGCCCGCTGAGCCGCCGTGCGAGCCGGCCCCATGAAGGCCCATATTCCGCCGGTTGACGCGCCCCCGAGCGCGAGAAGCGCACTGCGGTGGCTCACATCTCGTGCGGTGCGCACGGCGTCCACGACCCGCCATACGGAAGCGAGGCCGGGTCCGACCACCAGGTGGGCGGCCGAAGGTGTCCTCTTGCCCGACTGCACCACGCCGAGGCCGATGTCCGCGACCCGGAGCGCCTCGGGATCAGTACCCCCGACGAGCATCACGGCATGCCCAGCCTCCTGCAGTGCTCGCAGTTCCTCGACGAGCGGCCCGGGAAGTGGCTGGTGCGCGATGCCGAGCCGATGGGCGAGCTCGTTGCCGCCACCACCGACGAGTACCTCGAGCCCCGAGGTTCGCGCGACGTTCACGAGCTCGTCGGCGAGTGCTGCCGGCTCCTTCAGCACGCCTACCTGCGCCTGGAGGTCGTCGCCGTGCCACAGCCCCAAGACGCGACGCCTGTCGGTTCCGGGACGCCGCCTGACGTTCGCCGGGGCCGGGAACCGGGCCGTCTCGTTGCCGGCGATCGGCGCAAGCGTCCACGCGCCCGCTTGACGCACCCGCGCTGGGTTGCTTGGGTCGAACAGACGACGGGCCCGCAAGGTGCACTCGAGCTCGTCGGTACGGTCAGTGAGCGGCACGACGTCGTCGAGTGACCAGGAGTCGGACGTCACGACATTGGCCTCGAGCACCAGCGTGTCGATGCGGTCGAGGCGCCGCAGGGCCGTCACGTCCATCGTGATGACCCCGTGATCGGCGAGCTTTCGGTCGAGTTGCGCGGCGAACGCCTCTCGCCCCATCGTCGCCGCCTTCGGGATGCCAGTGAGCAGCAGGTCCGCGGCACGACGCGTATCGCGTGTTGCGCCGAGTGTGATCGCGAACCCGCCGAGCGATGCGACTGCAAGCCGATCCGAGGAGCGCTCGACTGGACCGCTCGGGAGCGGCGTCGGGCGCGTGGAGACGTCCATCGCGACGTGGCGAACGGTCTCTGGTGCCCGCGCGAGGTCGGGCTCGCGTCGCTCCCAAATGGCACGTCGGCTCTCCAGCTCCTGAACGCTCCCGGCGCGGTGAGCGATGTCGACCGCGAGGCCGAGGGGCCCCTGCGCGAACGCTTGGGTGAGCGCGGTGGCTGCGCCCAACGTGACGTCCGTGACGGGGCGGCCGATCCGGTTCTCGAGGAACCTGCGCACCCGCGGCTGGCTCTCTGCGATCGAGATGAGACCGGGGATCTCGGCGGGGATACGCACGAACCGCAGCGTCTGTGCCGTGATGGCGACCCCGATGCCCGCGACGTCTGCGATGATCCCGAAGACGTTGCGCTGGATTGGTTCTCGGTCGGCGGGGTGGTCGGGACGGTTATGCGGGAAGCGCTCGTGAGCGGCGTCATGAGCATCCTCGACCGTCTCGATCGTGGCGATGAGATCGTCGCCGGTCATCGCCTCCGCGTCGAAGGCGACCACGACTCGCCCCACGACCGCGTCCACCTCAGCCCAGTCGACGCCGTCGAGGACCCCCAGCGCCGCCTTCACATCCCTCACGAGCGCAGCCCGCTCCGGCCGGTGCACGCCGCGGACCTCTATATGGGCTCGGCCCGTCGGCGAGATCCAGACTCGCCGCTGCCGGCGGCCGCTGCTGCTGCCAAGCCACGCCGAGACCGCCCGCACCCGAGGCACGGGGTTCAAGTCGCGCCGCGACGGGAACGGGAGAGACCGCAGCGACGGCATAACTCCCCATTCTGGTGTCCAGCAGATGACGCCGCATCATCCGGTCCCGCAACGACGCCCACCGCCTGCTGGGTTCCCGTGAACTGGCGCGACGCGAAACCCTTCGCAGCATCGGAGGGGGAGTGCCACCGATGTCCTCGGCACCGGGCTTGGGCTGGGTGGTAAGGATTTGTGGTGAGAACACCCGGCGTGCGGCGGTGAGCGCGTCGGAGCCCCGCTCGACACCGTCCGGCCGCGCCGCAACCGGACGCTCGCGGCGGATCACTCGCTGGATCGGACCGGGCCTCGTCGCCGGGGCTTCGGACCTCGATCCCACCACGGTCGCCGCCATCGCCGTCATCGGCGCAACCACGATCTTCGGCCTGGGCTGGCTGACCCTGCTCCTGTTTCCGCTGCTCGCCGTGGTTCAGGTCATCGCCACCCGGGTTGGACTCCTGAGCCAGCGCAGCCTCCAAGCCAACGCGGTGATGCGCTATCGCCGATCGGCTCGCCTCGCGCTATGGGCATCCATCGTCTCGGTCAGCGTGATCACCATCGCCGCTGACCTCGGTGGCGGCGCCGCGGCGATTGGACTGCTGGTCGGGGCCGATTACCGGTGGTTCGTCGTCCCCCTCGCCGCGGTCCTGTTCGCGCTCATGCTGTTGGGGTCGTACCGACAGATCAGCCGAGCCTTGCGATGGGTGCTCTTGGTTCTGCTTGGCTACGGCGTCGCCGCGGTGCTGGCGAAACCTCACTGGGCAAGCGTCGCCGCCGGCAGCTTTGTGCCGCGATTCCACCTGACTTCAGACTGGACAGCCGGCGCGCTGGCTCTGTTGGGCACGACACTCACGAGCTACGTATACGTATGGCGGACGATCGAGGAGGCAGAAGAGCGATCCACCAAACGTCACCTCAAGGAGCGACAGTGGGGCGCGGTCATCGGGATCGGGTTCGCGGTGACGATCTGCTGGTTCATTCTCGTCGCCACCGGTGCGACAGCCGGCATCCATCATCTTCACATCAACACGGCCCAGGATGCGGCCTCTGCTCTCAAGCCGCTCGCCGGGCGCTGGACCACCGAGGTGTTCGCAGTCGCCCTGCTCGCCTCCGCCGCCGTTGCCTTGCCGGTCCTCGTCGCGACGTGCGCCTACGTAACCGGCGCAGAATTCCAATGGGGCGGAGGACTTTCAGGCCCCATTCGATCCTCCCCTCGCTCTACGTGGCCCTGGCGTTCGCAATGGTCGCCGGCGTCGCGATCGCCCTCTGCGGGTTCAACCCGATCCGGATCCTGTTCATCGCGAGCATTATCGGCGGCGTCGTGACACCCGTCGGGCTCGTCTTTCTCTTGCTTCTCGGAGCCGACTCCGAAGTCATGCGCGGTGACGTGCTGCCAAAGAGGCTGCGGTGCGCGGGGTGGGCCGTGGCGGCAGTGATCAGCACAGCCAGTCTCGTCTACCTCGTCCAGTTGCTGACCTGAGACGAAGAACCCGACACAATCCCAACGACACCGCTCGACGAGCATCCGGCGCTCAGAATCGTCTCAACGCGGGGACGAGGAACGAGGTGCTTGCACTACGGTTGTGTAGCCACCCGATCGAGCATGTCGTCGCGTCCTGCACCGGGTTCCTGGTGGCTACGGGCCCGCTCCGTGATACGACGTCGCTGCGAGCTCGGCGGACACTGTGAACCCTGCCGAGGAAGGAAGTCATGCCCGACGATTCCACCGCCGCAACCGGCAAAGTCACGCAGCTCGGAAGCGCGAAAGGTTCCGACGACGACTACGTATTGCCGATCGTGAACATGCACGTACCGAGCTTCGCGGTCAACGCTGGCTTCTGGAGCGCCCTCGCCGGATCAGTAGCACTCGGATTTGTTGAACCACCTCTTGGGATGCTCGTCGGCGCGGGCGTGTTGATCGCCCGTCATCAAACAAAGAAGTAGAGGGCTCCCGAGCTAGAGCTCGGGAGCCCTCTCCAGCTGCTCATGGCTGGGTAGCCACTCTCCCCTGCTGTCGATTGTCATCGGTGGGCGTCACGACTTGGTACCGAACCGGGGAACCATCGAGGGCGCGGACGAACCGTCGGCGGTTCGTCGCGTCGAAGCTCGGCAAAGTCGATCGAGTTATCTGCTCAACGAGCGCTGTGCTGACTCCCCGAGCAACGTGCGCGTGGTAGTTCGTCACATCGTGGCTGGTCACGAGGCTGGGAGCCGGGACGGGGACTCGAACCCCGGGCCTGCTCATTACGAGCAATCTTGAGGTCAACAGTGTGCTCACCCGCGCAATCCTTCATGGCACGCCGATCGCCCTGGAACGGAAGCGGCCGAGTTATCAGCTGAGTTCGCGGGCCGCGCGGCGACAACGTTGTCCACAGCCGTCAGCTCACCAGTCCCTGATCCCACCAAGGGGGCCTGCAGCGCCTCTATAGAAGAGGTGCGGTTCCCGCTGGTACCCGGAAGCGTTGCGGCATGAGGTCTTTACGGTGTCAATTGTGAAACGCCGCCCCGAGAGCGCTGAAAGCAAGTCGATCACCGTGACGGACCACACAGCGGCTCTGATGACCCATGCTCGACGCACCAGCAGCGCGCTCGCTCGGCAACGGGGCGAGGTCCGAGGCGGCGCGGCCGACGAGCCGGGCCGGGACCTACTCGCCCACGCGATCGAATGCGCCGAGGACAAGAAGAGCTAGTGCCGCGTTAGCCATCGTTTGCCATCTCCCCGAACGGCACTTCGGGGATGCCCGCGCGGACCTCTCCGCCGCGCGTTATGGGACGCGCGTTCTGGGCGGAGCCGCGGTTGTCTTCGACCGCGACCGATCGGCAGATCTGGACGGGCTCGTGCCGACCGTTCGCTTGTGGCAGGCGTTGTCGTTAGCGTGCTTCCCAGATAGCCGTCTGGCGAACCGGAGGCACGTGCGATGAAGGTCTGCGTCGTCGGGGCCTCGGGGAAGACCGGAAAGTACATCGTGCAGCACGCGCTCGACCGCGGCTATGAGGTGGTCGGCGTATGCCGTGAACAGAGCATCCCGAAACTCGACGAGTTCGCGGGCCGCATAACCGTTGTACCCGGGGCGACGGACGACCGCGAGGTCATCAAGCAAGCGGTAGCCGAGTGCGACGGTGTGATCACCGTGCTCGTGCCGCGAGGTGTCCACGGGTACTCCCGCCAAACGGCTCAGGCGGTGCTCGACCTCGCCCCGCCGGGCGCTCGCCTCATTTTCTCAAGCGGGTGGCACATCTCGCTTGACGGCCAGGATGTCTACTCACGGAGGCTCAGGTTCAAGGTAGTTGTTCTCGGCGGGATCGGGAAGCTCCTTCGAGCGGTGGACCTCGACGACCAGGTTGAGGCCTGTCGGCGCGTGTTCGCCAGCGACACGCGGTGGACCGTCGTGCGCGGAAGCGAGTTGGAGGAAGGCGAGAGCGAAGGCCTTCCGGTCTGGAGTCGGCATGTGGGTGACCCGATTCTCAAGAGCAACATGACGCGCCGAGTGGACTTTGCGCTGTTCATGGTTGCGGCACTTGAGAACGACGAGCTGATACACGAGGCACCCGCGATCGTCGGTCGCCGAACGCCCTCGGCCGTGGCGGCGGCGAGCGCATAACGCCCGCTCTGGCGCGATATTGCGAGAGCTCGGGCTTCACCGAACGGGCCGCGGGTGTCCCATATCGCGCGTCCCGTAATCCCGGGCCCCAGGTGTCACAGATCGCCGGGTAGGCCGCCGTTGATCTGAGCGCAGATCTGAGCGTCGGTCTCTCAGGCGAGGCCGCCCATCACGGCAGATTGGTGTGCGCGTGGAGCAGGCCGCGTCGGGCTCTGCCGGGCACGGTCGATTTGCCGGTTCGACAGCCGTTCTCTTGTTTGGGAGTAGGTCGTGTTCCAACGTCGAGGCGTTGGCTCGTTCGAGCGAGGAGGTGTCGTCATGGCGTTCGCTGCGGCTATGGACCAGCACGGTGACACAAAAGACCTAGTGGCCCGCTACGACAAGGTCGCTCCGGTGGTGCAGGCTGCGGGGCCTCCGCCGGGTCAGATCTCCCATTACTGCCTTGAGACCGACTACGGCATCCGGGTTGTCAACATCTACGAAACCGAGGAACAGCTTCGAGCCGCGTATGACCGGCCCGCGTTCCGCGAGGCGCTGAAGGAAGGCGGGATCGAGTACCACGAACCCACCGTCATGCGGGTACACAACTACCGACACTTCTAAGCGGCACGTGGGAGTTCGGCGCCGCTGAAGGCGAGGGCTTCAAGTCGATCGATCATTGGCGTGACGGCCATGTGTCCTATTACGCCGAGCAGGGCGTCGAGATCGGCGAAGACACGCTTTTCGTGTGCACCTGGTTCCGTCTCACCGATCAGGCGCAGGGCGCGCCAGTCTCTTGAGCGGCGCTCCGGGGGTCAGAGCGGCCCGGGGGCCCGTTTCCTTGTTTCTGGGGCGTCCCGCGCTCCGGTGCCGCTTCGGTCCTTCCGCTCCTCCTGGTGTGGTGTTTCGTGGTGACACCGGGAGCGTCGCGTCCGTTGCCAGCTTTCAGCCATCCCTCGACCTCGTCACGGAGGCGGTCAAGCTCTGATCGCAAGTCGCCGCGGATCGTGGACACGTGCCCCGATCGTCGTGCCTCGACGACGAACTCGGGCTCTCTGACTGGTACCGCTGTTGGGGTGGCGCGGGCCTCTTTGTCGGCACTCGCGACGACGCCGTGCTCAACCTCGCCCTCGACATCGCCGAACTGATCAGCCCGGCATAAGGGCGCCTCTCCGTCATCGACAGCGATCTTGGGGCGAGGCAATGAAGGGGATGAGTGATTGGTCTGCGATCGAGCGCCGTTGGGCGTTCGTGGGCGGACTTGTGGGATGGTTCGTCGCAGGCCAGATCGGGTGGCCTTGTTCCGTACCTCTTTATTCCTGGTGCTCTCGTATTCGCCTGGGTGGGATATCAGCTCGCCGTGGCCGAACAAATCGGCAACCATCGGAAACAGCATGATTGGTCGAATGCCGAAAGCGGTGCCGCTGTCATCGGCGGCATCGCGGGGTTACTGGTTGCAATGCCCAGCTGCGTGATCCGGATGGGCGACGGCCACGAGCGATCCGGAGCCGTGGAGACGTAACGTAGCGGTCCATGCCTGCCGGTCCGCCGCTTCCTGAACATCCGGAGTTACGCATCGTCGCGGAAGCATTGGAGACCACCGCGATCCCGGGCGAGATTCTCGATGCGCAGTGGCGCGTGGTGTTCATCTCGAGCGAGGAGGCGCGCGGCATCGGCATCGGGCCTTCGGAGGTCGGCCGTTTCTACGGCAAGGGCCTCCCGCGCCGGCAACTCGAAGACGCCAAGTACTGGGCGATCACCGATGCCAGCAGTCGCGATTGGTGGAAGGTCAACGTGCCGATCATGCGCAACTACCTCGACCCGGACGACGACGTGTTCGAGACGGTGTTCGGTCCACTCACCAAGGCCGCAGCTAGCGTCGAGCCGGGCGAGCTGATCCGGGCCTGGTCTTCGACCTACTCGTTCCCGGACGACAAAGATCTACGCACGTCGTGGTTGGGTGACATCACGTTCTTCGACATGCGTATCAACGACGACGCGGGCGCCTTCATCGGCGTGCTCCGTCTTGAAACACCCGACGCTCCCGAAAGCTTGCTCGCAAGACTGGCACGGGGAGACCGGGCGATGCACGAACGGATGGATGCTGTGATGATCCCGGCGCAGCGACCGGCGAGCATCCTGTTCGCTGACCTTGAAGCGTCCGGTGTCCTGTCGAGGCGGTTGTCGTCGCGCGGTTACTTCGAGCTGGTCGGGCACCTCACCGACCTCATCGACTCGGAGGTCATCAAACAAGGCGGGATTGTCGGGAAGCACGCCGGCGACGGTGCTTCTGCACTGTTCCTGGTCGAACAGCTCGGGAACTCGGAGTCGGAGGCGGCATCGGCCGCGGTGCGTGCGGCGCGCGTGATTCGGGACGGCGCGTCGAAGCTCGGTCCCGACGATGTCGACGTCCGTGTGAACGTGGGGATCCACTGGGGCGCGACGCTCATGGTCGGTCAGGTCGCGACGCGCGGCCGGCTCGAAGTCACTGCCCTCGGCGACGAGATGAACGAAGCGGCGCGCATCGAGAGCGCGGCGACGGGTGGCGTCGCACTCGCCTCGAAACTTCTGCTCGAACGGCTCGAGAGCAACGACGCCGCCGACCTGGGTCTGCATCCCGACGAGATCACCTACGTGACGATCGGCGAGCTCGACGGATCGAGCGAAAAGGCCGTCCGAGACGCGGGCTCGATCTCGGTCACCGCCATCTAAACGACTCCAACGAATGACGAAATCTGGGCCAGCGATCATGATCGTCGCCCACCATCGTGCCGAGGAGACCGACTCGAGTGATCCCGAAGTGTTCAAGAATAGGTGTCCCAACTCGATCTTCCGGGCCGCAGGTCGAGGTGGCAGGTGGACCGTGTGGATGGTGGTCATGCTGCTCGCTTGGGCCGGTGGCTGTCGAGGGCACAGTGACCTTCACCTGGACGACACCGTGCCACTTCTTCGTCCCCGCTACCCCAACCTACCGCTGCTCGGGTCCTTGGTGCCTTGCCTCCCCGCGTCTCCGTGTCGCTCGCTCGGGGTGCCTGTGCTCCGTTCCCGCTCTCCCGGTGTGGTGTTTCGTGGTGGGCGGTAGAGGATTTGAACCTCTGACCCCTTCCGCGTCAAGGAAGTCCGGAACCGGCGTGCGCAAGCTTCTCCAAGGGCGGCAGCTGACATCCGCCCACAGGCCTGCCGAGTCCCCTTCCTATCTATAGGCATGCGTGGCACGAATCCGGCCGGGCCCGCCCGCCTTCGCGCCGGGCGTCTTTCGGTGCGGCCTCACTGGACAGTGCCGCGTTCTCAGCGGCTCATCCCTGGGTAGTTGTTTCCTGCTGTCGACGGCGCACGAGTCGCGGGCTTGGCGCGGAACCGGGGGAAGCACCGAAAGCACCGACGACCAGTCGACGGTTTACCGCGCGTCGGGCTCGGCAGAGACGATCGAGTTATCTGCTCTGCGAGCGCTGCGCTAGCTCCCCGAGCAAAGTACGCGTCGCGGTTCGTTGCATCGTCGCTGGTCACGAGGCTGGGAGCCGGGACGGGGACTCGAACCCCGGGCCTGCTCATTACGAGTGAGCTGCTCTGCCAGCTGAGCTATCCCGGCGGGGCGAGTGAGTCTATCCGGAAGGGGTCCGTCCCGACGCGGGGAGTTGGAGCGTAAGTCGTTCGAGGAGGAGACCTTCGTTCGGGTTGAACTCGAGCGCGTCGCGGGCGTATCGGCACGCTTCGAGCGCGCGGACCCCGGCGCGCGGGTCGATGACGAGTGGCTCGTGGTCGAGGTTGCGGAGCTCGGCGGCCGGGCCGGCGAGCGCGTCTCGGTAGAGGCTCTCAAGCGCGGTGATGCCTTCGCTGATCGCTTTTCGTCGCGCGAGGCGTTCGCGCGCCGGGTGGCGCTCCTCGATGCGGCGACGTAGCCGTCTGAGATCCCGGTGCTCGTAGCCGGCACGGGCGGCTTCGGCGTCGAAGGCGGCGAGCTCGTCGAGATGGCGGACTTTGACCGCGGCGATGGCTTCGTGGACGGCGTCGAGCATCGCCTCGGCGGCCCGGGCGGCGTTGGCTCCGCTGCCGTCGAGATGGGATGCGGCGTCGACGAACGCGTCTCGCAATGCCCGGCTGTCGCCGATCAGGTCGCGGGCGCGGCCGAGCTGGCCGCCGGAAAGCCGGGCCGCCAACGCGGCGTCGGAGGTGTCGACGCCGGTCTCGACGAGGGCGCGCTGGATCGTGGACTCGTCGATGGCGCCGAGCTCGATGCGCTGGCAACGGGATCGAACGGTGTCGAGCAGCTCGTCGGGGGCTTCGCTGACCAGGATGATCACGGTGCGTTCGGGTGGCTCCTCGAAGGTCTTGAGGAGCGCGTTCGCGGCTTCGGGTTGGAGCCGTTCCGCTTCGAGGAGGATCAGGGCCTTGCGGTCCGCCTCGATCGGCGATCGCCAGGCCTCGGGGATGATCTCGTCGCGGGCCTGGTCGACGGTGATCACGGATCGTTCCGGCTCGTACTCGATGACGTCGGGGTGGACGTGCCGGGCAATGAGGCTGACGGTCCGGGCGTCGCTCTGCGGCGCGAGGAGCATCGCCGCGAAGGCGCGTGCCGCGTCGGCGGCGCCGGCACCGCGCGGGCCGGCGATGAGGTAGGCGTGGCCGGGTCGGGTCGCGGCGCGCCGGAGCGCCTCGACGGCGCGGTCCTGCCCGACGAGGCTGGCCCAGGTGGCGGTCACGTCAGATGGTCGCCGACGGCCGCCCAGACCCGACCGGCGACGTCGTCGACGGACCCGGTGGCGTCGAGGAGCACCCAGCCGCGCGTGCCGGCGAGGTCGCGGTAGGCCTCGTGCACCGCGAGGCGGAACGCGTCGTCTTCCTCTTCGAGTCGGTCGCGTGCGGCACCGAACCGCTCGGTGGCGACCTCGGGAGGCAGGTCGAGGACGACGACGAGGTCGGGTTCGAGCCCGCCAGTGGCGATTCCGTTGACGAGCTCGATCGCGGGGACACCAAGTCCACGGCCGACGCCCTGGTAGGCGAGCGACGACGGCATGAACCGGTCGCTGACGACCCACGCGCCGCGCGCGAGGGCCGGCCGGACGACTTCCAGCACGTGCTGGGCGCGATCCGCGGCCATGAGCAGCGCCTCGGCTTCGGGTTCGACGGTGCGGTCCCCGTCGAGGAGGAGGTGGCGGAGCGCGAGCCCGAGCGCGGTCCCTCCCGGTTCGAAGGTGTGCACGACCTCCCGGCCCTGCTCGGCGAGACGGGTCGCGAGCAGGCCGGCCTGTGTGGTCTTCCCGGTGGCGTCACCGCCTTCGAGGACGACGAAACGTCCGGTGAGGCTCACGTTGCCTCCGCACCGGCGGGTCCGGGGTTGGGGTTCGCTCGTTGCATCCTGCGAGCGTGCCCGATGGAGTGCCATGCCCACCAGCCGGCCGCGAAGGTGATGAGCCCGCCTCCCCACAGGGCGATCCGCACGCCGGGGAACGCGTAGGTGGCTCCGCCGACGTTCACGAGCCGATGCTGGTTCAAGATGCCGCTCGTCACCCAACCCCAGAAGTTGGACCACAGCGGGGAGATGACCAGCGAGACGAGGAGGCAGAGCCGGATGACCGAGTAGAGGGTCGCGAAGGTGCGGCCCCGGAGCTCGTCGTGGACGGTCTCCTGGAGGACGGTGAACCCGGTCACGTAGGACGTCCCGGCGCAGGCGCCGACCGCGCCGACCGCCAGCGCCGCGAAGATCGGCTCGGACAGCGACGCAGCGAGGACGAGGAAGGCACCGGTCCCCATCACCGCCATCGGGAACACGCGTTCACGATGCAGGCGCTGCTGGATCGCGAGCAGCCCGACCACGCCAGCCGCGGCGCCGACGCCTAGCGCGGTCATCAAGAGCCCGAAGGTGGCCGCGTCGCCTCCGAGGGCCTGCTGGGCGAACACCGGGCCGAGCGGGATCATCGCCCCGGCGCCGATCAGGCCGATCCCCAGCCCGACGATCACCCCCCGGACCTGGGGTTCGTCCGCGATGTAGCGAAGGCCTTCTCGGATGTCGCGGAGGGTCTCCCCGAGGTCGGCTCGCTTCGCGTCGGGGTCCCGGCCGCCGCGTGGGATCGGGAGCCGGAAGACGATGAACGCGGACACGAGGAACGTGCCCGCGTCGACGGCGAGGGCCAGCGCCTCCTGGTTGACCCGCAACGTCGACAGCGCGGTGAACGACCCGAGCCACGCCGCCACCGCGGCGAGCAACGAGAAGACGATCGACGCGAACGGGAACGTCGCGTACGACGCGACGAGCGACAATGTGTTCGCCGACTGGAGCTGGTCCGCATCGACCAGGTGCGGCACCGACGCGTCCTTCGCGGGACCCCACAAGAGCGTGAAGATCTCGAGCGCGAACGAGATCAGGACCAAGCCGAGCAGGTTCTCGACGAACGGCAACAGCAGCAGCAACGAGGCCCGGCCGACGTCGCAGAACACCATCACCTTGCGGCGGTCGAGACGGTCGATGAGCACCCCGCCGACCGTGCCGAGGAAGAACCCCGGGACGACCCGGGCGAGCATGACGAGGCTGACCGCGGCACCGGAGTTGTTCGAGATCCGAGCCGCGATGGCCAAGATCGCGATCAGCCCGATCCAGTCTCCGGTGCTCGAGACGACCTGTGCGAGCCAGAGCCGGAAGTAGGAGCGGGTTCCGAAGACCTTCCAGGGCGCGGGGGGAACCGGCGCCACATCCGGATGTGACGGAATGAACGGCGCGCGGAGGTCCTCGTCGCTCACGCTCGCGTCAGCGTCGAGCGCTACGGGCGGCCGGCGCCCTTCTTGATCGTGCGTCGCGTCGTGCTCTTCGGCTTGGAGCGCTTCGCGACGCGCTTGGTCGGCTTCTTCTCCACCGGCCCGCGAGCGGCACGCTCGCGGAGCAGCTCCACGGCCTGCTCGAGGTCGACCGACGCGGGATCGACACCGCGGGGAACGGTCGCGTTCAGCTCACCATCGGTCACGTACGGGCCATACCGACCGTCGAGGACGCGCACCTGCGCACCCGATTCGGGGTGCGGGCCGAGCTCGGCGATCGGCGGCTTCGTGCGCCGGCCGCGACGTTTCGGCTGCGCGAAGATCACCTCGGCTTGGGGCATCGTGATCGTGAACATCTCCGCCTCGGTCTCGAGGCTGCGACTGTCGGTGCCCTTCTTCAGGTACGGCCCGTACCGGCCGTTCTGCACCGTCACCTCGACCCCGTCGGGGGCGACGCCGACCACCCGTGGGAGCGCGAGCAGGGCGAGCGCCTGCTCCAGGTTCACCGTGTCGATCTGCTGGTCAGAGAGCAGTGACGCCCGCTTCGGCTTCTCCTTGGCGCCGTCTTCCATCTCGCCGAGCTGCACGAACGGCCCGTAGCGGCCGGTGAGCGCAAGGACGGGCAGGCCCGTGTCCGGGTCGGTGCCCAGGGTTCGTGGCCCCCCGGAGCCCTTCTCGATCAGCTCCTCGGCCTTCTCGACCGTGAGCTCGTCCGGGGCAAGGTCGACTGGGACCGGCGCCCGGTCCTCCCCGCGGACGACGCTGGCGCCGTTGTTCCAGACCCGCACGATGATCTCGCGACCCTCCGCGTCGGTGCCGATCGGCACCGCATTCACCTCAGCGGGATCGATGGTCGCCAGGTGGTCCTCGTTCACCAGGTCTTTGAGACCCGTCTGCCCGTTCCCGAACCAGAACGCGTGGAGCCACTTCTCGGCTTCGCCCTCGCCGCGGGCGATCGCGTCGAGTGCCTCTTCCATCGTGGCGGTGAACTCGTAGTCGATGAGGTGGGGGAAGTAGCCCTCGAGCAGCTGGGACTTGGCGAACGCGGTCCAGGTGGGCACCAGGGCGCTGCCCTTCTTCCACACGTAGTCGCGGCGCAGCAGCGTGTCGATGACCACCGCGTACGTCGACGGCCGCCCGATGCCGCGCTCCTCGAGCTCCTTCACGAGGCTGGCCTCGGTGTAGCGCGCCGGCGGCTGGGTGGTGTGACTCGACGGGACGAGGGTCCGGCACTGCGCGGCGTCGCCATCCTCGAGGGGCGGCAGGATCGCCTCGCGGTCCTCGAGCTCGGCGTCGGGATCGTCGGCGCCTTCGACGTAGGCGCGCAGGTACCCGGGGAACTCGATGGTGCGCCCGGTGGCCTGGAACGTGGCTTCCCCACCCGACGGGACGTCACCGACGAGCCGGACAGTAACCCGGCGGATCCGCGCGTCGGCCATCTGGCAGGCGACGGTCCGCTTCCAGATCAGGTCGTAAATCCGGCGCTCGTCGGTGGTGAGCTCGCCGGCGAGGTCGTCGGGGACCCGCATCGCGTCCCCCGCGGGTCGGATCGCCTCGTGGGCCTCCTGGGCGTTCTTGACCTTGCCGCGGTACTGGCGCGGCTCCGCGGGGAGGTAGTCGTCGCCGTAGCGGGTCTGGATCTGGTCACGCGCCGCGGTGATCGCCTGCTCCGAGAGGAACGTGGCGTCAGTGCGCATGTAGGTGACGTAGCCGTGCTCGTAGAGACCCTGGGCCACGGCCATCGTCCGTGCCGCGGTGAAGTTGAGCTTGCGGCCCGCCTCCTGCTGGAGCGTCGACGTCGTGAACGGCGGCTTGGGCCGCTCCACCATCGACTTCGACTCGACGGACGCGACCCGGACGGCGCCGTCGCGGAGCTGCCCAGCGAGGGTCTCGGCGGCGGCCTCGTCGAGGACGGCAACGTCGGCCCCGGCGGCGAGCTGGCCGGTGCTGGAGTCGAAGTCCCGGCCGGTCGCCAGGCGCCGCCCGTCGAGGACGACGAGCGACGCGGGGAACTCGGCGTCGCGGGCGGCGAAGGTGCCTTCGAGGTCCCAGTAGGTCCCGGCCCGGAACGCCATCCGGGCCCGCTCCCGCTCGACCACGAGGCGCGCCGCGACGCTCTGGACCCGCCCGGCGGAGGTAGCGCCCCCGGCGCGGCGGCGGGTCACGACCGACATCTCGTACCCGAAGAGCCGGTCCAGCTTGCGGCGTCCCTCCTGGGCCTCGACGAGGCGCATGTCGAGCTCCCGCGGGTGGGTGAGCGCGTCGTCGATGGCCTTCGCGGTGATCTCGTGGAAGACCAGCCGCTTGACCGGCACCCGGGGTTTCAGGACCTCGAGGACGTGCCACGAGATGGCCTCACCCTCCCGGTCCTCGTCGGTGGCGAGGAGCACCTCGTCCGCGTCGGTCAGCGCGGCCTTGAGCTCCTTGACGACATCCTTCTTCTTGTCGACCACCACGTAGATCGGCTCGAAGTGGTTGTTGACGTCGATGCCGAGGCGGCGGATCTCCGGGTCGGTGACGCTCTTCGGCACCTGCTTGGCACTGCTCGGAAGGTCGCGGATGTGACCGCGGCTGGCCAGCACCTGGAACTTCGCGCGACCCAGGAAGCTCTCGATGGTCTTCGCCTTCGCCGGCGATTCGACGATCACAAGCGTCTTCGACACGTCGTTCCTCAGGTTTGCGTGCTGCACGGGGGCCGGGAGTCTCCAGTTTGCCCGGGCTCGAGCTCGATTCGGCGCATCCGGCTCGAGCGGCCACGGAGTCTAAGGTGAGCGCCCGTGTTCCGAGCAGTCACCGGTGTCCTCGGCCTGGACCCCAAGAAGATCTTCGATTCGCTCAGCCCCTACGGCGAACTCGTCGCGTGGCTGATCATCTTCGCCGAGACCGGCTTGCTCATCGGGTTCTTCCTCCCCGGCGACTCGCTGTTGTTCACCGCCGGTGTCCTCGCCGGGCAAGCGAAGCTCGACTTGTGGCTGCTGCTCCCGGGCGTCGTCGTCGCCGCGGTGCTCGGCGACCAGCTCGGCTTCCTGATCGGCCGACGCGTCGGACCACCGCTGTTCCGACGGCCCGATTCGCGGTTCTTCAAGCAGGAGTATGTGGAGCGGACCCACGCGTTCTTCGAACGGTATGGACCGAAGGCCGTGGTGCTGGCCCGGTTCGTCCCCGTCGTGCGCACCTTCACCCCGGTGATGGCCGGCGTCGGCCGCATGAACCACCGCATCTTCACGATCTACAACATCATCGGCGCGGTGCTCTGGGCGATCGGCGTGACGCTGCTCGGCTACGCCCTCGGCAACGCCATCGGGGGCAACATCGACAACTACCTGCTGCCCCTCATCGCGCTCGTCGTCTTCATCTCGCTGCTGCCGGCGTTCTTCGAGTGGCGGCGGACGAAGGCGAACCGGGCG
The DNA here is from genome assembly GCA_963714105.1 of uncultured Actinomycetes bacterium. Lineage (GTDB taxonomy): Bacteria > Actinomycetota > Acidimicrobiia > IMCC26256 > PALSA-555 > PALSA-555. The sequence continues at coordinate 1,385,191 of OY970233.1, read as the reverse complement.
GCTCCCGCCGCGGCGACCCCGAGCGACGATCCCGCCGCCCCCGACGATCTCGGACCGGCCGGGAGCTGAACCCCCGGCGGGGCTCTACTCGCCCGCCGCCGACGCCGCCGAACCACCCGTGGTGGCGAAGGCGCCTTCGACCTCGTCAGTCTCGTCCGCGAACGCACCGCCCTTGCGCTTCGAGAACCCGATGGAGACCATCAGCACGACGAACGCCACGATGGCGATCGAGTAACGGGCCAGGTTGTCGTGCTGGAGGCTGATGATCGCCGGGAGGATCAGCAGCGACACCAGGTTCATGACCTTGATCAGCGGGTTCAGGGCCGGGCCGGCGGTGTCCTTGAACGGGTCGCCGACCGTGTCGCCGATCACCGCGGCCTTGTGCAATTCGGAGCCCTTGCCACCGTAGTGGCCGTCCTCGATGTACTTCTTGGCGTTGTCCCACGCGCCACCGGCGTTCGAGAGGAACACGGCCATGAGCTGACCGGTGAGGATGACCGCGGCGAGGAACGCGCCGAGCGCGAAGTAGCTGATCCCGAACCCGATGATGACCGGGCCGAGCACGGCCAGCAGCGCCGGGGTCGTCAGCTCCCGCAGCGCCGCCGTCGTGCAGATGTCGATGACCTTCCCGGTCTCGGGCTCGTCGATGCCCTCCATGATCTTGCGTTCGCGGAACTGCCGGCGCACCTCCTCCACGACCGTCCCGGCGGTGCGACCCACCGCGCGGATCGCGAGCGCGGAGAAGAGGAACGCGATGGAGCCTCCGACGAGCAACCCGATGAAGATCTTCGGGTCGGCGACGTTGATGGCGGCGCGGGGGTCGTGGAACAGCTTGGTGCCGACCTCCTTCAAACCGAGCTCGGTCCCGATGGTCTCGATGTAGGAGGCGAACAGGGCGACCGCGGCGACGACCGCGGAGCCGATCGCGAACCCCTTCGTGACCGCCTTCGTGGTGTTCCCGACGGCGTCGAGGCTCACCATGATCCGCTCCGGCTCGCCCTCGAACTCGCCTGACATCTCGGCGATCCCGGCCGCGTTGTCCGCGACGGGGCCGAAGGTGTCCTCCGAGACCACCACCCCGGTCGTGGCCAGCATGCCCATGCCGGTCAGGGCGACGAGGTAGAGGGTGAACTGCAGGTTCCCGTTGCCGAGCACGATCCCGACGCCGATCGCGGCGGTGATGGCCAGGATCGACCACACCGTCGACTCGAGGCCGCTGGAGAACCCGGAGAGGATGGTGGTCGCGGGGCCGGTGCGGGTGGCGTCGGCGATCTCCCGGACCGGCTGGGTCTCCGTCGACGTGAAGTACTCGGTGAGCCGGCTGACCCCCTGGGCGAGGATGAGGCCGACGACGACCGCACCGGCGCACCGCCAGCCTTCGTCGATGTGGCTGTTCCCGACGTAGAAGACGCCGACCGCGCCGACCCCGAGGACGGTGAGGATCCCGGCACCGAGGAAGCCACGGTTGATGGGCGCCATCGCGGTGCGGTCGCTGTCTCGGGCCCGCACGAGGAACACACCGACGATCGAGGCGAGCACGCCGATCGCGCGGGCGATGAGCGGGAAGATGAGCCCGAGCGCCGGGTTGGCGCCGATCGACGCGAACGCGGGGACCCCGAGGATGATCGCGGCGACGAGGGTGACCTCGTAGGACTCGAAGAGGTCGGCCGCCATCCCGGCGCAGTCCCCGACGTTGTCACCGACGTTGTCGGCGATCGTGGCCGGGTTCCGAGGATCGTCCTCGGGGATGCCCTGTTCGACCTTGCCGACCAGGTCGGCGCCGACGTCGGCGGCCTTGGTGAAGATCCCGCCGCCGACCCGCATGAAGAGGGCGATCAGGGACCCGCCGAAGCCGAATCCGATCAGGATCGCGGTCGAGGTGTTCTGGAACAGCATGATGATCGTGGTCGCGCCGAGCAGACCCAAGCCGACCGTGTACATCCCGGCCACGCCGCCGGTTCGGAACGCGACCCGCAGCGCGTCGCGGAGCGAGCCCCGTCTGGCCGCCGCGGCGGTGCGGACGTTGCCCCGCACCGCGAGGCTCATCCCGATGAACCCGGTGAGGCCGGAGAGGAACGCCCCGGCGACGAACGCGACCGTGCGGGCCGACCCGGACGCGGCGAAGGACAAGGCGAGGGCGCCGCCGGGCTTGGTGATCTTGGTGGAGGTGAGGAACACCGACCGCGGCGACGGGCACCAAGATGATGGCGATCGTGCGGAACTGCCGCCGCAGGTAGGTCATCGCGCCCTCTTGGATCTGCTTGGCGATCGCGATCATCTTCGGCGTGCCCTGGTCGGCGGCCAGGACGCCCCTGACGAGCACGAGTCCCACGAGGATGGCGAGGACGGCGACGGCGGCCGAGAAGATCAGCCAGCCCCATTCGCCACCGGCCAGATTGAAGCGCTGGTAGCCACCCTCGGCCGCGAGGACACTGAGGCTCATACGGTCGATGCTCCTTCCCTCGTCCCCCAGGGGGGCCTTCGACCGCCGGCGCCGAAGGCTGTGTCGGACCGGCCGGAAGGCCGCCGAACGCTAGCCGGTGACCGGGAACGGCGTGGAACTTGGGCCGGACCCGCCGTCGAGCCCTCGGGCGGGTCGTCGCCGCGTGTGAGCCCGCGGCGTCGAGCGGAGACGGGCTCGACCCGAGCGTGGGAGCAGGCGGCGTCGCCCTCGCGACGCGTCGGCGACGGATCGACCGGCCTCGAGTCGACCGGCGACCGGTCTCGACGAGCCGGGGCGGGGCGCAACCCGCCGGAACGGGGGAGCGTCGCCGCGCTTCGCGGAGTGCCCGGCGTAGCCTTCGGTGTCGTGGAGGCCGCGTTCTTCGACCTTGACAAGACGGTGATCGCCAAGAGCAGCGTGCTGGCCTTCGGCCGGCCCTTCTACCGGGAAGGGCTGCTCTCGCGCCGGGCGATCGTCAAGACCGCCTACGCCCAGGTGATCTTCATGCTCGTCGGCGCCGACGAGGCGAAGGTGGAAAAGCTGCGGGTGGCGATGCTCCAGATCATCCGGGGCTGGGACCAGCGGCACGTGGCCGAGATCGTGCGGGAGACCATGAACGAGGTGGTCACCCCGATCATCTTCAAGGAGGCGCTCGACTTGATCGCCGAGCACCACGCGGCCGGGCGCCTCGTGGTGATCGTCAGCTCAGCGCCCGAAGAGGTCGTCTGGCCGCTCGGGGAGCACCTCGGCGTCGACGAGGTCATCGCCACTCGGGCCGAGGTCGGCGACGACGGCGCCTACACCGGTGAGCTGGCCTTCTACAGCTTCGGGTCGCACAAGGCCGACGCCATCCGGGCGTTGGCCCGGGAGCACGGGATCGACCTCGACGCCTCGTACGCCTACTCCGACTCGGTGACCGACGAGCCCATGCTGCGCACCGTCGGCCATCCCGTCGCGGTGAACCCCGACCGTGACCTCGCCCGGCTGGCCCGGGCCGAGGACTGGGAGATCCGCAACTTCGCGAAGCCGGTCCGGCTCCGCGACCGGATGGGCGTGCCCGAGCCGGCGTGGGCGGCCAGCGGCGCGTTGGCCGCGGCGGGCGCCGGCGTGGCGGTCTGGTGGTGGCTGCGGCACCGCGAGCACGCCGCCGCGTGATGGCCTCGGCCCCCGGCCGGGTCTCGCTCGCCCACCTCCCCACCCCGCTCGAGCCGATGGACCGGCTCACCGCCGCGCTCGGCGGCCCCCGAATCTCGGTCAAACGCGACGACTGCACCGGCCTCGCGCTCGGCGGCAACAAGGCCCGCAAGCTCGAGTACCTCGCCCGTGAGGCGCTCGACGCGGGATGCGACGTGCTCGTCACCGGCGGCGGGCCGCAGAGCAACCACGTGCGGATGACCACCGCGGCCGCGAATCGGCTTGGGCTCGACTGCCACGTCGCGTTGGCCGGCAACCCGCCCGAGATCCCGACCGGCAACCTGGTTCTCGACCACATCCTCGGCGCGCAGCTGCACTTCACCGGCCCGGCCGACTACTACCAGCTCGAAGCCGCGATCGAGGCGCTCGCGGCGGAGCTGACCCGCACCGGGCGGCGACCCCTCGCGATCCCTGTCGGTGGCGCGTCGATCACCGGTGTGCTCGCCTACGTCGAAGCCGCCCGTGAGCTCGGCGCGCAAGCCGCCACGGCCGCCCTGCCTGTCGACGTGGTCGTCGTCGCGGACGGGTCGGGGGGAACGCACGCAGGGCTCCTCGCCGGGTTCGGTGCCGCGGTCCGGATCGTCGGGGTCGACGTCGGAACCCGACCGGACCTCGATGACGTCGTCCCTCGACTCGCCGCCGCGGCCGCAGCGACGGTCGGTGCTCCCGAACCGCCGGGCGCGGCGGAGGTCGACCACGACCGCTTCGGCGACGGGTACGGCGCGGTCACCGGCGCCGCGCTCGAGGCCATCGACCTGGCGGCGCGCTACGAAGGGTTGATCCTCGATCCCGTGTACACCGGCAAGGCGATGGCCGGGCTCGTCGCCGCGGTGCGAGACGGTCGGATCGCGTCGGACCAGTCCATCGTGTTCTGGCACACTGGCGGCGCTCCGGCGCTGTTCGCCGGCCGCTACGCGACGAGCTTCACCCGGTCCGTCGCACCGTAACCTGACGCGACGAGAGGCCCGCCGCGGCGGGCCTCTCGTCGTTCGGGCTCGATCAGGCTTCGCGGAGCTTGCGGGCCACCGCGACCCCGACGGCCACGATGATGAGCAAGAGCAACAGCTTCTTCATGGTGCCCCCAGGGTTGGTGGACAGGAACCCTGAGGCTATCGCTCCGCGGCGTCCCGCGGGACGGGCGGTCTGGGCCTCTACGCTCCGCGGTGGTGGGCACGGCGACGGCGGGGCAGCGGGTCCTGTACGAGGAACGGGTCAACGCGGCGCCGCGTGCCTGGCTGTGGCTGCCGATCATCGTGGTGATCACCGCGCTCGCGATCGCGCCCATCGTGGTGCCCATCGCGCTGCTCGCCTGGATCGTGAACGTCGTCCGGTTCCAGGGCTCGGTCGTGCGCATCGACAACGACTACGTCTGGGTCGGGCGCCGCTGGGCCCGGCTGGCCGCCCTCGACCTCACCACCTTGGGGCGGGCGAGCAACACGTGGCCGTGGCGGGCGTTCAACCCCCGCTGGCTCGGCGCCAACCCGATCTGGAGCCACGATTCGGTGGGGGTGCGGGGCGTCGACGGCGGCAAGAAGTACTGGCTGTCGGTGGGGACGAACCGGCGTGACGAGCTGGTCCGGGTCCTCGAAGCCGCGGTGCCGGCCGCGCGCGAACGGGCCACGCACGCGATCGCCACCGCACCCGCCGCGCTGCCGCCACCGGGGTGGCATCCCGACCCGTGGCGTCAACGCGAGCTGCGCTGGTGGGACGGCGGGCAGTGGACCGGGTACACGTGGCCGCCCGCGCCTGCCGGGGGACCGTCATGATCCCCATGGCCGACGAGAACCGGGTTCGCCGGTTCCCGTGGTGCACCGTGATGCTCATCGCCGCGTGCGTCCTCGTCTACTTCGGGGTGCAGCCGGGCCGGGCGATCCACTTCTCGTGGAGCGGGATCGCGGAGAGCACCAGCTCGTCGGACCTTCGATTCGTCGTGAGCAACGCCGGCATCCCGTGCGAGCTGGTCCGCGGCCGACCCCTCACCCAGGACGAGTACCAGCAGACGTTCGAGAACGGGAACACCGACGCATGTTCGCACGGGTCGGGACCCGCGCACTCCCCCGGGAAGAACGTCTACCTCGCCGCGCTGGTCACGATGTTCCTGCACGCGAGCATCCCGCACCTGTTCGGCAACATGCTGTTCTTGTGGGTGTTCGGGAACAACATCGAGGACCGCAAGGGCTGGTGGCGCTTCCTGTTGCTGTACCTGATCGGCGGTGCGGTCGCCACCGCCACCCAGGTCAGCATCGACCCGAGCTCGACGGTCCCGATGATCGGCGTGTCAGGGGCGATCGCGGCGGTCATGGGCGCCTACCTGATCTGTTACCCACGGGCGCGGATCAAGTCGTTGATCTTCTTCGGGCCGATGCTGCTGCGGAAGGTCAGCGTGGGCTGGCTCCTCGTGATCTGGTTCTTGCTCCAGTTCCAGTACGTGTCCGCCGACGCCGGGATCGCGTGGGGCGCCCACGTCGGTGGGTTCACCTTCGGGATGCTCGTCGGCGCGTACTGGCGTTGGCGCGAACGACAGACGACCGGCCCGACCGTCGCGTTGCCCGTCCCCGCCTGATACAACCGGCGGCGGAGGTGAACGGGGTCTGGTGGCCCCCCTCGTCTTCAAAACGAGTGGGACGGGTGATCCCCGCCCGGTGGGTTCGATTCCTGCCACCTCCGCGAGCGGCGCCCGCGGCGCGGCGCCGGGCCGCGTCGGGGGCCGGTCCGGGTGCCGCGCCGGGCGCGGCGAGCGTCAGACCGCGAGGAGGTCGCGGGCGCCGGTGTCGGCGGAGGGGTGACGCAGCTTCGACATGGCCCGGGCTTCGATCTGGCGGATCCGCTCCCGGGTGAGGTTGAAGTACTCGCCGACCTCCTCGAGGGTCCGGGGCTCGCCCCGGTCCAGCCCGAACCGCAGCGCGAGGATCTGACGTTCCCGCTCGTCGAGCGGTCCGAGCAGCTTCTCGATCTCGTCGGGGAGGAGCGCCGTCGCCGCGACCTCGAACGGCGACTCGGCCGAACGGTCCTCGACGATGTCGCCGAGCTCGGCGTCACCGTCCTCGCGGAGCGGCTCGGACAGCGAGAGCGGCTCGGCCGCGAAGCGCAACGCCTCGGTGACCTTGTCCTCGGGCATCTCGACCTCGATCGCGAGCTCGGCGAGCGTCGCCGGGCGGCCGAGCTTGAGCTCCAGCCGCGACCGGGCCTTCTGGAGCCGGGCCAGGGTGTCGCCGGCGTGGACGGGCAGCCGGATGGTGCGGCCGGTGTTGGCGATCCCCCGAGTGATGGCCTGACGGATCCACCAGGTGGCGTAGGTGGAGAACTTGAAGCCCTTGCGCCAGTCGAACTTCTCGACCGCGTGCATCAACCCGAGGTTGCCCTCCTGGATGAGGTCGAGCAGCGGCAGACCGGAGGCCTGGTACTTCTTCGCGATCGAGACGACGAGGCGGAGGTTCGACTGCACGAACGTCCGCTGGGCGTACTCGCCTTCCCGCGACGCCCGGCGCAGCTCACGCTTCTTGGCCGGGGTCAGCTTCTTGGCCGGGAGCCGCTCCAGGTCCTCCCGGGCGGCGTTGCCGTTCTCGATCTGCTGGGCCAGGCGGACCTCGTCGTCCTTCGTGAGGAGCGGGTACTGGCCGATGTCGGTGAGGTAGAGCCGGACGAGATCTTCCTCGTCGCGCTCGACGCGCTCCTTCGCCACTGGTGCCTTTCGGGGATGCTCGGTCGGGGTCCGAGGCGCCGGAAGCCCGGGCCTGGAAGCGTGTTCCCGCAGGTGGGAGGCACGTTCCTCCCGTACCATACGGTCTGTGTCAAGCGGCTCGGCCCGAGATGGGAGTCCCGTGACGAGCCCGTCGGGGCGCCCAGGCTACCGGCCCGGCCCCCCGATCCCGCCCGTCGGGGGCAGCGTGGCCTCCAGCTCGCCTCGCCGACGCGCGGCCCGGTCGACGGCCGTGCCGTCGGCGAGGAGGCCTTCGAGGAACCGGAGACCCTCGGCGAGGTCCGACCGTTCGTCGTCGACGACCACGCGCAGGGCGCGGGCGACGGGACCGTCGCTCCAGGGGCTGGTGCGGGACAAGGTGTCGTCGTAGCCGGCGACCATCGACGGGAGCACGACCTGGTAGGCGCCGACGAGGCGGTCGAGGGTCGAGGTGCCAGCGGTGCCGGCGACGTGGGTCGAGCGCGTCGGGCCAGCGCTCGTCGTTCGGGACGACCAGCCGGTCGGGGTCGTGGGCGCGGGTGGTCGGGATCAGCTCGGCGAGCAGCGTGGCGTGCCAGCCGTGGTGGCGGCTGTGCCGGGCGACCAGCAGCTTGGCGTCCGCCTCGGGCACGGTGGGCACCCAGGCGCCGAGGATCTCGAAGCAGCGGGCCTCCAGCCAGGAGGCGTGGCCGAGCATCGCGGCGGTGGCGTCGATGCCGAGCACGGTGGGGATCGTAGGTGGGGTGCGGACGGCACCCGTCGAGCGGCGGCGTCCCGGTTCAGAAGGGTCGGGGCTCCAGCTCGGGGTGGGGCAGCGGGGGGCGGCGGCGGCTGCCGAGCTCGGCCACCGCGATGCCGGCGAGGATGACCCCGGCGCCGGCCAGCTCCACGGCGCTGAGCCGCTCACCGGTCAGGTAGCCGGCCACGCCCGCGAAGACCGGCTCCAGCAGGAGGATCAGCGCGGTGCGGGTCGGTGGGAGACGCCGCTGCCCCCAGACCTGGAGCGACAGGGCAACCGCGGAGCAGGCCACCCCGGTGAACACGGCGGCGAACACCGCGAGACCCGAGAGCTCGCCGACGCCCTGCGCCGCGGTGGGCGGCAGGCACACGACGACGATCACGAGCATCTGCACGCTTGTGAACGGGACCGGGTGGAGCCGGTTCGCGTACTCCCCCTGGTAGACGATCCACACCGCGAACAGCGCGGCGCAGAGCAACGTGAGCAGCTCGCCGAACCCCAACGCGAGGGTGGCGCCGGTGAGCAGGTACAGGCCGACCGCGGCGAGAACGATCACCGACGACGACCGACCGGTCGGGGCGTCGACGGCGCACGATCGACTCGACGATCGGGGTGAACACGACGTACAGGCCGGTGATGAACGCCGACGTGGACGGTGAGATGCGCGCCAGCCCGACGGTCTGGGCCGCGTACCCGCCGGCGAGCAGCACCCCGGCGATCAGCCCCGCCCGGAGCAGGAGCCGCCGGTCCTCGCCTCGGCGCCGGCCGATCGCGAGGGCGAACGGTCCGAGCGCGAGCACCGCGACGGAGAAGCGCAGCACGAGATACGCGAACGGCTCGATGTCGCGGAGCGCGTCGTGCACCAGCGGGAACGTCGCGCCGAAGAGCAGCGCGGCGAGGACGAGGGCGCCCTCAGCGGCGAAGTTCTTCACCGGTCGGCCCGGCGGCTCACCCGGGCCAGCGGTTCGTGATCGGGAGCCGGCGGTCCTTGCCGAACGCCTTCGGGGACACCCGCACCCCTGGTGGCGCCTGCCGGCGCTTGTACTCGTTGCGGTCGATGAGCGACGCGACCCGGCGGACGGTCTGCGGGTCGTGACCCTCGTCGACGATCTCGCCGACCGAGCGTCCTCCTCGACGTAGTCCTCGACGATCGGGTCGAGCAGCCCGTAGTCGGGCAGGGAGTCGCTGTCGCGCTGGTCGGGGCGCAGCTCCGCGCTCGGCGGCTTCTCGAGCACCGTCTCGGGGATCAGCGTCCGACCGGCTCGCTCGTTGCGGTCCCGAGCGAGGGCGTACACGAGCGTCTTGGGCACGTCCTTGATCACCGCGAAGCCGCCGGCCATGTCGCCGTAGAGCGTCGAGTAGCCGGTCGCCATCTCGCTCTTGTTCCCGGTCGTGAGCACGAGCCACCCGAACTTGTTCGAGATGGTCATGAGGATCGTGCCCCGGATGCGGGCCTGGAGGTTCTCCTCCGCGAGCCCGGGTGGGCCGCCGGCGGCGAGTGGGTCGGCCAGCATCGACAAGAACGCGGCGTGGGCCGCCTCGATGGGGACGGTCATCGTCCGGACCCCGACGTTCGCAGCCAACGCCTCCGCAGTCGCTGACGCTGCCCGCGCTCGAGAACCGTGACGGCATGAGGATCCCCACGACGTGCTCTGGTCCGAGCGCGTCGGCGGCGATCGCGGCGACGAGCGACGAATCGATCCCCCCCGACAGGCCGATGAGCACGTCCGTGAACCCGTTCTTCTGCACGTAGTCGCGGGTTCCGAGGACGAGCGCCTCGTACACCTCGCGCACCGGCGCCAGCGGGTCCTCGACGCGTGGGGCGACCGCGGGCTCACCGAGCCGCACGTCGCTGACCGCGACCTCCGGGAGGGGCAGGGCCCGGCTGCGGCCCCGGGGGTCCAACGCCCGACGGCGGAACGCGGGCCGGACGTCGACGTCGACGGCGAGCAGGTCCTCCTCGAACTGCCGGGCTCGGGCGAGCACGTACCCGGCCTCGTCGAGGAACAGCGACGCGCCGTCGAAGACGAGCTCGTCCTGACCGCCGACCAGGTTCACGTACAGGATCGGCACCGACGCGTCCGCGGCGCGTGTCGCCAGCATCGTCTCCCGTTCACGCAGCCGGCCCGCGTAGTACGGGGAGGCGTTGATGTTGACGATCAGCTCCGCGCCCCCGGCCGCCTGGGTCAGCACCGGGCCGGTCGGGCTCCACGCGTCCTCGCAGACCGTCACCGCCACACGGGTGCCGCCGATGACGAACAGCGGCCCGTCGGTCAACCAGGGCTCGAAGTAGCGCGCCTCGTCGAACACCGCGTAGTTGGGTAGGAGGTGCTTGCGGTACACGCCGAGGACCCGGCCGTTCGCGCACACCGCGGCCGCGTTGTACAGATCCCGGTCCGCCTGCGGGTACCCGATGATCGCCGCGGCCCGGCCGGTGCGGGCCGCGACCTTCTCCAACCACTCGCCGGCCTGGGCGACGAACGCGGGCCGCAGCAGGAGATCCTCGGGCGGATACCCGGTGATCGCCAGCTCCGGGAACGCGACCAGATCGCGCGCCGAGCGCCTCCGCCCGGTCGTACGCGTCGAGGATCCGGTCCGCGTTGCCCTCCAGGTCACCGACGACCAGGTCGAGCTGAGCAGCGACGACACGCAGGCGCGGCATGCGGCCAAGGATAGGGCGCAACCACCGGGTCGCCGTGGGGGCACCCGCGGCACACTGGTCGGGTGAGCACCACCGCCGCCGCGCTCGGTCACCCCGACGTCGAGGCGGCGATCGAGCGGGCCGCCGACGCGGCGATGGCGCGCACCGTGCTCCAACGGCTCGTCGACGCCGACCCCGCCGTCGCCGCCGACCTGGTCGACCGGCCCACCGTGCGGGACGCGCTCATCGCGATCGCGTGCGCGTCCCGCTCGCTGTCCACCGCGCTGGTCGGCGACCCGACGCTGGTCACGGTCCTCGAGAGCCTCGACACCGAACCGGTCTCGGCCACGGTCGCGGACCCGGGTGCGCTGCGCCGCTGGAAGCGCCGGGAGCTCCTGCGCATCGCCGCCGCCGACCTCCTCGGACGGACCGACCTGCCCACCGTCGGCCGGCGTCTCGCCCGCCTCGCCGACGCGTGCCTCGACGCCGCCCTCACCCTGGTCGAGCCGACGATCCCGTTCGCGGTGATCGGGATGGGGAAGCTCGGCGGCCGGGAGCTGAACTACGCCAGCGACGTCGATGTCCTCTTCGTGCACGACGGTGACGGCACCGAAGCCAACCGGGTCGCCCGCGTGCTCCTCGCCACGATGAGCGAACCCACCGCGGACGGGGTCGTGTTTCGCACCGACGCCAACCTCCGCCCCGAGGGCCGATCCGGCGCGCTGTCTCGCACCCTCGATTCGTACGCCGCGTGGTACGAGCGGTGGGCCGCGACCCTGGGAGTTCCAGGCCCTCATCAAGGCCCGCGCCGTCGCCGGCGACTCGGGCCTCGCCGAACAGTTCGTCGCTCGCACCCGCCCCGTCGTGTGGCCCGAGGTCCTCGACCCGGACGCGGTCCGCGAAGCGCGGGCGATGAAGGCGCGCAGCGAAGCCGAGCTCCGCCGGCGCGGGCTCACCGACCGCGAGCTCAAGCGTGGACGCGGCGGGATCCGAGACGTCGAGTTCGCCGTGCAGCTCCTGCAGCGGGTCCACGCCCGGCACGACCCCGACATCCGATCACCGAACACCCTCGAGGCCCTCGACGCGCTCGCCCGTGGTGGCTACGTCGAGACGCGCGACACCAGCCAGCTCGCCTCCGCGTACACGTTCCTCCGCACCGTCGAGCACCGACTGCAGCTCCGAGACGAGACCCAGACCCACACCGTGCCCGCCGACCGCGCCAGTCGCACGCTCCTCGCCCGGGTGCTCGGCTACCGCGACCGTCCCGAGCGCGCCGCGCTGGACGCGTTCGACGCCGACCAGCGCGCCCACCAGCTGACCGTCCGGGGGATCCACGAGCGGCTCTTCTTCGCGCCGATCCTCGACACCCTCGCCGGCGCCGGGCCGCTCGGCGCCGACGCGGCCCAAGAGCGACTCGCCGCGTTCGGCTTCGCCGACGCCGCGCACACCCGCGCCGCGCTCGCCGAGCTCACCCAAGGGCTGGGGCGGTCGTCGCGGGTGCTCCAGGCGCTGCTCCCGGTGATCCTCGACTGGCTCTCGTCCACACCCGACCCCGACCTCGGGCTGCTCCAGCTGCGCCGACTCGCCGAGGGGGCGACGCGGGCCACCGCCCTGGCCACCACGTTCCGTGACCAGCCCGGCGGCGCCGAGCGCGTCTGCCGCGTCCTCGGCTCCAGCCGCATCGTCGGCGACGCGCTCCTCCGCCAACCCGACGTCGTCGAGCTCCTCGGCTCCGACGACTGGTTCGTCCGCGAACGCACCGCGGCCGAGCTGAGCGATTCCGCGTTGGCGACCCTGCAGTGGCGGGAGGACCCCGAGGCCCGGCAGGCCGGGCCTGCGCCGATTCAAGCGGCGCGAGCTGCTGCGCATCTCCGCCCGCGACGTCCTCGGTCTCGCCCCGCTCGAGGTGACCGCCCGTGAGCTCGCCGCGCTCGCCGACGCGTGCGTGGAATCCGCGTTGCAGGCCCTCGCCCCACCGGTGCCGTTCGCGGTCGTCGGGCTCGGCCGGCTCGGTGGCTCCGAGCTCTCCTACTCCTCCGACATCGACGTCCTCTTCGTCTACGAGGGCAGCCACACCGACGACTTCGAAGCCGCGAACCGCACCGCGCGGGACCTGATCCGCGAGATCGGCTCGACGACCGCAGAAGGCCAGACGTTCCGCGTCGACGCCAACCTGCGCCCGGAAGGCAAGGACGGTCCCCTCGCCCGATCCCTCGACAGCTACGCCAACTACTACGAGCGGTGGGCGATGGTGTGGGAACGCCAGTCGCTGCTGCGGGCCCGCCCGGTCGCCGGTGACCTCGACCTCGCCCGCCGATTCGTCGACCTGATCGAGCCGCTCGTGTACCGCGACCCGTTCCCGGAGGACGACGCCCGCGAGGTTCGGCGCATCAAGGCGCGCGTCGAACGGGAACGGATCCCGCCGGGGAGGATCGCAACTTCCACCTCAAGCTCGGCAAGGGCGGCCTGACCGACATCGAGTTCACCGTCCAGCTCCTCCAGCTCGAGCACGGCGCCCGACATCCATCGGTGCGGAACCCCGCGACGCTGCGAGCCCTCGCCGCGCTCGGCGAGGCCGACCTGCTCGAACCCGACGACGTCGACGTGCTCCGCCGCGCGTACGAGTTCTGCGAACGGGCCCGCAACGCCACCTACCTCGTCGTCGGCCGACCCGACCGACGCGCTGCCCACCGGCGTCGACGCGGCTCGAGTCGGCCGGCTCCTCGGCGAGCTGCACCGCCCCGAGATCGCCCTCCGCGACGACTTCCGCCGAGTCACGCGGCGGGCGCGCCACGTCGTCGAACGGGTCTTCTACGGCAGCGACATGACGCGCGACGCCGCGAGCACGACCCCCACCGGTAGGCTCCCGCCCCGTGCTTCCCCGCCGACGGGCGCTCGCCGTCCTCATACCCGGACTCGCTCTCGCCGCCGCGACGTTCGGCGCCGGCGTCCCCACGGCCAAGGCGCCCCCGGCACCGAAGATCAACGTCACCGACCCCTGCAGCTACCTGACCGCCGCCCAGGTGCAGAAAGCCTTCGGAGGCCCGGTCACCGTCGACCCGACCAACCGGGGCAGCAAGACACCCAACGACTGCGGCTTCGTCATCGGGAACGTGTTCAGCCCCACCGGCGTGCTCGTCAGCACCAACCAGTTCCCCGGCTTCCTGGTCCCGCCCGGCCAGACCGCCATCGACGTGGTCGAGGGTCAACGGGCCATCGACGCCCAGGACGGGCTCACGGTCGTGGACGCCAACATCGGCAAGTCCAGCTACCTCGACACCGACCGGTCAGCGATCACCGTCGCCCCGAACACCCACTTCGCGTTCACGCTGCAGTGGTTGCCGTCGAGCGCACCCCCCCAGGGTGGTCCGACTCGACGCGCCCACCAAGAAGCAGCTCACCGCGCTCGCGAAGAGCATCACCACTCGCGCCCCGAAGCGCTGACCCGCCGCCGGCGCGGGAACCGGGACCGTCTCGGCCCGCGGGGAACCGCACCTGCGGCCGTGTCAGCATCGGGGCCGCGAGGAGGTGATCGTGCAACGAACGGGGGTCGTCGTGGTGGCAGCGCTGACGCTGCTCGGCGCCGCGTGCGGCGGGTCGAGCCCTTCGGCGTCGTCGCACCCCCGCCCGGCGACAACCACGTCGACCAGCACCACGTCGACCACGACCACCACCACGACCGTGAACCCGGCCACCCTCCCGTGCGGCGGGACGCCACCCATCCCCATCGCGGTGCGGGCCAGCTCGGTGGCGGGCCTGAACGTGAACCCGGACCAGTACACGGTCGCGAACGTGAGCCTGGCCCGATCCGACGCGACGTGGGCCCGGTTCGACACCCTCCCCGCACCGGGCCAGGAGTCCGTGTACCAGGGCGGGTCGGGCATCGCGCACTGCGACGGGGTCGCCTGGTCGGTCACGGACTTCGGCACCGCCGAGGTCGGCTGCCCGGGCGGGGTCGTCGCACCACCACCCGAAGCGGTGCGCACCGACCTCGGGATCGACTGTCCCTGACCCGCCGGAGGGGTCCGTGAGCCAGAAGTTCCCGTACGCCGTCGACCAGCGGTTCGCGCTCTTCTGGGCCCCGTTCCTGCTGCGGCCATCGACGGACGGCGTCACGATCACCGACGACGGCCGGTTCGTCGCCACGTTCGGGTTCGTGCGGGTGGAGACGCCGCTCACCAACGTCGACGGCGCGCACGTCACCCGCGACTACCGGTGGTGGACCGCCGTCGGCGCCCGACTCTCCTTCGCCGATGACGGGCTCACGTTCGGGACCAACCCGCGCGCCGGCGTGTGCGTCCACTTCCGGGACAAGGTCCCGTCCCGACTGCGATCGGCGGGCCACTCGGCGCTGACGGTCACCGTCGCGGACCTCAACGGGCTCACCCACACGCTCGACCGTTGAGCCGCGTCCCCGGTCGGTCCGGGGGGACGAACGACGAACGGGCCGCTGACCCGGACGGTCAGCGGCCCGCCGGTCTAGATGTCGTAGTACATGTAGAACTCGTACGGGTGGGGCCGCAGCCGCACCGCGTCGATCTCGTTCTCACGCTTGTACGAGATCCACGTGTCGATCACGTCCTGGGTGAACACCCCACCCGCGAGCAAGAAGTCGTGGTCGGCTTCGAGCGCGGCGAGCGCGTCGTCGAGCGAACCCGGCACCTGGGGCACCTGGGCCAGCTCCTCGGGCGGGAGGTCATAGAGGTCCCGGTCCACCGGCGTCGGCGGCTCCAGCTTGTTCTGGATGCCGTCCAGCCCCGCCATCAGCATCGCCGAGAAGGCGAGGTACGGGTTGCAGGACGGGTCCGGGCAGCGGAACTCGAGCCGCTTGGCCTTCGGGCTCTTCGAGTAGAGCGGGATCCGCACGGCCGCCGACCGGTTGCGCTGGGAGTACACGAGGTTCACCGGAGCCTCGTAGCCCGGGACGAGCCGCTTGAACGAGTTCGTCGTCGGGTTCGAGAACGCGATGATCGACGCCGCGTGCTTCAGCAGGCCGCCGATGTACCAGCGGGCGGTGTCGCTGATCCCCCCATAGCCCTTCTCGTCGAAGAACAACGGGGTACTGCCGTTCCAGAGCGACTGGTGGCAGTGCATCCCTGAGCCGTTGTCCATGAAGATCGGCTTGGGCATGAACGTCACCGTCTTGCCACGGGCCCGGCCCACGTTCTTGGCCACGTACTTGTACAGCATCAGCTTGTCGGCCATCCGCAGCAGCGTGTCGAAGCGCATGTCGATCTCGGCCTGACCCGCGGTGCCGACCTCGTGGTGCTGCACCTCGATCTCGATGCCGACCGACTCCATGACCGACACCATCTCGGAGCGCAGGTCCTGGTACGAGTCCATCGGCGGGACCGGGAAGTACCCCTCCTTGTAGCGGGGCTTGTACCCGAGGTTGGGCGACCCGTCGATCTCGTACTCGCGTCCCGAACCCCACACCCCTTCGACCGAGTCGACGAAGTAGTACCCCGAGTACTGGTTCTGGTCGAAACGGACCTGGTCGAAGATGTAGAACTCGGCTTCGGGACCAAAATAGATCGTGTCCGCGATCCCGGTGCCCTTCACGTACTCCTCGGCCTTGCGGGCCACGTATCGCGGGTCGCGGCTGTAGGACTCGCCCGTCACCGGGTCGCGCACGAAGCAGTTGATGTTGATCGTCACGTGCTCACGGAACGGGTCGATCACCGCGGTGTCGGGATCGGGGATCAGGAGCATGTCGGATTCCTGGATCTCCTGGAACCCGCGGATCGACGAGCCGTCGAAGCCGTAGCCGTCCTCGAACCCGTCCTCGGTGAGCTCGTGGATCGGCATCGAGAAGTGCTGCGTGATTCCTGGAAGGTCGCAGAAGCGCAGGTCGACGAACTGTGCGCCCGCGCTCTGTGCGAGGTCGAGGACCTGCTTGGGGTTCCGGCTTTCCACGGGAATGGCTCCTTTCGGGCCCGCGACCCGCCCCGACCCTTCGCGGTCGGTGGTCGCCAAGCCAATGGCGCCAGGATGCTGTCACGTTCACTGTTTCGCCGCCCGTCCGGAACTGTGAATGGAGTGTGAACACGACGTCAGCGGCCCGACCGGCGGACGGGCCGGTGACCGTCGGCTGCCACACTGGAGCCATGCAGCACCAGCTCGACTACGTCCTGCGGACCGTCGAGGAACGCGGGGTGCGCTTCGTGCGGCTCTGGTTCACGGACGTGCTCGGCTTCCTGAAGAGTTTCGAGATCACCCCCGCCGAGCTCGAAGTGGCCCTCGAGGAGGGCATGACCTTCGACGGGTCCGCGATCGAGGGGTACAGCCGGGTCCAGGAGTCCGACATGCTCCTGATCCCCGACGCCAACACCTTCGAGATCGTCCCCTGGCACGGTGACGACGCCCCCACGGCACGGATCTTCTGCGACGTGCACCGAATCTCGAACGAGCCCTTCGAGGGTGACCCCCGGTTCGTCCTGAAACGCAACCTCGAGCGGGCCCGGGAGCGGGGCTTCACCTTCTACGCCGGCCCGGAGATGGAGTTCTTCTACTTCAAGTCGCCCGACGCGCCGGAGCCGCTCGACTACGCCGGGTTCTTCGACCTCACCCAGCTCGAGCAGGTCTCGGACCTGCGCACGCCAGACCGTCATCACCCTCGAGGCGATGGGCATCCCGGTCGAGTACAGCCACCACGAGCTCGGGCCGAGCCAACACGAGATCGACCTGCGCTACACCGACGCGCTGGCGATGGCCGACAACGTGATCACCTTCCGCCACGTCGTGAAGAAGGTCGCCGCGGATCTCGGCGTGTACGCGTCGTTCATGCCGAAGCCCCTCAGCGGTGACTTCGGCTCCGGGATGCACACCCACCTGTCCCTGTTCGAGGGGGACGTCAACGCCTTCCACGATCCCGGCGACGAGCACGGTCTCTCCAAGGCCGGGAAGTGCTTCATCGCCGGGCTGCTGCACCACGCGCGCGAGATCACCGCGGTCACGAACCAGTGGGTGAACTCGTACAAGCGGCTCAACGTGCGTTACGAGGCACCTGTGTACGTGTGCTGGGCCCGCAACAACCGGTCCGCGCTCGTCCGCGTCCCGGTCACGAAGAAAGGCAAGGAGAGCTCGACCCGCATCGAGTTCCGATCCCCGGACCCCGCGTGCAACCCGTATCTCGCCTTCTCGGTCATCCTCGCCGCGGGGCTGCGCGGCATCGAGGAGGGATACCACCTGGCGCCCGAAGCGACGAACAACATCTTCGAGCTCACCCCCGAGGAGCGGGCCGCGGAGGGGATCGATCGGCCTCCCCGAGTCGCTCGGCGAGGCCATCGAGGTGATGGAGCGCTCCGAGCTGGTCGCCGAGGCGCTCGGGGAGCACATCTTCGAGCACTTCGTGCGCAACAAGCGGGCCGAATGGGATGATTACCGGGCACAAGTCACGCCCTACGAGATCGACCGGTACCTCGGCACCCTCTGATGAACAACCTCGAGCCGCTGCTCGTCTTCCCGGACCCGCCGCCGCCCCTCCTCGCCCAGACGCTCGACCTGGCCGGCTACGGGTGGAAAGCGGTCGTCAACGTGTCCGCCGCGGCGCAGCACGAGCCGCGGGAGGGCTGGGCCGGGGCGGTCGTCGCCTGCGACGAGGACCCCGAGGGTGCGTTCGGGATGTGCCGGGCGTTGCGCAAACGCGACGCGAACCTCGCGCCGGTGCTGCTCCTCGTCTCCGGCGCGCAGCTCAGTGAACTCGAGCTGCGCGAGGACCTCTTCGACGACTTCTGCCTGTCACCGTTCCACCCCCTCGAGCTCGAAGCGCGGCTTCGCCACCTGTTCTTCCGCAGCGGCCAGGGCAGCCACCCCGAGATCGTCGAGTACGGCGACTTGGCCCTGAACCTCGAGACCTACCAAGCCGCCCTGTCGGACCGGCCGCTCGACCTCACCTACATGGAGTACGAGCTGCTGAAGTTCTTCGCCACCCACCCGGGCAAGGTCTTCACCCGCGAGCAGCTCCTCTCACGCGTGTGGGGTTACGAGTACTACGGCGGCGCCCGCACCGTCGACGTCCACGTGCGGCGCCTCCGCGCCAAGCTCGGCGAGGAGCACGCCAACTGGATCCAGACCGTCCGCTCCGTCGGCTACCGGTTCGGGCAGGGCCGAGGGCTCACCACGACCTGAGCGGGCGGCGGCTCAGGTCGGGTCGCCGGCGTGCTCGGCGTCCGCGCCCGTGCCCGTGATTCGAGCCAGCCGAACACGGCGCTCCACAACGCGCCGGTGAGCATGACGCCGATCGGGACCACCAGCACCATCGCCACCACGAAGATCACCGCGCCGGGCACGACGCCGACGCTACCCCGCCCGCCGGTCAGCTCGACGCGACCCGCGCCGGGCGGGTGGACCGAGCCGGGAACGTCTCGGGTCGGGCACCTTCGGCGGCCGTGACCGCCTCCCAGGCCGCGGCGGCCACCGCCGCGAACACGGCGTCGCTCGCGGCGGGGCACGGCGGCCCCGCGTCGTCGACGACGACCACATCGATCGGTGGCGTCGCCCGGGCCCGGAGGATCCCGAACGACCGGATGGTCAGGTCGAGAACCGCCCCAGTGTCGGGATCGACGGCGAGGCCTTCGGTCAGCACCCAGCCGAGCGCCATGTGCGCGGCGCCGACGCAGTAGGAGCGCAGCACCACGTCGTCCAATGGGTCACCGGCGGCGACGCGCACCGTGACGCCGGCGAGCGCCCCCGAGCCGTCGTCGAGGTCGACGCAGGCGCCGGCGACGGCACCGCCGGGCGCGCCCGCGGCGGTGCGGAGCAGGACCGACCCGACCCGGTCGTCGACGCTGCACCCGACCCGGTCGACGCCGGCTTCGGTCAACGCCGCCTCTCGCAGCACGGTCCGCTCGGCCAACGGGAACGCGCGCAGCGACGTCGACGTCGGCGGGCCGGGCACGGACACCGCCTCCCAGCGCTCGTGGGTGGTGCCGACCGTCACCGCCGGGTCCGCCGCCCACCCCGCCGACGGGCTCACGACGCGGCCGGCGAGGCGGACGGCCCCGTCACGAGCCACCGCGGTCGCGGAGATGGGTGGGCGCTTCGGGCCGAGCCGCACGACGTCCTCGCGCGAGTAGACGACCCGGACCGGCCGACCGAGCCGGTCGGCGAGCTCCCGTGCCGCTGCGGGCGCGGCCGAGGCGAGCTTGGCGCCGAACGCGCCGCCGTTGGCGAGCGGCGAGGCGGGCGAGCCGCCGGGCTCGCACCACGACGCGTCGGGTTCGAGGTAGGCCGGCTCCACCCAGCTGGTGGCCAGCCGCGCACCACCCGGGGGGCACGCCGCGAGGGGAAGCGGCGGCCGGTCGACTCGGGTGCTGCGACGCCCCGGCACCGAGCCGGCCCGCGCTCGCGCCTCGACGAGGGTGTCGGCCACGACCCACTGTTGGCCGGCGGCGTCGAGCGCCGCCGCGGTCGACGTGGACGGTCGGGGCACGGCGACGACGGCGTCGGCGGGGGCGGTGTCGTCGGCGAAGCCGCCCTGCCCGAGCGGCACGTCCGGCCCGACCCGCTGGTCGACACCACCCTCGAGCGCGGCGCGTGTCGCCGCGGCGTCGACCCGCCGCCCCGAGACGGGCGATCGTTGCGTCGGGGTGATCGCGTCGATGACGGTGCGCCACCCGGTGCAGCGGCACAGGTGGGCGGCCAACGCCCGTTCGATGTCCCCCGGGCCGGTGCGTCCCCGCTCGACGAGCGCGGCGGCGCGCATCAGGATCCCGGGGGTGCAGAACCCGCACTGGGACGCGCCGGTCGCGGTGAACGCGGCGGCGAGTGCGTCTCGCCGCTCGGCGTCGAGGCCTTCGAGGGTCGTCACGGCTCGGCCCGCGACCCGGGTGATCGGGGTCACGCACGCGACGCGGGCGTCACCGTCGACGAGGACGGTGCAGCAGCCGCACTGCCCTTGCGGCGCGCACCCGTCCTTCGGCGAGTGGAGCCGGAGCCGGTCGCGCAGCACGGCGAGGAGCGACTCGCCCGGCGCCACGTCCACGGTGACGGGTGCGCCGTTGCACACGAAGTCGACCCGATGCGGTTCCGTCATGGCGCTACGGCAGGATAGGAGCCATGGGCGCTCCGACCCCCAGCCGTCGCGCGTTTCTCACCGCCGCCGGTGGCGTGACCCTCGCCGGGGTGGCTGGGGTCGCCGGCGTGCCCGGGCTCGCCGGGGCGATTGCGTCGAGGACGTCCACAGCGTTGAGCGCGCTGCTCGTCTCCAACGACCTGTACGCGACGTCGACGCCGCAGCGGGTCGCGTTCGTGATCTACCGGGGGCCCAACCCGGCGACGGGCGCGCCGGCTCGTCTGGCGCTGGCGCCGCCGGGTTCGAATCAGGGGCTGATCGTCCCGGCCCGACAGATGAGCGCCGGGCTCCCGAAGGGTCGGGGGGTCTACGTCATCGACGCGGTGCTCGATCAGCCGGGGACCTACCGGGGCGAGGTGCTGATCCGTGGTCAACGGCTGCCACTCGCGCTGGAGGTCAAAGCCGCGGCGGACGCGCCCCCGATCGGCGCCATGGCCAGCCGGGCGGCGTCTCCGACCGCGGCCCAGCCCCTCGGGGTCGACCCGATCTGCACCCGGCAACCGCCCTGTCCGCTGCATGCGGTGTCGCTGTCGGACGTCATCGGGACGGGACGTCCGGTCGCGGTGATGTTCGCCACGCCGGCGTTGTGCCAAACCCGATACTGCGGCCCGGTGCTCGACGAGCTGCTCGTCGCCCGGAAGCCCTACGAGGACCGCGTCACGTTCGTGCACGTCGAGATCTACACGTCGAACACCGGCAACACCGAGTCGCCGACGGTGGAGGCCTGGAACATCCCGTTCGAGCCGTTCTTCTACACCGTCGACGGGTCGGGGGCGATCCGTGGTCGCCTCGACAGCGCCTTCGGGCGCGACGAGATCACCCCGCTGCTGCAAGCCCTCGTCACGCCGGGCACCTGATCGCGAGCGAACGCGACCGGGCCCACCGGTGAGACCGGTGGGCCCGAGCTGAGGTCAGTCCGCGGCCTCAGCGACGCTTGCTGGTACCGCTCCTCGTCGCCGTGCGCTTGGCGGTCTTTCTCGCCGGCCGCTTCGTCGCCTTGCGCTTCGCGGGGCGCTTCTTGGCGGCCTTCTTCGCGGGCCGCTTCTTGGCCGGACGCTTCGTCGCCTTGCGCTTCGCTGGGCGCTTCTTCGCCAGGCGCTTCTTGTCCGCGGCCGCCTTCTTCGCCAGGCGCTTCTTGGTCGCGGCCGCCTTCTTCGCCAGGCGCTTCTTGTCCGCGGCCGCCTTCTTCGCCAGGCGCTTCTTGGTCGCGGCCGCCTTCTTCACCATCGTCGGCCGCTTCTTGGCCGCCTTCTTCGCCGGGCGCTTCTTGGCGACCGACTTCTTCTTCGCCGGGCGCTTCTTGGCCGCCTTCTTCGCCGGGCGCTTCTTAGCGACCGCCTTCTTCTTTGCCGGGCGCTTCTTGGTGGCCTTCTTCGCGGTCTTCTTCGTGGCCGGAGCCGCCGGCGTCGATGCCGGCGGCGGGGGCGCGGCCGGCGTCGGGCTCGGCGACTCCCAGGGGCGGGGCGGTGGGGAACTGGGCGGGGTCGACGGTCCGCCACCGATCGGTGGGTTAGGCGGCCAGGTCGATGTCATGAGCGTCGCTCCCTTCAGGACAGCGCGGCGCGCGCAAGTACGAATGACGCGAGTCGCCCATAGCGTAATCGGCTCACGCCACGCTGAACAGGATTCGTCGGGACGCGCGACTCGGCCGGCACGTCGGGGGTGAAGGGGTGTGGCCCGGGCGCGACGCCCGGTCGGTCAACCGGAGGAGCGGCCTACGAGAAGGACTGGCCGCAGCCGCACGACCGCTGCGCGTTGGGGTTGTCGATGGCGAACCCGGCGCCGCTCAGGCCGTCCTTGTAGTCGAGGCGGCCGCCCTTGAGGAGCTCGAAGCTGGCCGGGTCGATGACGACCTGGACGCCCCGATGCTGGCTGCGGATGTCATCGGCCGAGACGTCGGCGTCGAAGAACATCTCGTAGCTATACCCGGAGCAGCCCCCGGGGCGGACCGCGACCCGCAGCGAGAGCGCCTCGCTGCTGTCCTCGCTCTCGAGGAGCGCCTTGGCCTTGTCCGCGGCCGCGTCGGTGAGCGAGAACACCTGGCTGGCGTCGGTGACGTTGAGCAACGACATCTCTGCTTCTCCCTCTGTCCTGTGGTCCAGCCTACCGGTCGCCCGCGGCGACGGTGACGTGGCACGGCTCGTGGTCGTACAACGTGGCGAACTCCTCCACGCTTCCCTCACCGACCTGCTCCACGATCCCCTCGCAGAGGCCCCGGTGGAGGTTGCAGACCAGCTCGGGGTACGCCTCGGCGAGCTCCCGGAACGGGCAGTGGAGGAAGTCGATGCGCACGTCGCCTTCGGAGGTGCCGTCGCCAGGCGCGACGGCGGGCTCGAACCCGAGCCGTTCGAGCTCACCCGCGAGGGCTCGCACGCAGGAGCGGGTCCGGGTCCGCTTCCCCGCCTCGAGCCCCCAGGCGTGACCGGTGTCGGCGGCGTCGTCGACGTCGGCGCCGACCTGCTCCGCGAGCGCGGCGAGAAGCCCGGCGAGCAGCGCGTGCGCGGGCGGGTCGAACCCGAGGCTGGGCGCCCCAGCGGCGAGGAAGTAGAGGTGCTGGGGCCGTCCGACGGTGCCGCGATGGATCGCCTCGGCGTCGACGAGCCCGGCGTCCCGGAGCCGTTCGAGGTGGAGCCGCACCGTGTTGGCGTGCACCCCGAGCCGTTCCGCCAGCTCGGGCGCCGACAAGGGCGCCGGCGAGGACGCCAGCTCCCGGTACACGGCGTAGCGGGTCTCGTCGGCGAGCGCCTTGAGCACTGCCAGGTCGAGCACGCCCTTGACGGTACCCGCCCCCGGGCATATTTTCAAGCGAGCCTGGTTTTATTAGTTATGACGCCTTCTTCCCCTGCCCTCGTCCCCACCCCCGACGACGTGCGGCGCATCCTCGCCGGCGTGATGGATCCGGAGCTGCGGGCGAGCATCGTCGACCTCGACATGGTCGGTGACGTGACCGTCGGCGACGACGGGGTCGTCACGGTGCAGGTCGCGCTCACCACCGCGGGCTGCCCGCTGCGGGGTCAGATCAAGGCGGACGTCGCGTCGAAGGTGCGCGGCCTGCCTGGAGTCACCGACGTCGCGGTCGAGTACGGCGAGATGACGCCGGAGCAGCGGACCGCGGCGATGGCCCGGGCCCGCTGGAACGCGCGTGAGCACGCCGAGCCGACCGAGGTATCAGCCCAGACCCGGGTGCTGGCGATCGCGAGCGGGAAGGGTGGGGTCGGCAAGTCGTCGGTCACCGTGAACCTCGCAGTGGCGCTCGCGGCGCGCGGCCTGACCGTCGGGGTGCTCGACGCCGACATCTGGGGGTTCAGCATCCCCCGCATGCTCGGTGTCGAGGGCCGCCTCGGCGGCGCCGACGGCAAGATCCACCCCAACGAGCGGGTCATCGCCAACCGGCTCGACCCGCACGGCCCGGCCGGGACGCTGAAGGTCGTGTCGATGGGGCTGCTCGTCGACGACGAGCAGACCGCGTTGATGTGGCGAGGCCTGATCCTCACCAAGGCCGTCGAGCAGTTCCTGAACGACGTCCGCTGGGGTGACCTGGACTACCTGCTGGTCGACATGCCGCCGGGCACCGGGGACATCCAGATGGGTCTCGCCCGCATGCTCCCCCAGACCGAGCTGCTCGTCGTGACCACCCCGGCGCGAGCGGCCCAGAAGGTCGCGGCGCGGGTCGCCGACATGGCCCGGCGGTCGTTCCTGAAGGTGACCGGCGTCGTCGAGAACATGAGCGCGTTCGTCGCCCCCGACGGGGTCCGCTACCCCCTCTTCGGCGCCGGGGGCGGCGAGGAGCTCGCCGACGCGATCGGAGCGCCCCTCGTCGCCCAGATCCCCCTCGAGCCGGCCGTGTCCGCGGGTGGTGACGTCGGGGAGCCGGTCGCGGTGGCCGCACCGGACGACCCGGCCGGGGTCGCGTTCCATCGCCTCGCCGCCCGGGTGGTGGAGGAGCTGCTCCCGCCCGTGGAGATGAGCGGGTGCACCGCCCGCATCTTCGACCTGGTCAACAAGACGACGAGCTCCTGACGCCGGGGCCCGCCGGGGCGCTCAGGCGGCCTTCCAGACCGCCTTGGCGCTCGTCCCGGCGACCTTGCCCTCGGCGCGGAGCTCGAGCAGGTGCGCGTGCACCTGCCAGCCCGCGGCGTCGACGAGCTCGGGCGGCAGGTCGTCCCGGCCGTACAGCGCGGCGACGATCTCCTTGATGCGGAGCCCGTCCCCCTTGCGGACCAGACGGAGGATCTGCTGGCCCCGCGTCTTGCGGTGCGCGAGGTAGTCGTCGATCCGGGCGCGGGGCTCGTCGATCACGTCGCCGTGACCCGGGCAGATCCGCGTGAGGCGCAGCCGGCGGAGCCGCTCGAGGGTCTGCACGTAGACGGCCATGTCGCCGCCGCGGGCCGGGTTCACCACCGAGTACATCCCGTCGAGGACCGTGTCCCCGGTGAAGAGCACCCGCTCTTCCTCGAGGAGGAAACACAGGTGGTTCGGGGCGTGACCGGGGGTGTGCAGAACGTCGAGGCCCCACTCGCTGCCCTCGATCGTGTCGCCTTCACCGATCACCCGGTCCGGGACGAGGTCGACGTCCTTGTCGCGGTACTTCCCGAACGCGACGACCTCGGCTCCGGTCGCCTTTACCAGCCGGGCGGTGCCCGGCCAGTGGTCGGGGTGGGTGTGGGTGAGCACCACCCACCGGACCCGCTCGCGCATCGAGGCGCCGACGATCGCGTCGATGTGGGACTTCGTGTCGGGCCCGGGATCGATCACTGCGACCTCGTCGATGCCGACCAGGTACGTGTTGGTCCCCGGTCCGGTGAACGGCCCGGGATTGGGGGCCACGACCCGCCGGACCAGCGGGGACAGCGCGCTCGGGATGCCGGGGGTGAGATCGGGCATCAGGCCGGCGTCTTCCGCCGCGACGAGGCCAACGGGGCGTCCGGCGGCTCGTCGGTGGGGAGGGGCAGGACCCAGCCCCGACGCGCGTCGCGAGTGGTGACCGGGCCCAGCCGCGCCGCCCACGCGGCGCGGCTCGCGGTCAGGAGCCGGGCGGCGCTCGAGAAGCCCGCGACGGCGGTCAAGGTGAGCACCGTCGGCTCGACCAGGGAGAACGTCCCGGCGCGGTGCGCGTCGAGCGCGGCGGCGGGGCGGATCCACCGCGACGCGACGGTCTCGTGGGCGTCGTGGCGGTACTCGTGCCCGTCGGGCGCCGCGGTGACGAAGAACCACGTGTCGAACCGGCGCGGTGCGCCGGCTGGGGTGATGAACCGGGCCATCGGGACCAACGCGGCGACGTCGGGCACCGCACCCAGCTCCCGAAGGACGGCGGCGAAGCCCACGCCGGCGTCGAGCGCCCGCCGCGCCTCGGGGAGGGCCGCGGCGTCGACCGGTGCGCCGGAGGCGGCGTCCCGGGCGAGCAGCACGCCGGCCTCCTCGAACGCCTCGCGGATCGCGGCGACCGCGAAGCGCGGCGCGACCGACGTCGGCTCGCCGCGACGGTGCGGATCACCCAGCGCGTCGTCCTGGCTGTCCACCGCGCCTCCCGGGAACACGTGGGCTCCGGCGGCGAACGCGGACCGGAGATTCCGTTGGAGCATGAACACCTGGAGCTCGGGCTGGTCGCGGAGCAGGAGCACGGTTGCGGCATCGCGGGGCTCCACCACCTCATTCTACGGGTGACCGATTTCGCGTGCGGCGGCCTCATCGATCGAGGCCGACGGCCCTACGCTGGGCCCGTGAACGACCCGCGCCGCGCGCTGCCCGCGGTGGACCGAGTCGTCAGCGAGCTCGGTGGGCTCCCGCATGCGCTGCTCGTGCAGTGCGCCCGCGACGCGCTCGACACGGCCCGGGACCGCACCGTCGACACGCCCGCGGAGCCCGCCGACATCGTCGCGGACGCTCGCCGGCGGGTCGAGGTGCTCCGCGACGGGCTGCTCCGGCCGGTCGTGAACGCGACCGGCGTGCTCTTGCACACCAACCTCGGCCGGGCACCCCTCGGCGACGCCACGCTGGGTGCCGCCACCCGCGTCGCCCGCGGCTACTCGAACCTCGAATACGACCTCGCCACCGGTCAGCGGGGGTCGCGACACGCGCACGCGGGCACGCTGCTCGCCCGCGCGTGCGGCGCCGAGACCGGCATCATCGTGAACAACAACGCCGCCGCGGTGCTCCTCGCGCTCGGGGCCCTGGCCCGAGGGGGCGAGGTCCCGGTCTCGCGCGGCGAGCTGGTCGAGATCGGCGGCGGGTTCCGCGTCCCCGAGATCATGGCCGAGTCCGGTGCCCGCCTCGTCGAGGTCGGCACCACCAACCGCACCCGCCGCGCCGACTACGAAGCCGCCCTCGGGCCATCCACCGCGTTGGTCCTGAAGGTGCACGCCTCGAACTACCGGATGGTCGGCTTCACCGAATCGACCACGGTTCGGGAGCTCGCCGGACTCGGCCCGCCGGTCATGGTCGACATCGGATCCGGGCTGCTCGACGAGGCCACCCCGTGGCTCCCGCGCCGACCCGAATGGCTCCACGACGAGCCCGGGGTCCGACAGGCCCTCGAGGCCGGCGCCGCGCTCGTGACCTGCTCGGGCGACAAGCTGCTCGGCGGTCCCCAAGCCGGGATCGTCCTCGGCCGCCCCGACCTGATCGCCACCATCGCCCGCCATCCCCTCGCCCGCGCGATGCGGGCCGACAAGATGACCCTCGCCGCGCTCCAGGACGTGGCCCTCGCGTACCTGGATCGGGACGGCGCCCGGATCCCGCTCTGGCGGCTGGGGACCACACCCCTCGACGAGCTGCGCGGCCGGGCCGAGGCCATCGCCGGGCGCGTCGCCGGGGCGAAGGTGGTGGACACGGAGGCCGTCGCCGGCGGCGGGTCGCTGCCCGGGCGCACGATCCCGTCCGTCGGGGTCGCCCTCGAGGTCGCCGCACCCGACGCGGCGCTCGCCCGGCT
The DNA here is from genome assembly GCA_963714105.1 of uncultured Actinomycetes bacterium. Taxonomy (GTDB): domain Bacteria; phylum Actinomycetota; class Acidimicrobiia; order IMCC26256; family PALSA-555; genus PALSA-555. The sequence continues at coordinate 1,357,492 of OY970233.1, read as the reverse complement.
CCGCGACCACGACGTCGTGGCCCGCGTGGACGACGACCTGGTCGTGTGCGACCTCCGGACCGTCGAACCGGCTGACGACGACCAGGTCACCCGGGCGCTCGGCGCCGCGCCCGACCCCCGGTGAGGACCGTCGCGACGGCGGGGCACGTCGACCACGGCAAGTCGACCCTCGTGCAGGCCCTCACCGGCACCGACCCGGACCGGCTCGCCGAGGAGAAGACCCGCGGGTTGACGATCGACCTCGGCTTCGCGTTCACGCAGCTGCCCTCGGGCACCGAGGTCGGGTTCGTCGACGTCCCCGGCCATGTGCGCTTCATCAAGAACATGCTCGCGGGGGTCGGCGCCGTCGACGTCGCCGTGCTCGTGATCGCCGCGACGGAGGGTTGGCGGCCCCAAACCGAGGAGCACCTCCGGATCCTGGAACTCCTCGACATCCGTCACGTCCTCGTCACCCTCACCAAGGCCGACCTCGTCGACGGCGAGCTGCTCCTTCTCGCCCAGCTCGACGCCGACGAGCATCTCGCCGGCACCGCCCTCGCGGCCGCCCCGGTCGTGACCTGCGACTCCGTCTCGGGCCGAGGCCTCGACGAGGTGCGCGGCGCTCTCGACGCGGTCCTCGCCGCCGCGCCTCCCCCCGCGACGTCGGCCGGCCCCGCCTCTGGGTCGACCGCGTGTTCGCGGCCAAGGGGGCCGGCACCGTGGTGACCGGAACGCTGACCGGCGGCGGGGTCGAGCCCGACGACGAGCTCGAGGCCGGCGGGCGACGGGTTCGGGTCCGCGGCCTCGAGTCCGCGGGTCGACGCACCGGCCGAGCCGAGCCCGGAGCCCGACTCGCGTTGAACCTCGCCGGCGTCGACCACACCGAGCTTCGACGCGGCGACGCGGTCCTCCGACCGGACCAGTGGGCCCCCACCGCGGTCGTCGACGTGGCCGTCACCGCCCTCGCGGGTGCGACCGGCCGGCGCCGCGTGCTCCACGCCGCGGTCGGCTCCGGGGAGCAGCGCGTCGCGTTCCGTGCCCTCGACGAGGAGGGCCGCTACGCCCGGCTCCGCTTCGAGTCCCCGCTCCCCCTCGTCCCCGGCGACCGGATCGTGCTGCGCGACACCGGCCGGGCGGCCACCGTCGCCGGCGCCGAGGTCCTCGACATCCATCCGACCCGCCGGGCCGGCGACGCCCCGACCCGACTCCGCCTCCCGCTCGGGGAACGGCTCCTCGCCGCGACGCCGTGGTCCACGACCGACGACCTGGGTCGAGCCGGTGGGCTCGGCGCGGACGAGGCCAGCACCCTCGCCGACGAGCTCGTCGAGGCCGGCACCGCCCGCCGCGTCGGGGGATGGGTCGTCGACACGGCGACGCTCGACCCGCTGCGAGCCGCGGCCCGGAACCGAGTCGCCGAGCACCACCGCCGCCGGCCGCACGACCCGGGCGTCGACCTCACCCGGCTCGCCGAGCAGCTCACCGTGCCCGCCCCGCAGCTCCGGGCCGCGCTCGACGACGACCCCGAGCTCGACGTCGAGCGGGGCCTCGTCCGTCACGGCACCCACACCCGCGACCTGGCCGGCACGCCCGAGGCCCGGGCCCTCCTCGACACCCTCGGGGCGACGCCGCTTCGGCCTCCCGACCCCGCCGAGCTCGACGTCGACCGGGATCTGGTGCGGGCCTTGGTGCGCGAGGGGGCGCTGGTCGACCTCGACGGGGTCGTGTTCACCGCCGCGGCCCTGGACGCCGCCCGGGGCGCCATCGTCGACGCGCTCGCCACCCGAGGTCACCTGAGCGTCGCGGACGTCCGGGACACCCTCGGCTCGACCCGCAAGTACGTGCTGCCGATCTGCGGCTGGCTCGACCGTCAGGGCGTCACCCGCCGGCGGGGCGACGACCGGATCGCCGGGCCGGCCAGCGGGCTGGGCTCGTGAGCTAGCCGGCTTGGCGCTCGAGGAGCGCCTGGCGTTCGTGCTCGTTCAGGCCCCCCCAGATGCCGTGGGGCTCGCGGGTGTCGAGCGCGAACTCCCGGCAGGGCACCACGACCGGACAGCCGGCGCAGATGGCCTTCGCCCGCCGCTCCCGGATCTCACGTTCCGGGCGGGTCTCCGCCGCGGCGGGTGGATAGAAGAGCGTCGATTCGGGGCCTCGACACGCGGCCTGGCGCTGCCAGGCACCGTCGACGCGTGCGAAGCGCCACCGTTCCCCCTCTCGCCGGCCTCCCCCGGGCCAACGCGCGGACGATACCCCCCGGGGTGCGGATCAGGAAAGAGGAGGATCGACGAACCTGGCCGGGCCGGTCACGCCGGGGCGTCGGGGCTGTCCGTCCCCCCGCCCCGCCGGCCGCCGGAGCGGGCCCGGTCCCGGTAGTCGCGGGCCCCTCCCGATTCCGGCTCCACCTCCAGCACCAGGCCTTCGACCGCGACGACCCGCGCCGGGGCCCCCGCCGCGATCGGGGTGGCCCGGTTGGTGCGGGCCCGCCAACGGGCGTCACGGATGACCACCACCCCTTCCGGGTCGACGCCGACCTCGGCTTCCCCGAGCTCCCCGATGAGCCCTTCCCGCCCGACGGTCGGGGTCGAGAACCGGGCCCGGACGAACGCGGGCAACGCGGTGACGAAGAACAGCAGCGTGGCCGCGACGACGAGGGCCACCTCCCACCACGGGACGTGCAGACGCGACGACCCGCCGAAGAGGGTGAACGACCCGATCAGCAAGAGCAGCGCCCCGAAACCGGTCCAGAAGCCGATCCCGCCCGCCTGCACGTCCACGGCGAACGCGACGATCGCCGCCGCGAGCAGCGCCGCCGCCCACCAGCGCACGGGAAGGTGGGAGAACCCGTAGCCGGCGCCGATCACCGCGACGGCGCCGACCGCGGCGGCGAAGCCGACGCTCGCGGCGAAGAACTCGAAGACGATCAAGGCGAGACCCGCGACGAGGAGGAAGTAGGCGAGCCGGGGGCTGATCAGCCCGTGCTGGACCCGCGCTCCGATCCCGAGGCTCGAGAACACCACCTCTTGGTTCGGTTGGCGCCGCCGACCCTGCCCGGTGCCGATCACCTTCGCGGTGGAGAGACGGACGGGACCGCCGCCGGTGCGGACGGTCTGGCCGTCGAGGGTCACGATCACCTCACCGATCGTGGCTCGCACCCCGTTCGTCACGCCGGCGTGCGCGGCCGCGGTGGAACCCAGGCTCGTCGTGGCCAGGGTGGCGGTCGTGACCGGGTTGCGGACGTTCGCGGCGGCGAGCGCGGTCAGCTCGGCCCGCACCGCCGCGGTCGACACCGCGTCGGGATGGTCGAGGCGTACCGGGGTGCCGGCCCCGATGCTGGAGCCGGGGGAGACGAACACGACGGGCGCCGCCTGCGCCAGCAGGGTGGCGCCCCCTTCGGCGTGCGCGCCCGACGGGCCGACCCACACCGCGACGGGGACGGTGGAGCGGCGGATCGCCTCGACGATGGGCCCGACCTGCGTGGCGAGCACCCCACGCGAGTTGACCTGGACGAGGAGCAGCGCGGCACGGGAGCGGTTCGCCTCGGTGATCGCCCGCCGCGCCAACGCGGCGACGGGCGGGTCGATGTACCCCTGGAGCTGCACGACGGTGATGCCCCGATGCGAGCCCGGCTGCGGCGCGCTGGGGGCCCCGACGGGAGCGGCGCTCGCCGCGCCCGCGTCGACGGCGACCGCCACCAGGACGAGCAGGCCGAGGACCACCCATCGGCGGGCGTCACGGCACCGGGAATACATGAGCCCTCTCGTAGCATGCGGACCGGACACGGGGGTCTGTCCTGGGGAGTCGACCATGAACGTGGAGCGGTTCTGCTCCGCCTCCGGCGTCGTCATCGTGGCGGGCAAAGGCGGGGTCGGGAAGACGACCGTGACGGCTGCGCTCGCCACCGCCGCTGCCCGAGCCGGAGCCAGCGTGCTGATCGTCGAAGTCGAAGGCAAATCGGGCCTGGCCACCGCGCTCGGCTGCCCGCCGCTCACCTACGAGGACCAGACGGTCGGGCCGGGGCTCCGGGTCCGGACCTTGACGCCCGACGAGGCCCTCGTGGAGTACCTCCACGAGCGGGGCCTGCGCCGAATCTCGAACCGGCTCGTCCGGACGGGGGCCCTCGACGTCGTCGCCACCGCCGTGCCCGGCATGAAGGACATCCTCGTCCTCGGGAAGGTCAAGCAGCTCGAACGAGACGCCGCCGCCGATCTCATCGTCATCGACGCGCCCGCCGCCGGGCACGCGGTCAGCTTCCTCCTCTCGCCCCGTGGGCTCCTCGACGCGGTCCGGGTCGGTCCGGTCCGCAGCCAAGCCGAGGAGGTCATCGACCTGCTGTCCGACCCGACCCGCTGCCGGGTCATGCTCGCGACCCGGCCCGAGGAGACACCGGTCAACGAGCTCGTCGACACCGCGTTCGCGCTCGAAGACCGAGTGGGGATCAAGCTCACGCCCGTCATCGTGAACGCGGTGCCGAGCGACCTCGCCCTCGACGGGCAGCGCAGCGCCGACGACGCCCACGCCGCCGGCGTCACGATCAGTTCCGCCGAGCTCGCGCGCCCTCGACGCCGCCGCCGCGTTCGAGGCCGAGCGGCGAGCGCTGGCGCTGGAGCAGGCCGACCGGCTCGCGCTGGCGGCTGCCGCTCCCCCAGCTCCACCTCCCGTTCGTCGTCGGCGAGATCGGCCCCGCCGAGGTGAGCCGGCTCGCCGACGCGCTGACCGCCGGGATCGTCGCGCTGCCCGAGCCGGCACCGTGAGCGACCTCACCGAGCTCGTCGAGCATTCCCGGGTCATCGTGTGCTGCGGCACCGGCGGGGTCGGCAAGACCACCACCGCGGCGGTCCTCGCGTTGGCCGCGGCCCGAGCCGGACGCGACGCCGTCGTCATCACGATCGACCCGGCCAAGCGCCTCGCCGACACCCTCGGCCTCGCCGAGCTCGGCGACGAGCCCCGCGAGATCCCCTCGACCCGCTGGGACCCCGATCGTCGGGCACGCCGCCGGCGGTCGCCTCTCGGCGTTGATGCTCGACACCCGCGCCACCTTCGACGGACTCGTCGGGCGTCACGCCAGCGACCGGGAGCAGGCGGAGCGGATCCTCACGAACCGCTTCTACCGCAACATCGCCGGCGCGCTCTCCGGCACCCAGGAGTACATGGCGATGGAGAAGCTCCACGAGCTCCACGAGGAGGGCGGGTACGACCTCATCGTCGTGGACACCCCACCGTCGCGGCACGCCCTCGACTTCCTGGACGCCCCCCAGCGGCTGACCCGCCTCCTCGACAACCGCATCTTCCGCTTCTTGATGATGCCGACCCGCACCTACCTGCGCGTGGCGAGCCACGCGGTGCAGCGCTTCCTCCGCACCGTCGGGAAGGTCATCGGCGCCGAAGTCCTCGACGACATCGTCGCCTTCTTCCGCGCCTTCGAAGGCATGGAACAAGGGTTCCGGGAGCGGGCCACCCGGGTCGACGCGTTGCTCGCCGAGGCGACCACCGCGTTCGTGCTGATCACCTCGCCCCGGCGCGACGCGATCGACGAAGCCGAGTTCTTCGCCGGGCAGCTCCGCGACGCCGACCTCACCGTCGCCGCACTCGTCGTCAACCGCGCCAACCCCGACTTCGGCGGGCACGACCCGGTCGACACGCTCAGAGCCCACGCCGAAGCGTTGCGGCACCGACCCGACGACGCCTCCCGTCGCCTCGCGGCCCGGTACGAGAACCTCGCCGACTACACCGAGCTCTCCCACCGCCAGCACCACGAGCTCACCGACGTCGGCGCCCGCATCGGCGCCGCTACCGTCGCCTCGGTCCCCGCGCTCACCCACGACGTCGTCGACTTCGCCGCCCTCGACGTCGTCGCCACCCACCTCTTCGGACCCGCCGGCGACACGCCCGACGCGACACCCGGCCCGGCTCCACTCGACGAGGGCGGGCCGACCCGACGCCGCTGAGTACTGTCTGCGCCGTGACCACGATCCTCGTCGCCGCCGACGCCGCCTGGGTCCGCGACCAGGTCCGCACCGCCCTGGTCGGGCCCGGTCAGGAGCTCCTCGAGGTCGAGCGGGGCCAGGACGTCCGCGACGTCGTCGCCGCCCGCCATCCCGACCTCGTCATCCTCGACCTGCAGATCGAGAACATGGGCGGCTTCGCCGTCGCGGTCGACCTGCACCTGGAAGCGTCCGCCGACCGCGTCCCCGACGTGCCCATCCTCTTGCTGCTCGACCGCGAGCACGACCGGTTCCTCGCGAACCGCGCTTCCGTCGACGGCGCGCTCGTCAAGCCGATCGACGCCGGCACGCTGCGCCGCACGGTGAAGCAGATCCTCTCCGAGCGCGCCACCACCTGAACGCGTTCCCGCCCCCACGGAACGGCGACGAGGACCGGAAGAGCGCCCCGCTACACTCGCTCCGCCACGGGCTGTGGCGCAGTTTGGTAGCGCGCTTCGTTCGGGACGAAGAGGTCCCGGGTTCAAGTCCCGGCAGCCCGACCACCGCCTGCGACGCCGCCCGATCCTGCGCCCTTCACCTCGAGGATGCGGCACCGGTGCGGCCCCGAACGTCGCGAGGACGCTCGACTCGGTCACCGGACCTTCAGTGGGCGAGGAGCAGCTCCGCGAGCTGGACCGCGTTCAACGCCGCGCCTTTGCGGAGGTTGTCACCGGTCACCCAGAGGTTCAGGGTCCGCTCCCGGGACGGGTCCTCGCGGAGCCGACCCACGAGGACCGGGTCGATGCCGGCACCGTCGAGCGGCGTCGGGGCGCCGTCGCCCCCGTCGACCAGGCTGACCCCGGGGGCGCGAGCGAGGATCGCGGCGGCCTCGTCACGCGGCAGCGCCCGCGCGAACTCGACGTTGGCGCTGATCGCATGCCCGACGTACACGGGCACCCGGACGCAGGTGGGACTGACCTCCAGGTCGGGCGCGTGGAGGATCTTGCGGCTCTCGCGCACGAGCTTCCACTCCTCGGACGTGTACCCGCCTTCCTGGCGGCCGCCGGCGAGCGGGATGACGTTCCCGGCGATCGGGCGGGGCCACAGGTCGCTGCCGGAGAGCGTGCCGGTCGCGCCGGCGCGGCGCAGCGACTCCTCGGCGCCGGCCCCCTTCGTCCACTCCTCCGCGAGCGCACGCATCCCCGGCTGCCCGGCACCCGACACCGACTGGTACGTCGAGACCACCAGCCGTTCGATTCCTGCCGCCTGATGGAGCGGGGCGAGCGCCACGACCAGGACCATCGTCGTGCAGTTGGGGCACGCGACGATCCCGCGGGCGGCATGCGCGACGTCGTGCGGGTTCACCTCGGCCACGACGAGGGGCACGTCGGGCTCCATGCGAAAGGCGGCCGAGTTGTCGACGACCCGTGCGCCGGCGGCGACCGCGCGGGGCGCCCACTCCAACGCGAGCGGATCGTCGACGTCGATGATCACGAGGTCGAGGCCGTCGAAGCAGCCGTCGCGGAGGGTCTCGCACGTGACCTCACCGCCGGCGAAGCCGAGACGCCGGCCCTCGCTGCGCGGCGATGCGTACACCCGCAACGTCGTGACCGGGAACCGACGGGCCTCGAGGGTGCGGAGCATCTCCGTCCCGACCAGCCCGGTGGCGCCGACCACGCCGACCTGCACCGCTAGTCCTCCCCGAGATGGAACGCGTCGTGGAGTGCCCGCACCGCCGGGGCGACGTCACTGGCCGCGACGACACACGAGATCCGGATCGACGACGTCGAGATCATCTCGATGTTGATGCCCTCGTCGGCGAGCACCTCGAACATCGACGCCGCGACCCCAGGGTTCGTGCGCATCCCGGCCCCCACCAGCGACACCCGCCCGATGTCGGCGTCGTGGGTGACGCCCGACGCCTCGAGGTCCTCGACGATGGTCTCCATGACCTTCAGCGTGCGGCCCAAGTCGTCGCGGGGCACGGTGAACGAGATGTCGGTGTGCCCGGCGCTCGACACGTTCTGCACGATCATGTCGACGTTCACCGCCTCGTCGGCGAGGATGCGGAACATCCGCGCCGCGATGCCGGGTCGGTCCGGGACCCGCTCGATCGTGACCTTGGCCTCCGAGACGTCATGGCTGACGCCGGAGATGATCGCCTGTTCCATCACGGAGTCCTCCTCCCCGACCCACGTGCCCGGCTCCCACGTGAAGCTGGAGCGGACCTGGACGGGAACCTGGTAGTTGCGCGCGAACTCCACGGACCGCAGCGCCAAGACCCGCCCACCGGTCGCGGCGAGGTCGAGCATCTCCTCGTAGGAGACCCGATCGAGGCGACGGGCGTTGGGCACGAGGCGCGGGTCGGCGGTGTAGATGCCGCTCACGTCGGTGTAGATCTCGCACGCGTCGGCACCCAACGCCGCGGCGAGCGCGACCGCGGTGGTGTCCGAACCCCCCCGGCCGAGGGTCGTAACGTCGGACGTGGTCGACACCCCCTGGAAGCCGGCCACGACCGCGATCGCGCCTCCGCTGAGGGTCTCCCGGAGGCGCTCGGCGCGGACCTCGACGATCTTGGCCCGGCCGTGTGACGTGTCGGTCAGGATCCCGGCCTGCGAGCCGGTGAAGCTGACCGCATGCTCACCGCGATCGATGATCGCCATGCAGAGCAACGCGATCGAGATCCGCTCCCCCGCGGTGAGGAGCATGTCCAGCTCGCGCGCCGACGGGGTGAGCGACACCCGACGGGCCAGGTCCTCGAGCTCGTCGGTGGTGGAGCCCATCGCCGACACCACCACGAGGACCTCGGCGCCGGAGCCGCGGGTCGCGACGATGTGGTCCGCGACCGCCTTGATCCGCTCCGGGTCGGCAACCGACGTGCCGCCGTACTTCTGCACGACCAGGCTCACGACCTCCGATCGTACCGGCGCGCCGCCCGGGAACCCCGAGTGGTTCCGTAGACTGCGTCACCGTGTCGAAGGCGGCGAAGCGGGAACGGCAGCGTCTCAACCGGGAAGCCCGGCGCGAGTACGAGGAGAAGGTCGCCAAGCGGCGCCGGACCCTGCACTCCGCCCGACGGATCGCGCTCTTCGCCTCCCCGCTGGTCGTGGTGCTCATCGTCCTCGCGATCACGAACAGCGGGAGCTCCAGCTCGAGCTCGGTGAGCTGCCAGAGCGTCAAGGCGCCGCCCCCGAAGTCCGCGCACCTGACCGCGCCGGCGCAGGGCATCAGCCCGCAGGTGAGTTACACCGCGACGATGAAGACGACCTGCGGGACGATCGTCATGAGCCTCGACTCGGCCCAGTACCCGAAGGCGGTCAACAACTTCGTCGCGCTCGCCAACCAGGGCTTCTACGACAACCTCAGCTTCGTCCGCGCCGCGAAGGACTTCGTCGTGCAGGCCGGCAGCCCCGAGCAGATCGCGGCCGGCGGACCCGGCTACACGGTGCCGGCCGAGACCCCGACCACCCAGGCCGGCCAGTCCCCGTACCCGATCGGGACGGTCGCGTTCGCGAAGACCGGTTCGGATCCCCCGGGGACGGCCGGGTCCCAGTTCTTCATCGTGACCGGGAAGTCCGGCGCCAGCCTTCCCACGGACTACGCGGTCTTCGGGACGGTCACGAAGGGGTTGAACGTCGCCCAGAAGATCGAGTCGTTCGCCCCGTCGAGCGGCGACGGGCCGCTCACCCAGCCGGTCGTGATCCAACACGTCACGATCAGCACCGGGTCGACACCGCCGAGCTCGTAGCCGCCGGGCTCAGATCCCTTCGAGGTCGCCCACCCCGGCGCCGGCCGGGAAGCGGGCCGCGTCGCGACCCTGATAGATCGTCGCCGCGCCGGTCCCGCCGACCCGCCAGGTCCCGACCGGGTCGCGGATCAGCGCGGTGTGCTCGTCGATGCCGACGAGTCGGGCCTGGTCGGGGAGCAGATCGATGGACCGCTCGCGCAGGTGGTCGGCGGCGGTCCCGTGGTACGGGAAGATCGCCAGCCCGGTGACGACACCGAGCCCGACCGTGTAGGCGCCGCCACGCGGGTCGACCATCGGGTCGCCGACGAGCGTGGCGCCCGCACCGGACGCGGCGAGCACGCCGCCGGCGTGGTACGCGCTGAGGAGCGCCTGGAACAACGCCGAGTCCTTCAGCACCGACCGGAGGTGCAACGGCGAGCCGTCGGAGAGGTACACGAAGCGGGCCTTGCGCACCGTGTCGGCGATCTTGGGGTCCTCGGCCTCGGTGCGGTGCAGCACCATCAGCGGTCGCGGCTTCGCCCCGAGGCTCCGCAAGTAGTCCGACGCCCGCGCCGCAACCCGATCGGCATGCTCGAACGCGGCCGCCGACGGCAACACGACCACCTCGTCGGTGCCCGCGGCTTCGAGCAGCTCCGCGTCGAACCCGCGGCAGCCGTCGGTCCACTCCCCGCCCCCGACCAGCGCGAGGGTCCCGACCCCGCGCGCCGAACGCTTGCCGTCCCCCATCGGCCGCACTCTAAGCCGCAGCCCACGGGCGGTTGGGTTCCGGTGCACCGTCGGCCCATACTGGAGCGATGGCGTCGGTGACCGTGCGGCGAGCAGACCTCTACCAAGTGCTCGGGGTCGCCGCCGACGCGTCCAGCGACGAGATCACCGCCGCGTTCCGCGCCCAGGCCAAGGCGCTGCACCCCGACCGCAACCCCGACGACGTCGACGCGGCCGAGCGCTTCAAGGAACTCACCCTCGCGTACCAGACTCTCGCCCGGCCCCGCAGCCGGGCCGCGTACGACCGCCGCCACCACCCGACCCCCCGGGCCGCCGCGTCGCCGGCGCCCGCCGCGGCGAGCCCGCTGCGGTCCGACCCGATCTTCCGGACCCCCCGGCGGGCCCGCGCCGCGGTGGTCTCAGGCGTGGCATTCTTCGTGCTCGGCGTCGTGCTCGCCGTCGTGCTGGCGCTCATCGACACCGGCGACGTCGGCGAGACCGTCACCCTCTGGGTCGCCGCGGCCAAGCTCCTGATCGGCGGTCCGATCCTCGCCGGCGCCGGCCTCTACCGGCTTCGCCGGCTTGCTACCGCGCGGTAACCTCCGGTCTTCCCTGCCGACCGAGAAGGAGACGCGGCGTGGACGTCAAGCGGGTCGGGGTCGTCGGGTCCGGGATCATGGGGGCGGGCGTCGCCGAGGTGGCGGCGAAGGCCGGCTTCGAGGTGATGCTGCGCAGCCGGGCCCAGGCCAGCGCCGACGCCACGGGTGCCGCGCTGGAGAAGTCCCTCGCCCGTCAGGTCGACAAGGGCACCCTCGACGACGCCGACCGGACCGCCACCCTCGCCCGCCTTCGGGTCGTCACCGACCTCGGTGAGCTCGCCGACTGCGACCTGGTCCTCGAATCCGTGATCGAGGACCTGCCCACGAAACGGCACCTCTTCACCGAGCTCGACCGGATCTGCGGCGACGGGGCGCTGCTCGCCACCAACACCTCGACGCTGCCCGTCGTGGAGCTGGCCATGGAGACCGGGCGGCCCGACCGGGTGTGCGGCATCCACTTCTTCAACCCGGCGCCGGTGATGACCCTGGTCGAGGTCGTGCGGGCCATCACGACCTCCGACGAGACGCTCACCGAGGCCCGCGCCTTCGCCGAGGCGTGCGGCAAGACCGTCGTCGACGTGCGCGACCAGGCCGGCTTCATCGTCAACGCCCTCCTCTTCCCGTACCTCAACAACGCGGTGAAGCTGCTCGAGGGCGGCGTCGCCACCCGCGACGACATCGACGCGGCGATGAAGGGCGGCTGCAACTTCCCGATGGGGCCCCTCGCGCTGCTCGACCTGGTCGGCCTCGACACCAGCCTCGCGATCCTCGAGGCGCTCTACGCCGAGTTCCACGACCCGAACTACGCGCCGGCGCCGCTCCTGCGCCGGATGGTGAGCGCCGAGCGCTACGGCCGCAAGTCCGGAGCCGGGTTCTACGACTACCGGCGCTGACCCCGCCGGCGGGCCTTCCGCCCGTCCGTCTGCGCCCCCCTCGAACCGGGCCGGCGACGCGACGAGAATGGTCGCCGTGACCGACCACCCGTGGCTGATGCGGACCTACTCCGGTCACTCGTCGGCCACCGTGTCGAACGAGCTGTACCGGACGAACCTGGCCAAAGGCCAGACCGGGCTCTCGATCGCCTTCGACCTCCCCACCCAGACCGGCTACGACCCGGACCACCCCCTCGCCCGGGGTGAGGTCGGGAAGGTCGGCGTGCCCGTCCCGCACCTCGGCGAGATGCGGCTCCTCTTCGACGGGATCCCTCTCGACGAGATGAACACGTCGATGACGATCAACGCCACCGCCATGTGGCTCCTCGGGATGTACGAGGCCCTCGCCGAGGAGCGCGGCGCCGACCCCGCCAAGCTGGCCGGGACCACCCAGAACGACATCGTGAAGGAGTACCTGAGCCGCGGCACCTACATCTTCGGTCCCGCGCCCTCCCGGCGGCTCACCGTCGACCTGATCTGTCACACCGTGCGCCACGTGCCCCGCTGGAACCCGATCAACGTCTGCTCGTACCACCTCCAAGAGGCCGGGGCGACACCGGTCCAGGAGATCGCCTACGCGCTCGCCACCGCGGTCGGGGTCCTCGACGCGGTCCGCGACTCGGGGCAGGTCAGCACCGACGAGCTGCCCCTCGTCGTCGGGCGCATGTCGTTCTTCGTGAACGCGGGGATCCGGTTCGTCGAGGAGATGTGCAAGCTGCGGGCGATGGGGCGGCTCTGGGACCGGCTCACCGCCGAGCGCTACGGCGTCACCGACGAGAAGCTGCGTCGCTTCCGATACGGCGTCCAGGTCAACTCGCTCGGGCTCACCGAAGCCCAACCCGAGAACAACGTGCAGCGCATCGTGCTCGAAGCGCTCGCGGTGACGCTGTCCCGAGACGCGCGGGCGCGGGCCGTGCAGCTCCCCACCTGGAACGAGGCCCTCGGTCTGCCCCGCCCGTGGGACCAGCAGTGGTCGCTGCGCATCCAGCAGGTCCTCGCCTACGAGACCGACCTGCTCGAGTACGCCGACCTCTTCGACGGCTCCAAGGTCGTCGAAGCCAAGACCGCCGAGCTCGAAGCCGCCGCCGCCACCGAGCTGGCATGGGTGCTCGACGGTGGTGGCGCGTTCGAGATGATCGACGCCATGAAGGGCCGCCTGGTGCAGAGCCACGCGGCGCGGCGACGTCACCTCGAGGACGGCGAGCTGACCGTCGTCGGCGTCAACGCGTTCACCGAGACCGCCGCGTCGCCGCTGGTGACCGAGGACGCCGAGCACATCCTCGTCGTCGACCCGGCCGCGGAAGCCGAGCAGCTCGCCCGCATCGAACGCTGGCGCGCCACCCGCGACGCCGACGCGGTCGCGTCCGCGCTCGACACCCTCCGGCGGGTCGCCGCGACCGACGAGAACCTCATGCCCGCCACCGTCGCGTTGGCCCGCGCCGGCGGGACCGTCGGCGAGTGGGCCGACGCGCTGCGGGACACCTTCGGCGAGTACCGCGCCCCGACCGGGGTCGCCGCCGCGGTCGGACCGCCCGCCGGTGAACTCGTCGCCGTCCAGGAGCGGGTCCAGGCCGCGGCGCAGGAGCTCGGCGGCCCGCTGCGGCTCCTCGTCGCCAAGCCCGGCCTCGACGGTCACTCCAACGGCGCCGAGCAGCTCGCCGTCGCCGCCCGGGACGCCGGCTTCGAGGTCATCTACCAGGGCATCCGCCTCACACCGGCGCAGATCGCCGCCGCCGCACGCGACGAGGACGTCGACGTCGTCGGGCTGTCGATCCTGTCCGGATCGCACCGCCAGCTCGTGCCCGACACGATCGCCCAGCTCCGCGACGCCGGCGTCGACGCGCCCGTCGCGGTCGGCGGCATCATCCCCGAAGCCGACCAGGACGCCCTCCGCGCCGCCGGAGTCGCCGGCATCTACACCCCGAAGGACTTCAGATTCCCCCGCATCGTCGGCGACCTCGCCGACCTCGCCATCGGCCACCGACGCGCCCGCCGCGCGCCCGCCCGCACCCCCTGACCCCCCCGGTGGCCCCCACGGGGCGGATGTGATCTTCCCGTCAGGTTCTCGACAGGTTTCCGTAACCGTCGATTGACGGTCGCGAGACGGCGGGGACTCGCTCCCTCCTTACCTTCACCCTCGGCGTGGAGGTGCCACGCCCAGGCGAACGTCTCCACCGGAGGCGGGGAGGAGGGAACACCCGTGACCACGTTCCAGAAACTGGTCGCGATGACACTGCTCACGTTCATCGCACTCTTCGCGGTGAGTCACTTCAGCAGCCACCACGCCGACCCGACCGGGAACAAGACCGGAGTCGCGGCGGACAACGCGGTGGTGCCTGGAGGTACCGCGAAGGTCCCACTCTCACAGGTGGGGATCAACCAGCTGGCGAACACCACCGGCCATCTGGCCGTCTCCATCAACTTCGTGTGGCTGCTCGTCACCGGCTTCCTCGTCCTGTTCATGCAGGTGGGCTTCGCCTTCTTAGTCACCGGGTTAACCCGAGCGAAAAACGCCGGCCACATGATGATGATGAACCTCTCGTCCTTCGTCATCGCGTTGCTGGCGTACTACGCAGTCGGGTTCGCCTTCCAGTTCGGAGGCGTGTCCCCGGTCTCCAACCTCGGCGGTACGTCACCGCTGACCGGCATCTTCGGGCACGGGACCGCGGGGCTCATCGGCTTCCACGGGTTCTTCCTGCAGTCCGGGGGAAGCTACGACGTCGGCGTGATGGCCTTCTTCTTGTTCCAGGTCGTGTTCATGGAGACCGCCGGGTACATCATCATCGGCGCGATCGCCGAGCGGGTGAGCTTCGCCGGCTTCATCGTCGCCGAGATCGCGATGGGTGCGATCGTCTACCCGATCTACGGCAACTGGATGTGGGGCGGCGGCTGGCTCTCCCAGCTCGGCACGTCGCTGCACCTCGGCAACGGCGCCGTGGACTTCGCCGGATCCGGTGTCGTGCACGCCACCGGGGGGTGGGCGGCCCTTGCGCTGGCCATGATCCTCGGGCCACGGATCGGGAAGTACAACAAGGACGGGACTGCGAACGCGTTCCCGGGCCACAACCTCGGCTACGCGGTGGTCGGAACCCTGGTGCTGACCTTCGGCTGGATGGGGTTCAACCCCGGGTCGACGTTCGGCGCCACGGACCTGCGCATCTCGGTCGTCGCGGTGAACACGCTCCTGGCCGCGTCGGCGGGGGCGGTGGTGGCCATGGCCTGGACCAACGCCAAGTGGGGGAAACCCGACATCTCGATGACGTGTAACGGGATGCTCGCCGGTCTGGTGGCGATCACGGCGCCGTGCGCGTTCGTCTCGCCATCCGGGGCGGTGATCATCGGGATCGTCGCCGGGTTCGTCGTCGTCTACGGCGTCGAGTTCCTCGACAAGCGGGCCCGGATCGACGACCCGTGCGGCGCGATCTCCGTGCACGGCTTCTGTGGCCTCTGGGGCATCCTCTCCGTCGGGCTCTTCGCGGACGGGACCTACCCCGCGGCGGTCGTAGGCTGGAACGGCGTCCACCACCCGGTCACCGGACTGTTCTACGGGGCGGGCTGGAACCAGTTGGGCGCCCAAGTCATCGATGCGGGTGTCGGATTCGCCTGGGCCTTCGGAACCATGTACCTGATCTTCCGGATAGCGAAGATGTTCATCAAGGTCCGGGTGTCGCCCGAGGTCGAGATCCAGGGCACCGACGAGGGCGAGTTCGGGGCGGTCTGCTACCCCGACTTCGTGCTCCGGGCCGAGACCCACGCTGGGATCCCCGCCGAGGTCGGCGCTGGAGCCCCAGCCGCAACCGGATCGGCCACGCCGGCCGATCCCGCCTGAAAGGAGGGCTCGTGAAAATCGTCGTTGCCATCATCAAGCCGTTCAAGCTCGACGAGGTCACCGACGCCCTTCGGGCCCTCGACGTCTCGGGGATCACCATCACCGAGGTGCGGGGCCACGGGCGTCAACGCGGCCACACCGAGGTGTACCGCGGCGCGGAGTACACCGTGGACTACGTGCCGAAGGTCCGCCTCGAGGTCGTCGTCGACGACGCCGATGCCCAACCGGTGGCGAACGCCATCGTCGAAACAGCCAAGACCGGCAAGATCGGAGACGGCAAACTCTGGATCATGCCGATCGAGACCGTGGTGCGGATCCGAACCGGAGAGGCTGGTTCGGACGCGCTCTGACCCCAGGCTGGAGGCACTGCTCCGCGACGCGTCGTTGCGGGGCAGTGCCTTCAGTCGCGCCTACGGCGCCTTCATCGACGAGTGGATCCGCACCCTCGTCCCCGACCCGGACGGCCTCGCCCTGATCGCGGTCGGCGGCTACGGACGCCAGGAGCTCTGCCCCGGCAGCGACCTCGACATCCTCCTCCTCCACGCCGGGCGCAAGGACGTCGCCCGGGTCGCCGAGACGCTCTGGTACCCGCTGTGGGACGCCGGGCTGCAGGTCGACCACAGCGTCCGCACGGTCCGCCAAGCCGTCGCGGAAGCCGCCGCCGACCTCAAGGTCGCACTCGGGCTGCTCGACGCCCGGGTCGTGCACGGCGACACCACCCTCGGGGAGACCCTCACCGAGCGGGTCCTGGCCGCGTGGCGCAACGACGCCAAGCGGCGGCTCCCCGCCCTCGTCGCCGCCACCGAGGAACGCCACGCCAAGTTCGGGGACGTCGCGTTCCGCCTCGAGCCGGACCTGAAAGAAGGCCACGGCGGCCTGCGCGACGTCACCACGCTCGCCGCGGTCGCCAACGCCGCCAACCTCGTCGACGCCGACCCCGCGGTCGACGACGCGCTCGCCACCCTCCTCGACGTTCGCGTCGCCCTGCAACGGGTGACCGACCGGCGCTCCAACGTGCTCGGCCTCGAGCAGCAGGACGACGTCGCCCGCGAGCTCGGCGACGCCGACGCCGACGCGCTCGATGACCCACGTCGCCGGCGCCGGTCGGACCGTCATGTGGTACATCGACGACGCCGCGCAGCGGATCCGCGCCTGGTCGACCGGGCCCGGTCGACGTTCGGCGCCGAGCCGCGCGGTGGAGCTCGGGCACGGGCTGATCCTGCGCGACGGTGAGGTCATCCTCGCCGACCCGGACCTCGCCGCCGAGCCCACGACGCTGGCGCGCGTCGCCGCCGCGGCCGCCCACACCGACGCGCCGATCGCGCGCGAGCACCCAGCAGCAGCTCACCGACCGGGCTCCGACCCTCGACACGACCTGGAGCAGCGACACACGCGAGGCGTTCGTCGCCTTCCTCGGCGCCGGCCAGCCGGCGATCCGCGTCTTCGAGACCCTCGACCAGCAGAACCTCATGACCCGTCTCATCCCCGAGTGGGCCGCCGTCCGCAGCCGCCCGCAACGCAACGCGTTCCACCAGTTCACCGTGGACCGTCACCTGATGGAGGCCGCGGCGCGCGCCGAGACCCTGACCCGCCGCGTCGAACGCCCCGACCTCCTGCTCGTCGGCGCGCTCCTCCACGACCTCGGCAAGGGGTACCCGGGAGACCACACCGACGCGGGGGTCACGCTGATGGAGCGGGTCGCCACCCGCATGGGATACCCCGCCACCGACGTCGCCACCCTCGTCCTGCTCGTCCGCGAGCACCTCCTCCTCCCCCGCATCGCGACCAGCCGCGACCTGAGCGACCCGGCCACGTTGCGCTTCGTCGCCGACCAGGTCGGTGACGTGCCCACCCTCGAGCTCCTCCACGCGCTCACCGAAGCCGACTCGCGTGCCACCGGACCCACCGCGTGGACCCCGTGGCGGGCCCAGCTCGTCGACGACCTCGTCGACCGCGTGCGGGCCACGATCCGAGCCGAGGCGCCACGCCGGCCCGCGCCGCCACCGATCGAGGCGCCGGCCGGCCCGCCCCCGGCGCAACCCGGCGTCGCCGTGGACGCCGGCACCGTCCGCGTCGTCGGTCCCGACCAGCCGGGCCTCTTCGCCGCGACCGTCGGGCTGCTCGCGCTGCACGGCCAGGACGTGCGTGGGGCCCGCGCCGCGTCGAGCGCCGACGTCGCGGTCGCCGAGTTCGACGTGGAGCCGCTCTTCGGCGAGCCGGTCCGCGCGGCGGAGTTCGAAGCCGAGCTGCACCTCGCCCTCGGCGGTCACCTCGACCTCGGCGACCGGCTCATCGAGAAGAGCCGCGCGTACTCGCGGCTCCAGCTGCGGACCGCCGCGTACACCGCCGCGCCGCTCGTCATCGTCCACGCCGACGAGTCGCCGGTCGCGACGATCGTCGAGGTCCGGGCCCCCGACGGTGTCGGGGTGCTCTACCGGATCGCCCGGGCGCTTCGTCGGCGCGGGCCTCGACATCCGGCTCGCCAAGATCGCGACCCTCGGCCACGAGGTCGTCGACACCTTCTACGTCGTCGACGCCCACGACGGCCACCGGCCGTCCGCGGCCGACCTTGCCGGCGTCGAAGCGGCGGTGCTCGAGGCGCTCGCCGGCACCTGACCCCACCGCGCCGAGGACGGTGCGACCTTCCCGGCGGCTCAGCGGCGCGCGCTGTACATCGCGTCGATATCGTCCGCGTACTTGGCGTGGATGCCGCGGCGCTTCAGCTTCATCGTCGGGGTGAGCTCCTCGGAATCGGGCAGCCACTCGTCGCTCAGCACCCGGTACTGCTTGACCTGCTCGGCGTGCGAGAACGCCTGGTTGGCGCCCTCCACCTCGCGGGCCACCTCGGCGAGCACGGTCGGGTCGGCCGCCAGCTCCTCGAGGGTCGTCGCGGTGAGGCCGTGCGCGGCCGCCCACGCCGGCGCCACTTCGGGGTCGAGCACCAGCAGCGCGGCGATGAACGGGCGGTCGTCGCCGACCACGCAGGCCTGCCCGATGATCGGGGACGCCTTCAGCGCCGCTTCGAGGTTCGCGGGTGAGACGTTCTTGCCCCCCGCGGTGATGATCAGCTCCTTCTTGCGGTCCACGATCCGCAGGTACTGGTCGGCGTCGAACTCGCCGATGTCGCCCGTGTGCAGCCATCCGTCCGGGTCGAGGGCGTCAGACGTCTTGTCCGGATCGTTCAGGTAGCCGCGGAAGATGTTGCCGCCCCGGGCCAGGACCTCGCCGTCGTCGGCGAGGCGCACCTCACAGCCCGGGATCGCCGGCCCGACCGTGCCGAGCTTCACTCGGAACGGAGCCCAGGTCATCGGCCCCGACGACTCGGACAGGCCGTAGATCTCGGAGAGCTCGATCCCGAGGGCACGGAAGAACCGCAGCACCTCTTGGGTGACCGGCGCCGCGCCGCTGATCCCCGTCTCGATCGCGTCGAGGCCGAGCAGCTGGCGGATCGCCGCGACGGTCGGCGCGTGGGCCGCGTGCTCCACGGCGAGCTCGGGCGGCATCGGCTCGCCTCGAGCCCGATAGCCCTGCTCCTGGTCCCCGACCGCGAGCGCGGCGTCGAGCGCGGCGAGCTGCGCGGGGTCCTGCTCGGCGACCGCGAGCACGCCGGCGTGCATCTTCTCCCAGATGCGCGGCACGCCGAAGAGCAGCTCGGGGCGCACCTCGGGGAGGTACCGCGCGATCAGGCTCGGGTCCGGGCAGGTGGTGATCTCGCAGCCGAACGTCATCGCCTGGTAGTGCGAGTTCACCCGCTCCGCGACGTGAGCCATGGGGAGGTACGACACCAGCCGGAAGCCGGTCACGTCGAGCGGCTCGAGCGCCTGGCGGAGGCTCTCGACCGTCCAGACCACGTTGGCGTGGTCGAGCATGACCCCCTTCGGCGGCCCGGTGGTCCCCGACGTGTAGATGACCGTCGCCAGATCCTCGGGGCTCGCGGTGTCCGCCGCGGCGTCGAGGTCGACGGGTGGCGCGGCGAGCAGATCCGCGAACCGCAGCACGTCGTCGGGGGCGCGGCCGTCGTCGTCGATGACGGCGAGCGGCCCGCAGGCACGCGAGCTCGTCGCGCACCTTCAAGATCCGTTCGAGGTACTCGACGTCCTCGACGATCCCGACCACCGCGCCGCTGTGCCGGATCAGGTAGAGGATCTGCTCCGGGGAGGAGGAGTTGTAGATCGACACCGGCGTCGCGCCGAGGAGCAGCACGGCGACGTCCGCGACGTGGAACTCGGGCCGGTTCCGCATCATGAGCACGACCCGCTCCCCGCGGACGACGCCCACCTCCGCCAGCGCGGCCGCGACTCGGCAGGCCCGATCCCCGTACTGGGCCCAGGTCCACTCCCCCCAGCCGTCGCCGTCCTTCCAGCGCAGGGCGACCTGATCCGGGCGGTCGCGGACGATGTCGCGGAAGCGGGTCGCGACCGTGTGTCCCGCGACCGTCTGGGCGATCTGCTCCGAGGTGACCCTCGCCATCGAGCCCCCCTTCGCGTGCAGTCTCGCGCGTGATCCCGGCCCGGCCGCCCGGCGTCGACCCGATGTTCTCCACAGGCCCTGGTGGACAACTCGCCGGCCGGGGTGGAAAACCTGTGGAGATTGGTGGATACTGTCGGGCGTCGCGTCCCGAGGAGGCCGTTGGGGCGCCCGGCAGCCGGGCCGGGATCTCTACGCCAAACCCTCCTCGGGGCGCGTCGCGTCCCGCGCCGCGGGTCAGAACCGCTCGGTGAAGCAGCGGTCCTCGACCCGGCCGAGGACCAGCTCCCCGTAGATGCCCTGGATCATGGTGCGGCACCGTTCGGCCCAGTCGAACGCGTCGGGTGCCTCCACCCGGCGCATCACCTGCGTGTAGCCACCCTCGTAGATCCGGTACTCGGCCCACACCCCCGGGTAGTCCTTCGTGCAGCCGACCTCCGCGAAGGGTCGACCCCGGGCCGCGGCGAAGCGCCGCACCCGGTTGGTGTGGGTGTGACCGGCGAAGTAGCCGACGAGGGACTCGTGGCGGGCGAACACCCCGACCAGGGCCTCGCTGTCGGCGGGCTGGATCCCGAAGTACGGGCCCGCGGGCCGGTCGCGCGCCTCCACGTTCCAGCAGTGGTGATGCCCGAAGACCAGCACCGGCCCGGTCCGCTCGGAGGCGAGGTCGTCGAGCCAGCGGACCTGGTCGGCGGGCAGCCGACCGGCGTCGGTGCCGGGCACGACGGTGTCCAGCACCGCGAGCGTCACCCCGGGCAGGTCGACGGCGTAGGGGGTGTCCTCGGTCGCCATGGTCGGGTCGAGCAGCGCGTCGTGGTTCCCGCGGACGTGGTGGAGCCGGTCACCGAGACGGCCGTACACGGCGAGGAACTCCGCGTACTCGTCGGCGCTGCCCACCGCGGTGAGGTCGCCCTTCACCACGACCGCGTCGGGTTGGAGGGTCTGCATCTCGGCGACGACCGCGTCGTTCATCGTCACCGGGTACGGGGGCGCGCCCGGCGCCGAGCGCAGGATCGGGCCGATCGCGTCGGTGGCTGGGTCGCCGGTCCGGCCGCACTCGATCTCGCCGAGGTGGGTGTCGTTCGCGGTCGCGACGGTGGCGAGCAGCCGACCCGACGGACGGGACAGTGTCCGCACCGTCGGGGGCAGGAACGGGGCCGGCGACGCGCCCTCCACGTCGAGGGGATAGTCGGTGTCGGGCTCGAGACCGGCGACGTGGGCGACGTGGTGAGGCCCGGTGGTGATCACCTCGGTCGCGCCGACCCGCGTGACGCGCCGCTCGTCGCCGAGGGTGGTGAACGTGACGACGACCTCGTCGGGCCCGACGCTCATCAGCTCGGGCGCGGCCGGTTGGGTCGTCACGCCCGGCTGCGCCGGGGCATCCGCCCCGAGAGCCGCCACGGGCCGCGACGTACCCCGGAGCGGTGCGCCCGCAGCCGCGACGATCGCACCCACTCGTGGAGGGTGTCGTCCCCGAACCCCGCCGGCGGGCCCGGCGCGGCGGTGGTCGCGACGAGCGCGGCGACGATCGCGGCCACCTCCTCCGGGGACGCCTCCGGGGTGATGGCCCGCAGCACCGGGCGACGAGACGCGGGCATCCCTACAGCGGCAGGTTGCCGTGCTTGCGCTGGGGGAGATGCTCCCGCTTCGTCCGCAGCATCTCCAAGGAGCGGATGAGCACCCGCCGGGTCTCGCGCGGGTCGATCACGTCGTCGACGTAGCCGCGTTCGGCGGCGATGTAGGGGTTCGCGAACCGTTCCGTGTACTCCTCGATGAGCTCCGCCCGTCGCCCTTCGGAATCGCCGGCCGACTCGATCTCCTTGCGGAAGATGATGTTCACCGCGCCTTGCGGGCCCATGACCGCGACCTCCGCCGACGGCCACGCGAACGCCAGGTCGGCGCCGATCGACTTGGAGTTCATGACCACGTACGCGCCGCCGTAGGCCTTGCGGGTCACGATCTGGATTCTCGGGACGGTCGCCTCGCAGTACGCGTAGAGCAGCTTGGCCCCGTGGCGGATGATCCCGCCGTACTCCTGGTCGGTGCCGGGCAGGAAGCCGGGCACGTCGACGAAGGTCACGAGTGGGACGTTGAACGCGTCGCACATGCGCACGAACCGGGCGGCCTTCTCCGACGCGTCGATGTCGAGCGTGCCGGCCAGCACCTGGGGCTGGTTCCCGACGATGCCGACGACGTGCCCGTCGAGACGGGCGAAGCCGCACACGATGTTCATCGCCCACAGCTGGTGCACCTCGAAGAAGTCGCCGTCGTCGACGACCTCCTCGACGACCCGCTTGATGTCGTACGGCTTGTTCGGCGCGTCGGGGATCAGGTCCACGATCCCCTCGCAGCGCCGCTCGGGGTCGTCGGTCGGCTCGAAGTACGGGGGGTCTTCCAGGTTGTTCTGCGGCAGGAACGACAGCAGGTACCGGACCTGCTCGAGGCACGACGGCTCGTCCGCCGCGACGAACGTCGCGACCCCGGACTTCGAGGCGTGGGTCATCGCCCCGCCCAGCTCCTCCTGGGTGACGTCCTCTCCGGTGACGGCCTTCACGACGTCGGGACCGGTGATGAACATGTGCGACGTGCCCTTCACCATGAACACGAAGTCGGTCATCGCCGGGGAGTACACCGCGCCGCCGGCGCACGGCCCGAGAATGACGCTGATCTGGGGGATCACCCCGGATGCCTTCACGTTGCGGAAGAAGATCCCTCCGTACGCGGCGAGCGACACGACGCCTTCTTGGATGCGCGCCCCGGCGCCGTCGTTGAGGCCGATCATCGGGGCGCCGACCGACTCGGCCAGGTCCATGACCTTGTGGATCTTCTCGGCGAACACCTCACCGAGCGCGCCACCGAAGACGGTGAAGTCCTGGGCGAACACGAAGACCTTGCGGCCCTCGATCATCCCCCAGCCGGTGACCACCCCGTCGGTGAGCGGGCGGCTGTTCTCGATCCCGAACCCGTGGGCCCGGTGGCGGGCGAGCATGTCCAACTCGACGAACGAGCCGGGATCGAGGAGCGCTTCCAGGCGCTCGCGGGCGGTGAGCTTGCCTCGGGCGTGCTGACGCTCGACCGCGGCGGGGCTGCCCGCGTGGAGGGCCTGGTCGCGCAGCGCGTCCAGCTGCTCGAGGCGCTCCTCGATCGGGTGCGGGACCGCGACGACCGGGCCGACCGCGCCCTCGCCTCGAACCTCGTCCTCTTCTGCGGCCATGCGCGCACGTTAGTGCTGGCCGGGTCGATCACCACCCAGCGGGCCGGGCGTCACGGGCGGGCCGCCACGGGCGGGCCCCGGCGGACCGCCCGGACCCGGCGTCGGGGGGCGTCGAGCACGACGCCACGCAGGCAGACGAGGAAGACGGCGACGAGGACCGCCCCGGCGGCGGCGATCGACGCGACCGACCCGGCGTACGCGGCGCCGAAGGGCACGGCCTGCAGGTGGCGGTCCTCGATCGCGGCGATGGTGCCCGCCACCGCGAAGCCGACCACGGCCAGGGTGAGGGCCCCGACGACGAGCAGCGGCACCGCGACACGGCCGCTGCGGCCCGCCTCACGGCGCCGGACCCGGCTCCCTGGCCCCCGCTCCGCGACGAGCAGGGCGCACACCGCGGCGGCCCACGCGATCGTGACGAGGAAGGCACCGACGGCGTCGCTCGGGCGGTGCCACCCGGCGGTGACCGTCGCCGCGCCGACACCGACCGCGTACACGGCGCCGCCCATCGCGACCGGTCCCCGCCATCGGACCGGCACGACGATCAGCAGCGCCACCGCGAGCGACGCCGCGACGGTGGTGTGCCCGCTGGGGAAGCTGGGGTGGGCCAGCCGGTCCGGGTGCGTCAGCTCCGGTCGGGCCAAGAGCCGCTTCAGGGACTCGGTGGTCACCGTCGCACCGAGGATGAGCGTCGCCGCGGCGACGGCCAGCCACACCCTGGCCCGTGCCAAGGCGATGCAGACGATCGCGCCGCCGAGCACCGCGAGGGAGATCACGTCGATGCTGCGCAGCAGCCGGCTCGAGGCCTGCTGCACCCTCGGGTTCAGCGACCGCCCGAGGAGCGCGTCGGCGTCGAGGTGCTGACCCCAGCCGGTGCGGACCGCGACGAGGTAACAGACCGCCAGGGCCACGACACACGCGGCGCCGTAGGCGACCAGCACCGCGATGCGGCGCCGGCGGACGTCGTCGGTGGCCGCGTCGATGGGCCCAGTCTCGCGTCGGGACCCGCTCGGGCGGGGATCAAGGCGCCGGCGTCACTCTTGGACGAGCTCGATCAGCGTCCCGAACGCCGACTTCGGGTGCAAGAACGCGACGGTCGTGCCCCGGCTGCCGGGCCGGGGTTCCTCGTCGATGACCCGGTGTCCTTGTGCCTTGACCCGCGCCAGCGCCGCGGCGCAGTCATCGACGCGGTAACCGACGTGGTGCAGACCCTCGCCGCGGGTCGCGAGGGCCTTCGCGACCGGAGAATCGTCGCGGGTCGGGGTGAGCAGCTGGACGTACGAGTCGGCGACCTTGAGGAGCGCCTCCTCGACACCGTCGCGTTCGACAATCTCGCGGTGCGTGACCTCGCAGCCGAACGTGTCGCGGTAGTACGCGATCGCGGCGTCGAGGTCGTGCACCGCGATCGCCACGTGGTCGATCTCGGTGAGCACGGTCATGGCGTCACGGTACCGGCCGGTCCCCCGACCGTGCGCAGCGGTGCCCGGTCACGCACCGAGCCGGCGGAAGAGCGTGATCTGGGGGAGGAGCCGCTCGCGGGTCTCGGGGTCGGTCACGCCGAGTCCCTCCTCGGGAGCCAGCACCAAGATGCCGAGCTTGCCCTCGTGGAGGTTGTGGTGCACCTCGTAGGCCGCCTCGCCGGTCTGGTCGAGTGGGAACACGCGCGACAGCGTCGGATGGATCTTCCCGTCGCAGACGAGCTGGTTCGCCGCCCACGCCTCGCGGTAGTTGGCGAAGTGCGAGCCCTTGATGGTCTTCAACATCATCCAGAGGTAGCGGTTGTCGTACTCGATCGTGAAGCCGCTGGTCGCCGCGCAGGTGATGATCATCCCCCCGCGGCGGGCGACGAACACCGAGGCGCCCATCGTCTGGCGGCCCGGATGTTCGAAGACGATGTCGGGGTCGCTGCCGGACAGCGCACGGATCTTCTTGCCGAAGCGCCGCCACTCGGCTGGGTCTTGGGTGTGCTCGTCGCTCCAGAAGCGGTACCCCTCGGCCTTGCGGTCGATGACGTGCTCGACACCGAGGCCGGAGAGGAGTTCCACCTTGTCCGCCGACGACACCACCCCGACCGGTGTCCCCCCGCCGTTGAGCACGTACTGGCAGGCGTAGGCGCCGATCCCGCCGGTGGCGCCCCACACCAGGACCGTCTGGCCCTGGGTCATCTGGGCGCCGTTGGGGCTGACGATCATCCGGTAGCTGGTCGAGTTGCACAACGCGTTGACGGCCGCCTCCTCCCAGCTGAGATGCGCCGGCTTGGGCATCAGCTGATTGGCCTTCACGAGGCTGAGCTCGGCGAGGCCGCCGTAGTTGGACTCGAAGCCCCAGATCCGCTGGTTGGCGGCGAGCATCGAGTCGTCGTGCGACGACGGGTCCTGATCGTCGACGTAGTTGCAGTGCACCGTGACCCGGTCACCGGGACGCCAACGACGCACCGCGGAGCCGACCCGGACGACGACGCCGGCCGCGTCGCTTCCGAGCACGTGGAAGGGCTGGTCGTGGCGTGCGCCCCACACGCTCTCCGCGCCGAGGCGCTTCAGGAACTGGAAGGTGGGGAGCGGCTCGAAGATCGCGCTCCACACCGTGTTGAAGTTGATCGACGACGCCATCACCGCGACGTAGGCCTCGTCGGGCGCGAGCTCCGGGAGCGGGACGTCGTCGATGTGCAGCGACTGCCGCGGGTCCTTGTCCTCGGAAACCATCCCGTCGAACATCGTCTGCTCGTCGGCGTGGACGACCGCGGCGCGGAAGGTCGGGGGCAACGAGAGCGCGGCCAGGTCGTCGCCGGAGGCGCCGTCGAGGATCGCGGCGCGGAGCGCGTCGATCTCGCTCATCGCACGCTCGGCGCAGGGCCGGCCGCGAGGGGCGCCCTCGAGACGGGGGCGGCGGGGTCAGGGTGACGGGACCGTCCGGCGAGGAACGGACCGGTTGGGTTCGTGCGCATCACAGGCGAACCTTACGCGTGTGCGCCTGCTCGGCGGGCCGTGGGTCGACGTGTGACCCTTCGCCACGTTCGGAGCAACGGTCACCGTCCGACCGGGTTTCGCGCCCCTCGTCCCGCCGGATCGGCGGCGTGCGCGATGCTCGACGCGCCGCGGCGGTGACCGTGCACTGATCACCACCACGTGCAGCGGGTCGGGTGGCCTGGCGCTACCATCGGTCGCCTCGCCTGTTCACCGACTCGCGACACCGAGGAGGTCTCGATGCCTGGTTCGGTCATCGTCTCGTTCGCCCGCACACCCATCGGCAAGCTCTCGGGCGGGTTGGCCTCGCTCACGGCGATGGACCTGGGTGGCCGCGCGATCAGCGGCGCCTTGGAGCGAGGGGGCGTCGGGCCTGAGCAGGTGGACTACGTGATCATGGGGCAGGTGCTCCAGGCCGGGCAGGGTCAGATCACCGCCCGGCAGGCCGCGGTGCAGGCCGGCATCCCGATGACCGTCCCCGCGCTGACGATCAACAAGGTGTGCCTGTCGGGTCTCAACGCGGTGTACCTCGCCGACCAGATGATCCAGGCCGGTGACGCCGAGATCGTCGTCGCCGGCGGCATGGAGTCGATGACCAACGCTCCGTACCTGCTCCCGAAGGCCCGGTCCGGGTACCGGATGGGGAACGGTGAGCTGGTCGACTCGCTCGTCCAAGACGGCCTGTGGTGCGCGTTCGACGCGGTGCACATGGGCTCCGGCACCGAGCAGTACACGGGGCAGTTCGGTGGCCTCACCCGCGAGGCCCAGGACGAGTTCGCGGCCAAGAGCCACGAGCGGGCCGCGGCAGCCCAGAAGGAGGGCCGCTTCGCCGGGGAGATCGTCCCGGTCTCGATCCCGCAGCGCAAGGGCGACGCGATCCTCGTCGAGGACGACGAGGGGGTCCGACCCGAGACCAGCGCCGAGTCGCTCGGGGCCCTGAAACCGGCGTTCGCCAACGACGGCAGCATCACCGCCGGGAACGCCTCCCAGATCTCCGACGGCGCCGCCGCGATCGTGGTGACCAGCCGCTCGAAGGCCGAGGAGCTCGGACTCGCCCCCGTCGCCGAGCTGCTCAGCTTCGGGATGGTCGCCGGGCCCGACACGTCGCTGCTGCGCCAGCCGTCCCGTGCGATCAAGCGGGCGCTCGAGCCGATCGACAAGACCGTCCCCGCCCTGGACCTCATCGAGCTCAACGAGGCGTTCGCCGCGGTCGGGCTCGCCTCGATGAAGGACCTCGGTGTCAGCGACGACATCGTGAACGTGAACGGCGGCGCCATCGCGCTCGGTCACCCGATCGGGATGTCCGGCGCCCGGGTGCTCCTCACCCTCGTCGAGGAGCTCCGGCGTCGCGGCGGCGGCCTCGGCGCGGCGGCGTTGTGCGGTGGCGGCGGCCAGGGCGACGCCGCGGTCGTCTCCGTCGCCTGACCCCGGCGTCGGGGGACAGCGCCTCGCCCTCGCTACGCTGCGGGGCGATGGCGGCGACCAGCCTCACCGAGTCGTTGTCCGACACGACGACCCTCGACCTGCGCTCCTTCCGGGCGATCGGCGCGGCGATGCTCGCCGTCGCGGCCGCCCGGCCGATGATGCCGTTCGAGACGGTGCCGCCCTGCCCGTTCCGCACCCTGACCGGCATCCCGTGCCCCCTGTGCGGGATGACCCGCGGGGTCACCGCCGCCGTGCACGCCGAGTTCGGGCGCGCCGTGTTCCTCAACCCGGCGAGCATCCTCGCCGTCGCGGCGGCGGTGCTGCTCCTCCTCGCGTGGCGAACCAAGCGGCTCACCGTCCCGGTCTGGCTGATCGTGCTGGTCTTCGCCTTGATGTGGGCCTGGCAGCTGTTCAAGTACGCCACGGGCCGCCCACTCTGAGGTGGAATCCGCTCGGCCGGTTCCCAAGTTCTCGATCGCCGAGGCCGTCACCTACAGCTGCAACGCGGCGTTCCGGAACTTCGCCCCGGTCATGCTCGTGTCCGTCGTCGTCTTCGTCGGCAACGCGCTCGTCTTCCTGATCAGCACCGTCAACGGCACCGCCGGCCTCGGCCTCGCGTTCCAGCTCCTCGGCGTGCTCGTCGACCTGCTCCTCGTGCTCGGGTTGATCCGGGCGTCGCTCGACGTCGTCGAGGGACGCGACGCCGAGGCTCGCGGAGGTGTTCCGACCGGACGGGTACGGGCCGTACCTCATCGCGTCGATCCTGTTCCTCGTCGGCGTGTGGCTCGGGGTCGTCCTCTTGATCGTCCCGGGCGTGATCTTCGGGATCATGTTCCAGTTCTACGGCTACGTCGTCGCCGAGCATCCCGACGTGCCCGCGACCGTCGCGCTGCAGCGCTCCGCGCAGATCACCCGCGGCGTGCGCTTCCGCCTCTTCGGCCTCTCGGTGGTGCTTCTGCTGCTCAACCTGACCGGCTTCATGCTGTGCTTCGTCGGCCTCATCGTCACCTACGCCATCACCGCGATCGCCCTCGCGTACGTCTACCGGCTCCTCACCGGCCAGCCCGTCGCGACCCTCTGACCCGCCCCGAAATCCGACTTGCGGAGTCGTGATTTGAGTCCGTAGCGTCGTCGCACACACTTCGCTCCGCGCCTGCCTGGAGGTACCGCAGATGTCAGAGTCCTGGGGTTTCGAGACCAAGCAGGTGCACAGCGGCGCCACCGCCGACCCGACCACCGGGGCCCGCGCCGTGCCCATCTACCAGACCACCAGCTTCGTGTTCCGCGACACCGGCGCACGCCGCCGCCCTGTTCGGGCTCGAGGAGCTCGGGAACATCTACACCCGGATCATGAACCCCACCCAGGCGGTGTTCGAGGACCGGGTGACCGCGCTCGAAGGCGGCGTCGGCGCGTTGGCGACCGCGAGCGGGCAGGCCGCGGAGACCTTCGCGCTGCTGAACCTCGGTCGAGGCCGGCGACCACATCGTCGCGTCGGCGTCGCTGTACGGCGGGACCTACAACCTGTTGCACTACACGCTGCCCAAGCTCGGCTGGGACGTCACCTTCATCGACGACCCCGACGACCTCGACGCGTGGAAGCAGGCGATCAAGCCGAACACGCGGGCGTTCTACGGCGAGTCGGTCGGCAACCCGAAGAACGACGTGCTCGACTTCGAAGGCATCTCCGACATCGGGCACGCCGAGGGGATCCCCCTCGTCATCGACAACACGGTCACGACGCCGTACCTCTGCCAGCCGTTGCAGTGGGGCGCCGACATCGTCGTGCACTCGGCGACGAAGTTCATCGGCGGGCACGGCACGTCGATCGGCGGGATCATCGTCGACGGCGGGAAGTTCGACTACGTCGCCAGCGGCCGTCATCCCGTGTTCACCGAGGCTGACCCGAGCTACCACGGGCTCGTCTACTCGCAGCTGCCCGAGCCGCTCCGGCCCGCGCAGTACATCCTGAAGGCTCGCCTGCAGCTGCATGCGCGACATCGGCGCGCCGGTGTCGCCGTTCAACGCGTTCCTGTTCCTCCAGGGTCTCGAGACGCTGTCGCCTGCGCATGGACCGGCACTGCGAGAACGCCCAGGCCGTCGCCGAGTGGCTCGAAGCGCGCGACGAGGTGGAGTGGGTCTACTACCCGGGCCTGACGTCGAGCCAGTGGCGGGCACGCGCCGACCAGTACCTGCCGCGCGGCAAGGGCGCCATCTTGTCGTTCGGGATCAAGGGTGGCCTCGAAGCCGGCCGGCGGTTCATCGACGGGCCTCGAGCTGTTCAGCCACCTCGCCAACGTCGGTGACGTGCGCAGCCTCGCCATCCACCCCGCGTCGACGACCCACTCCCAGCTCGAGCCCAGACGAGCAGGTCACCGCCGGCGTCACCCCGGACCTGGTGCGGCTCTGCATCGGCATCGAGACCCTCGACGACATCCTCGCCGACCTCGAGGCCGGCTTCCGCGCCGCGAAGGGAGCGCGTGACCGACGGCGCGGCCCCGTCCCGCGAGCTGGTGCCTGGCAGCCCGGCGACGAGCCCGGGGCGCCGGCGCTTCGTCTCGCTGTTCGACGCCCGCCCCCACGTCCTGGAGGCCGGCGGCCGGCTCGAGGCCATCGAGGTCGCCTACGAGACCTGGGGCGAGCTGGCGCCCGACGGCACGCAACGCGGTGCTCGTGCTGCACGCGCTCACCGGCGACAGCCACGCCGCCGGGCCCGTCGGGCCCGGCCACCCGCAGGCCGGCTGGTGGGACGCGATCATCGGCCCCGGCCGGGCCATCGACACCGACCGCTTCTTCGTCGTGTGCCCCAACGTGCTCGGCGGCTGCCAGGGCACGACCGGCCCGGCCTCGACCGCCGCCGACGGCACGCCCTACGGGTCCCGGTTCCCGCGCGTCACCGTCCGCGACCAGGTCGTCGTCGAGGCCGCGCTCGCCGACCGGCTCGGGCATCGACCGGTGGCACGCGCGTCGTCGGCGGCTCGATGGGCGGGATGCGGGTCCTCGAGTGGGCCGTCGGCTACCCCGACCGGGTCGCGCGGGCGGTCGTCATCGCGGTCGGCGCGAAGGCCACCGCCGAGCAGATCGCGCTCTGCTCGGTGCAGATCCGCGCGATCCGCGCCGACCCGCGAGTGGCGAGGCGGCGACTACTACGACGCGGCCGGCGGACCGCGACGAGGGGCTGTCGCTCGCGCGGGCATCGGGCAGATCAGCTACCGCTCCGAGATCGAGTTCGACGAGCGCTTCGGCCGCGACCACCAAGGTGACGAGGACCCGCTCGCCGGCGGCCGCTACGCGGTCGAGTCGTACCTCGAGTACCACGGCGACGAAGCTCGTCCGCCGCTTCGACGCGAACAGCTACATCGTGCTGAGCGAGGCGATGAACCACCACGACGTCGGGCGCGGCCGCGGCGGCGTCGCCGCCGGCGCTCGCCGCGGGTGACCGCCGACGTCGACCATCGCCGGCATCTCGTCGGACCGCCTCTACCCGCTGCGGCTCCAGCACGAGCTCGCCGAGCTCACCCCCGCGCCGACGCAGGTCGAGGTCATCGACTCGATGCACGGCCACGACGGCTTCCTCATCGAGACCGAAGCGCGTCGGCAAGGTCATCGGCCGCGCGTTGGGCTGACCGTCGCGATCAGGCCTCGACGACTCGGCGGCCTTCCAACGCTCGACCGAGGGTCACCTCGTCGGCGTACTCGAGGTCGCCGCCGACCGGGCAGCCCGCTGGCCAGCCGCGTGACGGTCAACCCGAGCGGGGCCAGGAGCTTGGCGAGGTACATCGCGGTCGCCTCGCCCTCGATGTTCGGGTTGGTGGCGAGGATCACCTCGGTGACGCCCTCGTCGCCGAGGCGGCGGACGCAGCTCCTTGACCCGGAGCTGCTCGGGCCCGATGCCCTCGATCGGCGAGATCGCGCCCTGGAGCACGTGGTAGCGACCCCGGAACTCGTGGGTGCGTTCGACCGCCACGATGTCGCGGGGCTCCTCGACGACGCACAGCACCGTCGGGTCGCGCCGCTCGTCGCGACAGAACGAGCACAGCTCCCCCTCGGAGATGTTGAAGCACTGCCGGCACCAGCTCACCCGGGCCTTCGCCTCGGTGATCGCCCGGGCCAGCCGGTTGGCGTCCTCGGGCGCGGACTTCAGCAGGTAGTACGCGATCCGCTGCGCCGACTTCGGACCGATCCCGGGCAGTCGACCCAGCTCGTCGATGAGGGCCTGCACCGACCCCTCGTAGACGCTCACCGCGGTCGCCGCGCGCTCAGCCGAGCAGCCCACCGAGCGGGCCGAGATCGAGCCCGCCGGTCACCCCGCCCATCGTCTCGGCCTGGAGCTCCTGGGCCGCCCGGAGCGCCTCGGTCACCGCGGCGACGACGAGGTCCTCGAGCATCTCGACGTCGTCGGGGTCGACGACCTCCGGTGCGATCGACATCGCCCGCAGCTCGCCCGACCCCGGTCGCGGTCGCCTTCACCATCCCGCCGCCGGCGGAGCCCTCGACGAGCTCCGCGGCGAGCGCGGCCTGCGCGGCTGGCCATGTCCTGCTGCATGCGCTGCATCTGACGCATCAGGTTCGCTTGCGGGTTCGACGGCGGCTTCTGCTTCGCCACTGCTGCTCCTACTGGCGGGGGACTTCCTCGACGACGGTAGCGCCGAGCTCCTCGGTGAGCCGCGCCTCGGGCGCACGAGGCGGCGCGTCGGTCGCGTCCGCGACCTCCTCGAGGTCGACCGGGTCCGGCTCGGGTTCCGTGGGCGGCGGCGCCGGCCGGCCGTGGGCCGCGTCCCCGACCGCGCTGAACTCCTCTGACGCGACGAGGGTGAACTTGACGCTCTGGCCCAGCCGTTCCGCCAACGCGGCGCGGATGGTGTCCGCCTCCTTCTTGAAGCGCGGCCGGGCCGCCTCGAGCAGCGCGGGTGCCACCCCGAAGGTGACGACGTTGCCCTCGACCCGGACCGGCTGCGCCGACTGCACCGCGGCGCGGGTCGCCGGCGAGAAGCCGGGGAGCAGCTGACCCCACGCCACGATGACGTCGTCCAGGTCGAGGGGACGGCCGTCGTCCACCGCCGCGGGCGGCGCCGCGACCGGCTCGGGTGGCGGCTCGGGAGCCGGTTCCGGCTCGTCCGCCGGGCCCGCGTCGGCCCGGACGGAACCGATCGTGCGTCCCGGTGGTCTCGCCGACGGGCTCGGGGCTGGGGTCGGCCCGCCACCCGCGACGGCTCGCTCCAGCCGCTCGATGCGCTCGATGACCGTCTGCAGCGGCGGCCCGGCGTCGCGGCGGCTGAGCCGCACCAGCGCGACCTCGAGCACCAGCCGCGGGTCCGCGGCGTCCACCCCCCGCATGTCCACGATGGCCTGCCCGAGGGTCTCCACCATCCGGACGAGCGCGGCGTTCCCGAGCTGCTCGCCGAGCCCACCCAGGCGCTCCTGATCGGCGGCGGGGGCGCTCACCTGGACCCGGCCACTGCCGGCGCTGATCAGGAACGCGTCGCGCGCCGCGACGCAGGAGATCCTCGGCGACCCGGCGAGGCTCGTGACCGGCGTCGAGGAGCTGGCTGAGCGAGACGAGCGCGCCCGCCGTGTCCTCCCCGGCGATCGCCTCGAGCACCCCGGCACGCAGGGCGAACGGCGTGGAACCGAACACCGCGGCGACGGTTCCCGCGTCGAGGCGTCCGTCCGCGCCCGCGATCGCCTGGTCCAGCAGCGACTCCGCGTCGCGGATCGAGCCACCCGCCGCGGCGGCGATCGTCTCGAGCGCGGCCGGGTCGAAGTCGATCCCTTCCCGTCCGAGCAGGTCCGCGAGCCGCGCGACGACCTCGTCGGAGCTGAGCAGCGTGAACTGCAGGTGCTGGGTGCGCGACCGGATGGTCGGGAGCACCTCCTCCGGGTTCGTGGTCGCCAGGATGAACACGACGTGCTCGGGCGGCTCCTCGATGCTCTTGAGCAGCGTGTTCGCCGACTCCTTCGTGAGCATGTGCACCTCGTCGAGGATGTACACCGTCCGCTGCCCGCCGAAGCCCTTGTGACCGAGCTGCTCGCGCAGCTCGCGCGCGTCGTCGACCTTGCGGCGCGACGCGGCGTCGATCTCGAAGAGGTCGAGGAACGTCCCCGCCGCGATCGCCCGGCAGCTCTCGCACTCCCCGCACGGCTCCCCGTCCGCGCCGAGGTTCGTGCAGTTCAGCGCCTTGGCGAGGATCCGCGCCGTCGTCGTCTTCCCCGTGCCGCGCGGGCCCGAGAGCAGGTAGGCGTGCCCGACCCGCCCGTCGCGCACCGCGTTGCGCAGCGCGTGGGTCACGTGGTCCTGGCCGACCACCTCGGAGAACCGCTGCGGTCGGTACTTGCGGTACAGCGCCTGGTAGGCCACCGACGGGACTGTACCGACGGCGCGGACCCGACCCCGGGCGGCGGCGCCGTCAGGGGCCGGGAGAGACGCGGACCGTGCACCCGTCATCGACCGCCCCGCTCCCCGTGCGGTGCCCGCAGCCAGCTCCGGTCAGGCGTGCCTGCGGCACACGGGACGATCCGCTGAGAGCTGCTTCCTTCCGGACCTGACTCGGTTCGCGGGAACCCGTTGCGCAGGACCCAACCTTCGACACCGGTCGTACGGGTCCGATCGAGCAGCGGCACTGGCCTCGGACGGGAGTTCAGCCCCCCATACGTGGATTTGGGGTACAGGGCACCACGAGCTCCCCGCCTAGCACGGTCCGCGCAACGAGGTTAGCGCCGGTGCGTACCATGCCGTCCTCCGGGAGGGATGCGAGAGCGGACGAATCGGCACGCCTGGAGAGCGTGTGTGGGGCAACTCACCGTGGGTTCGAATCCCACTCCCTCCGCCCGACGGCCCCGGCAGCAGGGCCGCGCCACCCCGGTCCGAGCCGGGACGTCGGCGCGACCGCCGGCGGGGCCCAGCCAGCAACGCGAGAGACTGCGTGCATGACCGCCATGGCCCCCGAGCGGATCCACGCCTTGCTCGCCGCCGGGACCCGGACCGCGAAGCTCGCGACCGTCCGGGCCGACGGGCGGCCCCACGTCGCGCCGATCTGGTTCGTCCTCGACGGCCACGATCTCATCTTCACCACCGGGGAACG
Source organism: uncultured Actinomycetes bacterium (assembly GCA_963714105.1). Classification (GTDB taxonomy): domain Bacteria; phylum Actinomycetota; class Acidimicrobiia; order IMCC26256; family PALSA-555; genus PALSA-555. The sequence continues at coordinate 1,322,636 of OY970233.1, read as the reverse complement.
AACCCTGAAGGGCAAAGCGTTGCGCCGCGACCGCCGCGTCGCGCTCTGCGTCGACGACGAGACGCCCCCGTTCGCGTTCGTCGTCATCACCGGGCACGCCTCCGTCAGCACCGACCTCGACGAGCTCGTCCGGTGGGCGAGCCGGATCGGTGCCCGCTACATGGGCGAGGAGCGCGGCGAGGAGTTCGGGCGACGCAACGCCGTCCCCGGCGAGCTGCTGGTCCGGGTGACCCCGACCTCGGTCGTCGCCGAGGACAACGTCGCCGGCTGACGTGCGCCCCGAACTGCTCGACCCGCTCATGGATCAGGCGCTCGCCGAGGCGCGCGCCGCGCTCGAGCACGACGACGTGCCCGTCGGCGCCGTGGTCGCCCGCCTCGACGACGGGTCGATCCTTGCCGCCCGCCACAACGAACGGGAAGGCACCCGCGACCCGACCGCCCACGCCGAGATCCTCGCGCTCCGCGACGCCGCGAGGATCGCCGGCACCTGGCGCCTCGATGGCTGCGCGCTCGTCGCGACGCTCGAGCCGTGCCCGATGTGCGCCGGCGCGGCCCTCGCCGCCCGCCTCGACCTCGTCGCCTTCGGGGCACCCGACCCGAAAGCGGGCGCGCTCGGGAGCCTCTACAACCTCGGCGCCGACCCCCGCCTCAACCACGAGCTGACCGTCGTCCCGGACGTCCGCGCCGACGAGTGCGCCCAGCTGCTCGTCGACTTCTTCACCGCGAGACGGCACTGAGCCGTCGGCGAACGCGAGCGCACCCCGTACACTCGCCGGCGGAGGGATGCCGGAGCGGCCGAACGGGGCGGTCTCGAAAACCGTTGTGTCCAGCAATGGGCACCGTGGGTTCAAATCCCACTCCCTCCGCCCGGACCGATCCGGTCGCGCCGTTGCCTCTGGCTATGACCCGGTTCGAGCGAGTGGCGTGACCAGCCCACCGCCGGTGTCTTCTCACCGCTCGTCGTTCGAGGCCCGCGCGGCCGGGTCGATCTCGATGGTCATGCACCCGCTGGTCGGGCTCTCGGCGTACTGCCCGAACGGCGCACACGGCCTGAAACCGACGTGCTCGTAGAGCGACCGAGCCCATGCGAACGCGTCCATGGTTCCGGTCTCGAGGTTCACCCGCAGGTAGTTCCGGTCGGCGGCGACGGACAGGAGATGGTCGACCAGGGCTCGTCCCACCCCTTGGCCCCTGACGGCCTCGACCGTGTGCATCGACTTCACCTCGGCGTGAGACCGACTCAACTCTTTGAATGCGCCCACTCCGAGCAGCTCGCCGTCGCGTCGAGCGGTGAAGAAGGTGACGGTCGGATCGAGCAGGCCATCGACGTCTAGGGCGTGGACACCCGCAGGAGGCGTGACCGTGCGAGCGAACGCGAGATGTCGCTCCAACAGGGCTTGCACGTCGTCGACACGGGGATCCTCGGCAGCGACGACCAGACCCACGAGCGTCGTCTACCAACCGCGACGCGGGCGATTCAACACCCGGGTGCCCAACGATGGGTCGGCCCGGGCGCGGCCTGGTGTGGGTCGGGGAGGGCTTCGCCGGTCTGAAGGGCTACTACGCGCGGTGCAACCCGCCTTCCCAGTGGCAGAACCTGGAGTGCAAGCAGGGCGACGGGAAGCTCGGCCTGGAGGTGTCCCTGAAGGGCAACCGGCCCCGCAGCCACCCCCGGCCTGCCCGTCCGCCCAGGACATGTGCTACCTCGACCTCCACTTCGACACCGCGCTGTGCTCGAACTTCGACGCGAGCTTCGGCGCCTGTGAGGGCAAGTCCACCGGGAACACCGCCGCGTTCACCGTGCCCGTCCCCCGACTGCCGGCCCGGTTCGCCGGGTTCAGCTGGCAGGGCTCGCCCAGGCGAACCGTCCGGTACGCGACTGCCGCCGGCGTCCGACCGCCGTCATCGACGGGACGGTCCCGAGTCCGAGCAGCGCCGAGTTCACCGTCTCCGACGCGGTCGCGTTCCTGTCCCCGTATCCCGGCGTCCACTGGTACACCCCGGCTCGGCCGGGCGTGCCCGCGGGTGAGCCGCTCGGCCCGCTGTCGCTCCGGTTCCAGAACGGCCTGCTCGGCGCCGACGTGTACCTCCGCGGCTACCTGATCAGGAAGCCGTAGCCGCCTCGCAGCCCCCGGGCCTAGACCGCGACGAGCACCCGGGACGGCTCGCGGTCGGGGAGGCGCATCAGCCAACCGCGGGAGCGGATCGTCTCGATCTCGAGGCCGACGTCCGCGACCCGCCGGCGGAGCTTGAGCATGTGCATGTCGAGGGTCCTCGGACGGGAGCAGCCGTGGGGCCACACCGCTCTCGCCACCGCGGACCGCTCGACGAGCCGGTCGAACCGGCCGATCAGCTGCGCGGCGACGACCGCTTCCGTCGGGGAGAGCGCCACCCACCGACCCTCGAAGTGCAGCAACCCGTTCTCGTCGATCCTCGGGATGCGGGCCCGGTCGTCGGCGCGGTGCTGTAACGCAGCGACCCGTCGGGATCGGTCGTCCGTCGACGCCGAGGCCCAGATCCAGTCCTCGAGGGCGTCCGGGCAGACCGGGGGGGTGGACCCGTCAGCGACCAGGAGGAGGCGGGGGATGGCCAGCGACCGCAGCGGGCCCAGCCGGCGTTGTTCCTCGGGGTAGTGGAGCTGCACGACGTTGATGGGTCGATTGTCGTGAGGCTCGCCGCAAAGATGCTGCCAAGAAGTGGGCCTGCGCGCTGAAGAGATCGTGAATCGCCGCGGGAGGCGACCCCTAGTGCTCAGGCCTCGTCGAGGTAGCGGGTCCGCTCCCAGCTCGTCACGAGGGACCGGTACGCCTGCGCCTCGGCGCGGCGACCGTCGATGAGGCGGGCGAGCAGCTGAGGGTCGAAGACGTCGACGAGCAGATCGTCGGCCTCGAGCGCGTCGAGGGCCTCGTCCAGGTTCCGGGGCAGCGGCTCGAGCACCAGCGCCGACGCGGCCGGGTCGTAGCCGCCCGCGCTCTCCTCGACCGGGAGCGGCAAGTCGAGATTCTGTTCGATCCCGTCCGCACCGGAGGCGAGGAGGCCCGTGAGCAGCAGGTACGGGTTCGCCGACGGGTCGGCACCTCGATACTCGATGGACGCATCGGGGCCGCGGTAGGAGCTGACCCGCAGCAGCGCGCCCCGGTTGGTGTGCGCCCAGACCACGTCGCTCGGAGCCTCGGGGCCGGCGTGGAGCCGCTTGTAGGAGTTCACCGTCGGCGCGCCGAGGGCACTGAGCGCCCGCCCGTGCGCGAGCTGACCGGCGACGAACCTGCGGCCTTCGGCCTCGAGGTTGCCGAGGTCATCGACGAGACCACCCGGCAGGCGCTGATGCAGATGGAGCCCCGACCCCGGCTGGTCGTCGAAGGGCCGAGGCATGAACGTCGCGTGCATCCCGGCGCTGCGAGCGAGGTCGCGGATCGTCTGCTTCGCGAGGATCAGCCCGTCAGCGATCTGCATGGGCCTGAGCGGGGCGAGGTCGAGCTCGTACTGTCCGGGTCCGGCCTCGTGGTGGCAGCCGTCGACCGGGAACCCGCAGGCGATCAGTCGCTCGGCGACGGTGCGCGCGAGGACGCTGCCTGGGCTCTCGGCCTCGTCGAAGTACCCGGCGACGTCGACCGGTTCCGCGGCTTCATCCAACAGGTAGAACTCGAGCTCGGCCGCCACCGTCATCCCCGCGCCGAGCTCGCCCACGTCGTCGAGGAGCGATTCGAGCGCGTAGCGGGGATCGGCGGGCCACCGGGCGCCGTCGGGCGTGTGGGCGGTGCACACGACCCGCGCGATGCCGCCCCCCAGATCGACGAGGGTGGCCGGGTCGGGGCGCAGGAGCATGTCCGACTCGAGGTACCGGGCCCGGCCTTCGAGGGCAGACCCATCGAAGGGGGCGCCCCGCTCGAGCACCTCATGAAACCGCGCCGCGGGGATCTGGACCGAGTTGCTGGTCCCGAAGACGTCGACGAAACCGAGGCGGACCCAAGTGATCTCGTCGAGGCCGATGCTGTCGCTCATCGCAGCACGATCGACAGCGTGATGATGACCGCGACGACCCCGATGAAGCCGACCGCGATGACACCGGCCAACGCCCAGAGCCGCTTGGTGGAGTCGATCGCGGCGATGCCACCCATCGGATCCTCGGGGGAGAGGTCGAACGTGGCCGGGTCGAGGTCGTCGAGCCGATCGAGGTCGGCTCGGAGCTCAGCCGCACTCTGGTACCGGTGCTCCGGGTAGCGCCGCATCGCCTTCAGCACGACCGCTTCGAGCGCGGGGGAACGTCCTTCCGCAGCTTCCGGATCGGGGTGGGGTCGCGCTGGAGGTGCGCCGCCATCGTGGCCATCCAGTTGTCGGCGTCGAACGGTGGCCGTCCGGTCAGGAGCTCGTACATGAGCACGCCCCAAGCGTAGATGTCACTTCGCGCGTCGCCTCGATTGCCCTTGATCTGTTCCGGGCTCATGTAGCTCGGGGTACCCAGGCTCTCGCTGAGGTGACGCCAGGTCAGACGCTTGGCACCATCGAGGAGCGCGGTGCCGAAGTCCATGATCCGGAGTCGCCCGTCTCGCGCGACGAGCACGTTCTCGGGCTTCAGATCCCGATGCACGATGCCGCGAGCGTGCAGGTACGCCAGCGCGTCGGCGAGCTGCCGGCCCCAATCCACCGCGGTGTCGATCGGGACCGTTCCGAGCTCGCTCGCCCGTCGGCGGAGGTTCTCCCCGTCGACGTACTCGAGGACCAGGTACGGCTCGGTGCGGTTGCTCTCGTCGTCGAGACTGCGGATGACGTTCGGGTGGTTGAGCCGGGACACCACCTGAGCCTCCCGCCGGAACCGCTGGAAGTGGTGAGGATCGGCGAACAGCTGCGGGTTCAGACACTTCAGCACCACCACCTGGCCGTCCTTCGTGTCGACGGCCTTGTAGCTCTCCGCGTACGCGCCCTCACCCAGCCCCTCGACGATCTCGTAGCGGTCCACGTGCGTCCCCGGCTGATAACGCATCACGCCCGCCCACGACGGAAGAGGCGCCGACCGCTCGCCGCCGGGATCGGCAACGTCGAAGTCACCGTGACGATCGCCGCGGTGACGTTGTCGGAGGCGCCACGCCCGATCGCCCGTCCCACCAGGTCGTCAACCATCTGCACCGGCGTCGGCGCCTGACCGTCACGTGAGCCCGCGGCGGCTTCCACCATCTCCGAGCGCGAGACGAGGTCCCAGAAACCGTCGGTGCAGATGACCAGGCTGTCGCCACGTTCGATCGGATGACGGGTCAGGTCGACCTGAACGCCGAGCTCGGCGCCGAGACTGCGCGTCAGCTGCGAACGGGCCGGGTGGCGAGCCGCCTCCTCCGGTGTCACCAACCTCATCCGCAGCATCTCTCCCACCTTCGAATGGTCGGCCGTGAGCTGGGTGCAGGTTTGGCCTCGCACGAGATAGACGCGACTGTCACCAACGTGTCCGATGATCGTCTCGTGTCCGGCCAGCGTCAACGCGACCAGCGTCGTACCCATCCCCCGTCGTCCCGGTTCCAGCGCGGCGTCGTACACGGCGGTGTTCGCGACGCGCACGGCGTTCCGGAGCGCTTGCGGCGCCGCGCCCGGTGAACCGCCCACCCACGCGGCCAGCGCGGCTTCGACCGCGACTCGACTTGCGACCTCGCCCGCGGCGTGGCCTCCCATGCCGTCAGCGACGAGGAACAGCGGACCCCGGTCCCACGCGTCATCGGGGATAGACGGTACCGACACGTCGGCGTAGTCCTCGTTCTCGGTTCGAACCGGACCGGGTTCGGAGCGCAGCGCCCACGACAGCTTCGAGACGTATCCATGCTCGGCTCGAGCACCGTTCCCTCCCGCCGCGTTGACGGAGCCGTCATGCGCGCTCATCGCGAGAATCGTGTCAACGGCCGACCACTAGAGTGCGTCGCATGGCCAAGCCTCGTCGACGGCCCCCGCGTCCGGCCGCGACACGCCCGCCCGACCAACCGGCGAAGCCGCGGTCGGACAACCCCGGTCGGGTCGGTCGGCGTCCGTCGTCTCCAGCGTTTCTGCTCACGGTGGGTGCAGCCTGGATCATCTGCGGGATCATCGAGCTCGTCGCGCTCCACGCGAGTTGGAGGTTCGTCCCGGCGATCTTCTTCATGGGTGTCGGCCTGTTCTTCATTCGGGGTGCGGCGACCACGGTCGTTCGCCGTGACGCCCGTCGATCCGAGGACTAGCCCTCGACCCGTCTGAGGGTGAGGGATTCTGCGGTGTCGACACTTCGAAACCGGACGATGCGGCGGCCGGCCGGGTAGATCACGACCAGCGGCTCCTGGGCATCGTGCCACGCTCGAAGGGTCGACAGGGCGGCTGACGGCTCGTCGACGGCGACCAGCATCACGTCGCGGCGAGCGCCTTCGTCGCGGCGTTCAAGGGTCAAGGCGACGCGCTCGGCGTCGGTGACCGCGAGGGACTGCAGACGCACCTCGGCCCACTTCACGGTGTCCGGGTCCCGAGACCCGACCAGGTCCAAGGACCGCAGCTGATACCGCCACGCCCACGTCGCGGTGAGGACCACCACCGCGGGCAAGAGGATGAGGAAGACGATCAGCGTCACCGCTCACCTCCTCACCGTCGCGACACCCGGACCCGTCCGCCACGCCACGTTGGATCGATCCAACGGTGCCACGAACCTCGAGGCGTTGGCGTCACCGGCGGCGCAGGCTTCGGGTGGTCGGGTTTCAACGATCGACACCGCCGGGATGACCGCCGGGAGGTCGGAGCACTCATGTGCCCCGGCCTCCCGGGCGGTCCGTCGAGCTCGATCCGAGCGCTAGCTCGTGGACACTGGGACACTCGCTCGTTGACCCGGATCACGGAACATCCCCGTTCCCCGCATGTTCGGGTTCGAGAGGACCCACACGGCCCCGATGAGGATCCACAGGCCGACGACACCGAGCGCCTTGTAGGCGTTCCCGGGTGAGGTCCCGGACGCCTCCAACGCGATGTACACGACACCGATGAGCTCGGCGATGTTCATCAACGCCCCGACACCGGGGAGCACGAGATGCTTGATCGGATGCTTGTCGTGTCGACTCGCGAACGCCACCACCGCGATGATGCACGTGAACCCGTACACGAGGAACGTCCCCGTGTTGGAGGCCAGGGTGATCTGGGTGAGGTTGTCCACCTGGTGCGGGTTGGCACCGAAGATCCCGAGGCCGGCCGACAAGGCGACCAGGATCCAGATCCCGGCGTGTGGCGTCGCGAACCGCCCGTGCAACAAGCCGAGGATGCCCGGCATCTCCTTGTCCTTGGCCATCGCGTAGGTGACCCGCACGCCCGTGTTGAGGCACGCCAGCGTCGTCCCGATCAGAGCCAGCAAGACCGTGAACGCGACCACCACCGACACTGTCGTTCCGGAATGGTTCAGTGACTGGTTGCCGACGTTCTTCAGCATCGTCCCGATCGGCGCCGAGTCGGTGGCGGCGGCGTTGTAGCCGGTGAGCAGGCTCTTCCCGCTTCCGCTCGAGATGGTCGCCTTGCCGATCGCGAAGTTGGCGGAGAAGTACTCGAACATGTAGCAGATGCCGCCCTGGATGATCAGGCTGATCAAGACGCCACGCTTGATGTCCTTGTCGGGGCGGATCGTCTCCGAGCCGAGCGCCGTGATCGACTCGAAGCCGACCAGGAGCAGGATCGCGATCGTCGACTGGTACAGCATGTTGATGTAGCTGTGCGGGATGATCACGTGGGCCGCGTTGACGATCTCGTAGCCGGCGTTCGGGTGTGCGAACCGGTACACGATGAACAGCACGCTGACCGACACCAGCGACACGATCTGGATCACGTTGACGGTGATCGCCGCGAGTGTCGAGGTCGTGATCCCTCGATAGGCGATGTACCCCGTCCCGAACGCGAACACGACGCAGACGACACCGAGCCAGTAGTACGAGAGCGTGCCGCCGAACATCGCGGTGTAGATGTATCCCGCCAGCGTCGCGGTGAAAGCCACCATGATCCCTGGATAGATCCAGTAGTAGAGGTGGCTGATCCACCCGACGCTCAGTTTCGAGAAGCGCGCCCACCGGCGGTGCGCGGGGCTGGTCTTGTCGAGCAACGCCGCTTCCGCGAAGTAGTAGCTCGATCCGGTCCCGGCATCGGGGTAGATGCGCGCCAGTTCGCTGTAGCTGTACGCGGTCAGCAGGGCAAGAATCAGCGCGAACGCCAGACCGGTCCACATCTCCGGAGCCGTCGACGATCCGCCTCGGGTGAGCGCCGACTGCGTCTGGAAGGTGGTCCACAAGAACGCTCCCGGCGCGATCAGCGCCATCGCGTTCACGGTGACGCCGGTCAGCGTCAGGCTCCGTCTCATCTCACCGCTACCCCGGGCAGTGGTCTCCGCCATCTGTCCTCTCCTCTGCGCTCATCGGCTTCGAAGGACGCGGCTGACCGCTGTACCGGCCTGGCTCTCCGCGTCCACCCACGGTCGTTCCGCGCCGTTACGGAAGGACGAGGACACCCTCAGCGAACCGCGTTGCCGTACCGCCGCGTGACCGTTACATGACGGCGTCAACAAGGTGACAGATTCGTCAATACCGCCGGGCGCCAGCGGCCTCGGAGGGACACGTCGTCGACGGGGGGACGGCCGGGGGCGAGGAGATACCGCAGTGGCGCGGGCCCCGACGTCGCTCCCCCCGAGGCGTCGGGCCGCGTCGCTGACCGTCGCGGAGGTTCCGGCGCTCGAGCGCGAGTGAGCGCCGCCGCGGCGATCGTCGAGGCGGCCGGTCTCGTGAACACACCGAGATCCCGACCTCGCCGGTGAGCCGCCGGCCGTGCGGCCACCCGTTGGGGGAGCTCGGGGCAGGGTGGTGGGCGGTCAGCGCCCGAGGTCGGCTTCGCGCCGAGGGTCTAGACGGCGCGTCGGTACCGGTTGACCGCGATTGGCGCGCAGATTCCGACGATCGCGACGATCCACGCGATCGCGGCGAAGACGTCCGACCCGGCGGGCGTCCCGATGGTGAGCGCACGCACGGCGTTCACGACCGCCGTGACCGGCTGGTGCTCCGCGAAGCCTTGCAGCCACGCGGGCATCGACGAGACGGGCACGAAGGCCGACGAGGCAAACACCAGCGGCGCCAGGATGGGGAACGAGGCCGCCTGGGCGGTCTCGCTGTCGCGGACCGTGAGGCCGACGATCGCGAAGAGCCACGACAGGGAGTACGCGAAGAAGAGGACGAGGGCGAGCCCGCCGACGACCGCGGGCACGCTGCCGGTCGGCCTCCAGCCCACCGCGAAGCCGACGACCGCCATCAACAGCACCACGAAGACGTTGCGGACGAGGTCGGCGAGGGTGCGGCCGATCAGGACCGCTGACCGGGCCATCGGCAGCGAGCGGAACCGGTCCACCAGGCCCTTCTGGAGGTCATCGGCGAGACCGACGCCGGTCGTGAGCGACCCGAAGACGACGGTCTGCACGAAGATTCCCGGCATCAGGAAGTCGACGTAGGGGACACCGGGGACGCGGATGGCACCGCCGAACACGTAGCGGAACATCAACACGAAGATGACCGGCTGGATCGTCGCGAAGACCACCAGCTGCGGGTTGCGGCGGATGTTGAGCAGGTTCCGCCACGCGATCGTCATCGCGTCGCCGATCACCCGCGGGCGCGCGAAATCCTTGCGGGCCGCGGCGGACGGGAGGGTCACGGACGGCGCGGTCATGTCGTGACCTCCTCGTGTTCGATGTCGGCGGCGTGCCCGGTGAGGGTGAGGAACACGTCGTCCAGCGTCGGCTCACGCAACGCCATCGTGATCGGCTCGAGATGGTGCGCGTCGAGGACCCGGACCGTCTGGAGCATGGCGACCGCGCCGTTGGCAACGCTCAAGCGGACTTCCTTGCCGTCCACGGTCAGCTCTCCGAGCGACGTCAGCTGCGCGGCCGCCGTGCGGGCCGCGTCCTGGTCGGCGAAGGCCACTTCGATGACCGTCGCGCCGAGCCGGGACTTCAGCTGCGACGCCGTGCCTTCGGCGATCACTTTGCCGTGGTCGATCACGACGATGCGATCCGCCAAGCGGTCGGCTTCTTCGAGGTATTGCGTCGTCAGCAGCAACGTCGTTCCGGAATCGACGAGCTCCTCGATGAACGACCAGAGCTCGGTCCGACCTTGGGGGTCGAGTCCGGTCGTGGGCTCGTCGAGGAACAGCACCGGCGGCTCGTGGACGAGCGCCGCGGCGAGGTCGAGGCGCCGGCGCATCCCCCCGGAGAAAGTGCGGACGAGACGGTCGGCGGCGCCGCTGAGGTCGAAGCGGTCGAGGAGGATGTCGGCGCGCGCGACGATCTCGGCCGCCGAGAGGTGGGTGAGGCGCCCGACGAGGCGGAGGTTCTCACGCGCGGTGAGGTTCTCGTCGACCGCGGCGTACTGACCGGCCAGACCGATCGACGCGCGGGTTCGCATCGGCTCCCGGGTCACGTCGAGGCCGAGGACCTCGGCTCGACCCCGGTCGGGGGTGAGGAGCGTGGTGAGGATCCGCACCACGGTGGTCTTGCCCGCGCCGTTGGGACCGAGGAGGCCGAGGACCGTGCCGGTCGGGACCTCGAGGGACACCCCGTCGAGGGCTTTGACGTCTCCGTAGTGCTTGACCAGGTCGACGGCGCGGATCGCCGGCGCCGCGGTGTCACTCATGGTTTGGCAGTCTCGCGCTATCCTTGAAGTCTGTCAAATATCGGAGTATATTGAGTTTCTTGGATCTTCAATACTTCGAGTGCTTCGAGAATGAAGCGTAAGGTCAGGGCTGTGACCAAGGTCACGAATGCCGGGGTGGCACGGGACGTCTGGCAGATGCTCGTGGGCTACTTCTTCGCGCAGCGCGAGCTGCAGATGCGCGTCGTCCAGGAGCTCGGCCTGACCCCCGGCCACATGAAGACCCTCTTCGAGCTCGACGCAGAGGAGGGCCGCTCGATGGGTGAGCTCGCCGCCGCGCTGGTGTGCGACGCCTCCAACGCCACCTGGCTCGTCGATCGGCTCGAGGAGCGGGGCCTGGTCGAGCGCCGCGCCCGCCCGCACGACCGGCGGGTGAAGACCGTGGTGTTGACGCCCGACGGGGTCAAGACCAAGCAGCTGCTCATCGAGCGGCTCTTGACGCCCCCCGACGACCTCGTGGGCCTGGATCGCGCCGACCTCGACCAGCTCCACGAGGCGCTCGCCCTGTTGCCGCCGTCGCCGCCGTTCTGGGCCGTCGCGAGCTCCGAGCCGGACGAACCCGACCTGTCCTAGCCGGCGCCGGCTACTCGTGACGCAGCGCGGCGGCGACCTCCGCGTCGGCGTCGCGGGGCGGCGCGGCGGGTGTCTCCAGGAGCAGCCACTCGAGGTTCGCCGTGCACGGGAACGGCGGCTCGTACTCCGCGGCGACGGGGAAGCCTCGGTCCCGGCCGACGAGAAGCCCGGCACCGCCGATCTGCCACCGGAACGGCAGGTCGGCGGGCACGACGCCCTCGGCGACGACGGCATCGTCGACTCGGATGACGAGCGGACCGCCCGGCTGCTCACCCCGCTGATACTCGACGCGCAGACGGTGACGGCCGGTGAGCAGCGAACCGGTCGCGGCGCTGACCCGGCTCGGGTTCCCGAGGAGGCTGAACGCGACGACGGGCGCGCCGTCGAGCACGTAGCAGGCCCAACCGTTGTTCCAGTCGCCGAGCGCGCAGACGACACCCTCGGCGCCGGCTGCGGGAACATCGAGCTGGGCCTCGAGCACGAACCCGCCGCCGAGGGGTGGGATCGCGTCCTCGGAGACGGGCCCGCCGCCGGGTCGGAGGACCGCCCGCAGGCGACGACCGTACGGTGGCGGCTCGAGCGCGCCGACCCGCTGGATCAGGGTGTCGTCGAGGGGGAGGACCTGGTTGCGTCCGGCTTCGTTCCACCAGCGTTCGACGAGGTCACGGGTTCGGTCGGGGAGTTCGTCGGCCCGGTCGTGCGCTTCGGAGAAGTCCTCGTCGAGGTGGAACAGCGACCAACGGTCGGTGTCGAAGTCGAGGCTGCCCTCGAGCCGGTCCCGTTCGAAGCGCAGCTGGTTGCCGACGTGGTCGGTGGTCGCCTTCCAGCCGTCCTGGTAGATGGCCCGCGAGCCGATCATCTCGAAGTACTGCGTCGACCGGGGGTCCGGGCGGTCCGCGTCCGCGAACGTCGGTGCGAGGCTGGCGCCGTCGACGCGCTGCTGGGTGACCCCGTCGACGACCGCGGGGGCGTCGATTCCGACTGCGTCGAGCACGGTCGGGAGCACGTCGACGGCGTGGCAGAACTGGCGCCGGACCGCGCCGGGGTCGACGACGTGGCCGGGCCACCGGGCGATGAGGGGGGTGCGCACCCCACCGAGCCACGTGTACCGCTTCCAGAGGCGAAGCGGCGTGTTTCCCGCCCACGCCCAGCCCCACGGGTAGTGGTTGTAGGCGCGGAAACCGCCGAGGTCGTCGATCCGGGCGAGCGTCTCGGCGGGATCGTCGAGGACGTCGTGGGTGAACCGGTGCTCGTTGATCGACCCGTACGGGCCGCCTTCGGCGCTGGTCCCGTTGTCGGAGCACAGGAGCAGCAGCGTGTCGTCGAGCACCCCGATCGAGTCGAGGAAGCCGACGAGCCGGCCGAGCTGCTCGTCGGTGTGGGTGAGGAACGCCGCGAACGCCTCCATGAACCGCGCCGAGAGGCGCTTCCGGTCTTCGGACAGCTCCGCCCACGGCTCGACCCACGGGGGCCGGTCGGTGAGGGCGGTGCCGGGCGGCACGATCCCCTCGCCCTGCTGACGGTCGAAGGTGCGGTTTCGCCACGCGTCCCAACCGTCGTCGAACGCGCCGCGGTAGCGGGCCAGGTAGTCGGGGGGCGCCTGGTGCGGGGCGTGGGTCGCGCCGGTGGCGAAGTACAAGAAGAACGGCTTGGTCGGCGTGGCCTGGCGTTGGTCCTGGACGAGGCGGATGGCCCGGTCGGCGAGGTCCTCGGTGAGGTGATACCCCTCCTCGGGTCGCCGGGGCGGGTCGACGAACCCGTTGTCACGCGCCAGCTCCGGTGTCCACTGGTTCGTGTCGCCGGCGAGGAACCCGTAGTAACGCTCGAACCCGAGCCCGAGCGGCCAGCGGGTGAACGGCCCCGACGCGCTCTGCTCCCAACGGGGAGTGAGATGCCACTTCCCCACCGCGAAGGTGCTGTACCCGCGGTCGCGCAGGATTCGGGGCAGCGCCGCCGCCGACGCCGGGATGCGCCCGTCGTAGCCGGGGAACCCGGTGGGGATGTCGGTCAGGAACCCCATCCCGACCGCGTGGTGGTTGCGGCCGGTGAGCAGCGCGGCCCGCGTGGGCGAGCACAGGGAGGTGACGTGGAAGCGGTTGTAGCGCAGCCCTTCCGCGGCGAGCCGGTCGATGGTCGGGGTGGCGAGGTCCGAACCGAAGCAGCCGAGCTGGGCGAACCCGAGGTCGTCGAGGACGATCAGCACGACGTTCGGTGCGCCGCGGGGCGGTCGGGGCAGCGGGGTGAACGCCGGGACCGAGTCGGCGATCGTGCGTCCGATCGTCGCGGTGGTCGTCATCGTCGGATGCTCCCTCGTCGCGGTTCGAGGCACGCTACGACGCGCCCGCCGGACCCGTCGACGGGTCAGACCGCGGGGGCGAGCCCGAGATTCGCGGCGATCTCGCGGGTCGCCGGCGACCGGTTGAGCGTGTAGAAGTGCAGCCCGGGCGCGCCGCCTTCGAGCAGCGCGCCGCAGAGGCGAGTGGCCTCCTCGATCCCGACCGCCCGGACCGCGGCGGGGTCGTCCTCGACGGCGTGCAGCCGCGCCGCGAGCCAGTCCGGGAACGCCGACCCTTGCATCTCGGCCATGCGCTTGATGCCGGCGATGCTGAGCACCGGCATGATGCCGGGGATGACGGGCCGGTCGACGCCCCGCGACCGCATCGCCTCGATCAGGTCGAAGTAGTGGCCGGGCTCGAAGAAGAACTGGGTGATCCCGAAGTCGGCCTCGGCCAGCTTCTCGGCCGTGTACCGGCGATCCGATTCGAGGGACGGCGAGTGGGGATGCGGCTCCGGGTGCACCGCGACGCCGATGCAGAAGTCGCCGACGTCTCGGGCCAAGCGCACCAGGTCGATGGCGTGCTCGAGCTCGCCGGGGGGCAGGTCGAGATCCTTCGGCGGGTCCCCCCCGAGGGCGAGGAGGTTCTCGACGCCGGCGTCTCGGTAGCGGGCGACGATCTCCTCGAGCTCGGCTCGGGTGTGCGCGGCGCAGGTCAGGTGGGCCATGGCCGTCATGGCCGTCTCCCGGTTGATCTGCACCACCAGCTGGTGGGTGCGGTCCCGGGTGCTGCCCCCCGCCCCGTAGGTCACCGAGACGTACGAGGGCCCCAACGGCTCGAGCTCGCGCAAGGTCCGCTCGAGCTGCGCCTCCGCCTCGGGCGTGCGAGGGGGGAAGAACTCGAAGGAGATGGTCCGGTCGCGTTCGAGGATGTCGCTGATCTTCGCCATTCGCCGACCTGTCGTGCCGAGCGGGACACCGAGCGTAGGCGAACCGTCGGCTCGTCCCCCGCGACCGGCGGGGCCGGACGGGCTCACCGGGTGCTCCGGGAGGCCGCCGTGACAGACTGCTGCGATGCCGCCCGAGAAGCTGCAGTGGAAAGAGCTCTACAAGGAAGTCGTGACCGGCGGTTTGTGCACCGGCTGCGCAGGGTGCGTGATCGCCTGCCCGCACGACGTACTCGGGTACCGGGACGACGCCGGTGTGTACAAGCCGTTCCAGACCGAGGAGGGGTTCGGGCCCGACGACTGCTCCCACGGCCAGAAGGGCTGCACGAGCTGCACCCGGGCGTGTCCTCGGTTCCGGGCTTGGGAACCCGAGATCGACGAGTTCCTGTTCGGTCGGGTTCGCACCCCCGACGAGGTCGCGGGGATCAGCGACGACATCTTCCTCGCTCGAGCCCGCGACCCGGTGATCGCCGAGGTCGGCCAGGACGGCGGGCTGGTGTCCGCCATCCTCTTGTATTGCCTGGAACACGACCTGATCGACGCGGCGCTGGTCTCGTTTCTCGAAGGGGACGGCTCGACGTGGAAAGCCGTGCCCGGGGTGGCCCGCACGAAGGAGCAGATCGTCGCGTCGGCCGGGAGCCGCTACACGTACTCGGCGAACCCGCTGGCCTACGTCGAGGCCATCGAGTCGGGGGCGGAGCGCATCGCGCTGGTCGGCATGTCCTGCCAGAGCTCGGTGCCGCCGGTCATGAAGCAACGCCGAGCCGGCAAGGTGGCGCGGCGCCTGTCGCTGAACATCGGGCTGCTCTGCTCGAAGACCTTCGACGACGCCATCTTCGACGAGCTCCTCGACGCGAAGTACGGGCTGAAGCGGGCGGACATCAAGAAGATGAACATCAAGGGCCGGTTGCAGATCTGGATGCACGACGGCGCGTACCACGAGGTGCCGTTGAAGGAGTGCCACGCCTGGACCCGCGAAGGCTGCAAGGCCTGCCCCGACTTCGCGGCGGAGCACGCCGACATCTCGACCGGGGGGATCGGGGAGTTCAACGACTGGACCCTCACGATCGTGCGGACCGAAGCCGGACGGGAGGTCCTGGACGGGATGCGGGCCGAAGGGTGGCTCGACACCCGACCCGGTGACGACGATCCCGGGGCGATCGAGCTGCTCCACAAGCTGGCCCGCAAGCAGCGGACCCGCTGGCCGGAGACGGCCTGGGTCGCCGCCCCCGGCCTGGTCGACGCTTGAGCCCCGCCGCGGGGCCGGTGCGCGTCGTGGCGTTCGTCGACGACGTGCTCGATCGTTCCCGGGTCGCCGAGGCGCTCCCCGCCGTCGCGTTCGTGCGGGACCCGGCCGCGGCTGGACCCGCCGACGTGGTCCTCGTCGACGTGGGCACCCACGGGCGAGACCTGGCCGAGGTGCGCGCCGCGAGCCCCCACGCCCGGATCGTCGCGTTCGGGCCCCACACCGACACCGAAGCGCTCGACGCGGCCCGCGAGGCGGGCGCCGACGTGGTCTGGCCCCGGTCCCGCTTCTTCCGGGACCCGGCCGCTGCGGTCACGACCGACGCGTGACCGCGGTGACGGGCCGGCCCCGGTGCCCGCTGGGCGACCCACGTGACGTAACGCGCCCGCGCCGGCCTGGGTCGTAGCGACCGTGACGACCATCGTCGCTCGGCTCGAGGCGTCCGCCGCGTCCCCGCATTCGCTCACCTTCGTGGGCTCGGCCTCGCCGTCGGGTGCCGCCGAGGTCGTGCCCTGGGGTCGGCTCCACGAGGACGCCCAGGGGATGGCCGCGGCGCTCCAGGCGCGGGGCGTCGAGGCCGGCGACCACGTCGCCGTGCTCGGGCCGACGTCGCGGCCGCTGGTCACCGCGATCCAGGCGATCTGGCTCGCCGGCGCCACCGTCGTCTGCTTGCCCCTCCCGCTGCGGCTCGGGTCCATCGAGGAGTTCGCGGTCCAGACCCGGCGGCGGATCGGCCACGCCGAGGCGACCCTCGTCGTCGTCGATCCCGAGCTGGAGCCATTCCTGGTGCTCGGAGCCAGCGACCCGCCCGTGGTGCGCCTCGACGAGCTCCGAGGTCAGGCGCGGCAGTGGCGGCGACCGCCCGATGATCCCGACGCGCTGGCGCTGCTGCAGTTCACGAGCGGGTCCACCGCCGACCCGAAGGGCGTGATGCTGCCGCACCGCTGCGTCCTCCACAACATCGACGCCATCGTCGACGGGGCGGGCTTGAACGGCGAGGACCGCGGCGTGTCCTGGCTTCCCCTCTACCACGACATGGGGCTCATCGGGCTGTTGATGACCCCGATGCTCGCCGGTTTCGATCTCGTCCTCGCCGCCCCGACCGACTTCCTCGCCGCGCCCGGTGACTGGATGCGCTGGATGTCGGACTACCGGGGAACGGTGACGTGCGCCCCGAACTTCGGGTACGCGTTGGCAGCCCGGGCGATGCGCCGCATGGACGGGCTCGACCTGTCCCCGTGGCGACTCGGGTTGAACGGCGCCGAGCCGATCGATCCGGCGTCCGTCGAGGCGTTCCTCGCCGCCGGTGCCGGCCACGGTCTCGACCCGGCGAGCGCGTTCTGCGTGTACGGCATGGCGGAGGCGACCCTCGCCATCTCGTTCCCCGCCCCAGGTTCCGGCATGGCCGTCGACAGCGTGGACCGCGCCGCGCTCGAACGCGAGGGGTACGCCGCGACCGCGGTCGGGACCTGACGCCCGCCGGCTCGCTCGCCTCGGCCACCCGCTTCGTGGACTCGAGGTACGCGTCGTCGACCCGGAGACGGGGGCGCCTCGCGACGAGCGGGAGGTCGGCGAGATCAGCCTCCGTGGCGCGTCGGTCACTCCCGGCTACTTTCGCCGCGAGGACGTCACCGCGTCGACGATCCGCGACGGGTGGCTCCGCACCGGAGATCTCGGCTACCTCGCCGACGGCGAGATCGTGATCTGTGGCCGCATCAAGGACGTGATCATCATCGGGGGTCGCAACGTCTACCCGGAGGAGATCGAGCGGGCCGCTGGGTCCGTCGACGGGGTGCGGGCCGGGAACGTGATCGCATTCGGCACCGAGGGTCGACGCGGCAAGGAAGGCATCGTGGTCGTCGCCGAGACCAAGCTCGACGACGCGGAGAGCCTCCACGACGAGGTCGTCGACCGGGTCTGCGACGCGGTCGGCGTGCCGCCCCTCGAGGTCGTGCTCGTTCAGGCCGGCAGCCTCCCGAAGACCTCGTCGGGCAAGCTGCAGCGGTCCCGCTGTCGGACCCAGTACCTCGACGACGCCCTCGCGCCCGCGTAGCCACCTCCACGGCCGGCGCCGGTCCAGGGCGGCCGGGGCCCGATCGGCTTTGCGAGCCGGGACCGGCAAGAATGCGTGGATGTCGTCCCCGGTCGCGCTCGAATCCCGCGACCACGCCGCGGTCCCGGCGGTCTCCGAGCGGGAGACGCACCGGCGCGGCCGACCCACGTGGCGGCTCTTCGCGGTGCTGCTCCTGCTGACGGTCGCGTTGCGCCTCCCCGCGTTCTTCGTCGACGTGTTCAACTCCGACGAGACGTTCCTCGCCACCCAGGCGCACGTCATCCGCGACGGCGGCAACCTCTACAAGGAAGCCGCGGACCGCAAGCCGCCCCTCGTGCCCTACATCTACGCGGCGTCGTTCGAGTTCTTCGGGTCCACCGCCCTGTGGACCGTCCGGCTCCTCGCGATGATCGCCATCGCGTTCACCGCGTGGCTCCTCGCCGTCGAGGCCCACCGACGATGGGGGTACCGCGCCGGGGTGATCGCGGGGCTCCTCTTGGTCTTCGCGATGGTCGCGTTCGCGCCCCAGGACGGGCAGGCCGCGAACTTCGAGGTGTTCATGCTCCCCGGCATGACCGCCGCGGTGCTCTTGGCGCGGCGCGGCCGCGCCGGGTCGTCAGGCGTCGCCGTCGCGGTCGCGACCCTCGCCAAGCAGACCGGCGCGGCGACGCTGCTCCCCGTCGCGTACCTCGTCTGGAAGGCGAAGGGGCGACGAGGTTTGTCATGGGCCGCGCTCGGGTTCGCGGTGCCGCTCGGGCTGGTCGCGCTCGCGCTCGGACCCGGCCAGCTCCTCTACTGGACCGTGCTCGGCAACGGGTCGTACGTGAGCCTGGGCACCGCGTCGTTGTACGTCGCGTCGACGTTCGTGCTCATGACCCTGGCCTGGGTGGCGTGCAACCTGCCGATCGTCTGGCGGCTACCCACGTCGTGGCGGGAGCGGGGGACGCGCGCGCTCGACGGTGGCACCGACACCGACCTCTGGTTGTGGTTGCTGTCCGCCGCGATCTCCGTCGCGGTCGGTCTGCGGTTCTTCGGCCACTACTACATCCAGCTCGTCCCGCCGTTGTGTCTGCTCACCGCCGGGTCGCTCGCCCGGGCCGGGCGGAGACTCGCGGTCGGGACAGTCGCGTTCGCGGCGGTCGCCGCGATCGCGTTCTCCGCCGCGGGGTACTTCATGTCCCCCTACGGTCCCGAGCCGCCGTACCGGACCGTCGCGAACTACCTGAAGACGCACTCGGCGAAGCGGGATTGGGTGCTGGTGTGGGGCAGCGTCCCCGAGATCTACTGGGCCTCGAACCTGCGCCCGGCGACGCGGTTCATCACGTCGGGACTCCTCACCGGAGCGAACCCGGGTCGCCCCGCGGCGGACGTCGCGCCCCAGAAGTCGAGCGTCACCGCGTGGGACTGGTTCTACCAGGACCTCGCCGCGCACCCGCCCCGCTTCATCATCGACACGTCGCCGGCCGCCATCCGCGGCGCGCAGTACACGCCGATCCACCAGTTCCCCCGGCTGCAGGCGATCGTGCAAAGCCAGTACGCGTACCGGCAGTCGATCAACGGGATCGCGATCTACGAACGACGGCCGAGCTGACTCACACGAGCGGCCACGGCACCGAGTGGTAGCCGGGGTCCGGGTCCGGGAAACGGCCCTCTTCGGCGAGCTCGGCGGCGCGGACGCTGAACGCGGCGAGCTCCGGGGGGGCGAGCAGCGCGCTGAGCCGCTCGCCGAGACGACCGTCGATCGCCTCCTCACCGACCCGGCAGACGTCGTCCATCAGCTCGGGGGGGATCCGCTCCCCGGCGAAGTCCCAGATGACCGTGCGGAGTTTCCACGCCCGATGGAACGTCAGCCCGTGATCGATTCCGATGATCACGTCGTTGACCCGGTCGTGGAGGCAATGGCCGCCCTTGCGGTCGGCGTTGTTCACCAGCACGTCGAACGCCGCGAACGCACGGAAGCGGTACTCGTGGTCCGGGAGGAGCGTGAAGTAGTGCTCCTCGGGGTCGTGGTCGACGAACCGTTGCAGCGCGCCGGCACCGACGGGACCGTCGGGCCGGTCGACGGTGACGGGCACGATGCCCCAGCCGAGCGCCTGAGACACCTCGTACGCGGCGACCTCCCGCTGGTACAAGGTGCCGTCGGGGAAGTCCCACAGGGGCCGTTCCCCGCGGCGCGGCTTGTACACCGCGGCGACCTCGACGTCGTGGGCGCGGACCGTGACCAGGAACGCGCCGTTCGACGAGTACCGCAGCCGCCCGACGACGTCGACCTCGCCGTGGGCGAGAACCTCGGCGACCTGCTCGGCGGTCAGTTCCAGCGGGGGCACCGGTGGCCGGCAGGGTCCATCGGCTGGTCGCACAGCGGGCAGGGGGGCCGACCCGCGGCGACGGCCTGGGCGCCGCACGCGGCCATCGCCCGCACCTGCGGGCGGGTCGCGTAGAGACGAGCGACGAACCCCTCCTCGTCGTCCGCGTCGGGCTCGGGCTCCGCGTCGGGCTCGTCGTCGGACGAGTGCTCCCGCAGCTCGATGAGCACCAGCTCCCGCTCAGGGTCGAACCCGAGGCCGATGAGCCGGGCTCGGAACAGCGGCACCGTCGGTTCCTGCAGCTCGGCGACCGAGGCGGGCAGCGTGACCGGCTCCTCGGGGTACTCGTCGGCGATGCGGTCGAGGAACGCGACCGCTTCGGTGGCGAGCAGCGCGATCTGCTCCTTCTCGACCTGCACGGTGAGCTGGGCTCGTTCCTTGCGGGCTTGCAGGTAGAAGATCCGCTGGCCGGGTTCACCCACCGCGCCGGTGCCGAGCCCGTCGACCGGGTCGAGCTCGATCGGGTCCGACATCACGGCTGCTCCTCTGCGGCGGGGGGCGGCTGCAGGTCGTCGAGGGAGCCCGTGTCGTTGCACTTCACCATCGCGACACCCGTGTCGGTGAACATGAACGCGGTGACCGACGCCGGCGAGATCATGATCCGCTGGAACAGGTCGAGGTGCACGCCGGTGTACTGGGCGATCGCGGCCTTGATCGGGTCGGCGTGGGAGACGACGACGACGAGGTCGCCGGGGTGGCGCAGCACGACCGCGTCGAGCGCGGCGACCATGCGGGCCTGCATCGCGGCGAGGGACTCCCCGCCGGGGAACGAGGCTCGTGACGGGGACCGCTGCACGACCTTCCACAGGTCGGTCTTGGCCAGGTCGGCGAGCTTCTGACCGGTCCACTCGCCGTAGTCGGCCTCGAGGACCCCGTCGAGCGTCTGGACCCCGAGCTCGTGGCGGGCCGCGACCGCCTGGGCGGTCTGGGTCGTCCGCTCGATCGGGCTGGCGTACACCACCGCGACCGGCAGCGGCTCCAGTCGCGCCGCGAGCGCCTCGGCTTGGCGTCGTCCCTCGTCCGAGAGGTCGATCCCGGGCTGGCGTCCGGAGAGCAGCGGCCCGGTCTGGGCGGTCACCGCGTGGCGGGCCAGGATCAGCCGGGTCGGCGGCCGCGTGGCCTCGGGGGGAGCCGCCGCGGGGGTCGGCGACGGTGCGGTGGCGGTGTCGGACATCGGCGGCGATCGTACCGGGGGGGTTCGGCCCGTCGGACCTCGGAACCCGGCACCGGTGAACCGACCCGCGGCGGCCCGCTACGGCGTGGACGGGGCGCGGGCGGCGACGAGCCGGTCGCGGAAGGTCACGTCGAGACGCCGCAAGCCCACGTTGCGGTTGTTGCGGATCCACTCCGGTGGGTCAGCGACCGCGAAGCCGTCGAGGCGCTTCACCACCTCGTCGAGGAACACGCGGAGCTCGAGGCGGGACAGGTGCACGCCGAGACAGTGGTGGACGCCGAGCCCGAAACCGACATGCGGGTTGGGTGACCGAGCCACGTCGAAGCGCATCGGGTCGGTGAACACGGACTCGTCCCGGTTCGCCGAGGCGGTCCACGTCACGACCTTCTCCCCGGCGGGGATGTCGTGGCCGAGGAGGCTCGTGTCGCGCGTCGCGGTGCGGCGGCTGTAGGCGACGGGGGTGGCCCAGCGGACGAGCTCGTCGGCGGCGGTTGCGAGCAGCGCCCGGCCCTCGACCAGGCGGCCGTACTGCTCCGGCTCGTCGATGAGGGCGAGCAGCCCGGAGCTGATCGCGCTGCGGGTCGTCTCGGTGCCGGCCCCGAACATCGACGAGAACAGGAGGGCCCGCTCCTCCGGGGACGGGGCCGGGTCGTCGCCGAGGTCGGGGCGCATGATCGCCGAGACGACATCCGGCTGCGGGCTGGTCGCCCGTTCGGCCATGAGCGCGTCGGCGAGGGCGTGGAACTCGACCATGCCCTCGACGACGTCCCCGCTCGGGTCCAGCGCCTCGCTCTCGCCGAGCTCCAGCGACGCGGACTGGAGCTCGAAGAGTCGACCGCGGATCGTCGCGGGGACGCCGAGCACCCGCGAGATCCCGAGCAGCGGGATCGGCGTTGCGACATCCGACACGAAGTCGCAGCGGCCGGCCGGGGCGACCCGGTCCAACAGGATGCGCACCCACGCTCGCAGCTCCGGCTCCAGCCCCGCCACCGAACGGAGCGTGAAGAACGGCGCGACGACGCGACGGAGCTGGACATGGCGGGGGTCGTCCATCATGCTCATCGACTTGCCGGCCCCCGGCAGGTCCCGCAGGACCGTCCCCCCGTACGGGCGGTCACCGCCGGTGTCGGACGAGAACGTCCCGGGATCCTGGAGGACGGCGACGACACCGGCGTAGCTCGCGACGGACCAGAACCCCTCGCCGTCGGGCGTGTGGCGGGTCGGTTCGTGCCGGAAGATCGGCGCGTCCCGCCGCAGCGCCGCGAACAGCTCGTGGGGAAACCCGTTGGCGAACAGGTCGAGGTCGGTGAGGTCGACGTCGCGAACCCACGCCGCGGTCGTCATCGCGGCACCCTAGCCTCGCGCCTCGACGGCGCTTCCGGGACGGCGCGGACCGCGTTCACGTCGTCGAGACCGGCCAGCCGAGCCGCCGAAGCGTGGAGCCGATCTCGGCCTGGTTGCGCGCCGCCGCGTGCCGGGCCGGCTCGAGTCGGCCCCAGAGCGCGGGGCCGCGGGTCGCGGTCGGGTCGAGCGCGGCACGCACCGCGACGTCGATCTCGTCCGGTGCGTCCGGGTCCACACCCAAGCCGGCGCGCAGGCCGACACCGTGGAGGACGTCGAGCTTGCGGCCGACGAGCAGCGCAGTCGGGATCCCCAACCCGAGCGCGAACAGACCCGGATGGAGCCGTTGGGTCACCACGGCGCGTTGGTCGCCGACGATCCGCACGACGTCGGGCCAGATGAGCGATCCGCGGCGCACGTCGATCCGGCCGCGTTCCTCGGCGGTCAGCTGCTCGAGGACCGCGTCGGCGGTGTCACCGTCGTCTTCCAGTCCGTGCGCGCCGAGCCCCTGGACGGTCGAGCAGACGGTGATCGCCTCGTCGCCCACCAAGTCGAGGACCTGACGCACGATGCGCAGCGACACCCGGCGACGGTCAGCGGCGCTGGTGCCCCGGACGTCAGCCCGGTGGGTGCTGAGGATCAGCGCGACCCCCCGGGCCGACGGAGGTGGCGGCGGCTCAGGGAAGAGCGTGAGGGCGAGGTCGCCGACGAGCGTGACGCGCTCCGACCCGGCCCCGAGCTCCATCGCGTTGGCGACGGACTGGGCGTCACGGACGGTGACCAGCTCCGCGCGGCTGAGCACGAAGCGGAGCAGGGTCCGCCACGCCGCGGCGTCGAAAGGGCTGATCGACTGGGCGACGAGCAGCAGGGGGACGCCTCGCCGGACGATGTCGGCGTGCGCGGCGATCCGGGTCCAGGGCTGGTAGGCCTCGAACAGGAAGCCGCCGCCCTGGCTGATCACGACGTCCGCGCCTGCGGCGATGGCGGCGGCAGCGCGGGCGCTCCACTCGGGGGGGAGCGGGCGCGCGCCTTGGACCCCGAGGAGCGCGTCGAGGGGCGGCACGAGGTCGAGCTCGGGGTAGCGGTCGCCGAGGAGCTCGACGCCGTACGCGGCGTGCAGCACCGCGGCGCCGGGAACGAGGCCCCGGAGCACCCGGTCCAGCGCCACGGCGATCGCGGCGTCGCCGGCGTTCGGGAGCCAGCAGTCGGTGACGAGGATGCGGGGCCGCCCGCGGGGCCACCGTCGGCTCATGGCTTCGTCAGCTTCGGTCGGGAACCGGTTCGCCGACCGTCCGGGAGCCGAGGATGCTGCTCGGCACCGCCCGCGGGTCCTCGACGAGGCCCCGCAGCAGCGTCGACCACTGCTCGACGTAGTCGCTCGACCCGTAGCGAGCTCGGACTCGCTCGCCGCCGGCGCGGCCGAGCCCGGCTCGTGCGGCGGCGTCGAGGGCGAGGAAGCGGCGCAGGCCGGACTCGAGCGCCGAGAGGTCTCGCGGCTCCATCAGGAGCCCGTCGACGCCGTCGGTGATGACCTCGGGGAGCCCGAACACCGACGTGGCGACCACCGGGACGTCGAAGGCCATGGCCTCGAGCACCGAGCGTGGGAGCGACTCGATGTCCGACGCCGAGATCAGACCGTCGGCTCGCGCGTACCAGGCGTAGAGGTCGCCGGTGACGGCGACGATACGGATGCGGTCGCCGAGATGCAGCCGCTGGACGATGTCGCGGACCCCGCGGGTGTACGGATCGTGACCGGCGCCCACCATGAACAGCCGCGCGGCCGGGAACTCGTCGGCGAGGCGCGAGAAGGCGATGGCGATGCGGGCCTGCGCCTTTCGAGGCTCGAACGTGCCGACGACGAGCAGGTCGACGTGGTCGGCGTGACCCTCGCGGGTGTGCCCGGCGGGATGCTCGCGGCGGAAGTCGTCGATCTCGTCCAACCCGATCCCGTACGGGAGGGTCACGAGGCGCTTCGGGTCGGCGTACGGCTCGAAGAGGTCCCGGGTCGCGTCGGCTTCGAACACCATCGCGTTCACGTGCCCGATGGCGTGAAGGCCGCGGTCGCGCACGTGCGGGTCGTAGCCGTCGGGCCCGAAGGCCTCAGCCCAGAACAGGGGTGGCTCGAAGCTCTCGTGCACGGCCCACACCGACGGGATGTCGAGGATGCCCGCGAGGTCGGCGCCGATCGACGCGCCCAGGGTGTTGATGACCGCGACGTTGCTGTCGTAGTAGCGGGCCAGGCCCGCGAGCTCAGCGAGCTGCGATTCGTACGCCGCCGCGCTGTCGACCGGGTACTCGCCCGTGATGTGGACGATCGCGCCCCACGCCTCGAGGCGGGCGCGAAGTGGACCGTCGCGCGGGGCGACGACGACGCACGAAACGTCGGGGGCTTGGATCAGCTCCTGGAGCAGCTCGGAGAGGTAGAGCTGGCCGCCGCCGAGGGTCAAGGAGTGCGTGATCGCGAGGACCCGCAGGGTCGGGACCCGCGGGCGGCCAGGTTCGGCGGCCCGTTGCAACGCTCGGGCCCGCAGCGCCGCGAGGTCCTCCGGTTCGCTGGCCACGTCGGGAACACGCACCGCGATCGGTCCGATGCGCCGCTCGGTGCCGTCGACCATCGTGACCCGCGCTTCGACCTGGCTGATCCGTCCCGGGCTCGCGTCCGGTCGTTCCACCACGTGGGTGAACCCGGCGACCAGCGCTTGCACGCAGCGCCGTGACGCGTGCTCTCGGGTGGGTCCTGCGAGGAGGCGGGCCCGGCCCAGCGGACGTCCGTCGACCACGATCTCGATCCGCGAGGGGAGGACCGACGTCGCGGTCGTCCCGCTCACGAACAGCACGTCCGGGACGACCGACTCGAGGACCGCGATCGACGTTCGGTCTTCCGGCTCGACCTCGCGCACGTCGACCTGCCGTGCGGTCAACGGCTCCGCGAGCCCGCTCGCCGTGGTCGCCACCGCGCCGATCTCCACCCGTCGCGACGCGTACTGGCTCAGGTCGACCTCGGCGGCCCAGCCGCTCCACGCCGCTTCGCTCGACCCCCGGACCTCGCCGACGTCGGGGGCCGCGAGTCCGAGCCGGGCGAGGGCCAGCACCCGTCCCTCGACCGTGACGACGACCGCGGCCACCCGGTCCCGCGGCAGGTACGCCCAACCCAACACCGTGACCGTGGTCGGGGCGGTCTCGTCCGGGGCCTCGACCGCGCCGACGCTGCGCCGAGGGCGCACCCGCCCGACCGCCCGCACGCCCCGGCGGAGGTCTCGCAGCCAGCGGGCGCCGGCCGCACTCGGATCGGAGCCCGCCGTCGACGCGCTCACGGCACGGGTTGGCTGGAGCCCGCTCCTCTGACGACGACGCTGGGCTGCGCCCGAGACTCGCTCTCTCGGTTGGCGACCAAGCCGGCTCCGTGTCGAAGGTCTCCGGTGGGCCGCCGTGCGACGCGAGACACGGCCCGACCCGGAATGGCCCGAAAGAGCCTAGTCGGGGGGCGATCCAGGGCTCCGAGCGTGACTCGGGGCGAACGCGGCGCCGAGGTGTCGGGTTGCGCTCGTGACCTCGTCTCGAGCCAGGGCGAGCTGGATCGCCCGGGCGAGACGCCGTTTGGTTCGGTCGCCTCGCAACGCTGGGAGCAAGTCGACGAGAAGCGCACGGTGACCGGCGCTCTTGACGCGTTGCCGCGCGAGCCGCGACGCGTTCAGCGGCGTCTCGAAGCGGTCGCAGCGGTCGAGCGCGTCCACCGCGGCGAGGCCGACCATCGTGAGCATGCACTTGATGCAGCGCCCGCAGTTGGTTCGGGTGTCGACCTCGTAGCAGACCTTCAACGTGTCGAGCGCGACGTCCGACTGAGCGAGGTACCGGATCTTGTCCACCCGGTCGGTCTCGCCCCCGTGGTGGATCACGGTGGTTCGCTCGGTCGACCACAACGGGTCCAGCACCGGATGGCTCCCGTAGGGCAGCGCGGTCCGGTACGGAAGCGGGGAGGGGATGAGCAGCGTCGTGACGTTCAACGTCGACGCCATCCCCGCGAGCACCGAGCCGTGCGTCACTCCCCACTCCTGGAACCGTTCGGTGAAGCTCCGGAGGTTGGAGTCGAGCCGGATCAGGTGCAGCCCGACCCGGGCGGCGGCAGCGTGGATGTCCTCGAGGAATCGGGCGTGGGTGGTCGGCGAGTACTGGAAGTCGACCTCGGGGACGTAGATGACATGGGTGAGCGGCTCGGCGTCTCGTGGCGGGTGTTCGAGCGACTGCAGGACGGAGTACCAGGAGTCGACGCCGCACGAGAACAGGCACGCGGTGGCCGGTCGGCCAGTGGTGAGCGGCACCGCGTCCGCCTCGACCTCGATGAGGCTCAAGGTGTCCGGGAACAGGCTGCGGTAGACCCGCATCGCCGCCTCGACGTTGGTCAGGAGACGAGCGGACACCGGCCCTTCGATCCTGAGCGGCTCCCGCCACCACATCGCGGTGGCCAGCAGCGAGGGGAGGAACGGCGTCGCGTCGAGCTCGCCGATCGACCATTCCTCCGGGAAGCGGTACCAGAGTCGGAGCCCGTCGACGTCCAGTCGGTCCATGCTCACCGACCCGGCGAGCTCCCATCCTTCGGGGCCTCGCGTCAGGGCGATGTCGAACACCCGCACCTGCGGCTCCAGCGTCGACGACGGTCGGGGCGCAGAGTAGTGGCGGTCCTCAGCCGTCGAGCCCGATCCGACCGCCGTGCGTCGTCGGGAGCGATCGTCCGCGCGTCGTCGGGTCCCCGCGAGACCGCGAGGACGCATGCGCGCGTCGCTTCGCGTGGTGAGGAACCGTGGACGGAACGGCGTCGCGCGCGTGGTCCCGGTCAGGTGGCGTGGACCGTGGTGGACGGGGTGGTGACGGCGCCCGGCGGCGGGATCATGCCGGGGTTGCCGGGGGTGCAGGCGGACGGGTTCGTGGTGAGGCCCGGGGCGGCGAGCGTCGGTGGATCGAGGAAGGCCGGGTGGCGGAGGTCGAGGCTGTCGAGCAGGTTGTCGGCGTTCGCGTCGCGGAACGTCAGCGCCGGCAGGTTCCACTTGGTCTCGATGAGCTTGAGGATCGAGGTGTGGTCGTGGACGACGTGGGAGACGTAGTTGCGTCGCGCGTAGGGGGAGACGATCGCGGCGGGGACTCGGAAGCCGTACCGGTCGTACGCGCCGGGCTGGTCGGGAGGGACATGGATGTTCGGTGGGATGTCGTCGGGTTTCACCGCAGCGGGGGGCGGGACGTGGTCGTAGTACCCGCCGCCCTCGTCGTAGGTCCAGACGAGGAGGGTCTTGTCCCAGGCGGGGCCGTGCATGGCGGCCTGCACGACCTGGGACACGAACTGCTCGCCGCGTTGGATGTCTTGGGGGTCTTCCTCGGACTGCTGGTCGAACTGGGGCTCGACGAGGCTGACACCGGGGAGGGTCCCCGCGGCCGCGTCGGTGAAGTACTGGTTGAGCGTGACGAGCTTGTCGCGGTTCGCGGTGGCCGGGCCCTTGAACAGCCCGACCGACGGGAGGCTCGTGTAGTAGTCGAGCCACGAGATCCCGTGCGCGTTCAGCTGGTCCATGATCGTGCCGTTCGCCGGCTCCGCCGCGAGGATGTCCGCGGCGTCGGTGCTCACGTCCCCGTAGGCGGTCCCGGCGAGCAGGAACCGCCGGTTCGGGTACGTCTGGGCGAGCACCGAGGAGAACCACCGGTCGCTGAGCGGGAACGTCTTGGCGAGGCTGAAATAGAAGGGGATGTCGCTGGCGGTCCAGTAGCCCATCGCGACCGGGCCGCTCGCGAGGACGAAGCCGTCGTTGCGACCCCCGTTGTAGGACGTGTGGCTGTTGTTCCACGACTGACTCGGGCCTTGGGCCTGGCAGGCGTTCGGCATCGGGAACGACCGCACCGCGTTGCCGTGGGCGTCGAGGCTGGTGTTGGTGGGGAGGCCGTCATGGCCGAGGGCGAGGCCGTCCCCGCGGTGGAGCATGCCGAGGTAGTTGTCGTAGCTGTGGTTCTCCTGCATCACGACGATGATGTGCTCGATCTGGGGCAGCAGGTCCGTGCCCGCGGGCCGGCGCGGGTTCGGCAGCGATCCGGGCCGGCGCAGCGGGCTCTGTGTCGCCGCGTTCGCCGCCCAGCTCAGACCGGTCGGCGCGGCGAGTGCCACGCCGACCGCCGCGGTCCCCTGCAGGAAGCGTCGGCGTGACACGGGTCGGTGCATCGGCGCGGGTTCGCTCACGCCGCGAGTCCACCGCATCGAGGCCGACCGCGTCGGCGCGCCCCCCACACCACTTCCCGCATTCTTCACCAAAGCGTCACCTGTCGGCGGGTGCGGGCGGGGGGCCGCCGCGCACTACCGTCCGGGCATGTCCGACCTGCCGGTCAACCTGCGGCCTGGAGGCCTGGGGGAGATAGTGCTCGACGCCGAGCCGGCCGAGGCGGTCGCGGCGCTGAACGCCGCGCTCGACGGGCCCGCGACCGTCCGCCGAGACGCGATCGCCGCCGCCGTCGCCCGATGGCCCACGTTCCTCGACGGCTGGGCTCGACTCGGCGGAGCGGCTCGCGACGATGTGGAGGCGTACGCGTGCTTCCGGGTCGGCTACCACCGAGGCTTGGATCGGCTCCGCCGCGCCGGATGGCGCGGGTCGGGGTACGTCCGGTGGGCGCATCCGGAGAACCGGGGGTTCCTGCGCAGCCTGGACGGCTTGGGTCGCAGCGCCGAGGCGTTGCACGAACCCGACGAGGCCCAACGGTGCGCCGAGTTCCTCCACCAGTTGGAGCCGGACTGGGATCGGATCGCTGAGCCACCCGGCCACTAGTGTCGGCTCGATGCGGCGAGCCCTCGTCACCGGAATCACCGGCCAGGACGGCCGGCACATGTCGGAGTTCCTGACCGGCAAGGGCTACCAGGTGTTCGGCCTGGTTCGAGGCCAGAACAACCCGAAGGCCCAGGTGATCCTGGACGAGAACCCGTCCCTGGAGCTGGTCGAAGGGGACCTGCGCGACCTGTCGTCGCTCATCGCCGCGCTCGAGCAGGTCCAACCCGACGAGGTCTACAACCTCGGCGCGATGAGCTTCGTGGCCCTGTCGTTCCGTCAGCCCGAGCTCACCGCGGATACGACCGGCCTCGGGGTGCTGCGCATGCTCGAAGCCATCCGGATCGTCGGCGGGCCGGGGAACAACCCGATCCGCTTCTACCAGGCGTCGTCCTCGGAGATGTTCGGCAGCGTGCGCGAGACACCCCAGACGGAGGCGACCCCGTTCCACCCGCGCTCCCCGTACGGGGTGGCCAAGGTGTTCGGCCACTCGATCACGGTGAACTACCGCGAGTCCTACGGGATGCACGCGTCGTCGGGGATCTGCTTCAACCACGAATCACCGCGCCGTGGTCTCGAGTTCGTGACCCGCAAGATCACGAACGGCTTGGCGCGGATCAAGCTCGGCCTCCAGGACTCGATCACGCTCGGGAACCTCGACGCCGCCCGCGACTGGGGTTACGCCGGCGACTTCGTCGAAGCGATGTGGCTGATGGTCCAACAGGACGAGCCCGACGACTACGTGATCGCCACCGGGGAGACCCACACCATCCGCGAGTTCCTCGACCTGGCGTTCCGGTGCGCCGAGATCGACGGGTGGGAGCGGTGCGTGCGCACCGACCCCCGCTTCGAACGACCCGCCGAAGTCGACGTGCTCTGCGGTGACGCCTCGAAGGCGCGTGAGCGCCTGGGCTGGAAGCCCCGCATCACCTTCGACGAGCTGGTCCGGATGATGTACGAGGCCGACCTGGCCGAGGAGGCAGCACGGGCCGAACTGGCCCGCTGAGTCACCCCCGCCGCGAGGCCCCGACCCGCGCTGCGGTGAGCGCCGGGTCCCACACCGGGCCGAACGGCGGTGCGTACGACAGGTCGAGTGACGCGACCTCCTCGACTGTCATCTCGTTCCAGATCGCGGTGGCGAGCACGTCGATGCGCTTCGCCGCGCCTTCCTCACCGATGATCTGGGCGCCGAGCAGCCGGCCGGAGTCGGTCTCCACCACGATCCGCACCCGGATGCGTGTCGACCCCGGGTAGTAGCCGGCGCGGCTGGTCGTCTCGATCGACGCCGCGAAGGCGTCGAACCCGGCGTCGGCGGCCTCTCGCTCGTTGAGGCCGGTTCGTGCCACCTCGAAGCGGCAGATCTTGGTCGCCGCGGTGCCGAGCACCCCGGGGAACGTGGCATCCCCGCCGGTGGCGTTGATCCCCGCGACGCGGCCTTGCTTGTTGGCGTGCGTGCCGAGCGCCGCGACGATCGGCCGTCCCGAGACGCGATGGATGCTCTCGACGCAGTCACCGGCGGCATAGATGCCCGACGCCGACGTCGCGGTGTGGTCGTCGACGGTGACGCCACGGGTCGCGCCGACCGCGAGGCCCGCCCCGACCGCGAGGTCGCTGTTCGGTCGCACCCCGAGCCCGAGGATCACGACGTCCGCGGGCAGCGTCGCCTCGGCCGAGGTCCGCACCGCCCGTACCCGGCTGGCGTCGACGTCGAAGCCCTCGACCTGCTCACCGACGCGCACGGTGACGCCCACCTCGCGCAGCGCGTCCGCGACGAGGGCACCCATCTCGGGGTCGAGGGTGGCCATCGGCTGGTCGGCCGCTTCGACGATCGTGACGTGCAACCCTCGCCGCACCAAGGCCTCCGCGAGCTCGAGACCCACGTAGCCCGCGCCGACCACGACCGCATGCGCGCCTTCGTGTCCCTCGACCGCGGCCCGAACCGCCAGGCCGTCCTCGAGGGTCTGCACCCCGAAGATCCCCTCGGCGTCGACACCGGGCAGCGGGGGCCGCCGGGGCGTCGAACCGGTCGCGAGGACGAGACGGTCGAAGGGCTCGTCGACCTCGGTCCCGTCGCCCCGGTCCCGAACCCGCACCGTGGCCCGGTCGACGTCGAGGGCCACCACCTCGGCACCGGTGCGAACGTCGAGCCCTCGACGGGCATGCTCTGCGGGTTCACGGGCGATCAGCGCGTCGACCGACTCGACGAGCCCACCGATGAGGTAGGGGATCCCGCACGCCGAGTACGAGGTGTAGGCGCCCCGCTCGAACGCGACGATCTCGAGCTGGTCCGGGCTGCGGCGCCGTCGCGCCGTCGCCGCCGCGGTCATCCCTGCCGCGTCACCACCGACGATGAGGAGACGCTCGGTCATCCCGGTCCCTCACCACCCGCTCAACGGGGTCTCACGAGCGGACCGTGGCGGCGCGAGCCAGCGCCTGCTCGGCCTCGGTGACGAACCGGCGGACGAGGTCACCGGCCGGTACGAGCTCGTGGATGGCGCCGATGCCCTGCCCGGCCGGGTAGCACTCGCGGTCGGGGTCGACACCGTCGGCATCGTCGCCGAGGGGCAGGTGCATGAAGCCACCCTGGGTCGACACGAAGATCTGCTCGGGGAACGGCTTCAGCTCCTCGGGGTGCTCTTCGTAGTGCTGGGTCGTACGGTTGCGAACCGCCCGGAGCGTCTTGCCGGTGAAGGCGCGGCTCACGACCGTGCCGTCCTCGGCGGTATGCAGGAGCGCTTCCTTGTACCCGGGGACGGAGCGGGCCTCGGGGGTCGCGATGAACCGCGTGCCGATCCAGACCCCGTCGGCCCCGAGGGTCAGCGCGGCGGCGAGGCCGCGACCGTCGAAGATCCCGCCCGCGGCGACGACCGGCGCCCGGTCCCCGACCGCGTCGACGATCTGCGGGACGAGGGGCATGGTCGCGACGGTACCGGTGTGCCCGCCAGCCTCGGTGCCCTGCGCGACGACGAGATCACAGCCGGCTTCGACGGCGGCGAGCGCGTGACGGACCTTGCCGCACATGTTGACGACGATCATGTTGTGCTCGTGGCAGCGCTCGACGACCTCGCGGGGGACTCCGAGCGCAGCGACGAATACCGGGACGTCCTCGTCGATCATCGCGTCGACGCTCTCGTGCATCTGCGCGGGCAGTGCGGTGAGCAGGTCGACACCGAAGGGCTTCGCGGTCAGTGCCTTCGTCGCTCGGATCTCGTCTCGGAGCTGGTCGGGGCTCATCGTCCCCGCACCGAGCGTCCCGAAACCTCCCGCTTCGGACACCGCCGCGACCAGCTGGTGATACGAGACCCCGCCCATGCCGGCGAGCATGACCGGATGCTCGATCTGGAGCAGATCGGTGAGTCGCGTGCGCATGCCCGCAGGCTAACGTCGTCGTCGTGGCGGCCGGCTCGCCGCTCGTCGGCATCATCATGGGCAGCGACTCGGACCTGCCTGTGATGCAGGCCGCGGCGGACATCCTCACCGAGTTCGCTGTCCCCCATGAGGTCCGCGTCGTCTCCGCGCACCGCACCCCGGACTGGCTGGTCGAGTACGCGGAGACGGCGGCGAGCCGAGGGTTACGGGTGCTCATCGCTGGCGCGGGCGGCGCGGCGCACCTCCCCGGGATGACCGCCTCGATGACGACCCTCCCCGTCATCGGCGTGCCCGTGCCGCTCGAGCATCTCGACGGCCTCGATTCGCTGCTCTCCATCGTCCAGATGCCGACCGGAGTGCCGGTGGCGACCGTCGCGATCGGCAACGCCGCGAACGCGGGGCTGCTGGCGGTACGCGTCTTGGCCGTCAACGACTCGCGGCTGCAGTCCCAGCTCGAGCAGTACCGAGGCGACCTCGCCGCTCGGGTTCGGGCCAAGGACGACGCCGTCCACGGGGGGCAGCAGGCCGGTCCGCGTCCGCATCAACCTGAGTAGCGTCGCGTCGACGCGCGAGGTGCGCGCCTCGCGACGACCGCGAACTCTGGAGCGCATGATGTGGCCGGCTCCGCACGCCGAGCGCAACCCCGACAAGCCTGCGTACGTCCTCGCCGGCTCCGGTGAGACGGTCACCTACCGGGAACTGGACGACCGCTCCAACCAGCTCGCGCAGCTCCTGTACGCCCGCGGGCTGCGGTTCGGGGACCACCTCGCCATCTTGATGGAGAACAACGACCGGTACCTCGAGGTGTGCTGGGCCGCGCAACGTTCCGGTCTCTACTTCACGCCGATCAACTACCACTTCAACGCCGACGAGGTCGCCTACATCGTCGGTGACTGCGACGCCACCGCCCTGATCATCTGCAGCACGCTCGGTCCGGTCGTCGGCGACTTGCGACGGGTGCTGCCCGCGTCGGTGGCAACCCGCCTCGCGGTCGGGCCCAACACGCCCGAGGGGTACGAGAGCTACGAACAGGCCATCGCCGGGTATCCCGCGGAGCCCCTGGCCGAGGAGCTCGAAGGCCACGCGATGCTCTACTCGTCGGGCACGACGGGCCGCCCGAAGGGAATCCGGTACACGCTCGAGCGCACACCGGTCGGGAACCCGCAAGCCGCGCTGGGCGGCTTCGCGACGACGTACGCGCTGGGTGAGGATTCCGTCTACCTGTCGCCGGCGCCGCTGTACCACTCGGCGCCGTTGCAGTTCTGCATCGCGGTCACCCGCCTGGGCGCGACCGCGGTGATCCTCGAGCACTTCGATCCGGAGGGCTGCCTCAACGCCATCGAGCGGTACCGCGTGACGCACGCACAGTTCGTACCCACCATGTTCGTGCGGATGATGAAGCTCCCGGCGGAGGTGCGGGCTCGGTACGACCTCTCGTCCCTTCGAGTCGCGGTGCACGCGGCGGCGCCGTGCCCGGTCGAGATCAAACGGCAGATGATCGAGTGGTGGGGACCGATCCTGTACGAGTACTACAGCGCGACGGAAGGGATGGGGTCCACGCTCATCACCAGCGAGGAGTGGCTCACCCACCCGGGTTCGGTGGGGAAGCCGTTCTTCTCCAAGGTGCACATCCTGGACGAGGACGGCCGCGAGTGCGAGGTCGGTGTCCCCGGCGTGGTGTGGTTCGAGCCGAGTGAGCGGACGCTGCGCTTCGAGTACCACAAGGACCCGCAGAAGACGGCGACGACACGCGATGAGCAAGGCTGGGCCTCGGTCGGCGACATCGGCTACCTGGACGAGGACGGCTATCTGTACCTGACCGACCGGCGCGACTTCATGATCGTGTCTGGCGGGGTGAACATCTACCCCCAAGAAGCCGAGAACCTGCTCATCACCCACCCGAAGGTGATGGACGCCGCGGTGTTCGGGGTACCCGACCCCGAGATGGGTGAGCGGGTGCACGCGGTGGTGCAGCCGGTGGACATGGCCGACGCCGGACCGGAGCTGGAGCGGGAGCTGGTCGGCTTCTGCCGCGACCACCTGGCCCACTACAAGTGCCCCGGAGCCATCGACTTCGACGCCGAGCTGCCCCGCCAACCGACGGGGAAGCTGTACAAGCGGCTGCTCCGGGACCGCTACTGGGGCGCGAAGCAGAGTCGGATCGTCTGAGCCGAGGGGCCCTCTCAGTCGGTCCCGAACACCGGGGGTCGCTTCTCGACGAACGCCGCGACGCCTTCCTGGCCGTCGGCGCTCTCGCCCGCGATGACCATGGCCGTGGCTTCCCGGCCGAGCTGGTCGGCGAGGGTCGCCGACCACGATTCGCGCAGCAGCCGCTTGGTGGCGCCGAACGCGCCGCCGGGTCCCGCGGCGAGGTCGGCGACCAGCTGGTCGGCGGCGCTCTGGAGGTCCGGGTCGGCGACGACCCGGGTGACGAGGCCCCACGCCATCGCCTCGTGCGCGTCGAGGGCTCGGTTCGTGAACGCGAGCTCGGCCGTCCGACGGGCGCCGATCAGCCGGGGCAGGTGCCAGGTCGAGCCGCCGTCGGGCACGAGCCCGATGCCGGTGTACGCGAGGACGAAGCGGGTGCTCTCCGCCGCGACGACGAGGTCCGCGCCCGCGACGAGCGACAGTCCCGCCCCGGCGGCGCTGCCCTGCACCGCCGCGACGACGGGCGCGTCGAGCTCGGCGAGCCCTTCGACCGCGAGGTGCAAGGGGTCGAGGACCGCGGCGAGGGCCTCGCCCAGGTCTTCACCGGCGGACGCGAACGACCGGACGTCCCCACCGGCGCAGAAGCGCTTCCCGGCCCCGGTGAGCAAGACGACCCGGACGGTCGACGTGGCGAGCTGGCTGACCGCGTCGGCGAGCGCGGCAGCGAGGCCACGGTCGATGGCGTTGGCGGCGTCGGGTCGGTTGAGCGTGAGCCGGGCGACGCCGTCGTCGCCGACCTCGAGGAGCACGGGCGCTTCCGTGGAGCCGCTCATCGGGGGACCTCGTTCCAGGGCCGGTTGATGTCGACGCGGGGTTCGGGGGGGAGGCCGAGCACGTGCTCACCGACGATGTTGCGTTGGATCTCGTCGGTGCCGCCGCGGATGGAGATCGACGGCGCAGTGAGGAACAGGGTCCGCCATTCGTCCGCGTCGTCGGCGTCGCCGGCGACGCCGCTCGGTCCGAGCAGGCCCATCGCGGCGTCGACCCCGTGTTGGAGCAGCGCCGCGCCCCGGAGCTTCGCACCCGACCCTTCGGGGCCGGGGGTCTGCCCCGCCTCGGAGCGGGCCCGGGCCCGCGCCCGGGTGAGGCGCGCGACCTCGCTGTCGGCGTGCAACCCGGCGAGGCGGACCCGCCACCGGGGGTCGTCCGCGCCGCCGTGGGCGCGGCCGAGGGCGAGCAGCCTCCGGATGGGGATGCCGGTCCCGGCGCTGACCGTCCCCATCGCCCCTCGTTCGTTGGCGAGCGCGGTGCGCGCGACGGCCCAGCCGCCGCCGGGCTCGCCGATGCGGTCCGTGTCCGCGACGGGGGCGTCATCGAGGAACACCTCGCTGAAGTGCGCGTCGCCGTTCATCTGTCGCAGGGGCCGGACGTCCACGCCGGGCGCGTGCATGTCGAGCGCGAACGCGGTGATCCCCGTGTGCTTCGGTGCGTCGGGATCGGTGCGGGCGAGGAGGAACCCGCGGTCGGCGTACGCAGCGCGGCTGCTCCACACCTTCTGCCCGGTGACCCGCCAGGTGTCTCCGTCCCGCGTCGCGCGGGCTCGCGACGTTGGCGAGGTCGGATCCGGCGCCCGGCTCGGAGAACAGCTGGCACCAGATCTCGGTGCCGCTCGCGATCGCGGCCAGCCACCGTCGGCGCTGCTCGGGTGACGCCGCGGCGACGAGGGTGGGACCGACGACGTGCAGGCCGACGAGGTACGGGTACAGGTCCGGGGTCTCGAAGGCGTTCAGCTCCTCCGCGATCACGGCGGCGGCGTCGAGCGTGGCGCCGCGGCCTCCGCACTCGGCCGGCCAGGTCGGCACGACCCACCCGCCGGGGGCCAGCGCGGCGAGGAACGCCCGTCCGGGGGCGAGATCGTCGGTCCCGGCGCCGAGCACCGTGACCCGCTGGCCGGGACGGCGGGGCGTCAACGCGGCGGTGAACGCGGCTCGGGCCTCGACCCGGACGTCCTCGGTGCTCACAGGCTGATCCTACGAACCGCCCGAGGCACCCGAGGCGGCGAGGTCGCGGTCACTGGGGTCCGGCGGTGGCGCCCCCGTCGACGAGGAACTCGGCGCCGGTGCACATCGAGGACTCGTCCGACGCGAGGAAGAGGATCATCGCCGCGACTTCCTCGGGGGCGCAGAGCCGTCCCATCGGGATCCGTGCCCCGGCCTGCCCGCCGCCCCGGTCGGAGCCGAGCTCCTCCAGCATCGGGGTGCGGATCCCGGTGGGATGCACGGAGTTGACCCGCACGTTCTTGCTGGCGAGCTCGAGCGCGACGGTCTTGGTCATCCCCCGCACTGCGAACTTGCTGGACACGTACGAGATCAACCCCGGGAACCCCTCGATGCCTTGGGTCGAGGACAGGTTCACGATCGAGCCGCCGCCCGAGTCGATCAGCAGCGGCGCGGCGGCGCGCATGCCGAGGAACGGCCCGAGCTGGTTGACCGCCAGGACCCGGAGGTACTGCTCGGGTGTCGTCTCGAGCAGCGACCCGAAGGCGAGGATGGCGGCGTTGTTCACGAGCACCTCGAGGTGCCCCTCCCGCTCGCGGAGCCGCGCCACGACCGCGTCCCAGTCGGTTTCCGAGGTCACGTCAAGGTGCTCAAAGCGTGCGGCGGGGCCGAGCGCGGCGGCGAGCGCGGATCCCGCGTCGTCGCGCACGTCCGCGAGGACCACGTGGGCGCCCTCGTCGACGAAGCGGCGGACGGTGGCTTCACCGACCCCTCGAGCTGCGCCCGTGATCAGTGCGACCTTGCCCTCCAGCGCGTCGGGGCTCATTCGGTGCTGACGGCGCGGAGCACGTCGAGGTGCGCGGCCCGGCGGGCGGGCAGCCAGCCGGCGAGCAGACCCGCGAGTCCGGCGAGGATCACGAACACGACCAGCTGGCCGACGGGGATCGACAGGCCGATGCCGTTGTTGCGCAACGCGCGCACGATCGCGGCGCCGAATCCGACGCCGATCACCAGTCCGAGCAGCGACCCGAACACCGCCACGATGACCGCTTCGCCACGGACGGTGCGGCGCAGCTGCACGCGGGTCATCCCCACCGCGCGCAGGAGGCCGATCTCACGGGTGCGTTCGTAGATCGACAGGGCCAGCGTGTTGACGATGCCGATGAGCGCGATGATCACCGCGAAGAGGAGCAGCACGTACATGAGCCCGAGGATCTGGTTGAACTGCGCGAGCTGACTGTCCTTGAACTGGGCCTTGTTCTCGGCTTTGATGCCGCCGAAGCGGGCCGCGACGGTGTCGACGACGTGCTGCGCCTGGCTGGTCGACACGTTGGACGGCTTGATCACTCCGACGTAGAGGTCGAGCGTCTGGGGGAAGCGCTGCTCCCAGTTGGTCAGCGACAGCGTGTAGCTCGCGCCGACGGGGAGCGCGTTGCGGTTCGTGATGACCCCGGCGACGGGGATCGCGGTCGTGCCTCCCTGGGGGAAGCGGACGAGGAGGGTGGCGCCGGGCTCGCAGAGCGCCTTCCCGTCCGCGCCGCACGCGTGGGTTCCGGCGACGTCCTTCCAGATCAGCACGCCGCCCCGGGCGAACGCGGCGGCGTTGTAGCCGCGGACCGGGACCTTCGACACCGCCTGGAAGTTCGATGAGGCGCCGAGTGCCACGTGGCCGGTCCCGGCGATCTCGATCGTCCCGGTCCGGTACTGGACGACGGTGGCCGGCCGCTTGCTGATCGCTGCGAACCCCTGCCGCACGCCGTCCGCCGCGCCGGGGCTGAACGGAAGGAACTTCTTCGGGGACAGGATGAAGTCGGCGCGGGTCTGGTCGTCGATCGCGCTCGCGAACGACGCCTTCGCGGATGCGCCGAAGATCGCGATCAGGCTGACCAGCGCGAGACCGATCATGAGCGCGGCCGCGGTGGACGCGGTGCGGCGCGGGTTGCGGACCGCGTTCTGCTCCGCGAGCATCCCGGTGATGCTGTGCATGCCGCGCGCCGGCCACGCGAGCAGCTCGGCGACCGGTTTCGCGACGAGCGGGCTGAGCATCGCGACGCCGATGAAGACCAGCGCCGCGGCACCCCCGACGGTCGCGGCCGCACTCGAGCTGCTGGCACCGACGAGCCCAACGGC
This sequence comes from uncultured Actinomycetes bacterium, assembly GCA_963714105.1. GTDB lineage: Bacteria > Actinomycetota > Acidimicrobiia > IMCC26256 > PALSA-555 > PALSA-555. Next base: position 1,283,562 of record OY970233.1, on the reverse strand, counting down.
GAGCAGCGCGACGCCGAGGAGCGTCACGATCAGACCCCAGACGTAGCGGCGCCGCCCCGACGACGGCGCGACGGCCTGATCACGGATCGCGGAGATCGGCGATACCCGCGCCGCACGGCGGGCCGGCGCCAGCGCCGACACCAACGTGATCAACGTCCCGACCAGGAGCGACACGATGATGGTGCGCGGGAGCACCTGGACCGGACCGGTCGGCAACGCGATCCCGAACGCGCTGAGGAGCCCGCGCAGCGGCGTGACGAGGAGGATCCCGAGCCCGAGGCCCAGCACCGACGACAGGACCCCGACGACGAGCGCCTCGAGCGCGACGGAGCCGACGACCTGACGACCCGATGCACCGAGGGCGCGCAGCAGCCCGAGCTCCTGGGTCCGCTGCGCCACGGTGATCGAGAACGTGTTGTAGATGATGAACGCACCGACGAACAGCGCCACCAACGCGAAGATGAGCAGGAACGTGTTGAAGAACGACAGGTTGGTCTGGATGCTGTTGCTCTGCTCGGTGGCCAGCTGGTTGCCGGTGATCGACTCGTAGCTGCCCCGCAGGCCCGCTCGGCTCAACGCCGCGTTCAGCTGGTTCCGCACCTGGGCCTCCGATCGGCCCGACGTGCCCCGCACGTCGACCTGGTCCCACGTGGGCGGTTGGCCCGGGTTGGCGAGGACCTGCTCGGCGGTGGTCGGCGTGAACGCGGCGAGGGTCGCGCCGGCGAGCCCCGCGTCGCTGCCGCCGAACCGGAACACTCCGGTGAGGCGGAAGCGCGCCGGTGGTGCGCTCGCGAACGAGATCTGGACTTGGTCACCGATCTTGTATCCGCCGTCCCCGGCGGTCTTGATGTCCAGGGCCACGTCGCGCGGTCCGGTCGGCTGGTGTGATCGTCCCCCCTGCCAGCTCGACACGAGCTCGAGCGACTGGTTGATGCGTTCCTTCGGCGGGTACCAGGCGGTCCCGAACGCGGGCGCCTGGTTCTGGATCGACTGGCCGTTGCGGCCCTCGACGAGGGCGTAGCGCAACAGGGTGCCTTCAGCCTTCGCGACGCCGGGCGCGGTGCGCACGAAGTCGACGATCGAGTTCGGGACGGGCGGTCGGGTCACGTCCGCGTTCTGACCGGCGGACTTGAACGGCTGCCGAGCCCGGACGACGGCGTCGACCCCTTTCGTGGCGGTCGCGAACACGTTGTCGAAGACGCTTCCGAGGGTGTCGGTCAGCACGAACGTGCCGGCCATGAACGAGACGCCGAGCACGATGGCGAGCGAGGTCAGGACGAGACGGAGCTTCTTCCCGAGGAGGGTCGAGAGGGTGACGCGTCCCATCGGAGTGTCGGTTACGCCCCGAGGCGCTTCATGGTGTCGAGGATCGAGTCGACGTTCGGACCGTTGAGCTCGTCGACGATGCGACCGTCGGCGAGGAACACGACCCGGTCGGCGTACGCGGCCGCGCTGGCGTCGTGGGTGACCATGACGATGGTCTGGCCCAGGGTGTCGACGGCGTCACGCATGAACGTGAGGATCTCGGCCCCGGCCTTCGAGTCCAGGTTGCCCGTCGGCTCGTCGGCGAAGATGACGTCCGGTCTGCTGAGCAGCGCGCGACCCACCGCGACTCGCTGCTGCTGGCCGCCGGAGAGCTCGTTGGGTCGGTGGGTCAGCCGGTCGCGGAGCCCGACAATGTCGATCACGTGGTCGAGCCACGCCGGGTCGGGCTTGCGACCCGCGAGGTCCATCGGCAACGTCATGTTCTCGACCGCGTTGAGCGTCGGGATCAGGTTGTAGGACTGGAAGATGAAGCCGATGCTGTCCCGGCGGACGAGGGTGAGCTTCTTCTCGGACGACGCGCTGATCTCCACGTCGCCGAGGAAGATCCGCCCCGACGTGACCCGGTCGAGCCCCGCGAGGCAGTGCAGCAGCGTCGACTTCCCCGAGCCGGATGGGCCCATGATCGCGGTGTAGCGCGTCCGGGCGAAGTCGACCGTGATGTCGTCGAGCGCCCGGACCGCGGCTTCGCCGGTCCCGTAGATCTTCGACACGTCGATGGCGCGTGCCGCGCTGTCCGTGCGGGTCGGGCTCGTCGTGGTCACAGCGGCTCCACTCCGGTCGGGCTCTGAGAACGGTACGCGAATCCACCGGCGGGAGGACCGTGACCGGGGTCACGGCTCGGGGTTCGCGCCAGTAACGGTAGCGGGACGGTCGCTTCCGTCCGAAGTCTGCGCCTGCGGGTACCGCTTCGGGTCGATCCTTCCGTGGCGTCCCAGCCAGACGAACCAGACCGCGGCCCCGACGCAGACGAGGAGGCTCACCCAGGCGTTGATGCGCAGGCCGAGGATCGTGTGGGCGAAGTCGATGCGGAGGTTCTCGAACCAGAACCGCCCGAACGTGTACGTGGACAGGTAGAAGGCGAGCGACTGACCCCGCCGGAGCGTGAAGCGCCGCTCCACCCAGATCAGGAGGGCGAGCAGCGCGAAGCAGTACAGCGATTCGTACAGGAAGGTGGGGTGGAAGGTCGAGAACTGCTCGAACCCCTTCGGTCGGTGCGCCACGTCGATCTTCAGGCCCCACGGCAGCCGGGTCGGCTCGCCGAACAGCTCCTGGTTGAAGTAGTTGCCCCATCGGCCGATGCCTTGGGCGGCGAGCAGACCCGCGGCGATGGCGTCCATGATGCCGAGGGTGTCGAGGTGCCGACGCCAGGTCATGAACAACACCCCGGCCGCCCCCCCGAGGACCACCCCCCAAATCGACAGGCCACCGCGCCAGATCTCGAACGCCCGCACCCAGTGGCTGCCGGTGAACAGCTCGTAGTCGCTGGCGACGTGGTAGAGGCGGGCACCGACGACGCCGCAGATCACGACCACGACCGCAATGTCGCCGACGTCCTTGCGGTTATGACCCCACTGCTGCCAGCGCCGCTCGGCGATCACGGTCGCCACCACCACCCCGACGGCCAGGAGCAGGCCGTACATGTGGAGGGGGATCGGGCCGAGATTGACCGTCCCGTTCGACGGGCTGGGGATGAACGCGGGAGCGGCGACCGCCGGGACGGGCATCGCAGCGATCGTAGGGCCCGCTCAACAATTCGTGGCTTCTCGCCGATACCCGACCTGATGCGTCACCCGCTGTTCCGGATCGTCCCGGTCGTCGTTCTCGGCGCGGTCGTGGCCGCGTGCGCCCCCGTCACGAGCGGGCCGCCCCCGACGGGTCCCCCGACGCCGGTGGCGGACACCGGCGACCAGAACGGGTCGCTCGGCTCCTGCCCCGTGTTTCCCTCCGACAACGCGTGGAACGCCGACATCTCCACGCTTCCCACGCGGGCGAACTCGACCGCGATGATCGACCAGGTCCTCGCCGACGGTCCGGGCTTCCTGCACGCGGACTTCGGCGGGGGCGGCGCCTACGGGATCCCGTACGTGACCGTGCCCGGCACCCACCCGCAGATCCCGATCACCTTCGACGAGTTCGCTGACGAGAGCGACCCCGGGCCCTACCCGGTCCCGCTCGGCGCGCCGATCGAGGGCGGGAGTGACCGGCACGTGATCACCGTCGACCGCGACCACTGCCGCCTCTACGAGCTGTACCACGCGACCCCGTCTTCGGATCATTGGACCGCGGGTTCGGGCGCGACGTGGGATCTCCGGTCCGACGCGTTGCGACCCGCGGGTTGGACCTCGGCCGACGCGGCGGGGCTGCCCATCTTCCCTGGGCTGGCCCGCTACGACGAGGTGACGGGCGGGGCGATCCATCACGCGTTGCGGTTCACCGTCGACCAGACCCAGCGCGGCTACGTCTCCCCGGCCCGTCACTTCGCGTCGTCGAGCACGAACCCGAACCGGCCGGCGATGGGGATGCGCTTTCGGCTCAAGGCCAGCTTCGACCTGTCGGGCTATCACGGTGAAGCGCTGGTGATCCTCCAGGCGCTGAAGACGTACGGGATGATCGTCGCCGACAACGGCACGAACTTCTACATCACCGGCGCGTCGGATCCCCGCTGGGACGACAACGACCTGAACCAGCTGAAGACGGTGCCAGGCTCCCAGTTCGAGGTCGTGGACACCGGGCCGGTGACGACCGGCTGAGGTGGCGCTGGCATCCTGGGGCGCATGCTGGCGCGGTCTCGCCCTCGTCCCGACCCGGTCGGGCCGCACCAGGAGTCGGTGTGGGCGTACCCGCGGCCACCTCGCCTCGAGCCGACCGGCCGGCATCTGCGGGTCGCGCTCGGGGGGGTCGTCGTCGCCGACACGACCCGGGCGCTGCGGGTGCTGGAGACCAGCCACCCCCCCAACTACTACTTCCCGCCCGGCGACGTGACCCCCGCGGCGCTGGAGCGGGACGACCGCACGTCGTTCTGCGAGTTCAAGGGCCTCGCGCACTACTTCACCGTGCGGGGCGGTGATCGGGTGGAGGCCGCGGCGGCGTGGGGCTACGACCGGCCCAGCCGGGGCTACGAGGCGCTCGCCGGGTACGTCGCGTTCTACCCGGGGCGGATGGACACCTGCTTCGTCGACGACGAGACGGTGCGAGCCCAGCCCGGTGGCTTCTACGGCGGCTGGGTGACCAGCGAGACGGTCGGGCCCATCAAGGGCGGCCCGGGCACCCACAGTTGGTGACCCGCGTGGCGGCGGGTCGCTACTTGACGAGGCGAGACAGGCGCCGGTCGGCGAGGACCTTGTCGCCGGTCTGACACCTCGGGCAGTAGGCGACCTCGTAGGAGTCGTACGACACGCGCCGCAGCGGCTCACCGCATCGGGGACAAGGCGTCCCCGCGCGGCGGTGGATCTCGAAGTGGTCACCGAGCTTCGGCTCCGACAGCGCGCCGGTGCGGGCCCGTTCCTTGACCAGCCCGTCGCTGAGCACGGCTCGCACCGCGTCGAGGAGCCGCTGGCGGGCAGGGAGGTCGAGACTGGCCAGCGTCGCGTAGGGGGACAGCTGGGCGCGCCACAGCGCGTCGTCGGCGTAGCCGCGGCCGACGCCGGCGACCATGGCCTGGTCGCGGAGCAGCGTGTGGATGCGACGGCGGTCCGTGCCGTGCAGCACGAGCTCGGCGAACGCGTCGGCGTCCGGCTCCGGTCCGAGCTTCGTGAGGGGCCCGTCGTCGCCCGGTTCGAGCACCCACCAGGCCGCCTTGCGTTCCGTGCCGTGCTCGCGGATCAACAGCGCGACCTCGGCTCCGGTGCCGTCCGCGAAGCGGAGCCGCACGACACCACCCTTCCCGCCCCGGGTGGACTTGGGTGGCGATTCGAGGTCGGCCCGCCCGGCCTGGGACAGATGGATGAGCACCCGAGTGCCGTCGTCGAAGATGAAGACGAGGTACTTGCCGCGACGCCCGACCCCGGTCAGGGTCGCGCCGACGAGCACGTCGGGTGCGGGTTGGACGGTCTTGAGGCCGGCGAACCCGAGCGCCTGCCAGCCGGTGAGGTGACGGCCGGCCAACGCGGCGTCGAGCCGCTCGGCGAGGGCCTGCATCTGGGGGAGCTCCGGCATCCCCCGAGTCTGGCGCGGGCACGCCGAGAGCCGCGGCGGGGGCGGCCCTACCCGTCGCGGCCGGGCCGCTTGCCCATCCGCCGCATGATCGTGCGGCGCCGCTCCTGAAGGTCCGCGAAGGTGAGCCGGTCGACGTCGGCGGGGACCATGAACCCGGCCTTGATGGCGTCGACATCGACCGTCGTGGCGGTCGGGTCCATGCCGAGCTCGCGGACGAGCCGCTCGCCGTGTTGGGTCAAGAAGTACTGGTGGATGTGGACGATCTCCTCGATCAGATCCAGGTCGGGGGCGAGCACGGCGGTGGCCGCGTTGAGGAACATGAGGTTCTTGACGAACAGCATCAGGTCCTTCGGTGCGTGCGCGCCGTAGGCGAGCAGCTTCTGCACCAGCTCCTGGAGCTCGTCGACCATCTCGTTCGCTGACATCTGGGTCGGGTCCTTCACCGGCCGGTCGAGCTCGAGGTCGCGGAAGACCGCGTCGAGGTCCGTGTCGGGTGGGAACGCGCCGAGGTCCCGCAACGCGCCGAGCTGGCCCTTGACGTCGCCCGCGGTCCCCGTGACGAGCAGCCGGAGGAACGCGAGCCGCTGCGGCTCGGCGAGACGCCCGGTGATCCCGAAGTCGAACAGGACGGTCCGCCCGCCCGGCTCCACGAGGAGGTTCCCGCCGTGCAGGTCGCCGTGGAAGACGCCGTAGAGCATGGCTCCCTCCAGGCAGGTGATCAGCCCGGCGTGGAGCACCGCCGTGGTGTCGATGCCCGCGTCGTGCATCGATTCGACGTCGTCGAACGCGAAGCCGTGCAGCCGTTCCATCACCAGCACCCGGCGGGTCACGAGCGATGGGTGCGGGCGCGGGACGACCATCGCGCGCTGCTTGGTCTCGGCGAACACCTGGGCGAGGTCGAGCATGTTCTCGGCCTCGAGGCGGAAGTCGAGCTCCTCGACGATCTGCTCTGCGAACAGCTCGACGAGCGCAGGCGGGTTCGCGAGCGACGACACCGGGATCCGACCGATCAGGAGCGGGCCGAGCCACGCCAGCGCCTCCACGTCGGTGCGCATCAACGCCGCGACCTGGGGCCGCTGGACCTTGACGACGACGTCCTCACCCGTCACGAGCCGCGCCGCGTGGACCTGGGCGATCGACGCGGCGGCGAGGGGAACCCCGTCGAAACGGTCGAAGACCGCGTCCAACGGACGGCCGAGCTCCTCTTCGACGACCTGGCGGATCGCGCCGAACCGCTCCGGTGGCACCTGGTCGCGCAGCTTCTTGAACTCGGTGACGAGCTCGTCGGGGAACAGGCCCTCGAACGCGGAGACGATCTGCCCCAGCTTCACGTAGGTCGACCCGAGCCGCTCGAAGCTGCGACGGAGACGCCGGGCGAGCCCCGCCCGCGAGCGCGGCGTACCCCGCTCGCGCAGATACCAGACCCCGACCGCCCACCCGAGACCACCGACGGAACGCGCGAGGCGCCGCACCGGTGGGATCCGCCGCCGTCGCAGCAGACGGGGCACGTCGGCGCGGGTGCGGGCCCGAACGAACTCCAGCCCGGCCGTCCAGGCCAGCTGGTCACGGTCGACGACCCACGGGCCGACGTCGGTGAACGCGAACGTGGCGACGTCCGCCGACTCCGGTCGGCTCGGCGCCGCTGCTCCGTCGTCGGGCTCGGGTCCGCCCTCGGCGGGATCGGCCGGTCCGGGCGGTGTCGGGCTCATCGGCTCGCCACCATCGCCGGCGCGCCGCGCGGGGGCCCGCCGAGGTCCTCGAGCACCGCGGCCGCGGCGTTGCGTCCGTTGGTGCCGATCACGGAGCCGCCGGGATGGGTGGCCGCGCCGCACAGGTAGAGACCCGGCAGCGGGGTCCGGGGCGCGAAGCGCGCGCCCCACATCTGGTCGGGGCGGATGTCACCTTGGAAGATGTGACCGCCGGTGAGCCCGAGGCGGGCTTCCACGTCGGCGGGACCGAGCACCTGACGCTCGATCACGCAGCGGGTCACGTCGGGGGCGAACCGGGCGATCGCCCCGAGCGCCGCGTCGGCGGCGCGGTCGCCCTGAGCGGCCCGCGCTGCCTCGTCCCCCCCGGAACCGGCAGGGACGTACTGGGCGAAGACGCTCATCGTGTGCGTACCGGGCGGCGCGACGGTCGGGTCGTAGGCGGACTGGAAGTAGAGCTCGCACCACACTGGGGCCGGCGTGCCCTGCCGCGCCGCGTCGCAGGCGGCCTGGGTCTCGTCGATCGTCGTGGCGATCTCCACCTGGGCTCGGAGACAGGCGGGGTCGCGATCGGCGGCGGTGAACGTGGGCAGGCGAGACAAGCCGCAGTTGATCTTGAGCACCGGGCTGTCGGTCCGCCAGGCCGCCACGCGGGCGGCGAACGGCGGCGGGACCTCACCGACGACGAGCGCGAGGGTCCGTTTCGGGTCGGCGTTCGCGACCACGCACCGGGCCTCGATGCGTTCGCCGCCTTCGAGTCGCACCCCCACGCCGGGTTCGATGGCCGCGACCGGGACCCCGGAGACGAGGATCGCGCCCGCGTCGCGGGCCGCGTCGGCCAACGCGAACGAGACGCGACCCATGCCCCCCTCGACGTAGCCCCAACCGCCGAGCAGCCCGAGCCGGTGGTGCGCGTGGACCCACCCGGTCCCTTCGTCGCGTGGTCCGGCAAACGTTCCGATGATGCCTTGACCGTGCAACGCGCGGCGGAGGCGTCCGTCGTGGACGTGGCGCTCGACCACGTCCGCGATCGGTTCGCCGACCACGACGTCGCGGGCTTCCGGGTCGTTCGTGAACAGCCCGGCCACGGCGTCCATGTCCGGTGCCGGCCCCAACCAGGTGTCGCCGAGCGGGCCGCGGCGCAGCCGGTCCCGGATCCGGTCGAAGATCGCCTCGTAGGCGAGGAAGCCGTCGACGTCGCGAGGGCTGAGCGCAGCGACGGCGCGGGCGGTGCGGGACTCGTCTGACCACTGCCACAGGGCCGTCCCGTCCTCGAATGGCGTCCACTGGGTCGGGTCCATGGCGAGGATGCGCAGCCCCCGTGTCGACAGGTCGAGCTCGTCGATGACCTGCGGGTCGAACAAGCCGAGCAGGTACGCGCACGGGCTGAGCACGAACCGGTCGTCGGCGAAGGGCCGCTCGATCGTGCAGGCCCCCCCGAGCTGCTCGCGGCGTTCGAGGACCAGCACCGCCCGTCCCGCCCGGGCCAGGTACGCCGCGGCGGTGAGCCCGTTGTGGCCGCCACCGACGACCACGACATCCCAACGGCGGGCTCGCAGCGCCGCGGTCGGCATCGGCAGGCCGACCCGTCCGTCAACCTCGGCGACACTCATCGTGCCCGTCGCCCCCACGGCCGGATCGGGGCAGCCGGGTCACCCGCGTCGTCATCGACCCGACCACGGACCACGCCAGCGACCGTACACTTCGGCTTCGGAAAGCCGGGCGGGGATCAAGACCCGGGTCGAGCGGTCGAGGCCGATGAGCAGCCCACAGCGACGAACGTTCAGCACCGGTCACCATCCGCGGCGACGCGAACACAAGCCGCTACCTTCGATACATGGCGAGGCTGTGCGCGCGCCCCGGATGCAGCGCACCCGCCGCCGCGGCGTTCAACTTCGACGGCTTGAACCGGGTCGTCTGGCTCAACCCGCTCGCCGAGGCCGCCGCGTACAGCGCCGGCGACCTGTGCCGTCAGCACGCGGACCGGCTACGCCCGCCGCGGAACTGGGAGTTGCGTGATTGCCGGCCGCCCCCGCCGATGACCCGGCCGGGCGCACCCGCCCCGAGCCGTCACCTGCCGCCGGTCACGGCGCCCCAGGTCACCCGGATCCCGGCGCGGGCGACGGCCCGGCCGCACCCGGTCCCGGCCGCGACGCTCCACGAACGGAAGCGCGCCAGCCGAAGCCGTCCCGACGAGACCTCGAGCACCCCGATGCTGGAGCGCGCGTTTCGCGGCGTGCGGGGGGCGTAGCGACCGAACCCCCACCGCAGCTCCCCAACACCCGGCTGACCCGGGATTGGATCTCGTCGCTGCGCGCGGAGGCTGAGCGGCGACGGGTGCACCAGCTGCGGGTCCGCTGGGCCGAGTTCACGATCGTCGTGCTCGCCATCGTCCTGCTCTGCGGCGCCGTCGCCGTCGTCACCCAGACCGGCGGTGGTGGCGTTCGCGTGCACCCGGCCGCCGCGGTCGCCCCGCAGCTCCCCGCCTTGGTGACCGGATCGGCCCGCCGGGCCCTCGGACCGGCGTTCGTCCGGGCCGGGGCGGAGTCCCACGTCCCCGCCGCGCTCGTGATGGCGTTGGGCTGGCGTGAGTCCGAATGGCAGAACAACCTCGTGTCAGCAGCGGGCGCGGTCGGGATCGGTCAGCTGCTGCCCCCCACCTCGACGTTCGTCGCCCAAGACCTGCTGCACGACCCCAAGCTCGACCCCCACGTCGCGACGGACAACATCCGGCTGTCCGCCCGGTACCTGCGTGAGCTGATCGACACGTTCAACGGCGACCAGCGATCCGGAGTCGGCGCCTACCTCCAAGGGTCCACATCGGTTCGGAGCCAGGGCCTCACCGGAGAGACCACCGCGTACGTCAACCAGATCGAGGACCTCCAGACCAAGTTCGCCGACGCCCTCCGACGGCACTGACACCCGAGGCTCGCGATGGGTGGTCCGTCGTCCACGTCACCGTGGAAGGTGAAGGCTGGCGGCATGCGATCGGCCGATGGCCCCACGTCTCGCGTGATCGACCATGCCACCACTTCGGGCGTTCCGGGCGCGCTCGGAGGGAGTCGAACCCCCAACCTTCTGATCCGTAGTCAGATGCTCTATCCATTGAGCTACGAGCGCGGGTTGAGGGATGCCAGTCTATTCGGCCAAGAGCATCGACGGCGATGACGTCCTGCGGGGTGTCACCGAGCCAAGCCGCTCCGTGATCCGGTTCCCGACTGCCGCGGCAGCGTCCGCCTGGCGGTGACGTCCGGCGTCGACCGTCCCGGCGGCGGACCCAGTCGCGGGACGGCGGTGGACCTACTGGCCTGCGAACGCGGCACGCAGGCGCTGAGCCTGCTCGTGCACGGCGTCCTCGGGGACCGGGACTGGCGCCCACGGTCTCAACGGCGTGTTCGGAGACGCGTCGTCGAGGTAGCGGGGGACGATGTGGGTGTGCACGTGCGGGACGGCGTTCCCGAGCAGCTCGTAGTTCAGGTGGCAGGGCTCGAACACTCGCGTCACGATCCGCGCGACGTCCATGACTTCGAGCCAGTACTCGGTGGCCTCGTGCGCGGCCATCTCGCTGACGTCGGCGATGTGTCGCCCGCGCCAGATGACCAGGGAGTAGCCCGGTGCTGGGGCAGAACGCTGGAGGTACGCGTCGGAGACGGCGCCGACGAAGAAGCGCACACCAAACCCGTCGTCGTCGGGACGATCCTCGGCGCACAGAGGGCATCCGACACCGCGCCGGCGCGCCTCCCAGTCGTCGTCCCAGGTCCGAGCGCTCACCGACAACAGGATGTCAGAGGATCCGCGCCGGCGCCGTCTCACCCGCGGGCGACGCCCGACTCGGGTCGAGCGCCCCGAACGATCCGCCCGGCGAGACAAGGGACCTTCGGCACTGGCTCTCCGTCACGGCACGGGTCAGGCTGCTCGGCATGGCCACCAGGCGAATCGTGCTCGGGCTCGACGGGTCGGACGGAGCCGCGGTGGCGCGAGCATGGTGCGTCCAGTGCGCCCCGCCACTCGACGCGGAGGTGGTCGCCGTGCATGTCCTCGACCTCGGGCCGCTCTACTTCGGTCCCGCAACTGTCGCCGCGATGCAACCGCCGATCGCGGAGGTCCGCCGCGATCGGGCCGAGATGCTCGACGGGTGGGCGGCACCGCTGCGAAGCGCGGGCGTGCACGCTCGCACCAAGATCGTGGACGGGCTTCCCGCACCGATGCTCGATCAGGTCGCCGTCGACGAGGACGCCGACCTGATCGTCGTGGGACGCCGCGGCAACGGGGGCTTCGCGGCACTGCTGCTCGGCAGCGTCCCCAACGCGCTCGGCGCACCATGCGCACCGGCCGTTGCTCATCGTGCCCTCCGGCTAGCGGTCGCCGACCCACCAACCGGGCCATGCGGATTTGCCTGAACGTGCTGTGGACCGAGTGGCGACGGGTCCTGCACGTCCTCGCGGTGCTCGTCCGGCACAGCGCCCAGTACGTCGTCGACCGGCTGCTCCGTCGGGACCGGACCCGATCGGGTGGACAGCCGGCGGACACGACGCGACGGACCCAGCAGCGTGCGGTGGCCCTGCGCAGCCTCGTCGAGGATCTCGGTGTCGCGGCGATCAAGATCGGCCAGATCGTGTCCACCCGCTCGGATGTGCTCGCCCCCGCGTACGAAGCCGAGCTGGCCCGGCTCCAGGACGACGCGCCCCCAGAAGCGGCGTGGCGGATCGAAGCGGTCGTCGCGACCGAGCTGGGACGCCCCACCGAGGCGGTCTTCACCCACTTCGACCGCATCCCGCTCGCGGCGGCGTCCATCGGCCAGGCCCACGGGGCGAGCCTCCCCGACGGGACCGACGTGGTCGTGAAGATCCGCCGACCCGGCGTCGTCGAGCAGGTGGACGCGGACCTTCGCATCTTGGTGTGGACGGCCCGAGCCGCCGACCGGCTCTCACCCCGGGCCCGACGCCAGGGCCTCGAGGAACTCGTCGGTCAGTTCGCCGCGACGCTCCGCGCCGAGCTCGACTACGGCACCGAAGCGGCCAACGCCGAGCGGTTCGCGCGGGCGTTCCGGCGCGACGACACCATCCACATCCCCCGCGTCTTCCGAGACGCCAGCTCCGAACGCGTCATCACCCTCGAGCGCATCCGCGGCGTGAAAATCGGCGACCTCGCGGGACTCGACGCGGCCGGGATCGACCGGGTCCAGCTCGCGCACCGCGCGGCCAACGCGATCCTGAAGATGGTCTTCGAGGACGGCTTCTTCCACGCCGATCCCCACCCGGGGAACTTCTTCGTGGAGCCGGACGGCCGCCTCGGCGTCATCGATTTCGGGATGGTCGGCGTCGTGGACGACATGACCCGCTCGGCGCTGCTCGGCGTCCTGGTCGCGCTGGCCAGTGGAGACGCCACCGTCCTCACCGACGGCGTCACCAAGCTAGGCCTCGCACGCAGCGCGACGAACGAACACCGGCTGCTCACCGACCTCCAGGCGCTCATCGCCGACCACCTCGAACGGCCCGTCGGCGAGATCCAGCTCGGACCGGTGCTGCAGGACATGCTCGCGATCTTCCGTCGCCACCAGCTTCGGCTCAGCCCGAACCTCGCCCTGCTCGCCAAGACCTTCGCGATGTGCGAAGGCGTCGCCAGTCAGCTCGACCCCTCGTTTCGCCTGACCGCCGCCATCGTCCCGTACGTCCAGCAGCTCACCGCGGCCCCGGATCGGTCACACGATCGCGTCTCACCGAGCGAGGGGTGCGGTAGCCCGGAGCGCCCGGTGACCTTCGATGACCTTCGATGACCTTCGATGACCTTCGCCCTAGCGGCGGCGCCGTCGATCGTCCACGCTCGGTTCGTTACGGAGGTGCAGCATGCGAATCGTGGTCGTCTACGAGTCGATGTACGGGAACACGCACGTGGTCGCCGACGCGATCGGGCGAGGCCTCGGGTCGGCGGACACCGTCACGGTGGTGCCGGTCGCTGAGGCCGGCCCGGAGCGCCTCGACGACGCCGACCTCGTCGTGGTCGGCGGACCGACCCACATGTTCGGGATGAGCCGGCCGGGGAGCCAGCGGATGGCCGCCGAAGCGGCCCAGAAGCCGGGGAGCGGCGTGGCGCTCGACCCGGCCGCGACCGGCCGTGGCCTGCGCGAGTGGTTCGACGCGCTCGGACCCACCGACGCGCAGGCAGCCGCGTTCGATACCCGCTTCCGACGTCCTGCCCTGCTCACTGGGCGGGCGTCGAAGCCGATCGCGCGGCGGTTGCGCACGCACGGCTTCGACCTCGTGGCCAAGCCCGAGAGCTTCTTCGTGACCACCGACAATCAGCTCCTTCCCGGCGAGGAATTCGCGAGCGCTCGAGTGGGGACGAGCTCTCTTGGTGACGGCGACGGGCATCACGGCACCGGCCGTGCGCGGTGACCCCGGTGGCGGGAAGGCCGGCGGCTCGGCGTGACTGCCTCCAGCGTCCGGACGGTCCGGCCATGCGATCCTCAGCGCGGGAAGTTCGAGCGCACGGGCGCGTGATCAAGCGAGTGGTCGTCCCGCTCGACGGGTCCGACCTGGCCGCCCGGGCGATTGAGCCGGCCCGGATGCTCGCCGACGCGACGGGCGCGACGTTGCGGCTCATGACCGCGGAGCCACTCGTCCCGTGGCACGAGGAGATCGAGCGGGCCAGCGAGTACATCGAGCAGCAGGCCGCGGCGACCGGGCTCACCTCGGTCGAGACGATCGTGGTGCACGACCGGGCGGCCCGACAGGCAATCTTCGCGGAAGGTCAGGTGCAGGACACGGTCGTGTGCATGGCGGCACACGGGCGAAGCGGCGTCGGCTACGCCACGCTCGGGAGCGTCACCGAGGCCGTCGTGCGCGAGTCGACCCAACCGCTCCTCCTCGTCGGTCCCGAACTGGTCATCCCCGGCTCCCCGTTCCGGAACGCCGACCTCATCGTCCCGGTCGACGGCTCCGCCGCGTCGGAGTCGATCGTCCCGATCGCGGCCGACTGGGCTCAGATGCTCCACCTCCGCCCACGGGTCGTCGCGGCGCTGCACCGAGATCACGGCGCCGACGAGTCGTCAGCGGCCCAAGTCGTGGAGCGAGTCGCCCACACCCTGCAGCAGGCCGGCGCGTCCCCGACGTCGGAAGTGCTCGGCGGGCCCGACGCCGCCACCGCGATCGTCGACTACGCGACGACGGGTCCTGCCGCGCTGGTCGCGATGGCGACGCACGGCCGCACTGGCCTGGCTCGGGTCGCACTCGGCAGCGTCACCATGCGGGTCGTGCACCAGAGCCGGTGCCCGGTGCTCGTCGCCCGCTCACCGCACCTCGGCGAGTGACGAGGCAACGCGAATCGCCGGCAGGCCGGCGGTGCCGCGCCGGGTCACCAGCCGCCGAGGTGCACCGACGCGGAGATCGCGAGCACGAGCGACGTGACCGTGAGCAAGAAACCGGCCCGCAGAAGCAGCTCGTCGAGCCACCCGGCCGGTTGTTCGAGCACCTCGCTCATGCCGCCTCCTCCAATCGGGAGCCCCCGCCCACACAGTTGTCGGCCGCTCCGGCCGCGAACCTGAGACCGTCGGCCGGGATCGCTCCGCTCGACGATTGCCTACCTCGCCGCGGCGACAGCCGGACCAACGGCCAGCGGCGAGGAGGTGAACAGGGAGCACCAAGACCGTCCCCGCCGTGGGCGGCTGGCCGTTCGCTCGTGACGGCATCACACGACCCTCACGTCGCGGCTCGACACTCCTCACGACCAGCCGGTCCCAACAGAGGAGCCCCCCATGACGAAACTCAGACGACTCGGTGCCGCCACCGCGGCGGTCACCGTCGCGATCGCGCTCGGCGTGCTCGCCAGCACGGCGACCGCCGGTGCGACGCCGGCACCCAAGGCGGGTGCGGCCGCGCCGTGCCTCGCGAACCACGACGACGAATGGCCCGACTGGGTCAACGGCCAACCCGCCGGGTTCGACGCGGGTGACAACGGCGGCGTCTACCTGTGGCACGACGACGCCGGCTGGCACCTGCGCGTGACCCACAAGACCGACGACCGGGTGTCCTTCGCAGGCACCATCGTCACGCACGGGGTCTTCAGCGACGTCAGCGGCGTGCGCCTCGAAGGCAACGACCACTTCGACGTCTCAGCCGACCGTCATGCGGTCACCTTCCAATTCATGAACTACGGGCACGTCGACGGGCTCGACTTCAGGACCCATTGCGCGCCCGCGTTGGGCTTCAACTTCCAGGCTGACAGCCACCAGCTGCCCGCGAACCGGGTCGTGATCGGCCACCGGGACCTGCACCCGGGGACCGACCCGTTCACGATCTGGCGGAACCGCTAAGTCGCCCGGCTCCGCGTCCCGAGCTTCGGCTCGGGGCGCGGAGCCCGGACGCGCTCACGGATCGCCCGGGAAGTGGTCCACTTCTGACGGGTGCCACACCGGGCTGTCACCGGCGGTCTCGACATTGAATCCGTAGTCGAAGGCAAGCGACCCACCCAGGGTCCCGCCGAGCACGGTGAGGAGCGCGGCGACGAGCGACAGCACCAGCGCCGCCACCGGGGTCGAGTGATTCCCGGGGTCGACGAGGATCCGGATGGCGAGATTGGCGAGCACCAGTACCGTGACCGTCAGCATCGTGAGCCCATGCGCATTCGCCGTGCGGCGCGCCTGGTTTCCCGGCTCGGTCGAACGCAGCCAGTCCCACGCGCCCGTGAGCGCGGCGAGCAGTCCGACCGCCGCGCCTCCGACGAGCGCGAACGTGCCCGCCCGGTAGAAGTCACGAGCCCACGCGTTGCTCTTGCCCGCGACCGAGATCACGTCGAACCCGGCCACCAGCATGTAGGCGCCGACCGGGACGTCGGTCAGCGGAGGATGGAACGGCTTGCCGGCGAAGCCCCGCAGGCCCTTGAACGTCCGGCCCCGGAGCGTCAACGCGGGACGAAACGAGAAATGACGCACACCAGCTCCTCGGTTCGGCGGGCAGGTCCTCGCCAGTATCCCCCGCGCGCCGATCGTCGACCCCCGCCCACGGGCGACCAGGCGGATGGCTAACGTCCCCGGGCGTGGGGGGATCCGCGTCGCCGTCGGCGTCGGCGTGGCACTCGTCGCGCTGGCCACGACCCGGGTCGCCGGGTCGGGGGCGGCGACGAGCGCGAGCAGCTCCATCGGGCGCGTCACCCTCACCTTCGTCGACTCGTCCCGACCAACCCCGGCGAACGGGACCTATCCGGGAGCGTCGAGCCGGACCTTGACGACGCTCGTGTCGTTCCCAACCCGTGGCGGTCACCCGGTACCCGGCCCGTTGCCGCTCGTCGTGTTCGCGACCGGGATCGGTGACTCGCCGACCACCTACCAACCACTGTTCGACTTCTGGGTCCGCGCCGGCTACGTCGTCGCCGAACCGGCCTTCCCGCTCTCCAGTGACCAAGCGCCCGGCGGGACCACCGCGGCCGACTTCACGAACCAGCCCGCCGACGTGCGCTTCGTGACCACGGCGATGCTCCAGTCGAGCCGCGACGCGCATTCCCCCATCCACGGTCTCGTCGATCCCAAACGCATCGGCGACGTCGGCAAGTCACTCGGGGCGATCACCGTCCTCGAGGCCGGATACAACCCGGTGTCTCGCGACCCGAGGGTCAAGGCGGTGATCGCCATGACCGGCTTCGTCGGGGTCTCCGGGCCCCACTTCGTGGGGATCAGCACCCCGCTGCTCCTCGAACACGGTGACGCCGACCAGACCGCCCCGATCCAGGGCAGCCGCGACGCCTACGCGCAGGCGCAACCCCCGAAGTTCTTCGTCACGTTGTTCGCCCAGACCCATGGCAGCGCGTTCGGCGGTGGCACGAAGCCGGCCGAGGTGGTAGTGGAGCGAACCACGACCGACTTCCTCGACCGGTACGTCAAGGGCCAGCCGGGCGCGCTCGCGCGGCTCCAGCGTGACGGCGACGTGAACGGCGTCTCGTCGCTCCAAGCCGTCCCGTAGCCCGCGCGGCGCGCGCGGCGATCCTTGCCCACCGGGCGTGCGACCGGTAGCGTCCGCTCGTTCGCAGCGGGGTGGACGGCGAGCAGCTGGCGCTGACCGCGACGGGTTCGCCCTCCGTCGGTCGGCGCCTCCACCCTGACGACTCCAAGGAGCACCTCGATGAGCCAGATGCCACCTCCGCCGCCTCCCCCGCCTCCCCCGGGGGGCCAACCCGTGCCGGCGCCGATGGGGACCGGACCGGCCGCCAGGACGCCGCTGCCATCGGGAGTGGTGGTGAGCAGCGTCGGGAGGCGGTTCTGGGGTTACGTGCTGGACGGAGTGCTGGCGATCGTCACGCTCCTCATCGGCTGGCTCATCTGGTCGCTGATCGTGTGGAACAGGTCCCAGACGCCCGGCAAGCAGCTGCTCAAGATGAAGACCGTGAAGATCGAAACGGGAGAGCGGGCCACCTACGGGACCATGGCGCTGCGTGAGGCGGTCGGCAAGTGGCTGATCGTCGGCGTGGTGATCGGATCGCTGTGCTCCCTCGCCGCGTTGGTCCTCGACTTCATGCTGCTGTGGGACAAGGACCGTCAGGAGCTGTGGGACAAGATCGCCAGCACGATCATCGTCGACGACCCGGACGACGTGCTCGTCTAGTCAGCGTCGGCGACGAGACGACCTCATCTCGGCGGTCGTTGTGCTGCTCGCGTTCTCCATCACACCGATCGGGGCGGGCGAGTCGGTGTCCGGCGCGGTCGCCGACGCGGTGCGGCTGGTGCGCGAGAGCGGCCTCCCCAACGAGACGAACGCCATGTTCACCAACGTGGAAGGGTCCTGGGACGAGCTCATGGCCCTCCTCGGATCCTGCATCGAGGTGGTCGCGGCGCACGCGCCCCGGGTGAGCGTGACCGCGAAGATCGACTACCGGCCCGGCGCGGCGAACCAGCTCGTGGCGAAGGTCGACGCGATCGAACGCCGACTCGAGGAGTAGCTCCGAGGATCTGGACGCGCCGGGAGGCCCCGCGCCGGCGTAGTCGGTCACTCGCGACGCGCTCCAAGCGGTCGGCGTCGAGATCCCCGCGCCGCCGACGAACCCACCCGGACGCGTCGCTGTGCCGTTGGTCGCGCCCGCGGCTGGCCGCCCCCGACCGGGCCCCACCCCACCGGTTCCGACCGCCCGACCGGGCCGGACCCAATCGACCCCGGAACCGCCGCGGCTCGGTGCCCACCACGACCCCGGCCCGTGCGTCGGCGCCGCCGATCGTCGTCGGGGTCTGTCGGGCCTACGAGGCGGGACGCGTCACCCCGACCGGGAGCCGACCGGTCGTCGCGGCCTGCCAGGCCCTCGCGCGCCTCGCCCGGGAAAGCACCGCAGATCGCCGGGTTCTGCCGGGCCGCGCTCGGCGGCTGAGCCAGGACCCGGTGCCTACGACGAGGGCGGCGCGGTCGTCGTCGTCGCGTTCGCGGGCGCCTTCTTGACCTTGAGGGTCATCTCCATGCCGGGATGGAAGGTGCACACGATCTTGTAAGTGCCGGGCTTGACCATCACGTGCGAGTAGGTGCCCGTGTCCTGGTCTCCGGAGTGGAACTTCTCCGGGCCGCTCACGACGGTGACGTTGTGGGTGTTCCCGCCTGTCCACTTCCACGTCACCGTGGTGCCGGCGGTGACGGTCACCTTCGTCGGCTTGAAGAAGTTGTCGCCCAGCTTCACGGTCTTGGGTCCGGCGGCCGCGGCCGCCCCGGCAGCCACCGCCAGCACGCCCACCAGCAGGAGGGCCGCGGCGACGACCGCGAGGCGACGGGCCCCGCTCGAGGAACGCAGCTTCATCATGACGTGCACGGTACCTGTCGAGCGTGGGCGCTCGGGCATCGGCACCGGGCGCGCGTCTCGCGCTAGATGACCACTTCGAGCGCGGTGCCTGTCCGTTCGAGCAGATCGACGCGCTCGTTGTCGTCCGCGTAGCGGAGGCCCTGCACGTTGAGGAGCTGCACCGGTTCGGCGCCGAGCGGGAACGGACCCCAGTGCCAGGTGCCCTGGTGGAGGACGAACCGGTCCAGCGGGTGGAGCCGGAAGGCGCCCACGGCGTCGAGATCGGCGCGGGTCGAGAACTCCGTGCCCGCCGCTGCGACCGCGACGACCGCGTCGACGTTCAAGACCATCAGCGCCTGGGTGTGGGTGCGGTGCCGGAACAGCTCCGCGCACACGGGGGCGCCCGAGGCGGCATGGGCGATCTCGGCGCCGGAGTGCCCGATGATGTTCAGGTGAGGGTCGGCCCACTCGAAGCGCAAGGTGTGCGCACCGTCGGCCGGGTCGGTGTCGGCGACCGGCAGCCACCCGAATGGCGCGAAGGCGGCTTCCGTGAGCGGAGCCGCAGAGCGAGGCAGCGTGGTCACCGACACGCGGCGCAGTGTAGGTGGGCGGTCTCGGAGCGGCCCGCCGGGTCGGGCCACGCGACGCGTGCGGCGAGCCGGCGCCACGTCGGGCTCGCGTCGTGGCCTCTACGCTGTCGCCCCATGGATGTTCGCTCTATCGAAGACGTCGAACCGGTTGTCGAGCACAACGGCACCGTGCCGGTGTGGTGGCTGGTCAACTCCCGTGAGATGAAGGACATCACCGACGGCGGCTACCTCGAGCTCGTGAGCGAGTTCGAAGTGGCCGGCGGCGGGGAGGTCGACCCGCATTCGCACCCGACGCACGAGTTCTATTACGTGACGTCGGGGCGGGGGCTGATGCGCATCGCCGACGAGGAGCACGAGATCGTCCAGGGTGACCTCGTGCACATCCCGCCGAACGCGGTCCATAGTCTCCGGCCGGTGAGCGCGCACGCGCCGATCCATTGCTTCTGCTTCGCCGTCGGGCTCAAGGACGCCGGCGAGATCGACTACACGACGCACTGACGCGTGGCTCGCGTCGTCGTCACCCGACGCCTGCCCGACGGCGGGCTCGACCCGCTCGTCGCCGCGCGCGTGGAGCTGGTCACCAACGACGCGGACGTTCCCCGGTCGAAGTCGGAGCTGTGCGCAGCCGCGGCCGACGCCGACGCGCTCGTCTGCGTCTTGAGTGACCGCATCGACGCTGATGTCCTCGCCGCCGGGGCCGGACGCCTCCGTGTCGTGGCGACCGTGTCGGTCGGGTACGACAACGTCGACGTCGCCGCCGCGACTGCTCACGGCATCACGGTGTGCAACACCCCAGGCGTGCTCGACGACACGACCGCCGACCTCGCGTTCTTGCTGATCCTCGCCGCGGCTCGCCTCGCCGGGGACGCCGAGCGAGACCTCCGAACCAGCCGGTGGGACGGCTGGGGAATCACCCAGTACCTCGGACAGGATGTCCACGGCGCCACCCTCGGGCTCGTCGGGTACGGGCGAATCGGGCAGGCCGTGGCCCGGCGGGCGAGCGGGTTCGGCATGCCGGTCCAGCACCACACCCGCCGAGACACGGGCAGCAGCGGCTACGTCGCCGACCTCGATCAGCTCCTCGCCGAGAGCGACATCGTCTCGCTGCACGTACCCCTCACCGACGACACCCGGCATCTCCTCGACGCGCGACGCCTCGCGCTGCTGAAACCCACCGCGGTGCTCGTCAACACCGCACGCGGGCCCGTCGTGGACGAGGAAGCCCTCGCCGTCGCGCTCGAATCGGGGGCCCTGTTCGCCGCTGGGCTCGACGTGTTCGAGCACGAACCGACGGTGCACCCCCGGCTGCTCGCCGCGCCGCGGACGGTGCTGCTGCCCCACATCGGGTCCGCGTCGCGTGCGACCCGGACCCGGATGGCGCACCTCGCCGGCGAGGGGGTCCTCGCCGTCCTCGCCGGCCGGCGTCCCGCCAACGTGGTGACCCTCGCGGCGGGAGGGAGCTAGCCGTGGACGACGACGTCCTCTGGCTCGACGCCACCGGCCAAGCCGAGATGCTCCGCGAGGGGGCGCTGACCCCGACCGAGCTGCTCGAGGCCAGCGTGGCTCGCATCGCGGCGCTGAACCCGACTCTGAACGCGGTCATCTTCGACCGGTCGGAACGCGCTCGGGTCGAAGCCGCGGGGCCGCTGCCCGACGGGCCGTTCCGGGGTGTCCCGATGCTGGTGAAGGACGCCGTGGCGCACACCGCAGGTGATCCGTACCACTGCGGCATGCAGCTGCTGAAGGACGCCGGCTGGGTGGAGCACGACGACACCTGGCTCATCACCCGGCTGCGCGCCGCGGGCTTCGTGTTCGCGGGGAAGACGAACACCCCCGAGCTGGCCTCGTCGGTCACGACCGAGCCCCTCGCGTACGGCCCGAGCCGCAACCCGTGGGATCCGAGCCGGTCCACGGGTGGGTCCAGCGGGGGCTCCGCCGCCGCGGTCGCCGCCGGGATGGCGGCGGTCGCCCACGGCAACGACATGGGCGGCTCGATCCGGATCCCGTCGTCGATCTGCGGGCTCGTCGGGTTGAAGCCCAGCCGGGGCCGGGTGACGCTCGGTCCCGACTTCGGGGAGTACTGGGCGATGACCACGCACGAGCACGTGCTGACCCGCTCGGTCCGTGACACCGCCGCCGTGCTCGACGCCGTCGCCGGACCCGGGGTCGGCGATCCCTACACCGCACCGCTCCCGACCCGTCCCTTCGCGGCCGAGGTCGGTGCCGACCCTGGGCGTCTGCGCATCGGGGTCCGCACCGAGCGCACCTCGGGTCTCGGGCCGGCCCACGATGACGCCCTCGACGCTGTCGCCGCGGCGTCGACGCTCCTCGAGTCGCTCGGCCACGACATCGACGACGCGACCATCCCGGCGCTCGACGAGCCCGCCTTCGGTGATGCGGTCGGCGTCGCGTTCCCCGCGTTCATCGCCCGGGAGCTCGACCGTTGGAGCGTCCGACTCGACCGGCACCTCGACCCATCGGTGCTCGAGCCGTGGAACGCGATGCTGGCCGCGGTCGGGCGGGTCACCACCGCGACGGCCTACATCGGCGCGCTCGAGGACCTGCAGCGTTGGGCCCGTCGACTCACCCGGTGGTGGCATGAGGGCCACGACCTGCTGCTGACCCCGACCGTGACCGCGCCGACGGCCAAGCTCGGCGAGCTCGGCCCCGCCGTCGACCCGGGTGAGGCGTTCTCGAAGATGGGGGCGCTCACCTGCTTCTCGATGCCGTTCAACGTCAC
The DNA here is from genome assembly GCA_963714105.1 of uncultured Actinomycetes bacterium. Classification (GTDB taxonomy): domain Bacteria; phylum Actinomycetota; class Acidimicrobiia; order IMCC26256; family PALSA-555; genus PALSA-555. Next base: position 1,261,300 of record OY970233.1, on the reverse strand, counting down.
CGGTCAGCCCGCGATCTCGCTCCCCCTCCACCACGGCGCGGACGGGCTCCCGGTCGGTGTGCAGCTCGTCGGCGCGTACGGTCGAGAAGACGTGCTGCTGCGCGTCGCGGCGCAGCTCGAGGCCGCGGCACCGTGGAGCCAGCGGCACCCGCCGCTCAGCCTTCGGGGCTGACCGGCCGCCCTTCGATCGGGGAGGGATCCAACCCCAACAACCCGAGCGTCGTCGCGCCGCCCCGCAGCTCGGCGAAGAAGCGCTCCTCCTTCTCGGCCCGGGCCCGACCCGCGGCGAGGACCTCGTCGAGCTCGGCGCCCGGGACGATCGTGACCCCGTCACTGTCGCCGACGACCCAGTCACCCACCGCGACGTCCACACCGCCGACCACCGCGGTCGCCCCCACCTGGCCGGCCTGATACTTCGTGGCACCGGGGAGGGCCACGCCGGTGGAGAACACCGGGAAGCCGTGTGCGGCGAGCGCGGCGGTGTCACGGACACAGCCGTCGATCACGAGGCCGAGCACCCCACGCGATTCCGCCGCGGTCGTCAGCACCTCACCCCAGTAGCCGAGCTCCCGGACGTCGCCGACATCGACGACGAGCGCGGACCCCGCAGGCGCGGCGGCGACGCCGACGTGGACGGCCAGATTGTCGCCCGGCGTGCACCGCACCGGGAACACCGGGGCGGCCAGCCGCGCGTCGGGCCACGCGGGACCGATCCGGGCGCGCATCGGACGGCCACCGGACTCGCCGAGGGTGGCGGCACCGAGCTCCAGCAACGTGGGGGTGGGGTCAGCAGCAGCGCTCATGGGCAGGTTCGGGTTGGCGGAGGGAGAGGGATTTGAACCCTCGAGGAGGTTCAACACCCCCTACTCGCTTAGCAGGCGAGCACCTTCGGCCTCTCGGTCATCCCTCCGGGCTCCGCGAGTGTACGCAGCGGGCGTTCGGAGCCGCCCGGTCGCCACGACCGCGAGATGTCGAGATCGTGGCGGCTTGGGTCGGCGGCGCCGCGCGTGACACGAGCCGTCGGGGCTCGCCGGTGAGAAGCGGCGCGCTACCGTCGAGCGGGTGGAGCCGGTCGACGCGCTCGAGCACATCGCGGACGCCCTCGGGCGGATCCGCAACGCGTGGCCGAAGGTGAACGCGTTCCGACGGGCCGCGGACGCGATCCGTCCGTTGACCCACGCCGAGCTCGTCGAGCTGGCCGACACCGGTCGACTGACCAGCCTTCCCGGCATCGGGACCAGCACCGCCACGGTCATCGAGCAGGTGCTGCGCGGCGAGACCCCCGAGTACCTGGCTCGCTTGGAGCAGCAAGCGCCGGAGGCGGACCCGCCCACCGAGCTGGCCGGGCCGATCCGCGCCGCGCTGCGAGGCGACCTCCACGTCCACTCGGACTGGTCCGACGGCGGCCATTCGATCGAGGCGATGGCGAGCGCCGCGATGGAGCTCGGCCACGAGTACCTCGTGCTCACCGACCATTCGCGGTCGCTGCAGGTCGCCAAAGGGCTCTCCGCGGATCGGCTGCGTGAGCAGCTCCGCGTCGTCGCCGCGCTGAACGAGCAGCTGGCGCCGTTCCGCATCCTCACCGGCATCGAGGTCGACATCCTCCCGGACGGCGCGCTCGACCAGGACGAGGACCTCCTCGCCGGACTCGACGTCGTCGTCGCCAGCGTCCACTCGAAGCTCCGCATGGACCCCGAGCCGATGACTCGACGCATGGTCCGGGCCCTCCAGAGCCCCCACGTCGACGTGCTCGGGCATTGCACCGGACGGCTCCTCGTCGGTCGGGGCCGCCCCGAGTCCGGGTTCGATCCCGACCTGGTGTTCGGCGTCGCCGCGGACCTCGACAAGGCGATCGAGATCAACGCCCGCCCGGAACGGCTCGACCCCCCCACCCGGCTCCTCGCGTTGCTGGTCGAACGATCCGTGAAGGTCTCGATCGACTCGGACGCCCACGCGACGTGGCAGCTCGCCTGGCAGGAGTACGGATGCCACCGGGCCGCCGCCGCGGGCATCGACGTCGACTCGATCGTCAACACCCGACCGGCACACGCGCTCACCGGCTGGGCCGCCACCCACGCCGAAAACGGATAGCGGCGACGGGCAGAAGGGCGTAGATGAGTGCCATGGCCTCCACGCTCGTCACCGACGCCTGCCGACTCATCAAAGCGACCGACGACCGGGTCCCCACCGCACCCGAGCTGGCACGGGCCCTCGCGGTGTCACCCGACCAGCTCCGCCGGGCGTTCACCCGGGTCCTGGGCGTCACGCCCCGCCAGTACGGGGACACGCTCCGCCGGGAACGGCTCCGCGAGCAGCTCCGCGGCGGCGAGGACGTCACCGGGGCGCTCTTCAGCGCCGGGTACGGGTCGACCAGCCGGCTCTACGAACACGCACACGCGCACCTCGGGATGACCCCGGCGTCGTACCGCGCCGGCGGGGAGGGCGCCACGATCCTGTACACGGTGACCCCGTCGCCCCTCGGGGCGCTCCTCGTCGCGGTGACCGAGCGGGGTCTCTGCAAAGTCGACATCGGCGACGACGCCGAGGAGCTCGAAACCGCGTTGACCCGCGAGTTCCACCGGGCCGAGCTCCACCGCGACGACGACGCTCTCACCGCCGTCGTCGGCGATGTCCTCGCCCGCATCGAGGGTCGCAGCCCTGACCAGGACGTGCCCCTCGACGTCGCCGGCACCGCGTTCCAACGGCGGGTGTGGGAGGAGCTGCGACGGATCCCCCTCGGCGAGACCCGCACCTACGGCGACATCGCCGCGGGCATCGGCTCGCCCGGCGCGTCCCGTGCCGTCGGGTCGGCGTGCGGCGCCAACCCGGTTCCGGTCGTCGTGCCCTGCCACCGCGTCGTCCCCGCCACCGGCGGGATCGGCAACTACGGGCTCGGGCCGCAGCGCAAGCGTCGACTGCTCGAACGCGAGGGGGCCACCGCCGCCGACGGTGACTGAGCCCGACCCGTCAGTCCATCGCGACGATCGTCGCCTCCCACGGCGCGAGCTCCAACCCGCCGCTCACCGTGGTGGCGTCGCGGCTGCGGTCGGTGCCGAGCCGCACCGTCCCGGACACATCGGGCACGGTGACGGTCGCCGCGGACAGGTTGACGGCGACGAGGACCGTCGCGCCGCGCCGCCACGCCCACACCCCCTCCGGTGCCGGCAGCGCCGCGTACGCGCCGTCGCGCAGGTCGGGTAGCTCCCGACGCACGGCGAGCAGCGCCCGGGCGAGGTGCAAGGTCGAGGTCGGGTCGGCACGCTGCTCGGCGACGGTGAGACCATCGCGGTCGCCGATCGGCAGCCACGGCTCCACCCCCGGCTCGGTGAACCCGACCCCCGGTCCGGGCTGCCACGGCATCGGCGTGCGCGCCGCGTCCCGGTTCACGACCGGCCGGTACTCGATGCTCACCGGGTCGACGAGCCGATCCTCGGGGACGTCGACGTCGGGCAGCCCCAGCTCGTCGCCGTAGTAGAGGACCGCGGTGCCCCGGAGGCCGAGCAGCAACACCAGCGCGGCGCGGGCCCGGCGCGGGTCGCCGTCGGCCCACCGGGACCCGTACCGGGACACGTCGTGGTTCCCGAGCGTCCAGCACGGGGTCGCGAACGGCGGCAGGGCGGCCTCCGAGGCCTCGACCACGTCCCGAACCGCGGCGGCGTCGAAGTGGCTGAACAAGAACAAGAAGTTGAACGCCAGCTGCAGCTCGTCACCCGACCCGTAGAACGACATGACCTGCTCGACGTCGAACACGTGGGTCTCGCCGAGGAGCAGCCGGGGCGGGTCGTAGTCGTCGCCGACCTGCCGCCACCGGCGCAGCACCTCGTGGATCTCGGGTCGACACGACGTGAACTCGGGGCGTTGCCCGCGGGCTCGGTCCATCCAATGGTCCGCCGCGGTGGCCGGCGGGTTGTCCCGCAGCTCCCGGTCCTTCACGACCATGTGGCACACGTCGATCCGAAACCCGGCGACACCCCGGTCGAACCAGAAGCGGAGGATGCGGTCGAACTCGTCACGCACCGCGTCCGACCACCAGTTGAGGTCGGCTTGCTCCACGAGGAAGTTGCGCAGGTAGCACTGGCCGGTGCGGTCGTCGGGCTCCCAGGCCGGTCCGAAGAACGCGCTGACCCAGTTGTTGGGCGGCGACCCGTCGGGCTTCGGGTCGGCCCACACGTACCAGTCGCGGTGCTCCGCGTGACGGTCCGAACGCGAATCGACGAACCAGGGGTGCTGGACGCTGGTGTGGTTCGGGACCAGGTCGAGCAGGACCCGGATCCCCCGTTGACCCGCCGCCGCGATCAGCTCGTCGAGATCCGAGAGGGTGCCGAGATCGGGGTGGACCCCGAGGTAGTCGGCGACGTCGTAGCCCCAGTCGGCGTTCGGTGACGGGTGCACGGGGCTGAGCCACACGCCGTCCACGCCGAGCCAGGCCAGGTGGTCGAGATGGGCGGTGATCCCGGCCAGGTCACCGATGCCGTCCCCGTTGGAATCGGCGAACGACCGCGGGTAGATCTGGTACAGCACCGCGTCGCGCCACCAGTCCGTCACCGGGCTGGAGACTAGAGCAGCGTTTACGATCGACCCGCGTGCACACCTCGTTGGACTGGCTCGGCTGCGCCACGTTCCGGCTCGGCCTCGACGACCTCGTCGTCATGCTCGACGCCTACGTCGACCGGGTGGCCGGTGCCGCGGGCCGGGCCTGTCCGCCGACGACGTCACCACCGCGGACTGGATCCTCGTCGGCCACTCCCACTTCGACCATCTGTGGGGCGCGGAGCGCATCGCCGCCAACACCGGCGCCCGCGTCGTCGGGTCGTACGAGACCGTGCGGGTCCTCGCCGCCGCGGGGGTCCCGCCCCGCCAGCTCGTCCCCGTCGCTGGAGGTGAGCGGGTCCGCCTCGGCCGCCCACGTCGCGGTGAGCGTCTTCCCGAGCCAGCACTCGTGCGTGTGGGCCCAACGCGAGTTCCCCGGGGCCGACACGGTCTGCCTCGGCGACCTCGGGCTCACCCACCAGGAACAGCAGGCCCGCTTCGCGGAGCTCGGCGCGTGGCTCACCTCGCTCGGCCCCGACGTCCTCGACCACCTCCGCAGCAGCGACCAGCACGCGCTCGGCGACGGTGGCGCGCTCGTGTTCGTCCTGGACACCCCCGCGGGGCGTCTCCTCTACCAGGACACGTCGGGCTGCTGGACCCCGGTGCTCCGAGAGCTGCACCCGGACGTCGCTATCCTCGCCGCCGCGGGCCGCGGGAACCTCGACGGTGAACCCATCCAGGGGACCCTCGCCCAGTTCGTCGCCGCCGAGGCTCGCCTCCTCCAACCCCGCCGGGTCGTCCTCTCCCACCACGACGACTGGCTCCCCGGGTTCACCAGCGGCGATCTCGACGTCGCACCGGTGCGGGCCGAGCTCGCGCGCGTGGCACCCCACGTCGACCTGCTCGATCTCGGGTACACGTCCGGGACCGACGTGTTCTCCAGGGTGGCCCCCGGCGGGTAACCGCCGTGGGCTCGAGGCGGACCACCTACGATTCGAGGGTCGACACGCGGCACCGCGAACGCGGGCGTCGCGCGTCCTCGGGAGCGGTGGCAGAGTCCGGTTGATTGCAGCTGCCTTGAAAGCAGCCGGCCGATGAGGCCCGGGGGTTCGAATCCCTCCCGCTCCGCCAGTACCGACCGCCGGCGTGACCGGCGACGGCCCGCCTGCATTGACATGCGGCGGCGACAGCAGCGAGCCTTCGCCGTGGATGCGGCGCGAGGCGGTCATCGACGCGGACGGGCACGTGCTCGAACCACGCGCGGCCTGGCGTGACCTCGACGTCACGATCCGGCCCCGCATCGAGACCGACGGGCGCGGCCTCGACCATGTGATCGTCGGCGACGACGACGTGTTCGTCGCCAAGCTCGGCCAGATGGGCACCCCGGGCAGTGACGTCAGCACCGGCTCGAGCGACCCCGTTCCGCTCGAGACGGCGCGTCCGGGCGCGTTCGACCCGCACGCCCGCCTCGGTGACATGGACGCCGAAGGCATCGACGTGGCCGTGCTGTACCCCACGATCGGTCTCGGGTTCTGGGGCATCCGCGACCCCGACACCGCCATCTCGGTCGCCCGCTGCTACAACGACTGGCTCGCCGGCTACTGCGCCGCCGATCCGGAGCGACTGCACGGCGCGGCGATGGTCCCGTTCCAATCACCCGACGGCGCCGTGCGGGAGCTGCGACGAGCACGCGAGCAGCTCGGCTTGTGCGCGGCGTTCGTCCGGCCCAACCCGTGCCTCGGACGGTCGTTGGTCGACGACACCTACACCCCGTTCTGGGACACCGCCGAGGAGCTCGGCGTGGCCGTCGGCATCCACGAGGGCTTCCAGCCCGCCGTGCCGCCGCTCGGCAGTGACCGCACCCCCCGAAACATCCTCGTCCTCCACGCGGTGTCCCACACCTTCGAGCAGATGTTCGCGTGCGCGCAGCTCATCGCCGCCGGTGTCCTCGACCGCCACCCGGAGCTCCGCGTCGTGTTCCTCGAGGCCGGGGGCGGCTGGGTGCCCTACTGGCTCGCGCGTCTCGACCACCAGGTCGACGCCTACGGCGGCTACGCGCCACGAATGCGGCTCCGCCCCAGCGAGTACTTCGCGCGTCAGTGCTGGGTGTCGTTCGAGCTCGACGAGGCCATCCTGCCGGCGCTGGCACCGTTCGTGGGAGTCGACCGCATCGTGTGGGGCTCGGACTACCCCCACGCCGATTCCACGTTCCCCGGCGCGCTCACCGAGCTCCGCACGACCATCGCGTCGTTACCGCCGGACACCCAACAGCGCATCCTGTCCACCAACGCCGCCGAGCTCTACCACCTCTGACGGAGCGCCCGCGCCGGGGCGCCGCCGGTCAGGCCGGCCCGGCGTCGGGGTCGATGCCCCGCTCGGCCGCGAACTGGCGGTACCGGCCCGCGGTGACGTCGAGCTCCCGCTGGAAGCCGCGCAGCACCGCGAGCTTCTCCCGCACCTGCTCGCCGAGGCGGGCGTTGATGGCGATCGCCTCGAGGATCAGCTCCCGCTCTCGCCCCCGCTCCCGCTCTCGCCCCTCGGCCCGGCCGGCTCGGTCGCCGCGGCGGAGCTCGTCGAGACGGTCCTCGGCGCGGAGGATGTCGCCGATCTGGTCGAGGTCGAACGCCAGCATGCGCTGCAGGTCCCGGATGCGGAGGATCCGCGCGACGTCATCGGCGCTGTAGCGCCGCGACCGCCGGGGCTGTGACCGGCGGGGTGGAGCAACCCGAGCTCCTCGTAGGAGCGGAGCGTGCGCGTCCACACCTCGGCCCGGGCGGCGACCTCGCCGATGCGGTGCAGCTCCTCGCTCACGCCGGGGGCGGGCCGGTCAGCGGGCGGGGACGGACTCGAAGCCGCACAACGGCACCAGGACCTCGGGCACGTCGAAGGACCCGTCGGGACGCTGGTAGTGCTCCCACAGGAACACCAACGTGCGAGACACCGCGCAGGCGGTGCCGTTCAACGTGTGAACGAGCGTCGCGCCGCCGTCGCCACGCACCCGCGTGCCGAGCCGCCGAGCCGAGAAGTCCCGGTAGTTCGAGCAGGACGTGATCTCGCGGTACCGGCCCTCGGACGGCAGCCACACCTCGAGGTCGTACTTCTTCGCCGCGGCGGCGCCGAGGTCACCGGCGGCGATGTTCACGACCCGGTACGGGAGGCCGAGCCCACCGACCAGCGATTCCTGGATCGCGAGGATCCGTTCGTGCTCGTCGGTCGACGTGTCGGGGTCGACGAACGAGAACATCTCGACCTTGTCGAACTGGTGGACCCGGAAGATCCCGGTCGTGTCCTTGCCGTAGGTGCCGGCCTCCCGGCGGAAGCACGACGACATGCCCACGAACCGGGAGGGCAGCGCCGACGCGTCGAGGCGCTCACCCCGATGCAACGTCGAGAGCGGAATCTCGCTCGTCCCGACGAGGTACAGCTCACCGCCGTCGACCTCGTACACCTGGGCCCGGTCGGTCGGGAAGAAGCCGGCCTCTTGCATCGCGGTCTCGCGCACGAGCACCGGGGGCAGCACCGGGACGAAACCTTCGGCGCGGGTCCGGCCGAGCGCCCACTGCACCAACGCCAGCTCGAGCAGCACGGCCTCGCGCAGCAGCGACGCGAACCGCGAGCCGCTCGAATCGACCGCATGACGGGTCTCCACGAACCCCATCGCGTCGGCGAACGCGGCATGGTCCAACGCCGGGACGGGGCCGGGCTCACCGACCACCGAGAGGACCTCGCTGTCGTCCTCGCCACCCTCGGGCACCGACGGGTCCGCCGGGTTGGGGACCTGCAACGCCAGGTCCCGCAGCCGACGCTCGAGGATCCCCAGCTCCTGCTCGGCCTCCTGCACCCGCTCCTTCGCCGCGCTGGCCTCGGCCCGGCCGGCCGTATCGGCCGGTCCGCTCCGTCCCAGCCGCTTCGAGAGCGCCTTGTGCTCGGCGCGCAACGCCTCGACGGTTCGTCGCTGCCCGCGCTCCTCGGCGTCGAGCTGGAGCACCTCCGCGAGCAGCCCCGGGTCGACCCGCTTGCGCTCGATCCCGGCCCGGTACTCGGGGTCGTCGCGCAAGCGCCGGAGGTCGATCACCGGCGGGTCACGACGCGGGCCGCACCTGGGCGCGAAGACCCTCGACCCAGTCGCTCGCCCCACGCCACGCGTCGGTCGCGGCTTGCCGGCGCGCCGGGGCGTGATCGCCGGACACCGCGTACGAACCGAGGAACTTCACGTCGGCCTGCTTCGCGACGAGGTTCCGGAGACAGTCGGCGACGAGCTCGTCGACGAGATGACCCTCGAAGTCGATGAAGAAGCAGTACTGACCGAGCCCCTGCTTCGTGGGTCGCGATTCGAGCTTCGTGAGGTTGAGCGCCCGCGCCGCGAACTCCTGGAGGATCGCGAGCAGCGACCCGGGTCGATCCTCGCGCTGGAAGCAGACGATCGAGGTCTTGTCGTGCCCGGTCGGTGCGGGGACACCCCGACCGACGAGCACGAACCGGGTCTGGTTCTCCGGGTGGTCCTCGATCTCGGAGGCGAGGACCTCCAAGCCGTAGAGCCTCGCCGCGTGCGCGGTGCCGATCGACGCGAGGTCGGTCCGCCCCGACTCGGCGACCTGGCAGGCCGCGTCGGCGGTGGAGTTCGCAACCTCCAGGGTCGCGCCGGGAAGCTTGTGGGTGAGCCAGCTGCGGCACTGCCCGAGCGGGTTGGGATGCGAGATGACGGTGCGGAGGTCGGCGAGGGCCGTCCCGGGGTTGGCGCACAGGTGCAGCGAGATGGGCAGGTCGACCTCCCGCTGGATGAGCAGGTCAGTGTCGAACGCCAGCGTGTCGAGGGTCACCGTCACGGTGCCCTCGATCGAGTTCTCGATCGGCACCAACCCGACGTCGAGCTCGTCCCGCTCGACCGCGCTGAGGACGTCCGGGACGGTCCGCAGCGGGACGAGGGTCCCCCCCGCCAAGTCGGGCTGACCGAGGAGGGCCTCCTCGGCGAAGGTGCCTCGAGGCCCCAGGTACCCGACGCGTGTCACCGCCCGTCGATGGTAGTGGCGGACCCCAGCAACCCGGCGCGGTTTGACGCGCGTAACTTCGCGTGCGTGCGGTTCTGGACCCTCGACGAGGCCACCGCGGCGTTGCCCGAGGTGCGGGTCCTCGTCGCCCGTCTCCGCGAGGTCGCCGCCACCGCGACGCCCCCCGCGCGCGCCGGTGGCGACGGAGCACCGTCCGGGAACGGGCACCGATCGCCGAGCGGTGCCGCACCCGCGGCGTTGGACACCGCGTTGCGCGCCCTCACCGACCAGGGGATCGTCGTGCGCGATCCCGCCCGGGGCCTCATCGACTTCCCGGCCCAGTCGCCGAGCGGCCGGGAGTACCTGCTCTGCTGGCTCGACGGCGAGCCCGCGATCGAGTGGTGGCACTGGCCCGACGCCGGGTTCGCGGGTCGCACCCCGCTCTCGAACCCGCCCGCCTGACCGGCCCTACGCCGACGTCCGGTGGGCGTGCACCGTCGACCCGGTGCCCGTGGCCTTCTGCGCCGCGAGCGCGGCACCGACGATGCCGGCCTCGTTCAGGAGACGCGCGGGTCGGACCTCGGCGTGGGTCGTGAGGCGGGGCAGGAACCGGTCGTGGCGCTTGCTGACGCCGCCCCCCAGGATGAACAGGTCGGGTTGGAGGAGCCGCTCGAGCTCGAGGAGGTACTCGTCGAGGCGGCGCGCCCACCTGCCCCAGCCGAGCCCCAGGCGCTGACGAACCGCGTCGGACGCGCGCGCTTCGGCCTCCTTCTTCCCGAGCCGGAGATGCCCCAGCTCGGTGTTGGGGACCAGCAGCCCGTCGACGAACACCGCGGTGCCGATCCCCGTGCCCAGCGTCACCATGATCGCGACGCCCGAGCAGCCCTTCCCGGCCCCGAAGTCCATCTCGGCGACACCCGCGGCGTCGGCGTCGTTCACGACAGTGACGTCGCAACCCGACGACCGGGCGAACGTCGCCGCGACGTCGGTCCCGATCCAGCTCGGGTCGATGTTCGCGGCGGTGCGGGCCACGCCGGCCTTGACCACGGCCGGGAACGCCGCACCGACCGGCCCGGTCCAGTCAAAGTGCTCGGTCAGCTCGGCGAGCACCGGGGCCATCGCGTCCGGCGTCGCCGGGCGCGGGGTGAGGATCCGATGTCGGGGCGCCAGCAGCTCCCCGCTCGCGGTGTCGACGGGCGCGGCCTTCATGCCCGTCCCGCCGATGTCCACGCCGAGGAACGTCGCCATCTGTGTCCTTCCCCTCACGGCCTCTCGGCCCACACTCCAGTGCCCCAGTCTCCCCCACGGTGAGCCCCGGCTCCACGTCCGCGAGCGAACACGGTGCCGCACCCGGGACCCGGTGATCGACACCACTGGTTTGCCCCTGGGCTCGACGCCCCCAAAGATGGGGCGACACCGAAGGAGGCCGTGCATGCAGCTCGGGATGGTCGGATTGGGTCGGATGGGCGCGAACCTCGTTCGCCGGCTCATGCGCGACGGGCATCAGTGCGTGGCCTACGACGTCAACGCCGACGCCGTGCACACCCTCGAAGGTGAGGGCGCCGCGGGAGCGACGACGATGGCCGACTTCGTCGCCGAGCTCACCGCCCCCCGTGCGGTGTGGATCATGGTCCCGGCGGCGGTCGTCGACAGCACCCTCGACGCGCTCGTCCCCCTCCTCGAGCCCGGCGACATCGTCATCGACGGCGGCAACTCGTACTACCGGGACGACATCACCCGCGCCGCCCGCCTGAAGGACCACCAGCTGCACTACGTCGATGTCGGCACCAGCGGCGGCGTGTTCGGTCTCGACCGGGGCTTCTGCCTCATGATCGGCGGTGAGGACGACGTCGTCGGTCACCTCGACCCGATCTTCGCGACGATCGCGCCGGGCGTCGACACCGCGACACGCACCCCGGGGAAGACCGGCCCGCCGAGCCCGGCCGAGAACGGCTACCTGCACTGCGGACCCAACGGGGCCGGCCACTTCGTCAAGATGGTCCACAACGGCATCGAGTACGGGCTCATGGCCGCGTACGCCGAAGGGCTCAACATCCTCGCCCACGCCGACGTCGGCACCCAGCAACGAGAGGTCGACGCCGAGACCACCCCGCTCCGAGAACCCGAGTACTACCGCTACGAGCTCGACATCCCCGCGGTGGCGGAGGTGTGGCGGCGGGGCAGCGTCGTCGCGTCCTGGCTGCTCGACCTCACCGCCCACGCGTTGAGCCTCTCCCCCGACCTCGCGAACTTCGAAGGTCGGGTCTCGGACTCCGGCGAGGGCCGCTGGACCGTCCTCGCCGCGGTCGACGAGGGCGTCCCCGCCCCCGTGCTGAGCACCGCCCTGTTCGACCGGTTCGCGTCCCGTGGCGCCGCCGACTTCGCCGACAAGCTCCTCTCGGCGATGCGGATGGAGTTCGGCGGGCACGTCGAGAAGCCCGACCCAGCCCCATGACCAAGCCGATCCCGTCCGACGCGCTCGTCTTCTTCGGCGCCACCGGCGACCTCGCCCACAAGATGATCTTCCCGGCGTTATACCGGATGACCAAACGCGACGCCCTCGCCGTCCCCGTCATCGGGGTGGCGTCGTCGCCCTGGACCCTCGACCAGCTCGAGGCCCGAGCCCGCGACGGGATCGAGCAGTTCGGAGGCGGCGTCGACGACGAGGACGCCTTCCAGCAGCTCGCCCGCCTCATGGCCTACGTCGACGGCGACTACAAGGACCCGGCCACGTTCAAGGCCATCAAGAAGGCGCTCGGATCCGCGACGCGGCCCGCGAACTACCTGGCCATCCCGCCCAGCCTCTTCCCGACGGTCGTCGAAGGGCTCGGCTCCGCGGGCATCGGCACCGACGCTCGGGTGATCGTCGAGAAGCCGTTCGGGCGCGACCTGGCATCCGCGCATCAGCTCAACGAGGTGCTCCACTCGGTGTTCCCGGAGCCGAACATCTTCCGGATCGACCATTACCTCGGGAAAGAGGCCATCCAGAACATCTTGTACTTCCGGTTCGCGAACGCGTTCCTCGAGCCGATCTGGAACCGCAACTACGTACGGCAGATCCAGATCACGATGGCCGAGGACTTCGGCGTCCAGGGTCGCGGCGCGTTCTACGAAGAGGTCGGCGCGTTGCGCGACGTCGTGCAGAACCATCTGCTCCAGACCGTGGCGCTCCTCGCCATGGAGCCACCCGTCGGGCCCGACGTGGACGAGCTCCGCGACGCCAAGGAGAAGGTCTTCTACGCGATGGAGGCCCTGACCCCCGCCGACCTCGTCCGAGGCCAGTTCGACGGGTACCGAGACGAGGACGGTGTCGCCGCCGACTCCGACGTCGAGACCTATGCCGCGGCGCGGTTCCACGTCGACTCGTGGCGCTGGGCCGACGTCCCCTTCTACATCCGGACCGGCAAGAACCTGCCGCTCACCTGCACCGAGGTTCGCGTCGAGCTGCACCGTCCACCACAACGGGTGTTCTCCGAGTACGAGCAGCTCCCCCGGGACACCAACTACCTGCGGTTCCGTCTCAACCCGCAGGTGCAGATCGGGCTCGGCGCCCGAGCCAAGCAGGCCGGCGAGTCGTTCAAGGGCCACACCATCGAGCTGGCCCTCACCGACCACCAGCCCGACGAGATGACCGCCTACGAGCGGCTGCTCGGCGACGCGATGGCCGGCGAGAACCTGCTCTTCGCACGCGAGGACGGCGTCGAAGCCGCCTGGCGGGTCGTGAACGAGGTCCTCACCGACCACAGCGCCGCGATCCCGTACAAGATCCACACCTGGGGGCCACCACAAGCCGAAGGGCTGATCCACGATGCCGACGGCTGGCACGATCCCGTCGCCTGAGTAGGTCAACACCGGGTGGGGCACACGCTCGCCGTCGACCTCGGCGGCACGAACATGCGAGTCGCCGTCGTCGAGCGCTCCGGCGCGATCCTCGACCGGGCCCAGACACCCACACCGCACGACGAGCCCACGATCGACCCGCTCGTGCGGCTGGCCCACGCGATGCGAGACCGAACCGACGTCGACCACGCGGTCGTCGCCGTGCCCGGCCGGGTCGACCACCAGACCGGGACGCTGCTCCACGCGCCCAACCTTCCCGCCGGGTGGCCGCCCCTCCTCACCCGCGCCGCGCTCGAAGCGAATCTCGACGTGGCGGTCACGCTCGCCAACGACGCCGACCTCGCCGCGGTCGGAGAGGCCTACTTCGGCGCCGGGCGCGGCCACGCCGACGTCGTGTACATGACCATCTCCACCGGTGTCGGCGCCGGGATCCTCGTCGGTGGTCGGCTGCTCCTGCCCCGCTACTCCGCCGGTGAGGTCGGCCACTCGGTCATCGACCGGGTCCTCGCCGCCGCGGGCGCCGACGGCACCGTCGAAGGGCTCGGCTCGGGGACGGCGATCAACCGGGCCGCCCGCGCCGCCGGCTTGGACGCCGTCGGCCGCGACATCGCTCGGCTCGTCGCCGCCGGCGACCCCGACGCGACCGCGGTGTGGGAACCGGCGGTGTTCGCCGCCGCGCTCGGTGTCGTGAACCTCGCGCACATCGCCGCCCCGACGATCGTGGTCATCGGCGGCGGCGTCGGGCGCAACGGCCCACTGGTGCTACCCGAGATCGAGGCGGCCCTCGCCGAGCTCGGGCCGGTCGCGCCGCCCCGCGTCGTCGCCGCCGCGCTCGGCGACGATTCCGGTCTCGTCGGCGCCGCGGCCTGGCTGACCGCCACCGAGACCGCCACCAGCCCCTGACCTCGAGGAGCGAGACATGCCCGTGACCCCGATCCCCACCCCGAACCAGCCCTGGGTCGGCGGCCCGTACTCCGGCGCGGTGCGGGCCGGGGACTGGCTCGTCCTCGCCGGCCAGATCGGCGTCGACCCGACGACCGGCCAGCCCGTCCCCGGCGGTGCGCTCGCGCAGGCCGGACAGGCGCTCGCCAACATCGCCGCGATCCTCGCCGACTGCGGCGCGGCCTGGTCGGACGTCGCCAAGGTGACGATCTTCCTCGCCGAGCCGGACCCGGGAATGATGCCGGCGCTGAACGCGCTCTACCTCGAGCACGTCGGCGAGCACCGGCCGGCCCGCACCACCATCGGTGTGGCGTGGCTGCCGCTCGGCACCCTCGTCGAGATCGAGGTGTGGGCCTACCAGCCGGAGGGACGATGAGCGAGCCACGAGCGGTCGAGCGCAGCGACGAGGACTGGCGGGCCGAGCTGACCCCCGAGCAGTACGGCGTGCTCCGCCACGCCGGGACCGAGGCCCCGTTCACGGGCCGCTACTGGGACTGCCACGACGACGGCGTGTACCGCTGCGCCGGGTGTGGCGCCGAGCTCTTCGACGCCGCGGCGAAGTTCGAGTCCGGCACCGGCTGGCCGAGCTTCACCGAGCCCGCCGTCGCGGCCGCGGTCGAGGTCCGAACGGACACGTCCCACGGGATGATCCGCTCCGAGGTGCTGTGCCGCCAGTGCGGCGGACACCTCGGGCACGTCTTCGACGACGGTCCCCACCCGACCGGCCAGCGCTATTGCATCAACTCCGCCGCGATCGACCTCCAAGCCCGCTGACCCGCCCGTCCAGGCCGCCCGACCCGACGGCCCCGGGGCCGGGGCTGCGCCCGCGCCGCCCGGCGTGGGACGATCCGGCCATGGGATACCCAGAGGGTCTCGGTGTCGTCGACTGCATGATCGGGTTCCCGATCCGGGACCGCAAGAAGGTCTACGACCGGCTGCTGCGCGGCGCGAAGGATCGGGAATTGAAGGAGGACTTCGCGTTCCCGGCCGAGTACATGTTCAAGGACGTGCCGGAGTCAGCCGAGGAGGCCGACGACCCGATCGACGTGACCTTCGCGGAGATGGACCGCTTCGGGGTGGAGACCGGCCTGTTCGGGATGTCACCGGACGCGCTCGAGGCTCGACGACGTGATCCCAAGCGGGTCGCGTTGACCCTCGAGGTGGACCCCAACGACGTCGTCGGGACCATCCGCAAGGTCCGGGCCGCGAAGGCCGAGCACGACCTGAAGGCGGTCACGCTGTTCCCCGCCGGGTGCCTGCCCCAGGTGCCCGTCGACGACCCCAAGGCGTACGCGCTGTACGCGGCGTGCGTCGAGCTCGACTTGCCGGTCGTCGTCAACGCCGGCGTCGCGGGGCCTCGCTTCCCGTCGGACTGTCAGCACGTCATTCGGTTCGACCAGGTCTGTTACGACTTCCCCGAGCTGCGGATCGTCATGCGTCACGGCGCCGAGCCGTGGGAGGAGCTCGCGGTCAAGCTCATGTTGAAGTGGCCCGGGCTGTCCTACATGACGTCCGCGTTCGCGCCGAAGTACTACCCGAAGGCGATCATCGACTACGCCAACACGCGCGGCGCGGACAAGATCATGTACGCCGGCTACTACCCGATGGGGTTGTCGCTGGAGCGGATCTTCACCGAGCTCCCCCATGTGCCGCTCCGCGATCACGTGTGGTCGCCCTTCCTGCGCGACAACGCCCGCCGCGTGTTCGCGCTCGACTAGCCGTGCCCGACGACCGGTACCTCCTGATCTCGGCCGACTGCCACGCCGGCGGCTCGCTCGACCAGTACCGCGAGTACCTCGACCCCGCGTACCTCGACGAGTACGACACGTGGCGTCAGCGGTACTCGAACCCGTTCCGGGACCTCCAAGCCGGCGGCCGGACCCGCAACTGGGACGGTGAGCGGCGCACCCGCGAGCTCGAAGCCGACGGTGTCGTCGGCGAGGTGCTGTTCCCGAACACGGTCCCGCCGTTCTTCCCGACCGGCGCGGTCATCGCGCGCCCGCCCACCGCGGCGCAGTTCGAACGTCGCCTCGCCGGGGTGAAGGCCCACAACCGGTGGCTCGTCGACTTCTGCGCCGACGCGCCGGGCCGGCGGGCCGGCATCGCTCAGATCTTCTTGAACGACGTCGACGAGGCCGTCGCCGGCGTCGAGTTCACCCGTGAGCACGGGTTGACCGGCGGGGTGCTGCTCCCCGGCCGGCCCGACGACTCCGAGCTCGCACCGCTGTACGACCCGGTCTACGAGCCGCTCTGGTCGGTGTGTGAGGACCTGGAGGTGCCGATCACGCACCATTCCGGGCAGGGCTCACCCGACTATGGGAAGTCGACGGCCGCGGGGATGATGTGGATCGTCGAGACGCAGTTCTTCTCGCACCGCCCGTTGTGGCAGCTCATCATGGGGGGCGTCTTCGAGCGCCACCCCCGGCTGACCTTCGCGATCACCGAATTGGGTTGCGCGTGGATCCCGGAGACGCTGGCGATGCTCGACTCGTTCCACGCCCAGATGGCGTCGGGCCGCATCGGCGAGCTCAAGTACTCCGACGACGAGCGCCTCGCGCTGAAACCGAGCGAGTACTTCGCCCGGAACTGCGTCGTCGGGGTCAGCTTCCCGAGCCCGGTCGAGGCCAAGGCGATGCGCAAGGTCGGCCTCGAGCGGGTCATGTGGGGCAGCGACTACCCGCACCACGAGAGCACCTACCCGTACACGACGGAGGGCCTCCGACGGGCCTTCGCCGACTGGGACCCGGCCGAGGTGCGGCGGGTGACGAGCGAGAACGTGGCCCGGGTGTACGGCTTCGACCTCCACGCCCTCGCCGAAGTCGGCGCCCGCGTCGGCCCCCGCGTGGACGACGTCGCCGTGCCCCTCGACGCGGTACCCGCCGACTCGGGCAGCCCGGCGTTCACCCGTCGCTAGGGCGCACCGCCGCGGTACTCGTCGCGCAGCTTGGTCTTGACGATCTTGCCGGTCGCGGCGCGAGGCATCTCGTCGCGCAGCTCGAGCTGCTCGGGGATCTTCTGGGTCATGAGCTTCGCGTCGCGACAGAACGCCACCAGCTCCTCGAAGGTCAACGGTTCGCTTCCCGGTGCGCCCTGGACGACCGCGACGACCCGCTCGCCCCGCTCCCGGTCGGGGATGCCGATGACCGCGACGTCCTCGATCTTGGGGTGGGTGTAGAGGAGGTCCTCGATCTCCTTCGCGCTGATGTTCTCGCCCTTGCGGACGATGACGTCCTTCAAGCGGCCGGTCACGACGAGGTGCCCGTCGGCGCGCAGCCGACCGAGGTCACCGGTGCGGAAGAAGCCGTCCGCGTCGAGGGCGTCGGCGTCGAGGGCCGGGTCGGTGTAGCCGCGGAACACCATCGGCCCTCGGACCCGGATCTCGCCCTCCTCGTCGGGTCCGGCCGGGGAGCCGTCGAGCGCGACGATACGAACCTCGATCCCGACGATCGGTCTCCCGTCGGTGTTGGCGAGCTGGTCGTCGGTGTCGTGCGGGGAACCTTGGGCCATCATCGGCACCTCGGTCATCCCGTAGCCGTGCACGACGCCTCGCCCGCCGATCTCGCGCTGCACCTCGTAGTGCAGCTCGGGAGGCTTGGGGGCGCCACCTCCCGACATGAGCCGCAGCGTCGGCAAGATCGGCTCGCCCGGTGTCTTGCGCTGCTCCGCGAGGAACGCCTGGTAGAAGGCGGTGCTCCCGCCCACCATCGTCACGCCGTGCCGGCGGAACACCGCCAGCGCGTCCGGCGCCGAGAACGCCTCGATCAGCACCGCCGGGAACCCGAGGCTGAGCATCGTGACCAAGTAGTCGGGGCCGCCGATGTGCGCGTACGGGAACGCGATCGAGCCGACGTCGTCGGGGGACATGTCGAGCGCGACCGCGAGGCCCCAACCCCCCGCGATCAGCGACTGGTCGGTGTGGCACACACCCTTCGGGTCGGCGGTGCTCCCCGACGTGTAGTAGATCCACCGGACCGGCGCGTCGGTGGCGGGGAGCCCGGCGGGTGCGTCCGGGAGCCTCGCGGGGTCGCCGTCGGGGAGGCCGTCGACGACGAGCTCCGGCGGGGCGGCGAGGTTGCTCGTGACCCGGCGGGCCAGGTCCAGGTAGTCGAAGCCCCGGAACTCGCCGGGGACGAAGAACCAGCGGGCGCCGGTCTGACCGAGCGCGAAGCGCACCTCGCGGTCCCGGTACAGGTGGATGATCGGGTTCTGCACCGCGCCGAGCCGACACAACGCGCCGGAGAGGACGATCGTGTCGATCCGGGTGGGCAGCTGCCACGACACCGGCGTCCCCGCTTCGACGCCGGCGGCGTGCAGGCCGGCCGCGACCCGCTCCGCCCGGTCCCGGTACCCGGCGAAGGTCACGGTCCGGTCGGCCTCGTCGATGAGCATCGGCCGGTCCGGCGTCGCCGCGGCGCGCCGCTCGATCAGCTCCCAGAGTGTGCGCGCACCGGTCACCACCGCTTCGGCCACGGCGCGCAACCTAACGCGGCCGCGCCACGGGTGGGTTCGGGCCGTGACCGCCACGCCGGGCGTGACAAACTGCGCCTCCATGCCTCTCGTCACCCGAGTGCTGAGCCCCGAGCTGGTCCCGACCCTCGACGAGTACGTCCGTGCCGGCGGGGGACGAGCCCTCGAGGAGGCCACCCGTGCCGGGGGGGCAACCGTGATCGACGAGATCGACGCGTCGGGGCTGCGCGGGCGCGGCGGGGCCGGGTTCCCGTCCGGTCGCAAGTGGCGCACCGTCGCTGACCTGCACTCGCCGGTGTTCCCCTCCGCGGTGGTGGTGAACGCAGCCGAAGGGGAGCCGGGCTCGTTCAAGGACCGGGCCATCCTGCGCGCGAACCCGTACCACGTCCTCGAGGGCGCGGTCGTCGCCGCCCGCGCGCTCGGCGCGGACCGCATCGTCGTGGGGCTGAAGCGTGCGTTCACGATCGAGATCGACCGGCTCCGCCGCGCCGTCGACGAGATCCGAGCCGCCGGATGGGTGGACGGGATCGCCTGCTCGATCTTCGAAGGGCCGAGCGAGTACCTCTACGGGGAAGAGACGGCGCTGCTCGAGACCATCGACGGCCGGTACCCGTTCCCGCGCATCGCGCCCCCCTACCGGCGTGGCGTGGAGGAAGTCGTCGAGACTCCGTCGGACGTGACCGCGAACAGCGCGTCGGCGGCCCACGTGGAGCTCGCCGCGCCGCACGGCGAGTCCGTTGCCCCACCGACGTTGGCGAGCAACGTCGAGACATTCGCCAACGTCCCCGGGATCATCGTCGAGGGCGCCGAGTGGTTCCGCTCCGTCGGCACCGCGGATTCGCCGGGCACGATCGTCTGCACGATCACCGGGCGGGCGCAGCGCCATGGTGTCGCCGAGTTCGCCATGGGCACCTCCCTCCAGGAGGTCATCGAGACGATCGGGATCGGCCCGGAGGCCGACCACCACTTCACCGGCGCGCTGTCGGGCGTGTCGAACCCGATGCTGCCGGGCGAGCGGTTCGATGCCGCGCTGTCCCACGACGCGATGCGCGCCCTCGGAACCGGGCTCGGCACCGGGGGGTTCATCCTCTTCGACGACCGCGACGACCCCGCCGCGATCGCGGCCGGCGTCGCCCGGTTCCTCGGCGTCGAATCCTGCGGGCAGTGCACCCCCTGCAAGCAGGACGGGCTCGCCCTCGCCGACCGGCTCACGACCATCGCCCGCTCGGAAGCCACCGAAGCGGACCTCGAAGCCGTCGATCGCCTCGTCGACACGGTCACCGAGAGCGCCCGGTGCAACCTCGCCTACCAGCAGCACGACGTCGTCGACAGCGTGGTGTCGCTGTTCCTCGACCGCTTCCAGGACCACGTGACCGAAGCCGCTCCGGGTGTGGAGCCGACGTTCATCGCGGCGATCGACGACATCGTCGACGGCCGGGCTGTGCTCGACGAGCACCACCGGGAGAAGCAGCCGGATTGGACCTACGACCCCGAGTACTCGGGGCAGAGCCCGGCGGATCGCCTCGACGACCACCGCGCCCACGAGACCCTGTAACCACGGGGCCCTCGGGCCCTCGTCATCGGCGCACCGGCCGCGGCGACGCGGTCGACCGCCGGCAGGCTCACCAGGTCAACGCGAAGTAGATCGTGGTGATCGAGCCGACGACGAGGCAGTAGATCGCGAACGGCGTGAGGGTGCGCCGCTCGAAGTACCGGAGCAGGAACCGCACCGCGAGGTACGCGCTGATCGCGGAGCAGATGCTCCCGACCAGCACCTGACCCCGGATACCGGCGCCGTTGGAGCCGAGCAGGTCCGGCAGCTTGTAGAGCCCGGCGGCGAGGATGATCGGCGTCGCGAGCAGGAACGAGAACCGGGCCGCGTCCTCGTGGTCGAGGCCGCGCACCAGCCCGGCGACCATCGTGATCCCCGAGCGGCTGATCCCGGCGGCGAGCGCCCCGATCTGGGCCACACCGATGACACCCGACTCGCGGTACTCGAGCGTGTCGAGCCGGCGGGCGCCCTCCGCGTTCAGGCCGTGGGACGCGGCCAAGGCCCGGACCTCCTGGCGGCGCCGGACCCGCTCCCCGAGCGCGAGGATCAACCCGTTGACCGTCAGCAACGCCGCCGCGGCGACCGGCGTGGCGAGCAGGGTGCGCAGCGAATGCTCGAAGAGCAACCCGACGATCCCGGCCGGGATCGTCGCGGTGATGAGCAGCCACGCCATCCGCTCGTCCTTCGTCTCGACCTTCCGGGTCCGCAGGGTGTGGAAGAAGCCACCGATGATCCGGACCCACTCGTCGCGGAAGTACCACAGCAGCGCCAACGCGGTCGCGACGTGCAGACCGACCAGGAACGCCAGGTAGAAGGACTCGTTCTTCGACTGCGCGTTGACGATCCCGGTCCAGCCGAGCAGCGCGGGGATGATCACCGAGTGCCCCAGGCTCGAGATGGGGAACAGCTCCGTGACCCCCTGGAGCAGGCCGATGATGATCGCCTGGAAGTAGCTCACGGCCGAGAACGCTAACCCGTCGGTCCGCGGCCGCCCGGCCTCGGGCACCGGCCGCGCCGACCGGCTTGGGCGGCCGGGCGAGGCACCCACCCCGGTGGGTGACAGCCAGCATCGCGGCCGAGCCCACGCCTGGTTGACTGACACGAGCGCCGTCAGCCCCGCCGGGGCGACTCGCCCGACCGAAGAGAGGATCCGCCATGCGCATCGCGTCGCTCCTGCCATCGGCGACGGAGATCGTCTACGCGCTCGGTCTCGACGGTGATCTCGTCGGTGTCACCTTCGAATGCGACTACCCGGCCGATGCGAGATCCAAGCCGGTCATCTCCGACACCACGCTGCCCACCGGGCTCTCACCAGCCGAGATCGACCGGATCGTCAACGAGCGGGCGGCAGCGCACACGTCGCTCTACACCCTCGACGAGAACGCGCTCCGCACGCTCGACCCGGACCTGATCCTGACCCAGGATCTCTGCGCAGTCTGCGCGGTCGACGTCTCCGAGGTGTCCGACGCGCTGAACCATCTCGGCTGTCGAGGCGACGTCATGACCCTCGACCCGAAGCGCCTCGACGACGTGCTCCACTCCATCGAAGACGTCGGGGCAGCCACCGGGACGACCGCCCAGGCCGACCGTGTCGTCGGCGCGCTCCGCGACCGGCTCGCCGTCGTCGGCGACGCCGTCCGGGGCGAGCCCCGGCCCCGGACGTTCGTGCTGGAGTGGACCGACCCGCCCTACAACGCCGGGCATTGGATCCCCGACATGGTCACCGCCGCGGGTGGCGACCCGATCCTCGCCCATCCCGGTGAGTACTCGACCCCGATGACCTGGGATCGCCTCGTCGAGACCGAACCCGAGGTCGTGGTCGTCGCCCCCTGCGGGTACCAGCTCAGCGGGACGACCGAGCTGATCCGCGACGACGCGGGGCTCCGTGCCCAGCTCGCCTGTTCGAGCGCCGCGGACCGTGTCTGGGCCGTCGACGCGTCGTCGTACTTCGTGCGTCCCGGACCGCGGCTGGTCGACGGCATCGAGATCCTCGCCGGGATCCTCCACCCCGACGTGTGCGCCCCCCCGGGAGCGGACTCGGCGGTGCGCGTCGAGGTCTAGCCCGCCGGCACCACGGAAGGGTGGGGGACCCCGATCGGGTTCGGGAACGGCAGCTCGTCGCTGCAGGCGGCCGCGAACGGTCGGAGGAGCTGCTCGAGTCGGCGGCAGTCGGTATCGCCGAGCGCCGACCAGGGGTGGGCCGCGGCCCGGTCGGTCGCCGACTCGATCGCCTGGTGCGCCGCCACGCCCTCGGGGGTGACCTGCCCCGTCGACGCGAGCCAGCCGCGCGCCGCGAGCCGGGCGTGGGCGGCGTCCCACTCGTCGTCGTGCCAACCCCGCGTCGCTTGGAGCAGCTCGCGGGGGACGTCGATGCCGGCCCGCCAGACGATCGCCTCACTGCCGGTGACCCCCGCGGCGACGAGCGCGGCGATGTGACCGTCGCCTCGATGCTCACGCAGGTTCGTCGTCGCGGACCAGAGCCGCTCGATCGGGGCATCGGGCCGTCGGAGCACCGCGTTGACCGCGCCGAGGCACCGTCCTGAACAGTCCAGCGCGTCGACGGCGGTCTCGAGGAGCGCCGCGGCGTCGCGGACCACACGGTCGTCCGTCGACGCGAGGAGTCGGTTCAGTGCCGCGGTCGCCCCCGCCAGCCGGACGGGCAGCGCGTCGTCCGGTGCGATGCGGTCCCAGACGTCGGGGACGGCCCGCTCGACCATCCGGGGCGCGAAGCTGAAGAACGTCGCGACCACCAGGGCCGCGTCGACCCGCCCGAGCGGGGCGGCGCGCCCAGCGAAGTAGCCGCGCCAGAAGCCGCGGAGCCCATGAGCCTCGAACGCGGTCCGGGCCTCCGGTGCGAAGTACGCGACCGCGTGGATCGGCTCGAACAGCGTCCACATGCGTCGAGCGACGCTCCCCGGATCAGTGGTCGCCGTGGTCATGGCGTCCTCCTCGCTTGCGCCCCGATCAGGCGCTCGATGTCGCGCCAGTGGTGCTCAGCCTCGTGCACCGTGTGCCGTCCGATCCACTCGATTGTCCGCAGCTGCGGGGTCGGCCAGTTGTAGTCGCCGCGCCGCTGCCAGCCCTCGTCCGACAGCCCGTCGAACTGGTCTGCGAGGCCCGCGGCGGCTTCGTGCAGGGCGCGGATGACGTCCGCGGGCTGCTGGTCGCCGTAGCGTTCCTCGATCGCTCGTTCCTCTCGGCGCATCGGTGCGAACGAAGGCTCCCATTCCGTCAACGCCAGCCGGATCCGGGTGCGTTGGATCACGAAGATGTCGCGGACGTGGCAGGCGTACTCGAGCACCGACCACGACCCGGTGAGGGGATGGCCTCGGAGGGTGTCCTCGTCGAGCTCGGCGAGCTGCGCGGCGTAGCGCTCGGCGTACCCGCGGAGCGTGGTCGGGATCGCATCGCGGGGAAGGCCCGCGAACACGTAGGCGCAGTCGTCACACGGATCCACGGCCCGACGGTACCGGCGGCACCCTCTGCGTGAGGCGAGAGGATGCCGCCGGTGTCCCGCGTCGGGACGGGCTGCCGCGGGTCGATCAAGCGTTGCCGGAGGGCCCGCCGGATCCGTTGCCGCCACCCGGACCGGTGGGAAGACCACTCCCGGCCCGGATCATGGTCGCGGTGATGGTGCCGTTGCTGGACTTGCCGTCGACGACGACCCGCTCACCCACGGTGAGGTCGCTCACCGAGCCCGTCTTCACGACCGTGACCGTCGTCGCTGACGAGGTGGTGACCGTGACCGTCGACCCGCTCGGCGTCTTGAGCGTCACCGTGGAACCGTCGACGGAGGTCACGGTGCCGGCCGAGAAGCCGCCGCCACCACCCGGACCGCCGTTCGCGCCACCGGGACCGCCGTTCGCGCCACCGGGACCGCCGTTCGCGCCACCCGGACCGCTGTTCGCGCCACCCGGACCGCCGTTCGTGGGGCCGGAGCCGCCGTTCGCGCCACCCGGCGGCGGGCCGCTCGGAGCTCCGCCCTCACCGCCAGCCTGGCTCGCACCGCTCGGTGGAGCGCCGGGGCCGGTCGTGCCAGTCGCGGCGCCGCGGTCGGTGATCTGCTGCGCGGTGATCGTGGTGCTCGAACCGCTGCCCATCACCAGAAGGTGGTCGCCGACCTTGATGTCGGACAGCGAGCCGGTCACGCCGGTGGAGACGCGGGTCGACGCGGAGGTCGCGACGGTGTCGGTCTGGCCGCTCTGGGTCGTGATCTTCAGCGTCGACCCGTTGACGCTCGCGATGGTCCCCACGGTGCCGTTCCCGCCGGGTCCGCCACCGGGTCCGCCACCGGGTCCGCGGGTGTTGACACCCGCCGCGGCGCTGGTCGACGAGCTCCCCGAGCTGACCGCGTTCACGCCGAGGATGGCCGCGGCACCGATGACGACCGCGCCGACACCGGCGGCGATCCAGGTCCGCTTCGAGACGGGACGCCCCGTTCGTCGAGGTCCCCCGCGGGGGTGCTCGAACCAGTCGTCGGCCTCTTGGCCTTCGGGGCTGGTCGATGCGGTCTCGTCACCGGGGATGCCGTCGTGGTCGTCACCGGCGGGTGTTGAGTTCGTGTCCATTGGTGTGTCCCTTCAGATGAGGTGGTTGGAACGGAGATGCGGGTCCGGCCCGGACTGCGAGGGGGAGGAGGAGGTGCAGTCCGGGCCGACCCGTGTGGCGGCTACGCGGCGTTGGAGACGTCGTAGAGCGTCTCGTTGCCGCTGCTCGCGCCGTAGTTGCTCGATGGCACCTCCTTTCCGTGCGTGAGGACCCACTGCGAGATCGACGAGCCGCTCCCGGCGGCTCCGGGACCGCCCGGGCCGCCACCGAACCCGCCGCCGTTGCCCGAGACGAGGACGTAGCGGACCTGCCCGGTGGCGACGAGATGCTCGAATTGGGTGAGCGTGGGCGCGGGATCGCCGCCGTTGAAGCCGCCGATCGTGATCACCGCGTCGCCGCTGGCGATGACGATCGGGGCTGAGCTCTGCGAGCCGAACGCCGCGACCAGGTACCTGGCCGTGCCCCGGTGTGCCCGCAGGTAGGAGATCAAGGCGGCATCGGAGCCAGATCCCGCGGCTGCGCCCTGGGCGCCGCCGAAGCCGCCGCCGGTGGTCGTCGGCCCGGCCGACGCGACCGGGCCGCTCTGGGGGTGCGCCACGGTCGTGAGCGCGTACGCGGCGGGTCCGGCCAGCAGTGTCACCGCCGCGACCGTCGCGGCGGCGATCACGACCGCGCGGCTGCGCAGATGGTCACCGAGCCAGAACCCAACCGCGGTCACCGCCGCGCCGATCGGGATCGCGACCCGCAGCCACGGTGCGTAGTCCGGGGTCCGCTCCAGCAGCGCGACCGCCCAACCCGCGGTGACGACCACCGTCGCGGGGAGGACCCACCGCAACCACCGGTTGGTCCGACCGAGCCGCCACAACGCCACCGCGCCGGCACCAGCGAGCGCCGCGACCGCCGGCGCGAGCTGGATGCTGTAGTACTGGTGGAAGATCCCCTGCGAGAGGCTGAAGACGGCAACCGAGACCGCCGCCCAGCCTCCCCAGAGCATCCACCCGGCACGGGTCCGGTCGGTCCGGCCCGTCGTGCCGGGTGAGCCACAGCCCCGCGACGACACCGACGCCGGCCAGCGGGAGCAGCCACGAGATCTGGCCGCCGTTGGCGGAGTTGAACATGCGGAGCCAGCCCGGCGTGCCGCCGAACCCGGCGCCGCCGCCCCCACCCACCGGAGGGCCGGAGCCGCCGGCTGAGTTCCCGAAGATGCGGGACAGCCCGTTGTAGCCGAAGACCAAGCTGAGGATGCTGTTGTTGCTCGTACTCCCGATGTACGGGCGCGACGACGCCGGCCACAGCGCGACGATCGCCACCCACCAGCCCGACGACACGATGAGCGCCGCCAACGCGGCGCTGAGCTGACCGAGCCGCCTCACGAGTCGCGGCTTGCCAGCCACGAGGTAGACGAGGACGAAGGCGGGCAGGACGAGGAACGCCTGCAGCATCTTCGTGTTGAACGCGAACCCCACCAGCACCGCGGCCACCACGAGCGTCCGCGTCCGGCCCGTCTCGAGCGCCGCCCAGAGCGCCCACGCCGCGGCGAGGCACAGGAGCGTCAACAGGGCGTCCGGGTTGTTGAAGCGGAACATCTGGACCGCGACGGGCGTGAACGCGAGTGCGAGGGCGGCCAGGTGCGCAGCCCAGTCGCCGGCCCATTTACGGACCAAGTGGTGCAGGATGAGGACCGACGCGACGCCCGCGATCGCCTCCGGTACCAGCATGCTGAGCGAGCTGAACCCGAAGATCCGGGCCGAGAGCCCCTGCACCCAGAACGCCGCGGGCGGCTTGTCGACGGTGATGAAGCTGCCCGGGTCGATCGAGCCGAAGAAGAGAGCCTTCCAACTCGTCGACGCGCTCTTGACCGCGGCGGCGTAGTACGAGTTGCCGTAGCCGACCGCCGCGAGGTTCCAGGAGTAGAGCACCGCGGCGAGCGCGGCGATCGCGGCGGTGATCCACCCCGACCGGCTCGGGCTGCGTCCTGGCGACGTTCGCGGGACGCGAGTGCCGCGTTCAGCTCGACCGGGTGCGCCGGGATCGGGCTCACGCGGGATCGGCGCCGCGCCGCGACGGGCCGGCTTCGTCGTCGATTCGGTCAGGGTCACCGGACACGCTCCTTGGTGCTTGGTCGGTCGGGGTCGAACATCGACGGGCCGCCGTGTTCCGCGGCGGTGGGCAACGTGAGCAGCGGAGTCACCGGTCGAATGCCGCGCAACGTCGCTGCGGCGGTCCGTGGCGAGCGGTCGGCGAAGAGGACCCGGTCCAGGACGATGAACTGCGCGACCCACAGCACCGCGTACCCGGCGACGCTCGCAGTGAGTACCGCGAGGGTGTGCGGCGCGCCGGTGAGACGGACGGTGCGGGCCCACGCGTCCGCGGCCGCGACCGCCGTCGTCGACAGCACGAGCCCCGCGAACGACAGCATCCAGAACGGCACGACTTCGCGCCACAGGTCGCTGGCGTCGTGTCGGCTCCAGACCCAACGCCGGTTGAGCTCGTAGGAGACGACCGTCCCGATCCCGGTCGCGACGACGTTCGCCACCCAGGCGGTCACGGCCAGCGACGTCGTGAGCACCGCGAGCGTCGCGAGGCTGAGGCCCGTGGTCAGCACGGAGACGGAGAGGCAACGGACGACGCGCCGGGCGAGACCATGAAGGTGGGCCTCGACGGTCGGTTGCGCCGCGACGCTCATGCCGCCTCCGGCCGGCCGACCGACCGGGTGGGGCGATCGAGACGGACGGGTCCGGTCCGCCGTCGCGGACCGAGGTCGCGAAGGATCCGCAAGATGCCCCGGAGGTCTTCCCAGGCCGTCGGGAGGATCTCGACGCGCGAATCGGGGTCGTCAACCCACTCGACGGGGATCTCGACGACGCGCAGGTTGTGGCGCTCGGCTCGGACGAGGAGCTCGGTGTCGAAGAACCACGCCTCGTCCACGACCTCGGGCAGCAGCGCGCGAGCGACGTCGGCGCGGACGGCCTTGAAGCCGCATTGCGCATCCAGGAACCGGGTACCCAACACGACGTGGAGCAGCAGGTTGTAGGCGCGCGAGATGAAGTCCCGCTTCAACCCGCGGCGGCAGCGGGCTCCCGGGGCGAGACGAGATCCGATCGCGACGTCGGCATGGCCGCTCAGCACGGACGCGATGAGCGGGAAGAGCGCGGCGACGTCGGTGGACAGATCGACGTCGGTGTACGCCAGCACCTCCGCGCGGCTCTGGGTCCATCCCGCCCGCAACGCCCGGCCCCGACCTTGGGCTGCAAGCTGGAGGCTCGCGACGGTGTCGAGCTCGGCGTCGAGCTCGCGCGCCAGCTGCGCCGTGCCGTCCGTTGACCCGTTGTCGACGATGGTGATACGCCACGGCACGGGGAGGCTGACCGTGAGGGCGCCGTGGAGACGATGGATCTGCTCGACGAGGACATGGGCCTCGTTGAACACCGGGACGACGACGTCGACGACCGGATCGGCAGGGGCTTCAGGTGAGCGACGCTCGCTCCGGGTGACGACGAGGTTGATCGTTCGCATGTCCAACTCCTGGGCCTGTGGTCACGGGAGACAGTGCGGATCCGACGTAAGGGCCACCGTCAGCTGAGGAAAGAAGCAGGTGAGAATCCGCGGGCTGGTTGTCCGGGGCCGCGCCGGTCCAACCCTCAGACGCAGGGGCCCGCCCCAGGCGTCGGGGAGCGCGCACCTCCACCGTCGAGACGCCGGTTCTTACCGACCCCTTGCGTCGCTCTTGGGCTCTCGCTACCTGGCGCGATCAGCGTGACGCCGACGCGCTCTCGACGGCCGCCCGACCATCGAACCGGTGGCCGGTGGACGAAGATGAAGGACCCTGGGCTGAGCCAGCCCCAATCCAACGATCGCGGTGCACGCACGATGACCGAATCCGGCCAAGCCACGCGGCGTCGACCTGCGTGATGGCCCCCCTTCGCCGACCCCGCCACTGGGTTCGCTGGCTCATCGCGGGCGTGGTGGTCGTGCTCCTCGTCGTCGTGGGCGGCCCGTTCGTCTACTTCCACTTCATCGAGGGCTCCTCGCCGGCCCGCCTGACGCTGCCCAAGACGAAGCCCGGTGCCACGGCGGCGGCGCCACCCCTTGCCGGGACGTGGACCGTCACGACCGGCTCCACCGCGGGCTACCGGATCGAGGAAACCCTGTTCGGCCAGAGCCACACCGCGGTCGGGCGCACCACCGCGGTCACCGGTCAGATGGTCGCGACCGCGAGCCAGGTGACCAGCACCACCGTGACGGTCGACCTGACCCAGGTGACGAGCGATTCGGGAGAGCGCGACAACCAGTTCCAGGGTCGCATCATGAACACGTCGCAGTTCCCGACCGCGACGTTCACGCTGACCAGCCCGATTGCCCTCGGGACCGTCCCCGCCCCGGGCACGACCGTCACGCAGAAGGCGGCCGGGACGCTCGCCATGCACGGCACGACCCGGGCGATCCAGGCGAACCTGACGTCGGTGCAGACCGGCAACGTCATCCGCGTCAACGGGTCGATCCCGGTGACGTTCTCCGACTGGAACATCTCGAACCCGAGCGGTGGGCCGGCCACGACCGGCGACACCGGGCTCATCGAGTTCCTTGTGACCTTCCAGCGCCGGTAGCCCACATCCGTCGACGCGCCAACAACGCGGCGAGCTACCAGCTCGCGCTGGACGCCCGGGTGATAGCCGTCGGGGCTTCCACGGGACCGATCCCGCGCCGAGCCTCGCCCAGTTCGAGCGTGACGTCGCCGCCCATCGGATCCACTACTTCATCGGGGAGCCCGGGTAGCGAGTTCGGGAGCCCCCAGGGCGCCACCACGACCGCGACGCAGATCACGGTGTGGGTTGCCAGCCACTTCACGGCTGAGACCATCGGCACCGTGACCATCTACGACCTCACCGGCGCGTGAGACGGTCTCGGCCCTCCTGATCGGGGCTCGCGACGGCGTGCCATGCTCGTCACTCGTGCTCCCGGGAGGTCCGGGATGGTCAACCGCGAACTCCCGAGGGAGGAGGCAGCCGTGGTGTCCGAGCGTGCACCCCGCGACGACCGATACCAGCGAGGCGAGGCCAAGCTCCGCGAGATCGACGGCGAGGAAGGCCTCGCCGTCCTCGAATTGCTCGCCGACGTCGCTCCCGACCTCGGGCGTTACGTCATCGAGTTCGCGTTCGGGGACACCTACTCGCGGCCCGAGCTCGACCCCCAGCAGCGCCAGCTCATCACGATCGGCATGCTCACCGCGATCGGGGGCGCCGAACCCCAACTCAAGGTGCACGTGAACGCCGCGCTCAACGTCGGGCTGACCCCCGCCCAGATTGTCGGGGCCATCATCCACGCCGTCCCCTACGTCGGCTTCCCCCGCGCGCTGAACGCGGCGTTCACCGCGAAGGCGGTCTTCGCCGACCGTGACCTGCTCCCGCTCCCGCACCCCGAGGAACCGTGACCCGCTGAACCGGACTGGCATCCCGGCCGCGCGACCGGGACCCAGCCGCGGCCGTTCGTCAGGGAGCGGGTTGCGACGCGGGCGACACCGGGTCGGGGTCCAGGGCTGACTGAGGAGTGCCCAAGGCGGGAACACCGGCGAGCTCGGCGCCGATGACGGCCACGGCGACCACGTAGACACCAATGACGATGAGCCACGACAGCAGCGCGAGGGTCACACCGATGATTCCGTAACGCCCCGCGTCCTTCGAGATGAGCTGGGGCATGTACAGGCTCGAGGCCCACGAGACGAGGAGTTGCCCGGCCGCCGCGAGCAGCGCCGCGGGGCGCAGCACCCGCCACGCCACCCGACGTGAGAGGAGCAGCCACTGCAGCGCGAGCCACAGAACGACGGACACCACGAATCGGATCAGCGCGGTGACGAACGTCGCCGCCGGCGCGCCACGCAGGGCCGAAGCGAGCAACGTCAAGACGATGACCTCGGACACGATCAGTCCGGTGCCCGAGAGCCCGTTCAGAGTGCCGCGAAAACCTCGGGGTTGGAAACCCCACGCCGATTCGTAGACGCCCTGGAACGCTCGGGTGAGGCTCAAGAGGGAGAAGAGGAGCACGATCAGGCTGGCCACGCCGAGCGTGCCGGTGGCTCCCGGCGGTCGGGTGAAGAGGGTCCGAACGGCCTGGGCTGAGCCTCCCGCCAGGTGGAATCGTGTCACGAGCGAGTCGGCCAGGGCGCTGTCCTTCGATGAATGCGCACCGAGGGACGCGACGAGGATGAACAGCGGAACGAGGGAGGTGAACGCCTGCCCGGCGAGGACCAACGCGCGGGTCTTGCCGTCGATCGCCGAGAACCGGGCGAAGCAGCGGAACAGGAACGACCCTTCGAGCCGCCCCTCGAGGAGACGGGTGACGCTACGAAATCGCACGCACGAGGATACGGCCGGGACGGTCGTGGGCTCGCGAAGCACCAGCGGGTACGGAACTCTCTGACCGGCTTCGGAGTGTCGAATACCCTCGTCGCGGGCCTCGCGACGTGTGGGCCCGGCGAGGGGGATCTCGCGTGAAGGCTCGGCTCCTGTCGGTGTTGGTGCTGGGGATCGTGGTCGGTGGCGGCGCGGTGCTGCTGCTCGACCCGGGCCCTCCGCAGGTCTCGGCGCAAGCCTCGCTGACGTCAGTGAACGCGGTCGGCACGGGATCGGGGCACGTGCATGGCGCGACGACCGCGGGCCTCACCGGTACGACGCCGTGCGAGCAGTCAGGCCCTCCGGCCTCCGCCGGCCAGAGCGAGCACGGACATCGAGGCCCCTTCCCCTGGACGGCCATCAGCGACCCGGCCACCCGCGACCTGCTGACCCAACAACTCGCGGTCGCACACGGAGTCACCTTGCAGTACCCGACGGTCAAGGACGCCGAGGCGGCCGGCTACCGGATGACCACGACCTATGTCCCCTGCATCGGCGCGCACTTCATCGATGCCCGGTACCTCGCCTCCTTCGACCCGGCGCACCCGGCCATGATCCTCTACAGCGGGACGACACCCGACGCCAAGATCGTCGGGCTGAGCTACGCCGTGCTCTCCGGGTCCGCACCACCCGACGGTTTCGCCGGCTCGAACGACATCTGGCACCAACACAACCTGAACGGGGGGCTGTGCATCAGGGAGGGTGTCGTCGTCGGCGCCGAGAGCACGACCGACGCCGAATGCGCTGCTCGCGGCGGAGCCAAAGTCGCGCTCGGGTCGCTTTGGATGATGCACGCGTGGGTCGCCGACGGCTGGCCGAGCTCGTGGGGCATCTTCAGCGCCGAGCACCCGGACCTCGGCGGCGTGGTCGCCAACATCAACGGGTAGCGCGCCCGGCCTGACGGTCCCACCAGCCGCAGCCCTTCGAGATGCCCTGGCTCCGGGTAACCACCCCCGGTAGGCTCGCCGGGCCGGTGAAGCAATGCCGACGGGGGAGTACACGTGCGCTGGTTTGCGGTTCTCGTCGCGGGGTTCGTCGCAGGCGCAGCAGCGATCCTGCTCGCCGATCCCGGGACGACGGTCCAGCCTGCGAGTTCGGCCGTCGCCGCCGCGCAGGTCAACACGGGGCTCTCGGGCCAGCACGTGCACAACGTCGACCAGGGGGCCGAGTCCCAGCCCGACCTGCCGCTCGACGCGGCGACCCGAGCTCAACTCGCGGCGCAGCTCATGGAGGCCCGGGCAGTCGCCCTGCGGTATCCGACGGCCAGTGACGCCCTCGCGGCGGGGTACCGGCTCGCTGGCGGGTTCGCACCCGGCACCGGGGCGCACTACGTCTCCTACAGCGGGCTCAGTGGCCCTGGCCCCGTCAACGTCGAACGGCCCGAGGCCTACATCTATGACGGCACCAGCCCGACCTCGCGTGTCGTCGGCTTGATGTACTACGCGATGACGAAAGACCAACCCGAGGGCTTCGCCGGGCTGAACGATCACTGGCATCGTCACCAGGGGGTCTGCGTTCAGTTCTCCACCAACGGGATCAACGTGCCGCTCCCCGCTGACGCCGACGTCACCGCGGCGCAATGCCAAGCGGTCCACGGATCATTCCTGTCGGTCACGGGTTGGATGGTGCACACGTGGGTGGTGCCGAGCTGGGAGAGCCCCCAGGGTGTCTTCTCCCACTCGAATCCCGACCTGCGCTGCGCCGACGGCACCTACAACACCGACAAGGCCGGGTTCTGCCAGGGCACGTGAACCCCGGCCGTTCGGTGACGCGCCGACGCGTCGCCATCCCGTCCGCTCTTGCCATCTCGTTCGTGCTCATGTGGGCCGCTCCCACGTCGGCCCACGCGACGCTCCTCGCGACCGACCCGGTTCCGGGCGCGGTCCTCGAACAACCGCCGCGAGCCGTGACGCTGAACTTCGATTCGCCTGTCAGCGCTGCGCTCGGCGCTGTCCGCGTCTACGACCGGAACGGCACGCGGATCGATTCGGGTGCCCTCAGCGTGTCTGGTGCCACGGTCCGGCTCGCTCTCCCGCGTCTCGAGAACGGCGCGTACGTCGTCACGTGGCGGGTGACGTCGTCGGATACGCACCCGGTCGGTGGCGCGTTCACGTTCCAAGTCGGGAATGCCAGCAACGCGACCAGCCCGGCGGTCACGAGCCTCGCTCGGCGCCTGCTCGGACAGGCGGGAGGCGACCGACTGGTCGGTGCCACCTACGGCGTGACGCGCTGGCTCGTGTTCGCCGGGCTCGCGCTCTTCATCGGGGCTACGGCGTTCGCGCTGCTCGTCTGGCCGGGTGCCGCCCGATCGCGCCGAGCCAAGCGGCTGCTGTGGGCAGGATGGGCCGCGGTGCTCATGGGAACGATCGCCGGCATCTTCGTCTACGGCCCCTACGCCGCGGGACTCGGACTGGGGAACGCGACCAAGCTCTCGCTGCTCTACGACACCCTCCAGAGCCGGTTAGGTCAGCTCGGGCTGGCACGCCTCCTGCTGCTGCTCCTCGCCGTGCCGATGGTGCGGACACTCCTGGCTCAGCCGGCACGGGCCCGTTCCCGAGCGCGCGGGCTCACGGTCGTGGCCGCCGGACTCGCAGTTCTGCTCGCGGCCACGCCCGGACTGGCCGGCCATGCGGTCACCGGCCGATGGGTCAACCTCGCCGTCGTCGCGGACACCCTTCACGTACTCGCGGCGAGCGTCTGGCTCGGCGGGTTGGCCGTGCTCGTCGCTGTGCTGCTCCCGACGAGACAGATCACCGAGCTCCGCGACGCGCTGCCCCGATGGTCCGACGTTGCGGTCACGTGCGTCGCGGTGATCGTGGCGACCGGCGTTTTCCAGGCCTACCGCCAGGTCGGAGGGCTCACCGCGCTTCGCAGCACCGATTACGGCCGCCTCCTGATCGTCAAGGTGGTCGTGTTCGCCTTCATGCTGACCCTCGCATCCTTCGGCCGCGAGATCGTGGTCGGGCTCGTGCCTCGAGCCCGACGCGACCGACCGCAGCGAGTCGCGGTGATCGCCGGCGGCTCGGACGACGACGCGTCGGACGCGGGGCGGCATCCCGGCGGGCTCGGGCCGGACGAGTCGACCGCGGTGCGCAGCCTCCGTCGGTCCGTCTGGGCGGAGGTCGCAGCCGGCGCGGCGGTGCTCGCCGTGACGGCGCTGCTGGTCAACGCGCCGCCAGCTCGAAGCGCGACGGCCGTTGCGGCGGGCGCGAACGGCGGAGAGATCGGCGTCACGATGAAGACGTCGAAGATCCGGGTTGACGTGATCCTCACCCCTGGTCGCCCGGGTTCGAACGACGTCCACGTGAGCACGCTGCGCCCCAATGGGACGCCCGAGGCCCTGCAATCGTTGCGTCTGACCTTCGATCTGCCCAGCAAGCGGATCGCGCCGATCGCGGTGCCGCTCAGTCAGCTCAGCGTCGGGCACTACCTCGCTTCGAGCGTCTCGGTGCCGCTTGCGGGGACGTGGCGCGTCACCGCGTATCCGTTGTACGGCCAGTTCGACGAGGGCACGATCACCGGCACACTCAAGCTCGGTAGCTCCTGAGCCGACGGGTGGTCGCCCGCCCTCGACCAGACTTGCCGTGTGAGGCGAGGGGAGTCTGAGGCTGGCGGTCTCGTCACCGAGGGCTTGGGGAAGCGGTTCGGGCGCCGCGGGCCCTGGGTGCTCTCCGGGATCGATCTTCGGCTCCCCCACGGGTCGGTGAGTGCTGTCGTCGGCGGCAACGGGTCAGGAAAGCCCGACAGCCGCCGATGCGCTCCCACGAGTTCCGATTGTTTCGATTGGCGCTCCCCGGTTAGGTCCCGGCTACGAGGTTCGGAATGATCGACGGTCATGCCGGAAGCGGCCTTGCCGCCTCCAGGTTCCCCTTTTTGGGGTGCTT
Source organism: uncultured Actinomycetes bacterium (assembly GCA_963714105.1). GTDB lineage: Bacteria > Actinomycetota > Acidimicrobiia > IMCC26256 > PALSA-555 > PALSA-555. Next base: position 1,226,160 of record OY970233.1, on the reverse strand, counting down.
GGCCAAGCAGGGTTTTCGCGACGCGTGGGGGTCGGCATGCCCGTATCCACTCGAGTTTCACCTTGCGCGACCCCGACGGTTACCGAGTGACGATCGACAACTCGCACGTCATTGGCACGGTCTGAACTTCACAGACGTGACGGCAACCCGGCGGGAGAATGCACTCTGTTGTCGGCAGTGTTGTCTCTTGGCCTGTCTGTTCTGTGGGCTATCGGGAGAACTCATCAGGCCCGACAGTGTCGGGCTTGTTTGGCGAGCACAATGGCCCGCTTCCCACGCTACGGGACAATCCTTCCCGTGGACATCCTCGGGGGCTGAGAGTCGGCGCGACCGAAGCATCAGCCCTCCATGGACCTCCAGCGCGTTAGAGGTTCAAGATCCTCTGCCGCCCGGCGTTGTGATCGCAGGCCACCTTGCGCTGACCAGCGCTACTGCATGTGCGTGACGAGATCCCCGAGCAGCAACGCGCGCGCGATCAAGGGCAGCACGCCTGGGTCGGTCACGCCGTCGGGGAGCACCGTTCCGGCGGCCAGCTGCTGAGCGCTGGCTCCGAGCGGCCCCCACGGCTGGGGTTCGGAGCCGACGATCACTCGAGGCCGTGGCTCGGGCCCATCCAGCCCGGTCAGATCCCACGCCCTCGACGCGAACAAGATCACGGCCAAGGGCGGCGTCGCGAAGCGGAGGAGGCTTGGTGCCGCCAAGCGACGCGGCGACACGGTCGAAAACCGCCTGACGCCCCGCCCGGTCGACCACCCGCCAGTTCTTGGCCTGACCCGCCGAGAAAATCCGGCCGAGCCGGCTCTGCGATCTCTCGCGCTCGACACGACCCGACGCGACGAGCGGGTCGAGCGCTCGTTGCGGCGCCGCGCTGCTCTGCTTGGGTAGCTCGCGGCGAAGTTCTTCGAGCGTCGGCGGGGGACCGCCGTTCACCCAGGGCTCGGCGAGGAACGCCACGCAGATCGCTCCCCGCGACGCATCCCGGTGCAGATACCCCAGGGTGCGCCACTCGTCGGCGCTGAGAAGCAGGAGCGTGAGCTCCTCGGCGAGCTCAGCCATCGCGTGCACCGCACGTTTGCGCTCGTGTCCAGTTCATGGCTCCATGATCGGGGCCGACGCGTGCGCCCGCCTGAGTAATCGGTACTCAACGAGACCCTTGCGCTCCGCTCCCGGTGACCCACAGGGCAGACAGTCACGGACAAACGGCACGGGGGATAGGCGCGGCTCAGTCGGTAGTAGTGCGTGGGCGGACGAGCAGCAGGCTGGCACTCCTCGTGGCCTCTCTGCTTAGCGAAGCTTGCTGAGCCGGTCGTGATACTCGTCGGCGTCGATCTCACCCCGGGCGAAACGTTCGCTGAGAATCTCTCTCGCCGAAGACGACGGGCCACCGGCACCGCCATGCGAGGATCGCACGATTAGCCAAACGACGAGGGCCACGATCCCCACCATGAAGATCATCATGAAGAGACCCCAAACCCACCAATGCCCCCCGCCGCCGTCCATCATGCGGTCGTGCCACTGAGCGAGCAATGTCGCAACAGGCAACATCGATCCTCCTCGGGTCGCGTTCGTAAGTGCCACCCTCTCATCGCGATCGGGAGACCGCTACCGCCAAAGGTCCTAAGCGAGGGGGCGATTTCGGAATTCGACGCACGCTCATCGGCAAATGCCATAACCGGTCGCCCAGTGGACCAGGCGCCTCGCTGTCCGCCTCCCGTGGCCATCGGGGTGGGGCATCTCCGCGCGTCTACGAGCACCGCGCCGAACCGACTAGCCGCGACCAACCGTCGAGCACTCGACGAAGCGGCCCCCGTCCGTCCGTCATTCACAACCGACGCCACCCGGGCTAGGTCATCGCCGAGTTCTGTCGTCAGATGAGGCCCAGAAATGTCAGCAACCCTCTGTCTGTTCTGTCTGTGGGCGAGGGGGGACTTGAACCCCCATGTCCTTTCGGACACAGGAACCTGAATCCTGCGCGTCTGCCAATTCCGCCACTCGCCCGGTGGACGGACGAGGGTACCAGTCAGCCCCGCAGCATCCCGCCGCTCACGACGTGGTCCTCGCCGGTGACGAACGACGACGCCGCGCTGGCCAGGTAGACGATGGCGCCGACGATCTCGGTCGGGTCGGCGACCCGGCCGAGCATCGTCGCGGCTGCCGACCGGTCGAGGAGCCCCGGGGCCACCCGTTCGGCGCCGAGCATCATCTCGGAGACGAACGGCCCAGGTGAGATCACGTTCACCCGCACCTTCCACGGCGCCCATTCGCGCGCCATGACCTTCGTGACCACGACAAGTCCGGCCTTGCTCGCCGCGTACGCGGCGTTGCCGGCCCCGCCGATGTAGGCACCGACGGAGGCGACGTTGATGATGCTGCCACCATCGTCGTCGCGCATCCGCGGGGCGACGAGCGCGCTCATCCGCAGAGGTCCCTCGAGGTTGACGGACTGGAGCTTGCGCCAGTACTCGAAGGTGAGGTCGACGATCGGTGTGGGTGCCGGGTTGATCCCGGCGTTGTTGACCAGAACGTCGACGTGCCCGAACCGCTCGTAGACCCGCTCCACGAACACCGGGATCGCGTCCCAGTCGCCGACGTGACACGCGAGCCCGAGGGTCTCCTGCCCGGTCGCCGAGGCGATCTCGGCCGCGACCGATTCGCAGAGGTCTTGCTTGCGGCTCGAGACGACCACCGACGCACCGGCACCCGCGAGGCCCTCGGCCATGGCCCGGCCGATGCCCTTCGTGGCGCCGGTCACGACCGCCACACGGCCGCGCAGGTCGAACAGGTCCGCGACGGGGCTCATCGGGCGACTCCGCTCGGCTGCAACCGGGCTTCCAGCTGTCGCGGGTGCACGAGGGGGCTGGATGTGAACAGGTTCTCGATCCGCCCGGTCTCCTCGATCAGCACAGCGTCCCCGCCGGGGGTCGCCTCGTGCCCCACGCTGTCCTTCGCGACCTCGGACGGGGCCTCGATGAGGCCGTTCTCGCTGGTTCGGGGACCACCGCCACCCCGATCAGGCCTGTCAGCGTTCCCTTGCAATGGCGGGCCAGAGTCCGCAAACCCTGAAACGATGGCGGGTCACCCCTCACAACCTCGAGTCTGGCAGCCCAATCCGGGTCGGGCCGCCGTACACTCCCTCCCCGTGGGACTCCAGGGTTTCGAACGTCGCCTCGAGCAGCTCGTCGAAGGCAGCTTCGGGAAGGCCTTCCCGAGCGGCTTGCAGCCGGTTGAGGTGGGCCGGAAGGTCACCCGCACCCTCGACGCGGACCGCACGGTCGGCGTCGATGGGGTGCCGATCGCACCGAACAACATCGGCGTCTACCTCGCCCCCCAGGACTTCGACCGCTTCCAGGACTTCGCGGACGCGCTGGCTCGGGAACTGGCCGAGGTCGCCCGGGAGCACGCCCGGGTCGAGGGTTATCACTTCGTCGGCCCGGTCACGGTGACGCTCGTCGCCGACGACGAGCTGCGCGCCGGTGAATGCGACGTCGCCGCGGAGATCCACGAGGGCGGCCGTGTCGGCTCCCTCGTGCTGCCCGACGGTCGACGGATCCCCCTCGGTGAGGACCCGGCGCTGATCGGCCGGTCCCCCGACTCGACGATCGTGGTCGCCGATCCGCGGGCATCGCGGCGGCACGCCGAGATTCGACCGGCGGGGCACGGCTTCGTCGTCACGGATCTCGGCTCCATGAACGGCACCGTCGTGAACGGTGCCGCGGTGCGGGAGCATGTGCTCCAAGACGGAGACGAGGTGCGGATCGGATCGACGACGCTGCGCTTCGAGGAGTCGTGAGGGAGCGGTACCGCCGCAACGAGCCGGCGCTGGACGCGGGGATGCCGTGCCCGAATTGGTCCTGACCATCCTGAAGTTCTGCTTCTTGGCCCTCCTTTATCTGTTCCTGTGGCGGGTCGTGCGGGTCGTCCTGGGTGAACTGCGGAATCCGGTCGACGTCGAGGACGACGGCGCGCCGAACGAGGCCCGCCGCGCCCGCAAGCCCCGACGGGGTGCGCGGCTCCGAATCCTCGAGCCGCCTTCGCACGAAGGCGAGATCTACGCCCTCGCGGAGGAGATCACGGTGGGCCGGGGCGGCGGGTGCAGCATCGTGCTCCCCGATGACAACTACGTGTCGACGGTCCACGCCCGCCTGTTCCGGCGGGGCTCCGACGTGTTCGTGGAAGACCTGGGTTCGCGGAACGGGACCTTCGTCAACGGGACACCAGCGACGTCGCCGACCCGGCTCCGGCGGGGAGACCGCGTCCAGTTCGGGCAGACCGTGGGCGAGGTCGTCCGGTGACGTTACGGCTCGTCGTCGGCGCGTCGACCGACGTGGGGAGGGTGCGCGACCACAACGAGGACGCCTACCTCGTCGACGACGAGCTCGGGCTCGTGGCCGTCGCCGACGGGATGGGTGGCCATCAGGCCGGCGAGGTCGCCAGCGCGACCGCGCTCGAGGCGCTCCGCGCCGCGATCCGTTCCGGTGAGGGCATCCGCGACGCGGTGACGAGCGCGAACGACGCCGTCTACGACAAGTCCACGACCGATGAGCGGCTGCGGGGCATGGGCACGACCCTCACGGCCGGAACCCTCGCCGCGGGTGGCACCTTGCTCCTCGGGCATGTCGGCGATTCCCGCGCGTACCTGCTCCACGACGGTGAGCTCGACCGGCTCACGACCGATCACAGCCTGGTCGAGGAGCTCATCCGCGCTGGGGAGCTGACCGAAGCCGAAGCCGAAGCCGACCCGAGACGTTCGATGATCACACGCGCCTTGGGGATCGAACCCGACGTCGAGGTCGATCTCTACCCGGTCCAGATGGAGAGCGGCGACCGGATCCTGCTGTGCTCCGACGGTCTCACCGGCATGGTCTCCGAAGACGAGCTCGACGAGGTGCTGCGCGAGGAGCCGAACCCGACCTCGGCCGCCCGTCGGCTCGTCGCGGCCGCGAACGCCGCCGGGGGGATCGACAACATCACGGTCGTCGTCATCGACGTCGTCGACGACGAGGGGCTCACCGCGTCGATCCCGGTCGTGACGAGCGACGCCACGCCGGAGGCCGAGCCGGCCGAGCCCCGCGACGCGACGCCTGCCCCGCGTCGGGCCCGGCGGCGGCGTTGGTGGCGGACCCTCCGCTGGGCGCTCCCCGTCGTGATCCTGATCGGCATCGCGGGGGGCGTCCTGTACTGGTACGCGCGCGACACCTACTACGTCGGGACCGACCTCGGGAACGTCGCTATCTTCCGCGGCCGCCCCGGCGGGGTGCTGATCTGGAACCCGACCCTCGATCAGCGCACCAACCTGCTCGCCCAGAGCCTCCCCCAACAGCAACGCGACGACGTCCGCGCCGGGCACGGCCAGTTCTCGTCGCTCGCCGACGCGCAGGCCTACGTCCGGGATCTCCGCCGCCGGGCCGCGCAGCGGTCCACCGCGTCCACCACGACGACGACGACCACCACGGTGCCGCCGACCACGGCGCGGGGGGCCCCATGAGCGCCGCCCGCCTGACCGCGCGGCGGACCACCGAGCTGGGACTCGGGATCCTCGCGGTGATCATCGCCGCGTTCGGCTACCTGCTCGTCCAGCTGGCCCAGACACCCGACGTGCCCCCCGACCTCTGGGTGATCTTCGCCGCGGTGCTCGGCCTGTTCGTCGCCGCGCACTTCGCGGTGCGGCGCCTCGCCCCCGACGCAGACGCGGTGCTCCTCCCCATCGCCGCGCTGCTGAACGGGATCGGGTTCGTCACCGTGGCCCGGTTGGACAGTGGGCTCGGTCGGGTCCAGGCCATCTGGACCGCGGTCAGCGTCCTCGCCTTCGTGCTCACCCTGTTCTTCGTCCGGCGGGTCCGGACCCTCGAGCGCTACCGCTACACCGCGTTGTTCCTCGGCATGGGCGCGCTGCTGCTCCCCCTCGTGCCGGGGATCGGCAAGACGATCAACGGTGCCCGGCTGTGGGTCGGGGTCGGACCGGTGAACTTCCAACCCGGCGAGGCGGCGAAGGTCCTGCTCGTCTTGTTCTTCGCCGCGTACCTCGTCGACAAGCGCGAGCTGCTCGCCAGTGGCACGCGGCGGCTCGGTCGGATCCGGCTGCCCGAGCCCCGCCATCTCGGCCCGCTGCTCCTGACCTTCGCGGTCTCGATCCTCATCATGGTCCGAGAGACCGACCTCGGGCAGGCCATGATCATCTTCGCCCTCTGCGGCGTGATGCTCTACGTCGCCACCGACCGGGCCGCGTACGTCCTCATCGCAGGAGTTCTGTTCCTCGTCGCGTCGGTGATCGCGTACCAGCTCTTCGGGCACGTCCAGACACGCGTCGAGACGTGGATCGACCCGTTTCGATACGCGAACAACCAGGGCTACCAGCTGGTGCAAGGCCTCTTCGGCTTCGCGGCGGGAGGTTTCGGTGGGACCGGGCTCGGTCTCGGCAGCCCCAAGTCGATCCCGAACGTCGCCACCGACTTCGTCTTCGCGGCGATCGGCGAGGAGCTCGGGCTGCTCGGCTGTGTCGCCATCCTCATCGCGCTGCTGCTGTTCGTCGGTGCGGGGCTGCGCATCGCGATGCGAGCCGATCGACCATTCCCCAAGCTGTTCGCGACCGGTCTGACCGCGATCATCGGGTTGCAGAGCTTCGTGATCATCGGCGGCGTCACCCGGACCATCCCCCTCACCGGCGTCACCTTGCCGTTCATCTCCTACGGCGGGTCGTCCCTCGTCGCGAACTGGGTGATCCTCGCCTTGCTGCTGCGCATCTCGGATGACAACGCGCACCGGTCCCCCACCCGACGAGCTCGCGCCGCCGCGCGGGCACCATGAACGCGGCGATCCGCAAGGTCGGCATCGGGCTCATCCTGCTGCTGCTCGTGCTCGTCGCCCAGCTGACCTACCTGCAGATCGTCGACGCCAACAGTCTCAAGCACAACCCGCACAACGTGCGCGAGCTGCTCACGGCGGCAAACCGTCCCCGGGGTGACATCGTCAGCGCCGACGGGACCGTCCTCGCGCGCTCACAGAAGGTCACCGACGGGACCGTGTTCAAGTACCTCCGCGAGTACCCGACGAACGAGCTGTTCTCCCAGGTGGTCGGGTACCAGTCGTTCGTGTTCGGCAGCACCGGCGTCGAGAACAGCTACCACACCGACCTGACCGGCCAGACGCTGCAGCTGCAGCTGCACAACCTGCCCGGTCTGCTGTCCGGCAACCCCAACACCGGCACGGTCGTGCTCTCACTCCGGGCCGATCTGCAGCGGGCCGCTCAAGCCGCGCTCGGGTTCCAGCGCGGCTCGGTCGTGCTCCTCGACGTGAAGACCGGTGCGGTCCTCGCCATGTACTCGAACCCGTCGTTCAACCCGAACCCGCTCGTCTCCCACGACGCGAAGGTCGCGCAGGCGGACTTCACCGCGTTGAGCCAGAACCCGGACAAGCCCAACCTCCCCCGCGCCTACCGCGAGCTGTACCCGCCCGGCTCGAGCTTCAAGACCGTGACCACCTCGGTCGCGCTCGAAGACGGCGTCGCCACCCCGAACACGGTGTTCCCGGTCCGCAGCCAGCTGACTCTCCCGCAGACCACGAACACCCTGAAGAACTTCGGCGGTGAATCCTGCGGCGGGACCCTCACCGAGAGCTTCACGGTGTCGTGTAACACGACGTTCGGCCAGCTCGGCTTGGAGCTCGGGGAGCAGTTCCCGCCCGGCATGGCCAAGTTCGGTATCGGCTCGACACCAGCCCTCGACGTCAACCCCGGCGCGGTCCCCAGTCTGGGACCCGGCGCGGGCACGTTCCAGACCAACCAGCCCCAGTTCGCGCTGGCCGGGATCGGCCAGGGGGAGGTCGCAGTGACCCCGCTCCAGATGGCGCTCGTGGCCGACGGCATCGCCAACGGCGGGGTCATCATGACCCCCCATGTCGCCACCGAGATCCGCGACTCGAACGACAAGGTCGTGCGGACCATCAACCCGACACCGTGGATGACCGCGACCACCCCGCAGGTTGCCGCCGCCGTCACCCAGATGATGGTCAACGTGGTGCAGAACGGCACTGGCACCGGCGCCCAGATCGCGGGGGTGACCGTCGCCGGCAAGACCGGGACTGCCCAGACCGTTCCCGGCGAGGCGCCGCACGCGTGGTTCGTCGCGTTCGCGCCGGCCGAGGCGCCCCGCTACGCGGTCGCCGTGATCGTCGAGCACGGCGGCAACGTCGGCAGTGACGCGACCGGGGGTCGGGTCGCGGCACCCGATCGCGGCAACCATGTTGCGCGCCGCATTGGGACTGCCGTGAGCACCTCCGCGGTCCGAACCCCGTTCGCGACCGTCCCCAAACGTGGGGCGCTGACCACTAGCCTGAACCGCCGATGACGCAGGTCGCGGGGACCTTCGCGAATCGATATCGGGTCGAAGGTCCGATCGCGCGCGGCGGGATGGCGGACGTGTTCCTCGCCCACGACCAGGTCCTCGACCGGCCCGTCGCGGTGAAGGTCCTGTTCCCCGAGTTCGCGCGAGATCCGAGCTTCGTCGAGCGGTTCCGACGTGAGGCCCAGAGCGCCGCGTCGCTGAACCACCCCAACATCGTCGGCGTGTACGACTGGGGCCAGGAACACGGCACGTACTTCATCGTCATGGAGTACGTCGAGGGACGGTCGCTGCGCGACATCCTCCGCGCCCAGCAGACCGTTCCCGCGGTGCAAGCGGCGGGCATCGCGGCCGAGATCGCCGACGCGTTGGCGTTCGCGCACCGCAACGGCGTCGTGCACCGCGACATCAAGCCCGGCAACGTGCTCATCACCCCGGCCGGGCAGGTCAAGGTCACCGACTTCGGGATCGCCGCGAACCCGACCGACGCCGGCGCCGGGCTCACCCAGACCGGCGCGGTGATGGGGACCGCCACCTACTTCTCACCCGAGCAGGCCCAGGGCTTCACGGTCGACGGGCGCACCGACGTCTACGCCCTCGGGGTCGTGCTGTACGAGATGGTGACCGGGCAGCCGCCGTTCCAGGCTGAGAGCCCGGTCGCGGTGGCCATGAAGCACGTCCGCGAGCAGCCGGTCCCGCCGTCGCAGTACGTCCCCGACCTGCCCCAGGACCTCGAGCGCATCATCCTCGCCGCGATGGCGAAGGACGTGAACGTGCGCTACCAGTCCGCCGAGGCTCTCCGCGACGACCTCATCCGCTTCGAGCGAGGCCGGCCGATCCAGGCCGCGTACGTCCCGCAGACGGCGACCGTGGCCGCCGGCGCCGCGACCGAAGCGGCCCAGCTGTGGGAGCCCCCGAAGCGGCGATGGGGTGCGATCGTCGCGACGTGCATCGGCCTCGGCATGCTCGCCGCGCTGCTCATCGTGCTGCTCGTCCCGAGCCTCCGCAACGACGTGCTCGGCACCTCGTCCGCGTCGGTGACCCGCGTCGAGGTCCCTGACGTCACCACCGGCAACCCGACCTTCGAGCAGGCCCAGGCCCGCCTGCTGAGCAGCGGCTTCAAGGTGACCCGCCTCGACGTCGAGGCCATCGGCGTGACCCCCGACCGGGTCGTGAAGCAGGACCCGCCCGCGGGCCAGCTCCTCGCCAAGGGCAAGACGGTCACCCTGTCGGTCGCGAACAACCAGGTCACGTTGCCCAACGTGGTGAACGAGACCTACGACCAGGCGAACCAGCAGCTCACGACCCTGGGGTTGACGGTGCAGCGCAACGACCAGCCGAGCGCGGCAGCGCAACCCGGGACGGTGCTGGCGATGAACCCGCCCGCGGGGACCAAGACCACCCGAGGTTCCTCCGTCGTGCTCGCGGTGGCGAAGGCACCGCAGGTCGCGGTCCCGGCGCTGGCCGGTCAGGATCAGACCGCGGCGGCCAACGCGCTGCAGGCACTCGGCCTCCAACCCCAGATCGTCCCCCAGAACAGCGCGACCGTCGCGGCCGGGAAGGTGATCAGCACGAACCCGGCCGCGGGCACGATGGTCGACAAGGGCTCGGGTGTGCAGCTCGTCGTCTCGACCGGCCCGCAGACGGTCGCGGTACCCAACGTCGTCGGTCAGCTGAAGACCGCGGCAACCTCGACCCTGACCAGCGCCGGCTTCAGTGTGCAGGTGACGTGCGGGACCGAGAGCCCGGTCATCTCCGAGAGTCCCCCCGCCGGGACCCAGGCCAACCCGGGATCGATCGTCGCGATCACCTGCGCGGCGTAGCCGTGAGCCGGCCCTCCGGGCTCGGCGCCTGGTACCGAGATCACGGACGCCACGACCTCCCGTGGCGGACGACCCGCGACCGATGGGCGGTGCTCGTCTCCGAGGTGATGCTCCACCAGACCCAAGCGGCGCGGGTCGAGACCGCGTGGCCCGCGTTCATCGCCGAGTTCCCGACGCCCGCGTCGATGGCCGCGGCAACACCCGGCGACGTGATCCGGGCGTGGGGCCGGCTCGGGTACCCGCGGCGCGCCCGCCGGCTCTGGGACGCGGCCGGCCGGATCGCCACGAGCGGCTGGCCCGAAGATCTCCGCGAGCTCCCGGGCGTCGGTCGCTACACCGCCGCGGCGGTCGTGGCCCAAGCCGACGACGCGGACGTCCCCGCTGTCGACGTCAACGTGCGTCGGGTCATCGAACGGGTGACGGGACGGCGACTCCGACCCGACGAGGCCGACACCGCGATGCTCCGAGTCGGCCGTCCGCTCCGAGGCCGCGACCGGCTCCTCGCGCTCATGGACGTCGGCGCGCTCGTGTGCCGGCCCGCCGCGCCGCGATGCTCGGCGTGCCCACTGCAGCGGCGTTGCGTCAGTCGGGGCCCGCTCGCCGAGGAGGCCGACGTCCGGCGGCCCGCCCCGTACGAGGGGTCGTTCCGGCAGCGTCGCGGCGCGGTCCTCGCCCGCCTGCGCGTCGGGCCGACACCGTCGGTGCTCCTCGACCGCGACGCGCTCGAACTCGCTCCGCCGCGACGGTCTCGCCGTCGTGGACGACGCGATGGCCCGACTCCCCTGAGCGCTCAGGTGGACGCCACGACGCCGGTTCGGTCCAAGAAGTTGCGGAGCAGGGCGTGACCGGACTCGGTGAGGATCGACTCGGGGTGGAACTGCACGCCCTCGACCGGCAGGCTCCGATGGCGGAGTCCCATCACCAGGCCGTCCTCGCTCTCCGCGGTGACGACGAGCTCATCAGGCAGCGACGCCCGGTCCACGACCAGCGAGTGGTAGCGCGTCGCGGTGATCGGGTTGGGCAACCCCGCGAAGACACCGTCGCCGTCGTGGGTGATCACGGACGTCTTGCCGTGCATGACCCGCGGTGCGCGGACCACCTCCCCGCCGTACACATGGCCGATGCACTGATGCCCGAGACAGACACCGAGGACGGGGACGCCACTCGCGGCGAATGCTCGGATCGCGTCGTTCGAGACCCCCGCGTCTTCCGGCCGGCGCGGACCGGGCGACACCAGCACCCCATCGGGCTCGAGGGCCAGCAACGCGGGGAGCTCGAGGGCGTCGTGGCGGTGCACGACCGGCTCCGCGCCGAGCTCACCCAGGTACTGCACCAGGTTGTAGACGAACGAGTCGTAGTTGTCGATGACGAGCACCCGCGCCACGCCTCGACTGTAGGGGTCAGCCCCACACCACCGGGATAGGGTTCCGCCGTGGCGAAGACCCAAGGCCGCAAGGCGCCGAAGGCCACGAAGTCGCGCTACACGCCGCCGAAGCCCAAGACCGCCAAGCGAAGCCCCCTCTGGGTTCCGGTCACCATGTTCACCGCGCTCGGCGCCGGGATGCTGGTCATCCTCGGCAACTACCTCGAGCTCCTCCCCGGCGGGCAGGTCCGAAACGGCGACCTCTTCCTCGGCCTCGGGCTCCTGATCGGCGGCTTCGTGCTCTCCACCCAGCTCCGCTAGCCCCCGCACCCGGAATGACACTGCTGTCATTCCTCCCCAGGTTCATCCCCAGCCTGGGGATAACTGCGGAGCGGCGCCGCCGGTCGAGCCGGAGACGGGGTCCTCGCCGACCTAGCCGATCGGGCCGACGCGCTCCATGTCCTCCCGACAGTGACGGGGGGCGTCGATCTCGTCGGCGTCTTGGGCTGCGGTCATGGTGACCTCGGCGCCGCACACCACACAGCGGAACCGGGCGTTGACGGGGACGACCTGCTCAGGGTCCGGTTCGGAGTCCGGGGGGATCTTGAACTTTCGCAGCATGCCCGCGCCGATCAGGTAGATCACGAGCATGGCGACGACCGCGACGACGCCGCGCAGCACCCAACTGACGGTCGAGATCGCGAGCACGAACGTCGGTGCCGCCGGTCAGCCCAGCCGCTCGATGACGGTGGCGTTGGCCATCCCGCCGCCCTCGCACATGGTCTGGAGCCCGTAGCGACCGCCGGTGCGTTCGAGCTCGTTCAGGAGCGTCGTCATGAGCCGGCTTCCCGAGCAGCCCAACGGGTGACCCACCGCGATCGCGCCACCGTTGACGTTGACCCGGCCCATGTCGGGGTGGTGCTCGCGGGCCCAGGCCAGCACGACGGAGGAGAACGCCTCGTTGATCTCGACGAGATCGATGTCGTCGAGGGTGAGCGCGGCGCGCTCGAGGACCTTCGTCGTCGCGGGAATTGGACCGGTGAGCATGAGGACCGGATCGACGCCGGCGAGCGCAAACGCGTGGAAGCGGGCGCGTGGCGTGAGGCCCAGCTGCTGGGCCTTGGTCTCGCTCATGATGAGCACCGCGGCGGCGCCGTCGGTGATCTGGGAGGAGTTCCCGGCGGTGATCACCCCATCGGGCTTGAACGCCGGCTTCAGCTTCCCGAGGGTCTCCGGGCTCGAGTCCGGGCGGATCCCTTCGTCGGTGCGCATCAGCACGGTCACGTCGCCGTCGCTCACCTCGACCGGGAGTATCTCCCGCTCGAAGCGGCCTTCTTCGGTCGCCCGTGCGGCGCGGAGGTGCGACTCGAGCGAGAAGGCGTCGTTCTCCTCTCGCGTGATGCCCCACTTCTCGGCGATGAGCTCCGCCGAGATGCCCTGGGGGACGAGGTCGTAGCGGGCGGTGAGGCGAGTCCCGAACGGATTGGTGCCCGGGAGCATCGACGAGCCCATCGGGGTCCGCGTCATGCTCTCGACACCCGCGGCGATGACCACGTCGTAAGCGCCGGCCATGACGCCCTGCGCCGCGAAGTGCGCGGCTTGCTGCGACGACCCGCACTGCCGGTCGATCGTCGTACCGGTCACGGTGTCGGGGAACCCGGCAGCGAGGAGCGCGTTGCGTCCGATGTTGACGGCCTGATCCCCGACTTGGGAGACGCAACCCATGATGACGTCGTCGACTCGCGCCGGGTCGAGATCGTTGCGCTCGACGAGCGTCTCGAGAACCTCGGCAGCCAGGTCGACGGGATGCCAGTCTGTGAGCTTTCCGTTGCGTCGCCCGAGCGGGGTGCGCACCGCGTCGACGATGACGGCACTCGTCATGGGAGCCTCCGTGAAGATGTGCGGTTGGTCGACCCAACGATACGCTCCGATTCGTGCCCCGGAACCTGGACGACGCACTCGGAGACGGCGGGATGCCACTGCTCGCGCTGCTCGGTGTCACCTTCGACCGGTACGGAGAAGGGTGGGCCGAGGCGACCTGGACCCCGACCGAGCTGGCGTGCAACCCGCTCGGCACCGTGCACGGCGGCGTGTACGGCGTCATCCACGACGCGGCGATGAACTTCGCCGCGAGCAGCGCCCTCGAGCGAGGTGACCGGGCCGCCACTCTCGACCTCTCGTATCAGACCATCCGGCCATCGAACGCCGGGGGTCGTCTCGCCGTCCGAGGCGAGGTCCTCCGGCTGAGCACGAGCGTCGCGTACCTCGAATCCAGCGTTCGAGACGACGACGCCGAGCTCATCTCGCGGGCGACGGCCGCGTTCTTCGTGCGGCGCCGCCCCACGTGACGGCACCCACAGTCGACACCGGCCGACCCGGGCCACTGTCGAAACGGGCCCGGTTCGGCTGGATCGGCGAGCTCGTCGTCCTGAGCGGGATCTACTTCAGCTACGACCTGCTCCGCGACCATGTCGCCGGGCCCACCCACATCGCCTTCCAGCACGCCAAGCAGCTCGTCGCCGCCGAGCGGTTCCTGCACATCTACTGGGAGCGCGACATCCAGAAGGCGTTCCTGCACGTCGACTGGTTCATCGCGTTTTGGAACATCTACTACGGAACCGTCCACTTCGTGATGCCGTTCGTCGCGCTGGTCTGGATGTACCGCAAGACACCCGCCCGCTACGTGCGCTGGCGCAACACGCTGGTGTTCATGTTCGCGCTCGCCATCGTGTCGTTCTGGGCGTACCCGCTGATGCCGCCGCGCGTGATGCCGGCCCGCTACGGCTTCGTCGACACCGCCGCCGAGTACTACAACTTCGGGCCGCAGGTCCGGATCCATCTCGACGCGCACGGGGAGCCGTCCCACGAAGACGTCGAACAGTTCGGCAACCTGTACGCGGCGATGCCCAGCTTCCACGTCGGGTGGTCGACCTGGTCGGTGCTCGCGCTGTGGCCGTTGGTGCGCCGACGGTGGGCGAGGGCGCTCCTCGTGCTCTACCCGCTGACGATCTTGTTCTGCATCACCGTCACCGCGAACCACTGGTTGCTCGACGCGGTCGGCGGGTGGGCCGTCCTCGGCATCGGGTACGCGGCGGCGCGCGGGGTCGAGTGGATCACGGGGAGGTTCCGGGCCGGGCGCGGGTCGTCCCCGCCGCCGGGTCCTAGTCGAGCAGGGACGAGCGCACCTGCCGACGCTTGAACATCACCCAGCCAGCACCGAAGATCCCGAACGCGGCGAGCCCGGCCAGCCACGGCGCCGCGCTCGGGCCGCCCTTGCCGCGCGGGTCGACGCTGACATCGGCTCGCTTCACGGCGTTGGGTCGCCCACCCGTCTTCACCAGGCGCGGCGGGCTGGAGTCGGGCTGGAACCAGTCGGGTCGCCACAGCCAGATGACGGTCACGGGTTGCACGGCGCCCGGTGTCGGGGTCGCGAAGTTCGGGAGCTGCGGGACGTACGACACCGAGCGGAGCCCGGTCGCCAAGCCCGGCGCGGCGGGACGGGCGACCGGTGCGGCGCCGCCCGGCGCCGCGGCCGGTGGCGTGGGCGTCGGGGTCGGGGTCGGCGTCGGCGTCGGCGTCGGCGTCGGGGTCGGCGTCGGCGTCGGCGTCGGCGCTCGGCGTCGGGGTCGGCGTCGGGTTGGGTTGTGGCGGCTGCGGGGTGCTCGGCTGGATCACGAACTGCACCGGCGACGACGTGCTCGCGATGCCTCCCGCGGAGGTCGCCTTCAGGGTCAGGGTGTAGGTGCCGGGCTGGGAGAAGATCTTCGCCGGCGGCGTATAGGACGAGCCGGTCCAGCTGTCGACCTGCGCGCCGTTGGCGCTGAGCGTCCACTGGTAGGTGACACCGGGTTCACCCTTGGCTTGGAACGTGAACTGGCCCGGACCGTTCAGCAGCCCGTTGGGGGGACCGGTGAACGTCGCGTCGGGGGCGGGGGGTGCCGTCACCGGCGGTGAGGTCGTCGTCGTGGTCGTCGACGGGGGTGACACGACGATCGTCTGCTGCAGGTTCTGGGCCTGCGCGGGGGTGAGCCCGTCACCGAACAGGATCGGGGTCGACGACGAGCCACTGATCGTGAACGAGCACGAAGAGTCCGCGGCGGGACACGGGGTCGACCCGGCCTGCTGGAGGGTGATCCCGCCCGCGCTCCACGTCCCCGGCCAGCTGCCACCGGCCCCCCACAGGGCGGTCGGACCGATCGTCCCGCCGGCGACGGAGAGGGTGACGGTCGAGCCGCTGACGGGGTTCTGCGGGCTGATCGAGAACCAGATCGACTGCCCGGCCCCGAGCGTCGGCGCACCGGGCGGGCTGGTGACGTCCGCGCCGGCCGGCGCTCCCGACGCGAGGGTGAACGCCGCGGTGAGGAGCACGCCGACACCGAGGCTGGAGAGGAGGAGTCGGCGAGCCCGACGTGTGGCCATGCCCATGGCCGATATCTTCGCACTCGCGCGCCTGGTGCTGTGACGCGCGCGCTCAGTCGCCGATCGGCGCCGGGGTCGCCTCGATACCGGTCAGCCAGGGCCGACCCGCGGCCCGCAGCTCCGCCCACCGGTCCAGCCCCTCCCCGGTCTGACCCAGCTCGGCCGGGGTCGGGCCGATTTGCGCCGCGATGGGGGCCAACGCGTCCGGCTCGAAGCCGTAGCAGGCCGCCGCGGCCCCACCCAGGATCGTCGCGGTCTCGTCGACCGGGAGGTCCCAGAACGCGTTGCGCAGCCAGGCCTTGGTGTGGGGCCAGGTGCCTTCCGGGTGGGGGAAGTCGTTGCCCCACATCAGGTTCTCGACCCCGATCTCGTACCGGCGGGCCAGCTCGCGGCGGCGGGTGTTCGACGCGCCGATGAAGCAGTTGCGGTCGAAGTACTCGCTCGGTCGCATCGACAGCGCGTCGCTCAGCTGCGTGCCGAGCTTCCGGGCGGCGTGCTCACGGTCGTAGGCGATGTCGGAGGTCCACAGCAGATCGGCCGCCCAGAACGCGCCGCATTCGGTCACCACGAACCGCAGCTTCGGGTGGCGCTCGAACACCCCCGACCACAAGAGGAACCACAGCGGTCGAGTCGACCACCAGCGCACCTCCGACACGTAGATGCCGACATGCTCGCCGTAGGCCTCGCGGTCGGCCGCACCGGAGTGGACATGGATCGGCATCTCGAGGTCCTCGCACGCAGCCCAGATCGGGTTGTACCGGGCGTCGTGGTACGGCGGGTACGGCTGCCACATCGACGGGATCAGGATCCCGCCCCGCAGACCCGACGCGCGGGCTCGCGTGATCTCCTCGACCGCGGCGTCCACGTCGTGGAGGATCGGCACGATCGCCACCCCGGCGCGGCGTTCCGGCGACGACGCGCAGAGCTCTGCCAGCCAGCGGTTGTGGGCTCGAGCGCCGGCCAGGAGCAGCTCCGGATCGTGGTCGCCGGTGGTGCCGAGCCCGGCGCCGAACGGCGCGGAGGCGCCGGCGGTGACCGCGTCCGCGTCGGGGAAGATCACCTCGCCGGCCACGCCGTCCGCGTCGAGCTCCTTGTCGCGGCGGGTCGCGTCCCACCCGCCCCGGAGGCCTTCCTCGTTCTCGCGTTCCCATTCCTCGGCGAAGGCTTCGTTGCGCAGCCCCCGGCCGCGGAGCTCGTCCTCCATGAGGACCCGGGCCCGTTGGTACTCGTCGAACGCGTCCCGGTAGCGCGGGTCGAGCCACGCGCGGTACTCCTCGTTGGGAAGACCGGCATGACAGTCGGCCGAGATCACCAGGTACCGGTTCATCGCGTCGCTCCTCTCATCCCCAGAAACGTTCGAGGTACGCCGGGTTCGTGCGGGTCAACATCGAGTCGGCACGAGCGCGGATCTGCTCGTCGGTGCGCTCGCTGGGCGCCAGGATCCAGAACTCGTCGCCGAGGATGGCGTCCACGACGCGCCCGGCGACCTCCTCGAGCGGCGTGTACTGGACGTCGGCGCCCGCGGCTCGCAGCATGGCCTCGACGTCGTCGATCGTCGCGTACGGGGTCTGGCGGGGACGGGCCTTCGCGTACTGGCCGGGCCGGTGCCGCCACCCTTCGTACAGGCCGGTGCGCAGCAAATTCGGTCCCGGGTAGAGCACCGACGCCCCGATCGGCACCCCCACCTGGCGGAGCTGGGCCCAGAGGCACTCGGACAGGACCGTCACGGCGGCTTTCGTCGCCGCGTAGACCGGGGTGCTCGGCAGCGGCGCGATCCCTCCATTCCCGGACGACGTGTTGACGATGTGACCGGGTTCGCCGTGCTCGACCATGTGCGGGACGAACGCGTCGATGCCGTGCACCACGCCGTAGACGTTGACGTCGATCGCCCAGTGCCAGTCGCTCAGCTCGTGCTCCCACATCCGACCTTCGGCGCCGGACCCGACCCCCGCGTTGTTGCAGAGCACGTGCACCGGCCCGTACGCGGTGATCGCCGCGTCCCGCAACGCCGCGACCGAGCCGGCGTCGGTCACGTCGGTCACCACACCGGTCACGTCCCGGCCCGCGGCGCGGAGCTCGCCGACCGTCGCGTCGAGCGTCTCGGCGACCACGTCGGCGAGGACGACGCGCATCCCCTCCGCCGCGAAGCGCTCCCCCATCGCCCGTCCGATGCCCCCCGCGCCTCCCGTGACCACAGCGACGCGGCCGGCGAGGTCTCGCATCAGTCCTCACCGACCGGGGAGCGGTCGTCGTAGCGCTGGTGCACGTAAGGCAGCAGCCACTCACCGGGAACCCGGCTGTGGATCTCGCCTCGTTGGATGCTGCGACGCTCCCCGAGCACCGCCTCCACGACCCGGTAGACCGGGATGTCCGCGACCGGGTCGAACGGCGAGTCCCGCAGGACGACCTCCGCGTCGACCTGCTCGAGTCGCCGCGTGGTCTCGTCCCGGTGGCAGTAGACGAGGGACGGCTCGGCGTCGAACCCCTTCCCGTCGGGGGCGGGCAGGAACTTGAAGTAGAAGCTGGTGCGGCGAGCGTCGGGAGGCAAGGCCAACGATCCGGTGACGGGGCCGCGGGCCTCGAGGAACGTGACCCCGAGACGCGAGCAGCGGCCGGTGACGACGTCACCCTCGCGGTCCAGGGTGACCTCCGCGAGCTTCTTGGGTTCACCGAACGTCTCCCGGCCGCCGATCACGGACTGCTCGGTCGTCATCGGCATCACCAGCGCGTAGTCACCCAGGGTGCCTTCGTGCTGGCAGGCGACAGCGAACGTCGCCGCACCGAAGGTCGGCAGCCCCCCGATGTCGACCCGCGCGATCGTGACCCGGGCCCGGGCCTCGACGGGGGGTTCGAGCGGCGGCGGGAGCACCGCGGCCACCACCGCCGGGTCGGTCTCGTACACGACGGTCAGGACGGTCGACCACGCACCGACCGACGTCGCCTCGACCTCACGGTTGCGCAGCTCGGCGTCGGAACGAGCGGCGTAACGAACCTTGCCCATGGGGATCTCCTTGCCCTGACCCGCGCGGGACGCGCTCACGCACCCGCGAACGCGGGGCAGCGGCGGGCCTCCGTCGGGATGTCGGCGGACGCGAGGTGCTGGTCGAGCTCGCCGACCGTCGGGCCGACCGTCGCAGCGATCGGAGCGAGCGCGTCGAGATCGAAGTCGTAGAGAGCCGCGGCGTTGGCGCCGACCATGGCCTGGACCTCCTCGACCGGCACGCCCGCGAACGCGAGCCGCAGCGCCTCACGCGAATACGGGTAGCTCGCCTCCTTGTGCGGGTAGTCGGCGCCCCACATGATCCGGTCGACGCCCACGGCGTGGCGCAACGGCACCTCGCTCGGACGGATGAAGCTCGCGCCGACGTGGCACTGCCGGGCCCAGTACTCGCTCGGCCGCAACGACAGGCCCCCCGCGACGGTGGCGCCCCACTCGACCTCCTGGGACGCGTCCCCGGCGAGCATCCGGTCGTAGAAGTAGTCGAGGCGGGTCAGCTCCTCGGGGATCCAGCCTGTGCCCTGCTCGGTGAAGACGAGCTGCAGCTCGGGGTGACGCTCCAGCACCCCGCCGAAGATCAGGTGCCAGAGCGCGCGGTGCGCCCACCAGGTCACCTCGAGCAGGAAGATCACCTTGTCGACGGCGCCGTCACCGGCCGGCGGGACCGCGCTGCCGCTGTGATGGTTGACCGGCAGGCCGGTCTCCGCGCACGCGGCCCAGATCGGCTCGTACCCGGGGTCGTACAGCGGCGCCAACCCGCCGCCCGGTGGCGTCCCCGGGAGCAGCACCCCGCCGGTGAGCCCCGCGTCTCGCGCCCAGCGGATCTCCGCCGCGGCGGCGTCCGGGTCGTGCAGGAGGATCTGCGCGATCCCCGCCCGCCGTCGCGGGGTCGCCGCGCAGAAGTCGGCCAGCCACCGGTTGTGGGCCTGCAGCCCGGCCCAGCGCCGCTCGAGGTCACCGGCGT
The DNA here is from genome assembly GCA_963714105.1 of uncultured Actinomycetes bacterium. Classification (GTDB taxonomy): domain Bacteria; phylum Actinomycetota; class Acidimicrobiia; order IMCC26256; family PALSA-555; genus PALSA-555. The sequence continues at coordinate 1,206,257 of OY970233.1, read as the reverse complement.
TGGCGGGCGGCGGCTGCGCGGTGAGCGAGCTCTTCGGGTAGAAGGGCGGCACGGTGTTCGGGAACAGCACCTCGGCGACGATGCCGTCGGCTTCGAGCTCCCGGGCGCGTCGGTCGCTGTCCCAGTTGCGGCTGGCGTTCGGGCCGGCGAGGTCGGGGTAGGGCACCACGTAGGTCGCGACCCACGCGTCGAAGTCGTCCCGGAACGCCGGTGCCAGGTACTCCCGGTAGCCGTGGATCTCGTTGCCGGCGTGACCGTCGGCGGAGATCACGGCGTAATGGTCGTCGGCAATCGCGGTGGCGCCCATCTCACCCCTCTGTAACGCTGTTCGTGTAACATCGTTCCATGACGGTCGAGGGTCGTCAAGCCCGCGCTCGCGGCGGGGTGGGCCTGACCCGGGATCGGGTCATCGAGGTCGCGCTCGAGCTGCTCGAAGCCGGCGGCCCCGACGCGCTGACCATGCGGGGCCTGGCCGCGAAGCTCGGCGTCGCACCGACGGCCATCTACTGGCACGTCGGGGACAAGCAGGCGCTGTTCGACGCGGTCGTCGACCACATCACCGCCGACGTCGGTCAGGTCGAGGTCGACGGCGACGCGCCGGTCGACCGCATCGCGTCCACGGCCCGGTCGCTTCGACGCAACCTGCTCGAGCGTCCGTACCTGATCGCAGTCGTCCACGAGCAGGGACGCACAGCGGCGATCTTCCGGCCCGCGCACGCGGTGCTGGTCCGTGAGCTGGAGCGCTGCGGGCTCGACCGACGCCGAGCCACTCTCGGCACCGAGGCGATCATGCACCACGTCATCGGCTCGGTGCTGATCGAGCAGCAGGTCGCTCGCGCGCCCGCGCAGCGCGAGACCCCGGACGAGCGGGTCGACGCGGCGGAGCTGTTCGAGTTCACGCTCCGCATCCTCATCCCGGCGCTCGTGCAGAACCCCTCGTCGGGGACGGTCAGCGAGTCGTGACCTGCTCGACGAGCGCGGGGGTGAGCTCGGCCAGTGACCCGACGACGACGTCCACGGCGCCGAGCACCGCCGGGTCGGGCGGGTACTGACGGTTCGGGACCGCGACGACTCTCGTCGCGGCGGCGAGCGCGGCACGGATCCCGTTCGTCGAGTCCTCCACGGCGACGCACTCGCCGGGAGCGACGCCGAGCATCCGGGCGACCGCGAGGTAGACGTCGGGGGCCGGCTTCCCCCGCGGGACTTCCTCCGAGGACACCACCACGGTGAACGCCGGCCGCAGCCCGCTCGCGTCGAGGAACACCTCGATGACCGGACGGTTCGACGACGACGCCAGACCGACCGGCCAGCGCGCCGCGAGGGCCCGGACGGTCTCGACCGCGTCGGCGACGAGCGGCAGCTGCCGCCGGTAGGCGTCGAGGACCAGGCCCACCACCCCGGACGAGATCGTCTCGGGCGGGTCAGGGACGTCGAGCTCCTCGCGGAGATATCGGGCCCATTCGGGGCTGCTCATCCCCATCATCGCGGCCGTCGCGGTCGGCACCCACCGGCCACCGTGGTCAGCCACGTAGCGGCGGCGGGCCGCGTCCCAGGACGCCTCGGAGTCGAGCAGGACCCCGTCGAGGTCGAAGACGACGGCGCTCACCCGTCTTGACCGAGGCGCATGACCCGCTCGCGGGAGAGCCGAACGAACCGGCCCGACGCCTCGACGGTCACGACCCCGCCCTGCAGGGCGCGTCCCTCGGTGCTGGTGATCCGGCCGGCCCGGTCGCTGACCCAGCCTTCGAACGTGGTGTCGACGTCGAGGCGGGTCGGGCGGCGATAGCGGACGGTGAGCTCCACGGTCGGGCCGGCGGCGTCCGCGAGCCGGTTCGCGGCGGTGAACACCATGTCGAACACCGCGCAGAGAACAGCCCCGTGGACGCAGCCCGGCGGCCCTTCGTACGGCTTCGTGAACCTCGCGTGACCGAGCGCCTTCGGCGCTTCGACCTCCATCCGCACGGGGAGCGCGAGGGGTTGTAGGGACCATGGATGACGTCGAACGGTGCGGCGGCGTCGGGATCGGCGGGGTCGCTCGCCGCGGTGACGTATAGGTACGGGAGCTCGTCGGGGACCCTGGCGGCGAGATCGTCGGCGATCCGGTTCAGTGCCGCCGCCGCCGCGGCGGTCTCCACCGGCGGGGCCTCGCTGGTCACGGTCAACGCGATCAAGCGTCGCACCGCGGCGGTCAGCTCGCCGAGCTCAGCCTCCCGGCCCCGGACGGTCGGATGCACATGCTCGTCCAAGCGGCGGAGTCTTCCAGACCGCGACCGTCGACACCGCGGGCTCGCGTCGGGGGGTGGGTGGAGCGGACCGGTTTCGAACCGGCGACCTTCGGCTTGCAAAGCCGACGCTCTACCAGCTGAGCTACCGCCCCTCGGGGCATCGAGCGTACCGGCCGGTCGTGCGCGTCGATCCGCTCTGCGCCGGCGGTGTCGGTGACGGGCGCGCCGCTCGGGTCAGGCGACCTCGACGCCCTCGAAGATCGCGGCCTTGACACCGCGACGGGCGAGCTCGGCGAGGAACGTGGCCGGTTCGACGAGCGCGCCGAGCCCCCGGGCACCCGGCTCGGTGTCTCGCAGCTCGACCTCGGGGAGCAGCCCGGCGAGCCGAGCGGCAGTGACCGCCAACGTCGTGCCCGCGGCGACGGCCGGTCGTTCGATCACGCCGTACACGACCCCCTCGCGGGCGCCGGCCCGGCTGCCCCACACCTCCACGCGCACCGCCCCCCACTCGTCACCTCCACCCCGGCGGGTCAGAAAGCTGCGGCGGCGCGGGGACAGTGGTTCGGCGGCGCGAACCGTCGCGCGGGTCACCTCAGGGATCGCGTCGTGGAGGAGCTCCACGCCGGCGGCGACGGTCACGCACTCGCGGGCACCGACCGGGTCGGGGAACCACACGAGCTCGCTGCCGGCCCGCCGCGCGACCCGCGCGGTGCCACCTCGCCACTCGACCGGTCGTTCGCGTCGGGCCCGCCGGAGTGTCGTCGTGCACGTCTCGCCCGCGACTCCCGAGCGGGCGACCGACACCTCGTCGGCGTCATCGAGCGCGTCCGCGGCGTGGCGGGCCAACACGTCGCTCAGCCCCGGCGCGAGGGCGCAACCGACGACGATCCGAGCTCGGTGCTCCCGAGCGAGCGCGTCGAGTCCGAGGAGGCCGGTGACGCCCTCGGCGTCGTCGGTCACGGCCGCGACCGCCGCACCTTGCTGGACGGCTTGTCGGGCCACGTCGACGGCCGCGACGCCCGGAATTGCCAACGCGACGGTGTCCACCCCCGGGGGGATCATCCCGAACGGAACCGCTTCGACCCGCAACGCGGCGGCGACCTCCGCGGTTCGCTCCGCGTGACGGCCGGTGACGACCAGCCGGTCGAGACCAGGCGTCTCCGCGAGCTGACGCGCGGCGCGGGCACCGACGGCGCCCACACCGGCGAGCAGAATGGCCGTCACCGGAAGTCAGGGCCCTCGAGCTGGCGCCAGCCGCCGGTGGTGGGGGGGACGCCACCCTTGCTGCGCAGCCGGACGACAATGCCGGCGAGCAGCACGCACAAGACCACCAGAGCGGAGCGGCGAAGGTTCCTCATCGTGGGGCTAGGTGGAATCGAACCACCGACCTCACCCTTATCAGGGGTGCGCTCTAACCGACTGAGCTATAGCCCCGGGGGTTGGTCAGGCTACTCGGCCGAGACTTCTTCCTTCACGGTGATCTCGATGCCGCCGAACAACTCGGCGAAGATGTTGTAGAAGGACGCCGCGATCACGGTGATGACCACCTGCAGCGCGACGACGACCAGCCCCACGACGATCGCGCCTCGCAGGACCGTCGCGGACAGGAAATGGAAGTTCTTCGCCGAGAGCAGGTCCCCGAGGAACTTCTCAACGCTGTGGATGATCCCGGCGGCGTCAGCGATGATCCAGAGCGCGACGAAGGCGACCACGGTCACGAACATCGCGCTCAAGTAGAAACACAACGACAGCTTCGTCACCGACCACAGGTCGACCTTCGAGACCGTCTGGCGGTAGTGCCGGTCGGACCGCACCGCGCCGGTCGCGCCCGTCGTGATCACGGTCGGGCCGACAACCGCCGCGGGAGTCGGCGTGGCCGGGAGCGCCGCAGCGACGGCCGCGGTCGACGTCGACGCCGAGCTCGCACGCCGTGAAACGCCGAAGCGGCGGGCCTTCGGGACCGGTGTCGGCTCCTCGACGAGCACCGCCTCCGCGTCGGCTTCGGAGACCGCGGCGGCGACCGGCGACGGATCAGGCTTCGTCGCCGGCTTCGTCGCGTCCTTCGTCGCGTCCTTCGTGTCCTTCGTGTCCTTCGTGTCTTTGGCTTCGGGTGCGGCCTTGTCCTTCGCGTCCGGGGTGACGGTGTCCTTGGCCGGCGGTGCGGGCGGCTTGGGTCCGCTCGCCGGTGGGGTGCTCTTCGTCGATTCCGAGCCCCGTCCCGTCTTCGGTGTCGACGGCGCGCGCGTCGCCGCGGACGGGCCTGCTCCCGCGGCTCGCTTGGGCTTCGCGGTATCGGTCGTCGCCGGTTCGGCGGGCTTGTCACGATCCGTGACGGGCGCGTCCGCGGCCGCAGCGGCCGCGGACGGCACGGCTCCGGCGGCAGCCCCCGCACCTCGTCGACCACGACGCGGCGGGGCCGGCGCGTCCGCAGTGGACGCGATGGTCGGCGGTCCCTCACTCGAGGTCCTGTCCGCGGCGTTGTCCGTCGCGTTCGTGCTCGGTCGCGTTCGGCGTTTCGGTGGCTTCGGACCGGCTTTCGTCGCGGACGCAGGGATCTCGGGTGGTGTGCTCATCCGGACCTCTCGGCGTCCTCTCCGTTGTCACCCTCCAACACGGGGGCGACGGCTACGACGGTGTCGCCAGCACCGAGGCGAGCGACCCGAACTCCGGTCGCGTCGCGACCCTGGGCCGAGACCTCGGCGGCCGGCAGCCGAATGATATTGCCAGCGGACGAGAAGACCAGAATCTCGTCGTCGTCCTTGACCGTGAAGGCCGCCACGACGGAGCCCCGATCGGCAGTGATCTTCATGCCTCGCACACCCTGCCCGCCACGGCCCTGGTGGTGGAACAGGTCGAGCTTCGTCCGCTTCCCGTGGCCGCTCGAGCTGACGAACAGCATCACCGCACCACGCCGGTAGACGTCGCAGGCCACGACCTCGTCGTCGGGTCGGAGCCGCATGCCCTTCACGCCGGCGGTCGCTCGTCCGGTCGGGCGGACACTCGATTCGCCGAACCGGATGGTCTGACCGTTCCGGGTCACCATCACGATGTCCGCACGCCCGTTGGTCTGCACGACACGAACCAGCTCGTCGCCTCGTGGCAGGTTGATCGCGATCAGGCCGTTGCGCACCGACGAGTCGTACTCCGACATCCGCGTCTTCTTCACCGTCCCCTTCTTCGTCGCGAAGAACAGGTACGCGCCGTCCTCGTACGAGCGGGTGTCGATGATGGCTTGGATCCGTTCATCCGCGGCCAACGGGATGAGGTTCACGAGCGCGGTGCCTCGCGCGGTGCGATCCTTCATCGGAATCTCGTGGGCTCGCAACCGATACACCTTGCCCCGGTTCGAAAACATCAACAGGTACGAGTGCGCGCTCGTCGTCAGGAGCTCGTCGACGTAGTCATCGTCGCGCGCCCGGCTGCCCTTGACTCCTCGCCCCCCACGGCTCTGACGGCGGAACGCATCCGCGGCGACCGTCTTCACGTAGCCGCCCTTGGTGAGGACAACGACCACCTCCTCATCCTCGATGAGGTCGAGCAGCTCGATCTCCCCGGTGTCCGCGGTGAGACGCGTCCTGCGCTCGTCGCCGAAGCGGTCGCGAAGCACCGTCAGCTCGTCCTTGATGACCTTGCGCAGCTTCGGCTTGCTCTTGAGGATCGACTCGAGCTCCTTGATCGTGTCGCGGAGCTCTGCGAGCTCGTCGATCAGCTTCTGCCGCTCGAGCGCGGTCAGTCGCCGGAGCGGCATGTCCAAGATGTGATTCGCCTGGATCTCCGTGAACTCGAACGGCTTGGCCATGAGCCCCGTGCGCGCGGTGTCGACGTCAGCGGCGTTTCGAATGAGCGTGATCACCGCGTCGAGCATGTCGAGGGCCTTGGTCAACCCTTCGACGATGTGGGCCCGGTCGCGTGCCCTTCGCAAACGGAACTCGGTCCGTCGCGTCACCACTTCCATCTGGTGCGCGACGTAGACGAGGATCGCCTGGTCGAGCGACAGCAGCCGGGGGACTCCCTCGACGAGCGCGAGCATGTGCACCGCGAAGCTCGTCTGCATCGGCGTGTGCTTGTACAACTGGTTGAGCACCACGTTGGCGTTCGCGTCGCGGCGCAGCTCGATGACGAGCCGGTTCGTGATCCCGGCCGACTCGTTGCGCACGTCACGGATGCCTTCGATCTTCCGGTCGTTGACCAGCTCGGCCACCTTCTGGCCGATGACCTCGACCGAGGTCTGGTAGGGCACCTCGGTCACGACAATGCGCTGCTCGTTGCGTCGGCCCTCCTCGATCTCCGCAACGGCGCGGAGCTTGATCGACCCGCGACCCTGCGTGTAGGCGTCCTTGATTCCCTGCTTCCCCAAGATCAGGGCGCCGGTCGGGAAGTCGGGTCCCTTGACGATCTTCATCAGGTCTGCCGGGCGCGCTTCGGGATGGTCGAGCACGTAGATCGCCGCGTCGACGACTTCACGAAGGTTGTGGGGTGGGATGTTCGTCGCCATCCCGACCGCGATCCCGCCGACGCCGTTGACGAGCAGGTTCGGGAATCGGGCGGGGAGCACGACGGGTTCTTCGCGCTGACCGTCGTATGTCGGCGCGAACGCGACCGTGTCCTCGTCGATCTCGCCGATGAGCTCCATCGCCAGCGGGCCGAGCCGCGCTTCGGTGTAGCGCTGCGCGGCGGGACGGTCGTTCGGGTCCGGTGACCCGAAGTTCCCGTGCCCGTCGATCAGGGGGTAGCGCAGCGAGAAGTCTTGGGCCATGCGGGCGAGCGCGTCGTAGATCGCGGAGTCGCCGTGCGGGTGGTACTTGCCCATGACTTCACCGACGGCCTGTGCGGACTTCTGATGCTTGCGCTCCGGGCGAAGCCCGAGGTCGTACATGCCGTAGAGGATCCGCCGGTGCACCGGTTTGAGTCCGTCACGCGCGTCGGGGAGCGCCCGAGCGGTGATGACCGACATCGCATAGTCGAGGAAGGAGCGCTCCATCTCCTCCTGGATCTCGACGAGCTCGACGCCACCGGCGTTGGTCTGGGTCGCGTCCTGGTCAGGCATCGATGAACCGCACGTCCTTCGCGTTGTCTTGGATGAACCGACGTCGCGTCTCGACGTCGTCACCCATCAAGGTGGAGAAGATCTCGTCGGCGATCGCCGCGTCTTCGACCGAGATGCGCAGCAGTGTGCGGGTCGAAGGGCTCATGGTCGTCTCGCCGAGCTCTTGCCAGTCCATCTCGCCGAGACCCTTGAACCGGTTGATCTCCATCTTCCGGCCCTCGTGCTCAGCTTCGAACACGCGCAGCGCGGCTTCGTCTTTGAGGTAGGTCCGCTCCTTGCCGATATCGGCGCGGAAAAGCGGCGGCTGCGCGATGTAGATGCATCCGTACCGGACCAGCTCGACGAGCTGTCGGTAGAAGAAGGTCAGGAGCAGCGTGCGGATGTGCGCGCCGTCGACGTCCGCGTCAGCGAGGAGGATCACCTTGTGGTATCGGGCCTTCCCGCCCTGGAAGTCTTCGCCGATCCCAGCGCCGATCGCTTGGACGAGCGTCTGAATCTCCTCGTTCTTCAGCATGCGGTCGATGCGCGACCGCTCGACGTTGAGGATCTTTCCGCGGATGGGGAGGATGGCCTGGAACCGGGGATCCCGGGCCCGTTTCGCGGACCCGCCGGCGCTATCGCCCTCGACGATGAACAGCTCGGATTCGGCGGGGTCGCGTGACGCGCAGTCGGCGAGCTTGCCCGGCATCGCCGCGGACTCGAGCAGCGACTTCCGCCGGGTCAGGTCTCGCGCCTGGCGAGCCGCGACGCGGGCCCGGGCAGCCTGCAACGCCTTCCCGACGATCTGACGGCCCTCGCTCGGGTGCTCCTCGAGCCATTCGGCCAGCTTCTCGTTCGTCGCCCGCTCGACCGCGGACCGCATCTCGGTGTTCCCGAGCTTGGCTTTGGTCTGCCCTTCGAACTGCGGGTTGCGGAGCTTGACCGAGATGATCGCGGTCAGCCCTTCTCGGATGTCTTCGCCGAGCAGGTTGGAATCCTTGTCCTTCAGGAGGCCCTTCGCCTTCGCGTACTTGTTCAGCACGTTGGTGATGGCCTTCTTGAAGCCTTCCTCGTGCATCCCGCCTTCGGTGGTCGCGATGTTGTTCGCGAACGAGTGGAGCCCTTCGTAGTACCCGGTGTTCCACTGCATCGCGACTTCGATCTCGGAATTCGAGCCACGATCGTCGAAGGCGATGACTCGCTTGAACAGTGGCTCCTTCGACGCGTTGAGGTGCTTCACGAAGTCGACGATGCCGCCGTTGAACTTGAAGTTCTGCTCCAGCGGAGGCTCGACCCGCTCGTCGCGGAAACGGATCTCCAGGCCCTTGTTCAAGAAGGCCATCTCTCGGAGCCGCTCGATGAGGGTCTGCGCGCGGAACTCGGTCTCTTCGAAGACCGTCGCGTCGGGCCAGAACGTGATGGTGGTGCCCCGCCGCTTCGACGTTCCGATCTTCTTGATTCGCCCTTGCGGAACGCCCCCCTTCGCGTAGTGCTGCTCCCAGCGGGCGCCGTCGCGGTGGACCTCGAGGTCGAGCCGTATGGACAGGGCGTTCACGACCGAGACGCCGACGCCGTGGAGACCACCGGAGATCTTGTAGCCATCCCCGCCGAACTTTCCGCCCGCGTGGAGTGTCGTCATGATGATCTCGGCCGCCGACTTCTTCGGGTCGTCCGGGTGCGGGTCGACCGGGATCCCCCGACCGTTGTCGAAGACCCGGCATCCCCCCTCGGCGAGGAGCGTCACGTCGATGCGGCTCGCCTCGCCGGCCATGGCCTCGTCGACCGCGTTGTCCACCACCTCGTAGACGAGGTGGTGGAGGCCTGAGAGGCCGGTCGAGCCGATGTACATGCCCGGACGTTCCCGGACCGGCTCGAGGCCCTTGAGAACGGTGATGTCTTTCGCGGTGTAGCTGGACTTGGGCAACGCGCGCGTACCTCAGTGACGATCAACGGCGGGGAAAGCGGGTCGGTCGACGGTCTCGCGGCCTTCGTCGAGGCAGGCGCCAGAAGGGGATCCGACCACGAACGACACGGGTCAGTCTACCAGAGCCCGTCGTGGATTCGGCGTGAGCCGCTTCAGCGCGACGCCTCGACGACGACCCGGACGTGCTGGATGTCGTCACGCCCGCTGATGGTCGCTAACCGCGCGCAAATCTCGTGTTCGAGGTAGCGCAGCTCGGTCGCCCATCCGGGTGCGTCGACGGCGATCGTCAGCGTCCCGTCGCGTAGCGCCCTCGGTCGCGCGTGGGCGGCGACCGCATCGCCGACGACCTCGGCCCAGCGGTCACCGAGGCTGTCCACGAGCGACGGGTCGGGCAGGCCGAGCTCCGCGCCGACCGCTCGCAACGCGTCGCCGAGGGACGTGGGTGGCTGCTCCGGGTCGCCGGGGCGGCGGCGCGAGGTCACGACGTCACGCCCGGGTGATCCGGCCGTCGTGGACGTCCAGGTGCACGGATGGGGTGATGCCTTCGGGGATCACCCCGGCGGTCGTGACGATCGTCTGCCCCGCGGCGGGGAGCGAGGCGACCAACAGACGAGAGCGGTCGGCGTCGAGTTCGCTGAAGACGTCGTCGAGAAGGAGCACCGGGGCGGTCCCGACCACCTCGGTCAAAACGTGATGTGCAGCGAGGCGCAGCGCCAAGGCCAGGCTGCGCTGCTCGCCTTGCGACGCGTGCGTCCGGCTGTCCCGGTCACCGATGGTGAGGCGCCACTCGTCGCGCTGCGGGCCGACGAGGGTCGTCCGCCGCTCGAGCTCCTGCGGTCGGCGTCGTGCCAGCGCGGCTCGGAGCTGCTCGTCGACGAGGTCGAGCTCGGGCACGTCGGTGCTCCACTCGCCTTGGTAGGTCGCCTCAACTCCCTCCCGATCGGCGGCGAGTCGCCGGTACGCGTGGTCGACTGCCGGCGCGAGGCGGTGCACGAGGCGGAGCCGGCCCCGGATGAGGTCACCGCCTGCCTTCGCGAGCTGTTCATCGAAGATGTCCAGCGTGTCGCGCGCCTCGCGATCTCGCGCTCCCCCCGAAGGAGCGCGTTGCGGTGCCGTAACACCCGGTCGAGGTCGGCTCGCACCGCGGCGTATCGAGGCACAGAACTGGTGAGCAGCTCGTCGAGATACAGACGGCGTTCCCCCGGGCCGCCCTTGACGAGCGCGAGGTCGTCGGGAGCGAACACCGTGACCCGCAGGGTTCCGGCAAGGTCTCGGGTTCGACTGAGGGGATGACCATTCACGAGCAGCCGGTGACGACCGACCACGCGGAGTTCCACGTCGACCTGACGGACGCTCTCACCGTCGGTGACGCCGCCCCGCACGATCGCCTGCTCCGTCCCTGCCCGGACCAGCGCGGCATCGGGGACACCGCGAAACGACCGGCCGAGGGCCAACCAGCCCACTGCCTCGAGAAGGCTGGTCTTGCCCTGCCCGTTCGCGCCGGTGAGAGCGATGACCGCGGGGGAAGCTCGAGGCTGACCGACTGGTAGCAGCGGAAGTCGGTGAGTTCGAGGGTCGCCACATGCACGCCAGATCCCGGGTTCTGCGTGCGCCGAGTCGCGAGGCGCCGGTCAGGCGATCCGCACCGGCATCAGCAGGTAGAGAAAGTCGGTTCCGTCGCTGCCCCGAAGCACCGCCGGCTTCAACGGATCGACGGTCTCGATCGTGACCTCGGACGTACCGGCCGCCTCGAGCCCATCGAGGAGGAACTGGGAATTGAACGCAACGGTCAGCTCGCCCCCTTCGTACTTCGCCTCGACCGGCTCGTAGGACTGGCCGACGTCCTGCGCGGTCGCGGACAGTTCGAGTCCGTCGGCGTTCATCGTGATGCGGATCGGGCTCGAATCACGGTTCTGTCCACCGACGAGGCGCACTCGGTTCACCGCGTCGGTCAGCGCGTCCCGATCAACCGTCGCACGGTTCGGATATCCACTCGGGACCAGCTGCTGGTAGTTCGGGAACTCGCCTTCGACAAGACGCGCGGTGAGCTCGGTTCCGTCGAGACGGAACGTCACCTCGCGCTCGCCGAGGAACACCTCGACGTCACCGTCGGAGGGCAGGAGGCGTTGCAGCTCCCCGAGGCCTTTCGCCCCGACGAGCACCGATCGTCCTTCGCTGAGCAGGCTGATCCCCGGGAGGTCCCGGACCGCCAGGCGATACGAATCGGTCGCGACGAGACGCACGCCGTCACCGGTCGCCGCGACCAGCACCCCGGTGAGGATCGGACGGGCGTCGTCCTTCGAAGCCGCGGGAACCACCTGTCGGAGGCCCTGGGAGAGCGGACCGGCTGCGACCTTGACCCCGTCCCCTTCCGGTTCGGGAAGTCGCGGGAAGTCGGTGGCCGCGAGCGTACGAATCTCCGATCGGAACCGGCCCGCTTCGATCTTGGCCTGGTCGTCGCCGATCTCGACTTGCACCGCGCCGGCCGCGAGACGACCCATCAACTCCTGGAGGAGCCGAGCGACGAGCACGACGCTTCCCGACCCGTCAACCTCCGCGGGCACCCGCACTCGGATGGTCAGCTCAAGATCCGAACCGACGAGCTCGACGTGCCCCGCGTCGAGGCGAACGAGCAGGCCGGACAACACGGGCAGCGCGCCGGTGCGAGACGCGACGGCCCGATACGCGGTGGCAACCGCATCGGCCAGGGTGTCGCGTTCGCAACGGAACTTCACGGGGACTCCTTCACTGACTGGGCTCCAACCACAACTACCTATACCAAGGTTTGTCGTTGTAGTAGGGGCTGTGGAATGTGGAGATCGGAGCGTTCGGGCCGCTCAGAGTGACAATCGGTCATCCCCAGGCTTCCCCAGGAATGGGTGGTCGTCCACCGGCCAGGGTGGGGCGGGGCAAGGGCTGACCAATAATCCATGGTGAGGGGCTGGGTTTCCCCCAGTGCTCCACAGTGTTGTCCACACGGCTCCCTTCAGCTGCTGGAGCCGAGGCGGATCCGGGCGATCAGCTCGTTGACCTGCTCGAACGTGTGGTGGCGTTCCGTCATCTGGCCACGGATCTTGTCGACCGCGTACATCACGGTGGTGTGGTCGCGGCCGCCGAAGGCCTCCGCGATTCGGGGGTAGCTGAAATCGGTGAGCTCCCGCATCACGTACATGCCGATCTGACGGGCGGTGACGAGGGGTCGTCGGCGGCTCTTGCCGCAGAGGTCGTCAACGGTCCAGCCGAACTGCTTGGCGGTCTCGTCGAGGATCAGACTCGCGGTGATCTCGCGAGGTTTGGTCGCCGGGAGCAGGTCCGCGAGCACCGACCGGGCGACCTCTTCGGAGAGCGGGGCGCGGTTCAGGCTGGAGTACGCCGCGACTCGGATCAGCGCACCCTCAAGTTCGCGGATGTTGTCCTGGACGCTGCTGGCGATGAAGGCGAGGACCTCGTCGGGGATGCCGTGAAGGTGCTCGGCTTCGGCCTTCTTGCGGAGGATGGCGAGGCGGGTCTCGAACTCCGGTGGCTGCACGTCGGTGATGAGACCCCATTCGAAGCGGCTGCGGAGCCTGTCCTCGAGCGTGGCGATCGACTTCGGGGACCGGTCCGACGAGATGATGATCTGACCGCCGGCGTTGTGGATCTGGTTGAACGTGTGGAAGAACTCCTCCTGGAGCTCTTGGGTGCGTTCGAGGAACTGGATGTCGTCGATCAGCAACACGTCGAGGTCTCGATAGCGGCGCTTGAACACCGGCATCCGGGTGCGGTCACGGATGGCCTCGACGAAGTCGTTCATGAACGCCTCGGTCGTGACGTACCGGACCCGGAACTTCGGGAAGAGTGCCCGGACGTGATGACCGATCGCGTGGAGCAGGTGCGTCTTGCCAAGCCCCGCGGGCCCATAGATGAACAACGGGTTGTAAGCCTGCGCGGGGGCTTCAGCGACGGACAGCGCCGCCGCGTGCGCGAAGCGGTTCGACGCGCCGATCACGAACTGGTCGAAGGTGTAACGAGGGTTCAGGGTGGTCGAGCTCAAGGACTGGTCTTGCCGTGGCGGCGGCGTCGGGAGGACGTCGGGTTCGACGGTCGTCTCGGGTGCCGCGGCGAGCGCCACGACGACGTCGTCGACCCGGGCGTTCGTGTCCAGCTGGAGATCGACCGCGAGTCCCCGCCCGGTCGTCTCCAGCAGGGCGGTCTCGAGGATGGGGAGGTACTGGGAGCGGATCTTGTCGGCCGCGAGGATGCTCGGGACCCCGAGGACCAAGACGTCGTGATCAAAGCTCACGGGGCGGACGCCAGGAAACCAGGTGCGCCAAGCCGCCTCAGCAAGCTCCCCCTGGACCCGGGTGCGGGCCTGCTCCCAGATGCGGTCCGCGAGATCGTCGGCGGGCTGAGGCTCGATCCGGTCTGGGTTGTCCACAGGCGCTTCCACAGTTGTGGAGAACGGAGTGGCGCCGCGGCGCCCCCCAAGGGCTGGTCGGCCGGTCGAGGCAAAGCCCCGTGGGGAAGTGCGCCGTGCCAGGCCGGAGCGACGGCGAGCGCGGAACGTAGCACCGGCCGCCCGGGGCGACAAGGGACGCCCGGACCCGCGGCAAGCGAGTCGTCCAGGCGCCCCCGGCGAGCAGGACGGCGAACAGCGCACCGCGCGCCGGTAGCGCGGCGACGTCGAGTCGCGCGCGTTGCGGCTCGGTTCCCACCGCCCGTACACTGAACGGCAAGTCGCGGCGTGTCCGCTCGGTTCACTTGCGCCCCTCCCCCGGCGGAAGGCCGAGCATCCCGGACGCCTGCTCCAAGGAGGCCATGCGTGAAGCGGACGTTCCAGCCCAACAATCGGCGGCGGCACAAGACGCACGGCTTTCGCGGACGGATGCGGACCCGTGGCGGCCGAGCGGTGCTCAAGGCGCGACGGGCCCGTGGCCGCAAGCGCCTCGCGGCCTGACCCGGTCGATCCGCGACCGTGGCACCTTCGAGGCGCTGGCGCGAGTCCGTCCCCGCCGACGCGGCCCCCTCAGCCTCCGTCAGGTCGCCGGCCCCGACCACGGACCCGCCCGCGTCGCCTACGCGGTGGGTCGTGACGTGGGCAACGCCGTGGCCCGGAACCGGGCTCGGCGCCGGCTGCGCGCCGCGGTCGCTCGTCACGAGGACGAACTCGAACCCGGCGCGGCGTATCTCTTCGGCGGCAGCCGCGACGTCCTCGGTCTCCCCTTCGACGAGCTGGCGAGCCTGGTCGCAGCCATGATCGAATCCCCGGGCCGGCCATGAGCGGACAGCAGGCCCAGCCGGGCCGGACCGCGCGGACGCTGATGATCCCCATCCGGGCCTGGCGGGTCGTGAGCACCCGCCTCCCGCCCCGGTGCCGCTTCTACCCGTCCTGCTCCGCGTACGCCCTGGAGGCGCTCGCGACCCACGGCGCAGCCCGGGGAAGCTGGCTCGGGCTCCGACGGATCGGCCGCTGCCACCCGTGGCACACCGGCGGGATCGACCCGGTCCCCCCACCCACCAAGTCGAACAGACGTTCCCCAACTGCGGCGTCGCGGGCCGCACTCTCCTGAGAGGCGACGATGAGCTTCCTCAACCCCCTGTACAACGCCCTGGGCTACGTCCTCGCGTTCTTCTACTCGCTGGTCCCCAACCTCGGCGTGGCGATCATCCTCGTCACCCTCGTCGTCATGGTTCTCCTGTACCCGCTAACCGCCAAGCAGGCGAAATCGATGATCGCCATGCAGCGCGTCCAGCCGGAGATCAAGAAGCTTCAGGCGAAGTACAAGGGCGACAAGCAGAAGCTCAACGAAGAGATGATGAAGTTCTACCAGGAGAACAAGATCAACCCCCTGGCGGGTTGCTTGCCCCTGGTCGTGCAGTTACCGATCTTCTTCGTCCTCTTCCGGGTCCTGCGCACCCCCTACCAGCACATCCCGAAGACGGGTCAGTTCTCGTCGCTCTACAACGCGATGTGCGGCAACTTCGGGAAGGCCTGCGGCTCGAACGCCGCCCACCTCCACCACCTGACCTTCCTTGGTATCGACCTCCAGAAGACGGCGACAGATTCGTCGCTCGGCTTCCCCGGCGCGCTCCCCTACTACCTGCTCGTCGTCCTGGTCATGGTCACCGGCTACCTGCAGACCAAGCAGGCCCAGTCCCGCACGCCGGCGGCGAACAAGCAGATGGGCACGGTCATGAAGATCCTGCCCGTCTTCTTCGGGGTCATCTCCCTCAGCTTCCCGGCCGGCCTCGTCCTCTACTTCTTCGTGAGCAACCTCTTCCGCCTCGGTCAGCAAGAGGTCATCTTCCGCCGGATGGGGACCGCCGTGGGCACCGGCCCGGCGCCCAAACTTGGAAGTGGCGACAAACGGGCCGGCGCGATCGACGTCTCGAGCGCCGAGCGCAAGGGCGCGAAAGCCGAGCTGGTCGCACCCGAACCCGACGAGGAGCCTGACGAGACGGAACCACCCGCCGCGGCGGAGCCGGCGAAGGCGCCCGCCCCCCGCCGGCCCCCCAAGAACGACCGGCGCCGCCCCCAGCCCGCGCCGCGACCGGAGCCGCGAGCCGCGGCGAGCAAGCCGACGCCGGCGCCCATCCGAGAGACCTCGGGCGCGCGCGGGCTCCGCGCGTTCTTCCAGCTCCCGCCGCCCCCGCCCGCGAACGGAGGCGGCCGTCCCAACGGGGGGGCTCGCCCCACCGGCTCGACGAGAGGGACCGGGACCCGCGGCGGGAACGGCACCGGGAGCGGGCCGCCACCACAGCGACGGAGCGGAAGTTCGAAGAAGAAGCGGAAACGCTGAGCGGGGCCGGCGGATGGAGTGGGTCGAAACCACCGGCCGGACGGTCGAGGCCGCGCTCGACGTCGCCCTCGACACGCTCGGGGTCGACGAAGACGAGGCCGAGTTCGAGGTGCTCGAGGAGCCCCGCGGGGGCTTCCTGGGTCGACGCGAAGCCCGGATCCGGGCCCGGGTGCGGCCGATCTCGCGGGAGAAGCCCGGAGAGCGGCGCCGACGGGGCCGGAAACCCCGCGAGGGGGCCAGCAACGGCGGCGGCGCAGCCCGAACCGGTGCCAGCTCGAGCCGATCGGGCGGGGGCAGTCGGGGTGGCGGGCGGACGAGCACCAGCGGCCCGAGCTCGGGTGGCGACGGGCGAACGACACGACGCCGCCGTGGACGCAGCTCCGGCCGAAGTGGGGGAGGAGGCGCCGAGGTGCCTCGAAGCGACGTCAGGGAGGAAACCGTGAGTGAGGTGCCGGTCGAGGAGCAGGCCCAGGAGGCGGAGACGTTCACCCGTGGCCTCATCGAGGCGTTCGGCGCCCCGGCGAAGGTGGCGGTGCAGATCGACGAGGAAGGCGGAGTGCTCGTCGACGTCACCGGCTCCGACCTCGGTCTGCTCGTCGGGCCCCGGGGTGCCACGCTCCAAGCCATCGAGGAGCTTGTCCGCACGGTCGTCCAGCGCCGCACCGAGGGGCACGGGACCCGAATCAACGTCGACGTCGGCGGATACCGGGCCCGACGCCGGGAGGCGTTGGCCCAGTTCACCGAGGAGCTCGCCGCGCAGGTCCGAGAGACCGGACAGGACCAAGCCCTCGAGCCGATGTCAGCGTCGGACCGCAAGGTCGTCCACGACACCGTCACCGGCCTCGACGGCGTGACCACGGTGTCCGAGGGTGAAGAACCCCGACGCCGCGTGGTGGTCCGGCCGGCCTGAGGGCCCCGTGGCCGGACAGCTCGGCCCCATCCTCGAGCGAGGCCAACGACTCGGGTTCTTGGGCCCCGCGCCCGTCGCCGAGCAGGTCGAGCACGCCCGGCGCCTCGCCCGGCTCCTCGGCGACCCGGCCGCGTCCTTCCTGGATCTCGGCTCGGGCGCCGGTGTCCCCGGGCTGATCCTCGCCGACGCCTGGCCCCAGGCCTCAGGGGTGCTGCTGGACTCGTCCCACCGACGAGGAGAGCACCTCCAGGCCGCGTGCCGCGGAGCTCGGCCTCGCCGGCCGGATCAGCGTCGTCGTGGCCCGGGCCGAGGACGCCGCCCGCGATCCGCGGTGGCGAGCCGCGTTCGACCTGGTGGTCGCCCGCAGCTTCGCCGCCCCGGCGGTCACCGCCGAGTGCGCGGTCGCGTTCCTGGCCCCGCACGGCCGTCTCGTCGTGACCGAACCTCCACGCGCCGCCCCCGGCCGGTGGGACGACGCGCGCCTCGCGGAGCTCGGGCTCTCGCCTCCGACCCTCCTGGCCGACGGGGCCACCTCGGCGGCCCAGTTCGAGCGCCGCGGGCCGCTCGACGACCGCTGGCCCCGGCGGACCGGGGTCCCCGAGCGCCGGCCCCTCTGGGTCAGCTGAGCGCGTCTCGCGCCCGTCGTTCCACGTGAAACCGGGGGCGGCGGGGTCGATCCGGTTCCACGTGGAACCGAGGCGGGCGAGCGCCTCGTCGCGTTCCACGTGAAACCGGGAACGAACGCTGGCCAAGAGCGCCGCGGTGCCGTATCCTGGAGCAGTTAGAGCCTCAACTCGAAGTCGAGACTCGAGATCCCGGGAGGGCGCAGTGCGCGACACCACGGTCGACGAGGAGCCGGCTATCGAACCGCGCCTCCCCGACGGCCCCATCCTCGATCCCGAGACGTTGCCGAACGAGTCGGCGGGCGCCGCTCGCCCCCTTGAGCTCCCGCGGGTGCTGGCGGTCGCCAACCAGAAGGGCGGGGTGGGCAAGACGACGACCGCGGTGAACCTGGGTGCCGCGCTCGCCGAAGCCGGCTTCCGGCTGCTGGTCGTCGACCTCGATCCGCAGGGGAACGCCACGACCGGCCTGGGCCTGAACCCGCGGGACGTGAACGGGTCGATCTACGACGTCATCTTGAACGACCTGCCGCTCGAGGACTGCGTCGAGCCGACGAGCGTCAAGAACCTCTTCGTCGCCCCCGCGACCATCGACCTGGCCGGGGCCGAGATCGAGCTCGTCGCCCAGATGAGCCGGGAGCTGCGGCTGAAGAAGGCGATCGACGCAGTGCGGGACTTCTATGACCTGGTCCTCATTGACTGCCCGCCGTCACTCGGGCTGCTCACCGTGAACGGCCTCGCCGCCGCCGACGAGGTCATCGTCCCGATCCAGTGCGAGTACTACGCCCTCGAGGGCCTCGGGCAGCTGCTTCGCAACGTTGCCCTCGTGCAGTCCAACCTCAACCCGGGCCTTGAGGTGCGGGGCATCGTCTTGACCATGTACGACGCCCGCACGAAGCTCGCCGACCAGGTCGAGGCGGAAGTGCGCCAGTACTTCGGCCCGAAGGTCTACCGGACGGTCGTGCCGAGGACCGTCCGCCTCTCGGAGGCTCCGTCGTTCGGGCAGCCGATCATCGTGTTCGACTCGCCGTCCCGGGGCGCGAAGGCCTACCGCGAGCTCGCGAAGGAGGTCAGTCGTGGCGCGACCCGGCGGCCTCGGTAAGGGCCTCGGCGCCCTCATCCCGTCCGGGGCGACGGAGCGGGTCGCGGCCGGCGCGCCCGCCGGCGGTGGCCTCCAAGAGCTGCCGATTGGTGCAATTCGCCCAAACCCCTATCAACCCCGCGACCGGTTCGACGAGGAAGGGATCGGCGCGCTCGCCGATTCCATCCGTGAGGTCGGGCTGCTGCAGCCGGTGCTCGTCCGGCCCGCCGACGACGGCTTCGAGCTCATCGCGGGGGAGCGACGCTGGCGGGCGGCCCGCCGCGCGGGACTGCAGGCCATCCCGGCGATCGTCCGCGCCACCGACGATCGCAAGGCGCTCGAGCAGGCCCTGGTCGAGAACCTCCAGCGCGACGACCTGAACCCGCTCGAGGAGGCCGCGGCGTACCAGCAGATGATCGAGGACTTCTCGATGACCCACGAGCGGGTCGCGACCGCGGTCGGGAAGAGCCGCGCCGCGGTGACGAACACCCTGCGCCTGCTGCAGCTGCCCCCGTCGATCCAACGAGCGCTCCGCGACAGCCAGCTCTCGATGGGTCACGCGCGTGCGCTGCTCGGCACCCCGGACCGCGCGTTTCAAGAGGCGCTCGCGCGCCGCACGATCAGCGAGGACCTGTCGGTCCGCGCGGTCGAGGACGCCGTCCGTGCCCGCAACGAAGGCAACGAGCCCGGTTCCGAACGGGCGACACCGACGCGGATGCGCCCGCCGGGGCTGTTGGAGCTCGAGGAGCTGCTCAGCGACCACCTCGAGACGCGCGTGCGGTTGCGTCTCGGCGCGGGTGGGAAGGGCACGGCGACGATCGACTTCGCCGGCCTGGACGATCTCGAGCGGATCTACCGCCGGATGTCCGAGGGGCACGCCCCCTCGAACGCGGCGAGCGCGTAGCGCTCAGCGCTCCGCGAGCGCGGGAGCTTCGACGGCGCGACGGATCCCGCGGACGATCGCCCGGGCGACGTCGCCGGCGTGCGCGACGAGACTGCGCATCGCGTCGACGTCACCGTCGGGGACGACCTCACACACGACCGCCGCCATCCGGGTCTCGCGCAACGCCGCGTACGTCTTGCCCGCGACACCGACGTCGAAGGCGAGCACACCGACGAGCTCGTCGTGGATCGCGTGCGCGATCTCATGGCCGGCTTCGGAACGAAACCGGCCCGACGCGAAGTACGCGCAGCGGCAACCAGCGACGTCGCCGGGACGCAACCCGAGGAACACGTCGGCGTCGAACTGGTTCGCGCCCCGTGCGAGCAGGGAGTCGTCGGCGCCGGAGGCGTCGAGCAGCGCCCGGGCGCCGGCGTCGAGCAGCCCTCGGGTGACCTGCTCGCCGAGCACCGCCAACCCGGGGGCGGCGGCGACGTAGACGCCGCAGCCGGCCAACCGGCGGGCTTCACGGCGCAGCGATTCCCGTTCTCGGACGCTGGCGATCGAGCCCTCGGCGAGGGTCCCCACCCGGCGCAGCGCCCCGATCGTGGCCGGCCCGCAGATGCCGTCAGCGGCGATCCCCGCGTCGCGTTGGAACCCCGACAGGGCCTCCCGGGTCTCGTCGCCGAGGATGCCGTCCTCGCGACCGGCGTGGAACCCCAACGCGTTCAGGCGTCGCTGCAGGTCGAGTACGTCGTCGCCCCGCTGCATCGGCCGGCGGAAGTACAAGAGCCGGTCGCCGAGCGCGTAGCCGCTCTCGACCAGCGCCGACCAGGTCTGGGCGCCCACGACGCCGTCGACCCGCAACCCACGGGCGTCCTGGAACGACCGCGCCGCGGATTCGGTCCCGGACCCGAAGCTGCCCGGAGGGTCGGCGCCGACGTCGTGGCCGAGCGCGGCGAGCCGCTGCTGGAGGTCCCGGACCGCTTCCCCGCGCCGGCCGGCGCGCAGCGGATCGGGCACCAGGCTCAGGCGACGAACTCGGCGAGCTCCTGGAGGAGCTGGGCCTTGCCCTTCGCGCCGACGAGGCGACGGGCCTCCTGGGTCGACTCCCCGGGCTTGAACACGAGCAACGTGGGGATGCTCATCACGTTGTAGCGCATCGCGATGTTCGGGTTGTCGTCGACGTTCAGCTTCGCGATCTGGAGCTTCTCGGCGTTCTCGGACGCGATCTCCTCGAGCACGGGAGCGATCATCTTGCAGGGGCCGCACCATTCGGCCCAGAAGTCGACGAGGACCGGCTTCTCTGACCCGCTGATGGTCTCGTCGAAGGTCGAGTCGGTGAGGGCCGTGATGTGGGACACGCCAGTACCTTTCGTCGGGCTCGGGCGTTCACCGAGTCTAGGAGTCAAGAACACTGGCCTCCCGGCGGGCATTCCACGCCGGCGCGGCCCCGCACCGGCTCAGAGGCTCCGGTTCGCGTGCTCCCTCGCCGCCAGCCAACGCTCTGCTTCCATCGCGGCCATGCAGCCGCTGCCCGCAGCGGTGATCGCCTGGCGGAACGTGTGGTCCTGCACGTCACCGGCCGCGAACACCCCGTCGACCGACGTCGCGGTCGAGTCGGGGTTCGTGACCACGTACCCGCCCTCGTCGAGGGCGAGCTGACCCTGGAACAGCGCCGTGTTCGGGTCGTGTCCGATCGCGACGAACACGCCGCCGACCGGGAGCTCCGACGAACTCACCGGTGCCGGTGTCACGCAGGCGGATCGCCTCCACCGCACCGTTGCCGAGGACCTCGTCCACGACCGCGTTCCAGCGGAAGTCGATCTTCGGGTTCGCGGCGGCCCGGTCGGCCATGATCTTCGACGCCCGCAGCTCGTCGCGGCGGTGCACGAGGGTGACCTGGGTGGCGAACTTGGTGAGGAACATCGCCTCCTCCACCGCGGAGTCGCCGCCCCCGACGACCGCGAGCGGCTTGCCCCGGAAGAAGAACCCGTCGCAGGTCGCGCAGGTCGAGACGCCGTGCCCGAGGAGCCGCTCCTCGGATTCGAGTCCGAGCATCCGCGCGGTCGCGCCGGTCGAGATGATCACCGTCTCGGCCCGGTGCTCGGTGCCGTTCACCCAGACGCCGAACGGGCTCGCGGTCAGGTCCACCTGGTCCGCGTCGGCGGTGATGAACTCGGCGCCGAAGCGGGCGGCCTGCTCACGGAACTTCGTCATCAGCTCCGGGCCGAGGATCCCCTCGGGGAAGCCGGGAAAGTTCTCGACGTCGGTGGTCAGCATGAGCTGGCCCCCCGCGGCGAGCCCTTCGATCACGACCGGGCGGAGATTGGCCCGCGCCGGCGTAGACCGCGGCGGTGAGGCCCGCGGGTCCGGAGCCGACGATGAGGAGGGGTCGCACGTCGGTCATCCCCGGCCCCTCCTCTCGGCGTGACCTCACGCGGCGTGTTTGGTGCGCTTCGCCCAGCAGAACGCGCCGGCGAGGACCAGCATTCCGCCGACGATCAGGTACGAGATCCACGCCTCGCCGGTCAGGACGACGAGCCCCCGGAACGCGCCGATGACGAGGAGGACGAGCGCGGTCGCGACGAAGAAGGCCACGAGGGTCCCGTACACGACCGCCCGAGTGGCGCGTTGCGCCGGGAACACGGCCCGCTCTCGGACGGCTGTGACGGCAGCCTCGATGGCGTCCGCAGCTTGGGTGGTCCAGTCGGCCATGGGCTCTTCTCGTCGGGCGAAGCGGCGGCTGAGCGTACCCGGGTGTCGAGCGCGTCAGCTGCCCGGGCGAGCGCGGTGATCAGGACCGGGTCACCGTCCCCGACGCGGGGACCGCGCTCGCCGGTGGCGGCGACTCGGTGCTGGCGCCCGCCCCGGCGGCCCGGACGAGCAGGTAGCCGGCGGCGCCGCCGGCGACGAAGAGGATCGCGGCGAGGAGGGCGATGACGCTCCGGCGCGGCCGCCGTTCGGGCCGCCGGGCCGGCGAGGGGGCCCGCGTGGCGGCACGGGTCGGCGTGGCGGGGTCGCCGGCGGCATCACGACGGTGCGGGGACCCTCGGGGCGAGGGCGGGGTGCGGCCACCGGCTCGTCGCGCGGGTTCGAGAACGCGTCGGCGAGGGCCTGCGCGCTCGGGGGGCGGCCCTCGGGATCGACGCAGAGGCAGGCCATGACGAGGTGGGCCAGGCCCGGGGGGGTGTCGGGGCGGAGCTGGCGGATCGGCGCCGGTGCGGTGCTCAGCCGGGCCAGCGCGATCGCCATCTCGGTGTCACCGTGGAACGGGAGGTCACCCGCGAGGGTCTCGTACAGGACGAGGCCCAGCGCGTACAGGTCGGTGCGGGCGTCGACCGGCTCGCCCCGCAGCTGCTCGGGTGCCAGGTAGCGGGCGGTGCCGACCACAGTGCCGGTGCGGGTCAGCTCGCCCGCGCCGGCCTTCGCGATCCCGAAGTCCGTGACCTTGATCGGGCCTCGAGGCGGGACGAGCACGTTCGCCGGCTTGATGTCCCGATGGACGATCCCTTGGCGGTGGGCGGCGTCGAGGGCCGAGGCGACCTCCCGGCCCAGCCGGACCGTCTGGCGCACCTCGAGGCGGCCCTGGTCGTCGAGGATCCGGCGAAGGTTCGGGCCGTCGACGAACTCCATGACGATGTACCCCAACCCGTCGTCGTCGCCGGTGTCGTAGGTGGCGACGATCCCGGGGTGACTGAGCCGCGCCGCGGCGATCGCCTCGTTGCGGAACCGGGTGCGCAGCGCCTCGTCGAAGGCCAGCTCCGGATGCAGGGTCTTGACCGCCACCCTGCGGGCGAGGAGCGTGTCGTCGCCGACCCACACGGTCGCCATCCCGCCGCGCGCGAGGGGCGACACGAGCCGGTAGCGGCCCCCGAGCACCCGGCCGGGCCCAGCAGGAGTGGACACCCACGCCACGCTACCCAGCGCGGCTCGATCCCCGGCGCGCGGGACGGGTTCAGCCGGCGATCTGGAACGTCACGCCGAGCACGCCGGGGCCGGCGTGGGTGCCGATCACCGGCCCGACCGCACCGACGACGATCTTGTCGCGCGGGGCGACGTCCTCGATCAGGTCGAGGAACACCTCGATGTCGGGGGCGTCGCCCTGGAGGACCGCGACCTCCTCGACCGGCTGGTCGTGGACCTTGTCGGCGAGGAGCCGCAGCGCCTTCGACCGGGTTCGAACCTTCCCGGCCTCCTCGACGACCCCGTCGCGCACCTCGACGACGGGCTTCACCGCGAGGATGGAGCCGAGCAGCGCCCGGGCGTTGCCGATCCGGCCGCCCTTCTTCAAGAACTCGAGCGTGTCGAGCGTCCCGTAGAGGCGGGTCCGCTCCCGGCGGTCGGTCACCTCGGTGACCACCTCGTCGAGCGGGGCGCCCTCGTTGGCCCGCCGCGCCGCGGCGATGCACAGGTTCCCGAGCCCCATCGAGCAGGTCAGCGAATCGATCACCTCGACCCGGCACCGGTCCCGAACCGAGGCGGCCGCCACCTGGGCGGCTTGCATCGTCGCCGAGAGCCGCGAGGAGAGGTTGACGCACACGATCCCGTCCGCGCCGGCGTCGGCCAGCCGCCGGAAGCAGGCCTCGAACGCCCCGGCGGACGGGGCCGCGGTCTCGGGTAGGGTCGGCGCGGTTGCCAGCCGGTCCCAGAACGCCCGGTTCGTGAGTTCCTCGCGGTCGACGAGCTCCTCGGTCCCGAAGCGGATCGTGAGTGGCACGACCTCGATCCCCAACTCCGCGACCACCGCCTCGGGCATGTCGCAGGCGCTATCGGTCACCACTCGGACTGGCACGGCTGCTCTCCTCGTCCGCTCGCGGTTGCTGTCATCGTCCCACGCCCGCCGGCCGGTTGCCTCCTCGGCGGCGCGAGGGCCGGAACCCGGCCACCAGCTCGTGCCACTCCTCGACTCGGGTCACCGTGAGGCCCACCGCGAGGACGATCCCCGCGACGACACTCCCGAGCACGGTGGAGCCGACCGCCCGCAGGCCGCCGGCCCAGCCGATCGCTTCCGCGACCGCCCACGCTGCACCCCCCGCGAGCGCGCTCACCACGCTCACCTTCACCGCGGTCGTCTCGATCCCCCGACCCTGGAGCCCACCGATGCGGCGGCTCAGCACCGCCAGGGTCACGAGCGCGGCGACGGCGTACGCAGCCGAGAACGCGTACGCGAGCCCGGGGATCCCCAGCGGGCCGATCAACGCGACGGCCACGACGATGTTCACCGCGTTCTCGAGACAGTTGAGCAAGAACGGGGTGCGGGTGTCGTTCAGCGAGTAGAAGGCGCGCAGCGAGAACAGGTAGACGGAGAAGAAGGGGAGACCCACCGCGAAGCCGACCAGGGTGTTCGCGACGAGCGCCGAGTCCGCGCCGGAGAACGCGCCCCGCTGCAGCAGCGCGACCACGACCGGCCGCGCCAACGCCGCGGTCAGCGCCGCGGCGGGGATCACGACCGTGAGCACCAGGCGGAGCGCACGGGCGAAGCGGTGCCGAAACGCCGGCTGGTCCCGCGCCGCCGCGGCGAGCTCCGGGCCGGCGGTGGTCATGATCGACACCGCGAAGAGCCCGTGCGGTAGCTGGAACAGCGTGTAGGCGAGCAGGTACGCGGCCGGGCCGCCCACGGTGCCGTTCGCGAGGACGAGGACCAGCCAGAGCGCGATCTGGTTCGCGATCACGTACCCGACGGTCCATCCGGACAGGCGCAGTACGACATGGACCGCCCGGTGCCGCCACGCGGCGATGAACCGCAGATGGACCCGCGCGCCGCGCAACGCCGGGACGAGACCCAACGCCATCGCGCCGACCGCGGCGGTGGTGCCCAACCCCAGGTACAAGAGCAACGCGGTGTTGTCCAGAACCTTGGCGACGGTGATCGGACGGGCGACGAGCTGGGGCAACGCGAGGAACAGCGCGATGAGGACGACGTTGTTCAGACACGGCGCGAACGCCGCCGCGGCGAACCGCCGCCGCGCCTGGAGCATCGCGGTGGCGAGCGCGGTGAACCCGTAGAGCGCGATCTGGGGCATGAACAGGCGGACGAAGTCCGTCGCCAGCTGTCGCTGCGCCGCCTGCTGCGCCCCCGCGACCCGGAGCGTCAACAAGTCGGCGATCCACGGCGCCAACAGGACCCCGAGGATCGACACGCCGATGAGGAGGAGCATCGACACGGTGAACACCGCGCTCGTCGCCTCCTCGTCGTCGTCCTGGACATGACGGACGAACTGGGGCACCAACGTCGCGGTGAGCACGCCACCGACGAGCAGCTCGTAGAGCATGTTCGGGGTCTCGTTCGCGAACGCGTACGTCCCCGACAGCGCGGTGATCCCGATCGTGTACGCGGCGGCGGCTCGCCACAACAGCCCGGTGACCCGCGACGCCGCGGTGCCCACCCCGACGACCGCGCTCGAGCGCAGCAGCCGCCCGGTGTCGTGCGGGCGCAGGCTGCCGCGCCCACGCCCGCGACGGGTCACGTCGCCGACACGGCGCGTGCCCGCCGCCGCCGCCGGATGTCCCAGATCCACCAGCCGGCAAGGAACAGCGCCGCGCCGGCCGCGAGCGCCACCCCGACGGTGCTCACCACGGTGGAGCGGACCTTGAAGTTGCCCTTGGCGATGAGTAGCGACCCGTCCGCGGAGCGGATCGTCATCGCCAGCGGGAACGTGCCCGACGTCCGAGACCGGACGTCGAAGCGCACCGTCGTGCTGCGGGGCGGAAGCGCGACCGTTCGCACCGACCCACCAGGGAAGTCGAGCTTGTGGCTGCTCAGGGCGATCGCGACCCGGATGGGCTGCCCGGTGTCGTTCCGGAAGGTGATCGGGATCGCACCCGACCGCGCGGTGAGGGTGATCGTCCCGGGCGCGGGGATCCTGATCCGGGTCAGGAAGTCGTTCACGATCGCGTTCATGGCGAGCAGCTCACCGCGGGCCAGGTTGGCGCCGTTGGGTCCCGACCACGCCGACGAGATCGAGGACAGCAGGTACCGCTCGGCCTTCACCACCCGCGGATCCTCAGGGCCGACGAGCGACCCGAACGCGGTGAGGCGGGCCTCGGCCGCCCGGTAGGCGCGCGTCCCCACCCCCGGCCCCGGCGCGTTCGACGGGGTGAGCGACCGGATGTCCTGGGCGCTCGCCGGGGGCACGGTGCGGAACACGTCACCCACGGTCGTCGGGTTCAGCCAGGGGTTCCCGGTCAACCCGGTGAGCACCGCGTCGAGCAGCGCGGTGGGCGGGTCGAAGCCGTTCGGGTTCACCACCACCACGGCGCGAGTCAGCCCCGGCTGCTCCGTCGCGGTGAGCGACAGCCCGGCGAGGAACCGCTGCGCCCGCAGCGCCGGCGGGTCGCTCCCGTTCAGCAACGCCGCCAGCCGGGCGTCGTTCGCGACCGCCGCGACCGGCCCGGTCGGCGCGAGGCTCGGCGACGGCTCGAGCGAGAACGGCGTGACCGTGGTGAGCCGCCCGCCCGTCGCCCCGACCGCGGCCTCGTCGACGACCACCTGGGTGACCCCGCGGGCGCGGAGATGCCCAATCGAATCCGCGTCGGCCGACAGCGCCAGGGCCGTCGTCTCGTCGACGTGGGCGCCGAAGAACCGATCGAGGGACACGCCGCCCTGGACGTACTCGGCGTCGGCGGCGTCCGCGAGGTTGGCGTGCAGCAACGACGGCAAGTCGATCGGAACGTACGGCCCGGCGATGACCTCGTCGTGGCTGAACGCGGCGCGCAACCCGGTCGTGCCCCCCGCGGCGCCGGGGTCGACGCGCGCCGCCGTGCTCCACGCGTCGAGCGTGTCCGCTGCTGGCGCCAGCGTGAGCGGGACGCCCGGGGCCGTGCTCAACGCCGCGACCTGCCGTCCGAGCCGGCCTGCCGGCTCCAGCGCCGCGCTCAGCGTCGGGTCGATCGACCCGTTCGGGCTCAGCGCCGGACGGCCGTCGATCGGCCACACCCACGCCACCCCGAGCTTGTTCGTCATCGCCAGCGGCTTTCCGTCCGGTCCGACGTCGACGGCGACCAGGTAGGTGACGAACCGGGCCAGGGTCTGGTCCTGGTCGTCGCGCAGCTGCAGCTCGAGCGGGTACACCCCCGCCCGGTGCACCGCGAGGCGACTCGGGTCGGAGGGACCGTTCGGTGCCTCCAGCCCGACCGCCACCTGCCGGCTGCCGTCGGCGGCGACACCCAGGGACGCCACCGGCACCTGCACCTGGGCCAGTACCGGCCCGATGTTGTCCCCGCCGAGCGAACCCTCGAACGTTGAACGAGTCGCGAGCGCCTGATGGGCCGTGACCGTGAGCTCCAGCCCCGGCTCGCTGAGCCCGACCTGCACCTCGGCCCGGAACGTCCCCCCGAGCGGCGTCCAGGCGTCCTGGGTGACGAGGGCCAGCCGGCTCGGAGCGGCGGGCGCCGCTGCCGGGTCCGACGCGCCCCACGCCGTCGCCGGGATCGACACGACGGTGAGCACCGCGAGCGCGACGAGCGCTCGGATCCGCTCCGAGCTCACAGGCCGGAGCCGAGCACAGCGAGCCCAGCCCCGAGCCGCCGGAAGCCGCACGACTCGTAGAGGCCCAGCGCGTCCACATTGTCCTCTTGGGTGTTCACGAGGCAGCGCCGCCCGCCACCCCGGTGCAGCCAGCGCAGCGTGTCCTCGACCAACGCCCGCCCGAACCCCTCGCCCCGGGCGCTCGGGTCGACCGCCAGCCGTTGGAGGTAGCCCTGCTCGCCGGCCCGGCCGGTGACCGCGTACGCGACCGGGCTCATGACCCGGTCACGATGACCCACCCGGAACCGCACCGACGGGGTGGCCCGCAACGCCTCCCGCAGCCCGTTGGGGCCCAGCTGCCACGACGGCTCGAACGCCCGATGGTCAAGGTCCACGACCTCACGCCGATCGGCGCGCCACGCCCGCCGCAGCGGCGGGCCCGCGCCGTCGAGGCGCGGCACCCGGTCGAGGGGGTGCGCGAGGAGATGGAGCCGCTCCCGAACCGTGAAGCCCGCGTCCAGGAACGGTGCCAGCGCCGCCCCGGTGAGCGGGCTGGTGACCACCGAGACGTAGCCCGCGGCGCGCACCCGGTCCACGCAGGCATCGACCGCGTCTCGCGTCAGCACCGTCTCGGTTGCCAGCACGAGGTGCGCCACGTCCGAGTGGTCCCGCCACGGTCCCACCCGGGCCCAGCCCCCCGCGAAGCGCAGCGTCCGCTCGCTGGTGCGTGAGGCCACGGCGCGGAGCGTACCTGGCGCCCCTCCCGACACCATGGCCGCCCGCGCGTCGTCGCGGCGCCCCACCGACCCACGGTTACCCTCGACTCGTGCTCCTCGTCGCCGACGACCCGGTCTTCGCTGTGTCACGACCCGGGGCCGGGTCACCCCGAACGGGTGGCCCGCCTCGGCGCCGTCCAGGCCGGTGTCGACGCCGCCGACGTGCGAGACGCGCTCGTCGTGCTGCCGCACCGGGCCGCGACCCAAGACGAGCTGACCCGGGTGCACGCACCGGAGCTGATCGCCCGCCTCGAAGCGCTGAGCGCGCAGGGTGGCGGATCCGTCGACCCCGACACCTCGGTCTCCGCGGACTCCTACATCGCGGCGGTGCGAGCCGCCGGCGCCGGGCTGGCCGCCATCGCCGCGCTCGAAGCCGCCGAGGGAGACGCCGCGTTCCTCGGGGTGCGCCCCCCCGGCCACCACGCCACCGGCCGGCGGGCCATGGGCTTCTGCCTGTTCAACAACGTCGCGGTCACCGCGGCGGCGCTCGCGGCCTCGGGTCAGCGGGTCTGCGTGGTCGACTACGACGCTCATCACGGCAACGGCACCCAGGACATCTTCTGGGAAGACCCCGAGGTGCTCTACGTGTCGCTCCACGAGTGGCCGCTCTATCCCGGGACGGGGCGCCTCGACGAGGTCGGCGCCGGCGCCGGTGCCGGCACCACCTGCAACCTCCCGTTGCCGGCCGGTGCCACCGGCGACGTGTACCACCGCGCCTTCGACGACGTGATCGAACCGCTCGTCGCCCAGTTCGAACCGGACTGGGTGCTGGTCTCCGCGGGCTTCGACGCGCACCGAGCCGACCCGCTCACCGGCCTCGCCCTGTCCGCGGGCGACTACGCGGCCCTCGCCGCCCGAGCGGTGGCCCTCGCCCCGAGACCCGGCCGGACCGTCGTGTTCCTCGAAGGCGGCTACGACCTCCACGCGATCCGCGACTCGGTCGCCGCGACCCTGCCCCACCTCCTCGGCGTCGAGCCCCACCCGGCCGAGGCACCCACTCGCGGCGGACCCGGGGGCGACGTGGTGGAGGCCGCCCAGCACCGTTGGGCCGAACAGCTCGGCTAGCGACCGTTTCAGCACCGGCACCCAGCCGCCGATAGATCGGGTTGTGCTCGACCTCGACCGGCTCCTGACCACCGCCGTCGAGCAGCGAGCGTCCGACGTGCACCTCAAGGTCGGTGCCCGGCCGTGGCTGCGGGTCGACGGTGCCCTCGTCGAGGCGCCGTTCGACACGATCGAGCCCGCCGACACCGACGAGGCTGCGACCCGGCTGCTCGGCGCGGACGGGGCCGAGGCCCTCGCCCGCACCGGCGACGCCGAACGCGTCTACTCGGTCGCCGGCGTAGCCCGATTCCGGGTCAGCGCGTTCCGGCAGCGGGGCCGCGTCGGCGTGGTGCTGCGCCGCGTCGTGCCCGGCGTGCCCGGCCTCGAAGCCCTCGGGTTGCCAGCCGCCGCGGGGGCGCTCGTCGATGCCAACGTCGGGCTGGTCCTCGTCACCGGGCTCGCGGGGTCCGGGCGGACCTCCACGATGGCGGCCCTGGTCGACCGGGTGAACACGACGACTCGACGCCACATCGTCACCATCGAGGACCCGATCGAGGTGCTCCATCCCGACAAGGCGTCGATCATCGACCAGCGAGAAGTCGGAGCCGACGTGACCAGCGTCCCGGAGGCGCTCACCCGTGTGGTCCGTCAGGACCCGGACGTGATCGTCGTCGGGGAGCTCGCCGATCCGGTGTCGGCCCGTCGCGTCCTCGAGGCCGCGGACACCGGGCATCTCGTCCTGGCCGGGATGGCGACCGGCGGCGCCGCCGAGGCGGTCGACCGCCTCATCGACTGGTTCCCCCACGACCGTCACGCCGCCGCGCGCACCGTCCTCGCCCGCACCCTCCGGGGGGTCGTGTCCCAACGGCTGCTGATCCGCGCCGGTGGGCGGGGCCGCGTCGTCGCCGCGGAGATCCTCGTCGCCAACGGGGCTGTCGCCGACGCGATCGTCGACGGCCGCGCCGCGGACCGCCTCGAGCTGCTCATGCGCGACGGCGAGTACTACGGCATGCAGACCTTCGATGAGGCCATCGCCCAGCTCTACGTGCGCGGGCTGGTCAGCCGAGACGTCGCGCTCAGCCACGCGACTCACGGAACCGCGCTGCGACTCGAGCTCGAACGACTCGACCGGGAACGCGACGTCCCGGTCGCCGCGCCCGCCTAGCCCGGCTCGGGCCCTGCCGGGTCGACCACGACGACGCTCCGCCCCGCGGTGCGCCGCTGCTCGTGGTCGACGAGCGCCGCCGCGACGTCCTCCAGGCGGAGGCGCCGGCCGACCACCGGCCGGATCGTCCCCTCGGCCACCAGCCGCGACAGGTCGGCGTGAACCTCGTCGGCGACCGTCCGGTCGAACGGGTTGAACCCGAAGCGGCGCATCTCCGGGGACGACGCCGCGGACCACGCCACCATGACCCCGACGATCGAGAAGTTCCCGATGCACGCCAGCCGCAACGGACGGCCCGTCAGCCCGTTCTCCTCGTCGTCCGCGAACCCGATCGCAAGGTACCGGCCCCCCCGGGCGACGCAGCGCCATGACGGCGCGACGAAGCTGCCCCCGGCGAGGTCGCAGACCACGTCCGCGCCGACGTCGCCGGTCGCGCCGAGGACCGCCTCGACGAAGTCGTCCGTCGTGTGGTCGACGACGAGCTCCGCACCCAGGTCACGGCATAGGGCGACCTTTTCTGCCCCGCCCGCGACGGCGAACACCCGGGCGCCGACGGCGCGGCCGAGCTGGATCGCCGCGGTCCCGACGCCGCTCGCCCCCGAGTGCACGAGGAGCGACTCCCCGCCGGTCAGACCGCCCCGCTCGAACAGCGCCACGTGGGCGGTCTGGAACGTGAGGGTGAACGCGGCCGCCTCGACGTCGGCGAGACTCTCCGGGGCGCTGAACGTGGACACCGCGGGCGCGAGCGTGTACTCGGCGAGCCCACCCAGCGCGTTCTCGGTGATCGCCACCACCCGTTGCCCGACCCACGCTTCTGCGCCCGGGCCGGCCGCGTCGACGACCCCGCACACGTCCATCCCGAGCGTGAACGGCGGCGGGACCGGAACCGAGACGAGCCGGCCGTAGACGCGATGCAGGTCGGTGAAGTTCAACGACGCCGCCGCGACCCGGACCCGCACCTGCCCCGGGCCCGGCTCGGGCCGCTCGACGTCCACGACCCGCAGCACCTCCGCGGGTGCCCCGTGCTCGGTGACCTGCAGGGCCCGCACCGCGGATCAGCCGATCGGGCGTCGGGATCGACGCCGATCCGACCGGCCCGGCCGGGTGCCCCGCGCCGAGGCGGAGACGCCCCCCACCGTGCGTGCGACCGGGACCACCGTCCCCACCCCCAGCGCCGCGTTCGCCGTCATGGTGCGCGGGACGGTAGCAGCGCAACGTGGGCCGCTTCGGTGCCCGGCAGCCGCGAGAATGGTCACCACCCATGGATGTCCCGGCGCGGCTGCGCGCCTACTACGAGCCCGGCTCACCGACCCGGGCGCTCGCGGACCGGCTGGTCGACGCCGGTCACGAGTGCTTCCTCGTCGGGGGCACGGTCCGCGACGCCTTCCTCGGCGTGTCGTCCCCCGACGTCGACCTCGCCACCGACGCGCACCCCGATGAGGTCCGCCGCCTCCTCGACGGCTGGGCCGAGCACCTCTGGCTCCAGGGTGAGCGCTTCGGCACCGTCGGCGCCGAACGAGCCGGGCTCCGCTTCGAGATCACCACCTACCGGGGTGACCTCTACCGGCCCGAGACCCGAAAGCCGACCGTCACCTACGCGAGCCGCATCGAGGACGACCTGGCCCGCCGCGACTTCACGATCAACGCCATGGCCCTGCGTCTCCCCGACCCGGTGCTCGTCGACCCCCACGGCGGCGCCGTCGACCTCGCAGCCCGGCGGCTCCGCACGCCCGTCGCGCCCGAGGTGTCCTTTGAAGCCGACCCGCTGCGCATGCTGCGCGGCGCCCGCTTCGTCGCCGGCTTCGCGCTCGAGCCCAGCCCGGAGCTGATCCACGCCATCGAGACCCTCCGACACCGGCTCGAGATCGTCAGCGCCGAACGGATCCGCGACGAGCTCTGCCGCCTCATCACCGTCGAGGACCCGACCGCCGGGCTGTGGCTGCTGTGCCAGACCCGCCTCGCCGACGAGTTTCTCCCCGAGCTCAACGCCATGCGCCTCGAGCAGGATCCCATCCACACCCACAAGGACGTCCTCGCCCACACCATCGCCGTCGTCGCGAATACCGACCCGACACACCTGAAGGTGCGTCTCGCCGCGCTCCTCCACGACGTCGGCAAGCCCAAGACGCGCTCCATCGGACCCGGCGGGGTCAGCTTCCACCACCACGAGGTCGTCGGCGCCCGCATGGCCGAGGAACGCCTCCGCGCTCTTCGGTTCAGCAACGAGATCGTCGAAGACGTGACGAAGCTCGTGTATCTCCACCTGCGCATCCACACCTACGCCATGGGCTGGACCGACAAAGCGGTGCGCCGGTACGTGCGAGACGCCGGGCCGCTCCTCCACGAGCTCAACGAGCTCCAACGCGCCGACTGCACCACCCGGAACCAACGCAAAGCCGTGGCGCTCGCCCGCCGCATGGACGACCTCGAGACCCGCGTCGAGGAGCTCCGCGCCCGCGAGCAGCTCGACGCGATCCGACCGCCGCTCGACGGCCGCCAGGTCATGGCCTACCTCGGGGTCACTCCCGGACCCATCGTCGGCGAGGCGCTCGACGACCTGCTCGACGCGCGCCTCGACGAGGGGCCGATCAGCCCCGAAGATGCCTACGCCCGCCTCGACGCCTGGGCCACCCGACGCGGCATCCACCCCGCAAGGACGCAGGTCGAAGCCGCCCACTGACCGGGCCGCCGCCGATCGATCGGCGGCGGACGATCAACCCTGCGCGAAGGTCTCCACCATCTCGCGGGCCTCCTCGTCGCGGTACTGCACCGGCGGCGACTTCATGAAGTACGCGCTCGGGCCGACCAGCGGCCCACCGATCCCACGGTCGAGGGCCAGCTTGGCGCACCGCACCGCGTCGATGATGACCCCGGCCGAGTTCGGCGAGTCCCACACCTCGAGCTTGAGCTCCAAGTTGAGCGGAACGTCCCCGAAATTGCGCCCCTCCATCCGGATGTAGCACCACTTGCGGTCATCCAGCCACGGCACGTGATCTGACGGGCCGATGTGGACGTCGTCGGCCTCGATGCCCCGATCCATCTGGCTCGTCACCGACTGCGTCTTCGAGATCTTCTTGGACTTCAAGCGCTTGCGCTCGAGCATGTTCTTGAAGTCCATGTTCCCGCCGAAGTTCAGCTGGTAGGTGTGGTCCAGCTCGACGCCCCGGTCCTCGAACAGCCGGGTCAGGATCCGGTGCACGATCGTGGCGCCGACCTGGCTCTTGATGTCGTCGCCGACGATCGGGACGCCGGCATCCTCGAAGCGCTTCGCCCACGTCGGGTCGCTGGCGATGAAGACGGGGATCGCGTTCACGAACCCGACCCCGGCGTCGAGGCACGCCGACGCGTAGTGGCGTTGGGCCTCCTCGGAACCGACCGGCAGGTAGCTCACCAGCACGTCGGCGCCCGCATCGCGCAGCGCCTGGGCCACGTCCACCGGCTCGGCCGGGGACTCCTCGACCGTTTCCCGGTAGAACTCGCCGAGGCCGTCGAAGGTCGGGCCCCGCTGGACCTGGACGCCCAACCCGCCGATCTCCGCGAACTTGATCGTGTTGTTCTGTCCGCTGAAGATCGCCTTCCCGAGATCGAGCCCGACCTTGGCCGCGTCGACGTCGAACGCGGCGACGAACTCCACGTCACGGACGTGGTAGCCGCCGAGCATCACGTGCATGAGCCCCGGCACCTCGTCGTCGGGGGAGGCGTCGCGGTAGTACGTGACGCCCTGCACCAAGCTGCTCGCGCAGTTGCCGACCCCCGCGATCGCGACACGAACCTTCTTCGACTGTGCGGGATGAGCGCTCATGCTGAGGCTTCCTCCTTCAGGGCGTCGCCCGAAGCCGGCGGACGGTCGTCCGCTTCGGCCGCGCGCTCCGCGGTGATCAGCTCGTCGACCCACTCGAGGTCGCGCTGGGTGGACTTCCTGCGGTGCTCCACGAGCGACCGCGTGTACCGGTCATCCCGGGTCGACCCGGGGCGCTGCTGGCGCTCCAGCCGTTCGGCCAGGACCCGCCGCCGATTCAGCAGCAGCTCGAGGCGCTGCGCCGGCGGCACATGGCCGCAGAACGCGAGCTTCAACGCGAACGCCTTCTCGTCGTCGCCGTGGGCGTCGTCGGCGACGAGCAGCTCGACGAAGAGCGCCTCGCCCGCCGGGGTGATCTGGTACGCCTTGCGGGTCCGCCGGCCCGAGGCCGACAGCCGCTCGGCCACGGCCCGAAGCCGGCCGCGGCGAGATCACCGGTGATCGAGCCGGTCGGAGGGCTCGGCGTCGCCGCCGGGGCCTCCGCGGCGACACTGGCGATCGCCCCGGACCGTTCCAGGCGGCGCAGCGCCGGGTATAGCGACCCGTACGACACCCCCCAGAGGAACCCGAGCGTCTCACCCAGCCGCTTCTTCAGCTCGTAGCCGTGCAGGGGCTGGTCCTTCAGCAATCCGAGGACGGCCAGCTCCAGCACCAGAAACTCCCTAGAGACAATCGATATATCGACCCGATATATCGAGATGCAGTATGCCGCAGCACCCGGGTCCAGTCAAGGCGGGTGCCTCCCACCCCCCGTGGGTGGACCGACGCTGACCCCGGTGGTGATGCCTACACTCGCCCCGTGCGGCGGCACGTCGACTACGCGTTGGCCCGGCGATCGGTGCTTCGGGACCTGCGCGCCGGACGGGTCGAACGGGACGACGTCTGCGACGCCCACCCCGAGCTCCTACGGGCCGGACGCCACATCGGCGAGCCGCTCTCCCGGGCCTGCCCGGTGTGCGGCCGGCGCAGCCTCCGGCTGGTCTCCTACGTCTACGGCGACGCGCTCGCCCGGGCCAACGGCCGATGCATCACCTCACCGGTCGAGCTCGAACGCCTCGAAGCCACCCACGAGGAGTTCACCCGCTACGTCGTCGAGGTCTGCCTCGACTGCCACTGGAACCACCTCCAGCGCCACGAGCTCCACGGCCGCCGCCACGCCGGCTGACGCCACCCGCCCTTTCGGGCGTGCCCGCCGGCCGCGGCGGGTATCCTCCGGGCTGCCGCCGGGAGCCGTTCGAGCCCTGGACGGCGGAGGTGAGGCGATGACCGAGCCGACCGCACGCACCCGTCGTGTCACCGCGCCCGCGGTCACGGCGGCCGAACGCGCCGCGACCCCCCTCGTGATGGTCACGGCCTACGACGCGCCCTCGGCCCGCATCGTCGACGCCGCCGGTGTCGACATGATCCTCGTCGGCGACTCGGTCGCCATGGTCGTGCTCGGCTACGACGACACCCTCCAGGTCACGCACCGAGGACATGGCCCACCACGTCGGCGCGGTCGCCCGCACCGGCCCGAGCGCCCTCGTGGTCGCCGACCTGCCGTGGATGAGCTACCACCTCGGGCGTGACGACACGGTGCGCAACGCCGCCACCCTCGTGCGCGCCGGCGCCGGCGCGGTCAAGCTCGAAGGCGGCCGCAAGCGCCTCGACGTCGTCCGAGGCGATCCTCGACGCCGAGATCCCGGTCATGGGCCACCTCGGCCTGACCCCCCAGTCGTTCCACGCGCTCGGTGGCTTCAAGGTCCAGGGCCGGACCTCGAAGCCGCCCGGGCGATCGTCGACGACGCCATCGCGCTCGCCGACGCCGGGTGCTTCGCGATCGTGCTCGAATGCGTCCCCGACGCGGTCGCCCGCCTGGTCACCGACTGCGTGCCGGTCCCGACGATCGGGATCGGCGCCGGCCGGCACTGCGACGGCCAGGTGCTCGTGTTCCACGACCTGCTCGGCCTCGAGGACCGACACGCCCCAAGTTCGTCCGTCGATACGCCCACCTCGCCGACGACGCCACCGCGGCGCTGACCCGCTTCGCCGACGACGTGCGCGCCGGGCGCTTCCCCGTCCAGCAACGAGACGTACCACGCCGCCGACGGCGTGGCCGACGCCCTCGAGCTCTACGGCGGGAGCGCCACCGAGCACGCCTCCGCGTGAGGCGCGCCCGGCCCGCCGCGCTGGGCGCCGCGGGCCTCGTCGCGCTGACCCTCCTCGTTGCCACCCCGTCGGTCCCGAACGCCGCCGCGACGACCCAGAGCCGCTCGATCAAAGCCGCGATCAAGGCCGCGACACCCACCAAGGCCCCGTTCCCCGGGTTGAGCGCCACCGTCGTCCACGTCGGCGGCCGGGCCCTCCACGTCGTCATCGCCAAGACCGAGGCCCAACGCGAGCTCGGGCTGCGCCGACGCTCCGACCTCGGCCCCTACGACGGGATGCTGTTCGTCTTCGACAGCACCACCCAGGTCGGGTTCACGATGTCGACCGTCCCGGTCGCCCTCGACATCGGCTTCTACGACGACCAGCGGCCGGGTTGTGGACCACCTCCGGATGCTGCCCTGCGCCCGGGCCGAGGGCGACTGCCCGGTGTACCAGGCGCGCGGCTCGTTCCGCTACGCCCTCGAGACGCTCCGCCAGGCGTCCTGCCCCCCGGCCCCCTCACCGGATAGGTGTCACACCGGGCGGCCTTTAGGGTCACGGACCGACCCCAGCCGGGTAGCATCGACTCGCTCGACAACTCAGTCCTGCTCACCCCGACCGGCGTGTCCTTCGGACTCGGCGGCGACGGGCTGAGCCCGCGGGGCAGCCGACGGCGAGTCGGTCGCCGGCCCGAGCCCGCCGGTCCGAAGGAGGTACGGCCCATGCGGCCGTACGAAGTCATGGTCATCTTCGACGCGGAGCTGGAAGAGGCCGACATCCGGGCTGCGGTCGAACGCTCGACCGACGCTGATCGCAGTCGAAGGGCGCCGAGCTCGGCCCCGTCGACTTCTGGGGCAAGCGGCCGCTCGCCTACCGGCTGAAGCACCGCTGGGAGGGCTACTACGTCGTCCTCCAGGCGAAGGCCGAGCCCGCGGCGATGGACGAGCTCGGCCGGACGCTCTGACCCTTGCCGACGAGGTGCTCCGCCACAAGGTGCTTCGGATCCCCGAGGAGGTCTACGGCAAGACGCTCGGCACACCCGCCGGCGGCTAGCGCACGCGAGTCTCGCCGGTCGACGAACGTCGACGACCGGCACGAGGAGGACCAACCAGCATGGCTGACAGCACCGTCACCATCGTCGGCAACGTCACCCGCGATCCCGAGATCCGCTACACGGCCGAGCGGCGCCGCCAAGGCGTCGTTCGGCGTCGCGGTGAGCCGCCGGTGGCAGAACCGCAACACCCAGGAGTGGGAGGAGCAGACCAGCTTCTTCAACGTCGTGTGCTGGCGCGACATGGCCGAGAACGTCGCCGAGTCGCATCGGGAAAGGCGCCCGCGTCGTCGTCAGCGGCCGGCTCGAGCAGCGCTCCTGGGAGACCGAGAACGGCGAGAAGCGCAGCGTCGTCGAGATCGTCGCCGACGAGATCGGCCCGAGCCTGCGCTGGGCGACCGCGGAGGTCACCGCAACGAGCGCCGCGGCGGCGGCGGCGGTGGCGGCGGCGGTTCGACGGCGGCAGTGGAGCGGCGGCGGCGGTGCGGCGGCGCCCGGCGCCGGCGCCGGCCGCCGAACAGCCGGCGGCGAGCCGCGACGACGACTCGGCGAGGAGCCCTTCTGAGACCGATGGCACGAGACCGCGAACGGACCATCGCAAGAGGCCGCCCAGACGCCGCCGGATCGCAAGCCCAAGAAGAAGGTGTCGATCCTCGACAGCGAGCAGGATCACCTGGGTCGACTACAAGGACGTCAACCTGCTGCGCCGCTTCATGTCCGAGCGGGCCAAGATCCGCGCCCGCCGCGTCACCGGCAACGACGCCCAGCAGCAGCGCGCGGTCGCCCGGGCCATCCGGGTCGCACGTGAGATGGCGCTGCTGCCGTACAGCGTGCGTCAGGTCACGCACCGCAGCAAGGGCAAGGGCCGCGGTGACCGTGGCGACCGCGACAGCAGCGGACCTCCGCCCCGATCCCGAGACCGGCCCGCCCACCCGACGACGACAGCCGACGACGCGACGACGCAGCCCGCCACGGAGGCACCGAGCGTCGCCGAACGCGACCGTCGAGGTCCCGGCCGGCGGCGGACGACGACCGTCGAGACCGCCGGAGGCGCGACGTGAAGATCGTGCTGCGCGAGGACGTCGAGCACCTCGGGCCGCAAGGGCGACCTGCTCGAGGTCGCCGACGGCTACGCCCGCAACTACCTCGTCCCGCGCGGGCTGGCGATGAAGGCGACCCGAGGGGTGGTCACGCCAGGCCGAGGCCATGCGCCGCAACCGCGAGCGTCCGCGACGCACGCGACCGCGAGCGGCGCCGAGGAGCTCGCCCAGCGCCTCGCGGCCACGCCGCTGCGAGGTCGAAGGCCCGCGCCGGCGAGGGCGGCAAGCTCTTCGGCTCGGTCACCAACGCCGACATCGCCGACGCGGTGCTGCGCCCAGGCCGAGATCGAGCTCGACCGGCGCTAGATCGACCTGGCGAGCCGCTCAAGGAGCTCGGCCCGGCCGAGGTGCCGGTCCGGCTCCACCCCGACGTCGACGCGGCGCTCCAGATCGAGGTCGTCGCGCGCAGTCAGACCGCCGCCGTCGGGTGTCACACCCGGACCGCGACGATCTGTCGCGTGCACCACTGCGAGAGCGTTCTCCCCAGGCCTGTGGATGACTGGCGAGGTCATCCACAGTATTCACAGCCGTTTCGCTCTATCGATCCACAGGCTCGGCGAGTGATCGCTGGCGACCCGCAACGCGGGGCTCAGAATCGCCCGGTCGACGGGCGGTGAACACCGGGGAACGGCGGGGCGGAGCGGACGCGGTGGTCCAAGCACTCGAACCAGTACGGCCGCCGTTCCGGCGGCGGCCGGGTGCCGCCGCACAACCTCGAAGCCGAGGAATCGCTGCTCGGCGCGATGCTCCTGTCCCGCGACGCGATCACTGCCGCGGTCGAAGTCGGCGTCGAGGCCAGCGACTTCTACAAGCCCGCGCACACCCACCTCTACGAGGCCGTCCTCTCCCTCTACGGGCAAGGCGAACCGGTCGACCCGGTCACCGTCGCCGAGGAGCTGCGCCGCGCCGACCTGCTCGACGCGCTCGGTGGACGCCAGGCCGCTGATGCGCATCCAGGCGTCGACGCCCGCGTCGGCGAACGCGACGCACTACGCCAAGATCGTCAACGAGCTCGCGCTCCTGCGTCGCCTCATCGGCGTCGCCGGCGACATCGCCGAGATGGGCTACGACGATTCCCAAGACGTCGTCGAGACCCTCGACCGAGCCGAATCGCTCGTGTTCGAGGTCGCCGAACGGCGCGTCTCCGAATCGATGATCAAGGTCTCGGACGCGCTCCAAGACACCCTCGACCAGCTCGAAGCCCTCTACGACAGCACCGGCGACATCACCGGGGTCCCCACCGGCTACACCGACCTCGACCACCTCCTCCTCGGCCTCCAACCTTCCAACCTCGTCGTCGTCGCGGCCCGACC
The DNA here is from genome assembly GCA_963714105.1 of uncultured Actinomycetes bacterium. Classification (GTDB taxonomy): domain Bacteria; phylum Actinomycetota; class Acidimicrobiia; order IMCC26256; family PALSA-555; genus PALSA-555. Next base: position 1,165,967 of record OY970233.1, on the reverse strand, counting down.
GGGAGCCGGGAAGACCAGCCTGGCGCTCGGTGCGGCCGCGAACGTCGCCCTCGAAGCCCGCAAGCCGGTGCTGTTCTTCTCGATGGAGATGGGCACCCTCGAGCTCACCAAGCGGCTCCTCGCCGGCGAAGCCCGCGTCGACGCGCGCCGGCTCCAGACCGGCAACATCCCCGAAGCCGACTGGACCCGCCTCAGCCACGCGGTCGGTCGCCTCGCCGAAGCGCCGCTGTTCATCGACGACAACCCCCACTGCACCGTCATGGAGATGCGAGCCAAGTCGCGGCGCACCAAAGCCCGCCACGGTGACCTCGGCCTCGTCGTCGTCGACTACCTCCAGCTCATGACCCCGATGGCCAAACGGGCCGAGAACCGCCAAGTCGAGGTCGCCGAGATCTCCCGCGGTCTCAAGATCCTCGCCCGAGAGCTCGACTGCCCGGTCATGGCCCTCTCCCAGCTCAACCGCCAGCTCGAGTACCGCGCCGACAAGCGCCCCATGCTCGCCGACCTCCGCGAGTCCGGATCGCTCGAACAGGACGCCGACGTCGTTGTCTTCATCTACCGCGACGACATCTACAACCCCGATTCCGACCAGCGCGGCACCGCCGAGATCATCGTCGCGAAACACCGAAACGGGCCCACCGGCACCACCCGTCTCGCGTTCGTCGACCGGCTCACCAAGTTCGCCAACATGGCCCCCGAATAGCCGCCGCCACCGCCACCGGATCGCGTCTCAGCGGTCCAGGACCACCAGGTCGAGCTCCGCGAGGCGGGCGGGATCCGCGATCATGACGACCTTCGCGGCGGTGATCACGAAGGCGAACACCACCCGCGGCCGCCCGCCGGGTGCCCACACCCCCCGGGTGCCCCGTCCACGAGCGCCGGTTGGGCGAACTGAGCCCGGCGCGAGAAGGTCTCGGCGACGGCCCGCGCCCGCCGGGTCGGGGTTACACGCCGGTGTCGGTCCCCGGACCGGGTTCGTCGTCCTCGAGGAGGCTGTGGATCTCCTCGTCGAGGCGGGCTCGCAGCGCACGGAGCTCGCGCAGCGCCTTGGCGCCGGCGCGCGCGACCTTGGGGAGCTCCTTGGGTCCGAGCACGATCAACGCGACGGTCAGGACGACAAGGATGTGAAACGGCGAGAGTGCGCCGGAGGGCATCGAACAGGAGTCGCTGAGGGGAGCCTCAGGCGTCCTTGTCCTTCTTCTCGGTCTGCTCGGCCTCTTCGGGCTCCTCGTGCAGGCCCTTCTTCAGCTCACGGCTGGCCTGGCCGACCGACCGGGCGAGCTTGGGGAGCTGCGAGCTGCCGAAGAGCAGGGCGATGAGGCCGAGGACGAGCAACGCCTCCCACCCGATGATCTCACCGAGGATCGGAATCATGGAGTCCTCCTTGCCGAACACCCGTCAAGCGCCGGGGCTTCACGAGACCCCGGATCACTCCCTACGCTACGCCACGGACGGTCGGCCCGGACCACCGCTGCGACCGATTCCAGGGTGCGGGCACCCGATCAGGTGGCGACCAGGCGTCGGTCAGGGGCAGGTGAGCCGTGACCGGCTCGGCGCCGAGGCCGTCACCGGCCGTCGGGGAGCCCGAAGCGCCGGGTGTAGGGCCCGAACCGCTCGGCGATGGCGCCTTCGTCGAGGCCCAGGTCGGCGGCTCGATACCGGTGCGCCCCGAAGCGCCGGCTCGGGTCGTCGGCCGCGTAGGCCCGCATGGACTCGATCGCCGCCGAGCTCAACTCCTCCCCGAACTGGCCGACGGCCCGACCCACCGTGGCGACTGCGTCCGCGACGAGATCGTCGTAGTAGATGTCGACCACTCGGTCGTCGCCGAGACGGTCGCGGAATTCCGCCATCCGGTCGGTCACCGCGAGCGCCACGTCGATCCACGTCGCGGCCAGGTCCGCGGTGTGATCGACGTCGCTGAACGTGCCTCCGAGCGAGCGGGCCAGGCTGCAGAGCGACGCCACCACGGTGACCGGATCCCGGTGGGTCATGACCAGTCGGGCGTCGGGGTACTGGCGGACGACCTCGTCGAGGAACAACGCGTGGTGGGGAGTCTTCAGCGCCCAACGGCCCGGCACGCCGGATTGCAGCAGCTGGAGCACCAGGCGGTGGTACGCGTACGCCGGCTCGGGGTCCGCGTCGAGCATCCAACGGGTGTACGCGGGGACGTTGGCGACCACGGACCACAGCAGGCTGCGGAACGCCTGCGCGAGGACGGCGACGCACTCGGTCGGGCCGTCCGGGGCTTCGTAGTGGATGGCCCGAAACCCCGGGTTCAGGGCATCCATCGCGGCCTCTGCGACCCGCGCCGCCTCGATGCGCGGGTCGGAGTCGAACGTGGCCGCGTCCGGCGGCGGGACCGAGTCGATCGCCTCCCAGCGCATCAGGGAGCGGTTGGCCGGGTCACGATGGAAGAGCTCGTGGACCAGGGTCGTGCCCGTCCTGGGCAGCCCCACCACGACGATCGGGCGCGTCACCGCTTCCGCACGGACGTCGGGATGGGCCGCCACCCAGTCGATGACTCGGAGCCGGTTCGTCAGGTTGGCGACGATCTGGGACTCGATCGCCGCGACGCCGAGGTCGCTCAGGCCGGCCTCCTCGTCCAGGGCCTCCACCAGCAGGTCGAGCCCGCTCCGGAACGACGGGTCGCCCCAGTCGTCAAGCCCGGTCGCGTCTCCCGCCTGTTCGAGTAGCCGACCGGCGTCCACCGGTCGACACCGTAGAGCGGCCGGCACCCCGGCGGGCGGTGTCCAACAAACCCCCGGTATCCACCCTGTCGCACGCGCCCGTCTTTACATTGTCACCAGGCGAGCGAAAGGGGACCGTCATGGTGCTGGCCATCAGCCCGATGGGGAACACCGTCCAGTTCATCTTCTACACGATCGGCATCCTGTTCTTCATCTCCGCGGCCGTCGGGGTCAAGTTCGTCGGAGAGCGAGCCGCCCTCGTCGGGCTCGGCTTGGCCGTGATCGCCTTCATCACCTGGTGGAGCCTGCTCGCCGCGCTCTGATCTGGGGGTCAGAACAGGCGGAGGTCGGCGGGGACGCCGGCCCGGAGCTGGTCGAGGTCGACCTCGAGGCACTCGACGTCGCGGCTCGCGGCGAAGACGCGCGCCTGAGGCTTGATACGCGTCGCGACCAGGACGGCGTGCGTCGGCGCGAGTGAACCGTCGCGGTCCAACCGTTCCCGGTAGCGGAGCAGCTGCTCCACCCCCGCGATCTCGCCGACCCGCTTGACCTCGATCGCGACGGCCCGTCCCTCCCGATCGCGGCACAACAGATCGACTGGTCCGAGATCAGTCGGGTACTCGCGGCGCACGAGCCGGAGCCCGTCGCCGAGCACGTCGACGCGCGCCGCGAGCAGCGCCTGCAGTTCGGCCTCGACGCCGTCCTTGCTCAGGCCGGGATCGTCCCCGAGCTCGAACGACTGGTCGAACACCACCTCGTGGAACTCGACCACCAGTCGTTCACCGCTCGGGTTCGTCGCCGTCAGCGTCCCCTCGCCCTCGACGATCGTGCACGGCGGACTCATCCAGTTCAACGGCTTGTAGGCCTTCGCGTCGGCGTGGACGGCGATCGACCCGTCAGCCTTGAGGACGAGGAGCCGCAACGCCGCCGGCAGGCGAGCCCCCAGCCGCCCCGCATACTCCACGGAACACCGGGCGACGATGAGGCGCACGCCCGCGTTGTAGCACGCGGTCGGGGGTGACGAGCCCCTACGATGCCCCGGTCCAGCCGGGAGCCGCAAGGAGGGGACGGATGCTCGGGGCGTATGGGAGCGACGCGTACAACGTCGTCAAGATCCTGCACATTCTGTGCGCGATCGTCGGGTTCGGTGGGGTGACGCTGAACGGCCTTTACGCGGCCCAAGCCAAGAAGCGCGGAGGACGTGAGGCCGTCGCGATCGGCGAGTCCGTCTACCGGGTCAGCGTCGTCGCCGAGTACTTCATCTACGCCGTCTTCGTGCTCGGTCTCGCCCTCGTCGCGATGGGCAACAACATCTTCGACTTCGGGCAGACGTGGATCTGGGTGTCGACGACCCTCTACATCGTCGGGTTGGGGCTCTCGCACGGGGTGCTCCGCCCCCGGGTCCGGCGTCTCAACGCGCTCATGGCCGAAGTCGCGGCTGGGAACGGACCGCCGACCGAAGCGGAAGCCGTCCAGCTCGAGGGTCTCGGCAAGCAGCTCGCGACCACCGAGGCGGCGCTCAACCTCCTCCTCGTCGTCATCCTCGTCCTCATGGTGTTCAAGCCGGGCGGTCCGAAGCTCTAGCGGTCCCGACTTCGCGCACCGCGGCGGCGGCGCTACCGTGCCGGCGTGGACTTCTACGGCCAGGTCCTCCTCGAGCTCACCGCCGCGCTCGGTGCGGCGCTGTTCGCCGCGAACGCGTTCGCGCTGTTCCGCCGCCGCAGCGACGCCAGCCGCGCCGCACGGGAATCCGCGGTTCGCAGCCGACCCGCGAGTCCCGTCCGCAAGCAGGTACGCGTCGCCACCACGGGGACCCTCCCCCAAGCACCGCTCGGGCGCACGATCGCCTTCATGCTGCTGGGCCTCGGCGTCGCGGTGTGGTGCGTCGCCACGCTCGTCTCCTAGCCCGGCCGCACCCTGCGCCGACGCCGACGAAAGCCCGGCGAGGACACGCGGCTGGTGCTCACGCCCCACCGGACTCGTTGATCGCCTCGAGCAATGCGTCGACTGCTGCCACCTGCCCAGAATTCGACCCTGACCATCGCGACCATCTGCGCCGGGGTTGCCCAGAGCTGCACGAGGACTGCCCCACCGTGGTCCGGTTCGCCGCGGTCGACACGGAGGCGAGACGCGACGAATCGCTTCGACCCGTCGAGGAAGAAGACCTCGAGCACCCGGCCGTCGTACGCGACGACGTCGCCATCAGAGTTCACCTGGATCTCCTGTGCGGGCATCGGCCACCTCCAGACGGCTGTTCCTCGACCCGGGCGATCATGGCCCGTGCGGCGCGCCGCCGCCGTTCCCGCGGGTTGATCACACGCGAGCTGTCGACCCAGTCCCGTCGCTGGAGCCGAGTCCGTGCCCGGACCACAGCCCAATCGCCTCGATCCACGCGCCATCGCCACCCACCGGGCGGGCGAGACGTCTGTTCAGCAACAAGGAGCAGGGCCAACCGGACACCAATGGGGTGCAATCGGAGGTCGACCGGCTGGGCCAGCTGCCCCTGCCACAGCTGGCGGCTTCGGTCATGAAGGAGGTCGGTCCGAGCAGCGACCACAAGACGGCGGTCGGGGAGATCGTCGAGGCGTTCGCCCCAGAGGCGTTCCGCACGGGAAATGAGGACGCCTGCCAGCGCCTGCGTGTGCTGGTCGGTGAGGGCCTTCAGGTCCTGGAGCACGCATCCCTGGTGTGCTTCCTATTCCATTCTGGGTCGGACGGCCTGTACTACGTGCCTACTCGGCTCGGGCGGGCCGCGGTGGAGGGAAACGCGATCGAGCGCATCCTCGGCGGGGGGACGCTCTAGGGACCGCACCTCGGGATCCCGCGTTCGATCTCTCCTCGTCCCCGACGGCGCGGCCTCCGCGAGCAAGTCCCGCGTCGAGCCGGGGGCGCGTCGAGTCGGCTGTGAGAGAAGGCGGGTTGCTGAAGCCGGAAGTCTGTTTGGAGCGGGTGACGGGAATCGAACCCGCGTTCTCAGCTTGGGAAGCTGATGTTCTGCCTCTGAACTACACCCGCGCACCCCGCGAGCGGGAGGATACCAAAGGCCTTCCGCGGGGCTCGGGTGACCTGCCCGCGGTCTCATGCCGTGCCCCTAATCTGCGGTCCGTGATTCTCTCGGACCAGTCGATCCGAGCTGCGCTCGACAGTGGGCGGATCCTGATCGATCCACTCGGTGACGCCGCGGTGCAGCCGTCGTCGGTCGACCTGCACGTCGACTGCTTCTTTCGTGTGTTCCGCAACGACACGACGCCGTTCATCGATCCGAAGGAAGCCCAAGAAGATCTGACCGAGCTGGTCGAGGTCGCCGACGGTCGTTCCTTCATCCTGCACCCGGGCGAGTTCGTGCTGGGCTCGACGCTCGAGCGGGTCGCACTTCCCGACGACATCGTCGCTCGTCTCGAAGGCAAGAGTTCGCTCGGCCGCCTCGGCCTGCTGATCCACTCGACCGCGGGGTTCGTGGACGCAGGCTGGGATGGGCATCTGACGCTCGAGCTCTCCAACGTCGCCAACCTGCCGATCGCCATCTACCCGCGGATGAAGATCGGCCAGATCTCGTTCCTGCAGATGACCACCCCGGCTGATCATCCGTACGGGAGCACGTCGACCGGATCGAAGTACCAGGGTCAACGAGGCCCGACCCCGAGTCGGTACTACCTCAACTTCCGCGACCAGTAACTCGCGCGGCCGGCCTCATTGCTCGGTGTGGGTGGTGAGGAACGTTCGGATCGGCGCGTCGTCGATCCGGATGAAACCGCGGTACGGGTAGTCCAGAGCCGCCACGAGCGCGAGGGTCATGGAGATGCCGAGCGCCAGCGCGGCCAGGATCATGAGGTGCGAGCGCCGATGCTGGGTGTCCATCAGCGTCGCCACCGCGAGCGTCGTCGCGGCGAGCAGGACAAGGATGACGAACAGCGAGATCGGAGTCGTCGCGTGCGCGGAGTTGATCAAGTTCTCACGTGACTGGGCGATGGCGGTCAACGCGTTCAGGATCTGCTGGTAGGCGGCCTTGTCCGACTCTTGTGTCGGTTCGATGGCGTTCACGACCTGGAAGATCCGCTGGAACGACCGGCTGGCCGAGACGCTCGGCCGCGCCGTGTGCTCCACCTGGTTGAGCCCGACCCGCACCACGGTGCTGGCGTAGTCGAGCGCGGCCCGGCGGATCGGTGCCCCTTGCACGTCCGGCAGGTTGTGGCTGTTCTCGGTGATGACCGCCAGCTGCCCGGCCTGGTCTGAGACCTGACTCTGCGCGCTGCGGAGCTGCCCAGACTCGTCGACGATGACGAACGCGACCAGCACCGCGTAGATCGTTGCCAGCGCCTGCAGGGTCGTCGCCGCGGTCGGTCCTGCGCCCGAGCGCACCTCCTCGGGGACGAGACGACGGCGGCGCAGGATCCCGTCGAGGGCGACCAGAAGCAGCACCGCGCCGAACGCGAAGAGCGGGAACATCGCCTCGGCAGGCAGCGAACCGAGCCAGGTCATCGTGATGAGGGCCGGCTCAGAGGCCGGGTGTGAACTCGGCCGCCGCGGGTTCGACGTCCGCGTGCTCGATCGCGTCGAGCAGCACCTCGGCGATGTCTTGGACCTTCACGTCCTCGTCGCGCTGAGCTTCTTTCACGCCGTCTTCGATCATCACGTAGCAGAAGGGGCAGGCAACCGCGATTCGCGGACGCGCCGGTCGCGAGCGCCTCTTGGGACCGCTCCGAGTTGACCTTCTTCCCGACCCGCTCTTCCATCCACATGCGGGCCCCGCCGGCCCCGCAGCACATGCCCCGGGTGCCGTTCCGAGGCATCTCCACGATGTCGATGTTGGCGAGGGATCCGACCACCTTGCGCGGCGCGAGGTAGACGTCGTTGTGGCGACCGAGATAGCAGGAGTCGTGGTACGTGACCCGCTCGGCGAGGGATGCGCCTTCGAGTGAGAGCCGGTCGTCTTCGATGAGCTCCATGAGCAGCTGGGAGTGGTGGACGACCTCGTAGTCGCCGCCGAACTGGGGGTACTCGTTCTTCAGGGTGTTGAAGCAGTGCGGGCACTGGGTGATGATCTTGCGTACGCCGAGCCCGTTGAGGGCCTCGATGTTCTGCAGGGCGAGCATCTGGAAGATGTACTCGTTGCCGGAACGGCGGGCGGGGTCGCCGGTGCAGAGCTCACTCGGTCCGAGGATCGCGAAGTCGAGGCCGGCTCGTTGGAGCAGCTGCGCGACGGCGCGGCTCGCGCGCTTGTTGCGATCGTCGAAGCTTCCCGCGCACCCCACCCAGTAGAGGTACTCGTGGTCGAACGGGCCGGACGCGTCGATGACCGGGATCTCGTCGTCGAGACCGGCGGCCCACCCGGCCCGCTCCCCCTGGTTCATGCCGTAGACGTTCGAGGAGTTTTCCATCGACCGGTAGGTATTCCCGAGCTCGGTGGGGAAGTCGCTCTCCATCAGCGACAGGTAACGGCGCATGTCGAGGATCTTGTCGAGGATCTCGATGTTGACCGGGCAGATCTCGTCGCAGGCCTTGCAGGTCGTACAGGCCCAGAGCTCCTCGGAGGTGATCCGCTCGAACACCGAGTCGGCGGTCACGGTGACGCCGGGGACGGTGCCGACCGGCGGGGACACCGCTGGGTCGCCGGTGGCGGCCATGACCTCCCCGACCTTCAAGACGATCTCGCGCGGGTCGAGGGCCTTGCCGGTGGCGTGAGCCGGGCACACCGAGGTGCACCGTCCGCAGATCGTGCACGCGTCGGTGTCGAAGAGCTGCTTCCAGGTGAAGTCCTCGACCGTCGACGCGCCGAACGTGTCGAGCTCGGTCTCCATGAGGTTCGGCATGGGCTGCATCGCGCCCTTCGGCCGGTCCCGATCACCGAGGTACATGTTCATCGGCGACGTGATCATGTGCCGCAGCTTGGTGGTCGGCAGGATCACGAGGAAGGCGATGAACGCGGTGAAGTGGACGATCCACATGGTTCGGTGCAGGTCCGAGAGCGTCCCGTGTGACCAGCCCGACCACAGTGCGGACAGGCCCCAGCCGACGAACGACCAGGCCTCGAAGTTCGGCCGGCCTTCGAGGGCGATCCGGAAGCCTTCGATCAGGAAGCCGGTGATCCCGATCACGAGGAAGGTTCCGAGAATCACCGCGTCCTCGGGTTTGGTCTTGACCCTGATCCGGTACGGGCGCTGCACGTATCGCCGCCCGAGAGCCCAGAACAGGCCGACGAGGAACACGATCCCGAAGACGTTCGCGGTCGCCTTGTACCCCTCGTACACGGACCCGTGCAGGAACTTCAACGACGGTGGGAGCTGGTGGTCGATCTCGAGGATCACCGTCGCCGCGAAGAGGACCAGGAAGCCGAAGTAGATGCACGAGTGCATGAGCCCCGCCGCGGGGTCTCGCAGCAGCGTCCGCATCCACACGCCCGAGCGGAAGTCGGCGAGGCGCCGGTGCACGTTCTCGCGGGTGGTGCGCCGGTCGTCCGGGCCGCCCCGCAGGTAGTTGCGCACCCGCAGCGACACCAGCCACGCGCACACGAAGAGCATGGTGGCGACGGTGGCGTAGAAGAGCCAGTAGATGGGTTCCGGGATGTCGACGAAGGTCGCCCGAGACACCCGTGCGCTGTCGGTCCACCCAGTGATCCGGGGCAAGACCCCCGACGCGATCGTCCCGACGGCGACGAGCGCGCCGAGGACGAGGACGACCTGGCTCGGTTTCAGCGGGAGTCGGCGCCGCACGGCCTGCAACCTACTGCCGGCATCCCGAAACCGGGGGGCTCGTGCGCCGCTCGTCGTCCCGGGCGACTACTGCACCGACTTGGCGTCGTACTCCCGGAGACGGTGGGCGAGCCCGGTCAGCAGTTTGTGGGCGAACCCCGGCACGTCGTCGATCATCGCCGCGAACTCGCGCTGGCCGAGCACCATGAGCTGCATCGGGGTCTTGGCGGTGATGGTGGCGTTGCGGGGCGCCCGGTCGAGGAGGGCGAGGTCCCCGAAGAACGCGCCCGGTCCGAGGGTGGCGACCGGCTGCCCGTGGCGGGACACCTCGGCGGTCCCGTCGAGGATCACGAAGAACTCGGCTCCGGCCGCGCCCTCCCGAACCAGCACCTTCCCGGCCGGGACGTCGACCTGCTCGGCCCGCCGGGCGATGATCTGGAGCTCCTTCTTGGAGCACGCCGAGAAGAGCGGCACCCGGGCGAGTTCCTCGAGGGCGCTCCGCCGGGCCATGTCGGCAATGTAGCCAGAATGTCAACTCCCCGCCCGAGAAGCGCTGCCCGCCGTCCCGAACGCCGACCGGCCCGCCCTCGGAAATCGGCCCCACGGCGGGAATAGCCTCCCCCGCACCAAAGTTGATACCGTCTGACTCAAGATTTTCAACTCGGAGGCACACAGACCATGCCCAAGGCCGTCGGCATCGACCTCGGTACCACGAACTCCGTCGTCTCGGTTCTCGAGGCGGGCGAGCCCGCCGTCATCCCCAACGCCGAGGGGTCGCGTACGACGCCCTCGGTGGTCGCGTTCTCCAAGACCGGCGAGGTCCTCGTCGGCGAGGTGGCCAAGCGCCAGGCGATCACCAACCCGGACCGGACGATCCGCTCCGTGAAGCGCCACATGGGCACCTCCTGGAACGTCGACATCGACGGGAAGCATTACAGCCCCCAGGAGATCTCCGCCCGGATCCTGCAGAAGCTCAAGCGTGACGCCGAGGCGTACCTCGGGGACACCGTCACCCAGGCGGTCATCACCGCCCCCGCGTACTTCGACGACGCGCAGCGTCAAGCCACGAAGGAGGCCGGCGAGATCGCCGGCCTCGAGGTGCTGCGCATCATCAACGAGCCGACCGCGGCCGCGCTGGCCTACGGGCTCGACAAGGAGAACGACCTCACCATCCTCGTCTTCGACCTCGGCGGCGGCACCTTCGACGTGTCGGTCCTCGAGCTCGGCGAGGGTGTGTTCGAGGTCAAGGCCACCGCCGGGAACACCCATCTCGGTGGTGACGACTGGGATCAGCGAGTCATCGACTGGATGGTCGCCGAGTTCAAGGGCGCGCACGGCGTCGATCTCGCCGCCGACAAGATGGCGACCCAGCGGCTCAAGGAAGCGGCCGAGAAGGCCAAGATCGAGCTCTCCTCACTGCAGGAGACGTCGATCAACCTGCCCTTCATCACCGCGACCCAGGAAGGGCCCCTCCACCTCGAGCTGACCCTCTCGCGGGCCAAGTTCCAGGAGCTCACCGCCGACCTGCTCGACGCCTGCAAGGGTCCGTTCGAGCAGGCGATCCGCGACGCCGGGCTCAGCAGCGACAACATCGACCGGGTGATCCTCGTCGGTGGCTCGACGCGCATGCCCGCGGTGCAGGACCTGGTGCGGGGCCTCACCGGCAAGGAAGGCGACAAGGGTGTCAACCCCGACGAGGCCGTCGCGGTCGGCGCCGCCATCCAGGCCGGCGTGCTGAAGGGCGACGTCAAGGACGTCTTGCTCCTCGACGTGACCCCGCTCTCGCTCGGCATCGAGACGAAGGGTCAGATCATGACCCGGCTCATCGAGCGGAACACAACGATCCCGACGAAGCGCTCCGAGGTGTTCACCACCGCGGACGACAACCAGCCGAGCGTCGAGATCAAGGTGCTCCAGGGCGAGAGCGACATGGCCTACCGCAACAAGATGCTCGGGACGTTCCAGCTCGTCGGCCTGCCGCCGGCACCCCGTGGCGTCCCCCAGGTCGAGGTCACCTTCGACATCGATGCCAACGGCATCGTGCACGTCAGCGCGAAGGACCTCGGGACGGGCAAGGAGCAGGCGATGACCATCACCGGTGGCACCGCGCTCGGCAAGGACGAGATCGACCGCCTCGTGAAGGAGGCCGAAGCCCACGCCGAGGAGGACCGCCAGCGGCGCGAAGAAGCCGAGACGCGGAACAACGCCGACTCGCTCGTCTTCCAGACCGAGAAGCTCCTGAAGGAGCAGGCCGACAAGGTCTCCCCGGAGGACCGGGCCAAGATCGAGGCTGCACTCGGCGAGCTGAAGACCGCACTCGCCGGCGACAACCTCGACGCGGTCCGCCAGAAGCACGAGGAGCTCCTCGCGGCCAGCCAGGAGTTCGCGCAGCGGCTCTACCAGTCCGCGCAGGCCCAGCAGGCGTCCGCCGGTGGCGGTGGCGGTGAGACCGCCGGCCCGCAGCCGTCCGATGACGAGGTCGCCGACGCGGAGATCGTCGACGAGGGTGAAGAGCGCAGCGCGTGACACCTGAGTCCGAGTCGATCAACGAGGAGCCCATCGAGAGTGAGGACGCCTCGGCCGAGCAGGCCGAGGCGGCCCTCAGCTCCGACCTGGTCGCGCTGGCCAAGGAACGCGACGAGCTCCGAACGCTGGCCCAGCGGGTCCAGGCCGACTTCGAGAACTACCGCAAGCGGATGCTGCGTGAGCAGACCGACGCCATCAGCCGGGCGAACGAGGGACTGCTCGAGCAGCTCCTCCCCGTGCTCGACACCTTCGAGCTGGCGCTCAACCAGCTCGACGAGGCCGACGAGAAGGTGCGAAAGGGTGTCGAGCTCGTCTTCGCCGAGCTGGTGAACGTGCTCGAGCGGGCGGGCGTGGAGCGTATCGACGCGACCGGTGTCCCCTTCGATCCCAATGTCCACGAGGCCGTCATGCACGACGGCGGTGACGACGGAGACCCCGTCGTCACCGAAACCGTTCGAACCGGGTACCGGCTCAAGGGACGGCTGTTACGTCCGGCCATGGTGAAGGTCGCACACGAGGGCTGAAACGATGGCACCGCAGCGGGAGTGGTTCGAGAAGGACTACTACGCCGTGCTCGGCGTGGAGTCCGGTGCAAGTGACCGAGAGATTCAACGCGCCTATCGCCGGCTCGCGAAGCAGTACCACCCTGACGCGAACGCCGGTGACACCGCCGCCGAGGAGCGCTTCAAGGAGATCTCCGCCGCGCACGAAGTGCTGGGCGACGCCGAGAAGCGCAAGGAGTACGACCAGGTGCGCGAGATGGTCGCGTCCGGTGTCGGCCCCGACAGCGGCTTCGGACCCGGCGGCTTCGGCCCCGGATTCGAGGGCGCGACCTTCCACTTCGACGACGGTGGCGGCCTCGGTGACCTGCTCGGCAACCTGTTCGGCGCCCGCGGCGGCGGCGGCGGCGGCGCGCGGCGCCGCGGTCGCGCCCCGACCGGACCGGTTCGGGGCGCCGACCTCGAAGCCGAGTTGCACCTCGACTTCCTCGACGCCGTTCACGGCATCACCACCACGGTCGGGGTCACCTCGGACGCGACCTGCTCGGTGTGCGGCGGCACCGGTGCCGAGCCTGGCACCTTCCCCGAGCAGTGCCCCACCTGCGGGGGAACCGGCGCGGTCGCGGTCGACCAGGGGCCGTTCTCGTTCTCCCAGGTCTGCCCCACCTGCGGCGGCCGCGGGCAGATCATCGAGCATCGCTGCAAGAAGTGCCGGGGCACCGGCGTGGAGCGGCGCCGCCGCGAGGTCAAGGTGCGGGTGCCGGCCGGGGTCAGCGACGGGCAGCGCATCCGGGTCAAGGGCCGCGGCGCGGCCGGCCGCAACGGCGGCCCCGCCGGGGACCTCTACGTCGTCGTCCACGTCGGGCTCGACGCCGTGTTCGGACGGCAGGGCAAGACGAACCTCACCGTCACCGTCCCGGTGACCTTCCCTGAAGCGGCGCTCGGCGCGCAGGTCAAGGTGCCGACCCTCGACGGGCCGGTCACCGTGAAGGTTGCGCCCGGAACGGCGAGCGGCAAGACCCTCCGGGTGCGCGGCCGGGGCATCCAGCCCGCGAGGGGTGATCCCGGCGACCTGATGGTGAGGTTCGAGGTGGTCGTCCCCACCCAGCTCACCGACGAGCAGCGCGCCGCGGCCGAAGCGCTCGCAGCGACCCTCCCGGGGAACCCCCGGGAGGAACTAGGGGTCTAGGGAGAGCTGCATGGACGAGCGAGACCGGGCCCTCTACATCATCTCGGTGGCCGCCGAGCTCGCCGGAGTGCACGCCCAGACCTTGCGCATCTACGAGCGCAAAGGCCTGATCGAGCCGAGCCGCACCCAGGGCGGCAGCCGCCGGTACTCGGACCGCGACATCGCGCTGCTGCGGCGCATCCAGGAGCTGACCAACGACGGGGTCAGCCTCGCGGGGGTCCGCAAGATCCTCGACCTCGAGGCCGAGCTCCAAGCCGCCACGGACCGCATGGCCGGGATGCGGGCCGCGATCGACGCGCTCCGCCGCGAGCTCCAAGACCGGGTCGAGGAGGTCCACAAGCAGTACCGGCGCACCCTCGTCCCGGTCACCAGGGCGACCGTCCCGGTCCGGCGCTGAGCTCGGCCGGTCAGGACCCAACCGACGTCAGGAAGTCCTGCACCGTCGAGCGGCTCAACGCCCCGCGTGGATCGCGCGTCGTCATCGTCACGACCAGCGGACGGAGATCCGCGGTGCGGCCCTCGACGGTCTCGATCGTCGTGGGCGGATCCGTGAGCACCACGTCCAGGGCCGGGCCGCCGGCCAGAGTCGCTTCACCACCACCGCTCACCCGCAAGCCCGGGTCCTGGGCCGAGAAGGTCGCCAGCGCGGTTCGTTCGAAGTCGGCCAGCGCGGGCAGCGGCCCCCGCTGGGTGCCCACCGTCACCGCGACGACCGCCCGAGCCGAGTTGGGCCCCCCCGCCGCGCCGGCGAGGAAGCTCACCCCCTGCCCGGGATCCCGGTGCTGGACCCGCCAGGTGCTCGGGTACCGCAACGACAGGCCGGCCGCGGGATCCTCGTACGAGACCACGTTCGCCAGCGCGGGCCGGGACGGCCCTGAGGAGAGGAGGGCCGCACCGGCCACCCCGCTGAGCACGAGGAACAGCGCCGCGGCCAGGGGGACGAGGTGCCGACGGCGACGGGCCCGCCGGTGCGTCCCGGCGGGTGGTGCCGACGCCGTGGGTCCCGCGACGTCGGGCCGGCCCGGATCCACGTCCGCCACCGAGGGGGACGGGGGCGTCGGGATGGACATCGGAGGCGCCAGCGGGGGAGCGTCGAGCACCACCCTGCCCGCGGCCGGGTCGACCGGCGCCGCGTCGGGCGTGGCCGCCGCGCCCACCCGGGGCTGCACCTCCAACGGGGGAGCCGCGGCCACCCGCACGACGGGCGTGCCCCACCGGATCGGGTGGGGAAGGCCGGCCAGGGTCCAGTCCCACGCGATCGAGGGACCCTCCGTCGGGGAGGCCACGACCCACGCCGTCCAGTGGTCCCCCGCCCACCACCGCAGCCGCGGGACGCGGACGAGCGGGTCGGCGTGCCACGAGGGCCCGGAACCCGCCGTCGCGGCGGTGCCGACGTCGGGGCTAGCCATAGCAACCAAAGATCGGCACGATGGTCCCACAGCCCGAGCCCGAATCACCGGAATACAAAGTTGACATAGGCGTTATCAACTTCGAGATCCTACATCGGAGGTGGGCGTCCATGCCCCTGGACCCCAACAAGTTCACCCGCAAGACCGGCGAGGCGCTCCAAGCCGCTCAGGCATTGGCCCGCGAGCAGAACCACGCCCAGGTCGGCCCTGAGCACCTCCTCGCGGGGCTGCTGACCCAGCCCGAGAGCGTCGTGCTGCCGGTCTTGGAGCGTCTCGGCGTCGCGCCGAAGACCGTGCGCGACCGGACCGAGGAACTCCTGTCGCGGCGCTCCCAGGTCTACGGGGGCGCCCAGCAAGGCCAGCTCTCCCCGGAGGCGTTCCAGGTCCTGGAGGCCGCCGACGCGGCCCGGACCGAGCTCGGAGACGACTACCTGTCCACCGAGCACGTCCTCTTGGCCATGACCGAGGTCACCGGGGGGGTCGGTGACCTGCTCCGCTCGCTGTCGGTCACCAAGGACGCGGTCCTCGACGCCCTGAAGTCGGTGCGCGGATCCCACCGGGTCACCACCGAGAACCCGGAGGAGCAGTACCAGGCGCTCGAGCGCTACGGCCGCGACCTCACCGAAGACGCGCGGAAAGGGAAGCTCGACCCGGTCATCGGACGCGACGAGGAGATCCGGCGCGTCATCCAGGTGCTGTCCCGACGAACCAAGAACAACCCGGTCCTCATCGGGGAGCCCGGCGTCGGCAAGACCGCGATCGCCGAAGGCCTCGCTCGTCGCATCGTGGAAGGCGATGTGCCCGAAGGGCTTCGCGACAAGCGCCTCATTGCGCTCGACATCGGATCGATGATCGTGGGCGCAAAGTACCGCGGCGAGTTCGAGGATCGGCTCAAGGCCGTCCTGAAGGAGATCACCGACAGCGACGGTGAGGTCATCACCTTCGTCGACGAGCTGCACACCATCGTCGGTGCCGGCGCAGCCGAGGGTGCCGTCGACGCTGGCAACATGATCAAGCCCATGCTCGCCCGCGGTGAGCTGCGCATGATCGGCGCCACCACCCTCGACGAGTTCCGCAAGTACGTCGAGAAGGACGCCGCGCTCGAACGCAGGTTCCAGCAAGTCTTCGTCGGCGAGCCGTCCGTCGACGACACCATCGCCATCCTGCGCGGACTGAAGGAGCGCTACGAGGTCCACCACGGTGTCCGCATCCAGGACGCCGCGCTCGTCGCCGCCGCCGTCCTGTCCGATCGCTACATCACGGGACGCCAGCTCCCCGACAAGGCCATCGACCTCGTCGACGAATCCGCGTCACGGCTCCGCATCGAGATCGACTCCATGCCCTTCGAGATCGATGTCGTGGAACGCCGGATCCGTCAGCTCGAGATCGAGAAGGCCGCGCTCGGCCAAGGAGACCGACGAGTCGTCCAAGAACCGCCTCGACGCGATCGAGAGCGAGCTCGCCGAGCTCGCCGAGGAACGCGACGCGATGGTCGCCCACTGGCAGAACGAGAAGGAAGCGATCACCGAGATCCGTGACCTGAAGGAGCAGCTCGAGAACGCCCGCACCGACGCCGAGAAGGCCGAGCGCGAAGGCAACCTCGAGCAGGCCGCCGCATTGCGGTACGGGACGATGCGAGACCTCGAGACCGAGATCGCCTCCCGCACCGCCCGGCTCGAGGAGCTCCAAAGCGACGAGCAGATGCTGAAGGAAGAGGTCGACGAGGAAGACGTCGCCGAGATCGTCTCGAAGTGGACGGGGATCCCCGTCAGCCGTCTGATGGAGGGCGAGCTCAGCAAGCTCGTCCGCATGGAGGAGGAGCTGCACGGGCGCGTCATCGGCCAAGACGAGGCGGTCACCGCGGTCGCGAACGCGATCCGGCGCTCCCGTGCCGGGCTGTCCGACCCGAACCGCCCCATCGGCTCGTTCCTGTTCCTCGGCCCCACCGGGGTCGGCAAGACCGAGCTGGCCCGGACCCTCGCCGACTTCCTGTTCGACGACGAACGGGCCATGGTCCGCATCGACATGTCCGAGTACCAGGAGAAGCACAACGTCTCCCGGCTCGTCGGCGCCCCGCCCGGGTACGTCGGCTACGACGAAGGTGGTCAGCTCACCGAAGCCATCCGCCGCCGGCCGTACGCGGTCGTCCTGCTCGACGAGATCGAGAAGGCCCACCCGGACGTCTTCAACGTGCTGCTGCAGCTGCTCGACGACGGTCGTCTCACCGACGGTCAAGGCCGGACGGTGGACTTCACGAACACCGTCCTGATCATGACCAGCAACCTCGGCGGCGGCGCCGATGAGGCGGTCGTGATGGCCGCGGTGCGGAACCAGTTCAAGCCCGAGTTCCTGAACCGGATCGACGAGATGGTGATGTTCCACCGCCTCGACGAGGCGCACATCGAACAGATCGTCGCGCTGCAAGTCGAGCAGCTCCGCACCCGGCTCGCCGAGCGCAACCTCGGGTTCGAGCTCACCGACGCGGCCCTCGCCCGCGTCGCGGTCCTCGGCTACGACCCCGACTTCGGCGCCCGCCCCCTGAAGCGGGTGCTGCAGCGGGAGATCGCCGACCCGATCGCGCTCGCGCTCCTGAAGGGCGAGTACCACGACGGCGACGTCATCACCGTCGACGCCGCCGGTGACGGTCAGCTGACGTTCAGTCGTCGCTCACCGGTCGCGGTCTGAACATCGATCGCGCCCGTCCGCACGGCGGGGCTCGCCCCGGCCGTGCGGTCGAGCCGCGAACCGCTGCCGGTCCGGCCGCGTCGACCGACTACCCTTTCCTCAACGTGACTGCTGACGCGCAGACGCGTTGCCCCCCCAACCTCCAGCGGAGTTCGGCGTGCCCGGAACGGTGATCGTGGGCACCCAGTGGGGTGACGAAGGCAAAGGGCGATTCACCGACTACCTGGCCATGGAGAGCTCGGTCGTCGTCCGCTACCAGGGTGGCCACAACGCCGGCCACACCCTCGTCGTCGACGGCGAGGTCTTCGCCCTCCAGCTCGTCCCGAGCGGCGTGCTCTACCCCCACGTCGTCCCGGTCATCGGGAACGGCGTCGTCGTCGACCCCGCGGTCCTCGTCGAGGAGCTCGACATGCTCGAGCGCAAAGGGATCGACACGAGCCGGGTTCGCCTCTCCGGGAACGCCCATCTGATCATGCCGTACCACCAGGAGCTCGACCGGGTCACCGAGCGCTTCCTCGGCAAGAACCGGCTCGGCACGACCAAACGCGGGATCGGCCCCGCGTACGCCGACAAGGCCCTCCGCGTCGGGTTGCGGGTCCAGGACCTCCTCGACCCGAAGATCTTCCGCGAGAAGCTCGACCTCGCGCTCCGGGAGAAGAACGGGGTGCTTTCCAAGGTCTACAACCGGCTCCCACTCGACGCCGATGACATCTCGAGCCGGTACCTCGGGCTCGTCCCCCGGCTCGAACCCCACATCGCCGACACCGTGCACCTCCTCCACGAGGCGTTCGACGCCGGCCAGCACGTCCTCTTCGAAGGCGCGCAGGCCACCTACCTCGACCTCGATCACGGCACCTATCCCTTCGTCACGTCCTCCAACCCCATCGCGGGTGGGGCTTGCACCGGCGCCGGGGTCGGACCCCGCGCCATCGACCGGGTGATCGGCGTGGTCAAGGCGTACGTGACCCGCGTCGGCAGCGGCCCGTTCCCCAGCGAGCTGCCCGAAGGCGACCCCGTCGGTGACCTGCTCGTGGAGCGCGGCGGCGAGTTCGGGACAAACACCGGCCGCCGCCGCCGCCCCGGCTGGCTCGACACCGTCATGCTCCGCCATGCGGTGTGGCTCAACGGCTGCACCGAGCTTGCGGTGACGAAGCTCGACATCCTCTCCACCCTCACCGAGCTCAAGGTCTGCGTCGCCTACGAGGGGGAGGACGGGACCCGCTACGAGCACGTCCCGTACCACCAGTCGGTGCTGCACAAGGTGCGGCCGGTGTACGAGACTCTCCCCGGCTGGGCGGCCGAGATCGACGGCGCCGCCCGCATCGGCGACCTGCCCCCCGAAGCGCGCCAATTCCTCCAATTCCTCGAAGCCGCCGCGGGCGTGCCCATCAGCTTCGTGTCCGTCGGACCGAGCCGAGAGCAGACCGTCGTCCTGCCGCGCGCCGCGTGAGCGGCCGCGTCCTCGTCGTCGGGAGCGGCGGTCGGGAGCACGCGCTCGCGTGGGCTCTCGCCCGCAGCCCGTCCGTCAGTCAGGTGGTCGCCGCACCCGGGAACCCCGGCATGGAGGACGTCGCCGAGTGCGTCCCCGTCGACGTCACCGCCCCCGACGCGGTCGCCAGTCTCGCCGCGGACCACGCGGTCGATCTCGTCGTCGTCGGCCCCGAAGGTCCGCTCGTCGCGGGGGTCGCCGACGCGGTGCGCGCCCGAGGCGTGGCCACGTTCGGGCCCGACGCCGACGGGGCGCGCCTCGAGGGCTCCAAAGCCTGGATGAAGGAGGTGCTTCAGGGTGCAGGGGTGCCGACCGCGCGTCACGCGACGTTCCACGCCGACCAGCGCGACGAGGCCCAGACGTTCCTCGCGACCCTCGACGGCTTGTACGTGATCAAGACCGACGGGCTGGCCGCCGGGAAGGGCGTCGTCGTCACCGACTCGGCCCCGGAGGCCCGCGACGCGGTGTCCCGCTACCTGAGCGGCGAGGCCTTCGGCGCCGCCGGTCGCACCGTCGTGATCGAGGAGGGGCTCCGTGGCCCCGAGCTCTCACTCCTCGTCGTCTGCAACGGCGACCCGGAGGCCGCGGTCCCGCTCACCCCCGCCCAGGACTACAAGCGCGCCGGGGACGGCGACTCCGGCCCGAACACCGGCGGGATGGGCGCGTACTCGCCGGTGCCCATCGCGGGCCCCGAGCTCGTCGAGCAGGTGATGACGATCGCGGTGCGCCCGACCCTCGCCGCGCTCGCCGAACGCGGCGCCGCGTACCGCGGCGTGCTCTACGCCGGCCTCATGCTCACACCGGACGGCCCGAAGGTCCTCGAGTACAACGTCCGCTTCGGCGACCCGGAGTGCCAGGTCGTCGTTCCCCGCCTCGCCACCGACCTCGGGGAGCTGTGCACCGCCGCCGCCACGGGCGCCACCCTCCCACCCGTCCGCTTCCACGACGACGCGTGCGTGACCGTCGTGATGGCGAGCGAGGGCTACCCGGTCTCCCCACGAACCGGTGACGTCATCGTCGGTCTCGACGCCGAGCCGATGGCCGACGTCGTCGTGTTCCACGCCGGCACGGCCCGTCGCCCGGACGGGGCGCTCGTCACTGCGGGCGGCCGGGTGCTCGACGTCACCGCGACCGGGGCGACCCTCGTCGAAGCGCGGCAACGGGCCTACGAGGCCGCGAGCAGGATCACCTGGCCGGGAGCCCAGTATCGCCACGACATCGCCGGTCGGGTCGAGTGAGGCGCCTACCAGAGGTTCGTCGGGCGCCGCTGCGCGCGGCTCATGTTGAGCGGCGGGGCGCGCCGTCCACCCCGGGTTCGCACCCCGGCGGCGACGAGCGCGCACTCGACACATCGGGTCGGCTGCCGCCGCCGGGCCGGGGGCACGAGGCAGGTGCCGCAGAACAGCTCCCCGCAGTCGTCGCAACGACCCACGGCGCGCTCGGTCCAGTGCTTCACGCAGCTCCCGACCAGCTCACTGCTCGGCGCATCGCCGTTCACGGGCGCCCCTCCCGGTGCCTCGGCCTCCACTCCCACCCCGGCGCGCACCACCACACGGCGACGCCAGGACGGCTCCTACAGTGTCGACCAGGAGGAAGCCCGCCTTGATCCCCCGTTACGCCCTCGAGCCGATGGCCCGCCTCTTCACCGACGAGGCCCGTTACGCCACCTGGCTCGAGGTCGAGCTGCTCGCGGTCGAAGCCTGGGCCAAGCTCGGGGTGATCCCCGCCGAGGATGTCACCGCGATCCGGGAGCGGGCCGGCTTCGACGTCGCCGCGATCGAGGAGCGAGAGCGGACCACCGACCATGACGTCGCCGCCTTCGTCGACGTCGTGCAGGACCGAGTCGGCGGCCGGGCCGGCGCCTGGATCCACTACGGACTCACGTCGAGCGACGTCGTCGACACCGCCTTGTCGGTGACCCTCGTCCGGGCCTGCGACCTGCTCCTCGGCGCCATCGACGAGCTCGAAGCCACCGTCGCCGGCCGGGCGCGCGAGTTCCGAGACACGCCGACCGTCGGGCGCACCCATGGCGTCCACGCCGAGCCGACCACGTTCGGGGCCAAGCTCGCGCTCTGGGCGTTGGCGCTCCGCCGCGAGCATCGCCGGGTCGAGCAGGCCCGCGCCGCCATCGCGGTCGGGAAGCTCTCCGGTGCCGTCGGGACGTACTCCAACATCGACCCTGAGGTCGAAGCCTTCGTCTGCGAGCGACTGGGGCTGCGCCCCGTGCCGTCGACGCAGGTGATCGCCCGCGACCGCCACGCCGAGATCCTCTACGCCTGCGCGTCGCTCGGCGCGACGGTCGAATTGTCCGCGCTCGAGATCCGCCACCTCCAACGCACCGAGGTGCGGGAGGTCGCCGAGGGCTTCCGAGCCGGCGTCCAGAAGGGGTCGAGCGCGATGCCCCACAAACGCAACCCGGTCAGGAGCGAGCAGCTCTGCGGACTCGCCCGGGTGATGCGCGGCAACATCGTCGCCGGACTCGAAGACGTCGCGCTGTGGCACGAGCGGGACATCTCGCACTCGTCGGTCGAGCGGATCGTGCTCCCCGACTCGCTCCAGCTCGCCTACTACGTGAGCGTCCGACTGCGCGGCGTCGTCGAGGAACTCTCGGTCGACCCGGCCCGGATGCTCGAGAACCTCGAATTGTCCTACGGGCTGGTGTTCAGCCAGACGGTGCTGCTGGCCCTGATCGAGCAGGGCTGGTCACGCGACGACGCCTACCGGGCCGTCCAGCGCGCGGCGACGCACGCCTGGGAGGAGCGTCGATCGTTCCGGGAGGTGCTGCGCGACGACCCCGACGTGCACGCGGCGCTCGGCGACGGCCGACTCGACGCCTGCTTCGATCTCGACCGGGCGCTCACCCACGCCCGCCGGGCCGTCGACGCGCTCGACGAGCCGGGATCGCCATGACCGGCGTCGCGCTTCCCCACCGCTACACGGGGAAGGTGCGCGACCTCTACGAGGTCAGCCCCGACCGGATGCTGATCGTGGCCTCCGACCGGATCTCGGTCTTCGACGTCGTCCTCGACGACGAGATCCCCGACAAGGGCCGGGCGCTCACCGCCCTCTCGGCCTACTGGTTCGACGCCACCGCAGCCATCGCGGCCAACCACTTCCTCACCGTCGGACCCGGCCGAGTTCCCCGCCCAAGCCGGTGCCGACGCCGCCGGGCGGGCGATGCTCGTCCGGGCGGCGCAACCGGTCCGGCTCGAGTGCATCGCCCGCGGCTACCTCTTCGGGTCCGCGTGGGAGGAGTACGCCGCCAGGGGCACCGTCTGCGGACGGACGCTCCCGGGCGGTCTGGCCCGCGCCGAACGGCTCCCCGAGCCGATCTTCACCACGACCACGAAGTCGGAGCCCGGCGCCGGGCACGACGAGACCCTCACCGACGCAGAAGCGATCGCCCAAGTCGGCGAGGAGACCTTCGAGCGCTGCCGCGACGCCGCGCTGGCGATCTACCGGTTCGCCGCCCGGCACGCCGAGACGCGCGGGCTGATCCTCGCCGACACCAAGCTCGAGTTCGGGATCGTCGACGGCCACGTCGTCGTCATCGACGAGCTGCTCACCTCGGACTCGTCGCGCTACTGGGACGCGGGGCAGTACACGCCGGGAACCTCGCCAGCGTCGTTCGACAAGCAGTACGCCCGCGACTATTACGCGACGACGGGCTGGGACCACCGGCCCCCCGCGCCGCACCTCCCCGAGTCGGTGATCGCCGGCACCCGCGCCCGGTACGTCGAGGCGTACGAGCGCGTCACCGGTCTCCGCTTCGACGACTGGTACGGCGACTGAGGTCCTCACCGGACGTCGCGCCGCACCGCACCCGCGCGGCTTCGTGAGCCACCCTGCACACGGTGTGTCGCTCCTCGTCGTCGACGGGAGCGGCCGGTAGCATGGGGACGTGCAGTACGAGGCGCGGATCGAGGTGACGCACCTGCCCGGCATCCTCGACCCTCAAGGCGCGACGGTGGAGCGCGCGCTCCCGGCGCTCGGGTACCGCAATGTCAGCCAGGTGCAGATCGGCAAGTGCATTCGTCTCGTCGTCGACGCCACCGACCGTGAGACCGCCCGAGCCCAAGTCGAGGCGATGTGCGAGCAGCTCCTCGCGAACCCCGTGATCGAGGCGTACGACGTCGAGCTCACCGAGCTCGTCACCAGCGGGTGACGCCATGAGCGCCCACGTCGCGGTCGTCGTGTTCCCCGGGACGAACTGTGAGCTCGACGTCCGCTCCGCGCTCGAGGCGCTCGGCGCGTCGGCCGAGCTCGTCTTCCACACCGAGAGCAGCCTCGGCGGGGCCGACGCGGTGGTGATCCCCGGCGGATTCGCGCACGGCGACTACCTGCGCACCGGGGCGCTCGCCCGCTTCTCGCCCGTGATGAGCGCCGTCGCCGAGCACGCCGCCGCGGGTGGACCGGTCGTGGGGATCTGCAACGGATTCCAGGTCCTCACCGAAGCCGCGCTCTTACCCGGCGCGCTCCAGAAGAACGCCGGCCTCAAGTTCCTCTGCGAGACCGTCACTTGCCGAGTCGAGACCACCCGCACGCCGCTCACCAGCCGGGCCAAGTCGGGCGACGAGCTCAAGCTCCCGATCAACCACTTCGAAGGCGCGTACGCCTGCGATGCCGAGACCCTCGCCGCGCTCCGTGCCGAGGACCGGGTCGTGCTCCGCTACGTCACCAACCCCAACGGCAGCATCGACGACATCGCCGGGATCTGCAACGCCGCCGGCAACGTCGTGGGGCTGATGCCGCATCCCGAACGGGCGTCGACGCCGCTGCTCGGCTCCGAGGACGGTGTGGTGCTGCTCGCATCGCTGGTCGAGGCGGCGAGCGCCCGCGCCGTCGCGGCGTGAGCTGACCGCGCTGCGCTCAGCTGCCGCGAGCGATCCCCGCCCGGCTCAGCACGTCTGCCGGCACGCCCATCTCGCGCCACGTCGCGTACGCGATCCCCTTGCGGGCCCCGTAGGCCTTGGCCACCGTGGTGAAGTCGGCCTCGAGCGCGGGCAGGTCCGGGCCCGCGCCGGACTTGGTCTCGAGCTCGGCTTCGAGGTCACGGCGCTCCTGGAGGAGCTGGAGCCGCCGCAACGACGTCGCGTCCTCGAGCTCACGCTTCAACCCGGCGAGGCGGCCGCGGATCGACTCGGCGGTGCGGGGGCGGCCCCGGCGCGGTCGTTCCCCCGCGAGGGCGTCGAGGTAGGCCTTCACCGCCCGGCCCTCGGTCCGGCCTGCGGCCATCGCCTCTTTGTGCTCGGTCGTCAGCTGCCTCGGTGCCATTTGCTGCCTTCTCCGGGAAGTATTTCCCCTATTCTGGCACCTTCCATTTGGGGAAATCGAGCCGCCGGTAGGCTCCGGCTGTGCCCGTGAGCACCGAGCCGTTGCACCGTGCGCTCGGCCTCACCGACGACGAGCTGGCGTCAATCGTCGAGGTCCTCGGCCGGGATCCATCCGACCTCGAGCTGGCCATGTATGGGGTCATGTGGTCGGAGCATTGCTCGTACAAGTCCTCGAAGCGAGACCTGCGCCGGTTCCCGACCACGGCGCCGTGGGTGCTCGTCGGGCCCGGTGAGGGCGCCGGGGTCATCGACGTCGGTGACGGGGTCGCCGTCGCGGTGCGGATCGAGAGTCACAACCACCCCTCGGCGGTCGAGCCGTACCAGGGTGCGGCGACCGGCGTCGGCGGGATCATCCGCGACATCTTCTCGATGGGGGCCCGTCCGGTCGCGCTCATGGATTCGCTGCGGTTCGGGCCGCTCGACGACGCCCGAACCCGATACCTCGTCGAGCAGGTGGTCAGCGGCATCAGCGGGTACGGAAACTCGGTCGGGGTTCCCACTGTCGGCGGCGAGGTCGCCTTCGACGACGGCTACCGCGACAACCCGCTCGTCAACGTGCTGTGCCTCGGGCTCCTCCCCCGCGACCGGCTGGTCCGCGCCGTCGCCGGAGATCCCGGCAACCTGGCCGTCCTGCTCGGCGCTGCGACCGGCCGCGACGGCATCGGAGGTGCCAGCGTGCTCGCTTCCGCCGGGTTCGAGGACGGCTCCGACGCCAAGCGGCCCTCGGTGCAGGTCGGTGACCCATTCGAGGAGAAGCGCCTCATCGAGGCTTGCCTCGCGCTCCTCGACCAGGGCCTCGCGGTCGGCGTCCAGGACCTCGGCGCCGGCGGGCTCTCGTGCGCGGCGTCCGAGACCGCGGCGAGCAGCGGCGCGGGGATGGACGTCGACCTTGCCCGCGTTCCCCGCCGCGAGCCCCACATGACCGCGATCGAGGTGATGACCTCCGAGAGTCAGGAGCGGATGCTCGCGATCGTCGAGCCCCGCCACCTCGACCAGGTCCTCGCGCTCTGCACCCGATGGGAGATCCGCGCGTCGGTCGTCGGGCATGTCACTGCCACGAAGCGCTTCCGCGTCTATGACGGAACCTTCGACGACCCCGACCCGCGACCCGACGCGGTCGCGCTCGCCGACGTGCCCGCGGCGAGCCTCGGGGAAGGCCCCGTCTACCAGCGGCCGGCGCGACGCCCCGCTGACCTCGACGCGCGCCACGCCGACGACCCGTGGGCTGGGCTCGATGCCGAGTTCCCCGACGGGACTGACCTCGGCCCCGAGCTGCTGGCGCTGCTGGCGTCACCCACGATCGCCGACTCGTCGTGGATCTGGCGTCAGTACGACCACCAGCTGTTCCTGAACACCGTCGTCGGTCCGGGCGGGGACGCGACCGTGCTCCGCCTCCAGGGCACGAACCGGGCGCTGGCCCTCTCGACCGACGGCAACGCCCGCTTCTGTCGGCTCGACCCCCGCGTCGGCGGACAACTTGCGGTGCTCGAGGCCGCCCGCAACGTCGCGTGCTCGGGCGCGACGCCACGGGCGCTCGTGAACTGCCTCAACTTCGGCAACCCGGAGCACCCCGACGTCATGTGGCAGTTCCACGAGACCGTGGAGGGTGTCAGCGAGGCGTGCGAGGCGCTCGGCGTCCCCGTCATCGGTGGCAACGTCAGCTTCTACAACGAATTGCATGGCGCGGACATCGACCCGACGCCGGTCGTCGGCGTCGTGGGTGTCATCGACCACCTCGACACCGTCCCGCCGCCGACCGCGTTCACACCCGGGCAGCATGTCGTGGTGCTCGGCACCACCCGGCCCGAGCTCGGCGGCTCCGAATGGGCCGCGGTCCGACACCGCCGGGCCGGGGGGCACGCGCCGGTCGCCGACCTCGAGGCCGCGGTGGCGCTGCACGAGCTGGTCCGCGCGCTCGTGGCCGAACGCGCGGTCAGCGGCGTGCACGACTGCGCCGCCGGCGGCCTCGCGGTCACCCTCGCGGAGATGGCGATCGCCGGGAAGTGCGGCTTCGCGGTCCGCCCCCCTGACGGCGACACCGCCGCCGCCGCGTGGTGCTTCTCCGAATCGACGTCACGGGTGGTGCTGTCGGTCGACGACGGCGACCTCGCCACGGTGCTGCGCCGCGCCGACACGGCCGGGGTGCCGGCCGCGGCGCTCGGCCGCACCGGCGGGACCCGCCTCGAGGTGACCGGGGCGTTCCGCGTCGAGCTCGACACCGCCACGAGGGCGTGGCGGGCGGGGATCCCCACGGCGCTCGGTCAGGACCCCGAACCCGGCCGGCCCGGCCGGGACGGAGACGGTGCGGCATCGGGCGCGCCGTCCAACGCGCCGTGATCCTCCAGCCAGGACACCACCTGCGCGGCTGACGCCTCCGGTGAGCGGCCCCGCGTCGGGACGCGCAGCTCCGGCGCGTACGGCTCCTCGTACTCGTCGGGGCCCGCGCCGGCGTCGACGAACACCTCCACGAAGCCCGGCGTCGCGGCTCTGACCTCCTCACGGGCGGCCTGGTGGGGCTCGTCGGCGGCGACGAGCGCCACGACCCCGGCGTCGGCCAGGATCGAGATCACCCAGGCCAGCGCCCCGAGCCGGTCGCCGTCATCGAGGTGCGCGCCGACCTCGGGCTCGTCGACCAACGCCACCGGCGCGCCACGCGACCGGAGCTGCTCGAGCACCGCCGTCGCCACCGTCGTCTTGCCCGCGCCGGCCCGACCGGTCAGCCAGACGCACCAGCCAGGGGTTGTGGGCATCCCGCCCACGCTAGGGCCCACACGGGAGGTCAGGGTCGGGACAGCCCCGTGGGATACTTGGTTTATGGACGGGTCCTCGACCGCACCGGGCCTCGGGCACGCCTGCGGCGTCTTCGGCGTCTACGCCTCCGGGCAGCCCGTCGCGCACCTCACGTACCTCGGCCTGTACGCCCTCCAGCACCGGGGTCAGGAATCCGCCGGGATCGCGGTGAGCGACGGCGAGACCATCACCGTCGTGAAGGACATGGGGCTCGTCACCCAGGTCTTCGACGAGCGCCGCCTCGCCGCCCTCGACGGTCACCTCGCCATCGGGCACAACCGGTACTCGACCACGGGCTCGAGCACCTGGCGCAACGCCCAGCCCGTCTACCGGTCGGTCGGCGACACCGGCTTCGCGCTCGGGCACAACGGCAACCTCACGAACACCGCCGCGCTCGCCGAGCGGCTCGGGATGCTGCCCGGCCTGGCCGCCCCGGCCGCGGAGGTCGACTCGACCACGGACTCCGCGCTCATCGCCGAGCTGATCGCCAACGAGTACCCGGCCGAGCCCCGCTCCGACGGTCGTGACCTCGAGCTCGCCCTCGAACGGGTGCTGCCCCGCCTCGAAGGTGGTTTCTCCCTCGTGCTCATGGACGACGCGCACCTCATCGCGGTGCGCGACCGTCACGGCTTCTGGCCGCTGGTCCTCGGCCGTATCGAAGGCGGCTGGGTGCTCGCCAGCGAGACCGCCGCGCTCGACATCCTCGGCGCGCACGTGGTCCGCGAGATCGAACCGGGGGAGATGGTCGTCATCGACGCGTCCGGTCTCCGCGAGCACCGTTTCGCGGAGCCGACCCCGCACCTGTGCCTGTTCGAGTTCGTCTACTTCGCCCGGCCCGACACCTACCTGTACGGGCGCAGCGTGCACGCCGCGCGCCGCCGCATGGGCGAGGAGCTCGCCCGGCAGGCCCCCGTCGAGGCCGACATGGTGATGCCCGTCCCCGAATCCGGGATCCCCGCCGCGCAGGGCTACGCGCACGCGTCCGGTATCCCCTACGGCGACGGGCTCGTGAAGAACCGCTACGTGGGCCGCACGTTCATCGAGCCGACCCAGCGGCTCCGCAGCGGCGGGGTCCGACTCAAACTGAACCCGCTGCCGGAATCGATCCGCGGCAAACGTCTCGTCGTCGTCGACGATTCCATCGTGCGCGGCACCACCACGCGTCAGGTGGTCGCGATGCTCCGCGAAGCCGGCGCCACCGAGGTGCACTTCCGAGTCTCCTCCCCACCGTACAAGTGGCCGTGCCACTACGGGATGGACACCGGCCGGCGCTCCGAGCTCCTCGCCGCCGACCTGTCCGTCGGGGAGATCGCCGACTTCTTGAAGGTCGACTCCCTCGCCTACCTCGAGCTCGACCGGGTCACCGCAGCGACCGGCGCGCCTCCCGACGCGTTCTGCACCGCGTGCCTCTCCGGCCGGTACCCAGTGCCCGTCCCCGTGTCGATCGCCGACACGAAGCAGGTCCTCGAGGCGCCCACCGGCGCGTCCGGCGACGAGCCGGCGCTGCCGGTCAGCGACCCGCGGCCCGCGTGACCCCCCGGAGACCGAGCACCGCGCGCCTCACCTACGCCGACGCCGGCGTCGACATCGCGGCGGGCGACAAGGCGGTCGAGCTCATCAAGGATCACGTCCGGTCCACCTTCCGCGCCGGGGTGGTCGGTGACGTCGGCGGCTTCGGTGGGCTCTTCGACCTCGCCCGGCTCCAGTACCGGGACCCCGTGCTCATCTCGTCGACCGACGGCGTCGGCACCAAAGCCGTGCTCGCCCACCAGCTCGGCCGCTACTCGACGATCGGGATCGACTGCGTCGCCATGTCCGTCGACGACATCGCCGCCCACGGCGCCGAGCCGCTCTTCTTCCTCGACTACATCTCCATGGGTCAGCTGATCCCCGAGCAGATCGACGACCTCGTCGCCGGCGTCGCCCGCGGCTGTCGAGAAGCGGGCTGCGCGCTGCTCGGCGGTGAGATGTCCGAGCACCCCGGCGTCATGGAACCCGGCGAGTTCGACCTGGTCGGGTTCGCGGTCGGCATCGTCGAACGATCCCGGCTGCTCCCCGCCGGTGTCACCGCCGGGGACCTCATCCTCGGTCTCGCCAGCCCCGGCCTCCGCTGCAACGGCTACGCGCTGGCCCGCGCCGCGATCGCCCACGCCGACCACTCGCTGGACGCCCCACCCTGGCGGGGAGCTGGCCACTCCCTGGGTGCCGAGCTGCTCCGCCCCAGTGTCATCTACGCCCCGGCGCTGCTCGAGCTGCGCCGGCGCGTCGAGGTCCACGCGCTCAGTCACATCACCGGCGGGGGAATCCCCGGCAACCTCGTCCGCGTCCTCCCCGACGACTGCGACGCCATCGTGGCGCGGGGCACCTGGGACGTTCCCAAGATCTTCGCGGTCATCCAGGGCGCCGGCGGCGTCCCCGACGACGAGATGGAGCACGTCTTCAACCTCGGGCTCGGGATGCTCGCCGTCGTCGGTCGAGCCGACGCCCGCCGGGCCCTCGACACCCTGCGGGCTGGAGGGCAGCAAGCCTGGATCGTCGGTGAGGTCACCGCCGGGGACGGTCGGGTCCGGTTCGTGGACGAACAGCGGTAACCTGCCGCGCGGGGTCGGGCAATCGGTGCAAGTAGGGCGGGGAGAGACAAGCCGGAGACGCTTCGGCCACAGCAAAGTGGTGGGTCCATGGAATCCGACGGGGAACGACCGATCTCCGAAGAGCGAGAGGAGCTCCTCACCCCTTCCGAGGTCGCAGCGATGTTTCGCGTGAACCCGAAGACGGTGACCCGCTGGGCCCGAGCCGGCAAGATCTCGGCGATCCGCACCCTCGGGGGGCATCGCCGCTTTCGCAAGAGCGAGATCACCCGCATCCTCGCCGAGGGCGGCGAACCCAAGCACGAGTAGGCCGAACCGGTGGCCGGGGCCGGCGTCGATCCGGCGACCCCGCGCTTTTCAGGCGCGTGCTCTGCCAACTGAGCTACCCGGCCGCGTCGACGCCGCACGGGGCAGCGTCGCCGGCGGTCCTGACGGGATTTGAACCCGCGGCCTCCGCCTTGACAGGGCGGCGTGCACTCCAAACTGCACCACAGGACCTGGGTGGCAGCGGCTCGCGCCGCCGTGCCCCCAGGGGAATTCGAATCCCCGTTACCGCCTTGAAAGGGCGGCGTCCTAGGCCGCTGGACGATGGGGGCTCGTCTCCACCCGGAGAAGCACGAGACTCTATCAGGGGGACCTTCTCCCGCCTCTCGGCGCCCCGACGCGAGAACCCCTGACCGCACCGACGCGGACCACCGATGAGCGGACTGTTCAGCTTCCCGAACCCGGTCCACGAGGTCTCGGCCCGGCTCGTCGCCGCCGGTGTCGTGGTCCTCGCCGGGCTCACCGTGACGCTCCACCAGCCCTAGCTGATGATCCCGCTCGCGTACGGGTTCGTCGCCCGCGTCCTCACTGGCCCGACGCTCAGCCCGCTCGGCCAGATCGTCACCAGAGTGCTGACCCCCAACCTTCGGTTTCCAGCGAAGAACGTTGCCGGGCCACCCAAGCGCTTCGCCCGAGGGACTGGCGCCACCCTCACGGTCACCGCCGTGGTGCTCCACTTCGGCTTCGGGCTCACCACCGCCGCGTTCGTACTCGTCGGCCTCGTCGTCGCCGCCGCGACGCTCGAATCGGTCTTCGGGTTCTGCGTCGGCTGTGCCGCGTTCGGGGTCCTCATGCGATACGGACTCGTCCCGGCCGAGGTCTGCGAACGTTGCGACGACATCTGGGCCGGGTCCCGCCACGGCCCGGCCGTCACCGGCCGATGACCGACCCGACCCGCCGCCCGCCCCGAGCGGGGAGCTCGCGATCACCTCGCCGGTCGCACGCGGTCCCAATGAAGCGCCCGCGCCGCGACCGCTGAAGCACCGGGCCGGTCCGACACGACCCGACGGTCAACCGCTGCGCCTCGCCCGCCGGCCCCGCGTACCCTGCGTCGGTGGCGCCGATCGTCGTGTTCACCCGACTCGAGGCGGCACCGGGCCGTCGTGACGAGCTCTTGGCCGCGTTCGAACCGCTCCACGAAGCCGTCGGGGCAGAACCGGGAACGGTCGCGTTCGCGATGCACGAGGCAAGCGACGAACCCGACGTCGTGCTCTTCTACGAGGTCTACGACGACCGTGACGCGCTCGCGGTCCACCGGGACAGCGCGGCCGTCCGAGCCGTCGTCTCGCGCCTCGGCGATCTGCTCGCCCGACCACCCGAGGTGACCTACGCCTCTCCCCTGCGGGTGAAAGGCCTCCCCTTCACGTGACCTCTCGAGCCGCCTCGATGCCGGCCAGAAGCCGCTCGAGGTACGCGACCCCACGTCGGATCGCGCTCGCGTAGCCCTCCTGCTCAATTCGAGGGCCCACGAGCTCGAGCTCGAACGCGCCCCGGTACCCCGCGCCCAGGAGCGCGACGAGGATGCGGCGGAGGGGAACGTCACCGTCGCCAGGCACCGCCCGGTCGGGCGTGCACAAGCTTCCGATCACCGCGTCGCTCACCTGGACGTGCCCGAGCTCCTCGACATGGGTGCGCAACGTGCGCTCGACCGCTCGCTCGGCGAAGCACGAGTTCACCTCGACGCACACCTCGACACCGAGCACGCGAGCCGCGTCCACGACGTCGCGAAGGGTGGTGACGAAGCTGAGATCCAGCCGCAACGACCCGGTGTGCTCGAGGGCGATGCCGATGCCGCGCCCGTCCGCCTCCGACCGCACCGGTGCGACCGCCTCCGCCAGGGCTTCGAGCGCATCGTCCCAGGTGAGACGACCCGCAGGGCCAGTGGTGAGCACCAAGCACCGCGCCCCCGTGATCGCGGCGGCCTCGAGGGCGCTCCGGAGCCGGGCCTGTTGGGGTGCCCAGGTGGCCGGCTCGTCGAGGACCCACCAGCCCAGCTCGACGAGGTTCGTGACCCGCAGGCCGGCGTCACGGACCCGCCGCGCGGCGGCGACGACCCCGGCATCCTCGAGCTTCCGGAACGACAGTCCCACCTGGTCGACGCCGAGGTCGGCCCAGCACCGGAGATCGTCGTCGAGTGTCCACCGCCACGACGACACGGCACTGACCGACAGTTGGGGGTGCATCAGCAGATCGTCGCCGTCACCGGCACGCGAACGGTCGCTAGCCCAGGTCGATTCCCGCCGCCGACAGGTCGGGGACGGGCATTCGGGCCGTGACACCACCGTCGACGGGGACCAGCGCCCCCGTGATGAACGCGGCCTCGTCGGACGCGAGGAACAACACCGCGTTCGCGATGTCGTCGGGGACGCCGAGCCGCGTGAGGTGCAGCGCTCGGGTCGCCGCTCCGATGACCGGATCGTCCATCAGCTTGAACGCGCCCTCGCTGCTCAGCACCATGCCCGAGATCACCCCGTTGCATCGAATGTTGTCCGCCGCGTACTCGACCGCGATCGAGCGGGTCAGCGTGTTGAGCGCGCCCTTCAGTGCCGTGTAGGTGTCGAGCCCGGGGGTGCCGAGGACCGACGCGGCGGACGAAATGTTGACCACAGCGCCCCCACCGGACTTCGCGATCTCGGGGATCGCGTACTTGCAGCACCACATCACGGCCTTGAGCCCAACGAGCATGATCGAGTCCCACGCGTCGTTCGTGAGTTCGGTCACCCGCCGGTCGAGCCGTCCGGGCCCCATGAGCTCGGTCGGCGCGGCGTTGTTCACGAGCGTCGTCAGTCCGCCGTAGCGCTCGACCGCCGCGGCGACCGCGGCGATCACGTCCTCCTCGCGTCCGAGGTCGGTGGCGACGTACGTCGCGTCGCCACCCGCATCCCGCACGCCGCGTTCGACCTCAGCACCCACGTCGCGGCTGCGCCCGGTGACGACGACGCGAGCGCCCTCCGCGGCGAAGCGCTCGGCGGTGGCGCGCCCGATGCCCCGCGTCGATCCGGTGATCAGCGCGACCTTGCCGTCGAGTCTCATGTCCCAACCTTGCCCGCGACGGGCTCGGCGTCCATCCGGCGGGCGCGCCCCCGCGGTGATGAGCGGTGCACGCCCAAGGCTGGCGCCCGCCCGTGCGCCCCCGTCAAGGGGGTCGAACCCGCCATGACGCCCGTTACCCGGAGCCGTCAGGAGCGGGTGCGGTCCGCTCGGGTCCGAGGTACCGGCCCGGGAAGTACTCCGCGGCCGGCTCGACCAGCGCGTTGACGATGTAGGGAGTGGTGGAGGTGAGGGCCCGCTCGAGCGCGGGCCGGATCTCCTCGGGACGCTCGATGAGCTCCCCCTCACCGTCGAAGCCGGGCGCGAGCCGCTCGTAGTGGCGCACCCCGAGGGGCACCCATCCCGCGCTCCACCCGCAGTTGTTCATGATCACCGTGACGATGGGGAGACCGAAGCGCGCCGCGGTGTCGAGCTCCATCGCGTTGAACCCGAACGACCCGTCTCCGACGACCCAGACGACCTGGGTGCCGGGCCGGGCGACAGCGGCGGCGAGGGCGTACCCGCTCCCGTAGCCGATGTTGCCGTAGTTGCTCATGCTCGGCGTGCGCCCGGGCCGGGACGCGGGGAAGGCGGCCCGGGCCCAGATCATGCTGTTGGAGCCGTCGGCCACGACCGTGGCGTCCGCGTCGAGGAGGTCGCGGAGCTCCAGGCAGAGCCGCATCGGGTGCATCGGCACCTGCTCGGAGCGGGCCATCGCCGCGTGGCCCGCCGCGATGGTGGCCGCCTGGTCCCGGAGCCGCGCCGTCCACTGGTCGGTCGACAGTGGCCCGACCGCGTCGGTGAGCTGGGCGAGCGTCGCCTTGGCGTCGGCGACCATCCCGACGCTGACCGGCACCCGGTTCCGGCCGATCTCGAGCGGGTCGACGTCGACCTGGATGAGGTGATCGAGGTTCGGGAACCGCCCGTAGCCGAAGAAGTAGTCGAGCTGCTTGCCGACACAGAGCAGGACGTCGGCTTGGTAGCAGACGTTCTGCCAGTCCTGGCCGAGGCACAGCGGGTGCTCGTCCGGGATCGTCCCCCGCGCGGCCTGTCGCGTCACGACTGGGATGCGGGTGCGCTCCACGAACTCGCGGAGCTCCGTGTCGGCGTTCGCCCACCACACCCCGCTCCCGGCGACGACCGCGGGTCGGCGGGCGTCGCGCAGCAGCCGCGCGGCGCGATCGACCAGGTCCGGGGCGGCACCGCCCCCGCCGTCCTGGCCGTCGAGGCGCGGCGGCACGACCACGTCGGCGTCGTCGAGCGACGCGTGGATCAGGTCGATGGCGACCTCGAGGTACACGGGCCCGGGACGGCCGCTGCGGGCCGCCCGGAACGCCAGCGCCACGTACTCGGGGATGCGGTCGAGGTGGTAGATCCGCCGCGCCCACTTCGTCACCGGGCGGACCAGCTCGAGCTGGTCGATCCACTCGACCTCGCCCGCGTCCTGCCCGCGCAGCGTCGCCGCGCCGGCCAGGCAGACCAGGGGAACCCCGTTGGCGCGGGCGTTCGCGAGGCCGGTCATCGCGTTGGTGACCCCGGGCGCGGCGGTCACCAGGCAGACCCCCGGTGTTCGCGTGGCGAGCGCCCAGCCCTCCGCGGCGTACACCGCGGCGCTCTCGTGCCGCACGTCGACGAGGGTCATGTCCGGCGCGTCCCGGACCGACCACCACGTGGGGTTGATGTGCCCGCCACCGAGCCCGAACACGTGGGTCACACCCTCCCGCTGGAGCGCGCGGCGCACGAGGGTGCCGCCGTCGACGACGGTCACCCGCCGGCCGCCCGGATCAGCTCGTCGAGATGACCGGCCACCGCGGCGACCCGCGCCTCGGTCGGGGTCCGGTCGTTCAGCTGTGCGAGCGCTTCGACGTCCCCCTGGTCGAGCCCGTAGGTGGCGGCCACCACCGCGGGGGCCGGGCCGCCCCGCTCCGGGTCGACCACACCGATCGTGTTCCCGTAGAGCGTGATGTGGTGCCACCCGGCGGAGAACAGCAGCCACCCGAGGATGCAGAATCCCCCTTCGCCGAACAGCATCCCCGCGTTCAGCTGGGCCGGGAGGGACGCGCGGGCCTGGCGAAGGAGGTCCACGTCGACCGCGCCGGGGTCGCTCACCGGGACCCGACCCGGGCGCAGCGCACGCGGCGCGGGACCATCCCTACGTGGCCGGCGCCGCGAAGCCCGGAACCGTCGGGGGCCCGCCGACGTAGATGGTCTGACCGGACAGGAAGCTCGCGGCGGGGGACACGAGAAACAGGATCGGCCATGCGATCTCCTCGGGGAGGCCGGCCCGACCGAACCCGTTCGAGTGGCCGCCCACCCGGTCCGGATCCTGCCCGATGCGGGCCATGGCCCGCAGGAAGCCTTCGGACTTGATCGCGCCCACCCCGATGCAGTTCACGCGGATCCCGAACGGGGCGAGCCCCGCCGCGAACGACGCGGTGAGGTTCTCGACCCCGGCCTTCGCCGCCCCGTACGGGGCGACGAACGGGAGGCCGTGCTCGGCCGCGCCGGACGAGATGTTCACGATGCGGCCCTGACGTCGCTCCATCATGTGCCGCGCCGCGGCTTGGGAGAGCACGAACACGCTCCGCAGGTTGAGGTCGATCGAGTGCTGCCAGCCGTTGACGTCCCAGTCGGCGAGGGTTCGGGACTGCGACCCGCCCGCGTTGTTCACCAGGATGTCCAGTTGGCCGAGCTCGCGGATGGTGGTGTCGACGAGCCCGAGGCAGGCGTCGGCGTCGCGCACGTCGGTCGGTACGACGAGCGCGCGGCGACCGCGCTCCTCCACCCCGGCGGCGACCCGCTCGAGGTTGTCACGCTTCCGGCTGGCGAGGACGACGTCGGCGCCGTGCTCCGCGAGGACGAGCGCCGTCGCCGCGCCGATCCCCGTGCCGCCGCCGGTGACGACCGCGACCTGGCCGCTCAGGTCGAACATCGGCTCGGG
This sequence comes from uncultured Actinomycetes bacterium, assembly GCA_963714105.1. Taxonomy (GTDB): domain Bacteria; phylum Actinomycetota; class Acidimicrobiia; order IMCC26256; family PALSA-555; genus PALSA-555. The sequence goes on along the minus strand of OY970233.1, from coordinate 1,129,787 downwards.
TGTGCCCGCCATGGTCGGTCGCTCCCTCCCTCCTGCTCAGCCGCCGAGCAGGTCGAGCTTGATCGAGTGGACGTTCTGCGGGTTGCAGTCGAAGCTCGCGGCCTTCTTCGGGTACACCCGCACGAACTTGCCGTGCTGGACCTGCAGCAGCGTGAAGCAGGGCGTCGGGAGGTGCTTGCCGACGTCGGTCCGCCCCAGCATCCCGTCCGCGGTGAAGCCGTTGATGTTCGGGGCGGCGGCCAGCACGTTCGCCCGGGTGAGGGCGTTGTTGCCGCCCTTCTGGACGACCGCGTTGACGACGTCGCGGAAGTAGATGCCCGAGGCCCACGCCACCGCGCCGAACGCGTCGGCCTGGCTCCGCCCCGTGAACTTCAAGAAGTTCGCGGTCATCGGGTTGGCGTTGGCCTCCTCGAAGGGGACGAAGACGGTGTAGAGGTACTGGCCCTCCACCGCCGGGCCCCCTTGTTGGATCAGGCGCTGGTCGTAGCACTGGATCGAGCAGTCCCACACCTTGACCGAGGTCAGGCCCTGGAGCATCGCCTCCTTGCGAAGCTCGACCATGCTCGTGAACGACAGGCCGGCGTGCATGTACGTCGACTGGTGCGACTTGGCCGCCTCGACGACGGGCGTGAACGCGCTCTGGGGAGCCACACCCGAGATGTCGAACTCCTGGTCCGCTCTGATCCCGAGCTGCTGCTGAGACTTGAACAGCGGGACCTGGGCGTTCTTCGATGCCTGCAGGTCCGACGGGTAGATGTAGATGCCGTGGAGGTCCTTCAACTTGCTCTGGTAGTAGCGAGTCGGCCCGACCGTCGCCACGTACGTCTGCGGGTGCTGATCCTTCGTCGCGCAGTCCAGCGTCTCGCCCTCGACGGAGAACGAAACGGGTGAGCACTGATGCACCGGCTCGGTCTGTGTCACCGGGAAGTCCGGCAGCCCCACCGCCTTGCCGGCCTGATCCTTGCATCCGACGAGGTCGTCGATGTTGTTCACGAACAGCGCGCTGGTGCCGACGAGCGCGAAGTCCTGCTGGCAGGCCTTGATGATCGCGTTGCGGGCCTCGTCGGCGCTCAGGTGTGTGTCGATGAAGTCGACGCTGATCTTTCGTCCCGCGATCCCGCCGACGCTGTTCATGTAGCGAGCCCAGCCCTTGCACCGCGCTCACCGAACCCTGGAACAGGCCCGGCGCGGCGGGTGTGTCCACGTCGGCGAGCACCGCGATCCGAATCGTCGTCGGGGTGATCCCGACGTCGGTGCCCTGCAGCGCCGCCCCACCGCTCTGGGCGCTCGCGCTGCCCGCCCCCGCCACGGCGCCGACGGCCACGGCGAGCGCCGCGATCAACGTGCACCAACGTCTCGCTCGCATGGTTCCCCCCGTCCCGACCGCACCGCGCCTGTCGGAAGCACCTTCTCCGCTACGAGAAGGAGTTTCTCAGTGGACGGCGCGTCGGTCAAACGGGTCGGCGCCGCAGCCCGGCGAGCGCGAAGCCGACGATGTCGTCGACGTCGGCGGGGCGGAGCGGGTCGCGCTGGATGAGGCTCCAGGTCATGTGGCCGAGGGTGAGCTGCACGACGTGGTCGACGTCGCGCGTCGAGGTCGCGCTCGACCAGCTCCCCGGCTTTCCCGGCGTCGCGGAGCGCCTCGCGGAGCGGGGTCCGGAGCGCCTCGTCGGCGGCGAGGGATTCCTCGGGGAACTCGTACGCGAGCCGCATCCCGTTCACGATGAACGGGCGCGTGTCGGTCGGTCGATGCGGCTCCTGGGCTCGCGCGAGCATCCCGCGGATCCAGCACTCGACGGCCTCGAGACGGGTGCGGCAGCCGGCCATGCGCCGCTCGAGGTGCTCCATGTACCTGCGGTTGCCGTCCTCGAGCACCGCCATCAAGAGCTCGGCCTTGCTCGAAAAATGCTGGTAGAACGCGCGGTTGGAGACACCCGCGGCGGCGATGACGTCGGTGACGCGCAGATCGAGGGTCTCGGTGTCGCGGATGAGCTCGACCGCGGCCTGCATGATGCGAGCCACCTGCTCCGACGACCGCGCGTACCGTGCACCCACCGCGCGCTCCACCGACCGGTCTCGCAGCGATTCCCGGTGGGTGGGCTCCATGCCCAGCACCGTAGAACGGATACGGGAACACCGCGCCGAACGGCTGCTCGACGTGTGGTCGCGGATCGCCGCGCGCGCGCTCAGCTCGGCGTCGAGGATCCTGCGTCGCCGCTCGCCGTAGACGGCCGCGGGTGCTTCGCCGCGGCCGCCTCGTACATCCCGGCTCCGACCGCGGGGACGATCCCGTCCGGTTCGCGGCCGATCCCGATTCCCGCGAGGCCCGGACCGATGCGCTGGAGCCACGTGAGCGCGACGACACCCGGAAACAGTTGGACCAGCCACGTGAAGCTCTGCAGGAGGACGCCACCCAAGAGAGCGCCGCTCACGACGGCGATCCCGCCGACGACCGCGAGGAGCAGGTAGGGGAGGCCGCTGAGCATCTGGAAGTCCGTGGTCGTGCCGCCCCCGAGGACGACGCCGAGGAGCGCCCCGGCGAACCCGGCGATCGCCGCGGACAGGCCGAAGACCACCAGCTTCGTGAGGGTCAAGTTCACGCCGAACGTCGCACACGCGGCGGGGCTGTCGCGTAGCGCGACGAGGCGGCGCCCGAAGCGCCGACGACGGAGCGCCACCACCAGGACGCCGACGACGGCGAACAGCACGGTGATGGCGAAGAGCAACCCGACGTCCTGACCGAAATGGAACCCGAGCACGGTGAAGGGCTTGCTCAGGTCGACGCCGAGGATCCGGAGGGTGCCGATCCGACGCGATCCACTCCCGAAGACCTCGGGCTGGTCGAAGAAGAGGAACTCTGCCATCCGGGCGAACGCCATCGACGCCAACGCGAGGTACAGACCCTGAAGTCGGAGCGCGGGGAGCGCCATGAGGACCCCGAAGGGAACCGCGAACGCCGCCGCGGCGAGCAGCCCGCCGACGGCGCCGAGATGTGGGCCCCACTCGGCGAACGCGAACGCGCCCGCGCCGGCGAAGGTGATCTGGGCAAGGGAGATCTGACCGGACCAGCCCGTGAGCGGCACGAGCGAGAGCATGATGAAGCCCGTGACGATCGCGAAGGCGAGCTCACGCACACCGATCCGGTCGAGGACCCCGCCGGCGACGACGACCGCGACGAGGAGCAGCGCCATGCCGAACACGGCGCGTCGCACGGTCGGGACGCGCGGGACGATCTGGCGGAGCGCCCGTCGCCCCTCGATCCGGGCTTGGGGGACGAACAACAGCGCGAGGAAGAGCAGCACCGTGGGGATCGCCGTCGCCGCGGTGCTCCAGCGGCCGGCCCACGACAAGAAGTTCTCCTGGAACGAGATCGACAGACCGATGAGGATCCCGCCGGCGTAGGTCAACGGCAGGCTCCGCAGCCGACCGATGATCGCCGCCGCGAACGCGTCGACGATGAGCAGGGTCAGGTTCTGCGCGCTCAGCGCGCTCAGCTCTTCTGCCAGGAAGATGCCCGCGAGCGCGGCCATCGACGACCCGAGCGCCCACGAGACCATCGACATCCGGTCAGGGCGGGCGCCGTTGAGGGCGGCCAGACCCCGGTTGTCGACCACCGCTCGCATCGCGATCCCGAGACGGGTCCGGTACAGGACGAACCGCAACCCGAGCGCGATGGTGAGACCGGCCAGGACGGTAATGAGTCGGAACCAGGGGACGAGCGTCTGACCGACGGAGAACCCGCCGGTTCCGAAGAAGGTGCCGACGGTCCGTGACGTGTTCGGGTCCCAGATCGTGTTTACCAACCCGATGAGGGCGAACATCAACCCGATCGTCACCACGAGCTGCGCGACGAGCGACGCGTCGGCAAGTCGGCGCATGAGGAGCCGTTCGATGCCGGCACCGAACAGGGGAGCGGCCAGCGCGACCGTGAGCACGAGGGCCAGGAGCGTCTGCAGCCCCAAGTCGACCTTGAGCTCCCAGTACACGAAGGCCATCAGCATGCCGATCGCCCCTTGGGCGAAGTTGAAGATGCCCGACGTCGTGTACGTCACGACCAACCCGGCGGCGGCGACCGCGTAGATCGATCCGAGCGTGATCCCGACTACGACGAAGAACAGCAACGAATTGAACGTGACCGCGTTCCCGGCCCAGCTGTCGTAGATCACGTACCCGATGACGATCGCAGTGATCAGCGTCGCTACCTGCGTGGGGCGTGCCGCGCGACGCCGGAACCGGTTCACGGTCCGGTCGAGCAACGCCGCGCTGCGTCCGCCTGTGCCTCCGACCGAACCCGTCGGCGCAGACTGATCGCCCCGCACGGGCGGCGTGCCGGTTGCTCGTGGCCCCACTTCCACGTCGCTTTCGCCCGCCGACGCACCATGCAGTGACCACCGGGCTGATCGAGTCCGAAGGGTGTAGCACGGCGAGACCGAAGCCCGGAAGATCGACCGCTGACTGTGTCCGTCCCCAGCGCGATCCCGCCGCGGGAACCGGCGGTCGGCGGGTTCCAAGCTCCGTCGCTACGCTCTGATCAGGACGAAATGCTCCCCGAGGCTCCGGCGCGGAAGCCTCGCGGGTTGCTCGCATGATCGGGTCGCTAGCTCAACTGGCAGAGCAACGGGCTTTTAACCCGGCGGTTCAGGGTTCGAGTCCCTGGCGACCCACTCAGCGCGGTGCTCGGAAGCCGGAGACGTCAGTTCGTGGTCAGTCCGGTTGGACAGGCGACGCCGGTCCCGCCGAGCCCGCAGTAGCCGTGCGGGTTCTTCGCCAGGTACTGCTGGTGGTAGTCCTCGGCGTAGAAGAACTCGCCGAGCCGGGCGATCTCGGTCGTGATCTCGCCCTGTCCGGCGTCGCTGAGGGCGCGCTGGTACCGATCGCGGGACGCTTCCGCCGCGGCTCGCTCGCTGTCATCGGTGACGTAGATCCCGGAGCGGTACTGGGTGCCGACGTCGTTGCCCTGACGCATGCCCTGGGTCGGGTTGTGGTGCTCCCAGAACGTCTTCAGCAGATCCTCGTAGGACACGACGGCCGGGTCGAAGACGACCAGGACCGCCTCGGTATGCCCGGTGCGCCCGGTGCAGACCTCCTCGTAGCTCGGGTTCGGCGTGAACCCGCCGACGTAGCCGACCGCGGTTGTGAAGACCCCCGGGAGGCTCCAGAACTGCTGCTCGGCCCCCCAGAAGCAGCCCATCGCGAAGACCGCCTCGGCCAGCCCGTCGGGGAACGGCGGCTCGAGGGGGGTGTTCAGCACCGCGTGGCGGGCGGGGACGGGCGTCTGCTGGGCTCGGCCCGGGAGTGCCTGCTCGGGGGTGACCTGCTGGGTCTTGGTTCGGAACATCACAACACCTCCGTGTCCGTTGCCCCCTGCAACGTTACGGACCGCCGAGATGGTCCCAGTCTTCGCGTCGGCTTCACAAGCCGTTCACGGACCGGTCGCAGGGCCGAAACCACGGGTTGGCACCATGCACCTACCTGCGCGGCGCCCACGGTGGCCGGTTCGCTTCCCCCCGGCCGGCCCCGTGGCGTCGCCTGAGCCTCACGAGCTCCCGGGCCGGACCGCCGGCGGCCCCGCACCGCTCGAGCGGCCCGGGAGATGAGGAGGTCGTTCGGCTCAGTCGAGCACCGCGCGTTGTGTCTCGGTGAGGGCCGCCCGCAGCCGGGCCTCGAGCTCGTCGAGCTCGGCCGGGCCGGCGACGAGGGGAGGCGCGACCTGGATGACCGGGTCGCCGCGACCGTCGACTCTCGAGATCAGCCCCGGCTTCCGCCAGGTGCTGGGGGACCTTGGCGAGCAGCTCGCTCGCGCTCCGCACCCCGGAAGGGCTCGCCGGACGCCTGATCACGGACCAGCTCGACCGCGAAGAAGTAGCCGGCGCCGCGGACGTCCCCGACGAGCGGGAGGTCTCGCAGACCCTCCAGCCGCTCGCGGAACCCCGGTTCCTCGTGCTGCACGTGGTCGAGGATCGCGTCGCGTTCGAACACGTCGAGGTTGGCGAGGCCGACCGCGCAGCTGACCGGGTGCCCCCCGAACGTCAGCCCGTGCGCGAACGACTGGCCTCCCTCGAGGAACGGCTCGGCGAGGAAGTCTCGGCAGATCACGGCACCGAGCGGGGAGTAACCGCTCGTGAGCCCTTTCGCGCACGTGATCATGTCGGGCAGATACCCGAACCGTTCGCAGCCGAACATGTGGCCGAGGCGGCCCATCGCGCAGATGACCTCGTCGGAGACGAGCAGCACCCCGTACCGGTCGCAGATCTCGCGGACCCGTTCGAAGTAACCGGCCGGCGGCAGGTAGCAGCCACCACCGTTCTGGACCGGCTCGAGGAACACCGCCGCGACCGTCTCCGGACCCTCGAAGAGGATCGCCTCCTCGATCGCGTCGGTCACCGACAACATGAACGCCTTCTCGTCGGCGCCCAGAGGGTGCCGGTACCGGTTCGTGTTCGCCACGTGCACCGCCCCCGGGGTGAGCGGCTCGAACGGAGCCCGCACCCCGGTGACACCGGTCAACGCGAGCGCACCCAAGGTGCTCCCGTGGTACGCGACCCGGCGGGCGATCACCTTGAACCGTTGCGCTTGCCCGAGGGCGCGGAAGTACTGCCGGGCGAGCTTCCAGGCCGACTCGACCGCCTCGGAACCCCCGCTCGTGAAGAAGACCCGGTTCAGATCACCGGGCGCCAGCCCGGCGAGTCGCGCCGACAGATGAATCGCGGGCGGGTGCGCATACGACCAGATCGGGAAGTACTCGAGTGTCTCGGCTTGGCGCCGTGCCGCGTCGATGAGCTCGGGACGTCCGTGCCCGACCTGGACGGTGAAGAGACCCGACAGTCCGTCGAGGTACCGCCGACCGTCGGCGTCGACGACATGGCAGCCCTCCCCGCGCACCATCACGGGAACCCGACGCGACCCGTCGTAGTCGCCGAGACGCGAGAAGTGCATCCACAGATGGCGGCGGGCCAGCTCGCTCAGATCGTCGGCCATGGGCTGGGCGTTCCTCCCGACGCGGTCCGGGGCGTCACGTGTGGTGCCGGTCCCCGCGTGCCACGTCGAGCATCGCCGCGCCCGCCCGGGGAGGCAAGCGCAGCGACCGACGTGCCGTCGCCGATCACGATGCAAGCCGCACACCGCGACCCGGGAGCGACGCGCCGTGGGACCCGACCGTCAGCCGGGGCGGCATCGCGGCTCGTGCCATGATGCCCGGGCCATGACCCTGAAGGACAAGACGGCGATCGTGGGCATCGGCGCGACGCCGTACTACCGGCGGGGTCGGTCGCTCCCGCAGACGCCACTCGAGCTCGCTGGCAAGGCGACCCTCGCGGCGCTCGACGACGCCGGGCTCACCATCCGCGACGTCGACGGGCTCGCCCTCTACAGCATGGGTCTCGGGGGGGACACCTCCCTGTTCGCCCAGACGCTCGGGATCCCGGAAGTTCGCTTCACCGCCATGCTGAGTGGAGGCGGCGGCGGCGCCGCAGGTTCGGTCGGGCTCGCCGCGGCGGCGATCGACTCGGGCATGGCGACGTGCGTCGTGAGCCTCATGACCCTCCAGCAGGCCTCGAGCCGCTTCGGTGCCTCCTACGCGCCGCGAGGCAAACCGGGAGCCCAGTACTCCGCGCCGCCCTCACCGGAGGGCAACTTCATCCAGCCGGCGGGTCTGATGGCGCCCGGGCAGATGTTCGCGGTCCTCGCCCGCCGCCACATGCACCAGTACGGCACCCGACGGGAGCACTTCGCCGAGGTCGCGATCTCCACCCGCGAGAACGCCCGTCGACGCGACACCGCGCTGATGCGTGACCCCTTGACCCTCGACGAGTACTTCTCGGCCCGGCTGATCGCCGAGCCGCTGTGTCTCTACGACTTCTGCCTCGAATGCGACGGTGCCGTCGCCGTCGTCACGGTCGCGGCCGATCGCGCCAAGGATCTCCGTCAACCGCCGGTGTCGGTCACCGCGTCCGCCCACGGCGGTCATGGCCGCTGGGGGCAGGCCATCACCTGGATGAACATGCCCGACGAGATCTTCGCCTCGTCCGGGCACCGACCGGTCGCGCAGCGCCTCTACGCCATGGCCGGTCTCGCGCCCGGCGACGTGGACGTCGCGTTGCTCTACGACCACTTCTCGCCGATGGTGCTGCTGCAGCTCGAGGACTACGGGTTCTGCGGGATCGGCGAGAGCGGCGCGTTCGTCGCCGACGGCGCCATCCGCTGGCCGACCGGGTCGCTGCCGGTCAACACCCACGGCGGCAACCTCTCCGAGGCGTACATCATCGGGATGACCCACGTGAAGGAGGCCGTCGAGCAGCTGCGGGGAACAGGCGGTCAACCAAGTCGCCGGCGCGCGGGTCGCGCTCGTCACCGGCGGCCCGGCGTCGCTCCCCACCTCGTCGCTCCTGCTGAGCGTGCCATGACGCCCCGAGACCGCACCACCGACGACACGCTGCGCCTCCCCCCGGAGGAGCTGATCGCGCTCGCCGCCGACTCGTGGACGCAGCCGTTCTGGGATGCCGCGGCCGAACACCGCCTCGTCGTGCCCCGCTGCACCCGCTGCGGCACCTACCGGTTCCCGCCCAGCCCGTTCTGCTGGAACTGCCAAGCCCAAGCCGTCGACTGGGTCGAGCGGCCCGGGCCGAGGAACGCGTCTACAGCTACACCGTCGTGTGGCACCCGATCCTGCCCGACCTCGCCGACTCCGTCCCGTACGCGCCCGCCGTCGTCGACCTCGACGACACCGACGGGGTCCGCGTCGTCGGGGCGCTCACCGGCGTCCGCGCCCGCGACGTCGCCGTCGGTCTCGACGTGTCACTCGAGTGGCGCGACGTCCGCGACGGCGTGACCGTCCCGCTCGTGGCGGCCGACATGACCGACACCCGAGAGCCCGTACTCGACGCTGCCGGGCGAGGGCCCCTACCGCGACGCGCGATCGGTTCCGCGCTCATCACCCTCGTCGAGCCGAACGAAGGTCACGACCGCACTTACAACCGCTGGTACGAGGACGACCACTACTACAGCGGCGCGATGGCGATGCCCTGGATGTTCGCCGGCCGGCGGTGGGTCGCGACCCGCGACCTGCAGGCGCTGCGCTACCCCGACGAATCGCTGATCGCGTCAGCCGCTCAGCGGCCGGCAAGTACCTCGCGCACGTACTGGATCACCGACGGCCGCTACGAGGACCACCTCCGCTGGACCGTCGCCACCAACCAGCGGCTCCTCCCCGACGGGCGCGTCTACCTCGACCGCACCCACGTCTACACGTCGTTCCAGCGCTACACCGGCCCCGTCTACCGGGACGGAACTGGTCCCCGCGACGTCCACTCCCTCGACCATCCCGTACCAGGGGCTGGTCCTCGAGGTCGTCGACGCGGACCCGAACGTCGAGCGGGCCACGCTCGACGCCTGGCTCCGTGGCGAGCACCTCCCGGCCCGGCTCGCCGGCTCCCCCGCGGCGATGACGCTCGTGTTCGAGCCGATGCCGCTCCCCGCCGACCGGATGAGCTACGTCGACGACGTGCCTGGGCTCGAGCGGCGCCTCACCCTGCTGACCCTCACCGACACCCCCGCCGCCGACTGCTGGGCGTCGACCTTCGCGCCGACGGGTGCGGCGCTGGCGTCCACCGGGCTCGGCCGGGTCGAGCTCGCCGCGCCCTTCCTCCCCACGATCCCGGGCACCGACACCTACGTCGACCGGCTCCGCTGACCCGCGCGGCCGGAACGGCCGCCGCGGGCCTCGACTACCGTCCGCGTCGTGCTCCCCCTCACCCCACGCGGGGTCACGCGGCTGATGGCGGCCCCCAAGCGTCTCGAGCGGGCCAAGATCCTCGTCACCGGGCCGACCGGGCAGGTCGCGCTGCCCGTCACCCTCGGCCTGGCCAAGGCCAACGACGTCTGGGGCATCGCCCGGTTCTCCGATGCCCACGCCCGGGAACGCCTCGAGGTTGCCGGCGTCACCTGCGTCGCCACCGACCTCGCCACCTCCGACTTCCAGGACCTCCCCGACGACTTCGACTACGTCCTCAACTTCGCCGTCGCCAAAGGCGGCGACGACGCCTGGGACCACGACTTCGCCGCCAACGCCGAATCGATCGGGTTGCTCATCGCGCGTTGCCACGCACGCCACGGCCGTCCTGCACTGCTCATCGACCGCGGTGTACCAGCACCAGGGCCCCACCCACGAGCTGCGCGAGACCGACCCTCTCGGGGACAACCACCGGGTCATGTTCCCCACCTACAGCCTGGCCAAGATCGCGGCCGAGGCGGTCGCCCGCACCGCGGCGCGTGAGCACGGCGTCCCCACGACCATCGCCCGACTGAACGTCCCCTACGGAGACAACGGCGGCTGGCCCGCGTGGCACGTCCTCTTCATGCAGGGCGGCCACCCCATCCCGCTGCACCCCGAGCGCCCCAACCGCTTCAACCCCATCCACGAGGACGACATCCTCGCGTCGCTCCCCGGGCTCCTCGCCGCCGCGAGCGTCCCCGCCACCATCGTCAACTGGGGCGGCGAACCCGCCTCCATCGAGGACTGGTGCTCCATCCTCGGCGAGCTCACCGGCCTCGAACCCCGCTTCGAGGAGACCACGAACACGATCGGCTCGGTCACCATCGACCGCAGCCGCATGCTCGACCTCGTCCCCGCCCCCCAGGTCGACCTGCGCGACGGGTTACGGCGCCTCGTCAGCGCCCGCTACCCCGAGCTGCTGACGTAGGCGATGGCCGCGCCGGCCGTCATCGACGTCGACGGCCACGTCTTCGAACCCGACGACCTCTGGGTCCGGCACCTCCCCGCGTCGCTCCACGACCGCCGGCCCCGACTCGTCCGCGACGCCCGCGGGACCACCCGCTACGAGCTCGACGGCCACCAGATCCCGCCGGGCGTCGGGGTCGGAGCCTGGGTCCCCGAAGGCATCGAGGAGGCCTCCGTGCACCGCGACGGCGCCGTCGACCCGACGCTGCGCCTCGCCGACATGGACGAGGAGGGCATCGACCTCGCCGTCCTGTACGGCACGGCCAGCCTCGGCTTCTGGGGCCTCGCCGACGGCGAGCTCGCCACCGCCTACTGCCGCGCCTACAACGACTGGCTCGTCGAGTACTGCGCCGCCGATCCGTCTCGCCTGAAGGGGACCCCGGCGCTCCCGCTCGGGTCGCTCGACGCCGCGCTCACCGAAGCCCGCCGCGCCGTCACCGAGCTCGGCTTCGTCTCGCTCACGGTCCCGTGCTGCGTCGGGCCCCGGAACCTCGACGACCCCGCCTTCGACGACCTCTGGCGACTCGCCGAGGAGCTCGACGTCCCCGTCGGGGTGCACGCCGGAGGCCCCCGGTTCGCACACCGCCGGTTCGTCGACTCCTACGCCACCCTGCACGCGCTCGAGTTCCCGTTCGACATCATGTTCGCTGCCGCGACCCTCGTGTGCGGCGGCGTCCTCGAGCGCTTCACCACGCTGCGCGTCCTCCTCCTCGAAGCAGGAGCCGGATGGGGTCCGTACCTGTTCGAGCGTCTCGACGAGCACTACGAGAAGCGCCCGCACGAGATGCCGCGCATCCACCGGAAGCCGAGCGAGTACCTCGCTGACGGCCGGCTGGTCATCTCGTGCGAGTCGGAACGGCATCTTCCCCACGCCCTCGCCGGGCTCGGTGACCACACCGTGGTCTTCGCGTCCGACTACCCGCACTGGGACGCCGAGTTCCCCAACTCGGTCCGCAACATCACCAGCCGTACCGATCTCACGCCCGCCCAGCAGGTCGCGGTGCTCGGCGGAAACGCCGCCCGCATCTACCGGTGGGACGAGCCGTGACCGACGTCGTCCTCGTCGCCGTCGAGGACCGGGTGGCCACGATCACCCTGAACCGCCCTTCGGTCCGCAACGCGATCAACGGCGAGCTCGGCGAAGCGCTCGCCCGAGCCGTCGGCGACGCCGAACAGCGCGCCGACGTGGACGTGATGATCCTCACCGGCGCCGACCCCGCCTTCTGCGCCGGCGCGGACCTGAAGGAGATCGCCACCGCGTCATCACGGACCGCCCGACGCCAGGACCCCGACGACCCGTACCGCCGCGACGACGTCGGCAAGTTCACGTTCCGGGGGCCGTTCCCACCCCGAACCAAGCTCCTCATCGGCGCGATCAACGGTCCCGCCATCACCGGCGGCTTCGAGCTCGCCCTCAACTGCGACTTCCTCGTCGCCTCCGACCGAGCCCGATTCGCCGATACCCACGCCCGGGTCGGGATCATGCCCGGCTGGGGCCTCACCGTCCTCCTCACCGAAGCCGTCGGCCTCCGCCGCGCCCGCGAGCTCAGCACCACCGGCAACTTCCTCTCCGCCGACCAGGCCCTCGCTTGGGGGCTCGTCAACCACGTCGTCCCCCATGAGGACCTCCTCCCCTTCACCCGAGCGCTCGCCCTCGGCGCCGTGCACAACGACCAGCCGGCCATCCGCCGCATGCTCCGAACCTACGAGGAGATCGCCGCCACCATCTACGACCTGGGATGGTCGGTCGAGGACCAGGTGAACCGGGCCTGGTGGACCACGACCGTCGACCCCTCCGAGGTCGGCCGCCGACGCAGCCGCGTCGTCGCGCGCGGCCAAGGCCAGAACCTCCGGCCGTAGCAAGGGCGGCGCGCGCGACCGTCGGTCAGTGGGCCGAGGACGAAGGGCCGACCGGTGAAAGCTGACCACACCGGCTGAGACCGCCGCGTCGTCGGGTCGTCAGGTGAGGAACGCGTGGATCGCGGCCGCGACGTCGGCGGGCTGTTCGAGCGTCGCGGCGTGGCCGGCTTCGTCAACCAGCTCGACCCGGGCGTCCCGGAGGCCGGTCCGCCACGCGTCGGCGTGCGCGACCGGCGCGACCTGGTCGTCCCGTCCCCAGACCAGCAGCGTGGGCGCGGTGATGCGGCCGAGGCGTTCCCGGAGCTTCGGGTTGCACAGCTGGGGGGCGGGCCACCCGAGCTGCGCGGCCCCGGCCAGGCCGCCGAACCACCGCAGCGACTGCTCACGGGTGAGGCCGTCTGGAAGCGCGCCGCGCGCGGCCGGACCGTCAGGGTCGGCGAACAAGACGCCGCGCACCTCGCCCAGCCCGCCCACGCCGCGTGGCGCCGCAGCACCGAAGAACAACGCGCCGGGTGCCTCGGGGACGTAGAGGCCCAGCGGGTCGACCAGCACGAGCCGTCCCACGCGGTCGGGGTGCCGGAACGCGAACTCTGCCGCCAGCCACCCACCGATCGACGCCCCGACCAGCGTCACGGCGCCGAGCTCGAGCCGGTCGAGGAGATCGGCCAGGTGGAACGCATGGTCCTCGACGTCGGCGTGGGCACCGAGGGACTCGGATCCCAGGTAGCCGGGGAGCGCCGGCGCGATTACCTCGGCGTGCCCGCGCAGCGCCGCGAGGAGGGGCGGTGCCGGCTCGGGCTCGACCGCGCTATGGACGTCCGCGAGGCCGTGGAGGTACAGCAGCGGCGGACCGGATCCGGCCCGCGTGAGCGTGACCGCCCGGCCGTTGACCGTCTCGACGCTCACGGGCCCGGAGCGGTCGACGACCCGGTCCCAGCGCGGGCTTCCTCGACACGGGCGCGGACCCACGGGACCACCTCGCGGGCGTAGCGCTCGCGGCTGCGAGCCGCGAGGTCGCCCGGCAGCGAGCCGAAGGACAGCAGCGACAGCACCGTGCCCACTCGGTGTTGGAGCACGAACTCGAGGAGCTTCTCGCGCACCGTCTCGACGCTGCCGACCATCGGGTACGCGTCGAACAGCGCCGCCGGTCCTCGCTTGCGGGCGTCGGCGCCGGCGCGCAGGTCGGCGAGGAACTGCACCAGCGCCTCCGGCTCGATGTAGCCGGGCGGCATCCACACCTTCCCGGCACCGACGAAACCGGCGGCGAGGTTCCCGGCGAAGTAGGCGAGGTGGGGGAGCGCCTCGGCTCGGGCTTCCTCGTCGGTGTCGCCGACGTACACGGTGGTCAACCAGCCCAGGTTCTCGGGCACCGCGGGTTGCCCGGCCTGCTCCACCAATTCCCAGTAGCGGGCGGCCTGACGGGCGAAGCTCTCCGGCGGCGCGTAGTACGCGACGCCCATGTAGCCGAAGCCCCGCTCGGCGCAGAAGTCGATCGTGCCCGGGCTCCCGAGCCCGGGGATCCACACCGGCGGGTGGGGTTGCTGGAGCGGTCGAGGCCACGGGTTCACGTACGGGAGGTGGTACCACTCACCGTCGAAGGAGAACGGTCCCGGCTCGGTCCAGGCTCGGACCACCAGGTCGACCGCCTCTCTGAAGCGGCCCCGAGCTTCGGTCGGGTTGATGTTGTACGAGTAGTACTCGGGGCCTCCACCGACGACGAGCCCCGCGATGAGGCGACCCTTGGTCAGCCCGTCGAGCATCGCGTACTCCTCCGCGACGCGCAGCGGCGGGTTCCACAATGGGAGCGCGTTGCCGAGCACGCAGATGCGGATCCACTCCGTCCGCTGGCTCAACGCCGCCGCGATCAGGTTCGGCGACGGCATGATCCCGTACACGTTCTGGTGGTGCTCGTTCACGACGATCCCGTCGAACCCGAGCCGCTCGGCGTCCGCGAGCTCGTCGACGTACCGCTCGTACAAGTCGACGCCCCGGACCGGGTCGTAGTGCGAGTTCGACAGCGTCACCCACGCCGCCTCGTGCTCCCGGAGGAACTCACGCGGGGGCGGCAGGTACGGCCACGGCATCAAGTGGAAGAAGAAGAAGTTCACGCCGGACGGCAACATATCCGGCGGGCTAGGTTCCATGCGGCGAGCGCCGACCCCCGGGAGACCACCGTGCCCGTCACCGACCGACGATGAGCGCCCCGACCGCAGGACGCTTCGTCGGACAAGCCGTCCGTCGACGCGAGGACCCGCGGCTGCTCACCGGGCACGGCCACTACGTCGACGATGTCGTCGTCCCCGGCATGCTCCACGCCGCGTTCGTCCGCAGCGACCTCGCACGGGCCCGCATCACCCGCGTCGACGTCGACGCGGCTCGAGCACTCCCCGGGGTGCGGGCCGTGCTCACCGCCGCCGACCTCGACGCCGGCTCCCGGTCGATGCAGCCCACCATGTTCGCCGCCGACCCGCCGCCGACGCCGTGCGCTCCCCTGCGCCCCCTCGCCGGCGCGGACGTCCGCTTCGTCGGCGACCCGGTCGTGCTCGTCGTCGCGGACAGCCGGTACCTCGCCGAGGACGCCTGCGAGCTCGTCGAGGTCGACTACGAGCGGCTCGACCCGATCGTCGATGCCGAGGCCGCAGCCGACGCCGCCGAGCTGGTGCACCCCGAGCTCGGCTCGAACGTCGCCACGCGGATCGAAACGCCACCGAACCCGGCGCTGGACGCCGCGTTCGAGTCGGCTGACCATGTCGTCACCGAGACCCTCATCCAGCATCGCCACACGAACGTCCCGATGGAGACCCGGGGTGTGGTTGCGGGGTACACCCCTGCCACCGGCGAGCTCGACGTGTGGATCTCCAGCCAGAACCCGCACGAGGTCCGCCAGACCTGCGCCCGGTTCCTCGACATCCCGGAGCACCTCGTCCGGGTCCGCATGGACGACGTCGGCGGCGGGTTCGGACAGAAGTACTTCACCCCCCGCGACGAGCTCACCGTCATCGCCGCCGCGAAGCACCTCGGGCGGACCATCAAGTGGATCGAGGACCGACGCGAGAACCTCATCGCCGCGAACCACGCCCGCGCCGACCGCATCACCGTCCGCCTCGCGCTCGACGCCGACGGCCGCCTCCTCGCCGCGCACCTCGACCATCTCGAGGACTGCGGCGCGTACCCAGTCGGCGGCACCGGCGGTGTCGCCGCGTTCGTCGCGATGCTGTTCCCGGGCCCGTACCGCATCCCACAGCTCGGGTACCGCAGCACCTCGGTGTGGACCAACACGTGCGGCCGGGGCGCCTACCGGGGACCCTGGATGCTCGAGACCGTCGCCCGCGAGGAGATGATGGACCTCGCGGCGCGAGCCGTAGGCGTCGACCCGCTCGAGCTCCGCCGCCGCAACTGCATCCACAGCGACGAGCTCCCCTACACCACCGCCGCGGGGATGACCCTCGAGCACGTCACCCCGTCCGAGACGCTCGAGCAGGCCGTCGACCTCATCGACTACGACGCCTTCCGCGTCGAGCAGGCCGCGGCGGCCGACGCGGGTCGCCTGCTCGGCATCGGGATCGGCCTCTACATCGAGCCGACGAGCGTGTCGTCCGGAAGCCTCGGCGTCGAGACCGCCACCGTCCGGGTCCAGCCCAGCGGGACCGTCAGCGTCCACCTCGGGACCGGCTCGCACGGTCAGAGCATCGAGACCACGATGGCCCAGGTCGTCGCCGACTACCTCGGTGTCGACCTCGACGCCGTCGTCGTCGTCCAAGGGGACACCACCAGCGCGCCGTTCGGTGGGGGCACCGGCGGCAGCCGCACCGCGGTCGTCGCGGGTGGCGCGACCCGCGAGGCGTCGCTCGCGGTGCGGGACAAGGCGGTCCAGATCGCCGCGCATCTCCTCGAAGCCGCGCCCGAAGACCTCGACATCGAAGCCGGCCAGGTCACCGTGCGAGGGACCCCGACTCGGGGCGTCGCGCTGGCCGAAGTCGCCCGCGTCGCCCTGAACGCGCCGGCCGAGCTGCCCCCCGGCGTCGCCCCCGGCCTCGACGCGACGGTCAGCTACCAGGCGCCCCCGATCACGTGGTCGAACGCCTGCCACGTGTGCACGGTCGAGGTCGACCCCGACACCGGCGTCGTCGACGTGCTGCGCTACGTCGTCTCCGAAGACTGCGGCGTGATGATCAACCCGATGGTCGTCGAAGGCCAGATCGCCGGAGGTGTCGTGCAGGGCCTCGGCGGGGTGCTCTACGAGCACTTCGTCTACGACGAGGACGGCAACCCGCTCACCACCACGTTTCTCGACTACCTCGTCCCGACCACCACCGAGGTGCCCACCATCGAGTTCGGTCACGTCGAGACCCGGTCTCCCACCCCGGGTGGTCACAAGGGCATGGGCGAAGGCGGCGCGATCGGGTCACCGCCCGCGGTGTTCAACGCCGTCGCGGACGCGCTCGCCCAGCGGGGTGCCCGCGTCACCGCCCAGCCGCTCACCCCGAGCCGGATCCTCGACGCCCTCGGGGACTGAGCCCGACGGCTCAGGGTGCGCCGTCGAGCAGACCGGTGAGGCGGTACTTCGGGAACGGCCCGAGGAACACGTACTCGTGGAGGCCGTAGCCGACGTCACCGGTGTTGGTCTCGAAGCGCGCGACGGAGTCGACGAGTCCGAACAGGCGGTCACGGTCGCTGTCGGTGTCGAGGTCCACACCCTGGACGACGAGCTCGCCCTGGTACATCCCGTGGCGCCAGTCCTGGTCCATGCCGTACCCGGTCCCGACTCCGATGTGGGCCTCGATGAGCGGTGTCACCGCCACGTCGATCGGCCCGCCGGGTGCGTCCGGGAAGGAGAGCACCGCGTGGTCGACGAGACGAGTCCCGGACCGGAACTCGTGACGGTGCTCCGGCCGGCCCAGCTCCTCCGGCGCGCGATTCGGGTTGTTCCACACCCGGGTCGCGTCGACCAGGTTGCGTGACCCGTCCGGGGCCTCCGAGCAGATGTAGAGGATGGAGTAGTCGTCGAACTGCATCGGCGCGTAGTTCCACATGCTCATCGACGGTGCCGCGCCGGCGGTGATGCCCGGCGGCTCCGGCTCGCCGACCGGGCGCACCCCCCACGAGCGGTCTCGCGTTCCCCGCCAGCGTGGCCCCGCGACGTCGATGGTCTCGTCGCCGACGGTCACGGTTCCCGCCCAGAAGCCGGTCTGGGCGAACCGCTGGGTGTCGAACGTGACCCGCTCGAACGCGCGCACGAAGTGGCGGGCCTCGAGCAGCGCGGGAATCGCACCGGTCCAGGTCAGGTCGAACGCGAGCCCGTGCTCGTTCGGTTCCAGCACGAAACGGATGCGCTGGAGACCCTCGAGGACCTCGAGGTGGAACGGCCCCACGCTGAGGTCCATGCGGTCATGCCCCAACGTCCGCGACGCGCGCACCACACGGTGTCGGGTCCCGCGCCGCACCAACGCGAACGCGTCCTGCACCGACAGGTTCGGGTACTGACCCAGCCCCATGATCAGCGCCAGCTCACCGTCGCAGCCGTGCAGCATGAAGTAGTAGCGGTCGTAGAAGTTGCGGTCCGAGAGCCCCGGGTGGCGGATGACCTCGGCGACCTGATGGACCGGGAAGTCGTCGAGTGGAGACAGCGCGGAGCCCATCCGCGCACATTAGGAGATCAGCTCTGGGCTTGGACCCGGTACACGCAGCGAGGGTCGCCGGCGAGGAGATGCTGGGTGCGCTCGACCGTGACGTCCGCGCCGAGCACGGAGCGGAACAGGTCGAGCTCGCCGCGGCACAGACCGGTGCACGCCGACGCCGCCGCGCACACCGGGCAGTGATGCTCGATCAGCAGCATGTCGGCCCCGTCGGGGCGGGCCTCGGCCATGTAGCCCTCGACGCTGCGCTGCTTCGCCAGCGCGGCCACCCGCCGGCGCACCGACACCGCCGGGTCCTGGGGGACGACCTCGCGGTAGGCGCGCAGCTGACGGGTCTCGCGCGCGTCGATGACCTGGTCGAGACCGGATTCACCCACCGCGTCGCGGATGGCCTCGACCAGCTCGACGGTGAGGTCCCCGTGCCGGTCGGGGAACAGCTCGGCGGCGACACCGGTCAGGGACCACGCCGCCGGGGGACGGCCCCGCCCGGTGGCGTCCTGGCCTCGCCGCTCGACCAGACCGTGCTCCTCGAGCGCGTCGAGGTGCTGACGGACCGCGGCTTCGGTGAGGCCGAGCCCGGCGGCCAGCTCCCGGGCGGTCGCCTGGTCGACCCGCTTGAGCCGCTCGAGCACTCGTCGCTTGGCGTCGCTCAACCCCTCGGGTGCCGGCATGTACCCATCCTACCCGAGTTTCGCAAGTCTCCTCTTGACGAATGCCCGGCGGGGGAGAACTATGACAAGCGATGACTTCTGAAAATGGGGCTCGGGTCCTCGCCGGGTCGGTGGGGGAGCTCGAGACCCGGGGCCGGCTGCTCACCAAAGTGGGGGCGGTCCCGGTTGTCGTGGTGTGGCACGAGAACCGGGCCTACACGCTCGAGGATCGCTGCCCCCACCTGGGCTTCCCGCTCCATCGGGGCACGTGCGAGGCCGGCCTGCTCACCTGCCACTGGCATCACGCCCGCTTCGACCTGGAGTCCGGCTCGACCCTCGACCGGTGGGCCGATGACGCCCGCGCCTTCGACGTCGACGTGCACGGCGACGAGGTGTGGGTCGCGTCGCGCCCGAGCGGAGATCCGGTCGGCGAGCTCCAGCGTCGCCTCCGTGAGGGCCTCGAGGATGGCCTGACCCTCGTCATCGCCAAGTCCACGCTCGGGCTCCTCGACGCCGGTGTCGACGCGGGGGCGCTCGTGCGCACCGGGGTCGAGTTCGGGGCCCGCAACCGCGCCGGCGGCTGGGGTGCGGGCCTCACCACGCTCGTCGCCATGGCCAACGTGTTGCCGTTCCTCCGCGCCGAGGATCAGCCCGCGGCGCTGATCCACGCTCTGGTGTTGGTGTCGAGCGACACGCGCGGCAACCCGCCGCGCTTCGACGTGCCGCCGTTGAGCACCGACGCGCTGCCCGCGGCGCGGCTGGCCGAGTGGTACCGGCGTTTCGTCGACACCCGGTCCGGTGACGCTGCCGAGCGGGTGCTCACCACGGCGCTCGCCGAGGCCGCACCGGCCGAAGCCGTCGAGGCGATGCTCTTCGCGGCCGCGACCGACCATGTGTTCCTCGACGGTGGCCACACGCTCGACTTCACGAACAAGGCCTTCGAATCGCTCGCGCTCGTCGGCGCCGAGGCGGGTGGGCTGGTGCTGCCGACCGTGGTCGGGCAAGCCGCGACCGCGGCGCGCAGCGAGGAGGGCGGCGCGTGGCGTCATCCCGACGACCTCGCCGCCCTGATCGACACCGCGAGCGCCGAGCTGCCGGAGGCGCTCGCCGCGGGACGGACCCGACGTCCCGGATTCGACGAGGTCGCCGGTCTCGCCGACGGGCTGCTCGCCGACGAGCCCCAACCGGTGCTCCGCGCGGTGCTCGACGGGCTGCGCGCCGGCGCGTCCGAGGAGCAGGTCGGGCGGGCCGTCGCGTACGCCGCGGCGTTGCGGGTCGTGCGCTTTCACGTCCAGAACGACTTCGGGGACTGGGACAGTGTCCACCACACGTTCACGGCCGCCAACGCGTTGCATCAGGCCCTCGTCCGGGCCCCGACCGTCGAGCTGCTCCGAGGCGCGCTCCACGGTGCGCTCCGCGTCTATCTCGACCGGTTCCTCAACGTCCCGCCCGCCCGGCTCCCGACCGCCGAGACGGGATCGATCGACGCCCTCGCGGGCTGCTTCGAGGTGCAAGGCGACGTCGACGTCGCCGGCAACGCGGCCTACGGCTACCTGCGCGGCGGCGGGTCACGCCACGAGCTCGTCGCCGTCCTGGGGTCGCTGATGCTCCGTGAAGACGTGGGCTTCCACACCTACCAGCACTTCGAGGCCGGTGTCCGGCAAGCGTGGGCGTGGCCCGACGGCTCCGAGGAGTCGGCGCTGATCCTGACCGGCACGGCCCGGTTCCTCGCCGCGCACGCCCCCACCCGGCGGGAGCTGCCCACCGTGATCAACACCGCGGCCCGGCTCCGCCGGGGCGAGCATCTCTTCGAGGAGGCGGTGGTGAGCTGAGCCACGGGGCCAGCTCTCCTCGCATGACCTCGACGTAGCGCGCCTCGATCTCCGACAGGACGAAACGCCGCCCGAGTCGCGCCGCGGCGACACCGACCGTCCCCACCCCCGCGAACGGGTCGAGGACGACGTCACCCTCGAAGGACCAGTAGCGGATCACCCGCTCCGCGAGCGCGACCGGGAACACCGCCGGATGCTCCGGGTGACTCGTCGGCGGAAGCCGCCACACGTTGGTCCGCTCGTAGTCCCCCTCGATCCGGGAACGCTCGACCGCGCCCGGATCGTGGTGGCCGCGGATGTTCCAGTCGATGAGCCGATCGGTGCGGCCCCGGTACACGAGCAGGTACTCGGTGACCGGAACCGCCTTGTACTGCAGCGGCGCCCGGTCCGCCGCGAAGCGTCGACCCCGACCCGTCGCCCATCCCGCCCCTTCCGGCTTCTCCCACACGATGTCGTCGACGAACTCGAAGCCCTCGTCGACCAGGACCGCGTGGAGGTCGAACGGGACCGCGACGCGCCGCGACGATTCGGACCGGCGGGCTCGCCGGAGCAACACCGGCGCGGTGTTGACGACCAGGAACCGGCCTTCGGCGAGGACCCGACCGCATTCTCGGAACACCCGGCGCAGCTTGTCCAGGTACCCGCCGTAGTCGACGAAGTCGCCGGCGTCGGGCCGGACGTTGAAGTACGGCGGCGAGGTGAAGACCAGGTCGACCGAACCGGCGGGGAGCACCGCGAGGGTCTCCTCGGAATCGCCGCGGAGCACCGCGTTGTCGAGCGGCGACCGGGTGATCCGCGCCGGCGGCGCGGATCGGGTGCGGCCGGTCTCGGCATCGGAGGCGAGCCGGGCCTGCACCGTCGCGACATCGGTGCTACGGCGGGTGTCCACGGCGGCGGTGTGGGCGTCGAGCACGAGCTCGCCGACCCGGTGGGCTCGTCGCGTCGCGAGGAGCGGGACCCGCCAGACGTGGTAGCGGTCGTCGATCTCGGGCAGCCCGAACTGGACGTCGCCGTCGAGGCGCCACGATCGCAGCTGCGCCTCGGCGAGGTCTCGGGCGTCGTCGACCGTCCGCACCGTGTACGCCCGGTCGTCGCTGACCAAGCGCGCTCGTCGAGCCACGCGACGACGGTACCGGGGTGGCGTCTCGACCCCGCGGCTTCTCGCCAGGGGTCGGTTCAGTCGCTGGTCCCGGACGCGCCCTGGGCCCGCAGCGCGGCACGGATCGCGGCGGCGTTGCGCTCCAGCTCCTCTGACGGGACCGACGAGGCCGCGTTCGACAGGTGCAGGTCGGCTTCGCCCCGGATGGGGATGAGGTGGAGGTGGGTGTGGGGGACCTCCATGCCGGCGATCAACAACCCCACCCGTTCGGGTCGAAACGCCTCCTGCTGGGCCCGGGCGATGATCTGGGCGACGGTCATGAGATGACGAGCCAGATCGGCGTCGAGGTCGATCCAGTGGTCCACTTCGACGCGGGGGACCAGCAGCGTGTGGCCGGGACGGATCGGGTTGATCGACAGCAGCCCGGCGCACGCCTCGTCACGCCAGACGAACGTGCCCGGCAGCTCCCCCTCGAGGATGCGGGTGAACACGCTGGCCACCGCGGGATCGTAGGCGGCAGCGCTGAACTCGTGAGCGTCTGGTGCCGATACACCGACGATGCTCAGCCACGCCCGCACCCCGGAACCGCCCCGGTGGCCCGACCGTCCCGGAGAGTTCCGGGCGCTCGCGGCGCGGCCCCTCCCGACCCTCCGGCCGGTCGCCGACTTCGTCGCCCTCCCCACCGGGAGCCGGGCGCTCTCCGACGACGCGAAGCTCGCCCTCGCGGTGACCGGCGCCCTCGTCGCGTTCCTCGCCGGGCTCGGCCTCGCCGCCCTGCTCGGAGGCGCCCTCGCGGCGCTGGTGTCATGGCCGTACACGGTGGCGCTCTTCACCGCCGTCGTCGCCGGACCTGGCGCCCTCGCGGCGTTCCGGTGCGTCGCCCTCCTCGTCGACGACCCGCTCCCCGTGCTCCGGGCCCGGCCGACCACTCCGGTGACCGTCGTTGTCGTAGCCGATCCCGACCCCGACGTCACCGCGGCCAGCCTGACCGCCGTCGCGGGTCAGGACTACGACGGGCCTCGGCGGGTCGTGCTCGTCGACCCCGCCCCGGACCGCGTCCGGACCCTCGCCGTGCACCAGGCCGCGGTCGCGCTCCAGCTCCCGCTGGAGGTCGTGGCCGGGGGCCCGGCCCACGGTGACGCCCGCAACGTCGGGCTCGCGGTGTCGACCACTCCCATGCTCCTCGCCGTGCAGGTCGGCGTGCGCCTCCACCC
Organism: uncultured Actinomycetes bacterium; assembly: GCA_963714105.1. Taxonomy (GTDB): domain Bacteria; phylum Actinomycetota; class Acidimicrobiia; order IMCC26256; family PALSA-555; genus PALSA-555. Next base: position 1,106,761 of record OY970233.1, on the reverse strand, counting down.
GTCCGCGTTGCGGCTGCTCGTCGCTCGCCTCGAGTCCGGCGGCTCCGACACGGTCGCGGCGTCGAGCCACGATCTGATCCGCAACCGGGGGTTGGCCACCTCAGCCGAGCTCGCCGCCGGTGAGGCGAGCCTCGACATCGACACCGTCGCGCGAATCGACGCCCGCTTCCTCGGCCCGTTGTCCATCCCGGGGGCGTGCACCCTGTTCCGCACCGACGCGCTACGCGCCGTGAACGGCTGGCCGTCGGCTCGCGGCAGCGACGTCGTCCTCGCGTCACGGTTCCTCGAGCGGGGCTGGCGAGTCGCGTACGAGTCCCTCTCGTTCGTCTTCACCGACGACCACGTCACGATCGGCTCGCCGATCCGACGTCGGGTCCGCGCCGCTCGCGCCCTCGCGCGTCGCCGCCCACGAATCCGGGGGCACGCACCGCCTCGCGACCCGACGCAGCCGCGTCCTCGCCCGGCTCCACCGTGCCGTCCCCTGGCTCGACGGGGCGTTCCTGATCGGCTGGGTGCAGGCGGTCGTGCTCCTCGCCGTGGGCGCGCCCGGCCTCGCGGTCGCCTATGTCGTACTCGTCGCGCCGATCGCGCTCGCGGGACGGGCGCGGGCCCGTCGGTCCCAACGGGAGGCGCTCGACGAGGCCGGCCTCGCGCTCACCACCCCGGCTCGGTCGTGGCTGGCGCCCCTCGTGAGCCTCGCCCCGGTGCACACCCCCGCCGCCTTGTGGGCCCGGACCGGCTGAGCCGGCCCTCGCGCGCACCCGTCGTCTCCCCGGTGAGCCGGCTCCGGCTCGACGCGACCGGTCAGGTCTGGGCCGCGTGGGCGCGGACCACGGGGGCGACCGCGGCCATGAAGTGGTCCACGGTCGCCGGGGTGCCGAAGTCGGAGAACTGGAGGACGAACCCCTCGGCACCGAGCTCGACCTCGCGGCGGAGCGCGTCGGCGACTTCGTCGGCGGTGCCGACGAGCAGCCCTCCCCATGACCCGAACCGACGCCGGGCCTGCGCATCGACGGAGTCGCGGTCGGCTTGGTCGAGGACGAGCCCGACCGGGTGCTGCACCGAGACGCGCGCGTCCCCGGCGAGCGGCCGCAGCTCGGCGAGCCGCTCGACCGCGTACGACGGGCAGTTCCACCAGTCCGCGTAGGAGCGGACCAGGGGCATCGTGAGCTTCGGGCCCGCGCCGCCGAGATGCACCGGGATGTGCGCCTGGGTCGGCACCGGCCGGCCGATCGCGCCCGCGAGGTGGACCTGGTCGCCCGCGTAGTCGAAGGGAGCGCCACTGAACATCAGCTGGAGGATCTCGAGGGTCTCGCGGAGCCGCGCCGCACGCCGGGTCGGCGCGTCGGTGGTGACCCCGAAGCGGCGCAGCTCGTCCTCCACCGAGCCCCACCCCAAGCCGAGCTCGAGGCGACCGCCACTCACCACGTCGACGGTGGCGGCCATCTTCGCGAGCACCGCCGGATGCCGGAACGGGTCGCAGGTGACGAGGTGCCCGATCCGCACCGTGTCGGTCCGCGCCGCGAGCGCCGCCGCGAGCGTCCACCCTTCGAACGTGTCCTGATCGGTCGCGCCGGGGGCGGCGAGGTGATCCATGAGCCACACCGAATCGAAACCGGCCTGCTCCGCGGCGAGGGCCCGCTCGACCATCGTCGGGAACGACATCCGCAGCTGCGGGAGGAACAGACCGAACCACATGGCTGCGGACGCTACCTTCGCGGCGCGATGCCCCGACCCCTCCACCACGCCGCCCTGGTCGCCTCCAACCTCGAGCGGTCGTTGCGCTTCTACCGCGACGGGCTGGGCCTCGAGGTGCTGATGGACCAGACCTTCGACGGGGACTGGCCCGCCCTCTTCGACGCCCCGTCGCGCACGTTGCGGTCGGTGTTCCTCGGGGATCCGTCCCGTCCGGACGCCGGGATCGTGGAGCTGGTCGTCTTCGACCCGGTGACCGCACCGGGACCGCCGGCGCCGGCCTCCACCGCCGGGTTCTTCTTGCTGTCCTTCTTCGTCGACGTCCCCCCGACCCTGACTCGCCTGGCGACGCTCGGTCTCGGCGGCGAGCCTCGCCGCACCGAGCAGCCCGGCCCCGACGGTCCGGTCGCGATGGCGACGGTACGCGACCCCGACGGGGTCCTCGTCGAGCTCATCCAGACCCACCTCCCGGCGGCATAGCCTCACCGGCCGTGCTGCATCCCGAGGTCTCCGCCGACGCCACCCGCGCCATGCACAGCGTGGACGGGCGAGTCATCATCGTCACCGGCTCCGGCCAGGGCGTCGGGCGGGGCATGGCCGACCACCTCGGCAAGGCTGGCGCGACCGTCGTGGTCGCCGACTACCAGCCTGACAAGGCCCACCGCACCTGCGTCGAGCTGACCAGCCTCGGCGCGCCGAACCTCGAGGTGGAGGTCGACATCCGAGACCCGGCGTCGATCGACGCGATGGTGGCCCGCGTGGTCACCGAGCTCGGCCGTGTCGACGCGATCATCAACAACGCGCAAACGTTCCGACCGAACGCGCCCGTCGCGGAGGCCAGCTTCGAGGACTTCGACGTCTTCTACCGGTCCGGGGTGCTCGGCACGCTGCGGGCCATGCAGGCGGTGTACCCGCACATGCGGGCCGCAGGTTGGGGTCGCATCGTGAACTTCGCCTCGTCGATGGGCCGAATCGGCGGAGAGGGTTTCGCGGCCTACAACGCCTCGAAGGAGGCCATCCGGGCGGTGACGCGGACCGCGGCGCGCGAATGGGCCCGGGACGGCATCACCGTCAACGCCATCGCGCCCGCCGCGGCCCCACCCCGGGCGGTCGGCTCCGAGCACTACGAGGCGTTCATGGCCGCCTGCCCGACCGGGCGCAACGGTGATCCCGAGCTCGACATCGGAGCCGTCGCGCTGTTCCTGTGCTCCGAGGCGTGTCGGTTCCTCACCGGGCAGACCTTCATGGTCGACGGTGGGACCTTCCTCTGGTCCTGACCGCGTGAGCGGGGCGAGAGGACAAGGGGCCGACTGGCGCAACCCGTGGCCCGTCGTCGGGGTCCGACCGGGTGAGCCGGAGCCGTCCGCCGGGGTCGCCATGCTCCGCGCCGACGGCTTCGGCACGGTGTTCGACGTCGACCCGGTCGACGCGGACCGCGACGAGTACCAGGACCACCTGAACAACACCGCCGCGGTGCGCATGTTCAACGAGCTGCGCGTCGCGTACATCGCGTCCCGCTTCGCGCCCCGCTGGCCGAAGTACCTCGCGCGCCGAGGGTCTCACCGTCGTCGTCCGGGAGCTCCACGCGCTCTACGAGAGCGAAGGTTGGATGCACGAGCGCTACGTCGGCGCGACCCGCATCGCCGAGCGGCGCGGCCGGGCCGGGATCGTCGAGCAGCGCCTCGTCGAAGCCACCAGCGGTCGGCCCCTCGCCCGCGCCTGGATCGTCCAGCTCCTCGTCGGCGCCGACGGGACCGTCGTCGACTGGCCGGGCTGGTGGTGGGAGCTCGTCGCCGACGTCCAGGGGGCGCCGGCACGGACCGTCACCGTCACCACCCGGCCTCCCTGGGGACCACCCGCACCGTGACCCGCGGCGACCGGGCCCGGCTCGCGACGGTGCTGCGACTCCACGCCGCGTTCTGCGTCGACGGGCCGTCCCCCTTCTACGGGACGCTCCTCGATCACCTCGCCGAGGACGTCGAGGACGGCGGTCCGACCTGGGAGCTCCTCGGCCCGAGCGTCGACGACCCGCCCGACGCCATGAACCAGCTCCGCCTCCTCGGCGGGGTCCACGCCCTCGTCCTCACCGGCGAAGCGCCCGACCTCGCGGCCCGCTACCCGTCGACCGGCGGGGACGGCGACGCCGAGGCGGCGTGGCCCGCGCTCGCCGCGCTGCTCACCACGCGCGCCGACGACCTGCGCCCCTGGCTCACCCGGCCGCCCCAGACCAACGAGGTCGGCCGGGCGGTGGCGCTCCTCAGCGGGCTGCTCGTCGTCGCGGCCGAAACCGGGCTGCCGTTGCGGATCCTCGAACTCGGCACCGAGCGCGGGCCTCAACCTGCGCCTCGACCACTTCTGGTACGAAACCGGCGGGCGCGGCGTCGGCGACCCGTCGTCCCCGGTCCGCTTCGTCGACCCGTGGGCCGACGCGACCCCGCCGCTCGACGCGTCCCTCCACGTCGTCGAACGGGCCGGGTGCGACCGCGACCCGATCGACCCGACCAGCCCGGCCGGCCGCCTCGCCCTGATGGCCTACGTCTGGCCCGACCAGCCCGCACGGGTCGAGGTGCTCCGCCGGGCCCTCGACGTCGCCGCGCGGGTGCCGGTCCCCGTCACCCGAGCCGACGTGTTCGACTGGCTCCCCACCCAGCTCGCGGGGACGAGCCCCGGCGTGGCGACCGTCGTGTTCCACTCCATCTTCGCCCTGTACCTGAGCAACGACGAACGGGTCCGCCTCGCCGCGATCCTCGCCGAGGCCGGCGAGCGCGCCGACCGGGCCGCGCCGCTCGCCTGGCTGCGCCTCGAGGCCGCCACGCTCGGCGACCCCGACGCGGCGTTGACGCTCACCACCTGGCCCGACGGTCAGGAGCGCGCGCTCGGCCGGGGTGCGTTCCATCTCGGCCCGGTCCGCTGGACCGGCCCGACCGGGCGCTAGGCGCCCAGCGCGTCGAGCATCGACCCGAGACGGAACACCGCCCGGGTCGCCGCCTCGGCGTAACCCTCCTCGTCGATTCGGGGGCCGATCAGCTCGAGGTCGAACGCCCCCGGGTAGCCGACGTCGAGCAGCGCGCGGAGGAGCCGCTCGAGGGGGATGTCGCCGTCACCGGGAACCAGCCGGTTCGGGGTGGACAGCGTCCCGACCGCGTAGTCGCTCACCTGCACCACCCGGAACGTGTCGACGGCGTCCCGGAACGTGTCGGTGAGGCCCCGCTCCGCCCAGCAGGCGTTCAGCTCGACGCACACCCCGATCTCCAGCCTCCGGGCCAGGTCGACGACGTCGTGCAGGGTGTGGACGAACCCGACGTCGACGCGCAGCGAGTTCGTGTGCTCGAGACCGAACGGGATCCCCGCGTCGCGTGCCTCGTCGAGCACCGGGTCGAGCGCGTCGGCGAGCGTGTCGGCGGCGTCCTCCCACGAGAGCTGCCCGGCGGGACCGGTGGTGAGGATCAGGCACTCGGCGCCGACGGTCGTCGCCGCGGCGAGCCCCCGGCGGACCCGGTCCCGCTGGTCGTCCCAGCGGGACCGGTCGTCGAGCACGAACGGACCGATCCCGATGAGGTTCGTGACCCGCAGTCCCGCGTCGCGGAGCCGGGCCGCGCCGGCCTCGAGCCCCGCGGCCTCCAGCTTCGCCAGCGAGGCGCCGATCGCGGTGATCCCGGCCCGCTCGTAGAACGCGAGGTCCTCGTCGAGGGTCCACCGGAACGTGGAGATCGCGCTGAGCGACACGCGTGGGTGCATCAGCCGGTCAACCGAACGACGCGGCCCGGGCGGTGCTGCTCCCACCGTCGAGGGTCAAGTTGATGCCGGTGAGCAGCTCGGACTCGCGGCTGGCGAGGTATACGGCCGCCAACGCGACGTCGCGGGCCGTCCCGAGCCGGGTGAGGTGCATCGCCTCGAGCCGGGCGCGGCGCTCCGGCGGGAACTCGGCGTCGCGGCGCTCGTTGATCACGTACCCGGGGCTGATCGTGTTGGCCCGGATCCCGTCCCGCGGCGTGCTCGACGGCCAACGCCCGCGTCAGCGCGTTGAGCCCGCCTTTGCTCGCCGCGTACGCCGCGAGCCCCGCGCTCGGCCGTTCCGCCTGGCGGGACGACACGTTGACGATCGAGCCGTGCCCGGCGGAGAGCAGGTGGGGGAGCGCGGCGCGGGTCACCCACATCGGCGCGGTCAGGTTCACGCGGAGGGCATGCTCCCAGTAGCCGGTGTCCATCGCCCCGACCGCGGAATCGTGTCCGTCGGGGCTGGCCACCGCGTTGTTCACCAGGACCGTGAGACCGTCGAAGCAGCCCGCGCTGTCCTCGACGAGCGCGGTGCACGCGTCCTCGGTGGCCAGGTCCGCGGCGACGAACCTCGCGGCGCCGCCCGACGCCTCGATCTGCTCGACGACCGCCCCGCCGCGCTCGGCGTCGCGTCCGTGGACGACGACCCGTGCGCCTTCGGTCGCGAACTCCACCGCGATCGCCTTGCCGATGCCGGCGGTCGAGCCCGTGACCAGCGCGATCTCCCCGGTGAGCCGCACGAGCGGGCACCCTACCGGGCGTCACCGCACGACCCGCGTGGTGCTCCGGTGGTGTCGCCGAGGCCCCCTCCCGACGGGCACTATGACCGGGTGGTGACCCACGCCCACGCCGACGTCGAGCCTCGAGGACGCCGCGCCCTGTGGATCGCCCTCGGCGCCAACGCCGGGTTCCTGGTCGTCGAGATCGTCGGCGGCCTCGCCTTCTCCTCGCTAGCCCTGCTCGCCGACGCCGCGCACCTCGGCACCGACGTCGCCGCGCTCAGCATCGCGCTCGTCGCCCAGTCGCTCATGACCCGCCCCGCGGGCGGGCGCCGCACCTTCGGGCTCCGCCGCGCCGAGGCGCTCGGCGCGCAAGCGAACGCGGTCCTCGTCCTCGCCGCCGCCGCGTGGATCGTCGTCGAGGCGATCCGTCAGCTCAGCGGCTCCCAGCCGACGGTCAACGGCGTCGGGCTCCTGAGCGTCGCCGCGCTCGGCCTGGTCGTGAACGGCGTGAGCGCCTGGGTCCTGGCCCACGCGGGGGAGCGCAACCTGAACCTGCGTGCCGCACTCGTCCACCTCCTCGCCGACGTCGCCAGCTCGGGCGCCGCGGTCGTCGCCGGGATCGGGATCGTCGTGTTCGACGCCCAGTGGCTCGACCCGGTCGCGTCACTCGTCATCGGTGTGCTGATCGCGGTGTCGTCGTGGTCGTTGCTCCGCGACACCACCAACGTGCTGCTCGAGGCGGCCCCCCGCGACGTCGACGTGGGCGACGTGCACCAGGCGCTCTTCTCCGTCGCCGGGGTCGAAGCGGTGCATCACCTCCACGTCTGGGAGGTGGCTTCCGACCTGCCCGCCCTGTCCGCGCACGTCGTCCTCGCGGGCACGCCGTCCCTGCACGACGCGCAGGTGCGCGGCGACGAGCTCAAGGTGATGCTGGCATCACGATTCGGGATCACCCACACGACGCTCGAGCTCGAGTGCCACGAGTGTGACGACCCCAGCCACCACACCTGACCGCTCACCTGGCTGTGACGGGCACCGCCGGTGAGGTCGGAGTGGCCCGGCGCACCCGATGCGGGGTCGCGCGGAGCCGCAACGCGCCGATGATCGCGACGCCGACACCGAGGCCGATCACCGTGGCGACCTCGAGGCGGGCCCAGGTGTCCGGCAGCGTCGTCGGGAGCTGCGACCGGTACAAGACGGTGACGTCGGCCAGGCCGCCGGCCAAAGCGAGGAACAGCCCGGTGAGGAGCAGCAGCGGCGCGGCCGCGCGCACCCCCCGGCGGAGCACCCACACCAAGGCGAGCACCCCGACCGCCATCCCGCCGAGGGCGTAGGCGCTCGCGGCCAGCTTCGTGACGCCGCTGACCGTGGTTCCCTCCCAGGATCCGAGCACGTCCGCGGTCTCCCCCACGAGCATCGCGGCCAACGCGACCGCGACCACCGTGCGGTCGAACCTGGTCACGCCGAGCGCGACCAGCCCGGCGGCGAGCGCGACGGCAACCGCGACGAAGCCCCACGGCGACGGTCCCGGGATCCAGACCACGTCGCCGTGCACCGCGATGCGGGTGCCGTCACGCACCAACGTCACCGTCCAGCGCTGCACGAGATGGCGGGCCCCCGGGTTGCTCTGCACCTCCGGCGGGTTCGTCGCCGCGAGCCAATGCGCGCGGTGGTCGTGCCAGCGCACCGTGGTCCCGTCCCCGATCTTTCGCCACTGCGGCGGCGCGCTCGGGTCGGCCGACCGGGGGACCGTGACGTTGCCCGTGCGGGTGCGGTTCAGGTACACGGCGGGGGAGCGGTCGTTCTGGAACACACCCGCGGGGCCGACGCGCAGGTACGGCTCGTTGTCGTAGCCGAGCACGGTGACGTCCCGTCCGGTGCGGTTGTCGAGCTGGAGCTTGTTGCCCAGGTCGACGGCCTCGACGGTGAGGCCACGCTCGGCCGGGACGATGGTCCGCACCTCGGTGGCGAAGTTGCTGGGCTGGATCCCGGCGACACCGTGCGCGCCGGCCGGGTCCGCGGCGACGACGACCGTGCCGATCCCGAGGAGCAGCGCGAGACCGACACGCGCGAGGCGCATCATCCCGCCGCGGCGTCGCGGAGCGCCTCGACGAGATCGGCAGCGCGCCCGAGCGACGCGGGAGCGGATCGTTCCGACCGGCACCCCGCAGATCTCCGCGGTCTCGTCGTACGAGCAGCCGAGCAGCTGGGTGAGCACGAAGGCCTCGCGTCGTTCCGTGTCGAGCGTGTCGACGAGGGCGGTGATCGCGTGGGTCGAGGTCGGGTCCGGCGCCGCGGTCGGTGCCGGGGCCCGGCCGAGCCGTTCGGCGAGCCGCTGGTGGCGGCCGCGACGGCGGAGCGCGTCGACACCGGCGCGTCGAGCGATGGCGAGCAGCCAGGTGCGGGCGCTGGCCTCCTGCCGAAACGTCGGGAGGGACCGCCAGGCCCGCACGTACACGTCCTGGGTCACGTCGTCGGCGTCGGTCTCGCCGACCTGATGGGCCACGAAGCGCCACACCTCGGCCTGAGTGGCCCCGATGAAGTCGGCTAAAGCGTCCCGATCACCGTCGCGGGCGGCGAGCGCCAGGCGCGTCACCTCGTCCACCGCGCCGACCCTACTGAGGGCGACCCCACCCCGAAGCATCAGTCGGGGCGACCCGGGGCGCGCGGCTACGCGCAGCGCTTGCAGAGCCCGACCAGGTCGACCCGGTGCGCCTGGGTGCGAAAGCCGGTCGCTTCGGCGACCTGGTCCACCGCGTGGCGCAACGACTGCTCCAAGCGCGCGTTGGGGGGGACGTCCTCGACCGCGCCGCACGACGAGCAGATCAGGTGGTGATGATGGCCGACCAGGTCCTCGGCGAGCTCGAACCGGGCGAACTCGTCGTTGGTGACGATCCGTCGGACGACGCCCGCCTGCTCCAACACGACGAGGTTCCGGTACACGGTGCTCTGCGCGAGCGCGGGACGGACGTCGAGGATCTCCGGAATCGTGAGCGGCCGCGACGTCGCGGCGAGCACGTCGACGATCGCTTCCCGGTTCGGGGTCAGCCGCTGGTGAACGCGGCGGAGACGTGACCCGATCGTCTCGCGGAGATCGCCGATCACGGACGCGAGTGTACCGTCGGGCCTGATGAACCCGACCGAGTCGTTCGTGCGGCTCGTGCGCCGGAGCGACGACCGGATCCCGCTCGCCGAAGCCGCGCTGCTCATCGCCGCGCACGACCACCCCGTCGACGTCGACGCGGAGCTGGCGCGCATCGACGAGCTGGCCGGCGACGCGCCGGGCGACGTCGCGTCCCTCGCCGCGTTTCCTGTTCGTCGAGCGGGGCTTCGCCGGGAACGAGGACGACTACGGCGACCCTCGAAACTCGTACCTCGACGAGGTGCTCCGACGCCGGCTCGGGCTTCCCATCACGTTGAGTGTCCTCATGATCGACGTCGGGAGCCGCCGCGGGCTCGCCCTCCACGGCGTCGGGATGCCCGGGCACTTCCTCGTCGGCGGCGCCGACGGCGGGTTCGTCGACCCGTTCCACCGCGGTGCGCTCCTCGACGAGGACGGCTGCCGTCAGCAGTTCGAGGCGTTGCGACCCACCGCGGTGTGGCACCGGTCGTATCTCGAGCCGGTCGGGCCACGAGCGATCCTCGTGCGGATGCTCGCCAACCTCGTGCACACCTTCGTGGATCGCTCCCCGGCCGACGCGGTGTGGGCCTTGCGGCTCCGCCTCGCCGTCCCGGGCGTCGACCCCGGAGAGCGGCGCGACGCCGCCGCGCTGCTCGGGACCCTCGGCCGGTTCGAGGAAGCCGCGACGGCCTTGGACCGCGTCGCCGACGAGCTCGACGAGCCCGGTGCCGCCCGCGCACGCGACGACGCCACGCGTCTCCGCGCGCGCGCCAACTGATCGGCGTCCCAGTACCGTGCCGGACGTGACGTCCCTCCCGATGTTCCCGCTCGGGATGGTCCTGTTCCCCCACGCGGTCCTCCCCCTCCACGTGTTCGAGCCGCGCTACCGGGCCCTCACGGAGCGCTGCCTCGCGGCCGACTCGACGTTCGGGGTCGTGCTCATCGAGCGCGGCAGCGAAGTCGGCGGCGGCGACCAGCGCTTCACCGTCGGGACCCGGACCCGGATCGTGCAAGCCGAACATCTCGACGACGGCCGGTGGGTGCTCGTGACCGTCGGCGAAGCCCGCCTGCGGGTCCGCCGGTGGCTGCCCGACGACCCGTTCCCGCTCGCCGAGGTCGAGCCGCTCGACGACCCCGCCGCAAACGACGACGCCGCCCTCGTGCCCGAGGTCGAACGCCGCCTCCACCGCGTGCTGGCGCTCCGAGCCGAGCTCGGCGAGCCCGGGCCGACGCCCGACGTGGTCCTGCCCCGCGACCCCGTGCGGGCGTCGTTCCAGGCCAGCGCCCTCGCCGCGCTCGGCCCGATGGACGCCCAGGAGCTCCTCGAGATCGACGACGCCACGCAGCGTCTCCGCACCCTCGCCGGCCGCCTCGAGGAGCACGTCGCCGTGCTCGAGTTTCGCCTCACCGGCGGGTGACCGTCCACGCCCTACGCTGCGTCGTCATGGCGAACCCGCACGCCTCGGCGCCGGCCCCGGAACCGGACCGCGACCTGGCCGCGCTCGAGGACGCCGAACGCGACCTGGCCGAGCTCGAACGGGACCTCCGCCGGCTCGACGGCGTCGAGGAGGCCACCGACGCCTGACCGGGGCGAGGACCCGGCCGGCGTGCGCGTCCGCTTCTTCGCCGCCGCGCGCGACGCGGCCGGGCGGCGAGAACTGACCGTCCCCGCCCAACCGCTCGGAGTGCTGCTCGCCACGCTCCGCGCCGAGCACGGACCCGACCTCACCGCGGTGCTCGACACCGCGCGCGTCTGGGTCAACGGCGACGAACCGGTCGACGGTGACGCCACCACCCTGGTGGCCGGCGACGAGGTTGCCGTGGTGCCGCCGGTCAGCGGCGGGCTCGGCTAGCCGCGGGTTCCGCCCCGGCCCGGGCGTGGACGAGCCACGCCGCCCCCGGGAGCTCGACGCCTCGTGACGTCTGGAACGGCGCCGAACGCGTCGCGGACCGCGTCCAGCGCGGTCGTCTCGACGTCGGGCGCGACGCCGGCCAGCGCGGACCGGCCGAGCGAGCCGTGGCGCACCCACTCCACCGCGTCGTCGAGCGAGCCGCCCCCGCTCAGGAGCACCGGGGCCTCGACCGGGTCCAGACGGGCGTCGTGCCATCCCGCGTCGGTGAGGATCGCCTCCACCTCGGCCGGGTCGCCCAGGGAGAACGGCCCCGGCTGCCCACGCTCGCTCAGATCCCCGAGCGGGACCACGGTGCCCAGCGCCTCACCGGGGACGCGCATCCAGTCGTTGCGGTCCAGGCGCTGCCAGCAGATCCCAGCCAGTCGCCCGTCGGGGCGCAGCGCGGCCCGCAGGTTCGCGAACACGGCGCGCGGATCGTCGAAGAACATCAGCCCGTACCGGCTGATGATCACGTCGAAACCCTCTGGGAGGGCGGCGGTCTGCGCATCCGCGACGCGGACCTCCACGTCGGTGCGCCCACCCGCCCGCGTCCGAGCCCGCAGCGACGAGAATCGGTGAGATGTCCACGCCGAGCGCGAAGGCGGCCACGTCCGCCGCGGCGAGGAGCGTGGTGCCGGTGCCGCAGCCCACGTCGAGCACCCGCTCGTCCGGGCGCAACGCCGCCGCGCCGAGCAGCGCGGCGGCGAACGGCTCGAGCTGGCGGTCGTATCCGGCTTCGAAGTCGATCCAGTGTTGACCGCCCGCGCCGCCCCACCGCTCGGCTTGCGCCGCGTTCGGGACCCCCGGCACCAGCGCCGATCAGCTGAGCACGAGGTCGATGGTGAGCGACTGCTCGAACCGGGCCGACACGTCATCCCAGTCGACGAGGTTCCAGAACGCGTCGACCCATTCCGCCTTGCGGTTCTCGTACTGCAGGTAGAAGGCGTGCTCCCACATGTCGAGGACGAGCAGCGGCGGGCCGCCCTGCCCGACGTTGCCCTGGTGGTCGTACACCTGCTCGACGATGAGGCGCCGACCGAGCGGCTCCCACGACAGCGCCGCCCACCCCGATCCCTGCACGTTGTTCGCCGCCTCGGTCAGCTGGGCGCGGAACTGGTCGAAGGACCCGAGGTTGTCGTCGATCGCCGCGGCGAGCTCGCCGGTCGGCTTGTCGCCGCCGTTCGGGCTCATGTTCTTCCAGAACAGGGAGTGGAGGATGTGCCCGGAGAGGTGGAACGCCAGGTTCTTCTCCAGCTGGTTGATCGACCCGTAGTCACCGCTCGCCCGCGCGTCCTCGAGCCGCTCGAGGACCTTGTTCGCGCCGTCGACGTAGGCCTTGTGGTGCTTGTCGTGGTGCAGCTCGAGGATCCGTCCGGACAGGTGTGGCTCGAGCGCGGGGTAGTCGTAGGGCAGTTCGGGGAGGGTGTAAAAGGCCATCGGGGGCTCCTCTCGACAGGGCCGACGGTAGCGGCCGCGATGCCGGCTCAGCCCATCCGTCCGGCGTCGCGCCAGGCGCTGTGGCTCAGGCGGTACCCTCGCCACGGTGAGTCAGCCGCATCGACGCCGCCTCGACGTCATGCTCGATGAGGGCTACCTCGACGGCATTGAGTCCAAACCCCTCGACGAGGTCCGGGTCCTCCACGAGGCCACCCTCGAGGTCGAGACCGAGCTGTCCTACGTGCGCCGCCTGGCCCAGGCCCGGATCGACATCATCACCGCCGAGCTCGACCGGCGCAGCTCCGGCCGGTCCGTCGAGGACCTGGTCGCGATGCTGCCCACCATCCTCGCCGACGAATCCCCCCGCACGGACCAGGCTCACAGCCGCCTCCCGCGCCATCTCGCCCCGTCGCCGAGCATCGAGTGGCGCCGGGGCCTCGAGCACCTCATCACCGACAGCACCCTCGCGAACCTGCCCACCCTCAGTGACGACGAGCTCCGCGAGAACCGCGAGCAGCTCCACACCCTCGAGCGGGAGATGTCGGAGCGTCGCCGCGCGCTGCACCAGGTCATCGACCAGATCGAGCTCGCCCTCGCCGCCCGCCACCGAGTCGACCACGCCTGAGTCGTGGCCGACGCGATCGAGGGCCGGCTGCGCGACCTCGGCGCGTTCATCCGCGACCGTCGCCGCGACGCCCGCCTCTCGCTCCGCCGGCTGAGCGAGCTGGCCGGCGTCTCGAACCCCTACCTGAGCCAGATCGAACGCGGCTTGCGCAAACCCAGCGCCGACATCCTCCAGCAGCTGGCCCGGGCCCTCCACGTGTCCGCCGAGACGCTCTACGTCCGAGCCGGAATCCTCGACGACCGCGACGGCGAACCCGACCTCGAACATGAGATCTTGCGCGACGGGTCGCTCAGCGAGACTCAGAAGCAGGCGCTGCTCGAGGTGTACCGGTCCTTCCAGCGGGAGGGCACCCTCAGCCGGGACGCCGCCGGCCACCACGCAGCGACCGACCCGAAGTGACCCATCGGTAGGATCAGAGCCCCATGAGCACCCCCCGCGTCGCCATGCTCAGCGTGCACACGTCACCGCTCGCGCAGCCCGGCGCGGGCGACGGCGGCGGCATGAACGTCTACGTGCGCTCGCTCGGGGAGGCCCTGACCCGGGCCGGTGTCGCCTGCGACGTGCTCACCCGAGCCGAGACGCCCGACCAGGCCCCCGTCGTCGAGCTCGAACCCGGCCTCCGGGTCGTGCACCTCGACGCCGGCCCCCGCGCCCCGATCGCCAAGCACGCGCTGCCTGACCTGCTCGACGAGCTCGTCACCGCCGCTCGCGGTCATCTCCGCGACGCCGCGGCGACCTACGAAGCCATCCACGCGAACTACTGGATCTCGGGCGCGGTCGGCCACCGGCTCAAGCACGAGCTCGACGTCCCCCTCGTCGCCACCTTCCACACCACCGCCCACGACAAGGCCGAAGCCGGGATCGTCGACGACCCCGCCGAACGTCACCGCGTCGAATCCGAGGTGGTGCGCTGCGCCGACCTGGTCGTGGCGTCCACCGCCGACGAGCGCGCCGCGCTGTGCGACACCCACGACGCCCACCCCGAACGGGTCGAGGTGATCGCACCCGGCGTCGACCACGCCCTGTTCTCCCCCGACCAGCCGCGGGCGGCCCGCCGCCGCCTCGGGCTCCGCGTCGACGGGCCTTTGCTCGTCTTCGTGGGGCGCATCCAGGCGCTCAAGGGCGTCGACGTGGCCCTGCGGGTCCTCGCCGCGCTCCGCCACCCCCGGGCCGAGCTGGTGATCGTCGGCGGCCCGAGCGGCCCCTCCGGTCCCGCCGAAGTGGACCGGCTGCACGCCCTCGCCGACGAGCTGGGCGTCGCCTCCCGGGTCCGTTGGGTCCCGCCGGTACGCCACGAGCGCCTCGCCGACTGGTACCGGGCCGCCGACGTCTGCCTGGTCCCGTCCCGCACCGAATCGTTCGGGCTCGTCGCGCTCGAAGCCGCGGCGTGCGGCACACCCGTCGTCGCCGCCAACGTCGGTGGTCTGCGCACCCTCATCGACGACGGCCGCACCGGCTACCTCGTCGAGGGCCGCGTCCCCGACGACTACGCCGACGCGGTCGAGCGTCTCCTCGCCGACCCCGACGCGGCCGCCGCCATGGGCGCACGCGCCGCGACCCGCGCCGGGACCTACACGTGGAGCCTCGCGGGCGCGCGGTTGCGCCGCCTCTACTCGGACCTCGCGGCGCGTGAGCTCGTGCGCTGCACTTGAGCGACACCGCGGAGCTCGACGCCCGCGAGCGGGCCGCGCATGCCCTCCTCGCGTCGCACCTCGAAGGCGACGTCGCCGCGCAGCCGTACGTGCAGACGGTCGAATACGACCCGGAGATCCCGCGCTGGTACGTCCGCTTCGGCTGCGACGGGCGCGACGCCACGACGATCTACTTCGACCTGCACCAACGGACGCTCCGCTACGAGGTGTACTTCCTCCCCGACCCGCCTCGGAACCAGCTCGAGCTGTACCGGTTCCTCCTCGAGCGCAACCACAACCTCTACGGCGCGCGGTTCTCGATCGGGCCGGACGGTGACCTCTACCTGACCGGACAGCGTCGCGCTCGAGCATCTCGACACCGACGAGCTCGACCGGGTCATCGGCGTCCTGTACGAGATCGTCGAAACCTGGTTCCAACCCGCGGTGCGGCTCGCGTTCGGTCGCTGACCTTCCCGGACGCGAGCGAGCCCGAGGAACGATCCGGTCCCCCGCACTTCCCCGAACGGGGGGCCTTCCTGCACCTCGGGCCCGCAGCCCCCAACACCTGTCGGTGCTGGGGGCGCAGACTCTCGCGCCAACCTCGCGAGGACACAACCCCCAATTCGATGTCACCCGCCCAAGGGCTCCCCATCACCTAACTTGCATCCATGGTCCAGCTCGCGGTCCTCGGCGGCGGCCGGATGGGTGAGGCGCTCGTCGCCGGGTTGTGCAACGCCGGGTGGGAACCCGACCGGATGGTGATCGCCGAGATCGACCCGGCCCGCCGGCGGGTGCTCGAAGAGCGGTTCCCCGGCGTGCGGGTCGTGCCGAGCCCCGCCTGGGCCGTCGCCGACGCCGACCTCGTCGTCGTTGCCGTGAAGCCCGCCGACGCGTCCGACGCGCTCGCCGCGAGCGCAGAGGCGCTCGCCGAAGACGCGCTGGTCGTGTCCCTCGCCGCTGGCGTGCCGCTCGCAGTCCTCGAGGCCGCCGCGCCGGGACGGCCGGTCGTGCGGGCGATGCCCAACGCGGCCGCGCTCGTCGGTCACGGCGCCGCGGCGATCGCGCCGGGACAGCACGCCACCCCCGCGCATCTCGACACCGCCGAAGAGGTCCTCGGCGCCGTCGGGTCGGTCGTGCGGCTCCCCGAGCAGCACCTCGACGCGGTCACCGCGCTGTCCGGGTCCGGACCGGCGTACGTGTTCCTCCTCGCCGAGGCGCTCATCGAAGGTGGGGTCCTCGCCGGGCTCACCCGGGACGTCGCCGACGGCCTGGTCCGCCAGACCCTGATGGGCGCCGCCGCGCTCCTCGCCGGCCCGGAGACCCCCGAGGCGCTCCGCGCCGCGGTCACCTCACCCGGCGGCACCACCGCCGCGGCCGTGCGGATCCTCGAGACCCGCGGGTTCCGCGGCGCGGTGCTCGACGCGGTGATGGCCGCCGCGGCGAGGTCGCGCGAGCTCGGGGAGGCGACCCAGGCCCCGTGAGCCGCCGCCCCCGCCGGGACCGCCCGGCGCGACTCCCCACCCGGACCTCGACGCCCACCCCGCGCCTGGTCGTCGCCGCCACCCCCGACCCGCCCCGACGGCTCGTCCACGCCGGGGTGGCGGGACCGCACCCGACGCTCGGCCGCGAGGAGATGCTCGCCGCGGCACGACGCCTCACCGGCCCCGCCGCGCCGCTCGGGCTCGAAGGTCCCGCGGTCAGCGTGGAGGAGGTGACCGACGCGCTCGCCCACGTCGCCGGCCCCCAGGACGGCCCCCGCGTCGTCGTCGACCCCCACCGGGTGCTGGCCGCCGCGACCCGCGCCGGGACCCGGCTCGCCCTCGCCGCCCGGCGGGCCCAGCGGATCGCCTTCGCCACCGCCGCGCCGGCGTCGCTGCTCCCCCTCTACGGCGCCCTCGTCCGCCACGTCCGCGCCGGCGGCGCGGACGTGCCCGACGGCCTCGCCGCCGGGCCCTACGGCCCGGGCCGGTCGATCTGGTGGCACGACGGGGTCGCGACGGCTCGCGACGGCGCCGCGCTCGTCGCCGAGACCCGCCGGGAAGCCGCCGACGAGTGGCTCTTCGCCGTCGGCCGCCCCGACCTGGCCGTCGCCGACGGGATCTTCGCCCGCCAGGCCCAGGCCGAGGGGTTGGAGACCGTGGCGTTCGCCGACCTCGACGACGCCCTCCCCGCCGTCGCCGAGCACCGGGGCCGCCCCGTCGTCGTCGTCCCGATCGTGACCACCCGGCCGCCCGGCGCGTACGAGGCGCTCCTCGAGGCGATCCTCGGCCCGCTCGGGGCCGCGTCGAGCGACGCCGCCCCCGCTGCCCACGGCGGGGACCTCCCACGCCACGGTCCACACTTGGCAACAGAGACCCCGGGGCCCTACGCTGCCCCCCCGAGCGGGGGAGAGGGGTGAGCGTCGTGGCGCAGTCATCGTTTGCGAAGGCGCGCTTTCTGACTGTCCAGGAAGTGGCCGATCTGATGCGCGTGTCGTCGATGACCGTGTACCGACTGATCAAGGCGGGCGACCTGCCCGCCGTGCGGGTCGGTCGGTCGTTCCGGGTCCGCGACGTCGACGTCGACACCTACCTCGCCTCCCGGTACACCCAGGCCGGCTAGGCACAGGGCGACAGCCCGCTGAGCCGTCCGGTCGCGTTCCTCTCCGATTACGGGCTCGTCGACGAGTTCGTCGGCGTCTGCAAGGCCGTGATCCTCGGCCTCGCCCCCGACACCCCGATCATCGACCTGACCCACGACGTGGCGGCGCACGACGTGCGCGCCGGCGCGTTGACCCTCGTCCGCGCCGTGCAGTACCTCCCCTCCGAGACCGTCGTGCTCGCGGTCGTCGACCCCGGGGTCGGCACCGACCGCCGGCTCCTCGCCGTCGACTGCGGCACCGCCACGCTCCTCGGACCCGACAACGGACTCCTCGCCCCGGCCGTCGCACTCCTCGGTGGCCCCCGCCAGGTGGTCGAGCTCACCGCCGACGAGTACCAGCTCCCCGCACCCGGGCCGACGTTCGCCGGCCGAGACGTGCTCGCCCCCGCCGCCGCGCACCTCGCCCGCGGCGGCGACCTCGACGACCTCGGCCCCCGGGTCGACCCCGCGACGCTCATCCCCGGGCTGGTGGGGCTCCCCCGCGACGTGCCCGGCGGGGGGATCGAAGCCGACGTGTGGTGGGTGGACCGGTTCGGCAACTGTCAGCTCAACGTGGGCCCCGACGAACTCACCGCCGCCGGCGCGGCGCCCGGCGCGACCCTCGAGGTCCGGTGCGGGGAGCGGGTCAAGGCCGCCCGCTGGGTCCGCACCTACGCTGAGGCTCGACCCTCCGAGCTCGTGCTCCTCGTCGACTCGTACGGCCTCATCGCCCTCGCCCTCGACCGGCGGTCCGCCGCCGCCGAGTACGACCTCACCGCGGGCTCGACGGTGGTCCTGGTCCCCCCCGGCGCTACCGTGCCCTCGTGAGGCCCGGGACCACCATCGCCATCGTCACCCTCCTGGTCCTCATCTTCGCCGCCGCGTTCGCCCAGTTCGTGCTCCGACTGAGCCCCTGACAAAAGCCACGCTGGGTGGTGAAATGGCCTCAAGGCGACCACCGACAGCGACGATGCAGGGAACGGTTCCGGCACGCGGGCGTGGGGAGCGTGACGCCACGACAAAGTGGCGATCACTGGCCTCCCAGCCCGCCCCAAGACCCACGCCCGCGGCTGGAGCCACCCTCCTCTCCTCGCCCGGCACCGAGCGGCACGGCCAGGCCGCACCTCTACGCTTCGCCTCGTGAACCTGGCCGAGGTGCTGCTGCGCAGCGCACGCGACGCCCCCGACACCGTCGCCCTGGTCGAGACCCGCCGGCCCGCCACCACGTTCGGGGCGCTCGGTGAAACCACCGCCCGCCTCGCCCGCCTCCTCCTCGACGTCGACGTGTCGCCCGGAGACCGAGTCGCGCTGGTCGCCCCGAACAGCGTCGAGTTCGTCGCCGGGTACCTCGCCGCGCTGCACGCCGGCGCGGTCTGCGTGCCGCTCAACCCGACGGCCCCACCCGCGGCGCTCGAACGCGAGCTGGCCGTCGTCGACGCGGTCGTCACGCTCGCCGCCGGCCCCGCCGCGTCGCTCGTCACCGCCGCCGGTTACGACGTCGTCCCCCTCGACCTCGCGTCGCTGCCCGCGACCGCGGCACCGCTCGTCGAGCGGGCTCCCGACGACGTCGCGGTGCTGCTCTTCACGTCGGGGACCGTGTCGACCCCGCGCGCCGCGATGCTCACCCACGCGAACCTCGCCGCCAACATCGCCCAGGTGCTCGACCACCCCGGGCTGGCCGTCCTCGCCTCCGACGTCACCTTCGGCGCGCTGCCCTTCTTCCACGTGTTCGGCCTCAACGTCGTCCTCGGTGTCGGCCTCGCGGCCGGCGCCCGGACGCTGCTCGTCGACCGCTTCGACGCCGCGGCGTGCGCGCGCCTGGTGCGCGACGAGCAGGTCACCGTCCTCGCCGGCGTCCCGACCATGTTCGCCGACTGGCTCGACCTCGACGCCGTCGACGCGCCCGGGGACACGTTCGCGTCGGTGCGCCTCGCGGTGTCCGGCGCCGCGCCGCTGCCCACCGAGGTCGCCGACGCGTTCCGCGCCCGGTTCGGGCCCGTCCTCCACCAGGGGTACGGGCTCACCGAGGCGTCCCCGATCGTCACCTCCTCGGCGCTCAGCCCCGAGCCCGCGCCCGGCGGCTCCATCGGCCGTCCCGTCCCCGGCGTCGAGGTCCGCCTCGTCGACAGTGAGGGCGCCGACGTCCTCGTCAGCGACCCCGGCGAGATCTGGGTGCGGGGCCCGAACGTCTTCCCCGGGTACTGGCACGACGAGGCCGCCACCACCCACGCCTTCGGACCCGATGGCTGGTTGCGCACCGGCGACGCCGCGGTGGTCGAACCCGACGGCAGCCTCCGCCTCGTCGACCGGTTGAAGGACCTCATCCTCGTGTCCGGCTTCAACGTCTACCCGGTCGAGGTCGAAGACGTCCTGCGCGCCCACCCCGACGTGCTCGACGCCGCCGTCGTCGGGGTGCCGAGCCCCCGCACCGGCGAGACCGTCGTCGCCTACCTCGTCCCCGAACCCGGCCACGAACCCAGCCGGGACGCCCTCATGGCCCACTGCGCGCGTGCGCTCCCCCGCTACAAGTGCCCCACCCGCTACGAGCTCCTCGACGAGCTGCCCCGCAACCCGGCCGGCAAGCTGCTGCGCCGCGCGCTGCCCGCCACCTGACGGGTCACGCCGCCACCGCCGGGGCCCGCGCCCGGCCGTCCGCGACGCGGAACCCGACGTACAGGACCGTGATCCCCACCGCCAACGTCGCCGCGAACGCCTCGTCGTGCCCGACGAAGCCTTGGAGGAGCCCGCCGCTCGACAGCACGAGCGTCCCCGCCGCGATCAGCGCGTTCGCGCCGGCGCGGCGAGCCGCGCCCGGCCGGGACCGGTCGCGAGCAAAGCGCACCCCGGACACCACCGCCCCGACCAGGATGACCGTGGCCCCCACCCCGCTCCCCACCGCGGCGAGGACCCGAGGGAACGCACCGAAGACCTGACTGGCCACCGGGATCGTCGTGCCCGACACCGGCCGCATCGGCGCGCTCAGCACCACCCCCGCGGCGAGACCCGAGAAGAACACCACGAACCACTGCGCCCGCCGCCCCACCCTCGGGCCCAGCAGCAGATCGACGGTGCCCAGCGCCAGCCACGGCACGTCGAGCACCGCGCCGAACAAGAAGAAGAACCGGTAGCTGGCCCGGTTCCACCCGTTCGAGCTCCCCAGCGCCAACGTCGCCGCGGCGAGCGCGAACATCGCCAACGCCACCGTCCAGTCCACCAGCTCCCGGCGACGACGCTGCGTAGCCCGGGCCAGCGTCGATTCCGCGAACAGCGAGGCGACCGCGGTGGCCACGAAGGCGAGGGCCGTGACCATCTCGGGCGGAGCGTAACGGCGCCCGAGGCCGCCCACCCCGAACCGCGCTTGTGACCGCGTGCACAAGCGCCGGTTAGGCTGCTCAGGCCGGGTGCGGCGAGCGCCGACACCGCGAGTCGCCCGCCGACACGAGAGGAGCCCGCCATCACCGAGGCTCGGCCGATCCCCGAGGCGACCGTCGCTCGCCTTCCTCTCTACTACCGGGCCCTGCTGGAGATCGCCGACCAGGCCATCGGTACGGTCTCGTCCGAGCAGCTCGCGGAGCTCGCCGGCGTCAACGCCGCGAAGGTCCGCAAAGACCTCTCCTACCTGGGCTCCTACGGCACCCGCGGGGTCGGCTACGACGTCGACCACCTGGTCCAGGAGGTGTCCCGGGAGCTCGGGCTCACCCGGGACTGGCCCGTCGCGATCCTCGGCCTCGGGAACCTCGGCCGGGCCCTCGCCAACTACCGGGGCTTCGGCGCCCGAGGGTTCCGGATCGTCGCCCTCGTCGACGCCGACCCGGCGAAGGTCGGCGAGCAGGTCGGGGACCTCACCATCGAGCCGGTCGAGGCGCTGCGCGGCATCGTCGCCGACCGGGGCGTCGCCATCGGCGTGATCGCCACCCCCGCCGCGTCGGCCCAAGCCGTCGCGGACCGCCTCGTCGCCGCCGGGGTGAGCGCCATCCTCAACTTCGCCCCCACGGTCGTCGTCGTGCCCCCCGAGGTGTCGCTCCGCAAGGTCGACCTCGCCACCGAGCTCCAGATCCTCTCCTTCTACCAGCAGCACGGCCGCCGCACCCCCGACGGCGCCCCGGTGTGATCATGGACACCATGGGCCGCCCCGGGCTCCTCGGCTATCCCGTCAACCTGCTCGTCGCCGGTCGGCGCTGCGTCGTCGTGGGCGCGGGCCGGATCGCCGCCCGCAAGATCGAGGCGCTCCTCGACGCCGGCGCCGACGTCCACGTCGTTGCCCCCGAGCTCGGGCCCGACGTGCGGGACTGGCAGGCCGCCGGGCGCCTCCACGCCGACGCCCGCCCCTTCCGCCCCACCGACCTCGACGGGGCCTGGCTGGCGACCGCCGCGACGCCCGACCCGGCGGTGAACCAGGCCGTCTACGACGCCGGGCAGGCCCGCCGGGTGTTCGTCAACGCCGCCGACGACCCCGACCACTGCTCGTTCACCCTCATGTCCGTCGTCCGCCAGGGGGACCTGGTCGTCACCATCGGCACCGGGGGCCGCAGCCCCGCCCTCGCCACCTACCTGAAGGACCACGTCGCCTCCGAGATGGGGCCCGAATGGGCGGTGCTGCTCGAGCTGCTCTCCGAGGCGCGAGAGGCGCTCCGAGCCTCGGGGACCTCCAGCGAGACGGTCGATTGGCGGGGGGCCCTCGATTCCGGCATGCTCGAACTGATCCGCCGCGGTCAGTTGGACCAAGCGAAGGAGCTGCTCCGGGCGTGTCTCTCGCCGTCGTCGGACTGAACCACCGCACCGCCGCCGTGGGCCTCCTCGAGCGGATGACGGTTCCGCCCGCGGGCCTCCCGAAGGCCCTCCACACCCTCGCCGACCGTGAGCACCTCGCGGACGTCGTCCTCTTGTCCACCTGCAACCGGACCGAGGTGTACGCCCGCACCACCCGGTTCCATCCCGCCGTCGACGACGCCCGCCACTTCCTCGCCGAGCTGGCCGGCCTCGACCCCGACTCGCTGGCCGAGAGCCTGTACACGTACCACGACGACGCCGCGGTGGCGCACCTCTTCGGCGTCGCCGCCGGGCTCGACTCGATGATCATCGGGGAAGGCGAGGTGCTCGGCCAGGTGCGGGAGGCGTGGCAAGCCGCCGAACGCGAAGGCACCGCCGGTCAGCTCCTCTCCCGGACGTTCCGCCACGCCGTCCACGTCGGGAAGCGAGCCCGCCACGAGACCGGCATCGGCCGCCACGCGGTGTCGGTGTCGTCCGCCGCGGTGACGCTCGCGACCGAACGGCTCGGGTCGCTCGCCGGCCGCCAAGTGCTCCTCCTCGGTGCCGGCGACGTCGGCGAGGGCATGGCCGTCGCGCTCGCCGGCGCCGGCGTCGGCGAGCTCGTCGTCGCGAACCGCAGCGCCGCCCGCGCCCGTCAGCTCGCCGGGCGGGTCGGTGGGCGGGCCATCTCCCTCGACGAGGTCCCCGACGCGCTCGTCCACGCCGACGTGCTCCTCTCGTCCACCGGCGCGCCCGGCGTCCTCATCGAACGCGGCGACATCGAAGTGGTCATGGCCCGCCGCGGCGACCGGGCCCTCCTCGTCGTCGACGTCGCCGTCCCCCGCGACGTCGACCCCGGCGTCGGGCAGGTCTTCGGCGTCACCCTCCTCGACATCGAGGCCCTCCGCGCCCTCGGTGAGCAGTCCCTCCAAGCCCGACGAGCCGAGATCGGCAAGGTGCAGGTCATCATCACCGACGAGCTCGACCGGTTCCGCGTCGAGCGGTCCGCCCGCGAGGTCGCGCCGCTCGTCGCGACCCTCCGGGCCCGCGCCGAGACGGTCCGCGCCGGTGAGCTCGAACGGCGGGCCGGCCGCCTCGCCGCGCTCGGGCCCGAAACCGAAGAGCTCGTGGAACAGGTGACCCGCGCGGTCGTCAACAAGCTGCTGCACGAGCCCACCGTCCGGGTGAAGGACGCGGCCGGCTCCGCGCAAGGAGAGCTGCTCGCCGACGCGCTCGCCGACCTCTTCGGGCTCGACGAGCTCGAGTGAGCCCACCCCTGCGGGTGGCGACGCGTGGCAGCGCGCTCGCCCGCTGGCAAGCCGAGCGGGTCCTCCAGCGTCTCGGCGCCGACGCCGAGCTCGTCATCGTGACCACGACCGGCGACCGTGACCCCGACGTCGCCGATCTCGACGCTCGGCGGCCAGGGGGTCTTCGTCAAGGAAGTGCAAGCCGCCGTCCTCGACGGCGCCGCGGACCTCGCCGTGCACTCCGCGAAGGACCTCCCCTCGAGCACCCCACCCGGGCTGGTGCTCGCCTGCATCCCGGAGCGGGCCGACCCCCGCGACGCGCTCGTCGGCGTCGCGCTCGACGAGCTCCCCACCGGCGCTCGTGTCGCGACCGGCTCGGTTCGCCGCCGCGCCCAGCTCGCCCACCTCCGCCCCGACCTCACCTTCGCCGAGCTGCGCGGCAACGTGCCCACCCGCGTCGCCCGTGCCCGCGACCACGACGCCGTCGTCGTCGCGCTCGCCGCCCTCGAACGGCTCGACCTCGTCGACGAGCACGTCCACCCCCTCGACCCGTCCCAGCTGCTGCCCCAAGTCGCCCAGGGCGCCCTCGCGGTGGAATGCCGAGCCGACGACGACGACACCCGCGCCCGGCTCCGCACCGTCGAGGACGTCACCGCCCGCCGCGCCGTCGACGCCGAACGGTCCTTCCTCGCCCAGCTCGGCGGTGGCTGCGACGTCCCCGTCGGGGCGCTGGCGACGACCCACGGTGACGACGTCACGGTCACCGTCCTGCTCGCGTCGCTCGACGGCCGCATCGCCCTGCGGGCCACCGCCCGGTCGACCGACCCCGCCGCCGCCGGCCGGGACGCGGCCCGGCGGCTCCTCGACACCTACGGCGGGCGGGCCGTCCTCGAGGGCGCGGCGTGACCGTCTACCTCGTCGGCGCCGGCCCCGGCGATCCCGGCCTCCTCACCCGACGCGGCGGCGAGGTCCTCGCCGCCGCGGACGTCGTCGTCTACGACCGGCTGGCCGCCCCCGGCCTCCTCGACCTCGCCCCCGCCACCGCGACGCGGACCTCCGTCGGGAAGGCCCCCGGCGCGGTCGAAGCCACCCAGGACCAGATCAACGCCCTGCTCGTCGAGCACGGCCGCGCCGGCCGCCACGTCGTGCGCCTCAAGGGCGGCGACCCGTTCGTGTTCGGCCGCGGCGGGGAGGAAGCCGAGGCGCTCCTCGCCGCCGGCGTCGCCTTCGAGGTCGTCCCCGGCATCACCAGCGCGATCGCCGCCCCCGCCTACGCCGGGATCCCCGTCACGCACCGAGGCCTGGCCACCCACGTCACCATCGTCACCGGCCACGAGGACCCCACCAAAGGCCACCACGACGTCGACTGGGACCAGCTCGCCCGCACCGGCGGCACCCTCGTCGTGCTCATGGGCGCCGCGCGGCTCGCCGCGATCGCCGACCGGCTCCTCGCCGGTGGGCTCCCCCCGGACACCCCGGTCGCGGCGGTGCAGCGCGGGACCAGCCCCGACCAGCGAACCCGGCGGGCCACGCTCGCCACGATCGGTGACGCGCCGCTCGCCGCCCCCGCCGCGATCGTCATCGGCGCGGTCGCCGGCCTCGACCTCGCCTGGTTCGAGCAACGTCCCCTCTTCGGCCGCACCGTCGTCGTCACCCGCGCCCGCGAGCAGGCCAGCGGGCTCCGCACCCACCTGGAGACCCTCGGCGCCCGGGTCGTCGAGCTCCCCACCATCGTCGTCGAGGCCCTCCCCGTCGAGCTGCCCCCCCTCGCCGACTACGGATGGCTCGTCCTCACCTCCACCAACGGCGTCGACGCGTTCTTCGACGCCGGGCTCGCCCCGGCCGGGCTCGACGCCCGCGCCCTCGGCGGCGTCCGCGTCGCCGCGATCGGGTCCGCCACCGCCGCCGCGCTCGCTCGCCGCGGCGTGAACGCCGACCTGGTCCCCGAGCGCTTCGTCGCCGAGGCGCTCCTCGACGCCTTCCCCGACCCCACCCCGTCGGCGGACCGCGTGCTCGTCGCCCGCGCCGAGCAGGCACGCGACGTCCTCGTCGACGGCCTCACCCGCCGCGGCTACCAGGTCGACATCGTCCCCCTGTACCGGACCGTCCCCGCCGCCCCCGACCCCGCCGCGCTCGACGCGGTGCGCAACGGCACCATCGACGCGATCACGTTCACGTCGTCGTCCACCGTGTCGAACTTCTGCGACCTCGTCGGTCCCCTCGCCCCGCAGCCCCTCGCCGTGTCGATCGGCCCGATCACCTCCGACACCGCCCGCCGCCGCGGCATCCGCGTCGACGCCGAAGCCGCCGAGCACACCATCGACGGCCTCGTCGCCACCCTCGTCGCCGCGTTGGCCTGACCCGCGACGTCGGGACCTCGCGGCCGGGGCGCGGCCCGACGCCGCCCGGCGCGGTGATCCCGGTCTCATCCCGGGGCCGGGTCGCCACCACGTCGGCCCTACCATCGTCGGGTGGCCTTCCCCGAGCAGCGCCCCCGCCGGCTGCGCCGCACCGCGGCGTTGCGGCGCCTGGTCGCCGAAACCCACGTGGGTGTCGACGACCTCATCGCCCCCCTCTTCGTGAAGGAAGGCCTCCGCGAACCCGAGCCGGTCCGGTCCATGCCCGGCGTCGTGCAGCACAGCCTCGAGAGCCTCCGCAAAGAGGTCCGGGCCCTCACCGCCGTCGGTGTCCCCGCGGTGGTCCTCTTCGGTGTCCCGGCCATGAAGGACGCCCGCGGCTCCGGCGCCGACGCCCCCGACGGGGTGGTCCAGGTCGCGCTCCGCGCCGCCCGCGACGAGGTCGGCGACGACCTGGTCCTGATCGCCGACACCTGCCTCGACGAGTACACCGACCACGGCCACTGCGGTGTCCTCCGCGGCGACGGGACCGTCGACAACGACGCCACCCTCGAGCGGTACGCCGCCACCGCGGTCAGCCAAGCCGCGGCCGGCGCGGACCTCGTCGCCCCGTCCGGGATGATGGACGGACAGGTCGGCGCGATTCGCGCCGGGCTCGACGCGGACGGGCAACCCGACACCGCGATCCTCGCCTACGCGGCGAAGTACGCGTCGGCGCTGTACGGGCCCTTCCGCGACGCCGCCGAGTGCACCCCCGGCTTCGGTGACCGTCGCGCCTACCAGATGGACCCCGCGAACCGGCGTGAAGCCGTGCACGAGACCGCCCTCGACGTCGCCGAAGGCGCCGACCTGGTCATGGTGAAACCGGCGCTCGCCTACCTCGACGTCATCACCGCGGTGCGCGACCACGTCTTCGTCCCCGTCGGTGCGTACCACGTCAGCGGCGAGTACGCCATGGTCGAAGCCGCGGCGGCGAACGGGTGGCTCGACGGCGACGCGGCCCTCGACGAGCATCTCCACGCCATCAAACGCGCCGGGGCCGACTTCATCCTCACCTACGCGGCCCGTCGCGTCGCTGAACGGGCCGCGTGAGCGACGAGCTGCTCGGCCGGGCGCGATCCCGGATCCCCGGTGGGGTCAACTCGCCGGTTCGGTCCTTCGCCAGCGTCGGCGGCGACCCCTTCTTCGTCGCCCGCGGTGAAGGCGCCGAGCTGATCGCCACCGACGGCACCCGTTACCTCGACTACGTGCAGTCGTGGGGCGCGTCGATCCTCGGTCACGCCCACCCTGCCATCGTCGAGGCGGTCCAGCGGGCCGCGGCGGCGGGCACCTCCTACGGGGCGCCGACCCCATCCGAGGTCGAGCTCGCCGAAGCCGTCGCCGCCCGCGTCCCCTCCGTCGAGAAGCTGCGTCTCGTGTCGTCCGGCACCGAAGCCGCGATGACCGCGGTGCGGCTGGCCCGGGGCGCCACCGGCCGCCCCAAGATCCTGAAGTTCGCCGGCTGCTACCACGGCCACTCCGACGCCCTCCTCGTCGCCGCCGGCAGCGGGGTCGCGACCCTCGGCCTCCCCGGCTCCGTGGGGGTGACCCCCGGCGCGGTCGCCGACACGATCGTCGCCCCGTTCAACGACGAAGGCGCCCTCGACGCCGTGTTCGCCGAGCACGGCGACGACCTCGCCGCGGTGCTCGTCGAGCCGGTCGCCGCCAACATGGGTCTCGTCGCCCCCCAGCCCGGCTTCCTCGACGGCCTGCGCCGCCGCTGCGACCAGACCGGCGCGCTGCTCATCTTCGACGAGGTCATCACCGGCTTCCGGGTCGGACCCGGCGGCGCGCAAGCACGCGTCGGGGTGCTCCCCGACCTGTCCCTGTTCGGGAAGGTCCTCGGCGGTGGGCTGCCCCTCGCCGCGCTCGGCGGCCCCGCCGCGCTCCTCGACCAGCTCGCCCCGGTCGGGCCCGTCTACCAAGCCGGCACGCTCGCCGGGAACCCGCTGGCCACCGCCGCGGGCCTCGCCGCGCTCGCCCACCTCGACGCTGCCGACTACGAGCAGCTCGAGACCCGAGTGGCCCGCTTCGCCGCCGACGTCGCCGACGCGCTCGGCACCGTCGACGTCGCGGTGCAGGTGCCCCACGTGTACACCCTCTGCGGGGTGTTCTTCACCGCCGCGCCGGTCACCGACTACCGCACCGCGAGCGCCGCCGACGCCAAGCGCTACGGCCGCTTCTTCCAAGGTCTGCTCGCCCGCGGGGTGTTCCTGCCCCCCAGCCCGTTCGAGACCTGGTTCGTGAGCCTCGCCCACCGGGACGCCGACCTCGACCGCACCGTCGAGCTCGTCGCCGAGGTCGCCGGCGAGATCAGCGACGCCGCCTGACGCGGGTTAGCGACGCTCGTCGTCGCTGGCCCGGCGGCGCACGCGGTCCATGAAGAACAGTGCGAAGCCGATCCCGAACACCATCAGCGCGAAGGCGATGAACGCCACGCCACCCGAGCCGTTGTCGCCGCCGCCCGCGTCGACCAGCTGCTGGGCGCCGGCCGGCGCCGCGAGCAGACCGACGGCACCGAGGACCAGGAACCCGGGACCGAGCGTGCGCAGGAGTCGCATGATGACCGTCCTCATGTGCTGGGTGCAGGCGTCAAGGTCTGAGACGCCGCCGCTTTCGCCTTCTCGACTGCCCGCTCGTCCTTCTCCCGCCAGTGCAACCCGAGCAGCCCGAGGGTGAACAGGATCGACGCGGCGATGAACGCGACGAACGGCGGGATCCGCAGCGATCCGTAGTTGTACTGCAACACGACGAACCCGTTCTTCGTCGAGGTCGGGTCACACGTCGGGGTGGGTGGCGGCAACCCGAACGGCTGGGTGTTCGGCACGGTGGCGCAGAACTGGACGACCGCGTACTGCGGCTTGTGGTTGAGCTGCCAGTCCAGGAGGTGCGGGGTGCTCCCACCGATGTCGATGTACTTGGTCTCCTTGTAGTCGGTGACCGCCGAGAAGATCGCGAACTTGTTCGCGTCCGCGGCGAGCGGGATGTTCGCGATCGGCTGCGCGGTCACCAGCTTGGTGTCCGCCGCGGCCTTCACCGTCGCGGTCTGCGCCGTGGCCATGGTCTGCCCGGTGTGCTTCACGTCGCGCACCGCCGCCGGCAGCGACTTGTCGTTCAGGTTCTTCGTCACCGCCACGACCTTCCACGCCGGGATCGTGCCCTTCAGCGTGTTCAACGGCGAGGCGGTGAACAGCCACAGCAGCGTCAACAGGACCATGAACCCGCTCACGCCGGTGAAGGCGATGAGGAACCCGAGGCGGGCACCGAGGTTCGTGGCCAACAGCACGTAGATCGACCCGCAGAACAGCGCGATCGCGGCGACGACGACGAGGATCCCGATGATCGTCGGGTACCAGATGCCGCTCGGCGGCGGCGGGGTGGTCTGGGCCAGGAAGGTCAAGAAGGGCACGGTTCGCTCCTACAGGCCGCGCTCGTAGTCGACGATCTCGGCGATCTGGCCGGGAGTCAACGAGTTGCCGAAGTGCGGCATGCGTCCGGACGAGATCCCGCGGGTGCCGTACGGCTGGTTGGCGGGCTCACCGACCGTCACCCACTGGATCTGCTGGGTGCGCCCGTTCAGCCCGGGGAACTGGAGCAGCTCCGACCCGTGGTCCAGCGGCGGCCCGAACGCCCCGCTGCCCTGGGGGGCCGGCGCGGGCTGGCTCAGCTTCGTCGGGTCATAGAACGACCAGTTCTTGGTGTGGCAGCGGGCGCACTGGAGCCGGAACAGGATCGCGCCCTCGCTCAGGGACTGGACCTGGGTGTTGTTCGCCTGGGCCGACGCCAGCTCGGCCTGCAGCGTCGACACGTTCGTCTGCAGCGCGGTCAGCTGGGCGCCGGCGACCCCTTGCGCTTGGGCCTGGGTCAGCGCGGCCTGGGCGTCGTTCAGCGAGCTCTGCGTCGAGGTGACCAGATCCGCGGCCTGCTGCTTGTACTGACCGATCGCGGCGGTGTTCTGCGTGATCGCCTGGCGGGGAGAGATCTGGATGCTCTGGATGTAGTTCACGAGATCCTGGATGCTCTGATCGCCGAGCACGCCCTTCCCGCTCGCGACACCCCACGCGGGCATGGGTGTGCCCGGCCTCCCGTACGTGATGATCTGGGTGACCTGGTCGCGGTCGTAGCGCAACAGCTCGCTGTTCAACGCCGGTGCCTGCCACGACACCTGCTGGGGCAGGCACTGCGGCACGTTCGGGTTGCTCTGGTTCGCCTTGATCTGGCAGATGTCGGCCTCGGGCTGCAACGTGAACGGCGCCTGGCCACCCTCACCGTGCACCCCGTGACAGTTCGCGCACAGCAGCGACGTCGTCGCGTTGTACGCCTGGCTCTGCTGGTTCGCGAAGATCGTCGCGCCACGAGCGATCGACTGCTTCAGGAACGTGTCGCTGGCGCTCACCTGCCGGCTCGGCTCGAACAGGAAGTACACGGGCAGCGCCACCGCGAGCACGAGCGTGAACAGCAACGCCCAGCCGAGCACCCGCTCGAGCTTGCGGCCCTCGAGGTCCTCGTCGGGCATCCCCGGCGCGAGGTTCAACGGCGAGCGCGGCTCGGGGTTCCGGCGCAGGCTCACGACGCGCCAGATGATGAACCCACCGATCGCCGCCACCACGACGGCGTTCAAGATGACGATCGCGGTCTCGAAACTCACGGGCGGCTCGGTCCTCCCGATCGATCAGCGTGTCCCAGCATGCCTACCGCACTCAGACGCACAGGGCGCCTTCCGCCGCCTGGCCGGTCGTGTCGGTCCCGATCGGCGGGCCCTGGATGATCGTGCTGGTGTCCACGACGACCGACCCGCCCGAGACGTCGAACGGGAACCGATCCAACCCACGAGGGGCCGGGCCACCGCGCTTCTCGCCCACCCGGTTGTACTTCGAGCCGTGGCACGGGCACTCGAACCACTGGGAGGTCTGACACCACGGGACGCGGCAGCCCAGGTGCACGCACCGCTGGTAGAGGGCGACGTAGCCCAACGCCATCCCGGCGAGGATGATCGGCGAGTACACCTTCTTGGCCTTCCCCAGGTCCTCTTTGGGGTACGGGTTCATGTACACCTTCGCCGTCGCGTTGTAGTACGGCATCTGCTTGGCGATGGCGGCGTCCACGTCGGCTTTGCTGCCGATCGTGATCTTGCTGCCGAACCCGCCCGCGCTGGACGCGCCCGGCCAGAGGAACCCGAGCGCGGCGGCGCCGAACCCGGTCACCGCGAGGCCCATCCCGGCGAGGATCCCCCGGTTGAAGAACTGCCGGCGGGTGATGCCGAGCTCCTCCTCGTCGATCGGCTCGTAGCGGGTCACGCCCCGCCCGCCGGCCGGCACCGGGACCGAGCTGCCGCTCTCGATCGCGCGTCGAGCCTCGTCGGCGCGCTCGCGGGGACTCTCGTCGCCGGCTTCGGCCGCGGCGGGCTCCGCGCCTTCCGGCGGCTCCGACGAATCGGCCTTGACGGTCTCGCGGCTCAGCCGTCCCGTCGCGCTCCGCCGGCGGGCCGACCCGACGACGAACAGCGTCGCCAAGCCCAGCAAGACGATGACGCCGATGATGATGACGGCCACGGTTGCTCCTACTACAACTCGAAGAAGATGCCGTTGTTCCACGGGAAGACGAAGTTGAAGCCCTCACCGCGGAAGAACGATCCGATGATGACCAGCACCGCCCAGAGCATCACGAAGAGCGTGAAGATCGCGATCGCCAACTTCCGATCCTTCGGGTAGTGGGACGGGTTCTTGTCGACGTAGGGCGCCACCGCGAGGAGACCCAGCGCGACGCCGGGGATCGTGACCCCCGCGACCATCGGGTGGAACATCGTGAGCATCTCCTGGAGACCCAGGAAGTACCACGGCGCCTTCGACGGGTTCGGGGTCTTATTCAAGTCCGCGAGCCCGAGCAGTGGGGCCTTCACCACCGCCGAGAAGATCGTCACCGCGGCGAGGATGATGAGGACCGCCGCGAACTCGATCACGAGAAGGTGCGGCCAGGTGTGCACCTTGTCCTGGGCCTCGGCACGGGTCTGCTGAATCGAGCCGGACTTGACGACGGTCAGCAGCCGCTGGGTGTGCCCACCCGGCCCGGTCGACGTCGGCGCCGGTGGGGCTGCCACCGCCGTCGCGGCGCCGCCCCCGGCCGCCGCGGCCACCCCTTCGCCCCCCGCCCGGCGCTTCTTCGAGCGCTCGAGCAGATGCGCGGGGATCTTGGCGCCGCTCGAGGTCTCGACCGGCTCCCCGCCTCCCGCGCCGCCACCCGCCGCGGCCTCACCCGCGGGGGGCGCACCCGCCGCGGCCGGTGCCTCAGCCTCCGCCGGCGTCTCCGCGGGCGCTTCGCCTCCCCCCTCCTCGCCGGGGACGGGCAAGCCCAGCGCCTTGCGGCGCTCCACGGACCGCCGAAGCAGGTGTTCGGGGACGTCAGCCATGTCGTGATCCTCCCTCGACCTACAGAGGCCCGGACAGGCCGCCGTCCTTGCGGACGCGCCAGAAGTGAACCGCCATGAAGATGACGATCACGAACGGCAGCAACAACACGTGCAACACGTACCATCGAAGCAGCGTCTGATCACCAATCTGCTGCGACCCGAGCAGCACGTACTTGACGCTGTTCCCGAACACCGGCGTGTACCCCATCATGTTCGTACCGACGGTCACAGCCCAGAGCGCCAGCTGGTCCCACGGGAGCAGGTAGCCGGTGAAGGAGAGGAGCAGGGTGAGCGTGAGCAGGATCACGCCGATCACCCAGTTGAACTCACGGGGAGCCTTGTAGGCCCCGTGGTAGAAGACGCGGCACATGTGCAAGAACACCGACAGCACCATGAGATGCGCGGCCCATCGGTGCATATTTCGCACGAGTGACCCGAAGGTCACTGCGGTTTCGAGCGTCTTGATGTCGTTCCACGACGTCGCCGTCGTCGGCCGGTAGAAGAACATCAAGAAGATGCCCGTCACCGTCAACAAGATGAACAAGAAGAAGGAGATCCCCCCCAGGCACAGCGTGTAGGACACCTTCACCGCGTGCCGCTTCACCTTCACCGGGTGAAGGTGGTACAGCACGTTGTTCATGATCACGTACGAACGGTTCCGGGGGCTGTCCGTGTAGCCACGCCGGTAGACCGAACCGGGACGGAAGATCGAGTTCCACGCCTGCGACCCGCGGACGCGCTCGTCGACCTTCTCGACAGCGGCCGCGACTCGCTGCCCGCCGTGCCCGTTGCCGTTCGTCCCGTTGCCGTTGGCCACGACTCTGTCTCCTCGCTGACTCTCCGTCCCGGGGGGCGTCCCTGGACGCCCTAGAAACGGACTCCGTACGCGTAACCGTGCCGTGCCGTGCGGGTGTGGGTGTCGCCCACGGCCACGTTGCCTCCGAGCTTCCCGAGGATGATGACGCCGGTCGGGCACCGGTCCACGCACAGCGCACACCGGGTGCAGACGTCCTCGTCGACGATGAAGGCCACATGGTCCGTGGGGTCCTCGCCGGGCTGCTCGATGCCGAGCGCCTCGGAGATCGCCGATACCGACACCATGTGGATGCACTTCCACGGGCAGATGTCGACGCAGCCTTCGCACAGGATGCATTCCGCCTGGTCGATGTGGAGGAACTGCTTGGGCTTCACCGACTGGGTCAGGAACGCGGGATCGACCTCTTGGAGCTGATAGTCGGTCACGAAGTCCGGCATGGGCGGGTTCGCGTCGGTCCGGGCCACGGTCGCTCCCTACGCCTTCGCTCGCACGGGCCGGCCGAACCGTGACCGGCGCGCCGGTGTGCCCTCGTCGGCGGCGGGGGTCTCCTTCACCTGGTGGCGGTGCTGCCACATCACGAACAGCTTCAGGTTGAGGCCGAGGACCGCCACATAGATAAGGACGGTGACGATGTCGCGCAACCCCGGGTAGTCCAGGTTGAACGGCCAGTGCACCGGGAAGAAGAGCATCTGCTCGTGGCTCGTCCACACGAACTTCGACGTGTCACCCCACTGCAGGTACGAGTTCGCGTAGTTCAGCCACTCGCTCGGAATGATGGCGTAGGCGACGACGAACAGTGCGAACACGCCGACCGCGCCGACGAAGCACTCAGCCCACGTTGCCGGCTCCTCCGGGTCGCGGCCCTTGCTGGTCGCGACCATCAACAGCCCGTGGCCGATCAGCACGAGGACCGTCGCCCACACGACGAACGTCTGGACGCTCGTGAACAACCGCGCCGCGACGATCCCCACGAACAAGATCGTGGGGAACGCGAGGTACCCGACGCGGTCGGGGAACGGTCGTGCCATCACCGGCCGCTTCATCAGGGCCATCACGAACATCAGCCCGAAGATCAGGGCCAGGACCCCCCAGATGAGCCGGCCCGCAGGATGGATCCACGGCAGCCAGTCAGGCAACAGGTTGGGCATGCCGGGGGCGTCCTCCCCTCCTGCGAGCGTCGGCCTCCGAAAGTCCTCGGAGCTCCCAGGACCGTTGGCCCGTAGGCGTTTCCTACCACGGTAACTGTGGAAACGGCATATCGGGGGCCGCCCGGGTGAAGGTCCCCACCCCCCCGATGGCACGATGTCCGTGATGGCCGGTCTCGACCGATTCGACGTGCTGGTCGTCGGCGCGGGCCCGGCCGGGGCAGCCAGCGCAGCCTGGCTCGCCCGAGCCGGCCACCGGGTCCTCGTCGTCGAACGCAAGCAGTTCCCACGTGAGAAGACCTGTGGGGACGGGCTGACACCCCGAGCGGTCCGCCAGCTCGAGGATCTCGGCCTCGCCGACGAGCTCGAACCGCACCTGCGCTTCGAAGGGCTGCGCTCGATCGCCCACGGCGTCACCCTCGAGCTGCGCTGGCCCGAACACCCCGACTTCCCGCCGTACGGGTACGTCGTGCGCCGCCGCGACCTCGACGCGATGGTCGCCAACCGGGCGGTCAAGGCCGGGGCGGTGCTCCAGACCGGCACCGAGGCCGTCGAACCGGTGGTCGAAGGCGGGCTCGTCACCGGCGCGGTCGTGCACCGCCACGCCGACGGGACGCGCGACCAGGTCCGAGCCCGCTACGTCGTGGTGGCCGACGGGGCCAACTCGCGCTTCGGCCGGGCCCTCGGCACCGCCCGGGACCGCACCTACCCCCTCGGGATGGCCGTCCGCGGCTACTTCCGCAGCCCGTACCACGACGAGCCGTGGATCGAGAGCCACCTGGACCTCTCCGACCGCCACGGCAACCACCTCCCCGGGTACGGCTGGATCTTCCCGGTCGGGGACGGCACCGTGAACGTCGGCGTCGGCCTGCTGTCGACCTTCGCGGGCTGGAAGGACATCAACACCAGCCGGCTCATGGAGGCGTTCTGCGACACCGCACCCGCCCGGTGGCGCCTCGGCGCTGACACCGCGTGCGGTGCCCCCACCGGCGGGAAGCTCCCCACCGGCCTGTCGGTCTTCCCCAAGGTCGGTCCGACGTGGTGCACCGTCGGGGACGCCGCCGGATCGGTGAACCCGTTCAACGGCGAAGGCATCTCGGTGGCCTACGAGACCGGCCGCATGGCCGCCGACGCGCTCGACGAGGCGCTGCGCAGCGGCGACGGCCTCGCCCTGCAGCGCTACCCGGCGCGGCTCGAAGACCAGTACGGGCTCTACTTCAAGGTGGCCCGGGCGTTCGTGCGCGCGATCGGCAACCCGGCCGTCATGCGCGAACTCACCCGGGTCGGGTTCATGTCCCGGTCGCTCATGGAATGGGTGCTGCGGATCATGGCCAACCTGCTCCGCCCCGACGAGGTCGGCCCCGCCGAAGCCGCGTACCGGCTCGTGGAGCGGATCGTCGCCCTGGGTCCCGAGCCCTAGCCCGCGCACCCACCCGGGGCAGCGCCGCTTCTTCCCCGCCGCCTGAGGAGACGTCGGATAGCCTGCGCGCGACCACAGGCGCAGCGCAGACCCGGGAGAGCCAGCGTGGTGCAGTACCTGCCGATCCTCGCGATGGTCGTGCTGGTCCTGCTGTTCGTGGCGCTCTCGTTCTTCGTCTCAAGCCTCCTCGGGCCCCGCCGGCGTCCCACCTCCGCGAAAGAGGCGCCGTACGAGTGCGGCATCGTGCCGGAGAACGAGCTCGCCGAGCGCTTCCCGGTTCGCTTCTACCTCGTCGCCATCGCCTTCATCGTCCTCGACGTCGAGATCATCTTCATCTACCCCTTCACGACCGTGCTCAAGGCGCTCGGCCCGTACGGGCTCATCGCCATGGGCACCTTCTTGCTGACCCTCCTCGTCCCGTTCGGATACCTCCTCTCTACCGGCGCGATCGACTGGGGTCCGGTCCGCCAGGTCACCGAACGGCTGGGCGTCCAACGGATCCTGCGGGTCGGCGGCCGCCCCGGACGCGACGGCCTCGACCCCGGCCAACCCCGCGACGCCGAGGCGGCGTAGCCGTGCCGCTCGACGCCCTGCACCGGAACTTCTTCACTGCCCGGCTCGAAGACCTGGTCCAGTGGGCCCGCGAGCACTCGGTGTTCCCGGCCAACTTCGGGCTCGCCTGCTGTGCGATCGAGATGATGGCCACCGGCGCCGCGCACTACGACCTCGCCCGGTACGGCATGGAGGTGTTCCGCGCCAGCCCCCGCCAGGCCGACCTCATGATCGTCGCCGGTCGCCTGAGCCAGAAGATGGCCCCGGTGCTCCGCCAGGTCTACGACCAGATGATCGAACCGAAATGGGTCATCTCCATGGGCGTGTGCGCCAGCACCGGCGGCATGTTCAACAACTACGCGCTGGTGCAAGGCGTCGACCAGATCGTCCCCGTCGACGTGTACGTCCCCGGCTGCCCACCCGGACCCGAGACCCTCTTCCACGGGATCCTCACCCTGCACCACCAGATCCGCACCGGTGACCTCCTCGCCCGCCGCGAGCAGACCGGCGCCGGTGCGGGCATCCAGGTCGACCAGCGCGACGGAACCCCCTCGCACGTCCAGCCCATCCCCGTCAGCCGAAAGTCGGCTTGACGGCGCGGGTGCGGGCATGACGACGGAGACCGGCGAAGCCGGCGCGGGCGAAGCGACGGTGCCGACCGTCACCGACGAGGTCGCCGTGGCCGTCGCCGAACGCTTCGCCGGGACCGTCCCCGACGATTCCCACGGCCAAGCCGTCGTCTACGTCGACCGGACCGTCTGGCACGACATCGCCGCGTACCTCCGCGACGAGCAGCAGTTCACCCAATGCGTCGACGTCACCGCCGTCGACCACCTCGTCGACGTCGAACGGCTCGTCATCGCCGGCGTCGCACCCGAACGGTTCGAAGTCGTCGCGAACTTCCTCTCCCACCCCCGCAACCGGCGCCTCCGCGCCATCTGCGAGGTGCCCGACACCGATCCGAGCGTCGCGAGCCTCGTCGACCTCTACCCGGGCGTGAACCTCGCCGAGCGCGAGGTCTACGACCTGTACGGCATCACCTTCGAGGGGCACCCCGACCTCACCCGCCTGCTCATGCCCGACGACTGGGTCGGACACCCGCTGCGAAAAGACGACGCGCCCGCTCGCATCCCCGTCGTCTTCAAAGAGGATCCCTCCCCGCGATGAGCGAACCCATCCAGATCACGGAACAGGACGAGGCGCGCCTCGAGCACCAGACCGACGAGGGCGCGCAACAGATGCAGCCCGTCCGTCGCGAAGTCGTCTTCGGCAGCCTCTGGCCCGAAGACGAAACCATGATCATCAACATGGGGCCCCAACACCCGTCCACGCACGGGGTCTTGCGGGTCATGCTCGAGCTCGACGGTGAGACGATCCTCCGCTCGAAACCCGTCATCGGCTACCTCCACACCGGCATGGAAAAGACCGGCGAGGAGCTCACCTACGTCCAGGGCGCGACGAACGTGACCCGCATGGACTACCTCGCGCCGCTCTCGAACGAGCTCGTCTACTCGATGGCGGTCGAGCGGCTCCTCGACCTCGACGTTCCACCCCGCGCGGTCTGGATCCGCATGATGCTCGTCGAGCTCGGGCGCATCGCCTCCCACCTCCTGTTCCAAGCCGCGAACGGCGGCGACGTCGGCGCCGTGTCGATGCTCATCTACGGATGGCGAGAGCGTGAGGTCACCCTGCGCCTCCTCGAGTCGATCACCGGCCTGCGCATGAACCACAACTTCATCCGGCCCGGGGGCGTCGCCGCCGACCTTCCCGACGGCTGGCAGGCGGACGTCGAAGAAGTCTGCAGCGCGGTCGAGCAGGGCGTCGGCGAGTACTCCAGCCTCCTGAGCCAGAACCCCATCTTCTTGGAGCGCCTCGTCGGCGTCGGCACGCTCTCGACCCAAGAACGCGATCAGCCTCGGAGTCACCGGCCCGATCCTTCGTGCCACCGGATTCCCGTGGGACCTGCGCAAAGCCCAGCCGTACCTCGCCTACGACGAGGTCGACTTCGACGTCATCTACGGCGAGAACGGCGACAGCTACGACCGGTTCCTCGTCCGCCTCCAAGAGATCCTCGAGTCCGTGAAGATCGTCCGCCAATGCGCCGACCGCATGCCCGCCGGCGACTACCGAGTCCAGGACCGCAAGGTCACCCCGCCGCCCCGCGCCCGAATCGACGAATCGATGGAAGCGCTCATCCACCACTTCAAGCTCTTCACCGAAGGGTTCCGGGTTCCGGCCGGGGAGACCTACGTCGCCATCGAGTCCCCACGAGGGGAGATCGGCTGCTACCTCGTCTCCGACGGGACCGGCAAGCCGGCCCGCATCCACATCCGGGGTCCGTCGCTCTACAACCTCCAGGCCCTCGAACCCACCGCGCTCGGCGCCCTGGTCTCCGACGCCGTCGTCATCATCTCCAGCCTGGACCCCGTCATCGGGGAGACGGACCGCTGATGGGCTTCACCGACGCCGACCGCCGGCGCGCCCGCCAGATCATCGAGCAGTACCCGCACCGCAAGTCGGCGTTGCTGCCGCTCCTCCACCTCGCCCAGGATCGCGACGGCTGGGTCACCTCTGACGCGATGACCGAGATCGCGGGCATGCTCGACCTCACGCCCGCGATCGTGCTCGGCGTGTGCTCCTTCTACTCGATGCTCAAGCGCGAACCGGTCGGGACGCTCGTCGTGTCGGTGTGCACAAACCTCTCGTGCATGGTGAACGGCGGAACTGACCTGTTCGACGTCCTCCGACGCGCAGTACCTCGACGATGACGGCATCCTCGTCGAAGAGGTCGAATGCATCGCGCACTGCGACCACGCCCCCGCGTTCCAGGTCAACTACGACTACCACGGGCCCGCCGACGCCGACGGAGCCACCGACGTCATCGAGCAGTACCGAGACGGCCGCCTCCGAGCCCGAACCATCTCGGGAACGCCGCGCCAGGAGGTCCCCTGATGCCTGACGCGAGCACGAACGGATCCACCCACGAGACGCCGATCGTCACCAAGTTCCTGCGGACCCGGCCCGACGACTCGTGGACCTTCGACGCGGCCCGCAGGTACAACAACGCGTACAAGGTGATCGAGAAGGCGTTCAAGATGGAGCCCGACGCGATCGTCCAGTCGATCACCGACTCGGTCCTTCGCGGCAAAGGTGGCGCCGGGTTCGGCGCGGGTCAGAAGTGGTCGTTCCTGCCGAAGGACGTCTTCCCCCGATACCTGTGCGTGAACGCCGACGAAGGCGAGCCGTGCACCTTCAAAGACCACATGCTCATCGAGCGCGACCCGCACCAGCTGATCGAGGGCATCATCATCGCCGCGTACGCGATCCGCACCAGTCAGGCGTTCGTCTACGTCCGAGGAGAGTTCGCGCTCGGCGCGGAACGGCTCGGCCAGGCCATCCGTGACGCGTACGCACACGGCTTCCTCGGGAAGGACATCCTCGGCTCCGGCTTCGACCTCGACCTGGTCCTTCACCGCGGCGCGGGCTGCTACATCGCCGGTGACGAGACCGGGTTGCTGTCGAGCCTCGAAGGCGAACGGGCCATGCCGCGCATCAAGCCGCCCTTCCCCGCCGCGCAAGGCGTCTACGCGTCGCCGACCATCGTCAACAACGTCGAGACCATCTCGACCGTGCCGCACATCATCCGCCGAGGCGCGAAGTGGTACAACTCGATGGGGGTCAACCGGTCCACCGGCACTCGCATCTTCTCCGTGTCGGGTCACGTCGAGCGTCCCGGCAACTACGAGGTCGAGCTCGGGGTCACCAGCTTCCGGAACCTCATCGAGGGCCTCGCCGGCGGCGTCCGGGGCGGTCGTCCGCTCAAGTTCTTCGTCCCTGGGGGCGCCTCGTCCCCGTGGCTGATGCCCGAGCATCTCGACGCACCCCTCGACATGGACTACGTCCAGGGCGAGCTCAAGTCGATGCTCGGGTCCGGCGCGGTCATGGTCTTCGACGACACCGCGGACCCGCTCGCCGTCGCGTGGCGGCTGGCCAAGTTCTTCGCCCACGAATCGTGCGGGAAGTGCACCCCGTGCCGCGAAGGATCGGGTTGGATCGCGAAGGTCCTCTACCGGATGGCCAACGGCCAAGGCCGACGCGAAGATCTCGATCTGCTCCTCTCCTTCGGGAACAACATCGTCCCGGGCCTCAACGCCCCCTTCGCGCAGACCACCATCTGCGCGCTCGGCCCCAGCACGATGAGTCCGGTCGTGAGCCTCGACCGCTGGTTCCGTGACGAGATCCTCGAGCGCATGGGTCGCGACGAGGAGCGACGCCGTTCGCTCGAGGTGGTGCCGGCATGACCGCCGAATCGGTCCCCATGTCCCAATGGCCGTCCGAGTACCGCTACACGCTTCCCGTCCGGCCCAGCGACGACACCGTCACCGTCACGATCGACGGACGCGCGGTCCAGATTCC
This sequence comes from uncultured Actinomycetes bacterium, assembly GCA_963714105.1. GTDB lineage: Bacteria > Actinomycetota > Acidimicrobiia > IMCC26256 > PALSA-555 > PALSA-555. The sequence goes on along the minus strand of OY970233.1, from coordinate 1,066,094 downwards.
CCGCGGGGAGCTGCTCATCAAAGCCGCGCAGGACCACGGGACCTACATCCCCCGGTTCTGCTGGCACGAGCGACTCAAGCCGGTCGGGATGTGCCGCATGTGCCTCGTCGAAGTCGAGGGCATGCGCGGCCTGCAGATCTCCTGCGCGACGCCCGTCGCCGACGGCATGGTCGTGCACACCACCAGCGACGCGGTGAAGACCGCCCAGGACGGCGTGCTCGAGTTCCTGCTCATCAACCATCCGCTCGACTGTCCCGTCTGCGACCGCGGCGGCGAGTGCCCCCTCCAGGACCAGACCCTCGCCTTCGGTCCCGGCGAATCGCGCTTCGTCGAGGAGAAACGCCACTTCGAGAAGCCGATCGAGATCAGCGACCTGGTGCTCCTCGACCGCGAGCGTTGCATCCAATGCGGTCGATGCACCCGGTTCGCAACCGAAGTCGCCGGCGACCCCCTCATCGACTTCGGTGGCCGCGGCGACCAGACCGAGGTCATCACCTTCCCCGACGAGCCCTTCCGCTCCTACTTCTCGGGCAACACCGTCCAGATCTGCCCCGTCGGCGCGCTCACCGCCCGCCCGTACCGGTTCCGGGCCCGCCCGTGGGACCTCGAATCCACCGAGACGTCGTGCAGCGCCTGCTCGGTCGCCTGCCGCGGGTCACTCGAGTCGAGCTCCAACCGGCTCGTGCGCCTCCTCGGCGTCGACTCCGAACCGGTCAACCAGGGTTGGCTCTGCGACAAGGGCCGCTACGGACTCGACTGGGTTCACAGCGACGCCCGCGTCGACGCGCCGATGATCCGCAAGGCCGGTGAGCTCGTCGAAGCGACCTGGCCTGAAGCCCTCGACGCCGCGTCCGACGCGATCCGCCGCACCGTCGACACGCACGGCCCCGAAGCCGTCGCCGTCCTCGGCGGAGCGCACACCACCAACGAAGCCGCGTACCTCTGGGCCCGGTTCGCGAAAGGTGTCGTGCGGACCGACCACGTCGACGCGCAGCTCGGCGACGGGCTCCCACCGGCGGTGGTGCTCGGCATGCCGCGCGCCACCATCCCCGACCTTGACCGGGCCAAGGCCGATCGTCGTCCTCGCCGGGGACCTCAAGGACGAAGTCCCCGTCCTCTACCTGCGGGCCCGTCGAGCCGCCGCCGACCTCGGGGTCCCGCTCATCGACGTCGCCGCCCGCGACCACGGCCTCACCCCCTACGCGACCGCCGTGTTGCGACACGCCCCCGGTGACCCCGGCCCCGCCGCCGCCACCGTGGTCGACGCGCTCGGTGGCCGAGCCGGGCGCACCAAGACCGGCCGGGTCATCGTCGACGCGACGAACGATCGTGACGGACCCGTCGTCGTGCTCCTCGGCCGACCGTCGGTCGCGGAGCATCCCGACGCGGTCATCCAGGCCGCCTCGCTCCTCGCGGCCCGGCCCGACACCCGGTTCCTCTCGGTGCTGCCGGCCAGCAACGTGCACGGCGCCCTCGACCTCGGCCTGACCCCCGGGTTCTTGCCCGGCCGGGTCACCCTCGACGCGGCGCGTCAGCACTACCGCACCGCGTGGGGAGCCGTCCCCGACGTCGCGGGCCGCGACGCCACCGGGATCCTCCACGGCGCCGCCGACGGCTCGATCCGAACCTTGATCCTCGTCGGCTGCGACCCGATCCTCGAGTTCCCAGACCGAAACCTCGCCCGGGCCGCGCTCGAGCAGGTCGACACCGTCGTCGCGGTCGCCGAGTTCCCCGACAGCGGGACCGCGCGGGCCTCGGTCGTGCTGCCCCCCGCGGTGTGGGGCGAACAGGCCGGCTCCACGACCAACCTCGAAGGGCGCGTCCTGCGGCTCGGGCGGCGGGTCACCGCCGAAGGGTCGACGCTCGAGTCCTGGCGCATCCCCGCCGAGCTGGCCGCGCGCCTCGGAACCGACTTCGACCTCGAATCGGTCGAAGAGGTCCAAGACGAGATCGCCCGCGTCGCGCCCGCGTTCGCCGGGGTCGACCCCACCCTGCTCCGCCGAGCCCGCGACGGCGTCGTGCTCCCGCTCGCGGACCACGTCGACGAGGTGACGTTCGCTCAGGGCGCACCCGGCGAGCGGCCCTCGTGGGAGCCGATCTCGCCCGCACCCGAACCGGTCGACGACGCCGCATCCGTCGACCGTCCCCCGTCGGCGCCCACACCGACTCTCGCGCTCTACCGCTGGGACGGCACTGCCAGCACCCCGAGCGTCGTCCCCGTCGACGCGTACGCTCTGCGCCTCGTGGCCGGCCACATCCTCTACGGCGACGACGCGATCGTCGCCGCCTCCCCGCCCCTCGCGCCGCTGCGGCGCCCGACCACCCTCGCCGTCAGCGGGCGCGACCGTGACCGCCTCGGCGTCAACGACGGGGACGTCGTGCGCGTCACCGCCCGCCGCGGATCCGTCGACCTGCCGGTGACGACCGACGCCACCCTCCCCCCCGGCACCGCGTTCATCGCCGCGAACCTGTCCGGACCGGGTGCTCCAGACCTCATCGACATCGACGCGCCGGTCACCGAGCTGCGGGTCGAGACGCTCCCATGATCCCGTTCTCGGGCGGCGATCCGCTCTTCGCCCACGGCATCGACCTCACGGTCGTGATCATCCTCGTGATCAAGACCTTCGTCGTGTTCGGCCTCCTACTCGTCTCGGTGCTCCTCTACATCTGGTTCATGCGCAAAGTCATCGCCGACATGCAGAACCGCATCGGCCCCGACCAAGCCGGACCGTTCGGGATCCTCCAGACCCTCGCCGACGGCATCAAGCTGTTCTTCAAGGAGCAGACGATGCCGATCACCGCCGACCGGCCCGTCTACCTCCTCGCCCCCTTCGTGTCCGCCCTCGCCGCGTTCCTCGCCTTCGCGATCGTCCCGTTCGGCGGACTCGTCCGCCTCGGCAACCACTCCACCTTCCTCCAGCTCGCCGACCCGCAGATCGGCGTGCTGTGGCTCCTCGCCATGTCCGGCATCGGCGTCTACGGCGTCATGCTCGCCGGGTGGTCGTCCGGGTCGAAGTACCCACTGCTCGGATCGGTCCGCGCGTCGGCGCAGGTCCTCTCCTACGAAGCCGCCATGGGTCTCTCGATCGTCGGCGTCCTCGTTCACACCGGAACGCTCTCCACCCGCGGCATCGTCCTCCAGCAGGGGTGGAGCACGTGGCACTCGTTCGTCAGCGACTGGCTGTGGCTCCCGGCGATCGGCGCGTTCATCATCTTCTTGATCTCGGCGGTCGCCGAGACCAACCATCCGCCCTTCGACTTCTCCGAAGCCGAAGAGGAGCTCGCCGGGGGCTACCACGTCGAGTACGGCGGCATCCGCTTCGCGATCTTCTACCTCTCCGAGTTCATGAACGTGATCACCATGTCGGCGATCGCGGTGACCCTCTTCCTCGGCGGCCCGTCCGGCCCGCGGCTCGGGTTCCTCGACCGTGGCGGGTGGGTCAACGTGTGGGTCGTCCCCGTGTTCTGGTTCATGCTCAAGCTCTGGGTGCTGCTCTACGCCACCGTCTGGATCCGGGCGTCGCTTCCCCGCCTTCGCTACGACAAGCTCATGGACCTCGGCTGGAAGGTCCTGATCGAAGCCGCGTTCCTCTGGGCGATGGTCACCGGGGTGATCGTCGTCGCGCACGACCAAGGCTGGAACCTGTACCTCGTCGTCCCCGTCGCGGCCATCGCCGCGCTGCTCGTCTACGGCTTCCTCATGGCCTGCGTCCCCCGCCGTGACGAGATCGAGGAGTTCCACTGATGGGCCGCCTGTCCGGTTTCCGAGTCACGCTCTCGCAGGTCTTCCGCCCCCGAGTCACCGAGAAGTTCCCCCAAGAGAAGCGCCCCAAGCCGACCCGCTTCCACGGCCGTCACGTGCTCAACCGCTACGAGGACGGCATGGAGAAGTGCATCGGCTGCGAGCTGTGCGCAGGGGTCTGCCCGGCGCGGTGCATCTACGTCCGCGGCGCGGACAACCAGACCGACGCACCCGTCTCACCTGGCGAGCGCTACGGCTTCGTCTACGAGATCAACTACCTGCGCTGCATCCACTGTGACCTCTGCGTCGAGGCGTGCCCGACCGAGGCGATCACCGAGACGAAGCTGTTCGAGTTCTCCTTCTCGCGTCCGCGAGGACGCCATCTACACCAAGCGCGAGCTGCTCGTCGACGACGAGGGTCGCGCCCGGCGCCAGCCGTGGGAGCTGTGGCTCGGCGGCGAGGACGACGAGACCAGCGCCTGGATGCGGGCCACGTCACCGTCCGGTAACGCCGCCTACGAAGACCGGGTCGCGTGGTCCGGGGAGCTGGGCTTCGGGGTCCGTGCCCCCGAGCGTGGCCAGACCGGGGACGTCGCCGCCCTCGATCGACCGGGACGCACGGGGACACCGTGACCGTCGTCCTGTTCTTCCTCTTCGCCGCGTTGACGCTCGGCGGCGCCCTCGGCGTGGTCCTGTCCGACAACCCTGTGCACAGCGCGATGTTCCTCGTGCTGACCCTCGTGAGCGTCGCGGTCCTCTTCCTGCTCCAAGACGCTCAGCTCGTCGCCGCGGTCCAGATCATCGTGTACGCGGGCGCGATCGTCGTGCTGTTCCTGTTCGTGATCATGCTCCTCGGCGTGGACCAACCCGAGCGCCTCGACGAACCCCTCCGCTTCCAACGGCCTGTCGCGTTGGCGCTCGGCGCGCTCGTGCTCGCCGAGATCCTGTTCCTCGCCGGGCACCAGTGGGCGACCGGAACCCGGACCGGGCACGGTGTCGGCGTCACCGGCGGCGCGTTCGGGAGCAACATCGAGCGGGTCGCCCGCGTCCTCTTCACCGACTTCCTCTGGCCGTTCCAGCTGACTGCCGTGCTGCTCGTCATCGCCGTCGTCGGCAGCGTCGTCCTCGCGCGACGAAGCGGGCAGGCGCCCGATCCCGACGCAGCTGACAAGGCCGCGCCGTGATCGCCGCGCTGCACATCACCCCCGGCTACTACCTCGTCCTCGCCGCGGTGCTGTTCAGCATCGGCGCGGTGGGGCTGCTGCTCCGCCGCAACGTGATCGTCATGTTCATGTGCATCGAGTTGATGCTCAACGCGGTGAACCTCACCTTCGTGGCGTTCTCTCGAGCGCTGAACGACGTCGCCGGCCAAGTCCTCGTGTTCTTCACCCTCGTCGTCGCCGCTTCGGAGGTCGCCGTCGGGCTCGCGATCATCGTCGCCATCTTCCGGCGCCGCCGAAGCGCCACCGCCGACGACCTCCGGATCCTGGAAGGCTGACCTCATGGGCGACGGGGGGACGGGGTGAACGCGCGCGACCTGCTCGGTCTGGCCGGGATCGTGCCCCTGCTCCCGCTGCTGGGCGCGGCGCTGCTCATGCCCTTCGGCCGCCGCCTCGGCGACCCGCGCGCGGGCTGGTTGGCGACCGGGCTCATGGTGCTGGCGTTCCTGTGGTCCCTCGTCCTGCTCGTCGCGCTGCTCAGCCTCCCGCCGGCCGAGCGCAGCCACGTCAGCATCGTCTTCACCTGGCTGCCGGCCGATCAGCTCCGCGTGAACATCGGGTTCCTCGCCGATCCCCTCTCGGTGACCTGGTGCCTCCTCGTCACCGGCGTGGGCTCACTCATCCACCTGTACGCGATCGGGTACATGCGAGGCGACGCCAACTTCGGGCGGTTCTTCGCCTACTTCAACCTGTTCGCCGCGTCGATGCTCATCCTGGTCCTCGCCAACAACTACCTCCTCACCTTCCTCGGGTGGGAAGGCGTCGGGCTGTGCTCGTACCTGCTCATCTCGTACTGGTTCGAGCGCGACACCGCGGCGCTGGGCGGCAAGAAGGCGTTCATCTACAACCGAGTCGGCGACTTCGGCTTCATGCTCGCGATGTTCTTGCTCATCGCGAAGTTCGGGACCCTCGACTACATCGTGACCGGGCACGCCGCGTCCCACACCTCGAACGGGGTCGCCACCGCGGTCGCGCTGCTCCTCTTCCTCGCCTGCGTCGGCAAGAGCGCCCAGATCCCCCTCTTCCCGTGGCTCCCCGACGCGATGGAAGGCCCCACCCCGGTGTCCGCGCTCATCCACGCGGCCACGATGGTCACCGCCGGGGTGTTCCTCGTCTGCCGCGCCCACCCGTTCTTCGACGCCAGCAGCTCCGCGATGACCGTCGTCGCCTGGGTCGGGGCACTCACCGCCCTCCTCGCGGGGACGGTCGCGGCGCTCCAACCCGACATCAAACGCGTGCTCGCCTACTCGACCATCAGCCAGCTCGGGTACATGTTCCTCGCCCTCGGCACCGGCGGGTACACCGCCGCGATCTTCCTCGTGATCGTGCACGCGTTCTACAAGGGCTGCCTGTTCCTCGGTGCCGGGTCCGTCATCCACGGCAACGCCGAGAACCAGGACATGCGGACCATGGGCGCGCTCCGTCCGTTCCTGCCGATCACCGCGGTCGCCATGGTCGCCGCGTGGCTGGCCATCGTCGGATTCCCGCCCTTCGGGGGGTTCTGGGCCAAAGACGCCGTCATCGACACCGCCTACTTCCACCACAACTACGCCCTCTGGGCGATCGGGGTGCTCGCCGCGGTCGTCACCGGCATCTACATGACCCGGCTGATCTTCTTGACTTTCTTCGGCAACGAGCGGTTCCGAGACGACGCGGTCCCGGCGGTCGTGAGCGGCGGATCCGACGACGACGGGGACGACATCGAGGCGCAGCTCGGCTACGACCCCGACTTCCACCCGACCGTCGTCTACGGCGAGGCCCCCCGGCCCCCACGCCTCCACGGCCACGACCCGCACGAGAGCCCGTGGATCATGGTCGTCCCGATCAGCGTGCTGGCCTTCCTCGCCGTCATCGGCGGGCTCTTGGACATCCCGCTCCGCCACCTCGAGTGGCTCGACACCTGGCTCGCCCCCGTCTTCGGCGGTGTGCACCAGCCCGCCCCCAAGACGTTCGTCGGGGCGAGCGAGCTCACCCTGATCGCCTTCCTGTTCGCCCTCGGGGGTGTGCTCATCGGCTTCTTCCTCTACCGGCGAGGACTCCCCACACCGGCCGCCGACCCGATCCCCGAACGCCTCGGCGGCACCGCCGACGTGCTCGGCCACGGCTACTACTACGACGAGGGCGTCTCCGCTGCCGTCGACGGGCCGGTCCGGACCACCGGCGACTTCCTCGACCGGGACGTCGACACCGATGTCATCGACGGATCCGTGAACGGGATCGCGCACCTCGTCGGGCGAGCCGCGCGGGGCCTCGGGCGGCTCCAGGACGGGTACGTACGGCGCTACGCGATCGGGATCGCGCTCGGCGCCGCCGCGATCCTCCTCTTCCTGATCGCGTACGCCGCCCGCTGAGATGACCGACTTCCCGATCCTCACCGCCATCCTGGCGACCCCGCTCATCGGGGCCGTCGTCGTCATGATGCTCCCGGCCCGGCGGCCCGAGATCATCAAGGCCACCGCCTACGCGTTCACCGTCGCCACCCTCGGCCTGGCCTGCTGGCTCCTGGCGTCGTTCTCGACCAAGAACCCCTTCTTCCAGTTCGTCGAGAGCCGCCCCTGGCTCCCGGGCCTCGGGGCCCGTTACATCGTCGGCGTCGACGGCATCAGCCTCTTCATGGTCGTCGTCACCGCGCTGCTGATGCCCGTCGGCCTCCTCGCCTCCCAGCGCTACCCCGCGCACCGAGTCAAGGCGTTCACCGGATGGTTCCTCCTCCTGGAGTTCGCCATCCTCGGCATCTTCGTCTCCCTCGACCTGATCATGTTCTTCGTCTTCTGGGAGATCCTCCTCGTCCCCATGTACTTCCTCATCCAGGGATGGGGGCACGAACGACGCCAGTACGCGGCGCTGAAGTTCTTCCTCTACACCTCCGCCGGCTCGGCGCTGATGCTCGCGGCCACGCTCACCCTCGGGTTCTTGCACCAGTCGAAGACCGGAGTCCTCACCTTCGACTACCGCATCCTCGCCAGCTGGGGCTGGCACGGCCTCTCGGGCGGCACCGAGACCCTCCTCTTCCTCGGCTTCATGGCCGCGTTCGCGATCAAGGCGCCCCTCGTCCCGTTCCACACCTGGCTTCCCGACGTGCACACCGAGGCGCCCACGGCCGGGTCCGTCGTGCTGGCCGGCGTCATCATCAAGATGGGCGCGTACGGGTTCCTGCGCTTCTCGTTCGAGCTGTTCCCGCACGCGTCGGTCGACCTCGCGCCGTTGATGCTCACCCTCGGCGTCATCGGGATCCTCTACGGCGCGGTCGTCGCCGCGATGCAGAAGAACCTCAAGCGAATCATCGCCTACTCATCCGTCGCGCACATGGGATTCGTCGTCGTCGGGATCTTCTCGCTCACCGTCTTCGGGCTCGACGGCGCCGTGTTCACGATGCTCAGCCATCCGCTGACGACCGGCGCGTTGTTCCTCGCAGTCGGGATGCTCTACGAACGTCGACACACCTACGAGATGTCCGAGTACGGCGGGATCTGGCGTCCGGCCCCGATCCTGACCGGCTTGTTCCTCGTCGCCATGTTCGCCGGGATCGGGCTCCCCGGATTCTCCGGGTTCATCGGTGAGTTCCTGTCCCTGCTCGGCACGTTCGTGTCCCGTCGACCGTGGGCGATCGCCGGCGCCGTCGGGGTCATCCTCGCCGCCGTCTACATGCTCTGGGCGTTCCAGCGCACCTTCATGGGGAAGCCCGCCGGTGTGAACCTGCGCATCCCCGACGTCAGCTTCCGAGAAGTCGTGGTGATCGCACCGCTGCTCGCGCTCAGCCTCTTCCTCGGCCTGTACCCCAAAGCCGCGATCGAGCGCATCGAGCCGTCGGTGAAGCGCTCCATCGTGAACCTCGAGCTCAAGACGAACTTCCGAGAGAAGCGCCCACCCGGCTACTCGAAGACGACCCTGCCCGGAATCAGCAACGACCGGTCGATCAACCTCGGACTGGAGGGTCGATGAGACCCCCCATCACGACGCCCACGATCGACTGGCTCGCGATCTCCCCCGAGATCGCGCTCGTCGCGGCCGGGATCGTCATCGTCATGCTGCGCTCGGTCTTGCGGCGCCGCGCCGTCGTCGTCCCCCTCAGCGCGGCGGTCGGGATCGCCGGTCTCGTCGCGGCCGGCGCGGTGGAGTACCGGCTCTGGCACCTCGTCCGCCACCATCGGGCCATCACCACGATCGCCGGGATGGTCCGAGTCGATCTGTTCGGGATCTTCCTCGGGATCGTCGTCCTCGCCGCGACGCTCATGGCACTGCTGCTGTCGGTCGCGTACCTCCGCCGTGAAGGGCTCGAAGCGCCCGAGTACCTGGCGCTCGTCCTGCTCTCGGCCGCCGGGATGCTGACGATGACCACCGCGAACGACCTCATCGTGGTGTTCCTCGCCCTCGAGGTGTTGTCCATCCCGCTGTACGTCCTCGCCGCGTTCGACCGCCGCCGGATCAGCTCCCAAGAGGCGGGCATGAAGTACTTCGTGCTCGGCGCGTTCTCGTCCGCGGTGTTCCTCTACGGGGTGGCCCTCACGTACGGAGCCACCGGGACGACCTCGTTGACCGGGATCGCCAGCTTCCTCGCCCACAACACGCTCCTCGACCAAGGGACGTTGCTCGCCGGCGTGGCCTTGCTCCTCGTCGGGCTCGGCTTCAAGGTCGCCGCCGTCCCCTTCCACATGTGGACACCCGACGTGTACCAGGGGTCGCCCACACCGATCACCTCGTTCATGTCCGCCGCGACCAAAGCGGCCGGCTTCGCCGCGCTGCTGCGGGTGTTCGGCGTCGCGTTCCCGCTGTACCGGACCGACTGGCGGCCGGCGGTCTGGGCGCTCGCGATCCTCACCCTCGTCGTCGGCAGCGTCGCCGCCGTCGTCCAGACCGACATCAAACGCGTCCTTGCCTACTCGTCGATCGCGCATGCCGGGTACATCCTCATCGGCTTCCAGACCGGCACCCCCCGAGGACGAGAGGCCGCGCTGCTCTACCTGTTCGTGTACGCGTTCATGACCGTCGGTGCGTTCGCGGTGATCACCATCGCCGGTCGTCGCGGCGACGACAATCACTCCTTCGACGACTACCGCGGACTCGCGCTGCGACGACCCGTGCTCGGTGGGCTCCTGATCTTCTTCGTGCTCGCCCAGGCCGGTGTGCCGTTCACCGGCGGGTTCATCGCCAAGCTCGAGATCTTCAGTGCCGCCGCGCAGGCCCACGAGTACGCGTTGCTCGTCGTCGGTGTCCTCGCCGCGGTCGTCGCCGCCTACTTCTACCTGCGCATCGCGGTCACGATGCTGACCCCCACCGAGGAGGGCAGCGCCGAACCCGTCGGGTTGCTGCGGCGAGTCGACGTCTGGAGCGGGCTGGTCCTCGTGGGGTGTCTGGTCCTCGTCCTGCTCGTGGGCGTCATCCCCGGAACCTTCGTGCACTGGGCGCGCGACGCCACCTTCCTGCTCTGAGGCCACGGCACCATCGCGGGCGCGGTGAGCTGCGACGTCGAGCCGTGAGCCGCGCCAGCAGCGAACCGTAGGCTTCCCGCGGCGAGAGGAGAGCCGATGACCCCGATCGTCGAGACCACCGAGTGGCAGGCACTGGCCCGCCACTACGAGGTCGTGCGCGGCACCCACCTCCGCGATCTCTTCGGTGCCGCTCCCGACCGCGGCGACACCATGTGGGTCCAGGCCGGCGACCTCTACCTCGACTACTCGAAGAACCGCCTGACCCCCGAGACGATCACGCTCCTCGCTGCCCTCGCCCGCCGGGCCGGCGTCGAGCAGCTCCGAGACGCGATGTTCGCCGGTGAACGGATCAACATCACCGAAGAGCGTGCCGTCCTGCACGTCGCGCTCCGCGCCCCGACCGGGGAGCGGATCGTCGTCGACGGCCACGACGTCGTCCCCGACGTCCACCGCGTCCTCGACCGCATGGGCACCTTCGCCGACCGCATCCGCTCCGGCGACTGGACCGGGCACACCGGGCGACGCATCCGCAACGTGATCAACATCGGCATTGGCGGAAGCGACCTCGGGCCCCGCATGGCCTACGAGGCCCTCCGGGACTTCAGCGACCGTGCGATCACGTTCCGGTTCGTGTCGAACGTCGACGGCACCGACTTCTGGGAAGCGACCCGAGACCTCGACCCCGCGGAGACCCTCTTCATCGTCGCCTCCAAGACCTTCACGACCCTCGAGACCATGACCAACGCACGAACCGCCCGCGACGTGGACCCTCCAAGCTCTGGGCGACGAGGCCGCGGTGGCGAAGCACTTCGTCGCTGTGTCGACCAACGAGACCGAAGTCGCGCAGTTCGGGATCGACACCGCCAACATGTTCGAGTTCTGGGACTGGGTCGGCGGACGGTACTCATACGACTCGTCGATCGGTCTGTCGCTCATGGTCGCGATCGGGCCGTCCGCCTTCGCGGACATGCTCGCCGGGTTCCGCAAGATCGACGAGCACTTCCGCCACGCGCCCATCGAGCAGAACCTGCCCATGGTCCTCGGGCTCATCGGCATCTGGTACGACAACTTCTTCGGTGCCGAGACCGTCGCCATCCTTCCCTACGACCAGTACCTGGCGCGGCTCACCGACTACCTCCAACAGCTCGACATGGAGAGCAACGGCAAGTCCGTCACGCGGGAGGGACGACCGGTCTCGTGCCAGACCGGGCCGATCATCTGGGGCCAGCCCGGAACCAACGGGCAGCACGCGTACTACCAGCTCATCCACCAAGGCACGAAGCTGATCCCCTGCGACTTCATCGGCATCTGCCGCCCCCGCCACCAGCTCGGCGACCACCACAACCTCCTGATGGCCAACCTCTTCGCGCAACCCCAGGCGCTCGCCTTCGGCAAGACCGCCGACGAGGTGCGCGCCGAAGGAGTCCCCGAATTCCAGGTCCCGCACCGCACCTTCGCGGGCAACCACCCCACGAACACGATCCTCATCCCCGAGCTCACCCCGCACACCCTCGGTCAGCTCGTCGCCCTGTACGAGCACAAGGTCTTCACCCAGGGTGCGGTCTGGGACATCAACTCCTTCGACCAGTGGGGTGTCGAGCTCGGCAAGAAGCTCGCGCTCGACATCGTGCCCGAGCTCGACGCGACGGCGGAACCCGACCTCACCCACGACTCGTCCACCAACGCCCTGATCCGTCGCTACCGCGCCCTCCGCGGATGACCCCGCGAAGCACTGAGCTGTGGCTCGTCCGCCACGGCTCCACCGAGTGGAGCGTCGCCGGGCGTCACACCGGCCGGACCGACGTCCCCCTCCTCCCTCGCGGTGAAGAGCGCGCTCGCGCGCTGGCGCCCCGCCTCGCCGGCCACCACTTCACGTTCGTGCTCACCAGCCCGCTCCAACGCGCCCGCGACACCGCCCGCCTCGCCGGGTACCCCGACGCCGAGATCGACGATGACCTCCGCGAGTGGGACTACGGCTCGTACGAAGGGCTCACCATCGATCAGATCCGCGCCCAGGACCCGAGCTGGACGCTCTGGACGCACGACACCCCCGACGGTGAGACGGCATCGGAGGTCGAGGCACGCGTCCAGCGGGTCATCCGAAGGTGCGAAGGTGTCGACGGCGACGCGCTGCTCTTCGCCCACGGGCACGTGCTGCGGGTCCTCACCGCGGTGTATCTCGGGTTCGGACCCGATGCGGGCGCACAGTTCGCCCTCGCGACCGCGACCATCAACGTGCTCGGCTTCGAGCACGAATACCGCACGCTGCGGAACTGGAACGCCTGACCTGCTCAGCCCGCCCGGCGGCGCCACCAGCGCCTCGGCACGCGGCGCGCCTGCTTCGCCTCGTGCGCGTCGAGTGTCGAGACCGCGAGGTCGTACGCGGCCCGCATGAGCGCGTCACCACCCGAGAAGTCGAACAGGTCTCGGTCGTCGAGGGGCGGGGGAAGCATCACCACGTCCACGTCGGGGGGGACCCACTGCAGCTCCAGCTCGAATCGCTGGTCGCGAGAGATCGCAAACGCCCGGATCGCCACGTCGAGCGGGGACCGGATCGTCCGGTTGCTCATCGGGTTCGAGACGTCCAAGACGAACACGCGGTCGACCGGGCCGGCGAGCGCGTGGGAGATCGGCACCAAGTTCACGACCGCCCCGTCGACGAGACGGTGGCCGTACACCTCGACGGCCGGGAAGACACCCGGGATCGCCGCGCTGGCGAGCAGCGCGGGGGTGACCGGGCCGCCCACGATGAGGATCTCGTCTCCCGTGTTGAGATCGGTGGTCACGACGCGCAGCGGGACGGCGAGATCCGCGAAGTCGGCGGCATGCTCCGCCTGCTTCAACACCTCCTGGAGACCCTCGCTCGACGACAGGTGATCACCCCGGCGCAGCACGTTCCAGGCGCGTGTGAACATCCCACCCGGGAACACGTCGTCGCCCCGCAGGTCCCGCCACACCGCCTCGAGCTTCTCGACCTTCTCCAGGGTCGGCGACGTCGCGATGGCCGCACCGTTGAGCGCGCCGGCCGAGGTGCCGACGACGACGTCGGGGACGATCCCCCGTTCGATCAGCGCGCGCAACATGCCGACCTGCGCCACGCCCTGATTTCCGCCTCCCGAGAGCACGAAGGCGGTGACCGGGCCCTCCCGGCCGTCACCCCACCGTTCTCTCGCCATCAGGGCCCCTCCCTCGTCGCCCCCGTATCGTCGCGCACGGACCCCCAAGTCCCGACAGTTCAGGCCCGGCCGATGGCCGCTGATAGCCTCCGCGTCCGTTGGAGTCCCGGGGGATCGAGAGGGCCGGTTCGGGGTGACCGAGTTCTATCGCCAATACCTCGCGGTCGCTGTGCTCATCGGTGCCGCGGCGCTGATGTTCGGCGCGATGCTCGGCGCGGGTCGCCTCCTTCGCCCCTCGCGACCACAGCCCGAGAAGTACATCACCTACGAGTCCGGCTCCGACCCGGTGGGCGGCTGGGGTCAGTCGAACGTCCGCTACTACGTGTACGCGCTGCTCTTCGTCATGTTCGACGTGGAGGCGGTGTTCATCTTCCCGTGGGCCGTGAACCTCAAGGCCCTCGGCGTGTACGGACTGATCGAGATGTTCGTGTTCATCGTCGTGCTGACCCTCGGGCTCGTGTACGCGTGGCGAAAGGGAGTGCTGCGGTGGGCCTAGTCGAGGATCATCGGCTACCCAAGCCACTCACCTGGCTCCTCAACTACAGCCGCAAGTACTCGCTCTGGATGTTCCAGTGGGGGCTCGCCTGCTGCGCGATCGAGATGGGCGCCGCGCTCGCGAGCCCGCGCTACGACATGATGCGCCTCGGCGTCATCCCGTTCCCGGCCAGCCCCCGCCAATCCGACCTCGTGGTCATCTCGGGCACGGTCACCGACAAGATGGCCCCCGCGATCCGGCGCCTCTACCAGCAGATGCCCGACCCGAAGTACGTCATCTCGATGGGCTCGTGCGCCAACTGCGGTGGCCCTTACTGGGACTCGTACTCGGTCACCAAGGGCGTCGACCAGATCATCCCCGTCGACGTCTACATCCCGGGCTGTCCGCCCCGGCCGGAGGCCCTCCTGCAAGGGATCGTGCTCCTCCAGGAGCGAATCCAGAACGAGGGTGTCGGCAACGACGAGCTTGCCCGACGCTGGCGTGGGGAGCCGATCGTCGTTGGCTGACGAGCCCACTACCGAGACCGCCGAAACAGCAGCCGGGCCCACCGCGGAGCAGGACGCGATGCTCCGGACCCTCCGCGACTCCCTCGGCGCCGGCGCGGTGCTCGCCTCCGAAGCCGTGTTCGGAGACCTCGTGGTCCGCGTCGCACCGTCGGCGTGGCGCCAAGCCGCCGAGGTCGCCCGCACCGAGCTCCACTGCGACTACCTCTCCTTCATCGCCGGCATCGACTGGCAGCCCACCGCCCGAGAAGGCGACGACGAATCCGGTGACACCTCGGCACCCGTCCAGCCCGACGAGACCACCTACGGCGCGACGGGATCGAACGGACGGTTCCAGGTCTTCGCGCACGTCCAGTCGACCAGCCGCCACTGGGGCCTCACCCTCAAGACCGACGTCGATGACGTTGCGCCGTCGGTCGCCTCCTGGGTGCCGGTGTACCCAGGTGCCGACTGGCACGAGCGCGAATGCTGGGAGATGTTCGGCATCTCCTTCGACGGCCACCCGTCGCTGCGGCACCTCTACCTCCCCGGCCAGTTCGAAGGTCATCCCCTCCGCAAGGACTTCCCGCTCCTGGCCCGCGTCGTGAAGCCCTGGCCGGGACTGGTCGACGTCGAAGCCATGCCCGGCGAAGCCGCCGCCGAAGCCACCGCCACCGAGAGTGCCGAATGAGCACCACCGACATGCCGCCGCGCACCCGGAATCGCGGTCGACCGCGCCGCGCTTCGACACCTCGCTGACGCGCAAGTCAACGTCGAGCTCGACACCGGCGACATGATCCTGAACCTCGGGCCACAGCACCCCGCGACGCACGGCACGCTCCGCATCGTCGTACGCCTGGACGGGGAACGAGTCGTCACCGCGGACCCCATCATCGGGTACATGCACCGCGGGTACGAGAAGCTCACCGAGTTCCGGACCTATCCCCAGATCACCACGCTCATCAACCGGATCGATTGGCTGTCCAGCTTCGCCAACGAGGTGCCGTTCCTCGCCGCCGCCGAACAGCTCATGGACATCGAGGCGCCCCCACGGGCCCGCTACATCCGGACGATCCTCACCGAGCTGTCTCGGATCGCGACGTTCCTCCTGTTCCTCGGCGAGATGGGCCTGCAGGTCGGCGCGCTCACCCCTGCGTTCTACGGGTTCCGCGACCGCGAGTACGTCCTGAACCTCATCGAGTCGGCGACTGGTGGCCGCTTCCACCCCAACTTCAACCGCATCGGCGGCCTGAAAGACGACCTCCCGTGGGGTTGGATCGCCGAGTGCCGCTCAACCATGAAGGTCGTGCTCGACGCCTGCGACGACTTCGAGGACCTCGTTCTCTCCAACGAGATCTTCGAAGCCCGCACCCGTGGCATCGGGATCATCCCCGCCACCGCCGGGGCGGCATACGGCGTGTCCGGCTCGAACCTGCGCGCCTCCGGCGTCGACTGGGACCTCCGCCGCGACTCGAAGCCGTACCTCGCCTACCCGGACCTCGACTTCCAGGTGTGGACCCACCCCGACGGGGACTCGTACTCGCGCTACTGGGTCCGCCTCCAGGAGACCCGCGAGGCTGCCCGCATGGTGCTCCAGTGCCTCGACGGCCTCCCGAGCGGCCCGGTCATGGCCAAGGTGCCGCGCATCATCAAGGTCCCCGAGGGCGAGATCTGGGTCGAGACCGAGAACCCGCTCGGTCAGATGGGCTACTACGTCATCTCGAAGGGGGCGACCGGCCCGTTCCGCGTCAAGATCCGCTCGGCGTCCTTCAGCAACGTGTCGATCCTGCCGTGGGTGCTCCGCGGGGTCTACGTGCCGGACGTCATCACGATCCTGGCGTCCCTGTACTTCATCCTGGGTGACATCGATCGATGAGCGCCTCCGCGGTGGTGCTGGCACTCAACGTCGGGTGGGGCACCACCCTGGCGATCAAGACCATCGTCATCTTGATGATCATCCCGCTCGGCGCGCTGATCCTCGGGTACGTCTTCCTGCTCAAGATGATGAGCCACATGCAGAGCCGCCTCGGACCGATGGATCCCGGTGGCTTCCACGGCTGGTACCAGCTCGTCGGTGACGGGCTGAAGTTCCTCCAGAAGGAGGACATCATGCCGGTGCAGGCCGACCGCCGCGTGTTCGCGGCGGCGCCGGCGGTCGTCGTGATGTCGACCTTTCTGGTCTTCCTCGTCATCCCGATGGGGCCGGACCTCGTCGTCAAGAACCTCGATGTCGGCGTCTTCTATGCGCTCGCGGTCTCGAGTCTCTCGGTCATCGGCGTCCTGATGGCCGGGTGGGCCAGCGCCAACAAGTTCGCGCTCCTCGGCGCGCTGCGCGCCGCGGCGCAGCTCATCGCGTACGAGCTGCCCCTGCTCCTCGCCGTCGTCGGCGTCGTGATCCAAGCCGGCACGCTGAGCCTGCAAGGCATCGTCCTCGCCCAGCAGCACGGGTCGATCTTCGGGTTCAGCGGCCTCGGCCAGCCCTTCATCTTGACCCAGTTCGTCGGGTTCGCGCTCTTCCTCGTCGCGTCCCAAGCCGAGCTGACCCAGACCCCCTTCGACATGCCCGTCGCCGAGAGCGAGCTCGTCGCCGGCTACATGGTCGAGTACACGGGCTTTCGGTTCCTGTTCTTCTTCATCGGCGAGTTCGGTACCGCGTTCGCCTTCGCGGCGATCGCCGCGACTCTCTTCCTCGGCGGCTACGCGATCCCCGGCGTGACCGGCGACTGGGCCAACATCCTCGGGCCGTTCGTGCTGTTCATCAAGCTCATGGCCGTCGCGTTCTTGATGTTCTGGGTCCGGTTCACCTACCCGCGCCTCCGCGAGGACCAGCTCCAAGCAATCGCCTGGAAATTCCTCATCCCGATCGGCCTGGCCAACATCCTGTTGACCGGCGCGTTCAAGGTGGCGTTCTGATGCCCGCGAAGCTCCCCCGACCGAAGCTCCCGGGCCTGATCGGCGGGCTCGGTGTGACCTTCAAGACGATGCTCCGCCCCGCCGTGACCGTGCAGTACCCGCACGAGAAGGAAGCACCAGCCAGCCGGGCTCGGGGCGTCATCGCGCTGAAGGAGGAGAACTGCACGGTGTGCATGCTGTGCGCCCGTCAGTGCCCCGACTGGTGCATCTACATCGAGGGCCACAAGGAGCAACGGCCACCCCGCCGCGAGGGAGGCCGACCGAGGTCGGTCAGCGTGCTCGACCGCTTCGACATCGACTACGCGCTCTGCATGTACTGCGGCATCTGCGTCGAGGTCTGCCCCTTCGACGCCCTGTTCTGGAGCCCCGAGTTCGAGTACTCCGAGTTCTCGATCTCGCGGCTCCTCCACGACAAGGTCAAGCTCGGCGAGTGGATGCAGACCGTCCCCGCACCGGAGCCGCTGGAAGTCGGCGCCGAATCGAAGGGGAAGAAGTAGTCCCGTGTGGGAGCAGCAGGTCGCCTTCTGGGTCCTCGCCGTCGCCATCGCGGCCGCGGCGATCGGGGTCGTCCGCTCCCGAAACATCGTGCACGCCGCGCTGTTCCTCGTGGTCGTCCTCGCCGGAACCGCCGCCCAGTACATCCTGCTCGCCGCGGAGTTCGTCGCGTGGGTCCAGGTCCTCATCTACATCGGAGCCGTCGTCGTCCTCTTCCTGTTCGGCATCATGCTCACCCGAGCGCCGATGCGCGGCGAAGCCGGGTCTCTCGACAACGATCAACGGTGGGGCGCGGCGGTCGTGGCGCTGTTCGTGCTCGGAATCCTGATCGCCCTCTCCATCGACGCCTTCGGAGGCAAGAAGATCAGGTTCAGCAACTCGCTCGTCGCCCTCGGACGCACCAGCCACGTCGGCACCGACATCTTCCGCGTCTACGTCGTTCCCTTCGAGGTTGTCTCGATTCTGCTCCTCGCCGCGCTCGTCGGCGCCGTCGTCCTCGCCCGAAGAGACTGACCGTGCAGCTCAACGAGTTCGTCATCCTCAGCGCGTTCCTGTTCTGCACCGGCATCTACGGAGTGCTGGCGCGGCGCAACGGCGTCCTCGTCCTCATGAGCGTCGAGCTCATGCTCAACGCGGTGAACATCAACCTCGTCGCGTTCTCCGCGTTCAACCACAATGTCAGCGGACAAGTCTTCGCGCTCTTCATTATCACCATCGCCGCCGCGGAAGTCGGCGTCGGTCTCGCGATCGTGCTGCTCATCTACCGGAACCTGCACAGTCCCGACCTCGACGAGATCGACCAGTTGAAGGGCTGACGCGGCATGCTTCAGAACGCCTGGCTGATCCCGTCGCTGCCCGCGATCAGCTTCGTGCTCATCGTCTTCTTCGGGAAGCGCTCACCCGGCAAGGGCGCGACGATTGGCATCGTCGCCGTCGGCGCATCGTTCATCGCCGCGTGCGTGGCGGCCGGCCAGTGGATCCAGCGCGTCGACGATGCGACGGGGAAGAGCCAGGGCCTCGCGGCATTCACGAAGGGCCTGGCGACGAGCAGCTCCTCGCACCACGCCGTCACCCCGGTCGTGGAATCCCTCACCTGGTGGCGCAACGGCTCGGTTCGCTTCGGTGTCGGGACCTACGTCGACGGGCTCACCGTGATGATGCTCGTCGTCGTCACCCTGATCTCCCTTCTCGTCCAGATCTACTCGACGGCGTACATGCGCGGCGACCGCCGCTACACCTGGTACTTCGCCGCGCTCTCCCTGTTCACCGCATCGATGCTGATCCTCGTCGTCGCCGACAACATGCTGCTTCTCCTCGTCGGCTGGGAGCTCGTCGGCGTCTGCTCGTTCATGCTCATCGGGCACTGGTGGGAGGAGCCGGCTAACAGCCGGGCCGCGATCAAGGCGTTCCTCACCACGAGGACCGGCGACATCGGGCTCATGATCGGCGTGATCATCCTCTTCTTCACCGTCGGGTCCTTCGGGATCGGCGCCACCAACCTCTACGCGACCAGCGCCCACGCTCAGCACGACCTGCTGCTCGCCGCGTCGATCTGCCTCATGGTCGGGATCATCGGCAAGAGCGGCCAGTTCCCGCTCCACACCTGGCTCCCCGACGCGATGGCCGGACCCACCCCGGTGTCCGCGCTGATCCACGCCGCGACGATGGTCGTCGCCGGCGTGTACCTGGGCGCACGGGTCTACCCCGTCTTCTTCAACGGCTTCTCGATCAGCCACGGCGACGTCAACTTCATGGCCCTGATCGGCGGTGTGACCATCCTCATCGGCGCCGTCCTCGCCTTCGTCCAGAACGACATCAAGAAGGTCCTCGCCTACTCGACGATCAGCCAGCTCGGATACATGGTCATGGCCCTCGGCGTCGGCGCCTGGACCGCCGCGGTCTTCCACCTCTTCACCCACGCGTTCTTCAAGGCCCTGCTCTTCCTCGGCGCCGGCTCCGTCAGCCACTCAGCAGGCCACACCTTCGACATGCGCGAGATGGGCGGCCTCCGCAAACGCATGCCGATCACGTTCTGGACCTTCATGATCGGATCCCTCGCCCTCGCCGGGATCTTCCCACTCGCGGGGTTCTGGTCGAAGGACGAGATCCTCGTCACCGCCGGCTCCAACGGCTACCAGGCGTTCCTGATCGTCGGCCTCATCGGCGCGTTCCTGACCGCGGCGTACATGACCCGTGCCGTGTACCTCACCTTCTTCGGCGAGTACCGCGGCCACGCCCACCCGCACGAATCCGAGCGCAGGATCACCGCGCCCCTCGTCGTCCTCGGCTTCCTCTCGATCGTCGCCGGGTTCATCAACGCCGCGCCCCTCGGCCTCGAGAAGCTCAAGGACTGGGTCGAGCCCCAGTTCGCGTTCCCACACCTCGCCAACGTGGCGTTCGACTACCCGAAGGCGATCATCTCCGTGTCCGTCGCGGTCCTGGCGATCGGCATCGCCGCCTACTACTGGTTCCGCGAGGAGGAGCTCGGCGCGTTCCACGGCCTCACCGAGCGGAGCGCCGCCGCGCACGCCGGCTACACGTTCCTCGTCAACAAGTACTACCTCGACTACCTGTACGAGGACGTCATCGTCAGCGCGATCACGGGCCCCATCGCCCGCGCCGCGTACTGGATCAACCAGAACGTGATCGACGGCGTCGTGAACGGCGTGGCCCGGGGCACGAGGACCACGGCGCGCCTCACGTACACGATCGTCGACCAGGCGGTCATCGACGGCGGCGTGAACGGCCTCGCCCACGAGACCGGTGCCGCCGGAACCGAGGTCCGTCGGTTCCAGTCCGGCCAGGTGCAGCGCTACGCGCTCCTCCTCTTCGGTGGCGTCGCGCTCTTGAGCCTTGCCCTGTTCCTTACGAATGTCCTCTGAAGCGAGGTAACGAGAAGCCATGCACTGGTTCGATGACTGGGCACTGACGCTCGCGGTGTTCATCCCGCTGGTCGGAATGGCCGCGGTGCTGTTCATCCCACGCGCCCAAGAGCAGGCCATCAAAGTCACGGCGCTGATCACCTCGGTTGCGACCCTCGCGGTCGGCATCGGCATCCTCGCCGACTTCAACTACGGGAACGGCGGACGGCTCCAGTTCACCGTCGACAAGCCGTGGATCCAGGTCATCAAGGCCCGGTACCACATGGGAATCGACGGGATCTCGCTCCCCCTCCTCCTCTTGTCGATGCTGATCGTGGTGCTCTGCGTCATCTACTCGTGGACCCACTTCCCCGAGCCGCACAACCCGAAGGCGTTCCTCGCCCTGGTCCTCCTCCTCGAAGTCGGGATGAACGGGACGTTCACCGCCCAAGACCTCATCTTGTTCTTCGTCTTCTTCGAGGTCGTCCTGCTGCCGATGTTCTTCATGATCGGGGTGTGGGGCGGACCGAACCGCCAGTACGCGGCGATCAAGTTCTTCCTCTTCACCCTCTTCGGCTCCGCGTTGATGCTCGTGAGCTTCCTCGCCATCTTCTTCCTGTCGAAGCCCCAGACGTTCCAGATCCCCGTGCTCGCCCACCTTCACGGGATCGGGATCGCCCAGGGCACCCAGGTGCTCGTCTTCGGCGGGCTCTTCCTCGGGTTCGCGATCAAGGTCCCGATGTTCCCGTTCCACACGTGGCTGCCTGATGCGCACACCGAGGCACCGACCGTCGGCTCCGTGTTGCTCGCGGCGATCATGCTGAAGCTCGGTGCGTACGGGTTCATCCGCATCGCACTCCCGGTCCTCCCCGGCGCGGCGCGGACGTGGGCCCCCTGGATCGGGTTGCTCGCGGTCATCGGCATCATCTACGGCGCGTTGTGCTGCCTCGCGCAGCGAGATATGAAGCGGTTGATCGCGTTCTCTTCGGTCGCGCACATGGGATTCGTGATGCTCGGAATCGCGACCCTCACGGCGTTCGGAGTCAACGCGGCGATCTTCGGGATGGTCGCGCACGGTCTGATCACCGGCATGCTGTTCTTCCTCGCCGGGTCGGTCCAGGAGCGCTACGGCACCCGAGAGATGAACCGCCTCGGCGGCCTGCTGACCCAGGCACCCAAGCTCGGCTGGATCCTCGGCTTCTGCGTCATGGCGTCCCTCGGACTCCCCGGCCTGGCCGGATTCTGGGGCGAGTTCCCCGCGATCCTCTCGGCCTACAACCCGGCCAAGCTCGCCGAGGGGCTCTTCAACGGCGACCCGCTGCTCACCTTCCGCTTCTTCATGGTCGTCGCCGCGATCGGCACCGTCCTCGCCGCCGGGTACCTCCTCTGGATGTACCAGCGCGTCGCGTTCGGGTCGGTCCGAACCGAGTTCGAGGACGCCCACATCCATGACGTGCACATCCCCGAGTGGATCGCCTGGGTTCCCCTCCTGCTGCTCATCACCGCGCTCGGCATCTACCCCGACCTCGTGTTCCACATCACCAACGGGGCGGTCAGCAACGTGACGAGGGTGTTCGGGGGCTGACCGATGAACCCCCACGTCGACTTCCACGCGCTCGCGCCAGAGATCGTCCTCACCGCGACGATCGTCGCGGTGCTCATCGTCGACCTGTTCACCGACGACGCGAAGCTCCCGGCGCAGGTCGCGACGTTCGGAGTCCTCGGCTCGCTCATCCCCGTCCTGACCCTCGCGGTCGACGGCAGCACCCGGTCGCTGTTCGGCGGCGCGTTCGTCGTCGACTCCTACTCGCTGGTCCTCACCGGCTTCTTCCTCGTTGCCGGGTACGTCACCATCCTCGTGTCCTTCGACTACATCGGAGAAGGCGACTACTACCAGGGCGAGTACTACGTCCTCTTGCTGACCTCGTTGCTCGGCATGGTCGCCATGACCTCAGCTCGCGACCTCGTCTCGATCTTCGTCGCGCTCGAGACCATCACGATCCCCACCTTCGTCCTCGCGGGTTGGCGCAAGCACGACACGAAGTCCAACGAGGCGGCGATCAAGTACTTCCTGATCGGGGCGCTCTCGTCAGCCGTGATGCTCTACGGGATGTCGTTCATCTTCGGGCTCGCCAACTCGACGGTGCTCGTCGACATCCACCGGTACGCCGCCGGGCACACCCCCGCGCTGTTCGCCGTCGCGGTGTTCCTGACCCTCGCCGGCTTCGCCTTCAAAGTCAGCGCGGTCCCCTTCCACTTCTGGGCCCCCGACACCTACGAAGGGCGCCCCCACACCGGTCACCGCGTTCTTGTCCGTCGCGTCGAAAGCTGGCGGCTTCGTCGCCCTCCTCACCGTGATCCGCTTCGGCTTCTTCCCGTCCGCGGACTCGTGGCAGCCGGTCCTCTGGGTCCTCGCCGCGGGATCCATGACCCTCGGCAACCTGGCCGCGTTGCGCCAGACCAACATCGTGCGCATGCTCGCCTACTCGTCGATCGCCCAGGGCGGCTTCATCCTCGTGCCGCTCGCCGTCGCCGGAGACGTCCAGGGCAACGCCGCCTGGCAAGCCGTCGTGATCTACATCCTCATCTACGGCGCGATGAACCTCGGCGCGTTCGCGTCCGTGATCGCCGCGTCACGCCGCACCGGCTCAGGTCGAGATCTCGAGCTTCGCCGGGCTCGGGCGCACCGCGCCCGCGATCGCGCTGATGTTCTCGCTGTTCCTCTTCTCACTCGCCGGGGTGCCGCCGCTCGCGGGATGGTTCGCGAAGTTCGTCATGTTCCGGGCCGTGTTCGAGGCCAACACCACCTCGGCTGTCATCCTCGGCATCATCGCCGCGGTCAACTCGGTGATCGCGTTCTTCTACTACGCCGGTGTCACCCGCCGCTTCTGGTTCGACCCGCCGCCCGAAGGAGTGCCGGCGACCACGACCCGGGTGCCGGTCAGCCTCGGCGCCGCGCTCGCGTTGATGACGACCGTCGTCCTCGTCGTCGGCGTGTACCCCCAGTTCTTCGCCCGGCTCGGCGAGCTCGCGTTCCAGCGGGCATGAGCGTCGGGCGGGCAGCTCCGCTCCGGAGCTGAGCTGCGATGGCCAGCCCCGCCGCCGCGTCGCTCCGCCAGCGCATTCACCGAGAAGGCCCCATCAGCTTCGCGGACTACCGAACGTCGACGCCGTCGACGCGTTCTTCGCGGCCGGGCGCGGCGCCGGCCGAGCCGGACGCGACTTCGTGACCAGCCCCGAGACGGGAACGCTTGTTCGGCGCCGTCACGGCTCGCGCCCTCGACCAAGCCTGGACCGCGCTCGGCCGGCCCGACCCGTTCGTGTTCGTCGATGCCGGTGCCGGCCCCGGCCGTCTCACCGCCGACGTCCTGCGCAGCGCCCCCGCGTGCGCACCGGCGTTGCGGTGCGTGCTGATCGAACGGTCGCCGCGCCCTTCGCGAGGCGGCGAAGGAGCTGCTGTCGATCGAACCGGCCGACGAGGTCCTCGGACCCTTCCTCGCACCCGAATCCGGCCGACGACCCCCCCGACCCGGTCCCCGGCAGCGGCCCGCTCGTCACCGCCCTCGACGACCTCCCCGCGGTGCCCCTCGTCGGCGTGGTCTGCGCCAACGAGCTGCTCGACAACCTGCCCGTCCATCTCGTCGAACGCCACCCCGACGGGTGGCTCGAGGTGCGCGTCGGCCTCGCCGCCGACGACGAGGCCTTCGTCGAGGTGCTCGTCGCGGCCGCGCCGACTCTCGCCCGCCACGCCGACGAGGTCGCCGGCGACACCCCCGTACCCGATCACGCCCGCCTGCCCGTGACCCTCGCCGCCCAGGACTGGTTGGAGCGCAGCGCGGCGCTCCTCCGCTACGGCCAGCTGTGGCTCCTCGACTACGCCGACGACGTGCCCGGCCTCCTCGCCCGCGGCCCCACCGGGCCGGCCGGGTGGCTGCGCACCTACCGGGAGCACCAGCGCGGCACCGAACCGCTCGACGCGCCCGGGACCCAGGACATCACCTGCGACGTCGAGCTCGGCTCCATCCACCGGGTGGCCCGCCGGACCGGGCTCCCCGTCACCGAGGACTCCACCCAGGCCGACTGGCTCCACGCCCACGGGATCGACGAGCTCGTCGACGCCGGCCGCCGCGCCTGGACCGACCGGGCCCATCTCGGCGACCTCGCCGCCGTCGCCGGGCGCAGCCGCGTCGTCGAAGCCGCCGCGCTCACCGACCCTGCCGGACTCGGCGGCCACCGAGTCATCGTCTGCCGCCGCCCCTGACCCGACCGTCCCGGCTGGCCTCCGCCGTCCCCGCGAGGCCGCGTTAGCCTCGCCGCCGCATCCACGCGCCGGAACTGGGGGACGCGCATGTCGGAGACGATCGAGTCCCTGCTCGCCGAAGGTCGCACCTTCCCTCCCCCCGACGGCGTTCAAGAAGGACGCGTTCATCACCGGCGCCGAGATCTACGACGAGGCGAACCAGGACCTCGAAGGCTTCTGGGCCCGACAAGCCGCCGACCACCTCGACTGGTTCGAGGAGTGGCACACCATCCTCGAATGGAACCCCCCGCTCGCGCAGTGGTTCGTCGGCGGCAAGCTCAACGCCGCCTACAACTGCCTCGACCGCCACGTCGACGCCGGCCACGGCGACCAGGTCGCCTACTACTGGGAAGGCGAACCCGGAGACCGCCGGACCCTCACCTACGCCGAGCTGCTCGGCGAGGTCTCCCGACTCGCCAACGCGCTGCGAGCCCTCGGGGTCACCAAAGGCGACCGCGTCAACATCTACCTCGGCATGGTGCCCGAGCTGCCCATCTCGCTCCTCGCGTGCGCCCGCATCGGCGCCCCGCACTCTGTGGTCTTCGGCGGGTTCTCCTCCGAATCGCTTCGCGACCGGATCAACGACGCCGAGGCGAAGGTGCTCATCACCGCCGACGGTGCGTGGCGCCGGGGGAGCGTCGTGCCCCTCAAGGAGACCGCCGACACCGCCCTCGCCGAGTGCCCCTCCATCGAGCGGGTGCTCGTGCTGCGCCGCACCGGCCAGGACGGCGTCGCGATGACCCCCGACCGGGACGTCTGGTGGCACGACCTCGTCCCCGCCCAGCCCGACGAGTGCGCCCCCGAGCCGATGGACGCCGAGGACCTCCTCTACCTCCTCTACACGAGCGGCACCACGGCCAAGCCCAAGGGGATCATGCACACGACCGGCGGGTACCTCACCCAGGTCGCGTTCACCCACCGTGCCGTCTTCGACCTCAAACCCGACACCGACGTGTACTGGTGCGCGGCCGACGTCGGCTGGGTCACCGGCCACTCCTACATCGTCTACGGCCCGCTCACGAACCGGACCACCAGCGTCCTCTACGAAGGCACCCCCGACTTCCCCGACAAGGACCGGCTCTGGCAGATCGTCGAGCGGTACCACGTCACCACCCTGTACACCGCGCCCGACCGCGATCCGGACGTTCATGAAGTGGGGACCGGAGTTCCCCGAACGGCGGGACTTGTCCACCCTGCGGCTCCTCGGCACCGTCGGTGAACCCATCAACCCCGAGGCGTGGGTCTGGTACTGGCAGCACATCGGCGGCGGGCGCTGCCCCGTCGTGGACACCTGGTGGCAGACCGAGACCGGCGCCATCTTGATCAGCCCCCTCCCCGGCGCCACCACCCTCAAACCCGGCAGCGCGACGTTCCCCCTGCCGGGGATCGACGCCGACATCGTCGACCAGGACGGCAGCCCCGTCCCCGTCCCCGGCGGCGGGTTCCTCACCCTCTCGAACCCGTGGCCGGCGATGCTGCGGGGCATCTGGGGTGACCCGCAGCGCTACCGCGACACGTACTGGTCCCGGTTCCCCGGCCGCTACTTCGCCGGCGACGGCGCCAAGCGCGACGACGACGGATACTTCTGGCTCCTCGGCCGGGTCGACGACGTCATGCTCGTCGCAGGCCACAACATCTCCACCGCCGAGGTCGAACACGCCCTCGTCGGTCACCCCGCCGTCGCCGAAGCGGCGGTCGTCGGCAAGACCGACCCCACCACCGGGCACGCGATCGCCGCGTTCGTCACCCTGCGCGCCGGCATCGAACCCAGCGACGAGCTCGTCGCCGAGCTGCGCGACCACGTCGCCCAGACCATCGGGCCCATCGCCCGACCCCAGAGCATCCTGTTCACCGAGGAGCTCCCCAAGACCCGCTCCGGGAAGATCATGCGCCGGCTCCTCCGCAACGTGAGCGAGGACCAGGCGCTCGGGGACACCACCACCCTCGCCGACCCGACCGTCGTCGAGGGCATCAAGGAGCGGTACCTCGCCAGTCAGGTGCCGGGCAGCGACGAGGAGTGATCGAGCCGCCCGACCACTGGACCTGGCGAGAAGGCCGCGTCCCCCCGGGCCCCGCCGCGGTCATCGACCTCGACGGCGTCCTCTCCGACGCGGTCAGCCGCCAGCACTACCTCGAGGCGCCGCGCCGCGACTGGCGGGCCTTCTTCGACGCCTGCGGCGACGACCCCGTCATCGAGGAGGTCAGGGTCCTCCTCGACCTCCTCGACCGCGACCTGCGAGTGGTGCTCCTCACCGCCCGCCCCGAGCGGGTCCACCCCCTCACCGAAGCCTGGCTGCGCCGGTACCACATCCGCTGGGATCTCCTCCTCATGCGCCCCTACGGCGACTACGACCTCTCCCGCGAGTTCAAGGAGGCGTCGGTGTGGGACCTGCGCCAGTACGGCTTCGAGCTTCGCCTCGCCATCGAGGACGACCGGCGCAACGTCGAAATGTTCCGGGCCGAAGGCGTCCCCTGCCTCTACGTGCACTCGGGCTACTACGACTGACCCCCGCCGGGAACGTCGTCCCCCCGCCGATCGTTGCCACTGAAAGGGCCGCACCCGGCGGCCCACCCGAGGTGACGGAGATGATCAGGAACACCCTCAAGACCACGGCCCTCCTCGCCGTGCTCGGAGCGCTCTTCATGGGCATCGGCGCCGCGCTCGGCGGCACCGGCGGCCTCGCGTTCGGCCTGCTGATCGGCGTGGCCTTCGCCGGCGGTTCCTACTGGTTCAGCGACACGCTCGCCATCAAAGCCGCCCGCGCCCAACCGGTCACCCGAGCCCAGGCCCCCGACCTGTACGCCATCGTCGAAGACCTCACCCGACGCGGCGGCATGCCCGATGCCCCGCCTCTACATCTCACCGGAACGCCAACCCAACGCGTTCGCGACCGGCCGCAACGAGCACCACGCCGCCGTGTGCTGCACGCAAGGCGTCCTCCAGGTGCTCGACCGCGACGAGCTCCGCGGCGTCCTCGCTCACGAGCTCTCCCACGTCCGCAACCACGACATCCTCATCAGCTCCGTCGCGGCGGCCGTCGCGCTCGGCATCATGTTCGTCGCCCGGATCGCGATGTTCGGGCGCGATCTTCACCGGCGGGGGCGGCGGCCAAGACGGCCAAGGCAACATCTTCGGCCTGCTCGCGATGGCCATCCTCGCCCCCATCGCGGCGATGTTCGTCCAGATGGCCCTCTCCCGGTCGAGGGAGTACCAGGCCGACGCCAGCGGCGCGCACCTCGTCCACGACGGCGAGCCCCTCGCCCGAGCGCTCGAGAAGATCGAGGCCTACGCCAAGCAGGTGCCGATGAACGTCAACCCGGCGGAAGCCACCGCCTACATCATCAACCCGCTCACCGGCCGCCAGGTCAGCTTCGCCGGCCTGTTCTCCACCCACCCGCCCACCGCCGAGCGCATCGCCCGGCTCCGCAACCACACCTGGTAGCCGGCGGGTTCAGTCCCGGAGGTTGTTGAACTGCAACGGGATCCCGAAGTCGTGCTCCCGCAGCGCCTGCATCGCGGTCTGGAGGTCGTCGCGCTTCTTGCCGCTCACCCGGAGCTGATCGCCCTGAACCTGATGTGACACGCCCTTCAGGTTCAGAGCCCTTCAAGAACTTGCCGATCTCGCGGGCCTTGTCCTGATTGATGCCCGACGTTCAAGGTCGCGACCTGACGCACCGCGCCCTTCGCCGCCTCCTCGACCTTGCCGTAGCCGAGCGTCTTCAGCGACACCTTGCGGCGCACCAGCTTCTCCTCCAGCACCTGGGTCAGCGCCTTGAGCCGCTGATCGCTGTCGCTGTGCAGCTCGATCGACGAATCCTTCAAGTCGACCGAGGAGTCGGTGCCCTTGAAGTCGAAGCGCGTCGAGACCTCACGGCGAGGCCTGATCGACCGCGTTGCGGACCTCTTGCATGTCGACCTGGGAGACGACGTCGAATGTCGGCATCGTGAAGCACCTCGGAACCCGCGAATCGGTCCTGCTACTCTACGCGGCTTCGGGTCGGTGCCCGAGTGGCCAAAGGGAACGGTCTGTAAAACCGTCGCGCAAGCTTCGCTGGTTCGAACCCAGCCCGGCCCACCGAACCCACGTCCCCGGACCTGGCTCCACTCACCAACGGTCGGAGCCGGCACTCGAGACGTGGCGCGCACGCCGGGTGCGGCGCAGCAGCCGCCCACCCAGCCCGCCGCCCGGCGCCCGCCGCCGGTCGCGTCAGAGCATCCGCTGCATCAACACGACGTCCAGCCACCGGTTGAACTTCCGGCCGACCTCCCGCTCGATCCCCGCACGCCGCGAACCCGCATCCGGCATGCAGAGCGATCGACGCCTCGTGGCCCCCGACGATCCGGGCGATCACCGTGTGGAACCCGTGGTCGCCGGGCCCGGCCGACCAGCTCCTCCAGCAGCCGCCGCCCGTGACCCTCGACCCCGGTGCTCGCGATGGACGTACACCGAGTCCTCGACGGTCGGGGAGTAGGCCGCCCGGGGACGGTAGGGCGACAACGAGCCGAACCCGACCACCACGCCGGTCGCCTCATCGACGGCCACGACCGCGGCGTAGGCGCCGCGATGCTCGTCGATCCAGACCTGCTGCTCCTCCAGCGGTCCGTTCCACCATGTCGAACGTCACCGTGGAATCGCGGACCTCACGGTTGTAGATCGCGCGCAGCGCATCAGAATCGGTTCGCTCCACCAGGCGAATCGACACTCCCATCGGCCGGGAACGTAGCCGGTTGCTATCCTCTCGGGCGTCGCCCCCTTAGCTCAGTCGGCAGAGCACTTCCATGGTAAGGAAGGGGTCTACGGTTCGAGTCCGTAAGGGGGCTCGGCGGTGTAGCTCAGTTGGCAGAGCACGCGGCTCATAATCGCGGCGTCGCGGGTTCGAGTCCCGCCACCGCTACCACCACCAGAAGCGAGCAGAAACCCACCACAGCTGCTCAGGTTGCGCGAAGGAGACGGAGCGACCACCCATGGCGAAGGCGAAGTTTGAGCGGACGAAGCCGCATTTGAATATTGGGACGATTGGTCATATTGATCATGGGAAGACGACGTTGACGGCGGCGATCACGAAGGTGTTGTCGGAGCGGAATCCGAACACGTCGTTCACGGCGTTTGATCAGATTGACAAGGCGCCGGAGGAGAAGCAGCGGGGGATCACGATCTCGATCGCGCATGTTGAGTACGAGACCGAGAATCGGCATTACGCGCATGTGGATTGTCCGGGTCATGCGGATTACATCAAGAACATGATCACGGGTGCGGCGCAGATGGATGGGGCGATCTTGGTGGTCGCGGCGACGGATGGTCCGATGCCCCAGACGCGTGAGCATGTGTTGTTGGCCCGTCAGGTTGGGGTGCCGTCGATTGTGGTGGCGTTGAACAAGACGGACATGGTCGACGACGAGGAGATCTTGGAGTTGGTGGAGCTCGAGGTTCGTGAGCTGCTCAACGAGTACGAGTTCCCTGGGGATGATGTGCCGATCGTGCGGGTGTCGGCGTTGAAGGCCTTGGAGGGCGACGAGACGTGGTCGGCCAAGATCGTGGAGTTGATGGACAGCGGTCGATTCCTATATCCCGGAGCCGGTGCGGGATGTGGACAAGCCGTTCTTGATGCCGATCGAGGATGTGTTCACGATCACGGGTCGGGGCACGGTGGTGACCGGCCGGGTTGAGCGTGGGGTGGTGAAGGTCAACGAGGAGGTGGAGATCGTCGGGATCCGTCCGACGACCAAGACGGTCTGCACTGGGGTGGAGATGTTCCGCAAGCTGCTCGACGAGGGTCGGGCGGGAGAC
Source organism: uncultured Actinomycetes bacterium (assembly GCA_963714105.1). Classification (GTDB taxonomy): domain Bacteria; phylum Actinomycetota; class Acidimicrobiia; order IMCC26256; family PALSA-555; genus PALSA-555. Next base: position 1,035,191 of record OY970233.1, on the reverse strand, counting down.
AACATCGGGGCGTTGTTGCGGGGCACGAAGAAAGAGGATGTGGAGCGGGGTCAGGTGCTCGCCAAGCCGGGGAGCATGACGCCGCACACGAACTTCGACGCGCAGGTGTATGTGTTGACCAAAGAGGAGGGGGGGCGTCACACCCCGTTCTTTGGGAACTATCAGCCGCAGTTCTATTTCCGCACGACGGACATCACGGGTCAGATCCAGCTGCCCGAAGGCACCGAGATGGTGATGCCGGGTGACAACACCGAGATGACCGTCGAGCTCAAGAACCCGATCGCGATGGAAGAAGGCCTCCGGTTCGCGATCCGAGAAGGTGGCCGCACCGTCGGTGCCGGCCGCGTCACCAACATCATCAAGTAAGGACAAGTCGGGAGTTCGAAGGATGGCCAGCGACAAGCGGGTCAAAGTGACCCTCGCCTGCGAGGTCTGCAAGCGGCGCAACTACATCACGGTCAAGAACAAGACCAACGACCGTGAGCGGATCGAGATGAAGAAGTACTGCCGCTGGGACCGCCAGCACACGCTCCACCGCGAGACCCGCTAGACCGCCGACCCGTCGAGCCCGCCCCGTCCCGGGGGCGCCGGCGGGTCGCCCGCCGTCCGAGCCCAGCCCGGCTCACGACCCCTATCCCAGGGGCCCAGCTTGGCTACTGAGAGGTAACCCGCGAGGCTGCCGCGGAGTCTCATGGATACACACGAGAGCACTGGTGGGCGCGACGAGCTGGCTGGGCTCGTCGACGCGGCACGGGATGGTGACCGGGACGCGTTCGACGAGCTGGTCCGGCGCACCTACGTCGACACCTACACGCTGGCCCTCCGCCTCACCAGCCACGAGGAGGATGCACGCGACGTGGTCCAGGAGGCGTACCTGCGGGCCTGGAAGGGTCTCCGCCGCTTCCGTGGCGACGCCCAGTTCTCCACCTGGCTGTACCGCATCACCGCCAACGCCGCGTTCACCAACCTCCACAAGCGCCGCCGGCACCGCACCGCCCGACTCGACGAGATCGACGAGCCCCTCGAGACCACCCCCGAGTCCGCCCCCGAGCTCCGTCATCGAATCCCGGTCCGGGCTCGACGAGCTCGCCGTCGCGCTCGACCGGCTCCCCGCCGGGCTGCGACAGGTCATCGTGCTCAAGGACGTCTACGGGCTCACCCACGAGGACATCGCCCACGAAGCCGGCATCTCCGTCGCCGCCGCGAAGGTTCGCCTCCACCGGGGCCGCAAACGGCTCCGCGATCTGCTCTACGACGGCGCCGACCCCGGGAGGTCCGAGCGTGCGATGTGAGGAAGTCGCGCTCCTCCTCCCCGAGGCCGTCGACGCCAACGAGCCCGTCGCCCTGCCCGTCCGCCGTCACATCGAGTCGTGCCTGCGCTGCCAAGCCGAGCTGGCCCGGTACCGCCGGATGCTCCGCAGCCTCCAGCTCCTCCGCACCCAGTTCCTCGAACCGTCACCCGGGTTGCTCACCTCCACCCTCGCCGCCATCGAGGCCGCGAGCGAACGGCGGGCCGTCAGTTCCCTGCTCACCGGTCGGCGCCTCGCGTACGCCGGCGCGGTCGGTGGCGCACTCGCCGCCGCCGGCGCGACCGCAGCCGCCGTCCTCGTGCACCGGGCCCGCCGCCGGGGAGTGCTCGCTCACTGAGCCACGACAGACCGGCCCCTCAGGCCCACTGCTATTCTTCGATCCCGGCCCCCCGACGCCGGAGGGCAGTAGCTCAACTGGCAGAGCACCGGTCTCCAAAACCGGCGGTTGGGGGTTCGAGTCCCTCCTGCCCTGCCCGCCGTACGTGCCCGTTCGACCGAGGCGATCCGCGTGAACCGACAAAGCAAGCGCATGATGCAGCGCCAAGGCGGCGACAAGCCGCGGGCGCCCGAGCAGCGCCGCGCCCGCCCCCAGGCCCAGCAGGCCGGCGTCCCCAAGGAGCGGGTCGGTCCCCGTCAGTACCTCAGCGAGGTCCGCTCCGAGCTCCGCAAGGTCAACTGGCCCAGCCGCCACGAGGTCGTGAACTCGTCGATCATCGTGCTCATCTGCGTCGTGTTCATGACCACCCTCATCTTCGGCTACGACTACGCCTCGTCGAAGTTCGTCCTCTTCCTCTTCGGCTGATCATGCCCCTCGACTTCGACACCGACACGACCCCCGCGGACCCGACACCGCCCGTCGCCGTCGACACCGCCACCGACGCCCCCGAGGCGCCCGGCGCTGTGCCGGCGACCGACGCGACTGAAGCCACCGGCGACGGGCCCGCCATCGACGCGTCGGCCGAGCTCGTCGACGTCGTCGAAGCCACCGACGCCATCCCGGCGCCCCCCAGCCCGTACGACCGTCCCGGGGCTTGGTTCGTCGTGCACACCTACGCCGGGTACGAGAACAAGGTCAAGCAGAACCTCGAGCAGCGCATCCGGTCTCAGCACGCCGAAGACCAGATCTACGAGGTCGTCATCCCGATGGAAGACGTCATCGAGTTCAAAGGCGGCCAGCGCCGCGTCGTGCCCAAGAAGGTGTTCCCCGGCTACGTGCTCGTCCGCATGGTCATGAACGACGCCTCCTGGCGGGTGGTCCGCGACACCCCCAACGTCACCGGGTTCGTCGGTCCCAGCGGCCGAGGCGAGAAGCCCACGCCGCTGTCCCGCAAGGAAGTCGAGGACATCCTCGGCGTCGCCAAGCCCGAAGGGCCCACCACCGAGAAGAAGGTCCGGCCCCGAGTCGAGTTCGAAGAGGGCGAGCAAGTCCGCGTCGTCACCGGCCCCTTCGCCGACTTCAACGGCGCCATCTCCGAGATCGACGTCGACCGCTCCAAGCTCAAGGTGCTCGTCAACATCTTCGGGCGTGAGACCCCGGTCGAGCTCGAATTCGGTCAGGTCGCCAAGCTCTAGCCGCCCGTTCCCGGGCGGAACCCCGATCAGGAGCACCCCTCGTCATGGCAAAGAAACGGCTGGCGGCCATCGTCAAGATCCAGATCCCCGCCGGGCAAGCCACCCCGGCGCCCCCCGTCGGCACCGCGCTCGGTCCCCACGGCATCAACATCATGGACTTCTGCAAGGCGTACAACGCCGCCACCGAGAACCAGCGCGGGCAGGTGATCCCCGCGGAGATCTCGATCTACGAGGACCGCACCTTCACCTTCGTCACCAAGACCCCACCCACCACCTTCCTCCTCCGCCAGGCCGCCGGGGTCGAGAAAGGCGCCCAGAACGCCCGCCTCGAGAAGATCGGGCAGGTGACCAACGCCCAACTGCGCCAGATCGCCCAGACCAAGATGCCCGACCTCAACGCCATCGACCTCGACGGCGCCGTCGCCCAGATCGCCGGCACCGCCCGGTCGATGGGCATCGAGGTGGTCGGCTGAGCCGACCCCACCTCGTCCCGGGCCCGACGGACGACCTCGCCGTCCGGCCCGATCCACCACCTGAGGGAGTCCGAGGAGGACGAACATGACCCGACCCGGCAAGGCTCACGCCAACGCCCCCCAACGCATCGACCGCGACGCGGCTCCTCACCCCCGAGGAGGCCATCGCGCTCGTGCAGTCCCTCGCCCCCGCCAAGTTCGACGAGACCGTCGAAGTCGCCTTCCGCCTCGGCGTCGACCCCCGCAAAGCCGACCAGATCGTCCGCGGCACCGTGTCGCTGCCGCACGGCACCGGCAAGACCGCCCGCGGTCGCGGTCTTCGCCGAAGGCGAAGCCGCCCGGGACGCCGAAGCCGCCGGCGCCGACATCGTCGGCTCCGACGACCTCGTATCCCGGATCGAAGGCGGCTTCCTCGACTTCGACGTCGCCATCGCCACCCCCGACCAGATGGCCAAGGTCGGCAAGCTCGGACGCACCCTCGGGCCGCGCGGGCTCATGCCCAACCCCAAGACCGGGACCGTGACCACCGACGTCGCCAAAGCAGTCCAGGAGTTCAAAGCCGGCAAGGTCGAGTACCGCACCGACCGCAACGGCAACGTCCACGTGCCCATCGGCAAGGTCAGCTTCGAGACCGGCGCCCTCCTCGACAACTACTACGCCGTCCTCGACGAGCTCCTCCGGGCCAAGCCCGCCGCGGCCAAGGGCCGCTACCTCCGGTCCATCGCCGTCGCCTCCACCATGGGGCCCGGCGTGAAGATCGACCCGTCCTCCACCCGCCACGACGACTCGCAGCAGGCGCGCGCCTCCTAGTACCCTCACCACCCACAACCAATCGTTGCCAAAGACCTCCGGTCTCCCGGTCACCACCGGGAGGTAATGGGCCCCGGCCCGCCGGACGAGGCGACCTCGCCCACGAGGTGCCTCGTGCTCCTGTCCCAGGAGCGTCGGCGGCACCTCGTTTCTCGTCTGGGGACCCAATGGCAAGACCCGAGAAGATCGCGGTCGTCGAAGAGGTGCGCGACAAGCTCCGCGACGCCGACGCCGCCGTCCTCACCGAGTACCGAGGGCTGAGCGTCACCGCGCTGGCCGAGCTGCGCGGCGCGCTCCGCCCCGCCAGCACCGAGTACAAGGTGTTCAAGAACACGCTGGTCCGCCGCGCCGCCGACGCCGCCGGGCTCACCGACCTCGTCCCGCTCCTCGAGGGACCCGTCGCCATCGCCTTCGTCCACGGCGACGCCGCCGTCGCGGCCAAGGCCCTCCGCGACTTCGGCCGGGCCCACCCGGCCCTCGTCATCAAAGGCGGTCTCCTCGGCGAGCGGGTCCTCGCCCCCAACGACGTCGACTCGCTCGCCGAGATCGAACCTCGAGACGTCCTCCTCGCCCGCCTCGCCAGCGGCTTCCAAGCCCCGCTCGTGAAGGCCGCCGGCCTCTTCCAAGCCTTCAACCGCAACTTCGCGTACGGGCTCAAGGCCTACATCGACCAGCGGGTCGAAGGCGGCGAGAGCCTGACCCCCAGCCCCGCCGACGCACCCGAGGCCCCCGCCACCGACGCGGCCGCTGCGGGCCCCGACGAGCCCGAAGCGCCCGACACCCCCGCGGCCCCCGCCGCCGAATCCGAACCCGCAGCCGCCCCGGCCGCCGAAACCGAGCCCACGGCCGAGCCCACCGGCGACGCCGCACCAGAGGAGAACTGACATGGCAGCCCCCACCACCACCGAGCTCCTGGACGTCTTCAAGAACATGACCGTCTTGGAGCTCAACGAGTTCCTCAAGGCCTTCGAGGAGGAGTTCGGCGTCACCGCCGCCGCGCCCGTCGCCGTCGCCGCCGGACCCGCCCCCGCCGCCGAGGCCGCCCCCGCGGAGGAGCAGGACGAGTTCGACGTCGTCCTCACCGCCGCCGGTGACAAGAAGATCCAGGTCATCAAAGAGGTCCGGTCCCTCACCAGCCTCGGCTTGAAAGAAGCCAAGGACCTGGTCGACAACGCCCCCAAGCCGGTGCTCGAGAAGGCCACCAAAGAGGACGCCGACAAGGCCAAAGCCCAGCTGGAAGAGGCCGGCGCCACCGTCGAGCTCAAGTAGCGGGCCCCGAAGGCCCTCCCGGGGGGCGTCGGTAACCCTTGACCTGCGCTGAGCGCCGTTCTAGGGTCGCGCCCGGGACCGGTCAGACCCCCCAGGGGTCTGGTCGCTGGCGCGTGTTTGCTGGCGGATCCCTTGACGAGTAGGATCTGGCTAGCCGTGTCTGCCCGCTCGAGCCACAGCTGATTTCTCGACCCGCTGCCCTCGCGCGCCTCGCTCTCTAAGGAGTGGCCTTGCCTCGTCCTGCGTCCCGCGAACGCCTCTCGTTCTCGCGCCTGCCCCAGGTCCTGGAGCTCCCCGACCTGATCGCCGTGCAGCGCCAGTCGTTCCAGTGGTTCATCGAGGAAGGCATCGCCGAGGTCCTCGCCGACATCTCGCCTATCGAGGACTTCACCGGGACCCTGAAGCTCGAGCTCGCCGACCACGTCTTCGACCCGCCCAAGCACTCCGAGGAGGAGTGCCGCGACAAGGACATGACCTACGCCCGGCCGCTGTTCGTGACCGCCCGGTTCATGAACTCGACCACGGGTGAGATCAAGGAGCAGACGGTCTTCCTCGGCGACTTCCCGATGATGACCGACCGTGGCACCTTCATCATCAACGGAACCGAGCGGATCGTCGTCTCCCAGCTCGTCCGCTCACCCGGCGTGTACTTCGGGATCAACCCGGACAAGACCCAGCCGGAGAAGGATGTCGTCGACTCCAAGATCATCCCGGGGCGGGGAGCCTGGCTCGAGTTCGAGGTCGACAAGAAGGACATCTGCTACGTCCGCATCGACCGGAAACGCAAGCAGCCGGTGACGGTGCTCCTCAAGGCGCTCGGCTTCGGCGACTCGCCCGAGGAGCTCTCCACCCTCATCGTCGACCCGAACGGCCAGCCGTACCAGTCGATGCTCAACACGCTCGACAAGGACAACACCGAAGACGCCGAGGCGGCGTTCATCGACATCTACCGGAAGCTGCGACCCGGCGAGCCGCCCACGCCCGACTCGGCCCGCCAGCTCCTCGAGAACCTCTTCTTCAACCCGAAGCGCTACGACATGGCCAAGGTCGGACGTCACAAGGTCTCCAAGAAGCTGCGCGACGAGTACGCCAAGCTGCCGTTGAAGCGCTACGACCTCATGGTCCCCAACGCGGATCCCGAGGCGGGACCAGTCGACTTCCAGCTCACCCGCGCCGACGTGCTCGCCACCGTCTCGTACCTGGTGAAGCTGCACAACAACGACCCCGACTACTACCCCGACGACATCGACCATTTCGGCAACCGGCGGGTCCGCTCCGTCGGTGAGCTCATCCAGAACCAGGTTCGGGTCGGCCTGTCCCGCATGGAGCGAGTCGTCCGCGAGCGGATGACCACCCAGGACGTCGAGGCCATCACCCCCCAGACGCTCATCAACATCCGGCCGGTCGTCGCGGCCATCAAGGAGTTCTTCGGGTCCAGTCAGCTGTCGCAGTTCATGGACCAGACCAACCCCCTCGCCGGGCTCACCCACAAGCGGCGCCTCTCCGCCCTCGGCCCCGGAGGTCTGTCCCGCGAGCGGGCCGGCTTCGAGGTCCGAGACGTGCACCCCAGCCACTACGGCCGGATGTGCCCCATCGAGACACCCGAAGGACCCAACATCGGCCTGATCGGCTACCTCTCGAGCTACGCGCGGATCAACCGGTTCGGGTTCATCGAGACCCCCTACCGGAAGGTCGTGAACGGTCGAGCCACCGAGCAGATCGAGTACCTCGCCGCCGACGACGAGGACCGGTACGTGATCGCCCAGGCCAACGCCGCCCTGGACAGCAACGGCCGCTTCCTCGACGAGCGCGTCCTCGTGCGCGCCAAGCGGGGCGAGCTCGCCTACGTCGACCCGCACGAAGTCGACTACATGGACGTCTCCCCGAAGCAGATCGTGTCGGTCGCGACGTCGCTGATCCCGTTCCTCGAGCACGACGACGCCAACCGGGCCCTGATGGGCGCCAACATGCAACGCCAGGCGGTCCCGGTGCTCCGCCCCACCGCGCCGTACATCGGCACCGGGGTCGAGGAGCGAGCCGCACGCGACGCCGGCGACCTGATCCTCGCCCAAGGCAACGGGCGGGTCCTCGACGTGACCGGCGACGCCATCACGGTCGAATACGACTCCGGCCCGCGTCGCGGTCGCGTCACGTATCACCTCCTCAAGTTCCGGCGGTCGAACCAGGGCACCTGCATCAACCAGAAGCCCCTCGTCTCACCCGGTGATGTGGTCAAGGAGAACGACGTCCTCGCCGACGGCCCCTCGACGCACGACGGCGAGCTCGCCCTCGGCAAGAACCTGCTCGTCGCGTTCATGTCCTGGAAGGGACACAACTTCGAGGACGCCATCGTCATCTCGCAGCGACTCGTGCGTGACGACGTGCTCACCTCGATCCACATCGAAGAGCACGAGATCGACGCTCGAGACACCAAGCTCGGCGCCGAGGAGATCACCCGCGACATCCCGAACCTCTCCGAGGACATCCTGAAGGACCTCGACGACGAAGGCATCGTCCGCGTCGGCGCCGAAGTCGGCCCCGGCGACATCCTCGTCGGCAAGGTCACGCCGAAGGGCGAGACCGAGCTCACCCCCGAGGAGCGCCTCCTGCGGGCCATCTTCGGTGAGAAGGCCCGTGAGGTGCGCGACACGTCCCTGAAGGTCCCCCACGGCGAGACCGGCAAGGTCATCGGCGTCCGCAAGTTCTCCCGCGAGGACGGCGACGAGCTCCCGCCCGGCGTGAACCAGCTCGTCCGCGTCTACGTCGCCCAGAAGCGCAAGATCAGCGAAGGCGACAAGCTCGCCGGCCGACACGGCAACAAGGGCGTCATCGCCAAGATCCTCCCGATCGAGGACATGCCCTACCTCGCCGACGGCACCCCGCTCGACATCGTCCTCAACCCCCTCGGCGTCCCGTCCCGCATGAACGTCGGGCAGGTCCTCGAGGCGCACCTCGGCTACGCGGCCCGCTACGGCTGGGACGGCCAGCGCAGCGCGCCCCGCAACCCGAGAAAGACCCGGCCGGTCACCGAACCGGCGGTCTGGGTGAGCAGCCCCGTCTTCGACGGCGCCCACTGGGACGAGACCGAGCAGGCCGGCCCCGAAGGGACAATCGAGCACCTCTTCGAGGGGATGCACCCCGACGGCCAAGACGGGTCCCGCCTCGTCGGCATCGACGGGAAGGCCACCCTCTACGACGGCCAGACCGGCGAGCCCTTCGACCGGCCCGTGACCGTCGGCAGCGTCTACATCTTGAAGCTCGCCCACCTCGTCGACGACAAGATCCACGCCCGCTCGACCGGGCCGTACTCGATGATCACCCAGCAGCCCCTCGGCGGGAAGGCGCAGTTCGGCGGGCAGCGCTTCGGGGAGATGGAGGTCTGGGCCCTCGAGGCCTACGGCGCGGCGTACGCGTTGCAGGAGATCCTGACCATCAAGTCCGACGACGTGCTCGGACGGGTGAAGGTGTACGAGGCGATCGTCAAGGGCGAGAACATCCCCGAGCCGGGCATCCCCGAGAGCTTCAAGGTGCTCATCAAGGAGATGCAAGCCCTGTGCCTCAACGTCCGGGTCATGAACGAGATGGGTGAGGAAGTCGAGATCCGCGAGCTCGACGAGGACGCCTTCCGGACCACCGAATCGCTCGGCATCGACCTGAGTCGGCCCGAGCGGGGCACCGACGAAGAGGACGCGGCCCGCGAGCGGGAGCACGCGCGGTACTGACCACGACACCAGCAGGCGACAACCAGCGGAAACCAGAGGGGCCACGAGTGCACGACGTCAACGAGAGCGCCAAGCTGAGCATCGCCCTCGCCACCGCGGACCAGATCCGCATGTGGTCGAACGGCGAGGTCAAGAAGCCCGAGACGATCAACTACCGCACGCTCAAGCCGGAAAAGGACGGCTTGTTCTGCGAGAAGATCTTCGGTCCGACCAAGGACTGGGAGTGCTACTGCGGCAAGTACAAGCGCGTCCGGTTCAAGGGAATCATCTGCGAGCGATGCGGCGTCGAAGTCACCCGCTCGAAGGTTCGGCGCGAGCGGATGGGTCACATCGAGCTCGCCGCTCCGGTCACCCACATCTGGTACTTCAAGGGTGTCCCCAGCCGGCTCGGGTACCTGCTCGACATCGCCCCCAAGAGCCTCGAGAAGGTCATCTACTTCGCCGCGCACCTGATCACCTGGGTCGACGTCGAGCGTCGGCACAAGGACCAGGCTGAGCTCGAGGCCGACATCCGGGCCGAGATCGCCGACGTCGAGAAGGAGCTGGAGCTCCGCCTCCGCCAGCGGCTCGAGGAGTTCGAGCAGGAGATCGCCAAGCTCGAAGAGGGTGGCGCGTCGCCGCGCAAGGCCGACGTGGAGCGGCTCCAGAAGGCCCACGACAAGGACGTCGAGGAGCTCCGAGCCCGAGGCCAAGCCGAAGTCGACCACCTGAAGACGGTCTGGACCACGTTCACCAAGCTGGCCCCGAAGCAGCTCGTCGACGACGAGCGGGTCTGGCGCGAGATCATCGACCGCTACCAGGAGTACTTCACCGGCGGGATGGGCGCGGAGGCGGTCAAGGAGCTGATCTCGCGGCTCGACCTCAAGGAGGAGGAGCAGAACCTCAAGGAGGTCATCGCGACGGCCAAGGGCCAGCGCAAGGCCAAGGCCATCAAGCGCCTCAAGGTCATCTCGGCGTTCAACCGGACCGACGACGACGGGCGGACCATCAACTCCCCCAACGGCATGGTCCTCGACGCGGTCCCGGTGATCCCACCCGACCTGCGCCCGATGGTGCAGCTCGACGGTGGCCGGTTCGCGACCTCGGACCTCAACGACCTCTATCGGCGTGTCATCAACCGCAACAACCGGCTGAAGCGACTCCTCGACCTCGGTGCACCCGAGATCATCATCAACAACGAGAAGCGGATGCTCCAGGAGGCGGTCGACGCGCTCTTCGACAACGGGCGCCGCGGCCGGCCGGTGACGGGCCCGGGGAACCGGGCGCTGAAGTCGCTGTCTGACATGCTCAAGGGCAAGCAAGGTCGGTTCCGCCAGAACCTGCTCGGCAAGCGAGTCGACTACTCCGGCCGGTCGGTCATCGTCGTCGGCCCCCAGCTGAAGCTCCAGCAGTGCGGCCTGCCGAAGCAGATGGCCCTTGAGCTGTTCAAGCCGTTCGTGATGAAGCGGCTCGTCGACCTCGAATACGCCCAGAACATCAAGTCGGCCAAGCGCATGGTCGAGCGCGCCCGCCCACAGGTGTGGGACGTGCTCGAAGAGGTCATCAAGGAACACCCGGTGTTCCTGAACCGGGCCCCGACGCTGCACCGGCTCGGCATCCAAGCCTTCGAGCCGGTCCTGGTCGAAGGCAAGGCGATCCAGATCCACCCGCTCGTCTGCGCCGCGTTCAACGCCGACTTCGACGGCGACCAGATGGCGGTCCACCTGCCGCTGTCGTCGGAGGCGCAGGCCGAAGCCCGGATCCTCATGCTGTCCGCCCACAACATCCTGTCGCCGGCGCACGGACGGCCGATCGCCGTCCCCAGCCAGGACATGATCATCGGGGCCTACTACCTGAGCGAATCGGTCGACGGCGCCCCCGGTGAAGGTCGGGTGTTCGCGAGCCTCGACGAGGCCGTGTTCGCCTACGAGCACCGCCACGCGGCCAGCGCCAACAACGCCGCCGACGGAAGCGACAGCATCGCGCTGCACGCCCGCATCAAGGTGCGGATGCCGTCCGCGAAGTTCCCCGAGGACCAGTTCCCCACCCGGGACGACAAGCGTCACGCCGACTCGATCGTGCTGCGACGCTTCGGTTCGAACGGGGACGGGTCGGTCCTCGTCGAGACGACACTCGGCCGGCTGCTGCTCAACGACGCGCTTCCCCCCGACTTCCCGTTCGTCGACCGTCCCCTGAAGAAGCGGGACCTCACCGAGATCATCGGCGATGTCGTCGACCGCTACTCACGAGCCGAGGTGGCCCGCACCCTCGACCTCCTGAAGAACCTCGGTTTCGAGTTCGCGACCCGAGCGGGTCTCACGATCTCGATCGCCGACGTGAAGACGCCCACCCAGAAGGCCGCGCTGCTCGAGAAGTTCGAGGGTGAAGCCGAGAAGGTGGAGCAGCAGTACGACCGCGGCATCCTGACCGACGACGAACGTCGCCAGAAGGAAGTCGAGATCTGGACCGAGGCGACCGACGAGGTCCGGCGGGCGATGGAGGCCGAGTTCTCCGCAGAGAAGTTCAACCCGGTTGACATGATGGTCGGCTCCGGAGCCCGAGGAAACATCATGCAGGTCCGCCAGATCGCGGGCATGCGCGGCCTCGTGGCCAACCCGCGGGGCGAGATCATCCCTCGACCGATCAAGTCGAACTTCCGTGAGGGTCTGTCCGTCCTCGAGTACTTCATCTCGACCCACGGCGCACGCAAGGGTCTCGCCGACACCGCGCTGCGAACCGCGGACTCCGGCTACCTGACCCGACGGCTCGTCGATGTCGCGCAGGAGCTCATCGTCCGCGAGGACGACTGCAACAGCAGCCGCGGCATCTGGGTGGAGAACGTCACCACCGAGTCCGACGGGCAGCCCCGCCGTGAGCTCGAGACCGAGCTCCTCGGCCGTTGCCTCGCCGACGACGTCGTGCTCGCCGACGGGACGACCGTCCCCCGCAACACCGAGATCCGCGAGGACGAGCTCGCCCAGCTCGCGTCGGACACCGGTGTCGAGCGGGTCCGGGTTCGCTCCGTCCTCACGTGCGACTCGATCGGTGGTGTCTGCTCGCACTGCTACGGCACGATGCTCGCCACCGGCAAGATGGTCGACCTCGGTGAGGCGATCGGCATCATCGCGGCCCAGTCGATCGGCGAGCCGGGCACCCAGCTCACCATGCGGACCTTCCACACCGGCGGCGTCGCCGGTGAGGACATCACCCACGGCCTGCCCCGCGTCGTCGAGCTCTTCGAGGCTCGCACCCCGAAGGGAGCCGCGACGCTGGCCGAGTCGACCGGTGTCGTCCGCCTGACCGAGAACGAGAAGGGCGAACGGCTCGTCGTCGTGGTCAGCGACGACGGCACCGAAGAGGAGCACGTCGTGTCCCGGCGGGCGCAGCTCGCGGTCCGAGAGGGACAAGAGGTCCGCGCCGGCGACGCGGCTGGTCGGCGACGAGAAGACCCCGCTCGACCCGAAGAAGCTGCTCGAGGTCAAGGGCATCCGGGAGACCCAGCAGTACCTCTCCGAAGAGGTGCAGAAGGTCTACCGGGAGCAGGGTGTGTCGATCCACGACAAGCACGTCGAAGTCATCGTCCGCCAGATGCTTCGCCGGGTGGCCGTCTCCGAGCCCGGCGACTCCCCGTTCCTCCCCGGCGAGAAGGCCGACGCCCGGTACTACGCGGAGACGAACCGTCAGCTGGTCGAGAGCGGCAAGCAGCCCGCCGAAGGTCGCCCCGAGCTCATGGGGATCACCAAGGCGTCGCTCGCCACCGACTCGTGGCTGTCGGCCGCGTCGTTCCAGGAGACCACACGGGTGCTCACCGAGGCGGCGATCGAGGGTCGCCTCGACGGGCTGTTCGGGCTCAAGGAGAACGTGATCATCGGCAAGCTGATCCCGGCCGGGACCGGCATGCCCGAGTACAACGAGATCGCGACCGCCGCGCCCGACTACGAGCCGCTGCCCTTCTACTCGAGCGACGCCGACGACGTGGACCTGGCCGAGTGGCTCGCCAGCTCGACCGCCACGCCGGAAGCCGCCGAGGCGGAGCCGATCGGCGCCGGGGTTCTCACCCCGGTTCCGGACGCGCCGCTCGAGGGTACCGGCACCGAGGAGTAGGTGACACCCGGCCCGGCGAACACCGCCGGGCCGGGTGCTCGCCGCGGCCCGCTCGGCGCCACGCGCGAAACGTCCGCTAGCATGAGAGACGGCTCGAAGCCGCACTCTCTCCGCGGTGTCGAGCTGGCCCATCCGATCTCGATCCCGCCGTCCCGACGCGCGAGAAGGCAACCCGTGCCCACGATCCAGCAGCTGGTCCGCAAAGGCCGCGAGACCAAGCGAGACAAGTCGAAGACGCCCGCGCTGAAGGGCTCCCCCCAGCGCCGCGGTGTCTGCACGCGCGTCTACACGACCACCCCGAAGAAGCCGAACTCCGCGCTGCGCAAGGTCGCCCGGGTGCGGCTCACGTCCGGCATCGAGATCACCGCCTACATCCCCGGGGTCGGCCACAACCTCCAAGAGCACTCCATCGTCCTCGTCCGAGGCGGCCGGGTGAAAGACCTCCCCGGTGTGCGCTACAAGGTCATCCGCGGCGCGCTCGACGCCAGCGGCGTCTCCGGACGCCGCCAGGCGCGCAGCCGCTACGGCGCGAAGCGGGAAGGCTGACCCATGCCTCGCAAAGGTCCCGCACCGCGCCGCGACCTGATGCCCGACCCGGTCTACCGGTCCGTGGTCGTCAGCCAGCTCGTCAACAAGGTCCTCCAACGCGGGAAGCGGTCACTCGCCGAGCGGGTCGTCTACCAAGCCCTGAGCGAGATCGAGCAGAAGACCGGCGGGGACCCGATCCCGACGTTGAAGCGCGCGGTCGAGAACGTGCGACCCCCACTCGAGGTCAAGAGCCGACGGGTCGGTGGCGCGACCTACCAGGTGCCGGTCGAAGTCCGACCCCGGCGGGCGACGACCCTCGCGATCCGCTGGATCGTCGGCTACGCCCGTCAGCGACGCGAGAAGACCGTCGCGCAGCGGCTCGCCGCGGAGCTGCTCGACGCCAGCAACGGCCTCGGTGCCGCCATCAAGCGCAAGGACGACTTGCAGAAGATGGCGGAGTCCAACAAGGCGTTCGCCCACTACCGGTGGTGAGTGCCATGGTCCGCGTCTAACCCGCCCGCCGAAGCGGGCCAAGCGCCCGCCGCCGAGACCTCACGGTGGGCGCCGCAGCCGCTTCGTGACCGGGCCCTGTGCCAGCCCGACGTTCCGGCGCGGGCAGCGGCACCGCCGAGCAAGAACACCGGGGGGATCACCAACAAGGAAAGTGTCACCGCAATGGCAGTCGCAGAAAAAGATGTCAAAGGCAAGGGCGGCCCGCTGATCCGCGAGGTCCCCCTCGCGCGGGTTCGCAACATCGGGATCATGGCGCACATCGACGCCGGCAAGACCACGACCACCGAACGGATCCTGTACTACACCGGCCGTACCTACAAGATCGGCGAGGTCCACGAAGGCGCCGCGGTCATGGACTGGATGGTCCAGGAGCAAGAGCGCGGCATCACCATCACCAGCGCCGCCACGACCTGCAAGTGGCGCGACACGTGGATCAACATCATCGACACGCCCGGGCATGTCGACTTCACCGTCGAGGTCGAACGGTCGCTGCGGGTGCTCGACGGCGCCGTCGCCGTGTTCGACGCCGTCGCCGGCGTCGAGCCCCAGACCGAGACCGTGTGGCGCCAGGCCAACAAGTACAACGTGCCCGCGCATGTGCTTCGTCAACAAGATGGACCGCGTCGGCGCCGACTTCTTCCGCTGCGTCGACATGATCAAGGACCGTCTCGAGGCCACCGTCGCGCTCGTGCAGCTTCCGATCGGCGCCGAAGGCGACTTCCGCGGTGTCGTCGACCTGCTCCACATGCAGCGCCCTCGTCTGGGACGACGGCATGGGTGAGACCTTCGAGACCAGCGAGATCCCCGCCGAGCTGAAAGCCGACGCCGAGCACTGGCGCCACGAGCTCATCGACGTCGCCAGCCAGTTCGACGAGACCGTCCTCGAGAAGTACGTCGCCGAGGAGGAGATCACCGCCGACGATCTCCGGCGAGCGATCCGCGCCGCGACCGTCTCCGGCGAGGTCGTCCCCGTCCTCAGCGGCATCAGCGTTCAAGAACAAGGCGCGTGCAGCCGCTGCTCGACGCGGTCGTCGACTACCTCCCGAGCCCCGTCGACGTCCCACCGATCCAGGGCATCGACCGTGTCCTCGGGCGAGCCGGACGAGCGCCCACCCGACGACAGCGCCCCCTTCGCCGCGCTCGCGTTCAAGATCATGAGCGACCCCTACGTCGGCAAGCTCACCTACTTCCGCGTGTACTCCGGCAAGCTCGCCGCGGGGAGCCAGGTCCTGAACGCAACCAAGGGCCGCAAGGAGCGCGTCGGTCGCATCCTCCAGATGCACGCCAACCACCGAGAGGACAAGGACGGCGTCTTCGCCGGCGACATCGTCGCCGCCGTCGGCCTCAAGAACACCAGCACCGGTGACACGCTGTGCGACCCCGGACACCCGATCGTGCTCGAGCGCATGGAGTTCCCCGAGCCGGTGATCTCCGTCGCGATCGAGCCCAAGACCAAGGTCGACCAGGACAAGCTCGGCAAGGCGCTCGGCGCGCTGTCCGAGGAGGACCCGACGTTCCAGGTCCGAACGGACGACGAGACCGGCCAGACGATCATCTCGGGGATGGGCGAGTTGCACCTCGACGTCCTCGTCGACCGCATGACCCGCGAGTTCTCCGTCGCCGCGAACGTCGGCAAGCCCCAGGTCGCCTACCGCGAGACGATCACCGTGCCGGTCGAGAAGGTCGAGGAGCGCTACATCCGCCAGACCGGCGGCCGCGGCCAGTACGGCCACGTCGTCATCAGCCTCGAGCCGACCGGACCCGGCGGCGGCTACGAGTTCGTCGACAAGATCACCGGCGGCGTCATCCCCCGCGAGTACATCCCGGCCGTCGACGCCGGGATCCAAGAGGCGATGGAAGGCGGGATCCTCGCCGGCTACCCACTCGTCGACATGCGGGCCATCCTCACCTACGGCTCGTACCACGACGTCGACTCGAGCGAGATGGCGTTCAAGATCGCCGGATCGCTGGCCTACAAGAAGGCAGCCCGGCAAGCCAAGCCGGTGCTCCTCGAGCCGATCATGGAGGTCGAGGTCGTCACCCCCGAGGACTACATGGGCGACGTGATCGGCGACCTCTCCTCGCGGCGAGGCCGCGTCGAAGGGATGGAGCAGCGCGGCAACACCCATGTCGTCCGAGCGCAGGTGCCGCTCGCCGAGATGTTCGGGTACGCTACCGACCTGCGTTCGCGCACCCAGGGGCGCGCGACCTACACGATGCAGTTCGACTCGTACCAGCAGGTTCCGGAGTCGATCGCCACCGAGATCATCGCCCGGGTGCGCGGCGAGTAACACCGCGCACCGGACCGCAAGAAAGGACCATCAGTTCCATGGCGAAGGCGAAGTTTGAGCGGACGAAGCCGCATTTGAATATTGGGACGATTGGTCATATTGATCATGGGAAGACGACGTTGACGGCGGCGATCACGAAGGTGTTGTCGGAGCGGAATCCGAACACGTCGTTCACGGCGTTTGATCAGATTGACAAGGCGCCGGAGGAGAAGCAGCGGGGGATCACGATCTCGATCGCGCATGTTGAGTACGAGACCGAGAATCGGCATTACGCGCATGTGGATTGTCCGGGTCATGCGGATTACATCAAGAACATGATCACGGGTGCGGCGCAGATGGATGGGGCGATCTTGGTGGTCGCGGCGACGGATGGTCCGATGCCCCAGACGCGTGAGCATGTGTTGTTGGCCCGTCAGGTTGGGGTGCCGTCGATTGTGGTGGCGTTGAACAAGACGGACATGGTCGACGACGAGGAGATCTTGGAGTTGGTGGAGCTCGAGGTTCGTGAGCTGCTCAACGAGTACGAGTTCCCTGGGGATGATGTGCCGATCGTGCGGGTGTCGGCGTTGAAGGCCTTGGAGGGGGACGAGACGTGGTCGTCCAAGATCGTGGAGTTGATGGAAGCGGTCGATTCTTATATCCCGGAACCGGTTCGGGATGTGGACAAGCCGTTCTTGATGCCGATCGAGGATGTGTTCACGATCACGGGTCGGGGCACGGTGGTGACCGGCCGGGTTGAGCGTGGGGTGGTGAAGGTCAACGAGGAGGTGGAGATCGTCGGGATCCGTCCGACGACCAAGACGGTCTGCACTGGGGTGGAGATGTTCCGCAAGCTGCTCGACGAGGGTCGGGCGGGAGACAACATCGGGGCGTTGTTGCGGGGCACGAAGAAAGAGGATGTGGAGCGGGGTCAGGTGCTCGCCAAGCCGGGGAGCATGACGCCGCACACGAACTTCGACGCGCAGGTGTATGTGTTGACCAAAGAGGAGGGGGGTCGTCACACCCCGTTCTTTGGGAACTATCAGCCGCAGTTCTATTTCCGCACGACGGACATCACGGGTCAGATCCAGCTGCCCGAAGGCACCGAGATGGTGATGCCGGGTGACAACACCGAGATGACCGTCGAGCTCAAGAACCCGATCGCGATGGAAGAAGGCCTCCGGTTCGCGATCCGAGAAGGTGGCCGCACCGTCGGTGCCGGCCGCGTCACCAACATCATCAAGTAAGGACACGATGGCAGACTCCAAAGGCCAGAAGATCCGGATCCGGCTCAAGGCCTACGACCACGAGATCATCGACCAGTCGACGAAGAAGATCGTCGAGACCGTCGTGCGCACCCAGGCGAAGGTCCGTGGACCCGTTCCGCTGCCGACCGAGATCCGCCGCTTCTGCGTCGTGCGCTCCCCCCATGTCGACAAGGACTCCCGCGAGCACTTCGAGATGCGGATCCACAAGCGCCTGCTCGACATCGTCGAGCCGACCAGCAAGACGGTCGAATCGCTCCAACGCCTCGACCTGCCCGCCGGCGTCGACATCGAGATCAAGATCCAGCAGGTCTGAGCCGAGGCGCCGCGGCCCCGTTGGCCTCCTGAACTGCCCCTCCGCTAGAATTCTCTGGCTCGCCGGACTTCGCGCCGACGAAGCCCGCCACGACCGATACCGCCAACCGACGTCCGCGCAGGCCCACCAGGAACCACGCGGCACATCCGAGCCGACGCTCCGCCGGCACCGACCGAGAGGCCCGGGCCGGGGGAGCGTTCGCGTGAGGGCACCAACGCCGCGAATCAGGACGAGAGCAGACCATGGCCGGCAAGGGAATCCTCGGGCGCAAGCTCGGCATGACCCAGGTCTGGGACTCCGAGAACCGGGTCATCCCCGTGACCGTGATCCAGGCCGGGCCCTGCCGCGTCGTGCAGCTCAAGACCCCCGAGCGCGACGGATACGCCGCGGTGCAGCTCGCCTTCGGTCCCGTCAAAGCCGAGCCGGCTCACCAAGCCCGCGCTCGGACACCTGAAGGCCGCCGATGCCGAGCCGCTCCGCCATCTCGCCGAGCTCCGCGTCGACGACCTCTCGGGCTACGAAGTCGGCCTCGTCATCGCCGCCGACGTGTTCCAGCGCCGGCGAGCGAGTCGACGTCACCGGGATCAGCAAAGGCAAGGGCTTCACCGGCGTCATGGCCCGCCACAACTTCAAGGGCCAAGGCGCCAGCCACGGCAACCACAAGAAGCATCGAGCGCCCGGCTCCATCGGCGCCTGCGCGACCCCGGCCCGCGTCTTCAAGGGCGTCCGGCATGGCCGGCCAGCACGGCAACCGCAGCGTCACCACCTTGAACCTCGAGGTCGTCGAAGGCGACGCCGAACGCGGCCTGCTCCTCCTCCGCGGCGCCGTCCCCGGACCCGCCGGCGGGCTCGTCCTCGTGCGCAACGCCGTCAAAGGCCCCCCCGTCGTCGTTGCCGGCCCGCGCCGCCGACACCGAGGCCGTCCCGGCCGGAAGTGACCCGTCGTGAACGTCGACGTCACCGCCGTCTCCGGCACCACGGCCGGCTCCGCCGAGCTCCCCGACGAGCTCTTCGGGATCGTCCCGAACCTCGCCGTGCTGCACCAGGTCGTCACCGCGCAGCTCGCGCACCGACGTTCCGGCAGCGGCTCGCACCAAGACCCGAGCCGAAGTCGCCGGCGGCGGGCGCCAAGCCGTGGCGCCAGAAGGGCACCGGCCGAGCCCGCCAAGGCTCGATCCGGTCCCCGCAGTGGCGGGGCGGCGGCATCGCGCACGGCCCCAAGCCGCGCGACTACTCGCAGCGCACCCCGAAGAAGATGGTCAGGCTCGCGCTTCGCTCCGCCCTCTCCGATCGAGCCGACTCGAAGCGCATCAAGGTCGTCGACTCGTGGGGCATCGACGAGCCCAAGACCGCCCGGGCTGTCGAGGTGCTCGACCGCCTCGGACTCCGCCCGAGCGGGGAGCGGATCCCCCGGGTTCTCCTCGTGCTCGACCGTTCCGAGCACGCGGTGTGGAAGTCGTTCCGAAACCTCGGCGACCACGTCCAGATCGTCCTGCCCGAAGAGCTCAACGCTCACGACGTGCTCCTCAACGACTGGATCGTGTTCAGCCGCGCCACCCTCGACGACGGCGGTTGCCCGCTACGCGCCGGCAAGCGTCGACGACACCGCCGAGAGCGAGACACCGTGAACCGTGACCCTCGCAGCGTCATCATCCGGCCCGTCGTCTCCGAGAAGTCCTACGCGCAATACGACGAGCAGGTCTACACGTTCGTCGTCGCGCCCGACGCGAACAAGATCGAGATCAAGCAGGCGGTCGAGGAGATCTTCCACGTGAAGGTCGTCAACGTGAACACCCTCAACCGGTCGGGGAAGCGCAAGCAGAACCGCCGGACCGGCACCTGGGGCACCCGCACCGGTCAGAAGCGGGCCATCGTGTCACTGGCGCCGGGCGACCAGATCGAGATCTTCGGGAGCTGAGATGCCGACCCGCAAGCGCAAGCCCACCAGCCCCGGCCGTCGGTTCCAGACCGTCTCGGACTTCGCCGAGGTCACCCGCGACCGGCCCGAGAAGTCGCTGGTCAAGCCCAAGCCCAAGACAGGAGGGCGCAACGCTTACGGGCGCATGACCTCGCGCCACAAGGGAGGCGGGCACAAGCAGAAGTACCGCCTCGTCGACTTCAAGCGGGACAAGGACGGCGTGCCGGCCAAGGTCGCCGCCATCGAATACGACCCCAACCGCAACGCCCGGATCGCGCTTCTCCACTACCTCGACGGCGAGAAGCGCTACATCCTCGCTCCCGCGCAGGTCGCGGTCGGTGACCTCCTCCAGAGCGGCCACGGCGCCGAGATCCGACCCGGCAACGCGCTGCCGCTCCGGTACATCCCCGTCGGGACCACCGTCCACAGCGTGGAGCTCAAGCCGGGCGCGGGGGCCAAGCTCGGACGCGGCGCCGGCGCCGCGATCCAGCTCGTCGCCAAGGAGGGCGCGTTCGCGACGCTGCGGCTCCCCTCCACCGAGATGCGACGGGTCGCCATCGACTGCCGCGGCACCGTCGGCGCGGTCGGCAACGCCGAGGCCAGCCTGGTCAAGATCGGCAAGGCGGGCCGGAACCGCTGGAAGGGCAAGCGGCCCCACGTCCGCGGGGTCGCCATGAACCCGGTCGACCACCCGCTCGGAGGCGGCGAGGGCAAGAGCTCCGGTGGCCGTCACCCGGTGTCGCCCTGGGGCAAGCCCGAAGGCCGCACCCGCCGCAAGGGCAAGAAGTCGGACCAGATGATCGTGCGACGCCGCCGCAGCCGCGGCGCGCGCCGGTAGGGCTCCAGGAGGACCAGCGTGCCGCGCAGCCTGAAGAAGGGGCCGTTCATCGACGACCACCTCGCCAAGAAGGTCGACGCGATGAACGCGTCCGGCGACCGCAAGGTCATCAAGACCTGGTCCCGGCGTTCGACCGTCACGCCCGAGATGGTCGGTCACACCATCGCCGTCCACGACGGCCGCAAGCACGTGCCCGATCTACATCTCCGAGGCGATGGTGGGGCACAAGCTCGGCGAGTTCGCGCCGACCCGCACCTTCCGGTACCACGCCGGGCAAGAGCGCAGCGGGAGAGGCCGTTAACGATGGCCCGACACCGTCGCCCACGACGCACCCGTGCGCGAAGCCACCGCGCGGCTCCGACATATCTCGATCTCCCCGTCGAAGGTTCGCATGGTCCTCGACTTGATCCGAGGTCAGGACGTCGAGACCGCGCGCGACACGCTGCACTTCTGCGAGCGGTCCGCGGCCCACGAGGTCGGCAAGCTCCTCGACTCCGCGATCGCGAACGCCGAACACAACGAGCAGATCCCCGAGGACGAGCTCTTCGTCGGCGCGCGCCTACGCCGACGACGGGCCCGACGCTCAAGCGCTGGCGTCCCCGCGCCCGGGGGCGGGGCGTCCGGATCCGCAAGCGCTCCAGCCACATCACGATCGTCGTCGCCCGGTTCGCCGACGAGGATCTCGAGCGCCGCCGCCGCGCCGAGGCCGCCAGCGGCCGCGAACGACGCCGGGTGGTCCGCCGGCGCCGGACCCCCGCCGAGGCGACGCCCGAGGAGGAGATCCCCGAGGACGAGGACCTCGAGACCGCACCGGTCGCCGGCGAAGAGGACGAGGCCCAGGCAGACGAGGCCGAGGCAGGCCGAAGCGAAGCCGGCCAAGAAGACCACCGCGAAGAAGACCACGGCGAAGAAGACGACCGCCAAGAAGGCGAGCCCGGCCAAGAAGGCCACCCCGACCAAGAAGGCCACCAAGACCGCGAAGAAGACCCCGGCGAAGAAGGCCACGACCGAAGCGTCGACCGGAGAGCCGAAGCCGCGCAAGGCACCAGCCAAACGGGCGCCCAAGACCGAGAAGGACGAGGACTGATGGGCCAGAAGGTCAACCCCTACGGGTTCCGCCTCGGCATCACCACCGACTGGAAGTCGCGGTGGTTCGCCGACCACAAGGAGTACACCGACTGCCTGATCGAAGACTGGCGGATCCGCGACTACCTGCGCCGCCAGCTGCCCCACGCGGCGGTCGAGCCGCGTCGAGATCGAGCGCACCCGCGACCGCCTGCGGGTCGACGTCTACACCGCCCGTCCCGGCATCGTCATCGGTCGCCGAGGAGCCGAGGCCGACCGTCTCCGCCAGGGCCTCTACAAGATCACCGGGAACCCGAAGGTCCAGTTCAACATCCAAGAGATCAAGCAGCCCGAGCTCGACGCGATGCTGATCGCCCAGGGCGTCGCCGACCAGCTCGCCGGACGGGTGTCGTTCCGGCGGGCCATGAAGCGCGCGGTGCAGACCGCGATGAAGGCCGGCGCCCAGGGCATCCGGGTCCAGTGCGGCGGACGCCTCGGTGGCGCCGAGATGTCCCGGAAGGAGTGGTACCGGGAAGGGCGCGTCCCGCTCCACACCCTGCGGGCCGACATCGACTACGGACAGGCCGAGGCCCGCACGACGTTCGGTCGCATCGGCGTCAAGGTCTGGATCTACAAGGGTGAGATCCTGCCCTACAAGTCCGCCGTCGAGGACAAGATCGCCCGGGAAGCGGCGATGGCGGTCGGCGAGACCGGCGGTGGGGAGACGCCACCGCGGCGTCGCGTGATCAGCGCCGGTGGCGGACGACGCCGCCGCGATGAGTCGGTCGAGGTCTCGGTCGAGCCCACGACCGAGGGCGCCACCGACGAGGAAGCCGCGCCGCTGGTCAAGGAAGCCGATCCCGAGCTCGAGCGGCTCCTCGCCGAAGAGGAAGAGATCGAGCGCCGGACCCGACAGGGCCAGCACCACGAAGCACCCAAGTTCCATTCCGACGACGAGTAGCGAAGGCAGCCGGAGTCCACGATGTTGATGCCGCGCAAGACCCGCCACCGCAAGGTGCAGCGAGGCCGCCGAACCGGGACGGCCAAGGGTGGCACACGCGTCAATTTCGGCGACTACGGGATCCAGGCGCTCGAGCCCGGGTGGATCACGAACCGTCAGATCGAGGCCGCCCGGATCGCCATGACCCGCCACATCAAGCGAGGCGGGAAGGTCTGGATCAACATCTTCCCCGACAAGCCCGTCACCCAGAAGCCGGCCGAGACCCGGATGGGGTCGGGCAAGGGCAACCCGGAGCACTGGGTCGCCGTCGTCAAACCCGGTCGCGTCATGTTCGAGCTGGCCGGCGTGCCCGAACAGACCGCCCGCGACGCCATGCGACTCGCCATGCACAAGCTGCCGATCAAGACCCGATTCGTCGTGCGACAAGAGGAAGCGTGATGAAGGCCGCCGAGCTCCGTGAGCTCAACGACAGCGAGCTGGCCAACCGTCTGCGCGAGTTCCGCGAGGAGCTGTTCAACCTTCGGTTCCAGAACGCGACCGGTCAGCTCGACAACCCGACCCGCCTCAACCACGTGCGCAAGGACATCGCTCGCTGCGAAACCCTGCTGCGGGAACGAGAGATCGCAGCTCACGAGCTGATGAAGGAGCAGGACGCATGAGCGAGCCCGAGAGCACCGCCCGCCCCAACCCCCGAAAGGTCCGCGAAGGCCTCGTCGTGTCCTCGAAGATGGACAAGACCGTGGTCGTCGCGGTCACCGACCGCGTCCGGCACCGCCGCTACGGCAAGACGCTCCAGCGCACCACCAAGCTCTACGCCCACGACGAGGCCAACGACGCCCGAGAGGGCGACCGGGTGCGCCTCGCCGAGACCCGTCCACTGTCCCGTCACAAGCGCTGGCGCGTCGTGGAAGTACTGGAGCGGGCCCGGTGATCCAGCAGGAATCCCGCCTCAAGGTGGCTGACAACTCAGGCGCCCGCGAGGTCCTGTGCATCAAGGTGCTCGGGGGCACGCGCCGGCGCTATGCGGGCATCGGCGACGTGTTCGTCGCGACCGTCAAAGACGCGGTCCCGGGCGCGGCGGTGAAGAAGAGGCGAAGTGGTCAAGTGCGTCGTCGTGCGAACCAAGAAGGAGCGCCGTCGCGCCGACGGCAGCTACATCCGCTTCGACGAGAACGCAGCCGTGCTGATCAACGACCAGATGCAGCCACGCGGCACCCGCATCTTCGGCCCGGTCGGACGAGAGCTCCGGGACCGCCGGTTCATGCGGATCGTGTCGCTCGCCCCGGAGGTGCTCTGAGATGACCGACCGAGTGAAGATGCGACTCAAGAAGGGCGACCGCGTCCGCGTCCTGTCCGGCAAGGACATCGGCAAGCAAGGTGAGATCACCCGCGTCATTCCCGACCGCAACATGGTGATCATCGACGGTGTCAACGTGGCCAAGAAGCATCAGCGCTCGACGAAAGCGACGATGCAGGGCGGCATCATCGACAAGGACATGCCGGTGCACGCCTCGAACGTCGCGATCTTGTGCCCCAGCTGCGGCCAGAGCCGGATTGGCTACCGCATCGGCGACGACGGCACGAAGTTCCGGGTCTGCAAGAAGTGCGGGAAGGACCTCTGATGGCGCCGGTACGCGAACGCCCGCGCCTAAAGGCCCGATACGACGACGAGCTGCGAAGCCAGCTGCAGTCCCAGCTCGGGCTCGAGAACGTCATGGAAGTGCCCCGGCTCGAGAAGATCGTGCTGAATTGCGGTGTCGGGCGCGCCACCCAGCAGGCTTCCCTCCTCGATGGTGCCGTCGCCGACCTCACCGTCATCACCGGCCAGAAGCCCCTGGTGACCAAGGCGAAGAAGTCGATCGCCGGCTTCAAGCTGCGGGCCGGGAACGCCATCGGAGCCAAGGTCACGCTGCGAGGCGACCGGATGTGGGAGTTCTACGACCGGCTCGTCAGCCTGGCCATTCCCCGGATCCGTGACTTCCGAGGCATGAGCGCCGATTCCTTCGATGGGCGCGGCAATTACACGTTCGGCGTGACCGAGCAGCTCATCTTCCCCGAAATCGACTACGACAAGATCGACACCGTTCGCGGTATGGACATCACCATCGTCACCACAGCCACGTCGGACGACAACGGCCGGGCGCTCTTGCGCGCTCTCGGCTTCCCGTTCCGTCGCGACTCGAACTCGTAGGGAGAATCCATTGGCCAAGAAGGCACTCATCCAGAAGCAGCAGCGCAAGCCGAAGTTCTCGGTTCGCGCCTACACGCGGTGCCGCCGCTGCGGTCGAGCGCGCTCGGTGTACCGAAAGTTCGGCTTGTGCCGGATCTGCTTCCGGGAGATGGCCCACGCGGGTGAGATCCCTGGCGTGACGAAGGCGTCGTGGTGAGGGAGGTCAGCGGATGACGATGACCGACCCGATCGCGGACATGCTCACGCGGATCCGCAACGCCAATGTCGCGTTTCACGACGACTGCATCATGCCCTCGTCGAAGGTCAAGGTCGCCCTGGCCAAGATCCTCGTCCGGGAGGGCTACGTCGAGGACTTCTCCGTCGAGGATGACCCCGACCGGCCCGGCAACAAGCTGCGCATCGTCATGAAGTACACGTCGGAGCGCG
Organism: uncultured Actinomycetes bacterium; assembly: GCA_963714105.1. GTDB lineage: Bacteria > Actinomycetota > Acidimicrobiia > IMCC26256 > PALSA-555 > PALSA-555. Next base: position 1,009,661 of record OY970233.1, on the reverse strand, counting down.
AGCGGACCATCTCCGGATTGCGGCGTGTCTCCAAGCCCGGGCTGCGGGTCTACACGAAGGCCACCGACGTCCCGCGCGTCCTCGGCGGCATGGGGATCGCCATCCTGTCCACCAACCAGGGTCTGATGACCGACCGCGAAGCTCGGCAACGCAAGGTCGGCGGCGAGATCCTCTGCCATGTCTGGTAGCCGGGAGGACCACCATGTCACGCGTCGGTAAAGAGCCCATCCCGATCCCGAGCGGCGTCGACGTCACGCTCGAGGACGGGAAGGTCGCGGTCAAGGGCCCCAAAGGCGAGCTGTCCCGCACGACGCCGACCCAGATCACCATCACGCGCGACGGCGACCAGCTGATCGTCACCCGCCCCGACGACGAGCGGGAGAACCGTGCGCTGCACGGCCTCGTCCGGGCGTTGGTCAACAACATGGTCGTGGGGGTCTCCGAGGGCTTCGTCCGCGAGCTCGAGATCGTCGGGGTCGGGTACCGGGCCACCGCGCAGGGCTCTAACCGCCTCGAGCTCCAGGTCGGCTTCTCGCATCCTGTCCACGTCGACGCGCCCGAAGGGGTCACGTTCGAGGTGCCCCAGCCGGTCCGGATCACGGTTCGGGGTTGCGACAAGCAGCTCGTGGGTCAGGTCGCGGCGGACATTCGCAAGGTCCGCAAGCCCGAGCCGTACAAGGGCAAGGGGATCCGATACGCCGGTGAGCGCGTCCTGCGCAAGGCCGGGAAGTCGGCGAAGTAGAGGATCGACGATGCATCAGAAGGTCGAAGCCCGTCAGCGTCGCCACCGCCGGGTCCGCAAGAAGGTTCGAGGCACACCGCAACGGCCGCGCCTGTCGGTCTTCCGGTCGAGCCGCCACATCTACGCGCAGCTCATCGACGACGCGGCCGGTCGCACCATCGCGGCGGCCTCGACCATGGAACCCGAAGCGCGGACCGGGTCGACCGGCACGCGGGATTCGGCCGAAGCCGTCGGTCGACGGGTCGCGGACCGCGCGAAGGCTGCCGGGGTGACCGCGGTCGTGTTCGACCGGGGCGGGTACCGCTACCACGGGCGGGTCGCGGCGGTGGCCGAGGGTGCACGCGAAGCAGGATTGGAGTTCTAGAGGTGACCGAGGCAAGCACCACACGCCGGATGCGCACCGCGCAGCGGCCGAAAGCGGGTTGGTAATGGCCGAAGGGCAGTACGAAGAGCGAGTGATCGCGATCAACCGTGTCGCCAAGGTGGTCAAGGGCGGCCGGCGGTTCTCGTTCACCGCGCTGGTCGTCGTCGGCGACGGCGAAGGGCACGTCGGCCTCGGGTACGGCAAGGCCAAAGAGGTCCCCGCGGCGATCCAGAAGGGCATGGAAGAGGCCAAGAAGCGGCTGTTCAGCGTCCCCCTCGCGGGCTCGACCATCACCCACACGATCCTCGGCGAGCACGACGCGGCCCGCGTGCTCCTGAAGCCCGCAGCACCCGGAACGGGCGTCATCGCCGGTGGCGCCGCCCGCGCCATCCTCGAGGCCGCCGGCGTCCACGACGTGCTGGCCAAGTCGCTCGGCTCCTCCAACGCGATCAACGTCTCCCGCGCCACGATCGAGGGTCTGCGCTCGCTGAAGCGACCCGACGCGATCGCCGCGTTGCGTGGGAAGTCACCCGAAGAGGTCAGCTCCGCCGGGATGCTCCGCGCCTACCGGGAGCGCCAAGCGCCCAAGCACGAGACCGTCGAGGTCAAGTAGCCATGCCGTCCACGCTCAAGATCACCCAGGTCCGGTCCTCGATCGGTGCGAAGCCCAAGCAGCGGGGGACGCTCCGCGCCCTCGGCCTGCGGCGGATCAACCACACCGTCGAGCACCCGGATCGCCCCGAGATCCGAGGGATGGTCGAGCGTGTCCCCCATCTCGTCCACGTCGAAGAGGTCGCCTGACATGCCCATCAAGCTCCACGACCTGAAGCCGCCCGAGGGCGCCAAGCGACCGGCACGCCGGGTCGGCCGCGGCATCGCCGGCAAGGGCGGCAAGACCGCCGGACGCGGGTCGAAGGGCCAAGGCGCCCGCGACACGATCAAGCCCAACTTCGAGGGCGGCCAGACGCCCATCGCCCGCCGCACCCCGAAGGCCAAGGGGTTCAAGAACCCGTTCCGGGTCGAGTACGTCGTCATCAACCTGGACGCCCTCGACGGCTTCGAAGCCGGTCAGACCGTCGACCCCGAAGCGCTCCGCGCCCGGGGCCTCGTCGCGAAGCGCGGGCTCGTGAAGGTCTTGGGTCGCGGCGAGCTCACCACCGCCCTCACGGTCCGAGCCCACGCCTTCTCCCAGGCTGCCCGCCAGGCGATCGAACGCGTCGGTGGTCAAGCCGACGTGCTGCCCGCCCCGTGGGGTGAGCGCCGCCCACCCGCCCGGGGCAACGCCCTCACCAATCGGTAGGCTGTCGGCGCCGCCGGCTCAGGAGGCCACCCCGAGATGCTCTCCCGGCTCCGGAACATGTTCCGGGTTCCCGATCTCCGGAACAAGATTCTCTTCACGCTGCTCATCGTCGGGGTGTATCGCCTCGGCGCGCACCTCCCGGTGCCGTACGTCGACTTCCACGCCATCAAGCAGCTACAGAACCAGACCAACAACAGCGGCGTCGTCGGCTTCCTCGACCTCTTCTCCGGCGGCGCGATCACCAACGTCGCGATCTTCTTCCTCGGGATCATGCCGTACATCACGGCGTCGATCATCATGCAGCTCCTCGGCGTGGTCATCCCGAAGCTCGAGGAGTGGCAGAACGAAGGGCAGACGGGTCAGAAGAAGATCACCCAGTGGACCCGGTATCTGACCATCGCGTTGGCGTTGGTGCAGTCCACCGGGTTCGTGTTCGCGTTGCATGCCGGCAACGGCGGGCTCTTCGGCCTCAACGCCTCGCTCCCGAAGGGCGTCGACTTCATCCCCCACTTCGACGCGCCCCGAGCCGCCTTGATCGTCCTGACCTGGACCGCAGGCACCGCGCTCGGTGATGTGGCTCGCTGAGGTGATCACCCAGCGGGGCATCGGCAACGGCATGTCGATCCTGATCTTCGCGTCTGTCGTGTCCCGCCTGCCCGCCCAGGGTGGCGCGATCTACAGCCAGGGCAGCAAGTTCCAGTTCTTCACGATCATCCTGATCGGCCTCGCCATGATCGTCGGGATCGTGTTCGTCGAGTCGGGGCAGCGACGAATACCCGTCCAATTCGCCAAACGTGTCGTCGGCCGCCGCATGTACGGCGGCCAGAGCACCTACATCCCGCTCAAGGTCAACCAGTCCGGCGTGATCCCCGTGATCTTCGCCAGCTCGATCCTGGCCTTCCCGGCCCTGATCGCCTCGGCGCTCGGAAGCAGCGCGGGCGGCGTGCAGCAGTGGATCAACGACAACCTGGTCGCCCGCCAGAGCTGGTTCTACATCGGCTTCTACACGCTGCTGATCATCTTCTTCGCGTACTTCTACACCGCGATCGCGTTCAACCCCCAGCAGCAAGCCGACATCATCCGGAAGCAAGGAGGCTTCATCCCGGGGATTCGTCCCGGGCCACCGACCGAGCGGTACCTCGCCAAGGTGCTGAACCGCATCACCTTGCCCGGTTCGCTGTTCCTCGCCACGATCGCCATCGCGCCGCTCCTGGTCTTCGCGTTGTGGAACATCAGCCAGTTCCCCTTCGGCGGAACCGCGCTGCTGATCACCGTGGGTGTCGCGTTGGAGACGATGAAGCAGATCGACAGTCAGTTGATGATGCGTAACTACGAAGGCTTCCTTGCCTGACGCGAGCGTGACTCCGCGGGGACCCAGGCTCGTCCTGCTCGGCAAGCAGGGAGCCGGTAAGGGCACGCAGGCTTCTCGCCTCGCGGAGCACTACGGAGTCCACCACCTCGCGACCGGCGACCTGTTTCGGGAGGCGGCCGCCGCGGGGTCGGACCTCGGCCGCGAGGCGAAGAAGTACATGGACGACGGCAACCTCGTCCCGGACGAGATCGTCGACGGCGTCGTCCAAGAGCAGCTGAACGCCGGTGACCGTGCCGGGCACGGCTTCGTGCTCGACGGCTTTCCTCGCACGCAACAGCAAGCCGAGGAGCTCGACCGGATGCTCGGGTCGCGCTCCTCGGATCTCGCGATCGACCTCGACGTCCCGACCGAGGTCGTGCTCCACCGGATCGCCGGGCGCCGGGTGTGCTCGAAGTGCGGCGCGGTGTACCACCTCGACAACCCGCCCGAACAGGACTGGACGTGTGACGTCTGCGGCGGCGAGGTGGTCCAGCGAGACGACGACACCCAGGAAGCGGTCATGCGCCGCCTCGAGCTGTACGAGATGAAGACCCTTCCCGTGATCCAGTTCTACCGGCGGTCGGGGATCCTCGCCCACGTCGACGCGAGCGACGAGACCGAAGAGGTCTTCAAGCGCCTCGTGGAACTCGTTGACTCCTACTTCGATCCAGGGGCCCGGGCGTTGTGATCACCCGCAAGTCGCACGAGCAGATCGCGTTGATGCGGCGGGCGGGGAAGGTCGTGGCCGAGATGCACGAAGAGTGCATCCGCGCCGCCAAGCCGGGCGCGACGACCGCCGATGTCGACGCAGTGGCTCGTGACGTCATCGAACGTCGCGGCGCCCGTTCCAACTTCCTCGGCTACCACGGGTTCCCGGCGGTGGTGTGCACGTCCCCCAACGACGTCATCGTCCACGGCATCCCCAGCGAGACGGTGGTGCTCGAAGAAGGCGACATCTTGTCGATCGACTGCGGGGCCATCATCGAGGGCTGGCACGCCGACGCGGCGGTCACGGTCCCGGTCGGTGAGATCGACTCGGAGTCGAAGCGGCTCATCGAGGTCACCCGCGCCTCCCTCGAGGCGGCCATCGACGAGGTCGTGGAGGGCCGCCGGCTGGGCGACGTCGGCGCCGCGGTCGAGGGGGTCGCGACCAGCGCCGGGTTCACCGTCGTCCGGGAGTACGTGGGGCACGGCATCGGCACCGCGATGCACGAGGAACCCCAAGTCCCCAACTACGGGCCCGCGGGGCGGGGCCTGAAGCTCAAGGAGGGCCTCGTCCTGGCCATCGAGCCGATGGTCAACGCCGGCGGTCCCGAGACCGAGGTGCTCGACGACGGGTGGACGGTCGTCACCCGAGACGGCCGTCGCTCGGCCCACTTCGAGCACACGATCGCGGTCACCGACCGCGGGCCCGAGGTGCTGACCCTGCCCTGGTAGCCGGTGCGGAAGCCCCCGACGGACCGATTTTCTCCGTCGGCGCCGGATCCGGTAGCCTGGACGGGCTCCCAGAGAGTTCCGGGCGGTACTGCGCGCCCGGACTCGCAAGAGGCCCGAGGCAAGTGACACGAGGTGGTGGAGGTTCTGGCCAAGCCAAAGGATGACACGATCCTGGTCGAGGGGACGGTGGTCGAGCCGCTCCCGAACGCCATGTTTCGCGTCGAGCTCGAGAACGGGCACAAGGTGCTCGCGCACATCTCCGGAAAGATGCGGATGCACTACATCCGGATCCTCCCCGGGGACCGCGTCCAGGTCGAGCTCACGCCCTACGACTTGAGCCGCGGCCGTATCACTTACCGCTACAAGTGATCGAGGCGATTCGCGTGAAGGTCCGACCGTCGGTCAAGAAGATGTGTGAGAAGTGCAAGGTGATCCGCCGGGATGGCGTCGTGCGGGTCATCTGCGAGAACCCACGCCACAAGCAACGTCAAGGCTGACGGGGAACGAAGAGAGCTATGGCCCGTATCGCTGGTGTCGACATTCCGCGCGAGAAGCGACTCGAGATCTCCTTGATGTACATCTTCGGCATCGGTCGACCCACGTCACAGCTGGTCTGCGACCAGACCGGCTTGGCCCGTGACGCCCGAGTTCGAGACCTCACCGACGACGAGGTCGCGAAGCTCCGCTCGTTCATCGACGGCAACCTCAAGGTCGAGGGCGACCTCCGCCGAGAGGTCGCAGCGAACATCAAGCGCAAGGTCGAGATCGGCAGCTACGAGGGCCTCCGGCACCGCCGCGGGCTTCCGGTACACGGTCAACGCACCCGCACGAACGCGCGGACCCGCAAGGGGCCGAAGAAGACCGTCGCAGGCAAGAAGAAGGCGAGGAAGTAGTGGCCAAGCCTGCAGCAGGTGGGCGTCGACCGAAGCGACGTGAGCGGAAGAACGTTGCCTACGGCGTCGCGCACGTGAAGTCTTCGTTCAACAACACCATCATCACGATCACCGACCAGCAGGGCAACGCGCTGGCCTGGGCGTCGTCTGGGAACGTCGGTTTCAAGGGTTCGCGCAAGAGCACGCCGTTCGCGGCGCAGCTTGCCGCAGAGACCGTCGCCCGGAGGGCGATGGAGCACGGGGTGCGCAAGGTCGACGTGCTCGTCAAGGGCCCCGGGTCCGGGCGTGAGACCGCGATCCGCACCATCCAGAACACGGGCATCGAAGTCGTGGGGATCAAGGACGTCACACCGATCCCTCACAACGGTTGTCGCCCCCCAAAGCGACGGAGAGTCTGACCGATGGCCCGCTACACGGAGAGCGTCTGCAAGCTGTGTCGGCGCGAACGCATGAAGCTGTTCCTGAAGGGCGCGAAGTGCGATTCGATGAAGTGCCCGGTCGAGCGCAAGCCCTACCCGCCCGGTGACCACGGTCGGGGCCGCATCCGGGAGAGCGAGTACCTGCTCCAGCTTCGGGAGAAGCAGAAGGCCCGCCGGATCTACGGGGTCCTGGAGCGTCAGTTCCGCAACCTGTACCAGCTCGCGTCGCGTCAGGACGGGATCACGGGCGAGAACCTCCTCCGCATGCTCGAGCAGCGCATCGACAACGTCGTGTTCCGAACCAACTTCGCCGCGAGCCGCAACCAGGCTCGCCAGCTCGTCCGGCACGGGCACGTGCTCGTCAACGGCCGGCGGGTCACGATCGCCTCGTACCAGGTGCGCCCCGGTGACGTGATCACCCTCGGGCCGAAGGTGAAGAACAACATCGTGATCCGGCACAACGTCGACACGATCGATCGGGCGGTGCCGGCGTGGCTGGACGTCAGCTCGGAGCGACTCGAGGCGACCGTGCGCGGCGCGCCTCTTCGTGAGCAGATCGACGTCCCTGTCCGCGAGCAGCTCATCGTCGAGCTCTACTCCAAGTAGTCCAACCGGCTCGCGTCGCGGGTCGACCATTTCGTTATTCGGAAGAGATACAGCATGCTGATCATCCAACGCCCCGAAGTCGAGGCTGGCGAGCCTGATGGCAACACCCAGTCGTTCGTGATCTCGCCGCTGGAGCCCGGCTTCGGCCACACCCTCGGCAACAGCCTCCGCCGGACCTTGCTGTCCTCCATTCCCGGCGCTGCGGTCACGCAGGTGCGCTTCGACGAGGCGCTTCACGAGTTCGACACGATCCCGGGTGTCAAAGAGGACGTCACCGACCTGATCTTGAACATCAAGGACCTGGTGCTGCGCTGCTCGAGCGTCGAGCCGGTGACGCTCCGCCTCGACAAACGCGGCCCGGAGGACATCACCGCCGGGGACATCCAGACCACCGCGGACGTCGAGGTCCTCAACCCCGACCTCCACCTCGCCGGTGTGAGCGCCAAGGGTCGCCTCGCGATCGACCTGACCGTCGAACAGGGTCGGGGTTACCTCTCGGCCGAGCGCAACAAGCGGACCGCCACGATCGGGGTGATCCCGGTCGACGCGATCTTCTCGCCGGTGCGTCGAGTCGCGTTCTCGATCGAGCCCACCCGCGTCGAGCAGGCGACCAACTACGACAAGCTCACGATCGAGATCGAGACCGACGGGTCGATCTCCCCCCGGGAGGCGCTGGCGTCTGCTGGGGAGACGCTGCGGAGCTTGGTGGGTCTGGTGGCCAGCCTCTCCGACGCGCCGCAGGGGCTGGAGCTGGGTGAGGTGTCGCCGGCGACCGCCGCCTCTCCGGACCTCGAGCTGCCCATCGAGGAGCTCGACCTGTCCGAGCGACCCCGGAACTGTCTGAAGCGGGCCCGCGTCGACACGATCGGGCAGCTGGTCCAGAAGAGCGAAGACGACCTGCTCGCGATCACAAACTTCGGCTCGAAGTCGCTCGAAGAGGTGCTCCAGAAGCTCGACGAGCGCGGCCTGTCGCTCCGGGTCAAGGAGTAGCGCGGTGCCCACGCCGACGAAGGGCCCCCGGCTCGGGAGGGACCCCGCGCACCAACGGCTCCTCCTGGCCAACCTCGCCGCGCATCTCTTCGAGGCGGGCGGGATCGTGACGACCGAGGCCAAAGCCAAGGCGCTCCGGCCGTACGCGGAGCGGCTCATCACCAGAGCCCGGCGGGGAACGGTCCATGACCGCCGTCAGGTCATCGCCAAGCTGCACGACAAGGCGGTCACCCACAAGCTCTTCGCTGAGATCGCGCCGCGGTACGAAGGCCGACCCGGCGGGTACCTCCGGATCCTCAAGCTCGGTCCCCGCCCGGGTGACAACGCGCCGATGGCGCGCGTCGAACTGGTGTGAGCCTCTTCGACGCCGGCTCGCCGGCGTCGCCGCCGCCTGAAGTTCCGGCGCGGATCAAGCTCACCGTCGCGTACGACGGGACGGACTTCCACGGGTTCGCCGCGCAACCCGGGGTGCGAACGGTGGAAGGCGTGTTGACCGAGGCGCTGACCGACTCGTTGGAGGTCCCCGAGGAGGACCTCAACCTGGCCTGCGCCGGTCGAACCGACGCCGGGGTCCATGCGAGAGGGCAGGTCATCAGCGTCGACGTGGCTCCGAGCCGCAACCCCGAGCATCTCCGACGGGCGGTCAACCGGGTGACGGCCCCCGAGGTGGTCGTCCGGCGCGCCGAAGCGGTCCGGCGCGACTTCGACGCCCGCCGATCCGCGACGTCGCGCACCTACCGGTACACGATCGTGAACCGACCCGAGCCGGACCCGTTCCTCGCTCGGTACGCGTGGTGGGTCCCCGAGCCGCTCGACCTCACGATGCTGCATCTCGCCGCCGATCCGTTCGTCGGCGAGCACGACTTCGCCTCGTTCTGCCGCAGCACCGCCGCCGGGTCGACGATCCGCCGGGTGCTCGCGTCGCGCTGGGACCGACTCGACGACGACGTGCTCCGCTACGAGATCCGCGCCCGCGCGTTCTGCTGGCAGATGGTCCGCTCGATCGTCGGGACGCTCGTGGAGGCCGGTGTCGGACGGCGTCGACCCGGCGACATGCTCGGGATCCTCCGCGGGCGGGACCGGGCCCGCGCCGGCCGGGTCGCGCCGCCGCACGGGCTCACTCTCTGGGCTGTCGGCTACGACACGTCGACGGGCACCGACGCGGCGGTGCCTCAACCCTCGCCGAGGTAGAGGAACCCGTACCCCTCGTCGCGGACGGTGACGCCGGCCTCCCGCAGGGTCACGTCCCAGTCGCCGGTCACGGCGGGGTCGGTCTCCTCCATGCCGTGATCCGCGACGAGGACGAACACGGTCCGGTCCGCCATCCCGGCCCGCTCGACCGCGGCGATGACTTCACCCATCCGACCGTCTGTGTCGCGGACCGAGGCGGCGGCGATCTCGGAGTACGGGCCTCCGGCGTGCATCGCCGCGTCCGTCAACGTGAAGTTGCAGAACAGGAACGTCGGGAGGGGGAACGACTCTCCCCGGAAGGCGCCGGCGAGGATCCCTGTTGCCTGCTCGACACCGGCATGGTCGATGATCGTCGACCAGCGGTAGTCCTTGTTCGGGCGCACGAACCGCTCGGTCGTGTGTGGGAGCGCCTCCCGGGAGCTCGGCTCGGGGATCTCACCCCGCCGGAACGCGTCGAACGTCGACCACGACGCCCCCAGGTCGCACGGCTCGTCGACCGACGCGGTGAACACCTCGGGGCGCGCGCGTCGGAGCGCCGCGTGCACCGAATCGACCCCGTCGAAGGTGTGTTGCATGCACCACGGCCACGTCGCGGACGAGTTGGTGATCACCTGCTCACCGGTCGCCCGGTCGAACCACGCGTTGTGGAGGACGCCGTGATGGCCGGGGAGACGACCGGTCAGGATCGACGTGTGGTTCGCGAGGGTCACGCTGGGGAGCCCGGCGAACGCGCCGTGGCCGTACGCGATGCCGTCCTCGATCAGGCGGGCGACGTTCGGTGCCTCACCACGGGCCGCCATGTCGTACAACACGTTGGCGTTCGTCCCGTCGAAGAGGAACGCCACGACGTGACCGGCTCGCTCGCCGGAGGTATCGATCGCGTCGGTTCGGACCTCGCCGTCTTGGCCTCGGAGGTGGTGGCCGTCGCGGTCCGGTTCGACCCCGAGGAGCTCGAGGATCGTCGGGGCCACGTCGATCAGTCGCGCCGAACGGTCGACGAGGCCGGCCCGCCGCACTCCTGGTCCCGCGAGGACGAACGGTGCCCGGGCCTGCACGATCCCGAGCGACCCGTGCTCCCCCCGATGACCACCCTGGTCTTCCCAGTTGTGGTCGGCGGAGTGGATCACGCAGAGGTCCGGGGCCGCGGGATGGTCGAAGAGCTGGGCGACCTGCTCGTAGGCGTGCGGATACGCGTTGTCGGCCCGCCGTGGGTGGCGATGCGCACGCTCATCGGTGAGCGAGCTGAACTTCGTCGTCGACTGCTCCGCGAGGGGATCACCGCCCTCGACGGTGACGGTCTCGAAGCCGCCCCGCCCGTCGCGGCGGAACCGGACGGCGCCGTCGCTCGCTCGGGCCTCGTAGGCCTCGTCGCGGGCGAGGAGCACCATGTCCACGATCGGATCGAGCGCCGGATCCGTGAGCACGTCGAGCGCCTCGTCGGCCGCCGCCTCACGCTGAGGCGCCAACCAGGTCGGATCGTCGATCGCGGCCACGGCAGGAGGCTAACGGGCCCGGAGGGGTGGATTGCCCGGCTGTGGTCACGATCGGTAAGATTCCCTGTCGCCTCCATCGGCCCGCTCGCCGGGCCTGAGCGCAGCGCCCACCACCGATCTGGGGATCCTTGTGCGCACCTTCCAACCGAAGCCGGCCGACATCGAACGCGCCTGGCATGTCGTCGACGCCGACGGCGCGGTGCTCGGGCGCCTGGCGACCGAGGTCGCGACCCTGCTTCGCGGGAAGCGCAAGACGATCTGGGCCCCTCAAGCCGACGTCGGCGATCATGTCATCGTCGTCAACGCCGCCCGGCTCGACGTGAGCCCCCGCAAGGCTCAGGACAAGCGGTACTGGCGCCACTCCGGGTACCCCGGCGGGATCCGGAGCGAGACGCTCGAGCACCTGATGGGTCGCAACCCGGAGAGGGCGGTGCGCCTCGCGGTGCGAGGCATGCTCCCGCGCGGCCCGCTCGGACGACACCTGGCCACCCGCCTCCGCGTCTACGCCGGTCCCACCCATCCCCACGAGGCTCAGCGGCCCACCGCGCATCCGCTGGTCTCGACCCGGCGCGACTGACCGACCACGCTCGACTGAGGACACGATGCCCAAGCCCCTGATCCAGACCACCGGCCGTCGCAAGTCCGCGGTCGCGCGGGTTCGTCTGCGCCCCGGCTCGGGGAAGCTCGTCATCAACGGTCACCCGATCGAGCGTTACTTCCCGATCGTCACCCACGTGCAACGGGCCACGGAGGCATTGCGCCTCACCCAGACGGCTGACGTCTACGACGTCGACGCCACCATCGGTGGCGGCGGTGTGAGCGGCCAGGCGGGAGCCCTGCGACTCGGGATCGCCCGAGCACTTGTTGCCCTCGACGACGAGGTGCGCCCCCAGCTCAAGAAGGCTGGCTTGCTGGTGCGCGACTCGCGCGAGAAGGAGCGGCGCAAGTATGGCCTCAAGAAGGCGCGCAAGGCCCCCCAGTACTCGAAGCGCTAGCGCGCGGTCGCGCGACTCGGCTCGCGAGTTGTGACACTCCGCTTCGGAACCGACGGGATACGCGGTGTTGCGAACCGCGAGCTGACACCCGAGCTCGTCACCGCGCTCGGACGAGCCGCGGCGCGAGTCCTCGGCATCGAGCGGCCGTTCGTCGTCGGTCGCGACACACGACGATCGGGTCCGATGATCGAATCGGCGCTGGTCACCGGGATCTGCGCCGAAGGTGCCGACGTGATCACCGCCGGGGTCATCCCGACACCCGCCGTCGCGTTCATCGCCGCCCAGCGCGGCGCACCCGCCGCGGTGATCTCTGCGAGCCACAACGGCTTCGCCGACAACGGCGTCAAGCTGTTCGCACCGGGCGGCCAGAAGATGAACGAAGAGCTCGAAGAGCGAGTGGAGCACGAGCTCCGAGAGCTCGCCATGAATCCGCCGGCGCCGGGACCCGGTGGCGCCGCGGTCGGCGTCGTCCAGCCGATGCGAGACGCGGGCGATGACTACGCCGCCCACATCATCCAAGCCCTCGAGGGCCGAACCTTCGACGACTTCGGCCTCGTGCTCGACTGCGGTCACGGCGCCGCGTTCCGCACCGCGCCCAAGATCTTCCGTGACCTCGGCGCCAAGGTCGAGGTCCTCAACGCCGCGCCCGATGGGACGAACATCAACGCCGGGTGCGGCTCGACCGACCCGACCCAGCTCCAACAGGCGGTGATCGCCTCCGGCGCGCGGGCCGGACTCGCCTTCGACGGTGACGCCGACCGGGTGATCGCCGTCGACGAACGGGGATCGCTCGTCGACGGCGACCAGATCCTCGCGGTCTGCGCTCTTGACCTCGCCGAGCGCGAACGGCTGCGCAACCGCGCCGTCGTCGCCACCGTGATGTCGAACCTCGGGCTGCGCAAGTGCCTCGAGAGTCACGAGATCGGCTTCGTCGAAGTTCCGGTCGGCGACCGGTACGTGCTCGACGAGCTCGACCGCCGCGACCTCGTCCTCGGAGGCGAGCAGTCGGGGCACATCATCTTCCGGGACCTGGCCACGACCGGAGACGGGGTGCTCACCGGCGCGATGCTGCTCGACGTCGTCGTCGGGACTGGACACACGCTCTCACTCCTCGCCGGTGTCATGCAGCGCTTCCCGCAGATCCTGCGCAACGTCGCGGTCCGTGATCGCAGCGCCCTCGACGACGCCGCCGAGTTCTGGGACGAAGCCGCATCGATCGAACGTGACCTTGGACCCGACGGGCGTGTCCTCGTCCGGCCGTCGGGAACCGAACCGGTTGTCCGGGTCATGGTCGAAGCACCCAGCCTCGAGCAGGCCGAGCTCGTCGCGGATCGGCTCGTCAACTCGGTGCAACGCGCCTGCGGGGCACCAGTCGAGCCCGCGTAGGCTCGTACGCGATGTGCGGCATCATCGGCGTCGTCCGCCGCCCGGCGACGCGCCCGGCGCCTCAGCTCGCACTGCTCCTCGCCCGCCTCGACGCCGAGCGGTCCCAGCTCTCCGACTGGGACGGAAGCCTCGATCCGCTCCTCGACGCCGCCGCCACGCTCGCCGAACTGAACGCGACCCTCGCAGGCGTGCCCGGCGTCCGGGCGCTGATCGACGACCCCCGCGGCACCGACGCGCTCGGCGAATGCGCCCAGCAGACCCTCACCGTCGTCGATGCGATCGAGCGTCGCCTCGACCACGGCGAACAGCTGCTCACGGGCGCACGAGTCGAAGACCTCAACGCCGCGTTGCTGGCGGTGCGCGACCCGCTCTGGGCGATCCGCCACGACCGGATCCGGAACGCCCACGCCGTCTGCGACCTCGCCGGTCCGTCGCCGTCGGCTGCCGCCATCGAGGGCTTCGCGTCCGTGCAGGTCGCCCTCTCGGCGCTCGATCGACTTGAGGTGCGCGGCCGCGACTCGGCCGGGCTGCACCTCCTGGTCCGCGGCCACACCCACGACTTGGCCGACGAATCGACCCGTCGCAAGATCGACGCCCGCGCCGCGGACCCGTTGTTCGGCTCCGGCTCGGTCCGGACACCCGACGGCATGCTGGCGTTCGTCTACAAGGCCGCCGCCGAGATCGGCGAGCTGGGCGACAACACCAGACATCTGCGGAACCTGATCCGCGCCGACGAGCTGCTCCACGAGACCCTGGACGCGGCGACCGCGGAGGTGACCGTCCTCGGGCACACCCGATGGGCGAGCGTCGGAATCATCTCCGAAGCCAACGCGCATCCCCTCAACAGCGAGGAAGTCGGCCGCAGCGACCCGTACGTCGCCGCGGCGCTCAACGGCGACGTCGACAACCACTCGGAGCTCATCGCCGACCACGACCTGCGCCTGCCGCCGGAGATCACCACCGACGCCAAGGTCATCCCGGCGCTCATCGCCCGGGCCCGCCCCGACTCGCTCGACCCGTTGCAGGCGTTCCGTGCGACCGTCGGCTCGCTCGACGGGTCGGTCGCCGTCGGCGCGACGCAGGCCGAGGCCCCCGCGTCACTGTTCCTCGCGCTCCGAGGGAGCGGGCAGGCGCTCTACGTCGGACTCGCCGAGGACGCGTTCGTCGTCGCGAGCGAGCCGTACGGGCTCGTCGAGGAGACGGCCACGTACCTGCGCCTCGACGGTGAGACCCCCGCGGACTCGAAGCGCTCCGCCGCGACGCGAGGTCAGGTCGTCGTACTCGACGGGGCCGCGGCGGGGACCGTGGAGGGAATCATCCGTCTCGCGTACGATGGCACCGCACTGCCCGTGACCGACGCGGACCTCCATCTCGCCCAGATCACGACTCGAGACATCGATCGAGGCTCGTTCCCGCACTTCCTCCTCAAAGAGATCTCGGAAGCCCCGGATTCGTTCCGCAAGACGCTGCGGGGGAAGATCGTCGACACCGGCCGTGACGGCGATCGGGGTCTGCGCGTCGAGCTCGGGCCCGAGACCCTCTCCGACGAGCTGGTCGCCGCACTCCGGGGTGGCGTCATCCGGAGGGTCAGCGTCATCGGGCAAGGCACCGCGGCGATCGCCGGGCAGAGCCTGGCCGTCGCGCTCGCCGACGCCGTCGGTGATCGCCTCGCGGTCGAGGCGCTGCCGGCAACCGAGCTCTCCGGCTTCGGTTTACGGGACGAGATGCGCGACACCCTCGTCATCGCGATCAGCCAGAGCGGCACCACGACCGACACGAACCGGACCGTCGACCTGGCACGTGAACGGGACGCGACCGTCGTCGCGATCGTGAATCGACGCAACAGTGACCTGGTCGACAAGTCCGACGGTGTCCTCTACACGTCCGACGGACGCGACGTCGAGATGAGCGTCGCGTCGACGAAGGCCTTCTACGCTCAGATCGCCGCGGGGTACCTCCTCGCGTTGGCGATCGCCGCTGCGCTCGGCCTGGACTCACGCCGCTCGCAGCAGGTGCTCGCCGCGCTTCGCCGCCTCCCCGACGCCATGCGCGCGGTGCTGAGCGACCGTGACGCGATCGCCGGGATCGCCCAGCGCCAAGTGCTCGGGCGCCGCTACTGGGCGGTCGTCGGCAACGGCCGCAACGTCGTCGCCGCCCGGGAGCTCCGGATCAAGCTCTCCGAGCTGTGCTACAAGGCGATCGCGTGCGACGTCACCGAAGACAAGAAGCACATCGACTTGTCATCCGAGCCGTTGGTGATCGTCTGCGCCGCGGGTCTCGGCGGCTCCAACGTCGACGACGTGACCAAGGAAGTCGCGATCTACGGTGCGCACCGCGCCGCGCCGGTCGTGATCGCCAGCACCGACGACGCGGACCGGTTCGCACACGCCCGAGAGGTCATCGCTGTCCCGGCTGTCGATCCCGCCCTCGACTTCGTGCTGTCCACCATGGCCGGCCACCTGTTCTGCTACGAGGCCGCGCTGGCGATCGACGCGTCCGCCCGCCCGCTCCGCGAGGCTCGAGGGGCGATCGAAGCCGCCGCCGCGGGTCCACCCGAGGCGCTCCTCGAGCGCCTCGCCCCCCGCCTCGACGGCCCCGCGCACCGGTTCCTCGACGGGCTCCGCGCCGGGCAGTACGACGGGACCCTCGAGGCGAGCACCGCCACCCGACTGGCGTCCTTGCTGCGCTACGCCGGCGGCGGGCAGATCCTCGACGCCTACGAGCTGGAGCACGGGAACGTCGGGACCCCGAGCACGATCGTCCAGGACCTCACCACCGCGCTCACGAAGGCCATCGAGGAGCTCACCCGACCGATCGACGCGATCAAGCACCAGGCCAAGACCGTGACTGTCGGGATCTCCCGATCGGACGAGACGCTCCTCCATGTGCCGCTGGTCCGGGAGGTCGTCGGTGCCGGAGCGCCCCGCGACGGCCTCAGCTACCACACGCTCCGCACCCTCGCCGAGCTCGACCCCGCCGTCGCGGCGGTCACCGGCTACACGCGGTACCGAATCGAAGGTGACGTCGCCGCGGACAGCGCCACCATCCACGTCGTCGATCGTGGTGGCGTCGCGGCGGGAATCTCGTCCCGCACCGACACGGACCCGCGACTCCGCGGGAGCAAGCACCGAGTTGCGAACCGCCGCGAGGTCACCGCGGTGCGCGGTTGGGACGGCCGCACCTGGTGGTCGTCCCGGAGATCAAGCACAACCAGACCGTCGGTCTGACGCTCCTCCACGTCCGCTTCGCGGAGTTCCTCGCCCCCGACGCGATGCGGGCCGTGCTGCAGGGGTATCAGGGACGATACGGCGCGCTCAAGGACGCGGTCACCGAGACCGAGCCCAGCTTCGACGACCGCGTCCTCGGAGAGATCCCCGTGATCGACGTCCTGACCGAGCCGGTCTACGTCCTCGCCGAACGCTGGCGTCGCCCATGACACGCGGGTCGGAGCCCGCCGACCCGGCCCTCCAGATCGTCGGGCTCGGCACAGACCTGGTCGAGATCCCCCGCTTCCGCCTGGCGATGGAACGCCGCGGCGAGCGGCTCGGCCTCCGGCTCTTCAGCGACGACGAGCGGGCGTACGCGTACCGGCAGCGGGACCCGGCCAAGAGCCTGGCGGCGCGCTTCGGTGCCAAAGAGGCAGTCATGAAGGCGATGGGTGTCGGACTCTGGAAGTTCAAGCTGCGCGACGTCGAAGTCGTTCGTCAGCCCGGCGGGGCCCCCCGCGTCGCCCTGCACGGCCGCGCCGCGGAGATGGCAACAGAGCGGGGTGTTCACGGCTGGCACCTCTCGCTCACCCACACCGAGAGCACGGCGTTGGCCGTGGCCATCGCGGTCGGCTGATGCAGCCGGTCCTCACCCCCGCCCAGATGGCCGACGCCGACCGGCGCACCATCGCGGCCGGGACGCCCGGCGAGGTGCTGATGGACCGAGCCGGGCGGGCCGTGGCGTGGGCGGTGCGCGCCCACCTCGACGGCGCGTACGGCCACCGCGCCGTGGTGGTCTGCGGGAAGGGCAACAACGGTGGTGACGGGCTCGTCGCGGCACGGGTGCTGGACGGATGGGGGGTGCGGGTGGACGTCGTCGAGCTCGCCGCCCCGGTGGCGTCGTCCACGCTGGCCCGCGCCTTCGCCCGCGCCGACGTGCTGATCGACGCCATGTACGGGACCGGCTTCGCCGGCAGCCTCGAGGGCGTCGCGGCCGAGATCGCCACCCGCAGCGTCGAGCTGCCCACGGTCGCGGTCGACATCCCCTCGGGAATCGACGGGAACACCGGCACCCGAGCCGGCGCGGCCGTGACCGCGGCGACGACGGTGACCTTCGCGGCCCGCAAGCCCGGCCTGCTCTTCGAGCCCGGCCGCTCGCACGCCGGCACGGTGGTCGTCGCCGACATCGGGATCGATGTCGGCGACCCCGACCTCGAGGTGGTCGAGTCCCGCGACGTGGCCGCGTGGCTCACCGCCACGGACCGTCCCGTCGACACGAACAAGTGGCGAGCCGGGACGTTCGTGCTGGGCGGGTCGGGTGGCATGACCGGTGCGCCACTCTTCGTCAGCCGCGCCGCGATGCGCGCGGGCGCCGGCATCGTCTGGTGCGGGGTTCCCGGGCACGCCGCGGCCGCGGCCGCGAGCGGCACCGAGGTGATCACCCGCGCGCTGCCGGCCACCGCCGACGGCGCGCTCGACGGCCTCGGCGGGATCGTCGAGGAGCTTCACCGGTTCCGAGCGCTCGCCGTCGGACCGGGGCTCGGCACCGCCGAGCCGACCCGGGCGGCCGTGCGCGAGCTGGTGACCATGGTCGCGACCCCGCTGGTTCTCGACGCCGACGGCCTCAACGCGTTCGCCGGGACTCCCGACGCGCTCCGAGGACGCGCCGGACCCGCGGTGCTGACCCCCCACGACGGGGAGTACGAGCGGCTCCTCGGCCAGCCGGTGGGACCGGACCGCGTCGAGGCAGCCCGCCGCCTCGCCGGCGCGAGCGGATGCGTCACCCTGCTGAAGGGCCCGGCCACCGTCGTCGCCGAGCCCGACGGACGGACGGTCGTGAACCCGACCGGAGGCGCGGAGCTCGCCACCGCCGGCAGCGGTGACGTGCTGACCGGCATCATCGCCGGTCTCCTGGCCCGCGGGCTGGAGCCGTTCGAAGCTGCCGCGGCGGGAGCGTACGTGCACGGCCGGGCCGGCGACATCGCCGGGCATACTGGACTGATCGCCAGCGACCTCATCGCCGCGCTGCCGCGCACGCTCGAGGCCCTCACGCCGAGCGTCCGGGAGCGCTGATGCCGAGCACCACGCCGGTGCGCGACGTCATGACGACCGACGTCGTGACGTTGCACCCCGACCAGAGCTTCGACGAAGCCGCGCGGCTGCTCGCCGACCGTCGAATCGGCGCCGTCCCCGTCGTCGACGCGGAAGGGAACGTCGTCGGCCTGCTGCGGGACGAGGACCTCATCGTGTCCGAGGCGAACCTGCACGCTCCCACCTGGTTCACGTTCCTCGGCGCCGAGTTCCCGCTCCCGCGAGCCCAGAAGCGCTTCGAGGGCGAGCTTCGACGCATGGTCGCAGCCACGGTGCGGGATCTCATGACCACCCACTTCGCGACCGCACACCCGGACGACCCGCTCGGCCCCGTCGCCGCGCAGATGCACGATCGCGACGTCACCCACATGCCGGTCGTGGACCGTGACGGGCACCTGGTCGGGATCGTCGCCCGCGGTGACCTGGTGCGGCTCGTCGCCGCCGACCGATGAGCGACCGCGAGCCGAGCTTCCGGCCGGCGTGGGGTGAAGTGGACCTCGAGGCCGTCCGGGCCAACGTCCGGACGCTCGCCCGCCGCGCCGCCCCGGCCCAGCTGCTCGCAGTGGTGAAGGCCGACGCGTACGGGCACGGCGCCGTCCCGGTCGCGGAGGCCGCGCTCGCCGCCGGCGCGTCGTGGCTCGGCGTCGCCCTGGTCGAGGAAGGCGCCGCGCTGCGGGAGGCTGGCATCGACGAGCCGATCCTCGTGCTGTCGGAACCGCCCGCCGAAGCCGCCGAGACGGTCGTCACCCGACGGCTCACCCCCGTCGTGTACACGGAGGCGGGGATCGAAGCCCTGGCCAAGGCCGTCGCCGAGGCGGCCCCGGAGCAGCCGCTCCCGGTGCACCTCAAGGTCGACACCGGCATGCACCGGGTGGGATGCCGCCCCGAGGACGCCATCGCCCTCGTCGACGCGCTCGGGGCCCGCCCCGAGCTGGTCCTCGAGGGGATCTGCACCCACTTCGCCGTCGCCGACGAGCCGCACCGTCCCGAGACGCTCACCCAGCTGGTCGACTTCCGCGCGCTCCTCGACCGGCTCGAGGCGCACGGGGTCCGGCCGCCGATCGTCCACGCCGCGAACTCGGCCGCCGTCCTCGCGTTCCCCGAATCCCGCTTCGATCTCGTCCGGGTCGGGATCGCGCTCTACGGGGTGGCGCCGTCCCCGAGGCTGGCGGAGAGCGTCCCGTTGCAGCCCGTCTTGTCCCTCCGCGCCCACGTCACCTACGTGAAGGCCCTCCCCGCCGGCGCCGGGGTCTCCTACGGGCTGCGCTACACGCTGACGCAACCCAGCCGGATCGTGACCGTGCCGGTCGGCTACGCCGACGGGGTGCCCCGGAACCTGGGCCTCCACGGCGGCGAGGTGCTCATCGGCGGGCGCCGCCACCCGATCGCGGGTGCGGTGACGATGGACCAGCTCATGGTCGACGTCGGAGACACACCGGTCGACGTCGGCGACGAAGTGGTCCTCCTCGGCGGGCAAGGCGACGACCAGATCGACGCGGCCGAATGGGCCGAACGGCTCGGGACCATCGCCTACGAGATCGTGACCGGCATCGGCCCCCGCGTTCCCCGCCGGTACGTCGGGTGAGCGCAACCGGGCGGGCGCTCAAGGCGGTCGGCGTCGCCGGGGGTGTCGCCGCGGGCGCCGCGGCGTCGGCGTACGTGGCCGAACGGGCGGTCATGCGATCCCTCCGCCGACGACCCGACCCCGACGCCGGGCAGCTCGGCCAGCTCCGCTTCGACGAATCCCGTCGCCTGCCCAGCCACGACGGCGGCTCGATCTACACGGTGACCCGCGGGGAGGGCCCGACGATCCTCTTCTCACACGGCGTGACCATCACGTCGCGGGTGTGGGTCAAGCAGTTCGAGATGCTCCCCGAGCTCGGTGTCCGCGTCGTCGCGTTCGACCACCGCGGGCACGGCGAATCGGGGCTCGGCTCGAGCGGCCACTCGGTGGAGAACCTGGCGATGGACATGCGCACCGTGATCGAAGGCCTCGACCTTCGAGACGTCGTGCTCGTGGGCCACTCGATGGGCGGCGTGGCGGCCCAGGCCTTCGCGCTCGAGCACCCCGAGGTGCTCAAACAGCGCGTCTGCGGCCTCGTGCTGCTCTCGACGTTGGCCAAGACGAGCGTGTCCGCGTCCCGTCAGCTGCGCTGCCTCGCGGAACGCGTCACCGGCAGCCTCGACCTCCGGAAGGTCATGAACCGCCAGGCGCTCGGGACGGTGATCGCCCGGGTCGGATTCGGTCGCGAGCCGCGAGCCAGCCAGGTCGAGCTGAACCGGCAGATGCTCGCGACCTGCGACGCGGCGACCGCCCGCGACGCCACCGCCGCGCTCCTCGGTCTCGACCTCACCGCCGTGCTGGGTCGCCTCGACGCGCCGACCCTCGTGATCGGCGGCACCAACGACGTCATCACCCCGCCGGCGGAATCCCGCCGGCTCGCCGAGCTCATCCCGGGGGCCCGCCTCGAGCTCCTGCCCGGAGCCGGCCACATGATCATGCTCGAGCGCACCGAGCTGTTCCACGGGCTGCTGCTCGGCTTCGCCCGCGAGCTGGGGGTGCTGCCGGCGACGGCCGGCGCGGCGTGAGCGGTGCGATCACCGACGTGCCGGGCGTGCACGTCGGCCACTGGACCGGAGACCGGACCGGCGTGACCGTGATCCTCCTCCCCTCCGGCACGGTCGGCGCCGCCGAGGTGCGCGGCGGCGCGCCCGCCACCCGCGAGATCGCCGCGCTCGAGCCGGGCCGGACCGTCGACACCGTCGACGCCGTCGTCCTCACCGGCGGGTCCGCGTTCGGGCTCGCCACCGCGGACGGGGTGATGACCTGGCTCGCCGAGCGCGACCGTGGCGTCGCCACCCGCGGCGGCGTCGTGCCCATCGTCCCCACCGCGGCGATCTACGACCTCGTCGTCTCCGGCGGGCACCCACCCGGCGCCCGCGAAGGGCGGGCCGCGGCCGCGGCAGCCGAACGCGCCGGCCCGGCGCGCTCCGGGCCGATCGGGGCCGGCGCCGGCGCGACGGTCGGCAAGTGGCGAGGACCCGACCACGCCGTGCCGGGAGGTCTCGGTTCGGCCAGCGCACGCGTCGGTGACGCCACCGTCGGCGCGCTCGCGGTGGTCAACGCCATCGGCGACGTCGTCGGCGCCGACGGGCGGATCCTCGCCGGATCGCAGGCCCCCCCGGGGACCGTGACCTTCCCCGACCCGGCGCCGGGCGAAGCCGGCCCCGAACCCAACACGACGCTCGTCGTCGTCGCGACCGACGCCGCGGCGACGAAGGCCGACTGTCACCTCCTCGCCCAGAGCGGTCATCACGGGCTCGCTCAGGCCGTGCACCCCTCCCACACCCGCCACGACGGCGACCTCGTCATCGCGGTCGCCACCGGCCCGGTCGTCGCGCACCTGGACCGCCTCCGCGTGGCCGCGACCGAAGTCGTCGCCGCGGCGGTGCGCGGCGCGGTCGCGGCGGGCGATGATTGACCCGGATGGACGTCACCGAAGCCAGCCCGCCGTGGGAGTCGTTCGAGGCGCTCGCCGCGGTCGCCTCGACCTGCACGAAGTGCCCGCTCGCCGAGACCCGCACCCACGTCGTCTTCGGCGTCGGTGATCCCCACGCCGACCTCGTCTTCGTCGGCGAAGGCCCCGGCGCCGAGGAGGACCGCCAGGGCATCCCGTTCGTCGGGCGGGCCGGTCAGCTCTTGACCAGGCTGATCGAGGGGATCGGGCTGCGACGCGACGACGTGTACATCTGCAACGTCGTGAAGTGCCGGCCCCCCGGCAACCGGGACCCGCTCCCCGCCGAGATCAGCGCCTGCCGGCCCTACCTGGAGTCGCAACTGGCCTTCCTCGAACCCCGCGTCGTCGTCACCCTCGGGAACTTCGCCACGCGGCTCCTCCTCGACACCAAGGAGGGGATCACCAAGCTGCGCGGTCGTGAGTTCCCGTTCCGGGAGCGACGCGACCCTCATCCCGACGCTGCACCCGGCGGCGGTGCTGCGCAACGGGGGGACCGCGCTGGCCCAAGCGCGGGCCGATTTCGTGCTCGTCAAGCGGGCCTTGACGCCCCGCGCCCGGTGAGCGGCGTCGCCGCGCTCACCCGCTCCGCGGACGAGACCCGAGCCGTGGGACGGTCCATCGCCGCGCTCCTCCGACCCGGCGACGTCGTGATCGTCGCGGGTGACCTCGGCAGCGGCAAGACCACCTTCGTCCAGGGCCTCGCCGCCGGCCTCGACGTGGTCGACGCGGTCGTCAGCCCGACGTTCACGCTGGCGCGCGAGTACGACGGGTCGGATCCGGCTCGTCCACGTCGACGTGTACCGCCTCGACCACGCCCGTGACGTGATCAACCTGGGTCTCGAAGACGTCGCCGACGACGCCGTCCTCGCGGTCGAGTGGGGTGACGTCGCGGTCGCGCAGCTCCCCCCGGAGCATCTCGAGGTGCGGATGGGACCCGGACCCGGGCTGGACGCACCGGAGGAGCGGACCATCGCGCTCGCTGCGCGCGGGCGCGTGTGGACCGAACGCGAGGACGCCCTCACCCGTGCGGTCGGGATCCGCTGATGCAGCTCCTCGCGATCGACACCGCCACCCCACGAGTTGCGGTCGCGATCGGAGAAGACGGTCGCGTCGCCGGGGAGGTGCACCTGACGTCGCGTCGCCGTCACGCCGAGCAGCTCGCCCCCGCGATCCGCTACCTCTGCGAGCAGACGCAGGTGCAGCTGACCCAGCTCGCCGCGATCGCGGTCGGGATCGGACCGGGTCTGTTCACCGGGCTGCGGGTCGGGGTCACCACCGCGAAGGTCATGGCCCAGGGGCTGCGCGTCCCCGTCGTCGCCATCCCCAGCCTGGACCTCGTCGCCTACCCGCTGCGCCACGCCGGAAGGGTCCTCTGCGTCGTGCTCGACGCCCGCCGCCACGAGGTCTTCTCCGCCCGGTACGTCCCGGTCCCGGGCGGGGTGCAGCGCATCTCGGAGTACACGGTCGGGCCGGTCGGGGAGCTCCTCGCCGAGCTCGTCGCCGATGGGGGCGACGTGCTGCTCGCCGGCGACGGGGTGCAGCGCTACCGCGACGAGTTCGCCACCCTGGAGCGAGCCGACCATGCCGGGGCGGAATGGGAGGCGCCGAGCGCGACAGCGCTCATCGAGCTGGCCACCGGCCGTGTCGAACGCGAGGAGTTCACTTCGCCGTGGGACGTCGCTCCCCTCTACCTGCGCAAGAGCGACGCCGAGCTGGCCTGGGCGGAGCGTCGATGACCGTCACCGCCCCGCTGGTCGTCCATGTGGTCCCGATGCGTCGCCGTCACCTCCGCTCCGTGCTCCGCATCGAGGGTCAGGTGTACCCGCGGCCGTGGAGCCATTCGCTGTTCCTGTCGGAGCTCGCGCTGCGCGGCTCGCGTGCCTACTTCGTCGCGCGGGTGGGACGAGACGTCGTCGGCTACGCCGGGGTGATGCTCACCGGCGACGACGCGCACGTCACCACGATCGCTGTCGATCCCGCCCACCACCGCGAGAAGATCGGCACCCGGCTGCTCCTCGTCCTGGCCCGCGAAGCGCTCGCCCGCGGCGCCCGGAACATGACCCTCGAGGTCCGGCTGTCGAACCGCGGCGCCCAGGATCTCTACCGCCGGTTCGGGTTCGGGCCCGTCGGGGTACGCAAGAACTACTACCAAGAGACCAACGAGGATGCCCTCGTCATGTGGGTGCACGAGATCGACACGCCCGACTACGCCGCGATGCTCGCGGCGCTGGAACGGTCGATTCCCGGCGAGACGCACTACGAGGAGCGACGCGGGTGAGCGAACCCGTCCCGGTGTCGGCGTCGATCCTCGGGATCGAGACGTCCTGCGACGAGACTGCCGCCGCGGTCGTCGACGGTGGTCACGTCGTGCGTTCGTCGATCGTGTCGAGCCAGGTGGACCTCCACGCCCGCTTCGGTGGCGTCGTCCCCGAGATCGCCAGCCGCGCCCACGTCGAGCTGATCGGTCCGGTCATCGCCGAGGCGCTCGGCGAGGCCGCCGTCGACCTGGGCGACCTGCGCGCGGTCGCCGCGTGCCGAGGTCCCGGACTCGCCGGCGCGCTGCTCGTCGGGGTCAGCGCGGCCAAGGCCCTGGCGCTGGTCACGGGGCTGCCCTACGTCGGGGTCAACCACCTGGAGGGCCACGTCTACGCGGCGTGGCTCCAGGAGCCGGACCTCGCACCCCCACTCGCGGTCCTCGTCGTCTCCGGCGGCCACACGCTGCTCGTGATCATGGAGGGTCACGGCCGGTACCGGGTGACCGGTCAGACCGTCGACGACGCCGCGGGCGAAGCGTTCGACAAGGTCGCTCGGTTCCTCGGCCTCGGCTACCCGGGCGGCCCCGCGATCGACGAGGCGGCCCGCGCCGGCGACCCCGACGCCATCCGCTTCCCCCGGGCGATGCCCGGCGAGGCCGACTTCTCGTTCGCCGGCCTCAAGACCGCCGTCGTCACCTACGTCCGCCGCCACCCCGATGCTGCGGTCGCCGACGTCGCGGCGTCGTTCCAAGCTGCCGTCGTCGATCAGCTGGTCGACAAGCTCGCTCGAGCCGCCGACGAGGCCGGCGCCACCACGCTGGTCCTCGGTGGGGGCGTCGCCGCCAACTCGACGCTGCGAGCCCGGGTCGCCACCCTCGCCGCCGACACCGGCCGTTCGGTGTTCCTGCCCCCGGCGACCCTCTGCACCGACAACGCGGCCATGATCGCCGCGGTGGCGTGGTGGCGGCTCCAGACCGACGGGCCGACGCCCCTCGACGACGGGGTCGACCCGACCCTCGGCCTGCCCCGGATCGGCTGAGACCCCGGTCGGGCTTGCCCGGCCCTGCCCGGCCGGGGTATGTTGATCGCTGGCACTCACCCCCGACGAGTGCTAACTCGTCGCAGCCGTCTCGAACGCCCAGGGAGTCGCAACACCATGAAGCTGCAGCCACTAGAAGACCGCATCGTCGTGCGGGCCAGCGAACCCGAGGAGACCACGGTCAGCGGGCTCGTGATCCCCGACACGGCCAAGGAGAAGCCCCAGCAGGGTGAAGTCCTGGCCGTCGGTCCCGGCCGCCGGTCCGAGAACACCGGCGAGGTGATCCCCGTCGACGTCAAGGTTGGCGACACCGTCGTCTACTCCAAGTACGGCGGCACCGAGATCACCGTCGACGGCGAGGACCTCCTGATCCTCACCGGCCGCGACGTGCTCGCCAAGGTCACCAAGTAACCCATCCGCAACGGTTCGTTCCCACGGCCCCCGGCTCGCCGGGGGCCGCGGCGCGTCACCCGGTCGAGAACCCGAGGCGATCCGTCGCGGTGTGACGAGCCCACCGGTAGTCGGCCTTGCCGTTCGGTCCCCGTCGGATCTCGTCGACGACGACCACATGACGTGGGCGTTTGTAGTGCGCCAGGCCGTTGCTGGCCCGCATCAACCGGTCCGCGTCGACCTCGGTGCCCCGCTCGGCGGCGACGACCGCGGTGACGGCCTCCCCGAACCGTTCGTCGGGGACACCCACCGCGACGCAGTCCGCGACCGCCGGGTCGCGCTTCACCGCCTCCTCCACCTCCTCCGGGTAGATCTTCTCCCCGCCGGAGTTGATGCAGACCGACCCCCGCCCGAGCAGGGTGATGGTCCCGTCGAGCTCGATCTGGGCCCAGTCGCCCGGGATCGAGTACCGCTGACCGTGGAACACCCGGAACGTCGCCGCCGACTTCTCAGGATCCTTGTAGTAGCCGCTCGGGAGGTACCCGCCCAGCGCCAACAACCCGTTCGCACCCGACCCTGGCGCGACCTCGTCCCCGTCCTCGGTGAGCACCTTGGTCTTGGCCCCGGCGCGGAACCGCGCGGTGCGCGCCTCGTCGCCCGCGCTGGTGATGCTGGCACCGAAGCCCACCCCCTCGCTCGACCCGAGGCTGTCGAGCAGCACCATCGGCTGCTTTGCCAACAGCGCGGCCTTCACCTCCGCCGACCAGATCACCCCGCTGCTCACCACGAGGTTCAACGACGACAGGTCATAGGGCTCCCCCCGCGCCTCGGCGGTCTCCAGCGCCCGCAGCATCGGCTTCGCGAACGCGTCGCCGACGATGGCCAGCTGCGTCGCCCGCTCGCGCTCCACGGTGCGCCACAGCTCGTCGGGGTCGAAGTGGCGCCCCTCGAGGGTGACCACGCTGCCGCCGAGGAACAGCGCCTGGATCGACGTCATGACCCCGGTTCCGTGCATCAGCGGCGAGCCGGGGATCAGGATCGGCGCGGTGCCGGTCGCGACGATCCGTGCCGCCACCGTGCCGGCATCGGCTGACCGTTCCGGCAGCGTCTCGCCGAACAGCGGGTAGGTGTTCGACCCGAGCGTGCCGTAGAGGTCCTCGCTGCGCCACATCACCCCCTTCGGCAAGCCGGTCGTCCCTCCCGTGTAGAGGAACCACAGGTCGTCGCCGGAGCGCTCGACCCGCGGCATCGGGTCGTACTCGGCGAGCAGCTCCTCGTACGCCAGCGCACCGCCCAGGGTCGGGTTGCCGTCGTCGACCTGGATCACGGCCCGCAGCCGAGGCAGTCGGTCCCGCACCGCGGCGACGGTCTCGGCGAGCGCGCCGTGGAAGACCAACACCTCCGCGTCGGCGTTCTCGAGCACGTACGCGAGCTCGTCCTCGAGGTACCGGTAGTTGACGTTGACGTGGACACCCCGCGCCTTCAGCGTCCCGAACATCGATTCGAGGAACTCGTTGCCGTTGTACAGGTACAACGCGACCTTGGCGTCGGGCTCGACTCCCAAGCCGGCGAGCGCGGCCGCGAACCTGGACGCGCGCTCGTCGAACGCGGCCCACGAGTGACGCCGCGCGCCCTGCGCGATCGCGGGACGGTCGGGCATCTCGTCCCGGATCGCCTCGAACACGCTCGCTAGGTTCCAGCCGGCCACGCTGTCCCTCCCGGGTCGACACGGGCCGGAGCCTACGCTTCGCCCCGTGGTGACACGCGGGGGCCAACAGCGCATTCCCCGGCCGCCGTCGGCCCGCCCCGGGGCACCGCCGCCGTGGTCGAACCGGCCTGAGTCCCGCCGCCGGTTCACCCTCGCCGACGTCCGCGCCGCGTGCGCCACGCTCCCCCCACCGCCACCCGTCGCGCCGCTCCCCGACTCCCGACCGGCGGCGGTGCTCGTCCCGATCTTCGAAGCCGGCGGCGAAGCCCACGTCATCCTCACCAAACGGCCGGACACCATGCCGTACCACCGCGGCGAGATCGCCTTCCCCGGCGGGAAGTTCGAGCCCGGTCACGACGCGTCGCTGCGTGCCGCCGCCCTCCGCGAGGCCGACGAGGAGATCGGCCTCGACCCGGCCGCGGTCGAGATCGTCGCCGAGCTCGAGACCATGATCACCGTCGCGGGGCGGTTCATGCTCACCCCGTTCGTCGGGCTCCTCGCCACCCACCCCGAGCTGCACCCGGACCCGGTCGAGGTCGTCCGGGTCCTCGAAGTGCCGATCTCCGAGCTGCTCGCCGTCTACCGCGAGGAACGCTGGGACGTCCCCCCCGACTTCGGCGCCGGCGCCGGGCCCGACCGGCCCATCCACTTCTTCGAGCTCCACGACGAGACGGTCTGGGGTGCCACCGCCCGGATCCTCGCCCGCTTCCTCACCCACCTCACCGCCACGCTCCCCTGAGTCCGCGCCGCAGTTGCCCCTCCAGGGCACCGCCGGCGACGTCGACACTGGGAACACCACCCCCGACGAGCCCAGGAGCCCCACCTTGCCCAGCGCGGCGTCCCGCGATCGGCGAACCGCCCGCGGCCGGGTCCGGGTCGTCGGGGCCGCCGCGGCGCTCGCGCTCCTCGCCGCGTGCGTGGCCCCGCGTGCTCCCGCCCCCGCCGGCCCGGGGACGATCCTCGGCCCGAGCGAGCTCAGCGCGGCTCAGATCGCCGCGTACGTGTGCCACGTCGGACGCTGCGCGACGTGGGCACCCGAGATCTCACCCCAGCAGATGGCCCAGCTCTTCATCGACGAGGGCGCCCTCGCGGGCGTCCGCGGCGACATCGCCTTCGCCCAGTCCGTCCTCGAGACCGGCTGGTTCGCCTACCCGGGATCACCGCCGCCGAGCACGGTCCCCGCTCCCGCGCCCGGCGACACGACCTGGCCCGGGTACATGCTCGCCCGGGACCACAACTACGCCGGGCTCGGCGCCTACCCGGGGAGCACCGTGTACATGCGGATGCCGACCCCCCAGCTCGGGGTGCGGGCCCAGATCCAGCACCTCCGCAACTTCGCGGACCCGGGCGCCCGCTCCGGGAACCTCGGGGCGCCCTTCGTCGCTCGGCCCGGCTACGACGCCACCGCGTTCGACCAGTTCCCCGAGAAGGGGCAAGCCCCCCGCTGGGTCGACCTCGACGGCCGGTGGGCCGTGCCCGGCACCACCTACGGCGAGACCATCCTGAGCATCTACAACAACATGCGCACCTTCGCCGGCTTGGCGCCGATCACGATCAGCGGGCTGCACGCGGACGCGATGCTGTCCACCGAGCAGCTCCAGGCCACCACCACGTACCGCCACTAGCGGGCCGGCCCGAGCGGCGACCGTCGGCCCGGTCAACGGGGAGCCAGGACAGCGGCGGTACGATCGTCGTTTCCGGCGACGCGAACGGGGAGAACGTGGAAGTCGAGATCGGCATCGGCAAAGCGGCCCGGCGGGCCTACGGCTTCGACGACATCGCGATCGTCCCGAGTCGCCGCACCCGAGACCCCGAAGACGTCGACATCAGCTGGGAGATCGACGCGTTCCCGTTCGAGCTGCCGCTCATCGCCGCGGCGATGGACGCGGTGACCTCGCCCCGCACCGCGATCGAGATCGGCCGGCTCGGTGGTCTCGCCTGCTTGAACCTCGAAGGCCTCTGGACCCGCTACGAGGACCCCGAGGCGCTCTTCGAAGAGATCGCCGACCTCCCCGCCGAGAAGGCCACCCGACGGATGCAAGAGATCTACTCGGAGCCGATCAAGACCGAGCTGATCGGCGCGCGGATCCGCGAGGTCAAAGACACCGGCCTCACCGTGTGCGCGTCGCTCACCCCCCAACGGGTCGAGCGTTACGCCACAGCCGTCGTCGACGCCGAGCTCGACCTGCTCGTCATCCAGGGCACCGTCGTCTCCGCCGAGCACGTCTCCAAAGACGAATCTCGCCAGCCGCTCAACCTGAAGAAGTTCATCCGCGAGTTCGACCTGCCCGTCATCGTCGGCGGCTGCGCCTCCTACTCGACCGCGTTGCACCTCATGCGCACCGGCGCGGTCGGCGTCCTCGTCGGCGTCGGACCCGGCCACGCGTGCACGACGCGTGGCGTCCTCGGGATCGGTGTCCCCCAGGCCACCGCCATCGCCGACGCGGCCGGGGCCCGCATCCGCCACCTCGACGAGACCGGCGTATACGTGCACGTCATCGCCGATGGGGGGATGCGCACCGGCGGTGACATCGCCAAGGCCGATCGCCTGCGGCGCCGACGCGGTGATGATCGGATCGCCCCTCGCCCGGGCCTACGAGGCGCCCGGCCGCGGCTACCAGTGGGGGATGGCCACCTTCCACCCGACCCTCCCTCGCGGCGCCCGCGTCCACGCCGGTCGGAGCGCATCGATCGCCGAGGTGCTCGTCGGGCCCGCCCACGACAACGACGGGACCCTCAACCTCTTCGGGGCGCTGCGCACCTCGATGGCCACCACCGGCTACGAGACGCTGAAGGAGTTCCAGAAAGCCGAAGTGATGGTCGCGCCGGCCTTGAAGACCGAAGGCAAGGTGCTCCAACGGGAGCAGCACATCGGCATGGGACGCTGAGCGCAGGCCCTTGGCCTCGCACCACGACACGATTCTCGTCGTCGACTTCGGCGCCCAGTACGCCCAGCTGATCGCACGCCGCGTGCCGCGAGGCACGCGTCTACTCCGAGATCGTCCCCCGCACCATGCCGCTCGCCGAGCTGCTCGCGAAGCGGCCGCGCGGAATCATCTTCTCGGGTGGTCCCGCGTCGGTGCACGTCGACGGGGCACCCACCGTCGACCCCGCGATCTACGAGGCGGGCGTCCCCATCCTCGGCATCTGCTACGGCGCCCAGCTCGTCGCGCTGCAGTGCGGCGGCGAGGTGCGCCGCACCGGCGGTGGCGAGTACGGCCGCACCCCCCTCACCCGGACCGGCACCACCTCGCTGCTCCTCGCCGACACCCCCGCCGAGCAGATGGTCTGGATGAGCCACGGTGACGCCATCACCGCCGGCCCCGACGGCTCGATCGTCACCGCGACGTCACCGGGCGCGCCAGTCGCGTCGTTCGAGAACCGCGACCGGGCCCAGTACGGCGTCCAGTTCCACCCCGAAGTCGTGCACACCGAACGCGGCACCGAGGTGCTCCACGCGTTCCTGTTCGACGGATGCGGATGCCGACCCACCTGGACGCACACCTCGATCATCGACGCGGCCGTCGACGAGGTCCGAGCCCAGGTCGGCGACGCCCGAGTCGTGTGCGGGCTCTCCGGCGGCGTCGACTCCGCCGTCGCCGCCGCGCTCGTGCACAAGGCGGTCGGAGACCAGCTGACCTGCGTGTTCGTCGACACCGGCCTCCTCCGCCTCGGCGAGGCCGAGGAGGTCGAGGAGACCTTCCGCCGCCAGTTCCACGTCGACCTCGTGCACGTCAAAGCCGCCGACCGCTTCCTCGGCGCGCTCGCCGGGGTCACCGAACCCGAGCAGAAACGCAAGATCATCGGCGAGACCTTCATCCGGGTCTTCGAAGAGGTCGCACGAGACCTGTCCGACGCCGCCTTCCTCGTCCAGGGCACCCTCTACCCCGACATCGTCGAATCGGGTGGCCCCGACAACGCCACCATCAAGTCGCACCACAACGTCGGTGGCCTGCCCGACGACATGCGCTTCGAGCTGGTCGAACCGCTCCGCAGCCTCTTCAAGGACGAAGTGCGAGCCGTCGGTGAGGAACTCGGCCTGCCCGACGAGATCGTGTGGCGCCAGCCGTTCCCCGGGCCCGGGCTCGCGGTGCGGATCATCGGCGAGGTCACCCCCGAACGCCTGGCGCTGCTCGGGCGGGCCGATCACATCGTGACCGAGGAGATCCGTCGAGCCGGGCTGTATCGTGCCATCTGGCAGAGCTTCGCGGTGCTGCCCGCCGTGCGCACCGTGGGCGTCAAAGGCGACGGCCGCACCTACGAGTACCCAGTCGTGGTGCGGGCGGTGACCTCGGAGGACGCGATGACAGCCGACTGGGCCCGGATCCCGCACGACGTGCTGGAGCGCATCGCGTCCCGGATCATCAACGAAGTCCCGGGGATCAACCGGGTCGCCTACGACATCACCAGCAAACCGCCAGGAACGATCGAGTGGGAGTGAGACCGATGAACACCAAGACCCTCGAGGCGACCGCCCGGGCGCTCGTCGCACCCGGGAAGGGCATCCTCGCCGCCGACGAGAGCAGCGGGACCATCAAGAAGCGCTTCGACAAGATCAGCGTCGAATCCACCGAGGCGAACCGGCGCGCCTACCGAGACCTGCTGTTCACCGCCGACGGGATCGGTGACTTCATCAGCGGCGTGATCCTCTTCGACGAGACCATCCGCCAGACGTCCCTCGAAGCCGACGTGCCGTTCCCGAAGGTGCTCGAGAGCCAGGGCGTCATCCCCGGGATCAAGGTCGACAGCGGCGCCAAGCCCCTGGCGCTCGCCGCCGACGGCGAGACCATCACCGAAGGCCTCGACGGGCTCCGCGACCGACTCGCCGAATACCACGCGCTCGGCGCCCGCTTCGCGAAGTGGCGGGCCACCTACATCATCACCGACGAGCTGCCGTCCCGCTACGCGATCGACGTCAACGCCGACGCCCTGGCCCGCTACGCCGCCCTGTGCCAAGCCGCTGAGATCGTCCCGATCGTCGAACCCGAAGTGATGATGGAAGGCGACCACACCATCGAACGCACCTACGAGGTCACCCTCGCGGTGCTCGAAGCGGTCTACGACGCCCTGTACGCGCAGCGCATCCACCTCCCCGGGACGCTCCTCAAGCCCAACATGGTCCTCTCCGGCTATGACGCGTCCCGCCAGGCGTCCGTCGACGAGGTCGCGGATCGCACCGTCGACTGCTTCCGCTGCGCGGTTCCCGCCGCGGTCCCCGGGATCGTGTTCCTCTCCGGCGGCCAGAGCGACGAGGACGCCACCGCGCACCTCAACGCCATGAACCAGCGGGCCCCCCACCCGTGGCAGCTGAGCTTCTCCTACGGGCGGGCCCTACAAGCCGCGGCGCAGAAGGCGTGGGGCGGCGACCCGGCCAACCGGGCCGCAGCCCAGCAGGCCTTCTTGCACCGGGCGAAGCTCAACAGCCTCGCCCGCACCGGGCAGTACACCCCCGACCTCGAAGCCGCGGCGTAGCCACGCCGCAGCGCCGCCCGCCAGTACCGTGGCGCCGTGCGGGCGCTCGTGCAGCGAGTCAGCGAAGCACGGGTCCGCATCGGTGACGAGGTCGTCGGCTCGATCGGCGCCGGCCTCTGCGTGCTCGTCGGCGTCACCCACGACGACGACGAGGTCAGCGCCCGCCGCCTCGCCGAGAAGGTCTGGCACCTGCGCGTCTTCGCCGACGACACCGCCCCCATGAACCGGTCGCTGGCCGACACCACCGGCGCGGCGCTCGTCGTCTCCCAGTTCACCCTCTACGGCGACACCCGCCGCGGTCGGCGCCCCTCGTGGACCGCCGCCGCGGCGCCGGCCCGGGCGGAGCCGCTCGTCGCCGCGTTCGCCGCCGCCCTCCAGCGGCTCGGCGCGACCGTCGCCCACGGCCGCTTCGGCGCCCACATGGTCGTCGAGGTCGCCAACGACGGCCCCGTCACCCTCCTCCTCGAGACCTGAACCGGGCCTTCACACGCGCCTGACGTGCGGCTCAGCCTCTCCTTAGGTCGCCGCGCGCACGATGGGGCCATGGCCATCCGGTACGGGGAAGAGCACGTCCCCACCGCGCAGTACACCCTCGTCCTCGACCGGCTCTGCCGCCGCTTCTGCCGCCTGCCCCGCGGCGCCGACCCCGACGACCCGAGCCTCCCCATGAGCTGGCTCCCGTACCACAGCGTCTGGCGCGACCCACGCACCGGGGCGCTCACCCTCACCCTCGACGCAGCCGGCACCCGACGGCTCCGCGTCGGACCCGCCGCCGGGTCCCCGTAACCGGCGAGGCGCCTCGCGCGGATCCGGCGGTCGCCGTGAACCCCACCGGTACGATGGGTCGGTCATGTCCGATGTCGCTGCCGCGCCCGCCCCGCCGGCAGGGAACCGACCGGACACCGACGCGCTCCTCGCCGGGCTGAACCCGATCCAGCGGGAAGCCGCGACCGCACCCGACGGGCCGCTCCTCATCGTCGCCGGTGCCGGATCCGGCAAGACCCGCGTCCTCACCCACCGGATCGCCTACCTCATCGCCGCGGGCCGGGTCTCGCCGTTCGGGCTGCTCGCCATCACCTTCACCAACAAAGCCGCGGGGGAGATGAAGGAACGGGTGTCGACCCTCGTCGGGCCCGTCGCGCACCGGATGTGGGTCTCGACCTTCCACTCCGCGTGCGCCCGGATCCTGCGCCGGGAAGCCGCCCGGGTCGGGCTGCGGTCCTCGTTCACGATCTACGACCAGTCCGACTCGGTCCGCCTCGTCGACTACGTCCGTCGGGACCTGAACCTCGATCCCAAGCGCTTCCCGGCTCGCCAGCTCCACGCCCGCATCTCGACGTTCAAGAACGACCTGCTCACCCCCGACGAGGTGCTCGACGCCGCCGTCACCCCACCCGACCGTCGCCACGCCGACGTCTACCGGGAGTACCAACGCCGGCTGCTGGAGGCCTCCGCGGTCGACTTCGACGACCTGCTGCTCCTCGCGGTGCGGCTGTTCCAGGACCACCCCGACGCGCTCGCACGTTGGCGGCACCGGTTCGCGCACGTCCTCATCGACGAGTTCCAGGACACGAACTTCGCCCAATGGGAGCTCGTCCGTCTCCTCACCGCCGAGCACCGCAACGTGATGGTCGTCGGTGACGCCGACCAGGCGGTGTACGGGTTCCGCGGCGCGGACTACCGCAACCTCCTCCGCTTCGAGGAGGAGTTCCCCGACGCGACCGTCATCATCTTGGAGCAGAACTACCGGTCGACCCAGGCGATCCTCGACGCCGCGAACGCGGTCATCGCCAACAACGCGGCCCGCCGCCCCAAGCAGCTGTGGACCGAGCAGATCGGCGGTGAGCTCCTCACCC
The DNA here is from genome assembly GCA_963714105.1 of uncultured Actinomycetes bacterium. GTDB lineage: Bacteria > Actinomycetota > Acidimicrobiia > IMCC26256 > PALSA-555 > PALSA-555. Next base: position 974,959 of record OY970233.1, on the reverse strand, counting down.
GCTACCAAGCCGAAGACGAACACGACGAAGCCGCGTTCTGCGCCCACGAAGCCCTCCGCCTCACCGACGCGGACGGGTACCGGTTCCGCGACCTGGCCGTCTTCTACCGCACCAACGCGCAGAGCCGCGTCATCGAAGAAGCGCTCGTGCGGGCCGGTGTCCCGTACCGAGTGTTCGGCGGCGTGAAGTTCTACGACCGCCGAGAGATCAAGGACGCCCTCGCCTACCTCCGAGCGCTCGTGAACCCCGACGACGAGGTGTCCTGGAAGCGGATCGCCAACGTCCCGAAGCGGGGCGTGGGCGACACCTCGGTCGCCAAGGTCGACGTGTACGCGCGTGCGTCGGGGCTCACCTTCCGTGACGCCCTCCGGGAGGCCGCGGTGGCGGGCGTCTCCGGCCGGGCCCTCGGAGGGATCCAGGACCTCATGGAGCTCATGACCCTCTTCGAGCAGGCCGCGGCCACCGGGGTGGCGCGCACCGTGGAGGTCATCCTCGAGCATTCCGGCTACCTCGCCGAGCTCGAATCCGAGCGGTCCATCGAAGCCCAAGGCCGGATCGAGAACCTCCAAGAGTTCGTCGGCGTCTGCCGGGAGTTCGACGACGCGCTCGACGCCGGCAACCTCACCGGCTTGCCCGCGATCGCGGGGGTCGGAAGCGACGGGGACAGCGACGGACCCGTCGTCGCTCCCACCGGGACAGCCCGGGTCGCCGCGTTCCTGGAAGCCGTCTCGCTCGTCACCGACCTCGACACCGCCGAAGGCGAAGGCGAAGACCACAGTGCCGTGACGCTCATGACGCTGCACGCGGCTAAAGGGCTCGAGTTCCCCGTCGTGTTCATCACCGGCCTCGAAGACGGCGTCTTCCCGCACCTCCGCAGCCTCGGCGACCCCGACGGCCTCGAGGAGGAACGACGCCTCTGCTACGTCGGCATCACCCGCGCCCGCGAGCGGCTCTACCTCTGCCACGCGTGGCGCCGCACCCTCTACGGCGCGACCGACTACTACACGCCGAGCCGGTTCCTCCACGAGATCCCCGAAGAGCTCGTCCACACCGTCGGGGAGGAACGACCCCGCGGGGGCGGGCTCGGCGGGCACCGCGACGCGGTCGTCGACGCCGCGCTGCGCGCCGCCGCCACCACCCCCGCCGGGCACGGCGCCGTCACCCTCGGGATCCGGGTCGGGGAGGACGTCGTGCACGACACCTTCGGAGAAGGTGTCGTCCTCGACGTCGAGGGAGACGGCGACCACGCCGAAGCGCTCGTCCGCTTCCGTGACGCGGGGGAGAAGCGCCTCCTCCTCGCCTGGGCCCCGTTGCGGCGACCCTGAGCCCGGGTCAGCCCGACGCGGGAGCAGGCTCGGGCGCCGGATCCACGCGGCGGAAGTCCACGACCACGCCTCCCGCCTCCGCGCCGCTCACCGGCAGGTTCACCGGGTACCGCGACAGCTCCTCACTCGTCAGCGACGCGCCGTGACAGTCGATGTAGGCGTCGCGATGCGATTCCCACTTCACCGTGCACGACTGCGTGTCCGGCCGGCGGGCCACGAGCGCCACCAGGTTGCCGTGCTCGACCGTCAACCAGAACCCGGTCCCGCCGAACGGATGCGCGAAGTAGAGGGGCCCGCCGACGTGGATCATCGACTTCAGGTCCGATGCGAGGCCGATGTAGACCGGGCCTCGCTTCGGGGTCGCCTGCCCCCCACCCGTGGCGAGGAACAACAGGCCCGCGACCAGCAGCCCGGCCAGGACCACGAAGGCGCCGGTGACCAGAAGAAGGCGCCGGTCAGAGGGGGAGGCGGGCACGGCCCTTTGGTAATCGGCACGGGTGGCCGGGTCCAGTCGGAGCCCAATACTGTGGGCCGCCGCCGGCGGCTGCCGGCGCCTCTCCTCCGGCTAGCTACGAGGTGCCCATGCAACGGCGTTATCGCGTCATCATCGCCAAGCCGGGTCTCGACGGTCACGACCGCGGCGCGAAGGTCATCGCCCGCGCCCTTCGGGACGCCGGGTTCGAGGTGATCTACACCGGACTGTTCCAGACCCCGGAGCAGGTCGCCGAGACCTGCCTCCAAGAGGACGCCGACGCGGTCGGACTCTCGGTGCTGTCCGGCGCCCACCTCAGCCTGTTCTCGCGGGTCCTGGCCCTCCTCACGGAGAAGGGTCGCGGCGACGTGCTCGTCTTCGGGGGCGGCATCATCCCTGGCGACGACGTGAACGCCCTCGAAGCCGCCGGCGTCGCTCGAGTCTTCACCCCCGGCGCGCCCCTCGGTGAGATCACCGAGTGGCTGGAGCAGGCACTCGACGCTCGGGAAACCCGAGTGGCCCACTGACGTCGGGCGCCACCCGCGCCTGAGCCGTCCGACCAGGAGTCGTCTTGGATCTCTTCGAATACCAGGGCAAACAGCTCTTCGCGCGCTACGACATCGCCATCTCGCCCGGAGCCGCCGCGTACACCGTCGACGAAGCCGTCGCCGTCGCGGACGGCATCGGGTACCCCGTGGTCGTCAAAGCACAAGTGCACGTCGGTGGTCGAGGCAAAGCCGGCGGGATCCAGATCGCGAACGACGCCGCCGAGTGCCGCACCCACGCGTCCAACATCGTCGGCATGGACATCAAAGGTCATGTCGTCGGCCTGGTCTGGATCGAGCAGGCCAGCGACATTGCCCGCGAGTACTACGCCTCGTTCACCCTCGACCGCTCCGCGAAGAACCACCTCGGGATGCTCTCCGCCAAAGGCGGCGTCGAGATCGAAGAGGTCGCGGCGACCGACCCCGACGCGATCGCCCGCATCCACGTCGACCCCGTCGACGGGCTCAGCGCCACCCAGTGCGAAGAGTGGGTGAGCGCCGCCGGACTCGACGCCGAAGCCCGCGACGGGGCCATCGACATCCTCCAGAAGCTCTGGCGCTGCTACGAGGACGCCGACGCCGACCTGGTCGAGATCAACCCACTGATCCTCACCACCGACGGCGTTGTCCGCGCCCTCGACGCCAAAGTCACCCTCGACGCCAACGCCGTCTTCCGCCACCCTGACTACTCGCAGTATGAGGCCAGTCAACCGCGAGACACCCGCGAAGAGGAGGCCTACGACAAGGGCCTCCAATACGTCGGTCTGGAAGGCACCGTCGGGGTTATCGCCAACGGCGCCGGCCTGGCGATGAGCACCGTCGACGTCGTCAACGAAGTCGGGGGCAAGCCGGCCAACTTCCTGGACATCGGCGGCGGTGCCAACGCCGACGTCATGGCCGGCGCGCTCGAAGTCATCAACCACGACCCCGACGTGCACGCGATCTTCATCAACATCTTCGGGGGCATCACCAAAGGCGAGGAGGTCGCCAACGGGATCGTCCAAGCCCTCGATCGGGTCAGCATCGACTCCCCGATCGTCATCCGCCTCGACGGGACCAACGCCGAGGAGGGTCGAGCCATCCTCAAACCCCACCTGTCCGACCGACTCCGGCTGGAGCCCACGATGCTCGACGCGGCCCGCGCCGCCGTGGCCTTCGCGCAAGCCGAGGTGAACACCAAATGAGCATCTTCGTCGACGAGACCACCAAAGTCGTCTACCAGGGGCTCACCGGCTCCCAAGGTCGCTTCTACGGTCGACTCAACCGGGAGTACGGCACCCAAGTCGTCGCGGGCACCAACCCCAAGAAGGCCGGCACTGACGTGGACGGCATCCCCGTGTTCGCGAACGTGCGCGAAGCGGTCCAGGCGACCGGCGCCAACGCCTCCTGCGTCTTCATCCCCGCCCCCGGGGTCAAAGACGCGGTGCTCGACGCCGCCGCCGGTGGCGTCACGTTCATCGCGGTCATCACCGAAGGCGTCCCCATGCACGACGAGGCCTGGTTCTTCAACAAGCTCCGCCGCGACTACCCCGACGTTCGGCTCCTCGGCCCCAACTGCCCCGGGATCATCAGCCCCGGCCGAGCCAACATCGGGATCACCGCCGGTCACATCGCCAAAGCCGGCGGCCCGGTCGGGATCGTCAGCCGGTCCGGGACCCTCACCTACCAGGCGCTCTACGAGCTCAAGCAGCAGGACATCGGCGTGACCACCTGCGTCGGGATCGGCGGTGACCCCGTCCCCGGCACCAGCTTCATCGACTGCCTCCGCGCCTTCGAGTCCGACCCGGACACCAAAGCCGTGATGATGATCGGCGAGATCGGCGGATCCGCCGAAGAGGAAGCCGCCGAGTACATCAAGACCGAGATGAGCAAACCCGTCGTCGCGTACATCGCCGGCGTCACCGCACCACCAGGCAAGAAGATGGGCCACGCCGGTGCCATCGTCTCCGGTGGGAAAGGGACCGCCCAAGCCAAGATGGAGGCGCTCCGCGACGCCGGCGCCCACGTGGGCTTGAACCCGACCGCCGCCGGGGCGCTCATGGTCGACGTCGTCGCGTCGCGCTGACACCATCGCGTAGGCTCATCACGTGACGTCGACACCACCGCCGCCGCCGCCACCACCGCAGCCGGTCCCGACCCCACCACAAGGCTGGGCTCCTTACCAGCCGGCGCGACGCCAGACGACCAACGGCTTCGCCGTCGCGTCGCTCGTGCTCGGCATCGCCGTGCTCTGCACCGGGATCATCGGCGGGATCCTCGCCGTCATCTTCGGCAATGTCGCGCTGAGCCGCATCGACGCCGCCCAAGGCGCCGAGAAGGGACGCGGCCTCGCGATCGCGGGCATCGTCCTCGGCTGGATCGCCATCGCGTTGACCGCGGTCGCCGCCGCGGCGTGGCTCATCTACGGGATCACGAACCTCTAGGTCGCCACTGCGGGTTCACGTCCGGGCGTCCTGGCGGCGCCTGGTGACAACGAGCGACGCGGGGAGCAACTCGAGTTCCACCAGCGCGGCCGATGGCCCGGCTGAAGCCGGGGCCATCGAATCGCCGTTAGGACGGGTTCGGGTCGATCAGGCGGCAGGCGGCGTGTTGGTCGACTGCTCCGCGCGGAGGTTCATCACCGCGCCCGCCACGAGGCCGATCGTGCAGAGCAGGCCGATGTAGATGCCGAGCTTGCGTGTCTTGCTGACCGTCACGCCCCCGAACGAGCCCGTGTTGATGTTCGGGCCGGCGATGAGCTTGATCAGCACGAAGAGGAAGGCGACGGCGGCGATCCCGACCACGACCTGAGCCAAAGTGATACTGCCGAACGTCGACGGCATCTCGACGCCGACGAGCTTCAGCACGGCGTAGGCGAGCAGCACCAGGCCCAGCAGCACCGCGAGCAGCGTCAAGGTGAAGCCCCACGCGCTGTCCGCGCCCGACGCGGAGAAGCCTCCCGGGAGGGCTCGGCTGCCGCCGACCGAGGCCGTGGCGCCGAGCCAGTTGAAGAACGAGACGATGAACAGCACGATGCCGCTGACACCGATGATCTGATCACCTGGTGTCAGCTTGTTGAGATCCATTTCCTGCCTCCAAGGAGTGATTGGCGCCCGATCGAGCGCGGACACCACCGAGCAGCACACCACGGCGCGCGCGGGAATGCAAGCATCGTCAGCCGCGGCGTCGTCCTTGAGGCTCATTGTCTTCCACGTCGCGCGCTTCGACTCGTCCGAGGTCGACGCGGTACCGGCGGCGCGCGGCGACCGCGGTGGTGAGCTAGGCCCGTTCCGCTCGCGCGATCAGCACGCCCCCGAGCGCGAGGCCCGCTGAGCTCACGACCCCCGCGTAGGCGCCGAAGCTTCGAGTCTTCACCACGGTCAGGCGCAAGGCGCCACCCAGACCCGCGACACTCGGAAGTGAAAACGACGAAGCCGAGACGTTGGCCCCCACGAAAACCTTCGTGACGATGAGCACGAAGGCCAAACCGCCGAGCGTCGCGAACAGTCGCCCCTCGGTGATCCCGCCCGGCCAGCCGGTGAGCTCGGTCCCCGCGGCCTTGAACGCGACCGCGGCGACCAGGACCACGCCGATCACCACCGCGACGAGCGTGACGACGAAGCCCCACGCCGGGTGGGTGAACTCGAACTTCGACGTCGGGAACGGGCGCCCGTTGATCGTGAACGTCGAGATCCGCCCTCCGAGCCACGGGAGGAACGACACCACGAACAGGGCCGCTCCGCTCATCCCCACCAGCCGCTCACCCGCGCTCAGCCGGTCCCAGCCCACCTCGTGTCCTCCCAGCGCCGCGGTGTCACCCGGGGCAGCCGAGCATGCCTTCCCCGCGTACGCAAGCGCACGTTCAGCCGTGGGGCCTGGTGCCTCGGCTACCTTCTGGTCGTGCGGAGGCTTGGGGTGCTGGCGTCCGGGACCGGGACGATCCTGCAGGCCATCCTCGACGCGGACCTCGCCGTCGCGGTGGTGGTGGTCGATCGTGACTGCGCGGCGATCGACGCGGGCCGAGGCCGCCGGGGTCCCCGTCGAGCTGGTCGAGCGGACGTCGTTCGGCCCGGACTTCGATCGGGTCGCGTACTCGCACCGCGTCGTCGACGCGCTCAAGCGCCACGAGGTCGACCTCGTCGCGATGGCCGGCTTCGGGACGATCCTGGCCGAGCCGGTCCACGACGCCTTCCCGGGGCGGATCGTCAACACCCACCCGTCGCTGCTCCCGGCCTTCAAGGGCTGGCACGCCGTCGACGATGCCCTCGCGGCAGGGGTGAAGGTCACGGGTTGGACCGCGCACCTCGCGACCCTCGAGGTCGACGACGGGCCCGATCCTCGCCCAGGAGGCCGTGCCCGTGCTCGACGACGACACCGCCGACACCTTGCACGAGCGGATCAAAGAGGTGGAACGCCGGAAGCTACCCGGAGCTGCTCCGTCGGCTCCTCACCGAAGGCGGCGACGGATGAGCCCCCGAGCCCTGATCTCGGTGTACGACAAGCGCGGCCTGACCGAGTTCGCCGCGGGTCTCCACGCAGCTCGGCTTCGAGCTCGTCGCGTCCGGCAACACGGCCGCTTCGCTGCGGCGAGGCCGACATCCCGGTCGTCACCGTCGAGACGGTCACCGGCGCACCCGAGATGCTCGAAGGGCCGGGTCAAGACGCTGCACCCGCGCATCCACGGTGGTCTCCTCGCCGACCTGGGCAACCCGACGCATCGAGCGGACCTGGACGCGCAGGGCATCGAGCCCTTCGATCTCGTCGTGAGCAACCTCTACCCGTTCCTCAGCACCCCCAGCATCGAGACCATCGACATCGGCGGCCCCGCGATGGTGCGCGCCGCGGCCAAGAACCACGCCTGGGTCGGAGTGGTGACCAGCCCGGACCAGTACGACGACGTGCTCGCCGAGCTGCGCGCCGGCGACGGCGCCCTGTCCGCGGAGACCCGGCGGCGGCTCGCCCGCGAGGGCGTTCGCACGCACCGCGACCTACGACGCCGCGATCGTCAGCTGGCTGGAGGCCGACGAGCTGCTCCCCGAGCACCTCGTCTCGTCCCTCGAACGCACCGAGGACGAGCTCCGCTACGGCGAGAACCCGCACCAGCGAGCGGCCCGCGTACCGCATTGCCGGCACCACGTCCTGGTGGGACGCAGATGCACCAGCACAGCGGCCTCGCCCTCTCCTACCTGAACTTCTACGACACCGACGCGGCCTGGCGGATCGTGCACGACCTCGCCACCCGACCGACCGTGCGCCATCATCAAGCACGCCAACCCGTGCGGCGTCGCGGTCGCGGACGATCTCGCGACGGCCTACCAGCGCGCGCTCGAATGCGACGACCAGTCCGCGTTCGGCGGGATCGTCGCGCTGAACCGTCCGCTGGACCCGGCGACCGCCGAGCGCATGGTCGCCGGCCCCCAGGCCGACGTCGTCATCGCCCCCGCCTACGACGACGGCACGATCGAGGCGCTGATCGCGAAGCGCAAGAACACCCGCCTGCTCGACGCGCCGCCACCCGAGCCGGCCGACGCTCGACGCCCGCCAGATCTCCGGCGGGTTCCTGATCCAGGAGCCGCACCACTTCGCGGCTGGCAGGGACGCCTGGCGCGTCGTGACCAAAGCCGCCCCGACCGACGCGCAGTGGCTCGACGCCGAGCTGGCGTGGCGGGTGTGCGGCCACGTGAAGTCGAACGCCATCGTCCTGGTCAAGGACGGCCAGGCCGTCGGGATCGGCGCCGGCCAGCAGAAGCGGGTCGACTCGGCCGAGATCGCGGCCACGCAAGGCCGCGGGTCGCGCCGCGGGCGGCGCGTCCGCGAGCGACGCCTTCTACCCGTTCCCGGACGGTATCGAGGCCGCCGCCGCCGCGGGCGTCGCCGTCGTCGTCCAACCCGGCGGCGCGATGCGAGACGACACGATCATCGAGCGCGCCGACGAGCTCGGGTTGGCGATGGTCCTCACCGGCGAACGTCACTTCCTGCACTGATGGCCGCGCGTCTGATGCCGGGCGGCCCGGTCGCCGACGCCGTGTTCGCCGAGCTAAGTCCCGCGGATCGCCGCGCTCACCCTGGCCGGCCACCAGCCGGGTCTGGGCACCATCCTCGTCGGCAACGAATCGGCGAGCGCCGGGTACATCCGGATGAAGCAGGACAAGGCCGCCGAGCTCGGGTTCGGGTCACCCCACGTCCACCTCCCCGACGACGCCACCCAAGCCGACCTCGTCGCCGCGATCCGCTGCCTTCAACGACGATCCCGGCGGTCGACGCCATGCTCGTCCAGCACCCGACCCCCCCACAGATCGACTACGAGGCCGCGCTGCTCGACCTCGACCCCGACAAGGACGTCGACGGCCTCCACCCGCTCAACATGGGGCGGCTCGCCATGTCGATGCCCGGTCCCGTACCCTGCACCCCGGCTGGGATCGAAGCGCTCCTCGCGCACTACGAGATCCCGGTCGCCGGCCACGAGGTGTGCATCCTCGGGCGGGGAACCACGCTCGGAAGGCCGCTGGCACTGTTGCTGTCGCAGAAACGCCCGACCGCGAACGCCGCGGTCACCGTCGTCCACACCGGCGTGCCGAACTGGCCCGACTACACCCGTCGGGCCGAGATCGTCGTCGCCGCGGCCGGCGTCCCCGGCATCCTCCAGCCTGAGCACGTCACCCCCGGTGCGGTCGTCGTCGGCGGCGGGGTCCGCTACGAGGGCCGCAAGCTCCTGCCCGACGTCGACGAGCGCTGCGAGGAGGTCGCCGGTGCGATCACCCCCCGCGTCGGCGGCGTCGGCCCCACCACGATCGCGATGCTGTTCCGCAACGCGGTGGAGGCCGCGGAGCGGACCGGTGCAGCGATGAGCGAGCCGGCCCCGGTCGCCGGCGGGCACCTGCCCGCTGTGCGGAACGTCGGTGTCGGACCAGCCCGCGCGGTGCCCCGAATGCGGCTGGTCCCTCGCTGGTGTCGACGGCCGCCCCGGTCCGTACTCGAAGCGTCGCGCTGTGGTGGACTGGCGCCGGCTTGCTCGCCGTGTACCTCATCACCCTGGCGATCGTCGCGCTCACCCACTGATCAGCCGGCACGTCGCCGGCGAGGAGACCGATGGCCGAGAACATCACCATGGTCAACGGCACGCTGACCGTGCCCGACGAACCGATCATCCCGTTCATCGAAGGTGACGGTACCGGCGTCGACATCTGGCCCGCCGCGAAACTCGCCCTCGACGCGGCCGTCGAGAAGTCCTACGGCGGGCAGCGGCGGATCGCCTGGACCGAGGTCCTCGCCGGCGAGAAGGCGTTCCGCGAGACCGGGACTGGTTGCCCGACGACACCATCACCAAGTTCCGGTCGCATCTGATCGGTATCAAGGGACCGTTGACGACCCCGGTCGGGGGCGGTATCCGCTCCCTCAACGTGGCGTTGCGTCAGATCCTCGACCTCTACGTGTGCCTCCGCCCGGTCCGCTGGTACCCGGGCGTGCCGTCTCCGGTGAAGCACCCCGAGCTCGTCGACATGGTGATCTTTCGGGAGAACACCGAGGACATCTACGCCGGCTTGGAAGTCGAGGAGGGAACACCCGAGGCCGAGGCGCTGATCGAGCTGCTCTACGAGCGGTTCGGCTGGACGATCCGGAAGGACTCGGGGATCGGCATCAAGCCGATCTCGGTCACCGGGTCGAAGCGGCTCATCCGCGCCGCGATCAACTACGCCGTGGAACGGCACCGCAAGAGCGTGACCCTCGTGCACAAGGGAAACATCCAGAAGTTCACCGAAGGCGCGTTCCGAAACTGGGGCTACGACCTGACCCGCGAGGAGTTCTCCGACGTGGCGGTCGGTTGGGACGATTGCAACGGTGACCCCGGCGACAAGGTCCTGGTGAAGGACAACATCGCCGACATCACTCTCCAGCAGGTGCTGACTCGTCCCGACGACTTCGACGTCATCGCCACGACGAACCTCAACGGCGACTACCTCTCCGACGCGCTCGCGGCCCAGGTCGGCGGGATCGGCATCGCCCCTGGCGGGAACATCAACTACGTCACCGGCCACGGGATCTTCGAAGCGACCCACGGGACCGCCCCGAAGTACGCCGGCCAGGACAAGGTCAACCCGGCGTCGCTGCTGCTCTCCGGGGTGCTGATGTTCGAGCACCTGGGCTGGCAGGAGCCGGCCGACCTGATCACCAAGGCGTTCGAGGCGACGATCGCCGACAAGATCGTCACCTACGACTTCGCCCGGCTCATGGACGGAGCCCGAGAGGTCAAGACCTCCCAGTTCGCCGAGGCGATCATCGACCACATGTAGGGCTGGGCTCCCGATTTCTCTGCCGCCCGAGCATCCGGCAGGCTGGCCCTCGTCGAAGTCCGGGTGGAGGCGTCCGTGCTACTCGCCGAGCTCAACGTTCACCACACGCGTCGGCACATGCCGACCCGTCGGGTGGCGCTCGGTGACGCCTACCTGCCGACGAGCGGACCCATGTGGGGAGCGGTGCTGCTCGGCGCGGTCGTCGCCGACACCTACGACGACCTCGACGACGAGCAACGCGAGCTCTTGCCCCGACTGGTCCACGACGCCTACGACGGCTTGGCGGTGCCCCGCATCGCGCTCCGGTACCGGCTCCAGACCGACACCCACGGTCTCGACCGGTCGCGGCATCGGATCGTCAGCGAAGCTCTCGGCTTCACGCCCGCGGCGCTCGTGCTGGAGCTCGACGGTCACGGGGCCGGGGTTCCTCAGCTCATCGGCGCGGTCATGGCCGGCGCGGCGTTGCCGCCCACGCCTCGACGGGTCGCGCTCCGCGCCGTGGAAGCTGCGATCGCTCAACCGGTCCTCCCCGAAGGGCTCATCGTGCGCCGCCTCGCCGAAGGGGTCCCCGGACTCCAGCCGTTCGCGCCTCGGGCGACGACCGGGAACGGCAACGGCGCCGACGACGACCGCTGGCGTGGTGTCCCCGCGGAACGGCGGTGGGCGATGGAGGTGCTGGGCCTTCGAGCCGGGATGACCGTCGACCGTCGTGACGTCCAGGCCCGGTTCCGGCGTCTCGTGCGGGCCGCCCACCCGGACCACGGCGCCACCGGCGAGGGTGCCGCGGAGCGGCTCTCCGAGCTCACCGAAGCGCGCGAGCTCCTGCTGGCCGTCACGGAGCGGGAGCCAGAATCGGCGAGCGCCGCGGGCAGCAGGTAGGTTCCCGCGCATGGCCAGCAGACCTGTTCACGTCGCGGTCACCGGCGCGGCCGGCCAGATCGGCTACGCGCTCGTCCACCGCATCGCCGCCGGTGAGCTGCTCGGCGACGACCAGCCCGTCGTGCTTCGACTCCTCGAGATCGAGCCGGCGATGAAGGCGCTCGAAGGTGTCGTCATGGAGCTCGAGGACGGCGCGCATCCCCTCCTCGAGGGGATCGAGGCGACGAGCGACGTCAACCACGCCTTCGACGGGGCGTCATGGTGCCTCCTCGTCGGCTCCGTGCCCCGCAAGGCGGGGATGGAACGCCGAGATCTGCTCTCGATCAACGGCGGTATCTTCCAACCCCAGGGGCGGGCCATCAACGCGCACGCCGCGAGCGACGTCCGGGTCCTCGTCGTCGGGAACCCGTGCAACACCAACTGCCTCATCGCCCGCGGCAACGCACCCGACGTCCCCGCCGACCGCTGGTTCGCGATGACCCGACTCGACGAGAACCGGGCCAAGACCCAGCTGGCCAAGAAGGCGTCCGTCCCGACCCGGACCGTCACCAACCTCGCCATTTGGGGGAACCACTCCGCCACCCAGTTCCCCGACTACGTCCACGCCTGCATCGGTGGCCGGCCCGTGCCCGAGGTGATCACCGACGCGGCGTGGCTGCAGGGCTGGTTCATCGAGACGGTCCAGAAGCGGGGCGCCGCCGTGATCGACGCCCGCGGCGCGTCGTCGGCGGCGTCAGCCGCGCACGCCGCGATCGACTCGGTCAACAGCGTCTGGCGGGAGACCCCCGCCGGGGACTGGCACTCGCTCGCCGTCGCGAGCCGCGGCGAGTACGGGATCCCGGAAGGACTCCAGTTCGGGTTCCCGATCCGAAGCGACGGGCGCTCGTGGCAGGTGGTCGACGGACATCGAGCACGACGACGTTCGCGACCGAGCGGATCCGGGTCACGACCGACGAGCTGGTCCAGGAACGCCAAGAGGTCGCCGACCTGCTCCCCTGAGAGGTCCGCGCCCTCGCCGACGCGCTGGGTCACCATGATCGGGTGAGTCAGGACCTCTTCGAGTTCGACGAGCGCGGCCGCGGCCTCGACCGGGTGATCGCCTTCAGCGACGGGGTGTTCGCCATCGCGATCACGCTGCTCGTCTTGAACTTCCAGCTGCCCCACATCGCCGGTGGTCCCGGCGAGAGCCAGCGGCTCTTCGACGCGCTCCGCCACGATTCCGGACTGCTCCTCGGATTCGCGCTCAGCTTCTACGTCATCGCCCGGTACTGGGTGGTGCACCACCGCCTGTCGCTGGTCCTCAAGGCGGTCGACAACCGGTTCATCACCCTCAACCTGATCCTGCTCGCGCTGATCGTCTTCCTGCCCTATCCGACCGAGGTCATCGGATCCTACGGAAGCACGACGACCGCGGTCGTGCTCTACTCCGCGACGATGGTGTTGGTGAGCGCGATGTCGACCGCGCTGTGGCAGTACGCGTTCCGGGCGGGTCTGCTCGACGAGCGGCCCGGGGATCTACGCCGGCAGCTGTGGTCGCGTTCCCTCGTGCCGACCGTGGTGTTCGGGGTCTCGATCCCCGTCGCGTTCGTCTCCCCGAACATTGCGAAGGATCTGTGGCTGCTGCTGCTCGCAGCACCGCTCGTCATCACGATGGTCGAACGCGTTCGGGGCTCCTCGCCCCTCGCGAAGCTCCGTCGACGCTGACGGGTGGTGGAGGGGTCAGCTCGACGAGGTGTCGTCGGCGGCGGACTCGGGGGCGTTGAGCATCGGCGCTGGCCGAAGCCCGAGCTCGGTGCGCAGCTGCCCGAGGCGAGCCTCGGCAGCCGAGGTCATCTGGGCCTGCTCGACCGCGAGCATCTGGGACTCCACCGAGGCGCCGGTGAGCTCCGACGCGGCTTGCGCGTGCGCGACGCGCCGTTCGATCTTGGCCCGCACCTCGTCGAAGGTGGGTACGTCCTCACCGACCGACTCGGACAGCTGGCTCATCGCCTTGTTCATCTCTTCTTGCATGCGGGCCTGGTCGAGCTGCCCCAAGAGCTGCTCGCGCTGGTTGAGCTTCTTCTGCAGGGCGGTCGAGTTCGTCGCCACCGCAGCTCTCGCCTTCTCTGACGCCAAGGTGGCGTCCAGCAGCTGCTGGCGCAGCTGCGTGACCTGCGCTTCGAGGGTCACGATCCGGTTCGCGAACGCCTCGGCGGCCTGATTGAAAGTCGTCGACTTGGGCAGCGTTCCCGGCGCGCGACTCCTGGTCGCTGAGCATGAGCGCTTGACGAGCCGAGGCGTTGGCCTGCTCGTACTCCTCGATGGATCGGTCGAGGCGCTGCTCGATCTGCTTCTGGTTCGCGATGACGGTCGTGGCCTGCTCGATGAGGCGACGATGCTGCTCACGGGCCTCGCGGATGGCCTGCTCGAGCTGCACCTTCGGGTCGGCGCGCTCTTCGAGGCGCATCCCGGTCTTGGCCCCGAGATAGCGCCACCACCGCTTCAGCGCTTCCCACATGCCGGGAAGCCTAGGCCGAAGACCCGGTTGCCTCCCCGCCAAAGGGGCCGGCTCAGGGTCCGGTGGGGCTCGCCGCGTAGGGCGCGGCGGCAGGCGCGGTCGGGGGCGACCAGGAGGCGACGGCGTCGATGAGCCGGTCGGGTACCTCGAGCTGGGGCGCGTGACCGACCCCGTCGAGCACGTGGAGCTCCACGCCGTGCAGCCGGGCCGCGTGGCGGGCCGCGTCGAGGGGCACGAGGCGGTCCTCGGAGCCGTGGATCAGCACCGTGGGGGTCGCCGCCGCGGCGACGGCGAGGTCGCGATGGATCCCCCGGGCCAGGTACGCGACGAGGGAACGGGCCGCGTCGGCGTACGCGGGTGCGGCCTCCGGCCACGTGAGCCGCTCCGCGGTGAGCTCGATCATGCGGCGACGCAAGTCGGGATCCACCGCGTCGACGCTGGTCAGGCTGGTCTGCAGCGACGTGTCGACGAGCCGCGCGGCGCCGAGGCGCGACGCGCGCAGCGCGACCAGGCGAGCGCCGAGCGACGGGACCATGACCGGAGCGAGCCACAGCAGCCGCAACCAGTCGCCGACGCTCGGGCGGGGGTGGGGGACCGCGGGGTTCACCAGCACGAGCGCGTCGACGAGGTCCGGACGCGCGGCCGCGACGCCGATGCCGATCGTCGCGCCCATCGAGTTGCCGATCACCGTCGCCGGTCCCAGCTGCTCCAACGCGCCGGTGACCACGCGCCGGTTGGTGGCGAGCGTCGCGGTCCGTTCCGGGGCTCGTGTCCGCCCGAATCCGATCAGATCCACCGCGGTGACCGTCGCGTCGAGACGCGCCGCGAGCGGTGCCCCGAACGGCTCCCACGACAGCGTGTGCGCGCCGAGACCGTGGACCAGCAGGACCCGACGCCCAGCGCCCGGACCGGTCGACGACCAGTCGACCGCATGGACCGCGAGCCCGTCGATCTCCAAGACGTACGACCGACCGCGTGTCGAGTGCCGCGAGTCCATCATGGCCCGACACCCTAGGGCGTCCACCTCGCGTGGGCCCTGGCGCGACGGGCGCGGTCACGGACTCGTTGCCGACCGCTCTACGCTTCCACGGATGCGTCGGCGAACCACGGGAGGCCGCACCGCGTGGGCGGCGACGGGTGCCGCGCTCGGCGTCCGGGCTGTGCGCGCCTCGATCTGAGACGTTGGCCACCGATCATCGCGCCGCCGCGGAGGCGTGGTCGTTGCCGTTCGCGGACCGCCATGGAGCCGGCGGGTTCGTGCGGCTGGTGCGCTGGGCCGACCGCTGCTGGTATTGGGCGTACGTCGTCACGCCGGAGTGGGGGATCGTGACCGTCCGCGACCACGACCTGCGCCGTCCCTCGGGTGACACGCTCGCGGTGCGCGGCGACGGGCTGTGGGCCGAGCTGGTGCCCGAGACCCCCGGCGAGCACTGGGGCGTCGGTCTCGAGGCATTCGGGGTCCGCCTCGACGATCCGCTCGACGCGAAGAGAGGCGAACGGGGTGAGCGTCTCCCCGTCGGGCTCGACCTCGAATGGGAGACCGCCGCCGACCGCTTCGGGGCCGTCCGCGGCGACCTGCTCGTCGCCGACGGGCGGGACGCGTTCGACGGGACCGGGACGTTCGAGCACCGGGTCTTCGTCGGCGATCCCTGGGCCGACCCGTGGCGGCGGTTGGTCGTCCAAGCCGACGCCGGGCGCGGGGCTGTGCTCGTCGACGCGGCCCTCGACGTCGAGGTGGACGCCCGGGGGTTGCCGACCCGGGTCGACGCCGGCTCGGATCGCTTCCACGCGGAGGCGGTCGCGCTGGTGCCGACCGGCGGTGGCGTGATCCTCGCGCTCGTGCGGGGCGACGCCGGTGTCGGCTGGCTCGAGTGGTCGCGGCCGGCTCGCCCCGCGGCCCCGTGAGCGGCGAAGATTCGGTGGTGTCCGAGGGCCGAATCGTCGATCTGTTCGTCGCGCCGGCCGCGGGCGCGCCGATGGAGCACCGCGACGAGGTCGAGGCCCTCGCCGGGGTCGGACTCGCCGGTGACCGGTACGCGACGACGTCGGGCACCTACTCGGGGTTCCGACTCTCGGACGAGCAGCGGGCGGTGACGCTGATCGAATCCGAGGTCGTCGCGGCGGTGCGCGCAGAGCACGGCATCGAGCTCACCCCGCGCGAGACCCGGCGCAACCTCGTGACCGTCGGTGTCGCCTTGAACCCGCTCGTCGGCCGCGAGTTCCGTGTCGGCCCGGTGCGGCTACGCGGGTTCGATCTGGCCGAGCCGTGCACGTACCTCGAGGGGCACACGCGACGTGGTGTCCGCGCCGCGCTCGTGCATCGGGGCGGTCTGCGCGCCGAGATCCTCGACGGCGGCCCGATCCGTGTCGGCGACGCCGTCGTCGCCCTCGGATCATGAGCTGCCACGGCGGGTCCGCGTTCCGTCGGGTCGACCGGCGCGCCTAGCGTTCGGCCATGACCGATCGCAGCTTCGAGACCACCGACGTCGTGCACGAGCTCTTGGAGCTCGTCGGGTCCCTCGACACCCGGTTCCTCGACGGAAACCGCGCCGTCGGCGACGACCAGCAGGTGCTCGAGGGCTACAAGTGGATGTTCTCGATCCTGCAGGTGGCGCTGGACTGCTACGTCTGGGCCGATCCCGCCAACCCCCGCTTCGTGGAGATCGTCGGCCCGTACAAGAAGTGGGGTGGTGACAACGCGGATGCCTTCTACCACCACGCGCCGCTCGATCCAACTCGCACGTACCGGGTTCGGGGCCGGCGCGGCGATGCCGCGTACCTGTCGCTCACCGTGTACGGCGGCCCTCGCGATGGTCGGTACTCGGAACGCATCGTCGGGACGGTGAACGACCGCGACGACCTCGCGATCGGGCCGGACGGCACCTTCGAGCTGGTGCTCGGCCCGGAACGGCCGGCAGGGTGGGACGGCCCGTTCCTCGCCCTCGAGGACGACGCGGTGGTCGCCATCACCCGCGACTACCTCGACGACCCGGTTCACGGGGTCCGCTGCACCTGGCACGTCGAGTCGGTCGACCCGCCGCGGCAGTGGCGTGAGGACGACGCCGACCTGGCCCGCCGGTTCCGGGCGGCGATGACCTGGGTGCACGACCAGGCGAACATGGTCCCGCTCGGGCTGGGTGCCCCGAACCACGTCGACGAGCCGTACCCGGTGCAGGAGGTGACGTTCGGCTGGGCTGCCGGCGACGCCGCGTACGCGATGGGCAGCTACGACCTGGCACCCGACGAGGCGCTCGTGATCCGGGGACGGTCCCCGGTGTGCGCGTTCTGGAACCTGTGCCTGTGGAACCAGTTCATGCACACCTACAACTACGACTACGAGCGGTGCACGATCAACGGCGCGCAGGTCGCGCATGAACCCGACGGGTCGTGGATTCTCGTCGTCGCGGAACGCGATCCGGGGCATCCCAACTGGCTGTCGACCTGCGGGCACCCGCGGGGGCGGCTCTGGTTCCGCTGGTTCTACCCGGCGGAGACCCCGGACGCGCCGACGACCGAGGTGGTCGCCGTCGCGGACGTGCCCCCCGGCCCTTAGCGCTCCGGTTCGACGTCGAAGCGGGTCACGTAGTCGCTCATGCCGGCTCGCAGCTCGGCCGGGTCGATCCCGAAGTCGCCGGCGAGGTCGTAGCGCACGCCGCCGTACCGGCCGCGGGGATGGTCAGCGAGGAACCGGGCCATCGCGTCGCGGGCAGTCGTGTCGAACGCCTGCCCGGCGACGGCGTAGATGCGTTCGACCATGGCCAGGTCGTCGGCCATGAACTGGTGGAAGCGGACGTCGATCGACGCGTTCGGGGGCAGCCGGTCGTGTTCGCGCATGCCGGTGTCGAGCATCTGCTGGATGCGGTCGGACCAGTAGTGGCCGATGACCTTCGGGTCGGGTCGGCTGAGGTTGAGCCGCGCGGTGTAGGCGAGCATCGTCGCGTTCGACGCGATGACCGAGACCGGATCCCGGTGGGTGACGACGACGGTCGCGTCGGGGAACACGGCCAGGAGCGGCCCGAACTGCTCGAGGTGCTGGGGGGACTTCAGCACCCACCGTTCGCCGCCGCGCTGCCACTGCAGCACTTGCAGCACCCGCTTCAGGTACCGGTAGGACGGGGTCTGGTCGTGGGCGAGGTAGTAGTCGCGCCAGCTCGGCAGCACGGCCATCGTCTCGAACAGCATGGTCGAGACGTCGATGGCGAGCAGCTGGATCTCCTCGTGGACGTGGTCGACGGTCATCTCGTGCATCCGTTTGAAGTAGGGCAAGGCCTCGTTCAAGAAGGCGAGGCCGACTTCGGTGCGGCCGGGTCTCGGGTCCAGCGCGCCGGTGGCGACCGCGGCGCGCTCGTCGGCGCCGAGCACCGGTTCGAGGCTCTCCCAGTAGGGGAGGGACCGCAGCGCCGGGTCCGCGGCCATCAGGTTGTGGAGGTGGGTGGTGCCGGTGCGGGGCTGACCGGCGATGACGATGGGGCGGCGGATCTCGACGTCGAGGATCTCGGGGTTCCGGGCGATCAGGTCCTCGATCAGGAGCCGGTTTCGGAGCAGGGCGACGAGCTGACCTTGGGCGCTGACCCGACCGAGGGGGCTCAGGCCGGCTTCGTCGCGCAGCGCCGCGGTCAGCACCTCGAGGCGTTCCCGGAAGGTGTCGTCACCGAAGTCGGACAGCTCGGTGTCGGCTCGGGCCTGCGCGCACACGGCGTCGGGTTCGAGCGTCGCCGCGGCCGCGAGGGGCTCCACCGCGGTCATGGCCTCGACGACCGCGGGTGGGAACTGCGGGTCGGCCAGGTCATCGATGCGCACCGCGGACGGTCGAGTCGACGTGGTCATGGGCAGAGCGTCGCAGCCGGGAGCCCGATCCGTCCACCGTCGGTTGGTCGCGACGCGGCGGCTCCCGGCGGGGGCGGCCAGGGCCGCCGCGCGCGACGCCGACCACCGGACCCGACGGCGGGCTTCTCGTGACGCGGCGTCGCTACAGGTCGATCGCGGACAGCTCGGGGATCCACGCCTCGGCGCGGGCGACCGCGGCGCGCCACCGATCCCGGTCGAGGTGACGGGCGGGATCGACGTGACGGGCCGGCGCCCACGTGGCGGCGATCGCGTCGTCGTCGGCCCAGACACCGACGGCGAGGCCGGCCGCGAACGCGGCGCCGAGCGCGGTCGCTTCGGGAATCGGCGCGATCTCGACCCGCCGCTGCGTCGCGTCCGCGACGGCTTGCACGAAGGTCGGGTTGGCGGCCATCCCGCCGTCGACCCGCAGCGTCGCGATCGGAGTCGCCGCGTCGCGGGTGGCCGCGTCGACGAGGTCCGCGCCGCGATGCGCGACCCCTTCGAGGACGGCCCGCACGACCTGGGGCGCGCCGGTGCCGCGGGTCAGGCCGAGCAGCGTGCCGCGAGCTCCGAAGTCCCACTGGGGGGTGCCGAGCCCCAACAGCGCGGGGACGAACCACACGTCGCCGCTGTCGTCGCACCGGGCCGCGACGGCATCGGATGCCGCGGCGTCGGGGATCAGGGCGAGATCGTCACGGAGCCACTCCACGTTGGTACCCGCCGCGAGCATGATCGCCTCGAGCCCCCACGTGTCGTGCCCCTGGACGCGCCGGGTGACGATCGGGACGGTCCCTGCCGCGCCGCGCCGAAACGGCGGGCGGGTGGGTCCGAGCACGACGTCGAGCATCCCGCCGGTGCCGAAGGTGATCTTCGCGTCACCGGGCCGGACGCAGGCCTGCCCGAGCAGCGACGCCTGCTGGTCCCCGAGCACCCCCGCGATCAGTGGCGCACCCGGCAGCGCGGCGGCGTCCCCGACCACCCCGGTCGAGTCGACCACGCCCGGCAGTGCCGATCGGGGCACCCGCAAGGCCTCCAACGCGGGCTCGGACCATGACTGGTTGGCGGGCTCGCGCAGGCCGGTGACCGCGACGTTGGTGGCGTCGGTGACGTGGAGGGCCCCGTCGGAGAGGGTCCAGATCACCCACGCGTCGACGGTCCCGAAGCACAGGTCCCGGCTCCGGGCCGGGTCGACCGTGTCGAGGAGCACCTCGAGCTTCGTGGCCGACTCGTTGGGCCCGACCGCGATTCCCGCCCCGCGCAGCTCGAGGCATCGGCCCGCGGTGCGCAGGTCCTGCCAGCCGATCCCCGGGGCGACGGGCTCGCCGGTGGCTCGGTCCCACACCACGGTCGAGCCCCGCTGGTTCGCGACCCCGACCGCGTCGACGGGACCGGCGGCTTCCAACGCCCGCGACGCCAGCTCCCGCACCGCGGCGGCGAGCGCGACGGGGTCGAACTCGACCTGCCCCGGCGCGGGAGACGACGGCAGCAGGGTCTGGCGGTGCTCGACGCGCACGTGGGCGTCGGCGTCGACGACCACCGCCCGCGCCGACGAGGTGCCCACGTCGACCACGAGGATCAAGTCTCGCGGCGACGTCATCCGGTTCGTGTCCGACCGGTCACGGCCATGCCGGCGACGGCCCGTACGGGGACGCGAGCCCGAGCTTGCCGGGATTCAGGATGCCCCGCGGGTCGAGCGCGGACTTGAGCGCCCCGAGCACCCCGAGGCCTTCACCGAGCGCCTCGCTCATGAACCGGGCCCGGTTGAGCCCGACGCCGTGATGGTGGCTCAGCGCGCCGCCGTGGCGCAGCACCGCGCACGTCCCCGCGTCCCACGCGGCCCGGTAGTAGGCCTCCCGAGCGTCCGGGGCGGGTTGACCCGCGAAGGTGAAGTAGAGGCACGCCCCGTCGGAGTACGAGTGCGACTGGTGCGCGGAGGCGACGAGGGTGCCGTCGACCGCGCGGAGCGCCCCGATCGCCTCGTGGTAGATCGCCGGGAGGTCACGCCACCGTCCGGCGACCTCCATCGTGTCGACGACGTACCCGCGCCCCACGAGGGCCTCCAGCGCGGACACGTCGTTTCGGTGCTCGAGCCACCCCGCCACCAGCTCTTCGTCCAGCGCCGAGGCGTCCCGGCACTCCTCCCGCACGACGGTCAGGGCCGCGTCGACGACGATCGGGTCGCCCTCGTCGAGGACGAGCAGCGGGTAGACCCCCTCGGCGGTCTCGAAGTTGCGGGCCCCTTCGGTCGCGTCGTAGAGGCGCAGGACGGCCGGGGTCGCGCCCCGCTGGAGGATCCGCCGGCACGCGTCGAGCCCGTCGGTGAACGACGCGAACCCGAACGCGACGCGGCGCTCCGCCGCCGGGGCGGGATGGACGCGCAGGCGGGCGCTCGTGATGACCCCGAGCGTGCCCTCACTGCCGACGAACAGCTCGGTCAGGTCGGGTCCGACCGCGGCGCGTGGTGCCCCCCCGGTGTGGACCAACCGTCCGTCGGCGAGGACGACGTCGAGGCCCACCACCAGGTCCTCGATCGTCCCGTAGCGGGTCGAGTACTGCCCCGCGCCGCGGCACGCCAGCCACCCGCCCACGGTGGACAACGCGACCGACTGGGGCCAGTGCCCGAGCGTGACCTGATGCGAGCCGCGAAGCTCGGCCTCGAGGACGTCCCCGAAGGTGCCGGCCCGCACGTCGAGCACCATCGACGTCCGGTCGACGTCGACGATCCCGGCGAGCCCGCAGCAGTCGAGCACCACCCCGCCGTGCACGGGGACCGCGGCACCGCACACGCCGCTGCGTCCGCCGGCGGCGGTCACCGGAACGGACGCCTCGTGGCAGATCGCGAGCACCGCCCGCACCTCGTCCACCGACGTCGGGCGCGCGACCGCGACCGCCAACGCCGGGACGTCGTCGTCGAGCGCCCAGATCATCGCCAACGGCCACCAGTCCCGGCTGGCTTCGGCCAACGCGGCCGGCTCGGTCACCACCGACGAGCAGGCGGACGTCAAGCGGGCGAGCACCGCGGCGGGCACCTCGACGCGGGGGCTCTCCAGCCGAGCCGTCGCCGTCGCGGCACCTCCTGCACCGAAGGGGATCGGTGGAGTCGGCGCGCCGCGCCGGGCCTCGGGCACGAGATGCGACCCTACCGGGTCGGTCGCGCGGCTGACGGTGGTGCTTACGCGCCCAACGACGCGTCGAGCGCGGACTCGGGCAGCTCGGCGCTGGTCCGCTCCCGCTCGCAGGCTCGGCGGTACGTGTCGGCTTCGGCGACGATGCGCGCCTCGTCCCAGCCCAGCTCGGGGGCGAGCAGCCGGGCGACGTCCTCGGCCGCGGCGCGGGACGCGTCCCGGGCGAGCAGCCGAGCTCGGGTCCGTCGGGACAGCACGTCGTCGAGCGTGCCCGCCATCTCGTGGCGAACCGCGTGGATGGCTTCGGCGCGCAGGTACGGGAGGCCGGGCACGAGCGGCTCACGAAGGCCGGGTTCCTCCCTGAGGAGCGTCAACACGGTGTCGGCCTCGGTCCCGTACCGGCCCGCGAGGTGCTCGTGGACGCTGGCCGGCTCGGGCGTCGGCGACGGTGCCTCGTAGCCCGCCGCGCCGAGCAGCTTGAGCTTCCGGGTGCGGCTCTTGGACCGTCGCCCGATCAGGCCGCCCACCTCGTCGATCGTGTCGGCCGCCATGCGTCGGTAGGTGGTCAGCTTCCCCCCGGTGACGGTCACGACCCCGCTGGGCGAGACCCGGACGCCGTGGCGGCGCGACAGGTCGGCGGTGCGGGCGCTGCTCGCGGTGCGGAGCAGCGGCCGCAGCCCGGCCCACGTGCCGGTCACGTCCGCGGTCCGTATCGGGTCGACGATCGCCCGGTTCAACGCGGTCAGCAGGTAGTCGACGTCGTCGGGTGTGCACTGCGGGTCGTCGATCGGCCCGTCGTAGTCGGTGTCGGTCGTGCCGACGTAGGTGAAGTCACCCCACGGCACCACGAACACGGATCGGCGGTCCCGGGGGACCGGCACGATCGCGGCGATCTCGTTGCGGACCTTCGACCACGGGACGGTCAGGTGCACACCCTTCGCCGGGCGGATCGAGTCCGGATGCTCGCCCTCGTCCAACGCCCGGACGTCGTCGGCCCAGACCCCCGCGGCGTTGACCACGGTTCGGGCCGCGATCTCGAACTCGTCGCCGTCGGCGCGCACCCGAGCGCCCCGCACGCGGTCCTGGCCGTCCTTCAGCACCGCGACGAGCTCGACCCGGTTCGCGACCGCGGCGCCGTGCGCCGCCGCGGTGCGCGCCAGGCACAAGGTCAGCCGGGCGTCGTCGGTCTGCGCGTCGTAATAGAGGTAGGCGGACGCCAGGTTCTCGCGACGCAGGGTCGGCATCAGCGCCGTCGCCCGGTCCGCGTCGATGCGCTGATGGGCCTTGTGGATCCGGAGCCCGCCGGTCAGGTCGTACATCCACATCACCGCGCCGAGGCCCCGGGCCACCCGACGGTCCACCAGCCCGTCGCGGGACAGGATCGGGATCAGGAACGGCAGCACCCGCACGAGGTGCGGGGCGTTGCGCAACGCCACCTGCCGTTCCGCCAGCGCCTCGTACACCAGCCCGACCTCGCGCTGCTGGAGGTACCGGATGCCGCCGTGCACCAGCTTCGACGACTTCGACGAGGTGCCCGACGCGAAGTCGTCCCGCTCCACCAGCCCGGTCCGGAGGCCTCTCGTCGCGGCGTCGAGCGCGCACCCGGCCCCGGTGACGCCGCCCCCGACCACGAGGACGTCGAGGGGCTCGTCGGCGAGACGGCGCAGCGCCTCGCGGCGCTCGAACGGCGGGACCGGCACGCCCGCCACGTTACCGGCGGGTAGGCGCGATTCCGGTGGTCGTCAGGCCACCGTGCCGGCGTCGCCGGCGTCGGTGACGACGGGGAGCTCCGCCGCTGACCAGGCCTGCATGCCCCCGGCGAGGTTCGCGGCGTCGTACCCGCCGGCGAGCAACGCGCTGGTGACCCGGGCGGAGCGGCCGCCGCTCCGGCACACCACCACGATGGGCTGATCCCGGACCAGCTCCTCCTGACGGGCGGCCAGCTCGCCCATCGGGATCCACGTCGCCTCGGGGGCATGACCGGCGTCCCACTCGTCGGCCTCGCGGACGTCGAGCAGCAGCGCGCCCCCGTCGATGCGGCGGCGGGCATCGTCGGGACCCACCGCGGGGATCGGGGCGTTGACGGCCACGCCGGTCAGCCTCCCACGCCCCCATCCCCGCCCGCGGGTCGGGACCGGTGGGAGAATTTTCTCGGAGATCGCTCAAGTCCCCGCCGGGATCTGCCGATGGCGCCAACGGCGGCGGGGCAGGACATCCCGTAGAAGGACGGCGATGACACGCTCCGTGGGCAAGCAGCGACGGACCCGATTCCCCCGGATGCGGGGGCGACCCTCGCGGTCCCTCGCCGCGTTCTTCGCCGCGTTGCTCCTCGTCTTCTCGTTGGGGGCCGCCGCGGCCGGCGCCGCGTCGACGCGCGCCCCGGCCCGGGTCCCGAGCCACGGCGACGGGCACGGCGACGGGTACGACTCGGGGGCGGCCCAGCGCCAACGCGCCGAGTTCGCCCGCGAGCTCGAGGCGATCATCGCCGCCTTCCTGGCCCGGCTGCACCACTCACAAGGCAACGGCTCACAAGGCAGCGGCGCCCCAGGGGTGGCGTCGACGCCACCGACGACGGCGCCTCCGCCGACCACCGTCGCGACCACCACGCCGACGACCCAACCGGCCCCGGCCCCGGCGCCGGCGGAGAACCCGCCCGCGCCGGTGACCGCGGCGGCGGCCGGCCCGAACGTCGCCGCGACCGCCACGGTGGTGCCGGGCCCGCCGGCCCGGGTGGCGGCGACAGCCGGTTCGGGCGCGCCGAGCGGGGTGAACGGGGCCGGCGCACCGACCGCGGCTGCGCCCCCGCAAGCCACGTTCCCGTTCCCGGGTCCGGGCGGGCACGGGGGAGTCATCCGGGCGTTGCGAACGGCCGGGCCCTACGGCCTGCTGTTCGCGCTCATCGGCGCGGTCGTCGTCTTCCTGGCCGTCCAGGGACGAGTCGATCGACGCGACCCGCGGATCGCGCACGCACCCGTCGACGCGCGGCTGGACTTCCGGGACCTCGAGTGAACGCGGTCGCGTTCGGCGACCCGCAGGCGCCGGTGCTGGACCGCCTGGCGGTCCTCCAATGGCTTCGGGTCAGCCTCGTCGTCGTTGTCGTCGCCCTGCCCGCGCTGGTCGGGAGCCGCGGGCTGGAATGGTCGGTGCCGATCGCCTACCTCCTCGTGGTCGGAGTCGCCGAGCTCGCGCGACGGCGGGTCCCGAGCCTGGCGTCACCCCTGCTGTCGGCGCTGGTCCTCGTCGACGGGGCGTTCCTGGCCGCGGTCGTGCTGCTCACCGGCGGGAGCTCCAGCCTCCTGCTGTTCCTCGTCTTCCTCGAGGTCGTCGCGGTCACCCTCCTCGTGTCGCACCGCACCGGGCTCAAGGTCGCGGTCTGGTGCGCGCTGTTGCTGTTCCTCGGCCGGACCGCCGCGGCCGCGGGGGTGCTCAAGGTGGCGAGCCCCGGCAGCGATCGCACCATCGCCGTCACCGCCGCCGCGTTCCTCCTCTTCGCGGTCGGCGCGGCGGTGTTCCAGTCGGTCAACGAACGCACGCTGCGTCACACCGGCGTCGAGCTGGCCGCGCTCGTCGACCTCGGTGCGGCCCTCGAGCGGGCCCGCCGCCCCACCGACGTGGTGACCGTCCTCGTGCGTCACCTCCGCGAACGGCTCGGGTTCGCCCGGGTCCTCGTCGTCGTGCGAGGCGACGACCGCTGGATCGTCGGCGGCGACGCCGCCGACCCCGGTCCCAACTCCGCGGAGCTGGGGCGGGCCGGCACGACGGTGCTGAGCGACGGGAACCCGCGCCTCGTGCGCACCCTCGACGACGGGCTCCTCGCCGAGCAGCTCCCCGACGCCCGAAACGTCGTCGTGGCCGCGTTGACCGGCGACGACGAGCCGCTCGGCGTCGTCGCCGCGGAGTGGGGCGCGGACCCCAAGCCCGGGTCCCGGGCCTCACCGTCGCCTCACTCGTCCAATCGGTCGCGCACGCCGCGCTGACGCTGCGCAACGTCCGGCTCCTCGACGAGGTCGAGCGCCTCGCGACCCGTGACGAGCTCACCGGGCTCCCCAACCGGCGACTCTTCGAGGAGACCTTGACCCTCGAAGTCGGGCGTCAACGCCGCACCGGGGCACCGTTGAGCCTCATCGCCCTCGACGTCGACTACTTCAAAGCCATCAACGACGCGCACGGGCACCCCACCGGTGACGCGGTGCTGCGCGCCGTCGGCGCGGCGCTCCAGGGCTCCACCAAGGCGTTCGACCTCCCCGCCCGCTACGGCGGTGACGAGTTCCTCGTCCTCTTGCCCGGCTGCGCCAAGAGCGACGTGCCCGGCGTCGCGGAGCGGCTCCGCCGTGCCGCGGGGCACGCGGTGAAGCCCGGCGTGGTCGTGACCGTCAGTGCCGGTGCGGCGACGCTCCCCGACGACGTCGAAGACGGCGCCGCGCTCATCACCGCCGCGGACGCGGCGTTGTACGCGGCGAAGCGCGCCGGGCGCGACCGGGTGGGTGTCGCCCACCGGATCTGACCCTCCCGGCCCCGGCGGTGCGAGCGTCGGGTCGTCGGTCAGGCGCCGGGGATCTCCGTCGGCGCCTCACCCGGCGGGATCTCACCGGGCGGCCCGCTCCCCGCGTGCGTCACGTGGTCGCGGGCCCACTGGAGGCTGTCCGGTTGCGGCATCGCCTTCGGCCAGCCCGCCAACGCCGATTCGACCGCCTCGAGGGTCGGAAACACCCCGAGGACCTCGACGACGACCTGGTCGGTCGGCAACGGCTTCACGTCCTCCTGACCCGGGATGCCGGTGGCGAAGATCGGCTCGATCGGCGCGGTCATCACGTAGAGCTCGCCGGTGTCGCGCACCCAGCTGACCTCGGCGTGATTGCCGGCGGCGTCGGTCCAGTCCCGACCGAACTCGAGCTCCTCGGAGGCTCGCCGCGCCGGGTTCTCGTCGTAGAACTGCTCGATGTCCATGCAACCACCCTGGTCTGAGACCTCGCACGCTACTCAGCGGTCACGGACCCCGGGGACGGCCCCACCGGCGTCCCGAGGCTCCCGCGGTGGTGAGGCCGAGCCGGTCGGGGCCCGGACGCCTCGCCGGACCGGACGGCCGGGTCGGCGGGGCGCCGCCGCGCGAGGCTGACCCGCCGTGGCCGAGAACTTCGCCCCGATCGCCGCCCGGAAGCCCGACACCGCCGCGCTCGTCGACGACACCCGCACCGTCACCTGGTCGGCGTTCAACCGGCACGTCAACCAGCGCATCCACGCGTTCCGGGCCTTGGGGCTCGAGGCCGGCGACACGATCGCGGTGCTCGGCGACAACCGCGCCGAGCTCTTCGAGGTCCTCGGGGCCGCCATGCACGCCGGGCTCGTCGTCGTGCCCCTGAACTGGCACTGGGTAGCCGACGAAATCGCCTACGTCCTCGACGACGCCGACGTGCGTGCTCTCGTCGTCGACGAATCGTTCGCAGCGGTCGGTCTCGAAGCCGTCGCTCGGGTCAACCCGACGGTGCAGACGATCCGAGTCGGAGGGGACGCCGACGCCGAGCTCCTCGCCACGCAGCCGGAGGACGAGCCCGCCGGGCAGGTCCTCGCCGGCCCGATGTTCTACACGTCGGGGACGACCGGACGGCCGAAGGGCGTGCGGAACGCATTGACACGCGCCGGGATGCCCGCGTCGGTGTGGCAGCTCGTCGCCGCCGGCGCGGTGGAGAACCTCGGGTTCCCGACCGACGGCGTCACCCTCCTGTGCGGTCCCGCGTACCACTCGGCCCAGTGGGCGTTCGCGATGCTCCCGCTGCTCACCGGTTCGACGCTCGTCATGCGCGCCCGCTTCGACCCGGTCGAGACCCTCGAGCTCATCGACCGGTACCAGGTCACGAACCTGCATCTCGTCCCCACGCAGATGACCCGGCTGCTGCGCGTCCCCGACCCGGTCCGCGCCGCGTTCTCGGGGGCGAGCCTGCGCGTCGTGTACCACGGTGCCGCACCCTGCCCGCCGGACGTGAAGCGGCGCATGATCGCCTGGTGGGGTCCGAAGCTCGTCGAGTACTACGGCGGCACCGAGGGCGCCATGCTGTCCACCATCAGCTCGGCGGAATGGCTCGAGCATCCGAGCAGCGTCGGGCGACCCTGGGACAGCGTCGAGGTGCTCGTCGTCCGCGACGACGGCAGCCCCTGCGGACCAGGTGAGGAAGGGACGCTGTACGTTCGCAGCCGCCTCGGGATGGACTTCGAGTACCACCGCGACCCGGCCAAGACCGAGGCGGCCCACCAGGGACCCGGCGTGTTCACCCTCGGCGACGTCGGCTACCTCGACGAGGACGGCTGGCTGCACCTCTCCGACCGTCGCATCGACCTCATCATCTCCGGCGGGGTCAACATCTACCCGGCCGAGATCGAAGGGGTCCTCGCCGCGCACCCGGCGGTCCGTGACGTCGCCGTGTTCGGGATCCCCGACGACGAGTTCGGTGAGCAGGTCAAAGCCGCGGTCGAACTCGAACCCGGGACCGACCCGTCCCCGACCCTCGCCGCCGAGCTGCTCGCCTACTGCCGGGACCACCTCGCCGGCTACAAGGTGCCCCGGTCCGTCGACTTCCAAGCCCAACTGCCGCGCCACCCGACGGGGAAGCTGTACAAGCGGCTGCTCCGCGACCCGTACTGGGAGGGCACGGGACGCAAGATCTGACCGGGGATCCACGGCGGTGGCGCTCGACCGCGACCCCCGACCCGACCCGCTCTAGGGTCGGGTCATCAGCCCCGCACCCACCTCCCTCCCGTAGCCCCGTGGCGTCACCTCCCGAACCGCGGATCAACCCCGGCGCGTGGGTCCACCAGCTGCACGGCGCGGTCGAATCGATCCTCGATTCGGCGGTGAACCGGGCCATCACCGACCCCCTGCCCGTCCACAACGCCGACGACGTCCGCGCCGCCGTGCGCGCCCCCGCCGCAGCCGGCATGACCACCATGGTCGTCCCCGCGCTGGCCAGCGCCACCCGCCGGTGGTCCCGCCGGGTCGAGGTCCTCAGCTCCCGCCTGTCGTTCACGGTCAAGGCGCTCCTCGCCGCGGTCCCGTCGCTCGCCGCGTCGGTGACGGTCGGCACCCGCGAGCTGCACGTGCTCGCCTCCCTCGTCGTGAACCGGCTCCGCGACGAGGGCCTCCCCGTCGACCGCCGGTTCGTGCAGCGGGTCGCGGTGAACGCGTACGTGTGGCCCGCCGGAGGCCGGGCCCTCGAGCAGGCGCAAGCCCCGGCCAGCGCCCGCGTCGCCGGGCTCTGGGTGACCCGGCCGCTCGCCCACGAACCAGCCGGAGAGTGGGCGGGGCGCGCCGCGGGGCTGATCACCGCCGCGGACCTCCGCCACCACTTCGAACGCTACGACACCGAACCCCCCGCGCTCGGACCTGGCTCCTGACCCGAGCCGATCAGGTCCCGAGCGCCTCGCGGGTGCGGTCCAACTCCACCGGGTCGGCGCTCGTCGGCACGAGGAAAAACTCGTCGGCGCCGGCCGCCGCGGCGGCGTCGACCGCGCGTCGCAGCGCCGCCGGCGTCGACGCCCGCACCGCGCCTGCTGCCCACTCGCCGACCTCGTCGCCGAAGATCCGCATGTACGCGCGCGCGTAAGCGGCCAGGCGGTCCTGCGCGTCGGGACCGAGCGCGTACCAGATGCTCGACGACTTGTGCGGCGCGTCGGTGCGGCCCGCGTCACGCCACGCCGCGTCGATCGCGTCGAACGCGGCGCGCATCGTCGCCTCGTCCCCGTCGAGGGTCCACGCGCCGTCCACACCGGCCGCCCAGCGGGCGGCGCGGGCGATCGCCTTCGGCCCCATCGCTCCGGCCACCAACGGTGGCCCGCCGGGCTGCACCGGCGGTGGCCCCACCGGCTCGGCGCCCTCGAACGGCGGCTCCCCCCGCCACACCGCCCGCATCCGCGCCACGCCCTCGTCGAGGCGGCCCCACCGCCGCGCGAACCCTGCGCCGACCGCCCGGTAGTCGTGCTCGCGGCCACCCACCCCAACCCCGACGGTCAGACGCCCGTCGGCGAGCACATCCACCGACGCCAGCTCCTTCGCGGTCATGACCGGGTCGCGGAGCGGCAAGACCACGATCGTCGTCCACAGCCGTACCCGCTCGGTGAGCGCCGCCGCGGCGGCGAGCTCGACCATCAGGGCGTGACTCGGGTACGTGATCCGCTCCGGGACGGCCAGGCTCGACCAGGGGCCCGCGTCCACCGCCCGGCACCACGCCCGCGTCTGGGCCCCGTCGTGGTGCACCATCGTGGGGAGCGTCATCGCCAGGTCCACGGGCGCAGAGCCTACGAGTTCGGCGGCGCCGCCTTCGCGGCCCGGCGGCGGAGACGGGTGCGCCGACGGTCAGGCCGCGTCGACGTGCGCGACCCGCCAGGCCGCGAGCGCGGTGTCGAGCTCGGCGTCGCGCTCCAGCTCGGCGAACCCGGCCCGCAGCTCCGGGACGAGCACGCTCGAGCGGCTGAGCCGACGCCGGAACCGGGCCACGAGGTCGCGGTAGCGGTCCAGCACCTGATCCGGTGGCGTCGGGAACCGAGCGAACGCGACGCCGCCGTGCCGGCGGACGTCGCGGAGGAGCTCCTGCACGTCATGGACGGTCACCGCGGCGCAGACCCGCAGCACCGCCGGTTCGGGTTCCGCGTCGAGACGTGCCGGCTCGGCCAGGCCCGCCGCCGCCGCGACGACCAGGCGAGCGGTCTTCTTGCCCAGACGGTCGCGGAGATCGCCCGCCGGGACCGCATGGTCCCGCCCGGCATCGACGAGCATCCCCGCGATTGCCTCTCGGTTCGAGCCGCCGTCGGCGAGGACGAGCGACGCGACACCGAGGACCTGCGCGACAGACGGGGTGAGCACCCCGGGGGTCGACGCGTGCAGCTCCGCGGCCCAGTTCGCCGCCGCGAAGAACCGCTTCCCGACCCGCAGTGCTGCCACGACCCGAACCTACCGACCTCCTCTCGCGCCGCGGTGGACCGTCGGCGCGGCGCGGCGGCGCTCGGCGGGGTCAGGCCGCCTGGCGGGGATGACCGATCAGGAGGTCGATCTCGGCCCGCTCCTCGGCGGTCAGCGCCCACGCGGTCGTCGCGGCGGCGTTGCCGCGCACCTGCTCCGCGGTGGTCGCGCCGGCGATCACGCTCGCTACGAGGGGGTGAGCCGCCAGCCACGACAGGGCCAGCTCGTGGAGGGTGTGCCCGCGCGCGGCGGCGAACCCGGCGAGCCGCTCGACCGTGTCGAAGCGCTCGTCGTTCAGGAGGCGGTCGACGCGGTCGCTGGGCCAGCGGGCCAGCCGCGTTCCCTCCGGTGGTGCCTCCCCCCGCGTGTACTTGCCGGTCAGCAGCCCGCTCGCCAGCGGGAAGTACGGGACGAAACTCAACCCGTGGCGGGCACACGCCGGGAGCACCTCGACCTCCGGCTCCCGGTGCAAGAGGCTGTACTCGTTCTGCACCGTCACGAACGGGCGTACCCCCAGTTCGGCCGCGGCGTCGGCGGCCTCGTCGAGCTGGACGGCGGAGAAGTTCGAGCATCCGAGCTCGCGGACCTTGCCCGCCTCCACGAGCCGGTGCAGCGCCCCGAGCGTGTCCCCGATGGGGGTGGCCGGGTCGGGCTGATGCAGCCAGTACAGGTCGATGTGGTCCATGCCGAGCCGCCCCAGGCTCTCGTCCACCGCCCGGGCGACCCACGTCGGGTGACCCCCAGAGAGATCCTCGGGGGGAGGGCGCATCCCGAACTTCGTCGCCACGACCGCCTCGTCTCGACGAGCACCCAGCGCGACGCCGAGGAACTCCTCGGACTTCCCGCCGCCGTAGAGGTCGGCGGTGTCGAAATGGGTCACGCCGGCGTCCAACGCGGCGGCGACGACGGCCCGAGACCCGGCCTTATCGACCCGCATCCCGAAGTTGTTGCACCCGAGCCCCGCGACCGACACCTCCAGGTCGCCAATGCGTCGTGTCTGCACCGTCGCTCCAATCTCCGTCGAACCAGCCCCGCCATCTTGGCCGGTTCGTTCGGGGGTCGAAGCCACGCCGGGCGGGCGCCCCGAGCCGGGCGGCCACCGTCGGTGGCCGCCGGCCCCGGGCCCCGAACCGGGTCGATGCTCACGGATCCCTCAGCGTGGCTTTACGTCGGTCTGATGCCCCGGTGCCTACCGTACGGACCGAACGGCCTCCCGAGGCTCGCCCGTGTTCCAGAGCGCGGGATCGAGCCGGGGGCGGCTCGCGTGTCCCGGCCGGCAGCTGCCCGCACAGACCCCCCCGGGCCGGAACGCCCAAGCGAGCCGTCCCCGGGGAGGTCGTCTCCCCGGGCCGGGCTACGAGACGCCGGCGGCGACGCGCGTCGGCGCCCTCCGTGCCGAGCCGCCCGGCGGCCGGCAGGCGACGAACGCGACGAGCAGCACGATCGGCAGCGCGTACGCGAACGAGCCCCGCAGGATCGTGTCGGCGACACCACCGGTGTGATGGGTGGGCAGCTTCCACGCCGCGAGCAGCACCGCGGCTTGGACCCACACCACCCACCCGAGCAGCGAGACCGGTTCCTCCGCGAGGACCGGCAGCGCCCACGCCCCGTACCACGGGAGCGTGTACTCGGCCGCGATCGCGTACGACGCGGTGGCGGCCCCGACCGCCGGCCCGGGCCGATCGGCGCGGGCCCACCGCCAGCCCAGCGCCAACGCCAACACCGCGACCAGACCCAACGACAGGTAGAAGAGCACCGAGAGGGTCGCGTCGGGCAGCAGCCGAGCGGCGAGGTCACGGCCGGCGTCCTTGCCGACGAGCAGCTGAGCCGGGAGGTTCCACGGGGAGCCCGGCGTGACCATGTGATCCGCACCCGACAGGACGTGCGACGCGCCGGCCAGGAACGGCAGGTACACCGCCGCGACCACCACGCCCGTGGTCACCGCGGCCTCGGTGGCCAGGCGACGCTCGTGACGCCGCCAGGCCCAGAACACGATCCCGATCAGTGCGAGGAGGCTCGTGATCTTCACCAGCGACGCCAACGCCACCACCAGCCCGGCGGCGACCCCGCGCCGGTCGGCGATGAGCAGCGCCGCGACGAGGACGGCCAGCCCGATGAACGCGTCGATCTGGCCGCTGTTCACGACGATGGCCCCGAACACCGGGTGCAAGCCGAGCCAGGCGAGCAGCGCCGGGCTGCGGGTTCGCCGCCACACGATCCAGAGCACCGCGGCGACGACCAGCGCCGCGCCGAGCTGGAACAGCAGATGGTCGATCAACGCCGAATCGCCGGCCGCGAACGTCACCGTGGCCGCATAGGCGACGAACGCCGGCCCGTACACCGAGCCGCGGTGCTGCCAGATCGGGCTGACCCGCTTGTCGAACGGGTCCGACGGGAAGTCGGCGGGGACGTGGTCGTAGGGGCTCGCGTCGTGGACGCTGACCATGCGCCCGTACATCGTGTACGACCACAGGTCGTTCGACGAGTGCGGCCCGATCGACACGGCCATCAGCATCACCAACCCGATCGCCACGAGGACCGGCTTGGCGCCGATCCGCCGGTGGCGCTGCTCGAGCAGGACGAACGCCGCCCCCGCGGTGCTCGAGATGATCACGAGCAGCGTGCTGAGCACGTTGTGGCGCGGCGCGGCGATCAGTGCCACGAGGGCCATGGTGGCGACGACGAGCGCCAGCCAGGAACGCACCGGGGGCGGGGGCCCGGCCGGCCCGTCCGGGGCTGGCGGGCGGCCCGACGGGTTCGCCGTGCTGGGCGCCGGCGGTTCCGCAGGCGTCACGATCCGCGGACGCTAGCCGAGGCCACCCGGGCTCCGGCCTCGCTGCCGCCGGTCACCGTCTCGGGGGCGTCCCGAGGAACCGCGTGAGGAACGCCACCGTCGGGTCCCACACCTGCGTCGCGTACTCGGAGGCGTGCAGATGGCCGGGGACGACCAGCAGCTGCTCCTCGGCCCCCGCCGCCCCGAGCGCCGCGGCCATCCGCTGCGCCTGATCCAACGGCACCAGCTCGGCGTCCGCGTTGACGAGCAGCATCGGCGCGGCGTCGCCGGTCGCGTGGGTGATCGGCGACGCCGCGGCCGCGGTGGCCGAACACACCGCGGGACGGCAACCGAGGAACACGGTGACCGCGTCGCCGAGCAGCGACGAGAACGGCGTGCCGGTCCCCGCCTCGAGGTCCATCGGCCCGGACCAGCTCACCACGGCGCGGATCGGACCGCCGCGGGGTTCCTCGCGCGGGGAGCGTGGCGAGCAGACCGGCGAGGTGACCGCCCGCGGAGTCGCCGAGCACGCCGATGCGGGCGCGGTCGAGCCCGAAGCGGTGGACCTGTCTCGGCTCGCGCAGCCACGCGACGGCCGCCCGCACGTCGTCGAGTGCCGCCGGGAACGCCGACCGCGGCGCCAGCCGGTAGTCCACCGACACCGCGACGAAACCCCGCGCGGCGAGCTGGCGTCCTTCCGGGTCCAACCCGCCCTTGTCGCCGGCGCTCCACCCCCCGCCGTGGATCAGCAGCACCGCCGGTCGACCGGCCGGGCCGGTCGCGGGCCAGAAGGCGTCGAGCGTGAGGTGCTCGCCACCGACGGTGCGCCACGAGACGCCGGTGGCGCTGCGCACCGACGTCGTCGCGGTGGTGATCGCGCGTCCGTGCGCGGACGCGGCCAGCGCGGTGACGCCGACCATCGCGACGGCGACCGCGAGGACGGTTCGGGACGTCCGCGGCGCCCGGGACGCGTCGCTCAATCGTCCAGCGGTGCGGGGCCCGTCGGTGGGGGCACCGCGGCCCGTCGGGCTGCTCGCCGCACCGAGACGACGAGGATCCCACCGACCGCGAGGGGAAGGAACCACCACGGGTTGTGCTGCACCGCGACGAGCGCGGTGATCCCCAGCGCGGCGGCGACGCCCAGCGCGGCGACCCAGTCGTCGCCGACCAAGAAGTCGTACCAGAACCGCCCGAAGCGTCGGATCCGCTCCATGTCAGTGGCCGGTGGCGACCGGTCGGGTCGCCGGTGCCGTGCGCTGGGTCCGCTTGAGCTGGGTGACCAGCGCCAGCGACACCGTGGCGAAGAACGCGACGAGCACCAAGATCGCGAGGTCGCTGCCGGGCCACGACACGCCCGCACCCTCGGCACCCCAGAACACGCCGAACGCGCTCAGCATGATCCCGACGGTGAACTTCAGGGCGTTCTCGGGCACTCGGCTGAGCGGCCGGTGCACCAGCGCTCCGACGCCGGCCACGACCACGAGGGCCGCGGCGGCGCCCGCCGCGGCCAAGCCGAGATGCCCGGCGGTGCTGCCGAAGGTCACCACGATGAACGCCACCTCGAGACCTTCGAGGAGCACCCCCTTGTAGGCCAGCGTGAACGCGTACCAGTCGATGCCGGCTTCCACCTCGACCGCGACTCGTCGCGATTCCTCGACCTCCTCGGCGAAGATCGCGTCTTCGTCGTGGAGGGCTCGGATCCCCGCGGCGCGCAGGATCGCCTTGCGCAGCCACTGCAGGCCGAAGGTGAGCAGGATCGCGCCGACGACCACCCGCAACGCGTCGATCGGAACCTGGGTCAGGGCGGGACCGAGCCCGGCGACGATCACGGCCAGCGTCACGACCGCGGCACCCACCGCGAGGCTCACGGAACGCCAACCTCGGGTGATCCCGACCGCGAGGACGATCGTGAGCGCTTCCACCATCTCGACCGCGGACGCCAAGAACGCGCCGAGCACGACCAGGACCGTGGGGGTCACGGCTTCACCCGTTCGGACCGGTCAACGGGAGCATGGACATGGCGGGCGCCGATCTGGAGTCCGGGGCAGCACCGAGACGTGCGGGGCTGATCCTCCAGTCTGGCCGTCGCGGCGAGGGCACGGGAACGGTCACGGCGTGCGCCGGGCCTCCCCGACGACGCTGATCGTCCCGTCGGTCTCGAGCACCGCCTCCTCGACCCCGGCGGGGCCCTCGTAACCCCGGCCACGCAACGCGGCGTCGAGGTCGACGGTGGTGAGGCCGGCCCGGGCCAGGTGACTGTCGAGCACTCGACCGTCGTGGACCAGAAGGATCGGGCCGCCGTTGACGAGATGGCTCAGCCGCTGAGACCGCAGGAACAGCACGCTCAGCAACTTGTTCAGGACGAGCAGCGTCGTCGCGCTGACCAGCCCGGCGAGCAGCGACGTGTCCCCGTGGATCATGGCCGTCTCGACCGCGCTGCCGAGGAGGAGCACCACGACGAGATCGAGGGCGCTCAGCTGGGCGAGCTGGCGGCGCCCGGCGAGGCGCAGCAGCGTGATCAAGAAGAGGTAGATGGCGGCGGTGGTGCCCGCGACGACCACCAAGAGCGGGACCGCCGGGAGGCTCGCACCTGCGACCACAGCCACAGGCCAAGATATCGCCCACGCCCGGATCCCGGCGGGGAGCGACCGTGTACGTGCTGGCAGGCATCTTCGACCACCCGAGCGGCCACGGCGTGCTGATCATCGCCGGCAAGACCGCGGTGATCTACCTGTTCTTGGTGCTCGGGCTGCGCCTGTTCGGCAAACGCGAGCTCGGCCAGCTGAGCCTCTACGACCTCGTCCTGGTGATCATCCTCGGCAACGCGGTGCAGAACGCGATGATCAACAACGACAACACCCTCGGTGGTGGGATCGTCGCCGCGGTGGTGCTCCTGTCCCTCAACTGGGGTCTGAACCGCGTGATCACGCACTCGCGCCGGGCGGAACGGATCCTTGTCGGGGAACCCGTCCTCATCGTCCACGACGGGCAGCCGCTCAAGCAGCGCATGGCCCGCGAAGGCATCGGCCAGGACCAGCTCGACGCGGCGCTCCGGGAGCACGGCCTCGACGACGTCAGCCAGGTGCACATCGCCATCCTGGAGAGCGACGGATCGATCAGCGTCATCCCCCGCGACGCCCGGGTCCTGCGCAGCCGCCGCCACTACCGGGGCCTCCGCCTGCCGTGACCGTCGTGCTCGCCCTCGCGCCGGTCACCGCTACCCGCGTCGGTGAGCAGGCCGCCAAGACGCTCGTCATCGTGATCGTGCTGCTCATCGGCTTCCGCCTCACCGGCAAGCGGGAGCTGGCACAGTTCAACGTGTATGACCTCGCGATGGTCATGGCCCTCTCGAACGCGGTGCAGAACGCCATGACCGGCGGTCTCGGCAACCTCCCGATCGGGCTGGCGACGTCCAGCACCGTGGTGCTCGGCGCCTGGGCGGTCAGCTGGGTGCTCGCCCGGCGGACGACGCTCGAGACCCGCGTCCTCGGATCACCGGTCCTGCTCGTCAACAACGGGCACCTGCTCCAAGGCCGGCTCCGCCAGGAGCACGTCTCACCCGACGAGCTCGAGGAAGCGTGCCGAACTCGGGGGATGAGCAGCCACCGCGACGCTCGCCTCGTCGTCCTCGAGGTCGACGGGTCGATCAGCGTCGTCCCCAAGCGCGAAGCCGACCGACGACCCGGCACCCGAGCGCCGGCCCCGCCGGGCCCGGCGTCGCCGGAGCCGCTGAGGACCCGCCCACCGGCCCGGGCCCATCACCCCGCGGCGGCCCCGGTGTCGAGTCGGGGCGTGCCCACCGGAGACCCAACCGCCCGGCCAACCGGTCAAGTCCGGCGCGTCACCGGCCGTCAATACAGGGGGAGGCCGCCAGTGGGCTCCCATGACGAACGCGATGACCCCGTGACGATCCGCCCACACCGCTTCCGGCGGGCCGTGCTCGGCCCGCTCGTGCTCGCCCTCACCGCCGTCGCGGTCGTCGGCGCCGCCGGGCCCGCGGGCGCCCAGACCGTGCCCACCCCTTCGGCACCGACCACGACCCCGTCGACCGCGTCGCCCTCGACCGCGTCGCCCTCGACGGCGTCGCCTTCGACCACGACGCCCGCCAACCTCGGGAACGAGGCCCAGCTCGTCTCAGTGGCGATCGAGCTGTCCCGCACCAGCGACCGCCTCGACCTCGTCGCCGCCCAAGCCGCCGCGGTGCAGGCCCGCCTCGCCGCCGCCCAAGCCGCCTTCGCCGACGTCGACCAGCGGGTCACGACCACCCAGACCGAGATCAACCAGATCCAATCCCAGCTCACCGCCCGGGCCGCGGTCGCCTACGAGCAGCACTCCGACCAGGGCGCGGTGCTGCGAGTCCAGCACGTCCTCGACGTCGCGGCCGGTGAGCAGTACACGAACGCCGCGTCGGGCAGCGACGCCCGCCAGCTCGACGACCTCAACACCGCGCAAGCCCAACTCGTCCAGGAACGGGCCCAACGCGACGCCGAACGGCAAGCGATCAGCGACGACGAAGCCCGCCTCCAAGCCACCGAAGCGGACCTGAACGCGGTTCGTGCCCGCGACCAAGCCTTCCTCAACCAGGTCGGCGGCATCCCCATCATGGGCGACGCCCGACTCAACGCGACGCAGCTCGCCGCGTGGTTCCACTCCACCGGACAAGTCGCGCATCTCGCCAACGCGACCGCCATCGAAGACCTCACCCAGATGTACATCCAGGAAGGCGCCGCCGAGCACGTCGCCGGTGACGTCGCCTTCGCGCAAGCGATCATCGAGACCGGATCGTTCGGGCACGCCCTCGACAACAACTTCTCCGGCATCGGCGCGTGCGACAGCTGCACCAGCGAGATCGCGTTCCCGACCCCGCGCGACGGTGTCCGGGCTCAGATCCAGCTCCTCAAGAGCTACGCCGACCCCGACAGTCGCGCCGACTCGCTCGCGAACCCGCCCGAGCCGGCCCTCTTCGGTGGCAGCCCCACGACCGCCGTCGCCGCGTACAACTCGTTCTCCCTCAAGGGCTCCACACCCGTGTGGAACCTCATGGGCAACGGGAAGTGGGCGACCGACCCCGACTACGCGACGAAGGTGCTCGAGGTCTATGCCCGCATGATCGCCTTCGCCGCCCAAAACCACTGACGGGCGGGGCGAACCGGCTCGAACGATCCATGACGTCGACGCCGGCGCGGCCGGCGGTGGGGAGCTCCACGGAGCCTCCGACCAGGGTCTGGGGCGCGAGGTACCCGCACGCCGCGCGGGTGCAGCCGGCTACTCGTCGTCGAGACCGAGCCGGCTCCGCAGCGCCGGGTCGTGTACGAAGACCGGCAGGTTGTCGGCTCCGAGGTACGACGGCCGTGCCGAGGACCCTCCGTCCACGGCGAGCACCTGCCCGGTCACGAACGACGCGAGGTCCGAGAGCAAGAACAGGACCGCGGCGGCGATGTCCTCGGGTCGGCCCTGCCGTCCGAGCGGGATCGCGGCGCGTTCCTCGGGCTGGTCCTCGACGGTGGTCGTGGCCCGGTTCTTCGCCGTGCGGATCGTCCCGGGGGCGACCGCGTTGACCCGGATGCCGAGTGGGCCCCACTCGAGCGCTGCGGTCCGGGTCATCGCGATCATCCCCGCCTTCGCCGCCGCGTACGGCGCACCGAAGGGCATGCCCGACAAGCCGGCGATCGACGCGATGTGCACGATGCTGCCCCCCCGCCCTTCGGTGGTGAGGCGGCTGGCGACCGAACGCGACGTGAGGAACGCCGACTCGAGGTTCAGGTTCACGACGTCCCTGAACACGGGGGCGGGCATCGTGGCGAGCGGGGCCCACTGGCGTGGGTCCAGACCGCCGGCGACGTGCACGAGGCCGTGCAGGGGGCCCGGTGCGTCGCGGACCGCGGCGTCGACCGCCGCGGGGTCGCGCACGTCGGCGACGGCGAGCCTGACGTCACCGGCCAATTCGGTGATCGCCCGCTCGGTGATCGCGAGCCGGTCCCGGTCGACGTCCACGGCGACGACCGTCGCGCCCGCGTTCGCGAGCAGCGCACAGACGCCCGTGCCGATCCCGCCGCCCCCACCACCGGCGACGATCACGACCTTCTCCTCGAGACCAAGTGCCTCGTCGAGCATGCCGCCTCCGCATCGTCGTCGGTCCGGTCGTGGCCCGAGGCGCATAGCATCCCGCGTCGACGAACCGCGAAGGAGCAGGTGACGATCCCAGCGCTCGAACCTCGGACTGCCGGCCGTGACGCGTCGGGAGCCGGCCCCGACGAGCGCGGGTTGGTGCCGCGTCGCGGGTCGCGGCGGGGGTGTCGAGGCCCCACGAACCCGTCGCTCGCCGGGTCGGCGTGGCCCGGGGACCCGAGGCGCTGACCGGTGGGCGCCCCGCTCGCGGCCGGCTCGGTGTCGTTGCGGCTCTACCCCCATGGGGATCTCGACGCGGTCGGGATCATCGCCGAGCTGCGCGCCCAAGCGAAGCTCGCGGTCGAGCACGGCTTCGACGGCGTCATGACCAGCGAACACCACGGTGGGTTCGCCGGCTACCTGCCGAACCCGCTGCAGGTCGCGGGCTGGTGCCTCGAAGGGATGCCGACCGGTTGGGCTGCGCCGTGCCCGCTGCTGCTCCCGTTGCGCCCACCCGCGCTCGTGGCGGAGGAGGTGGCCTGGCTGGACGCGCGGTTCCCCGGCCGCGTCGGGGTCGGGGTCGCCGCGGGTGCGCTCCCCGCGGACTTCGAGGTCATGGACGCCACGATGGAGGGACTCGCGGCGCGCTTCACCGCGGGGCTCGAGCGGCTCGCGCACCTGCTCACCGGCCAGGACCTCGGGAACCTCGCCGGCGATCCCGCCCTCGCGGCGTGCGCGGCGACGCCGGTGCCGCTGGTCAGCGCAGCCATGGGGTTCACGGCCGTGCGCCGCGCCGCCCGGCTCGGGGTAGGGATCCTGTTCGACTCCCTGTCCGTCCCTGACCGGTGTCGAGCGCTGACCGACGCGTACCGTGACAGCGGCGGCGCCGGCCCGTGCATCCTGATCCGGCGGGCGTGGCTCGGCGACCCGCCACGCGGCCGGGTCGACGCACAAGTCGACCGCTACCGCAGCTACACGCCCCGCGCCGCGCAGACCCACTGGGGTGACGGCGACCAGCTGGTGCACGCGACCGACGCCACCGAGGTCGCCGACGGTCTCGTCGCGGTCGCCGGTGAGGTCGGTGCCGACGCGCTGAATCTGCGCGTCCATGTCCCCGGTGTCGACCCCTCGAGCGCCCGCGAGCAGGTCATCGGTCTCGGCGACCACGTCGTCCCACGCGTGCGGGATGCGCTCGTGACGCGCCCGTGACCAGGCGGCGCTGGGCTGAGGCGACGCCGCCCGTCGGCGCGCTTCGACGCGAGGCCGGCGCGCGCGCCGACCCAAGTTGCGGTCGCGTCAGCCGTTGCCGAAGTGGACGATGTGGTGCCAGGTGCCGACCCAGCTGAGCGACGCGAGGCCGAGGACGAGTCCGACGGCGACGGTCACGACGAGCAGGCTCAGGCGTGCTCGCGCGCCCGCGACCCGGTGCTCGGCTTCGCCCCGGTAGTCGCGTTCTTGCCAGTCGGCGCTGGCGAGCGTCAACGTCTCGCGGGCGTGCCCGAGGACATGGATGCCCAGCACCGCGATCCACAGGAAGAAGCTCAGCTTGTGGTACTGGAGGTACTGGTGGCCGACCGAGCGCCCCAGGGCGATCAGCGCGATGCCCGTGCCGAGCAGGGCCAGCGATGACAGGACGAGGAGCGGGGCGGTGATCCGCAGGATCGGGTTCGGCGCGCCTTTGGAGGAGTACCGGGGGTCACCGAGGTAGTAGCGGCTGAACCGGTAGCCAGTCGTCGCGGTCTTGAGCAGGACCAGCGGGACGAGCAGCATCCCGATGAACACGTGGACGGAGATGAGCTGGCGGATCTGCAGGATCGTCACGCCCTCGACCGCGATGATGAGGAAGAGCGCGACGCCGGTGATGCTGGTCAGGCGGGCGTTGCCCTCCACGCCGTCGTCGTGTGCGCCGCGGGCAGGGGGCGCCGGGAGCTTCTCGGTGAGCACCCGGGCTGGGTTCATCGGCTGGGCCTCCTGGTCATCCGGTGGTCCGAGCTCGCGAGCAGACCGGGCGGGTCGCGTCGTGAACGGCGGCCGGGGTCGGTGCCGTCGGTCATTCCTTGTTGAGGACCAGCGCGAGCTTCGGGCAATTCTGCACCGCCCGTCGCGCGTGGGCCAGGAGATGGCTGGGGATCAGTTCGTCGCGAAGGATCGGGTAACCCCACTCGTCGAGCTGCACCCACTCGGGGAACAGCTCGGCGCACACGCCGTGGGCCTCGCACTCGATCATGTTCACCCGGAGGCGGTGCTGCTTCATTGCCAGCCACCATCGGACGCGGGGACCGGCAGCGGCGGCGGTGGTGTCAGTAGGCACCGTCCGTGGGCCACGTGTCGTTGCACCTCGTCGGCGAAGACGTTCAGGGTGCTGTCGACGAACCGGATCACCCCGTCGGGGAACTGGCAGGCACCGCGGCCGCGCACCTCGTCGAAGAGCTGCTGGAGACGGGCGGGCATGGCCCGGGCGTGGCGACCGACGGCGAGGTCCTCGAGCGCGTCGGCGATCGCTGCGAGCCCGTAGACGCACGGCCCGCACTGCCCGGCCGTCTCACCGGCCATGTAGCGGGCGACCTGCGCGGCGGCGACGAGGCCGCAGTGCCCGGCCGGGAACGCGTAGATGATGCCGGTGCCGAGTGCCGACCCTGCACCCTTCAGTGCCGCGTTCGTGAGGGGCAGGTTCCAGGCCGCGTCGGCCGAAAGCCAGCTGCCGAAGTACCCGCCGAAGAGGAACGCGGAGATGTCGTGGGTCGCGCCGCCGGCGGCGGCGACCGCGTCGGCGACGCGGGTGCCGACGGCCACCTCGCACACGCTCGAGTGGTGCACCGCGCCGCTCACGGTGAGCAACGTGGAGCCCGGCTCGTCGTCGGTGCCGAGCTCGCGGAACCAGTCGGCGCCGAACCGGGCGATGAGGGCGATGTGGGCGAGCGTCTCGATGTTCTGGATCAGTGTGGGTCGGCGTCCGACGCCTCGTTCGAAGGGGCGCGGCGGCGTGAACGTCGGCTTGGCGAGCCCACCGTTCACCAGGTTCACGAGGGCGGTCTCTTCACCGGCGACGTACCGGGCGGGCACGGTGACGAGGCGGATCTGTGCCGGGTCGAGGCGCACCGCGTTGCGAGCGGCGATGGCGCGCGTCACGTTGGCGAGCGCCCGGTTCGACCCGCGGTCGACGCAGACGATCACCTCGTCGGCGCCGACGGCCTCGGCGGCCAGCGCCGCGCCGTCGAGGACGAGGTGGGGGAGTGACGTCAGGAGGAGGCGGTCCTTGGCGCTCAGCGGCTCACCCTCGGAGCCGTTGGCGACGACGACCGCTCGGCCCCGGTTCGCGGCGACGGTGCGCATCTTCCGGGCGGTCGGGAACGACGCTCCGCCTTTGCCTCGGAGGCCTGCGGCGTCCAGGGAGGCGATCAGCGGGCCGCCGCGACGGGCGGCGCCCCGCCAGGGCGGCCGGCCGTAGTAGCCGAGGTGGTCGTCGAGACCCATCGAGGCCTCGGGGTGATACCCGGCGAGGAGCCGAGGGAGCCCTTCGGGTGCGCCACGGGTCGTGGACGCACGTCGCGTCGTGGCTGTGCTCATGGCTACCCGCTTCCGACCGCGTGGACGGAGCCGGTGACCCGGCTGGTCGCTTGGTCCGGCTGGGCGCTGATGGCCAGCTGCAGCGTGGGTCGGCCCGTGCTGCGCACGGTGGCGCCGATCTCGGTGCCTCGCAGCGAGCTGACCGAGCCGCGGTACAGCGCCGGCTGGCCGGCTGGGCCGATGCTCACGGCGCTGGTGTCGAGGAGGACGCCCCCGTCCTGGAGCGGCGTCCCGATGAGGTCGATGACCAGATCGCCGGTGGCGCCGCCCGACATCGTCATCGCGAGGCGAACCGTGACCCGACCATCGGCCCCGGGGTTCGACTGGCTGATCGTGCCGGACAGCGTGGCGCTGAACGGCGGGCTGGGCAGCGTGGTCGCGGCCGCGGCGCCGGGGGCGCTGCCTCCTGTGGCCGGCGGTGCGGTCGTCGTCGGCGTCGCGGCCACGTGGGCCAACAGGCTGGCCGGGGTGCCGGCCTTGCGCGCCCATCCCGCGGCGAGCGGGCCGGAGGTGAGCCACGCCACGAGGACGATCGGGGCGACGATGCTCGCGAGCAGCGCACTGATCCGCACACCGGCGTGTTCCGGCCAGCCCGTCGCGAGCCGCCACCACAGCGCCAGGATCACCGCCCCGATGCACACGATGTTGAGGATCAGGACCAGCCCGACCTGGGTGTCGCTGCCGGCACCCAAGCCGTGCAGCACGACGAGGGGCCAGCACAGGTACGCGAACCAGTGCACGACGCGCCAGGTGCGGTGCCCGATGCGATGGCGGAGCAGGCTGGTGACGAGGATCGCGATCAACAGGTCGAAGGCGATCGCACCGAAGCCGAGCCAGAGCGGCCGGTACCCGGACATGAACGGGATGACCGTGTCCTTCCAGCCGATCGGTGCGAACGCGTCGATCACGACCGTGGCGACGTGCACCACGATGAGCGCGAACGCGAGCAGGGAGCTGTTCCGGTGCAGC
The DNA here is from genome assembly GCA_963714105.1 of uncultured Actinomycetes bacterium. Taxonomy (GTDB): domain Bacteria; phylum Actinomycetota; class Acidimicrobiia; order IMCC26256; family PALSA-555; genus PALSA-555. The sequence continues at coordinate 930,655 of OY970233.1, read as the reverse complement.
AGCTCGGTGACGAACCGGGGCCAGCGGTCGTTGGTCCACCGCACCGAGGTGACGATCCCGAGCACGACGCTGACGGTCAGCAGCACGAGCGCGGCGAGTCCGCTGCCACGGGCGAGGTACCACAGCAGCTTCGTCCCGCCAGTCGCGGCGAGGACGATCACGACGCTTCCTCGTTGGCGGGCCATCCGCCGACGTGGACCTCGTGGCCGTCGACGCCCACCAGCCGGGCCGCCAAGCCTCGCTCGTGCAGCCAGCTGACGGCGTCGTCGCCGTGGACGACGGTGGCGGTGCTGGCGATGTTGGCGTCGACGCAGGTCGACGCGGCGACGCTCACCGTCCGCCAGCGGCTCGGCGCGGGACGGCCGGTGCGGGGGTCGACGATGTGGTGCAGCGTGTCGTCCCCGCGACGCCAGTGGCGCACCGTCGTGCTCGACGTCGCGAGCCCGCCGGTGAAGATCGCGATCGTCTGGCCCGGCGCGTCGGGTCCCGAGGTGTGGTCGTCGGTGACTCGCACCGGCCAGCCGTCGTCAGGTGCGATCCCGGCTACCGCGACGTCGCCACCGAGGCTGACGAGGACGCCGCCCCCGAGTGTCTCCGCGATGCTCGTCGCGGCACGGTCGGCGGCGAAGGCCTTCGCGGTCGCCCCCAAGTCGAGCTCGACGCCCTGGGGGACTCGCACCGTGCCCGCGTGCTCGTCGATCTCCACGGTGCGCCAGCCGGGGACGCGCCGAACGACGCACGTGAGCGGCTCGCCGGAGCGGGCGACGGTCGCGAAGTCTCGGTCGTAGCCGAGGAGTCGCAGCGCGGCGCCGATGGTCGGGTCCACGGCCCCGTCGGTCAGGCGTGCCGCCCGCAGGGCGGTGGTGAGCGCCTCGAGCAGCACGGGTCCCACGGCGACCGGGTGTCCGTCGGCTCGGTTCACCGCCATGAGCTCGGAGTCGTCACGGAAGCGGCTCGCGGCCCGGTCGATGTCAGCCAGCACCGCGTTCAGACGGTCTCGCGCCTCGGGGAGGTCGCCGGGCGCGGTCACGACCAGCGTGGCCGTCGTCCCCAACGCCGGGAACGTCACCGAGGCGCCCTCGGGGCTCATGAGCCGCCGGAGCTGGCCACGCTTTGGTGACGGGTCGGGGCCGGCGGCGGCGCCGGGGTCAGTCCCGGATCGGTGGATCCCGAGCTGCTCGAGCCACCCGACAGGTTGGGGTCCTGGGTGGTGGAGGGGCTCGTCGGCTGGGGCGTCGGCGCCGCGGGGGTGGCGGCGGCACCGGAGCTGCCGGAGGTGGCGGCGCTCGTTCCGGAGCTGCCGGGGAGGGCCTGGGCCACGACCGCCGAGAGGACCCCGACCAGCCCGACGGCGCCGGCGATCAGCCAGCGGGTGAGCCGGGAGACCCGTCGGAGGCCGACATCTCGGTCATTTGTCCCGAATCGCATGGGTCATACCTTCCGGATCGGGGCTGAGGTGGGCCTGTGAACAACCTCAAGGGTTCCAGACGTCGGTCCACCGCATCGCCAGCAAACAGCAAAGAAACGGCCAAACGAGGCGGTTGCGTTCCCGGCGACGATCGGTGGGGTCAGTGCTCCGAGACGCCGGAACGGCTCGGACGCCCGGGCTCCGGGCCCGGGTGGGACGCCGCTGGACGCCGACCGGCCCGGAGCGTGATGACCGCCTCGAGGCCCCCCGACGGCGGCGAGCGCAGCTCGACGCTGCCCCCGTCGGTGGCCACGAGCTGGCGGACGATCGACAAGCCCAGCCCGAACCCGCCGTTGTCGGCGGGCGAGCCCGGCGCGCGCCAGAACCGATCGAACGCCCGCGCCTGCTCGTCGCGGCTCATCCCCGGGCCGGCGTCCCGGACCCGCAACTCCACGACGTCGCGTCGTGCCACGGCGCTCATCGTCACAGTCGTCCCCGGTGGTGCCACCTCCAGGGCGTTGTTGAGCAGATTGTCGAGCACCTGCTCCAGCCGCTCCGGGGTGGCCCGGGCCCACACGCCGGCCTCGACCTCCGCGTCCAGGCGCACGTCACGCTCGCCGGCGAACGCGAGCCAAGCGTCGCGCCGCCCGCGACGACGGCGGCCAGGTCCACGTCGGTCGGCGCGGGCGCGAGCTGCTCGGCCCGGGCGAGGGTCATGAGCCCGTCGACGAGACGGGTCAGCCGGTCGACCTCGGCGCGGGCGCCTTCCACGTCGTCCGCCGCGCTCGGATCGACCTCGCTCTCGAGGTTCTCGAGCCGGAGCCGCAGCGCCGAGAGGGGCGTGCGCAGCTGATGCGACGCGTCAGCGACGAACGCGTGCTGCGCGCCCACCAGCTCCTCCAGCCGGGCGGCGGTCGTGTTGAACTCCTGCGCGAGGAGGCGAACCTCCGACGGCCCGGTCGGGACGGGCGAGCGGGCGTTCAACGAGCCGGCGCCGAGTCGGGACGCGGCCCGCCCGAGGTCCGCGAGCGGGCGGGTCACCGAACGAGCGACCAGGAAGCTGATGAGGGACACGATGGCGAGGACACCACCCCCGATCGCGGCGAGTAGCAGCCAGTTGTCTCGGATCCGGTGCGACACCGCCGTCGTCGTGTGCGAGACCCGCACCGCCCCCGCGACGGTGGAGCCGGCCCGGACCGGGATCGCCGTGTACCAGAGGTCAGCGTCGAGCTCCTCGGAGTGGCGGCTCCCGCTCGTCTCGTGACCGGCGAGCGCACGCGCGATCTCCGGCGGGCCGAGGAGCCCGGGCTCACCCGAGGCGCGCTCACCGGGCTCCGAGCTGGCCAGCACCCGGCCGGCCGCGTCGATGATCACCACCCGGTCCCCGCTGTCGTGCTCGTAGCGCTGCACCAGCGTCGTCAGCTCTTGGGCGCTCCCCGGTTCCGGGGGTGACTCGAGGGCCTCCTCCGAGCGCACCGCCAGGGTCATCGCGTCCTGGTGCACCGACTGCTCGAGGCGGCGCCGCTCCGAGCGCGCGAACGAGATGCCCAACGGGACCTCGAGCCCGACGAGCACCAAGACGGTGATCGTGAGGTACGAGACGAGGAGCCGTCTACGCACCGTCGCCCCTCACGGGAGTGCCCGCAGCCGGAACCCGACACCCCGGACGGTCTCGATCCACGCCGGATCCCCCAGCTTCTTGCGCAACGACGCCACGTGGACGTCGAGCGTCTTGGTCGGCCCGTACCAATGCGGATCCCACACCGCCTCCAGGATCCGGCCCCGGCTCCACACCGCGCCCGGATCCTCGGCCAGGAAGGCGAGCAGGTCGAACTCCTTCGGCGTGAGCGCCAGCTCGCGGTCGCCGACCGTGACCGACCGGGTGCGGACGTCGAGGGTCAACGACCCGACCCGGACCGTCCCGACGTCGGGCGGCCGCGGCGATCGTCGCCGGCTCACCGCCCGGATCCGGGCGAGGAGCTCGCGGAAGCCGAACGGCTTGACGATGTAGTCGTCGGCGCCGAGCTCCAACCCGATGACGCGGTCCACCTCCTCGGAGCGGGCGGTGACGACGATGATCGGGACGTCGGACACGCTGCGGAGCCGGCGGCACACCTCGAAGCCGTCGACGTCGGGCAGGCCGAGGTCCAGAAGCACCACGTCCGGCGTCGAGGCCGGATCGGCGACCCGGTCGAGGGCCAGCTCGCCGCGGGTCAGCCGCTCCACCTCGAACCCCTCCCGGGCGAGCCCCTTCGCCAACGGCGCGGCGATGGAGTCGTCGTCCTCGACGATCAGGACCAGCACCCCTTCACCCTCCCATCGCGTGCCGCGACGTGGCGCGCACCTAGCCAAATCTTTCCCGTTCGGGCGCCCGCGCCGCTCAGTGGGGGAGGGCCGCCGGCTCGCGGGTCGGCACCAGCGAGCGCCCCTCCACCCGGCACCGCCGAACCGACCGCGCCCGGAGCCCCGAGGCCACCCGGCCTCGCCAGATTAGGGAGCGTTCCTCACTATCCGGTATACTCAGCGTCGTTCCCGGGCCGGTCGGGCCCGCCGAGAGAGGCCCTCAACCCGTGACACCGAGCGGTTCCACCAATCGAGACGGCGCCAACGGCGACGTCGTCGCGCAGCTCGCGGAACTGGTGGTGCGGACCTCCTGGCGGCTGCGCCGCGGCGCGGCCAAGGAGCTCGCCCCGCTCGGCCTGACCTTCGCGCAGGCTCGAGTCATGCGGGTGCTGGCCGGCGCCGGCGAGCCGATGCGGATGGCCGACCTCGCCGCCAGCCTCGAGATCGTCCCCCGGTCCGTCACCACCATGATCGACTCGCTCGAGCAAGCCGGGCTGGTGTGCCGAGCGGCCGACGCCAACGACCGCCGCTCCGTGCTGGTGGCGCCGTCACCCGCCGGTCGCGCGGTGCTCGACCGCCTCGACCGGGCCCGCCGCGACACCGCCAACGATCTCTTCTCGCGGCTCACCTCGAGTGAGCGGGCCCAGCTGCTGACCCTGCTCGTGGCCCTCGACGCCGAACGCCCCGTCGCGACCAGGGGGCAGTGATGGGCCACGCCGGACCGATGTGGGGGGCGATGCGGTCGCTGCGTCGCGACCAGACCGTCGCCGACGCGAAGATCGCGCCGGGGACCGTGCGACGGATCCTCCGCTTCGCCGCACCGTACAAGCGGATCCTCATCTTCTTCTTCGTCCTCGTCGTGATCGACGCGGTGGTCGGCGTGCTGAACCCGCTGATCCTGCGTCAGATCATCAACGAGGGGATCCTGAAGCACGACTCGACCCTCATCGTGAGCCTGGCCGTCCTCGTCGCCGTGCTCGCCGCCGCCGACGCGGTGCTGTCCCTCGCCCAGCGCTACATGTCGGCCCGGGTCGGCGAGGGGCTGATCTACGACATGCGGACGAAGGTCTACGACCACGTGCAGCGCATGCCGTTGGCGTTCTTCACCCGCACCCAGACCGGTGCGCTCGTCACCCGGCTGAACAACGACGTCCTCGGCGCGCAAGAGGCGTTCACGGACGTCTTGTCGACCGTCATCGGGAACCTCATCAGCGTCACGTTCATCCTCGCCGTGATGTTCCTGCTGTCGTGGGAGCTGACGCTCGTCTCGCTCCTCCTGCTCCCGTTGTTCGTGCTCCCCGCCCGCTGGCTCGGCCGCCGACTGCAGTCGATCACCCGCGAGGCCTACGGGCTGAACGCGCAGATGAACACGACGATGACCGAGCGGTTCAACGTGTCCGGCGCGCTGCTCGTGAAGCTCTTCGGCAGCCCCGACGACGAGACCCGGACCTTCGAGCGACGCGCCGGCCGCGTCCGCGACATCGGGGTGACCCAGGCCATGTACGCCCGGTTCTTCTTCGTGGCACTCACCCTGACCGCCTCCCTGGCCACCGCGCTCGTCTACGGGTGGGGTGGGGTCCTCGCCGTCCAGGGCGCGCTCAACGTCGGGACGCTCGTCGCCCTCACGGCCTACCTGGGCCGTCTCTACGGGCCGCTGACCCAGCTCTCCAACATCAACGTCGACATCATGACCACGCTGGTGTCGTTCGAGCGGGTCTTCGAGGTGCTCGACCTGCCCCCGATGATCGACGAGAAGCCCGACGCGGTCCCGATCGCCCGGGGACCGGCCCGGGTCGACTTCGACCACGTCGACTTCACGTACCCGACCGCGCGAGAGGTCTCGCTGGCGTCCCTCGAGTCGGTCGCGGTCCTCGACCAGACCCCCACCGACCAGGTGCTCCACGACGTCAGCTTCTCGATCGAGCCCGGGACGATGGTCGCGCTCGTCGGACCGTCCGGAGCCGGGAAGACCACGATCTGCAGCCTCGTTCCTCGCCTCTTCGACGTGAGCGCCGGCACGATCCACATCAACGACACCGACGTGCGCGACGCGACCCTCGACTCGTTGCGGGCCAGCATCGGGATGGTCACCCAGGACGCCCACATGTTCCACGAGACCATCCGGGAGAACCTCCACTACGCCAAGTACGACGCGACCGACGACGAGCTCTTCGAGGCGCTCCGCGCCGCGCAGATCCTCCCGCTGATCCACAGCCTCCCCGACGGGCTGGACACCGTCGTCGGGGACCGCGGCTATCGGCTGTCCGGCGGCGAGAAGCAGCGCCTCGCCATCGCCCGGCTGCTCCTCAAGGCCCCCGACGTCGTGGTGCTCGACGAGGCCACCGCCCACCTCGACTCCGAATTGGAGCTCGCGGTCCAGCAGGCGCTGAAGCTCGCGCTCGCCGGCCGGACCTCGCTCGTGATCGCGCACCGCCTCTCGACGGTCCGCGAAGCGGACCAGATCCTCGTCGTGGACCGAGGCCGGATCGTGGAGCGCGGCAGCCACCACGACCTCATGGAAGTCGACGGGGTCTACGCCGAGCTGTACCGGACGCAGTTCGAACGTCAGGACCAGCCGGTCGCGCCCGACGCCGGCGAACCAGGCGTTCTGACCCCGATCCCGCCCGGCGGGATCAGTCGTCGTTGGCGAACTCGATGAAGTCGTACGGGTAGCCGCGGGGAAACGCGCTGGCCCAGAACAGGGCGTTGCGCTGGTCCTGGTCGAGCTCCCAGCCGACCGCACCCAGGTTGTCCTCGAGCTGGTCCACGTTGCGAGCCCCGATGATCGGCGCAGTGATCCCGCCGCGGGACAGCACCCAGTTGAGCGCCACCTGCGCCGCCGACTTGCCCGTGTCCGCGGCGACCTTGCCCACGGCGTCGACGACCCGCCAGGCGCGATCGTCGAGGCGATACGTGAACGTGATCTCCTCCTCGGTGTCGCCACCCCGCGTGCCGGCCGGCAGCTGCTCGCCCGGCCGGTACTTGCCGGTCAGGATCCCACCGGCGAGCGGGCTCCACGGCAGCACCGCGAGTCCCCGGGCTCGACACAACGGCAACAGCTCGCGCTCGATGTCCCGGGTGACGAGCGAGTACTCCGGTTGCAGCGACGCGAACGCCTCCCACCCGTGCAGCTCGGACACTCCGAGCGCGGTCGCGAGCTGCCACGCGGCGAAGTTGCTGGCACCGACATAGCGGACCTTGCCCTCACGGACGAGGTCGTTCAGCGTCGAGAGGCTCTCCTCGAGCGGGGTGCGCTCGTCCCAGCAGTGCACCTGGTAAAGGTCGATCCAGTCGGTCCCGAGGCGACGCAACGACTGCTCGACCCCGAGACGGATGTGACGGCGGGACAGGCCGACGTCGTTGGGCCCGGGACCGGTCGGGAACCGCACCTTCGTCGCGAGGACGACCGCGTCGCGCCGCCCCGCGAGCGTCCGCCCCGTGATCTCCTCCGACACGCCGTCGGAGTACACGTCGGCGGTGTCGATGAAGGTTCCGCCCGCGTCCAAGAACCGGTCGACCATCGCCCGGCTCGTCGATTCGTCGGCTTCCCGACCGAAGGTCATCGCCCCGAGGCACAGCTCGGAGACCCTGATCCCTGTCCGACCCAACGGTCGTAGCTCCACGTCAGCTCCTTCCCACCGCCGGGCCCGATCCTCGCCTGCCCGGGACCGTCTCCACAAGGTGGCGCTTCAGCCGGGGCGCCGCGCACGCCGACAATGAACCGACCCCCCCGCGACCCAGGAGCCGGTGATGGGCGCCCCCCACCGTGACCGATCGCCCCGCCCGCCCGCGAGGCGACGCCCGGCCCTCATCGTCGGGCTCCTGCTCGTCATCGCCGCCGCGGCGTGTGCGCCGATCCACCCGGCGCCGCCGCCACCCACCTCGCCACCGACGCCGACCACCCCGCCGAACGCGATCCCCACCGGGCTGCCGGCCCGGCTCGGGATCGGTCTCGCCGCCGCCCCGAACGACCTCAGCCCGACCGGCTGGGTCGCGAACACCGGCGTCCCCTTCGATTACGCCTACCAGTACCTCGCCGGTGGTGTGAACACCGGGCAGGGATGGCAGACGTGGAACACCGCCGCGCAGTTCCCCCTCTGGTACGCCCAGTCCGCCCATACGCGCGGCGCGATCCCGGTCCTCACCTACTACATGCTCCTCCAGTCCTCCGGGCCGTGCTCCCCCTGCGGCGAAGCGCAACGAGACCTCGCCAACCTCAACACCACCGCGCTGATGGCCGCGTACTACCAGGACTTCACGAAGCTGATGCAGCGTCTCGGCGCCGCCACCGCCGACGGAATCGCCGGGTACGGGTCCACCGCCGTCGTCCACGTCGAACCCGACCTGTCCGGGTACGCGGAGCAGGCGGTGCAGAGCTCCGCCAACTGCTACGGGTACTGCACCGGCATCGGCAACGACCCCACGCGGCTCCGTGCCGTCGTCGCCAGCAGCGGCAACCCCGACGTCGCCGCCTACCCCGACACGTACCGGGGTTTCAACCTCGCGTTGCTCCACCTTCGAGACCGGTACGCCCCGAACGTGAAGCTCGCCTTCCACGTCAGCAACTGGGCGACCGGGCGGGACATCGGCAGCGACCCGGACCCGACGCTCGACGGCGCCGGGCAGGGGGACATCGCCGGCGCGTTCGCCGCGGCCAGCGGCGTCAGCTCCGCGCCGGCCGGGACCTCCACCTACGACCTCGTGTTCAACGACGTGAGTGACCGCGACGCCGGCTACTACCAGTACGTCCTCGGACGCGCGAACGCCTTCTGGGACCGCCGGAACGTCACGGTGCCCGACTTCGCCCGATGGGAGCAGTTCCTCGGTGCCGTCACCACGACCACCGCCCGCCACGCGATCGTGTGGCAGGTGCCACTCGGCAACCAATGGTCGAGATCCGAGAACAACACCACCGGCCACTATCAAGACAACCGAGCCGAGTACTTCTTCGCCCACCCCACCGAGCTGGTCCACGCCGGTGTCCTCGCGGTGCTCTACGGGCGCGGCAACGGGGGAAGCACCACCAACACCGACGCGCAGAACGACGGCGTGACGAACCCGCCCCAGATCTGCACGAGCGACGGGCTCAGCAGCGGCACCGTGTGCAACACCCACATCGCCACGGTCGCCGACGACGACGGCGGCTACCTCCGCGCCGCCTCCGCCGCCTACTACGCGGCGCCGCTCCCACTCCCCTGAACCCGCTCCCCATCACGCGCGCGTCCTCGGCGCGTCGGCGAAGCGGCCGAGCAGGCCGAACCCGGCCACGTCGCGGCTACCAGGCCTCCCAGTGGACCACGTCGTCGACCGGTCGCCTCGGGCCCGGCCGGAAGTCGCCACCGATGGTGTGGGCGACGGGCACCAACGCGACCTGGGTGACCGCCTCGTACGGGATGCCGACGAGGGCGGCAACCTCGGCTTCGACCATGAGGTGCGCCGTCGTCCACGACGTGCCCAGCCCCCGGGCTCGCGCCGCGAGCATGAAGCTCCACACCGCCGGGAGGATCGACCCGAACGCGGTCGCCTGGTCGACCAGCGGCGCGTCGTCGAAGCGGCCCTCGATGCACGGAACGACGAGCACGGGGACCTCGTGGAGATGCTCGAACAGGTAGCCGGCGGAGGCCATCACCCGCCGTCGGCGGGCTCGATCCTCGTCGCTCCACTGCCGTCGGACCGGCCGTGGCTTCGTCGTCCGCTCCGCGTACGCGATTGCGCCGCGGCGAAACAGCTCTGCGAGCTTGCCCCGAATCGTCGGGTCGGTCACGACGACGAAATGCCAGCCTTGGTCGTTCCCGCCGTTCGGCGCTTGCAACGCCACCGCGAGGCAGTCACGCAGCAGGTCAGGTTCGACCGGGCGACCGAGGTCGAGTCGCCGGCGCACCGCACGGGTCGTTGTGAGCACCTCGTCGGCCGGGTAGGTCGCCACCCGCGGCACCGTACCGGGCCGCCCCTCACGGACGCGGCGGCGGACCCGACGTTCGCTCGGCGTGCGGCACCGTCGCTGCACCCGGACCGTCTCGTCCGAGCCTTGCTGCCGTCCGGCTCCGCTCGGAGCGGCGGCTCACGGGGCCGACGACGGTGAGGACGGCTCCGGCGGCGACGGCGGGTCGTTGCGGCGGGCAGGGCGGATCACCGCGACCGAGTCCCAAGGCCGGTCGGGATCGAGGTGCACGTCGACGGTGGGCTGCTCGTCGCGAGCCGGCGCCTCGGAGACGATCGTCACCTCTTCTTGGTCGGGACGGCCCTCCAGCGCGTCGCGCAGACCCAACAGCCCCGCGGCGACGGCGCCGCCCACCACGCCGCGCCGGAACCGGTCCACCGGCCGCTCGGGCGCCGCGTCGGCGGGGTCGGCGTCCGGGTCGCTGTCGTCGTCGGCGGTCTCGCGGCGCCGGTCCTGATTCCCGAACGGCTGCTGGATGCTCACGAACGTCGCGCCTGTCGCGGGTGGACCATCCGGCCAGCGTACCGACCCCACCGGACCCTGCAGCCCGGCCGCCGCCGGGCTGACGGACCGCTCATACACTGCGGTGGTGGCGTCGCTCATGGACCTCACGACGTTGCTCGAAGCCGAGCGGGGCCTCGCGGTCGTCGCGACCACCCGGGCGGACGGGTCGGTGCAGGCCTCGGTGGTGAACGTCGGCGTCATGACCCATCCGGTGCGCGACGAGCCCGTCGTCGCGTTCGTCGCCCGCGGCGATTCGGTGAAGTTGCAGCACCTGCGCCGCGACCCGCGCGTCACGGTGGTGGCCCGCTCCGGATGGCAGTGGGTGGCGGTCGAGGGTCGGGTGGAGCTGGCCGGACCCGACGACGCGCTCAGCGGAGTCGGATCGGACATGGTGCCCGGGCTGTTGCGGGACGTCTTCCGCGCTGCCGGTGGGGACCACGACGACTGGGTCACCTACGACCGGGTGATGGCCGAGGAGCGCCGGGTCGCGGTGCTCGTGACCCCGGCGCGCGTCTACTCGAACCAGCCAGCCGCGCGCTGAGGCGACAGGACGTCGATCAGGAGCCGGACGTCACCGTCACGGCGGTGCTGGTGATCCCGACCCGACGCAGCGCGGCGCGCACGTCCGCGGCGGCGATGAACTGGGCCTGCGCCGCGATTCCCTGCTGCTGGGCCGCGTCGCTGAGATGCGACGTCGCCTGGTCCTGGAGGTCACTGGCGCTCACCTCGCTGTTGAACACGCCGGTGAGGAACCCGTCATCGCGACGGACGACCCGACTGCGGTTCTGGTCGACGACCGGCGTCGCCATCTGCGCCGCGGGGACCGAGATCCGCGCGCCGGTGCTGGTGAGATGCACATCCGACTTCGCGACCTGGGTCAGGTCGACGGTCGCTGACGCGGTGCCGACCGCCCGGTAGGTCGCGGCGTTGCTGGTGCCCGGCAGACCCAACCCGTTGTCGACGGTGAAGGTCGTGGTCACCTGCTGCGGCGCCGAGCTGACCGTGCCGAGGGCGTGGATCGCGGCCGTCACCTGGGCCGCGGTTGGGCCCGGGCGCGCCGAGGACACGGGGACGCCCACCGTGGCGACCGCCGCGCCCGAGGCGAGACCGGCAGCCAGGGCGCCGACCAGCCACGGCAGCACGCGCCGTCGCGGCGGCCGGGTCGTCACCGGCGGGGACGGGGGACGGTGCAACGCCCGGGTCGGGGTCCGCGTGGGCGCCTCGGTGCGGTCGTCGACGAGGACGGTCACCGGCTCGGCCACCCGGGGACGGCGAGGCGGCGGTGCGGGCCCGCGCCGAACCTCGGAACGGGCAAAGCGGGGTTGGGTCGCAGCGTCCAGCGCCGTCACCGGGGGATCCCTTCGTCGGCTCCTAGCATTCTGCTCGCTCGGAGGGGTGGGGCGGGACGCAGGCCGCGATCCTGGTCCCGACCGCCCCGGGGCCCCCCGGGCGCGGCCGGTCAACGCCTCGAGCCGGGGTCGTCTCGGCCGGCGATCAGCAGCAGCAGCGGGAGGAGCGACGGGTGTACGACGCGATGCTGGCGGAGACGATCCGCATCGTCGGCCACGGGGGAGACGAGATCCCGGCGTACTCCGCCCGCCCGCTCCGTCCGGGTCCCCTCCCCGGCGTGGTGGTGATCCACCACATGCCCGGGTTCGACGCGGCCACGAAGGAGATCACCCGCACCTTCGCCGCGCACGGCTACTCCGCGCTGTGCCCCAACCTCCATGCCCGGGAGGCACCCGACGCGGATCCGGCGCAGGCCGCCGCGGCGGTGCGCGCCGCGGGTGGCGTCCCCGATGACCGCGTCGTCGGCGACGTCGCCGCCGCGGCCGGTTGGCTGCGGTCACTGACCAACGCGAACGGCAAGGTCGGCGTGATCGGATACTGCTCGGGTGGCCGCCAGGCGTACGTCGCCGCGTGCCGACTCCCGCTCGACGCCGCGGTGGACTGCTACGGCGGTCGAGTCGTCGCGGCGCCCGACGAGCTCACCGAGCGTCAGCCGGTCGCGCCGATCGACCTGACCGCGGCGCTCTCCTGCCCGCTCCTCGGCCTGTTCGGCGGTCAGGATCGCAATCCCAGCCCCGACCACGTCGACCAGATCGAAGCCGAGCTGGTCCGCCACGCCAAGGTGTACGAGTTCCACCGGTATCCCGACGCCGGCCACGCCTTCTTCTCGGTGGACCGACCCGGCTACCGGGTCGATGCGGCGTTGGACGGCTGGGGGCGGATCTGGGCGTGGTTCGGACGGCACCTCGCCGGCTGACCGCGACCAGTCGGGCGGTTACCCCTCGATGAGGTCCGGCCGGTACTCCGGGTGCGCGTCGAGCCACGCCGACGCGGCACGCATGCTCGCCTCGTTCTGGCGGTTGATGAACTTGTAGATCGGTCCTTCGAACCAACGCCACGGCGCCTTCGTGAGGTGATAGCGCTCCTCGAAGTGCAGCAGGGTGCGGTTCGGGCCGTCCGACTCCAGGCGCACCTTGCCGGTCTGGTCGTTCCCGGGCTCGTCGCTGATCATCGTGTACGTGTAGCCGACCCCCGGCTCGACGTCGTGGACGAGCTCGAGCGCCGCGCCCTCGCGGCCGAGCGGCATCCGGTAGATCACCCGCCGGAGTCGGCCGTTGTGTTCGTCGTCCCCCGGCCACAGCACGTCGACCCGCTTCACCATCGGCGCGTAGTCAGTCCAATGGTCGTAGTCCTGGAACAACGCCCACAGGCGGGGAGGCCCGTGAGGGAGCTCGAGGGTGTAGCGGTGCTCGCGCACGCCGCGACGTCAGTGGGTGGTGTAGTCGATCGGTCCTGCGCCCTTCACCCCAACCGCGAAGCAGAAGCAGTGGATCGGGGCGTGGTCGCTGATGGGGCGCAGGCTGTGCACCTTGTCGGGCGGGATGTACACCAGGTCACCCTGGACGATCGTCCGGTCTTCACCGTCGATCGTCATGATGCCGCGCCCCGAGGTGACGTAATAGAACTCGTGCGTCGGGTGGGTGTGCGGGAACACCATCTCGCCGCCCTTGACCTCGAACTCGTTCGCGAGCTCCAGGTAGCCCCCGTCGGTGATCTCCTTCATCTCTCGCGGGTTGACGAGCCACCAGACCGGCACCGTGCCGTTGTGCTCGACGACCGGCTCGACGTCTTCGATGGACCGCACGTCCATACGTCTTCCTCCGCGTTGGATCGACCTGATCGAGCCAGACCCTACCGGTCGGCTGCCCGTGCCGTCAGCGGCGCTGCCGGACGTCACCATGTTCGACGGGACGCACCCAGTTTGCTCGACGGACCGTGTGTCGGGTGTCTCGTACTCGTCGCTCCTCGCGGTCACCGCGATCGCGCTGGCCGCACCGCTCCTCGTGGCGCTGGCCCCGAAGCTCCGGATGCCGGCCGTGGTCCGTCCCGGTCGTCGCCGATACCGGCGCGTCGATCATCACCGCCGGGCTCCTCACCGTGATCCTCTTCCCGCCGCTGGCATTGATGCTGCTGTCGCGTGCGAACGCAGCGGGTCGGACGCCCTCACCCTGACCGGACCCGGGCGGGAGGGGGTCAGCCCGGCGAGCGTCGGGTCGGTCCGAGGTAGATCACCAACCTCGAGATGCGCCCGCCCTCGATCGTGAAGAAGTCCGCGACGGGGCTGTGCTCGCCCCCCATCAACAGGTCGATCTCCACCGCGACCCGGGTCCCGTCGACGAGCAGCGGACCGGGCGCCGGGGTCAGATCCTCGAACTGGAACGCGCCCTCCCGGTAGAAGTCGCCGATCGCCGCCGCCCCCCGGTAGGTCCCGGCCGCGGTGACCAGCTCGGCGTCGGGGGTGAAGCACGCCTGCACCGCGTCGACATCGTGCGCGGTGACTGCCGCGAAGTACGCGCCGACCACCGACCTGGGATCGGTCACGCCCGGGCCCGTCGAGACGCCCGGGCGGCCCGTCTCCCAGCGCGCGGGCGGCTCCCGCCGCTCCGACGGCCACGTCGGTCCGGGAACGCGAAGCTGACCTGCACGACCGGGATGCTGGAACCGGACTCCCGGTCCCGTCAAGGGGCGGGCGACCCGCCCGTTGCCACCGCCGCGGCGGAACGCGCAACGAACTCCAGGCGTTCTCACTGTCGGGAAGACAGGGAGGATGAAGATGAACAGGAAGCGGGACGAAGGACGCCGACGGGTCACCGGGCGGCTGCGCCACTGGGCCCGTCGTCTCGTGTGGCAGCTGCCGGAAGCCGGCTACCCGAGCGAGCACCCCTGGAGCCGTCATCACGGAGGAACTCCGGTCGGGTGAGGCCAGGACGGGGCACGGCGCGTGACCTCGGGGAACGCCCCGGGGTCGCGGCGCGTCCCGCGCCCGACGACCGTCTTGAGTGGGTGAGCGCACCGAGCGGTCCCGCCCGGTGCGAAGGGTCGGACGAGGGATGCAATCGGGGCCGATGAGGACAGTGGCCCCGGCCGGTGACGGACCGTAAGTTCCCTTCCGTCACCAGGGGGGTGTGCTCGATGGGAGATCGACTCGCGGGTCGAGTGGCGATCGTCACGGGGGCCGGGATGGGCATCGGTCGTGGGATCGCCCGCCGGTTCGCGCGAGAGGGCTGTCGTGTCGCCGTCGCGGAGACGCGAGCCGAACACGGACAACGCGCCGCCGACGAGATCAACGACGAGTTCGGGCCCCGAGCCCGCTTCCTCCACGTCGACGTCGGCCGACGGGACGAGGTCGAGGACATGATCGCGACGACCGTCGCCGCTGAAGGGCGCCTCGACATCCTCGTCAACAACGCGCAGGGGTACACGCCGCTCGTCCCGCTCGAGGAGAAGACAGACGCCATGCTCGCCCGGTCGTTGGACACCGGACTGTGGGCGACGTTCTGGTCGATGCAAGCCGCGTTTCCTCACATGCGGGACCAGCAGTTCGGTCGGGTCGTGAACTTCTGCTCTCTGAACGGTGTGACCGGTGCCTGGTACTCGGTCGACTACAACGCGACGAAGGAAGGCATCCGGGGCCTGACGCGCAGCGCGGCGCGCGAGTGGGGGCAACACAACATCACCGTCAACGCGATCGCGCCCGGCGCGGCATCGGAGGGTTACCGGGCCTGGGCCGACCGCAACCCGGAGCAGGCGCGTGCCGCCGAGCAGACGATCCCGCTCCGCCGGATGGGCGACCCGGAAGAAGACCTCGGCGGCGTCGCCCTCTTCCTCGTGAGCGGCGACGGCGG
Source organism: uncultured Actinomycetes bacterium (assembly GCA_963714105.1). GTDB lineage: Bacteria > Actinomycetota > Acidimicrobiia > IMCC26256 > PALSA-555 > PALSA-555. Next base: position 915,264 of record OY970233.1, on the reverse strand, counting down.
CTACATCACCGGGCACACCCTCTTCGCGGACGGCGGCGGGCACATGGGCACCGCGTGGCAGCCCCCACGTTCGACACGACCGGACGGATTGGGCCACTTCGTCGCCGACGACGGGTAGCGTTCGGCACCGAGCGTCAGCGGGCGCCTCTCAGTTTCGGCCCGCGCCACGAGCCCGATTGGCGGAATAGCGCTCCACAGGTGCAGGTTGGGGGTGCCATGCGCGCGATCACCGTCTCTGAGTTCGGCCCACCGTCGGTGCTGGTCCCCACGGAGCTGCCCACCCCGACGCCCGGACCCAACGACGTCCTCGTCGAGGTCACCGGCGCCGGCGTCGGACCGTGGGACGCCAAGATCCGCCAGGGACTCTTCGGTGCCCAGACGTTCCCCTTCGTCCCGGGCGCGGAGGTTTCGGGCCTCGTCACCGCGGTCGGTGCGGCGGTGACCGGCTTCTCCGTCGGTGCCCCGGTGTTCGGGAGCCCCGGCTTTCTCGGCGGCTACGCGGAGTACGCGACCGTCGACGCCGGCCGGCTCGCGACGTTGCCCGCGGGTATCGATCTCGAAGCGGCTGGTGGTGTTCCCGTCGGCGCGAACACCGCGCTCGAGGGCCTCGACGAGCATCTGCACCTCGCGCCGGGCGACTCCGTCCTCGTCGCCGGTGCTGCCGGTGGCGTCGGGACGTTCGTCGTGCAATTCGCGAAGCTGCGCGGAGCGCGGGTCCTGGCGACGGCGAGTCCTGAGAACCACGACTACCTGCGCGGGCTCGGCGCCGACGCGGTGTACGACTACCACGGTGACTGGATCGACGACGTGCGCGAAGTCGACGCTGCGTTCGACTGCGTCGGTGGACCCACCTGGACGGGCTGTCTCCAAGCGGTGCGGGATGGGGGTCGAGCCGTGACGATCGTTGGCGGCGCGGACCCCGAAGGCCGGGCGGGTGTCGAGACGAGCCACTTCTCGGGCACGATGACCACCGCCCGCCTCGAGACCGCCGCGTCCACGCTCGCCTCCCAGCAGCTCCGAGTCGAGATCAGCGCCCGGCTGGCGCTCGACGACGCGGTTCGCGCCCACGAGCTGATCGAGACCCAACACACGCGCGGCAAGATCATCCTGCTCCCCGGCTAGCGATCGATCTCGACGTCGCCCTGGTCAACCCGCCTGCTTGGCGACCGCCTCCGCGGCGGCGGCGGCCGCGGCCGGGTCCAGGTACTCGCGGGACACGACCTCGAAGCGCGGTCCGACCTCGTACACGAGGGGCTGACCGGTCGGGATGTTGAGCTCCACGACCTCGTCGTCGGAGAGGCCGTCGAGATGCTTGACGAGAGCCCGCAGCGAGTTGCCGTGCGCGGCGACCAGCACGGTCTGCCCCGCCCCCAGATCCGGCACCAGCGCGTCATACCAGTAGGGGATCATCCGCACCACGACATCCGCGAGACACTCGGATCCGGGGAGCGCGTCTTGGGGCAGATCCGCGTAGCGGGGATCGAAGCGCGGGTGACCAGGGTCGTCGCGGCTCAGCTCCGGAGGCCGGGTCGCGTACGAACGCCGCCAGACCTTCACCTGCTCGAGACCGAACTCGTCGGCGGTCTCCTTCTTGTTCTTCCCTTGGAGGGCCCCGTAGTGGCGCTCGTTCAACCGCCAGGATCGACGAACGGGGATCCAGGCGCGGTCGCACTCGACGAGGGCCAGCTCGGCGCTGCGGATCGCGCGGCGCTGAAACGAGGTGTGCAGCACGTCCGGGCGGAGGTCGTGCTCCAAGATCATCCGGCCGGCGGCGACCGCCTCATCCTCGCCTCGCGCTCGACAAGCCGACGTCGACCCAACCCGTGAACCGGTTCTCGAGGTTCCAGGTGCTCTGACCGTGGCGCAACAGGATGAGAGTCGGCATCGGGCTCCTCCCGGGGGCGCCGGCGGGTCGAGCGTAGCGACGCGCGGCCGTCCCGGCCGTGGACTTCAGGGACGCCGACGCGACTGCCCTGCGACCATGATCGCGACCACGGCCAGGAGCACGAGACCGGGGATCAGCACGACGAAGTCGGTCACGCCGAGCACGAGGACTGTCACCCCGTCGGCTGCTGGGCCGAGCCGTCGCGCGCGACGAAGTCGGCGACGACCAGATCACACACCGAACGGAGCGAACTCGGCGCGGTGCAGGTCGCCTTGGCGACGTTCACCGAGCCCGGCTCGGGGCTCAGCTGTGGGAAGAGGACGACACCGGCCGCGGCGTTCGTGCCTCCAGACGGCACTCCCGAGCCGCGGACCCCCGCGGGGTCGACGAACGTCGCGACGTCCGCTGTGGGCCGCGACACCTGCTCTCGGCTGGGAACCGACGGGCAGCCGCCAGTCTCGCCCGCGAGCGTCGCGGCTTGCGTACCCGGGAACAATCCGCAGACGAGCTCCGCCCCCGGTCCGTGCCCGGTGTAGTCGAGGAACGCGGTGACGCCGGCCGCGCCGGCGGGAGGCTGCCCACCCTTCGAGGGATCGGGTTGACCGGCGGGGAAGACGCTCAGGCTCTGGCTGCCGTCGGCCGCTTCGAGACCGGAACACGACCAGCCTTTCGGTCCGAGCACGGTCACGAAGCCGTCGGAGTAGAAGCGCACTCGGCTCGTGTCGCGCGCGTCGACGGCAATCGCGAGCTTGGCCGGCGATCGGGGGGGCGTCGCACCCGGGGCGCCGAGCTCGGCGCGGCACGTCACGACGGGGACACCGACGAGGGACGCGGCGGCTTCGGACGCCAGCACCGGCAGCGCGGGCAGGGATCCGACCACGATCGTCGTGACCGCCGCGACCAGGCCCGCCGAGCGTCGCATCGGGCCAGCGTACGCACCACCACCGCGCCGCGGGCGACGGTCGGCGTCTACCGGGTCGGGTCGATCACGACCTTGCCGAGGGCTCGCCGGTCGGCGACGGCTCGCAGCGCCGCACCGACTTGCTCCAACGGGTAGACGTCCGAGACGTACGGGTGGATCCGCCCGCGCCGGAACAGCTCGAGGAGCTCGTCCCGGTTACGCGCCGCGAGGTCGGGGGCGAACTGCGCGTAGGTGCGGAGCTCGAACCCCTTCACGATGACCCCCTTCAGGAGGACCAGGTTCAACGGGATGCGGGGAATCTCCCCGGACGCGAACCCAACCACCACGAACCTCCCGCCCCACCGGGTGGCTCGCAGCGCAGCCTCCGAGTACCGACCACCGACGGGATCGACGACGACGTCCGCGCCGCCGCCGGTCAGCTCCTTCAGACGCACCTTCAGATCCTCGGTGTCGTAGTTGATCACCGCGTCGGCGCCGCGCGCTCGGCACAACGCCAGCTTCTCGTCGCTCGACGCGGCGGCGACGACCCGGGCGCCGAGGTGACGAGCCAAGTCCACCGTGGCGAGTCCGACGCCGCCGGCCGCGCCCAGCACCGCGACCCACTCGCCCGGTTGCACGTCCGCGACGCCCCGCAGGGCGTGATACGCGGTCGTGTACACCACCCCGAACGACGCGGCCTCCGCGAGGCTGACCGAATCGGGCACCACGGTCAGGGCCGCCGCGGGCAGGGTCGTCTCCTCGGCGAACGCGCCGATGAACGCGCTTCCGAACACGCGATCGCCCACCTGGATCTGCGAGACGCCGTCGGCGACCTCCGTGACCACACCGGCGAACTCGCTTCCCGGGATGAACGGCGTCGGGACGGGCACCTGGTACTCGTTCGCGACCATCAACACATCCGGGAAGTTCACCGACGCGGCCTCGATCGCGACCCGGGCCGCGCCGTCACCGAGCGCGGGATCGGGGACGTCTTCGACCACCAGGTCCTCCGGCGGGCCGTAGGCCCGGCACCACGCGGCTCGCACCCGTCCTCCTCGGCCGCCGTCACGGACGTCCGCGCCGCCGCGGTCGAGCGGCGCGCCGACACACTAGAGAGCCGGGGCCGCTGAGTGCCCGGCGCCGAAGCCGTCCGACCGTGCTCACGACCGGAGGAAACGATGCCCGTCGAGCGAGGCCGAGACCGCGACGGCCCGTACTACCGGTGGGGACCCCACGGGAAGAAGTACCGGTACCGTGCCGGCGACGTGCGCAGTCGCGACGCCGCGAAAGCCCGCGCTGCTCGCCAAGGCCAGGCTGCCCACGCGCACGGCTACACCGGCTGAGCCCCGCTCCGATCCGAGGCGACGGGCTGAGGCTCGTTCCCGAGCACCGGGACGCAGTCGGCCCCGCACCCCGCCGCAGAATCCCGGGTCACGGCGGCCGGCCGGTGCAAGACGCCGCTCGTGGGTCGCACGACGAGGAGCGCATCAGGGTCGGATCCCGCGTCGTCCGGTTCGACCCGCGCGTCCACGATCAGCGTGTAGCCGCCGGGTGCCGGCGGTGGCCACAGGAGACTCACGAGCGGACGGTCGGCCGCATTGCGTCGCGTCCTCGCACCGGGAGCCATCACGAGGACGTCGCCCCGCCACCGCACCGACACCGCCACACCGCGCGGCCGGCCGTCCGGATCGACCGTGACGAGGTAGGGGTCTCGGTCGAATCCCCCCACCGCGTCTCGCAGCTGATCCAAGCCGACCGGGACGCTCACCGGCCCGACCCTAGGTGCGCCGACCCCCACCCCCCGCGCCCGCCCCGATCCCAGCCGCCGGCTCCGGACGAGCCGGCCCGAGCCGATCCGCCTCGGGCGCCCCCCAGGGCCTGGTCTCCCGGGATGACCCGGCGGGGGCCGGCGGCGCGCCTGTGACCCCAGCGGTGGCCGCTCGGCTTCAGGTCCGGGTCCCGAAATGCCGACTCACTCCGGGTGACCGGGAGACGCCAAGCCCGGGAGTGGTCGCGGCCCCCGGCGCCACCGCCGGCGGGTGGTCCGCTTGCGGGCGCGGGCAGAGCCGCGTCGGGGGCGGTCTCGTGACCGTCGGTGCGGCTCACGCCAACGGGGACGCTGCGGCTCCCTCGCCGGTCGCGAGCGCGTTTCGGCCTGACCGCGGTCTCGTGCAGATCGTCGCGCTCCTGTGGATCTACGCGATCTACGACCGGGCCCGCACCCGGGTCACCGCGCCCGTCGGCGTCGCGCTGGCCCACGCGCGGCAGATCGCCAGCACCGAGCGCCTGCTCGGTCTGAACGTCGAGCAATCCGTCCAGCAGCTCGCGCTGCACGTCCCGTGGCTCGCCGCGGCCATGAACGTCGTGTACAGCACGACCCACCTCGTCATCCCGCCCGCCGTCCTGTTCGTGCTGTACCGACGCGCACCGGAGCGGTATCGGCACTGGCGCAACACCTTCGTGGTCATGCTCGGGCTGGCGCTCGTCTGCTTCTGGCTGTTCCCGCTCGCCCCGCCGCGCCTGGCGCCGAGCTCGAGTCACGTCGTCGACACCGCGAACACCGCGCTCAGCGTCGACCGTACGCCCGTCGCGGCATGGATCAGCTCGGCGTCAGGATCCTCGGGTCCGACCTGGACGGGAGCGACCAACCCGTTCGCGGCGATGCCGAGCCTCCACGTCGCCTGGGCGCTCTGGGGCGCGCTCGCGATCCTGCCCGTCCTCCGACGGCGCAGAACCCGACTCGCCGCCGTCCTCTACCCGGGCGTCATCGTGCTCGCGGTGGTCGTCACCGCGAACCACTGGATCCTCGACGGCGTCGCCGGTGCCGCGCTGGTCGGTGTCGCCTCCGCGGCCGTCACCGCGACGGAATCGTCGCGCGCACGCCTCCCGGCCCGCGCCGCCGCCGCCGGGTAGATCACCACTCGTGTCCACGTCGACCGGAGCGTCGACCACCGTCGAACCGCGGCCGACCGTCGCACGGTTCGGCCTGAGCGCACCGCCTTTGAACCATCCCCGCTCGACGACCGTGTCACCGGGTGCCGCGTCTACCATCCCTTGACACGGCCAAACCTCGCGTGTGCAGGCGCATCCCGACGACCGCCCGACGGTCGGGTTCCACCACCCGAGCGTTCTCCGCCGTCGTCTCCGTCGCGCTGATCAGCGCCTTCTTCCTGTGGGCCCCGGCGGCGACGGCCACGACCGCGCGGTCGCGCCCCGCCCGCGCGACGCCCACGACCACCACCACGACCACCACCGCGGCCCTTCCACCTGCCGCCGTGGTCCCCGGGCCGCCGCCGAGCATGCTGCTCATCGGCGACTCCGTCGCGGACAGCCTCGGGGGCGCGATGTCGTCGGAGGCCGCCAGCCGAGGGATCCCGTTCGTCGCCCGGGTTCGGCCCGGTTGTGGCCTGGTCACCGGTGTCCCCGCCTACGCGACGGGCGCCGCGATCCCGTGGGGGCCCACCTGCGACGGTGGCACCGCGCAGTTCCTCACGGACTCGGTGCAGCTCGCGCACGCGCAGGTCGTCCTGTGGCTCAGCACCTGGGAGACCGCCGACCGGATCGTCGACGGGCGCTTCTACCAGTTCGGGACACCCGCCGCGGACGCGATGCTGCTCCAGAAGTTCGACGAGGCGCGAGCGACGCTCACCTCCGGAGGCGCTCGTCTCGTGATGCTCACGATCGCGCCGCACGCCGTCCCCAGTGAGACCGCCTCGACCGACAACCCGGCCGACGACGCCACGTACCTGCACCTGAACGCGCTCTTCCGGCTGTTCGCCGCTCAGCACTCGGATTCGGTCACCGTCGTCGACTTGGCGTCGATCATCTGCCCGACCGGCCCCCCGTGCCCTGCGACGGTCAACGGGGTGCAGCTCCGGCCGCACGACGGCGGCCACTTCGCCGGCGATGGCCCCGCGTGGGTCGCCCCCCACCTCCTGGACGCGGTCATGCGGGAGCTCAATCCCGCACCGCGGGCAACGTTTCGATGATCCGAACCGTCCCGACCGACACCGCGACCAGGAGCGCCGCCCAGCCGTAACCGCCGGGTTCGACACGGCCGTCGTCGGCGGTGGGCTCGTCGGGACCGCCGCCGCCTACGAGCTCGCCGGCGCGGGCCTGCGCACGGTCCTGATCGACCGTCACGATCGCGGGCGTGCGACCGACGCCGGCGCCGGGATCCTCTCCCCCGAGACGATCACCGACCACGACGACGCGTGGATGACGCTCGCCGCTGCCGCTGCCGAGCGCTACCCCACGCTCATCGGCGAGCTCGACGAGCTGTCCGCCCCCGAGACCGGGTACGCGACGTGTGGCGCGTTGCGTCTCGCGTTTCGAGCCGGGGACGACGACTTCTACGCCACCACGAAGCACCAGATCCTGCATCGAGCCGGCCGCGTCGTGCACGAGATCGACGGTGACGACGCCCGGGCCATGTTCCCGCCACTCCGAGAGGTTCGTGCCGCGCTCTACAACCCCCGCGCGGCCCGGATCGACGGTCGCCGCGTGACCGCGGCGCTACGCCACGGCGCAGAATCGCGGGGTGTCACCGTCTGCGCCGGGTCGGTCGAGCGTCTGGTCGTCAACCGCGAGCACGTTCACGCGGTCGAGACCGACACCCGACGCGTGGCGTGTGGGTCCGTCGTCATCGCCGGGGGCGCGTGGACGCCGAGGCTCGGTGACCAGCTGGGCGTCGAGCTCCCGATCTCCCCCGTCCGTGGCCAGATCGTGCACCTGCGACTCCCCGAGCTCCCGACTGGGGCGTGGCCGATCATCCAGCCGGTGCTCAGCTACTACGTCGTCCCGTGGCCCGACGGCCGATTGGCCGTCGGCGGCACCATGGAGCCCGACGCGGGCTTCGATCCCCACCCCACCGCGGAAGGGATCCGTCAGTTGCTCTCGGAGGCACTCACGCTCGCGCCGGGTCTTCGTGACGCGGTGTACGTCGAGGTGCGCGTCGGCTTGCGACCAGTGTCGGTCGACGACACCCCCATCGTCGGGCCCGTCCCCGGCTCGGACAACGCGTTCGTCGTGACCGGCCACGGCGCGAACGGGTTGCTGCTCGGCCCCTACTCGGCGCGGCTCATCGCCCAACTCGTCGCGGGGGAACCGCCGGGACTCGACCTCGGCCCGTTCGCGGCCGAGCGGTTCACGCAACCTGCCCCGTCGACCGCGCGCCGCACTGTCGTGTGAACCGGCCCGACCACGTCGGGTCGGGAACCGGTCGGTAGCGTGAGGTGATGCAGGCTCCCGCCCGCGGGCGAATCCTCGGGGGACGGTACCGGCTCCTCGACCAGCTGGCCCGAGGCGGCATGGCGTCCGTTTGGATCAGCGAGGACACCCTGCTCGCCCGCCGGGTCGCGGTGAAGACCCTGCATCCCGAGCTCGCCGGCGACGAGGCGCTGCGAACACGGTTTCGTCACGAGGCGATCTCGTCGGCGAGCATCGAAGACCCTGGGATCGTCGCCGTGTACGACACCGGCGAGGAGGACGGCGTCGCCTTCATCGTGATGGAGCTCGTCGACGGGCAGGACCTTCGCCGGCTCCTCGACCAGCACGGGCCGCTCCCGACCGGTCGAGCGGTGAGCATCGCCCGCAGCGTCGCCGCCGCGCTCGACCATGCCCACCGGAAGGGGATCGTCCACCGGGACATCAAGCCCGCGAACGTGCTCGTCGCCGTCGACGGTCGAGTGAAGGTGACCGACTTCGGGATCGCGAAGGCCAGCAGCCACGACAGCGACCTCACCAGCACGGGTGCGATCGTCGGCACCGCCCGCTACCTCGCGCCCGAGCAGGTGCGCGGGGAGCCCGCCGATGCCCGGTCCGACGTCTACGCCGCCGGGCTGGTGCTCTACGAGATGCTCGCGGGGCGGCTCCCCTTCGTCGCCGACACCGACATGGGATCCGCGATCGCGCGCCTCAGCGCGCCCCCCGCGCCGCTCCCCGCCACCGTTCCCGCCCCCGTCGCGGCGGTCGTCGAGCGATGCCTCGACGTCGACCCGGCCCGTCGCTACCCGACCGCGCGGGCCCTCGCCGACGCGCTCGACGCGGCCGCCGATCGCGACGCGACAGCACCGAACCAGGCCACGGCCGTGTACCCGGCGGTGGCCGCGCCCACCGCGCCGGTGATGGCACCCCCCGCGCCGAAACCCGCATCGCCGCGGCGCCGGCGGCGTCTCCCCCTCGTCGCCGCCCTCGTGGTGCTCCTCGCCGCCGGGGTCGGAGCGTTCGTGCTGCTGCGAGGAAGCGGCGGGTCCCAATCTCCGACGCGTCTCACCCCCCGCACGCTCCCGATCGCCTCGGCGCAAGACTTCGACCCGTTCGGGAACGACGGCCAAGAGAACCACGCGATCGTCGGGCGGGCGATCGACGGCAACCCGCTGACCGCATGGTCGACCGAGACCTACGTGACCCGCGACTTCGGTCACGGCAAACCCGGCGTCGGCCTCTACGTGACGCTCGTCGCCCCCGCGACCGCCCGTCGCGTCTCCGTCGACACCCTCGAAGGCGGCTGGAACGGCGAGATCTTCGCGTCGGCGGCACCGTCCGACACCCTCGCCGGGTGGGGACGCCCACTCGCGTCCGGGACCAACCTCGGTGTCCACACCCAGTTCACGCTCCGCCCCGCGACGAGAGCGCGGGTCGTGCTGCTCTGGCTGACGCTGCTCCCCCCCTCGGGTCGCCTCGACGTGGCCGAGATCCGAGTCGGATAGCCCGCCGGACCAGGCCGGCTCAGCGGCGCCCCGCGGTGGAGGCGGTCAGGTCTTCGCGCCCTGTCGTTCCCGCTCCTTGCGGTACCAGGCCGCGGTCGGGAGATCCGGCGGCGTGGATCGGGACCGCTTCAGCTCCGAGAAGTTGCCGTACCGGACGAGCCATGCGGTGTGCTGCCAGACCTCCACGGCGACATCATCCGGCGGCATCGTGCTGATCACCGGCCCGAAGATCGCCGGGCCCTCATCACCGTCGAGGACGATCGTCGGCACGCCGAACGCGCCGGTGCGCTCCACGAGAGCCCGATGCTGAGCGAGCACGCGGTCCCAGGTCGAGCGGTCCTCCTCGGCCTCGTCGACCAGCGCCGGGTCCAGCCCCGCCTCCGACAGCGCGGCGCGCACCGCTCCGACCGTGTCGTCGGGTGGGGGAGGCTGCTCCCAGATGCGCGCCCCGAGCGTCTCGTACAGCGCACCGATCTTCGCCGACCCGAGCCGTTCGCCGATCAGCACCGCGGTGCGCAGCGCCGGTCCCGAGCGGGCATCCAGCGTCTCGGCGTCCTGGTCGTCGGGCAGGTTCGCGACCTCCAACGAGAACACCCCCCAGTCGAGGGTGATCGCCCCCAGCTCCTCGAGGCGACGGGCCCACCGTGAGGTCTGGTAGCACCACGGGCACAGAGGGTCGAAGTGGAACTTCACGTGGTCCAACGTCGCTCCTTCGAGACAGGCCGCCGCCCGCGGCGCCCACCGTACCCTCCTGATCCCGCGCCACGATCCGTGTGCTCCCGGCTCGGCGCGGGGCGGGCCCGGCCCGTGGCGCGTGCCAGGATGCGCACGTGGAACCACAGCTCGTGCGTTTCGAAGGCTTCGAAGGTCTGCACCTCGTCGGTGACCAGTGGGGCAACGACAACGACTGGCCGGTGCTGCTGATGCACGGCGGTGGTCAGACCCGGCACGCGTGGGGCGACACCGCCCACGTGCTCGCCGAGCACGGATGGAAGGCCGTCTCGATCGACCTTCGAGGCCACGGTGACAGCGAGTGGGCCTTGAACGGCGACTACTCGTTCACCGCGTACGCCGCCGACTGCGTCGCGATCGCCGACCAGCTCGGGAAACCGCCGGTCCTTGTCGGCGCGTCGCTCGGCGGCGTCGCCGCGATGCTCGCCGAGGGCGGCAGCGACCGGGTCGTGTCCTCAGGGCTCGTCGTCGTGGACATCACCCATCGCAGCAACCCCGAAGGCATCCAACGCATCCGCGACTTCATGAGCTCGGGCCTCGGGGGTTTCGCCTCGCTCGACGACGCCGCCGACGCCATCGCCGCGTACACGCCGAACCGTCCCAAGCGCATGAACCCGGCGGGACTGAGGAAGGTACTGCGCCAGCGTCGCGACGGCCGCTGGTACTGGCACTGGGATCCGCTCTTCCTCGAGCACGGACGCACCGAGGTGCCCCGAGAGGACTTCCAGGCGCTCTTCGAGGCGGCACTCCGGAACATCCGCGTGCCCACCCTCCTCGTGCGCGGGTTGCTCAGCGACGTCGTCACCGAGGAAGGCGTGCACGACTTCCTCGACAAGATCCCCGGCGCGAAGCTCGCCGACGTCGGCAACGCCGCCCACATGGTCGCCGGGGACCAGAACGACGTCTTCTCCCAAGCTGTCGTCGGGTTCCTCGAAGCGGACGTCCGCCCCACGCTCCCCTGACCGCACCCACCGCCGCTCCCGAGTCGGTGCTGCCGTGACGGTGACACCCGATCCCGGGCGGTGCGAACCGACCGGACGACACCACCGGCCGCTACCGTCGACCGGCACCATGCCACGCGGCCCCGCCCCCGACCCGAACCGCGACCACTCGTCGGTCGGGGCGACCACCACAACCCGAGCCGGCACGCGAGGCGGTCATGGGCTGGCTTGATCGGCTGCTCGACCCGAGCAAGACCGTCGTGCGGACAGCGGAGGACCACGTCAGCCCCGCCTGGCGGCGAGTGACGCGTGGCGAACCGCGCCTCCCGGTCAGCATCGCCATCGTCGTCGCGATCGTGCTGCAAGCCGCGCTCCCGACCCGGGTCGCGAACCAGCCCCGCTGGGTGCTCCCCGCCGTCGCGGGCGTGCTGCTGATCGGGATCATCGCCGCGAACCCCACCCGGATCAACCGACGCTCTCCCGCGTTGCGAGCGGCGACCCTGCTGCTGATCGCGGTGATGAGCGCCGCGAACGTCGCTTCAGCCGCTCGGCTCATCGTCGATCTCGTACGCGCCGAAGGGCTGCGCGACCCGACCGTGCTGCTGCTGACCGGCGCGGCGATCTGGCTGACCAACGTGATCATCTTCTCGCTCTGGTACTGGGAGTTCGACCGAGGCGGCCCGGTCGCCCGCGCCTGCGCGCCGCGTCCCTATCCCGACTTCCTCTTCCCCCAGATGACCAGCCCCGAGCTCGCTCCCGAGCACTGGGAGCCGCAGTTCGTGGACTACATGTACATGTCGTTCACGAACGCCACTGCCTTCAGCCCCACCGACGTGATGCCGCTGTCTCGCTGGGCGAAGATGACGATGCTCCTCCAGTCGGCGATCTCGCTGGTCACCGTCGCCCTCGTGATCGCCCGAGCCGTCAACATCTTGAAGTAGTGGCCGCCACGAGCGGACCAACGACCTGATGGCCTCCACCGTGGACGCGAGTCCACCCGCCGCGGCGGGCGATCAACCGGCGCCAGCGACGCGCCTCACCCCGGCCAGCCGCATCTCCTTCACGTTGATCGTCGTCGCCGGTGCGCTGCTCGCGCACGCCCCCGGCCTGTCGCGCGGCCTGTTCGACCCCGACGAAGCCGCCATCGCGACGATGGGGATGGTCGTGCAGCGGGGCGGTGTGCTCTACCGCGACGTGATCGACCGCAAACCGCCGCTCGCGCCGCTCCTGTACGCGTTCTCGTTCCTCGTGACCGGTGACCGGCACCTCGAACCGCTGCACGTCCTCGCCGCGCTCGAGCTGGCCGGCGCGGCTCTCGTCATCGCGTACGACGTGCGGCGACGGGCGGGCACCCGCGCCGGGTGGTGGGCCGCGGCGCTGATGATCGGGGGCGCGGTCGCGCTCCACCCTGCCGACGCGCAAGCCGCGAACTACTCCCACCTCGCGCTGCTCCCGGGATGCGGAGCGATCGTGGCCGCCCGTCGCGGGACCGCCCGCAGCGCTGTGCTCGCCGGGGTGCTGCTCGGCGTCGCCGTCCTCACCCGCCAGACCTGGATCATCGGCGTCGCGCCCGCCGCGGTCGCGGTGTGGCTCTACGGAGGTCATCGCCTCAGCCGCGTCGCCGCGGTGATCACGACCACCGCGCTCACGGTCGTCAGCGTCGCGGTCATCGTCCCGTTCGGGCCGTTCGTGCACTGGACGTTCTCGGGGAACGGCTCCCTGCTCGTCGGGCAGACCCAACGGCCGTTCTCCCGAGGCGTGCAGGCCTTCGAGTTCTTCCTCGCCGGGCACCTGGCGCTGTGCGTCCTCGTCGTGCTCCGCCGCTGGAAACGTGAAGACCTCGACCTGTGGCTCTGGCTCGCGGCCGGGCTCATCGCGTTCGTCGGCGGGTTCCGGTACTTCGGCCACTACTGGCTTCAGGTCCTCCCTCCCCTCTGCCTGCTCGCGGCCCCCGCGATCACCACGTGCACCAGCTGGATGCGCGTCGTGCTCGCGGCGTTGCTGCTCGTGCCCACCGTCTACTTCTGGCAGGAGGCGTGGACCCCGATCCACGGGCGCAGCAACATCGACGTGCGGGCGTTCGCGCTCGTCGCCGAGGTCGACCGGCACACCCGACCCAACGACCTCATCACCGTCTGGGGGTCGTTCCCCGAGATCTACTGGCTCTCCGGCCGCCCCCCCGGCGGTGCCCTCGTCATCAGCGACTTCCTCGTCGGGCGCACCGCGGGCCGCGCGGACGGTCCCCAACGGCTCAAGGACGCCACCCCCGGCGCCCGCGCCGACTTCCTCGCCAGCCTGCGCGCCCATCCCCCCAAGCTGTTCTTGGACACCTCGACGGGCGCCGTGCGCAAGTACCAGCACTACCCGACGACCCTCGTCCCCGCGGTCCACACCTTCCTCGAACAGCACTACCACCCGATCGGCACCGTCGACCGGGTCACCATCTACGAGCGCAACGCGGCGGGCTAGCGCGTCGATCCACCGACGTCGCGCCCGCACGCGCGTGACGTCACCACCACTCCCCGCGTCCCGACGCCCGGCACTACGATTCACGCGCCGGCACGAGGACCAGGGGGTCGGGCCGATGGACGGACGGGCGGTGCTGCGCTGGACGGGAAGCCTCGTCGGCCTCGCCGGCGTCGCGTTCAGCCTGACGCTCCTGTTCAAGTCGATGCGCGCGGTGCAGAGCATCGGTGGGTTCTGCGCCTCCGGCGGCCCCTACCAGATCGCCCACCCCTGCCCCAAGGGCGTCGCTGGCTTGTTCCCGCTCGCGATCATCGGCGGGCTGATCTTCCTCGGTCTCTTCTACGCCTGCGCCGGCGAGAAGGGACGCGTCGTCGCGCTGTTCGCCTGGCCGGCGCTGTTCCTCAGCCTCGGATGGAACTTCCTGGACTACGGGCTGCACCTCACCTCCGGGCACGGCGTCAACGCCGGCTTCTTGACCTGCGCGGTGATCTTCATCCTCATGGGTGCCGTGCCGCTCATCTACTTCATCCCGGAGCTGTTCGAGGCGCTCACCGGGACCGACGAGCCCACCCGACCGTCGAGCACCACCGCACCGCCGTTCGGGACCAACCCGGTGGGCATCAGCTCGCCCACCGCAGGAGCGCCGTTCGCGGGGTTCGGCGGGACCAGCGTCCGGTTCGCGTCCACGAGCCCGGGCCCGAAGCCCACGCCGACCGTGACGTCGCCGACACCGACCGGCGACGTCGCCACCACGCTCGAACGACTCGCGTCGCTGCACCGCCGCGGTGAGCTGACCGACGCCGAGTACGAAGCCGCCAAACAGCGGGCCCTCGGCCCGACCAGCCCATGATGGCCCGCGTCACCCTCATCGCCCTGCACGTCGCGGCCGTCATCCTCGGCGTGTATGGCGGCGTCGCGCTCTTCGACCTCGTCACCAAGTGACGCGGTCGTCACCCCGACGCGCCGCTGGCGCGTACCGACCCGACGGGTGGCGCACCGGCCGGCACGACTCGAGTCGTCGTCGACGGGATGAACGTCATCGGGTCCCGCCCCGACGGATGGTGGCGGGACCGCCCCGCCGCCGCGCGGCGTCTCCTCGAGCGCCTGCAGCGCCTCGCGGCACTCGACGGCGAGCCGATCACCCTCGTGCTCGAAGGGGACGCGACGCGGGGCGGCCAGGCCGGCCCCGACCGGGGCGTGGAGGTGGTCTACGCCCGCCGCGCCGGCCGCGACGCGGGGGACGACCGCATCGTCGAGCTGGTCGCCGCCGCGCCCGACCCGACCTCGGTCCGCGTCGTCACCTCGGACCGGGCCCTCGCCGACCGGGTCGAGCAGCTCGGCGCGACGACGCAGGGGTCGGCCCGACTCCTCGCCCGCCTCGACGGCCTGGCCGGCGAGCCACCCGCCCGCTCGGCCCGCCCGTCGTCGCCCCGCTGACCCGGGCCGACAGCCCGGCCGCGGCCGTCTGCCAGACTCTCGCACCGGTGTCCCGACCGTGTGCTCCCGGTCGGGTCCCACCCGCGATCGGCCCGGAGCCGAGGAGTCGATGATGTCGTACATCCAGGTCGACACGCCGCGACCGCGCGTGACACGAATCACCCTGAACCGTCCCGAACGGATGAACGCGATGGCGTTCGACGTGATGATCCCGCTCCGGGAGGCGCTCGAGGCAGCCAGCGTCGACAACGACTGCCGGGTCGTGATCCTGACCGGTGCCGGGCACGGCTTCTGCTCGGGTGCCGACCTGGTCGGCGCGGGCATGGTTCCCAACATCGACGGCCTGAAGAAGACGAGCATCGCCCGCCGCGCGTTGAAAGCCCTCGACGACGTGATCTTGGCCGTCCGCGACATGCACCAGCCGGTCATCGCCGCGGTGAACGGCGCCGCGATCGGTGGGGGCTTCTGCCTGGCCGCCGCGGCCGACATCCGGATCGCCGCCGACACCGCCTACTTCCGCGCCGCGGGGATCAACAACGGCCTCACGTCGACCGAGCTCGGCATCAGCTACCTGCTGCCCCGCCAGGTCGGGTTCTCACGGGCCTTCGACATCCTCCTCACCGGGCGGGACGTCGACGCGTCCGAGGCCGAACGGATCGGGCTCGTCGCCCGTGTCGTCCGCGGCGACGCCCTCTTCGACACCTGCTACGAGATCGCCGACGGGATCATCGGGTTCAGCCACATCGGGGTCGAGCTCACGAAGCAGCTCCTCTGGGCGAGCTTCGACGCGGGAAGCCTGCACTCCCACATGAACCACGAAGGCCACGCCCAGCTGTACGTGCGGCTCACCACCGGCAACTTCGACGAGAAGATCGCGGCGTGGAAGGAAGGCCGCACCCCCGTGTACACCGACGAGTGACCCACGGGTGACCCCGACCGGAGTCGCGCCCCCGCTCGTCTGGCCTCCACCCCGAACCGGTCGAATGGCCTCCTGCGGCGACCGTGGTCCAATCTGGGGCCCGCTCCCCATCCCCCGGGAGGACAGCGCCATGCTGACCGAACAGGCCCGCTCCATCCTCAGCGACAAGGCCATCGCGCACCTCGCCGCCGTCGACCGGAACGACCGGCCCCACGTCACCCCGGTGTGGATCGACGTCGACGCCGACGGCCGCCTGGTCATCAACACCGCCGAAGGCCGCGTGAAGGACCGGCTGCTCCAACCCGGGAAGGCGGTGGCGATCTCGGCGACGCGACCCGGCGACGACTACGAGCACGTCCTGGTCCGAGGGACCGTCGCGGCCCGCACCACCGAGGGCGCCGACGCGGTCATCGACGGGCTGGCCAAGAAGTACTTGGACGAGGACACCTACCCGTTTCGTCGCCCCGGCGAGACCCGCGTGACGGTCGTGATCCAGCCCGACTGACGCGCCCGCGGGTCACCCTCGAGCGGGCTCCGCCAGACCGTAGAGCCGGGCGCAGTTGCGCCACAGGATGTCGTCACGGACGTCCGCCGCGAGGTCCCGGGTGTGCTCGGCGAGCACGGTCTGCGAGTCGGGCCACGTCGCGTCGCTGTGGGGGTGGTCGTTGGCCCACATCAGCCGTTCGTGGTTCATCAGGTCCGCCACCTTGAACGCGACCCAGTCGTCCTGGAAGGTGACGTAGACGTTCTCGCGGAAGTACTCGCTCGGCAGCCGGGACAGCGCGTCGGCGGTCAGCCAGTTCCGGTGCCGCTTGAACGCGTGATCCGCCCGATACATCCAGTGGGGAACCCAACCCGCGTCGGCTTCGACGCAGACCGCTCGGAGCTCGGGGTGACGTTCGAAGACGCCACCGAAGATGAGCGTCCCGATGATGTCCTGACAGCCCCGGATGATGCCGAGGAAGCTGTTCATCTTCGGGCCTCGGAACGGCGGCCGGGCCAGGTTGTCGTTGTTGGTGAGGATGTGGAACGACAACGGGAGCCCGAGCTCGACCGCGGCTGCCCAGAACGGATCCCACCGGTGGTCGTCGTAGTCGCCCTCGTCGTGGCAGCCCGCGAACCCGGGCAGCATCACGCCCCGCAGCCCCAGCTCCTTGATGGCCCGGAGATCGTCGATGCCTTCCTCGACGCTGCGCAACGCGGTCTGTCCGAGGCCGATGAGCCGATCCGGGGCGTGGTGCTGGAACTCGGCGATCCAGAGGTTGTAGGCGTCGAAGCACGCCTTCTTGTAGTCCGCGTCGGGATGGTTGCAGAGCAGCATCCCGACCGACGGGTACAGCACCTCGACCGCGACGCCATCGCGGTCCTGCTCGAGCAGTCGAGCCGCCGGATCCCAACCGCCGGCGTGGAGCTGGTCCCAACCGACGAACGTGAAGGGGTGGATGCTCTCCGCCGGGCGTCCGGCCGCGGCGATCATCCCGTACGGGATGCGAGCGCGGCCGCCGTCGATCTCCATAACCGCGCCCATCGTGTCGTCGGTGAGGGCGCGTGGGGCACGGTCCCGGAAGTGAGGATCGATCCGGTCGAGGTAGCAGTCACCCGGCTCGGTGACGTGCGAGTCGGCAGAGATCGTGAACAACGTCATGGCCGGCACCTTCGTGGTCTGGCGCGTCGTGCGGTGACGTTACTCGCAGGCCCGCTCCGACGCGTCGCCTCCACCGTTCGTCGCCGTCCACCTCGCGGGTCGGTCAGGGAACGACCGGCGGGTAGTAGTGCTCCGCCCCGATCTTCTTGATGTCGTCGAACCACGAGCTGTCGTAGACGTCGGTCCGACCCTGGCGGGCGGGGTCTTCGAGTTCCCATGCTTGACGCTTGTAGGTCCAGTTGTCGGGGTAGAGGCGATGCGCGGCGCGCCAGTGCGGGATCGCCGCGGCGTGCTCACCGATGCGGTGGAAGTGCTGGCCCAGCTCGAAGTGCGCCGCGGCGCGGGCTTCGTCGAGCCCGCGGGGCTGGGACCGGCGGACGACGTCGTCGGGATCGAGGGCGTAGCGGCTCGCGGCGCCGTGTTCGACCCAGTCGACCAGCATGGCGAGGTACCCCTCCGGGTCGGTCTTGATCTTGCGTGCCTCCGCGAGCATCTCCGCGGCGTCGGGTGGCAGGGTCGTGAGGTCGATCTGCGAGAGCGTTTCGAGGACCGGGTTGCGGCCGGGGAACGCCGGCTCCGCCGGCCGGACGATCGTGCCCGTCTCGTCGATCCAGACCCCGTTGGGGACGTTGACGACCCCGAACCGCTCGTCGAGGACGTGACCCGGGTCGACGAGCGAGGGGTGCTCAGGCTTCGCCGCGTCGATGAAGGGCCGGGCGGCGTCGACCTCGATGTCGAGGGCGACGGTCACCACCTCGAGACCCTTCGGGTGGAGCCGGCTCCTGAGCTCCTGCCACACGGGCAGGTCGAAGCGGCACCCTCACCACGACGCCCAGGCGACGAGCACCACCTTCTGGCCGAGCAGGCTGGACAGCTGGAAGACGTTGCCGTCGGCGTCGGGCAGCGACACGGCCGGCGCCCGCGCCGTCGTCAACGCCCGACCGGTCACCGCCGTCTCCGGGCCCAACGCCCAGAGCCCGTGCGCCTCGTCGGCGACGACGGGCATGCCGAGGCGGGTGGCGACGGCAGGGACGTCGAGCAACCCGGGATCGGTGCGCGACTCGGGGCCGAGCGGGACGCACCGCTCCGCCTTGCACGCCCCTTCCGGCTTGATCGCCCAGCCGGTGCCGGCCTCGAACGCGGCGGGTTCGACTTCCAGCTCGTCCAGCAGCATCGGCATCGCCCGGCGACGTGCTCGCGGTCTGGATCAGCTCGCCGGTCCTCGGGGGCATTCTCGCATACCTCCCCCCGGTGACCGGCGGGGCGGTGCGCTACCGCGGTGGTCGCTGCTTGCGGTAGACGAAGAACACCCGGTTGATGACCGCGCCGACGGTCCGCGCGTAGGGCCGGATCGGTCCGACCCAGCCGATCTCGGCGTGGCCGCGCCCCTGGTCGCGCAGGCGGTGCAGCGTGGCGATCAGCACCGGCCGGCCCCGGCCGGCCCCGATCGCCGCCGGTCGGACCCCCACCGGGCCGACCCAACCCGAGCGGGCCCCGTCCCAGCAGCAGAACGCGACGATGCCGTCCTCGTCGCGCCCGAGCATGAGCGTCTCCCGCTCGAGGCCGCGGAGCACCTCGACCTCCCAGTTCGGCCAGCTGGCCCGGACCCACGCCGCGACCTCGTCCCGGTCGTGCGGCCCGGCGACGGTGACGGTCTGACCGTCCGGGACGGGCGGGAGCGCCGACAGGTCGACGACCATGTTGAAGTTGGCTTCGGCGCGCGCGTAGTGGCGGCGTTCCAGGAGGCAGAGCAGCTCGACCTGGTTGGTCTCGACCCCGGGGAACAGGTAGTCGGGGGCGTCACCACCGACCGTGATCGTCGACACCGCGGCCAGGTCGTCCTCGGCGGTGTCGAGGAGCGCGCTCCCGACGCCGTGACCCCGCTCCGCCGGATCGACGACCAGGAGGCGCACGGAGCCGATCTCGTCGCGGACACAGGACGCCACGACCCCCCGCGTCGGGTCACCGCGGACCGACACCGGGAACCCGGGTGTGAACAGCGACGCGGCCAGGTCGGCGGTCTCGGGGGCGTCGGTCAGGCCGCGACGGCACAGCGCGGCGATGGCGTCGAGATGCTCGGGACCGAGCGGCGGGAACGCCTCACTCACCGTGGGGCGAGGGCGGCCGGGTGCTCAGGCACGGTCGAGCAGGAACGCGACGTTGTCCCGGAACAGCTCCGGGTCCCGTTCCGGGTCCTCACCCTGGGCGCGGTAGTCGGCGACGGGTGTCGCCGTGCCCTCCGAGTGCGGGTAGTCGCTGCAGCACATGTACAGGTGGTCGGAACGGGCGGTCAGCCGGGCCGGCTGCTCGTACGAGAACGCGGCCACGCGCACCTGGCGGCGGAAGTACTCGCTCGGGCGCAAGTCGAGCTCGCAGAGACGCCGGCCGTTGAGCCGGGCGGTGAACTCGACCGCGCCGTCCAGCATCAGGAGGTACATCGGCACCCAGATCGCGCTGAGCTCCACGATTCCGAAACGCAGGTCGGGATGGCGGTCCAAGACGCCGTTGACGACGAGGTCGGTCATCGCCAACGCCGGCGGCGTCCACAAGAACACCGATTCGACGGTCGGCACGAACGAATCGTCGGGATCCGTGTACCAGGCGTCTTCGAAGACGCGCGGCTGGTCGGCGACGTGGAACACGGGCGTCACGCCGTGCTCGACGAACGACGACCACACCCAATCGAGGTCGGGATGCGACAAGGGTTTCCCGTCGACCGTCGCGGGAGCGATCATCCCCAGCCGGATCCCGTCAGCCTCGAGGCGGGTCAGCTCGGCGTCCAGCCACGCGCTGTCGCGGAGGGTGAGGTGCGCGACCGGGTGCAGCACCCCGCCACCGTCGCTCACGACGCTGGCGCACCAGCGGTTCCACGCCGTCATGTTGGCGGTCAACGCGGGGAGCGACGACGAGAGGCGTCGTTCCCACAGCAACCCGAAGTTGGGGAACAGGACCGCGGCGTCGACACCGAGGTCGACGAGACGGCCGCGCCGCGCGCTCGGGTTCCAGTAGTCGGTCGGGAGCCGCTCGTCGTAACACTCGGATGCCGGCTGGCCGTCGCGCTGGCGGGCCCGTCGGCGTCCGATCGCGGCGGTGTCGCCCGGGATCTGGACGTCGGCGACGTCGAGGCGCTCGTCCCGCCAGCACACCCACGGGTAGCCGAGCTCGTCGTCGTCGATCCGCAGGGCCTCGTGACGCCACCCCGGGTCGATGTGGTCGGCCCACAACGAGCGACTCTCGTAGAGATGCTGATCGCAGTCCGTGACCAGGCTCACCCGCGCACCCCCTGGGTTGCCGCGTCAGTGTGCCACAGGCGTCGCGGCGGCCCTCCGGACCGGCGCACAGCAGGCCCCGACCCCGCTCAGGGTGCGGGGGTCCACCGCTGGGTGGTGATGGCGAGATCGACGAGCGTGTCTCCCGCCGGGCTGGTCTTGAGGAAGAACACCGGCTCCTGGCAGGCGTCGGCGGTCACCAACCCGGACCGGCCGCTCGTCACCCCGCGCACCTGGGACGCCTGCAGGGTGGTCGAGCCGTGCATGTCCGTCGGTCCCGCCTGGACGACGTCGTCGGGGACGAGTGACCGCCACACCGTCGTCGTGGTCGCATCCGCGCAGCCGTTCATCGTCCACGGGAAGTTGTCGATGAAGGTCGCCTGCCCCGAGAAGATGCGCTGGGTCACCGTCGTCGGGGAGCCGCTCTTCTGGAACCCCTTGAGCGTCGCCGGCATCGCCGGCGCGCCGGTGCCGTTCGAGCTCGAGCTCGAGCTCGAACCGCGGGTGAGCGCGAACGCGGCGACTCCGCCGAGCACGACCACCACCACCGCCGCGGCGACGAGCCCGCGACCGGCCGTGAAGCCACGCCGCGGTCGCGACGCGTCGGGTCGGCCTTCCCGTGCCGGTGCCGCCGTGGGGATCACCACGAGGCCCTCGGCGTCCTCACCCGCGGCGCGCAGGCCCGCTCGGAGCTCGCGGCCGAACTCCGCCGCGGATGCGGTGCGCTGCGCCGGGTCCTTGGCCAGGCCCCGCTCGAGGGCTTCGCACACCGACGCGGGCACACCCTGGGCGCGCAGGTCCGGTGGTGGTTGCGTCGCGATCCGTGCGATCACCGCGGGGAGGGTGTCGTCGTCGGCGTCGCTCACGAACGGTGCCCGACCGGTGATCAGCGAGTACACGGTCGACGCGAGCGAGTACACGTCCGAAGCGGGGGAGGGCGGCTTGCCGTCCAGCAGCTCCGGCGCGGCGTGCGCGTAGGTGGCGGTGATCACCCCGCTCCTGGTCTCGTAGCCGCCCTGGAGCCGCGCGATCCCGAAGTCGGCGAGCTTGGGCTCCCCGTACCCGGACATCAAGATGTTCTCGGGCTTGACGTCTCGGTGGAGCACCCCGACCTCGTGGGCCTGCTGGAGCGCACCGGCGATCTTGATCCCGATCGACGCGGCTTCCCGCCACCCCAACGGCCGACCGGACAGCCGCTCCGCCAACGTCCCGCCGGGGAGGAACTCCATCGCGATGTAGGGCCGCCCGTCGCTCGTGAAGCCGGCCGCGTACACGGTCACGATGTTCGGGTGCCCGGAGAGCGCGCCGAGCGCCCGCCGTTCCCGCTCGAACCGGCCGCGTGCGGACTCGTCGAACACGCCGGTGAGGACCTTGATCGCGACGGTGCGATTGAACTCGACTTGCGACGCTCGGTAGACGATCCCGAAACCGCCGCGGCCGACCTCGGTCAGGTGCTCGTAGCCGTCGACGAGGTCCGTCTCCACCGGCGGGGTGCGGCGGGTCGCCCCCCGTGGCGACCCGGAGTCCTGCGCGTCGGCCATGCTGCGCCCTCCCGGCTCGCAGTCATCGACGTGACGGTCCGGCGCCGGCCCGGCCGTCGTTGGTCCTCGGTACCGTAGGCTCTCAGGCCGAGTGGCTCCGTCACCGGGGTGCGCGTGATCCTCAACCCGGGGCGAGCGTTCATCGTGAGGTGGAGACGCTGCCATGACAGCCAACGACGTGACGGCGGTGCTCGTGGTCGACCCGGGATCCGACCACGAACGCACGGTGGTCGTCGCGGACCGGCTCGTCGTCGGGCGTGAATGCTCCGGTGTCGACGACGCCCACCGGCTGCTCATCGACGACGAGACCGTCTCGCGGCACCACCTCGAGATTCGTCTCAACCGTTCGGAAGACCGCGCCGCGGTGATCGACCTCTCCACGAACGGCACCCGCGTCAACGGCATCCGGATCGAGCGGGCCATCCCCGCGCCGCTCCGCCCCGGTGATCGACTCGTGGTCGGGAGCACCCACCTCGAGTTCCGCTCCGACCACTTCCAGAACTCCGGGCGCACCGACCGGGGGCGCACGAGCCGGGCGGTCAGCACGACGTCGATGGCGCTCGTCGTCGGTGACATCGTCGGGTACTCGACCATCTCCGAGCAGTCGGACAGCACCGTCATCCTCGACGCGCTCGAATCGCTCTGGGAGGGGCTGCGTGCGCTCCTCGTCGAGCATCGGGGCACGCTGAACGCCTACGCTGGCGACGCGCTGTTCGCGGTGTGGGAAGCCGAACCCACCGGGGAAGGCGTGGCCCGCGCGGTCGAGTTCGCCCGCGCCGCGAACCGCCACGTCGTCGAGCACGCGCCCACGCTCACGCTTCGAAACCTCGACGGCACGCCGCTGCGGATGGGATGGGCCGTCGTGCTCGGACCGGTCGCGGTCAGCACGCTCACCCAGGCGCAGCCCGCCGTCATCGGTGACACCACCAACCTCGCCTTCCGGCTCTCGGGCGTGGCGGCCCGAGACGGCTTCCCCGACATCGTGGTCACCGACGCGGTGCTCGCCGCCCTCGGCGAGGAGTACGCCTGCCACGGTCCCTACACCGTGCAGGTCAAGGGCCGGAGCGGCTCGGTCGAGCTGTTCGGCATTCCGACCTAGTAAAGGAACAGTCCCATGCCCACCCGTATCGAGGCCTCGATCCTGTCGCTGTCGTGGATCCCGTCCGAGGCGGTCACCGGGCTCCCGAAGCAGTTCTTCGCCAAGGGGGTCACCCACTACGACGACCCGCCACCCGACGCGGTCACGTCGTTGAGCGACCTGCACGCCCTTCGCAACGCGGCCCGCTTCCGGTTCGCGAACCGCCTCGCCGCGTGGATCGACGTCGAGGACGGCCGGGTCGTCGACGCCGGCTACTGCGGCGGCGGCCAGATGGGCATCACCACGGTGAGCCTCGCCGGGCGGACCGCCCGCTTCGAGCCGGTCGCGCTGCCCGACCGGCGTGAGCAGCCGGTCATCCGAGACGGGGAGGCCCGGTTCGTCCAGACCACCGGCGGGCGGGCCCCGATCCCCGCGCCACGGACGGTGCGGCACGCCCCGTTCTTCCAGCTCAAGCCACCCGACGTGTGGACCACGCTGGGGCTCACGCTCCGAGCCGACGGCCGCGCCGAGTTCGACGTCGTCGGCGCGAGTGGATTCCCCCGCCACTGGATCTACGACCCCGACGGTCACCTCGCCGCGAAGGCGGGGCTCGCCGACTTCAAGGACTGGTACCGGACCTCGTTCGGGAAGCACACCCCGTGGGGTGACGAGGACTCGAAGGCCTACGTCACCGCGGTCGAGACCGCGCTCGAACGTCAGCTGTCCACCACGATCATGCGGGGCGGCGCCAAGCCCCAGATCCGGACGATCAAGCAAGGCGCGAAGCTGACCGAGCAGGGCGCACCCGGCGACGAGGTGTACCTCCTCCTCGACGGAGTCCTCGACGTCGTCGTCGACGGGGAACCGGTCGCTGAGGTCGGGCCCGGCGCCATCCTCGGTGAGCGCGCGGTCCTCGAGCGGGGGACCCGCACCGCCACCCTGCAGGCGCTGACGAAGTGCCGGGTCGCGGTCGCGGCCGCCGACCAGCTCGACCGCGCCGCGCTCGAGGCGATCAGCACCGGCCACCGCCGAGAGGAGACCCGCGACACCGGGGCGTCGACCCCACCGGGATCCCCGTAGCCGCCGCGTCGGCGCCCACCGCCGGTCCCGGGGCGTCCCCGGCGCGTGCTCCGTATGCTCGTGCCGTGGCCGTGGTCGAGGCGCCCCTGATCCCGGTCCCGGCGACCCCGCCGGGGCGCCCGTACCGTCACGTCCAGGTCGCGCCGGTGGCCGGCGCCGCGGGCGCGCTCGTCGAAGGTGTCGACCTCGCCGCGGACCTCGACGACGCGGTCATCGCGGAGATCCGCCGGGCGATCCTCGATCACCACGTCGTGTTCTTCCGCGGGCAGCGCCTCACCCCCGACCGCCAGGTCCGGTTCTCACGCCGTTTCGGTCCGGCGAGCCCGGTGCCGTTCATCGAGGCGACCCCCGAGCATCCCGAGGTGATCGCAGTGGTGCGGGAAGCGTCCGAGCGTCAGGCGTTCACCTTCGGGAGCCTGTGGCACTCGGACTTCTCGTTCCTCCCCGAGCCGCCCTTCGGTTCCATCCTCCACGCGTTGGAGGTCCCACCCGCCGGGGGCGACACGATCTGGGCCAACCAGGCGCTGGCGTTCCAGACCCTGTCGCAGGGGATGCAGGCCATGCTCGAGCCGCTCACCGGGCTGCACAGCGCCGTCAACGCGTACTCGCCCAAGATGCAACCCGTGCACGACACGTTCGCGGGGATGACCGTGCACACCAGCGACGACGCCAACCGGGTCGAACGGCATCCGGTCGTGCTCCGCCATCCCGAGACCGGCGTGGCGACCCTCTTCGTCAACGCCCAGTACACGGTCGGGTTGGACCGCTTCGCGCCTCACGAGGCCAAGCCGCTCCTCGACTTCCTCGCCGCGTACAGCACCCGGCCCGAGTTCACCTGCCGGTGGCGGTGGGCCCCCGGTGATGTGGCGTTCTGGGACAACCGCAGCGTCCAGCACATGGCCCTGGCCGACTACGCCGGCGTGCGCCGGGCGATGCACCGCACCACCGTCGCCGGCGGGCGACCCACCCGACCCTGAGCCACGGCGCGACCGCCAGGGCCGCGGGCGAACCGAGCTACGCCGGACGCGCCGCCCCGAACGGCTGACCCCAGATGGGGCCGATGTGGACGTCGTTGCCGGTCCCGCCGGACTCGAGGATGCGACCCGCCCCGAGGTAGATCGCGACGTGCTCGCTGCCCTGGTCACCCCAGTACAGCAAGTCGCCGGGGAGCATCGCGCTCATCGCGACGTGCGGGAGCATCGCGTACTGCGCGCCCGAGTAGTGGGGGAGGAACACCCCCGCGGACGCGTACGCGGCCATCACCAGCCCCGAACAGTCATAGGAGTCCGGGCCGGCCGCCGCGTACACGTACGGCTTCCCCAGCTGGGCCCGCGCGAACGCGATGGCCTGCGCGGCGGCGGGGCCGGGGGGCGGCAGGTTCGGGAAGTCGCCGGGGTTGCCGTTGTCCGCGCTTCCCGGCGAGAAGCGGTGCAACGCCGCGTCGAGCGCGGCTTGGGCCTGCGCGGCTTGCGCCTGGGCGACGAGCTGCACCAGCTCGCCTTGCACCTGGCTCAAGGTCTGCTGCTGCGCCGCGGTCGCGGCCTGCAGGCTCTGGCGGGTGCTGTTGATCTGCTGGCGGTCGGCGTCGGCGGCGGCGCGGGCGTGCTCCGCCGCTGACTTCTGTGTCGCGAGCTGGGCCTTGGCCTGGTTCAGCTGGGTGACCAGCGAGTTGTCACGGGCCGCTTCGGACGCCGCGTACTTCTGGCCGACCAGCAGCTGCTGGGCGTCGCTGAAGTCCAGGCCGTGCAGGTTCTGGCCCGAGACCGCGCCGCGGTACGCGGACGCCGCCCGCTCGGTCACCACGACCCGCAGCGCGTCGAGCTGCTGCTGCGCCCCGGCGAGACGGGCCCCGCTGTCCGCGATCGCCTGCTCGGCCTGTTGAAACCGGTACTGCGCCCCGTTGTACTGCTCGCCGAGCGAATCGATCTGCTGGTTGTCGGCCGAGATCTGCGCCTGGAGGGCCTGGGCCTGGGCCTGCTTGTCGCTCACCGGGTCCGCGCCCGCCCGTCGGAGCGAACCGGCCGATAACCCGAAGCCGATGATGGCCGCGAGCCCACTGAGGCCCAAGCGATACATGTGGCTTCGCATGAGTCGTGGAGGCTAACGAGGCTCACGAGGCCAAGACAAGGTGGGCGGGAGACCGGCCCAACGACGCCGTCTCCGGGCCCTGCCGGGTCCCGGGACCCGGGCCACCCGTTAGGGTCGCCGGGCCGGCCAGCGGGGAGACGGCGATGGCATTCGAGCTCGACCCGGATCGGCTGATCGAGGCGGCGCGGCAGCGCACCGGGCTCGAGGACCTCGGCGGTGACACCTACCGGGACGGTCTCGACCGTCTCGTCGAGGGCCTCCACGGTGACGCGCACCTGAACGCGCAGGGCGAGGCCATGACCCCCGAGCTGCTCACGTCGTACCTCGTCAACCGCCTCGAGGTCACCGACTGGCATGCCCGCCATCCCGACATGGGCACGGCGCCCGTCACCCCGCCGATCGTCCTGATCGGCATGGGCCGCACCGGATCGACGATCCTCCACGACCTCTTCGGGCAGGACCCGGCGAACCGGATCCCCCGCACCTGGGAGGTCGACCGGCCCTGCCCGCCCCCCGAGACCGCCACCTACGACGACGACCCGCGGATCGACGCGGTCCAGGCGCAGGTCGAGGCGATGGACCAGCTCCACCCCGAGTTCAAGACCATGCACCCGACCGGCGCCCGGCTGGGTCAGGAGTGCATCCGGATCACCGGCGGGGAGTTCGCCAGCCTGATCTTCTTGAGCCAGTTCCGCCTCCCTCCGTACTTCGACTGGCTCACGAACGAAGCCGACCTTCGGCCCGCGTACCGGTACCACCGCCGGTTCCTCCAGCTGCTGCAGTGGCACCACCCGGGAGACCGCTGGGTGCTGAAGTCCGGTGGGCACCTCTGGGCGCTTCCCGCCCTCGTCGAGGAGTACCCCGACGCGTGGATGCTCCAGACCCACCGCGATCCGCTCGAGGTCATCCCGTCCCTGTCGTCGCTGTTCGCCACGGTCCACTCGGTCGCGACCGACGACGTGTCGATCGCCCAGGTCGCCGGCGACTGGGCCGACGGCATCCTCGACGCGCTCGACCGGAGCGTGACCGCCCGCGAGACCGGCCTGGTCGGCGGTGACCGCGTCATCGACGTCCAGTACGAGGCGTTCGTCGCCGACCCGATCGGCACGATCCGCGCCGTCTACGACCGCTGGGACCTCGAGCTCACCCCCGACGTCGAGGCGCGCATGCGGGCGTTCCTCGCCGCGAACGCCCAGAACCGGCACGGCCCGCACCGCTACTCGTTCGCGGACACCGGCCTCGACGCCGGCGAGATCCGCGAACGGGCCCACCGGTACCAGGAGTACTTCGACGTACGCTCCCAGCCGCTGCGCTGACGGCACCACCCGGAGTGCGCCGCGGCCCGGGTTCGTCGGGCGGGCGGCGAGGCGTGGCGCTCAGGGTTGCGGCGGCCGTTCGTGTCGGGTGAGGTGCTGCAGCTCGACCATCAACGGGAGCAGGAAGCCGATGTAGGCGCTGGTGAGCGTGTAGTCGTGCGTCGGCCCGGGGGTGGTGCGGGCCGAGACGGGGATGACCCGGACCCGGTCGTCCACGGCGCGGCGAGCCTCGGCCCGGGCGACGATCTCGTGCAACGCGTCGAGGGTGTCGACCTGGAGCCCGAAGTGGTCAAGCGGTGGCGCGACGACATAGGGGTCCCCGGGGAGGAGGTAGACGAACTGGGCGAAGGCGCCGGTGTAGAGGATGAGCGGGTTCCCGGATTCGCCGGTGTTGTCACCTTCGGTCCACCCGAACACGTCCCCGTAGAAGTCGAGGATCTCGGCTCGTCCCCGCTCGTCGAGCACCGCGGGATCGAGCGTGATGGCGACGTGGTTCAGACGCGGTGGCGACGCGGGGCTCATGAGACCTCCGGGCGGACGAGAACCTTGCCGGCGCGGTGCCCGCCGGCCATGCGTCGCATCGCGCCGAGCAGGTCGTCGAGGGCGACGTCGTCGGGGTCGATCAGCAGATCGACGGGGAGGTGCCCGGACGCGAGCAGCGTCGAGCGCCGGCCCGAACCCGTCCGCGTCGTAGTTGTAGGCGCCGATCGCGGTGAGCTCGAGCACGATCATCCGGTTGTGGTTGATCGGCACCGGCGCGCTGCCGGTCCCGACGAACACCAGCGTCCCCGCGTAGTCGAGGTGGTCGAGGGCGGCGACCCCGGCGTCGGCCCGGCCCGAGCACTCGAAGGCGAGCGTGTAGGGGTCCTCGACCGTCCGTCCGATCGGCACCGGCGGGAGCTCGGCCGGGCTCGAGGACACGCGTCGGCGCCGACCTGCAGTGCCCGCTGCCGGCGCTCCGGCGCCGGCTCCGACACGGTGATGTCGTGCACGTCGAGGCTCGCGAGCACCGCCACGATCAGCAACCCGACCGGGCCCGCACCGGTGACGAGGACCCGGTCGTCGGGGGTCGCACCCGCGAGATGCGCGGCGTGCAACGCGATCGCGGTCGGCTCGGTGAGCGCCGCGGCCCGCAGGGGCAGCTCCTCGGGGATTCGCAGCAGCCGCGCCGCCGGGACCCTCACGTAGGAGCAGAACGCACCGCTGAAGTCCAGGTAGTCGGGGGGCGGTCGACGCAGACACACCGACGGCCGGCCGTTCCGGCAGGCCCGACAGGTTCCGCACCCGGGCTGCGGGTCGGTCACGACACGGGTGCCCGGCTCCCAGCCGTCGACGGCGTCCCCGACCGCGGCGATCGTGCCGGCCCATTCGTGGCCGAGGACGCTGCCGGGCCGGGCGTACTCCTCGAGGACGAGGTGGAGGTCAGTCCCGCAGATCCCACAGTGGGAGATCTGCACCAGCGCGTCGTGCGGTCCCAGCTCGGGGACCGGGAGCTCGCGGACGTCGAGTGTGCCCCCGCCCGCGTAGACCGCCGCCAGCATGGTCTCCGGAGCCATCGGGCCCGATCGTAGGGCGCGTGGGTCGACCACCCGGCTGGTCTGTCGGGTTGGTCAGAGCGTGAGGGTGAGGACCACGACGACCGCGATCGCGACGAGCAGGACCGCGTCTCGGCGGCGCGGGCCGGTCACGGCACTGCCGGGCGCGGTGACGCCACCTCGAGCCTCGATCGCGTCGGCGAGGTCGCGGGCCCGGCGCAGCGACACCACCACCGCGGTGGCGAGCAGATCGTGGGCCTCCCACGCGACGGACCGCACCAGGTGCCGGGACGGACGCGGACGCGGCGTCCCGGGTCGCCGCCGCAGCCGCCGGACCGCCACGAGGGTCCGGGTCTCGTCGACGAGGAGCGGCAGGCAGCGGATGGCCAGCCCGACGGCCAGGATCCACTCGTCGACGGGGAGGCGAACCCACCGAAACGGTGCGCCGAGCCGCGCGAGGGCCGGGGACACCTCACCGAGCGGGGTGGTCCAGCCGACCAGGAACGCCGCGGCGATCAGCACCGCCGCCAACGCGCTGAGCAGCAGCCACTGCTCCAGGCCGCCGAGGCTCACCGCGACGCCGGCCGGATGGACCACGGGCGGGGTGCCGGAACGCAGGTTCAGCAGCCCCCACAGGACGAACAACACCCAGATCCAGCGGGGCAGGCGCGGCACCGCGCCGGCGGGCACCCGCGCGACGAGGATCCCGGTGCCCACGACGGCGGCGGCGACCGCGAGGGTCGGCCAGGAGGGCCGCACCGACACCATGACCGCGAGCGCGGCGACGACGAGCAGCTTCGTGCCCGCCCACAGGTCGTGCAGCGGTGAGTGTCGGGGGAGGAGGCGGAGCAGGATCAGCTCGGGCCGCCGGCGTCGCCCCGTCGTGTCGGTGGCCGGCGTCGCTCGGCGGCTCACGCGTCCCGCGCTCCGCACCGACGCGCCGCGGAACGGCGCGTCGTGGATCAGCTGACCGTGGTCGAGCTCCACGACCCGGTCGACGAGCCGCTCGGGGAGCTCGTCGTCGTGGGAGACCACGACGACGCTGATCCCGGTCGACGCGCGGAGGTTGACCAGCAGGTCGGCGAGGGCGGTGCGCCCGGCGGAGTCGAGACCCGCGAACGGCTCGTCGAGCACGAGCGCCCGGGGCCGACCGGCGAGGATGCCGGCCAGCGCGGCGCGTCGCATCTCACCGCCGCTCAGCTCGTCGATGCGGCGGGGGCCGAACCGCGCCGGGTCGAGCCCGACCGCGTCGAGGGTCGACGCCACCGTGTCCGGGTCGGCACCCGACGCGGCGGCGACATCCGACGCCACCGTCGAGCGCAGCAGCTGGAGCCGGGCGTGCTGGAACGCGAGGCCGACGTGCCCGACCCGAGCGGTGAGCGCCTGACCGGCCAGCGTCGCGGTCCCCTCGGTCGGGGTGAGCACGCCGGCGAGGATCCACGCGAGCGTCGACTTGCCCGACCCGTTGTGCCCGAGCACCAACAGGCCCTCCCCCGCGTCGATCTCGAGGTCGATGTCACGCAACGCCCGGTGGGCCCACGGGGTGCGGGTCGCG
The DNA here is from genome assembly GCA_963714105.1 of uncultured Actinomycetes bacterium. Taxonomy (GTDB): domain Bacteria; phylum Actinomycetota; class Acidimicrobiia; order IMCC26256; family PALSA-555; genus PALSA-555. The sequence goes on along the minus strand of OY970233.1, from coordinate 884,166 downwards.
TACTCGTAGCCGACCCCGCGCAGCGCCAAGAGTCCACCGCCGGCGTCGTGGGGTGGGCGACTCGCGAGGGGAGCGGCGTCGCGGCTCACGGTCGTGCCGACCGACGCCGCGGCGACGACTCGCCCGTGGTCGAGGGCGACGACGCGGTCCGCGACCGCGCTCTCCTCGGCGCGGTGGGTCACGTGCACGACCGCGACGTCGTCCGCGTCCGCGGCGTGGCGGAGCACCTCGACGACGGCGCGGCGCCCGTCGGGGTCGACCATCGAGGTCGACTCGTCGGACACGAGCAGTCGTGGGTGGCGGGCCAGCGCGGCGCCGAGCGCGAGCCGTTGCAGCTCACCGCCCGAGAGCGTGGACGTCTCCCGGGCCGCGAAGCCGGCCAGGCCGACGCGCTCGAGGATCGCGTCGACGTCGACGCCGGTGAGGTCCGAGAGCCCCCAGACGACGTCGTCACCGACGCGGACGCCGAGGACCTGGGCCTCGGGCCGCTGGAAGACGACCGCGCTCCCGTGGCGTCGACCCAGCCCGGCCGCACCCGGCCGGGTGACGAGCCCGGCGGTCGGGGGGGTCCCGGCGAGGATCCGCGCGAGGGTGGACTTCCCGGACCCGTTCAGGCCGACGAACGCGACGAACTCGCCCGGCTCGACCGCGAGCGACACGTCGCGGAGCGCCGGCGGGTCGAGGCCGTATCGGTACTCGACGTGGCGCAGCTCGACCGGCACCGGATCGGGGGCCTCGTCGTCGGGCGCGACCGACGGGGCACGGGGCGGGGCGAAACCGACCGCGGCGTGGATGCGGCGCAACGCGGGCCGGGCGATCAGATACGACCCCGCGAGGCTGCCGGCGATGAGGACGAGCAGCACGATCGGGACCGTGGCCCACCAGTCCCGTGTCGCCCAGTGGACGAAGGTGTCGCCGGCCTGCGCGACGGGGGCGAGGCTCAGGTCGCGCAACGTCTGGCTGGTGCCCCGCCAGGAGTTCGTGACCTGCGCGAGGGAGAGGCGGCGAAGGTCGGCGAGGAGGTACAGGGCGGCGAGGACGATCGCCGCGGCCGGTGGCCAGAGCACCAGGATCCCGACCAGGACCGTCCGCGTCGCGCCCCACGCGCGTCGGCTCGACCGCGCCGATCACCGCGCCGAGGGCCGCGCAGATCACCAACGAGGTCAGCAGCCCGAGTCCGGCGATCAGGAAGCCGCACACGCAGGCGGCGACGGTCCCGGCGACGAGCGCGCGCAGCCGGTGACGGGCCGCGACGGCAGCCATCGGGACGACCGCCGCCGCGAACAGCAGCGACGCGAGCGGGAGCAGATGGCCGGCGAGGCACAGCGCCAACGTCAGGTCGCCCATGACGACGGCTTCGGCGAGCTCGTCGGCACCGAGACGACCCCGACGGCGGGGCGCGACCGCTTCGGGGTCCCGGACGTCTCGCACCAGCACCCAGCCTTCCACGGCGCCGGCCGGTCCTCGGACGCGTGGGGCCGCGTCCCCGCTGGCGCGCCCGCGGGTGGCGGCGCTGCTCAGCGCCGTCTCAGGACACCCCGATCAGACTCGTCGCGGGCCCCGGCGACCGTCCGACTCCCCATCCCCCCAACCCCGCCCCGGGTGGTCGCCGGGGCCCACCACTCGCGTCGACGTCGGCCGGGGTGGAGCGGCGAGCGTCGTCAGGGGGCGACCCCGAGCTCGCGGGCCCACTGCAGGTTGAGCCGGGCCGATCCGACGTGGGCGATGTGGACGACGTGACCCTCCCCTTGGCTCGGGTCCCCGTAGCGGATCGGTCCGGCGTCGGTGGCTTCGGCGTCGCGGGCGAGGCGGTCGAGCTCCTGCCAGTACGCGACCTGGTCCGCGGTCGGGGTGAACACCTCGTGGACCAACGGGATGTGCACCGGGTCGCCCAACATCATCCCGTAGTAGCCGAGGTCGCGGAGCTGCTCCGCCCAGGCGTGCAGGCCGTCGAGGTCGTCACGCCCGCCGCCCCACATCCCGCTGATCGGGTAGCGGATCCCGGCCGCCTTCGCGTCGACGAGGACCTTCGACCGCAGGAACAGCGTCTCGGTCCCCGTCGCTGTCCACCGGTAGCCGAGGGCCTGGTGGATGTCCCCGAAGCGGGACACCGCACCCCCCAGGTACGCCACCCGTGGGGACGCCATCGCGATCTCGTAGGCGAGACGCAGGGCCGCCGCGGTCTCGAGGATCGGGTAGATCGCGGTGGTGCCCATCGCGAGCCCCAGGTCGACCTCGGTGCCCGCCAGCAGCGCCTCCGCCTTGTGGACGTCGTCGGGTCCGTGCACCTTCGGGACCAGGACACCGGTCAGCGCCGGGCCCAGGACGGCGCGCAGGTCCTTCAACGTCTGGCCGGTGTCGGGCGGTTGCACCCGGGCGAACACCAACGGACGATCGTGGTCGCCCGGCAGGGCGTCGAGGAACGCGCGCACCCCGCCGCGGGCCCGTTCCCGCTGCTGCTCGGAGAACGGTGTGCGGGGCTCCTCGAGGTCGATCACCACCGAGTCGGCCCCCGAGGTCATCGACGCGTCGATCTGGCCCGGCTGATCGCCGGGGACGAACAGCACCGAGCGCAGCGGTCGGGCGGTGGCCTTGTCCATGCCGTTCCTCAGGGTCGGGGCGCTCAGGCCGGCTCGGTCGACCGTGCCGCCGCGGCCTGCGTCTCGCAGACCGTCCCGGCGAAGAACGCCGGGTTCAGCGCGGCGTGCAACCGAACCGGGTTCACGAACGTCAGCTCACGGAACTCCGCCTCGCTCAGCAGACCCCGCTCGACCAGCTCGAACGCCTCGGCGACCGGCTCGGTCATGTCGGTCACGTCCCAGTGCGAGATGTCGGATCCGAGCACCGGACGCAGCCGCGCGCCCAGCGGGTTGATGTCCTCACGGAAGGCCCACACGAGCAGCGGGTCGTCGGCTTCGCAGCCGAAGTAGAAGTGACCCTCGAACAGGTCGCGCAGGTCGTCCTCGTCGGTGATCCCGCAGCGCTCGAACTCGTCGAGCATCGCGGGCCGCGCCGCGGGCCGCCCGTAGTAGCCGCGAAGATCGTCGAGTCGTGCCGTCGTCGTGTCGTCGCCGTAGCGGGCGAAGTAGTCCATCAGCTCGTCGACGTTCAGGCGATCGGGGTCCAGACCCCCGATCGCGTCGGCGTTGCGCTTCTCCCAGTGCCCGACGAGACCGGCGAAGAGGGTGCACGCCCACGCGACGCCGCCTTCGAGGAAGCCCATCCGGAAGTCCGGGAACCGCCGGGTCACCCCGCCGAGGAACAACGACTTGCACAGCGATTCGTGCGCCGCGGCGAGGCCGTTGATGTGGTTGTACACGTAGCTCGACACGGACCGGGTCACCCGGTGGTGCTGGAGGGCGCTGTGCACGACCGGGGCGACACCGAGCGCCACGCACTTCGCCCAGAACGGGTCGTAGTCGTACTCGCTGTCCAACCCGAACATGTCGAGGCGGTACCCGTCCCGTCCGACCGGCCGGCGGGCGTACCCGGCGATCAACGCCGACTTCAGCCCGAGTTCGTCGACCGCGTACTCGAGCTCCGCGACGGCCTGGTCCGGGGTGTTCATCGGGATGAGCGCGCCGACCGTGCACCGGTCCCGGTACGGTGCGAAGACCCTGGCGTGGTAGCGGTTCACGGCGCGGCACAGCGCCGAGGAGAGCTCCTCGTCGGTCTCCTCGAAGAACGCGAGGCTCATCGACGGGTAGAGGATCGTGTAGTCGATCCCGAGCTCGTCGAGACGCTCGTAGAGCAGCGCGGGGAGATGCGCGGTGGCACGGTCCCGGACGTCACCGGTCGGCCATCCCCACCACGACGGCATCGCCCGCCACTCCCCCCGAACCGACGGGTCGTCGCGGTCGGCCAGGTTCGAGGCCGTGTCGGTCGGCGCCGACGCGGCTGCGGCGGAACCGGTCCCGCAGCGTCCGCCCACCGAACTCCTCGAGCGCCGCCATCAGCTCGTCGTCCAGGATCGGCCCGACCTCGACGAAGTGGCCGTCGGCGTCGATGATCGGATGCCCGACGCTCTCGCGCACCGACGCCGCCGTGGTCTGCGTGGCTGCTGGCACTTGTGGTCACCCTCCCGACGTGGTGGCGGTTGCGACCGTCATTCAACCGCGTCGGCGACCGCGCTGCCCGCCCCCGCGACCGGGTGCCCTCGCCGGCGCCGCGGGCGCTCAGCGGGTCGGTGTTCGGCTGAGCCACGCCCGCGTCTGAGCCACCCACCGCTCGCGGGTCTGACGGTCGACACGCGACCAGGCGTACGCGAGCGCGGCGCTGAAGAACAAGAACGCGATGATCGACTGGCCGATCCCGCCGAGGATCCCCGAGCCGATCACGAACGCGAAGAAGGCCAGCACCGACACGAACACCAGCACGAACCCGTGCCGCGGCGCGACGCACCGAGCTGGTCATGCTCGCACCCCAACCGGGGCCACCCCGTCCGACGCGAGCGGTCGGCCGCGCAGCCCGGGGCCCACGGTGGGACCTCCCGCTCGGGAATCGACGGTCACGGGGGCAGCGTACGACCCGGCCCGCACGGGCAGGGAACGGTGCTCGAGCGGACGGGTGCGTTCGGGCGGCTCGGTGCCGCCGAACCCGTGGGCCGGTCAGTTCAGGGCGGTCAGGGTGCGGGCGATGGGGATCGCGTGCCCGTCGATGCAGATCCGGTCCCGGCCCGCGTCCTTCGCGGCGAACAGGGCTTGGTCGGCGCGCTGGACGAGGTCGTCGAAGTCCTCGGCTTCGCTCGAGTGCGCGACACCGAAGCTCGCGGTGAAGGTCGGGGTGTCCCCGCGGCTGGTCATGTCGGCGAGCGAGTCCCGGACTCGGCTCATCACCTCGATCGCCTCGGCGGGCTCGGCACCGGGCAGCACGATCGCGAACTCCTCACCGCCGTAGCGGCACGCCACGTCGTCGGTGCGGACCTCGCGTCGCAACGCCTCCGCGAAGACCCGCAGGGCCCGGTCACCGGCTTCGTGGCCGTTCGCGTCGTTGAGCTGCTTGAACCGGTCCAGGTCGGCCATCACGAACGAGAACTCGACGCCGTCGGTACGCAGCCTCCGGACCCGGTTCTCGAAGCTGCGCCGGTTCATGAGCCCGGTGAGCCCGTCCGTCGACGCTTGGAGCTGGGTCTCGGCCATCACCCGCAACATGCCGAGACGGTTGCCGGCCTGCGTCGCGAGGTTCTGCAACGCCTGGATCCGCTGCTCGTCGGGCGGAGCCGCGACCGCACCGGTCGTGTGCACGACCCCGACGGTGCGGCCCATGATCGACACCGGCACGCAGACCCCCGAGCAGCGGCCCTGCGGGCGCCCGCGCAGCATCGGGCACGCGTCGAGCTCCTCGCTGTCCGGGAACACCTGGGTCTGGGCCCGTCGGGCCGCCTCGCAGTGATCCGGCGAATCGACCCCGCAGCCGGGCACCGCCTCCCCGTCGGGTGACGCGACGACCATGCGCTCGAGGTGCGCGTGACTGTTGTCGGCGAGGAGGAGCTCGACCGGGTCGTCGGGCAGCACCCGGTGGAACGCCCGATCGACGACGTCGAACGCGGCGGGCTCGTCGGTGACCATCTCTAGCCCGCGGGCGAGGCGGGTCTCGAACTCCCGCCGCCGGGCCTGGGTGCGCATGACCCGATCGTGAGCGACCCGCACGCTGCCGGTCTCGAGGCCCTTGCTCTGCGCGGTGCGGGCGAGGAGCCACAGCAGCGGGGCCGAGATCGCCGCCGCGGTCGCGGTGCCGATCCCGATCAGGGTCAGCCCCGAGAGGTCCGGCGCCGCGATCCGCAGCACGAACCCGGTGACCGCGTAGACCAGCGCGACCAGCCCCACCCCGCCCAGCGCCGCGTTGCGGGCGATCGTGCCGGCCTCGGCTCGCGCCTCGGTCCAGTCCTGCTCCGTGACCGAGACGCCGTCCTCGCCCACCGCCGGTCCCACCCTTTCTGCGATGTGCCTACGGGCGCTGCGCCCGATGTCCGACGTTGGGTATCGGCGGGACCCCCGCCGGGCTGAACCGCGAATTCGGGGCGGTCCCGCCGTCCCCGCCGGAGTCCCCATCCCCGAACGCCTACCTTGCCCGGGTACCAGCGGGGCCACCGCCGGCCGGTGTGGTGGCGGGACGAGGAGGCGCCATGGCCCATCCGAACGAGACTCGGCTCCGGGAGCTCTACGAGCGCTTCGGGCACGGGGACCTGGATGGGTTCCTCGGCGGCTGCACCGACGACGTCCTCTTCGCCGTCCCCGGCTACGCGACCGTCAGCGGCACGTACACCCGCGACGAGTTCCCCGCGTGGATCCAAGCCACGATCGCCCGCACCGAGGGCACCTTCCGCGAGGACGTCCTCGACGTCGTGGCCAACGACGAGCACGGGCTGCTCCTCTTGGTGCACCTCTTCGACCGGGCCGGTCAGCACTACGAGTACCAGACCGCGCACCGGGTCGACCTGCGCGACGGGAAGATCGCCCGCTGGACTGAACATCCGGGGAGCATGCGGGAGTTCGAGGAGGCGTGGGGCAAGCACTGAGCGTCCGACCGGGCTCGCCGCGGCGTTCGGCGCGGCGCGTCCCTGTCCGGGTCCGCCGATCGGCGTGGACGCTCGGCGTCGTCGCCGTCCTCGGCGTCGCGGCCCTCCCGATCCCCCGTGCGGCCCCCGTCCCCGGCGGCGGTTCCCCGGGTCCCAGCTTCGCAGCGGTCGATCAGGCCATGCGGTCCCGCCTGCGGGGCCAGCACGGCGGAGCGGTGCTGATCGTCCACGACCGCACCATCCTGCACCGACGGCTGTTCCAGGGTCTCCGCGGCACGACCCGACTCCCGATCGCGTCGGCGAGCAAGTGGCTCACCGCCGCGACCGTGATGACCCTCGTCGACCAGGGCCGGGTCAGTCTCGACGACCCGGTGGCGCGCTACCTCCCCGCCTTCGGCGGCGGGCACTCGACGATCACGGTGCGTTCGCTCCTGTCGCACCGGTCCGGGCTGCCGGACCTCGACTGCGAAGGAGACCCCTCGACCACGCTGGCCGCGTGCGCGGAGCAAGCCGCGCCGCTGCCGTCCGTCGCGACGCCCGGGCGGGTGTTCCGTTATTCCGGCGTCGGCTACGAGATCGTCGGGCGCCTCATCGAGGTCGTCACCGGCGAATCGTTCGAGCGGGCGTTCCAAGACCGGATCGCCCGGCCGGTCGGCATGTCGCGCACCCGCTTCGACAAGATCGACGGTGACTCGACCGCGAACCCCAACCCGGCGGCGTCGGCGGTCTCGACCGTCGACGACTACGCCCGCTTTCTCGACATGATCGAGCATCTCGGGGTCGCGGGGAGCCAGCGGGTGCTCTCACCCGACGCGGTCCTCGAGATCGAACGGGACCAGGTGCAGGGTCTCGACATCCGCTCGGATCCTGCCGTGCAGATCACCCGGATCCCCAGCTACGGGCTCGGGGTCTGGCGCGACGTCGTCGGCCCGATGGACGCGTCGGTCGTCGTGAGCGGGAACGGCGCGTACGGGTTCTATCCCTGGATCGATCGAACGCACGGCACGTACGGGATCGTCGCCGTCGACGACGAGCGGGGATCCGACGTCGCGGTGCCCGCGTCCCAACGGGTCGCCAAGAAGGCCTGGGTCGCGGCGGCGTCTCCCGCGTGACCGGATGAGACCCGTACCTCGTCGGGGCGTCGGCGCGCGGCCCGCTACCGTTCCGCCAGTCGACCCGGGGGGTCCATGAAGCTCGACGCCATCGCGATGGGTCGCCCCATGACCCAGATCCCCGCGCTGGTCGACGCGGTCGAGGCGGCCGGCTTCGACGGGCTCTGGTTCACCGAGAGCGGCCGCAGCGCCTACACCGGCTGCACCGCCGCCGCGCTCACCGCGCGCACGCTCGACGTCGGCACCGCCGTCGCGCTCGCGTTTCCGCGCAGCCCGATGGTCACCGCCCAGCTCGCGTGGGAGCTCGCCGACGCGACCCGCGGCCGGTTCGTGCTCGGGCTCGGCACCCAGGTCAAGGCCCACATCGAACGCCGCTACGGCATTCCCTTCGACCATCCCGGCTCGCGGCTGCGCGAATACGTCGAAGCGCTCCGCGCGATCTTCTCGGCCTTTCAGGGCGAGGGCCCGCTCGACTTCCACGGTCGCTTCTGGTCGTTCGATCTCCTGCCGTCGACGTGGAGCCCGGGGCCCATCGACCACCCGGGGGTGCCGATCTACGTCGCCGCGGTCCGGCCCTGGATGGCCCACATGGCGGGCGAGGTCGCCGACGGGATCCACGTCCACCCGTTCCACTCACCCCGGTACCTCGAGGAGGTCGTGTTCCCGGCCCTCCAGGAGGGCGCGGTCGCGTCGGGCCGGGAACCGGACGACCTCACCGTGGTGTGCCCGGTCATGGCCAGCATCGGCGACACGGAGGAGGAGATCGTCCGGGCCCGGGAGGAGCTCCGGTTCCGCGTCGCGTTCTACGGCTCGACCCGCACCTATCAGGGTGTCTTCGACGTCCACGGCTGGCCCGGCACCGCCGATCGTCTCCACCAGCTCCAACGCGCCGGGGATCTCGCCGGGATGGCGGCGACGATCACCGACGAGATGCTCGACGTGTACACGGTGAGCGCCACGTGGGATCAGCTCGCCGACACGCTCCTCACCCGGTACCGAGGCGTCGCCGACCGCCTCGTGATGTACAACGCCACCTCCGACTGGAGACCGTCGCACCCCGGGACGCTCGAACGGTGGCGGGCCGTCGCCGCCACGATCGCCGCAGCCTCCCGCCGTTCGTAGCCGGGACGCGCCCGGGCTGCCCGCGTCCGGTCGGGCACCGCGCCCGTTGCTCGGGTCCGACGGGTCGGTGGTCGCGGCGGGCGTTACAGGATGGCGCCGGACTCCTTGTGCTGCACCAGCTCGTCCCACGACAGGCCCAGCTCGAGGAGGACCTCCTCGGTGTGCTGCCCGTGCTCGGGGGCGCGTCGCAGCTCGGGTGGTGACTCGTCGAACTGCACCGGGTTCGCGACCAGACCGACGGGGGTGCCGTCGTCGGCGTCGACGGTGGGGAGGTACCCGTTCGCCGCGACCTGACCGTCGTCGTGGAGCTCGCGGGCGGTCTGCACGGGCGCCCACACTCCCTGCATCGTCTCGAGTCGGCGCCGCCACTCGGCGAGCGGGGCGCTCTCGAAGATGTCCGCGATCGCCTGCCGGCACTCCCGCCGGTGCTCGAAGCGCGACGCCGCGGTCGCGAAGCGCGGGTCGGTGACGAGCTCGGGGTGACCGACATGCTCGCAGAAGTCGGGCCAGAAGCGATCCGATTCCAACATGACCAGGCTCACGAAGCGGCCGTCCCCGGTCCGGTACACGCCGACGAGCGGGTTCGGTGGCGCGTCGGCGTCGAACGCGGGCATCTCGACCCCCTCGTAGAGCTTCGACGCGACGATGTCGGGCGAGATGTTCCACATCGCGGTGGCGAGTAGCGACACGTCGACGACCGATGGGGCCCCGGTGCGCTCCCGGCGCAGCAGCGCCGCCGCGATGCCGCCGGCGATGGCCATGCCGCCCATCACGTCGCCGAACGCGGGACGCTGCCCGATCGGGTGGTCCAGGGTCGACGGTGTCAACGCCGCCGCGATCCCGCCCCGGGCCCAGTACGAGGCGCCGTCGTAGCCGCCCTTGCCGGCGTCGCCGCCGCGTGCACCCTGACCCGACCCGCGCACGTAGATGATCGCCGGGTTCTGAGCCCGAATGTCGTCGACATCGATGCCCAGGCGGGTGCGCGCACCGGGCAGGAAGTTGGTGAGGAACACGTCGCTGGAGCGGACGAGGCGCTCGAGCAGCTCGCGGCCGCCGCTCGTCGCCATGTTCAACCCGACGCTGCGCTTGCCGCGGTTCGGTTGCTCCATCATGTAGTTGAACCCGCCGACCGCCGCGGGCACCAACCCCGAGCTGATCAACCCCCGTTGGGGGTCACCGGTCACAGGATGCTCGATCTTGATCACGTCGGCGCCCCAGTCGGCGAGGATCGCCCCCGCGGCGGGAACGAACGTCCACGACGCGACCTCGAGTACCCGGATGCCCGAGAGGATGTCGTCCATCAAGCCCTCCGTGGTCTCACCGACCGTCGACGGCGGCAGTCTGGCACCACGTCCGGGCCGTCCGTCCGACTCCGCTCGTCGCGGCCTACAAGAAGTCGTGGCGGGCGAGGTCACGGGTCGCGAACCAGCCGGGGATCGCGGGCAGGTAGAAGTAGATGAGCTGGTTCGCCAGCGCGGTCGCGACGGCGATGTCGGACCGCACCCCGAAGGCGACGAGCACCGCGCTGAGCCCGACGGTGCCGACCGCGGTGCCGCCCCCCGGGATCGGGACGATCGACGCGACCGTGATCACCCCGATGTTCGCGGCGAGCAGCGGCCAGAACGACACGTGACCACCGAACGCGATGAGGCACGCGACCAGACACCACGTCGCCAGCAGGGTGGCGAGGACGTTCCCGCCGAGGAGCAGGGCCAGCTGTCGGGGTGAACGCAGCGCCGCCCACATCGTCCCCATCGCTCGCATCACCGGTGGCATCACCGCCCGCCGGATCCGCGGGATCCCGCCGATCACCGCGGCGGCGAGGCCGACCGCCGCGCCGACCGCCAGGGTCAGCTCGGCCAGCCCGCTCGTCGGGAGCAGCGACAGGTTCACATGCGCCGGTTCGACCACGAGCGCCAACGCGAACAGGGCGATCGCGGCGGCCAGGTTCCCGACGGTGCTGAGCAGCCCGCCGCTGGCGACCGCCGAGCTCAGGTCGATTCCCTGCTTCTGGAGATACCGGACCTGCATTCCGGTCCCACCGATCCCGGGCACCGCGAGGTTCGAGAACGACATCGCCACCTGCAGCTCGGTCGTCGGCCAGATCGGCAGGCGGATCGGCACGGTGCCCTGCAACCCCATCGCGAAGCCGATGTTCGACGCGAGCGACAGGATCAGCGCGAGCACGAGCCACGACCAGTTCCCGTGCTGCAACGTCGCCCACACGTCGGTCGGATCCCCCACGTCGGTGAGCAGCACCGCCGCGGCGACGAGCGTCCCGACGGCCAGCGCCAGGCTGGTGCCGCTGACCCGCTGCAGCTGCACGAGCTCGGGCGGCTCGACCCCCAAGATGGTGCCGGCCGTGTCCCGAAGCTGGTTCAGCCGGGCGCGAGCCGTCCCCTTCCCGGTCCCGAGGTGATGGCGGGTCTCCCGCGTGAGCACGGACGACTGCAGCAACGGCAGCGCGTCGATGATCGCCTGCGCACCGAGCGTGTCCGCGGCGGCACGGACGGCGCGGCGGTCACCGACCACGGCGGCCGTCGCGCCGACGAGCTGCGCGACGTCGGTGGCCGCGTGGTGCGCCGACCCGGACGCGCTCCCGGCCGCGAACCCGACGAGATACGGGCCGTCCGGGCCGACGACCACATGATCGGCGTCCATCCGACCGTGCACGACATGCGAGGCGTGCAGCCGGGCGACTTGCTCCCAGAGGCCGACCAGCAGCGCGTCGTCGACCGCGTCGACGTCGAGCTCGCTCAGCCGCACCCCGCCGACGGGGCGTTGGACGAGCAGCGCGGCGCGCGGCCCCGCCGTCCCCGCGGCGATGACCCGAGGGACGCGCACGCCGTGGTCCCGAGCGACGAGCTGCAGGAACGCCTCGTGCTCGACCTGCTGGATGCGGGTCCACGCCAGCCGGGGCCCCGGATCTCGGTAGATGACGAAGCGCCAGAGCTTGGCGAGGAACTGCGCGTCGGCTTCGTCCCGACCGATCACCTTGATCCGCAACGGGCCGAGCGCGTCCTCGGCCGACATCAGCGTGTACCCGGTCGGCTGGCGAGCCGCGAGCTGGATGTCGTCGGCTTCGATGCCGAGCTCGGCGAGGGACCGGCGCACCTGCTCCGACGTTGGACGGCCCCCCGGCGACCCGAACACGACATGGACCGTCGCCGCGATCGCCCACCCGAGCACGAGCCCGGCGAACACGTCGTTGGGGTACGCGTTGCCCAGGTACAGGGGGGCCAGCGCGCACCCGATGATCACCAGCCGCCCGATCCGTCGGGTCGGGCGGGTCACGAACGGGACCGCGGCGCGCACCACTGCGACCAGCACCGCGAGGCGCACCGACGGGAACGCCGGTGAGCTCCCGAGCCGGGTGACCACGTGGAGGCCCTGCTCGAAGCCGCCCCGCTCGACCACGATGCCGCCGAGGAGACGACCGAACCCCCACGCGAGGACCCCCGCGAGCAGCAGGTCGCGGGCCAGCCGCCACCGGCGCCCGACGAGGGCGGAGGCGACGACCAGGCCGACCGCCCACAACGCCCCCAGCCCGTACAGGCTCCGGAACAGGGGTGTCAGCCAGCCCGGAAGGGAGTTGAAGAACTCGACGATCGCCTGTTCCGTCGCCGACGGCGACCCGGCGTGGCGGGCGGCGACGAACAGCAGCACCGCCGCCACCCCGATGCGGATCCAGTCGCTGGTGCGACGCCGGTAGGGCTCCTCGGACGCCGGGCCGAAGGTGGAGGCCCGGAACCGGCGCACCCACGCCGAGAGGTTGCCCAGGGCGATCCGGAGCCTCGTCACGGGCACACGTTGGCACGGGCGCGCCCGCCGGTCGGGCCGGGCGGCGCCGGTTGGGCAGACCAGCCGGGTGTCCCGACCCCTAGCCTGGCGGCTCCGTCCCGTGATGGAGGTGCCTCGATGCTGGCGATCTCAGGGCTGCTGCGCTTCCCGCCCGACGCTCACGACGAGATGGTCGGCGTGCTCCGCGACCTCGCGGAGACCACCCGCCGAGACGCCGGTTGCCTCGAGTACTGGTGGGCGGCGGACCTCGTCGACCGCGGGGTGTTCCACTTCTTCGAGTGCTGGGCGTCCGAGGAGACCTTCGCCGCGCACCGCAACGCGGCGTACGAGCTCGAGTTCAACGACCGGTACCTGTCCCGCATCGTTGGTGCCGACGCCCACCAGTACGGGGTCACCGACGTCCAGAGTCTCACCGGCTGACCCGCTCGCCGCTCCGAGTGCCGCGTCGAGGAACGCGCGGAGCACCTTCTATTCTGCACACCACGACGCCGGGTCTCCCGCCCCCGTCGAACCTGGAGGTCCCGGTGCTCTCTCGTCTCGCGACCTGGTGCTACCAGCACCGGCGCCGCGTGGTCGTCCTCTGGCTGGTCGGCCTCGTCGCGACGATCGCGCTCGGGCGCACGGTCGGCGGCTCGACCACCACCAGCTTCTCGCTGCCCAACGTCGAATCGCAGCAGGCGTTCCAGCTGCTCCAGACCCGCTTCCCCGCCCGGGCGGGCGACTCGGCCCAAGTCGTGTTCGCCGCGCCGACCGGGATCCGCACCCCCGCGGCGCGGGCCCGGGTCGCGGCCCTCCTCGCCGAGGCGGCGCGGATCCCGCACGTCACCGGTGTCACCAGCCCCTACGCCGAGGGGCGGCGCATCTCCGCCGACGGGACGATCGGGTTCGCGAACGTGCAGTTCGACGAGCGGGCCCGCGACCTGCCGAAGGCCCCCGGCCAGCAGCTCGTCGACGAGGTCCAAGCGGCCAACGGCCGAGGGTTGCAGGTCGAGGCGGGTGGCAGCATCCCCCAGGCCATCGTCCGGCCGAAGGTCCCGAGCAGCGAGTTCCTCGGTCTGCTCGCCGCGATCGTCATCTTGCTCATCGCCTTCGGGTCGGTGATCGCGATGGGACTCCCGATCGTGACCGCCCTCTTCGGGCTCGGCGTCGGCTTGGGCAGCCTGCCCCTATTCGCCCTCGTCTTCGACATGCCCACCTTCGCGGCGCAGCTCGCGGCGATGATCGGCCTCGGCGTCGGGATCGACTACGCCCTGTTCATCGTCACCCGGTACCGCCAGGAGCTCCACGCCGGACGCGAACCGAGCGACGCGACCCGAGTCGCGCTCACCACGTCCGGGCGCGCCGTCGTGTTCGCCGGCTGCATCGTGATCATCTCGCTCCTCGGGATGCTCCTCATGGGCCTCTCGTTCGTGCAAGGCCTCGCGCTCGGCGCGGTCATGGCCGTCCTGATGGTCATGCTCGCGTCGGTCACCCTGCTGCCCGCGGTGCTGGGCTTCGTCGGTCACACGATCGACAAGTGGCGCGTCCCCGGGCTGCACCGCGACGAATCCGCGCACCACGGCTCCGTCGCCTACCGGTGGAGCCGACAGGTGCAGCGCCACCCGTGGCGCTACGCGCTCGGCGCACTCGGCGTCCTCCTCCTGCTGTGCGTCCCGGTGCTGTCGCTGCGTCTCGGTACCTCCGACGCCGGCAACGACCCCACGTCGCTCACGACCCGCCGCGCCTACGACCTGCTCTCGAAAGGGTTCGGGCCCGGGTTCAACGGCCCGCTCGTCGTCGCCGCGGACCTGCCGGGACCCGCCGGCCAGACGGTCGTCCAGGACCTCCGCGGCCGGGTCGCCCGCACCGCCGGCGTCGCCGGCGTCACCCCGGCGCAGGTGAACCCCCACGGGGACGCCGCGGTGATCACCGTCTACCCGACCACCGCCCCCCAGGACGCCCGCACCGCCGACCTGGTGCAGCGGCTTCGCAACACCGTGGTGCCGGCCGCGACGCGCGGCACCGGCGTCGTCGTCAAGATCGGGGGGAGCACCGCCTCGGGGATCGACCTCGCGTCGTACCTCGGCCAGCGCCTCCCGTGGTTCATTGGCGCGGTCCTCGTGCTCTCCTTCTTGCTGCTGATGGTCGTGTTCCGGTCGTTGGTCGTCCCCCTCAAGGCCGCGGTGATGAACCTCCTGTCCATCGGCGCCGCGTACGGAATCGTCGTCGCTGTGTTCCAGTGGGGCTGGTTCGGCGGCGTCGTCGGGATCAACCGGAGCGGACCGATCGACTCGTTCGTCCCGATGATGCTCTTCGCGGTGCTCTTCGGGCTCTCGATGGACTACGAGGTTTTCTTGCTGTCACGAGTCCGTGAGGAGTACGTCCACACCGGCGACAACGCGGTGGCGGTCGCCGACGGGCTCGCGGCCACAGCCCGGGTCATCACCGCCGCAGCCGCGATCATGATCTCGGTCTTCTTGGCCTTCGTGCTCGGAGACACGCGCGTCATCAAGCTGTTCGGGCTCGGCCTCGCGAGCGCCATCTTCATCGACGCGACGCTCATCCGGATGCTGCTCGTCCCCGCGACGATGGAGCTGCTCGGCGACGCGAACTGGTGGCTGCCTCGCCGCCTCGACCGGGTGTTGCCCGACCTGGACGTCGAAGGCGTGCACGTCGCCGACGTCCCCGACGTCGAGACCCTCGAACGGGAGCCGGCCGGAACCCCCGGCTAGCGGTTCACCGCACGTCGAACGCCCGCCACACGACCACACGCTCGAGCGGCACCGGCGTGTCGAGCGGCCCGTGCTCGACCCGACTCCACCGCCGGGTCGCGTCCCCGGCCCACTGGAGCGTCTCGTCCGGGAAACCCCACGTCCACGACCAGTGGCCGGCGGCGAGCCCGTCGACCAGCGCGCCGACGGTCGTGGTCCGGCTGGTCACGACTCGGGGCAGCTCGCGTTCCCCACCCCCGAGGCTCCGGAGGGCCGCCTCGACCTCGTCGCTGCCGTTGTCCGCGCCCGGGTGGCGGGCCTCGACCCCCAGCTCGGCTCGGAAGTGGGCGCGAACGTCACGCAGCACGGGGCTGCGGTCACGCCGACCCCGGCTGCTGAGCACGACCCCACCGGGCCGGACCACGCGGCGGAGCTCGCTGATCGCGGCCCGCCACGTCGGGATGAGGTGGAACACGTGGGACGCCAGCGCCGCGCCGAAGCGGTCGTCGGTGAACGGCAGCCGGGTCCCGTCGGCCTGCACCAGCGGGAACGGCACCGTGCCGCCGGCCTTGTCGACGAGGACCTGCATCATCGGCCGTGACACGTCGACGCCGGTCATCTCCACACCCGCGGCGTGGAGCGGGAGGGCGACCCGGCCGGTCCCGACCCCGATCTCGAGGCTGGCGCCCCGCTCGGCGAGCTCCGACGCGAGGAGCGACGTGACCTCGGCCACGGCCGGCTCCGGCAAGCCCCGGGTCTGGTCGTAGAACGAGGCGGCCCGGTCGAAGCTGCGGGAGGTGCTGACCACGAGGGACCAGTGTGGCCCGGTCGCCTGTCCTTCCCCGAAGCACACGGTTGTGATTGAGTAGCCGGGAGCCGGGCCGGCCCGCACCCATCGGAGACCCCGACGGTGCGCCGGTGGCGGCCCTCTCCCATGTCGCGCCGTCTGGCCCCCACCGTCGAGGCTCGAGCGCCGAGCCCGGCCGGAACTGCGGTCAAGGCCGCTCGGGTGCGAGCCGATGCTGGTGGGGGAGCAGAGCGGCTCTGGGGTTCGAGTCGGACCGCGGTCGGACGGGCTGGGAGCGAAACGGATGGGTGAGCGGGGCCGGCGTCTCGCCGGTGCGGTGATCGTGGTGCTCGCCGCGCTGCTCGTGACCGCCGGGCCGGTCGCGGCGACGGGACCGGGCAGCGCCCAGCGGCGGCCGTCGGCCGCGGCGACGGTCGCGCGACCAGCACGGCTGAAGTCCGGCCGGCCGGGGGAGCTGATCTCGGCCACGCCGATCATCTCGCCGGCCGGCTCCCGGGCGTGGAAGGTGCTGTACCACTCACGGTCGATCACCGGCACCGACGTCGAGGTGTCGGGCGTCGTGGTCGCACCGACCGCGAAGGGTCCGTCCGGCGGGCGCCCGGTCGTGGCGTGGGCGCACGGCACCCACGGCCTCGCCGACGCGTGTGCGCCGTCCCAGGCGCTCGACGTCGCGTACCGCATCCCCGGCATCCGTGACTTCGTCCGCGCCGGCGACGTGGTCGCCGCCACCGACTACGAGGGTCTCGGGACCCCGGGTGAGCATCCCTACCTCGTCGGCGGGAGCGAGGGGCGGGGCGTGCTCGACATCGTCCGGGCGGCTCAGCAGATCCCCGGGTCGGGCGCGAGCACCACCACGCTCGTGTACGGGCACTCCCAGGGCGGCCAGGCCGCCCTGTTCGCCGGTCAGCTCGCCCCGAGCTACGCACCCGAGCTGCACCTGCTCGGTGTCGTCGCGGTCGCGCCGGTCTCCGACCTGCGGGGCTTCCTCCCGGCCGCGGCGCAGGTCCCGGCGCTGGTCGGCTACGTGGTCATGGCCGTGGTCGGATTCCACGCCGCCTACCCGAACCTCAACCTCTCCGACGTGCTGACCCCCCAGACGCTCGCGAACCTCTCGATCGTGGACCAGCGCTGCAGCGACGACGTCGTCGACGACTACGCGCAGTACGCACCGGCCCAGGTGCTCGTCGGCAACCCGCTCGACAACCCGGCGTACGCGGCGGTCGCCCAGACCGCGGTCGCCGGGACCGTCCCCACCCCGGCTCCCCTGTTCGTCATCCAGGGCGACAAGGACGCCCTGGTGCCGAAGGCGCTGACCGACCAGTTCGTGTCCCGCGCCTGCGCCACCGGCGACAAGGTCCTGTACCGGGTCTACCCGGGCCAGGACCACGTCGGCGCCCGCGATGTCTCCGTGCGCGACGTCGAGGCCTGGATGGCCGCCCGGGTCGCCGGGCAGCCCCCACCGTCGACCTGCTGAGCGGCGCGTCGCGCCGCAGGGTCAGGCCGCGTGAGGGCTGGACACCGGTGGCGTCACCGGCCGGATCATGAGCACCCAGTCCTCGGCGCCGACGGTCTGGCGGGCGAACACCTCGAAGCCGAACCGACGCTCGTAGAGGCGGATCAGCGACCGCACCCGCCGGTCGTCGCTCCCACCCTGAACGGTCAGGGCCATCGTGACGTGCGCGCCGACCGCCTCGATCGCCGCGCACGCGAACTCGACACCGGCGCCGGGCTCGCGCGCGGCGAACTCGCCGACGAGGAGCACATCGCGGTCGGCGCGGCGCAGCATCCGGCCGATCCACACCAACCGTCGGAGGCGATCCCGGCGCACCGCGACGGCGGCGACGATCCCGACCGACCCGGCGAGCGCCCACTTCGGGAGCTTCGGCGCGAGCCACCCGCCGAGCACGCTCACCGCGACGATCGCCGCCGGCCGGGTGCCGCCGACCCCGATGATCGCGGTGCGGTCCCGGTTCGTGATCGCGCGGGTCACGAACGCGAGCCGGAACCAGTTCACCAGCCGGACGACCGGACGAACGCGGTCCGGCCAGCCGTCGTTCGCGAACCGGTCGGTGACCATCTCGGAGACCGCCCACGCGTCGCCCGGCCCGACCAGCTCCACCGCGCCGTCCGTGAGGTCGACCAGCTCCTCGATGCGACCCACGCGACGAGTCTCGCACGCGGCCCTGCGCCGACCCTCGCACCCGGCCGTCGCGTCCCGCCGTCGCGTCCGGCGCGCGATCCGCGCGGCGCGGCTCAGGTCTCGGGGGCGAGGTCTCCGAGCCCGGCCGAGCCGACCCCGGCCGTCGGTGGTGGCACCGCGAAGTGCTCGGACGCCGCCGCGGTCTCCACCCCGGCGCCGTAGCGCTCCCCGCGACGGTCGAGGACGCAGACCAGCGCGTGGACGCACTCCCGATCGAACTGCTCTCCCGCGTGGGCTTGGAGCTCGCGCACCGCGTCGTCTTGGGACATCGCCCGCCGGTACGCCCGGGTCGAGGTCATGGCGTCGAACGCGTCCGCGACGTGGATGATTCGGCGCTCGATCGGCGCGTCGAGGCCCGCGCCGACGATCGCCGCCGCGCACGGGGCGAGCGCCTCGATGCGGCGCACCAGCTGGACGCTGATGTCCTCGTGCTGGCGGACCCGGTCGTACTCCGACGGGGTGAGCCGCCCGGGCTTGTTCAGCAGCTGGTTCGGGACGGTCAGCTTCCCGATGTCGTGCATGAGCGCGGCGTCGTGGAGCCGACGGAGCCGGCTCGGGCTGAACCCGAGCTCCGCGCCGATGTACGTGGCGAACTGGGCCACCCGCGTGACGTGCCCACCGGTGTACGGGTCCTTCGACTCCAACGCCTGGACCAGTACCCCCAGGGTGGCCTCGTGCTGCTCGTTCACCGCGAGGTAGGAGGCGAACGCCTGCCGAGCCGCGAGGATCGGGGTGACGAACAGCGCGACGATCAGCACGCCGTGCGCCTCGTAGAGCCGCCCGAGGAACACCCCGAGGATCGCGAAGATCACGATCTCGAAGTCGGCGAACCCCCAGAGCTCGCTCACCTGCCCGCGGAGCGACCCGCCGTCGCGGAGGCGCATCGTCACGCCGAGCAGCGCGATGTCGACCAGCCAGTACGCGACCGCCGCGGCGGTGGCACCCAAGAGCTCGAGGCTGACGCTGTGCTGGGTTCGCGCGACGACCCCGAACGCGGCTGCCGCCGCAGCCGTCGACAGACCCAGCGCGCCCATGTTGAACGCGAGGCGTCGCCAGTCGCGCCGGCGGACATGCGGCCAGTAGATGCCGCCGGCCATGCCGACGAGCAGCGGCCCGAGCAGCGGCGCGGTGTCGCGGAACACGAACACCGCGGCGAGGGAGATCATCACCGACGCCGAGACCGACGACCCGTTCGGGAGCCGCACGATGACGTGCTCCGCGAACGCGCACAGCGCGCCGAGGAGCAGCAGGGGCCCCACCGCGGCGCGTTCGCCGCTCAGGGCGAGGACCACCGCGAGCGCGACGGTCGCGCTGAACACCGCGACGCACCAGGCGCTCAACGCCCGCGAGTAGCTCGTCTCGGTCGACATGGTCAGGATCGGTGCCGTGGCCCCGGGGGCAGGATCCCGGGAGTCGGGTGTGGGGTCAGGTCTATTTCCAGGTCCGGCCGGCTCCACCGGCGAGCACCACGGCTGCGATGCTCGACCCGATGAGGGCGACGCGGGCCACCACTCGCTTGTTCACGCCACACCCCCCCTTCCGTCAGGAGCTGGTGGCGACCTGCGCTAATGGGTCGCACCGCGAACGCTCCGCTTGAAGCAGGGGCTGTCACGCCCTTGGACATAGACCCGGGACCCTGCCCTCGGGACCCGGCCGGGAACTCCCTTCGATCACAGTGGCAACAGAGTCACCAATTGTCACGCAGCGGACCGGGAACGGCAAGCCCGAAAGTGCGCGGTCGACCACGCTCCGCGCGAACCGGGGGAGAGGGGGCCGCCGCGGACCGGGTGAGGCCCCGGGCGCTGGGCGTCACCCGGTGGCGGGGACCTGGCCCATCCGTCCGGCCTGGAAGTCCTCCAGGGCCTGGATGATCTCGGCGTCGGTGTTCATCACGAACGGGCCGTGCCAGGCGACCGGCTCCCCGATCGGGCGCCCCCCGAGGAGGAGGACGTCGAGGTTCGGGGCCGCCTCGTCCTGGCGGTCCGCGGCGGCCACGGTCAGCGTGTCGCCGGGGCCGAACACCGCGAGCTGCCCGGTCGTGACCGGGCGCCGCTCGGAACCGACCGTGCCGCGGCCCGCCAGCACGTACGCGAGGGCGTTGAACGCCGCCGGCCACGGGACGACGAGCTGGGCGCCGGGGCTGAGCGTGGCGTGGACGAGCGCGATCGGTGTCTGGGTCACCCCGGGACCGCGGTGGCCGGAGACCTCACCCGCGATGATCCGGACCAGCCCGCCCCCGTCGGGGGAGCGGACCAGCGTGACGCCCCCGGCGGGGATGTCCTGGTACTGGGGCGGAACCCACTTCTTGGCCGCGGGCAGGTTGACCCACAGCTGCACGCCGTGGAAGCGGCCACCGCTCTCGACGAGCGCCTCCGGCGGCGCCTCGATGTGGAGGATGCCCGAGCCCGCGGTCATCCACTGGGTGGCGCCGTTCGTGATGAGCCCGCCGCCGCCGGTCGAATCCTGGTGCTGGAAGGTGCCGTCGATCATGTACGTGACGGTCTCGAACCCCCGGTGGGGGTGCCACGGCGTCCCCTTCGGCTCGCCGGGCCCGTACTCGACCTCGCCCATCTGGTCCATGTGCACGAACGGGTCGAGGTCGGCCAGGTCGACGCCCGCGAACGCGCGCCGGACCGGGAAGCCCAGCCCCTCGAAGCCACGCGGCGCGGTGGTCACCGACCGCACCGGCCGGGTCGCCGCAGCGGACGATTCGGGCGTCTCCATGACCGGCAGGGTGAGCGGGTCGTCGACGGTCACGGCGGGCATGGCGTACCTCCTGGGCCTCTGACGCCGCCGGTGAGGCGGTGTTCCCGGGCCGATCCCGGTACAACCCGACCGGGAGCCTCGGGCATTCCGGCCCGCGCCCGCGGGTCAGCGGAGGTGCTGCGCGAAGAACGAGAGGAGCCGGTTCCAGGCGTCGCGCGCCGCGGGCTCGTCGTAGGACGAGGAGCCGTCGCGGGCGAAGCCGTGACCCGCGTCGGGGTAGACGACCACGGCGTCGGGGTGATGGGCGCGCACCGCGTCGATGTCCGCCGACGGGACGTACTCGTCCTGGCCTCCGAAGAAGAGGAGGGCCGGGCAGCGGGGCTCACCGAGCTCGCGGGGGATGTGCGCGCCGTAGAAGCACGCCGCCGCGTCGAGGTCGACGTCGGACAGCGCGGCCCGGTACGAGATCGACCCGCCGAGGCAGAAGCCGGTGATCCCCACCCGCGGCGCGCCGAGCGCCGCGAGCCGCTCGCGGGCGTCGGCGACGTCGGCCAGCACCTCGTCGGGTCGGAGCGAACCGATGAGGGTGCTGAAGTCGGCGGCTTCGCTCCCACCCGAACGGAAGAACAGGTCGGGGGCGATCGCCGCGTAGCCCTCGCCGGCGAGGCGCTCGCAGACCCGCAGCAGCTGGGGCGAGATGCCGTTGCCCTCGTGGATCACGATCACGCCGGGCCAGGGTGGGTCCACCGCGGGTCGGGCGAGGAAGTACGGCACCGCGAGGGCGCTCACGGGCGAATCACCGCTCCGTGGTTCCGCTCGGCGTGCGGCCGGCCCGCCGTCCCGGCCGGATCCCCATCCCGGCGCTGGCCACGACCGCGCCGACGGCCAGCACGGCCAAGGAGACGTCCGCGTCGGGTTCGACGATCGCGACGACCGCCGCGAGGGTGAGCATGACCGCCGCGGCGATGTTCGGCGCCCGCGTCGCCCATCCGCGCGGCGTCCCGCCGCCGGCACCGGTCGACGGGTCGCGACCCGTGGGGTCGCCCCGTCGGGCCCGGCGGCGCCCGGCGACCCAGATCGCGAGGCCACCGGCCACGAGCACCCCGAAGACGACCCACCGCACCACCGAATCGGGGGCGCAGCCACACCCCGATGCTGCGATCACGTGTGACCTCGATCATTTCGCGCCAGCGGGCAGGACGGTAGCCGACCTCCCGCGCTCCGCCGGCGCGCCCGGCGGGTCGCGACCATCGGGGGACCGACGGCGGTGATCAGTAGCCGCGGCTCAGGTCGACCTCGTTGCGGAGGGGCTGCCCGGCGAGGAAACGGGCCAGGTTGTCGCAGAACAGCTCGTGCAGGTTCAGGAACAGCGCCGCGGGCGCCGCGGCCGAGTGGGGTGACAACGACACGTTGGGTGCGTCCCAGAGCGGATGGTCGGCGGGGAGCGGCTCGACGCTGGCGACGTCGAGCGCCGCGCCGCGAAGGTGCCGGCGTTGCAACGCGGCGATGAGTGCGGCCTCGTCGACGAGGGAGCCGCGACCGACGTTGCAGAAGAACGATCCTGGCTTCATCGCCGCGAACGCGTCGGCGTCCATGAGCCCGGTCGTCTCCGACGTCTCGGGAACCGCGGCGATGACCGCGTCGCACTGCGAGAGCATCGTGTGGAGCTGGCCCGGCGGGTACAGCGTGTCGACGTTCGGCGCGGTCGCGCCAGGAGTCGCGGACCGGCGGGTGGCGAGGACCCGAACGTCGAAGGCGTGCGCGCGGGCGGCGATCGCGCTGTTGATCGCACCGAGCCCGAGGAGCCCGATAGTCGCACCGGCCAGCTGGCGCCCGTAGCGCGGCTCCCAAGAGTGCGCGGCCTGGAGGGCGTCGAGGGCGCGGAACTGCTTCCATTCCGCCAGGACGCGGGCGAGCGCGAACTCCGCGATGGCCACCGCGTTCGCACCGGCCGCGGTGGTCAGGCGGATGCCCGCCGCGGCGAGCCCGGCCGACTGCAGCTGACCGGTCCCGGCGCCGACCGCTTGGACCCATTCGAGGGACGGGGCCACGTTCCTGACGTCGAACGGGAGATCGATCGCGAGGGCGACCGTCAGGTCCCGGAACGCGGCTCGTTGCGCGTCGGTGAGCGGGGACGCCTGGTCCTTCAGGCGCTCCGCGCCCGGCTTGCCGCGGGCGCTGCGCAGCTCGTGGGCCTCCGCGTAGGTCTCGACGACCACCCGGAGTCGCGGGTCGAGCGCCTCGACCGCCGCGACCGCGTCGGCGAAGTCATCCGGGGCGCCGTACCACTCCGGCGGGTACAGGATCCCCACCACGATCGGTGCGCCCTCCGAGCTCGGATCGGGCACGATCACCTCCCAACCTCGACGCCGCGAACGGGGGACCGCCCTCGGCGTGCGGGCAACCTATCGGCCTCGTGCCCGACCCCGGTCGGGCGCGACGCGGCCTCGGGTGCCGGACGGCCTCGCGGTCGGGTCAGGGGGCGGGTTGGTACCGCGCCGCGGGGGTTCCCGGTGGGTGGAACACCCCCGGCCGGGCGTCCGGGTTCTCCACGCACACCTCGCACTCCAGGCCGTCGGGGTCGCGGAAGAACACGCTGAGCATCGGCCCGAAGTCGGTGACGAACCCGTCGGCGGCGCCGCGGGCCATGAGCCGGCCCCGGATCGTCTCGAACGCGGCGACGTTCTCGGCCTGCAGCGCCAGGTGGTCGATCCGCCCCCGGCCGAACATCGGCGTCTGCCGCTTCGCTTCGTCGTTGCCGGTGATCTCGAACACGTTCAGCTCGGAGTGCGGCCCGATCAGGACGATCGAGAGTCGCACCTCCGCGTCGGCGGGCGTCTCCGGGCCGTCGCGCTCGACCGTCGCGTCGAACACCTCCTCGTAGAACGAGTGCAGTCGCTCCGTGTCGCTGGTGAGGATCGCGACGTGGTTGAACCCGTCGAGCAGCATCGACCACCTCCTTCGCACGCGAGGATACGGGACCGACTCGACGGTGGCGACCCGCATCAGGTCATCGCGGCGCACGCTACGGTGACCCGGTGAACGGCGAGCCGACCGGAGTGGGTCTGGTCGGCTGCGGGATGATCGGGCAGATCCACGCCGACGGGCTCCGCAAGCTCGTCGACGACGGCGAGGTGCGGGCGGTCGCCGCCGCCGACCCGTCCGAGGCGGCCCGTCATGCCGCCAACCGCAACTGCCCGTTCGGGGCGCTCCACGCCGACCCGTATCGGGTGATCGAGGATCCCGCCGTCGACGCGGTGATGATCACCACACCCACCGCGACGCATCGAGAGCTCGTGCTCGCCACGTTGGCCACGGGGAAGTCGTTGTTCTGCGAGAAGCCGCTCGCGCCGACGTTCGACACCGTGCGCGCCCTCGCCGACGCCACCCGAGCGGCCGGCACGACCGCGCAGGTCGGGTTCCACTCTCGCTTCCACCCGCTCCCGAACGAGCTGCGACGCCTCGTCGCGTCCGGCGAGCTGGGCGCGCCGATGAGCTACTCGTTGCGCGACGACCAGTACTGGCCGACGGGAGATGTCGTGCCCGGCCACAGCTCGTGGCGTTCCCGGCGGGCCGAGTCCGGCGGCGGGGCGCTGATCGAGCACTCCATCCACGCCGCGGATCTCGTCTCGTGGCTCTTTGGGCCGGCGGTGTCGGTCTCCGCCGCGCACCCGCGCCGTCTTCGGCTACGACGTCGAGGACGTCGCGGCGATGACCATCGACCATCAGTCCGGCGTGGTCGGAACCCTCCTGACCGTCTTCAACGGCGTCCGGGGCCGAGAGGAGCGTCGCCTCGAGGTCTTCTTCGAGCGCGGGACGGTGGAGCTCACCACCGACTTCCTGGTCGGCGCACCCGAGGACGGGTTCCTCGTGCAGACCCCGGACCGTCCGGCCGAGGATCTCGACCTGGGTGCACTTCGGGACGACTACTTCGACTCGATCGGCGTCACCCGCCGCGACTTCATCTTCTACCCGTACGTCGCCGACCGCGCGTGGGTCCGCGCCACCCGCACCGGGACCGACGCCGACCCGGGCTTCCCGGACGCGCTCGCTGCCCATGCGCTCGTCGAGGCGGCGTACCGCTCCGCGGCGAGGGGCGCGCCGGTCAGCGCCTCGGAGCTGCTGGAGCCCCGCGAGGCGGAGCGAGCCTGACCGTCGGGTTCACCAGCCCCACGGGTAGGACTCGTCGGGCCAGGTGACCACCCCGGCGGCCCGCAGCTCGTCCATCTCGGCGCCGGAGTAGCCGAGCTCCCCGAGGATCGCCCGGGTGTCCTCCCCGACCCGCGGTGGGGGGCCGTGGACGTGCCCGGGCGTGTCCGAGAAGTCGATGGTCGAGCCGAACTGGCGCAACCGGCCCAACGTCGCGTGCTCGTACTCCGCGACGAGGCCGAGCCGTTCCGCGTCGGCGTCGAACAGGACGGTCTCGCCGCCTTTCACGTCGACGGCGACCTCGTTCGGCACGCCGACGTCGTCGAGGGTGTGGGACCACATCACGGCGGTCTTGGTGAGCAACGCCGTCTCGAGGTCCGGTTCGGTCTCGGCGCGGGGCGCGGACCCGTCCAGTCCCGCGGCGTCGCAGAGGAGACGCCAGTGCTCGTCTCGGATCGCCGCGACCTGGATCCAGCCGTCGTTGGTCTCGTAGAGGCGGTAGCCCGGATCGAAGCCCCGCTGCCCGGCGTCGAGCTTCGGTCGCGTCGTCGTCGTGCCGTCGGCGCGGACGAGGACATCCGACGCGAAGACCGCGCCGCCGTCCATCAAGGAGGTCCACAGCTCCTGACCCTCACCGGTGCGGCGCCGGTGGTACAGCGCCGCGAGCACCCCGACGACGCTCAACATCGCGTTCGACGTGTCGCACATCCCGTAGCGGTAGTAGAGGGGATCGTGGCCGTGGGGCACCGCGCCGGCTTCGTGCTCCAGGCCCGCGGACGCCTGGTAGAGCGGGTCGAGTCCTCCGAACTCGGAGAGCGGCCCGTGCAACCCGTACGCGTAGGTGTTGCAGTACACGACGTCGGGCTTAACCGCCCGGCAGGCGTCGTAGTCCAGCCCCAACCGGGTGGCGGTGCCCTTCGTCATGTTGTGGTGCACCGCGTCGGCGGTCGCGACGAGCGCCAACGCGATCTCCCGACCGGTCGGGTCCTTCACGTTCAACGCGAGGTCGCGCTTGCCGCGCTGGCACCCGAGGAACGGGGTGCCGGCCATGCGCATCCCGTCGCCGGTCACGGGCTCGACCTTGATGACCTCCATGCCGAGGTCACCGAGGATCATCGGGCCGAACGGGCCGGCCAGGTACTGACCGAAGTCGATCAGCCGGAGCCCCTCGAGCGCGTACATCAGCGCGCCGTCCCGGTGATCCGAGCGATCTCCTCGGACGAGTAGCCGAGCCCACCGAAGACGTCCGCGTCGTCGGCCCCGACCGCCGGTTGGGGACCGGCGATCCCGCCGGGCGTCCCGAGCAGGTGGATCGGCACCCCGATCTGGGTCGCCGGTCCCAGGTCCGGGTCGTCGACGGTCACGACCATGTCGTTCGCCTGCAGCTGCGGGTGCGCGAACTGCTCCTCCGGCGCGACGACCGCCTCGGCGATCTGGTTGCTGGCCACCAGCTCCGCGACGAGCTCGTCGCGGCGGCGGGTCTTGAACGCGACGCGGCGCCGCTCGTTCAGCAGCACCTGCTGCTGGAGGGGCAGCAGATCGGCGAGCTGCTCCGCCGGGAGCGGCTCCACCCCGAGGATCTCATCGAGGGACTTCGTCGGCGTCTTCCCGCTCATGATCGACACATGGAGGAACTCGCGGTCCGCGCACTCGAAGATCATCCCCTGGTGCACCCCCGGTGGGTGCGTCTTGGCCATCAGGCCGTACATCCCCGCGTCGGCCCCACCGATGTACTGCCAGATCTGGGTGGTGTACAGCAGCACACCCTGGAGGAGGCTGGTCCGGACGTGCTGGCCCCGGCCGGTCGACTCGCGGGCGAGCAGCGCCGCGAGCACGCCGCTCGCGACCAGGTAGATGGCACCCATGCTGGGCATCGGCATGGCGAGGAAGATCGGGCCCGGCCGCCAGCCGGGCTGCTCCCACTGCTGGCCCGCGGCGGCTTGCACCAGCGCGTCGTACGCCGGACGTCCGGCGAAGCGATGCCCTTCTGGCCATCCCGGCACCGAGCAGAACACCAGCCGGGGGTTCGCGGCCGCGCACGCCTCGTAGCCGACCCCCAAGCGGTCCATCACCCCGGGGCGGAACGACTCCACGAGCACGTCGGCGGTCGCGACTAGACGCAGCAACGCCTCGCGTCCCGCGTCGGACTTGAGGTCCACCTGCACCGCGCGCCGCGATCGGGTCCACACCTTGTAGCCGTCGTAGCCGCGGAACGGGTCCCCGCCGGGCGGTTCGACCTTGATCGTGTCGGCCCCCTGCTCGGCGAGCAGCAGCACGCCGAGCGCGCCCGCGGCGCCCCAGGTCAGGTCGAGGACGCGGACGTCGTCGAGGGCTCCCGGCACGGGCGCATCCTTCCATGGACCTGACACAGACGTCAGGCCGCCGCGTGGGGACCGTCCCGTGGGCCTCGGGCCCGTGAGGCGATAGCGTCAGCCCCGCACCGCGACGAGGAGGGTTCCCCATGCAGGTCTACGACAAGCTCTACATCGGCGGCGAGTGGGTCGAGCCCTCGGGCACCGGGACCATCGACGTCATCTCTCCCCACACCGAGGAGATCATCGGCCGGGTGCCGGACGCCGCGCCCGCCGACATGGACCGCGCCGTCGTCGCGGCTCGTCGGGCCTTCGACGACGGCCCGTGGCCGCGCATGACCGCCGCGGAACGGGCCGAGGGGATCAAGCGGCTCTCGGGTGCGCTGCAATCGCGGTCCGAGGCGCTCGCCGACACCATCTCCGCGGAGAACGGGTCGCCGAAGTCGTGGTCGCTGATGGGTCAGGTCTTCTCCGCCACGATGGTGCTCGACACCTACGCCGGGCTCGCGTCGGGCTACGGCTGGGAGGACCACCGCACCGGTGCGCTCGGATCTCCGGTCATCGTCCGCCGCGCACCGGTCGGGGTCGCGGCCGGGATCATCCCCTGGAACGTGCCGCTCTTCATCAGCGCGTTGAAGCTCGGCCCCGCGATGTCCGCCGGCTGCCCGATCGTGCTGAAGCCCGCGCCCGAGACGCCCCTCGACGGCTACCTCCTCGCGGAAGCCGTCGCGGAGGCCGACCTGCCGCCCGGTGTCGTGAACGTCGTCGCCGCGGGCCGGGAGACCGGCGAGCACCTCGTGCGCCACCCCGGGATCGACAAGGTCTCGTTCACCGGCTCCAGCGCCGTCGGCCGTCACATCGGCGAGGTGTGCGGCGGCATGCTCAAGCGGGTCACCCTCGAGCTCGGCGGCAAGTCCGCCGCGATCGTCCTCGACGACGTGAACCTCGACGAGGCGACCGTCGGCAACCTGGTGATGTCCGGGCTCATGAACAACGGGCAGGTCTGCGGCGCCCAGAGCCGCATCCTCGTCTCGAAGCGTCGCTACGACGACGTGATCTCCGCGCTCGGCAGCGCGGTCGGGGCGCTCAAGGTCGGTGACCCGCTCGACGAGACCGTCCAGGTCGGGCCCCTCGTCGCGGAGCGGCAACGGACCCGCGTCGAGGGCTTCCTCGACGCCGGGAAGAGCGCCGGCGCGCGGGTCATCGTCGGGGGCGGCCGACCCTCCGACCAGCCGACCGGCTGGTACGTCGAGCCGACCGTCTTCGCGGACGTGAGCAACGACATGAAGATCGCCCGCGAGGAGATCTTCGGCCCGGTGCTCTCGGTGATCGCCTACGACGACGAACGCCAAGCCGTCTCGATCGCCAACGACTCCGACTACGGGCTCTGCGGGTCGGTGTGGACCGCGGACGCCGAGCACGGCGCCGCGGTCGCCGCGCAGGTCCGCACCGGCGTGGTCGCCGTGAACTCGGCGATGATCCTGGACTTCAACGCGCCGTTCGGGGGCTTCAAGCAGTCGGGGATCGGCCGCGAACTCGGCCCGGAGGGGATCGACCCCTACACCGAGTACCAGACGATCATCCTGCCAGCAGGCTGACCGACCGCCCCCGCCGCGCACTCGCGTCGAGATCGGCGCGCGGGTACCGACGCGCGGTCAATGTGCCGCGTGTCGGGTTAGCTCGCGAGGGCCTCGCCGGCGTCGATACCGGCCATGGACGGGTGCCGCAACTTGGACAGGACCCGGGCCTCGATCTGCCGGACCCGCTCTCTGGTCACGCCGATCACCTTTCCGACCTCGGCGAGGTCTCGGGGCCCGCCCCCGTCGAGTCCGTAGCGGAGCTCCATGATGCGTCGCTCCCGATCGTCGAGCACGGCGAGCAGTGTCTGCACGACGTGCACGCGGGCGTCACGGTTGGCGATGTCGTCCGCGAACGCGGGTTCGTCGTCGCTGATCGTGTCGCCGAGGAGCAGATCGTCGCTGTCGCCGTCACCGATTGGGGCGTCGACGCTGGCCATCCGGGTCGGGAATCGCCGCACCTCGCCGACTCGCGTGACGTCGACCCCGCTGGTCTCGGCGATCTCCTCGTCGGTCGCGCTGCGACCGAGCCGAGCCTCGAGATCGTCGGAGACGCGAGCCACGAGCCGGTACGTGTCCTCGGCGTGCGCGGGCAGGCGGATCAGCCGAGCGGTGTCCGCGTAGCCACGCGTGATCGCCTGGCGGATCCACCAGGTCGCGTACGTCGAGAACTTGAACCCCTTGCGGAAGTCGAACTTCTCGACCGCATGCATCAACCCGAGGTTCCCGAGCTGGATCAGGTCGCCGAGCGGCAACCCGGTGCTCTGATACCGGCGGGCGATCGAGACGACCAGGCGCAGGTTCGCGACGACGAACTCGTCGCGGGCCCGCTGCCCCGCCGTGATCGCCTGCTGCAGCTGACGTCGCTGCGCTGGGCGGAGCCGCTCGGGGCCGTCGAGGCGCTCGAGGGCGGCCAATCCGTCCATGACGAGACGGCCCAACCGGGCCTCGTCGTCCTTGGTCAGCAGGTCATGCCGGCCGATCGCCTCCAGATAGGCGCCAACCGCGTCCTGCTGCTCTGCACTCTGTCTTCTGACCCTGGTGGCCATTGTCCTCCTGCTCTCAAGGTCGTACGCATCCAACAACGTCCGCGGATGCCCCGGACGTTCCCATGTGACGTTGGGCACACTCGACGCTGGAATCCGAGGGGGCGGGGGAGCCGCGCTCGCTCGGAGACCGACCCGGTCGGCCCCTCATCGGCCGGTCCGGCACGACGGAGACGTTTCCGACCCCGACGGGCCTCGGTGCCGAGCGGGTGCGCACGCTCGCCGTGAGCCCGGGGCCAAGAGGGTAGGTCGGCGATGGCCGGCTTCGGCGCCAATTTCGGCCGGGCGGCCGCGGGACCGGCTCAGCCGACCGATTCGAGGCGGGCCTGGGCGGCTGCGGCGTAGACCGGGTCGAGCTCGAACCCGACGAACCGGCGCCCCAGCTCCAGGGCGGCGACGCCGGTCGACCCGACCCCGGCGAAGGGGTCGAGGATGAGGTCCCCGGGCCGGCTGGCCAGCTCCACCAGTCGGCGCAGCACCGCGAGGGGCTTCTGGGTGGGGTGCTTGGGTTCCCGGAGCCGCTCCCGGCCGGCGCACACCGGCGACTCGATGAAGTTGTGCATGTCTCGTTGGCGACCGAAGTTCCAGGTGTGGCCGCGGTCCCAGCAGCACACGACCAGCTCGCACGAGTTCAAGAAGCCGGCCCGGCGCAGCTTCGGTGCCGGGTTGGTCTTGTGCCAGACGAGGAACTGGAACGTGTCGAACACCGGGTCGAACACCTCGTGCCAGCGCCCGAGCAGGTTGTAGGAGGTGAAGGCGAACAGGTTGCCGTGCGGGGCGAGCACCCGACGCAGCTCGTCGAGCCAGTCCTTCGGGTCGAACGCCACCTCGTCCCACTCGGCGAGGTCGTTGTTGAAGTCCGACCGCCAGCTCATCTCGATGTTGCCCCGGGAGTAGGAGGCCAGGTTGTACGGGGGGTCGGTGCAGATCAGGTCGACCGAGTCGTCGGGCATTGTCGCGAGGAGGTCTCGGGCGTCGCCCGAGACCATCTCGAAGCGCTGCGGGCCGGACAGGACCTCTCGCATCCGTCCATCGAAGCAGACCCAACGATCAGATCGCGGACCCCGCCGCCGGAGTCCGACGCGAGGCCATACTGGCCCGCCGTCCGCGAGAGGGAGCCAGACGCCGTGACCGACCAGCCGTCGCTGCTCGACGACGTCCCGAGCGGCGATTCGACCTTCGGGGTCAGTGCCCTGAACCAGGCGATCAGCACCGCGATCGGGGAAGGGTTCCCCACCCCGGTCTGGGTGCGCGGTGAGGTGCAGCAGCTGCACGTCTCCCGCAACCAGCACACCTACTTCGAGCTGGTCGAGAAGCACGAGCAGCGAGACCAGGTACGAGCGGCGATCCGCGTCGCGCTGTTCCGCGACGACCGTCCGGCCGTGAACCGGGCGTTGCGCGACGCCGGGCTTCGGCTTGCGGACGGGATCGAGGTGCGCATCCGCGCTCGGGTCGACTTCTGGCCGCCCGCAGGGCGGCTCCAGCTGGTCATGACCGAGGTCGACCCGGCGTTCACCGCCGGTCGTCTCGCCGCGGACCGGGACCGCCTCCTTCGTGTCCTGCGAACCGAGGGGATCCTCGGTCGCAACGCCGCGCGCCCGTTGGTGGCGGTGCCGCTCCGGGTCGGGCTGGTGAGCAGCGCCGGGACCGCCGCGTACCGTGACTTCCTCCACGGGATCGAGACGAGCGGCTACGCGTTCCGTGTCGCGCACTGCGACGTGCGCGTGCAGGGTGCCGCCGCGTCGCGCCGGATCGTCTGGGGGCTCCGACGACTCGCGAGTCTCGACCTTGATGTCATCGCGGTCGTACGGGGCGGCGGAGCCCGCAGCGATCTCGCGCCCTTCGACACCGAGATCGTGGCGCGAGCCATCACCGAGATGCCGGTGCCGGTGATCACGGGGATCGGCCACGAGACCGACCGCACCATCGCCGACGACGTCGCCCACACGAGCGCGAAGACCCCGAGCGCGGCGGCGGTCGTGCTGGTCGACGCGGTCTCCGCGTACGTCGACCGCTTGGCGTACCTCGGACATCGGGTCTCGTTGCGGGCCCGCAGTGTCGGATTACTCGCGGAACGAGACCTACGGGGGCTCGCGAGCCGGCTGGCGCGCAGCGTCCCGATCGTGTTGCACCGCGAGCGGCGAACCGTCGACGCCCAACGGGCTCGCGCCGCGCACGCAGGACGGCGCGGGACCCGCGACGCCGACCGCGTGCTCGCACGCCGCCATGGTGTTGCCGCCGCCGCCGCGCGCCGGCAGCTCCGTACCCAGGATGCCCGCCTCGAGACCGCCGCCGCGCGACTCCGGGCCCTCGACCCGCGGCGGGTCCTCGAGCGCGGCTACACCATCACCCGAGACGAGAACGGCCGCGTGGTGCGAGCCGCTGCCGCGGTCAGCCCCGGGGCGCGCCTCTCGACCGAGACGGCCCGCGGCACGCTGCGTAGCCGAGTGGAGGAACCATGAGCGCCCAGAACCCGGAGTTGGGGTACGGGGAGGCGATGGCCGAGCTCGAGGCGATCCTCGCCGAGCTCGAAGGCGACGACCTCGACGTCGACATCCTCGCGGTGCGGGTCCAGCGGGCCAGCGAGCTGCTCAAGGTCTGCCGGGCCCGCATCATGCGGGCGCAACAGGACGTGGACCGGATCGTCGCCGATCTCGACGAGTTCGACGGCAGCGACGAAGCCGACGTCGACGAGGGTTGAGCTACGTGCCGGGTAGCCCGGCGACCAGCGCGTCCTCGAACGGCCAGTTGCCCTCGACGTGGCGGTTGCCTTCGACCTGCATGTCGTAGAGCCACCAGAACAGGTAGATCCCGCACGTGAAGATCGTCGCGACGATCCGCCCCCCGTAGTTCTGCTTCCCTTTGATCCGGCTCGGATCGGGGGCCGGTACGGCAATCCCGAGGCGGGCGTAGATCTGCGCGAGGTCGGCTTCGGCCGCACCCTCGGCCCGGTCGTGGGTGTCGAGGTCACCGTCGATGAGGACAAACCCGACCACCTCGGCGATGCCGACGCCGACGATCCGCACGCCGGCGGCGACGATGTCGATGATGAGCCAGACCGTCGGGTCACGGAAGTCCGTGGTCTGACGCCGGAGCGTCGCCAACGCGAGCGCGACGCGCTCGAACGCGGGCCGGAGCTCCTCGGCGAGGCCACGCTCGTTCGCCTGGTTCCACGCGTACGTGTTTGCCGCGTCGAGCAGCTCGAGTCGGCGCCGGTTGTGGTCTCGGTCCCGGCGCATGAGTTGGTAGAAGAGGAAGAACCCGAAGATGCCGCACGTGATGATGGTGAGAAAGATGTTGAGCCCGGCGCCCATGAAGATGTAGTCGGAGTCGGCGCGCTGCGCGGCGGCGGTCCGGACCCGCACCACCGGATCCAAGGTGGGTGGCGGCTGCCAGGCGGGAACCGGCGCGGACGGCGGTAATGGTGGCGTGCTCACAGGCGGGACCCTATCGTGCCTGTCGACAGTCGCTTCGGGAAGTGGGTGCTGTCCGTGTCGCTCGTGCTCGGCGTCGGTACCGCGCAGACAACCACCGCGGTCGCAGTCCGCGACGTCGACGACGGTCACGTCGTCGGCGTCGGGCACGCCCGCCACGCGCCGACCCGCGCCGAGACGATCGAGTCCGACCCGCGCGTGTGGTGGCAAGGGCTCATCGAGGCCCGCCAGCAGGCCGGCCGCCTCGTCGGTGTCGACGCAGTCGCCGTCGCCGCCCACCCGTCGGGTGTCGTCGTCCTCGACGAGCACCACGAGGTGCTCCGGTCGACGCATCCGACCGTCGTCGACGCGCGACCCGACGCGGCCAGCCTCGTCGCCGCGCTCGGCGGCCCCGGCGAATGGGTCGCCGAAGTCGGCGTGGTACCCGACCCGACGTTCCCCGTCGTGCAGCTCGCCTGGCTCCGACGCACGGAGCCACGGCGGTTCGTGGCCACCGCGAAGATCCTCACCTTGCACGCCTGGCTCACGTACCGGTTGAGCCGAGAGTTCGTCACCGACCGCGGCGACGCGTCCCGGACCGGGTTCTGGTCACCGCGCGAGAACCGGTGGCGCGCCGATCTGCTCACCCTCGTCGACGAGATGAAGGACTGGGGCGCGTGTCTGCCCCGGGTGGCCGCGGCCAGCGAACCCGCCGGTGACCGAGACGGGGTTCGCGTCGCGCCCGGAACCGGAGCCGCGATGGCCGCCGCGCTCGGCGTCGCGCTCCGCCCCGGCGACCTGCTCGTCCTCCTCGACGCTGCGACGACGGTGTGCACCGTGCGTGACCGCCCAACCGAGGACCCGCGTGGCGCGGTCGCGGGCTACGCCGACGCGACCGGGCGTTTCCTCCCCACGGTCACGCTCCGAAACGGCGTGAACGTCCTCGAGACGATTGCCCGGTTGATCCGCGCCGACCGCGACCGCTTCGACCAGCTGGCGCTGAGCGCGCCGCCGGGAGCTCACGGCGTCAGCATCCTCCCCTACTTCGCGGGTGAGCGGAGCCCGTCCCGACCGCCGGCGAGCGGGCTGGTCGTCGGGCTCGGGGCCGAGGCCACCGCGGCGCACCTCGCCCGGGCCGCGGTGGAGGGGGTGGCGTGCTCGGTGCTCGACGCGATCGACCACCTCCAAGCCGCCGACGTCCCGGTCGGGGGGCGGATCGTCCTCGGCGGCGGGGGAGCCCGATCGCACGCCGTCGCCCAGATCCTCGCGGACCTGTCCGGGCGGGCCGTCTCGGTCCCGTCCGGGGACCCAGTCGCGACCGGCGCGTGCGTGCAAGCCGCGGCGGCGTTTCACCGCCGCCCCGCCGAGGAGGTCGCCGACGCCTGGGGCGTCGCGCCGACCCGAGAGGTGGAGCCGGCCCGCGGCGGCACCCCCGGCGCGGTGCGGGCCCAATACCGCGCCGCGCAAGCCCGGGGCTGACCGGCGGCTCGTCCCGAGCCGCGCGGCCCGGTCGCGGGACCGTCTCGGCGACTCGGGTGGCGAGGCGCCGGGTGGGTAGCGTGATGGTCGCGTGCCTGCCGTTCCCCCACGGCCGCCCGTGCGTCCCGAGCTGCCGGCCCGTGTCGCACTGCTGGAGCGCGTCCGACAAGCCTGGCGTCCGCCGAGCTGGTCGGCGCGAACCGCCAGCGTCGCGGCCCCTGGTGTTGCCCTTCTGGGCGTCGTCCTCGCGTGGGCGCTGCACTGGCAGGGCGTCGACATGGCCGCGCAGCTGTACCGCGTCAACCTGTTCCGCCAGTACGGCTGGCTGGTCTGGGACAGCCGCTGGTACGGGGGCCACTACGTGCTCCCGTACTCGGTCCTGTTCCCGCCCCTCGGTGCGACGCTCGGCCTCTACGGCGCGGCGGCGTTGAGCGCGGCCGCGGCCGCGTGGGCCTTCGACCAACTGGTACGACGGACCTGGGGGGCCCGGGCGACGCTCCCCGCGGTGCTGTTCGCCGCCGGCATCGTCGTGCCCGTCGCGATCGGTCAGCTGCCGTTCCTCAGCGGCGAAGCCGCGGGTCTGCTGGCGGTCCTCGCCGCGACCCGCGGCCGGACGTGGATCGCCGCGCTGCTCAGCGTCTGCTGCGGTCTGCTCAGCCCCGTCGCGGGGGTGTTCCTCGTCCTCGTGCTCTTCGCGTGGGCCATCGCCCGGCCTCGTGGCGAACGTCGGGCGCTGCTCGTCCTCACCGCCGTCGCGGCCGGGCCGGTGGTCGCACTCGGCCTGCCGTTCCCCGAGCCGGGCAGCTTCCCCTTCTGGGGCCTCGACCTCGTGTTCATCGTCGCGTTGTGCGGGCTCGGCGTGCTGCTCCTCCCGAACCGGCTCCGGGCCCTGCGCATCGGCCTCGCGCTGTACGCCGCCGCGGCGATCGTCCTCTTCCTCGTCCCCAACCCGCTCGGAGGGAACTTCGGGCGGCTCGGCGAGGCGCTCGCGCCCGCCGCGATCCTCGTGTGGAGCTTCTCGTCCGGTCGACGCGCCGTCGCGGTCCTGGTGGCGCTGCCGGTGCTGTTCTGGCAGTGGAGCCCGGCGTGGTCGGCGATCCAATCGGGTGGGACCGACCCGTCGCACAGCTCGGCGTACTTCGAGCCGCTCCTGCACACCCTCGCGCGCGAGCCCACGGTCGGTCGTCTCGAGATCCCGACCACGCAGAACCACTGGGAGACCGCGTTCGTCGCCCCCTCGATGTCCCTCGCCCGCGGATGGGAACGGCAGGTCGACATCGCCGACAACCCGCTGTTCTACGGCCACCACCAGGTCACCGCGGCGACGTACCAGGAGTGGCTGAACGCGACCGGCGTCCAGTGGGTCGCGCTCCCCGACGTGCCCCTCGACTACTCCGCCCGTCAAGAGGTGGCGCTGCTCCGCCACCCGCCCGGCTACCTGCATCTCGTGTGGCGCAACGCGCACTGGCAGCTGTGGCAGGTGCAAGGCGGTCCCGGTCTCGTGACCGGCCCCGCCCAGCTCGTGTCGATCGGACCCGACCGGGTCGTGCTCGACGTCCACGCCACCGACCCGGTCACCGTCCGGGTGCGCTACACGACGAACTGGAGCGTCGTCGGCGGGCAGGCGTGCCTCGCCGCGACCCGTGACGGCTGGACCCGGATCACCGCCCGCGCCCCGGGCCGGGTCAAGCTCGCCGTCTCGCTCGTCGACCACGACGAAGCCTGCTCGAGCAGCCATGCCCAGTAGCGCGCCATCCGCCGCGTCCCACCCCGTCCCAACCGGTGAGGCCGACCGCGCCCGGCCCGGCTGGGTCCGTCGGCTCGGCCGGGACCGCGACCTGCCGTGGGTCCTCGTGCTCGCCGCGTTCGCGGGCGTCGCGACGTGGGTCGCGACGCGTCACGGTCCCGGGCTCTCCCCCGATTCGGTCACGTACCTGTCCGCGGCTCGGAACCTCGCCGCCGGGCACGGCTACCTCGACCTGACCGGGCAGGCGAACACGACGTTCGCGCCCGGGTACCCTGCGCTGCTCGCCGCCGGGCACGTGATCGGGTTCTCTCTGACGACCGCGGCGCGGCTCGTGAACGTCGCCTCGTTCGCGGCGATCGTCGTGCTCTCCTGGGCGCTGCTCCGCCGCCATGTCACCTCGACCCGGCTCGCGCTGGTCGCCACCGCGGCGGTCGCGTTGTCCCCCGCGGTGCTGAACGTCGCCGACGAGGCCTGGTCCGAGCCGCTGTTCTGCGTCGTGCTGCTCGTTTTCCTCCTCGTCCTCGAAGACGTCATCGCCGCGCACCCGCCCAGCGCCCGGCTGGTCGCCGCCGCGGGCTTGACCGCCGGGATCGCGTTCCTGGTTCGGTACGCGGCGGCGGCGCTCATCATCACCGGCGTGCTGGTCCTGCTCGCCGCGCGACGCCCGACCCGGTGGCGGACCCGGTGCCTCCAGGTCGGTGTCTTCCTCGCCGGCGCGGCGCCGCTCCCCGCGCTGTGGGTCCTGCGCAACGCGACCTCCGGCGCCCCGTACGTCCTCGGCCCCCGTGTCGCGGTGACGTCGAGCGTGTGGAGCCTGCTCGTCCTGTTCCTCGGTGGGGTGAAGGAGCTGCTCGTCCCGACCACCGCGACCGCGCTCTGGGCGGTCCTGGCGGTGCCCGTCGCTGCGCTCCTCGCGGTCGGCGTCGTCTCGGCGGTTCGGGCCCAGGCCCGTCGACAGCCCCTCGTCGGGAGCCGGAGCGTCGCCCCGCTCCTCGGCTTCCTCGTCGTCTACGCAGCGTTGGTCCTCGTCGCGGGCAAGGTCAGCGGCGCGAGCGTCGACGTGCGCACGATCATGCCGATCTACCTCCCCGTCCTCGTGGTCGGGGCGTGGCTGGTCGACCAGGCCCGCCAGGGGGACCCGTGGGCGGCGCGGCTCCGCGGGCACCGGCGCGCCGCGTTCGCGGTCGCCGGCGCGTGTCTCGCCTTCTACGGCGCCTGGTTCGTGCAGGTCTCCTACGCCGACGGCAGCGTCGCTCGCGGCTACGCCACCCCGCGGGTCGTCCACTCCCCGCTCGCCGCCGCGGTCCGGCGTCTGCCCGCCGGTGTGCTCGTCGTCACCAACGCGCCGTGGGCGCTGTACAACGGGTCCGGGCACCAGCCGATCGTCCCGGCGCCGGGACCCCTCACCCCGGCGGCCAGCCTCGTCCCCGCGACGCTCGACGTGCTCACCGACGCGTCGTGCACCCACGGCGTGTACCTGGCCTGGTTCGGGCCGATCCCGCCGCACGAGATCACCGGCTCGTCGCCCGCCCCGACCGGGACGCGCCTGGTGAAGGTGGCCGACGGCGAGCTCGACCTCCTCCGCCCCCACAGCCTGTCGTGCGAGACGCGAACCGTGTCGGCGCTTTCGGCGCCCCGATCAGCCGGGCTGCGAACCCGCCGCTGAGCTCGAATCCGGTCGGCTCCGGGAGCCGGCCCCGGCGCGGTGGGCGCGATGCCAGCGCAGCCCGCCCTCCAACGCGGCGAGGATCGTGTCGTTGTCGCGCGACAGGCGCTGATGGACGTAACGCTCGAGGCCGACCCGGCGCATCCACGGGTTGAACGTCTCGTAGGTCTCGTGGAAGTGCACCCGGGTCCGCTGGTCGCCGAGATCCTCGAGGCGGGTGTGCCCGGTCGCCCGCGACCACAGCGGCTTCCCGATCGCGTCGTAGCGCCACGACTCGACGGGACGGACCTCGGTGAGCCACTCCCACGACTGGCCGACACCACCGGACCCCAAGAACCGGGGGACCGGGAAGGTGCAGTGCCGGACCAGACCCTCCCCGATCTCGTCGCCGGGGTGGAGGATGTCGATGCGGGTCCGCACGTCGCGGGGTTGGGGACGGTCGGGTTCCCGGTACCAGAACAGGTTCCACACCTCGTCGCGCGGCGCGTCGAGGTCGACGGTGAACGAGTGCTCCTGCATGGCGTCGCTCCTCGGACCGAGACGGCCGCGGGAGCGTACGTCAGTCGGTGACCCGCGTCCCGTCGAAGAACGACGGGTTGGCCACGCGCCCCGCGAAGGCCCGCAGCGCGGCTCGAGCCGACCGTTGCCGTGCGGTCAGGCCCGCGTCCGCGGCCCGGTCGGCGAGGCCCTCGACCTGCACGACCCGCCGGCCCGCGCCCACGTCGATCATCACCACGGTGACCCGGTGGTCGGTGACGGCGGGAGCCCCGTAGTCGGTGTGGCGCAGCAGCCCGGCCGACGCCGCGCCCCGCACGACTCGTTGCAGCCCGGCCTCGTTGATCCGGAAGACCAACGGCTCCGGGGAGACGTGCCCGGGACCGCCGAGCTTCGGTTGCACGACTGCGTGCCCGTCGCCCCAGACCACCACCGTCGGCCCACCCCACTCGCCGGGTGGCGCGACGGTCGTGAGGCGCAGCACGAGCACGTCGCCACGCGTCGGGTGCGGCAACGGAGCCGCGCCCGCCGCGGTGACGGCGCCCGACCCCACGGCCAACGCGACGACGAACACGACGACGCGCGCGAATCGCTGATGCATGCCCGTCACACGCCGTCCCGGGCGGCGCGGTTCCCGGCTGGCGTTACGCTCGCATCGTGCCCCGTCCTCCCGTCTCACCGGATCCGGTGCCCGTCGAGCCCCAGATCGCTGAGTCGCTGCTCGCGCTGGTCGGCAACACCCCCCTCGTCCGCCTCGGGCGGGTCGGCCGAGACCTGGCGTGCGATCTGGTCGCGAAGGTCGAGCTGTTCAACCCCGGCGGCAGCGTCAAGGACCGACCCGCGGTGGCGATGCTCGACGACGCCGAACGGGCTGGGCTGCTCCCGCCGGGCGGGACCATCGTCGAGCCGACCTCGGGCAACACCGGCGTGGGCCTCGCGATCGTCGCCGCGCAACGCGGGTACCGGTGCATCTTCGTCATGTCCGACAAGATGTCCGACGAGAAGGTGGCGCTGCTCCGCGCCTACGGCGCCGAGGTCGTCGTCTGCCCGACCGCGGTCCCCCCGGAGCACCCCGAATTCGTACTACTCGGTCGCGGATCGCCTCACCCGCGACACCCCGAACGCGTTCCGGCCGAACCAGTACTACAACCAGGCCAACCCGGCTGAGCACGAGCGCTCCACCGGCCCCGAGATCTGGGCCCAGACCGCCGGGCGGGTCACCCACTTCGTCGCCGGGGTCGGCACCGGCGGGACGATCACCGGCGTCGCCCGCTACCTGAAGCGCCAGAACCCGGCGGTGCAGATCATCGCCGCCGACCCGGAAGGCTCCGTCTTCTCCGGTGGGACGGGACGGCCGTACCTCGTCGAAGGGGTCGGGGAGGACTTCTGGCCCCCGACCTACGACCCGACCCTCGTCGACCGCACGGTCATGGTGTCCGACGCGCAGTCCTTCGCCGCGGCCCGCCGGGTCACCCGCGAGGAAGGTCTCCTCATTGGCGGGTCGTGCGGGACCGCGGTCCACGCCGCGCTCGTCGTCGGCGCCGACCTCGGACCCGACGACCTCGTCGTCGTGCTGCTCCCCGATTCGGGTCGCGGGTACCTCTCGAAGATCTTTAACGACCAGTGGATGAAACGGTTCGGGTTCCTGATCGACGACGGTCCGACCGCCGGGGACGTGCTCGACGCCAAACGTGCCGACGGTGACCAGCTGATGCCCGACCTGGTGCTCATCCGACCCGAGGAACCCGCCCGCCGCGGCTTCGCGCTCATGCGCGACCTCGGGGTGAGCCAGCTCGTGGTCAGCGTCTCGACCGAGCCGCCCTTCGCTGCCAAAGAGGTGTCCGGGATGCTGAGCGAGCTGGAGCTGATGGACAAGGTCTTCCGGGACCCGTCGGTGCTCGACCGACCGGTCGTCGAGGTCATGGAGCCGGCGATGCCGATGGTCGGGATCGGCGAGACGGTCAGCGACGTCGTCGACCGGCTGGACGCCGGCCCGTCGGTGCTCATCATCGACGGAGGCCATCCCGTCGGGGTCATCACCCGCCAAGACGTCCTCCAGTTCCTCGCGTCTCGCGCGCCGGGGTGATCCCGTGACCGACGGCTTCGAGACCCGCGCCATCCACGCCGGGCAGCCCCCCGACCCGGTCAGCGGCGCGGTGGTCACCCCCATCACCCTCGCGACGACGTTCGCGCAGGCTGACGTCGTCGACCACGACGGCTACGAGTACGCCCGCACCGGCAACCCGACCCGCCGGGCGCTCGAGGTGTGCCTGGCGTCGCTGGAAGGCGCCACCGCCGGGTACGCGTTCGCGAGCGGCATGGCCGCCGAGGATGCCCTGTTCCGGTCCGTGACCCGGCCCGGCGACCACGTCGTCGTGCCCCTCGACGCGTACGGCGGGACGTTCCGCCTCGTCGCGAGGGTCCTCGCCGACCACGCCGGGCTCCGCTGGAGCGCCGGGGACCTCACCACCCTCGACGGGCTGGCCGAGGTCTGGCGCGACGACACCACGGTGGTGTGGCTCGAGACACCGACGAACCCGCTCCTCACCTGCCTCGACATCGCCGCGGTGGCGTCGTTCGCGCACGACCGCGGCGCGATCGTCGTCGTCGACAACACCTTCGCCACCCCGTACCTCCAACAGCCCCTCGCGGCGGGTGCCGACGTCGTCGTGCACTCCAGCACCAAGTACCTCGGCGGGCACTCCGACGTGGTCGGCGGGTTCGTCGGCGTCGCCGACGGTGCGCTCGGCGAGCGGCTCGGGTTCGTGCAGAACGCGGTCGGGGCGGTGCCGTCCCCGTTCGACTGCTACCTCGTGCTCCGGGGGATCAAGACACTCGCGGTGCGCATGGAGCGGCACTGCGACAACGCGCGGGCCGTCGTCGCGATGCTCGAGCGCCATCCCGGCGTCGCCCAGGTGCTGTACCCGGGCCTCCCCGACCAGCCCGGGCATCTCGTGGCCGCCCGTCAGATGCGCGACTTCGGGGGGATGGTGAGCTTCCTCGCCGCCGGAGGCGAAGACGCCGCGCTCGCGGTCGTCGCCAAGACCCGCCTCTTCACCCTCGCCGAATCGCTCGGCGCGGTCGAGAGCCTGATCGAGCATCCGGCCCGCATGACCCACGCGTCGGTCGCCGATTCCCCCCTCGCGGTCCATCCCGCCCTGGTCCGGGTGTCCGTCGGCCTCGAGACCGCCGACGACCTCGTCGGGGACCTCCGGGGTGCGCTCGACCAGGTGGTCTGACCCTCAGGCCTTCTGGCCGGTGAGGCGGCGCTGCTTGAACTGCGCCTTCACGTAGTCGCGGTTCATCAACGCGATGAAGTCGATCGAGATGTCCTTCGGGCACGCGGCTTCGCACTCGCCGTGCATGGTGCACGACCCGAACCAGCGCTCCATCTCGTCGACCATGTTCACGACCCGCTCCCAACGCTCCGGCTGGCCCTGCGGGAGCAGGTTCAGGTGCTGCATCTTCGCCGCGGTGAACAGCTGCGCGGCGCCGTTCGGGCAGGCGGCCACGCAGGCCCCGCAGCCGATGCACGCCGCGGCGTCCATCGCCGCGTCGCTCACCGCCTTCGGGACCAAGATCAGGTTGCCGTCCGGGGCGCTGCCCGTCGGGATGCTGATGAAACCGCCGGCTTCGACGATCCGGTCGAACGCGGCCCGGTCGACGCAGAGGTCCTTGATGATCGGCGAACGCGCGCGCCCGCCACGGCTCCACGACGATGTGCGCCCCGTCCGGGAACTTCCGCATGTGCAGCTGACAGGTCGCGGTCCCCCGCTCGGGGCCGTGCGCCCGGCCGTTGATCATCATCGAGCAGGACCCGCAGATCCCCTCGCGGCAGTCATGATCGAACGCGACGGGCTCCTTGCCGGCGGCGATGAGCGCCTCGTTCAACACGTCGAACATCTCCAGGAACGACATGTCGGGGCTGACGTCGTCGAGGTGATGGGTCTCGAACCCGCCCGGTTCGTTCGGGCCGGCCTGGCGCCACACCTCCAAGGTGACCTTCACGGTGCGCTCCCCGTCCGGCTACTTGTAGGACCGCTGAGCGAGATGCACGTTCTCGAACTCGAGCGGCTCTTTGTGGAGTCTGGGGTTGGCGTTGTCGCCGGTGTACTCCCACGCGGCGACGTACGCGAAGTGCTCGTCGTCGCGGAGGGCCTCGCCGTCCTCGGTCTGGTGCTCGACGCGGAAGTGGCCGCCGCAGCTCTCCTCGCGGTGCAGCGCGTCGCGGCAGAGCAGCTCACCGAACTCGAGGAAGTCCGCGACTCTCCCCGCCTTCTCGAGTGACTGGTTGAACGACTCGCCGTCACCAAGGACCCGGACGTCCTTGTGGAACTCCTCGCGGAGCGCCGGGATCTCCGCCAGCGCCTTCTCGAGGCTCTCCCGGCTGCGGGCCATGCCGCAGTTGTCCCACATGATCTTCCCGAGCTCGCGATGGAAGTAGTCGACCGAGTGGCTGCCGTTCACGCTGAGGAGAGCGCGCACCTGCTCCGCGACCTGGGCTTCGGCGTCGCGGAACACCTCGTGGTGGGTGGGGACGGGATCCGAGCCGAGCAGCGGGGCGAGGTAGTCGCCGATCGTGGCCGGCAGCACGAAGTAGCCGTCGGCGAGGCCCTGCATGAGGGCGCTGGCGCCGAGGCGGTTCGCGCCGTGATCGGAGAAGTTGGCCTCACCGAGCACGTAGAGGCCCGGGACGCTCGACATCAGGTCGTAGTCCACCCACAGCCCACCCATCGTGTAGTGGACCGCCGGGAAGATGCGCATGGGGACGACGTAGGGATCCTCGCCGGTGATCCGCTCGTACAT
This sequence comes from uncultured Actinomycetes bacterium, assembly GCA_963714105.1. GTDB lineage: Bacteria > Actinomycetota > Acidimicrobiia > IMCC26256 > PALSA-555 > PALSA-555. The sequence continues at coordinate 840,520 of OY970233.1, read as the reverse complement.
CTGGAAGAGGTTCCCGTAGCGCTCCTCGATCACGTCGCGTCCGAGCCGTTCGATCGCGTCGGAGAAGTCCAGGTACACGCCGTTCTTGCGGGGTCCGACGCCCCGACCCGCATCGACCTCACGTTTGGCGGCCCGGGACGCGACGTCGCGGGGGACCAGGTTGCCGAACGCCGGGTAGCGGCGCTCGAGGAAGTAGTCCCGCTCGTCGGGTGCGATCTGGTCCGGTGAGCGTTCGTCGTCGAACTCCTTCGGAACCCAGATGCGCCCGTCGTTTCGCAGCGATTCGCTCATGAGCGTGAGCTTGGACTGGAAGTCGTCGCTCGCCGGGATGCACGTCGGGTGGATCTGGGTGAAGCACGGGTTGGCCATGAGCGCCCCCCGCTTGTGGGCCCGCCAGATCGCGGTGACGTTCGAGTTCTTCGCGTTGGTCGACAGGAAGAACACGTTGCCGTACCCGCCGGTCGCGAGGACGACGGCGTGCGCGGCGTGGGACACCACGTCGCCGCTGATGAGGTCGCGGGTGACGACCCCGACCGCCCGGCCCTCGTGGACGACGACGTCGAGCATCTCGGTGCGGTTGTAGAGGGTGACGTTGCCGAGGTGCACCTGCCGGAGCAGCGCCTGGTAGGCGCCGAGGAGGAGCTGCTGGCCGGTCTGGCCGCGGGCGTAGAACGTCCTCGACACCTGCGCCCCGCCGAAGGACCGGTTGTCGAGCAGGCCGCCGTACTCGCGGGCGAACGGGACCCCCTGCGCGACGCACTGGTCGATGATGTTCACGCTGACCTGCGCGAGGCGATACACGTTCGCTTCCCGCGACCGGTAGTCGCCGCCCTTGATCGTGTCGTAGAAGAGGCGGTACACGCTGTCGCCGTCGTTGCGGTAGTTCTTGGCCGCGTTGATCCCACCCTGCGCGGCGATGCTGTGCGCCCGCCGGGGAGTGTCGTGGAACGTGAGCATCGTGACCTCGTAGCCGAGCTCGCCGAGCGACGCCGCCGCGGACGCACCCGCGAGCCCGCTGCCGACGACGATGATCTTGAACTTGCGACGGTTCGAGGGGTTCACGAGCTTGACGTCGAACTTGTGCTCGTCCCACTTGTCGGCCAGCGGTCCCGACGGGGCCTTGGCGTCGAGGGAGAAGTCGCTCATCGGCTCACCACCCCCGTCGTGATCAGCAGGGGCATGCTCACGTTGCCGACGATGATCACGCCCGCGAACGTGGTCGCGAACCAGCGTCGCCACCGGTTGTACCGGGGGTTGTTCCAACCCAGGCTCTGGAACATTGACCAGGCGCCGTGGAAGATGTGGATGCCCAACGCGATGTTGGCGACGATGTAGACGATCGCGACCGGCACTCGGTTGAAGCTGTAGAAGAGGTTGTCGTAGGGGTCTCCGCGCACGAAGTGCGGGTTCGCCGGGCCCCACGTCAGGTCGAGCAGGTGGAAGATGACGAACAGGGCGATGATGACGCCGGTCCAGCGCATCGTGCGCGACGCGTAGTTGGCGGCGACGTAGTCCCGCTTCGACTGGTACCGCTGCGGCCGGGCCCGCCGGTTCATCCGGGTGAGCTGCACCGCGGCGACGATGTGCACCACGAACGCGGTCATGAGCCCGGTCCGCAGGATCCAGAGGACGACCGTGCGAGGGAAGGCCGGTTGACCGAGGGTCCGCAGCCAGTCGGCGTAGGCGTTGATCTCGTTCTTGCCGAGGAACACCTTGAGGTTCCCGACCATGTGGGCGAACACGTAGGCCAGCAGCACGATGCCGGTGACCGCCATCGCCCACTTCTTGCCGATGCCGGAGCGCCAGAACTGCAGCGGGAACGGCGCCGAGCGCGGGCGGGGGATCGGAGCCCCCGTCGAGCGTAGGAGCCGATCCGCGGCGTCGGCGCCCTCTCGCTGATCCTCAGTCGAGGGGACCTCGTCGAGCCTCGTCATGAAACTCCCCCTGGGTCTGCCCGACGCTAGCCCCGCGGGTCGGTGCCGAGCCGAACCGGGGCCGACCGGTCGCGGGCGCGAACGCCCACGTTCTTCCGGGCGGACCAGCCGCGTGCGAGCGCGGCGAATCGCCGGTCGTCACGCGCGACACCCACGACACGCGGGCGGCTGCACGAGCGGGGACGCTCGCACGCCTGCGTGTCGCGGCTCGGACCCGTCCCGGTGCGGTCGTCGCCCGTCGGGAAGGGCGCCGAGGGGCCGCTGGTACGCTGCCGCGCGCCCCCAAATTCCGTCGTTGTCGGAGGCCCCTGCATGACCCGTCCCGGCACTCTTGGTGAGCTGCGAGCGAGTGGCTGGCAGTCACGCCCGGTGAAGTATGAGGTCCGTGACAACGCGATCCGCCGCATCGCGAACGGGCAGCCGATCATCGAAGGCATCGTCGGCTTCGAGGACACCGTGCTCCCGCAGCTCGAGAACGCGCTGCTCGCCGCGCACGACCTCATCTTCCTGGGTGAGCGGGGACAGGCCAAGACGCGCATGATCCGGGCGCTCGTCGAGCTGCTCGACGAGTGGATGCCGACCGTCGCGGGGAGCGAGATCAACGACGACCCCTACGAGCCGGTCTCGCATCACGCCCGCATGCTCGTCGCCGAGCGGGGCGACGAGACACCGATCGAATGGGTCCACCGCGAGCGCCGCTTCGGCGAGAAGCTCGCCACCCCCGACACGTCCATCGCCGACCTCATCGGCGAGGTCGACCCGATCAAGGTCGCCGAGGGCCGCTACCTCTCCGACGAGCTCACCATCCACTACGGCCTCGTGCCCCGCACGAACCGAGGGATCTTCGCGATCAACGAGTTGCCCGACCTCGCCGAGCGGATCCAGGTCGGTCTCCTGAACGTGCTCGAGGAGCGCGACGTCCAGATCCGCGGCTACAAGATCCGCCTTCCCCTCGACCTCATGCTCGTCGCGTCCGCCAACCCCGAGGACTATACGAACCGGGGCCGGATCATCACGCCGCTCAAGGACCGCTTCGGCGCCCAGATCCGCACCCACTACCCCCTCGACGTCGACATCGAGATGGAGGTCGTGGACCAGGAGGCCGAGCCGGTCAGCGCCGACGGCCTGACCGTCACCGTCCCCGACTTCATGACCGAGATCGTCGCCGCGATCAGCCAGCAGGCCCGCCGGTCACCGCACGTCAACCAGCGATCCGGCGTGTCGGTGCGGCTCGCGATCACGAACTACGAGACCCTCGTCGCCAACGCCACCCGCCGGTCGCTGCGCAGCGGTGAACAAGAGGTGGTCCCCCGGGTGAGCGACCTCGAGGCCCTCGTCTCCAGCACCGCGGGCAAGCTCGAGTTCGAGACCGTCGAGGACGGCCGTGAAGAGCAGGTCCTCGACCGCATCGTGAAGGCCGCGACCCTCGAGACGTTCCGGGCCCGGTGCCGGCCCGAGCAGCTCGCGCCGATGGTCGCGGCGTTCGAGGGCGAAGGTCTCGTGGTCCACACCGGCGCCGATGTGGCGTCCCCCGAGTACGCGAGGCTCCTCCCGAAGCTGCCCGGCCTGCGGGACACGCTCGCGGACCTCGAGGTCGGCGAGACCCCGGCGGCCGTGGCCTCCGCGCTCGAGTTCGTCCTCGAAGGGCTGCATCTCTCGAAGCGGCTCAACAAGGACGCGGTCGGCGACCGGGCCACCTACCGGGGCCGCGGGTAGCCGTCACACCCCGGACGGCTGCTGGTTGAAGAATCCGCACTTGGACGACGCGTACCGGTTCACGTTGTCGACCGCCCGTCGGATCGCCGGGTTGTCCCGGACGCTCGGGTCGTGCTGCACCCGCAGCATCGCGTCGAGGTAGGTCTGCGCGTCGGCGTGAATCGACGCTGGCGCCGTCGCGGCGATCACCTTCACCAGCGCGATCTGCTTCGGGATGTCACGGCGGCCCGCGGTGACCTCCCGGTCCAGCTCCGTCTCGTACTTCTGCGCCGCGTCGCAGAACGCACGCGGAGCCGCCGCCGCGCTCGACGAGCACCCCGCCGCGACCAACGCCAGCGAGGCGAGCACCACCACGGCGCCGAGGCGGACCGACACGACCGCCATTGTGGCTGCCCACGTCACCGATGGCCGCCTCGGGCCCCGGCGCCCGGACCCGCCGGGGCGCGGAGCGACCCGGCGCCGTGACGCCGGCGGGCGGGGCGATACGGTGGCAACGTGCTACGCCGCCGTCGAGCTCGAGACCAGCGGGGGTTCCAGTACTCGCGCTGGGACGGCACCCAGCGCGGCTTCGACCTCGACGCCGACGCGCTGCTCGACGAGATGACCGACGACCTGCTCTACCACGGTGACCTCCACGCGTCGTTGCGGCGGCTCATGCAGCAGGGGATGCGCGACCGGGACGGCCAGGAGCTCATGGGGCTTCGCGACATGCTCCAGAAGCTCCGCGAGCAGCGCCGCGAGATGCTCGACCGCTTCGACCTCGGCGGGGTCTACGAGGACATCGCCGAGCAGCTCCGCGAGATCGTCGATCAGGAACGCGAAGGGATCGAACGTCGCGTCGACGAAGCCAAGCAGTCCGGGGACCAGCGCCGGCAGGAGATTCTCGAGGAAGCGGCGCGGAACCGCCGCGAGCAGCTCGACGCGCTCCCACCCGACCTCGCCGGGAAGGTGAACGACCTCCAAGCCCAGGACTGGATGGACGACGGCGCCCGCCAGCGCTTCGAGGAGCTGATGGACCAGCTGCGCGAGCAGCTGATGCAGAGCTACTTCAACCAGATGTCCGAGGGGATGCAGAACCTGGACCCCGAGCGCATGGCCCGCATGAAGGACATGCTCGCCGAGCTGAACCAGATGCTCGAGCAGCGAGAACGGGGCGAGGAACCCGACTTCGACGGGTTCATGTCCCGCTACGGCGACTTCTTCCCCGGCAACCCGCAGAGCCTCGACGAGCTGCTCGAGCAGATGGCCCAGTCGATGGCGCAGCTCCAGCAGCTCATGAACTCCATGACCCCCGAGCAGCGGGCCCAGCTCCAAGCCCTCTCCGAATCGCTGCTCGAGGACATGGACCTGCGCTGGCAGGTCGACCAGCTGTCCCGCAACCTGCAGTCGGCGTTCCCGAACCTCCCGTGGGAGCGCTCGATGCCGTTCCGAGGCGACGACCCGCTCTCGATGGGCCAGATGCCCGGCGTCCTCGACGCGTTGGGCGACATGGACGACCTCGAGCATCTCCTCCGTCAGGCCACCCAGCCCGGCGAGCTCGCCGAAGTCGACCTGGACCGGGCCCGCGAGCTGCTCGGGGACGACGCCGCCCGCTCGTTGGAGCGCCTCGCCGAGCTGGCCAAGATGCTCGAGGAGGCGGGCCTCATCGAGCAGCGCGAGGGCCGCCTCGAGCTCACCCCCCGCGGGATCCGAGCCATCGGCCAGAAGGCGCTCGGGGACCTGTTCCGCAAGCTCATGAAGGACCGGACCGGCAAGCACGAGGTCGAACGCACCGGCGTCGGCCACGACCCCGCCTACGAGCACAAGCCCTACGAGTGGGGCGACCCGTTCCGGCTGAACGTCGAGGAGACGGTCAAGAACGCGATCTGGCGGCAGGGATCGGGGACCCCGGTGCGGCTCTCCCCGGCCGACTTCGAGGTGGAGCGCACCGAGCTGACGACGCGGAGTGCCACGGTGCTGCTCCTCGACGTGTCGCTCAGCATGCCGATGCGCGACAACTTCCTGTCGGCCAAGAAGGTCGCGATGGCGCTCCACGCGCTCATCAGCAGCCAGTTCCCCCGCGACTACCTGGGCCTGGTCAGCTTCGGGCGGGTCGCCCGCGAGGTCCCCCCGGAGCGACTCCCCGAGATGAGCTGGGACTTCGAGTGGGGCACGAACATGCAGCACGCGCTGCTCCTCGCCCGGCGCATGCTCTCCCGCCAGACCGGCACCAAGCAGGTGATCATGGTCACCGACGGCGAGCCGACCGCCCACATCGAGGGCGGGGAGGCCTACTTCCAGTACCCGCCGTCACCGGTCACGATCGAGGAGACCTTGAAAGAGGTGATGCGCTGCACCCGGGAAGGCATCCGCATCAACACCTTCATGCTCGACGAGACCTACTACCTGCGCAGCTTCGTGGAGCGCATGACCAAGATGAACCAGGGCCGCGCGTTCTTCACCACCCCCGACAACCTCGGCGACTACGTGCTCGTGGACTTCCTCGAGCAGCGACGCCAGCACCGCCGGGCCAGCTAGCGCCGGCTCACCCGAGGCGACGCTCGTAGGCGTCGAGGGTGTGGGCGTCGAAGCACACGAACCGCACCAGCTCCACCCGGCTCGTGGATGCGCGCACGCTCGAGATCGCGACGTCGGTGGCGGCGTCGAGCGGGTAGCCGTAGATGCCGGTGCTGACCGCGGGGAACGCCAGTGACGCCGCGCCGAGCTCGTCGGCGACCTCGAGGGTGCGCCGGTACGCCCGCGCGAGCAGTTCGGCCTCCCCCTGCCGGCCGCCCCGCCACACCGGCCCGACCGCGTGGATGATCCACCGGGCCGGGAGGGCGAATCCGGGGGTCGCCACCGCGTCCCCGGTCTGGATCCCGCCGAGCGCGGCGCAGGCCTCCTCGAGGCCCGGTCCCGCAGCGGCGAAGATCGCCCCGCACACCCCGCCGCCCCGAGCCAACGCCGGGTTGGCCGCGTTCACGACCACGTCGACGGCCTGGGTCGTGAGGTCACTCTGGACCGCTTCGAGGGCCCTCACGGCGCGATCCGCCGAGAAATCCAGCTCATGAATTGCCCTGAATCGGACAAACGGCGCGGGCAGGGGAAAGTTCTACTTGCGCCACACGCCGTGCAGCCCGCAGAGTACCACCAATGGAATTCCATCGATGTGATTTCGAGGGGATGCCGGTGCAGGTGCAGGAGTTCGTGCAACTGGTGCAGGGGATCACGGCCGCGGGGGACGGGCGGCGCTGGCAGGAGCGGGCCAACTGCCTCGGCGTCGACCCGGATCTGTTCTTCCCGGAGCGGGGCGCGTCGACCCGGGAGGCCAAAGGCGTGTGTCGGGGTTGTGAGGTGCGAGCCGAGTGCCTCGAGTACGCCCTCGACCACGGCGAGAAGTTCGGGATCTGGGGGGGCCTCTCGGAGCGGGAACGCCGCCGGGTGCGGCGCCAACGGGCCCTCGAACGTCGCCGCGTCGCCTCCGCCTGATCACCGGCGAGCCGCGGCCAGCCGAGCCTCGATGGTGACGGAGCGGTCCAGGCCGCTCCAGGCTCGAAACGCGGAGCTGCACCGGGCGAACTCCGCCTCCGGCACCAGCCCCACCCACTCCACCCGCTCCACGCCGGCGCCGGCCGCCTCCACCGCGGTCCGCACCGCGGTGCACGCCGCCTCCACCCCAGTGGCAGCCAGGTCGGTCACGTTCAGGGAGACCTGGGCGACCCCACGGGTCGCCAGCGGGAGCCCCAGGGCCCGCACGCCGGGCAGGCCGCCGTCGCGGGCCCGCACCGACCGGGCCACCGCCCCGGCCAACGCCACGTCGTCTCGATCCAGCCAGCAGTTCACCGCGACCAGCGGCGGCCGGGCGCCGACCGCGCTGGCCCCGAGCCGCGGGTGGGGGACACCGGGTCCCTCGTCCGGGGCCCGGCGGGTGAACGCGTCCGGCGCGCACCGAGGGGAGCGTCCGGCCGGCCGGATCGGCGTCGTCGTAGAAGAACACCGGCACGGCGAGGGTTCGGGCCAGCCACCGGCCGAACGCCCGCGCCGCGGCGACCGCCGCGTCGGGCGCCTCGTCGAGGGCGACGAACGGCACCACGTCGAGGATCCCCAGCCGGGGGTGGACGCCCTCGTGGCCCACGAGGCTCACCGCGGCCCCGACGGCCCGAGCGAGCCCGGTCATCGCCGTGGCCGCGTCGGTGCGGCCCGGCCCCGCGAGCGTGAACACGGCCCGGTGATGGTCGGCGTCGACGTGGCGGTCGAGCAACGTCACGCCACACCCGTCGGTGAGGTGCTGCAGCACCGCCCGGTCGCGTCCCTCGGCGACGTTGGGCACGCACTCGAGCATCGACCCACGGTAGAGGTTAGGCGGCAACCCGAAACCCGCCCCCGAAACTCAATAGGGTGACGGCGATGCGGATCGGCTTGGCGTTGCCGCAGTACGACTACTCGGTGCCGGGCGAATCGCCGCTCCGCTTCTCGACCATCGCCGCGCACGCCGAGCGGGCCGAGGCGCTCGGCCTCGAGTCGCTGTGGCTCTCGGACCACCTGTTCTTGGACCTGGCCAAGTACGGCGGCGCCCCCACCCGCTACGGCGTGTTCGAGCCCATCGCCACCCTCGCCGCGCTCGCCGGGGTCGTGCACCGCGCCCGGCTCGGCACCCTCGTGCTCTGCGAGGCGCTGCGACCCCCCGCAGTGCTGGCCAAGGCCCTCGCCACCCTCGATCGCCTCACCGACGGGCGCCTCGATGTCGGAATCGGCGCGGGCTGGTACGAACCCGAGTACGACGCCATCGGCCTCGAGATGCCCCCACCCGGCGTGCGCGTCCGGCGCCTGCGCGAAGCGGTCGAGATCGTCGGCGGTCTCCTCGGCGGGGAGCCGCTCACCTACGACGGCACGTACCACACCACCCACCACGCGCTCCTCGACCCGCCCGCGGTGCAGGTGCCCCGCCCGCCGCTGTTCATCGGAGGGAAGGGAGACCGGGTGATCCGCACCGCGGTCGAGAGCACCGACGGGTGGAACACCTGCTGGGTCTGGACCCCCGACGCGTACCGCGAGCGCCTGACCGTCTTCGACGCGGCCTGCTCCGACGCCGGACGCGACCCCGACCAGGTGTGGCGCTCCCTCGGGCTGTACGCCCTCGCCGGTGAGGACGAACGCGACTTGGCCCGCCGCTTCGAGCGGCTCCGGGCCAACACCCCCGCGGGGGTCCTCGAGGGGGTGACCCTCGACGACTGGAGAGTGGGGCGCCTCGTCGGCACCGTCGAGCAGGTCCGCGACCAACGCGACGAGTGGGCGGCGCTCGGCGTCGAGACGATCATCCTCGGCGTCGGCGCGGTCCCGTTCCACGTCGGCGCCCTCGACGACGTCGAGCTGCTCGCCGAGGCCCTCGTCGGCCCCCACGAAGGGTCGGGGTAGCGTGCCCCGCCCGCCGATCCCGAGGTTGCCGTGGCGCTCGGACCCGCCCCCCTGCTCGCCGTCGTGGTCGTCGTCGTCGGGCTGCTCGTCGTTCCCGGGTGGGTTCGCCGCCGCCGGACCCCACCGGACGACCCCGGGGCCGGCCCCGGGCCGGCCCGCTAGCCCCCCGGGCGGTCGGATCCCGGCTCGGCTCGGGAACCGGGTGCCCACCGCCCGGCGTTCCTGCTGATGGCCGAGGGTGTCCCCACGTGGGAGGAGGTGGCCCGCGACTACGGGCGGTTCCTCTTCAGCGTGGCGTACCGCTTGGCCGGCAATGCAGACGACGCGCAGGATCTCGTGCAAGAGGCGCTCGTCCGAGTCCGTCGAGGCCTCGAGCGCTACGAGCCGGGGTCCCTGGAAGGCTGGTTGGCCCGAATCGTGACCAACGTGTTCTTGGATGAGGTGCGACGCCGGCGGCGGCGTCCGGCCGACGCGCTCCCGGACAACCCGGAGCGTGTCCTGCCCGCCGCGCCCGCCGCCGACGAAGCCAGCCAGGCGCTCTCCGACGAGATCCAGGCCGCGTTGGCGTCGATCCCCGAGGACTTCCGGGTCCCGGTGGTGCTGTGCGACGTCGCCGATCAGTCCTACGAGCAGATCGCGCGGACACTCAGCGTCCCGGTCGGGACCGTCCGCTCCCGGATCCACCGTGGCCGCCGCATGCTCCGCGCCGAGCTGACCGGAAAGGGGGTCGCGTGAACTCCGCCGAGCTGTCCGAAGACCTGCTCTCCGCGTACCTCGACGGCGAGCTCGACGCCCCCACCCGCGCCGCGGTCGAGGCCCGCCTCGGCGAGTCGGCGCCGTGGCGCGCGGTGCTCGCCGAGGTCGAATTGGCGCGGGACGCGCTGCGGGCCCTCCCCCCCGTGGACCTCACCGCGGAGCAGTGGGCCGACATCTTCGCCCACGTCGCCTCCGACGTTCCCGCACCGGCCCCGTCCCCGAGTCGGATCTCCACGTTGCGGCGCGGGTTGCACCAGCGGTCCGTACGCTGGATCGGCACCGGCGCGGCCGTCGCCGCCGCGGCCGCGCTCGTCGCGGCGATCATCCTTCCCGGCCAGCAGGCCGTCACCCCGAAGGTCGCGACGTTCAGCACCCAGCAGTCGGCGCGCGCCTCGATCACGAGCGACCCCGTGAGCATGCTCGCCGGGGTCGGGCTCATGCACGGTCTCGGTCGGTGAGCTGGGTCCGCTGGTCGACCGCGCTCCTCGCCGTCGTCGGCGGGGCGGCGGTCGTCGGGCTCGGTCCCGCCGTGCCGGCCCAGCCGACCGACGACGGTGCCGCGCTGCTGAACGCGGCGCAGACCGCGAACGCAACCGAGTCCTACTCCGGGACGCTCACCGTCGCGTGGCGCGACCACGGCCGCCTGCTCGAACGGCACGCCGTCGCGCGCGTCGTCGACGGCGTCGTCGAGGTCGGCACCGACGACCAGCAGGTCCTCTCGGAGGGAGGCCAGCGGTGGGTCGACGCCGGGGGCCAGTGGTCGCTGGTGGTCGGCGCCGACACCCGGACCCCCGCGCCGCCCGCGCCCGACGCGCACTGGGACCTGCACACCAGCCCCGGCCCCGAGGTCGCCGGGCAGCCCACCACCCTCGTCGACGCCCGCGACCCCCGGACCGGGACCCAGCGGGCCCGCTACTTCATCGACCGGTCCACCGGGCGGCTGCTCCGCCGCGACGTCCTCGGCCCGTCGGGTCAGCTCCAGCGCCAGGTCACCTTCGACCAGCTCGCCCCGGTCGCCGCGGCCGCCCGCCCGGCCAAGCCGCCCCGAGCCGCGGTGCAGAACCCGACGGGCGTCACCGCGGCGCCGAGCGGATACCCGGGCCCCCACAACCTCGGACGCGGCTACCAGCTCCTCGGCCGCTACCGCCAGCCCGACGGGACGGTCCAGCTCTACTACGGCGACGGGCTCTTCACCCTCTCGCTGTTCGAGCAGCGCGGCACCATCGACTGGGCGTCGCTGCCGGCCGGATCGGAACGGACCGTCGACGGGGTGCAGACCCGCACCTACAGCACCCCGACCGGCACGGTCGTCGTCTGGGCGCAGCGGGGTGTCGTCATCACGTGCGTCGGCGACGCGCCGACCGACCAGCTGATGCTCGCGGTACATGGCGTCGTCGGCAGCGGCGACAGCAGCAGCGTCGTCCAGAACATCGCCCACTTCGTCCTCGGCCCCTTCGGCTGGAACTCCTGATCCCGTCCCGCCCGACGCCCGCGTAGCGTGCCGGGATGGCGAACAGCGGCGTCGCGGCCCGACCGCGCGTCGCCATCACCCTCGCCGCGATCGGCGGCTGGGTCGACGCGGTCGGGTTCCTCGTCCTCTTCGGGCTGTTCACCGCGCACCTGAGCGGGAACACCGCGCGCCTCGGCGTCGAGCTCGGCCAGGGCGACGCCGGGCTGGCCCTCACCTACGCCGTCCCGATCATCGTGTTCTTCCTCGGGGTCGTGGCCGGCATCGCCTACATCGGTCACGCGGAGCCCGGCTCCCGACGCCTCGGTCCGCTCCTCGGCGTGGAGCTGACGCTGCTCGTGCTGTACCTCGCGCTCGGCACCGTGCTGCGCGACGCCGGGGACCTCACCGTCCGATCCGGTGCGTACTACGCGTTGGCGGTGCTCGCGGTCGCCGCGATGGGCTTGCAGACCGCGGCGTTGCGGCACGTCGCCGGCGTGTCGGTGCACACCACGTTCATCACCGGGATGGTGACGAACCTCGCCGAGGAGGTCGTCGGCACCGCCCGCCGGGACCCGGGAGCAGCCCGACGGGCGCGCGTCCACGGAGGGCTCGTCGGCGCCTACATCGTCGGCGCGGTGGGGGGTTCGGCGTTGGAGAGCGCGTGGACGCTGTGGGCGCTGGCGGTCCCGATCGGTGCGCTGGTCGTCCTGATCGTGACCGTCGGGCGAGCCCGGGCGACGTGACGTCGCGCGGTCAGCGGCTCGCGGTGAGTCGACGCTGGCGGAGGATGCGGCGCCGCTCCCGCTCCGAGCAGCCACCCCACACGCCGTGGTCGATGCGGAACTCGAGCGCGTACTCGAGGCACTCGGCCTGCACGCTGCATTCGGCGCAGAGCCGTCGGGCCCGCTCGACGCCGACGCCGTCGGAGGGGAAGAACGCGCCGGGCGCGGCTTCGCGGCACAGCGCGTGCAGCATCCACGACGGCGTGTGGTGGTCGGGGCGGGGGAGTTCTTCCATGCCGTTCAAACGACCGGGTGCTCCAGTCGGGTTCCCGCAACCGTAGGCGCCGCGGCGGACCCCGCGGACCCGTTCCCTGAGTGGCTTCTCAGGCCCGCTCCGCCTGGGCCGTCCCCCGCACGACAGGATGGGCGCCGCAGGGGCAGCACCGCCGCTGCGGTCGGGCCGCTCGAGGAGACCGCCATGGCCGACGAACCTAGCCCGGGGGATCAGCCGGGCCAGGAACCAGCCGCGGCCCCACCGCCGGCCGGGGCCGCGCCGAGCGGCGGACCCGACCCGACCGAACCGGCCGTCCGGTGGGCCATCCCCACCGCGTCGGTGCCGCCCGGTGTCGGGACCGGGCCCGGCGGTGGGTCCCCGCCGCCGGTCCCGCCGAGCCCGACCCCGCGGCGGTCGGGGGGCGCCCGCGCGGTGCTCCTCGGCGCGTGCATCGGCGCCCTGATCGGCGCGCTCGTCGCCGGCGGGGTGGTCTGGGCGGTGGGGACGAACCCGTCCAACACGACGATCACCCGCGTCGCGGCGCCGGTCCCCCCCGCGGCGGCCCGACCGTCGACCCAGATCGGCACGCCGAGCGACATCGCGGCGATCATCGCCAAGGCCGAACCGGCGATCGTCGCGGTCACCATCAACGGCGGACCGAACAGCGCCAACGGCGCCGCCGGCACCGGATTCATCATCACCCCCGACGGCTACGTCGCGACGAACAACCACGTCGTGGAAGGCGCGACGAGCATCCAGGTCCAGTTCACCAACGGCAACGTCGTCCCGGCCAAGACGGTGGGGCGGGATCCCTCCACCGACCTCGCGGTGCTGAAGATCGACGGCACCGGACTTCCCGCGGTGTCGCTCGGCGATTCCAACGCGGTCCAGATCGGTGACGCCGTCGTCGCGATCGGCAACGCGCTCGCGCTCCAAGGCGGGCTGAGCGTCACGAACGGGATCATCTCCGGGTTGAACCGTCAGGTGCCCGAGCAGAACGGCGCGGTGCTCGTCGGGATGCTGCAGACCGACGCGGCCATCAACCCCGGGAACTCCGGCGGTCCGCTCCTCAACGCCCAAGGTCAAGTCATCGGCATCAACACCGCGGTGGCGACCCCCGGCGAGGCGCAGAACATCGGCTTCGCGATCCCGATCTCCACCGCGATCCCCGTGCTCACCGACCTGCGCACCGGCCGCAAGCCCGCGTTCCTCGGCGTCAGCACCCAGGACCTCACCCCGGAGATCGCCAGCCAGCTGGGCATCTCGGCGACCCAGGGCGCGGTGATCACCCAGGTGAGCAGCGGCACCCCGGCCGCCACCGCCGGGTTGAAGAAGAACGACGTCATCGTCCAGATCGGCTCCGACCCGATCAAGAACTCCGCCGACGTGCAGACCGCCATCCGCTCCCACAACCCCGGTGACACGGTGGCCGTCGTCTACCTGCGCGGCGCGTCCCGCCAGACCGTGAACGCCAAGCTGACGACCCGCCCCACCGCCGGGTGAGCCGCGCCCCGGCGGGGCATGCCGGCACCCGGCGCGAACCCGTCCGGGAGGCCCGGACCGGGCCCCGGGTAGGGTGGCGCGATGGCGATCAACCAAGAGGAGCTCGAGCAGCTCCCGCCCCAGGGTCACGTGAAGCTCGTCTACCTGGGCCCGGTCGCCCCCCACTGGGAGGTCCACGGCGTCTTCGGCGACGGCCGGGTCATCGACGAGTTCCGGCAGCGGGCCCTGGCCCGACTCCAGCTGCTGCCCCCCCACGACCCGCAGTTCCGCCGCAACCGGGAGCGGGTCAACCGTGACGCCGAGCGGGAACGGCTCATGATCGAGTGGGACCTGGGCTACCCCGAGGAAGAGCCGTCGAGCTGACCTGGCTCGCGCCGGTCAGTCGTCGGCGCCGGGGCTGAACGCCTCGCTGTCGCCCGCGCCGTGGAGGCCGGTGGCGATGAACACGACCCGGTCGGCCACGTTCACCGCGTGGTCCGCGATGCGCTCGTAGTGGCGGCCTACCAGGGCCAGCTGGATCGACTCGAGCAGTCGACCTTCGTCCACGGGCCCCTCCCGGTTCATGATGTACCGGAACAGGCTCTTGGTGAGGTCGTCCATCACGTCGTCCATGTCGAAGAGCGCCGCGGCGCGGGACGGGTCGTCGTCGGCGAACGCGTCGATCGCCAGGCGGGTCTCGTTCGCGGCCTGCTCGCCCATCCGGCTGATGATCCCCCGCAGCTTCGGGTCGATGCTGTGCGGGTACAGCTGCCGGGTCGCCTTCACGACGCTCTTCATCAGGTCGCCGCTGCGCTCCAGCTCGTGACCGATGCGCAGCACGGCCAGGACCGTCCGCAGGTCCCCGGCCATCGGCTGCTGGCGGGCCAACAGCACGAAGCAGTGGTCCTCGATCGCGTAGGCCAGCTCGTCGATCGCCCCGTCCTGCTCCACGACGCGCTCCGCCGCGCCGAGATCCGCGTCGAGCAGCGCCTGGGTGCCCGCGGCGATCGCCTCGGTCACCAGCGCCGCGAGCCGGATCACGTTGACCCGCAGGTCCTGAAGCTCCTCGCCGAAGGCCTTGCGGGCCTCGTCTCGGGCCTCGTCTCGGGCCTCGTCCCGGGCCTCGTCCCGGGCCGCGTCCCGGACCGTATCTCGGGCCGTGTCGCGGAGCTTGTCTCTGGCCTCGTCGTCAGGTTCGGTGGCCACGTTCGACATCATGGCCTGCCGTTCGGCCCCTACGCATAGGCCCGGATCGGCCGTTACCGCACGTTCACGTTCCCTTCGCCTGCCCGCCACGTTCTCGTCGGCGGCGCGCCAGACACGTTCCGTACGCTCCCGTCCCGTCAACCGAAGTTCACGAGGAGGACCCATCAGTCATGATTCCCCGTACGCGCCTTCTTGCGCACGGCCATGGTGCCGGCGTTGGCGCTGGGGCTCGCCGCCGGTTCCGCCGGCGTGGCGAGTGCGACGACGACCCAGGCGGGCCAGCCCAAGCTGCCGCCGGCGACCCTCAACGGGTCCGGGTCGACGCTCACCCAGGCCTTCCTCCAAGTGGTCATCCAGCAGTTCAAGACCGCCCAGCCGAACGTCACCGTGAACTACGGCGCGGGCGGCTCGGGGAAGGGCCGTCAGGACTTCGCCGACCAGGTCGTGCAGTTCGGGGCTTCTGACGCGCCCGTACTCGGCCTCGTCGAAGCAGCCGGCCGGTCCCTTCGACTACATCCCGACCATCGTCTCCCCGATCGCCGTGACCTACAAGCTCTCGGGTGTGCCAAGCTGCAGCTCTCCGCGGACGACGATCGCCGGGATCTTCTCGGGGGCGATCACGACGTGGAACGACCCGGCGATCACGTCGGATCAACCCGAAGCGTCAAGCTGCCGAGCACGAACATCACCATCTGCCGCCGCTCCGACAGCTCGGGCACGACGCAGAACTTCACCGACCTCCTGCAGACCGCGGCGCCGACGAAGTGGACGCTCGGTGGTGCGGCGACGGTAACTGGCCGGCGAGCTCGGTCGGCAACAACGGCAACGCCGCGGTGGCGAGCTGCGTCAAGCCGGCACCGACGGCGCGGTGGGCTACAACGACTACTCCGACGCCAAGGCCACGAAGGGCTCAACCTCGCCTCGGTGAAGAACGCCTCGGGTCAGTACATCGCCCCGAGCATCTCGAGCGCCACCGCGGCGCTGGTCGGCGTGCCGCTCAACCCGAACCTGACCTACAACCCGATCAACACCAAGAACAAGACCGGCTACCCGATCACCTCACCGACGTGGCTGCTCGTGTACTCCACGCAGCCGACCCCGGCGGTGGGCAACGCGGTGAAGGCGTTCCTCACCTACATCGAGGACAACAGCACGAAGCTGGCGCCCCAGGTCGACTACGCGCCGATCCCGTCCAGCTACCAGAAAGCCGCCCTCTCGGCGATCGCCAAGATCCAGGTCGGCTGACCGCTCGTCACGGGAGGGGTGGGAGCAGTTCCCCCACCCACCCCTCCCGTGCCAGCATCCAGGACATCGAGTTTCGAGATGGCTACCGAGACGCTCGCCCCCCCGAACCCCGACAGTCTCCAGGCCGCGACCCCACCGCCCGGCCGCGTCAGCGACCGGGTGTTCCGCGTGGTCACGCTCGCCGCCGGGCTGCTCGTGCTGGTGATCCTCGCGTTCATCGTGATCGCCACCGCGAACCAGGCCCAGGCCTGGTTCAGCGAGGAGGGCCTGGGCGCCGTCTTCGGCACCACCTGGGATCCCGCCCACCAGCAGTTCGGCGCGCTGCCCCTCCTCGTACGGGACGATGCTCGTCGCGTTCCTCGCGCTGCTCATCGCGGTGCCGGTCAGCGTCGGCATCGCGCTGTTCGTCAACGAGGTCGCACCCCGGCGGATCCGGCGACCGATCGTCTACACCACTCGACCTCCTCGCCGCGGTGCCGTCGGTCGTCTTCGGTCTGTGGGCGCTGAACGTGCTCCTCCATCCCCTCGCGAACCTCTACTCGTCGGTCTCGACGCGACCTCGGGGATCCCGCTCCTCGACACGCTGTTCGCCGACCCGAGCGCGTCGGGGCAGGCGATCATGACCGCGGCGATCATCGTCGCGATCATGGTCACGCCGATCATCACCGCGATCACCCGCGAGGTGTTCGCGACCTGCCCGGACTCGCAGAAGGAAGCCGCGCTGGCGCTCGGCGCGACCCGCTGGGAGATGATCCGCGGGTCGCTGTTCCCGCACAGCCGCAGCGGAGTCGTCTCCGCGATCTTGATCGGCTTCGGGCGCGCCGTCGGCGAGACCATCGCCGTCGCCCTCGTCATCGGCTCCTCACCAGCAGCTCACCGCGCACATCCTCGGACCGGGTGACACGATGGCCGGCGTCATCGCCAACGAGTTCGGTGACGCCAGCGGAACCTGGCGCTCCGCCCTGATCGGCCTCGGTCTCGTCCTCCTCGTCCTCACGTCATCATCGGGATCCTCGCCCGCTCCGTGCTGAACCGACAGGCCCGGCGCCTCGGGGTCAACGCGTGAGCACCACGACCCTGGACGACGGCTCCCGGCTGCGGTCCCAGCCGCGCGTCGCGGGCCCGAAAGGTCCGCAACGATCTCGCCACCGCGTTCATCGTTGCCTCGTTCCTCGTGGCGATGGTCCCCCTGGTCTTCGTCGTCTTGTTCGTGGTCAACCAGCGGCGGCGCGGTCTTCGGATGGGGCTTCCTGACCAAGGACATCCCGATCGTCGACCGTGAGCTCGGCGGCGGCATGGAGCCCGCGATCGTCGGAACCCTCGTCATCACCGGCGGCGCGGCGCTGATGGCGGTCCCCCTCGGGATCCTCGGCGCGATCTACCTCAACGAGTACGGCAAGCAGGGCCGCCTCGCCCGCGTCATCCGGTTCCTCGCCGAGGTCATGACCGGCGTCCCGTCGATCGTCATGGGGCTGTTCATCTACGTGGTCTGGGTCCTCCACTTCAAGAACCAGACCGCCTTCGCCGGCTCGCTGGCGTTGGCCTGCCTGATGCTCCCGATCGTGATCCGCACCAGCGAGGAGATCCTGCAGCTCGTCCCCGACGAGCTCCGCGAGGGCAGCTACGCGCTGGGGAGCCGCAAGGTGCGGACGATCCGCACCGTGGTGCTCCCCCACGCCGCGCCCGGCATCGTCAGCGGCGCGCTGCTCGCCGTCGCCCGCGCCGCGGGGGAGACCGCGCCCCTGCTGTTCACGATCGGGATCGTGACCTCGACGAACTTGAGCCTGTTCCACGGGCCGAACGACCGCGCTCTCGTTTCAGATCTTCCACCTGGCCACGTCGCCGTTCACCGCCGCCCAAGACCGGGCCTACGGCGCGGCGCTGACCTTGATCCTGCTCGTCTTCGTGTTCACCGCCCTCGCCCGCCTCGTCACCGCGTTGTATGCCCGCCGAGCCACCGCCGGAGCCTGAGATGGACCTCGCCCACGTGCGCGATTCCTCGCCACCCGCCGCTACAGTCGACCCCGTGCTCACCCGGCCCCCGGCCGAGCCGCGTCGACGCGGCCGCCAAGCAGCCGGGGCCGTTCGAGGAACCCACCGTCGTGTTCGACCTCGCTGACGTCGAGGTCCTGTACCATGGCACCGCCGCGATCGAGCAGGTGAACCTCCAGGTCCAAGCGAAGGAGATCACCGCGTTCATCGGCCCGTCGGGCTGCGGCAAGACGACGATTCTGCGGACCATGAACCGGATGCACGACATCACGCCCGGGGCCGAGGTGCGGGGTCGGATCACCTACCACGGCGAGGACCTCTACAGCTCCCACGTCGACGTCGCCGAGGTCCGGCGACGGATCGGGATGGTGTTCCAGAAGCCGAACCCGTTCCCGAAGTCGATCCAGGACAACGTCGCCTACGGGCCGCGGATCAACGGCCGCAAGCGGGGCGACCTCGGCGACCTGGTCGAGCACGCGCTCCAGCAGGCCGCGCTGTGGGACGAGGTGAAGGACAAGCTGAAGCAGAGCGCCCTGGGGCTCTCCGGCGGCCAGCAGCAGCGGCTCTGCATCGCCCGCGCGCTCGCGGTCCAGCCCGACGTGGTCCTCATGGACGAGCCCTGCGCCTCGCTGGACCCGATCGCCACCGCCCGCATCGAGGACCTCATGCAGGAGCTGAAGAGCGAGTACACCCTCGTCATCGTGACCCACAACATGCAGCAGGCCGCCCGAGCCTCCGACCGCACCGCGTTCTTCACCGCCGAGGTCGACGACGGCCGCCGGGTCGGGCGACTGGTCGAGATGGACAACACCGAGCAGCTGTTCACCCAACCCTCGGATCCCCGCACCGAGGGCTACATCACGGGACGGTTCGGTTGAGCCGACCGGCGTCCTCGGGGAAGCGCCCCGGCGTCGACGAGCGAGCCTCCGGCGACGCGGCCCTCCGCCTCGGCGGCGCGCTCGACGCGGTCCCGGACGGCGTCATCATCGTCGACAGCGAAGGACGCGAGGAGTTCCGCAACACCGCCGCGTTGCGGTTCCGCGACGCGCGGCACGCCGAGGCGCTGGCGGAGCACGCGGTCGACCAGCTCCTCGACCGGGCCTGTCGAGGCCAGGTCGGCCAGCGCGAGCTGCCGTTGTTCGGGCCGCCCCGCGAGGTGCTGATGCTGCGCGCCTTGCCGCTCGTCGCCGCCGAGCAGGTCCTCGGCGCGGTGGCGATCGTCCACGACGTGACCGACGCCCGACGGGTCGAGAGCGTGCGGCGAGACTTCGTCGCCAACGTCAGCCACGAGCTGAAGACGCCGATCGGCGCGCTCGGGCTGCTCGCCGAGACGATCGCGTCGACCGACGACGTCGACGTGGTGCAGCGCCTCGCCGAGCAGCTGGCCCGCGAGGCGGACCGTCTCGGCCGCATCGTCGACGACCTCCTCGACCTGAGCCTCATCGAGGCGCAGGCGGCGCCGACCCGCGAGCCGACGCCGGTGCGGGTCCTGGTCGAGGAGGCGGTCGAGCGGCTCGGGCCGCTCGCCCTGGCCCGGGGGATCCCGCTCCGGATCGAGCCGATCGCGGAGGAGCTCGTCGTCGCGTGCGACGCGACCCAGCTCGTCGGGGCGATCACGAACTTGCTCGACAACGCGGTGAAGTACTCCGAAGCGGGCCACGAGGTCGAGGTCAGCGCAGTGGGCGACGACGGCCGGGTGGTCCTCACGGTGCAGGACCACGGCATCGGGATCCCCAGCCGGGACCTCGAACGGGTCTTCGAGCGCTTCTACCGGGTCGACAAGGCCCGCAGCCGGGCCACCGGCGGCACCGGGCTGGGCCTGGCGATCGTCCGCCACTCGGCCGAGGCGCACGGCGGCGAGGTCACCGTGGAGTCCACTGAGGGTGAGGGGTCGGTGTTCCGGTTGTTCCTGCCGCTGGCTGACGCCAGCGATGTGGCGGAGGCGTCCTGATGGTCGAGCCACCGACGATCCTCGTCGTCGACGACGAGCAGTCCTACCGCGACGCGCTCTCGGTCGCGCTCGAGCGGGAGGGGTTCACGGTCGAGACCGCCGCCGACGGCGCCGAGGCCTTGGCCCGCTTCGACACCGCCCGTCCCGCGCTGATCCTCCTCGACGTGATGCTGCCCCAGATGTCCGGTGTCGACGTGTGCCGGGAGCTGCGGGCCCGCTCCCAGGTGCCGATCATCATGGTCACGGCCCGCAACGCGGAGATCGACGCGGTCGTCGGCCTCGAGGTCGGCGCCGACGACTACGTGACCAAGCCGTTCCGGCTGCGCGAGCTCGTCGCGCGGGTCCGAGCCGCGCTGCGGCGGGCGCCGAACAGCGAAGGCGCCGGACCGATGGTCGAGGTGATCGAGGTCGGTGACGTCAAGCTCGACGCCGCCCGCCACGAGGTGTTCGTCAACGACGGGCTCGTCCCGCTGCCGCTCAAGGAGTTCGAGCTGCTCGAGCTGCTGCTCCTCAACGCCGGGCGGGTCCTCACCCGCGACGTGCTCATCGACCGGATCTGGGGCCCCAACTACTACGGGGACACCAAGACCCTCGACGTGCACATCAAGCGGCTCCGAGCGAAGCTCGAGCTCGACCCGGCCAACCCGACCCGGATCGTGACCGTCCGCGGCGTCGGGTACCGGTACGAGAAGGCCTAGTCACCCGGCCCCAGGGACGCGGATCCGTCAGCGCGCGGCGGGGATCGTGTCGGTGACGTTCGCGGCGGTGAGGCGCGCCGCCGCGTCGGCGGCGGGCCGGCCGGTGACGCCGGTGAGCCACGTGACCGCGGCGTAGCCGGCCCGCACGATCCCGACGTCGGTGTCGGCGTCGGGCTCGTCCCGGTGACCCTCGTAGCGGAGCCGCAGCTCGTCGGCGGGTGTCTCGGTCGTCCACTGCTCCGAGAAGGGCGCCAGCCGGGCGCCCCGCACCCCGTGCACGTCACCCGGCGCGACGTTCGGGACGTTGAGGTTCAAGACCCGCCCGTGGGTGCCGGCCAGGACCGGGACGACCGCGGCGGCGAGCGTCGCCGCGGTGTCCCAGTGCTCGGTCTCACCCCACGCCACGCTGACCGCCACCGCCGACAGGCCGAGCACCGCGGCGGTCAACGCCGCGCCTACGGTGCCGGAGTGCAACACGAGATGCCCGGTGTTCAGGCCCTTGTTCACCCCCGAGGCGACCAGGTCGGGGGGCGGGCCGAACGCCCCGAGGCCACCCGCGTACACCGCGGTGGCGGGCAGCGTGGCGAGCGCGTGCACGGCCACCCCGGGCAGGTCGGGCCACTCGACCAGGGTGCGCTGAATCGGCCCCGACCGGTGCAGCCGGCCGATCCCGGCGCCGGCGCCGCTGCGCTCCCCGTCGGGGGCGACGACGACGACGTCGTGGCCGGCGCCGACGAGCGCTCGGGCCAACGCCCGCAACCCGGGCGCCCCGACGCCGTCGTCGTTGGTGACGAGGATCCGCACCCGCGGGACCGTAGCCGCTGCCCCGCTCGTCACGACCAGGAACCCGCGCGCCGCGGGTTGGATCCGACGACGTTGCGCCCGTGACCGAGATCCGCCTCGCCTGCCTCGACCTGGCCGGCACCACCATCCGCGACGACGGCGCCGTCGAGGCCGCGTTCGTCGCCGCGCTCCGCGACGCGGGGGCCGGTCCCGGCACGGACGGCTACCCGCAGCGCCTCGCGTCCCTGCGGGCGACGATGGGGCGCTCCAAGCTGGAGGTGTTCCGGGAGCTGCTCGGCGCCGACGAGGCGGCGCGGCGAGCGAACCTGGCGTTCGAGGCCGCGTACGGCGCTGCGATCGAGCGGGGCGAGGTGACCCCGATCGCGGGCGCGTCCGAGGCGATCGACCGGCTGCGCGCGTCGGGGGTGCTCGTGTGCCTCACCACCGGCTTCTCGCCCCGCACCCTCGACGCGCTCCTCGACGCGGTCGGGTGGCGGGGCCGGGTCGACGGCGCGCTCGCCCCCGGTCCGGGCGTGCGGGGCCGTCCCCATCCCGACCTGGTGCTGCGCGCGGTGCTGGACCTCGAGGTCGACGACGTCGCCGCGGTCGCGGTCGCCGGCGACACCGCCAGTGACCTCTGGGCCGGCACCCGGGCCGGCGCGTCGATCGTCGCGGGCGTGCTGACCGGCGCCCACGACCGGTCTCAGCTCTCGGAGGCGCCGCACACCCACCTGGTGGACTCGATCGCCGACTTCCCGGGTGTCTGCGGGCCGGGATGATCACGCGGCCGATCGGGCCAACGTGTCGAGCACGGGGCGCCAGTGCGCCAGGCCCGGGACCGAGGCGCCGGGGACCTTGGCCTCGTCGTCGGCTTCGCGGAGCGTCAACGCGGCATCGAGGTCGGCGTCGAGGGTCAGCGCGGCCCGCTCGGCGGGATCGAGCAGCCCGCCCTGGAGGCGGAGGGTCTCGAGGCTGCGGGCGCTGAGCCGGTGCCGGTAGTGGGGATCGGTGGTCACCAGGTAGCGCTTGGCCTGGTCGTGGAGGCCGACCAGGTGCGCGACTCGGGAACCGAGGAGCTCGCGGACCGCGGCGGAGCCGACGGCGGCGTGCTGCTCGGGGCAGCCGGGTGCCAGCAGGGTGCCGATGTCGTGCACGAGGCCGGCGACGTGGAGCTCGAGGTCGTCGGGGACCCGACGCTCGAGCCGTGCCGCGCACTGGAGGCCATGCTGGAGCAGGTCGACGGGCTCGTCGTCCCCCACGCCGGCACCCGCCTCCAGGGTGGCGAGGAGCTCGTCGCCGTCCCGGAACCGGATCCTCATCGCGGTGCTCCCCACGGCCTCATTGTCGCCCCTGGGCGCGTCGCGCCAAGGGCAGGGGGGACGTGTTCACCGAGGACGGGGCGACCGGTCACCTGGGCGCCCCGCCCCGTTCACCGGATGGCGGGGGAGCGGGCCTCAGGCGGGGGGTGGGAGGTACTCGACCGAGGTCACGTCGCCTCGCTCGGTGTGGAGCACCCAGGTCGAGCCCTTCTCGAGGCGGGGGTCGCGAGGAGCGATCCCGAGGCGCTGGAGATGGTCCAGCAGCAGCCCGATGACGTCGCCGTGGGTGCACAGCACAGTCGCCTCGTCGGCGACCTTCTCCACCAGCCGCAGCGCGTCGCTGAGCGGTGAGCCCTCCGCGAGCCAATCCGACGGCTCCACCGGGAGGCCGCAGTGGGCGGCGAGCGGCTCCACCGTCTCCCGGCACCGAACGAACGGGCTGGTGACGATCCGGGTCACGCCCTGGTGGCCGAGCACGGCGGCGAGGCCGTTGGCCTGGCGTCGCCCCGCCTTCGAGAGGGGCCGGTCCTCGTCGGATCCCGTCCAGGCGCCGCGGTTTCCCGCCTTGGCGTGACGGACGAGGAAGACGGGCGTGGTGCGGGTCACAGTCGTCGGTGGCCTCGTGGGGGAAGTCGGGGCAGGCGCTCGAGCAGCTCGCGGTCGTGCCGGTAGGTGAGCAGTCTTGCAGCCGTGTCGGGCGCAAGCCAGCGGTACTCGTCCACCTCCCGGTTGGGGACCACCGGGTCGGGGCGGTCGGGGTCGTCGGGCTCCATCAGCCAGTACCGGACCACCTTCGTGCGGCCCCGCCGGTCCTCGTAGGTGGTGTCACCGACGGGGGGACCCAACCGGCAGTGGAGGCCGGTCTCCTCGTGGACCTCTCGCAGCGCGGCGTCCTCGTCGCCCTCCCCGTCGTCGAGCTTGCCCTTCGGGAAGCTCCAGTCGTCGTAGCGGGGCCGGTGGATCACGACCACCTCCGGGGGCGGCCGGCGCCACGGTCGTCGCCGCGGGCCGGGCGCGGGGCGCCAGACGATCCCGCCGGCGGCGCGCACCACCCCGTCGGACGGGGATCGGGGTGGGCTCACAGCCAGTGGCGCAGGTGCTTGCGGCTCACGGACCGCCAGGTGGCCGGCCACGCGTCGCGCGCGGCTCGGCCCGCTTCCCGTTCCAGGGCCGCCAGCTCCCCCGCGGCGAACGCGGCCCGCTCGTCGCGGCTGTTCGCCGCGGTGTCGCGCAGCCAGCCCGCGGCGACGACCGCGTCTTGATGCTCCCCGAGGACGTCTTGGATCTCGGTGAGCGCCCGAGCGAACGCCCGGGCCTGCTTCCCGAACACGGGCTCGACCGCCTCGGCCGCGTACCGGGCCCGCTTGGCCCGTTTCCGGACGGCATGGAGCGCGGGGTCTTCGGGCGGGTCGGTCAGCGCGTCGACCGCGTCGCGCAGGTGCTTCCAGGTGCGGCGGGCGACGTGGCGGAGCACCTCGTCGTCGGCGCGACGCGAGCGCAGTCGCGGCGCTCGTGCCGCGTCGACGAGCCGGTCGAGCAGCGCGGTGTAGCGGGGGCCGCGCATCGCGACGAGCAGCTCGTCGCGGGCGCGGGCCCGTTGGGTGCGGAGCCGGTCGAGGAGCCGCATCGAGCCGGCGAGGTCGTCCCCCGGGAGGCGGGACGCTCGAGCGTCGAGCCGGGCGAGGAGCACGTCGGCGTCGCGCACCGCGCCGAGCACGCCCCCCAGCCAGTCGAGCTCCTCCCGCATCGCGTCGGCCCACGGCTCGTCGAGCAGCGGCGCGAACGTCCGCAGGTGGGATCGCAGCCGTCGGGTCGCGACCCGAGCCTGGTGCACGTCCTCGTCGTCACCACCCTGACGGATCCCGGGGTCGTGCGCGATCAGGCGGCCGACCGGTCCATCCAGCGCGGCCTGGACGACCGCGGCGACCGAGCCCTCCGATTCGGTGCTCACCCCGACGTCGGGTGGGGCCGCGGCGCGGGGGCCGAGCGCCCGGACGATCTTCGGGGTGGGATCAGGCGGCCCCGCGCCCGCGGCGCGGAGCCGGGCGACGATCGACGCGGCCTGGGCCTCGGGGGCGTCGTCGACCAGCTCGAACTCGAGCTCCCGGAACGCCCGGACGGTCGCATCGGTGCCGAGCACGGTGACGTCGTCGTCGACGACCTCACCGATCGGTGCCCCGTGCGTCGTGCGCAGCCGCACCGCCCGCCGGGTGGTCCGCAGCCGGGCGACCTCGTGGACCGGCGCGGCGCGGACCAACGCCCGGACCAGGTCGAGCGCCGCGGCGGGCGGCTCGCCCTCCGCGCCCTCGAACGCGAACGTGTCCCGGTCGAGGCGACCCCGCCGGTTCCCGGTCGGGAGCTTCACCGCCCAGCCTTCGTCGTTGCGGTGCCGCAGCGACGCGCCGGACCGGGCCAGGCGCAGGTCCCGCGTGTCGTAGTAGGTGGCGAGCAGGTACCGGGTCCCCGCGGGCTCCGCGACGACCCCGGCGAGGGGATCGGAGAGCGGCGGCAGGACAACCGCCGGTGGTGCGGCGAGCTTGATCTCGCGCTCGACGACGCTCACGCTCGGATCTGGGTCCGCTCGATGGCCAGCGCCCGGAAACGAGCCTGCGCGTCGAGGCCGACGACGGTCTCGACCTTGTGCCACACGCCGTCGGCGGCGAGCTCCCACGACAGCACGTCGTCGGCCAGGTTCACCTCGAGGATCTCGTCGAGCCGGGCCCGCAACGGGAGCGCGTCGACCGGGCAGAGGGCCTCCACCCTCCGGTCGAGGTTGCGGGGCATCAGATCGGCCGAGCCGATCAGGTACGTCGCCCGCGCCGGGTCGGCGCCGAACCGGAAGATGCGCGAATGCTCGAGGAAGCCGCCGATGAGGGACCGCACCCGGATGCGCTCCGACCGGCCCGGCATCTGCGGGCGCAGGCAGCAGATCCCCCGCACGATGAGGTCGATGTCGACGCCGGCGTTCGACGCCGCGTACAGCTCGTCGATCAGGTCGGGATCGACCAGGCTGTTCATCTTCATGATGATGCGTCCCGCGGGGCCTTTGGCCGCCTCGGCGCGGATGTGGTCACGGAGCCCGGGGCGGAGATCCTCGGGCGCGACGAGCAGCCGGCGGTACCGGACCGACCGGCTGTACCCGGTCAGGTGGTTGAACAGCTCGGTGAGGTCCGCGCCGAGCGCAGGATCCGACGACAACAACCCCAGGTCCTCGTACAGCGTCGCGGTCAGCGGGTTGTAGTTGCCCGTGCCGACATGGCAGTACCGGCGGATGCCGTCCGCCTCTTGGCGGACCACGAGGAGGATCTTGGCGTGGGTCTTCAACCCCACCAACCCGTACACGACGTGGACGCCGGCCTCTTCGAGCACGCGAGCCCGTTCGATGTTGGCCTGCTCGTCGAAGCGGGCCTTGAGCTCGACCAGCGCGACGACCTGCTTCCCCTGACGGGCGGCTTCCACCAGTGAGCGCACGATGGCGCTCTCCGGACCGGCGGTGCGGTAGATGGTCTGCTTGATCGCGAGCACGTCGGGATCGTTCGACGCCTGGTCGATGAACGCCTCCACCGACGTCGCGAACGAGTCGTAGGGATGGTGGACGAGCACGTCGGCGTTGCGGAGCAGCCGGAACAGGTCGGGGTCGTCGTCGCCGAGCGGCAGCAGCGTCGTGGGACTCTGCGGCAACCACGGCTCCGCCTTGAGATCGGGGCGCTCCAACGCGCAGATGCCCCACAGCCCGCTCAAGTCCGAGCGGCCCGTCGATCGCGACCACCGCGGCGGGCGGGATCTCCAGTTCCCGGCAGAGCACGTCGAGCACCCGGTCGGTCATCGACGCGTCGACCTCGAGCCGGATCGGTGTGCCCGAACTTGGCCCGCCGGTGCAGCACCGACTCGATCGCCTCGAGCAGATCCTCGTCCTCGTCGTCGAGCTCGAAATCGGCGTCGCGGGTGACCCGGAACGGGGTGTGATCGAGGATCTCCATCCCCGGGAACAGCCGGTCGAGATGCGCGGCGATGACCTGCTCGAGGGGCACGAACCGGACGCGCTCGGAGAGCGGCACGAACCTTGGGAGCAGCGGCGGGACCTTCACCCGCGCGAAGCGCTCGTCACGCGACTCGGGGTCGCGCACCACCACCGCGAGGTTCAGCGACAGGTTCGAGATGTAGGGAAACGGGTGCGCCGGGTCCACCGCGAGCGGGGTCAGCACCGGGTACACGCGCGCGTCGAAGACGCGCCGCAGCTCGTCCGCGCTCGGTGGTGTCGAGGTCGTCCCAGTCCTCGAAGTGGATCCCGGCCTCCTCGAGCCCGGGGGCGACGTCCTTCGTGAAGATCGTCGTCTGGCGCTCGACCAGCGTCCGGACCTGCTCCCGGATCGCCCGGATCGTCTCGAGCGGATCCAGCCCGTCGGGCGACCGTGTGCGCAGGCCCGCGCTGGCCTGCTCCTGGATGCCCGACGACGCGGACCTGGAAGAACTCGTCGAGGTTGGTCGAGAAGATGGCGAGGAACTTGGCCCGCTCCAGGAGCGGCCGGTTCGTGTCCTCGGCGAGGGCCAGCACCCGCGCGTTGAAGTCGAGCCAGGAGAGTTCCCGGTTCAAGAAGCGGTCGGCGTCCCCGTCGTCACGCGCGAGTGGGGGCGGCCGGCCCCGATCGGCGCGGCCATAGAGCGGCATCGTAGCGGCGTCCCCGTCGGGCCTCGCCGGGGATCGTGGCTCGGGAGCGAGTGTGGTCACCCCCGGGTAACGAACGGGTGAACGCTGCGGGGTCGCGGCGCCGCGAACCCGCCCGGGTCGGCGCTCCGGGCTTCACCGAGGACGCACAGCCGCCCGCCGCTACTGTCGATTCCGCCGATGCCCGACGACCGCGCCCACCGCTCGCTGCTGGAAACGCTGGTTCGCGAGATCCAGCGCTTCTTCCCCGACACGCCCTTCGGGAGGCTCGCGCGCACCCATCTCGTCGCCATGTGCGCCGACGCGTGCGTGGCGGTCTCCCTCGCCGGCTCGCTGTTCTTCCAGAAGCCGAGCAGCGGCGCCCGAGGCTCGATCCTCCTCTACCTGCTGCTCACGATGGCCCCGTTCGCGATCGTGGCGCCGGTCATCGGGCCCGCCCTCGACCGGCTCCGCGGCGGGCGCCGGCTCCTTGTCGTCGGCTCCTGCGTCGGCCGGGCGGTGTTGTGCTTGGCCCTCGCGTTCGTCGTCACCAAGGCCTCCCCCGAAGGCCTGCTCGTGTACCCGTTCGCGTTCGGGATCCTCGTCCTCTCGAAGGGTTACTCCGTCGCGCGCAGCTCCCTCGTCCCCGCCCTCGTCGAAGACGATTCCGCGCTCGTGAAAGCGAACTCGCGGCTCGCGCTGATCAGCGCCATCGCCGCGGTGGTCGGCGGTGCCCCCGCCGTAGGCGTCCAGTACCTCTTCGGAGCCGACTGGTCGGTTCGGCTGGCGATGATCGTCTTCCTCTTCGCCGCCGTGCTCGCGACGCGCATCCCCCGCACCCAGGTGGTGATCGCCAAAGACGAGGCCAAGCTCGAACGCGAGGAGCTCCACCAGTCGTCGATCCTCCTCGCCGGATCCGCGATGGCGATCCTGCGCGGCGCGATCGGCTTCCTGCAGTTCTTCGCCGCGTTCACGTTCAAGAGCAACGTCATCGCGCTCGGGATCGTCGCCAGCGGCGCGTTCGTCGGTCTGCTGGGCGGGACCCTCCTCGCGCCCCGGATCCGTCTCCACGTCCGCGAGGAGTTCATGCTCGTCGGCGCGCTCCTCTTCGCCGCCAGCGCGGTGCTCCTCGGCGCGTTGACCACCGGCGTGTTCGGCGTGACGCTGGCGTTCCTCGCCGTCGGCTTGAGCGCCGCGTCCGGCAAGCTCGGATTCGACAGCCTCTTGCAGCGAGACGGACCCGACGCGGTGCGGGGACGGGCGTTCGCCCGCTTCGAGACCCGCTTCCAGGCTGCCTGGGTCGTCGGCGCGCTGCTCGGGATCATCCCGGTCGCCGTCGCCGTCGGCCTCGGTGTCCTCGGCCTCGTCCTCGCGTTCGGTGGGCTGTCCTACCTCGCCGCGCTCCGCGGTGCCCGCACCCGTCCCCCCGCTCGAAGCTGCGCCCCGAAGCGGTCGACCGGGCCTTCGGACGGGCCCGCGCCAACCTCCGCGACCGGCGGCGCCAGACCCGAGCCGGGCGACGCAAAGCCGCGGCGAAGACTCGACGCCAAGCCGCCGAGCGTCCCGACCCCGACCCGGCCCCACCCCCGACGAAGCCGCCGCCGCGACGGAGCACGGCCCAACCCGGCGCGGCCGCCCCGCCCCCCCGCCGGCGTCGCTCCAGCGCCGGCTGAGCAAATCTCGACCCCTGCCGCCCGACTTCTGCGAGCATCTCCACCCGTGAACGTCACCTTCCGACCCATCGACGCGAGCGAGCTGCCCGCCTACGCACGAGCCACGTCCATCGGCTTCTCCGAACCACCCGGCTGGCTCGACGAGCACCCCAACTGGGCTGCCCTCGACCTCGACCGGACCTGCGTCGGCTTCGACGGGGACGACCTCGTCGCGCACGAGCCGCAACTACACCTTCGACCTCACCGTGCCCGGCGGTGCCCGAGTGCCCGCCGCCGGGGTCAGCGCGGTCACCGTCCGCCCGACGCACCGCCGACGAGGCCTGCTGCGCTCGATGATGCGCGAGCTCCTCGACGACGCGACGAGACGCAACGAGCCGGTCGCGATGCTCACCGCCAGCGAAGGGGCGATCTACACCCGCTTCGGGTTCGGGATCACGAGCCGCACGATGGCCATCGAGCTCGACCGCCGCGACATCGAGTTCGCGCTGCCCACGCCCCGACGGGACCATGCGGATGCTCGAACCCGACGAGGCGGCCAAGGTCGAACCGGGCGTGTTCGCCCGCGTGCACGGCGTCTACCCGGGAGCGGTGTCTCGACCCGACGCGTGGTGGCGCGACGAGCAGTGGGAGCGCCGCATGGGCATCCGCTTCGACGTCGCCTACGAGGCGCCCGACGGTCGCGTCGACGGATACGCCTGCTACGGGATCCGCCCGCACTTCGACGGTGCGTTCGCGATCAACCGGCTCACCGTCCGCGACCTCGTCGCCGCGACCCCCGCCGCGACGCAGGCGCTCTGGCGCTACCTGTGCGAAGTCGACCTCGTCCGCACCATCGGCGATCCCGGCGCGCCGCTCGACCTCGCGTTGCCGTGGATGCTCACCTCGAACCGGGCCGTGCGGACCCGAGGTGTCGCCGACGCGGTCTGGCATCGGATCCTCGACCTCCCCGCCGCGCTCGAGCGCCCGCACCTACCCCCAGCCCGGGTGCCTCGGCCTCCTCGTCCACGACGAGTTCCGACCCGGAGGCCGCGCCGACGGCGCCTTCACCCTCGACGCCACCGGGGACCAACCGGTCGTCCACGACGGCGGCGACCCCGACCTGGCCTGCGACGTCAGCGCCCTCTCCGCCGCGTGGCTCGGCGGGGTCCGCTTCTCGACCCTCGCCGCCGCCGGCGTCGTCGAGGAACGAACCGCGGGTGCCCTCACCCGCGCCGACCGGCTCTTCGCCAGCCACCCGCTCCCGTACCCGTTCACCTGGTTCTGACCGTCCGGGCCGCCCGGCGCGGGCCGTGGGGTCAGGTCCACCCGCCGGACGCGCCCTGCACCATCCCGAACGGGCCGGTCGGCCACCCGAAGCAGTCCCGCATCAGCTGGTCGACGTCCTCCGCGGTCGCCACCCCTTCCTGCACGACCCGGCCGGCCTCGACGAGCATCGCCCCGTACACACGGTTGGCGACGAACCCCCACGCGGTGTCGACGTCGCGCACCACCACCGGCGACTTCCCGCACCGGCGGGCCAGCGCGCACACCGTCTCGACCGTCGCGTCGGCGGTGGCTCGGGTGCGGACGACCTCCGCGAAGCGCATCACCGGCGCGGGCGACGCCCAGTGCCAGCCGATCACCGACCCCGGACGGTCGGTCGCCGCCGCGAACGCGGCGATCGGGAAGCCCGACGTGTTCGACGCGAGGATCGCGTCGGGCGGCGCGACCCGGTCGAGCTGACGGAACACCTCGACTTTCAACGCGAGTCGTTCCGGCACCGCCTCGATCACCACGTCGGCGGTCGCCGCGTCGTCGAAGTCCGCGGTGAACCGCAACCGTTCGAGCGCGGCGTCGGCGTCGGCCTGGGTCAGCTTCCCCCGCTCGACTCCCCGCGTCAGCCCGTACCGACCGGTCGTGACCAGCGACCGGCCCCGCGCCACCGCGTCGGGATCGACGTCGTAACACACCGTCGGGCACCCAGCCGTCGCGGTCACCTGCGCGATGCCGCTCCCCATGACCCCGGCGCCGAGCACACCGACCCGCAACGCGTCGCTCACGTTCCCGTCCTCTCGTGCTTCGCCGACCGGGACGTCAGCCCAGGTCGAGATCGATGCGGGCCAGCCACAACCCCGGTGCTTCGAGCTCCGGTGCGGTCGGCACCATCCGCGGCGAGTCCCAGAGCCGGTTCAGGCCTTCTGGGCCGGCCCGCTCCACCACCCCGGCGCAGAACGCGGCGCCGGCCTCGTAGTCGTCCCGCTCGAGGGTCAAGCCGAGCAGCTGCTCCACGAACCGGGTCGCCTCACCCCGCTCGAGTCGGTGCCGGGCGACCGCCTCGTGCACCTGCGCGAACGAACCCACCAGCCGGCCACCCACCCGGTCCAGCACCACGTCGGCGTAGCCCTCGAGCACCGCGTGGAACACGCGCAGCTGCTCGAGCAGCCCACCCTGACGGGCCGACGTCATCGCGCCGAGCAGCTCCTCGGGCCGGTCGGCCAGGCCCTGCAGCGCCTCGGGGTTCGACGGGTCGAGGTCACCGAACCGTTCGCTCAGCACCGCCGGGTCGACCTCGTAGGCCGACACGTACTCGGTGGCCAGGTCCAAGAGCCGCGCCCGCACCCACGGCACCGACCGGGTCGCGGCGCGCACCACCTCATGGATCGCCACCGTGAACCGCAGATCGGTGCGGTCGAGCGACCAGGCCTCCTCGAACTCGTCGAGGTTCGGGACCACGAAGCACAGCGACGGGTCGTCCGCGGTGGGGAGCGGCAGGTCGTAGCGGCCCAGCGCATGCTGGGCGAGGTACCCGATCATCGAGCCGGCCTGGACGCCGAGCAGCAGCGGGGCGAGCATCGGCAGCAGGCCCGCGAGCGGATCCGCCGGTGAGCCCGACGGGCCCCCGAGGTCCTCCCCGCCCGGGCCGCGGAACGCCTGCCCGAGCGTCCCGGCCAGGGCCTCGAGCACCGGCTTCAACGCCGCGAGGTGCAGATCGACCCACCCCTGGCGGCCCGTCACCCGGACGTGGGTCGCGAACGTCCCGCTCAGGCCGGTCTCGGCGACGACGTGGGTCGCGGCGGCCCGGGCCAGCTCCTCGAGCTGGGTCGTGGCGTCCGGATCGACCGGCGCCTCCGCGCTGCCGTCGGTGGCGACGTGGTGCGCGACCTGCGCCGCGATCTCCCAGTTGACCGGCCCGCCCGACTGCAGCATCCGCAGCAGCTGGTTCAGGTCGAGCTCACCGAACCCGAACGGCAGTGACGGCTCATCACCGGGTTGAGGACCGCCGCTCACGCGGCCAGTCTATGAACGTGACCTCGATCGCCGTAACGGGAGCGTCGGGTCTCGTCGGGCAGCGACTCCTCCCCGCGCTCGGCGAGGACCCCACCGTGACGCGCCTCGTCGGCCTCGACGTGCGCCCCCCACGCCGGCGGGTCCGCGACCTCGAGTTCCGCCTCGTCGACGTCGCCCGCTCCGAGCTCAAGCCGCTCCTCGAAGGCATCGACGTCCTCGTGCACCTCGCGACGGTCGTCGACCCGATCCCGGACGAGGCGATGATGGCCCACGTCAACGTCGACGGCACCCGCCGCGTCCTCGACGCCGCCGCCGCGGTCGGGATCCGGCGAGTCGTGCGCGTCTCGAGCGCCGCGGTGTACGGCGCCTGGGCCAACAACCCGGTGCCGCTCACCGAAGACGCGCCGCTGCGCCCCAACCCCGGGTTCTCACCCGCGGTGCTCGCCGCCGAGGTCGAACGGCTCCTCGCCGAATGGCACGAGGATCATCCCGGGGTCGTCATCACGACGCTGCGCAGCGCCCCCGTGCTCGGTCCCGGCGCGGAGCGGCTCCCGTCCCGGCTGCTCCTCGGCCGCCCCCCCGTGCGGGTGCGGGGCGCCGCCGCGCCCGTGCAGGCGGTCCACGTCGACGACCTCGTCGCCGCGGTCGCGCTCGTCGCCCTCGCCGACCATCCCGGGACGTTCAACGTCGCGTCCGACGGGTGGCTCGACCCCCGTCAGGTCGCGGCGCTGCGCCCCCCGTCGCGGGTGCCCGCGCTCCCCGCGCCGGTCCTCGAGCGGCTCCTGGCCTGGACCTGGCGGGTCGGGATCGGCGACGTCCCCCCCGGGGTACTGCCCTACCTCGTGCACCCGTGGGTGATCGCCAACGACCGGCTCCGGGCGTTGGGGTGGGCGCCCCGCCACGACAACGAGGCCGCGCTCGTCGACGGGCTCGAATCGCTCGGGCCGCCCGCGTCGCGTCGCCCGTGGCTCGTGCTCGCCGGCGGTGCGCTCGCCGGCGCCAGCGTCACCGCGTGGCTGGCGCGGCGACGCTGGAGGCGAGGTGCGCGGCGCGCCACTCGTCCCACTCCGGGGTGAAGTAGCGCACCCGGGTCTTCTTGTACTCCTTCACCGACCAGAGCAGCGCGTAGTCGTCCACGCCGGTCTCGGCCTGCACCGCCGCGATCGTCGCTTCGCACTCGCGCGCCGACTTGCCGTGCACCATCGTGAACACCGAGTACGGCCAGTCGGGGTACGTGGGGCGGCGGTAACAGTGGCTCACCAGCGCGAAGCCGGCCATCTGCGGGCCCAGCTCGTCGAGGCGCTCCTCGGGGACGGCCCAGACCCCCATCGCGTTGGCCTTGAAACCGGCGCTGCGGTGGTTCATCACCGCCGCGAAGCGGCGCATGAGCTTGCGGTCCTTGAACGAGGCCAGCAGGCCGAGCACCTCGTCCTCCGACGCGCCGATCTGCTCGCCGAGCGCCGCGAACGGCCGCTCCACCAGCGGCAGGTCCTCTTGGACCACCCGGATCGCCGCGACCTCGAGGTCGGAGAGCACCGGCGCGTCCATCTGGGGTCGCCGTTCGGGCCGCTCGTGTTCGGACACCACCGCCTTCGCGTCCGCGGCGGTCTTTCCCGTCATGTCGAGCTTCACGCCGATCTTGTACAGCCGCAGCGTCGGCAGCTTCCGGGTCACGATCGCGCCCGACTCGCGGTGCAGCACGTCGAGGTGCGCGTCGAGCGACTCGCCCGGTGGGACCGCGATCGTGTACCAGAGGTTGAACGCGTGGTTGCGCTTGTAGTTGTGGCTCACGCCGGGATGCTCGCTGATCCGAGCCGCGGCGTCGTCGATGCGGTCCGGGTCGATCTTCGCGGCGACGAGCGACGAGTCGTACCCGAGCGCCCGGGTGTCGAAGATCGCGGACAGCTGGCGCAGCACCCCGGCGGCCTTCACGGCTTCGATGCGCTCGCGCACCTCCGGCTCCGAGAGCCCGAGCCGGTCACCGAGCGCCGCGAACGGGCGGGGCTCGAGCGGGAAGTCCCACTGGACCGCGTTCAGCAGCTCCCGGTCTTGCTCCGTGAGGCTCTGCTCGCTCATCGCGCGTCCATCGTGGCGGGCCGCACCCACCGAGACAAATTCACGAGGCCAGGCCCAGCATCGCCGGGGGCACGGCGGGCCGGTCGTCGAGGGTCACCTGACGGTTCATGGTCTGACGACCGCGGTTGGCGGTGATCGTGGCCGGGTCGCCGTAGTGCAGCGCCTCCACCGACGCGACCAGTCCCTCGGCGTCGCTGACGTGCTCGTTTACGTTCGGGGTGCTCACCGCGGTGATCACATCCCCCGGCGCGAGGCCCGCGGCCGCCGCGGGCGATCCCGGGTTCACCACGGTGAGCAACGCGCCGCCGCCCGGGCGGGCGGTGGCGTCGACCGCGGCGACGCCGAGCCAGCCGTGATGCACCGCACCGGAATCGAGCTGTGCGGCGACGTCATGGGCGAGGTCGCTCGGGATCGCCGCGCCCGGCAGCGCCGCGGAGAGGATGCCGACGACGTTCCCGGTGCTGTCCACGAGCGCGCCGCCCCCCGCGATCGGCGGTACCCGCACGTCGGTCGCGACGAGGCTGGCCAGCACGCCACCACCGGGCATCGCGACAACTCGGTGCAGGCCGCTCACGAGCCCGCCCGCCGCGGTCGGCTGGTAGTCCGACCCCAGGCCCAACGCCTCGACGCTGTCCCCGACCCGGAGGCCGTCGCTGCGGCCCAGCTGGGCGCCGGACAGGTTGCCGTCGTCGACGACGAGCAAGGCCAGGTCGGTGTCCGGGTCGGTGCCGATCAACCGGGCCGAACCGAGTCGACCCGCGGCGCTGGCCACGTCGATCGTGGTCGCCCCCGAGAGGAACGACGCGCTGGTGAGGACCCGGCTCGCGTCCACGGCGACCCCCGAGCCGAGGCTCTGGCCCGCCGGGCTGCCGACCCGCACCGACACCACGCTCGGGGTCGCCGCGTTGGTCACGTCGGCCCAGTTCGGCGCCGCCGCCGGCGCCGGCAGCACCGTCGCGACCGACGCGCGACCCGACGTCCCGCCCCCCGGGAACGCTCCGACCGCGGCGAGGACCCCGACCGTGGCGGCCACGCTCAGCAGCGCGACGAGCGCCGCGAACCCCCAGTCGCGACGGGTGGTGGTCGGCCCACCTCGCCACGCGGCCATCGCCGCACCGAGCTCGCTGGGATGGAACCACACCCGGTCGAGCGGATCGGGGGGCAGCCCACTCTCGTGCTCGTCATCGGGATCGTCGACGGGCATAGCGACCAATCGTACCGACGGGCCTCGAGGACCCAACCGCGGCCACCCGACGACACCCCCATCGGAGCAGACGTTCGACCTTCACTACCATTGGGCCCGTGCTGGAACCGAGCGCGGACACGAACTGGATCGCGCTCAGCGACGAGCCGCTGCCGGTCGAGCGCGCGACGACCTGGGCGGCGACGCCCGCGTCGGGCGCGGTCGTCACGTTCTGCGGCGTGGTGCGCGACCACTCCGACGGCCGCGGCGGCGTCACCGCGCTCACCTACGAGGCGTACGAAGAGGTGGCGGTGACCCGGCTCGGCGAGGTGGCCGCCGAGACCCGCCGGCGGTTCCCCGCCGTCGAGCGCCTCGCGCTCCTGCACCGGGTCGGTGACGTCGCCCTCTCCGAGCCGTCCGTCGTGGTCGCTGCGTCGACCCCCCACCGGGCCGAGGCCTTCGACGCCGCCCGGTTCGCGATCGACACCCTGAAGGAGACCGTCCCGATCTGGAAGCGGGAGCACTGGGCGGGCGGGTCCGACTGGGCGAGCGGCGCCCCGCCGGTCCGGGCCACCCACGCCCCGCACCCGGCGTAGAGGCCGGCACCGATGCCCCGCGACCTCGCCATCGACCTCGGCACCGCGAACACCCTCGTGTACGCCCGCGGGCAGGGGATCATCCTCAACGAGCCGACCGTCATCGCCCTCAACAGCCGCACCCAGGACGTCCTCGCCATGGGCCACGAGGCGTGGCACATGATCGGTCGCACCCCCGGTCACATCGTCGCCGTCCGTCCCCTGCGCGGCGGTGCGATCACCGACTTCGAGATCACCCAACGCCTGATCCGGCTCATCTTCGCCCGGGCCGGCATCACCCGACTCCAACGGGCCCGGGTCCTCGTGTGCGTCCCCTCCGCGATCACCCACGTCGAGCAGCGGGCCGTGCTCGAAGCCACCCGCCGCGCCGGCGCCGCGCAGACCTACCTCATCGAGCAGCCCATGGCCGCGGCGATCGGCGCGTCACTCCCGATCCACGAGCCGCTCGGCAACATGGTCATCGACATCGGCGGCGGCACCAGCGAGATGGCCGTGATCTCGATGGGCGGAATCGTCGCGCTCCAAGCGGTCCGCATCGGCGGGTTCGACATCGACGCCGCGATCTCCAACCACCTCCGCCGCAACCACGGCGTCGCGGTCGGGGAACGCACCGCCGAGGAGATCAAGATCGCGGTCGGCTCCGCGTTCCCGACCGACCAGGAGTACAAGGCCGAGGTCCGCGGCCGTGACCTCATGAGCGGCCTCCCCCGCACCGTCGTCCTCGAACCCGAGGAGCTCCGCGAAGCCTGCGACGAGGCCATCCAGCGGATCATCGGCTCGGCCCGCCTCGCGCTCGGCGAGACGCCACCCGAGCTGGCCCAAGACCTCCTCGAGATGGGCATTCACCTCGTCGGCGGTGGTTCCATGCTCCGCGGGCTCGACGCCCGCATCGAGCACGACACCGGCGTCCCCGTCCGCCTCGCCGAGATGCCGCTCGAGACCGTCGTGCTCGGCGCCGGCCGCTGCCTCGAGTCCTTCGACAAGGTCCGCGAGATGTTCCTCGACCGGCCCCGGCCGAGCACCCAGCGCCGCTCCTACTGATCACCCGCCCCGGGATCCGCTCCGCCGGCACCCAGATCCTCCGCGGCCTGACGTACCTGCCAGTCCCGGTCGCGGCTCGCCTCCGCCAACGCGGCGTCGACCGCGGGCCCCTCGAACGGGGCCAACGCCAGCACCGCCCGGCGCCGCACCGTCGCCACGTCACGACACGCCGCGAGCACCGCCGGGAGTCCCTCCGGGTCCCCGCGAGCCCCCAACGCCGCGACCGCGGCCTCGCGGGCCAACGCGTCGTCATGAGCACCCGCGACGCGGGTCAACGCCGCGGTCGCAGCCCCACCGCCCGGCAGCTCGCCCAGCGCCCACGCCGCCGCCTCGACGACGGTCACGTCCGGGTCGTCCAGCAACCCGATCAGGCGGGCGTGCGGCGCGGCCCCCGACGCCACCGAGACCAGCACAGGCGCCAGCTCCGCGGCTCGTCGCCGCAGCGACGGGTCCGGGTCGCGGGCCGCGACCGTCCACGCGTGCGTCGCGGTGTCGGGTCCGCCCCGGCGGATCAGGGCGCCGAGTGCCGCGGCCCGGGCTCGCCGGTCGGGGTCGGTCTCGAGCGCGTCGAGGAGCGTGCGGGTCGCGCCGGTCGGCAGCCGCGTCCGGTGCCCGAGTGTGGCGAGCGCGGCGGCACGCGCCACCGGGTCGTCGGAGGCGACCGTGGCTACCCCGAGCTGGGGATCGCCGACACGAGGATCGAGATCGCCGCCGCGATGACCAACGCGGTGCTCGCGCCGATCAGCACCACCAGGATGAACCAGCGCACCAACGCCGAGCTGCGCTTGTAGAACCGCACCGCACGCAGCCGGCGCACCCCGTCGGCGAGGTTCCGGAACGCGGCGACGATGTCGGCACCCTGCCCGTTCGAACGCGGGGTCGGGGTGGCAGGCTGGGG
Source organism: uncultured Actinomycetes bacterium (assembly GCA_963714105.1). Taxonomy (GTDB): domain Bacteria; phylum Actinomycetota; class Acidimicrobiia; order IMCC26256; family PALSA-555; genus PALSA-555. The sequence goes on along the minus strand of OY970233.1, from coordinate 802,219 downwards.
TTCCACCCCCCCAGTATCGACCACCGCGAGAGGAGCGGGGTAGCTGTGCTCAGCCCGCCCGACGGCGCCGCCGGTTCCCCGAGCCCGCCCCGCCCCCGGCGCCGCCGGACCCTGGGCCTCGTCGCCGCGATCCTCGCCGGCGTCCTCGCCGTCGCCGCCGTCGCCGCCGCGGTCATCCATGTCCCCTACGTGATCGTCTCGCCGGGTGACGCCGCCGCCCTGAACGCCCGGACCGTCACCGTCTCCGGGGCGCCCACCTACCCGCACCGCGGCCAGGTCCTCTTCCTCACCGTCCAGGTCAGCACCCAGGATCCCAACCTGTACCGGTGGGCGTTCGCCAGCCTCAGCAGCAGCGACAGCGTCGAGAAGAAGCAAGACGTCCTCGGCTGCGCCTCCTACGCCGCCGACGGTCGCCTCAACGACCTCCTCTGGACCGACTCCCAGGACACCGCCAAAGCCGTCGCGCTCACCCGGCTCGGCTACCCCGTCACCCACCTCGCCGACGCCGTCGTCGTCGCCGACGTGCAGTGCGGCGGGCCCGCCGACCACCACCTCCAAGTCGGTGACCTCATCACCGCCGTCGACGGCCAGCCCGTCACCACCGCCACCGCAGTCCGCCCCCTCGTCGTCGCCCACAAACCCGGTGACCTCATCCACCTCACCGTCCGCCGCGGCAGCCAACCCGTGGACGTCACCGTCCGCGCCGGCGCGAGCGGCGGCCACGCGTTCCTCGGCATCGTCTCCCAGACCCTCAGCGCCTGGCGGTTCCCGATCACCGTGAAGATCAACATCCCGAGCGTGAGCGGGCCGTCCGCCGGGCTCGCGTTCACGCTCGCGCTCATCAACCAGCTCGCCCCGGGTGACCTCACCGGCGGGCACCGGATCGCCACCACCGGCACCATCGAATCCGACGGCAGTGTCGGCCCGGTCGGCGGGGTGGTGCAGAAGGAGATCGCCGCCAAGCGTCATGGCGCCGTCGCGATGCTCGTCCCCACCGACGAAGCCAGCGACGCCCGAGCCCACGCCGACGGGCTCCGGATCTTCCCCGTGGCCAACATCAACGACGCGCTCGAACGCCCTCCACCAGCTCGGCGGCTCCACCGTCCCCACGACACCACCATCGAGCGTCCCCGCGGCCCAATAGCATCCAATTGATGCCCGACGATCGCCCCACCGCGGGCGCGGGTGACCCGACACCGGCGGGGGAGCGGGCGCCCGAGCCCAGCGCGACCACCGACGCCGTCGGCGCGCGCGCCGCCGCGCTCCTCCGCGAAGCCGAGGAAGCTGCCGCGGCGCGCGGACGCGAGATGGTCAACGAAGCGCGCGCGGTGCGCAAGCGCATGCTCGACGACCTCGAATCGCGCCGCCACACCCTCCTCGCCGAGCTCGAGCGGATCCGAACCGTCCTCGACGAGTTCGCCGCCAGCCTCGGCGAACGCCCCCCGCCCAACGGCGAACCCACCCCCCCGAACGGCGAACCCACCCCCCCGAACGGCGAACCCACCCCCCCAACCCCGACACCGACCCCGCCGCGTCGGGTGTCACCGACGAACGAGCCCAAGACGTCTTCGCCCGCCTGCGAGACCAGCACGAACATCCAGCCACGGCGACACCAGCACCGCTACCCCCCACGCCGATCGAACCCGACCGGGGCGGGGAGGACGCGGGAGGGCCCGACGCCGCCGTCGACGCCGACGAAGCACCCGCCGACGACGCCCCGACCGATCCGACGCTCCAAGAGCCGGTCGAGGCGCCCCCGGCCGATCCCGACGACGCGATCCGGCGCCGGCGCGACGAGATGCTCGCGCCGCTCGTCGTCCCCGCGCTGCGCGCGTCGAAGCGGCTGCTCCAAGACGAGCACAACGAGCTCCTCGACTCGGTGCGGCGCGTCCGCGGTCGGGTCGAAGCCTCTCGCATCCTCCCCGACCTGGAACGCCAGCACGCGACCTGGACCGCGGTCGTCGAGCCGACGATCGACGAGGCGTACTCGGTGGGTCGGGCGCTCACCGGACGCGGCCGACGTCCGGCGCGCGCGCCTCGTCGCCTCGTCGCCGAGCTCGCCGCCGGTCTCATCTCCCCGCTTCGCGAACGGCTCACCGTCGCGATCGACGCGGTCGTCGCCGACGGCCCCTACGAATCCCAAACCGAGCTCCACGCTGCGCTCGGTCCCGTCATCTCCGCGCGATACCGCGAATGGCGCAGCGACGACCTCGAAGTGCTCCTCGGTGACATCCTCGCCGCGGCTTACGCGCGCGGAGCATTCGACGCGACACCGTCCGGCGCGCGGCTGCGGTGGGTGCCCGCCGAAGTCGGCCAGTGCCCCGACGCCGACGACAACGCGCTCGAACCCACCGTCAAGGGCCAGCCCTTCCCGACCGGGCAGCCGTACCCACCCGCACACCCCGGCTGTCGCTGCCTGATCGTTCCCAGCGACGTGGGGGACACGGAGCGGTCCGTCTAGGCTGCGCCACGATGCGGGTCTCGACCACGGAACGGCGCTCGTTCCGCTTGCGCGCCTGGATCATCGCCCTGGTCGTGATCCTGGTCATCCTGCTGTTCAGCCTCCGCGGGCTGGCCGGCTTCTACACCGACTTCCTCTGGTTCGACTCGCTCGGCCAGGGCAACACCTGGCGGGAGCTCCTCGGCGCGAAGGTCATCCCGGCCCTCGTCTTCACCGCCGTCTTCTTCGTCATCATGTTCGTCAACCTGGTCATCGCCGACCGGCTGGCGCCCAAGCTGCGACCGACCGGGAACGTCAGCCCCGAGGACGAGCTCGTCAACCGGTACCAGCAGGCGACCGGCCGCTACCAGGGCCGGATCAAGGCCGGGGTCGCGATCTTCTTCGCGCTGATCGCCGGCATCGGCGTCTCCTCCCAGTGGCGCAACTGGATCCTCTTCACCCACCGGGTCAACTTCGGCATCAAGGACCCTCAGTTCCACAAGGACGTCGGCTTCTACGTCTTCCAGCTCCCGTTCATCAAGTTCATCCTGGACTGGCTCTTCGCCGGGCTCGTCATCGTCCTGCTCGTCACCGCGGTGGCGCACTACCTGAACGGCGGCATCCGGTTCCAGAGCCCCCTTCAGCGAGTCACCCCGCAGGTGAAAGCCCACCTGTCGGTGATCGTCGCGGTGATGGCCCTCGTGAAGACCGCGCAGTACTACTTCTCGCGCTTCGGGCTCGACCTCTCGACCCGGGGTGTCGTCGACGGCGCGACGTACACCGACGTCAAAGCCCAGCTGCCCGCGTACAACCTGCTCATCTTCATCTCGATCGTCGCCGCCGGGCTGTTCCTCTGGAACATCTTCCGCCGCGGCTGGGTCCTGCCCGTCATCGCGGTCGGCCTCTGGGGCTTCGTCTCGATCGTCGTCGGCACGATCTACCCCGCGGCGATCCAGAACTTCAAGGTCACCCCGAACGAGCTCGCCGAGGAACGCCCCTACATCGGCCGCAACATCTCCGCGACCCGCGACGCGTTCAACCTCTCGAGCATCGCGACCAACAACTTCAACTACAACCAGAACCTCCAACCGTCGGTGGTCGACGCCAACCGGCCCACCATCGACAACGCCCGACTCTGGGACCCGGGCGTCATCCGCGCCACCTACCAGACCCTCCAAGGCCTCCAGCCGTACTACATCATCAACAACGTCGACATCGACCGCTACAACCTCAACGGGCAGACCACCCAGGTGCTCATCGGCGCGCGCGACCTGAACAGCAGCAGCCTGCCGAGCCAGTCGTGGGTGAACCAGCACCTCGTCTACACGCACGGCTACGGGGCGATCGTCTCCCCGACGAACCAGGCCACGTCGAGCGGCGACCCGACCTTCTCGCTCGCGAACATCCCCCCGACCGGGAACGGGATCAGCCTCAGCGACCAAGGCGCGCAGCTGTACTTCGGTGAGAACCAGCCCGGCTACATGATCGTCAACGCCAAGCAGCCCGAGTTCAACTACTCACGCGCGAACAACACCAACGCCACCACCCGGTACCGCGGCGCGGATGGGGTGCGCCTCGACAACCTCATCAAGCGGGCCGCGTTCGCGCTGCGCTTCGGCGACCTGAACCCGCTCATCTCCGGGCAGGTCACGTCGAACTCGAAGGTGCTGATGATCCGCGACATCATGGCTCGGGTCCAGAAGCTCGCACCGTTCCTGAAGTACGACTCCGACCCGTACCCGGTGGTCGAGAACGGCCGCATCACCTGGATCCTCGACGCGTACACCACCTCCGACCAGTACCCGTACTCGGAGAGCTCCAGCGGCGACGGTGGCCTGTCCAGCACCGTCAACTACGTCCGCAACTCGGTCAAGGTCACGATCGACGGGTACAACGGCACCGTCCACTTCTACGTGATCGACAGCAAGGACCCGATCGCACGGGCCTACGAGAGCGCCTTCCCGGACCTGTTCACCCCCGGCTCCAAGCTCTCCCCGATCCTCCGCGCCCACCTCCGGTACCCCGAGAACCTCTTCAAGATGCAGTCCGACGTGTTCTCGAAGTACCACGTCACCAACGTCGCCTCCTTCTACGCCGGCACCGAGCGCTGGCTGCTCTCCCCGGACCCGAACTCGGTGCTCGGCTCGACGCTCAGCCCCACGACGGCACGCGGCACCCAACGCGCGCCCCAGATCACCGCCACCACCCCTCGCCAGGACCCCTACTACCTCTATATCCGCCTCCCCGGGGACACCCACGAGAACTTCCTGATCCTCCAGCCGTTCGTGCCCGTCTCCCAGGACAACCAGCAGACCCGGCTGGTGTCGTTCATGACCGCGAAGTCCGATCCCGGCACCTACGGGCAGGTCCAGGCGTTCGTCATGCCCCAAGGCGCCAACGTCAACGGCCCCGTCCAGGTCGCCAACAACATCCAGAGCGATCCGACGCTCGCGTCGAAGTTCACGCTCCTCAACCAGGCCGGATCCTCGATCGTGAAGGGCAACATCCAGCTCATCCCGGTCGGGAACTCGCTCGTGTACGTCCAGCCGTTCTTCGTCCAGCAGACCACCTCGCAGGGATACCCGCAGTTCCGCTTCGTCGTCGTGTTCACCCAAGGGCGAAACCCGGTCTCGGACACGACCGTGAACGCCGCCCTCAACGACCTCTTCAACGGCACGACCGGCGGCACCACGCCGACCAGCCCGACCACGCCGACCAGCCCGACCACGCCCACGACGATCCCGAGCGCCGGGAGCGGCACCGTCCAGAGCCTCCTGAACCAGGCCAACCAGGACTTCGCGGCCGCGAACACGGCGCTGCGAAACGGCGACCTCGCCGGCTACCAGGCCGACATCGCCCAAGCCCAGCAGCTCGTCGCGCAAGCCCAGCAGGCCCTGAACGGCTGACCGCGCCCCCGGCCCGGACGAGGCGCCCCGGGACCGTCGGACCGCCCGCCGACGCGGCGCTCCCAGGCGAGCCGATGGTGGGCTGACCTCGCCAAGGAAGGCCGGCGCCGGGACCGGTGTTGCACTCGCGGGATGCCCGAATCGCTGGTTCCGCTGTCGGTCCTCGACCTCGCCCCGGTCGGGGAAGGGTCCTCACCGTCCGAGGCGCTCGGCAACTCGGTGCGCCTGGCGGTGACCGCCGAACGCCTCGGCTACCGGCGCCACTGGGTCGCCGAGCATCACAACATGCCCGGCATCGCCAGTTCCGCGCCGGCGGTGCTGATCGCGCACCTCGCGTCGGCGACGTCGACGATCCGGGTCGGGGCCGGGGGAGTGATGCTCCCGAACCACGCGCCGCTGGTCGTCGCCGAGCAGTTCGGGATGCTCGAGGCGATGCACCCCGGCCGGATCGACCTCGGGATCGGTCGTGCCCCCGGCACCGACCCGGTGACGGCGTACGCGTTGCGCCGCTCCGTCGACGCGCTCACCGCCGAAGAGTTCCCCCAGCACCTCGCGGAGCTGCTCGGCTTCTTCGACGGGAGCTTCCCGGAGCAGCACCCGTTCCGTGCCATCACCGCGACCCCCGGGCTCGGAGACCGACCGGACGTGTGGCTGCTCGGGTCGAGCGACTACAGCGCGCACCTCGCCGGCCGGCTCGGCTTGCCGTTCTCGTTCGCGCACCACTTCGCCGCCGGCGGCACGGCCCGCGCGGTCGAGGCCTACCGGTCCAGCTTTCGGCCCTCAGCCCGACTCGAGCGTCCCCACCTCATGCTCGGCGTCGCGGTGATCTGCGCCGACACCCACGACGAGGCCCAGTGGCTCGCGGGGCCGGCGGCGTTGGCGATCCTGCGCCTCCGGTCGGGTCGCCCGGGTCGCTACCCCACCCCCGAAGCCGCGGCCGAGTACCGGTTCACGCCGTTCGAACGCGACAGCGTGCAGGCGTGGACCGCCTCGCACGTCGTGGGCGACCCCGAGGAGGTCCGCGCCGGGCTCGAAGCGCTGGTGGAGCGCACCGGCGCCGACGAGCTCGTCGTCACCACGATGGTGCACGGCGCCGACGACCGCATCCGGTCCTACGAGCGCCTCGCCGGGGCCCTCGACCCCGCCGCCGCGATGGGGAGCCCGAGCAGCGGGGCCCGGGAACCGGCCCCCGGCTAGAACCCCGGGATTGTCGCCCCTCCCCGGGATTGTTACTATCTGCGTAGTGGAAACTCCGGCGCCGGCTCCCCCGGCGGCGCCGGAACCCCAGACGACGGGACATGAGCATGGCGGTACGCGGGATCGACCTCGGCAAGTACCAGCTGGGCTGGGCCGACAGCACCGAGGACTACGTCTACACCCCCAAGAAGGGCCTGAACGAGGACATCGTCCGCGAGATCTCCGGGCACAAGGAAGAGCCCGAGTGGATGACGAAGTTTCGCCTCAACTCGCTGAAGCGGTTCGAGCGCAAGCCGATGCTCGCCTGGTTCGCGAAGAACATGCCCGAGATCGACTTCGACGACATCTACTACTACCTCAAGCCCACAGAAGGTCAGGTGTCCGAGTGGGACATGCTGCCCCCGGAGATGCAGGAGACCTACGAGAAGCTCGGCATCCCCGAAGCGGAGCGCAAGTTCCTCGCCGGTGTCACCGCGCAGTACGAGTGCCTCCGGGGCTCGACGCTCGTCGCGACGGACAAGGGCATGCGGGCCATCAAGGAGCTCGGGCCCGGCGACGAGGTCTTCTCGCTCGACGAGTCGACCAAGCAGATCGTCGGCGCGCGCGTCGTCGACGCCGCGTGCTCCGGCCAGAAGGACATCCTCGAGATCACGGCCCGGAACGCCACGATCGGAGCGTCCGGCAACCACCCGTTCCTCGTGCTGCGCGACGAGCGCGAGGACGGTCGCGAGCGGGCCCGCTACGCGACGCGTTGGATCCCGGCCAGCGACCTGCGCGTCGGTGACTACGTCGGGATCGCCACCGACCTCCCCGACTACGGGACGGAGGCCGAGCTCCTCGTGCCCGACCGGCCCGGGGCCGAGACCCTCCCCCGCACCACCAGCGACGATCTCTGCTGGTTCGCAGGCCTCTACCTCGGTGACGGGTACCTCCACCACCGCGGCGAGCACGTCTCGGTCGAGATCGCGGTGGACGCGTCCGACCATGGCCTCGTCGAGGAGATCATCGGCGTGGCCCGCCGTCTCTTCGGTCTCGAGTTCTCCCTGGCGAGTGACCGTTTCCGGCTGACCGCCCACGCGACGGCGGCGCTCGCCGACTTCCTCGAGCTGAACGGTCTCGGTGGCACCGCCCGCACCAAGCGGATCCCGCCCTGGGTGTTCGGGCTGCCCCGGTCGCAGCGCCTCGCGTTCCTCGCCGGCTCCATCGACGCGGACGGCTACGTCCGATCCCACCCGACGAGCAAAGACGTCGTCCTCACCAGCGCCAACCCCGACCTCCTGCACGACACCCGCGAGCTCGCCATGCTGTGCGGGATCCGCACCGGCCGGGTCAGCCGCGTCGAGAACGGGCACCCGCACGACCCGAACCGCACCGTCGTCGCCCACATGATCCACTTCAGCGGGCGCTTCGACCGGCTGCCCTGCCGTTCGGCGCGCCGGACCGACCGCCTCTCGAAGCGCCAGTTCGTGCACGGGTACCGGACGGCCAAGGGCACCGACTTCCGTGCCCACACGAGCGAGATGCTCGGCTTCGTCCGCGTCGATTCGATCGAACGAGTCGGCTCCGAGCCGGTCTGGGACATCACCGTCGAAGGGCACCACAACTTCGTCGCCGAGGGCTTTGTGGTCCACAACTCCGAGGTCGTGTACCACAAGAACCGGGAGGACCTCGCCAAGCAGGGCGTCGTCTTCACCGATATGGACACCGCGGTGCGTGACTACCCCGAGATCGTCCAGCAGTACCTCGGCACCGTCATCCCGCCCGGGGACAACAAGTTCGCGGCGTTGAACTCGGCGGTGTGGAGCGGCGGCAGCTTCGTGTACGTTCCCGCGGGGGCCCACGTCGAGATGCCCCTCCAGGCGTACTTCCGCATCAACTCGGAGAACGCCGGCCAGTTCGAGCGGACGTTGATCGTCGCCGAGGAAGGCGCGTCGGTGCACTACGTCGAGGGCTGCTCCGCGCCGGTGTACTCGAGCGACTCCCTCCACTCCGCGGTGGTCGAGCTGATCGCCAAGCCCGGCGCCCGGATCCGGTACACGACGATCCAGAACTGGTCACCGAACGTGTACAACCTGGTCACGAAGCGGGCCCGGGCCGAGACCGAGGCCACGGTCGAGTGGATCGACGGCAACCTCGGTTCGAAGCTCACGATGAAGTACCCGGCTGTCGTGATGGTCGGCCCGAAGGCGCACGGCGAGGTCCTGTCCGTCGCGTACGCGGGGCCGGGCCAGCACCAGGACGCGGGCGCCAAGATGACCCACGTCGCCCCGGAGACAACCTCGCTCATCGACTCGAAGTCGATCTCGAAAGGTGGCGGGCGCACCACGTACCGCGGGCTGGTCAAGGTCGAGGAAGGCGCGCACAAGGTGAAGAGCCACGTGCGCTGCGACGCGCTGATCCTCGACGAGGACAGCCGGTCCGACACGTACCCGTACATGGAGATCGAGGAGAAGGACGCCCGGATCGGCCACGAAGCGACCGTCTCGAAGGTCGGTGACGACCAGCTCTTCTACCTCATGAGCCGGGGCCTCACCGAGCAGCAGGCGACGGCCATGGTCGTGAACGGCTTCATCGAGCCGGTCACCAAGACCCTCCCGATGGAGTACGCAGTCGAGCTGACCCGCCTCATCGAGCTCAACATGGAAGGCGCCGTCGGGTAGTGCCCGGCTTCACGCCCGATACCGCCCGGGCGCTCGGAGGTCCCGACTGGCTCGCGCGCGCGTCGCGTCGCGGCCGCAGAGCAGCTCGCCGGGGTCACCTGGCCGTCCTCTACCGAGGAGGTGTGGCGCTACTCGCGCATCGACGAGTTCGACCTCGACCGGTTCGAGCCCCGCGCCGCGCACCAGCGTTCCCTCGACCTCCCGGCGCTCGACGCCGGGTTGACGGCCAAGGGCGTCGTCGTGGGAGACCTCTTCGACGTCGACGACGCCGAAGCCGCCGACTGGTTCGGCCACTGCTCCGACGCGTCACCGGACGCGTTCACCCGCCTCCACGACGCCTTCGTCGTCGGGGGCGCCTACGTGCGGGTGCCGGCCGGGGTGGTGGTGGAGGAGCCGTTGTTCTTCGAGCACCGCTCCGGCGGTGACGGGCTCGCCAGCTTCCCCCACACCCTCGTCGTCGTCGGGGAAGGCGCCGAGGTCACCGTCGTCGACCGGTTCGCCGCCGACGGCGCCCCCCACCTGTGCGACATCGTCATCGAGCTGATCGTCGGTGACGCCGCCCGGGTCCGGTACGTCTCCGTGCAGGAGCACGCGGCGACGACTTGGCAGGTCGGGCTGCAACGAGCCCACGTCGGCCGGGACGCGTCGCTGCGCTCGTCGGCCGTCGCGCTCGGCGGCGACTACGCCCGCATGCGCACCGAGTCGCTCCTCACCGGCACCGCGGCGGAGAGCGACCTCCTCGCCGTGTACTTCGGTGACGGCGACCAGATGCTCGACTTCCGCACCCTCCAGGACCACGCCGCTCCCCACACCCGAAGCGACCTGCTCTTCAAAGGCGCGGTCGAAGACGAAGCCCGGTCCGTCTACTCCGGGCTCGTCCACCTGCGGCCCGACGCGCAACGCTCGGTCGCGAACCAGACCAACCGCAACCTCGTCCTCACCGAAGGCGCGGGCGCGGAATCGATCCCGAACCTCGAGATCGAGGCCAACGACGTGCGCTGCTCGCATGCGAGCGCGGTCGGCCCGATCGACGAGGACCAGCGCTACTACCTCGAGACGCGCGGGATCCCACCCGACCAGGCCGAGCGGCTCATCATCCTCGGCTTCTTCGACGACGTCCTCGACCGGCTTCCGGTCCCGACGCTCGCCCGGTCGTTGCGTCGCAGCGTCGAAGAGAAGGTCGGTCGGCTCCATGGCTGAGGTGCGCGTCTGCGCGGTCGACGACGTCACCCCCGGGTCGTCCCGTCGCGTCGACGTCGACGGGCTGCGCCTCGCGGTGGTCCGACTCCCGGCCAAGGAGGCCGGCGACCCCGACGACTGGTACGTCGTCGGGGACCGCTGCTCACACGCCGACTACTCCCTCTCGGAAGGCGACGTGTGGGTCGACGAGCGCGAGATCGAGTGCCCGAAGCACGGCTCGACCTTCTCGCTCGAGACCGGTGAGCCGCTCAGCCTCCCCGCGACGAAGCCGGTCCCCGTCTACCGGGTCCGCGTCGACGGCGCCGACGTGTACGTGGAGATGGCATGAGCCGGCTGGTCATCTCGGACCTGCGGGCCTCGGTGCACCGGGTCGAGGTGCTGCGCGGCGTCGACCTCGAGGTCGCCTCCGGTGAGGTCCACGCACTGATGGGCCCCAACGGGTCGGGCAAGTCGACGCTCTCCCACGTCCTGATGGGTCACCCCGACTATGAGGTCACCGGCGGTTCGGTGACCCTCGACGGCACCGACCTGCTCGAGCTCCCCACCTGGCGGCGAGCCGAGCTGGGCCTGTTCCTCGCCATGCAGTACCCGGTCGCGGTGCCCGGCGTGACCGTCGGGGCGCTGCTCAGCGCCGCGGTGGACGCCCGCGGCGGTGACCCGGCCACGGTGGACGGCGCGGTGAGCCGAGAAGCCAAGCGGTTGACCGTCGCCGACGCGTTCCTCACCCGCGGGGTCAACGACGAGTTCTCGGGCGGGGAGCAGAAGCGCCTCGAGACGCTCCAGCTCGCGGTGCTCGCCCCACGGATCGCGCTCCTCGACGAGCTCGACTCCGGGCTCGACGTCGACGCGCTCCGTCAGCTCGCCCAACGGGTGGTCGCGTTGACCCGCGACGCGCACGTCGGCGTGCTGGCCATCACCCACTACGCGCGGCTGCTCCGCGAGCTGCGCCCCGACCGCGTGCACGTGCTGATGGCCGGCCGGGTCGTCACCAGCGGCGGTGCCGAGCTCGCCGACCGGCTCGAAGCAATCGGGTACGAGGGCGTCGCGGCCGAGCTCGGCGTCGACGAGCTCGCGATCACCGCACCCGAGGTGTCGGATCCGTTCGCCGATCCCGGATTCTGAACCTCTCGGCTCCGCGCCCGGGCGCTGCAGTGAAGCCGGTGCGATCAGCCGGCGGTTTGGGGGGTAGCCACGACCGGGGTCGCCGGTGCGAGGGGAACCGAGACCGCGGTCCCGAAGCCGTGACCGGTGCCGAAGCCGCCAACAGTGCCGGTCGTGCCACCGCCGGTACCGGCGGTGCCTCCACCGGTGCCGCCTCCCGTGCTCGCCGGGCTTCCACCGGAACCAGCCGCGAGAACGGTGCAGTTCCCCTTGTCGATGGTGTCGTGGATCAAGGTCACGTCGGTCCCGGCGAGCAGTCGTCCTTGAATGGTCACCCCGTCACCCACATGGATGCCGGCGGTCGCCATGACGGTGCCCACGAACGTGGTGCCGTTCAGCGTCACATCGCTCCCCGCGGTCCAAAAGACGTTGCAGGCGAGCGCAGCCGCCGTCGTGCTCCCAGGAACGTTGACGAACACCACGTTGCTGTTGGTGGCGGTCGTGATGCTCGACGCAGCCTGGAAGATCCACGTCGAGCTCGGGTCGTTGGCCGCGTCGAGCGTGAACGTCCCGGTGATGTTCGCCGCGCCCGTGTTGTACACACCGGCCGGTAGCGTCGTCCCGCCGAGTTGCGGGAGGATGGCCAGTGACGGCGTTGCGCCCTGGGTCGTGATGAGCGCGGCGTGCGCGGCGGCTACGGCGCCCGCCGCGGGCCCGTCGTTGATGTGTTGTGTTGACGGGGGCGTGTAGACGACGCAGTTGGCACCGGGGCACGGGGCAAATCCGGGCTGTGTAGCGATGGGGGACGACGCCACGTCTCCATTGATCGTCGATACGCCCGTGTTGGTCGGGGCCGCGCTGGCGACGACCGCGTCGTTGGTCGCGGTTCCGAGACCGACTGGCGTCGGCACCGCCAACGCGGTGCCCCCGAACGCGAGGACGGTCACGCCCACGAGTGCCCCACCGACGAGCGGCAGCTTGCACCGAAGCGCCACCGACGCCGCCGCGGCGAGCCGCGATCGCTTCATCTCCGCCGCCCCCGGATCGAACTCGTCTCTCGCCGTAAGCGAGCGATGCGATGAACGCATCACGCCACCTCTCTCAACCGATTCCCGAATTGCACATTGGCCACACCCTCGTCCGTGCGGTGTGACCTGCCAGGCACCGGAGCGTGACCGCGCTGTGACGGAGAGTGGTAACCTGCGGGAGCGCTCGGGAACGGCTGGGAAGGCCTCGACGGCTGGGTGACCGGACCCTTGGAGTGGTCGAGGGTGGGTTGCGCTGCGGGCAAGAGGCAACCGAGTGAGGGCCAACACGTCGGTCACAACTGGTCTTGAGGTTCGGGTTCTCGGAACGTTCCGGTTCTCAGTGCAGGGCAACTGCCTGCCTGCCGTCTGCGGTGGTTCGCAGCGCCTGCTCGCGTTGCTGGGCCTCCGCGACCGAGCCCTCACCCGGGCCAGCGTCGCCGGCACGCTGTGGCCGGACTCGTCGGAAGAACACGCCTTCTCGAGCCTGCGTTCCTCCCTCGGCCGGCTGAGCCGCGTGGCTCGGGACGCAGTTCTCGTCACCCCCCTGGATCTGTGTTTGCACGATCGCGTCGCGATCGACATCCGCCAGTCCCGAGCACTCGCACACCGGCTGCTCGACCCCCGCGTGGTCTTGGATGCTTCCGAGCTCACCTCGGACGCGGTGGCGGCGCAGTCCGTCGACGTCCTGCCCGACTGGTACGACGACTGGGTACTCGTGGAGGCCGAGGAATGGCGCCAGCTTCGCCTCCACTCGCTCGAAGCGCTCGCCGCTCGGCTGCTGGAAGCAGGGCGTTTCGGCGAAGCGAGCGGCGCCGCGCTCGCCGCGGTGCGAGCCGAGCCGCTGCGAGAATCGTCCCGAGCGGCGTTGATACGCGTGCATCTGGCTGAGGGCAACCAATGCGAGGCCCTGGGCGAGTTCGAGCGGTATCGGGCGCTGCTTCAAGCCGAACTCGGCCTCGAGCCGACCCCCCGGCTCTGCGAGCTCATCGTCGACCTCCAGACCTAGCGCCTCGGCGCCAGGCTCACGTCACGCGCTGAGCCGTGACGAGGCCACGGCCCCTTCCCCCTGGGGGTGTGGTCCGCGGTTACGGATTCACGTGGGTCGATCGGACGCGCGGTTGACGTGACCGGACGCCGCCTGGCTTCGAAGCACCCTCGGGTCGCCTCACGGAGGAAGGACGGCCCGGTGAGGCGGTCAACGCTGCGCTCGCCGTCGTCAACATGGTGCCTTGTCGACGCGCGGCCAGGTAGCCCTCATTGGCGCCCGCGTCGCCGATGGCGACGAGTTCGAAGCTTTGAGGTCTCTGAGCGCGACGAGCGCCAGCTCCACCGTGAGCTCGGGACCGAACCCACTCCGGTATCCAGGCACTCGTCCGAGCCTCGGATCGCGGTAACGGCCCCGTCATGGTGCCTTCTCTAGAGTGCAGATATGCCCACAGAGCGCACTGGCCTATTGATCATCCGGGCCTGGGTCGAGGACGGATCATCGGAGCCGCTCCGCGCGCAGCTCAGCATGACCTCCGACGTCTCGATCGGGATGGAGCGGACGTCGGTGCACACCGACGCTGTCGATGTGGGAACCGAGGTCCAAACCTGGCTGCAGGGGATCTTGAGTGGTTCCGAGCTGCCAGCACCGTGACCGGGTCAGCGAGCGGGCACCCCGACCGTGACCGTCTCGATGCGGGCGTCGCGTTCGGCGCGTGACGGGTCGGGTTCCCCGTGCGTGGACGAGGTGCACACGAACAGGGTGCGCCCGTCGTCGCCGCCGAGCGCGCAGGCGATGGTGTGCCGTCCGGGGAAGTCGACCAGTTCGGTGATGTTGCCGCCCTCGACGACCCGGACGCACCGGTCCGCGACCGGTGAGGCGATCCAGACGCCGTCCTCGGCGTCGATGCAGATCCCGTCGGGATAGTCGGGCAGCTCGGCCCAGACCCTCGGGTTCGACAGCTCGCCGTCCTCGGCGAGGTCGAAGGCCACCAGGTCCTTCCCCGTGCTCTCGGCGACGATGAGGGTCCGTCCGTCCCGGGTCGTGACCAGCCCGTTGGCCATCCGGAGCCCTTCCGAGGCCGTGTGGACGGAGCCGTCGGGATCGACCCGCAGCAGCGGCGCCCGCCGGTACGGGGCGCCGCCGTGGAAGTCGAACCCGAACTGGCTGATGAAGGCGTGCCCGACCGGGTCGACGACCATGTCGTTGATCTCGTATGGCGCGACCGCCGAGCAGTCCGCGACCTCCGTCAACCCGTCGGCGTCGACCCGGAGGAGCCGACGGTCCCGCATCGAGACGACCAGCAGCGTCCCGTCGGGCAGGAACCCGAGACCGGACGGGTCACCCGCCACCGTCGCGACGACGCTCACCTCGCCGTCGAGGGTGACCCGCAGCACCTCCTGGGCGTGCATGTCCGACACCCACAGGGCCCCGTCGTGCCAACGGGGGCCTTCGAGGAACGCACGGCCGGTCACCAACGTCGCGGTGCTCATGGGTTCGCAGTCCCCTTCCGTGTCGTCGCGACCGCGGTCGTCGCGGTCGTCACGCGTGGACGGCCCGGGTGGCGGTGACGGAGCAAGATCCCGGCGACGACGATCGCGCCGATCAGCGCGAACGCAGCCGCCAAGCTCACCACGACCCGGAGCGGCAGCACACGGCGCAGCACGTCGGGCGGCATCGTACCGGCGGGGCCCCGGACCCGCGCCGCTGCCCGACGGCCGACTGATCCGCACCCATTAGGGTCAGGGCCCGAGAGGGGGGTGCCCGTTGCGGTTCTTCTCGTTCCATCTCATGCCCTACATCGGGCTCGACCCGGGCTACGACGGCCCCGCGTGGGTGACCTGCCCGAACTCGCTGTTCGACCCGGAGCACGGCGGGGCGCTCTACAACCGGTACCTCGACGAGCTGATCTACGCCGAGGAGCTGGGCTTCGACGGGGTGTGCGTCAACGAGCACCACCAGAACGCCTACGGGCTGATGCCGTCCCCGAACCTGATGGCCGCGACGGTCGCCCGGGCGACGAGCCGCATGAAGGTCGCGGTCGTCGGCAACGCGCTGCCGCTCTATGACCCGCCGACCCGCGTCGCGGAGGAGTTCGCGATGATCGACTGCATCAGCGGCGGTCGGCTCATCGCCGGGATGGTCGTCGGTGGCGGCCCCGAGTACTACTCGTTCTCCGTGAACCCGGCGTACGCGCGGGAGCGGTTCCAGGAGGCCCACGACCTCATCGTCAAGGCGTGGACGACCCCGGGGCCGTTCGAGTGGATCGGGAAGCACTACCGGATCCGGTACGTGAACCCGTGGCCCCGCCCCGTGCAGCAGCCTCATCCCGAGATCTGGATCCCGGGGGCCGGCTCGGTCGAGACGATGGAGTTCGTCGCCCGCCACCGGTACGCCTACATGGGCATCCCGTACTTCCACCTCGACGTGTTCCGCCGCACGTTCCAGATGTTCCGAGACGCCTGCGCCGCGGAGGGCTACGACGCCGACCCGCTCCAGGCCGGCTGGCTGGTCCCGATCTACGTCGCCGAGACCGACGCGCAGGCCCGCCGCGAGTACGAGGAGCACCTCTGGTACTTCGTGAAGCGGCTCCTGCCGGGGATCACGATCCAGCCGCCCGGGTACACCTCGGCGCGGTCCCTCGCCAACATCTTGAAGGGCGCAGGGACGTTCATGCTGAACGTCACCGACTGGGACGAGATCGTCGCCGGTCGGTACGCGATCGTCGGGTCACCCGAGACGGTGACCGAGCAGCTCGTCGACGCGCTCGGGCAGCTCGGGACCGGGAACCTGCTCGGCTTGTTCCAGCTCGGCAGCCTCCCCGCCGACCTGACCCGCCGGAACCTGGAGCTGTTCGCCCGCGAGGTCAAGCCGGCGCTCGAGCGTGAGTTCCCCGCCGGCGCGCCGGTGCATCGCCCCACCGCGGCGGTCGCGTGATGGCGGTCCTCCACGAGGAGTTCCTCGCCGCGCCGATCGGCAAGATCCAGGTGTTCCGCGGCGGTGCCGGCGCGCCCCTCGTGTACCTGCACTCCGCGGGCGGCGAGGCGGTCGGGCTCTCCGCGCTCGAGGACCTCGCCGAGGACTTCGAGGTCATCGCCCCCATCTTCCCGGGGTTCGGGGAATCGGAGGGCATCGACGACATCGACGGCATGGACGACGCCGTCTTCCATCTCCTCGACCTCTGGGAGCTGCTCGGCCTCGACTCGGCCCCGGTGCTCGGCCTGTCGCTCGGGGCGTGGATGGCCCTCGAGCTCGCGGTCCGTTACCCCGAGCGGGTCGAGCGGCTCGTGGCCGTGAACCCGGTCGGTCTCTACCTCCCCGACGCGCCGATCGCCGAGCTGTTCGGACGCTCCCCGGCCGAGCTGGCCGAGATGCTCTTCGTCGACCAGCAGCACCCGATCGCCGCGGCGATGCACGCCATGGAGGAGTTCACCGGCGACGTCGGCAAGCAGGTGGAGATCCCCATCGAGCTGGTGCTCCCGATGTGGAAGGCCCTCGGGGCGACCGCCCGTCTCGGGTGGGACCCGTACCTGCACGACCCGAAGCTGCGAGGCCGGCTGCGGCGCATCACCGCCCCGACGCTGGTCGTCGCCGGCGCCGAGGACGGCCTCGTCCCCCTGGCCCACGCCGAGACCTACGCGGCGGAGATCCCCGACGCGGAGCTGGTCGTCGTGCCCGACGCCGCGCACTGGCTCATCTTCGAGTGCCCGGAACGCCTCGTCGCGTTCGACCCGAGCCTTCCTCACACCGACCTGAATCGCGCCCCGCCGTTTCGGAGGTGATCGCGCTCAGGCGGTGATCGTCACCGGCGTGCCGAGCGGCACCACCCCGGCGATCTGCACGATCACCGGGCTCGGGATCCGCACGCACCCGTTCGACAGGTCCTGACCGACCTGGTCGGGATACGGGGTGCCGTGCACGGCGATCTGGGGTGGGCCACCGTCGAAGCTCGGGAGCACGTTCGAGTAGCCCGACAAGCCCAGCGCGAACGCGCCGTACGCCCCGTTGGGCTGCGACCGCAGGTCCACCGGGTCGGTGACGTAGAAGACACCGGTGGGGGTCGGGGTCTTCGGGGTGCCGATCACGACCGGGGTGTCGAGCACCGGCGCACCGGCCTTCGTCAGCCACAGGTGATGCTCGCTGAGCTTCACCGTCAACGCGTAGTCGGTGGTGCTCGTGGTCACATCCGTCTGCCGGATCCAGCCCTGGGTGTCGTTCGGCTTCATCGGGAGGAACACCTGGAGCCACCCCGACTGCACCGCGGTGACGAGCAGCGTGCGGGGGAGGCCGTAGTCGGTCTTCGCGGACAGCGTGGTGACGACCTTCCCGGTCGCCGACGGCTGATCGAACGCCTGGAGGACCAGCACCTTGCTGGTGGCGGTGATCGCGGTCGTGGAGTGCGGCGCGGCGGTGGTGGTCGTCACCGCGACGAGATGACGCTTGCGGACCGCGACGGTCGTCGAGCCACCCGAGGTGAGCACGAGACCGGCGACGAGCGCGACGACGATCACCAAGGCGCCCGCCGCGGCCGCGGCGCGACGCCGGGTCCGGCGCTTCGATCGACTCGCGCGGCGCGCGGCGCGTGTCTCGGCGGCGGAGGCAGCCGCGGCCGCGGTGCCCGCGGCGACGGTGGCGTCGGCGTCGGCCGGGTCCGGATCGTCGTCGGATGCCGCGAGGGGCCCGTCGGGTTCGACCTCGGTGGTGTCAGCGTCGGGTGCCCGCGTCGGTGCCGCGGCGGGGGTGCGCGGCCGGCGGCGGGACTGCCGCGGCGCGGGGGCGGCCGCCGCGGACGCGTCGGGTTCATCGCCCGCGGCTCGGGTCTCGTCGGCCGGCGGGGTGGGGGGTGTCTCGGGGGCGGGGCTCCGCTGGGCGCGTCGTTGCGACGGTCGGACCCAGCCCGGGTCGCCCCGCGTCGGGACGTCGTCTGCGGGGTCCAAGTCGCCGGGGTCGTGCGGCTCCGCCATCGGGGGTCAGCCTACAAAGCCGGAGGGGGTGCCAGCCTCCTGGCCGGGTGGGTTCAGCCCGAGGGGGTCGGCTCCGCCTCCGCGGCGGCGAGCAGCATGAGCCGCAGGTCCAGCAGCAGGTCGGTCACCTCGGAGGCCGCGACCAGATCCCGGCCCCGGTAGCTCTCGAGGGCCTCGTCGATGAGGCTCGTGAGCTGGGCGGTGAGCTCGTGGTCAGGCATCTGGCCTCCCTCCGGGTGGTTACAGGATGCAACCTAGCGTCCCCATGTTTCATGCCCGTGACACCCCCATGAACGGGGGTGACGACCGGATCGGGGCCTGGGTCAGGCGGGGGGGCGGGCGGTCTCGTCGAGGCCCTGCTCGAGGGTGTTCCAGGCGAGGGTGGCGCACTTGATCCGCACCGGGAACTTCACGACCCCCTGGAGGGCCTCGAGGTCGCCGAGGCGGACCCCGTCGAGGGCGGCGCCCTCGTCGCCGTCGTCCTCGCCTTCGAGCGCGGCTTCGTGGATGGACATGAGCGCCTTGAACGCCCGGATGAGGCGGCGGACGTCGTCGACGGGCTGGCCCTTCACCGCGGCGCTCATCATCGACGTCGACGCCTGGCTGATGGAGCAGCCCTGCCCGGCGGTGCGCACGTCCTGCACGACGCCGTCGTCGTCGACCTCGAGGTACAGGACGACCTCGTCGCCGCAGAGCGGGTTGAAGCCCTCGACCTGATGGGCGGGCGGGACCGGCAGCTCCCCGCGGTTCCGGGCGCGCGGTAGTGGTCGAGGATGATCTCGCGGTACAGGTCCTCGAGGCCGGCCACGGCTGCTCCTAGCTCCCGAAGAAGCGCTCGGCGCCAGCCAGCGCTTCGACGAGGGCGTCGACGTCGGATTCGTCGTTATAGACGTAGAACGAGGCTCGGGTCGTCGCGGGGACGCCGAGCACCCGCATGAGCGGCTTGGCGCAGTGGTGCCCGGCGCGGACGCACACCCCGTACTCGTCGACGACCTGGGAGATGTCGTGGGCGTGGATCCCCTCGAAGAGGAACGAGATCGTCGCGCCGCGAGCGTCGGTGCCGCGGGGGCCGTAGATCGCGAGACGGTCCCCGAAGCGGTCTTCCAGCGCCGCCAGCGCGTACGCGGTGAGCGCGACCTCGTGGGCTTCGACCGCGTCCATCCCGAGCCCGTCGAGGTAGTCGATCGCGGCGCCGAGCCCGACCGCCTCGGCGATCGGCATGGTCCCGGCCTCGAACTTCCACGGCACGTCGTTCGGGGTGAACCCGTCGCGGCGCACGTCGCGGATCATCTCGCCGCCGCCGAGGAACGGCGGCATCGCCTCGAGCAGCTCGGGGCGGGCCCAGAGCGCACCGATCGCGGTCGGACCGAGCATCTTGTGGCCGGTGACCCCGACGAAGTCGGCGTCCCAGGCGCTGACGTCCAGGTGGCGATGGGGGGCGAACTGGGCCGCGTCGACGAGCGCCAACGCGCCCGCCGCGTGCGCGGCGGCCGCGAGGGCCCGGACGTCGTTGACGGTGCCGAGCACGTTCGACGCCGCCGAGAAGGCGAACAGCTTCGCGCCGGCGAGGGCGGCGTCGAGCGCGCCGAGGTCCAGCCGGTAGTCGTCGGTGAGCGGCACCCAGCGCAGCTCGATGCCCCGCTCCGCGGCGAGGAGATGCCAGGGGACGATGTTGGCGTGATGCTCGAGGTCGGTGAGCACGACGACGTCACCGGCGTGGAGGTTGGTGCGACCCCACGAGTGCGCGACCAGGTTGATGGCCTCAGTCACGTTGCGGGTGAAGACCACCTCGGACGGGGAGCCGGCGCCGACGAAGCGGGCCAGCCGGGCCCGTGCGCCCTCGTACGCCGCGGTGGCCTCCTCGGCGATCGCGTACACGCCCCGGTGCACGTTCGCGTACGACTCGCGGTACAGGTGCTCCATCGCGTCGAGCACCGCGACGGGCTTCTGCGACGTCGACGCGGAGTCGAGGTACACGAGGCGCTTCCCGTTGACCTGGCGTTTCAGGATCGGGAAGTCGGCTTGGACGCGGGCGACGTCGAGACCGGCGGGGTTCATGTCACGCCACCGCCTCGACCTCGCGTCGGAAGCCGTCGAAGCCCTCCCGCTCGACCCGGTCGGCGATCTCGGGGCCGCCGGACGCGACGATCCGGCCCTCCACGAGGATGTGGACCCGGTCGGGGGTGAGGTGCTCGAGGATGCGCCGGTAGTGGGTGATCAGCAGCACCCCCATCGCCGGCCGCTCGGCGCGCACCGCGTTGATCCCGTCGGCGACGACCCGCAGCGAATCGATGTCGAGACCCGAGTCGGTCTCGTCGAGGACCGCGACCTCCGGCTCGAGGAGCGCCATCTGGAGGATCTCGTTGCGCTTCTTCTCACCGCCCGAGAACCCCTCGTTCAGGTAGCGGGACACGAACCGGTCGTCGGTCCCGAGACGCTTGGCCCAGTCGATGACCGCCATGCGGACCTCGAGGATCGACAGGTCGGCGATGCTCTTGCGGGCGGCCATGGCCTGACGAAGGAAGTTCAAGACGCTGACCCCGGGGATCTCCTCGGGATGCTGGAAGCCGAGGAACACCCCCCGGGCGGCCCGCTGGTCGGGCGAGAGGGTGGTCACGTCATCGCCGTTCACGAAGATCCGACCGGCGGTGATCGTGTACCCCGGGTCGGCCAGGAGGGCCTTGGCCAGGGTCGACTTCCCCGACCCGTTGGGGCCCATCAGGGCGTGGAGCTCACCGGCCCCGACCTCGAGGGACACGCCGCGCAGGATCTCCTGGCCGTCCACGGCGACGTGGAGGTCCTGGACCGACAACGCGGGCGCCGGCGGCGCTTCCTGCACGCTCACACACTCATTGTATTCTCACTACCGCCGTAGTGAAAACTCCAGGCGGTCGACGTCGCCCTCGTCGCAGTAGGCGTGCAGCGAGATCCGCAGCACCCCGGCCCTCAGGTCGATGGGGACGCGCCCGGCGGGGATCGCCGTGGTCGTGATCCCCGCCGCGAGCAGACGGGCGGCGCAGGCCACCGGGTCCAGCTCCGGGTGGGCGAGGGTCACGACGCCGGACGGCTCGTCGAGGGGCTCCTGGGCCTGCCAGCCGCCGCACCCGTCGAGACGGGCCCGGGCGTGCACGCCGAGCGCGGCGACGCGGGTGAAGACCACCTCGGGATCGGCGGCGGTGAGCTCCTCGAGGGCCAGGCCCCAACCGACCCGGGCCGCGATCGACCCTTCGCCGGTGGCGAGCCGGGCCACCCCGGACGCGTCTCGGCCGGTCAGGCTCGGGTACTCGGGGTCGAGGCGGGCGCCGGCGTCCCGACCGGCGGCGATCCACCCGGTGCCGCGCGGGCCCCGCAGCCACTTTCGGCCGGTCCCGACGTACGCGTCGGCGCCGACCGCGCCGAGGGGGACGTGCCCAGCGGCCTGCGCGACGTCGAGGACGACGGGCACGCCGGCGGCATGGGCGAGCGCGACGGCCGCCGCGGCGGGCTGCACCACCCCCCGGTGGCTCGCGACGACGGGAAACGTGACCAGATCGAGGCCGGCGCGGAGCCGGTCCTCGAGGGCGTCGAGACGGAGCCGTCGGTGCTCGTCGGTGGGCAGCACCACCAGCGTGAAGCCCCGGCGGTCGGCGACCGCGTCCAGGACGAGGCGGTTGCTCTCGTACTCGCTCGGGATCACCCCCACCCGGGCGCCGGGGCGGAGCGGCCACGCGCCGAACAGCGCGGTGAACGCCAGCGTCGCGTTCGGCGCCAACGCCACCGACGCCGCGTCGAGACCGACCAGCTCGCCGAGCCGGCCGCGGAGCCGCTCGAGCTGGCCGGAGGCTTCGAACTCCGCCGCGTACCCGCCGATCTCGGCCTCGCGGCGCAAGTGGCCGACGGTCGCGTCGAGCACCGCCCGTGACGGGCAGGCGCACCCGGCGGCGTCGAGGGGCACGACCCGGTGGTCGGCGAGCTCGGCCCGCCAGGTCGTGGCGAGCCGACCGCCGGGCAGCGCGCTCACCTGCGGGTCGCGAGCGACAGGCCGAAGTCGCCGGCCTGGTCGGTCCACCAGCGCTCGAGCGTGAAACCGGCCGCGTCCAGCTCGGCTTCGACGCGAGGGCGGGTGAACTTCGCGCTCGATCTCGGTGCGGACCTCCTCCTGGTCGGCGAACTCGACCGTGAGCTCGAGCTCGGGCACCACGACCCGTTGCGCGCCACGAGCCCGGAGCCGCATCTCGATCCACGCCGAGTCGGGATCCCACCGGGCGACATGGTCGAAGCGCTCGGGGACGAAGTCGGCGCCCAACGCCCGGTTGATCACCCGCAGCACGTTGCGGTTGAACTCGGCGGTGACGCCCGCGGCGTCGTCGTACGCGGCCTCGAGCCGGTCACCCGCTTTGACCAGGTCGGTGCCGAGCAGCAGCGTGTCGCCCGGTCGGAGCACCGCACCGAGCGCGTCGAGGAACACCGCGCGCGGCGCGGGCGCGAGGTTCCCGATCGTGCCGCCCAAGAACGCGACCAGCCGGGTGTCTCCCGGTGGGAGCCGGTCGAGGTGACGCTCGAAGTCGCCGACGACGGCGTGCACCGCGACGCCGTACTCGTCGGCGATCGCGTCGGCGGCGGTGCGCAGGGTCGCCTCGCTCACGTCGAAGGGCACGAACCGGCGCAAGGTGCCGTGGTCGCGGAGCGCGTCGAGGAGCAGCCGGGTCTTCTCGGAGGTGCCCGACCCGAGCTCGACCAGCGTGTCGGCGCGGGCCGCGGCGGCGATCTCCGACGCCCGGGCGCCGAGGATCGCGCGCTCGGCGCGGGTCGGGTAGTACTCGGGGAGGCGGGTGATGGCGTCGAAGAGCTCGGAGCCCCGATCGTCGTAGAACCACTTCGGGGGGAGCTCCTTCGGGACGCGGGTCAACCCGGACCGGACGTCGGCGGCGAGCGCGTCGCTCAGCTCGGTGGACGACAGGTGCACGTCCACCTGGACGTCGGGGACGTTGGTGCTCACCATCGGGTCCTCACAGGGGGGTGCGGCGCAGGCCGCCGGCGTCGCCGGCGACGAGCGTGCGGTCGGGGACGTCGACCCAAAGGGGGTCGTCGTCGAGCGGCTCCGAGGCGACGACCACCGCCCCGGCGGTCTCCCGGGTGGAGAGCGAGTTGCCCCACGCGCTGGCCGCGAGCCGACGCCCGTCGGTCAGGAGCAGGTTCACCCGGCCCGACGTCCGCGTCGTGACCGTGTTCAGGACCGCGGCGAGGGCCTCCCCGGGTGTCGCGCCGTCGTCGAGACGGTCCAACGCCAACGCGAAGAGCGTCTCGCTGTCGGTCACGCCCTCGATGCGGTCACGACGTCGCGCCGAGACGAGCGTGCGCAGCTCCGCGTCGATCCCGTCGTGCCAGCCGTCCACAACGCCGTTCAGCGACCAGGCGTAGACCCCGGCGACGAACGGCGCGTTGCCGGTCCGTTCGACCGGGGAGCCGGGTGACGCGAGCCGGGCCGCGGCGAGCACCGCGGGGGCGCACACCGTCGACGCGAGCGTGTGCAGCACCGTGTCCTCCCAGATCGGCGTCGCGGTCCGGTACCGGCGCGGGGTCGGGTCGGTCGTCGCGTACCAGGCGACCCCGTACCCGTCGGGGTTGTCGTGGCCGCTGTGCTGACGGCGCGGGTGGTGAGCCTGGTCGGCGAGCCCGTGGGGTGCATCGACCAGGAGCGCGCCGAGCGGGACGGGCGGGCCGAGGTAGGCGAGGTGCCGGCACACGGTCAGGCGTCTCGCGCCAAGCGGAAGCCGGCGAAGATCTGACGGCGGATCGGGTAGTCCCAGTTGCGGAACGTCGCCCGGCAGGCGCTGGGGTGCGTCGCCCACGACCCGCCCCGCAGCACCCGGTAGTCGTCCCCGAAGAACACCTCCGAGTACTCGCGGTACGGGAAGGGCTGGAACCCCGGGTACCCGCCGAACGCGCTCGACGTCCACTCCCACACGTCACCGACGAGGCCGAGCACCCCGTCCGGGGTGGCCCCGTCGGGGTGGGCGAGCACCGGGTGGGGCCCCGACGCGCGGTGGCCGAGGTTGGCGCGCGCCGGCGTGGGGTCCTCGTCGCCCCACGGGTAGCGACGCTTGTCGGCGCCGGGGGTCCACGACGCCGCGTACTCCCACTCGGCTTCGGTCGGGAGCCGTTTGCCCGCCCACCGGGCGAACGCGTCGGCCTCGTACCAGCACACGTGCTCGACCGGCTCGTCGCCGGGGAGGTCGCGGGTGTGCCCGAAGCGGGTCACCGTCCACCCGCCGGCTCCGTCGCGGCGCCAGCCCGCGGGATGCTCGAGGTCGGCTTCGCGGCGCCACGACCAGCCGGGACGGGTCCAGAGCCGCTCGTCGTCGTAGCCGCCGCCGTCGACGAACTGCCGGTACTCCCGGTTGACGACGGGGGTCACGTCGATCCGGAACGGGGCCAGCTCGACGAGGTGTCCGGGCCGCTCGTTGTCGTAGGCCCACGGTTCCACGTCGGAGCCCAGCACGAACGCACCGCCGGGGAGGCGCACCTCGCCCCCGGCGCGGGTCCCCGGGGAAGCCGGGACCGTGTCGGCGCCGGTCCCGTAGGGCCGGTCCATGAGGCCGATCGTGGCCAGCATGGTCTCCCGGTGCTGATGCTCGTGCTGGACGACCATCCCGAACACGAACCCGCCGGCAAGGAGGGGGTCGTCGTCACCGGCGCGGTCGAGGAGCCCGGTGTCGAGCAGGTCGAGGGTGCGGGCGTGGACGTCGCCGGCGTAGCGGCGCGCCGCGTCGGGTTCCAGGATTGGCAGCCCCGCGCGCTCGCGGCGCGGGTGGCGGAACGCGTCGTAGAGGTCATCGAAGCGTGGGTCGGTCGGGGGTGCGTCGGCGACCGTCCGCAGGAGCCACAGCTCCTCGTAGTGGGCGATGTGGGCGAGGTCCCAGCACAGCGGCGACATGAGCGGTGACACCTGGCGGCGCAGCAGGTCGTCGTCGAGGGGTGCGAGCACCTCCACGGTCTGGGCCCGTGCGTGCTCCAGCTGTTCGGCGATGAGGGCGGTCAGGTCCATGACGCGGCGGGCGCTTCGAGGGGCGGCACGACGTAGCCGTCGCGTGCCCAGGCCGTCAGCGTGTCGTCCGCGGGACAGCGTCCCCGCGCGACGTAGCGGTCGATGAACGCCGCGGTGGCGTCGCGGGACGTGCCGGGCGCCATCACCGCCGCGGCGGCGTCGAAGCAGACGCGGGCGGCGCGGGCCAGGTCGGGATGGGCGAGGCCGTACCGGGCGGCGACACCCCAACGGTCCCGGACCGGCTCGACCGCGGCGCGCACCGTCGGGGCGATCTCCGGGTCGGTGACGAGCGCCACCGACACGGCGACCGCGGCTCGCCACCAGGGGGAGGGGAGCGCGTCGATCATGCGCAGCTCCAGCCACCCGCGGGGCCGCACCGGCGGGAACAGGGTTGTGAGGTGGTAGTCGAGGTCGTCGCTCGTTGGCCAGCCGAGGCGATGGCCGTGCTCGATCCAGTCGGCGAACGACACGGTCTCGGTGAGGGCGACGTGAGAGCTCTCGGAGCAGCGCACGAGCATGACCCGGGCCGCGAGCGCGTACTCGGCCCACGCCTCGCGGGGCGAGCCGGTCGTCGTGACCGCGGTGCTGCGCCCCTGGTCCAACGCCGACCAGATGGCGAGTCGCGCCGAGCGCCACCCCGAGGGCCGCCCGTCTGCGAGCGGGGAGTTCGCGAACGCGGCGGCCAGGACCGGCCCGACGTCGTGGGCGAGCCGCCACCGGTTCGCGACGTCGCCGCTGGACCCGAAGTCCACGTTGATCTGCAACGCCGCGGTGCTGGCCATCATGAGCCGACCGGCGCCGCCGTCGGCGTCGAAGAACGCCTCCATCGCGTCGTAGCGGGGGCTGCGCACGACGCGGGGTCGAGGCGAGCCCGGCTCCAACCCCACGGCCACGAGCCCGACGCCGGCGTCGGCGAGCGCGGGCGTGAGCACGGCGAGGTCGTCGTCGAGCGCGTCGCTCGCCTGCGACCCGGGGAGCGGCGCGGAGCTGAGCTCCAGCTGGCCGCCCGGTTCGAACGTCACCCGGCTGGCACGCGGGAGCGGGTCGAGCTCTGCGGTGATCGCCTGGACCGCGTCGAACGGAGCCGGGCGGGCCCGGTCCTTGGCGCACACCGCGAGCCATTCGAGCTCGACGCCGACCCGATCGGCCTCCTCGGGCGGCGCGGTCGGGCCACCGAACCCGCGCTCGGCGACGATGCCTCGTGCCTCGGGTCCGGTCAGGACCGGCTGGGGGGCGGGCACGGTTACCGGTATCCGAAGTGTGCGGTGACCCAGTCCATGTCGCGGACCGATGCCAGCTTCAGGTGATGCGTCAAGGCAGCGTGCATGGCCGTTGTCTCCTTTCGTCCCGCCTCGGGGGGTTTACGGTGCCGGGGTCGATCTGGATGGTGGGGGAGCCGCCTCCGGCCGCCCCGGGGCGCGGTGACGCCCACGTCATCGAAGGGATCGGCGCGGCGTCTCCGCCGCCCGAGTCGGGGTCGAGTCCCCGAGGAGGCGGTACCACGGTGCACCCGTGGCGCAAACACTGGGGAGCGAGTCGAGCCGGATCATGGCGGGGGCCTCCGGGTCGGTCGGGTGACCCTACCGCAGCCCTCTCGCCCGACCGGACCGCCACGACGTGACGACCTCGGCGAAGATCGCCGCGAACCGCTCCGGCTCGGGTGCCCGACGGGCGGCCCGCTCCCGGCGGCGGGCGGCGCTCGTGGGGCCGGCCGCCTCGACCTCGTGTTCGACCGCGTCGGCCAGGGCGGCGACGTCCCGGGCCGGGACCAGCCGGCCGCTCCCCGGGGTCGCATCGGCGAGGATCTCCGGCGGGCCGCCCCCGTCGGTCGCGACGACCCGAGCCCCGCTCATCAGCGCCTCGACGAGCACCAGGCCGTACGGCTCGGGTTCGGTCGAGGGGAGCACGAACACGTCGAGGTCGGCGAGCAGATCGGGGATGTCGTCACGGCTGCCCAGCCAGGACGCACCGGGGATGGAGCCGGCTCGAGCCTGGAGCCGCCCGAAGGTCCCCTCCTTGCCGGCGACGGGGCCGCCCGCGACGACGAGCGCGACGTCGCCCCGTCGGGTTCGCAGCGTGTCGAACGCCTCCAGCAGGACGTCGAATCCCTTCCAGGTGTCGACCCGTCCCGCGGCGCCCACGAGCGCGACGTCGTCGGGGATCCCGACACGGGCGCGGAACCGCCCGGCACGGGTGGGCGAGAACTCGTCGGGGTCGGCGGTCTCGTGGACGACGGTCACGTCGACGCCGTCGAGCTGGTCGGCGATGGCCTGCGACATCGACAGCACCCGCGCCGAGAAGCGGGGGATCAGGAACCGCTCGAGGGTGAGCGCGGCGCGTGACTGCACCACGATCTCCCGGCCGTGCCACACGTGGGGACGCCGGATCAGCGCCGCCGCCGCCCACCCGTACCAGGAATGCCACGAGTTGGTGTGCACCACGTCGA
Source organism: uncultured Actinomycetes bacterium (assembly GCA_963714105.1). Lineage (GTDB taxonomy): Bacteria > Actinomycetota > Acidimicrobiia > IMCC26256 > PALSA-555 > PALSA-555. The sequence continues at coordinate 774,265 of OY970233.1, read as the reverse complement.
CGTCGAGCCGTCGCAGCAGCCGGGTCAGCCGCGCCACGGTGACCGGCCAGGCCAGCGCGTACGCGACCCAGTCACCGATCCCGTGGCTCCGCGAGATGCGACGCATCGGCACCACGTGGACCTGCACGCCCGCTGCTTCCAGCTCCGGCCGCAACGGCGGGTCGGTGGGGACCACGACGTGGCACTCGAACTCCGCTCGTGGCAGGCTGCGCACCATCCGGAGGAGGGCCTGATCCGAGCCGCCGCGCTCGGCGACCGGTTGGATCGAGCACAGCCTGATCATGCGTGTCGCCCTCAACCTCGAGCAGCTGCTCCAGCGCCCGCCCGGCGGGATCGGCCGCTACACGTCGGAGCTCGCCCGGCTCCTGCCCGGCCCCGACCCCGACGGGGGCGAGCGTATCGAGGTGGTCCCCTTCGTGGCCCGCCACCGGGCGGCGCGAGTCGAAGCCGCCCTGGGTGCCTTCGGCCTCGCGGATCTTGAGCCGGTCCGGCTCTGGCTGCCCCGGCCGGTGCTGTACGAGACCTGGAACGACTTTGGCGTCCCGCCGCTCAACCTGCTGCACCGCGAGCTGCGCGGGGTCGACATCGTCCACGCCCCGTCGCTGGCCGTCCCACCCCGCGCCGACGGGTCGGCGCTGATCGTGACCGCGCACGACGCGGCCACCCTCGTGTTCCCCGAGGCGTACCCGTGGCGGGGCCGCTGGTTCCACGACCGTGGGCTCTCCGCCACCGCTCGGCGCGCCGACCTGGTGATCGCCCCCACCCAGGCCGCCGCGGACGAGATCCTCTCCCGAACCCGGATCCGACCCGAACGGGTCCGCATCGTCCCCCACGGGGTCGCCCAACGCCGGGTCAGCGAGCCGCTGATCACCGCGGCGCGATCCACGCTCGGGCTCGGTGACGCGCCGTACGTGCTCTGGGTGGGGACCCTCGAACCGAGAAAGAACCTGCCGGTGCTCCTCGAGGCGTTCCAGGCGGTGATCCGCGCTGGGCGCCCCGAGCTGCTCGTCATCGTCGGGCCGCCCGGGTGGCACGGCGGCCCGCGGGCGGTCCACCACGCCGCCGCCGCGCTCGGCGACCGAGTCCGGTTCACCGGTCCGTTGCGCGCCGACCGTCTCGTCGCCCTCTACCGAGACGCGACCCTGTTCGCGTTCCCCAGCCTCCACGAGGGCTTCGGGCTTCCGGTCCTCGAGGCGATGGTGCAAGCAACGCCGGTGGTCTGCTCCGACATCCCGGTCCTGCGCGAGACCGCCGGCGACGCGGCTCGCTTCGCCGACCCCCACGACGCCACCGCGTGGGGCGACACCCTCGTCGACGTGCTCGGCGACGAGACCGCCCGCCGGGTGATGAGCGAACGCGGTCGGGAATGGGCGAGCGGCTTCACGTGGGAACGTTGCATCCGCCAGACCCGAGCCTTGTACCGCGAGGTCCTCGACTCCGGTCGGTAGGCCCGGCTCCGTCCCGACCCGCTCCGGGCTGTGCGCGCGGTCGGCGCCGGGTCAGCGGGGGCGGGCGCCGCGCGGCCGGGACCAACCGCGGGCGATCCGGCGGGCCGCGCGTCTCGGCACCGTCGGAGGGTCGGCGAGGGCCGCGGCGTCGGCCGCCGCGGCTTCGTACGCGGCACCGGCGGCCGCGGCGAGGTCCCGCCACGCCGCCATCTCCGCGTGGACGTACGAGAGGTTGGCCTGCACGGCCTCCAGCTCTTGAGCGACGTTCGGGCCAGGTGCCTCGAGCGCGGCCCGGTCGACCTCGACGGGTCGGGGCCGCAGGGTGACGACGCCCTGGCCGTCGCGGCGACCCGGCTCGGTCGAGAAGCCCCACGGGGCAAAGTCGAGGATCTCGAAGGCGCGTCCCCAGTGCTCCCGGGTCCACCACTCCGACTGGTAGACGACCGGGCCGATGTCGTCCTGGGGCATGCCGTAGTTGGTGACGAACAGGCCGACCCGCTCGTCGTCCCACGGTCGCCGGAGCTGGTCCTGGAAGAAGGGCTTCCCGAGGTGCTGCTCCCACATCGGCTCGCCGAGGGTCGTGATGACGGCGACGCCGGTCGGGCCGAGGATGCGATGCAGCTCGAGGAGCCAGTCGCTCCAGTCGTCGGCGAGGTGCGTCCACACCGACAGCGCGTAGACGAGGTCGACGGAGTCGGTCTCCAACGGGAGGGGCGGCGCGGTGTCGTTGACGAACACGTGCAACGGTGGGGACAGGTGAGCTTGGAGCCATGCGATGCTCGGCTCGTGCACGTCGCAACCCCACAGGTCCGCGTCTCGGTGCTCGCGCACGAACTGTCGGAGCACTCGCCCCGCGCCGCATCCGAAGTCGAGGACGCGGGCTCCGGCGAGCGAGAAGTCGGAGGGCAACGCTCGGAGGATCGCCTCGTAGCAGCGCCGGCCTTCCTGATCGAAGCGCAGGTCGTCGTCGTGCACCGCACCGACGCGCCCTCGCAGCTCGATCGGGGGGAGGGGCACCTCGGGCTGGCGAGGCTGGACGTCAGACGCGCTCACGGCCACTCCCGCGTGCCCCCGACGGGTCGTCGCGTCGGTCCGCGACGCGCGGGTGCGACGGCGCTCGTTCGGAGGGCGGCGATCTCGGTCGTCATGGTGGCTGCGTCCGGCATTCGAGGCGTCACCAGCCTCGCTCGACCCATTCCTCCAAGTGCGGTCGCTCCTCCGCGACGGTGGTGTCGAGTCCATGCCCCGGGAGGACCAGGAGATCGCCGGGGAGGCTGAAGAGTCGACGGTCGATCGACGAGATGATCTGCTCGAAGCTCGCGCCCGGTGTCGCCGTGTTGCCCGGACCTCCGGGGAACAGGGTGTCACCGGTGAAGACGAGCGGCTTGCCCTCCAGCAGGAACGACGTCGAGCCCGGCGTGTGGCCCGGGTTGTGGATCGCCCGGAAGCGCAGGTCCCCAACCGGGTACACCTCGTCGTCGGGGATCACGAAGTCATAGCTCGGGAGCATCGCGGCATCGTCGGGTGCGATCCCGACCTCGATCCCGGCATCCCGGACCGCGGTGACCGCCTGGATGTGGTCCCAGTGTCCGTGCGTTGTGAGCACCTGACGAACGCCACTGGCCCGGCACACGTCGACGAGGAGCGAGTGCTCGTTGGCGGCGTCGACGAGCACCCCACGCCCGGTGCGCTTGCACCGCACCACGTACGCGTTGTTCTCGAACGGGCCGACGACGAGCTTGTCGACCCGGACGTCGGCATCTTCGAAATGAGCGGGACGAGCCACGAGCGGCAGTGTACGAGCACCGAGCGAGATCGCGCGCGTGGACGCCGCACTCGACGGTGCTGACCCCGGCGTTCGGGTTCCAGACCGGGGGAGCGGATCGTCGAGCGGACGACCGGCGAAGAGGGTGCGATAGCCTCCGCTCCCGTGGGGGACGGTGCCACACGACTACGGGCGGTGCGACCTGCTCTATGAAGCGACCGTCGCCACCCCCCCTCGGTCGCAGCCCGCGGCGCGACAATCACGCCCAGCGCGAAGGACCGATGGTTGATCACCGTCGACGCCACGGCGGAGGGGCGCCGGCGCGAGTCGCGGGCTTCGATCTGACGGCGGCCGCGCCCGGTGAGCCCGACGCACCCACCTGATGTCCACCGGCGGCGCCGCGCGCCCGGCCGTCACGACGGGATCACCTCGTCGTAGTAAGAAGCACCTCGCGGGCCGCCTCGACCAGCACCTGAGCACCGTCTCGTCACGGCAGTTCTTCTGGGTGACCTTCGCGCTGTTCGTCGCCCTCGGCCTCTGCTGGAGTCTCGCGACCCCGCTCTTCGGTGCTCCCGACGAACCCGAACACGTCATCAGGGCCGTCACCGAGGTGCACGGCCAGGTGCTCGAACCCCAGGCCGCGCACCAGCTCGGTGGGTACACCAACGTCCGGGTCCCCGCCACCTTCGCGAGCGGACGACAGGTCGGCTGCTACGCCTTCTACCGCAACGACCCCGCCAACTCCGCGAAGTTCGCGACGTCGCATCGGGACATCAAGACCGTCGCCGAGTACGGACGCTACCCACCGGCCTACTACGCCGTCGTCGGCCTCCCCTCGCTCGTCTCGTCGGCGCTGAGATCGGTGTACGTGATGCGCGCCCTCGCGGTCGTGCTCGTCTCCGCGCTGCTCGCCATGGGTGCCCTCTCGATCGCGACGCTGCCGCGACGCCGAATCGCCGCGATCGGCTACGCGTTCGCGGTGACGCCGATGGCGGTGTTCCTCGGGTCGGTCGTGAACCCGAGCGGCGTCGAGATCGCCGCGGGGATCTCGCTCTGGGCGTCCGGCACCGTGCTCGCGGTCCGATCCGACGGCGCCATCGATCCCCGGCTGGTGCGTCGCGTCGGGATCGCCGGTGCCGCGTTGGCGCTCTGCCGTCAGCTCGGTCCGCTCTGGGTGGCGATCGTCGTCGCGGTCATGGTCGTCCTCGCGGGGAAGGCGGGAACTCGACGCCTCGCCGCGAATCGGGGCGTCCGGGTCTGGGGCGCCGTCGTGCTCGGAGCGATCGCCGCGCAGGCCGTGTGGCTCGCCGTCGCGGGGTCTGTCAACCTCGCCAACCTTGCCGGCGCTTCCCACGATCCGACCAGCCTCGTCATCCGAAAGTCGATCGGGGGGTCGTTCTCGTTCTTCTCGCAGATGATCGGCAACTTCGGTTGGCTCGACACCCCGACGCCGACGGGGGTCCTCGTGGCCTGGGCGTTCGTCCTCGGGCTGCTCGTCATCCTCGGGCTCGCCTGGTCGGGGCGCCGAGCGGCCGGCGCGCTCGCCGGCGTCCTCGCCCTCACCGTTGCGGTACCGATCGTGTTGGAAGCCGCCAGCGCCCACAGCGTCGGGTACGTGTGGCAAGGACGCTACGGGCTCCCGCTCGCCGTCGGGGTTCCCATCGTCGCGGGCGTGCTCCTCTCACGCACGGGCAACGCCACCGCGCTGTCCGGGCGGGTCGCGGCCGTCGCCGGCGCCGCGTTCTTCTTCGGCCAGTTCTTCTCCCTCGCGCAGAGCATGCGGCGCGACATGGTCGGATACAACGCCAAGATCCTGTTCGTCTCCCATGCCGCGTGGTCGCCGCCCGTCCCCGCGTCGTTGCTCCTCGTCTGCTTCATCGTCGTGCTGGGGGCAGCGACGATCTGGCTGTTCCGGATGCCCGAACCGAAACGGACCCCGACCACGCCGGTCCGTGCGCGTCCAGCCGAGGAGCCATCACCGGTCGGGTCGTGACCGGCGCGGTCGGTCAGGACGGGGTCGCGACCACCACGAACTCGTTGTACCGGAACGCGCGCCCGGCCCAGCGCGGGAACGGGAACGAGTAGGAGCGCACCGGGGTGAGCGCGCACGCCGCCGCGAGGCGAGACAACGCGGAGAAGTCGAGGAACGTGCGGTGCGTCGAGTCGGACCGGAAGCCGCTCTCCTGAGGTGTGATCATGATCACCTGCCCACCGGCTCGCAGGGACGGAAGGTAGCGGCCGATCAGCGCTGCCGCGTCGTGGGTCTCGAGATGCTCGAGCACGTGCGCGAAGAGGACCGTGTCGAAGATCCGGGGTTGCGCGAAGCGCGAGCGGGCGAAGCCGTCCGGGGTGAACGCGTCGTATCCCTTCGCCGTCGCGATCGCGACGCCGGCCTCGTTCGGGTCGACGCCGACCGCGTGGCCCTCGAGATGCTCGAGGTTGCGGCCCGTCCCACAGCCGATGTCGAGGGTGTAGCCCGGGCGCAACCGTCGAAGGTTCCACCGGTAGGGGAGCTGCGCGCCGAGGAGCCGCTTCCACCAGACCTCCCCGCGCGACGAGGCGGTCCGCGTACTCCTGGTCGGCGGCCGCCTTGTCCGCGGGATCCGTCGTCACGCCGATCCGAGGAGTCGCCGGGCGAGCGTCCAGTAGCCGGCGAGGAGCCGGTCGAGCGGCTGCGCCGCCGGAGGGAGCGGGAAGTTGCGCGCGTCGAGGTGCGACGCCATGAGCGGCGCCAGCTCACGATCGGAGACCCGCCGGCGGGTCTGCAGATGCCGGCGTCGGGCTCGAAGCCAGGAGGTGTGCCCGAGGATCCACCGCCACCCCGCGAGCTTCTGCGCGAACCAACCCCCGGCGACGGCGGCGACGGTCACCGCGACCTCCACGGCGAGGAGCGCGGGCGCGAGCACCAGCAGCGTGCGGGTGTCCCACGCGGTCAACACGAACAGCAGCCGGTTTCGCTCGGCCAGGTACAGCTTGTTCGACACCCGCCCGAACTCGTAGCGGTGCAGGCCGACCGCGTCCGGGACGTACCGGACTCGAAGACCCTCTTGCCAGCAGCGCCAGCTGAGCTCGGCGTCTTCGTGGAACGCGAAGTAGTGGTCGTCGAAGCCGCCGAGGTCCTCCCAGACGGCGCGGCGCATCAGCAGGAAGGCCCCCATCGCGCCGGCGACGTCACGGGCGCGGGCCGCGTCGGCGGCCCGCTCGCCGAAATGTCCGACCCAGCTGAACCCGAGGAAGTGGATCTCGTTCCCGGCCGTGTTGAGCAGCTCGCGGTCCTCCGCGAGTCGGACGCTGCCCGCGGCGATCCCGATGGTCTCGTCGGCGGCGACGGTGACCAGCCGCGCCAGCGCGTCACCGTCGACGATCAGGTCTCCGTTCACGAGGGCCACGTACTCGCCGGTGGCGCGGGCGGCGCCGGCGTTGCAGCCGCCCGAGAACCCCGTGTTGTGACCGTCGCCGACGTGGACCACGCCTGGGACCCCGCGCAGCCGGGCGACGCCACTGTCGGTGCAGCCGTTGTCGACGAGGATCACCTCGACGTCGACGTCCTGGGACTGCAGCAGCGCGAAGACGCACTTCTCGAGCCAGGGCTCGTCACGGTAGGCGAGCACGACGGCGCTGACCGTCGGCTGGGCTCGGTCGGTCATTTCCGGGCGAGGCCGAGGATGCTGAAGAACAGGCTCGCGAACACGACCTCGAAGCCGAGGACGGTGGTCGTGGCCGCCGGCACCACCAGCCGCACCGCGTCGCGGGCGTTGAGGGCACCGAAGCCGAGCGATCCCCAGTGCGCGACCGAGTACAGCGACGACCCGAGGCCGGCGACGAGGAGGAGGCCGCCGGCCAGGAGACCCCGCTCCAGGGTGAACACGCGAAACGCCTTCGTGATCGCCGGGGAGGTCGGGAGGAGCGCCTCGTTCATCGCGAACGCCCGCGCCAACAGAGCGAACAGCACCGATTGGAACCCCACCAACACCGCGACCATGCAGTAGATGAGGGCGTTGACGTCGAGCCCGACGGTTCCGATGTGGATCGGTCCGGGGAGGAGCGCGACGCCGAGCGCGAACCCGGCGCCCATGAGCGCGAGGCCGGGGTAGAGGAACAGCCACCGTGGGCTGTAGAGGAGCAGGAAGCGCAGGTGCCGCCACCCGTCGCGCCAGGTCTTGAGGTGCGGTGCGCGGGTGCGGCCGTCGGGGGCGAGCGTGGTCGGAACCTCGGTGATGGCCAGCTGGGCGAGCGTGGCCTTGACGACCATCTCGCTCGCGAACTCCATGCCGTTCGTGCGGAGATCCAACGCGAGGACCTTCGAGCGTCGAAACGCGCGGATACCGCAGTGGAAGTCACGGCTCGGGCTGTGGAAGAACAGCCGGCCGAGGAAGGTCAGCACCGGGTTGCCGACGTACCGGTGCAGCGGGGGCATCGCGCCGGGCTGGATCCCGCCCGCGAACCGGTTGCCCATCACGAGGTCCGAGCCGCCGCGGAGTCCCTCGACGAACGGAGCGAGGTCGGAGAGGTCGTAGCTGTCGTCGGCGTCCGCCATCAGCACGAACTCCGAACGGGCGGCGGTGATCCCACCGCGAAGCGCTGCGCCGTACCCCTTGACCGGGATGTCGATCACGCGGGCCCCCGCTCGCGTCGCGATCTCCTGCGAGCCGTCCGTGCTGCCGTTGTCGGCCACGAGCACCTCGACGGCGATTCCCAGCCCGGTGGCGGCAGTGAGCGCCTTGTGGACGCAGGCCCCGACCGTCTCGGCCTCGTTCAGGCACGGCAACACGACCGTCAGCTCGGGGACCGAACCCTCGACTGGCGCGACCGGAACCGGAGCGGTCTCGATGTCAACCATCGGGCTCGCCGATCGTCACGGAGCGACGAGCGCGCCAGGCGGAGAGCGGCTCGGCCGGGCTGGTGACGGGGCGGGTTCGGGGGGGACAGGTGTCGCCGTCGTCACGATTCATCGTTGTCCGCCTCGGGAGCGTGCGTCGCCCCGGGACCGCGACCTGGACCGGTCCCAGGCGGGCGTCGGGCATCCGGACCGGCCCGACGGGCGTCTGGCGGCTCCACGTTCCACCGCTCGTTCCTCGAGGCTACCCCAGGTGTTTGTGGGGGGAGCGCAGCAACGCCGCACCGATCGGGGCGCGAGCGCTTCGGCGCGCCCGCCCCTCCTCGTCACCGGGACCCGTCGGTCCGGCCCCGGGTGGAGCGCGGCCCTTCGCGGCGCGTCGGTCGGGGTACTAGCGTCGCTCGCTGCGATGGATTTTCGTGACGCGCCCGCGGAGGCGGCGTTCCGTGACGAGGTGAAGGCCTGGCTGGGTGAGCACCTGGTCGGTGACTTCGCCGACCTGGGCGGCCGGGGTGGGCCCGCCGACGAAGCCGGATGGGACGTCCGCGTCGAGTGGGAGAAGCTGCTCGGCAAGGACCGCTGGCTGGGGATGGCCTGGCCCGAGCAGTACGGCGGGCGCGGCGCGAGCTTCGCCGAGCAGGTCATCTTCAACGAGGAGTACGCCAAAGCCGACGCGCCGGCCCGCAGCAGCTTCTTCGGCGAGGGGCTCTTCGCCCCCACGCTGCTCGCCTACGGCACCGAGGACCAGAAACGACGCTTCCTCCCCGCGATCCAGTCCGTCGACGAGCTCTGGTGCCAGGGATACTCCGAACCCAACGCGGGATCCGACCTCGCCAACGTCTCGACCCGGGCGGTGCGAGACGGGGACCAGTGGGTCGTGAACGGCCAGAAGGTCTGGACCACGCTCGCGCACCGGGCCCAGTGGTGCTTCTGCGTGACCCGGACCGACCCCGAATCGAGCGGCCACGCCGGGCTCTCCTACCTCCTCATCCCGATGGACCAACCCGGCGTCGAGGTCCGGCCGTTGCGCCAGATGACCGGAACCGCCGAGTTCAACGAGGTCTTCTTCTCGGATGCCCGAACCGACGCCGCGAACGTGCTCGGAACCGTCAACGACGGGTGGAAGGTCGCGATGGCCACCCTCGGGTTCGAGCGCGGCACCGCGTTCCTCTCCCAGCAGCTCGGCTTCCAGCGCGAGCTCGCGGAGATCATCGACACGGCCCACGCGACCGGCGCCGCGGCGGAGCCGTCGACCCGCCAGGCGCTCGCCGATTCGTACGTCGGCGTGCAGATCATGAAGTTCAACGGGATGCGGATGCTCACCAGCCTCGTCCAGCGGGGCGAGCTCGGACCCGAGTCGAGCATCGGGAAGCTCTACTGGAGCAACTGGCACCGAACGCTCGGCGAACGGGCGATGCAGATCCTCGGCCCTGACGCCATGATCGTGCACGCAGCCGCCGACGACCGGTACGAACTCGGCGAGCTCCATCGGATCTTCATGTTCAGCCGGTCGGAGACCATCTACGCCGGGTCGAGCGAGATCCAACGCAACATCATCGGCGAGCGGGTGCTCGGGCTCCCGCGCGAGCCTCGATAGCCACACGACCACCTAGAGGAGCCACTGTGAACTTCGCGTTCTCCGACGAGCAAGACCAGCTGCGGGACGCTGTCCGCAAGTTCTTGGAGGCCAAGAGCCCCGAAGCCGAAGTGCGCCGCCTGATGGAGACGACCGAGGGCTACGACCCCGCCGTCTGGACCCAGATGGCCCAGGAGCTCGGCCTCCAGAGCCTGCACCTCCCCGAGCAGCACGGCGGGCAGGGCTTCTCGTTCGTCGAGCTCGGCATCGTGCTCGAGGAGATGGGCCGGGTGCTGCTCTGCGCCCCGTACCTCTCGACCGTGTGCCTCGCCGCGAACGCGATCATGAACGCCGGGACCGACGCCCAACAAGGCGAGCTGCTGCCCGGGATCGCCTCCGGTGACACGATCGCCGCGCTGGCCTTCACCGAGCCGAACGGCCGGTGGGACGCGTCCGGGATCACCATGGAATCCAAGGGCGCCGGTGACTCCTGGACCCTCTCGGGCACGAAGATGTTCGTGATCGACGGTCACACCGCGTCGACGATCGTCGTCGTGGCCCGCCAGGCCGGCACAACCGGTGAGGACGGGATCGGGTTCTTCGTCGTCGACGGCGACGCGAGCGGATTGACCCGCACGCCGCTGGCCACGATGGACCAGACCCGCAAGCAGGCGCGCCTCGACTTCGACGGTGTCGCGGCCCGCCCGCTCGGCGATCCCGGCTCCGGATGGGCGGCGCTCTCGAAGACGCTTGACCAGGCCGCCGTCTGCCTCGCGAACGAGATGGTCGGCGGAGCGCAGCGGGTTCTCGAGATGTCCGTGGAGTACGCGAAGGTCCGAGTGCAGTTCGGACGGCCGATCGGGTCGTTCCAAGCCATCAAGCACAAGTGCGCGGACATGCTCCTCGAGGTCGAATCCGCGAAGTCCGCGGCGTACTACGCCGCGTGGGCAGCCGCCGAGGACAACGAGGAGCTCCCCGTCGTCGCGAGCCTCGCGAAGGCCTACTGCTCCGACGCGTACTTCCACGCCGCGGCCGAGAACATCCAGATCCACGGCGGGATCGGCTTCACGTGGGAGCACCCCGCGCACCTCTACTTCAAGCGGGCGAAGAGCTCCGAGATCCTCCTCGGCGACGCCACGTACCACCGCGAGCTCCTGGCCCAACGCATCGGCATCTGAGTCGAGGCCGCCGCCCGGCTCCGGCCGGAGCCGCGGGATCCTGGCCTGGGAGCCCGGTCCTGGCGACGCACCGGAAGGTTCGGCGCGAGCGCTGACCTTCGGCACGAGGAGCAGGCTGAGACCCTGGCACAATCGTGTCCGTGGCGGTCCTGGTCGTTCTGCTCGCCGTCGTGGTGGCGCTGCTCGCCGTCTTGGTTGCCGGCCTGCTGCGCAGCCACGCCGAGATCCTCCGCTCGTTGCACGAGCTCGGCGTCGGTCTCGACCCCGACGACGACCAGCCCGCCCGGGCCGGGCTCGAGGTGCCCCTCCGCCGGGCTTCGCGGACCGGCTCCGACCTCGCCGGTCTCACCCCCGAGGGTGACGCGATCGGCGTCGGTGTCGTCGGCGTCGAGCACCTGACCCTCGTCTCCTTCCTGACCAGCGGGTGCTCCACCTGTTCGGCGTTCTGGTCGGCGTACGCCGACCGGCGCCTGAAGGTGCCCGGCGGCGCCCGTCTGGTCGTCGCGACCAAAGGCGCCGACGCCGAGAGCCCGGGCCGGCTGTCGAAGTTCGCGCCGCCCCACGTCCCGGTCGTCATGTCCAGCGAAGCGTGGGACGACTACGACGTGCCCGTCGCGCCGTACTTCGCGCTCGTGGACGGCCCTAGTGGAGCCGTGATCGGCGAGGGCGCGGCGTCGAGCTGGGAGCACCTGCGCACCATCGTGCAGCAAGCCCTCGACGACGCCGGGATGGCCTCCGGGCGGCGCCGCCGGTCCGGTCGCGCCGAGCGCGAACCCGACGTCGACGCGCAGCTGCTCGCCGCCGGGCTCAAGCCCGGAGACGCCAGCCTCTACCTCGGCGACGCCGATCCTGAGGTCGAACCGCCCCGATGAGCTCGGCGGAGCTCACCGTCGCCGCGGTGGCGGTGGCCGTCATCGCGGGGCTCCGCTCCTCGTGGTCGCCCTGAGGAGAATCGATGCTGGCCAGCATCAACCCGCTCGGGGAGCGGGCACGACACACCCGTTGGGGGCGCACGGTCGCCTGGTACGTCGCCGGTTCGACCGCGGGGGGACTCGCGATCGGCGCCGTCGCGGGTGCGCTCGGCGTCGGCCTGCACCAGTTGTCGCCGGGACCGAAGCTGCTCGGCGGGCTCGCCGTTCTGGCGTGCATGGTCGGCCTCGCGTTCGATCTCGGGATCTTCGGCGCTCGCCTCCCGACCGTCCACCGCCAGGTCAACGAGAACTGGCTGGCTCGGTACCGCGGCTGGGTCTACGGCGGCGGCTTCGGGTTCCAGCTCGGGCTCGGTGTCGTCACCATCGTGACCACCTCGACCGTCTACCTCGCCCTCGCCCTCGTCGTCCTCGCCGGATCCCTGCCGGCGGGACTCCTCGTGGGCGGCGTCTTCGGGCTCGTCCGGTCGGTGCCGCTCCTCGCCGTCGCCCGCGCCGACGACCCCGGGCACCTCCGGGACGTGCTCCAACGCGTGCACCGATGGTCCGCAGCCGCCACCATTGCCGCCATAACGTGTCTCGTGCTCGTCGCCGCCACCAGCGCTGCGCTGATCGTCTAAGGAGAAGGCGTGCCCCAGCTCCAAGCGCACGGCTTGACCGTCTCGCCGCCGCGCGGGTGGGAAGGTCGGATCTTCCGGCGGCCCCAGGCCGGCGAGGTCTCCGACGCCGCCGCCGGCGCGCCCGGCCGGCCCGGACCGCCCGGTGAACAGACCTACCCCGTCGCGCACGTCGCCACGATTCCCCTGCCCAACGACGTCGCCGATTACGCCAGCGACGCGGTCGAGAAGCTCGGCCCGAACGACGCCCTCGTCGTGTTGAAGGAGTTCGGACCGGCTGAGCTCAACACCGCGCTGTTCGCACCGTCGGGCCTCCCGCAACGGCTTGATCCCGAGGAGTTCGATCCCGGCATCCTCCAACGTCGTCTCCCCGGCCAGGCCGGCGTGCAGCGCTTCTTCACCCAGGCGAACCGACCCTTCTGCCTCTACGTCGTGCTCGGCGCCTACGCGAACCGCAACACCATCGTCCCCCGCGTCAACGAGGTCCTCGCCAGCCTCCAGATCGCCCCCGAGCTCACCCCCCGGCCATGACCCTCGCCGCCGGACCGTTCGCGATCGCCGCCGCGCTGCTCGTCGCCGGCGGCGCGGCCAAGGCCGCGCGGCCCGGCGACACCGCGAACGCGCTGCGGGCCGTTCACCTTCCCACCTCGCCGCTCCTGGTCCGAGTCGGCGGGCTCGCCGAGATCGTCGTCGGCACCGCCGCGCTGGCCGTCGGCAACCGGACCACCGCGATCCTCGTCGCGGTCTCGTACGCGGCGTTCGCCGCCTTCGTCGTCGTCGCGTTGCGGTCCGGCGCCCCGATCTCGTCGTGCGGATGCTTCGGCAAGGCCGACACGCCCCCCACGCGGCTGCACGTCATCGTCAACCTGGTCGCGGTCGCCGCCGCGGCCGTCGTCGCGGTCGAACCCCCGGCCGGCCTCGGCCCGGTCGTGACGCACCAGCCCCTCGCGGGTGTGCCGTTCCTCATGCTCGTCGTGTGCGGCGTCGGGCTCAGTTACCTGACCCTCTCGAGCCTGCCGCGTACGCTGGCCGCGATCCAGCCGACGAGGGGCCCGCAGTGACTGACCGCAGCGAGGGTGTCGCGTGGGGGAACTGGCTGGTCTCGAAGGCCAGCGGCCTCCTCGACGCGAAGCTGAACCGGCGCAGCTTCATCGCTCGAGCCACCCTCGTCGGCTCGGCCGTCGCCGCCACCGGTTGCGCGGTGGTCACCCAACCCGGCAGTCCGTACACGCGGATCACCGACTGCCCCGGCGGGACCTTCTGCACCGACGGGTACACCGAGTTCTGCTGTGTCATCAACTTCGGGAACAACGAGTGCCCGCCCAACACGATCCCGGCCGGGTGGTGGCGCGCCGACGGCAGCATCTACTGCGGCGGCGGACCCCGGTACTACATCGACTGCAACGAGGTGTGCTGCGGGCCGTCGATCGGGAACGGCTTCTGCGCCGGGTGCTCCCCGTGCCGGTGCGCGGTCGACTGCAACACCCGCAAGGTCCACTGCAACTACTTCCGGTACGGGCAGTGCAACCCCCAGTTCGGCGAGATCGGGCCGATCGCCTGCCGGATGGTCCTGTGCACCCCCCCGTACCCGCCGTACACCGAGCTCTACTGCTCCGCGTCCGCCGCGGTCGACGACGCCACCGCGAACCACAACGCGGACTGCGCCGCCTACGTGCCCCCGCCACCTCCACCACCGCCGCTCGCCGCCGCGCTCGCGACGAGCGGCGCGGCCGCGGTCGCCGGTTCGAAGCTCGTCCTCGCTGCCCGTGGCGCCGACGGGGCCCTCTGGTACCAGACCTACGACGGCACCACGTGGGCCGGGTGGACGAAGGTGGGCGGCAACGTCAACTCCCAGATCGCTGGTGTCTCCCAGAACGCCAACGCGTCCCTGTTCTTCCGCGGGGCCGACGAGGCGGTCTGGCAGGTCACCGACAACGGCGGGACGCTCACCCCGCTGAGCAACGCGATCGGCGGGACGATCACCTCCGACCCGACCACGGTGCTCGACGCGGACGGCACGACGACGTGGGTGTTCGCCCGCGGGACCGACAACGCCCTCTTCGTCAGCCCCCAGGCCAGCCCCGGGTGGATCCGGCTCGGCGGGATCCTCAGCTCGAACGCCGCGGCGGTCGTCGACACGGCGCACACCATGTGGGTCTTCGTGCGGGGCAACGACTCCGGGATGTCGTATCTCCAGCGTTCGGGCGGCAGCTGGGGTGGCTTCGCGCCCCTCGGTGGCCCCACCGTGACGTCGAACCCCACCGCGGTGTGCGACCCGACCGGTCGGGTGTGGATGTTCGTGCGCGCGGGCGACGGCAACCTCGCGTACTGGTCGTCGGTGGGGGGCTGGTCGGAGGACCCGGGAACGCCAGCGCACACCCTCACGTCCGACCCCACCCCGATCGTCGACTCGACCGGGACCGTGTGGGTCTTCGCGCGCAGCACCGACAACCAGGTGTGGGCCATGGCGCTCACCGGCGCCAGCGCCAACACCTGGACCAGCCTCGGCGGCCCGGGGACCGGGCAGACCGTGCTCAGCGACCCGACCCCCGTCGTCTTCAACGGGAGCCTCTGGGTGTTCGTCGTCGACAACGGTGACCAGGGCATGTACAGCAAGCAGTGGAACGGCTCGACGTGGAGCACCACCTGGTCCTACCTCGGCGGTGTCTTCGCCCCCCTCCACGCCTGAACCGGTCAGCATCCCGACACGACCCCGTCGCGAGCCAGCGCGCGGGATCGCGCCGGCGAGCCGAACCGGCGGCAGCGACGGTTCGCGGGGTCGACCGGTACGCTCGGGTGAGTGGCGCTCGTGGCCGGCCTGCTCGCGTTCGGGTTGATCATCGGAATCGCGGCGATCTTCGTCGTGCGCGAAGCGGGCCGGATCGCGCGGGAACCACCACCGGCGCTGTTCGATCCTGACGACGCGTACGAGTTCGTCGTCGAGCACGTCCCCGATGACCTCGCGGCCACGCTGACCCCCGACGACGTCCGACGGATCCTCGACTTCCAACTCGAGTTCTTCAAGAGCCGCGGGGTCGCCGCGAACGGCTCCAGCCCGGCGTTGCGCAGCCCCGTCATCTTCGGCGGGGCCGAGACCACCGCGTACATTCTCCAACGGGCGGCGGAGACCGGCGAGCCGTACCTCCCCGAGCAGGTCCACGGCGTCATCGAGACCCAGCTGCGCTACTTGCGGGCCATCGGCGCGATCGGCACCCCCGCCGACCCGTTCAGCGAATCTCCTCCCGACTGACCGCCCGACGTGGTACAAGTGCGGCTACCAGGGAAAGGAGGTGGTCCGTACATGCATGATCAACACGGGACCCTGGAGGTGCGCGGCCGCTAGGCCACACACACCGGCTGGACCGCCAGCGGAAACCACACCGCGACACCGGCGCCGGACCGGCGGGGATTGGTCCCTCCCGCGCGACGGCCGACGCTACCCAACAGCCGACAGAGCGAGGCGGGGCGCGACTGCGCCCCGCCTCGCTCGCGCTCACCCGCATCAGGCGCACGGCGATGACCACGAACCCGCGGCGACGAAGCACCGCCCAGGTACTGTGACGCCAGTGGAGCGCCCATCCCGATTCGAAGACTCGCGTTACCTCGGCGACAAGCGAACGCAGCGCGTCTACGACCTCGACTCGGACGACCCCGACGTCGTCACGGCGGTCGAGGAGATCATGCGAACCGAGGCCTTCACGTCGTTCGCGCCGGACCGTCTCGACGAGGCTCGCAACCGCGGCTACCGCCTCCACGATCCCGCGAGGACCGCGGCGGAGGACTAGGGCGCCGGCGCTGTCGCGGGTCCGAACGATCGGCCGAGCTCCCGCTCGACCAGCCCCAACCGAGCCGTGAAGCTCTCGTCGCTCAACGCCGGTGCGCTCGCGACCGTGCGCGGGTCCGGGACCTCGTCGAGATCGACCCACGACGCGCACCCCGCGTAGCGGTCACGCCAGGGCGCCCGGATCGGCTCGTCGACGCGGTACGCGCGCAACGCGAGCAGCCACAGCGGGTCGCGTCGCTTCCACTGCAACCGCGACGCCGCGTAGTCGTCGGTCCAGATCAGCTTCGACCCGAGGCGCGCCAGCTCCTCGGGCTCGGTGACCGTCACGACCCCGACCACCTCGGCCCAGCCGTCGAGCCGGACGTGCCCATCGGTCGACGCACCCGGATCCGATTCGGTGACCCACCGCCGGTAGGCGGGCTTCACCAGCTCGACGCGTTGGTGCTCGTACGTCGGGTACAGCCAGAAGCAGTCCCCGTGCAGGCCGAAGTGGCGGCCCTCCTCGCGCAGTCCGCCCTTGCGCACATCCAGGATCTGCTCGCCGGCGAGCACGGCCCGCACCACGACCGCCCACTCCTTCAATGCAAGCGAACCCACGACGTCGAGGATACCGGCGACGCTCCCCGGGTCGCTACGGTGTGCCGGCACCGTTGGGGCTCGCCGCACACGAACCTCGGCTCCGAGAGGCATTCGAAACCTTGAACGCACTGCAGGTGTGCACCGTCGTTGCCACCCGAGACCTCCCGCGAGCTCGGGTCCTCGCCGGATCCTTTCGCCGCCACCACCCCGACGCTGCTCCCCTTGCCGTCCTCGTCCTCGACGCGCTCGACGAGCAGCCGCATCCCACCGAGGCGCCCTGGACGATCCTGCGTCCCGACGATCTCGACCTCGACCCCGACGACTTCGCGCGCTTGGCCATGCGCTACGACCAGCTGGAGCTCGTGGAGGTCCTGAAGCCGTCGCTCCTGAGCTCCTTGCTCGACCACGGCGCGTCCGTCGCGCTCTACCTCGACGCGGCCTCCGAGGTCTTCGCTCCGTTCGAAGGTGTCGCCGAGCTCGCGGTCGAGCACGGCCTGGTCGTCGTCCCCTCGGCGCCCACGCCGATCCCCGACGACGGCCGGGAGCCCTCCGCGCCGCGGTGCTCAGCGTCGGGCCCTACAACCCCGGGTTCGTCGCCGTCACCCCGCTTGCCCGCCCGATGCTGCGCTGGGCTCAGCTCCAGGACCGGACCGACACGCCCGACTCCTTCGACACGGTCGCGAGCCGCCAACGCGCCTGGGGCGACCAGGTCGCCAGCGCCTTCCGTCCGCACGTGCTGCGCGACCCCGGCTCCGGGGTCGGCTACTGGAACGTCGCCGACCGTCCGATCACCGAGACCGATGCCGGACCGACCATCGACGGCGTGCGCCTCCGGTGCTTGCACTTCCGGGACTACGACCCCGAACAACCCGGGGAGCTCTTCCCGTGCGACGGGACCCCTCGAGTCACCCTCGCCGAGCGACCCGACCTCGCGCGGCTGTACCGCGAGTACACGGAGCGGCTCCGCGACGAGGGTCTCGACCAGCCGTCCCCTCCGTACCGGTTCGAACGGCTCTCGGACGGGACCCCGATCGACCGTCGGATGCGCCAGCTCTACCGGGAGGCCCTCGCCCGCGCCGCGGGCGACGCCGACCCCGAGCCCCCGAACCCGTTCGTCGACGAAGCCGCCTTCGTCGCCTGGCTCAACGAACCGGTCCGCCCCGAGCATCATCCCGTCGTCTCCCGGTACCTCGAGCGGCTCTGGGCCGACGACGGCGGCCTGCCCCTCGCGTACTTCGAGCTGACCGGGGAGACGGCCGAACGGTTCCTGCGGTGGTGCGTGACCACCGACCGGCCGATCCCGTCGGCTGTGCGCCCCTCCCTCGACGACGTCGAGCGGTTGCGCCGCCGCCGGCAGCTCCGCCGGCTGCGAGCCCCCATCCCGGTCGGCGTGAACGTGGTCGGGTACCTCCGGTCCGCGATCGGTCTCGGTGCGGTGGGGCGAACGCTCGTCGACGCGTTCCGGGTCGGAGGCCAAGCCACGTCGGTGCTCGACCATTCCTCAGTGCCCGGCGAGCGCCTCGAGGCCATGCCCGACGGGGAAACCGGGCCAGACCCGGCACCGTTCGACCTCAATGTGGTCTGCGTCAACGCGAATCACTTTCCAGAGTTCGCACGTGCGGTCGGACCGGAGCTGTTCGCGGGTCGCCGCACCGCCGGCCTCTGGTTCTGGGAGGTCGAGCGGTTGCCCGAAGAGATGCACCATCCCGCGTTCGATCTCGTCGACGAGGTCTGGGTCGCGAGCGACTTTGTCCGCGACGCGATCGAGCCGCACAGCCCCAAGCCGGTGATCAAGATCCCGATCCCAGTCGTCGTCCCCGACACCCCCGCCGCGGTCGAACGCCGCGACCTCGGGATGAGCGACGACCGGTTCGTGTTCGCGTTCTCGTTCGACTTCCTGAGCGTCGCCGACCGGAAGAACCCGTTCGGGCTCATCGACGCCTACCGTCGGGCGTTCCAACCCGACGACGGCGCGCAGCTCGTGATCAAGTCGACGAACAGCCACGGCTTCTTCACCGCGCGGGACCGACTCATCCTCGCCGCGGCGGGGCGACCCGACATCACGGTGCTCGACGGCTACCTCCCCGCGCCGTCCCAGCACGCGTTCTTCGCCGCGTGTGACGCTTACGTGTCGTTGCATCGCTCCGAGGGCTTCGGGTTGACGATCGCCGAGGCGATGGCGTTCGCCAAGCCCGTCATCGTCACCGGGTACTCGGGCAACCTCGAGTTCACCACCGCGACGAATTCCTACCTCGTCGACTGGACGTTCACTCCGGTCGGGCCCGGCCACTACCCGTATCCGGCCGACGCTCGCTGGGCCGACCCCGACCTCGACCACGCGGCGACGCTCATGCGCTCGGTCTTCGAGGATCCGGACGCGGCGCGACGGCGAGGGCTGCTCGGCCAAGCCGCGATCCGGCGCTGGAACACCGAGGCGGTCGCCCCTGCCCTCGCGGCCGAATGCGACGCGGCCCGCGCCCGTGCGCTCGGGACCACCGCCACCTGGCGGGGCTACTTCATGCGCGGCTGGCGCACCGTCCACAACCCCGAGTTCCGGCGGGAGTACGAGTACGACTGGCTCCCCGACGGCACGCCGCTCGACGACTCGATTCAGCGGTCCCTCCACGCGTTCCTCGACGAGGCCCGCGCCGGCAACGGGCGTCCCGCGCCGAACCCCGACCAAGTCGGCGGTTCGGCGGCCCTGCTCGCCTGGCTGAACGAGCCCATCTCACCCGGGCTCGACCCCTGCCTCACCCGGTACTTCGTGCAGTACTGGCGCGACCACGAGGAGCTGCTTCGGCTCTTCCCCGGCGTCGATCAGACACCCACCGACGCGGGCGCGTTCGTCGAGTGGCTGCGCGCGTCCTGGTACGACGCCACCGACATCCCGTATCAGCTCGCTCCGACCGCGCCGCGGCCACCACCGTCACCGATCGAGCAGGCCCGGACGATCGCCCGCAAGACCGTCCAACGGGTCATCGGCCGTTAGCCGCGAGCCGCCGGTACGCGTCCAGGTACGCCGGCACGGCGCGATCCCAGCCGTACTCGGCGACCCGCGCCCGTCCCCGCGTGACCAGACGATCCCGTTCCTGCTCGTCGTCGAGAACCCGGGCCAGCGAGTCGGCGATCGCCTCGATGTCGGTCGGCGCGGGGAGCAGCGCGGCGTCACCGAGGATCTCGGGCAGCGACCCGGCGGCGGCGGCCACGACCGGCACGCCCGCCTGCATCGCCTCGAGGGGCGGATACCCGAACCCCTCGTACAGCGACGGGTACGCGAGCGCCGCGGCGCCGTGCAGCAGCGCGCTGCGGTCGGCGTTCGAGACGTACCCGAGATGGTGCACCCGGTCTCCGACCCTGCTGTTGCGCACCGCGGCGTCGAATTCGGTCATGCCCCACCCCGGAGGCCCGGCGACGACGAGCGCCAGGTCGGGTCGGCTCGCCACGAGCTGCTCGAACGCCTGAACGAGACGGGGCAGGTTCTTGCGCGGCTCGATGGTGCCCAACGCGAGTACGTACCGGTCGGCACCGGCGAGCGCCTGACCGCGGCGGGGATCAGCCGGCGGCAGCGGATCGACGCCGGGATAGATGCGCACGACCCGGTCACGCGGCAGGCGGTACTGGTCCCGGATCTCGTCCGCGACGAAGTCGCTGCTGGTCTGGATCAGCGCCCCCCGGGCGACGGCAACCGTGAGGAGCCGCTGCTGGGTCTCCACCGCACCGCGGGCCAGCTTCGGGAACCGCACGCTCGTGAGGTCGTACACGGTCAACATCACCGGGGACCGTGACGGCGGGGCCACGTAGTTCGTCGCGTGGACGACGTCCACCGGGCCGGTCCAATGCTCGATCCGAGGCCCACGCACCCGCGGCCACAACAGCCACGTCAGGCGCGCCGGGAAGCGTCTCGTGCGGGCGGTGACCGACGGAGGAACCGCGTCGACGAGTCCGTGTCGGCCCCGCCACGTCACCGCGTACGCGACGAGGTCGACTTCGTCGGCGGCGGCGAGATGCTCGATCAACGACGCGGTGACGTGGCCGACACCGGTTCGAACCCCGAGCAGCGACGTCGCGTCGACCGCCACCCGCAGGCGGCTGATGGCGGTCACGTCGGCATCTTGGCGGTCGTGGGCGCGCCGATCCGCCCGGGCGGGGTGCCGGGGCGGGAACCCGACCGGTCCGCGTCCGGACCCTTCGTTGCCTCCAGGTCGAGCCGGCCGGCTCGGGCCGTCTCACCGAGGGGCCGCGCTCGCTGGGTCAGCGCCGTCGACGATCGCAACGTCTTGATCCCTCCCACGGCGAGCTCGACCACCGATCGGCGCCACCGACCGACCCCACCCCGAGCCTCGCCGGTGCTGTCCGGTCGTGCTGCGCGCGACCTCGAAGACGCCCGGGTGGGTCGCCGGCACGGCTTGCGCCACGTCGACCGGGAACGGGCGTCATGATGACCCCTGTGAGCACCCGCACGCTCATCGTCCTCGCCGCGATCTGCGCCGTCGCCATCCTCGCCGCGTCGGCGATCCAGATCCTGCTGGCCCGCTGAGCCGCTCGACCATCTCAAAGTGCGGGAGCACCCCGGGAGATAGGGAAGAATGAGCCGCGAGGAAGGGAGCACGTGTGGCCGAGCACTTCGACGTCGTCGTTCTCGGTGGTGGGCCGGGAGGCTACGCCGCCGCCCTCTACGGCGCCGCTGCCGGGTTGCAGATCGCCATGGTCGAAGAGGGGCCGGTCGGAGGCACCTGCCTGCACCAAGGGTGCATCCCGGCCAAGGAGCTGCTCCAGACCGCTGAGGTGCTCCGCACCGTGGCTGGCGCCAAGGAGTTCGGCGTCGAGTCCGGTCAGCCCTCCCTCGACCTCCGCGCCAGCCAAGCGAGAAAGCAGCAGGTCATCGATCGCCTTACCCGCGGGCTCGAATCGCTGCTCAAGGGCCGGAAGGTCACGGTCGTCCCCGGGACCGGGTCGATCATCGACGCAGCTGCCCACCACGTGCGGGTGTCCGACGGCACCGAGATCCGCGGTGACGCCCTCATCCTCGCGAGCGGCTCTTTCCCCCGCCCGCTGCCCGGCCTCGATTTCGACGGCACCCGCATCTTGTCCTCCGACCACGTCCTCGCCCTCGACGAGGTCCCGGGACGGGTGGCCATCATCGGCGCCGGCGCCATCGGCTGCGAGTTCGCATCACTGTTGTCCGACCTCGGCAGCGAAGTGACTCTCCTCGAGACGCTCGGTGCCGTCCTGCCCAACGCCGACCCGGCGATCTCCGACGTCCTGACCCGCTCGTTCTCCAAGCACGGAATCGGCGCGCACGCCGGCGTCCGGGTCACCAGCATCGAAGGCACCCGCGAGCTCACCGTCGGATACGAGGGCGGCGACGGATCGGGCACAGTCATCGTCGACACGGTGATCGTCAGCGTCGGGCGCGACCCCCGCACCGCGGGCCTCGGCCTCGAAGGCTCCGGGGTCGAACTCGACGAGGGCGGTCACATCCGAGTCGACGATCACCTCCGCACCACCGTTCCCGACGTCTACGCGGTCGGCGACGTCGTCGCCACCCCTCAGCTCGCGCACGTCGCCTTCGCCGAATCGATCCTCGCGATCAAGACGCTCCTCGGCGAGGACGCACCCCCGATCGCCTACGACAAGGTCCCCTGGGGTATCTACTGCCGCCCTGAGGTCGCCTTCGCGGGACTCACCGAAGCGCAAGCCCGGGCTCGCGGCCACGACGTGGTCACGTCGGTCCACCGGTTCGTCGGCAACAGCCGAGCCGTCATCGTCGGCGAACCCGACGGTCTGGTCAAGATCGTCGCGGAACCCGACGGCCCGATGCTCGGCGTTCACATCGTGGGACCGTGGGCGACCGAGCTGATCGCGGAGGGCTACCTGGCCGTCAACTGGGAAGCGACCGCGGCCGAGGTCGGATCGTTGATCCACGCCCATCCGACCCTCAGCGAGCTGTTCGGCGAGTCGGCCCTCGCGCTGACCGGCCGCGCGCTGCACGGCTGACCCGATCCGGGAGGACCACGGTGGACATCACGATGCCGCAGCTCGGCGAGACCGTGACCGAAGGCACGATCACGCGCTGGCTCAAAGGCGTCGGTGAGCAGGTCCAAACCGACGAGCCCCTCTTCGAAGTCTCGACCGACAAGGTGGATTCCGAGGTCCCCGCGGCCGCGGCGGGCGTCCTGACCGAGATACGGGTCCCCGAAGGCGAGACCGCCGCGGTCGGAGCCGTCCTCGCCGTCCTCGGCGATGCGACGACCGGCACGACACCACCCGCCGCGACCCCGGAACCCGCCACCCAACCGACGGCCGTCGCGCCACCACCGCCGGCGCCGACGCCGAGCGAGCCACCGACCGTCGCGCCGTCGGCCGCCCCGCCCGCTCCCTCGCCGGCGGAGACACCCGTCGCGCCGCCGTCCGCGCCCGAACCGGTGCCCGCGTCGACGACCGGAACAACCGCCGCGGCGGTGACCGGAGCCGCTGCGCTGACGTCGCCGGTCGTTCGTCGCCTCATCGCTGAACACCGCCTCGACGCCGCCGCGATCCGCGGCACCGGCGCCGGCGGCCGGATCACCCGCAAGGACGTGCTCGACGCCGCCGCCACCGATCGGACGCCGGGAGCCGCACCCGCGCCCTCACCGCCCCCTCCGGTCGGGACCACCGTGGCCCCGCCCCCCGCCGCGGCCGCGCCGGCGACGCCCGCCCCGCGCCGCTCGAACCGTCGGCGCCCATCTCGGGACCGACGGTCGTCCCCGAACCGCTTCCCCGTCCCGAACCGGCGCCGGTCGCGCCACCGCCCACCGCGGCACCACCACCCGCGCCTTTGCCCGAACCGACGACGGGTGCGACGGTCGAGCCGACCCGCGGGGACGAAGTCGTGCCCTTCACCAACATCCGGCGGCGGACCGCCGAGCACATGGTCCGGTCGAAGGCGACCAGCCCACACGTCTACACGTCGGTCGAGGTCGACTTCGAACGGGTGGCGAACGTGCGGGACCGCCACCAGAGCGCGTGGCGAGCTCGTGAGGGTTTTCCCCTCACGTATCTGCCGTTCGTCGCGAGGGCATTCGGCGACGCGGTCGACGAGTTCCCGTACGTCAACGCCAGTGTCGGTGACGACGAGCTGATCGTCCACCGCGACGTCCACCTCGCCATCGCCGTCGATCTCGACACGGAAGGCCTGGTCGCCCCGGTGATCCGCAACGCCGACGGCAAGCGGCTCCGGCTGCTCGCACGCGAGATCCGGGACCTCGCCCAACGGGCCCGCACGAAGCAGCTGCTGCCGAACGAGGTGCTCGGCGGGACGTTCACGATCACCAACCCCGGTCCGTTCGGGACCTACATGACGCTCCCCATCATCAACCAGCCTCAGGTCGCGGTCCTGTCGACCGACGGGATCCGAAAGCGCCCGGTCGTGATCCCAGGTCCCGACGGCGCCGACTACATCGCAGTTCGACACGTCGGCATCCTCGCCCTGGCATGGGACCACCGCGCGTTCGACGGTGCCTACGCCGCCGCGTTTCTCCGAGCCTTACAAGACGACATCGAGACCCGCGACTGGGAGGCTGAGCTCGGGTGACCGAGTCGAAGCTCCGAACGCGCTGGCTCGGACGCGTCCAGTACGAAGAGGCGAACACGTTGCAACGCGCGTTGCACGAACGCGACGACGACTACCTGCTGCTGCTCGAGCATCCCGACGTCTACACCCTCGGATCCCGAGCCACGCTCGACCACGTCCTCGTCGACCCCGCATCTGTGGGCGCACAACTCGTCCACGCCGACCGCGGAGGTGACGTCACCTACCACGGACCCGGACAGCTCGTCGGGTACCCAGTCGTCACGCTGCCCGGGTCCGCGCGAGGACTCCGCGACGTCGTCGCCTACGTCCGGCGCCTCGAAGGCTCCCTCATCGCCGCCCTCGCAGAGCTCGGGATCACAGCCGAGCGTCGAGACCGGCTGACCGGCGTCTGGGTCGGGGACGACAAGATCGCCGCCATCGGCGTTCGCGTCGCTCGAGGCCGCACGCGGCACGGCTTCGCCCTGAACGTCGACCCGAACCTGTCCATGTTCGACCACATCGTCCCCTGCGGCATCCGCGACAAGGGCGTCACCTCCGTCGCCCGCGTGCTCGGAGGGCCGGTCCCGCTTCGTCGGGTCATGGACGCCGTCGCCGACGCGTTCGCGGCCGCGTTCGGCTACGACACGGTCGAGCGTTCGGACGTCGCCTGGCCCGACCCGCGCCCACGGGCCCACGGGCATCACCCTGATCAGCCCGCCGATCCCGACCCGCGGTCGATCGACGCGACCGACGAACCTCGAACCCCGGACGGGCGCCGACCAGCGTGGATGCGGGTCCGCGCCAACCTCGGGCCGGGATACCGGGCGACGAAGCGACTCCTCGACGATCTCGACCTCCACACCGTGTGCGAGGAGGCCGGCTGTCCCAACATCTACGAGTGCTGGGCCGACCGGACCGCCACGTTCATGATCCTCGGGGCCCGGTGCACGAGAGCCTGCGGCTTCTGCCTTGTCGACACCCGCCGGCCGCTCCCGCCGGACGTCGACGAACCGGCTCGGGTCGCCGACGCCGTCGCCGCGCTCGACCTCTCCCACGCGGTCGTCACCAGCGTCGCCCGCGATGACCTGCGTGACGGCGGCGCCGCCGCCTTCGCCGCGACGATCGCCGCGATCCGGCGACGGAAGCCCGACACCCGCATCGAGGTGCTCATCCCCGACTGCAAAGGTGACCCGGCCGCGCTCGACGTCATCTTCCAGGCGGCCCCCGACGTGCTCAACCACAACCTCGAGACCGTCGCCCGGCTCCAACGGGGCGTCCGACCCAGCGCCGGGTACGCCCGATCGCTGGCCCTGCTCGCCCGCGCGAACGCCGCGGGGCTCATCGTGAAGTCAGGGGTGATGGTCGGCCTCGGTGAGACCGAGACCGAGCTCCGCAGCGCCATCACCGACCTCGCCGCGGTCGGCGTCGACATCCTCACCATCGGGCAGTACCTCCAACCGTCACGCGCCCATCTCCCGATCGTGCGCTGGTGGCACCCCGACGAGTTCGAGGCGCTGCAAGGCTTCGCCGATCGGCTCGGGTTTGCCCACGTCGAAGCAGGCCCACTCGTCCGCTCGAGCTACCACGCGAAGCGGGCCGTCGACGCCGCGAGGGACGAACCCGCCCTCGACGCCCCCGTGCCGGTCGCCCTCGTCGCCCGAGGTGCGTGAGTGGGACGCACCGTCGAGCGCATCACACCCGAGATCGAAGCGTTCCTCGACGCCCAGCCCGTCTTCTTCGTCGCGACCGCACCATTGGAAGACGACGGACACATCAACTGCTCGCCGAAGGGGTTGTCGACCTTCGCCGTCCTCGATCCCGGCACTGTTGCCTACCTCGACCTCACCGGCAGCGGGTCGGAGACCATCGCCCACCTCCGCCAGAACGGCCGTGTGACCCTGATGTTCTGCGCCTTCGAAGGCAAGCCGAACATCGTCCGCCTGTACGGTCACGGCGTCGTCCTCGACCTCGCCTCTCCCGACGGTGCCGCCATCGCGAAGCGGCTCCCGCCCCTCGCCGGCGCCCGGAGCGTGATCCGCGTCGACGTCACCCGCGTGTCGACCTCGTGCGGCTACGCCGTCCCGCGGATGCGCTACGAAGAGGACCGACCCGATCTGCTGCGATGGTCCGACCGCAAGGGTCAGGACGGGCTCGCCGCCTACCGCGCCGAGCACAACACCCAGAGCATCGACGGTCTCCCCGCCCTGGACCTCACGTGAGCCACGCGGACCGCCTGGCCCGCACCCGGGCGCGGATGGCGGAGCTCGGCGTCGGCGCCCTCGGTGTCGCCTTCGGCCCCGACCTCCTGTACCTGAGCGGCTACGAGGCGATCCCCACCGATCGAATCACGATGCTCGTCGTGCGGACCGACGGCGCACCACAGCTCTTCCTCCCCGAGCTCGAACTCGCCCGCGTCAGCGACATCTCCGACGAGATCACCGTCCGACCCTGGCACGAGACCGACGACCCGATCGAGCTCATCGCCGAACACCTCCGCGGTGTCGATGTGCTCGCGATCGGCGACCAGCTCTGGGCTCGCTTCGTGCTCGCGCTGCAAGCCGCGCTCCCGACCGCCCGGTTCGTCGCGGCCAGCACCGTCACCGGCCCCCTGCGAGCAGTCAAAGACGACACCGAGATCGCCGCGCTCACCGACGCGGCAGCCGGCGTCGACCAGGTCGCGTCGGCCCTGCGACGCACCCGTTTCCGTGGTCGCACCGAACGGGACCTGCACCGAGAGCTCGTCGACCGGATCCTCGACGTCGGCCACGAACGGGTCAACTTCGCCATCGTCGCCACCGGACCCAACGGCGCCAGCCCCCACCACGAGCCCGGCGACCGGATCATCGAGGCCGGCGACGTGGTCCTGTGCGACTTCGGGGGAACCATGCGCGGCTACTGCTCCGACATCACCCGCATGTACTCGGTCGGTGAACCCAACCGTGAGGTGCGCGACGCCTACGCCGCCCTGGTCGACGCGCAAGAGGCCGCCTTCCAGGCGGCGCGGGTCGGCACCCCGTGCGTCGACGTCGACGCGACCGCCCGAGCGGTGCTCGGCGCCGCCGGCCTCGCCGAGCGGTTCGTCCACCGGACCGGTCACGGCATCGGCTTGGAGTCCCACGAGGACCCGTTCCTCGTCGCCACCAACACCGCACCGCTCAGCGCCGGGCAGACCTTCAGCATCGAACCGGGCGTCTACCTGACCGGCGCGTTCGGACTGCGACTCGAAGACATCGTGGTGGCCACCGGCGACGGACCCCGCAGGCTGAACCAAGCAGCCCGGGACGTCGCGGTCGTCGACTGACCTCGCGATCTCGTGCACCTCGACCTCGCGTCGGTGCTGCTCCAATGGGCTGCGGGTGGACTTCTCGGCGCCTGGATCACGACACGGCGACGAGTCGTCGGACTCGGCTACGGCTGGCTCGTCCGCTCGATCTACGCCACCCTCGGCGCCGGTGGTGTCGCAGCCGGCATCGCCGCCGCGGACCACTCCACCGGGGGGCTGCTCCGCGACGCGGCCGGCGCGGCGATGGTCGCCGCCGCCCTCGTAGCGCTCGGCGTGTCGGTCGTCCGCCGCGGCGGGGGCATCACCGGCCCGCGATCCTTCGACCCCCGCCTCGACCTCGCCGCTCCCACGCTCGGCGCCGTCGCGCTCCTGGGCGCCGCCGCCGCGGTCGGCGGCCCGTACGGGCTCAGCGCGGCGCGGTTGGTCGCCGGCGCCGTCTTCCTCGGCTTCGTGACCGACGCCATGCTCCTCGGACACTGGTACCTGGTGCAGCCCGGTCTGTCGCGACAACCGATCAAGGAGCTGGTCGGCTTCGCCGCGCTGGCCTGGCCGCTCGACGTCGCCCTCCTCCTCGTGCCCACCGGGATGATCAGCGTCCTCAACGGCACCATCCCCGACGGCTACGACGGCCTCCTCGGGGTGACCTGGGCCGTCGAGCGCGCTCACCACCATCGTGCTGCTCGCGGTCACGTGGCGAGCACTCGAAGAGCGCTACTACTCCGCCGTCATGGCCGCGACCGGACTGCTGTACCTCGCCATCCTCACCGCCTTCGGCACCGATGTCCTCGCCCGGGCGTTGCTCGCCGGCTAGCCACCCGAGCAGGCTGCCGTGCTCGCCAGCCCGTACAGGGGCCTCCGGCGGTCGTGCGCTACCGTGACTCTGCGATGACCCGCCTGCGCGAGTACGCAGACGCCCGCGAGCTGACCGTCAACCTCACGCTGCGGGAACTGCGAAGCAAGTACAAGAAGTCCGTCCTTGGATGGACGTGGTCGCTGCTGAACCCGTTGTCGACCATGATCATCTTCACCGTCGTCTTCTCCTTCTTCTTGAAGGTGAAGCCCCCGGTTGGACACCCGAGCGGCCTGAACTCGTTCGCCATGTTCCTGCTCTGCGGTCTGCTCCCGTGGAATTTCATGTCCGGTGGCATGTCGGTCGGCGTCGACTGCCTCGTCGGCAACAGCAACCTCATTAAGAAGGTCTACTTCCCTCGCGAGATCATCGTCTTCTCGAACGTGGCGGCCCTGTTCGTGAGCTTCTGCGTCGAGATGGGCGTCCTCGCCGTCGCACTCCTCGTCGTCGGCAACATGGTCCTGCCCTGGCTGCCACTCGCCTTCATCATCATGTTGATCGAGGCGGCCATGGTGCTCGGCATCGGGCTGTTGCTCAGCACCTTCAACGTCTACTTCCGCGACGTGAAGCACCTGATCAACATCCTGTCGACCGCCCTCTTCTACTCGATGCCGATCGTGTACCCCATCACCGTGGTGCCCAAGACCGCCCACATCCTGGGTGTCACGATCCCGTTCCGGCGCCTCTACCTCCTCAATCCCCTCGTGCGGATGGTGACCGCGTTCCGCGCCGTCCTCTACGACCTTCGCTTCCCGGCGTTCAACGACATGCTCTACCTGGTGGCGTGGGCTGTCGGACTGTGCGTCGTGGGTCTCTGGACGTTCAAGAAATTCGAACGTCGACTCGCGGAGGAGCTGTGAGCGACTCCGCGATCGCCGTCGAATCGGTCTCGAAGATGTACCGCCTCTACAAGGAGCGCAACGACTCGCTGAAGATCGCGCTCCTTCGCGGCAACCGGGCCCGCTACGAGGAATTCTGGGCCCTGAAGGACATCTCGTTCGAGGTCCCCGAAGGGTCGACGTTCGCGCTGATCGGAGAGAACGGATCCGGCAAGAGCACCCTCCTCAAGTGCCTGGCCCAAATCCTGGTCCCCGAGCAAGGCAAGATCACCACACGAGGCAAGATCTCCGCGCTCCTCGAGCTCGGCGCCGGGTTCCACACCGAGCTCTCCGGCCGCGACAACGTCTACCTCAACGCCTCGATCCTCGGCCTCTCGAAGAAGCAGGTCGACCAGCGCTTCGACGAGATCGTCGAGTTCGCCGGCCTGGAGAACTTCATCGACTCGCCGGTCAAGCTCTACTCCTCGGGCATGTACGTCCGTCTCGGCTTCTCGGTCGCGATCAACGTCGACCCCGACATCCTGCTCATCGACGAAGTCCTCGCCGTCGGCGACGCCGAGTTCCAGGTCCGATGCGTCGAGAAGATCAACGACATGAAGACCCGGGGCAAGACGATCGCCATCGTGACGCACGCCCTCGGCTCGGTCCGCAACCTCTGTGACCAAGCCGCGCTGCTCGAGCACGGCGAGCTCCGACGGGTCGGACCGGTCAGCGACCTCATCGACGAGTACCTCGGGGACGTGTTCACCGACCGGGTCCGCGACGGCGACCACGGCCAGCGCTGGGGCAGCGGCGAGGCGCAGATCGAGCGGATGGAGATCCTCGACGCCGCCGGCGAACCCGTCAAGCGACTCCGGACCGGTGACCCCGCCACCATCCGTCTCCACTACATCGCCCATGAGCCGATCGAACGCCCGGTGTTCGGGATCGGCATCGTCAGGCTCGACGGCGCCGAGGTCTGCGGGCCGAACACCCGCGAAGCCAAGTTCGAGACGGCGTCGATCCAGGGTCGCGGCCACATCGACTTCCGGGTCGACACGCTCCCCATCGTCCCTGGGACCTTCGACCTCAGCTGCTCCCTGTACAACTACACCCTGTCGCACGCATACGACTACCGGTACCGCTCGTTCCGGTTCGACGTCGAGGCCGGGGACCCTTACGCCGAGTATGGAGTCCTTGCCCTCAAGGGTTCCTGGCACAACGGTTGATGGCGCCCATGCCGCGCGTCCGGATGCTTCGACCCGACGTCGTCTCGATCATCCTCGTCAACTACCGAGGCGCGGACCACACGCTCGTCGCGCTCGACGCGATCTCGAAGCTGGAGTGGCCCCCCAATCAGCTCGAGGTGATCGTCGTCGACAACGCGTCCGGCGGGAACGACGTCGAACGGATCCGGGCCGGATACCCGGACGTGAAGATCGTCGAGCTCGACGCCAACGTCGGGTTCGCGGGCGGGTGCAACCGGGGGGCGGACGCGGCGACCGGGCAGTACCTCGCGTTCCTCAACAACGACGCCCGTCCCGACCCGCACTGGCTTCGTGCCGTCCCCGTCATCAACGAAGAGGGCGTCGCCTGCGTGGCCAGCAAGATCGTCGACTGGGAGGGCCGCAACGTCGACTTCGTCGACGCCGCGCTCGCCTTCTACGGGCACGGCTTCAAGCTCCACGCTGGGGAGCCCGACGATCCCGTGTACGACGTACCGGCAGACGTCCTGTTCGCCTCCGGTGCGGCGATGGTCGTCGACGCCGAGATCTTCCGGGAGGTCGGCGGCTTCGACGAGCGCTTCTTCATGTTCTTCGAAGACGTCGACTTCGGCTGGCGGCTCTGGCTCCACGGGTACCGCGTCCGCTACCTGCCGACCTCACTGGTCTTTCATCGCCACCACGCGACGATGGGCCGGCACGCATCCTGGCGCGAGAGCTTCCTCCTCGAGCGCAACGCGCTGTTCACGATCTTCAAGAACTACGACGAGGAGCACCTCCGCAAGGTCCTCCCCGCCGCGCTCCTCCTCGGGATCCGGCGTCGGCTTGTCACCGGCGGGGACGACCCCGACGCGCTCGACCTGGAGCTGCGCCCCACCGGGGACGACACGGACCGCATCGACGTCGCCAAGGAGACCATCGCCGGCCCGTACGCGATCGATGCGTTCTGCCGGGCGCTCCCGGAGCTCGTCGCGTCTCGCCAGCGGGTCCAGGCCAAGCGCCGCCGGGCCGATCACGAGATCAGCCGGCTGTTCAAGCTGCCGCTC
Source organism: uncultured Actinomycetes bacterium (assembly GCA_963714105.1). Lineage (GTDB taxonomy): Bacteria > Actinomycetota > Acidimicrobiia > IMCC26256 > PALSA-555 > PALSA-555. The sequence goes on along the minus strand of OY970233.1, from coordinate 742,780 downwards.
TTCCCCAACATCGGGGATCCGGGCTTCGTGCATGCCTTCGACACGGTCGTCGATGCCCTCGGCATCCGCGCCGCGTTCGCTCCCCGCCGTCGCATCCTCGTCGCCACCGGAGACGTGCTCGAGCCCAAGATGGCCGGACCCGCGATCCGCGCCTGGCAGATCGCCCGCGCGCTCGCCGAGGAACACGACGTCACCCTGGTCACGACGCTGCGTGCCGGTCTCTCGGACCCCGCGTTCGACATCCGGGCGGTCGAAGGCGACGAGTTCGCCCGCCTCATCAAGAACTCCGACGTCGTGATCTTCCAGGGGAACCTCATGGCGCAGAACCCGGCGCTCGAGAAGAACGACCGTGTCGTCGTGGCCGACATCTACGACCCGTTCCATCTCGAGGTCCTGGAGCAGGCGCGTGGGCGCACCGCGGTGCAGCGACGGCTGGCCACCCGATCGAGCAAGGACGTCCTAAACCAGCAGCTCATGCGGGGCGACTTCTTCCTCTGCGCCAGCGAGAAGCAACGAGACTTCTGGCTCGGGCAGCTCGCGGCGGTGGGCCGCGTCAACCCCGCGACCTACGACGACAGCGAGAACCTCGACTCGTTGATCGCGATCGTCCCCTTCGGGGTGAGCGACCAACCGGCCCAACATCGCCGCGCCGTCCTCAAGGGCGTCGTGCCCGGCATCGCCGAGGACGACAAGATCATCCTCTGGGGAGGCGGGATCTACAACTGGTTCGATCCACTGACGTTGCTTCGCGCGGTCGACAAGCTCCGACTCCGGGTGCCGGAAGTCCGCCTCTGCTTCCTGGGCGTGAAGCACCCGAACCCCCACGTCGGTGAGATGCGCATGGCGGTCGAAGCGCGGGACCTCGCCGCGCAGCTCGGGTTGACCGACACCCACGTGTTCTTCAACGAGGACTGGGTGCCCTACGAGGACCGCCAGAACTACCTCCTCGAAGCCGACATCGGGGTCAGCACCCACCTCGACCACGTCGAGACCGCGTTCTCCTTCCGGACCCGCATCCTCGACTACTTCTGGGCCGGCCTCCCCGTCGTCGCCACCGCCGGCGATTCACTTGCCGACCTCATCGAGCGCCAACACGCAGGAATCACCGTCCCTCCCAACGACGTCGACGCGCTCGAGGCGGCCCTGTTCCGGCTGCTCGACGACGACGACGAGCGGGAGGCCTGCGGACGCGCCTCCAGCGAGCTCGCCACCCAGATGCGCTGGTCCACCGTGCTCCGACCGCTGTTGGAGTTCTGCCGGGCCCCCCGCCGCGCGCCCGATCTGGTCGATCCGCTCACCGCGCCGACCGTCGGCGACCCGGTCAACGTGCGGCGGCTCCGAAGACGGCTCCAGCGCGACGTTGGCCTCGTCACCGAGTACGTGCGCGCCGGCGACCTCCGATCGCTCGCGGAACGGGCCCGCATGCGGGCCCGCCGGGTGCTCGGGCGCAAGTGACGGCACGGGCCCCGCTCGTCCACTGATCGGGGTGCCGACCCGCGGCCCCGGCTCGGACGGTCAGGTCGGAGGCCACCACCACTCGGCGTCGCCGACACCCGGCTCGGGGGCGCCGACCGTCACGTCGCGAGGCACGAGCGGGGTGAGGAAGTTCGCGTTCGGGAGGAAGTGCGGACTGTAGAACGGGTCTCGGGTCAGCACCGTCGCCCAGCGGTTGTGGAGACGCTCGAGCTCAACGTCGGCGACCGCGCTCGGCCCTCGGCTCGACGACTCGAAGTGATAGAGCTGCGCCTCGGGGGTGCAGACGATCCGGTATCCGGCTCGGCCCAGCTTCAGGCAGAGGTCCACGTCGTTGTAGTTGCTCGGGAACACGGTGGAGAGGCCACCCACCTCGTGGAAGGTCGAGCGGCGCATCAGCAGGCAGGCCGCGGTGACGGCCAGGTAGTTGCACGGCACCCGCAGGTTGTCGTGGTAGCCGGTGTAGTCGGGGGGGAACCCGTAGTACGGGTGGCCAGGGTCGCCGTCGAGGACGATGACCCCGACGTGTTGGTAGCGGCCGTCCGCGAAGCGAAGCACAGCTCCCACCGCGCCGATCTGCGCGTCGGATGCGAACACGAGCATCGACTCGATCCAGTCCGGTGTGAGGACGGCGGTGTCGTCGTTGAGCAGCAGGACGTAGTCGCCGTGCGCGTGGAGCACCCCGAGGTTCACCTTCCGTGAGAAGTTGAACGGCTCGCGGTACTCGACGACGTGCAGGCGGTCGCCGGCCGCGGCGACCAAGCGGGCGCGGGTCCCCGCGCCGACCGCCTCGTCAGCGACGACCACGACCTCGAAGTTTCGGTAGCTGGACCGAGCGACGATGCTCTCGACGCAGGAAGCCAGCAGGTCGACGGTCTCGCCGCGAACGCGGCGGATCGAACCACCGGCCGGGATCACGATGCTCACGAGGGGCTCGTCGGTGAGGTCCGGACGGAGTCGATACACGGCGTCGTCGTCGCTGGACTCGACCCGTGCCGGGAGCCCCCGTTGTCGGACATGGTCGCTCAGCGCGGCACAGTCGGCGTCGGCCGTCGCCCGCGCCGCCGGCCGCGTGAGGTGGCGGCGACACCCGAGACGAGTCACGTGCTCGATCCGCCGCGCGACCTCGGATGCTCGCAGCACCAAGTCGTACTCCCACGCGACCCCCGAGCCGGGACGCGCCCGTCCGACCCGCTCGATCAGCTCACGGCGGATCAACGTGAGCCGACCGAAATAGTTGCCGCCGAGCAGGCGCTCCGGTGACCAGTCCGGCTTGAAGAACGGAGCGATGCACCCGTCGTCGGTCGGCTGGTCTTCGTCGGTGTAGACCAGGTCGACGTCGGTGTGGCGCTGAACGGCCTCGATCGCCCACTCGAGGGCGTGGGGATGGAGCACGTCTCCCGCGTCGACGAAAGCCACGAAGTCCCCGCCGGCACGGGCCAACGCGTGATTCGCGGCCGTCGCCGACCCATCAGGAGCTGACTCGATCAGCTCCCACGAGCTCGACGTCTGGTTGCGAACCGACGCGACGGTCTGGTCAGCACCGCCGCCGGGCAACAGGACGATCGAGACCCGCAAACCCGCGGTGGGGCTCCTCACAGCACCTTGCGCAGCAGGCCCCGGGCCTTGGTGCCGACCCGACGCCTGAGGTTCTGATACGGCTCGTAGTAGCGCCACACCGGGGATCGCATGAACTTGTTCAGCTCGGCGGTCGCGGTCCGGTACCGGCTGATCTCCGAGTCCAGCTGCGCAACCTTGCCGAGCGCCACCCCGAGTTCCGCCTGGGTCCCGATCAGCTCGTCGCGGGTCTGGAGCAGCTCGTCGTGAGCCGCGATCAGGTCCTGCTTGCTCTGCTCGCCGGCTTGGAGCGCCGGGAAGTCCTTCTCCAGGCGCTCTTGCAGGGCGAGGACGCTCTGTCGCAGGTCCTGCACCTCACGGGTGAGCTGCCACAGCTCGCGTTCGTAGGCCCGAGCGAGTTGCGGGGCGGTCTGGGCTCGGCGCTCGTACAGGACCGCCCAGCCGGTCAGGAACGACATGTCGGCGTCGAGGTCTCGGAAGAAGCCTCGGCGCGCGAACGCCTCAGCCCACTGATCGGGCTGCTTCACGTTGACGTGGGTCGGCTCCCCGTAGTCGAACGGCGACGACGAGAACAGGATCCGGTCGGACGCGGCGCACAGGTTGTCGATGACGACGTCGGCGCCGGCGCCCGGCACGTGCTCCACGACCTCGATGCAGGTCACGAGGTCGTAGCGGCGCGGGAGAGGATCCGTGAGCGAGGCCTGCCACACGTAGTCACGGATCGACGGGTCGGCCTGCTCGATCGCGTACTCGGAGATGTCAACGCCGTAGGCCTCGACCCCAACCTTGCGCAGCGCCTCGACCAGCATCCCCGAGCGCGCAACCGGCGTCGAGGACCGATCCCGGGCCCAGATCCGAGACGATCCGCGCCGCGATCTTGTCGAAGAACCCGAGCCACCGTTCGCTGCGCTCGTACGGCTCGCCGCAGTCGTAGGCGTAGTAGTAGCCGCCGAAATCCAGGCCCTCGGCTGGACTCGGGCCACGCTCGTCGCCGTTGCGGAGGATCTGATCTGCCGCGGACATGGCGACCAGCGTACTGGGCGACTCCGCCGGCGCTCAGTCCCGCCGGTCGCGGCCCGAGCGGGTATCTTGCCGCGAGCGCGGGAAGTCGCCAGCCGCGGGTCTGACCCGCCCGGTGATCTGGCCGTCCGGTCACCGCGAGACACCGGATCGTGAAAGGGACTCGACCATGCGTTGGAACCGGCGGTCGTCACGAGGCGGCACCGCAGTGGCGAGCCCGGCGAGGGCTGACTACAAACACGTCTGGGAGAGCGTCTCCGGGGACGAGGACGAGGCGAAGCTCGCCGTGGCGGGCTACACCGACGAGGACCGGTTCCAAGAGATGGCCAATTCCACCGTCTCGCTGCTCGAGGGGACCGTCGGGATCCGACCCGACGACGTCATGCTCGAGATCGGGGCCGGTGTCGGAAGAGTGGGTCCTGCGCTCGCGCCTCGGATCAAGCGCTGGATCGCCACCGACGTCTCCGAGAACATGCTGGAGCACGCCCGGCGTCGCTGCGAGGGTCTCGACAACGTCGAGTTCGTCCCGGTCAGCGGCTGGGACCTGCAGCCCATCGCGAATTCATCGATCGACGTCGTCTATTGCACCGTCGTGTTCATGCACCTCGACGAGTGGGATCGCTACGCCTACGTCAAGGAGGCCTATCGAGTCCTCCGACCCGGCGGTCGGTTCTACGTCGACAACGTCAATCTGCTCGGTGACGACGGGTGGGCGTTCTTCCTCAAGACGGCTAGCGACTACAAGCCGTTGGAACGACCGCCGAACGTGTCGAAGAGCTCGACCCCCCAGGAGCTGCGCACCTACCTCGAGCACGCCGGGTTCGAGAACATCGAGGTCCGCACGTCGAGCACCTTCGTGTGGGCGTTCGGTACACGACCGGCGTAGCCGCCAGCGGCGATCTCAGCCCGCCGCTGCGCCCTCCGAAGCGCGGAGCTTCGCTCCCCAAGCGGTCACCCACGGGAGATCGGGGTCGAATCCCGTTCGGACATCCACGAATCCGGCGCGGACGAGGTAGGTCTCAAGTTCCTCGGGGGTCGAGGTCTTCGAGATGTTCGATGGCCGCTCGAGCGGGTGGTACTGCTCCGCGGTCGCTTCGAAGAAGCTCCAGCCCCCCTCGCTGACCAGGTTCACGTTGTCGACCAGGAGGCGTCCTCCAGGGCGCAGCACGCGGAACGCCTCCTTGACGTACGCGTAGCGATCCCACTCGTCGAGGTGCATGAACACCACGGTCGAGTAGACGACGTCAACGGATCCCGACCCAATCGGCGCAAGGTCCCAGCCGCTGAGCTCGACGAAGTCGACGTTGTCCAGGCCGGCGCAGCGTTCGCGGGCGTGGCGGAGCATGTTCGAGGAGACGTCGGTCGCGATCCAGCGAGCAACTCTCGGTGCGATCGCCGGACCCACCCGTCCGACGCCAGCCCCGATCTCGAGCACGACGTCGTCCTCGTTGATTCCCACGGTGATCTTGAGCAGCTCGACCGTCAATTCGGCTGTCATCGAGAACGCCTCGTCGTCCGTGTATCCCGCAACCGCGAGCATCGCGCTCTCGTTGTCACTCGCCACCGCGTTCCATGCCGACTTGTAGTCCGACCGGGGCGGCGCGGGTGCCCGATCGACGTCGATGGACGCGCTCCCGGTCTGCGTGCCGTCGGTGGCCTGGACGACGAGCCGGAGCGGTGACCCGCCGCCAGTCGGGAGGGGAACATAGACATCGAATCCGCAGTCAGACCCTCTCACCTGGAAGTCCGAGCTGATCGCCGCATGGACGTCAGGACGGGGCAGATCGGCCAGCCCCTTGTGCACCACGGCGCCGTCGACCGAAACCGTGAAGATCGCGGGAGCGCCGTTCTGGGTCGCGACCCAGCCCCGGCAACGCAGAACACCCGCCGAGGTGCGGATGGCGGGCCGGTCAGGTTCGTCGATCCAACCCATGATCGTCGGCGCGGTCCGCTCCTGCTTGCTCAACGCTCGACCGTCTGCGGCGTGCGTCACCTCGATTCGCACGTCAGACCCTCCCACGCCGGTCAGTTCGTCGTGCCGCCAGCATCCTCGGAATTCGAACCGTCGCGGCGACGAACGCCCGCAGACGTTGGCGAACGATACTCGGAGCGGGGGTCCGGCCTCGAAGCAGTGGGCTGACGGCGTCTCGGCACGCGTACGACATCGTCACCAAGAGATGGCGGCACCAGGCGCGCACGGCGTCGCCCGCAGGGGCGTGTCGCGCCACCACCATTAGGTGGTTGCGTTCGTTGTGGAAGTTCGAGAGCGGAGAGCCCTCGATCGTGGCCGCGGCGTGCTCGTGTTCAACGACCGAATCAGGCGCCGTGTGGTACCTCCACCCCCGAGTGCGGCCGCGCCACGCCAGCTCCAGATCCTCGTAGTAGAGGAACAGGCTTTCATCGAAGAGCCCGACGTCGTCGAGGTACGCGCCGCGCAACAACACCGCGGCGCCCGTCCATGCGAAGACCTCGGTCGGCTCGTCGAACTGGCCCACGTCTGGCTCCAGCCAGCCGCGGTCGCGCGCGTAGTAGTCGGCGGTGAGGTCAGTCCCGACGCTGTTCACGAGCACGACTGGTTCATCGTCGGTATCGATGCTGAACCAGCCCGGAGTGGTGCCGACCGGCACCTGTACTTGAATTGAGGAGGTTCGGATCGTCGTCGCGGTGGCGACCTCGGCGTCAAGGCGGAACGAGATCCGATCCGGATGTGCTCCGTCGACGGGCACGAAACACCGTGCGTGCCCGTCGGTCCAGCGACCCCCAGACTCCGGACCCCAGGTGCCAGCCCTGAACCGGGTCCGGGCGGCCGCGTCGCGGCCGTTGACCTGGATCCCCGAGATCCGCACCCCGAGATCACGCCGATCTCCTCGACCGCGCCGCTGGGTTGCGGACTCGATCGCGACCTCGAGGTACCGCCCGGTCAGGACGACCTTCGGACAGGCCGCGCCCACCTCGGGATTCGCGGCCAGCGTGGCGGTCAGCGGGCTCAACCAGCCCGGAGGGACGAACGCATCGGGATTGACGAGGGCAACATGGTCCACTCCGCCGCAACCACGGAGCGCCAGGTTGTTCCCGCCGGCGAACCCGAGGTTCTTGGTGCTCACGATCGTGCGAACCCGAGGGTGGCTGCGGCGCAGCTCGTCGACGACTCCGTCAGTGGAGGCATTGTCGACCACGATCAACTCGAGGCGGTCGGTCGGCCAGTCGGTCGCCTCGAGGGCACGGACGCACTCCAGGGTGGTGCTCCCGCCGTTGAAGTTCACGACAATCACGGCGACGCGAGGGATCACGGCTGTCGTCGCGGAGGCGGCTGTCCCCTGCGATTGGACGTTCTGGCGGCGTCGACGGCGAGTGATCGAGAACCCACGAGACGCGACGACGCTAGCCGAGCCCGACGTTGCACATCGTGGTCGTGCCGTCGCTCGGGATCCCGATGACTGCCTGCGCACCGGGCGCGGCCACGTTCAGTGTGACGGTCCGACCGCCGACAACGTCGGGCGCGTTCGGGTCCGTCTGTGACGTGAACCTGCGGACCCTTCCGGAGGCCCCGGCCCGCCGGAGGACGATCGAGGCCGACCCGCTCCGCTGCGGCGTGATCGGGATGGACGCTGGCGCCGCGAGCGCCACGGTGACCGTTGGGTCGCCCGACGTGGCGGTCACGTCGACACATCCCGCTCGACTGGTCGGCGCCACCGTCGCACCTGAAACGCCCACGATCGTGGCTTCCGGGCGTCCGGCACTGAGCTGGAGATTGAGTCCGAGGAACACCTGCAGGTATTCGAGCGCGGTCAGCTCGTCGGCGGGCGTGGTCGCAACATTGGGGAGCTGACCCTGAGTGTCCAACGCGTGCAAACGGGCCATCGTGAGCACCGGAATCGCGTACGGAACGGGAAAGGGGACCAGGAATTCGCTCATCGTTCGGCCAAGGCGCGCCGCGGCGACAATTCGTGTCTCTTGCTCACGCTCGATCGCACCCTGCTTGTCGGCTTCCTGTTTCACTTGGGACGCGCCAACCCCGATGAGAAGAGGAACCGCGGCGAGGATGATCCACGCTCGCAGCGGCACCCGGTGAAGCAGCGCATCGACGGCGAGGGCGCCAAGCGGAAGGAGCAGCGCGAGAGAGATGTACGCGTAGCGCGACGTCGCCGCCGCGTCGGGGCCGAACTGGACGCGCGCGAGTCCGGTCATCGCGAGGAAGAGGACCGCGCCGAGGGCCAGCGACAGCGCAATCGGCCACGGCTCCTCAAGCGGCCGGGCATGGCGGATCGTCCACACCGCGAGGAGCACCACGACGACGACGCCGATGCCCGAGAGCTCGAGCGTGGTCGAGATCGGCCCGGTGATTCCCGCCCACACGAACGCCGGGAGCTTCTGGATCGCGGTGCCGGCCGGAAGCTGTCCCGACGCGTTCGTGGTCTGGTGATCGGTGACGTACCACGCGAGATAGATGAGCAGCGGTGCTGCCGCGGTCGCGGCCGCGACGCGCCACCCGCGGCGCAACAACTGGACGAGGGCAACGACCGCGACCATTACCAGCCCGATACTCGAGCAGGCGATCGCGAAGACGAGCAGGCCCGTCACAGCAGTGTCGCGCCGCCACCTCCATGACCCCGTAGCGGGCACTATGAGCAGCGCACCAAGTCCCGCCGCGAGTGGCCAGATCCACACGACCTGCAACTCGTTGATGATGTTCTCGTAGCCCACCCCGAGGAAGATGAATCCCGCGATGGCCGCGAACGTCACCCAGGCGGTCACGCCCAGCCGTCTGAGCAGCATCCAGAGCAGCTGGACGACGACCAGGTGAGAGAAGATGACCAGCACTGAGTACGGGAGGTAGGTCCGCACCCCAAAGATCGAGAACAGCACCCGGTCGGCGAGGGCCGGGAAGAAGATCCAATGGTCGTTGTGGGGCACGAACAGCCCATTCGTGCCCGCACCGCCGAAGAGCTTGCGATCGACGAGCGGACCCCAGTCGTCTCCGTTGAACCATCGGTGCCGGTTGATGAGGACCAGGACCCCCAAGGCCATGATCAACAGCACCCAATGGAGCCAATTGGCGAGAACATCCTCGGAGAGACGCCGCCCGTCCGGCACCGGCCCTGGCGCAGGCGCCGTGGCCGCCTGGTCACTCACACCCGTCCCCCGGAAAGCTTGCTGTTGCCGCTCAGGCCTGGCGCGCCGGGCCGAAATCGGATGCGTGAGGCTAGCGCGGGGAGCCGAACGACAACGTGCGGCCGCTTGGCGCGCACGGAGCGTCCTAGCCCACGGTTCGTAACTTCGAGCACGGAACCATCACGTACCAGGCACCGCCCGGCACGACGGTCACTGGCCATTGACTGGCGTGCAGCGCGGTGCACGACCGAGCTGCGGCGACCAACTTCGGATGCCACTCGGGTCCGGACGCGCCACCCAAGTGGAGCGTCCGGAACGACAGGGCAAAGACCACGACCAGCTGGACGACCACGATCCAGGCGAGCGCGGTTCGCACTGAGCTCTGCAGGCGGACGTGCGGGATCATGATCGCGGCAGACGCGACCAGGAACAGCACCCCGATGACCGAGTACCGCTCACCGCCGTACGTCCAGGTGGGTGCGAGGCGGAAGAACGCGGTGCCGCGGAAGGTCAGCGGTGTGAGGAACGCGATGAAGGAGTAGCCGGCCGCGGTGAGGCCGAGTGTGCGCGGGCGCCCGCGAGTCAACGCGGCGAGGGCGACGATCGCGACGACGACCGCAGCGGCGAAGGGGTCCACGCGGATCTGGCCTCCGGCGTTCCACAAGGATGCGGCTCCCCGCACCCCCAGGGCTGTGACCCCGAGCACTCGGATCACGTACAGCGTCCCCAACCCTGAGGCCTGGCCACTGGGGCCGTGGTAGCTGTTCGTCAGGAACACGAGTCCTTGGAGCAGCAGCGCGAGCCCGTACGCGCCGATCACCGTTCGGCTCTTCCAGTCTCGGCGGGTCCAGGCGATCCAGGCCGCGACCGGCACGAAGATGATGCAGAGACTCGACGACGCCATGCCGAGGAACGCAACCCCGGCTCCCAGTGCCACGTCGCCCCGCGTGATCGGCTTCCGGATGAGCGCCCAGAAGACGGCGAACGTGAACACCCAGATGACGTTGGTGATGTTCGCGACGTTCTCGTAGACGAGGATCGGGTGCAGCGCGACGGCGAACGCGAGTCCTCCTCGCAGGAGTCGGGAGTCGATGGCCTGGTCGGTCAACCTGTAGACGGCGAGGGCCACGAGGGAGCCGGCGATCGCGCCCGCGACAGCCAGGTAGTCCGAGACGCGGTCGAGCGGCACCCAGGCGAGCGGGATCGCCAGCAGACGCGGCGCGGTGACGAGATAGCCGTTGTAGGGGCGAAAGAGCGCGGAGAAGCCGTCGTGCATGACGTCGTGGAAGTAGATGGCGCCGTCCTCGGCGAACACGCTCCGATACGAAGCTGGACTCGCCCGGTAGAGCAGCTGCGCGGCGGTGAAGAACACGAGGGCGCCGACGCCGAGCACCCAGCCCCGGATTCGGCTGCGGGCTGGTGTGCTGTCCGTGTCGGTGGTGCTCACCGAAGCAGCTCAGCGACGAGGGGATCGAGCGACTCCCGATAGTGGGGGAGGGGCGGGAGCCCTTCGAGCCGCAGGACCGCGTTGTCGAGGACTGAGTTGGCCGGGCGGGGAGCCGGCCGAGGAGGGCGGAGCTCGCTCGTCGAGATTGGTTCGACACGTCCAGGGTCGAGCCCGGCTGACTCGAAGACGGCTCGTGCGAACTCGAACCAGGTCGTCACCCCTTGATTCGTCACGTGGTACAGGCCGCACCGCCGGTCGGCGACCAGCCTTCGTGTGGCCCTCGCGGCGTCTCGGGCGAACGTGGGATGCCCTCGCTGATCGTCGACGAACTGCAGCCGGTCATGCTCACCAGCGAGACGGAGGATCGTCTTGACCATGTTCTGACCATGGAGCCCGCACACCCACGAGATCCGCAGCGTCGCCGAATCGGGTGTGGAGGCGAGCTCCCGCTCGCCCGCGAGCTTCGAACGTCCGTAGACCGACTGCGGGTTCGGCGTGTCCCACTCGAGGTACGGGTCGACCTTGGCGCCATCGAAGACGTAGTCGGTGGAGAACGTCGTGACATGCGCCCCGACTCGGCGGGCTGCCTCCGCGACATGTCTCGTCCCAAGGGCGTTGACCGCGAACGCCCGATCGGGGTCCTGCTCGCACGCGTCGACCGCTGTCCAGGCCGCCGCATGCACGATTGCGTCGGGCCTGAACTTCGTGACGAGGGCGAGGACGGCGGAACGGTCGGTGACATCGAGCGTCTGGTGGTCGGAGCCGCACAGCTCGTGGTCGGAGAAGGCGTCGACGAGCTCGCGTCCGACCTGACCTGCGGCGCCGGTGATGAGAATGCGCATGAACGCCGAACTACCGAGCCCGGTCCTTCAGGGGTTCCCACCACCACCGGTTGGCTTGGTACCAGCTCACGGTCTGCTCGAGCGCCTCGCGGAACTCGCGTTGAGGCGACCAGCCGAGGGCATGAATCTTGTCGGTGTTCACCGAGTAGCGGCGGTCGTGACCGAGCCGATCGGCGACGAAGTCGATCCTCGAGACATCCAAACCGAGGAGCTCCAAGAGCGTCTCGGTGAGCACCTTGTTCGGGATCTCGTTGCCGGAACCGATGTTGTAGATCTCACCGACGCGCCCCTCGCGCCGGACGAGGTCGACCGCCGCGCAGTTGTCCTCCACGTAGCACCAGTCGCGGACGTTCAGGCCGTCCCCGTAGAGAGGGACCTGCTTCCCCTCGAGCAGGTTCGTGACGAACAGCGGGATGACCTTCTCCGGGAACTGGTACGGCCCGAAGTTGTTCGACGATCGAGTCACGACGACGGGCAGGCCATAGGTCGTGAAGTAGGACAAGGCGATGAGGTCGGAGCCGGCCTTCGACGCGGAATACGGCGATCTCGGCGTGGGCGTGTCTTCCTCACGGAAGGAGCCGGTCTCGATCGAGCCGTACACCTCGTCGGTCGAGATGTGGACGAATCGGCCGATCCCGGCGCGACGTGCAGCGTCACAGAGGACGTTCGTGCCGTCACAGTTCGTGTGCACGAACGCGTCAGGGTTCAGGATCGACCGGTCGACATGACTCTCCGCTGCGAAGTGCACGACCGTGTCGTGGCCGTCCAGCGCCGAGACGACCGAGTCTCGGTCGCAGATGTCGCCCTTGATGAACGAGTAACGCGGGTTGTCGTCGAGGTCGCGCAGGTTGTCGAGGTTTCCCGCGTAGGTCAACGCGTCGTAGACGGTCACGGAATTGTCGGTCGACTCGAGCAGATGACGGACATAGTTCGACCCGATGAAGCCCGCGCCGCCGGTCACCAGAAGTCTCATGCGTGCTCGGTCCGATCGTCAGGTCCGAAGACCCCATCGGGGCTGGAGATGGCTCGGGATGGCGTCTCGGCGGCTGTTGCTCTGGTCACGTGAGGAGAGGATAGGTGCTGTGATCCCCCAATCGGCTCCGACTGCGGGATCGTCCCACGCGACACCGAGCTCGTCCTCTGGGTTGTAGTAGTTGTCGACGAGGTACATGATCGTCATGTTCGTGAGCGCGGCGAAACCGTGAGCGACGCCGGGTGGGATGAACACCGCCCGGTGGTCATGCGTGTCGTCCGGGCGGCGCCCGAGGTCCAGGGTGATCGTCGAGCGATCGGTTGGCGAGCTTTCGCGGAGGTCATGGAGCACCACGCGGGCGCGGCCGTGGGGGACGTACCAGCAGTCGGCCTGGTGCAGGTGGTAGTGCAGTCCGACGATGCAGCCCTGTTGCCGATCGGCGCGGTTGCCCTGGACCATCTCCCGTCCCTGCGGAAACCACTCCCGGCGGTAGGTCTCGACGAAGACTCCGCGTTCGTCGCCGTGCAGCGTCGGGTCGACGATGTACACGCCCGCGATGACATCTGACTCGTTCACGCTTGCCATACCTACGGTGCCCTGTCTATTCGAGGTCGACCTTCGAGTGGTCCCCCAACATGAGGCGGAGGGCTCGTGGCCGCCGAGCCGACCTGGTGACTTCGACCGATTTGCCGATCAACGAGTCCGCGATCCCGGCGATCCCCACGATCCGGCTCTGTTCGAGCACGACCGAGTGGTCGATCTCCGCGTCGACGATGTCACACTCCCCGGCGATCGAGGTGAACGGCCCGACATAGCTGTTCGTGACGCAGGTCCTCTCGCCGATGATCGCGGGACCACGGATGCGAGAGTTGACGATCACCGCGCCGGCTTCGATGACGATTCGCCCCTCGAGGGTGGAAAGCTCGTCGACCTTGCCGTCGACTCGACCCGTGATCGTCTCGAGGATCCGTCGGTTGCTCTCGAGGAGCGGGTCCTTCTTGCCGGTGTCGAGCCACCACCCTTCGAGGACTTCGTGTCGGACCGGGAGGCCTTGCTGGAGGAGCCATTCGATCGCGTCGGTGATCTCGAGCTCGCCCCGGGCAGAGGGTCGGATCGCACGCACCGCGTCGTGGATGTGCGAATCGAAGAGGTACACGCCCACCAGCGCGAGATCGGACGGTGGCTCTGCGGGCTTCTCCACCAGTCGGACGACTTGGTCGTCGGCCACCTCGGCGACCCCGAACTGGCGGGGGTCGTCGACGTGCGCGAGCAGGATCTGCGCGACCGGGGCGTGGTCTGGCGCGGAGCGTCGTGCCGACTCGAACTCCTCGACGAACTGGGTCAGGCTCTGCTGGAGGAGGTTGTCACCGAGGTACATCACGAAGTCGTCGTCGCCCAGGAAGTCACGGGCGATGAGGACGCAGTGGGCCAGCCCGAGGGGCTGTTCCTGGCTGATGTAGGTCACGTTCACACCCCAACGCGAGCCGTTCCCGACTGCGGCGATGATCTCGTCGGCCGTATCCCCGACGATGATCCCGATGTCGCGGATCCCGCTGGCGGCCATGTCCTCGAGCCCGTAGTAGAGGATGGGCTTGTTCGCGACCGGCACCAGCTGCTTCGCGCTGGTATGGGTGATCGGCCGTAGCCGTGTGCCCGCCCCACCGGCGAGGATCAGACCCTTCATGGCTCCGTAGGTGTAGCACGAACAGCCCGGATTCCGGCCGCTCAGATCGGCCCCGACCGGGCGACGGACGTCGTTCGCGCCGATCGTTGTCGAGCACGATCGTCGCGGACGCTGTCATCGAGCCCTACGTCGAGGGGCGCGCCCAGCAGATCCCTCGCGTGTGCGCAGCGCCACAACCGCAGCCAGCGCGTACCGGACGGCCGAGCCGAGGCGTCGTCGATGCCCACGTGAGGGGCCGCTGGCCGCCTGCCGATCGCAGAGAGACCGGAAAACGGCACGCGCTACCATTTCCGCTTCTCTGGGGTCTCCCGGCACGACCAATTCTCGGGTGAGAAATGGCTGATTCTCTCGATGTGGTGATCGTCGGCGGCTGCGGTCACGTCGGCTTGCCGTTGGGAATCGCCTTCGCCGACCGAGGACTCAGAGTCGCGCTCGTCGACATCAATCCCTCGGCGGTTGAGCAGGTCAATCGGGGTGAGTTGCCGTTCGTCGAAGCCGGGGCCGCGTCGATGCTTCGTCGCGCGATCGATGCCGAACAGCTGACCGCGACGACGGACCCCGAAACCGTCCGCGGCGCAGAGCACGTCATCATCGTCATCGGAACGCCGATCGACGAGCATCTCAACCCTGACCTCAACGCCGTCCAGCACACGATCGAGGAGATCGGCGAGCAGCTCGTCGACGGGCAGCTGCTGGTGCTCCGCAGCACGGTCTACCCGGGCGTCACTGCGATGGTCGAACGGCTCGTCGAACGTCGTGGTCTCGACGTCGACGTCGCGTTCTGTCCGGAACGCATCGCCGAGGGACGGGCGATGGTCGAGCTCTTCGAGTTGCCCCAGATCGTTGCCTCGCGCTCACGTCGGGCCTCCGAACGGGCGACCAAGCTTTTCGGGAGCCTCGCGCACGAGGTCGTGTACCTAGAGCCCGAAGAGGCCGAGCTCGCCAAGCTGTTCACGAACGTGTGGCGCTACATCAAGTTCGCGACCGCCAATCAGCTCTTCATGCTCGCAAACGACTTTGGCCTCGACTACGAACGGATCCGCGCCGCGTTGGCGTACGAGTACCCACGTGCCGCCGATCTCCCTCGCGCGGGCTTCGCCGCGGGGCCCTGCCTGTTCAAGGACACCATGCAGCTCGCCGCCTTCAACAACAACAATTTCCACCTCGGCCAGGCGAGTGTCATGGTCAACGAAGGCCTCCCCCTGTACGTCGTCGCTCGTCTCGAGCAGCAATTCGACCTCTCGAACATGACTGCGGCGATTCTCGGGATGGCGTTCAAGGCGGAATCGGATGACATCCGATCGAGCCTCAGCTACAAGTTGAAGCGAATCCTGCAATTCAAGGCCGGGCGAGTCCTGACCCACGACCCGTATGTCACCAATGACCCAGAGCTCGTCGGCCTCGATCAGATCCTCCGCGAGGCCGACCTGATCATCATCGGGACACCGCACCCCGAGTACCGGGACCTCGACACGGACACCCCAATTGTGGACATCTCGAACTGCCTCGACCGGGGAGTTCGGGTGTGAGTCAGGAGAGCCCACCCCGCGTCTCGATCGTGATCCCCGTCTACAACGAAGGGGACTCGATCACCGCCTGCCTGGATCGGATCCTCAGCGGGGTCACGCTCTCGTGCGAAGTCCTCGCCGTGTACGACGATCCGGCCGACACGACGGTTCCCTTCCTCGAGAAGTACGCCTCGAACGACACTCGCGTCCTCCCGCTCCATAACACGAACGGACCGGGGCCGGCACAGGCGATTCGGTTCGGGATGGACCATTCGCTCGCGCCCGTTGCGGTGGTGACCATGGCCGACGGCAGCGACGACGCCGAGCAGATCGACACGCTCTGCAAGCTCGTCGAACGCGGAGTCGTGGTTGCTGCCGCCTCTCGATACTCCAGTGGGGGCCAACAGATCGGTGGCCCCCTGGTCAAGGGCTTGATGTCTCGGCTCGCCGGCCTGTCGCTCTACTGGCTCGCGGCCGTCGGCACCCGCGACGCGACGAACTCGTTCAAGGCGTACTCGACCGAATTCGTCAAAGAGGTCGGCATCGAATCCGATGCCGGGTTCGAGATCGGTATCGAGCTGGTGGCCAAGGCGCGACGACTCCGCCGACCGGTCGCGGAGGTCTCGACGATCTGGCTCGAGCGGTCGAACGGCACGTCGAACTTTCGGCTCATGCGATGGATCCCCCGCTACCTGCACTGGTATCGCTTCGCGTTCGGTCCTCGCCTCACCGTCGAAGACCTCCATGCGAAAGGTGACCCACCTCACGACGATCGGACGACGGGACCATGATGAAGGTGCTCATCACCGGTTCGTCGGGGTTCATCGGCGGTTACGTCGTCGAGGAGCTCCTCCACCGCGGCTACTCCGTCGTCGGGGTCGACAACCACTCCAAGTACGGTCGTGTCGCCAAGGCCTACGACAGCAACCCGAACTACACGCTGATCGAAGCCGACGCCCGCGACCGAGACACGCTGCGGGATGCGCTCGCGGACTGCGACCACCTGATCGCCGGCGCCGCCATGATCGGTGGGATCTCCTACTTCCACGCCTACGCCTACGACCTGCTCGCGACCAACGAACGAATCATCGCCGCCTCGTGTGATGCGGCGATCGACTGCTTCCGTGCCGGAACGCTCGAGAAGGTCACCTATCTGTCCTCCTCCATGGTGTTCGAGTCGGCCAACTCCTGGCCCTCGCACGAGGGCCAGGAGCGCGAGATCCCCCCACCTCTCTCGTCATACGGCTTCCAGAAGCTGGCGGTCGAATACTTCGCCCGGGCCGCGTTCGACCAGCACGGCCTGCCCTTCACGATCGTGCGGCCCTTCAACTGCGTCGGCACCGGCGAGATGCGGGCGCTCGGTGAGCACGAAGTCCTCAGCGGGAACGTCGCGCTGGCGATGAGTCACGTCGTCCCCGACCTCATCCAGAAGATGGTGAAGGGACAGGACCCGCTGCACATCCTCGGTGACGGTTCGCAGGTGCGCCACTACACGTACGGCGCGGACCTGGCCCGAGGGATCGTGACCGCGATGGAGCATCCGAAGGCACTGAACGACGATTTCAACCTGTCGACCGCGCAGGCGACGACCGTGCTCGAGCTCGCGGAGAAGATCTGGCTGCGGACGAATCCCGGGAAGCCGTTCCGGTACGTGAGTGACGAACCGTTCGAGCATGACGTCCACCGACGAATCCCTGAGGTCAGCAAGGCTCGGGACGTCTTGGGCTTCGAGGCCACCACGACGCTCGATCAGATGCTCGACGTGGTGGTGCCCTGGGTGATCGGTGCGGTCGAGCAGGGCCTGATCTAGGGCTTCGCCCTTGCACCGAGCTGGGCCCGAACTGGCGCCGTTGCTGCCCGCGTCGCCCGGGCCGTCCGGCCAGACGCTTCCGGGGGCCACCCTCGCGGTAGCGTGAACGTCCGCGGAAAGGTCCCGGCCCAGGCAGGGACGTTGTCTGTCACGACCGCCACCACAGCGCCAGCATGAGTGCACCGACCGCGATCGACCGCCCCGATCTCGATCCGCGCGCGCGCCCAGCACCTCGGCGCAGGGCCGGCACGAAGCGGGCCCGCACCAAGCCGGGCCGAGCGTTGCGATCGACGCCGTCCCGCCCTCAAGGACCTGAGGATCCCGGAAGCGTCTCCACCGCGGTAGCGGCGCGGACGTCGCCGCCGGACGGCTCGACGCGGGGTCGCCCCTCGACGAACGGCGGTTCCAAGCCTCCGAGCGCGATGGCGCACATCCGGTCGCTCGACGGCCTGCGCGGTCTGGCCGTGCTGGCCGTCCTCCTTTACCACTTCTCGCCTGGCGTCGCCCCCGGCGGCTTTCTCGGTGTCGACATCTTCTTCGTGCTGAGCGGGTTCCTCATCACGAGTCTGCTCGTCAACGAATGGGAGCGAACCCGCCGGATCTCGTTGCCGTCGTTCTGGGGCCGGCGGGCCCGGCGCCTGCTTCCAGCTCTCTTCCTGCTGCTCGGCGTCGTGGGCCTCTCGACGTTCCTGCTCGCGGATCACGCACAGGCGGAGCACATCGCCGAGGACGGGCTCTCGGCGTTCACGTACGTCGCGAACTGGCACTTCATCGCCAGCGGTCAGTCCTACATCCAGCAGTTCCTCAATCAAGCGCCGAGCCCGTTGCGACACCTGTGGTCCCTCGCAATCGAGGAGCAGTTCTACCTGGTGTGGCCGTTGCTCGTCGGAGGGATCGGCCTGTTCGCGCTGCGGGTCTCGACCCGACCCGGACGTCTGCGACGACGCCTTCGGCGTCTCCTGCTCGTCACGACGGTCGTCCTTGCGGTCGCGTCGTTCGTGCGGATGGTCACCCTCTATGTGTCATCGGGTGACTTCAACCGCGTGTACTACGGAACCGACACGCGCGCTTGGATCCTCTTGATCGGTGCCGCGATCGGCGCCGTGACCGGTGGAGCCCTCGCGATCAAGAGGCAGGTCCCCCGAGCACTGACGAAGGCCTTGGGCTACGCGTCGGCGATCGTGCTCGTGCTCGCGATCTTGCGGGTCCAGACCGATGCCCGCTGGCTCTACGAGGGCGGTTACGGCATCATCGCCCTCGCGATCGGCTGCGTGCTGATCGCCGCCGCACAACCGGGCCCGAACCTGGTCCGGGTCATCCTCGAGACCAAGCCGCTCGTCCTCCTCGGCATCATCTCGTACGGCGTGTACCTCTGGCACTGGCCCATGGAGGTCTGGCTCACCAGCTCCAGCACCGGTCTCAGCGGCTTCGCGCTGTTCGCGCTCCGGTTCTCCCTCACGATGGTGGCGGCCATCCTCAGCTACGTGCTCGTCGAGCAGCCCATCCGCCGAGGACACATGCCGCGCCTCGGATTTTCGAATCCCGGCCTCGTGCCGGCGGCCCTGGTCACCCTCGTCGCGGTGTCGCTGCTAGTGCCCGTCCTGATCTTCCCGTCGGTCAACTCCACCGTGGTCCGTCCACCGAGCGCGGCAACGAACCTGGTCGCGGCGGGCTACGCTGCCGCGCCGCGCTGCGACGACACCAGCGCCGCTTCCGCGCCGGCGGCGACACCCACGCGCGTCGATCTGGTCGGGAACTCGCTCGCGCACGAGGTCGCGGCCTGCCTCAGCGCGATCCTGAAACCTCACGGGGTGACGATCGTCGGCTATTACCACGACGCGGCGTCGATCTGCGACATCATGCCGTTGATCCGACAGCAGGTGACCAAGAGCTCGACCCGTCCGGATTCCGCCATCGTGTTCGGTCTGCCCGTGACGATCTCGACCTGCGGCAAAGAGTCCAGCTGGTATGCCCAGCTGAGCCAGGCACTCGCAGTGTGGAAACGAGCAGGTGTTCACGCCTACCTCGTCCCGGCTCTCCCCCGTGCCGGCACGAGCACGCCCGACCCGACCGTCGCCCACTACGAGGCGCTCGCCCGACAGGACCCGCAGAATGTCACCGTGGTCGACGCCGGCCCGTTCGTCCGGGACAGCCAAGGCCAGTACCAATGGCAGATGCCCTGCCTGTCCTCCGTGGAAGCGGGGTGCGGAGCCAACGGCACCCTCCAGGTCCGGATGACCAACGACGGTGGGTTGCACTTCTGCGCCATGATCGTCTCCGCGGTGCAATGCCCGGCGAACCTCAGTGGCGGGGTGCGCCGGGTGGCCGCGGCCATCGCCAGCGGGTACTTGTCGTCGCCCGCCCGGCTCGGAGCGAAGTCGACCGGCAGCGGTTAGCGCTGACACCTCGTCACGGTCCCCACCGTCTCGGTGCGGCCGCATCGGGCAGTGCACCCGGGTGGCTTGATCCTTCGTGGTGCTCACACCACGAAGTACTTCGCCTCCGGGTGCGGGACCACGATCGCGGAGGTGCTCTGTTCCGGTTCGAGCTGGAACTCCTCGGTGAGATGGACGCCGATCTCGTCGAGCTCCAGCAGCTCGGCCAGCTTGGCCTGGTCCTCGAGCTCCGGGCAGGCCGGGTAGCCCCAGGAGTACCGCGACCCGCGGTACTGCTGGCGGAACAGGCCGTGCAGCGTCGGGCCGTCCTCGGCGGCGAAGCCCCATTCCTCACGGATCCGCCAATGCCAGTACTCGGCGAGCGCCTCGGTCATCTCGACGGAGAGCCCGTGCAGCAGCAAGTAGTCGCGGTATCGGTCAGCGGCGAACAGCTCACGTTCTCGGTCGGTGCAACGGGAGCCCATCGTCACGACGTGGAAGGCGGCATAGTCCGCATCGCCCGATTCCGACGGGCGGAAGAAGTCGGAGATGCACAGGTAGCGATCCTTGCGCTGTCGTGGGAACCGAAACCGCAGGCGTTCCTGTCTGCGCTCGTCGTCGGTCCACACGATGAGGTCATCGCCGTCGGCGTTGACCGGGAAGTAGCCCCACGACACGGCCGGGCCGAGCGTGCCTTCCGACTGCGCCAGTGCGAGCTGCTCGCGGCGCAGGGGCTGAAGCCGAGCCTTGAACTCGGCGTCGGTCTCCGGTTTGCCGTCGCGCTTCTCGGGTCGGAACTGCCACTGATTGCGGAACAGCGCAGTCTCGTTGAGATACGACGCGATCTCGTCGAGTGGGATGCCCTTGGCGACTCGTGGCCCGAGGAACGGCGGCTCGAAGATCTCCGTATCGAGCGCGACGTCGGAGCGGGCGGGGAGCTCACCCGGCTGTTCCTCCCGGACCGGGCGGCTCGGCAAGCTCCGGCCACCGGGTGCTCGACCGAAGTCGGGTTCGAGGCTTCCGGCGCGCTTGGCGCCCATGAGCGTGTCCATCGTCCTCAGCCCCTCGAACGCGTCCTTCCCGTAGAAGACACGGCCGCGGTAGACGGATCGGAGGTCACGCTCGACGTAGCTGCGCGTCAACGCCGCGCCACCGAGCAGGACCGGGACCTCGTCCAGGCCGAGCGTGTTGAGCTCCTCGAGATTCTCCCTCATGATGATCGTGCTCTTCACGAGCAGCCCGCTCATGCCGATCGCGTCCGCCTCCACCTCTTTGGCCTTGTCGACGAACGCCTGGAGCGGAGCCTTGATCCCGATGTTGTGCACGGTGTAGCCGTTGTTGGTCAGGATGATGTCGACGAGGTTCTTGCCGATGTCGTGCACGTCTCCCTTGACGGTTCCGATGACGAGCGTGCCCTTCCCGCCGGTGTCTGACCGCTCCATGAAGGGCTCGAGGTGAGCGACGGCCGCCTTCATCGTCTCGGCGCTCTGCAGCACGAAGGGGAGCTGCATCTCGCCGGAGGCGAAGAGCTCCCCGACGACCTTCATCCCCTCGAGGAGCACCTCGTTCACGATCTCGAGCGCGAGCATCGAGCTGCGCTGCTCGTCGAGGTCGGCCTCGAGTCCGTCGCGGTCGCCGTCGATGATCCGGTGCTTGAGTCGCTGGTCGACCGGCCATCCGGACCGGTCCTCGCGTTCGAGCGCTTCCGTGTCGACGTCTTCGAAGGCGGCCAGGATGGCTGCGAGCGGGTCGTAGTCGTCGCGCCGCCGGTCGTAGATCAGGTCGAGTGCGATCTGGCGGACATCGTCGTCGATCCGGTGCATCGGCATGATCCGGGCGGCGTGGACGATCGCGGCGTCGAGTCCGGCTTCGACGCACTCGTGCAGGAACACGCTGTTGAGGACGTGACGGAGCGCGGGCTTCAACCCGAAGCTCACGTTCGACACGCCGAGGATGGTCGACGCGCCCAGAAGCTCGGCCTTGACCCGCCGGATCGCCTCGATGGTCTCGATCCCGTCCCGGCGGAGATCGTCCTGACCAGACCCGAGCGGGAAGGTCAGGCAGTCGAAGATCAGATCGGACGGATCGAGCCCGTACTCTCGCGTCGCCAGGTCATAGATCCGTCGACACACCCCAAACTTCCAGTCGGCCGTCCGGGCCTGGCCTTCCTCGTCGATCGCCAGGCAGATGACGGCCGCCCCGTACTCGCTCGCCAAGGTGAACACCTTGTCGAGACGGGACCCAGGTCCTTCTCCGTCCTCCAGGTTCGCCGAGTTCAGGATGCACTTGCCGCCGGCATGTCGCAGCCCGGCTTCCACGACCTGAGGCTCGGTCGAGTCGAACACGAGCGGGAGGGGCGCCTGCGTCGCGAATCGACTCGCGATCTCGTCCATGTCGACGGTTCCGTCGCGACCGACGTAATCGACGCACACGTCGAGGACGTGTGCTCCCTCGCGTACCTGGTCCCGCGCCATTTGGACGCACGTGTCGAGATCACCGGCGAGCATCGCCTCGCGGAAGCGCTTGGAGCCGTTCGCGTTCGTCCGCTCGCCGACCACGAGGAACGACGTGTCTTGGTGGAAGGACACGTGTGAGTACAGCGACGCGCAGCCCGGCTCGCGGTACTGGTTGCCGAGCGACGGGTGCACGACCGACGCCGACGCGGTCGACGACCGCGCGGAGGTGCTCGGGCGTCGTCCCGCAGCACCCCCCGACGATGTTGACCCCAAACTCGCGTACGAAGCGCTCGTGGGCTTCGGCGAGCTGCTCGGGTGTGAGGTCGTAGTGGGTCTTGCCGTCGACGACGGAGGGGAGACCCGCGTTCGGGAGGCACGAGATGAAGGTCTGGGCGTGCTGACCGAGATACCGGATGTGCTCGGTCATCTCCGCGGGCCCGGTGGCGCAGTTGAGGCCGATCACGTCCGGGCGCATCGCCTCGAACGTCGTCAGCGCGCTGCCGATCTCGGTGCCGAGCAGCATGCGTCCGGTCGTCTCGACCGTCACCTGCACCATGACGGGCACCTCGACGCCGACGCGGCGCATGGCCTGGCGGGCCGCGACGAGCGCGGCCTTGCCTTGAAGCAGGTCCTGCACGGTCTCGATCAGGATCGCGTCGACGCCACCCTCGAGGAGGCCGTCCATCTGGGGGAGGTAGGCGTCGCGCAGCTCCGTGAAGCGGATGTGGCCGAGGGATGGAAGCTTCGTGCCCGGACCGACGGAGCCGATGACGAACCGGGATCGGCTCGGCGTCGAATGGCTGACCGCCACCTCCCGGGCGAGGCGAGCCGCGGCGGCGTTGAGCTGCTGGGCGTGCTCCGCGATGCCGTACTCGGCCAGGACGACCGGGAAGGCCCCGAACGTGGCCGTCTCGACCGCGTCCACACCGACGCTGAGGAACTCGTCGTGCATCGCGCGGATGAGGTCGGGACGCGAGAACACGAGCTGCTCGTTGCAGCCTTCAAGCGCCGGGCCGCCGAAGTCGTCCGCGGACAGGTCTTGGCCCTGGGCCCACGTTCCGAACGCCCCGTCGAAGATGAGCACGCGCTCGCGCAGCGCGGTCAGGAGCTCCGACATGGCGCTCAGGCTACCGGCGGCGCAGCGCGAGCGGACCACTGCGTTTCCACCGGTCGCGGCCGGCTCGTCGATCGCGCGTGCCGCCCGGAGGGATTCCTCGGAGCCGGCTGTCGAGGCTCAGAGCGGGAGTCGACGAAAGACGGGGCGAGGGAGATGTCGGAGCACCGACATCACGTAGCGCAGCGGTGCCGGAACCCACACGATCTCCCGATTCGCCTTGAGCCCGGCAACGATGGCGTCGGCGACGTCGTCGGGCGTGACCGCCAGCGGCGCCGGGTCCATCCCCTCGGTCATGCGGGAGTGCACGAACCCCGGTCTGACGATCATGACTCGGACACCGGTGCCGACCAGCTCGTCCCCGAGCCCCTGCAGGAACGCGTCGAGGCCGGCCTTCGAGGAGCCGTACACGAAGTTCGAGCGTCGAGCTCGCTCTCCCGCGACCGATGACAGCGCCACGATCGTCCCGTGCCCCTGAGCTCGGAGCCGGTTCGAGACCGGGACGAGCACCGACACGGCACCCACGAAGTTCACGCGGGTGATGGCGACCGCGGCGGCGGCATCGTGCTCCGCGACGCTCTGGTCCCCGAGCACGCCGAACGTCACCAAGACGACGTCGACGTCGCCCGCCGCCCGTTCGAACGCGTCCTGGACGAGGGTCTCGTGGCGCTCGGGGCTGAGCGCGTCGAACGCCAGCCGCTCCACTCGGTCTGCGCCACGGGCGAGGAGCTCGTCGGCGAGGGGCTTGAGCCCTTCGGGATCGCGTGCTGCGAGCACGACGACCTCGGTGCGGGGACCCACCAGGCGGTCGAGGGTGGATCGAGCGATGTCGGACGACGCGCCGAGCGCGACGATTCGCTGCACTGTGCCGAGCCCGTCTTGCATCGCCGTCAGTCCAGACCGAGTCGCCGGCCCAAGTCGGACTGGAGCTCCCCGTCGGGGTCGACGCGGGCGCGGAGCTCCCGGAATTGGTCCAGGTCCGGATACATCACAGGGACCAGGTCGGGAGCCACCCTGGAGTCCTTGGCCAGGTACACGCGGCCGCCGGCGTCGACGACGAGACGGTCGAGCTCGTCGAGCAGCTCGGCCAGATCAGGCATCGCGGCGGGGATGTCGAGGGCGAGCGTCCATCCCGCGATCGGGAAGGACAACGGCCCGGGGTTGCCCGGCCCGAAGCGCTTCAGGACGGCGAGGAACGACGGGCATCGCGCCGCGCTCAGCCGCTCCAGCGACCGGCGCACGGTGACGATCGCGTCGTCGGGGACGGCGTACTGGTATTGGACGAACCCGCGCCGACCGTAGAGGCGGTTCCATCCTCGAACGCCGTCCAGGGGGTGGAAGAACGAGGCGATCGATTCGACGTGCCCGAAACGGTGTCGTGGGGCCCGCCGGAACCAGAGCTCGTTGAACATGCGGATCGTGAGCCGGTTGAGCAGCCCTTCCGGGACCCACGGCGGCGCGGCCAGGCGCACCGACGGGTCGAACGCCCGGGGCTCGCCCCGCAGGCGTGCGGGGAGCGCGTCGAGCGGTGCGTGATCACCGCGGGTGAGCACCGACCGTCCGAGCGATCGTCCCGATGCCAGGCAGTCGATCCATGCCACCGAGTAGCGGTACTGGTCGTCGCTCTCGACCATCCTCGCCATCAGCGTGTCGAGGTCGTCGATGCGCTCGGTGTCGACGAGCATGCGCGATGTCTCGATCGGCACGAGGTCGAACGTCATCTCGGTGACGACGCCGGTGAGCCCGAGGCCCCCTGCAGTGCCCCAGAACAGGTCGGGGTCTCCTTCGGGGGTGATGTCGCGGGTCGCGCTCGGAGTGCGGACCGTGAGCTCGCTGACGTGGTTCGCGAAGCTGCCGTCGACGTGGTGGTTCTTGCCGTGGATGTCGGCCGCGATCGCCCCGCCGGCGGTGACGAACCGTGTGCCCGGGGTGACGGGCACGAAGAACCCTCGAGGAACCAGGAGTCGCATCACTTGATCGAAGCTGACACCGGCCTGCACCCGGATCGATAGGCCCTCAGGATCGAGGGATCCCACGGCGTCGAGGCTGGTGCAGTCGATCACGGTCCCGCCCGCGTTCTGGGCCGCGTCGCCGTAGCTGCGGCCGAGCCCTCGGGCGATGACGCCGCGAGCGTCGGCGTGCTCGACGAGCGCGTCGAGGTCGGCCACGTCGGTCGGGACCGCGACGTGCGCGGCGGTCGGCGCGGTCCGCCCCCAGCCGGTGAGCAGCCGAGTCGGCAGGTCCGTGGTCACACGACGACGCTCGGATCCCGTCCCGGCTGGGCCCAGCGCGGCCTCAGGCTCTGCGGTCGGGGCGGGCTCGTTCACTCCCGATGCGGGCTGATCGCCGGGATCGACGGGTTGGCGAGCCGGGTGATCGGCGACCGCCATCGGGCAAGCGTAGCCAGCGTGATCAGGACGGCTGTCGGCCGGACGTTCGCGCCGAGCGCTATAGCGTCGGGTCAGACGAGCCAGGAGGATCACCGGTGCCGATCACTTTCGCTGTGACCAGCCAGCCTGCCGATCGGGTGCGGGCGGACCTGCTGGCCGTGCCGGTATTCGCCGACCGTGTCCTCGGGCCCGGCGGCGAGGTCGTGAAGCGCTCGGTCGGCGGTTCGCTCGAGGCGTTCATGCAGGACGCCGGCTTCGCCGGGAAGGTCGGCGATTTGCTGGTCGTGCCGATGACCGACCAGGCGGGTGCTGGCGCCGCGGTGCTCGTCGGTCTCGGGGAGCGGCAATCGGTCACCACGGACGTCCTGCGCCGTGCCGCGGCGGCCGTGGCGCGCCGCGCGACTCGTGCCCGCACGGTCGCGACGACGCTGCTGAGCGCCGCGCCGGGCGGCGTGGACGCGCGGGAAGCCGCGCAGGCGGTCGCGGAGGGATCCATCCTGGGGTCGTATCAGTTCCTCGAGTACAAGTCGGACGGCGATGCGTCGAAGCTCGCGCGGGTCACCGCGGTTGGTGGTGGTGCCGACGCCCGCGCCGGGTTCGCACGAGGCTCGATCGTGGCCGCCGCGGTGTCGTGGGCGAGGGACATGGTGAACGAGCCGTCGGGGGCCAAGTCGCCGACCCAGTTCGCCGCTGCGGCCAGGAGGCTCCTCGCCGGGCGCGGGGTCACGGTCACCGTCATGAGCGAGGCGGAGCTCCGCAACCAGCGGATGGGCGGTGTGCTCGGCGTCGGGCAGGGCTCGAGCCGGCCACCCCGGTTCGTGAGGGTCGTGTATCAGCCTCGTGGGAAGCGACCTGCGGGCACCCTGGCGTTGGTCGGAAAGGGCGTCGTCTTCGATTCGGGTGGCCTCTCGTTGAAGACGGCATCCGGTATGGAGACCATGAAGACCGACATGTCGGGGGCCGCGGCCGTGCTGGGCGCGATGTCGGCGCTGCAGGCGCTGGGCGTGCGGCACCGCGTCGTCGCGTACGCACCGATGGTCGAGAACATGCCCAGCGGGAACGCCATTCGACCTGGTGATGTGCTCCGCATGCGGAACGGGACGACGGTCGAGGTGCTCAACACCGACGCGGAAGGGCGGCTGATTCTCGCTGACGCGCTCGCGTTGGCCGTCGCTCAGGGCGCCGACGCGATCGTGGACCTGGCCACCCTCACCGGGGCGTGTGTCGTCGCCCTGGGGGAGAAGGTCGCCGGTGTCATGGGCGGTCCGACGTCATGGGTCGAACAGGTGCAAGCGGCCGCCGATCATGCGGGCGAGCCCGTCTGGGCCCTCCCGCTCCCGGGTGAGTACCGGAAGCTGCTCGACTCCGAGGTCGCTGACCTGCGCAACATCGGCACCGGCAGCTACGGCGGTGCGCTGACCGCCGGGTTGTTCTTGCAGCGCTTCGTGGATGACGTCCCGTGGGCCCACCTCGACATCGCCGGGCCCGCCCGTGCCTCGGCCGACGACGGTGAGCTCGTCAAGGGAGGGACCGGGTTCGGTGTTCGGACGCTGCTCGAGCTCGCGAGCAACTTCGAGGTCCCGGCGCCGTCCAAGCCTCGCCCGCGCCGGCCGTTCTCGGCCAGGCGCTCACGGAACTAAATAGAGGGGAGCGGCGGCGCCGGTTAGTGGACGACGGTCCCGTCGGCGAGGGTCGCGTGGGGGAGGCACAGGTCGTCGTATTCGGCGATGACGATGGGTGCCGCGTCGGGTCCGCACGCGGGGCAGGTGGGGTCACGCCGCACCTTGAACGTGCGGAAGCTCTCCTCGAGCGCGTCGTAGGCGAGGAGCCGGCCGACGAGTGGGTCACCCAGGTCGAGGAGGAGCTTGATCGTCTCGAGCGCTTGGATCGATCCGACGATCCCGGGCAGCACGCCCAGAACACCTGCCTCCGCGCAGCTCGGTGCGAGCTCGGCGGGGGGCGGCTCGGGGAGCAGGCAGCGGTAGCACGGCCCCTCGTAGGGCTTGAAGACGGTGACCTGGCCTTCGAAGCGGAAGATCGAGCCGTGCACGACCGGGATCCGCTTGACGAGGGACGCGTCGTTGAGCAGATACCGGGTCGGGAAGTTGTCGGTGCCATCCACGACGACGTCGTAGCCTTCGATGATGTCCAAGATGTTGTCGGCGCCGAGCCGGACGTCGTAGGTGACGACGTCGACGTCGGGATTGAGCTGGGTGAGCGTCTTCTTGGCCGAGTCGACCTTGCGTTCGCCGATCCGGTCGACGTTGTGCAGGATCTGACGCTGCAGGTTGGAGGCGTCGACGACGTCCATGTCGACGATGCCGAGCGTGCCGACCCCGGCCGCGGCCAGGTAGAGCGCCGCGGGAGACCCGAGGCCGCCGGCGCCGAGGAGCAGCACCCGACTCTCGAGCAGGCGTTGCTGACCGGCCTCACCGACCTCGGGGAGGAGGAGGTGGCGGTGGTAGCGGTTGCGCTGGTCGGGGTTCAGCACCGCGGGGGTGACCCAGGCGCGCCCTTCGTTCTTCCAGCGTCCGAAGCCACCCGCCATGGATGACACGTCCTGATAGCCGAGCTGCTGGAGGGTGTCGGTCGCGAAGGCGGAGCGGACCCCACCCGCGCAGTACACGACGACCGGGCGGCTCTTGTCGGTGAGGCGGTTCTCGATCTGGGCCTCGAGGTGGCCGCGCGGGACGAACACGCTGCCGGGGATGGTGCCCTGCTCGTACTCGTCCTGCTCGCGGACGTCGAGGAATGTGGCGTTCTCGAGGCGCGCCTCAGCCTCGGCGGGGTCGATCTCGTCGATCCGCTGCTTCGTGGCGCCCAGCAGGTCCCGGAAGCTCGCCATCGGTCACCTCCTCACCAATGGAAATGTTAGGTCAGGGGTCAGAAATTCCCAACCCTGATGCTCAGATCGCGGCCACGATCGCCGGGAGCGCCTCACCCAGCCGGTCCCCGATGACGGTGTCAGCGGCCGGATCGAAGGGCGTGGGCTCGGCGTTCAGGATCACGAGCCGAGCCCGGTTGGCGAGGGCGAACTCGGGGAGCCCCGCCGCGGGGTGGACCGTCAACGAGGTCCCGACGGCGAGGAACACGTCGGCACGGGCCGCCGCGGCCTGGGCGCCGGACAGGTCCTCGGGGACCAGGTTCTCCCCGAAGCTGATGGTCGCCGACTTGAGGATGCCGCCGCAGTCCGGACAGGCCGGATCGGGCTCACCGGCCCGCACCCGCTCCAAGGCCACCTCCATCGGGGCTCGCCACGAGCACGACAGGCATTTCACGTCACGGACGTTGCCGTGGATCTCGATGATCCGCCCCGGATCGTTCCCGGCAGCGTGATGGAGCCCGTCGATGTTCTGGGTGACCAACGTGTCCAACGCCGACTTGCGCTCGAGATCGACGAGGGCACGGTGACCGGCGTTGGGCTCCGCGTTCCAGTACGGGCCGTCGACCCGGTTCCGCCACGCCTGCCGACGCACCTCGGGATCCCCGACGTAGTGGCGAAGCGTCGCCGTCTTCTCCGCGTCCGGGTTCTTGGTCCAGACGCCCTGCGGGCCACGGAAATCGGGGATTCCCGACTCGGTCGAGATCCCGGCCCCCGTGAGCACCACAACATGGCGCGCCCGTCGGATCCACGCCGCGACCTCGCTCCAGGATTCCGTCATCGCATCCCCCATCTTGGCGGTTCCACGCCCAGCGGTTCACACCACAACAACCGTGGTCTGCGACCGGAATCGGGTTGAGCGCAACTACGCTGACACGGGCGTTGCGGGGGCCCGACACAGAGAGATTCATGGGTCGTCTCCACAAGTTCAGCTGCCCGGTCCTCCTGGCGCTCATCGTGGCTGGAACTGGGCTTGCCACCGCTACTCCCCCCGCCTCGGCTTCCCCCGTCGCCCGCGTGACCACCGGCCCACCCATCGGGACCGCCGGATCGCCGCCCAGCCCGGTCGGAACCCCGGGGCGAGTCCAAGCCGCCGCGCAACCGGTCCCGAACCAGTACATCGTCACGCTCAAGACCACCCCATCTCCGGCTGTCCCCGCGGAAGCGAACGCCCTCGCGGCCCAGCACGGCGGGACGGTCCTTCACGTCTATCAGCACGCCCTCCGAGGCTTCGCGGTCCGAATGAGCGCCACCCAAGCCGTCGCCCTGTCCGAAGACCCCGCGGTGGCCTCCGTCCAGCAAGACGGAACCCTCCACGCAACCACAGACCAGAACCCTGTCCCATCGGGCGCCACCGGGATCGACCGCATCGACCAGCACGCGCTTCCCCTCGACAACCAGTACCACTACGGCCCTACCGCTTCGAACGTGCACGCGTACATCATCGACACCGGTATCCAGACCAACGTCGGCGACTTCGGCGGCCGCGCCGCGTACGGCATCGACGAACGCCCTCAGGACGGGATCACGCACGGGGTCGACTGCTTCGGCCACGGCACGCACGTCGCGGGGATCCTCGGCGGGACCCTCTACGGCGCCGCGAAGCAAGTGTCGCTCGTCGAGGTTCGGGTGCTCGACTGCAACGGAAGCGGCAACGACTCAGATGTCATCAACGGCGTCGACTGGGTCACCGCCAATGCCGTCAGCCCGGCCGTCGCGAACATGAGCCTGGGTACAGCCATCGGCAGCACTGACCCCGCCCTCGACGCGGCGATTCAGAACTCCGAGATCCCGAGCCGCACGACGAGCGCCGATGGAATGACGACACTCAACAGCGCCACGGTGTCGGCTCCCGACGGTTCGTTCTCGGCGGCGGACGTCGGCAAGCGCTTCACGGACACCCACAGCGCGTTCCCTCAGGGGACGACCGTCACCTCGTTCGTCTCATCCACGTCGGTCACGGTCAGCAACTCGGCAACCGCCAGTGGGACGAGTGATGTCTTCACGATCGGGTCTGGTGTCGCCTACGCCGTCGCGGCCGGGAACAGCGCGGGCGACGCCTGCCAGTCGTCACCGTCCGACCTCGGGGGCGCCAACAGCTCGACGCTCACCGCCGCCGCTAGCGATCCGACCAACGACACGCAGGCGTCGTTCTCGAACTTCGGATCGTGTGTCGACCTGTACGGGCCAGGAGTCAACATCACGTCTGACGGCACCAATAACCACACGTCCACGCTGTGCCCGAATCTCACCTGCACCCTGAGTGGGACGTCGATGGCGACACCCCACGTGGCCGGGACCGCGGCCTTGTACCTGAGCGAGCACACGACGGCGGCGCCGTCCCTGGTCAAGAGCGCGGTCACGACCGACGCCACAGCGAACGTGATCGCGAACGCGACGGCCGGTACGCCGAACAAGCTCGACTACACGGGTACGGCGGGATTGAGT
Organism: uncultured Actinomycetes bacterium; assembly: GCA_963714105.1. GTDB lineage: Bacteria > Actinomycetota > Acidimicrobiia > IMCC26256 > PALSA-555 > PALSA-555. Next base: position 711,669 of record OY970233.1, on the reverse strand, counting down.
CTCACCGCGACCGGGAACGGCTCCGGGACGGTGCACCTGTCTTGGACCGTCCCCACGTCCGACGGCGGCTCGCCGATCACCAGCTACAACGTCTACCGGGGGACCACGACTGGTGGCGAGGGAACCACCCCGATCGCGTCGACCGGCTCGGGCACGACCATCTACGACGACGCCAACCTCGCGTGCGGAACGGCCCGCTACTACCAGGTGTCCGCCGTGAACGCCGTCGGTGAGACTCGTTCGCTCGAGCAGGTGGCGACACCCTGCGGATCGACCTACACCGCGCTGCCGCCCCACCGGATCCTCGACACCCGCTCACCGCCATTTGGACCGATCGGCGTGCCCCAGGCCGCGCCGCTCGGATCCGGTGGGATCCTCACCCTCCAAGTCGCCGGTGGACCTGGCAATCCCCCGAGTGACGGACACGTCACTGCGGTGGTCATGAACGTCACCGCGACGAACGAGACGACGGCGGGCTTCTTGACGGTATACCCGACGGGGGAGGCGACGACCCCGCTCGCGAGCAACGTCAACATGACCCCTGGTCGCGACGTATCCAACCTCGTGACGGTCGAGGTCAACGCGGCCGGCGAGGTGAACATCTTCAACGGTGGCGGAGCGACCGACGTCGTCGCTGACGTCGTCGGCTACTTCAACGACGGATCGACGAACGACGTCGGCAGCCAGTACAACCCGCAGTCGCCAACGAGGATCCTCGACACCCGCACCTCGGTTGGTGGTCACCCCGGACCGTTGGCCGGTGGACAGACGTTCGATCTCACCGTCCCGAGCCTCTGCGCGAACGCCGGCGCCGTCGTGCTCAACGTCACCGCCACCGACGAGACGGCGCCGAGCTTCCTCACCGTGTACCCGACCGGTGTCGGGCGACCCAACGCTTCGAACCTCAACGTGTATCCGAGCACGAACATCGCGAACCTTGCCCTCGTCAAGCTAGGGGGCGGCGCAACCAACCAGGTCACGATCTACAACAACAGCGGCTCCGCCGACGTCGTGGTCGACCTCACCGGCTGTTACAGCACCAGCACCGGCCAGCACTTCACGGCCACGTCCCCAACCCGGATCCTCGACACCCGCACGACCACCGGAGGTCACCCCGGGCCGCTCGGTCAGCATCAGACGCTGAACCTCGGTGTCGCGGGACAAGGTCCCGTGCCCGCTACGGCATCCGCCGCGGTGATCAACGTGACCGCAACCGACGGCACCATCGCCAGCTTCCTCACTGTGTTCCCCGAAGGGACATCGCAGCCGCTGGCTTCGAACCTGAATTTCTACCCGGGTCAGAACATCCCGAACCTCGACCTCGCCACGCTCGGAGTGGGCGGGGTCACGATCTACAACGACGCCGGGTCGGTCGACGTCGTCGGGGACGTTTCCGGCTTCTACCAATAGGTCGGTGCCAGTCGACCCGCCCGCAACGGCTCGACGGCAGTCACCCTGACGTTGTCGAGGACCGAGCTGCTCGCTCCCGCAGATTGCGGTCGGCCTTTGGACCGGCAGAAGCTGGTGGTCCTCCACGACAGGGTCGACGAGCTTGTCCGGACGTGGCGAACTCCTGCTTAGGTGTCGCGACGGGCGATCAGGAGGTACTGCTTGCCGAGGAGCCGCCACGCCGGGCGGAAGCGGAGGTAGGCACTCACCAGTCGATGACCGGTCGGAAGCCGCCCACGAAACGAGAACGGCAAGAAGCGCGGCTCGACGCTCTCGATCTCGAATCCCGCCGCGTAGAGGTGCTCCTCGACGGCGATGTGGGTCAGCGCGAGGGTGTGATCGGCGCAGTCGAAGTATTCGCGGGCGCAGTACCGGAAGTTCGGTCCGAGCACCGCGATTCGTCCACCGGGTTTGAGCAACACCCGCAGGCGCGCGAGGCAGGACCCGACGGCATCCTGGGACGGGAAGTGTTCCAGGAGGTTGGAGACGAGCACGGCGTCGAAATAGCGCTCGGGGAGATCGAGCGTGACGACGTCACCGATGATCGTCGTGACCTCGGGATCGTCGTGCAGCTCGGGGAAGTCGACGACGTCGACGGCCCAGCGCTCGGCGGCGGGCACGTTGTTGATGAACTCTCCGCGTCCCGCTGCCGCGTCGAGGACGCGGGCTGGTCGGCCGAGCCGCCGGGCGAGGTAGGCGGCGATCTCGCGCCACACCAGCACCCGGGACGGCTGCGGGACGCGCCGGAACCTGAACGTGTACAGGCGGTCGTAGTCAATCCCCGGTAGGTGGGGCGGCTCTGCGGTCATGGACCAGCATCGTATGAGTGCTTCGCGGTCACGCACACCCCCACGAGAGTGCCTTCAAACCGACGCGGCTCGGCGTTCGAGGCCTGCTCCGGCCGATCGGCTGCCGGTGGCGGTGCCACTGGTGCTGCGCTTTGCCGCTCGCCGCTCGCCGCACCCCGCTTCACGTGGTTCAGGAGCGGAGCGTCCGAGGCCCCGCGACGAAGGCGACCGCGAACGGTCGGGAGGAGTGCGCTAGCGTCGCTTCCTCGGTGTCGGGGACGGCAAGTCGGGTGCGGGGCTCGTGAGCGTAGGACGCGCCGCCACGTCTTTGTGGCAAAGACGCAACTCGGAATCCGTGACCCGCGCTGCACACTGGCTCTCGCTGCTGGTCGCGCTCCTCGTCCTGGTCTGGGTTGACCGGCACCAGTGGTTCGGGGCTGACCAGTGGGCGTTCCTGCTGAAGCGCGGGCTTGTCACTCGTGGGGGGAGCCAGGGTCTGCTCCAGCCTCACAACGAGCACTGGGTCACGATCCCGATCCTGGGATACCGGCTGCTGTTCATCGTGTTTGGTGTCAAGACCTATCTGCCGTACGCACTCGTCACGATTCTCGTGGACCTGGCTATCGCGCATCTGTTGTGGCGCTTGCTGCTCCGGGTTGGTGTGTCACCGTGGCTCAGCGTCGTCGCCTGCGGCCTGTTCGCCATCCTCGGTGTGGCGTGGCAGGACCTCACGTCTGCGTTTCAATGGGCATTCATTGGCCCGCTCGTGCTGGGGCTCGCGGCGCTCTTGGTCACGCCAACTCGAGGTGCCCTCGGGCGACGCGATGTGCTTGTCGTCGCCCTGTTGACCGTGAACCTGCTCGTTTCCGGGCTCAGTCTCGTCATGGTGATCATCGTCTGCATCACGGTGGCGTTGCGTCGTGGCATTCGCGCTGCGATCGCGGTCGGGATCGTTCCCGCACTCCTGTACCTGCTCTGGTACCTCGCTTACGGCCGCCACGCAGTCGCGGCCGGCACTCTGCCCTTGCGGACCGCTCTCCAAGTGGCTCCGAACTTCACGTGGCAGGGGCTCCTGTCTGCGGTCGATGGCGCGATCGGCTTGGCCGCCATCGGTCCGGTTGTGCTCGCGTTGCTCGCGATCTGGGAGGTTCGGCGGGCCCGGCCCGATCAGGAGCCCTGGCCGCTCGTCCTCTCGACGTCGAGTGGCGCCGTCATCTTCCTGTTTCTGACCGCGCTTCGGCGAGCCGGCCTTGGGGTCGGTGAGGCGCAGAGCTCTCGGTACACCTACGTCGTCGTCGCGCTGCTGCTGCCGGCCGCGGCTCTGGCCACGGATCAGCTACTTCGCCGCTCGAACCTGCGAGTCGCAGCCGTCGTCGCCCTGGGCCTGGCTCTGCTCCTCGTGCAGCTGTCCACCCTGACGAGCTCGGCCAACGCTGCGGCTGTCGTCGCTCAGGAGGAGAAGCATCGGACGCTGGGTGCCGCGGTCTTGGCCCGTCAGCACGCGAAGGTCGTCTCACCGTACGTGATCCCCGCGACGTCGCCTCAGCTGACGTTCGCCGGCGTCCGAGAGCTGGTTCGCGATGGGCGGCTTCCGGGCAACGTGGCTGCGACTGCCGTCGATGTCCTCACGGCCCGCGAGTACCTGCAGACGTCCCTCGATACGAAGGCGTTGGTCTCGACCACGAGCCCCCCGACGGTGACCGCCGTCACCGGCGCGCAGCTGTCAGCCCGTCCGGGGTGCGCCGACGTGCTCGCGGAATCCAGCACGCCAGCCATCACGCTGCGCCTACACGGACCTGCCGCGCTGACTATCCGATCCGGCTACGGCGGCGCGCTCGGCCTGACGCTCCGAGCCGATGGCGCGACCGGTCGGTCCCGGGTCTTCGTGCTTCCCGCCCAAAAGGACCGAATCCTGAGCGTCATCGGGGTTCCGGCGGATCTCATCCTCACGCCGCCGGCGACCGGGACGACGACGGTGTGCGGTCTCGCACCGTAGGGCGGGCGTCGCACGGTGCTTCGGTTCCCGCTCGTGAACCGGGAGTGACGGCGTGATCGTGGCGCGGATGCTCGCACGGCGATTTGGCGGTCGACGCTCCCGCGCGCCCGGTTGCCGACGAGAGCCGACGTCTCGCCCACGTCGCAGGTGACGGTCAGGGATGGCTCGCGGCGGCGCCACGACGAGGCGTGCTCGGATCACTACCGCGTCGCGGCGCCAGGCGCGTCGGATCGAAGGCCCACCAGGTCAGCGCGGCGAGCGCCAGGGCGCCCCCAGTCATCAACCCCAGTGCCAGCACGTCGGTGGGCAGGAAGAGGTGGTTCGCTGAGAGGCCGGAGGTGACGACGGTCGGGACGACGAGCATGAACAGCACTTCCAGGACCCGTACCGACGCGCCGATCCTCACGATCGAGCGCAGCTTCCGGCTCGGCTCTGTGGCGCTGTGGCCGATGAAAGCGACGAGCAGCGAGATGACCACCACGAAGTGGAGACCCTCGCGCAGCATCCCCGTGGTCGTGGCGCCCCAGTAGATCGTGAATCCGATGAACGGGATGAGCACGATGGCTGAGAAGAGGAGGGCGGCGCGTCGCGTGAAGCGCGCCAGGCCGTACAGGTAGACGGGGAAGTAGAGGAGACCGACGGCGAACGGCAGCGTGAGCCAATAGGACGCCGAGAAGCGGATGATGTTCGTCGACGGTCCGTAGATCGAGTTGACGAAGGGGTCGTGCGGGTCGGCCAGATACAACCGGAAGGGGAGCAGCGTGTTGGCCAACGAGTGCAGCCGGTTCGCTCCCCACACGCCGAGCGGTACGGGCTGCTTGCCGTTCGCGGCGAGGATGTACGTGCTGAAGTAGTCGATCGTGTGGCCAGCGTTCGCCAGCCGCCACGCCCCGTAGACGGCGAGGAGACCAGCACCGAGCCACAGAAGATCCCGAGCCCACGTGAGGAACCAGTGCGTCCCGCGGACCGCCACTGCCGGAAGCCCGAGGCCGGGGGCGCCGCGCCAGAGGAGGAACGCCCAGGTGAGCGCAATTGCGGGGAGGGCGACCAGGCCACTCGGGTGCGCGAGGTACGCGAGCCCGAGGAGGAACCCCGCGACCAGGGGCCGGCGGCCGACCACCGCGATGGCTGCGGTCACGCCGAGCGATGCCGCCAGGAGCTTCGGCCAGGTGAAGTACGTCTCGTGGACGACGAACGGGCTCATCGCCACGAGCACCGCGCCTGCGACCGCGAATCGCACGGAGAGGAATCGCCTGAGCAGCCCGTACGCCGAGAGCACCACGGTCGCGCCGAGGAGCATGAGCACGATCCGGTACGTCGCAAACCCTTGCACGTCGAACGGCTCCCACGTCTGTTCGGGGAGCGTGGTGGGCGGCTTGGCGCCGCCGCTGAGGACCACGGCGGCAGCTGCGAGACCCGCGATCGGTCCCCGCGCGTAGAAGTTGTACGGGGAGTAGAAGCCGGTGGCGACCTTCCCGTAGGGCCGATCACCATGCGCGACGAGCTGGGCCGTGATGTACGGGATGCGGGAGTCGGGTCGGTTGTCGGCCTGCAGCGTGCGCGAGATCGTGCCGGCGTACAGCTGCCCTGGTACCGGCTCCGACCAGATCGCCTGGCCGATCCCGATCGCGAGGAGCAGCAGCACCAGGCCGATGGCTAGCGGCTCGCCGGCTCGCAGCTGGATTCGCGTCCGGGCAGGTCTCAGAAGCGAAGCTAAGACCAGCATGGGGACGACAGCGAGGAGGAGGCTGGTCACAAGCTGCGGGCTCACCGCGAAGTGCAAGACCCAGGCGGTGACGCCGACGGCGACGAGGTACACGAATCCCGGGACCCAGAGCAGCGCCGCGTTGCCAAGAACCGACCCGTTGGATGTCCAACGGCGCAACAGGATTCCCGGGCAGAAGACAAGACAGTTCGCGGCCGCTGCGGCCAGGACGAGCCGAACGACCCACCCGGTGGACGCGCCGAGGGCGAGGGCCCCCACGGCGACGCTGTGGCTCGAGGGCGGAGCGATCGCTCCCAGGATCAGGTGTCCCAACGCCAAGACGGAGACGACACCGAGCACGGCACGAAGGACCGACTGGTTCGGGGGACGGTCCGGCGCCACATCGTGCGCCCGCCCCCCGAGCTGGGCAGTCGCTGCCCGACGAGTCACCGTGACACCCGATTGTCTCCCCGCCCGACGCTCGAAGGCTGGAAGTCGCCTTGCGCGGGATCCTAATCACGAGGCCCCCGATCGCGCCCCCGAACCGTTCGCTCGGTGAGTTCGACGATGACGGCGCGCGCTTCATGCGTCGCGGGAGCCGCAGGGCGCCGTGGCTAGAGTCCGGGCGCTGTGCTGACGCCCTCCCGGCGCGCCGCCCGCTCGGCGGCTCTCGCTCTCGGGTCGTTCGTGGTGCTCACCGCCGCGCAGATGCTCTACCAGGGCGGCGACCCGTCGTACCGGACGATCTGGGCCGAGGACGGACGGGTCCACTACCAGACCGTGGTGCAGCATGGCTTCGGGGCGCTGGCGATGCCGTACTCGGGGTACCTCCAGGTCGTCTCCCGGCTGTCGATGCTGCCTGCGACCTGGCTCCCGGTCGAGCGGCTGGCCGTCTACTTCTCGTTCGCCGGGGCCGCGGCCGGGTCGCTGGCGGCGTTGGCCGTGTACCGCCTGACCGATCAGGCGATCGACTCGCGTGTCCTCCGCGTCGCGCTGACCGTCGCGGTCGCGCTCCATCCGGTGCTCTTGGCGGAGAATCTTGCGAACGTCACGAACGCCATCTGGGTGTTGTGCTTCGCGGTTTTCTGGGCGCTGATCCGCCGTCCGGTGACACGCGGCGACGTGGTGCTCGGGGCGGCCGTCGCCTTCTTGGGTACGTCCTCACTGGTCCTGGGCGAGCTCTTCGTACCGGTCGCGGCGTACGTCGCGTGGAACGTGTCGCGACGGCGCCACGCGGATCGTTCTGGCTGCGTACGGGTCAGGTGTGGTCCTGCAGGGGGTCGCGTACCTGACCTCGTCGGACCATGGAGCCCAGACGCCCGGGCACGGTGGCCTCGCCACGCTGTACGTCGCCCGAGTGCTCGGCGTCACCGCCGTGGGCCTCCCCGACGCCGAGCACGTGTGGAACGACAGCGGCCGCAACGTCCTCTTCGCCGCTGCGCTGACTGTGGTGGTCCTCGTCGCCGTGCTGCTCGCCTGCAGCCGGGGCCGATGGCTTGCCCTCGGCATCGTGACCCTCGCGTACTCGGGGGCGTTCTTCGTGCTGCCCGTGCTCATCCGCGGCGACCAAGGGATGCAGCTCCTGTCGACCTGGACCAACGCCGGGGCGCGGTACGCCGTCATGCCGGTCCTGTTCGTCCTCGCTTCGATCGCGATCATGGTTCCGCACGCGCGCATCGGTCGTCTGCCCCGCACCGGTTTGGCCTGGTTCGTCCTCGCCCAGGTCGTCGTCGTGGTCGCGCTGGGGTTCCAGAACCGGAACCCCCGCTCGGCCGGCCCGGAGTGGTACCCGGAGCTCGTCGCGCAGGCTCGCAGCTGTCGGGCTCATCCGCGCCCGTCCCGGTTGGTGGTCACCACACCGGGCTCGCCGTGGGGCATTCGCCTCTCGTGCTCGCAGCTGCGAGGGATCGGAACCTGACCTGTCGCTACCTGTGTAACGCGGGGTCGGGGATCTTGCGGTGGTGGGCGACGGCCCAGCGGGTCGCGTCGTGGCTCACGGCGGGGTGAAAGCCGGTCGAGGCGAGGACCCGTTCGACGTGGTCAGGGTCGTCGCCTTGCTCGAGCAGGACGAGCGCGAGCCGGCGGGCCCGACGTCGCGCCTCGGCTTGGGGTGGCTCGCCGAGTCGAGCACTCGCCCACTGGGCGTGCGCGAACTGCAGTGGTTCTGGGAGGCGGCGGAGCTGACGCCGGTTCACGGGGGGGAGGTGGCGTCGCACCGCGATCGTCGGAGTCGTCGGGTCCGAGCAGGCGAGCTCGAAGAGCTCGAGGCGGGCCAGGGTGCGGACGATGGGGGAGTTCGAGCCGTCCCGGTCCCCGACACCGAGGGCACGGGAGGTCTGGGCGATCTGGAGCTGCACCCCACCGGGTGCTTCGTCGAATCGGGTCGCGAGGTGACGGAGCAACAGCAGTGCGGTGGGCCCGACGATAGGCAGCCAGAACGTCTCGGCATACGCCGACCGGGGGTCGTGGCCGATGCGGTCGACTAACGGGTCCGACCACGGGATGATTCTGAGCGCGGCCGGCATCGGGCCTCCTTGCGGTCGTCGCGCTCGAGGAGGACCCCAACCGGCGTCGCACGTGACGATCGCGCGGCTTCCCGCGGTGCGCCGTGTCAGCGCCCGCCGTTGGTGAGCCCGGCCCAGTGCTGCCGGTCGGGGCGTGGCCCGTACGTCTCGGGCGGCGCGGGGTGGCCGAAGAGGTAGCCCTGGGCCAGTTCGCAGCCGAGGGTGCGCAGCTCGGCGAGCTGCTCGGGGGTCTCGACTCCTTCGGCGACGGCGCGCAGGCCGAGCGCGTGGGCGAGGCTGACCACCGCGGTGCAGATCGCCGTGTCTTCGGGCTCGCGGCCGAGGCCGTCGATGAACGACCGGTCGACCTTGAGCGCTTCGACGGGGAAGCGCTTGAGGTAGCTCATCGAGGAGTACCCGGTCCCGAAATCGTCGACCGAGAGATGCACGCCCAACGCGCGGAGGGCGCGGAGGGTCGTGACCGCGGACTCGGCGTCACGCATCAGGGTGCTCTCGGTGATCTCGAGCCAGATCATGTCGGGGTCGATGTCGGAGCGGCCGAGCACCGCCGCGACGGAGTCGACGAGGATGGGCTCCACGAGCTGGCGCGGCGACAGGTTGACGCTCATGGTCACGGCCGCGCCGCCGCGATGCCAGGCAGCGGCTTGGCGGCAGGCCTGCTCCAACGCCCACGACCCGATCGGGACCACGAGGCCGGTCTCCTCGGCGAGGGAGACGAACTCGTCGGGGCGGACGAGGCCCCGCTCGGGGTGCTCCCAGCGCAGCAGCGCCTCGAACCCCGAGGTGCGGCCGGTCTCGAGGCTGACGATCGGCTGGTAGTGCATCCGCAGCTCTTCGCGCTCCAGGGCGCGGTGCAGCTCGTTGCCGGTGCGTAGGTGCCGGACCGCTTGGTCGTGCGCGTCTCCGTCGTAGGCCTCGGACCGGGCCCGTCCCTGGGCCTTGGCTCGGTGCATCGCCGCGTCGGCGTTGCGGAGCAGCGTCTCGGGAGTGTCGAGGTCACCGGTCGACATGGCGATCCCGACGCTGGCGGTCACGAAGATCTCACCCTCGACGAGGGCGACCGGTTTGGCGACCGCGGCGGCGACGCGACTCGCGAGGTCGAACGCGGTCGACTCGTTCGGGACGCCGTAGCAGAGGATCGTGAACTCGTCGGACCCGAACCGGGCGACCACGTCGTGGGGACGGATCGCGGCTCGCAACCGGTCGCCGATCGCGACGAGGAGGCGGTCGCCGGCCGGGTGGCCGAGGCTGTCGTTCACGACCTGGAAGTGGTCGAGGTCCAGGAACAGCACGGCGACGTGACCGGCGCCGTGGTCGTCGACGAGCGCCTGCCCGAGGAGCTCCACGAAATGGTGCCGGTTCGGGAGGCCCGTGAGGGGGTCGTGCACGGCTTGGTGCGCGAGCTCGTTGCCGTTCGCCCGCCGCTCGGTGATGTCCTCGACCTGCACGATGAGGTGACGGGGCTGCAGGCGGGCGTCGCGGACCAGCGACATCGTGACGTTCACCCACACGGGCCGTCCGTCGGCGTGGACGTAGCGATGCTCGATCCGGGTGGTGGGCACCTCACCGGCGATGAGGCCCCGCATCGCCGCGCGGGCGGCTTCTTGGTCGTCGGGCTTGACGAGCGCGAGGACCGGCACACCCGCGAGCTGATCCTCGGCCCGGCCCAGCATCTGGGCGAGGGCGCGGTTCACCTGACCGAACCGGCCGTCGAGACCGACGAGCGCCATCCCGATCGGCGCGTACTCGAACGTCGCCCGGAACCGCTCCTGGGCCTCGCACAGGTCGCTGTCGGTGCGCTGACGTCCGCTGACGTCGCGGCACGACATCACGATCGCGTCAACGGCAGGATCGTGCCGCAAGTCCTCGATCGCGACCTCGAGGTGGATCCACTGCCCGTCCCGGTGCTGCACGCGGCAATCGAACCGCTGGGTCTGACCGCCGGGCGCGGCGGGAGCCTCCAATGCGGCGACGACACGGGGGCGGTCTTCGGGGTGGATCAACGCGGCGAAGTTCGTCCCCGAGAACTGGGCGCTGCTGCGCCCCAGGATCCGATCCGCGGCCGGGCTGATGTACTGCAACGTCCCGTCCCGGTCGACGAGGGCCAACACGTCGCGGGATTCGCGGAGCAGCGCATGGGTCCGGGCCTCGTTGCGACGCAGGCGGCTGCTGACGTCCTCGAGCACCTGACGGGTTCGCCGTTCGTGGAACCAGAGCACCACCGCGGTGACGAACATGCCGCCGAAGAACCCTGCGACGAGCGCGAGCTCGGCCTCCGTGCCCATATCCGTCGGGATATCGACACGCTGGGCGGTGGCCCTCAAGGGCTATTCCGGTTCGGGACCGGCTCGGAGGAACGCCGCCAGCACTCGGTCCGCGGCGACCGGGGGCGGGATCCGTCCGGCCACGGCCTCCGCCTCGAGTGTGGCGGCCATCGACGCGATCTCCGGGGCCTCGTGGACCCGCTCCAGCAGGCCCGCGCCGATCTCGCCCCACATCCAGTCGCGGGCCTGCTCGGCCCGTCGGCGGGTGAGCGCCCCGCTCGGGCCGAGCGCGTCCCGGTAGCGCACCAGCGTGGACCAGAGCTCGTCGATCCCGGCTCCGGTCAACGCCGAGCAGGTGAGCACGGTCGGGGACCAGTCGGCCTGCTTGGGGCGCAGCAGCCGCAGGGCCGCGCCGTACTCCGCCGCGGTGGCCTGCGCGACGGCCCGGAGGTCGCCGTCGGCCTTCGTGACCGCGACGAGATCGGCCAGCTCGATGATCCCCCGCTTGATTCCCTGGAGCTCGTCGCCCCCGCCGGGTCCGACGAGGACCAAGAAGCAGTCGACCATGGCCTCGACCGCGACCTCGGACTGGCCGGTGCCGACCGTCTCGACCAGGACCACGTCGAAGCGGGCCGCTTCGCAGAGCAGCATCGCCTCGCGGGTCCGCCGGGCCACCCCGCCGAGGGTGCCGCCGGTCGGGGACGGCCGGACGAACGCCTCCGGACGGCGCGTCAGCTCGGCCATGCGGGTCTTGTCGCCGAGGATGGACCCGCCGGTGCGGGTGCTCGACGGGTCCACGGCGAGTACCGCGACGCGGTGACCGCCGTCGACGAGGTGCAGGCCGAGCGCTTCGATCAGGGTCGACTTCCCGGCGCCGGGTGCACCGGAGATCCCGATCCGCTGGGCGTCTCCGGTGTCGGGGAGGATCTCGGTGAGGAGCGCGTCGGCTTCGTCGCGGTGGTCGGGCCGGGTGCTCTCGACCAGCGTGATCGCTCGAGCCAACGCTCGCCGGTCGCCGCCGCGCAAGCGGGTGGCGAGCTCGGTCACGCCGAAGCCTCGCCCGACGTTCCTCGACTCACGGGGAGTGACGCCGCAGCAGTCCCAGCACTTCGATCGCGGCCGCCGGGATGTTGGTGCCGGGACCGAACACCGCCGCGACGCCCGCGTCGTGGAGGAACTCGTAGTCCTGGGTGGGCACCACCCCGCCGACGACGACGACGATGTCGTCGCCGCCCTGCTTGCGGAGCTGCGCGAGCAGCTCCGGGACCAGCGTCTTGTGGCCGGCGGCTTGGCTGCTGACGCCGACGACGTGCACGTCGTTCTCGACCGTGTCGCGGGCCGCCTCTTCGGGGGTCTGGAACAGCGGCCCGACGTCCACGTCGAAGCCCAGGTCGGCGAACGCGGTGGCGATCACCTTCGCGCCGCGGTCGTGGCCGTCCTGGCCCATCTTCACGACGAGGATCCGCGGGCGTCGACCCTCCGACGCGGCGAACTCGTCGACCGCCTGCAGGGCCCGTTCCCAGTCTTCGTCCCCGGCGGCGGCGCCTCCGTACACGCCCGCGATGGTACGGATCGTGGCCCGGTGGCGGCCGAATACCTCCTCGAGCGCGTCGGAGATCTCCCCGACCGTGGCCCGGGCGCGCATGGCGTCCACACTCAACGCGAGGAGGTTCCCGTCCCCACGGGCCCCGTCGGTCAGCGCCCGCAACGCGGCGTCGACCCGGGCCTGGTCGCGGGTGGCCCGGACGTGTGCGAGACGCTCGAGCTGCGCCGAGCGCACCGCGGTGTTGTCGACCTCGCGGATGTCGAGCGTTCCCTCGTCCTGGAGCCGGTACTTGTTGACCCCCACGATGACCTCGTCGCCCCGGTCGACTCGGGCCTGACGGCGGGCCGCCGCCTCCTCGATCCGGAGCTTCGGCATCCCGGCCTGCACCGCGCCGGTCATGCCCCCGAGAGTCTCGACTTCCTCGATCAGCGCCCACGCCGCGTCGGCGAGCGCGCCGGTCAGCGCCTCGACGTAGTACGAGCCGCCGAGCGGGTCCACGACGTGGGTGATGCCGGTCTCCTCTTGGAGGACGAGCTGGGTGTTGCGGGCGATCCGGGCCGAGAACTCGGTGGGCAGCGCGATGGCCTCGTCGAAGCTGTTGGTGTGCAGGCTCTGGGTGCCGCCGAGCGCCGCGGCGAGCGCCTCGAACGCGGTGCGCACGATGTTGTTGTACGGGTCCTGCTCGGTGAGCGACACCCCCGAGGTCTGGCAATGGGTGCGCAGCATCAGCGACGCGGGGTTCTTCGGTTCGAACTGCTGCATGATCCGAGCCCAGAGCAGCCGGGCGGCACGGAGCTTGGCGACCTCCATGAAGAAGTTCATGCCGATCGCGAAGAAGAAGGAGAGCCGACCGGCGAACGCGTCGACGTCGAGCCCACGGTCGAGGACCGCTCGGGTGTACTCGAGCCCGTCGGCGAGCGTGAACGCGAGCTCCTGGACCGCGGTGGCGCCTGCTTCTTGCATGTGGTAGCCGGAGATCGAGATCGAGTTGAACTTCGGCATGGTCGCGGCCGTGTACTCGATGATGTCGGCCACGATCCGCATGCTCGGCTCAGGCGGGTAGATGTAGGTGTTGCGGACCATGAACTCCTTGAGGATGTCGTTCTGGATCGTGCCCGCCAGCCGGGCTTGATCGACGCCCTGCTCCTCGGCGGCGACGATGTACCCGGCGAGCACCGGGAGCACGGCGCCGTTCATGGTCATCGAGACGGTCATCTGGTCGAGGGGGATGCCGTCGAAGAGGATCTTCATGTCCTCGACCGAGTCGATCGCGACGCCGGCCTTGCCGACGTCCCCGACGACCCGGGGATGGTCGCTGTCGTAGCCGCGATGGGTCGCGAGGTCGAACGCCACCGAGAGGCCCTTCTGCCCCGCGGCGAGGTTCTCTCGGTAGAACGCGTTGGATTCCTCGGCGGTGGAGAACCCGGCGTACTGGCGGATCGTCCAGGGCCGGTTCGCGTACATCGTGGCCCGCACCCCCCGGACGAAGGGCTCGAACCCCGGGAGCGTGTCGACGAACTCGAGGCCTTCGAGGTCCTCGGCGGTGTACAGCGGGTTGACCCGGATCCCCTCGGGGGTCTCCCACACCAGACGATCGGGGTCGCCCTTGACCTCGGCGGCGGCCTTCGCCGCCCATTCCGCCCGGTCGTGCGGGACGCGTCGCTCACCCATGAGAACGAGGGTAGAGGCCAACGGTCGGACCGAGCGACTGGGGGTCCTCCGATGCCGTGCGGCGACGCGGCGGCGGGATCGGTCCGGCACGGTGGCGAGAGGTGAGGCGACGAGACAAGTTCGCTACCGTCACGGGCGTCCATGACGTCGCGTGTGGTGCCACCGGTGCTCGGTCACGTCGAGGTCCCAGCGTCGGCGGGGGCGGTCCGTCACAACGGGCGCCTGGTCCGGTTCCGAGGCTGGATCACGTCGCCGAACGGCCGTCCGACCGTTGTCCGCGTCCACGTCCCCGGCGAACCGCCGCGGGACGTGGCGCCGTCGATCGATCGACCCGACGTGGTGGAGGCGATCGCCGGCGAGTTCGGGACGCTCGACCCCCGAGTCGGCTTCGACTTCTACGTGGATCTTCCCCGGCGGCGCCCGTGGCGGCGTGCGCCGGGCGCGATCGAGCTCGAGCTGACCGACGGGGAGTCCTCCATCCCGAACATGACCTACCGGGTCGAGGAGCGCTCGCACGACTACCTCGAGACCTACGACGGCGACAGCGCGGCCAAGCGGGAGCTGGCCGCCCGCTGGCTCCACGGCCGGGGCCTCGAGTTCGGCGCGCTCCACCAGCCCCTCCACGTGGATCCGACCCGAGCGTCCGTCCAGTACGCGGACCAGCTGAGCCGGGAGCAGCTGCTCGAGACGTTCCCCGAGGTCGCGACCCGCTGGGGCGACGCGGTCGTGGACCCCGACTTCCTCGTCGACCTCAACCGCGACGACCTGGGTGTCTTCGAGGTCGAGCAGTTCGACTTCTTCGTCGCGAACGACGTCATCGAGCATCTCGCCAACCCGATCCGGTTCCTCACCGCCGTCTACGCGGTGATGAAGCCCAGGGCTCGGCTGTTCCTCTCGGTTCCCGACCTGCGCTTCACCGAAGACGCCCGGCGCCGGCCGACCCGCCGGGCGCACCTGTGGCGCGAGTACCGAGCCGGCGTCACCGACGTCGACGACCGGCACCTGCACCGCTTCTTCGAGGGGATGAACCAACCGGTCCCGAAGGACCCGGAAGAGCGCGCCGCGCTCTTCGACGAGCACCGCCGGCGCAGCATCCACGTCCACGCCTGGACCGAGGACACCTTCGACCGGCTGCTCCGAGACGTGTGCGAACGGATCCCGCTGCACCTCGACGTGGTCGCGAGGTCCTCCCCGTTCGAGACCGCGGGGTCGATCGTCTACGTCCTCGAACGTCGCGCGGACCCGTGATCCCGGTCGGGGCTTCGAGCCGCGCGTCGGGCGGCGAGTAGCGTCGCCGCCCGTGCTGGTCCACGCGACGCACCGTGAGGACGGCTCGCCGGTCGCCCAAGCCGACGTCGAGCTGACCCCGTTCCTCGGCTTCGTCGAGTTCCCGGCCCGCGAATCCGCCGAGACGGGCGGTCACCCCGTGCTCCGGGTCGAGGGGTGGCTGGCGTCGCGGGCGGGTCGCCCGCCGGTCCGGATGCGGCTGCGCGTCGCGGACGGGCCGGCCGTGGACGTGATCCCGAGCCGGGAGCGCCTCGACGTCGTCGACGCCCTCGATCCGGCGTTCCCGGTCGCGTCGCCACGGTGCGGGTTCATCGCCCATCTCGAGATGCCGGCGGTCCGTCGCCCCCAGGTCGTTCCGGTCATCGTCGAGGCGACCGACGGCGAGTTCTCCTACCAGGGTGAGCTGCCGGTCCGGCACACGAACGTCGCGCCCCCTCCCCGGGCCGACTACGCCGCGACGTGGGACGGGGTGTCGGCGAAGGAGGACCAGGCCAAGGTCGCGGTCATCGGCGTCGAGAGCGAGGACTACTACCGCACGTCGGGGGAAGAGACGGTCGCGACCCTCGAACGGACGGTCGGGATCCACGCGGCCGACGAGGTGCTGGAGATCGGGTGCGGCGTCGGACGGGTCGGGGCCATCCTCGCCGGCCGGTGTCGCCGCTGGGTCGGCGCGGACGTGTCGGAGAACATGCTCGGTCACGCCCGCCGTCGCCTCCGGGACCTCCCCAACATCGAGCTGGTTCGGATCAGCGGCTGGGATCTCGGGGGACTGCCCGACGCGAGCTTCGACGTCGTGTACTCGACGATCGTGTTCATGCACCTCGACGAGTGGGAGCGGTACGGGTACGTGTGCGAGGCCCGCCGAGTCCTGCGGCCCGGGGGTCGGCTCTACATCGACAACATCGATCTCGGCTCACGCCGCGGGTGGGAGATCTTCCTCGACCTCGCCGAGCGTCACCATCCCCTCGAGCGGCCGCCGAACATCAGCAAGATGTCCACCGCCGACGAGCTGCACACCTATCTCGAGCGGGCCGGCTTCGCCGGCATCGACGGTGAGGCGAACGCCGACGAGCTGTTCGTCCGGGCGTGGGGTCGCAAGCCGGACTAGCGACGGCTCAACTGGCCTCTCGCAGGCCCCGCTCGGAGGCCCGGACGAGGGCGTCTCGGGCGGCGGCGACACCGACTCGACCGACCTGGCGGGCTTCGGCGTCGAGGCGCCAGTCGGCGCTCCACCGGGCGCCCCGTCGGGTCCGCGGCACAACGCGGGCACGGACGGGCTTCTTCGCCCGGCCCCCCGAGCGGGGCGTCTCGACCAGGTGCAGTTGCGTGCTCACATAAGGATCATCGTCGGGGGGTGTGACAGGTATTCCGGGCTGTGACCGACGCCACCCGACTGGGGCGGCGTCTCGGAGGGCCCCGGGGAGGCGCCCGTACACTCGGGTTCGTGAGCGCCGTCTATCTCGACCATGCCGCCAGCACCCCGATGCGGCCCGAGGCGGTCGCGGCGATGCAGCCGTTCTGGTCGGCGTGCTTCGCCAACCCGTCTGGGATCCACGGCGCGGCCCGGGCGGCCAAGACCGCGGTCGAGGAGGCGCGGGAGACCGTCGCCGTCCACCTGGGCGCGGCCCCCGGTGAGGTCGTGTTCACCGGCGGGGGCACGGAGGCCGACAACCTGGCCGTGGAGGGCGCGGCGCGGGCGGCCCGAGCGGCCGGCCGGGGCCGCCGGGTGGTGACGACCGCCTTCGAGCACAAGGGGGTCCTCGCAGCGGGAGACCGCCTGGCCCGAGAGGGTTTCGACGTCCACCGGACACGCGTCGGCCGGGACGGGATCGTCGACCTGGACGCGCTCGCCTCGGCGCTGGATCACGACACCGTCGTGGTGTCAGTGATGCTGGTGAACAACGAGGTGGGGACGATCCAGCCGTTCGCGGCGGTCGCGGCCGTCGTCCGTGAGCACGCCCCGGACGCCGTGCTGCACACCGACGCGGTGCAGGGCGTCCCCTGGCTGGACGTCCGCACGGTCGGCGCCGGTGCGGACCTCGTCGCGGTGTCGGGGCACAAGTTCGGCGGCCCGAAGGGGGTCGGGGCGCTGGTCGTGCGCGCCGGGGTCCCGGTCGTGCCGCTGCTGGAGGGCGGCGGGCAGGAGCGAGGCCTCCGAGCCGGCACGGTCAACGTCGCCGGGGTCGTCGGCCTCGCAACCGCGTTGGACGTCACCGCGCGACGCCGAGCCGAGGAGGTCGAGCGCGTCGCCGTGCTGCGGGACCGCCTCGCCGCCGGTCTGCTCGACACGATCCCGGACGTGGCGACGAACGGTGACCCGAACCGGAAGGTGGCAGGGAACTGCCACGTCCGGTTCCGGGGCGTCGAAGCCGAGACGCTCCTCGTCGCCCTCGATCAGGGCGACGTCTACGCCGCGGCCGGGTCGTCGTGCTCCTCCGGCGCGACCGAGCCGTCCCACGTCCTCGACGCGATGGGGTTCGCCCGCGACGAGGCGCTCTCGTCGATTCGGCTCAGCCTCGGGTTCGCGTCCACCGCCGAGGACGTCGACCGGGCGCTCGACGTGATCCCCGCGACGGTCGCTCGCCTCCGCGCCCACGCTGGCGTGTCGTCGTGAAGGTCCTGGCCCTCATGAGCGGCGGGGTCGACTCGTCGGTCGCGGCCGCCCGCCTCCTCGAGGCCGGCCACGACGTCACCGGGGCCACGCTGCGGCTCTGGGGCGGGCACACCGATTCGGGGTGCTGCAGCGTCGGGGACGTCGAGGACGCCCGCCGGGTCGCCGCCCAGCTCGGCATCCCGCACTACGTGTTCAACTTGAGCGACGAGTTCGGCGCTGCGGTCGTCGCGCCCTACGTCGAGGCGTACGCCGACGCGCGGACCCCGAACCCGTGCGTCGAGTGCAACCGCTCGATCAAGTTCGGGCGGGCGCTCGACCGGGCCCGGATCCTCGGCTTCGACGCGGTCGCGACCGGGCATCACGCCCGCGTCACCCGGGAGCGTGACGGCACCTACCGGCTCCGCCGCGGGGCCGACCCGGAGAAGGACCAGTCCTACGTCCTCTACATGCTCGGGCAACGAGACCTCGCCGACGCGCTCTTCCCCGTCGGGGAGCTCACGAAAGCCGAGGTGCGAGCGACGGCCCGGACGCTGGGCCTGCGCACCGCCGACAAGCCCGAGAGCATGGACGTCTGCTTCGTCGCCCGAGCCGACCGGGCCGCGTTCGTCCACGCCCGGGCCCGCCCACGGCCCGGAGCCGTGGTCGACACCGACGGGACCGTCGTCGCTCGCCACGACGGCATCGCCAACTTCACGATCGGCCAGCGTCGCGGCCTCGGCGTCAGCGCGGACGCGCCGCGCTACGTCGTCGCGCTCGACGCGCGCACGGCGACGGTGACGATCGGATCCCGCCCGGAGACCCTGTCGGACGCGATCCCAGTCCGCGACCTGCAGTTCGTCCACGAGCCGCCCGGCTCGCGGACCCTGGCCGTGCAGACCCGCGCCCACGGCGATCCGGTGCCTGGGCGCCTCGTCGACGGCGCCGTCTCACTCGACGCAGCGATCCCCCGCGTCGCCCCCGGGCAGGTGGTCGCGTTCTACGACCGCGACGTGCTGGTCGGCGGCGGGCTGGCGGCCTGACCCGCCGCGGTCACCCGCGGGGCTCGCGATCCGCCGGCCCGGGATCACGGGCCTCGACGCGCACCCGTCGTCTGGACGCGGCCTCGAGCATCGCCTGGCGGTGCGCGACCGCGACCAGCACCGCCGGTGCTCGCACGGTCTGGCCCCCGCGTTGCGACGCGCGCGACGCGCGGTGAGCTCGGCCGGCTCGTCGAAGGCCATGAGCACGGAACCGAGCGTGGCGCCCATGCGGAGGTCGAGGGCGTCACCGGACGGCTCGTCGACCGCGACGCCGCGGAGGATCTCGACGTGGTCGCGGGTGAACAGCACGTTGTCGGTCAGCGCCATGCGGTCCACGACGACGACACCGGCGGGGACGACGACCAGCCAGCGGCGCGACAGCCGATGCAGCGCGATGGCGGCGAGCGCCGCGGCCGCGAATCCCGACGACCACCGCGACGACCCCCCAGAGCGTCTCGCCGGCCGCGAGGAGCAACGGACCCGTGGCCACGCCACCGACCAGGACGATCCGGGCGAGCGGCAACGGGCCGAGGAACAGCCCGGGGGGACGCGAAGCGGGTAGCGGTGCTCGTCGCGGTAGGCGGTCCCGTTCGCGGTCCATTCGGCGACGGCCGGATCGGCAGCCAAGACCGCCGCGGCGACGGTCGCCACGATCGCGCCGACGCTCGCGACGGTCGACGGGTAGCCGCTCAGCGCCGCGGCGACCGCCGCGACCACCCCCGCGGGCGCCACGGCCCGCAACGTCGTCAACCCGACTGGTCGAGGCGCGACGCACGCGAGGAGCCCGAGCCCCCACGCCGCCCAGCAGAGCACCGCGCCGACGACCGCGGGCGCGTCGGCCCACGACGCCAGCCCCGCGGCGAGCGCCGGGCCCGCCGAGAGCGGCAACGTGATCCAGACGGCGCGCAGCAGCCAGGGTCGCACCGGGCCAGTCTCGCGGGACCCGCGAGCCGGCGACGACCACGGGCGACCCGGCGCGCTCGGTTGGTGGCGGGGTTCCGGGCCGAGGCGAACGGCTCGGCGGCGGATCGGTTTCGTCAGGTCCTCGGTAACCTGCGAATCGATGGCCGCAGCGGACGGTGCCCCCGGGGAGGTCGTGACCCGAGCCCAAGCGTTGCGCGACGAGCTCGAGGAGCACAACGAGCGGTACTTCGTCCTCGACGACCCCATCGTCTCCGACGCCGAGTACGACGCGTTGATGCGCGAGCTGCTGGACCTCGAGGCCGAGTACCCCGAGCTGGTCACGCCGGACTCGCCGACGCAACGCCCGGGTGGCGCGGCCAGCGCCACGTTCGCGCCGGTCACTCACGTGGTCCCGATGCTCTCCCTCGACAACGCGTTCACCGCCGACGAGGTTCGGGCCTGGTTCACGCGCATCGCCCGACTGGTGGACGATCCGATCACGTTCGTCGGCGAACCCAAGCTCGACGGCCTCGCGATCTCGCTCCTCTACGAGGACGGCCGGCTCGTGCGCGGCGCGACCCGCGGCGACGGGGTCGTCGGCGACGACGTGACCGCCAACGTCGCGACCGTTCGGTCCATCCCGAGGCGGCTCACCGGGTCCGTGGTGCCCCGGCGTCTGGAGGTGCGAGGGGAGGTGTTCATGCCGATCGCGGCGTTCGAGGCGCTGAACCGCCAGCAGGGCGAGCTCGATCAGCGACTGTTCGCCAACCCTCGCAACGCCGCGGCCGGCAGCCTGCGCCAGAAGGACGCCCGGGTGACGGCATCCCGGGCGCTTGACTTCTTCGGCTACCAGCTCGGGGTGCAGGACGGAGGACCGGGGCTGCGCTCGCACCACGAGACTCTCGGCTGGCTCCAGGACCTCGGCGTGCCCGTCAACCCGCACATCCAGACCTTCGACCAGATCGACGCGGTGATCGCGTTCTGCGAGGGGACCCTCGAGGCCGCGCCACGCGCTCGGGTACGAGATCGACGGTGCGGTCATCAAGGTCGACGACCTCGCGCAGCGGGCCGAGATGGGCGCGACGAGCCGCGCGCCCCGCTGGGCGATCGCGTACAAGTTCCCGCCGGAGGAGAAGACGACCCTGCTGAACGGGATCATGGTCAGCATCGGCCGAACCGGGCGTGCCACGCCGTTCGCGCAGCTCGAGCCGGTGTTCGTCGGCGGCTCCACCGTCGGGCTCGCGACGCTGCACAACGAGGACGAAGTCGCCCGCAAGGACGTCCGGCCCGGAGACACCGTCATCGTCCGCAAGGCGGGCGACGTGATCCCCGAGGTGGTCGGCCCGGTGCTGGCGAAGCGCCGGCGAGGTCTCCGCCGGTGGCGGTTCCCGACGGGCTGTCCCGCCTGCGGGACCCCGCTCGTCCGCCTCGACGGTGAGGCCGACTACCACTGCGTGAACGTCGAATGCCCGGAGCAGCGGGTCCAGCGCATCGTGCACTTCGCGGGACGCGGGGCGATGGACATCGAAGGGCTCGGTGAGGAGCGCGTCCGCCAGTTCGTCGAGCGCCGGCCTCCTCCGCGACGCCGGCGACATCTACTCGCTCACCGTCGACCGGCTCGTGCCGTTGGAGCGCATGGCGGCCAAGTCGGCCGAGAACCTCGTGGCCGCGATCGAGAACTCCAAGGGGCGGGGTCTGGCCCGGGTGCTCGTCGGGCTCGGGATCCTCCACCTGGGGCCGACCGCCGCGCAGGCGGTCGCACGCTCGCTCGGTGCGCTCGACCGCATCGAAGCCGCGTCGGTGGAGGAGATGACCGCCATCGACGGCGTCGGGCCCGTCATCGCCGAGAGCGTCGCCCGGTTCTTCGCCGTCGATCGCAACCGTGACGTGGTCGAGAAGCTCCGCCACGCGGGCGTGGACCTCACCGCGCCCCGGCGTCACGTCGAGGTCCCCGAAGGTGCCGGCTCGCTGACCGGCTGCACGTTCGTGCTCACCGGGAGCCTCGAGGGGTTCACCCGCGAGGACGCCCAGGCCAACATCGAGGCCCGGGGCGGGAAGGTGACCTCCAGCGTCTCGAAGAAGACGAGCTACGTCGTCGTCGGCGAGAATCCGGGGTCGAAGCTGACGAAGGCGGAGACGCTCGGCGTGCCCATCGTCGGCGAGGGCGAATTCGTGCAACTGTTGGAGCGAGGCCCACAAGAGCAGGGAGCGACGTGATGGTCGACAAGTCGAAGGTCGGGTTGACCGACGAGCCGGTCACGATGCCCATCGAGCGGGGCAAGATCCGCGAGTTCGCCCGGGCCTGCCAGAGCACCAACCCCGCCTATGTGGACGATCCCGCACCGGTCGTCGCCGCCGACGTTCCTGACCACCGTGAACTTCTGGTCGAGCGGGGCGACGTCGCCCCTCGCGCAGCTCGGCATCGACCTGCGCCGTCTGCTGCACGGAGGCCAGGAATACGTGTTCCACGGGCCGCCACCCCGAGCCGGGACCGAGTTGACGTTCCAGACCCGCGTCGACCAGATCTACGAGAAGGAAGGCCGCCGCGGCGGCACGATGACGTTCGTCGAGACGGTCACCGAGTTCCGCGACCCGAAGGGTGTCCTCGTCGCGGAGGCGCGATCCACGGCGATCGAGACCGGGCAAGCACCGGCGAAGGGGGGATGACGTGACGCCGAGCTGGGATGCGCTGACCGAAGGGACCGAGGCGCCCCGCCGCGAGTACGGGCCGCTGACCCGCACCGACTTCGTCCGGTACCAGGGCGCGTCGGGTGACTTCAACCCGATCCACCACGACGAGGAGTTCGCGAAGTCCGCCGGCTTCCCGGCGGTGTTCTCGGTCGGGATGCTCCAGGCCGGGATCCTCGGCTGCTACTGCACCGACTGGCTCGGCGCCGACAACGTCCGTCGGTTCTCGGTCCAGTTCCGAGAGCAGGTCTGGCCCGGTGACCATCTCGTCTGCGAGGCGACCGTCCGCCGCCGCTACGAGGCCGACGGTGACCGTCGCGTCGATCTCGATCTGCTCGTGACCCGCCAGGAGAGCGGCGGCGCCGCGATCAAGGGCGAAGCGACCTTCGTCGTGCCGTGACCGGCGCCAGCCGGTCCGCGCCGGCGGGTCCGCGATGAGAGCCCAGGTGCTCCGAGGCCCCGAGCCGGCGGACCGCCGTCCTCTCCACCTCGAGGAGCGTGACCCGCCCGAACCGGGACCAGGAGCGGTGCGGGTGCGGGTGCACGCGTGTGGGTGCTGCCGCACCGACCTGCACGTCATCGAGGGTGACCTCGACCTGCCGGTGCTGCCGATCGTGCCCGGGCATCAGGTCGTCGGGTCGGTCGAGGCGCTCGGTGCGGGCTGCACCCGGCTGCGCGTCGGTGATCGCGTCGGTGTGGCCTGGCTGCACTGGACGTGCGGGGTCTGCGCCTTCTGTCGGCGCGGCGAGGAGAACCTGTGCGAGCGGGCGCGCTTCACCGGCTGGACCGCCGACGGCGGCTACGCCGACGCGCTCGACGGTTCCCGAGGCCTTCGCGGTGCAGCTCCCGGAAGAGCTCTCGGATCTCGAAGCGGCGCCGCTGCTCTGCGCCGGGGTGATCGGGTACCGCGCCCTGCGACGTGCGGAGGTCGAACCGGGCGACCGCGTCGCGCTGCTCGGCTTCGGCGCGTCCGCGCACCTCGCGTTGCAGGTGCTCCAGCACTGGGGCTGCGAGACGGTCGTGCTCACCCGCGGTGCGCCGCCACCGCGCGCTGGCACGCGAGCTCGGCGCGACGTGGGTCGGTGAGGAAGCCGAGCTCCCGACCCTCGTCTGCGACCGGGCGGTGGTCTTCGCCCCGGCGGGCGAGCTCGTTCCTGTCGCCCTGCAAGTCGTGCGCGCCGGCGGCACGGTCAGCCTCGCGGGGATCCACATGTCGCCGATCCCGTCGTTCGACTACTCGCTGCTCTGGCGGGAACGGTCCCTGCGCTCGGTCGCGAACATGACCCGCCGGGACGCAGAGGAGTTCATGGCTCTCGCCGCGGCCGCGTCCGTGCGGGCCGCGTTCGAGACCTACCCGCTCGAGGCGGCCAGCGAGGCGCTCCTCGCGATCGCCCAGGACGCGGTGCGCGGCGCCGCGGTGCTCGACATCAGCCGCGGGTAACTAGGCGCCGACTCGGAAGCTCCACCCATACGACGCCGGGTTCGTCGGTCGCGGCTTGGTCACCGGCCAGTACTCGACGACCACGGTGTGGCTCCCGGGGGCGAACTGGGAGAGGGTCTTGCCCGGTCCGGGTCGGAAGCTGACCTCTCCGAGGCCGGGCTGGCGGTCCAGCTCGTTGGTGGGGATCTCCTGGCTGTCGAGGACGAGCGCGCCGGTCAGGTTCGGGTCGAGCTCGACGGTGATCGTGTCCTGGGGTCGGATCAGGTCCCCCGGGCGGGGCTGGATGCTCTGAATCGTGGTCGGTAGCCCCGTCCGGGCCTGTGGCGTCGTGTCGGACTTGTTGAGGATCACGACGCCGAGGTTCAAGACGGCGACGACCGCGACCACGACGATGGCGACGCGCCACGGGTGCCGGAACAGCGGAGGACGCGACCGACCCGAACCCGTCGGGAGTGCGGTGGGGTTCACGGTGTCGGTCACCGCGATCGAGCGTACCGGCGCGCCGTGAGGCCTCGAAATCGTGTCGTGTGTTGCCACGAGATCGGGTGGGGCGCCCCGTAGCCTGGACACGTGGCTTCGAGTGCCATCGCCGACATGGTCGGACGCGTCCTCGTGTCGCGCTACCGGCTGCTCGCGCCGATCGGCGCGGGCGCGAGCGGTCGCGTGTACCTCGCCGACGACGTTCGCCTCCTCCGGCGGGTCGCGGTCAAGGTGCTCCAGCCCGGCCTGGCCGACGACGCCGGGTTCATCCGGCGCTTCCGTTCCGAGGCGCAGCTGGCCGCAGCCCTCCACCATCCCAACGTGCTCGCGGTCTACGACTGGGGCCAGGACGACGGGGTCGCCTTCATGGTGGTCGAGCTGCTCCGGGGCGGGTCCCTGCGAGCCTTGCTCGACACCGGTGCCCGGCTGAGCTCGGCGCAGACCGCCGCCGTCGGCGGCAAGGTCGCGGCGGCGCTCCAGTACGCGCACGACCGGGGGCTCGTGCACCGCGACATCAAGCCCGCGAACCTGCTCTTCGACGAGCACGGCATCGTCCGCGTCGCGGACTTCGGGCTCGCCCGCGCCCTCGCGGAGGCGTCCTGGACCGAGCCGGTCGGCGCGCTGGTCGGCACCGCCCGGTACGCGGCACCGGAGCAGGGCGGCGTCTCGCCGGTCGACGGGCGCGCCGACCTGTACGCCCTCGCGCTGGTGCTCGTCGAGGCCAGCACCGGGGAGGTCCCGATCGTCGGGGACACCCCCATCGGCACCCTCGCGGCCCGGACCACCCGCGGGATCGTCGCGCCCCCCGAGCTGGGTGCGCTCGGCGCGGTCATCGAGCGGGCCGGGCGACCCGAGCGCGACGACCGCTACCCCGATGCGGCGACGATGGTCGCGGCGCTCCGCGACGTCGCCCGGCGCTTCTCTGCGCCGGACCCGCTGCCGCTGGCCGGGTTGGGCGACGCGGCCGCCGACGCGGACCCGACCGCGGTCGGCACGACGCGCACCCAGGAGGCCCCGGCCGACGTCACCACCGCGGACGACGCGGTGCCGTACGCGATCCCGGTCTCGGCCCATACCCGCCGTCCGGTCGGGATCGTCCCGTTCGTCGTCGCCGCCGCGATCGTCGCCGCGCTGGTCGTCGCCGCGGTGCTGCTGTTCAGCGGCGGGTCGGGCGCGTCGGTGGCGTCACCGACGCTGGTCGGCCGCTCGGAGCAAGACGCGGCGTCGCAGGCCACGAACGCGGGCGTGCTGATGAAGGTGGTCGCGCAACGCCAGGCCGACGACCCCGCGGGGCTGGTGATCAGCCAGAGCCCGGCGCCGGGTGCGTTCGTGTCGAAGGGCGGCCAGATCGACGTGGTCGTGTCCCGCGGACCGCCGCCGATCCCGGTGCCCAACGTCGCCCAGCAGCCGCTCGCGAACGCGCAGGCGGTCCTGACCCAGGCCGGGTTCACGGTCACCGTCAACCACCGCTACGACGAGAACATCGCCGCGGGAATCGTGCTCGTGACCGACCCGGCCGGCGGTGCCCGCGCCGCACCCGAATCGACGGTCAAGGTCACGGTCAGCGACGGTCCCGCGCCGGTCGTGGTCCCCGACGTGTCCGGTCAGGCGAGCTACGCCGCGGCCGCGCAGGTCCTGAGCGGCAAGCGGCTCAGCCCGGTGGCCCAGAACGCGTACAGCGACACCGTCCCGGTCGGTGGTGTCGTCGGGACGAACCCCGCCGCGGGCACGTCGGTGCCGCGCGACTCCCAAGTGGCGGTCCTGATCAGCCAAGGTCCCCAGCCGGTGACGGTCCCGAACCTTGCCGGTCAGAGCGTCGAGGCCGCGAGTCAGGCGCTCACGAGCCTGGGGTTGACGCCCGACGTGCAGAACTACGGGCCCGGGAAACCGGTGAAGAGCCAATCGCCGGCGCCGGGGACCTCGGTCAAGAAGGGCACCGCGGTCACGTTGATCCTCTGAGCTGGCCGCGACCCGGCGACGTTCGGGTGCTCCCGCTCCGACCGGCGGGTGCTGCGTTGCGTACGATCCCCCGAGGTTCTCGTCGAGGGGGATTCGAGTGGGCACGCTAGACGGACGGGTCACGATCATCACCGGCGCGGGACGCGGGATCGGGCGCGAGCACGCCCTGTACTTCGCGTCGCAGGGCGCCAAGGTCGTGGTCAACGACCTCGGTGGTGACATCCACGGTGACGGTGCCGACCGGGCGCCGGCCCAGCAGGTCGTCGACGAGATCGTCGCCATGGGCGGCGAGGCGGTCGCCAACGTCGACAGCGTCTCGGACTTCGAAGGCGCCAAGCGGCTCGTCGACGTGGCCGTCGAGACCTTCGGTGACCTCCACGTGCTGGTCAACAACGCCGGGATCCTGCGTGACCGGGTGCTCGTCAACATGACCGAGCAGGAATGGGACGCGGTGATCGCCGTGCACCTGAAGGGGCACTTCTGCCCGACCCGTCACGCCGCCGCGTACTGGCGGGAGCAGACCAAGGCCGGCAAGGAGGTGCGCGCCTCGATCGTGCACACCTCGTCCACGTCGGGGGTGCTCGGCAACGCCGGTCAGACCAACTACGGCGCGGCCAAGGCCGGGATCGCCGCCTTCTCGACCATCTGCGCGATGGAGCTCGGCCGGTACGGGGTGCGCTCGAACGCGATCACCCCGATGGCCCGGACCCGCCTCACCGAGCAGACCCCGGGCCTCGAGGACCTCGTGAAGGCCCCCACCGACGCGGCCGCGTTCGACACGTGGGACCCGGCGAACATCTCCCCGATGATCGCCTACCTGGGCACGACCGACTGCCCGTTCACCGGGGAGACGTTCTTCGTGCAGGGCGACGTCGTCGCCCGCTACCAGCCCTACATCCTGGCCGAGACGATCTCGAACCACGGGGCCCGGTGGACGGTCGAACGCCTCATCGAGGAGGGCCCCAAGCTCGCGCCGGGCGACGACCGCCGCGGCGGGCCGGGCGAGCTCGGACGCGTCGGTTCCTGACCGAGCGTCGCCGCGACGCCGCCTTCCGCGCGTCGGCTACTCGGTGATGCCTTGGATCGCGGCTTGGAGCGCGCTGGCCGACCCGCTCGGACCGCCGCCGGTCTGGGCGGTGAGGAGCTTGGCCATGTCTCCTTGCACCTTGACCTTGCCGCTCATGAACGCCTGCATCCCCGCGGCGGGGTCGCCGGACACGAAGACGTCCTTCGCGGTGGCGTAGTCGGTGGTCACGTGGAGGTCAGCGGGGTCGACGTGGCCGATCCCCCAATGCGCCTGACCGCCGTGCACGCCGAGGTGCAGGTGCCGCTCAGCACCGAAGGGTGTCTCAGTGACGGTCACGTTCATGACGACGTTGGCGCTCCCGGGCGCCTCGGCGCCGTGCTCCGCGACGAGCTGGTCGACGATGGCGAACCACTCGTCGGAGAGGAACTGGTACTTGGCCACGAGGTCCTCCGTCTGCCGGGGAGGCGATGGTAGCGCCGCGCTCGGGCGGGCTCGTTGGCCGTCCTCGTACACTCGTCGCCCATGGCTGACCCGATCACGCGAGCCGACGTCGAGCACGTCGCCGCGTTGGCGCGACTGGCGCTGACCGACGAAGAAGCCGATCGGTTCGCGCGTGACCTCGGTGCGATCCTCGAACACGCCGAGGACGTCGCGTCGCTCGACCTCGACGGGATCGAGCCGACCGCGCACCCGATCCCGCTCGAGAACGTGTTCCGGGCCGACGAGGTCCAGCCGACGCTCGCTCGCGACGAGGTGCTCGCCCAGGCACCGGCGGTCGAGGACGGTCGGTTCCGGGTGCCGCGCATCCTCGACGCGCCGTGACCGCCACCGAGATCGCCCGGACGGTCCGGGCCGGCCAGCGGCGGGCGCGTGACGTGCTCGAGGAGCATCTCGCCGCGCTGGACGAGCGCGAGGGTGACCTGCACGCGTTCACGCTCGTCCTCGCCGACGACGCGCGCCGCCACGCCGACGAGATCGACGCGCTCGTCGCGCGGGGTGAGGACCCCGGGCCCCTCGCCGGCGTGCCCGTCGCGATCAAGGACAACCTCTGCACGCGCGGGGTGGCGACGACCTGCGGGTCACGGATCCTGGAAGGGTGGCAGCCGCCCTACACCGCGACCGTCGTCGAGCGGGTCACCGCCGCGGGCGGGGTCGTCGTCGGCAAGTCGAACTGCGACGAGTTCGCGATGGGCTCGTCGACCGAGAACTCCGCCTTCGGCGCCACCCGCAACCCGCACGACCCCAGCCGGGTGCCGGGCGGGTCGAGCGGGGGCTCCGCGGTCGCGGTCGCGGCCGGGTTCTCCGCGCTGGCGCTCGGCTCCGACACCGGCGGCTCGATCCGCCAGCCCGCGGCGCTGTGCGGTGTCGTCGGCGTCAAGCCCACCTACGGGACCGTGTCCCGCTACGGGCTCGTCGCGTTCGCCAGCTCGCTGGACCAGGTCGGCCCGTTCGCGGCCACGGTCGCCGACGCCGCGCTCGGCTTCGACGTGATCGCCGGGCCCGACCGGCGTGATTCGACGAGCATCGCGACGCCGGTCGGACCCGTCGCCCCCGAGCTCGCACGAGGCGTGGAGGGGCTGCGCATCGGCGTGGTCGAGGAGCTCACCGACGCCGACGGCGTCCAACCCGAGGTGCGAGCCGCGGTCGAGCGCGCCGCGCGGGCCCTCGAAGGTGCGGGCGCGACCCTCGATCGGGTGTCGGTCCCGAACGCGCGGCTACGCGCTGTCCGCGTATTACCTGATCGCGCCGGCGGAGGCGTCCTCGAACCTGTCGCGGTACGACGGGGTGCGGTACGGGCTGCGCGTCGACGGCGCCCGACGTCGCGACGATGAACGCCCGCACCCGCGCCGCCGGGTTCGGTGCCGAGGTCAAGCGTCGCATCATGCTCGGCACGTACGCACTGTCGGCCGGCTACTACGACGCCTACTACGGGAAGGCGCAGCGAGTGCGGACGCTCGTGATCCGGGACTTCGCCCGCGTCTACGAGCGCTTCGACGCGCTGCTCGGGCCGACGTCCCCGACGGTGGCGTTCCCGTTGGGGGCGCGCACCGCGGATCCGCTCGCCATGTACCTCTCGGACGTGTGCACCGTGCCGTCGAGCCTCGCCGGGCACGCGGCGATGAGCGTCCCGTTCGGGCAGGGGGAGGGGGGACTCCCGGTGGGGGTCCAGGTGCTCGCCCCCGCGCTCGGGGAGCAGGTCATGTTCCGGGTCGGCGCGGCGCTCGAGGCGGCCCGACCGTGACCGGGACGGGCGCCGCGCGCCGCCGGTCAGCCGCCGAGCAGGTCGGCGCAGAACCAGCGCAGCGCGGTGTTCAGCGTGGCCGCCGCTTCCCACTGCACGAAGTGCCCGCAGTCGGGGACGACGAACGGGCCGATGCACTCGCGGAACGCGACCGCGGCCCGGGCCGGGAAGTCGTCGCCGACGACATGGTCCTCGGCGCCGTAGAGGACCAGCGTCGGGACCGGGCAGGGGTCGAAGAGCCGTGGGATGTCCTCGAGCGGACGGCGCCCGAACGCGGTCTCGTACGCGCCCCAGCGAGGCCCGCAGCCGGTCCGCGTCGGCGAACGGCTCGGTGAGAAAGTCGACGTCGGCGGCGTCGAAGTGGCCGGGCGCGGCCCAGAGCCGGTGGCCGTACATCGCCGCGACCCAGGCGCGCCGGCGGGCCGGGGTGTCGAGCTCGGCGAGGAGCGCGTCGGGGTCGGAGCCCTGACGGATGAAGTAGTCCGCGGTGAGTCGCTGCTCCCGTGGGGTCTCGGCGGGCAGCCCGGCGGCTTCGAACAGCTCCGGTCGCAGCGGGACGATGGTGTTGAAGAAGCACAGCCGGGACGCGAACCCCGGGTAGCGGAGCGCCAGGTCGTAGGTGACGACCCCGCCGAGGTCCCCGCCGACGATGACGCAGCGCTCGTGGCCGAGGACGTCGTGGACGAGTGCGTGCAGGTCCATCGAGTAGGCCGAGACGTCGTAGAAGCCGTCCGCGGCGAGGTCGGAGTCGCCGACGCCGCGCAGGTCGGGGGCGATGACCTCGAAGCCCGCGGCGGCGAGCGGCCCGATGTTGCGCCACCAGATCCGCTTCGTCTCCGGATAGCCGTGCACGAGCAGCAGGGGCACGCCGCCGGCGTTCTCGTGCACGAACGACAGGTGCACCCCGTTGCGCACCTCGACCCGACGGACGTGGAACGCGTCCGGGTCAGGGGCGCCCCGGGCGGGCGTCGAGGAGCCTGACATGACGGTCGAAGACTACGAGGCGGTGATCGGGCTCGAGGTCCACACCGAGCTGAACACGGTCACCAAGCTGTTCTGCGGCTGCCCGAACGAGTTCGGGGCCGAGCCCAACACGAACGTCTGCCCGGTGTGCCTCGGGCTGCCCGGCTCGCTCCCGGTCCTGAACGCGGCGGCGGTCGACTACGCGCTCCGGTTCGCGGAGGCGCTCGACTTCACCGTCCCGGAGCGGTCGCTGTTCGCGCCGGAAGAACTACTTCTACCCCGACATGCCGAAGGACTTCCAGATCAGCCAGTACGCGGAGCCGATCCTCTCGGACGGTTCCCTCGACGTCGACGGCACGCCGGTCCGGATCGAGCGGGCCCACCTCGAGGAGGACACCGGCAAGACCATCCACGTCGGCGGGGGCGGCCGCATCCACGAGGCCGACCACTCGCTCGTCGACTACAACCGGGCGGGCGTTCCCTTGATGGAGATCGTGAGCCGCCCGGACCTGCGATCCGCCGAGCAGGCCCGCGCCTACGTCGCCGAGCTGCGCGGGGTGCTGCGAACCATCGGCGTCTCCGACGTGAAGATGGAAGAGGGTTCGCTGCGGGTCGACGCGAACGTCTCGGTGCGCGCCCGAGGCTCGGCGGAGCTCGGCACCAAGGTCGAGGTCAAGAACATGAACTCGTTGCGGTCAATCGGCCGCGCGATCGAGTTCGAGATCGACCGGCAGATCGCCCAGCTCGAGGCCGGGGAGCGGGTCGTCCAGGAGACCCGCCACTGGGACGAGAGCGAGGGCAAGACCCACGGGATGCGCACGAAGGAAGGGTCCAGCGACTACCGGTACTTCCCCGAACCCGACTTGGTGCCCGTCGCCCCGACCGGCGAGCAGCGGGACCGGGTCCGGGCGGCGCTGCCCGAGCTCCCGGCCGCCCGTCGGGCGAGGCTGGTCGCCGCCTGGGGCATCAGCGACGACCAGGCCCGGGTCCTCATCGACGTGCCCGGGCTCGCCGACTACGCCGAGGCGGCTGTCGCCGCGCTCGACGGTGGTGCACCGGGCGACGTGACCCGCTGGTGCACCGGCGACCTGCTGGCCTTCCTGAACGAGACCGGCTCCACCCCGGCGGTCCTCCCGTTGGCGCCGGACGGCCTCGCCGAGCTCGTCGGGCTACGGGCCGACGGGACGCTGTCACGCGGGCTGGCCCAGGATGTGCTCGCCGAGTGTCTCCGCGTCCCGAAGCGGCCCGGCGACGTCGTCGCGGAGCGGGGGTTGGAACAGGTGCGCGACGAGGGGGAGCTCGGACGGGTGGTCGACGACGTCCTCGCCGCCCACCCAGACGTGGTCGCCGCGTACCGGGACGGCGACGCCAAGGAGCGCAAGAAGAAGAGCAACTTCTTGATGGGTGAGGCGATGCGGGTCACCGGCAACCAGGGTGATCCGAAGCTGCTCAACCAGCTCATCCGGCAGCGACTCGGCTGAACGGGCGCGTCCGGGTTCAGCCCGGGGTTCAGTCCATCGGGATCGTGCGGACGATCCGGCCGTCGATCCGGTCGAAGATCTCGTCGAGATCACGGCCGGTGATCGTGAGGCCGTGGTTGCGCTGCCCGACGATCGCCCGCGTCGGGTCGGGGGCATGGCGCACCACGTCGGCGACGGCGTGGGCGAGCTCGACGGTGCCGCACGGGTAGTTGATCTCGGTCGCGGTGGTGCCGGGGATCCACGCGTGGACGTGGACGATGGCCCCGACCTCGGGATGCTCCCGGTAGATCGTCCAGTGCTCGATCGCGTCGACCGACACGCGGTTCGGGGTGACGTCGGGTGGGACGGCCAGAATCGATGGCGTCGCGCACCGGGTCGTAGCCGCGGACGAGCAGCACCTCCCGGCCCACCGCTCGCAGCTTCGACTTGTCCACCCCGCTGGCGCTCATCCAGAACTCGGGGCCGAGACCCGAGTCGGCCGGTGGCCGGCGACGCGCACTCAGGTTGCCGTAGCTGAGCCCGCCGATGCCGTAGAGGAGCTTGACGTGACGCAGCTCGCGTTCGGAGAGGATCTCCTCGATCGGGAACACCGACGGCAGCAGGTCGAGCTCGGCGAGGCGTTCCCCGGCCCGGGTCAGCTGGGCGGTCTCGCGGTCACCCGACCAGAGCTCAGGCTCCAGGTCGGGTCGAAACTCGTTCGCGATGACCAGCCGGGACGACGCGAGTGGCTCGACCCGTTCGAGCACCGCGGCGAAGAACGCGGCGTCGTCGCCGTCGTGCTCGACGGTGTAGGTCCCCTGCTCGAGCGTGACGAAATGCGCCGCGGCGCCGTCTTCGCTGACCAGGACGGCCAGGTTGGCGAGCGCCCGGACGAGCACCGGGTAGCCGGCTCTCAGCACGTCGGTGACCGACGCGGGAACCGAGACGATCGCCACGACGAACGTCGGGGCGTTCTTGCGCCGATACGGCCGCGGGGCCTGCCCGTCGACGGCGTGCAGCACGACCTGCACGTCCGGTCCCGGCTCCTCGCGGGCCTCGTAGCCCGCCGCGGCGAGCCGCGCGGTGAGCCCATCGACCAGCCAGGCCACGGTCGGGGTCTCGGGTCGGCCGTTCCGGGCGAACGTCCGGTCCGCGACCGCGCTGGTCGCCCCGAAGGAGACCGCGCCCGGCGGCTGGGTTCGAGTCGGCATCGACGGGATCCTCTGGTCGGCACCGACGGGACTCGAGCCCAAGGGTCGGCGGTGGGCTCGCCGATTCGACCCGATCACCCCGCCCCCCGTTCCCGGCCGTCGACCGGCGGGGTCTTGACCAGCGCGACGGCCCGGACATGGTCGAGCTGCTCAGCGAGCTCCCGCCACGTGGCGCCGGCGTCGCGGCTCTCGAACACCTGCCCGCCGGACCCGGCGACGACGTGAGCCCCGACACCGTCGAGCGCGCCGGTGTCGACGATCTCGGGGAGCCACTCGGGCAGCCCCGCGGTGCAGCGTTCCAACCCGCCGCCGTCGAGCGGACCGCGGTACAGGGCGACGCGGTCGCCGAAGGGCCCGTCGGAGGCGCTCACGATCACCGCGCCGTCGCAGAACGCGAGCGCCCGCAGGTACGAGGCGTGCAGCCCGGCCCGGATCGGCGGTCCCCACGTCGCGCCGCCGTCGT
The DNA here is from genome assembly GCA_963714105.1 of uncultured Actinomycetes bacterium. GTDB lineage: Bacteria > Actinomycetota > Acidimicrobiia > IMCC26256 > PALSA-555 > PALSA-555. The sequence continues at coordinate 677,968 of OY970233.1, read as the reverse complement.
CGCTGCGGAGCAGCCCGACCGCGGCGGTCGCCATCACCAGCGGGGCGTCGTCGGGGTGGGCGCGGACCTCGTGCACGTCGGCGTCGACGTCGACCGTCGGCGTCCAGGTCGTGCCGCCGTCCACCGACCGGGGGATGCCGCCGACGTGCACCGACGCCAAGAGCGCGTCGTCCCCGGGGAGTGCCGTGAGCGACCGCACGTACGGGACGCGGGTCCCGACCGCGTGCCACGTCTCCCGCCCATCGACCCGGTCGAAACCCGAGAGCGGCACCACGTCGCCGTTCGTCGCCGACCAGAGCCGGGCGTCGTCGGTGCCGAGCAGCGCGCCGTCGCGCCGGGGCAGCACCGTGGTGAGCGCGGCGTCGACCGTCACCGCCCACTCGGTCCACGACCGGTCGGGTTCCCGGCGCGTGACGGACCCGTCGTGCAGCGCCGCCCAGCAACCGAACCGGTTCGACCGGAGCGCTCGGATCGATCCGACCAGCTCGGTCGACACGCGGCCGTCGTCGTCGACCGCGACGACACCGTCGTTCGTGCCAATGAGCACCGTCACACGATCAGCCTACGGTGGCGGATCGGGACACCACTACGCTGGGCCTATGAGCGAGTCGCCGAAGCCGCGCAGCCACGAGGTCACCGACGGGATGGAGCGAGCGCCGGCTCGGGCCATGCTCCGCGCCGTCGGGATGACCGACGCCGACTGGGGCAAGGCGCAAGTCGGGGTCGCGTCGAGCTGGAACGAGGTCACGCCCTGCAACCTTCCCCTCGCCCGGCTCGCCGCCCGGGCCAAGGACGGGATCCGCGCCGCGGGGGGCTTCCCGATCGAGTTCGTGACCATCGCGGTGAGCGACGGCATCTCGATGGGTCACGAGGGGATGCGGGCCTCGCTGGTCAGCCGGGAGATCATCGCCGACTCGGTCGAATGCGTCATGCACGCCGAACGACTCGACGCCCTCGTCAGCTTCGCGGGCTGCGACAAGAGCCTGCCGGGGATGCTCATGGCCTCGGCCCGGCTGAACGTGCCGTCGGTGTTCATGTACGGCGGCTCGATCCTCCCCGGTCACTGGAAGGACCAGGCGCTCGACATCGTGAGCGTCTTCGAGGCCGTGGGTGCCTGCGCCGCCGGCACCCTGACCGAGAACGAGCTCGGGGAGATCGAGCGCCGCGCCTGCCCGACGGAGGGCTCGTGCGCCGGGATGTTCACCGCCAACACCATGGCCTCCGCCGCCGAGGCGCTGGGCATGGCGCTGCCGGGCAGTGCCGCGCCGCCGGCCGTCGATCGTCGCCGCGACGACTTCGCCTTCGAGAGCGGCCGGGCCGTGCTCGGCCTGCTCGACTCGGGTCTTCGACCGCGCCAGATCATGACCAAAGCCGCGTTCGAGAACGCGATCGCGGTCGGGATGGCCCTCGGCGGGTCGACGAACCTGGTCCTGCATCTCCTCGCCATCGCCTACGAGGCCGGCGTCGAGCTCGAGCTCGACGACTTCAATCGAGTCGGCGCCAAGGTTCCCCACATCGCCGACATGAAGCCCCACGGCCAGTACCACATGACCGACCTCGACGCGGTCGGCGGGGTCCCGGTGGTCATGCGCCTGCTGCTCGACGCCGGGCTCCTACACGGCGACTGCGTCACCGTCACCGGCCGGACCGTCGCCGAAAACCTGGCCGCCTTGGACCCCCCCGGTCCCGACGCCAAGGTCGTGCACCCACTCGACGCGCCGATCCACGCCCAGGGCGGCATCGCGGTGCTGCGCGGGTCGCTCGCACCGAACGGCGCGGTCGTCAAGGTGGCCGGGATGGACCGGCTGCGCTTCGAGGGCACGGCGCGGGTCTTCGACGGCGAGGAGCTCGCGATGGAGGCGATCCTCGCCGGGCGGATCCACGCCGGTGACGTCGTCGTCATCCGCTACGAGGGACCCAAGGGCGGACCGGGGATGCGCGAGATGCTCGCGGTCACCGGAGCGATGAAAGGCGCCGGCCGCGGCGCCGACGCCGCGCTCGTCACCGACGGTCGCTTCTCCGGCGGGACCCACGGGTTCTGCGTCGGTCACGTCGCTCCCGAAACCGTCGACGGCGGGCCGATCGCGGTCGTCGAAGACGGCGACCCGATCGTCATCGACGCGAGCCGGCACACCATCGATCTCCTCGTCGACGAAGCCACGTTGCAGGAGCGGCGGGCGCGGTGGAAGCCGCTCGATCCCCGGTACACGAGTGGTGTGCTCGCCAAGTACGCGCGGCTCGCCGAGGGTGCCGACCGCGGCGCGATCACCAGCGCCTGACCACCACGGCTCACCCGGTCGAGCACCCAGCGGACGGCCCCGCGCTCGCCGCCGTGCCGTCGAAGTTCCGGGGGCGCCGGTAGCGTCCCCGTCGTGCCCGAGATCCTCGAAGCCGAGGCGCGCGCGCGACATGCTCGAACGTCGCGCGCTCGGGCGCCGCATCGGTTCCGTCGACGCACCCGACGCCTGGTACCTCAAACGGGGCCTGACCCCGAAGGGCGCCGCCGCAGCGCTGCCCGGACACGAGTTCAGCGCGGCGCGCCGCCGGGGCAAACTGCTCCTGCTCGACACCAGCACCGCGACCGGACCCGCCGGCCCGACCCTGGGCCTGCACCTCGGGATGAGCGGCCGCGTCCTCGTCGACGGGGACGCGGCCGGCGACCCGCTCCGCTACGCGAGCAACCGGGAGAACCCGGCGTGGCATCGGTTCACGATCCGATTCGATGACGGTGGCGCGCTGGCGCTCCGAGACCCGCGGCGCCTCGGGGCGGTCGAGCTCGACCCCGACGAGGACCGGCTCGGCGTCGACGCCTTCACGATCACCGCGCCGCAGCTCCGAGCGACGCTCCGGGGCCGGCGGGCGCCGCTCAAGGCCGCGCTCATGGATCAGTCGGGCATCGCCGGGCTCGGCAACCTCCTCGTCGACGAGATCCTCTGGCGCGCCCGCCTCGACCCCACCCGAGAAGCCGGTTCCCTCGCACCGGACGAGCTGACCCGACTCCTCCGGGCGCAGCGCACCACCCTGAAGCTCCTCGGCCGGCGCGGCGGCTCCCACACCGGTGACCTCATGCCGGCACGTCAACCCGGCGGGTTCTGCCCTCGAGACGGCGCCCCGCTGCGCCGCGCGACGGTCGGTGGGCGAACCACCTACTGGTGCCCGGCACATCAGCACTGACCCGCGCCACGTGCCGAGACCGTTTGCCCGACGGTGCGATCGTCTGGCAGACTGTGGGCGTTATGCAGCACCCCGAGCAGATCCTCGTAGTTACGTAGCGCACGCCCGCTCCGCCGCGCGCGTGCGCCTCTCCCGCCCCTCGCCACGAGCGAGGGGCGTTTCCTATCCCAGCCCGATTCGCCCGCCCGATTCGAAGGAACGACCGATGCAGCTCACCGGCGCCCAAGCCCTGATCAAAAGCCTGGAGATGGAGGGCACCGAGGTCGTGTTCGGCCTCCCCGGTGGGGCGATCCTGCCGGTCTACGACCCGCTCATCGACAGCTCGATCCGGCACATCCTGGTGCGCCACGAGCAGGGCGCCGGCCACATGGCCGAGGGTTACGCCGACGCCACCGGCCGTCCCGGGGTGGCCATGGTCACGAGCGGGCCCGGGGCGACCAACATCGTCACCCCCTTGTGCGACGCGTACATGGACTCGATCCCGATCGTGGTGATCACCGGGCAGGTCGCAGTACTCCGTCATCGGCACCGACGCGTTCCAGGAATGCGACACCGTCGGGATCACGATGCCGGTCACGAAGCACAACTGGCTGGTGACCGACGCCAGCGAGATCCCCCGGGTCGTCCGAGAGGCGTTCCACGTCGCGACGACCGGCCGGCCCGGCCCGGTCCTCATCGACGTGCCGAAGGACATCGCCAACCAGCTCATGGAGTGGTACTGGCCCGACAGCGTGGATCTGCCCGGGTACAAGCCGACCGTTCGCGGTCACCCCAAGCAGATCAAGGACGCGGCCCGGCTGATGGCCGAGGCGCACCAGCCGGTGATCTACGCCGGCGGCGGGATCCTGAAGGCCCGCGCCGCCGAGGCGCTGCGCGAGCTCGTCGAGCTGACCGGCTTCCCGGTCGTCACGACCCTGATGGCTCGGGGCGCGTTCCCCGACGACCACGAGCTGTGCCTGGGGATGCCCGGCATGCACGGCAACTACACCGCGGTCACCGCGCTGCAACGCGCCGATCTGCTCGTCGCGCTCGGTTCCCGCTTCGACGACCGGGTCACCGGGAAGGTGAGCGCGTTCGCTCCCGACGCCAAGATCATCCACGTCGACATCGACCCGGCCGAGCTGGGCAAGGTCCGACGTCCCGACGTGCCGATCGTCGGCGACTGCCGCCGGGTCATCGAGGAGCTGATCCAAGCGGTGCGGGCCAACCAGGCCAAGCGAGACTGGCCCGCGCTCGACGAGTGGCACGCCCAGCTCAAGGACTGGCAGGCGAAGTACCCGCTGGTCTTCGAGCAGCTCGACCAAGGGCCGCTCAAGCCGCAGTACGTGATCGACATGCTCCGCGACCACACCCCCGACGACACGATCGTCGCGTCCGGGGTCGGCCAGCACCAGATGTGGACCAGCCAGCACTGGCGGTTCAACTACCCCTACACGTGGGTCAACTCGGGCGGGCTCGGCACGATGGGCTTCGCCGTGCCCGCCGCGATCGGCGCGAAGGTCGGACGTCCCGAGCGGCTCGTGTGGGCCGTCGATGGTGACGGCTGCTTCCAGATGACCGCCCAGGAGCTCGTCACCGCGAGCGCGGAGCGCATCCCGGTGAAGATCGCCATCCTCAACAACGCCTACCTGGGGATGGTCCGCCAGTGGCAGGAGCTCTTCTACGAGGAGCGCTACAGCGAGGTGTACCTCTCACCGGATCTCCCCGACTACGTGAAATGGGCCGAGGCGATGGGCTGCGTCGGCTTCCGGGTCGATCATCCCGACGATGTCGTCCCCACGATCGAGAAGGCCAACTCGATCGACGACCGCCCGGTCGTCATCGACTTCCGGGTCGACTACCGGGAGAAGGTGTACCCGATGGTGCCGGCGGGGGCGTCCAACGACGAGATCATCCTCGACCCCGCCCACGACCGGCCCGGTGGACGGTAGGAGCAGTCATGGCTGATCGTGCACGTCATCACATCTTGAGTGTCCTCGTCGAGAACCGCTTCGGTGTGCTCACTCGCGTCGCGGGGCTGTTCGCCCGCCGCGGGTTCAACATCGTGTCGCTCGCGGTCAGCCCGACCGAAGACGAGCGGTTCAGCCGGATGACGATCGTCGTCGACGCGGAAGGGACCCCCCTCGAGCAGGTCACGAAGCAGCTGAACAAGCTCATCCCGGTCATCAAGATCGTCGAGTTGACACCGGACGAGGCGGTCGAACGCGAGCTCATGCTGGTCACGGTGAAGGCCACCGCCGAGGCCCGCTCGCAGATCACCGAGCTCGCGGCGATCTTCGAGGCCAAGATCGAGGACGTCGGCTACGAGGCGCTCACCATCCTGGTCGCCGGGACCCCCGCGAAACTCGACGCGATGACGGACCTGCTCAGCCCGTACGGGCTGGTCGAGCTCCAACGCACCGGACGGATCGCGTTGCCGGTCCTGGCGCGCCGGCCGGCCCGGCTGCGGGCGGTGAAGTCCCGAGGGGCGTGATTCGTCCGCCCCGGCGTGCCGATCGTCGACCGGACGCGCCGGGCGGTGCATCCGCGGCCCGAGGCGGTCAGACTGACCCGGTGCGCGGCGCAAGCCGTCACCGGGGGAAGCGGAGCAACCATGGGTCGAGTCGCGTCGCGTCACTCGAGGTTGACGGTCGGCGTTGCGGCGGTGCTCCTCCTCGCGGCGGCCGTGCTCTCGGTCCGAACCCGAACCGCCGCAGCCGACCCGGCGGTCTCCGTCCGGACGTTCGCCGTCGGGGGTCAACCCGACCGGGTCGTCGTCGGCGCGGGCGCGGTCTGGGTCGGCGACAGCGGCCACGTCTTCGCGGTCGACCCCACCACCGGGGTGGTGCGCCCGGTGCCGGACGTCGCGACCCCGATCGCGGTCGACGGCGACTCGGTGTGGACCCGACGGACCGTGCACCCCGACACGCTGGTCCGCGTCGACCCGGCTACCGCTCGACCGACCGCGACGGTCGCGCTCGCGGGAACGCCAGCGGCGATCGCCGCGGGACCCGACGGACTGTGGGTCGTCGACTCCACCGGCACCGTCACCCGCGTCGATCCGGTGACCAACACGGTCGTGGCCACGATCCCCGTCGGATCGTTGGGCTTCGGCATCGCCGACGCGGGCGGGTCGGTGTGGGTGTCCGGGCGCAGCACGGACGACACCCACGCGTCGCTGTGGCGGATCGATCCGGCCACCGACACGGTGCGCGCCACGGTCACGACCGACGCGAACTGCATGAGCCTCGCCGGGCAGGGAGACTCGGTGTGGGCGTCGTGCGGGACGGCCCGGCGGATCGAGTCCGACGGCGTGCTCTCCGAGACGACCGTGGACGCGCTCGCTGGGGTCGCGGTCGGGCCGCAGTCCGTGTACGCCCTCGCCGGGGACGGCACCCTCGCTCGGCTCTCACCCGACACCGGCGACGTGCTGCACCGTCAGACGGTCCCGCCGGGATCGGAGGGCGTCGCGGTCGGCGACGGCGCGGTGTGGGTCGCGAACCCCGCGCTGAGCGAATCGCCGACCGTGAACGGGAGAGGGACGCTCACGCGGCTCTCGCCGGGATGAACCACCGTCGTGCGGACCGGCGCCGCCGTGACGCCCGGATGTCCGCCGCGGAGGGTCATGTAGCCTGATGAACCCTGATCGGGCAGATCGACGGAGGACCTGATGCCTGCCGCCATCTACTACGACGCCGACGCCGACCTCGCGCTCCTCGACGGTCGCAAGGTCGCGATTCTCGGGGTACGGGTCACAAGGGCACGCCCACGCGTTGAACCTGCGCGACTCCGGCGTGGACGTCCGAGTCGGGCTCCGAGAGGGCTCCGCGTCGTGGGGCAAGGCCGAGGACGCGGGACTGCGGGTGCTCCCCACCGCCGAGGCGGTGAAGGAAGCGGACGTCATCATGGTCCTGCTGCCCGACACCGAGCAGGCCAGCGTCTACGAGCGCGACATCGCTCCCAACCTCGACGACCGCGACTCGCTCGCCTTCGCGCACGGGTTCAACATCCACTTCGGGCAGATCAAGCCGCCGGCGGGGGTCGACGTGTGGATGATCGCCCCGAAGGGGCCCGGTCACCTGGTGCGCCGGACGTTCGAAGAGGGGGGAGGCGTCCCGTCGCTCGTCGCGGTCGCCGCCGACGAGACCGGGAAGTCGAAGCAGACCGCGTTGGCGTACGCGAAGGCGGTCGGGGCCACCCGGGCCGGGGTCCTCGACACCACCTTCGAGGAGGAGACCGAGACCGACCTCTTCGGTGAGCAGGTCGTGCTGTGCGGCGGGCTGACCGAGCTCATCACCTCGAGCTACGAGACCCTCGTCGAGGCCGGGTACCAGCCCGAATCCGCGTACTTCGAGACGTTGCACGAGGTGAAGCTGATCGTCGACCTCATCTACGAGGGCGGCATCGCCAACATGCGGTACTCGATCTCGGACACCGCCGAGTACGGCGACATGACCCGCGGGCCCCGCATCATCACCGACGAGACCCGCGCCGAGATGCGTCGCATCCTCGACGAGATCCGGGGTGGCAGCTTCGCCCGCGAGTGGATCCTCGAGAACCAGGCCGGACGCCCGGTCTTCAACGCGCTGCGCCGCCGGGCCGCCGAGCACCCGATCGAAGAGGTCGGGGAGCGACTCCGGTCGATGATGCCCTGGATCGGTGAGGGCAAGGCCCGGCCCCGGGACGTGTCCGGCGGCTGAGCCGGCATCCCGGTGAGCGGCCCGTTGACCGTCGCCGCCGCGATCGTCGTCGGGTACGTCGTCGGCACGTTCCCGACCGCGGTGCTCGTCACCCGGCTCGCGACCCGCGGCTCGGTCGACATCCGCGTCGCCGGGAGCGGCAACCCGGGCGGCTTGAACACCGCGCACGTCGTCGGCCGGTACTGGGGATTCCTCGTGATGCTCATCGACGCGGGCAAGGGGATCGGCGCCGGGTTCCTCGGGTGGGTGATCGCCGGCCCCAACGGCGCGTTCGCCGCCGCGACCGCGGCGATCGCCGGCCACATCTGGCCGGCGTGGAACCACTTCCGGGGCGGCAAGGGTGTCGCCACGTCGGGTGGCGCGGTCCTCGCCGTGTTCCCGGCGTTCTTCCCGATCGACGCCGCGGTCGCCGCAGTCGGGGCGCTGCGGCTCCGGAACGCCGAGCGGGCGATCCAGCTGAGCAGCAGCGTCTGGGTCGGCGCGTCGATCGTCTGGTGGCTGGCTGACCTGCCCAACCTCTGGGGCCCCGACCCCACCGTCGCCCTCCCGATCTCCCAGACCGTCGCCGCCGCGCTCATCCTGGCCAAGTTCTACGACGCGCGGCGTCGCGTCCCGTGATCGCGCTCGTCACCGACTCCAACGCGATGCTGCCGACGGCGCTCCGCGACCGGTTCTCGGTCGCCGTCGTGCCGCTCACGGTCGTCGTCGACGGTGAGCCGTTCGCCGAAGGCGTCGAGATCACGACCGGTGGGTTCAACGAGCGGCTCGCCGCGGGCGCGACCGTGTCGACCGCGGCGCCTCCACCCGGGCTGTTCCTCGCCGCGTACGAGGAGGCCGCATCGGCCGGTGCGGACACGGTCCTCTCCGTGCACATCGGGTCGAACACCTCGGCGACGGTGGCCAGCGCCCGGGTCGCCGCCGCCGCGAGCCCGATCCCGGTCGAGATCGTGGACACCGGCACCGCGTCGTTCCCGGTGGCCTGCTGCGTCTGGGCCGCGGGCGTCACGCTCGAACGCGGCGGTGGCGTCGCCGACGCCGCCGCGGCCGCCACCGCGGTCGCGGACGCGGCCGGGAACGTGTTCATCGTCGGGGCACTCGACCTCGCTCGGCGGGGCGGCCGGCTCGCCTCGGACGTGGCGGACCGCGACGACGTGCCGGTCCTCGCGCTCCGGGGCGGGACGATGGAGGTCGTCGGCCGGTGCCACGACGTCGACACCGCGGTCGAGCAGATGGTGGACGACTTTTGCCGCGCGGCCACGGACCGCCCGATGGCCGTCGGCGTCGGTGACGCCGCCGCGCCCGAGGTCGCCGCCGCGCTCGCGACCCGGCTCGCCGCCCGCCCCGAGGTCAGCGAGCTGGTCCGCTACGAGGTGGGCCCCTCCGTGGTGGCCCACAGCGGGTTGGGCACCGCGGGGGCGGTGTACTTCCCCGCCGCGCTCATCGCCGGCTGATCGACCGCGGATCGGGTCAGCGGGTGAACTTGGCGTCGTCGCCCGTGACCGGGGCGCCGATGGCGTCCGCGGCTTGGTCGAGGTCGAGGACGATCATCGTCGCGGTGGCGGTCACGCACGCGCGCCGTTTGGCGTCCAACACGACCGCCTCGGTGGTCATCTGACGCTGGTCGCGGCCGGTCACGCGGGCTTCGACCCGATACGGCCGGTCGAGTCGAACCGGCCACGCGAACCGGGCGGAGGTGTCGCCGGTGTAGGCGAACTTGCCGCCCAAGGCGATGGTCGCCCAGCTCATGGCCTCGTCGATCACCGCGAGGGTGACCCCGCCGTGGACGAGGGTCGGCGCGCCGGAGAACTCGGCGGGGAGCTCGAAGTCGGCGAAGACGACCTCGGCGTCGGCGTCGTGGAAGAACGGCACCTGCAGGCCACGAGGGTTCTGGCGGTCACAGACGAAGCAGCGACTGTCGAACCCGAACCGGGTCGGGTCGAGGGCTTCCACCGCCATGGCGCTACTTCCGCCTGACCAGCCAGCGCAGCTTCTCGGCCTTCTCGAACGCGGCTTCGCCGGCGAGCTGGCCGACGGAGGTCGAGACCGTCGGGTAGACGTGCATGAACTGGCTCATGTCGCTGAGGGTGACGTCTTGCTCGATCGCGAGGGCGAACTCGTGGATCATCTCCCCGGCGGCGGGAGCCAGGATGTGGGCGCCGACGATCCGGTTCTTGTGCGTGATCACGACGATGGCCCCGGCCGTCGCGCCGTCCGCGCGGGCCCGGTCGTTGTGGACGAGGTCCTGGTGCCACACCTCGACGTCGCCCTTGAACTGCTCGCGGGCCTCGGCCTCGGTGAGCCCGGCGTGGGCCAGCTCCGGGTCGGTGAACGTGCACCACGGGACGCTGGCCACCACCTTGCCCTTGCCGGGGAAGAACATGTCGCGGACGGCCCGGACGCCCTCGTACGCGGCGGAGTGCGTGAACAAGAACCGCCCGGCGATGTCACCGCAGGCGTAGATGGTGTCGACGCTGGTTCGGCCCCGGTTGTCGACGACGACGCCCTTCGGGTTCGTCTCGATCCCGAGCTCCTCGAGCCCGAGGCCTTCGACGTTGGGCCGCCGGCCGACCGCGACGAGCAGCTCGTCGGCTTCCCACGTGCGGGGCTCGCCGTCCTCGGTGCCGTGCACCACCTTCTTGGTCCCGTCGCGGGTCACCCGCTGGGTCTCGACGTTGAAGCGCAGGTCCACGCCCTCGCCGCGGAGATGCTCGACGAGGCGATCAACCAGGGCCGGCTCGTCGCGGGGAAGGATCCGCGGGCCCTTCTGGAGCAGGGTGGTCGGGATCCCGAGCCGGGTGAACGCCTGGACCATCTCGACCGCGATCGGGCCGCCGCCGATGTTCACGAAGCTCGCCGGCGGATCGGTGAGCTCGAAGAGGTTCTCGCTGGTCACGAAGCCGACCTCGTCGAGCCCGTCGAGGGGCGGGACCGCCGGCCGGCTGCCGGTGCACAGCAGCACGTACCGGGTCTCGAGCGTGCGGTCGCCGGCGCTCGTCTTCACCACCACGGTGTTGGGCCCCGTCACCCGGGCCGCGCCGGCGACGATCTCGACGCCCATGGCCCGGAACCGGTCGGGATTGTCGTCCGTGGCGGCCACGTCCTGCTGTACCGACCGGATCCGCTCCCACACCTTGGCCCGGTCGACGTGCGGCGTGACCGGCTCGAGGCCCCACGTCGTCGGCGTGACGCAGATGGTGCGCCACCTTGCCCGAGGCGATCAGCGTCTTGCTCGGCACGCAGCCGGTCCAGAGGCAGTCGCCGCCGACCCGGCCCCGCTCGGCGACGGCGACCCGCAGATCGAGCGTCGCCGCGAACTCGGCCGCCACCATGCCCCCCGAGCCCATCCCCACGATCACGAGATCGAACCGGTCCGCCATCCTCGTGCCCCCTCAGTTGCCCCAACCTCGGGCGATCCGCCGTTGGCAATCTAGGTTCGGTCCGCCCCCGGCGACAGGGCTGGATCATCCGAATCCGCCGCTTCGGTGCGAGGCCGCCGAGCCGCCGGGTTCGGCCTGGTGGTGCGAGGCGCCCACGAGCTCCACCCGCCCGCCGCGCTCCATCGCGTACCCCCGATGCCGACCGCCGGAGTTCACGTCCTGTTCGCCCTCGGCGAGGTTTCGGCCCCTGCCGCGGCTCGAAATGGGCGCCGACCGTCGCGAACGGACACCCGTGCGGGCGCCGCGCCGGGGCTGGTGTCGCCGTCACGGGCGACGCGCTCGACGGCGAGACTACGGTTTGCGCCGTGACCGCCCCGCCTCTTCGCGGCTCGGCGGGGATCCGGCGCCTGGGGCGGTGCCACCGATGAGCGGCCCGCTCGATCGTCGCCAACCGCCCGCCGCGGCGGCGTCCTCGGTGGAGCCCACGGTCGATCCACGGACGCAGGCGTGGGGAATCGTGGGCGTCGACGACGCCGCCGGGGTTCTCGAATGGGTGAGCCCCTCGGTCGAGACGTTTCTCGGCTACACGTCCGACGAGCTGGTCGGCCACTGCGGGGCCGAGCTGGTGCACGACGACGACCGAGCCGCGATCGAAGCGGCGTACACCGCGCTCACCGAGTCCGGCGTGTCGAGCCGCGCGCTCCCGGTCCGGGTCCGAGACCGCGCCGGCGTGTGGCGCCACGTCGAGGTGGTCCTCACGAACCGGCGCCGGGAGCCGGCCGTCGGGGGCGTGGTCGTCAACGCGCGGGAACTCGATGGGTGTACGGCGACGGTGCCGGACATCGAGCCGGGGATCCGTGACGTCACCGGCCGCGCGGTTGAGGATGCCGGAGACGAGCACTCGGCGAGCCGGTTCCGGGCCCTCGTGGAGTATGGCCACGACCTCGTGTCGATCTACGACAATCAGGGCCGGTTCGTGTTCGCCAGCGCGTCGCATGAGGCGACGCTGGGCTATAGGCCTCGGGAGCTCGTGGGTCGGGCCGCGGTGGAGCTGCTCCACCCCGATGAGCGTGACGCGGTTGCGCAGGCGTTCGCCGAGCAGCTCCTCGTGACGGGGGTGCCGGCCCCGATCGAACACCGAGTCCGCAGCCGCGATGGTTCCTGGCGTTGGATCGAATTGGTCGCGATCCTGCTCGTCGACGACCCCGCGATCGGTGGCGTGCTCGTCAACGGTCGCGATGTCACCGACCGCCGGCGAGCGGAGCTGATCGCCGCCGACCAGGCCCGCGTCCTCGAGGCCGTCGCCCGCGGCGAGCCGCTCAGCTCGACGTTGGAGGGCGTCGCCCGCCTCGTCGAGCGTTGGATCGACGACGCGTGCGCCGTCGTCACCGTCAACGATTCCGACCGGCTGGTGGTGCACGTCGCGGCCGCCCCGAGCCTCCCGGCTCCGTGCCTCGCCGCGGTCGACGGCTTCGCCATCGACCCCGCGATCCAGACCATCCCGGACACGGTCGTCCGCCACCAGCTCGTCGAAGACGGCGACCTCGCGCGGACGCTGCTGGACCACGGGTACCAGAGCTGGTGGGGGATGCCGATCCGCGCCGCGGGGGACGGCGGCCACTTCGGTGCCGTGCTCGCGCTGCGTCCCGACGACGGCGAGCCGCAGCCCGGCGACAAGCGCATCCTGGAGGTCGGGGCGAGCCTCGCCGCGATCGCGATCGAGCGGGACCGTACCCAGGCTCGACTGTCGCATCAAGCCCTCCACGACGCGCTCACCGGCCTTCCCAACCGGGAGCAGGTCATCGAGCGGCTGCGGCACATCGGGCACCACGAGCGTCACGGCGGCCCCGATGTCGCGGTCCTGTTCCTCGACCTCGACCGGTTCAAGGTGCTGAACGACAGCGTCGGTCACGATGCCGGCGACCGGCTGCTCGTGTCGATGGGAGAGCGTCTCCACGACGCGCTGCGACCCGGCGACCTCATCGCCCGCTTCGGCGGTGACGAGTTCGTCGTGGTCTGCGAGCACCTCGACGGCATCGACGACGCGCTCGCGCTCGCTGACCGCCTGCTGGGCGTGGCTCGCGAGCCGTTCAACCTTGACGGGCTCGAGGTCGTCGTCACCGTGAGCATCGGCATGGCTCTCGCCGACGGTCGGCCGCCCGAGGCGCTGGTCCGCGACGCCGACGCGGCCATGTACCGGGCGAAGGATAAGGGGCGGGACCGGGCCGAGATCTTCGACGCGCGGCTCCGAGAGGACGTCGTCGCCCGTCTCGACACCGAACGTGAGCTCCGTCACGCACTCGACCACGGCGGCCTGCTGGTCCACTACCAGCCGGTGGTGTCCCTCCGCACCGGCCGGCTCGCGGGCTTCGAGGCGCTGGTGCGCTGGCAGCACCCCCAGAAGGGGCTGCTCGGCCCAGCCGACTTCCTCGCCGTCGCCGAGGATTCTGGTCTCATGCGCCCGATCGGCCGGTGGGTGCGCACCGAGGTGTGTCGCACCGTCGCCCGCTGGCATCAGGAGCACCCCGAGTGGGGCCGCTTCGTTACCAGCATCAACGTCTCCGCGGCGGAGCTGTCCGACCCGCACCTGGCGATGAACATCGCCAAGCTCGTCCTCGATTCCGACATCGCACCCGAGCTGCTGTCGTTCGAGATGACCGAGCGGCTCGCCCTCCAGGACGCCGAGGTCGTCCGCGACCTCTTCGGGGAGCTGCAGGAGCTCGGGGTGCGCCTCGCGCTCGACGACTTCGGAACCGGCTACTCCCCGCTGCTGCACCTGAAGGAGTTCCCGATCGACGCGGTCAAGGTCGATCGCGGCTTCGTCACCGGGCTCGGCGTCGACCCCTTCGACGACGCCATCGTCGACGCGGTGGTCGACCTCGCCCACCACCTCGAGCTGTCGTCGGTCGCGCTCGGCGTCGAGACCGCCGCCCAAGCCGACCATCTGCGCCGGGTCGGCTGCATGCAAGCCCAGGGTCACTGGTTCGCCGCGCCGATGCCCAGTCACCTCGCCGAGGCCTGGGCCACTCGCCGTGTCGCGTCGGCGCTGACCTGACGCCGGCGCGCCGGCGCGTCACCGCCCGGTCGGAAGGTCCGCGATGATCGCGTCGGCCCAGCCGACGTCGGGCTTGGGGGCGTGACGGTCCGCGAGCTCGTCGGGCACGTCGATCTCGAGGCGAACCAGCGCGCCGCCGAGGGTCTTGCCCAGGTTGTCCGAGCGCAACGATCGGGGCCCGCCGCCCCCGAGCGCCTCGTGGAGCACGAAGTTCAAGGCCCACACGTTCCGGGCCTCGTAGCGATCGACCCGGCCGCGCACCAGCGACCCGAAGTGGTGCTGCACGACCGGCGCGGTGGCCGCGTCGCGGATGAGGTCGTAGGTGGCCTCGTCGGGTGCGAACACGGCGACGTCGGCGAGGTCGCCCTTGTCCCCGGCCCGGTAGCCGCAGCCGAGGTCGTAGAGCCGCCGGCGGGTCACGGGACGCCCTCGAGGGTGACGCTCACGAACGGGTCGACGAGGGCCTTGTCGAGCAGGGTGGGCCAGATCCCGAGGAGCTCGCTCGGCCGGTTCCCGCCCCGTCCGACCGCGGTGAGACCGGCCGGTGGCGCCGACAGCGTCAAGGGCACCATTTCGCGGCCGACCCGCGCGGCGACGTTTGGGTCCGCGCAGCGCCACGCGACCCGCAGCATCACCTCCGGTGGCTCCGCGGTGGTGACCGGCACGGTCGGGCCGCCGAGGGCATCGACCCCCCACCGCTCGACCCGCCACTCCTCGACCGGCAACCCGGCGGCGCGGACCCGTTCCGCGAAGATCGCCGCGGTGGCGGTCGCCTTCTCGGCCGCGTCCGGCCACGAGAACGCGACGCGCGCCTCGCTGGCCCAGCCGGCGTGATGGCACAGCAGCGTCTTGTACGTCGCGGTGGCGGGGCGGCCCCGCATCCCGGTGATCCGCACCCGGTCGTGGCCCTCGTCGCGGAACGTGGCTGCGGTGAAGTCGGCGACGACATCGGGCGACAGGTACGCGGCCGGGTCGTGCACCTCGTAGAGCAGCTGGTGACGGACTGTGTCGAAGCTCACCCGGCCCCCCGCCGACTTGGCCTTGGTGATGACCGCGGTGCCGTCGGCTTCGACGTCGGCGATCGGGTACGGCAGGTCCCACGGTCGGGGGACGGTCCACCAGTCGACGCTGAGGTTCCCACCCGCGCTCTGCCCGGAGCATTCGAGCAGATGACCGACGAGGGTGCCCGCGGCGAGGCGGTCCCAGTCGTCCCACGCCCAGCCGTGCTCGTACACGAGGGGCGCGAGGAACAACGCGGCGTCGGCGACCCGCCCGGTGATGACCACGTCCGCGCCCTGGGCGAGCGCGTCGACGATCGGCCGGGCACCGAGGTACGCGGCGGCGAACAAGGCCGGTGCCGGGAAGTCGGAGAACGGCGCGCCGGTCTCGAGGTGGACGAGGTCCGCTTCCGTCGCGATCACGTCGAGGCGGCCCAGGAGGTCGTCGCCGAGCACCGTCGCGACCTTCAGGCCGGACAGCCCGAGCTCCCGGGCGGTGTCGATCGCGGCGCGTGCCGCGGCAGCCGGGTTGATCCCACCCGCGTTCGTGATCACCTTCGCCCGCCCCGCGGCGACGGCCGGGAGCGCCTCGTGGAGGTACACGGGCAGGTCGCGGGTGTAGCCGCGGGTCTCGTCGCGTTGGCGGTCCTTCTGGAGGATCGCCAACGTCAGCTCGGCGAGGGCCTCCAGGCACAGGTAGTCGACGCCGGCATCCAAGAGCCCAGCGACCGACCGGGGCGTGTCACCGTAGAAGCCCTGACCGCCGGCGACCCGGACCCCCACCGGTCTAGGCGTGCACGGCGGGGAGACGCCCGGCCCAGGGGCGCGCCGCTTCGAGCTGCGACGCGACCCGGAGCAGCAGATCCTCGCGGGCGTACTCGCCGACGAGCTGCACGCCGATCGGCAGGTTCCGCGACGCCTCCCACGTGAGCGGGACCGACATCGCGGGTTGGCCGGTGACGTTGAACGGCGCGGTGTAGCACGCGTACGCAGTGGCTCGGGCCATGCCGTGCCACGGGTCCTCCGCGGTGCCGACTACGTCGCCGAGCCGAGGCGGGGGCTCGGCCATCGTCGGGGTCAGGAGCAGGTCGAAGCCTTCACCGCCGTCGTCGGTCGGCGCCCACCAGGCCGCCACCTCACGCGACCAGGCGTGCGCGGCGGTCAACGCGTCGAGGTACTGGATCGCGGTGTTCTGCAACCCGGCCTCGTAGTACGTCCACGTGAGGGGCTCCACGTCGTCGGGGGTGACGTCGCGTCCAATCGCGCCGGCGACCTCCTGGACGTCGTGGACGACACCGGTCGTGAGCACGATCGTGAAGTTCTCCATCAACGAGCCGTCGTCGAGCGCGCGGGGTGACGCCTCCACGACCTCGTGACCCAGGGATTCGAGCAGCGCGGCGGCGTCGCGCGCCGCGGACTCGCACTCGGGGTCCGTCGCCGCCATCGCCGCCGGGGCGGTCACCCGCAGCCCGATGCGGAGCCGACCGGGGTCGGCACCGACCTCGGCGCGGAACGGTCGAGCCGGCGGGGGCGCGAAGTACGGGTCGCCGGGCATCGGGCCGGCCAGCGCGTCGAGCACCGACGCGCTGTCGCGCACGGAGCGGGTCACCGCGTGGCGGACGACCAGGCCGGCCCACGCCTCCCCGACGTCGGGTCCGAGTGAGACCCGACCACGGGTCGGCTTCAAGCCGAACAGGCCGCAGGCGCTCGCCGGGATCCGGATGGAGCCACCGCCGTCCCCGGCGTGACCGACCGGCACCATGCCCGAGGAGACCGCGGCCGCGGACCCGCCGCTGGACCCGCCGGTGCCGTACCCGGTGTTCCACGGGTTCCGAGTCGGTCCGTACGCGGTGGGCTCCGTCGTCGGCATCAACCCGAACTCCGGGGTGTTCGTCTTGGCGACCACGACGAAGCCGGCCTTCCGGAGCCGGGCGACGAGCCACGTGTCGTGGTCCGCGACGCGTCCCGCCGCCTTCAGCGCCTGGTTGCCGTAGTGGAGCGGGTCCCCGCGGGACGTGCCGTCGAGGTCCTTGATCACGACGGGGACGCCCCGGAACGGACCGTCGGGGAGCTCGCGGCCGGCTTCGGCGCGGGCGGCGTCGAAGCGGGGATGGATCACCGCGTTGAGCTCCCCGTTCAGCTTCTCGACCCGCGTGATGGCAGCGTCGACGAGCTCGACGGGTGAGAGCTCCTTGCGGCGCACGAGGTCGGCTTGCGCGACCGCGTCGAGGAAGGCCAGATCGTCGCTCATGGGGCGACGGTAGCCGTCACCAGCCGCGCAGGTCGACCGGCCACACGTCGAGCACCGCGTCGCCGTCGGCGACGTGGAGCTGTTCGTGGTACGCGACCGTCGGGTCGACGTGCGCGGGCCAGACCGCGACGCGGGAGCCGACGGCTGGCAGCGGGCCTCCGCCGGCGAGGGAGAAGGTCACGTGCTCGTCGGAGCAGAACCAGACGGTCGCCCCGTCGATCGTCGGGTTCCCGTGGTCCATCCCGAGCGCCTTCAGCCCGCAGTCCGCGACGGCGTAGCCGTCGTGGCGGTTCACCGAGATGACGGTGGCGGACACCGACAACGCCCGCCGGAACGGCAGGTCGAGCTCGCCGTAGGCGGAATCCATGAGCGTGTACGAGCCGGCCTGGATCTCGGTGGCGACCTCGTTGATGTCGTAGGTGCCGGTGCCGCCCGCGGAGATCAGCTCGCCGCCCACCCGGTCGTGCGCGCGGGCGAGGAGCGCCATGCACGCCGCGGTCTGTCGGACCCGCTCGGCTCGATCGGTGAGCCCGACGACGTGCCCTTCGTAGCCCATCACCCCCCGGACCGCGAGCCCCCGCCGGCGGGCCGCGTCGGCGAGCGGACCGGCGTCGTCGGGTGTCGCGCCACAACGCGGCAAGCCGACGTTCACGTCGATCACGACCTCACGCAATCCGGCCGCCGCGGCCGCGAGGACCGTCTCGTCCGAGTCGACCGCGACCGTGACTCGAGCGTCCAGCGCAGCCAGCGTGCCGAGCCGCGGCGCGTCGAGCACCTCGTTGGCCAGCAGCAGATCCTCGCCGAGGCCGGCGGCCGCCATCCCGACGACTTCCCGCGGTGTCGCGCACGTGAAGGTGTGATGTCCGTGGTCGCGTTGGCGGTGGGCCAGTGTGGTGCACTTGTGGGCCTTCACGTGCGGTCGACAGCGCGGCCCGGGGAGCGCCGCGGCCATCGCGGTGAGGTTGGCGTCCAGGGTCGGCAGGTCGACGACCAGCGCCGGCGTGGGCAGATCGTTGACCGCCGCCATCGGGCCTGAGCATGTCACGCGTCGCCGTACCCCGTCGTCCCGACGACCGACCGACCCGTCCGGGACGTCACGGCGGCGCGACGCGCGACGATGATCACATGCCCGTCCCCGCCGAGGAGCGACCACCGAGCGACCGCGACTGGCGCACCGAGGAGCTCCCCGCGACCCCGCAGCGGGACTTCTTGATCCCCGCCGAGCGGTGGGTCGACGCGCCCGGGGACCTGCGCGACCTCGGTGCGGACTTCGGGGTCGCCCTCGTCGCGTACAAGCGGCGGATCGGCCGGTTCCTGTTGTGGCGGGCCGGTCCCGCGGTGGGCGCCGACGCCCGCTACGCCGCGCTCGACGCCATCGACCCCGCCCGGCGGTACACGTTCCGGCTCCACCCCGACGGCACCGGGGAGGGCCTCGGCGCCGACGGCGCGATGCACACCCGGTTCCGGTCCTGGAAGGAATCGCTGCGCGACGACTGAGGGCGGCGGCGACCGACGCGGTATCGCGCGACTAGCTGGGCTCGCGGACGACGTCGCGGGCGGCTTTGTCGTCGCGGAGGCCCCGGAACCGCGGGGCGCGGAGCGAGCCGACACTGGTCCATTCGTGGAAGGCGACCTCGACGACACGGTCGGGTCGCACCCACACCGCGTCGGGCAGGCGAGGCGGGTCCGTGAACGGCGACGTCGTCCGGGCGCGTGAGCGCAGCATGGTCTCGAGCTGCACCCGGGTCGATTCGTCGATCCCGGAACCGACCCTCCCCGCGTAGCGGAGCGGACCGCCGGGGCTCTCGTGGTAGCCGACGAGCAGCGAGCCGAGCCGGCCCTCGAGGCGTCCCTTGCCGGGGAGCCACCCGCCGACGACGAACTCCTGGCCGGTGATGACCTTCACCTTGCGCCACGCGTCGGAGCGCTCACCGGGCCGGTACGGGCTGTCGACCCGCTTGGCCACGATGCCTTCGAGGCCCAGGTCGCGGGAGGTGTCGAGGACGGCGGCGCCGTTGCCGTAGTGCGCCGGCGGGGTCTGCCAGCGCGGGCCCGCGAGGTGGAGCCGTTCGAGCAACGCCCGCCGCTCCCGGTAGGGGAGCGAGACGGTCAGGTGGCCTTCGAGCCAGAGCACGTCGAAGAGCATCACCACGACGGGGTCCTGCGCCGCGAGCTGGCGGGCCTTGGCCGGCGCGGCGACGTGGATACGGGGCTGGAGCCGTTCGAAGCGGGGACGTCCCGACGCGTCGAGGGCGACGACCTCACCGTCGAGGACGGCTTCGATCGCGCCGAGCGCCTCCCCGAGCGGGCGGAGCTCCGGGAACCGGCCGGTGACGTCATTGCCGGTCCGTGACGTCAGGCGGACCCGTCCGCCCTCCACGGTGACGAGCACGCGCATCCCGTCCCATTTCATCTCGTACGCCCAGTGCTCGTCGTCGCGGGGCAAGTCGTCGGCGGCGACGGCGAGCATCGGGGCGAGACCGGCGGGGATCGGCGTCGCGGTCGGGTCGGCGGGTGGGCTCATGCGGTGCAGCATCCACTGGTCGTCGTGGGTGCGGAACAGCGCGTACTTGCCCTGCACGCGGGTCCCGTGGAACGTCACGATGACCTCGTCGTCGCGGAGCTTCTCGGGCTCGTAGGTGCCGGAGTCCCAGACCGTCATGGTGCCGGCCCCGTACTGACCGTCGGGGATGTCCCCCTCGAAGCTCAGGTACTGCAGCGGGTGATCCTCGGTGCGGACCGCGAGATGGTTCGGGCGGTTCCGCATCGGGATCCCCTTCGGGACCGCCCACGACCACAGCGCGCCGTCGTGTTCGAGACGGAGGTCCCAGTGCAACGCCCGCGCGTGGTGCTCCTGGACGACGAAGCGGGGCGCGTCGGGCCGTTCGACCGCGACGCTCGGACCCGGCTCGGGCGTGCGGTCGAAGTCGCGCTTGTCCCGATACGGGGCGAGCCGGTCGCGAGCCACGAGTCGACGGTACCGCCGGCTCAGTCGGGAGGGGGCAGCTGACGGCGCAGCGCCTTGCCCCCCGGGCTGCGCGGGATCGCGTCGACGATGACGAGCTGGCGGGGCAGCTCGGCGCTGCGCAGCCGCGACCGGGCGAACGCCCGCAGGTCCTGCAGGCTCGGTGGCGACGCGCCGGCGGCGACGACGTAGGCGACGACCCGTTCGCCCCACTCGTCGTCGGCGACGCCGGCCACGCACACGTCGGTCACGTCGGGATGCTCGCCGAGCACGTGCTCCACCGAGGTGGGGCTCACGTTCACACCGCCGGTGATCACGAAGTCACGGTGACGGTCCACCACCCGCCACCTCCCGGCCGCGTCGCGCGCGCCGACGTCGCCCGTGCGGAGCCACCCCTCGGGGTCGAACGCGGCCCGGGTCGCGTCGGGATCGAACCGGTAGCCGCGCATCACGACCGGGCCGCGGACGCGGATCTCGTCGTCGTCGCCGAGGCGCACGTCGACCCCCGGGATCGGCTCCCCGTCGAGGACGAACCCGCCGCCGGTCTCGCTCAGCCCGTAGGCGTCGACGACCGGGGCGCCCGCGGCATCCGCTCGGGCCCGCAGCGCCGCGGGGAGGGGTGCGCCGCCCACGACGATGCGGCGGTACTCGTCGAGCGGCGCGCCGGCGTCGAGGAGGCGACGGAGGGTGGTCGGGACCAGCGACACCAGCGTCGTGCCCTCCCGCCCGGGCGACGCGGCGACCGCGGGCAGGTCGAAGCGGTCGTGGACCACGACGCGCTGCCCGCCGACGCGGGCGCGGGCGAGGATCGCCAACCCCGCGACGTGGTGGAGGGGGAGGCACACCAGCCAGCAGTCCGCCGCCTCGACGCCGAGCGCGGCGTTGCAGCCCCGACCGACCGCGGTGAGGCCGGCCTCGGTCAGCTCCACCGCCTTCGGGCCGCCGGTCGTCCCCGACGTGAGCACCACGGCCCGGACGTCGTCGGGGACGGGAGACCCGCCCGGCCAGGGGCGGGCGCCGTCCTCGTCGAGCAGCCGGGTGGGGCGCAACCGGTCCAACGTCGCGTCGAGCACCGCGGGGGCGCGTCGGGATCGAGCACCGCCACGGCCTCGCCCGCGTCCCACGCGGCCCCGACCGCGGCCGCGGCGTCCGGGCGGCGCCGCACCACCGCGACCAGCGGCGCCCCGCTCATCGGCGGCCGATTTGGTGCCGAGCCACCCCGACCCATACCGTGGGAGCGAACACTCCCAGAGTCTAGGCGCCCAGCAGGGGCGGATCGGAGGCCCGGTGGGCGGCACCATCCGAGCCGGGGCCGACTGGAAGCCCGGCGACGTCGACTACACCGACGTCCGCTACGAGACCGCCGCGTTCGAGACCGGGTCGGTCGCCAAGCTCACGATCAACCGTCCGGAGGTGCGCAACGCGTTCCGGCCCCGGACCCTCGCCGAGCTCCAAGACGGGTTCGAGCGGGCCCGCAACGACCGCGACGTGGGGGTCGTGATCCTCACCGGTGCCGGCTCGGAGGCGTTCTGCTCGGGTGGCGACCAGCGGGTGCGGGGCGACGACGGCTACGTGGGCGACGACGGCGTCGGTCGCCTCAACGTGCTCGACCTCCAGATCCAGATCCGCCGGCTTCCCAAACCGGTCGTCGCGATGGTCGCCGGGTACGCGATCGGTGGCGGGCACGTCCTCCACGTCGTGTGCGACCTGACCGTCGCCGCGGACAACGCCCGGTTCGGTCAGACCGGCCCGCGGGTCGGGTCCTTCGACGGCGGGTACGGGTCCGGGCTGCTCGCGCGCAGCGTCGGGCAGAAGAAGGCCCGCGAGATCTGGTTCCTCTGCGAGCAGTACGACGCGGTCGAGGCCGAGCGGCTCGGCCTGGTCAACGCGGTGGTGCCGCTCGAGGCGCTCGAGGAGACGACGGTCGCGTGGTGCCGGCGGATGCTCGAGCACAGCCCGCTGGCGTTGCGGATGCTGAAGGCGTCGCTCAACGCGGCCGACGACGGCCTCGCGGGGATCCAGCAGCTCGCCGGCGACGCGACGCTCCTCTACTACCTGAGTGACGAGGCCCAGGAAGGCAAGCAGGCGTTCCTCGACAAGCGTCGCCCCGACTTCGACCAGTTCCCCCGGCGCCCGTGACCGACCGCAGCGACGCGCCCACCGGCCTGGCGCTCTGGGTCGCCGGCGCCCGGCCGCGCACCCTCGGGGCCGCGGTCGCGCCGGTCGTGGTCGGCACCGCGGCCGGGGCGAGCGCGACGGGGCAGCTGCTGGCCGGGCGGGCCGCGCTCGCGCTCGTGGTCGCGGTCGCGATCCAGGTCGGGGCCAACTACGCCAACGACTACTCCGACGGGGTGCGCGGCGCCGACACGAACCGGGTCGGGCCGCTGCGGCTCACCGCGAGCCGGCTGGTGCCCGCGTCGGCGGTGCGGCGGGCCTCGATCGCCATGTTCGGGTGCGCCGCGGTGGCGGGGCTGGCGCTCTCGCTCATCGTGGAACCGTGGCTGCTCCTCGTCGGTGTCGCCGCGATCGCCGCGGCGGTGCTCTACACCGGCGGCCCGAAGCCGTACGGGTACTTCGGGCTCGGCGAGGTGATGGTCCTCGCCTTCTTCGGGTTCGCCGCGACCGCGGGGTCGGCGTACGTCCAAGCCGGCCGGGTGCCGGCCACGGCCTGGTGGGCGTCGGTGACGCTCGGGCTGCTGGCCTGCGGCGTGCTGCTCGCCAACAACATCCGCGACCGGGTCGGTGACGCCACCGCAGGCAAGCGCACCCTCGCCGTGCGCGTCGGTGACCGGCCCGCCCGAAGGCTCTACGTCGCCTGCCTCGCGGGCGCGTTCGCCGCGGTCGCCGCGATCGGGGTGACCGCCCCGTGGGCGCTCCTCGCGCTGCTCGCCGTGGTGCTCGCCGTCCGGCCCGCCCGGCTCGTGCTCGGCGGCGCGGCCGGGCCGGCGTTGATCCCGGTGCTGGTCGACACCGTCCGCCTCGAGCTGGCCGTCGGCGCCCTGCTCGCGTTGGGGTTGTGGATCTCGTGACCCCGGCGCGGACCGAGTACCCGCTCGTCATCGGCGGGCGTCGCGTCCTGCTGCTGCACGGAGCGGCCGGCTGGGGGGAGTGCTCACCGCTCCCGGGCTACCCGTGCGACCCGGCCGCGGCGCCGCCGCGCCGCCGAGGAGGCCGCCGACCGGGGCTGGCCCGACCCGGTGCGCGACGCCGTCCCGGTCAACGCGCTCGTCACCGGTCCCGGCTTCGATCCGGCCGCGCTCGCCGGGTACCCGGCGGTGAAGGTCAAGGTCGCCGCCCCCGACGACGTCGACCTCGTCGCCGCGGTACGCGACGCGGTCGGTCCCGACGTCGCGTTGCGGATCGACGCCAACGGCCGCTTCGACGTCGACACCGCCGAAGCGCTCATCGCCCGGCTGGCCCCCTACCACCTGGAGCTCGTCGAGCAGCCGGTCGCGACCCTCGACGACCTGGCCCGGCTGCGCCGCCGCGTCGACGTGCCCCTCGCCGCCGACGAGTGCGTGCGCAGCCCCGACGACGCCCGCCGCGTGCGGGACCTCGACGCGGCCGACGCGCTCGTCGTGAAGGTGCAACCGGCAGGAGGGGTGCGCGCCGCGCTGGAGCTCGTCGCGCTCGCCGGGGTGCCGGCCGTCCCGAGCTCGATGCACGAGACGTCGGTCGGTCGAGCCGCCGGCCTCGCGCTCGCCCTCGCCGTGCCCGAGCTGCACTACGCGTGCGGCCTCGCCGCCCCGCCCGGGCCCGACGGTGACGTGACCCGCGACGCGCTGCTCCCCACCGGCGGGATCCTGCGTCCCCGACCGGTGGTGCCCGACCCCGACCTGCTGGCCCGCTACTCGGTCGCGCCGGTCGTCGGCGCCCACTCGGCGAGCTGATGGGCCAGCTCGGCCGGCTGCTCCAGGTGGAGGGCATGACCGGCCCGCGCCACGATCCGCACGTCGGCGTTCGGCCCGATCGCCGCGGCCATCCGCCGGGCGATGTCCGAGTACGCCCGGTCGTACCCGCCGGCGACGACCAGGACCGGCATCTCGAGCTCGGCGAGCCGGTCCCACATCGGCTCCTGCACCCCCTGACCCAGCCCGCGGAGCTGATGCGCGAGCCGCTGGACGGTGTTGCCCTTCCGGCGGTCGTCGAGCATCGCCGCGTCACGCGGCAGGGTCTCGAAGAGCCGCTGGTCCAGCCACCGCTCCAGGAAGATCTCCACCCCGTCGCGCTCGAGCTCCTGGGCTCGCCGCTCGTCGTCGGCCCGGCGGCCCTCCCGCTCCCCGGCGCCGCGGATCCCCGGCGTGCCGCTCACCAGCACCAGCGCATCCACGAACCTCGGGTTGTCGAGCGCGAGCCGCAACGTCAGGCGGGCGCCCATCGAGTAGCCCACCCAGATGCCCCGCCCGCCCCGATGCCCGAGCGCGTCGGCGGTGGCGACGAAGTCGAGCCCGTCGGGGACCTCGATCGCCTGCACATCCCAGTCGGCCGGCAACGCCCGCTCCACCGCGTCGTACGACCGGGCCGTCTGGGTGAACCCGGGGACCAGGCGGAGCCGCACCGGGCGATCCTCGCATGACCGCCGACGCCAACGCCGCATTGGCTGGCGTGCTGCTCGACGAGTGGGTCCGCGCCGGGGTCACCGACGCCTGCGTGGCACCGGGGTCCCGCAACGCCCCGCTGAGCCTCGCGCTCGCCGCGGACCCGCGCCTGCGCCTCCATGTGCACCTCGACGAGCGCTGCGCCGCGTTCTACGCCCTGGGCTGCGCCCGGGCGTCGGGACGTCCCACCGTGGTGTGCTGCACGTCCGGGACCGCCGCGGCCAATTTCCACCCCGCGGTCCTCGAAGCCCACCACGGGCGGGTCCCACTGCTCGTCTGCACCGCGGACCGGCCGCCCGAGCTGCGCGACACCGGCGCCGGCCAGACCATCGACCAGGTCGGCCTGTACGGCGACGCGCTGCGCTGGTCCTGCGACGTGGAAGCCCCCGCCGACCGGCCCGACGTCGGCGGCTGGTGGCGCGCCCTCGCCGCCCGGGCCGTCACCCTCGCCGCGGGGCCCCCCGCGGGGCCGGTGCACCTGAACCTGGCGTTCCGGGAGCCGCTCGCCCCCACCGGGGCTCCCCTCGTCGACGCCCCGGGTCGACCTGATCGCCGACCGTGGACGGTCAGCACGCCCCCCCGGCGCGTCCTCGACGCACCCGTCCTCGCCGAGCTCGCCGCGGCGATCGAAGCCCACCCCGACGGCGTCGTCGTCGCCGGCTGGGGCAGTGACGCCGAGGCGGCCTCGGTCGAGGCGTTCGCCGCCGCCGCGGGCTGGCCCGTCCTCGCCGACCCACTGTCGGGGTTACGGCAGGGATCGGCGGTGGTGTCCACCTACGAGGCGCTCCTCCGTGATCCCGCCTTCGCGGCGACCCACCAGCCGTCGGTCGTGCTCCGCGTCGGTTCGCCCCCCACCAGCGCGCGCGCCGCGGCGTGGGCCGCGGCGGCACCGGAGCAGTGGCTCGTCGACCCCGACGGGGCCTGGCTGGACCCCACCCACACGGTCACCCGACGCCTGGCGGTGGACGCGACCCCGCTGCTCGACCGGCTCACCGCCGTGCTGGCCCCCCGGCCCGGGTCGCCGTGGTGGGACGGGTGGCTCGACGCGGAGCGTCGCGCCCGGCGCGCGCTCGACGAGCACCTCGACGGCGCCGAGGAGCCGTTCGAGGGTCGCGTCGCCCGAGACGTCGTCGCCGCCCTGCCGGCCGGGTCGACGCTCGTCGTCGCCTCGAGCATGCCGATCCGCGACGTCGAAGCGTTCGCAGCGCCCCGCGCCGGGATCCGGGTCGTCGCCAACCGCGGAGTGAACGGGATCGACGGGTTCGTCTCGACCACCCTCGGGGTCGCGGCGAGCGCCGGTCCGACCGTCGCGCTGACCGGCGATCTCTCGTTCCTCCACGACAGCAACGGGTTCCTCGGCGTCGCCGGTCGCGGCCTCGACGCGGTGTTCGTCGTCCTCGACAACGACGGCGGCGGCATCTTCTCGTTCCTGCCCTACGCGGACACTGTCGCCCCCGCGACGTTCGAGCAGGTCCTCGCCACCCCGCCCGGCGTCGACCTCGCCGACGTCGCCGCCGCGCACCACGTCCCCGTCGTCGACGTCGAGAAGGCCTCGGCGGTCGTCCCCGCGCTCGACCGCGGCACGCGCCGCGGGTGGGGTCCGGGTCGTCCGGGTGCGCACCGACCGGGCGACGAACGCCGCCCGCCACCGCGACGCGTGGGCCGCGGTCGCCGCCGCGCTCGACGCCTGAGCGGGTCTACGCCTCGATCAACGCGTGGAGCATCGGCTCGAGCTTGGCCTGGGTCTCGGCCCACTCCGCGTCCGCGTCGGAGCCGGCCACGATCCCGGCGCCGGCCCGGAGCACCGCCCGGTTCCCGTCGAGCTCGCCGCCGCGGAGCGCGACCGCCCATTCCCCGTCGCCGCGAGCGTCGACCCACCCCACCGGTCCCGCGTACCGGCCTCGGTCGGGCTCCAACGCCGCGATGACCGCGAGCGCGACGTCGCGCGGCGTGCCCGCGACGGCCGGGGTGGGGTGCAACCGCCGGGCGGCGCCCAACGCGGAGACCGCCGGCTCGGTGAGCAGCCCGTGCACCGGCGTCTCGAGGTGCACGATCGACGAGAACGTGACCGCGTCGGGTTCGGGCGCGGCGTCGAGCTCGTCGCACACCGGCGTCGAGCGCGTCGAGGACCCCGTCGACGACGAGCCGGTGCTCGCGGCCGTCCTTGACCGACGCTCGGAGCGCGCCGAGCGCGCCGACACCGGCCCGGGTCGTCCCGGCCAGCGGTCGCGACTCGACTCGCCGGCCGGCCCGGCGGACGAGCAGCTCGGGGCTGGCGCCGAGCAGCCCCTCGGCGTGATGGACGAAGCACCCTGGCTGCGCGTCCCGCAGCCGGCGGAGCAACGCCGACACCGGGAACGGCGCGTCGGCCTCCACCACCACCGAACGGGCGAGCACGACCTTCTCCAGCTCGTCGGCGTCGATCGCCCGCAACGCCGGTGGCGACCATGGCCCGCCAGTCCGCCTGGTCGGTGTCCCGATCGATCCGCCAGCGCGTCGGCCCCGCCGCCGCGGGTTCGGTGACCCGGAGCGGCGCGGGCGGGCCGACCTCGGTGATCCAGCCGGCGCCGTCCCCGGTGCACCCGACGACCGTCGCCGGGATCACCAGCGAGCCCGGCGCGGCCGGATCGAACGCCAGCGCGCCGACCGCCACCGCCCCGGTGCCGGGCCAGTCGAGCGGGTCGTCGACGTCGACCGCGCCGAGCGCGGCGTCGACGTCGTCGACCGCGACGCGGGCCGCGACCCCCGCGGTGACGATCCCGGCGCCGTCGTGCAGCCACGCGAACCCGTCGGGACCGCGCGCGTCGAGCAGGTCGACCGGAGCGTCGAAGCGCCGGGTCACCGCCCGCAGTCGGGCCTGCGGCGACGCGACCGACGTCACGTGCGGGTCCCCAGCAGCAGCTGCACCGAACCGCCGGTCATCGTCTCGCGTGCGACGGCGTCGAACCCGGCGCGGCGCAGCCGGGTGAGCAGCTGCGGCGCGTCGGGTAGGTAGGCGAGCGAGCGGGGCAAGTAGGCGTACGCGGACGCGTCCCGACCGAGAAGCCGACCGAGGAGCGGCACGGCCCCGCCGGAACCAGGCCGCGTTCCCTGCCCGCAAGGCGACGTGTGCGGGGACCGCGGCGTCGAGGGCCACGAAGCGCCCACCCGGCCGCAGCACCCGGGCGCACTCGTGCAGCACCGCGTCGAGGTCGACGAAGTTCCGCAGCGCGAAGCCCGAGACGATCCCGTCCACGCTGCCGTCGGGGAACGGCAGCCGCTCCGCGTCTCCTCGGATCAGCGGCGCCTCGGCGTGCGCCGCGGCGAGCATCCCCGCGGACCGGTCGACGCCGATCGCGTCGTGCCCGGCGACGGCGAGCGCGCGGCACAGGTCACCGGTCCCGCAGCCGAGGTCCACGACCCGGGCCCCGGGCGCGAGGTCGAGCCCCGCGACGGTGCGCCGGCGCCACCGGGCGTCCTGACCGAGCGAGATGATCCGGTTCATCCGGTCGTACCCGGGCGCGATGCGGTCGAACATCGCTTCGACCGCGACGCGCTTGGTGTCCCCGTCCGGGAGCCCCGTCATGACCGGCCGGGTCACGACCCGGACCCGCTCGTCGGTGCGCCCCAGTCGGGCTCGGCGCGCGCCGCGTCCAGCTCCGCGGGCTCGCCGACCGACTCCAGGTGCTGCTGCGCGAGCTCGAGCAGCACCGACCGGAAGTGATGCTCCACCAGGGTCGTCACGGTCGGCAGCAGCGTGCGGAACGCCTCCACCAGCCGTTGGGCGCGCGCGCGCCGGCGCGAGGTCCGCGTGGCGGAGCGGCTCGCGCACCGCGGTGTCGAAGAGGACCACCGCGTCCTCGGCGATCGCCCGGGTCGCCTCGTCGTGGCGGCGCGCGAGGGTCAACAGCTCGGGGAGCGGCAACCCGGCCTCGAGGAGCGCCAACCCGGCGGTGACCACCGCGGCGTCGCTCGCCGCGAACCGGACCTGCCCGTCACGGGACCGGGGGACGAGGAGCCCCTCCCGCACGATCGCGTCGAGGAGCGCGACCGGCACGCCGGCCCGGCGTGCGAGCTCGTCCAGGCTGACCAGCTCGTCGTCCGCGGCCGCGGCGACCGCCGCGGCCAGCGGCTCGTCGGCCGCGTCGAGGTCCCCGTCGAGGAGGCGACGGATCACCGCGAGGGAGAAGCCCCGACCCTGCAGCTCCCGGATCCGCTGCAACCGGGCCACGTGCTCGGGCCCGTACCAGGCGATCCGCCCCTCCCGGCGGGGCGGGGCCAGCAGCTGGCGCTTCTGGTAGAAGCGGATGGTGTCGACGGACGTGTCCGTGCGGCGGGCCAGGTCCTCGACGCGGAACTCCTCCACACCCCGGATTGTAGGAGCGACTGCTCCCAGCGTGGGAACGGGGCTACGGGGTCTGGTTCCAGACCGGGGGCCGCTTCTCGACGAACGCGGTCGCCCCCTCGATCCCGTCGCCGCTGGCCCCGACCTCGCCCGCGGCCTGCCAGGTCTTCTCCCAGCCCTCGGCCTCGGAGACCT
Organism: uncultured Actinomycetes bacterium; assembly: GCA_963714105.1. Taxonomy (GTDB): domain Bacteria; phylum Actinomycetota; class Acidimicrobiia; order IMCC26256; family PALSA-555; genus PALSA-555. Next base: position 648,352 of record OY970233.1, on the reverse strand, counting down.
CGACCGACTCCTTGATGAGACGACGAGTGACCCGCACGGCGGTCGGGGAGTTGGCCGCGATCTGCTCGGCGAGCGCGACGGCCTCGTCGACCACCTGGTCGGCGGGTACGAGCCGGTTGACCAGGCCGAGCTCGTAGGCGCGCGCCGCGGTGATCGGCGTCGCCGGTCATGCCGATCTCCAACGCGACCGCGAGCGGCACCCGCTTGGCCAGCCGGATGGGCCCGCCCGCGGCGGCGAGCAGACCCCGTGCGGCCTCGGGCAGCCCGAACGCGGCGTCGGCGGCCGCGACGACGAGGTCGCAGGCCAGCACCAGCTCGAAGCCTCCGGCGACGGCGACGCCCTGCACCGCGGCGATGACCGGCTTCGGGAAGTCCCGTTGGGTCAGCCCGGCGAACCCACCCCGCTTGGTCATGATCCCGGCGCCGCCGCCCGACGCGATGACCCGCAGATCGGCGCCGGCGCAGAACACCGAGCCGGTCCCGGTGATCACGACCGCGGCGACGTCGCGGTTGTCCTCGACGTCGTCGAGCGCGGTCTCGATCGCGGCTGACAGCTCCGGGCTCATCGCGTTGCGGGCCTCGGGGCGGTTGAGGCGCAGCACCTCGACGCGGCCTCGCCGTTCGCGTTCCAGGATCGGTTCCGGCATCGCCGCGCACGCTAGTGGTGCTGCGCCTCCAACGTCGGGTGGACCGGAGGCTCCGGGTTCGGATCGACGAGGTCACGGTCGAAGCCGGGCCGGACCCGCCGGACGAGGAGCGTCAGCGCGGCGAGCAGCACCGCGGTGCCCGCCGTCGTGGCCCGCAACCCCACCTGGTCGGCGACCGCGCCTTGCACGACGCTGCCGATCGGGTACAGCAGCCCGAGCAGCACCATCAGCGCGGCGAGGACCCGACCCCGCAGCAGGGACGGTGCCCGCAGCTGCGCGATCGTCGTGAAGCTCGACAGGCACCCGAGGTAGAAGGTCCCGACGAAGAAGATGGCCACCGCGCCGACCGCGAGACTCGGCGCGAGCGCGTACGCCACCAGCGCGACCGGCAACGCGGTCAGGCAGGCCACGAGGGTGCGCCGATGCCCGAACCGGTGGGCGAGGGTGCTCAACGAGAACGCCATCACCACCGCCCCCGCCCCCTGGGCGGTGACGAGCACCGTCGTCCCACCGGTCCCGTTGTGGAACACCCGCAGCGCCACGGCCGGGACCAGCGCGATGAACGGCGCCGCGAGCAGCGAGTTGAACCCCAGGTAGACGATCGCGGCGCGGATGCCCGGCTCGCGCGTCGCGAACCGGACCCCGGACGCGATCGCCCGGCGGATCGTCTCCCCGTGGACCCGGGGCGGCGTGGGGAGCCGCAGCGGCGCCACCGCGAGGATCACCGCCACGAAGCTCGCGGTGTTGATCGCGAACGCCCACGCGTAGCCGCCGGTGCCGATCACGACCCCGGCCAGGACCGGCCCGATGACCCGGCCGAGGTTCCACTGCGCGGAGCTGAGCGCGACCGCCCCGGTGAGATCCTCGTGGGGCACCAGATCGGGGAGCAGCGCCTGGAACGACGGCAGCCCCAACGCCGCCGCGCACCCCGACCCGAACACGATCAGGGTCACCGACCAGGGCCGTGCCGCTCCCTCGGCGGCGAGCATCGCCAGCGTCCCCGCGAGGATGGTCTGCACCGTGGTGGTCGCGAGCAGCAGCCGCCGCCGGGGGAACCGATCGGCGAGCGCACCCCCGAGGGGCCCGACCAGCGCGTTGGGGAGGAACCCGGCCGCGGCGACGAGCCCGGTCCACTGCGCCTGACCGGTCTGGGCGGTGACCAGGACACCGACCGCGACGGTCTCCATCCAGGTGCCGACGTTGGACGCGAACGCGCCGACCCACAACGCCGCGTACCGCCGGTGCCGGAACGGTGCGACCGCACGAGGCCAACCCACACCGGGACGGTATCGATCTCGGCGAAGGCCGGGCGCCGCCTTGTTCCCCGGCGCCTACTCGTCGAGGTCGTTCGCCGGCGGGTGGAAGATCGAGAACACGAGCCGGCCCGGATCGGGCTCGCCGTCCCACCTATACGCCCGCATCTGGGCCACGCTGCGCCGACCGGTCATCGACCGCAAGAGCTCGTACCGGGATGCCCGAACTGTCGACGCCGCCGGTCCGACCCCGACGACCCGCGTGTCGTCGGTGGTGACGAGCAGCAGCGCGGGGCGCTGCTCGGCCCGGTCACGTCCGTCGAGCGCATCGACACCCCACTCCCACGCTCGTGCCGCCGCGCTCGAATCCCGGTTGCCCGGTTGGTCGAGCGCGCCGCGCAGGTCCTGCTCGTGGGTCCACGCGTCGAAGAGCAGCTGGCCGAACAAGCCCAGCGGGGCTTGATCGATCAGGACGTCGACCGCCTCACCCTGGACCTCCCACTCGTCGAGCAGCTCCTCGGCCGTCCAGGCGCGGCGCTGCTCGACCTGCCTCGCGGTCCAGGGGTCGGTGCCGACGCCCTCGAGGTTGCCGTCGACCACATCGGCGCACACCCCCGAGAGGTGGGCGAGGAGATCCCGGACCCGCCACCCCGGGGTCGCCGCGGCAGGTTGGTCCAGCGCGCCGCCTCGAGCCCGGGCCAGCGCGATCACCGAGCCGCGCAGGGCCCGGTACGCCTCCGCGTCGACGTTCATCCCCGCATTCTGTCGCCGCCGCCGAGGCGCCGCAGGATGCCGGCGACCCGGCCCGTCGAGCGGTCAGCGGATGGCCACGACCAGCGCCGTGCCGATCACCGCGGTCCCGAGCGTCAGCCACGCGACGCTGTCACCGATTTCGACCCGCGTGCAGCGCCCGCAGCCGCGCCACCACCGGGGTGACGGGCGACCCGACCGCCGGCACCGCGCCGACCGGCGCGAGACCGTGGGCGACCGCCCACGCCGCCAGCACCGCCGCCAACCCGAGCAGCGCCGGGACCACCCCCAGGCTCACGCCCGCGTGGTGCAGCCCCGCCGGTGCGTGCGTGCCGAGGACCCGCGCCGCGTACACGGCTCGATCCTGGACGCGGGTGGCGGCCCTCACCGCGCCGGTCGCCAGGCCCGGGACGAGGCCCACGATGACCGCGCCGGCGAGGAGACCGCCCGCGGCGAGGGGGACCGGCCGGGCCCAGGCGCGCCGCGATCCGCTGGGACGCGGCGCCTCTTGGCCGGCGCGGCGGCGCGTCGAGCGCGACGCGGAACACGACCCCGGCGGTGATCGCGGCGACGACCAGCACGACGGCCTCCAACGCGATCCGGCCGATGCCCGACACGCCCTCCTCGAGGAGCCCCTTCGCGACCCACGTCCCAGTGAGCGGCATCCCGGCGAGCACCAGCCCGGCCACCACCAGCAGCACCCACCGAACCCGGCCGACGTCCCATGCCGCGTTCCCCAACCCCGGTTCCGTCCCCGCGGCGAGCGCGAACAGCGCCGCCTTCGTAGCCCCATCCGCCAGCGCGAGCAACGCGAACGCGGCCAGACCGGCCGAGTTCAGCAGGCCCACGCCGATCAGCATCAGACCCGAGTGGCTGATCGCCACGAACACGAATCGGCGCCCCGGCCGGGCCGGGACCAGGCACGCGGCGGCGCCGGCGACCGCGGTGAGCACCCCCGCCCCGATCAGCGTCGCCGCCACGGTCGCCTGATGAGCATGCATCGCGCCGGAGAAGACACCCCAGTAGATGCGCGCCACCGCGTAGAGCCCGAGCGTGTCGAGCACGCCGACGAGCAGCATCGCGACGGGTGGTGTCGCCGCGGGCGCCGCGTCGACAAGCCAGAAGTGGAACGGGACGATCGCCGCCTTGACGAGGAACCCGACGATCAGCAGCGCGAGCGCGACCGCGACGAGATCGTCAGGCGGGCGCGCCGCGAGTCGCTCACCGATCAACGCCAGGTTCAACGCGCCGGTCCGCGCGTAGAGCAGCGCGATGCCGATCAGGACGAAGAACGCGCCGATGCTGTTCAGCACCGCGAAGTGCAGTGCCCCGTAGAGAGCCCGCACGCTGCCGGTGTCGAGGGCGCAGAGGGCGATCGTCGCCACGCTCATCAACTCGAAGAACACGAACAGGTTGAAGAGGTCGCCGGTGAGGGAGAACCCAGTCGCCGCCGCGAGGAGTACCAGGGCGAGCGCGTGGGCGAGCGGCCCGAGCCGCCCGGTCCCGACGCCCGCGACCACCGCCGCGGCGACGAGCACCGCCGCGAACAGCGCACCGGCCGCCCCGAACGAATCGACCGCGAACGACACGCCCAGCACCGTGCCGTGGCGCGGGGTCCAATTGCCGAACCAGTAGACCAGCACGTCGTGGCGCGCGCCGACCAGCAGGGTGGCGGTCACGCCCGCGTTGACCAGGCACACGATCAACGCCAACGCGCGGATCGCTCGCATCGACACCCGCCGACGCAGGATCACGATCGCCGCGGCACCGACGAACGGCACTGCCACCGGCAGCGGGATGAGCGGATGCAGGGGGCTACTCCGCCCGCGTGTGGAGCTGGTCCGGGTCGAGCGAGCCGGTCCGCTTGTGGATCTGCACCACGAGCGCGAGCAGCAGGGCGGTCACGGTCGTACCGACGACCACGTCGGTGAGGCAGAGGGCCTGCACGATCGGGTCGACCGCGACGGTCCCGACCCGCACCCCCGCGAACACCGGCGCGACCGCACCGACGTGGAACCCGATCGCGACGAGCAGCACATACGTCGAGGCCTGCACCACGGACACGCAGATGACGAGATGCATGAGGTTGCGGCTGTTCACGATGCCCCAGAGGCCCACGAGCAGCAGCCACCCAGCCACCCCGTACGCGAGGACGCTCACGACGGTGACCGCAGCGGGTCGGCGAGGGCGTGCCGGGCGGGTGGCCGACGGCGCAGCACGAGCGTCTGACGCAGGAAGGCGCTGAGCAGCAGCACGAACCCCGCGCCGACCTCGGCGCCCACCGCCACGTTCACGAGCGGGACGATCCCGGCCGAGTTCGAGCGCGCCGACCCGACCGATCGGCGCCCAGTTGGCCAGGAACGCCGCGCCGAACGCGAGGCCGATGAACCCGAGCGCGACGTACCCGACGGCGCCGCCCACCTCGACCCCTTCGATCACCCCGTCCGGGTACAAGCCGTGGAGGTGCTGATACTCCCCGGCGAGGTACACGAGCAGCACCGCGGTGGCGAGCACCACACCCCCCTGGAAGCCGCCACCCGGGGTGAGGTGCCCGTGCGCGACGACGTACAGCGCGAAGAGCACCGTGGGCCCGACGAGCGCCAAGCCCAGCACCCGGACCGCGTCGCTCGTCGGGGGCACCCACCGACCGGTCGCGGCGTCCTCGACGTGGCCGGGTGCCTCGTCGTCCTGCGCGCCGAGAAGCAGCACCACCCCGGCGACCGCGGCGAAGAAGATGAACTCCTCACCCATCGTGTCGATGCTCCGGTAGTCGAAGTTCACCGCAGTGACGACGTCGGTGATGTGACGCTGCGGGACCGACACCGCGTTCAGCACCCGCCCGTACTCGGCGGTCTCGTGCCCGAACCGCGGCAACCCGGCCAGCCCGAAGGCCAAGAGCACTCCGAGCACCGCGGCGGACGCGAGGAACAGCACCTGGCGGCTGCGCCGGGTCATCGGACCCCGCCGCGGACCTTCGCCAGGGCCAGCAGGATCATCAGCGGGAGCGCGACGGCGCCGACCACGACCTCCGACAACGCGACGTCGGGCGCCTGGACCGAGAAGAACAAGACGCCGAGCAGGATCCCGAACAGACTGACCGTAAGCGCCTGCCGCAACGGGTCCTGGATCACGACGACGAGCGAACCGACCACGGCGACGAGGACGAGGGCGACCGCGACCAGCACCGTCACGGCTGCTCACCCACCACGTCCGCGTCGGCGGGCTCGACATGATCCCGCCGGCGGATGTACAGGGCCCGGCCGGTCGCATGGGTGAGCACCGGGTTCGCGACGACGAGCAGCAGCGCGACGAGCACGGCTTTGACGCCTGCCTGTGACACGCCTTCTTGGGCCACGATCGCAGCGGCGAACGCGAGCGGACCCAAGATCGCCGCGGGCCCGGTGTAGTGCAGCTGGTCGTAGGCGTCGCGCATCACGAACACACCGACGCAGCAGCCGAGCTCGACGAGGACCCCGAACGCCACCAGCGCGTCTACGACCACCCCAGTGACCGTCACACCCACCGCTCGACCATCCTCGCCACGACCAGCCCGCCCGCGAGTGACAGCAGCGCGAGCACCACCGCGAGATCCATGAACGCGGGACGATGCAACGCCTCCGCGAGCAAGAGCAGGACCAGCGTGTTCAAGACCGCGGCCAGCTCGAGCGCCACGACCGCCTCGACGATCGAACGCCGCACGATCACCGCGCCGAGCGGCACCAGCCCGAGCAGCAACGTCGTACACGCGGCGACCCACACCGTCATCGCCGCGTCCTTCCCCGGCGTCGGCGGCTGTTCGCCGGCTCGACATCGTGCAGGAGGGGGTCCGGGTCGCCGGGCACGAGCTGATGGACGAGGGCGGTGGACGTCTCCTCGTCGAGCTCCACGACGTAGCTGTTTGGCGTGATGGAGATCCCGACGTTGAGCAACGCCCGCCGCGCTGCGGCGCGGCTGCTGTCGTCTCCGTATTGGACGGGCGCCCGGATCAGCAGGCCTCGTGCCCGGCCGCGTCCGACCAGCTGGCGGACCAGGGCCCGGGCCAAGATCCAGCAGTCCACCAGGACCTGCCATGCGATCCGGGGAACATGGGTGAGCCATGCGGGATCAGGGGAGAACCGCATGTAGCCCTGTTCGCGGACTGCTTCTGCGACGCTTGCCGCCAGGGCAGCCGCGACGGCGCCAGCGACGAGCTCGGCCGTCGCCAGCGACTCGACCAGGAGCAGCCAGAGGCCCATGAGTGCGGCCCACCACGCGATTCCGAACTTCCATCGGGATGCCGCGTTCCGCCCGCGCTCGGGCGCGGAGGGCGCTTCAGGAGTGTGGGACACAGGGATCTCCGGGCGTCGCTCGACTCGCGTTGTGCCGACCAGACTTCCCGGCGCTCCGCCGCGCAGTCTAGACGGGGGGTGGAGCGTTCGTCGGGGAACTTCCGCCCGCGGTGGTGCCCGTTCGCTGGGATCCAGCTGGTGATTCGGTGGTGCGCCTCAGTGAAGGTTTTCGAGCGCGAGGTTGAGGTCCACCACGTTGACGGTCTTCTCGCCGAGGAAGCCCCATTGCCGCGCGTTGGTGTGATCATCCACCAGGCGAAGCACCGTGCCCACGGGCAGGTTACGAGCCTTGGCGATCCGGGCAGCCTGATCACGCGCGTTCGCCACACTGATGTCGGGGTCCAAGCCGGACGCGGAGGCGGTCACGGCGTCGTTGGGGACGGGCGTCGTGGCGGACATCCCGTTCAATTGCCGGTAGGCCAGTACGCGCTCCGGGACCGTGTTGGGGTCACACACGTACGAGCCGTCGGGGTTCTTTGCGTACTGCTGGCCGGAGGCGGGGCTCGTCACCGGGGTTCCCTGCTTGTCGGTTGGGACGCAGTCGGGGTCGTCAGCACGTCGCGAACGCGTTCTTCTTGGATGGGTTCCCGTTGAGGTCCACCGAGTTGAACCCGGGGATGAAGCCGACGAGCCTCGGGTCACCCGGACCAAAGTTCGTCGCTCCCGACGCGCCGCAGCTCGTCGAGGTCGGTGGGCACGTCACGCCGGACGGGTCATAGCCGTTCAGGCCCGATGCCGACGGGCGAGGCTGGAAGAACTGGGGCAGCGGGTTGCCTTTGTCGTCGGCGAAGTTCTGACCGATGAGCGCGGACCCGACGACGTGGCCGTGGTGGGTGATGAAGGAGCCGTCGGCCCGGTACTTGAACGTGACCTGGCCGATCCCCCACACTGCCAACGGGTAGAGGATGCCGGTGAGGATCGCGAGGACGGCCAGGACTCGGACCGCGGCGATGACTTGGCGACGCATCAGTGCACCCCCAACGCAGTGACGATGAGGTCAATGAGCTTGATGCCGATGAACGGAGCGACGATCCCGCCGAAGCCGTAGATCGTGAGATTGCGTCGCAGGATCGATTCTGAGCCCATGGCTTTGAACTTCACGCCTCGCAACGCGAGCGGGATCAGCAAGACGATGATGACGGCGTTGAAGATGACGGCGGAAAGGATCGCCGAGTGGGGGTTGCTCAGGTCCATGATGTTGAGCGTGCTGAGCGCCGGGAGCACGCCGACGAACATGGCAGGGACGATTGCGAAGTACTTCGCGACGTCGTTGGCGATCGAGAATGTGGTGAGCGACCCCCGCGTGATGAGGAGCTGCTTGCCGATCTCGACGATGTCGATCAGCTTGGTGGGGTCGCTGTCGAGGTCCACCATGTTGCCGGCCTCTTTGGCGGCCTGGGTCCCGGTGTTCATCGCCACCCCGACATCGGCCTGGGCAAGTGCTGGGGCGTCGTTCGTCCCGTCCCCGGTCATGGCCACCATGTTCCCGCCGCCTTGCTCGGCCCGGATGCGCGCCATCTTGTCTTCCGGGGTTGCCTCGGCGAGGAAGTCGTCCACGCCGGCCTCTTTGGCGATTGCTGCTGCCGTAAGCGGGTTGTCGCCCGTGATCATCACCGTGCGGATGCCCACGGCCCGCATCTCCGCGAACCGCTCGGCGATGCCGCGCTTGACGGTGTCCTTCAGGTGGATCACTCCGAGCATCGTGGGCCCTTCGGCCACGACGAGCGGCGTACCTCCGTCCATCGCGATGCGCTCGACGATCGGATCCAGGTCCGCCGAGACTTGGCCGCCTTGCTCCTCGACCCAGCGCCGCACGTTGTCGGCGGCGCCCTTTCGGATCGACCGACCGTGCCATTCGATCCCGGACATGCGGGTCTGGGCGGTGAATGGCACGAGCTCGGCATCCGAAACGTCGAGGGGCTCCAGGCCGTAACGCGACTCGGCGAGCTCCACGATGGACCGACCCTCCGGGGTCTCGTCGGCGAGCGAAGACAGCAGTACCACCTCAGCGAGTGACTGCTGGTCGGTTCCCTCGAGCGGGATGAACTCCGCTGCCATGCGGTTTCCGTACGTGATCGTCCCGGTCTTGTCGAGCAGCAGCGTCGATACGTCTCCCGCGGCTTCGACCGCACGTCCCGACATCGCGAGCACGTTGCGCTGGACGAGACGGTCCATACCCGCGATCCCGATGGCGGAGAGCAATGCGCCGATGGTCGTGGGCGCCAGACAGACCAGGAGGCCGACGAGCACGATGATCGATTGGTGGGCATCCGAATACACCGCGTACGGCTGCAAGGTCACGACGGCGAGGACAAAGATGATCGTGAGACCGGCGAGCAAGATGTTCAGGGCGATCTCGTTCGGGGTCTTCTGACGATCGGCACCCTCGACGAGCGCGATCATCCGGTCGATGAAACTCTCACCGGGTCTCGTCGTGATCTGGACCACGATGCGATCGGAGAGCACTCGGGTGCCTCCGGTAACTGCCGAGCGGTCACCGCCCGACTCGCGGATCACCGGAGCCGATTCGCCGGTGATCGCCGATTCGTCAACGGACGCGATTCCCTCGATGATGTCACCGTCACCGGGAATCACCTCGCCGGCCACCACCACGACCCGGTCGCCGACGTTGAGCTGAGCCGACGGGAGCTCGATCGTCGCGCCGTCGGCTTGGAGCACGACGGCGGTCGTCTCCTGACGGGTTCGGCGCAACGTGTCGGCTTGGGCCTTCCCACGCCCTTCCGCAAGCGCCTCGGCGAAGTTCGCGAACAGCACGGTGAACCACAAGAAGAGGGTGATCAGGCCACCGAAGACGCTGGTTGAGCTGGAAACACTCGCCCAGGTCTCGAAGAAACAGCACGGTCGTCCACACCGCGCCGATCTCGACGATGAACATGATTGGGTTGCGGGCCTCGGTGCGCGGGTTCAGCTTGAGGAACGCATCGACGGTGGCCCGACGCATGATCGCCGGGTCGAACATCGATGTCTTGCGCCGAACATGTGCCGACCCCGTCGGTTCGGGGGTGCCCGGGGGAGGCAACGTTTCGATGGCCATAGCGCTCCTTAGAAGTGGCCGGCGAGCTGCTCGACGATGGGACCCAGGGCCAAGATCGGGAAGTAAATCAACCCGACCAGGATCACGGTGATGCCGACGAGGAGCCCGGCGAACAGTGGCGTATTTGTCCGCAGCGTGCCCACGGTGGCAGGAACGTGTTGCTTTCGGACCAGTGACCCGCCGATCGCCAGCACCGGGATGATCAAGAAATACCGTCCGACGAGCATCACCAGGCCGAGGGTCGAGTTGAACCACTGGGTGTTCGCGGCGATGCCTGCGAAGGCCGAGCCGTTGTTGTTGGCCGCCTGGGTGTACGTGTAGACCATCTCCGTCAACCCGTGGGGCCCTGACGACGACAGCGCCTTCTGCGCTGTATCCAAGACAATGGCGATGCTGGAGAACACCAGGATCGCGATCGGCACGATCAGCACATAGATGACGACGAGCTTGGCGTCATGCGCAGCGATCTTCTTGCCGAGGTACTCCGGTGTTCGACCCACCATCAGGCCGGCGAGGAACACCGCGACCAGCACCAAGATGAGCTTGCCGAACAGACCGCTGCCGTCGCCGCCGGGGCTCACCTCGCCCAACAAGATGTTCGTCAGCACTGTCCCGCCGGCCAAAGGCGTGTAGCTCTCGTGGGCGGAGTTCGTCGCCCCAGCCGACGTGGCGGTCACGCTATTCCCGGACATTGTCGATCCACCGACGCCGAGGCGTAGATCCTTGCCTTCGAGGTTGCCGCCCGGTTGGGTTGCCGTCGCGGCCTGCGACACCTGTGCCGGCAGCTTCGTGTTCCCTCCGCCTTCTAGAGACGCGACGATCACGAGCGGGACGACGAACAGGATGACCATCGAGGCGAGGATGACGTAGCCCTGCCCCATCGATCCGACCATCTTCCCGAAGGTCAACGGGAACGCGAACGGGATCATCGCGACCAACCAGTACTCGATCACGTTGGTGATCGGGTTCGGACCCTGGTATGGATGCCCCTGGTTGGCGTTGAAGTAGCCGCCTCCGTTGTCACCCAGCGCCTCGATCGGAACCTGGCTCGCGACGGGACCGCCCGGGATCGTCTGCTGCTGCACCTTCGCGTGACTCTGGGTTGCCTGCGCAACGACGCTGGGGACCGTCCGCTCGGCCGAGAAGTTCTGGATCACACCCTGGCTCATGTAGACGAACGCGAAGACGAACGAGATCGGAAGGAGGATGCGCGTGATCGTGCGCACGAGGTCGACCCAGAAGTTGCCCAGGGTCCGTTGACGACGGCGGATCAAACCCCGGGTGAAGGCCACCGCCACAGCCATGCCAACCGCAGCTGAGGTGAACTGGGGGATCACGACCCCGAACATCTGGCTGAAGTGGCTCAAGGTCAGCTCGCCGGCATATGCCTGCCAATCGGTGTTGGTGACGAAGCTGATCGACTCGTTGAAGGACTGGCCGGGCGCGACAGCCTTGAGGTGATCAGGGTTGAACGGCAGGTGCGCCTGGAACCTGAACACGACGTACGTGAGCAGGATCCCCGCGAGGCTGAACCACAGCAGTGACAGCGCATACGACGTCCAGCGCTGCTCAGTTTCGGGGTTGATGCCGCCGACTCGGTAGATGAACCGCTCGATTGGGAGAAAGAAGCGATCACCGGGCGCCCGCTCGGTCGCGTAGACCCGGTACATGTACTTTCCGAGCAGCGGCGTGCTGATCGTGATCAGGACGCCGAAGAACGCGAACTGAAGCCACGCTGAGCCAGACACTAGAGCTTCTCCGGCTTGATCAGAGCGAAGACCAGATAGGCAATCGCCAGGCTTGCGATGACGATGCCGGCGAGGTCATCGCCGCCCATTGCGAGACCCAACATCACGCGGCGCGGCTGTCGTCGGCCGGCTCAGACGTGCCCGGCACTCCTTGCGCCAGCGCCTCGGCATCCGAGCCAATCATCCGATCACACCCCTTGACGAACAGCGCCGCCAGCGCAAAGAACGCGAAGAGCGAGACGATGTAGATGGCATCCGTCATGGTGTCCTCCACCTAGCGAAGCACGATGGCTCGTGCGTTCTTGATAGAGGACTTGAGTGTCGAATGGAATGCCCTTCACGCGTTCTTGCTTTGATCGCTTCGACATTTGATATCGCGTTGACGCGTCGCGCCGGTCTGCTCATTGCCGCGCCAACCGAGTTGGCCGTCCGCGCGGTAGTAGAGCTTGAGGGGGTAGCCCTTATGTAGCTCGCGGCGCCGAGCAGCTGGAGTGCCTCGCTTGAGAATTTCGCCCCGCGCTGCTCTCATCTCGGTGAGGTGATGAGGGCGTCATGCTTTGCGCCGCGCGCGTCCGCGGTCGCGGCTGCGTACGAATGGGGCGAGCCTTCAGCGTCCGCGTCCGGCCGAGGTCCGAGGCTCATCGGCACCGCCCGGGCCGTGATCGAGCCGCGACGAGGGGCTTCGCGGCCGGCGATGCTCGACCGGAGGCGAGCAAGTGACCGTCTCTTCGGCCAAGGGGTCGACGGGCCCGCGGTCAGCCCTGGGTCGTTGCAGCGAACCTCGGCGGGCAGGCGTGAGAGCGTCGCAGCCGCTGGGCGCGGCTCGACGCCTGCTCTCGTCAAGCGCTACGGCGCTGCGACGAACCGCGTGCCGGGTGCGGGCGCGGTGTTGCTTCTCCCTTCCCGGCTCCTGCCTTCAACCTATGGAGTCTTAGAAGACGGAGCGGCGCCTGAGTCCGGCGCGTCAGACGCGGTTTCGGGCGCGCCTACGACATCCGACGACCTCGGAACGACGAATCGAAATCCCGTGCCGGCCTCGGTGAGGAAGTAGCGCGGTCGGGTGGGGTCCGGTTCGAGTTTCTGGCGAATCTGGGCCATGAACACCCGTGTGTAGTTGGTCTCGGATTCATAGCCTGGCCCCCAAACCTCGCGGAGCAACTGGGGGTACGTGATGAGCCGCCCGGCGTTGCGGCTGAGGGTCTCAACGATTCGCCACTGTGTCCGTGTCAGATGGACACTCGCACCGGTCGGGTCCAGGATGGTCTTGTTGGCAAGGTCGATCGTGAAGTCGGGCGTCTCGATCACGGCCTCACCGGGTTGGTCAGAGGCGGTGCGGCGCATGGCGGCCCGGAGGCGGGCGACGAGCTCGTCAATCCCGAACGGTTTGGCGACATAGTCGTCGGCGCCAGCGTCCAGCGCCGCGACCTTGTCCCTCTCGTTGTCTCGAGCTGAGAGCACGATGATCGGGACCGCGCTCCAACCCCGCAGGCCCTCGAGGACCTCGAGGCCGTCCAGGTCGGGGAGGCCAAGATCGAGGATGACCACATCGGGCTTGACCCGGGCCGCGATCGTAAGTGCGGTTGCGCCGGTGGCCGCGAGGGCTACGTCATACCCCCGGGCTTGCAGGTTGATCTCCAATGTGCGGCGTATCTGTTGTTCGTCATCGATCACGAGAACCGTGGGCATTGGCGATGGGCCTGTCATGCGAGGGGCAAGGTGAAGAGCGCGGTGACACCGCCACCCGGTGTGTCCTCGAGTCGAAGGTCAGCGCCCATCGACTGAACGAAACCCCGAGCAACAGCCAGACCGAGACCGACGCCGTGCTGTTGGGCGCTCGGCCCGTCTCCGAGGCGCTGAAAGGGCTGAAAGACTGCGGTCCGTTGGGCCGGGGGGATGCCGGGGCCGCGATCCACGACCCGGAGTTCCACATGGTTGGCGACGGAGTCCGCCTCGACCCTGACCGGGCTGTCGGCTGGCGACCAGCTGAGGGCGTTGTCGATCACATTGGCGACGGCGCGCTCGAGCAGCGCGGGGTCGGTCGCGATGGGCGGCAGCGCCTCGGGCACGCGATCGCGAGGTTTGTGGTGTCGCGCGAGAGGCTCTTGACCGCGGAGAACACCACCTCTTCGGGCGCGGTCGACCGGAGGTTGATGCTCAGCACTCCGGCCTGAAGTCGGCTCATGTCCAGCAGGTTGCCGACTAGGCCGTTGAGGCGGTCGGCCTCCAGGTCGATGGTCTCGCAGAAGCTCTTGACCGCGTCTGGGGGCCAGGTGACCTCGTTGCTCAGCACGCTTGTGGCCGCGGCTTTGATCGACGCCAGCGGGGTGCGGAGGTCATGGGAAACCGCGGCCAGCAATGCTGTGCGGAGCCTGTTCGCTTCGGCGAGCGCAGTCGCGGACGAAGCTTCGGCCTGCAGCATGATCTGTTGTTGGGCCAGTCTGAACTGAGCCACGAAGGTGTTGAGGAGCCGGCGTTCCTGAGCCGAGAGGTTGTGGGCGCCTCGCACGGCCAGCGTGGAACCGTCGGCCAGTTCGGCCACCAAGTCGGCCTGGTCCGGGCTCGCCGGTGGGGCGATGCCCGCCGAGGCTTGGATGTTCCAGCCGGCCTCGCTCGGTGTGAGCAGCGCGACCCCGTCGAGTTGGAACGTAGCCCGTACCTCCTCGACGAGCTCGCCGAGTGCTTCGGTGCTGGGCATGACGGAGCGGCTCGCCAGTCGATTGAGCGTCTCCGCCTCGGCTCGCACTTGCGCGATCTCGAAGCCCCGCCGCGCAAGTCGATCCGTCAAGATGGCAAAAGCGCCGGCGATCGCCACAAAGACGATGAGGACGACCAGATCGTCAGTGTGAGCGATGCGCCAATGGTGGATTGGCGGCACGAAGTACCAATCGGCCAGCGCGGCAGCGACCAGGGCAGACACGACGCCGGGTTTCACTCCACCGACGGCGGCGACGCAGACCGTTCCCAGCAGCAGCAGTAGCAGGACCGTCGAAAGCGACGTGTGGCCACGCAACGGCACGAGGCAGAAGGTGAGCGCCGGGATGCCGACGAGCGCTAGCAGCCAACCCAGCCGGAGCCGCCGGCGGGGAAGACTGGCGTTCAATCCGCGATTCTCGGTCCCGGAGCTGTGCTCGTCAGCGCTGGACACGACGTGCACGTCGATACTGCCTGCCTCGCGCAAAACGCTGTTGATGACCGAGCCTCGAACCAGCTCGCTCCAGCGGCTTTGACGGCTGGCACCCAGGACGAGCTGCGTCGCGTTCTCGGCTCGGGCGAAAGCTACGAGCGAGTCAGCGATCCGTTGACCGCTGATGATCGTGAAGTGGCCGCCCAGGGCGTCGGCAAGGTCACCGTAGGCGTCGAGCGCCACCGCTGAGCCACGGTGCTCCTCGTCGGTGCGAACGTGCACGGCGACGAGATCTGCTCTCGTCCGTGCCGCCATGCGAGCTCCGCGCCGCAAGAGGTGATCGCCGCCTGGCAGCGCCGGTGAGCGCGACGACGACGCGCTCCCGCGTCTCCCAGGGCTCGGATACGCCTTCAGCGGCTCGATAGGCCGCGAGACGCTGGTCGGCGTGGTCGGCCATCCACTCCAGCGCGAGCTCTCGTAACGCGCCGAGGTTCTCCACTCGGAAGTAGTGAGACAGCGCGCCGTTGGCGCGCTCGGGCGGAAAGATGTTGCCGTGGGCCATGCGCCGGCGTAGCGCTTCGGGGGTGATGTCGACCAGCTCGATCTGGTCTGCTTTGCGCACGACGGCGTCCGGGATCGTCTCGGGCTCTGGGGCATCGGTGATGCTCTCGACGACGTCGGCCAGCGATTCGAGATGCTGGATGTTCAGCGTCGTGATGACGTCGATCCCATCCTCGAGCAGCTCTTCGACGTCCATCCACCGCTTGGGGTGTTCGCTCCCGGGGGCGTTGGTGTGCGCGTAGTCGTCCACGAGGGCGACTTCGGGATGCCGCCGCTTTGCCGCCCGAAGCTCCACTTCGCCACCCGTTGTCAGGTCGATCGCCCGACAGGGGCTGAGGAAGTCGAGCTCTCCGAACTGGGCCGCGGTCTGTGGACGCCCTTTGGCATCTAGGTGCAGCGCGAGCACATCCGTCCCACGCGCGAGTCGACGCCGACCCTCGTTGAGCATCGCGTACGTCTTTCCGACTCCCGGCGCGGCGCCCAGATAGATCCGAAGCGTCCCTCGTGGCATCGCACTCCTTCCTGCCGTCGATACTGCCGCCGCCGGAGGCGGCAAGAAAGGGTCTTTGCGATTCCTTGCCGCCAGCGAGCAGAGAATTCTCGCCGCCGTAATGCGTGACTACGCCGGAGGCCGTGCATTCCCGCTTCGCAGACGGGCCGCTGGCCTCGTCGACATCGTGGCGCGCCTCGGTGATCAAGAAGTTGCCAAATCGACCGCCGCGGTCGTGAAGAAAATGCAAATCCCCTTGCTAGCTGATCGGCGACGGCGCAACGTGGGCCCGCCTGATCGCGAGCATCTGTTCGCGACAAAGACGACAGCGAAGACGTGAGGAGCAACATGGCCGATCTGTGGGTGGTGCTCACCGTGATCGGGTTCGTGCTGATCAGCGCCGCGTACGTCAAGGGTTGCGATCTCATCATCGGCCCCGACTCCAGCGATATCGAGCGCGGGTCGGAAGAGCCCGCGCCGGACAAGTCCGTCGCAGGCGCCGACCGATGAGCGACAACTACATCGGGCTGATCCTCGGCGTGCTGCTCACCCTGTTCCTGCTGGGCGCCATTCTCTTCCCGGAGCGCTTCTGATGACTGCCGCAGGCTGGGGTCAACTCATCGCGCTGATCGTTCTCCTCGCGATCACCGCTCCACTGCTCGGACGCTACGTAGCCAACGTCCTTGAGGGCACTCCATCACGGCTGGACCGCGTATTCGGCCCCGTGGAGCGGTTGATCTACCGGGCGTGCCGGATCGACCCGGACCGGGAGCAGCGCTGGAACGTCTACACGCTCTCGCTCATCGTGTTCAGCGCCGTCGGGATCCTGTTCCTGTACTTGATCCAGCGGCTACAAGACGGCTTGCCGTTCAACCCGACCAGTTTTGCGAGCGTCTCACCGGCCCTGGCGCTCAACACCGCGGTGAGCTTCGTCACCAACACCAACTGGCAGGCCTACGGCGGGGAAGCGGTCATGAGCCACTTCACCCAGGTCGTCGGCCTCACCGTCCAGCAGTTCCTCTCCGCCGCCGTTGGCCTGGCCGTCATGGCGGCATTCATTCGGGGGCTTTCACGCGTCGGCAAGCGCACGCTGGGCAACTTCTGGGTGGATCTCATCCGAACCACGTTGCGCGTCCTGGTCCCCCTCGCGTTTGTGTTCGCCATCGTGCTGGTCGCATCGGGTGTGATCCAGAACACGCACGGCTTCACCACCGCGCACACCGTCGCCGGCGCAACACAGAAGATCCCGGGTGGCGTGAACGCGAGCATGGAATCGATGAAGCAGCTCGGCACCAACGGCGGGGACTGGTTCAACGTCAACTCGGCGCATCCGTTCTCGAACCCCAACGGCTTCTCCGACTTCGTCGAGCTGTATGCGATCCTTCTCATCCCGTTCGCGATGGCGTTCACGTTCGGGCGGATGATCAAAGACAAGCGCCAGGGCTACGCCGTGGTTTCGATCATGTTCGTGATCTGGATCGCGGCCAGCCTCAGCCTCATGTTCCTCGAGGTCGGCGGCAACCCGAAGCTGACCGACGGGGGCGCCACGCAGACCGTCACCGCCACCTCTCCGGGCGGCAATCTCGAAGGCAAGGAGACTCGCTTCGGGCCTACCGCGTCGGCTTTGTGGGGTGCCTCGACTACCGGGACCTCGAACGGCTCGGTGAACTCGATGCACGACAGCTACACGCCGGCGGGCGGTCTGGTCACGCTCGCGCACATAAAGCTCGGTGAGATCGACCCCGGCGGGATAGGCACCGGGCTCAACGGCCTGCTGATCATCGTGATTCTGTCGGTGTTCATCGCGGGGCTCATGGTCGGGCGAACGCCGGAGTATCTCGGCAAGAAGATCCAAGCCCGGGAGGTCAAGCTCGTCGCCCTCTACATCCTGGCGATGCCGCTGGTGGTCCTCGCGTTCACGGCTGGGTCGACATTCGTGCAATCCGTGCTGCACAAATCGATCTACAACCCAGGGGCGCACGGCTTCACCGAACTGCTGTACGCATATACCTCAGCGGCGAACAACAACGGCTCGGCCTTCGCCGGCCTCACGGCGAACACCGCCTGGTTGAACAGCACCCTGGCGATCACCATGCTCGTCGGCCGCTACTTCCTCATCATCCCCTCGCTGGCGATCGCGGGCTCGCTCGCCCGCAAACGGCACACGCCAGCCACCGCCGGGACCTTCCCGACCGACACGCCCCTGTTTGTGGCGTTGGTGCTCGGCGTGGTCCTCATCATCGCGGCGCTCACGTTCCTTCCCGTCCTCGCGCTCGGTCCGATCGTCGAGCAACTACACATCTAGGAGCCAGCACCGATGGCCGTAGAAACGAAGGCCGAAGGATCCACGAACAAGATCTTTGATCCTCGCCTGATGCGACGAGCGATCATCGACAGCTTCATCAAGCTCGACCCTCGTACCTTGTACCGCAACCCGGTGATGTTCGTTGTCGGGGTGGGCTCGGTGCTCACGACCGTGTTGTTCCTCACCAAGTTCAGCTCGTCGTCCTCGAATGAGAACGTGTTCGTCGGTCTGGTGGCGCTGTTCCTCTGGTTCACTGTTTTGTTCGCCAACTTCGCCGAAGCCCTAGCCGAGGGACGCGGGAAGGCGCAGGCCGACACGCTGCGCCAAACCCGTAGCGAAACGATGGCGCACCGCCGTCGGAGCGACGGCAGCCTGGAAGACGCTGCGAGCGCTGACCTTGAGGTCGGCGACGAATGCGTCGTGAGCGCTGGTGAGATGATCCCCAGCGACGGCGATGTCATCGAAGGGATCGCCAGCGTCGACGAGTCGGCAATCACCGGCGAGTCCGCCCCGGTCATCCGAGAAGCAGGCGGGGATCGCTCCGCAGTGACGGGCGGCACAACGGTGCTGTCCGACCAGATCGTCGTGCGGATCACCGCGCGCGCCGGCGAGACGTTCCTGGACCGGATGATCGCGTTGGTAGAGGGTTCCCAGCGTCAGAAGACGCCGAACGAGATCGCGCTCAACATCCTTCTCGCCGGGCTATCGATCATCTTCTTGCTCGTGGTGATCACGTTGCAGCCCTTCGCGATGTTCGCCCAGGCGGAACAGTCGATCGTGATCCTCGTCGCGCTCCTCGTATGCCTCATCCCGACCACGATCGGCGCGCTGCTGTCTGCGATCGGCATCGCCGGCATGGACCGCATGGTGCGCCGCAACGTCCTGGCGATGAGCGGTCGGGCGGTCGAGGCTGCCGGTGACTGCGCCACGCTGCTGTTGGACAAGACCGGCACGATCACCTTCGGCAACCGCCAGGCCGATGCGTTCTTGCCCGCCCCGGGTGTGAGCGAACAAGAGCTCGCCGACGCAGCGCAGCTCTCCAGCCTTGCCGATGAGACCCCCGAAGGCCGCTCGATTGTCGTGATGGCCAAGGAGCGCTACGGCCTGCGGGAACGAGACCTCCTCGGGGCGGAACTCGTGCCCTTCACCGCCCAGACACGCATGAGTGGCGTCGACCTCGGCGACCGGTCGGTGCGCAAAGGCGCAGCCGAAGCCGTCCGCCGCTGGGTGGAAGACCAAGGTGGCAGCGTCCCGAACGAGCTCGGTGACGCAGTGGACTCGATCGCAGCCCAGGGTGGTACGCCGCTCGTCGTGGCTGAGAAGAGCGCCGCGGCGGGTCCCCCCCGCCCGCCGCGGACGCTCGGCGTCATCTACCTCAAGGACATCGTCAAGCCCGGCATCTCGGACCGTTTCGATGACCTACGGCGGATGGGGATCCGTACGGTGATGATCACCGGTGACAACCCGCGGACCGCGGCGGTGATCGCCAAAGAAGCCGGCGTGGACGACTTCCTGGCGGAGGCCACCCCCGAAGACAAGATGGCCCTCATCCGGCATGAACAGCGCGACGGTCGTCTCGTCGCCATGACAGGCGACGGGACGAACGACGCCCCGGCCTTGGCGCAAGCCGATGTCGGTGTGGCGATGAACACCGGTACGCAGGCGGCCAAGGAAGCCGGGAACATGGTCGATCTCGACTCCGACCCGACCAAGCTCATGGACGTGGTAGAGATCGGGAAGCAGCTGCTGATCACGCGTGGATCGCTGACGACATTCTCGATCGCCAACGATGTGGCGAAATACTTCGCCATCATTCCCGCGATGTTCGCAGGCTTTGCCAGCGTCAGCGTCCTGAACAAGCTCAACGTCATGGACCTGAGCACGCCACGCTCCGCGATCCTCTCGGCAGTGATCTTCAACGCGCTGATCATCGTGGCGTTGATTCCGCTTGCTCTCCGAGGAGTGAAGTTCGTCCCGACCAGCGCCGCTCACATGTTGCGGCGCAACCTGCTGATCTACGGCGCCGGCGGCGTTGTCGCGCCCTTCGTGGGTATCAAGCTCATTGACATGATCGTTACGGCGCTGGGAGTCAAGTAATCATGCGACGCCAACTCTTTCCCTCCATCATGGTGGTGATCATCTTCACGGTGTTGCTCGGGGTGCTGTACCCGCTCGTCGTGACCGGCATCGCCCAAGGTCTCTTCAAGGGAAAGGCCGACGGATCCCTCGTGAGCCGCAACGGCAAGGTGGTGGGCAGCACGCTGATCGGCCAGGCGTTCGTCGACAAGAGCGGCAACCCGATCCCGAAGTACTTTCAGTCACGTCCCTCGGCAGCCTCCGGGGCGAGCGCCACCACGAGCGCTGGCTACGATCCCACGCTCAGCAGTGGGTCGAACTACGGCCCGTCAAACCCGCTGCTCGTCGGGTTTATCCCCGGATTCAACAGCCTCGATCTCAACGGGAACTCCTCGAAGACCAACCCGTTCGCCAACAAGTCCGATCCCTACTGCGTCCCGACCGACAAGAAGGGCAACCCGGTCTCAAGTCCCTCTCAGGGTCAGAAGTACGCCAAGAACCCCGATGGGACCTATGTCTGCGACTCGAACACCGTGCCCGAACGCGTCTCCGCCTACCAACAGTTGAACGGGCTCCCATCCAACACGAAGGTGCCTGTCGACGCTGTCACCGCGTCAGGTTCAGGCCTCGACCCCGACATCTCCATCGCTAACGCACGCCTGCAAGCCCAGCGGATCGCGACCGCACGCGGTCTCCCATTGAGCAAGGTCGAGGCGCTCATCAACGACAACACCTCAAGTCGCGACCTCGGGATCCTCGGCGAGAAAGCGGTCAATGTTCTCAAACTGAACCTGGCGCTCGACCGCTCGACGCCCTGATTCGGACCTCAGCGTCGATACTCACCCGAGAGGCGTCGTCGGAAATCGGGGCCGCCCGGCGGTTTCCAACGCTTGCGACGCGAATAGGGCCGCACGCTCGACGGTCCCAGCCGACGGGCTGGTTCGCTCCCGTAGGGTGACGGTATGGCCGAACCTGGTGGCAGTGGACCGATCGGGCCGTACCCGCCTGGCGTCGAGACCGACGATGAGCGTGTCGATTACGACAAGCTTCGCCGTCGTGTGCTCTGGACGATTCCGTCCGGGCTGTACGTCATCGGATCCCGTGGCCAGGACCCCGCGGCGCAGAACCTCATGACCGCGAACTGGGTGTCGCAGCTCTCGTTCGACCCGAAATGGATAGGCGTGGGGATCGAACACGGCGCGCTCACCCACCGCCTCATCGAGGACAGCGGATGCTTCAGCGTCTGCCTGATCAGCCGCGAGGACCGCGCCATCGTCCGCAAGTTCACGAAACCGGTCGACGTCGACGCCGCGGCGCACACCCTGAACGGCTTCCCCACGATCGAGCGAGTGAGCGGCGCCCCAATCCTCGCCCAGTCCGTCGCGTTCCTCGACTGCGCGGTCCGGGACCGGCTCGAAGCCGGCCACCACACCTTCTTCGCCGGTGAAGTCCTCGACTGCGGGTTCCTCGCCGACGAGGACACCCCGATCCTGCGGATGGAAGACACCCGTATGAACTACGGCGGGTAAGGCAAACCCGAACTCGGTCAACGTCAGCCGATGATTCGCGGGACGGCGGGCGCCACCCGCTCGCAACCTGAGCGCTAGCCGGTCTTCCCGGTCAGTCGGTCCCAGAAGCTCCGCTTCTCCTGCGGCGGACTCGGTGTTGGTGCCGAGGTGGGGGTGGCCGGGACCCGCGGCGGCGCCGCCGGTGATGACGCGGGCGGAGCGGCCGGCCGCAACGGCGGCGGACTCGGAGCCGGGGCGGACGTTGTGCTCGGCGGCGTCGGGCCCGGTCTGGTGGTGCGTTTCTTGGCCGGGGCTCGTTTGGTGGTGCGCCGCTTGGCGGGGGCTCGTTTGGTGGTGCGCCGCTTGGCGGGGGCTCGTTTGGTGGTGCGCCGCTTGGCGGGGGCTCGTTTGGTGGTGCGCCGCTTGGCGGGGGCTCGTTTGGTGGTGCGCCGCTTGGCGGGGGCTCGTTTGGTGGTGCGCCGCTTGGCGGGGGCTCGTTTGGTGGTGCGCCGCTTGGCGGGGGCTCGTTTGGTGGTGCGCCGCTTGGCGGGGGCTCGTTTGGTGGTGCGTTTCTTGGCGGGGGCTCGTTTGGTGGTGCGTTTCTTGGCGGGGGCTCGTTTGGTGGTGCGTTTCTTGCTTGGGGCCCGTTTGGGCGTTGCCCGACCAGTCGTCGGTCGGCGTGCCCCTGCCCTTCGTGCGGGCCGCTTCTTCGTCGGTCGTTTGGCCGGCATCGAGTCCCCCTCGCTGGCCAGCTGGCGGAATGCCGCAAATCCTGCCACGCCGGACCTCGACGCTGGGGGATCAGTACGCTCCCTCCGGTGGCCCGAATAGAAGACGCCCCCGCACCATCGGAGGCCCAGCCCGTCGGTGTGCTCGGTCGATGGCACCAAGCGCTCGCGACCGGCAACGCGCCGCCAGGTCCGACCGATCCGGTGACCCGCTGGATCGTCCTCGCACGCGCGTCCGTGCTGCCCATGACGGTCACCGCCGCGCTCATCGCGGGGCTCCTCGCCTGGTGGAACGACGACGCGCACTTCAACGTCGGCCTGTGGGCGCTCGCCTCGCTCGGGATCGTCCTCGCCCACGTCGCCAACAACCTGATGAACGACCTGTGGGACCTCCAGGTCGGCACCGACAACGACCAGTACCCGCGTGCGCTCTACGCGCCTCATCCGGTCCTCTCCGGCATGACGACCCGGCGGGGTCTGCTGCTCCGGGCGATCGTGGTCAACCTCACCGACGTGGTGATCCTCGGCGTGCTCGTCGCGGCCCGCGATCCCTGGATCATCGCCTTCGCGCTCGGCGGGTTCCTCCTCTCTGTCGCGTACACCGCCCCGCCTCTCCGACTCAAGAAGCACGGGCTCGGCGAGCCGACGGTCCTGATCGTGTGGGGCCCGCTCATGGTGGGTGGCACCTACTACGCCGCCGTCGGTCACCTCCCTTGGGAGGTGGTCCTCGCCTCCGTGCCCTACGCCCTCCTCTGCACCGCGGTGCTGATGGGCAAGCACATCGACAAGATCCCGTGGGACGAGCCCGACGGAACCCACACGCTGCCGGTGCTGCTCGGCGAGCGGCGGGCGCGGAACCTCACCAAGGCGATGATGGTGGCCTTCTACCCGCTCGTCGGGGGCCTCGTGGTGCTCGGGACGCTGCCGATCTGCTCGCTCGTCTGCCTGCTCGGCCTCCAACGCCTGGTGAAGCTCTGGCCGTCGTTCTCTTCCCCGAAGCCCGACGCACCGCCCGACGGGTTCCCGATCTGGCCGCTGTGGTTCGCGGCCCTGGCCTTCGTCCACACCCGCCGGGCCGGCGGGCTGCTTGTCGCCGGCATGCTCCTCGGGGCCCTGATCAGCTTCTGAGCCCCCGCAGCCAGAGGTCACGAGCCCGGGATCCCAGGTGCCCCAACGGGTCCCGGCCGGGCGGGCCCAGCGCTCGCCCGATCGGGGCCGATTGGGGACCGAGCCCGGAGCGGCCCGCGGAGTATCGTCATGGGCGTGCGCCGAGGGATTCTGGTCATCTCGGCGTCGATGGGGGCGGGTCACGACGGGGCCGCGCGGGAGCTTGAGCGCCGTCTGGTGGCTCGCGGCCACGACGTCCATGTCATCGACTACCTGAAGCTGATCCCGTTCCACCTCGGGCGGTTCGTCCGCTGGTCGTACCTGTTCCAGCTGCGGGTCCTGCCGTGGACCTACGACATGACCTACAAGGCGCTCGGGGTCGGCGCACCGGTCCTGTGGGGCCCGGTCGTGCGGGCCATGAGCTTCGCGACCCGCCGCGCGCTGCACCGTGAGCTGCTGGCCTCCCGACCGGACGCGATCGTCTCCACCTATCCGCTCGCATCCCTCGTGCTGGGCCGGATGCGCAAGAAGCGCTGGCTGCGCGTCCCCGTCGCCACGTACCTCACCGACTTCGCGGTGCACCCACTCTGGGTGCATCCCGGCGTCGACATGCATCTCGCGGTCAGCCCCCTCTCGGCCGAGACCGCAGCCAAGCGCGGCGGTCAGACGAACCACGCCTCCGGCCCGCTCGTCGGGGACCGGTTCCGAGACGGCAGCTCGGATCGGCCCGCGAACCGCCACGACATGCGCCGCCGGCTCGGGATCGGAGACGACGAAGCCGCGGTGCTCGTCGTCGCCGGCTCCTGGGGGGTCGGCGACGTCCCCGACACCGTCGCCGCGATCGCTCGCGCCGGTCCGTACCACCCGATCACCGTGTGCGGACGCGACGACAAGCTGCGCGCGACGCTCGTCGAGGAAGGCCTCGGCGGCACCGTCATCGGCTGGACCGACGAGATGCCGGCGCTGATGGCCGCGTCCGACGCGCTGGTCGAGAACGCGGGCGGCCTCACCGCGATGGAGGCGTTCGCGGCGGGGATCCCCGTCGTGACCTTCCATCCCATCGCCGGGCACGGCAAAGAGAACGCCAAGACGATGGCGACGTCGGGGGTGAGCTGCTACGCCCACAACGACGAAGAGCTGGCCGCAGCGCTCGAGGAAGCCACCAAGCCCGGTCCGGCCCGGGAGGCGCTCATCGCCGCGGGCAAAGGCCTCTTCGCCGGTGACCCGACCGACCACGTCGAGGACCTCGCCGCGAACACCCGCGCCGACGCGCTCATCGTCCCGTTCCAGGGCCCGAAAGGTCGACGCCGGGTCAGCGTCGGGGCCGCGGTGGTCGCGGTGCTCTACCTGGCGATGACCGTCGGCGCCCAGGGCGTCTCGGCGCTCGGGGTCGGCGTGGCCAAGGCCCCGAAGACCGCGACGCGTGACGTGTTCGTCGGGGTCCGAGTCGACCGGGCCGAGCTGCAGAACCTCCGCGTGCTCCAGGCGATCGACAACCTCGGGGTGACCCTCGTCGTCGACGGCCGCACCGCGTCCGGTGCGGGATCGCGGCTGGCCCCGCTCGCCGCCGACGGCGTCGACATCGCCAACGGCGGGTGGGGGCAAGGCCGTTTCCTGCGCTGGAACCGAGCCCACGACGACTGCATGAAGTCCTGGAGCGTCATCGCGGCCCGCACCGGCGTCGCGACCCGAGAGTTCGTGCCCAGCCGCAGAATCGACGGGTTCGATCAGATCTACTGCCGGAGCGGACATCGCCGCCAGCGTCTCATCGAGGCGAACAAGACCTTCGCGCCCGGGTCGGTGCCCCAACCTCACGGTCACCTCGTGTACATCCTCGACGGGCGGAACCGTGACCCCGCCGCGGTCGCGGCGACGCTCGAGCGCTTCGCGACGCGGGTGAACCACTCGCACCTGCACCTGCGTTCCCTCGAGGGTCTGCGCTGAGCGCAGCGCTGGCCGCCGCGTGGGCCGCGGCGGGGCTAGCGGGCGCGGCTGGCGCGGTGCACGCCGGTCCCGCGTTGGCCGGCGTCTCACCGTTCGGGATCCGGTTCACTCCCACGCTGGTCGGGCGGGGCCGACGCGATCACGTCGCGTTGTCGTTCGACGACGGCCCCGACCCTCGCTCGACCCTCGCCGTCGTCGAGGAGCTCGACCGGCAAGGCTGGCATGCCACCTTCTTCATGCTCGGCACCATGGCCCGCCAGTCGCCGTCGCTGGTCGGTGAGGTCGTCGCCGCCGGACACGAAGTCGCGGTGCACGGCGACGAGCACAAGAACATGCTCCGGCGCGCGCCGCGAGCCGCGCGCGACGACATCCGCCGCGCCACCGACACGATCGCCGAGCTGGCCGGCCGCGAGCCGACCTGGTTCCGACCCCCGTTCGGGATCCTCTCCGCCGGTGCACTGCTCGGCGCCCGGCGGATGGGACTCCGGACAGTGCTGTGGACCAGCTGGGGACGCGACTGGCGTCAGGAGGCCACGCCGGACACCGTCGTCGCCGACGTCTGTCGCCGCTACGTCGAAGGCGGCACCGTGCTGCTCCACGATTCGGACTGCGAGTCGTTCCCAGGTTCGTGGCGGGCGACCGTGGGCGCGCTCCCGCTCCTCGCCGAACGGTTCGCCGCGCTCGACCTCACGGTCGGGGCGCTCCGGGATCATGGGATCGCCAGCCGCCCACTCGCGAGCGTCTGAGTCGTGACGCTCACGGTCGTCCTCGCGCTGTCGGCGGGGCTCTGCTACGCGCTCGCCGCGGTCGTCCAGCAGCGGGTCGCGGCCCAGCAGCCGCCCGAGCTGTCGTTGTCCCCGCGGCTCATCGTGGCCCTCGCGCAGCGTCCGCTGTGGCTGGCTGGCATCGCGGTGGACCTCGGCGCGTACTGCCTGGAGGCCGCCGCGCTCGGGGTCGGATCCGTGCTCGTCGTCGGGCCGCTGCTGGCCAGCGGGCTGCTTTTCGCGCTGCCGTTCGCGTCGTTTCGGACCGGCCGGCGGGTCAGCCGCCGGGAGATGATCCCCGCCGCGTTCGTCACCGTCGGTCTCGCCGTCTACGTCATCGTCGGCTCACCGGGCGGGAACTCGTCGCACGCGTCGCACTTCGCGTGGATCATCGCCGCCGGTTTCGTCATCATCTCGTCGAGCATCGCGGTCGCGGTCGGGCTGCGCAGCACCGAGCCCGGGCACCGCGCGGTCTGCTACGGGTTGGCGACCGGGATCATCTACAGCCTCACCGCGGTCCTCACGAAAGCGACCGTCGACCGGCTCCAACCCGGCGTCTGGCCGATCTTCACCCACTGGCAGCTCTACGCGCTGCTCATCGCCTCGGTCGTCGGCTTGATCCTGAACCAGAGCGCGTTCCAGGCCGGCCACGTCGCCGCGTCGCTCCCTGTGATCTCGGTGACGAACCCCGTGCTCGCCTCGATCATGGGGGTGGTGCTCTTCGGCGAGCACCTCAACGCGGGCGGGACGCTCGGCTGGGCCGTGTCCGCGGTGGCGATCGTCGCCATGATCTCCGGCACGGTCTGGCTCGCGCACTCGCCCCTCGTCACCGAAGAGGTCGATCACACCCCCGCGCTCCAGGTCTGAGCGCCGGTTCAGGTCTGCAGGTCGAGCACCGCGTCCGCGAGGGACTCGAGCTCGGGGGCCCAGTCGTCGGGCTCCGCGAGGGGCACGAGCACCAGCTTCGAGAACCCGACGGCGACGTACTCGCCGAGGCCGGCTCGCAACGCCGGGAGGCCGACCGGCACCAGCTCGGCCGGGTCGAGCTCGGGACGCAGCGCCGCCAACCGGTCCCGCAACGCCTCGGGGATCTCCTCGTGGGCGTAGACGACCATCGCGCCGAAATGCTCCGGGTCGATCGTCCGGCCCGCGTCCGACGCGGCCTCCCGGATCACCACCGCCCCGGCGGCGCAGTCCGCCGGGGTGGAGAAGCTGGCCAGCCAGCCGTCGCCGAGACGCCCGCACCGGCGCAGCTCGCTCGGTGCCCGCCCGCCGAGCCACACGTCGGGGGGCTGCTGGATCGGCTTGGGCGCCACCGTCAGGCCCCGGTAGTGGAAGTGCGTCCCGTCGTGGTCCACCTGGTCCTCGGTCCACAAGCGTCGCAGCAACGGCAACGCCTCGTCGAAGATCGACGCGCGCGCGTCTCGGGGGACACCGAACGCCTGATGCTCCGCCGCGACGGGGTTGCCGAGCCCGAACGCCGGGAGCGTCCGGCCGTTCGAGAGCCGGTCCAGGCTTGCCCACGACTTGGCGAGCAGCGCCGGGTTGCGGCCCGGGAGCACCTGCACGCTCGTCCCCAGCTTCAAGCGTGTGGTCCGCCCGGCCGCGAATGACAACCCGACGATCGGGTCCGGCGCGTCGCCCGCGACCCGCTCCGAGAGCCACAACGAATCGAACCGGCACGCTTCGAGCCCGTCGACCAGCGCCGCGAAACGGTCGTCGTGACGGAGCCCTTGCACGCCGAGGCCGAAGCCGAGGCGCACCTTCACCCGCGGAACGCCTCGTACCGGCGCAGCTCCCGCCGGGCGATCTGCTGGCGGTGCACCTCGTCGGGCCCGTCGACGAGATGCAGGGTCCGGGCGTGGACGTACATCTCGGCGAGGGGCCAGTCGTCGGACACGCCCGCGCCGCCGAAGAGCTGGATGGCCCGGTCGATGACCGTCGTCGCCAGCCGTGCCGCGACGACCTTGATCGCCGCGATCTCGAAGCGGGCGCCCTTGTTGCCGACCGTGTCCATCAGCCAGGCCGCCTTCATGGTGAGCAGCCGGGCCTGCTCGATGTCGATGCGGCTCTCGGCGACGCGTTCCTGCACCACCTGGTTGTCGGCCAACGGCTCGCCGAACGCCACCCGCTGCTGGGCGCGGATGCACAGCAGCTCGAGGGCCCGCTCGGCCATCCCGATCGCGCGCATGCAGTGGTGGATCCGTCCCGGCCCGAGCCGGGCCTGAGCGATCGCGAAGCCGCCGCCCTCCTCCCCGAGGAGGTTCTCGGCCGGGACCCGCGCGTTCTCGAACAGGGTCTCGCAGTGGCCGCCACCCGCGTCGTGACCGAACACGGGCAGCGTCCGCACCACCCGGACCCCGGGGGTGTCGAAGGGCACGAGGATCATCGAGTGGCGGTGATACGGGTCGGCGTCGGGATCCGAGACGCCGAGGAGGATGGCCACCCGGCAGCGGGACGTCGCGGCACCACTGGTCCACCACTTGTGCGCGTTGACGACGTAGTGGTCGCCGTCACGCTCGATGCGGCTCGCGATGTTCGTCGCGTCGCTGCTCGCGACCCACGGCTCGGTCATCGCGAAGCACGAGCGGATCTCACCGGCGAGGAGCGGGTCCAGCCACTGCTCCTGCTGCAACGGTGTCCCGAACGCGGCGAGGATCTCCATGTTGCCGGTGTCCGGCGCCGCGCAGTTCGTCGCCTCCGCGGTGAGGAGCGACGCGCCCATGAGCTCACAGAGTGGCGCGAACTCGACGTTCGTCAAGCCCGCACCGAACCGCTCGTCGGGGAGGAACAAGTTCCACAACCCGCGGGCCTTCGCTTCGGTCTTGAGCTCCTCCATGACCGGCGGGTGGAAGTGCGGGTCACCCGACTCGGCGACCTGCTGGCGATAGACCGGCACCGCTGGGTCGACGCGCTCGTCGATGAAGGCGCGGAGCTGGTCCCGGAGCGCTTCGGTTCGGGGCGAGAGGGCAAAGTCCATGGAAGCGCACCCTAACCTCGCCTGTTCAGATGAACGTCCAGCTCCTCGCCCTCGCTGTCGTGTGGCTGCTCGGCTGGGTGCTCTGCTGGCGGGTCCGGACCGTGCCCTACGCACGCGACCCGGATCCGCTCGCGGTCCCGCCGTCGGTCGTGATCCCCGCGCGCGACGAAGCCGAGACGCTCCCCACGGTCCTCGCCGGCCTCGCGGGCCAGACCACACCGCCGCGGGAAGTGCTCGTCGTCGACGACGGCTCCAGCGATTCCACCGCCGCGGTCGCCGCGGCGCACGGCGCGCGGGTGCTGACCAGTGAGCCCCTCCCGAACGGCTGGACGGGCAAGGCGTGGGCGCTCTGGCAGGGCATCCGGGCCGCGCGCGGCGAGATCGTCGTCTGCCTCGACGCCGATGTCGACCCCTCGTCGCATCTCCTCGCCCGCCTGGGTCGGTGCTTCGAAGGGCGCGGCGGGCTGGTCTCGGTGCAGCCGTACCACGAGATGCGCCACTGGTGGGAGCGAGGCGCTGCGTTCTTCAACCTCGTCGCGGTCATGGGTGTCGGGCTCGCCGCACCGGTGGCTTCACGCGTCTTGGAGCGAACCGCGTTCGGTCCGTGCCTCATCGCGAGACGCGCGCCGCTGCTCACCCACCTCGCGCACCGCTCCGTGCGTCACGCGGTCATCGAAGACGTCGCCCTCGCCCGCCGGTTCGCGGCGGCGGGGGAGCCGGTGGCCTGCTTCGCCGGTGGGGACCTCGTCGCGTTTCGGATGTACGACCGACCGGGGCGGCTCTTCGAAGGCTTCGCGAAGAACTTCGCGGCCGGCGCCGCGACGACGCCGTGGTACCGCCTCGTGGCGATCGTCGCGTGGATCGGCGCGTGCCTCGTCGCCGGGTGGGGTGCGCTCGGCGGCGCTCCGGTCGCGTTGATCGTCTACGTGGCGTTCGTCGCCCAGTGCTTCGTGATGCTCCGCCAGCTCGGCAACTTCGGGATCGTCACCGCCCTCGTCTACCCGGTCCTGATCGTCTTCTTCGTCGTCATGTTCGCCCTGTCCCTCGTGTTGTTGGTCCGCGGTGAGGTCCGCTGGAAGGGCCGCACGATCCGCTTGCGTGACCGGTCCGGGAAGCGAGACGAATGATGGCGACCGTCGCGACAACCCGGCACCTGCTCCTCGCCCTCGCCGGCGCCGCGGCGTGGGCCGGTTGGAGCGCGCTGTGCGGCTACGTCGCGCACCGCACCCCGGCCTCGAGATTCCAACACGACCGGCTGCTCAAGATCCGCGAGTTCGAACGCGACGGCCGCACCTACGAGCGGGTCCTGCACATCAAGGCGTGGAAAGACGCCCTCCCGGAGGCCGGGACGCTGTTCCGCGGCGGGATGTCGAAGGCCCACCTTCCGGGCCACGACCCGGTGTCGCTGCACCGCTTCGCCGGCGAGACGCGGCGCGCCGAGCGGACCCACTGGGCCATCCTCGCCCTCGGCCCGACCTTCTTCGCCTGGGATCCGTGGTGGCTCGCGACGGCGATGCTCGGCTACGGCCTGGCCGCCAACGTCCCCTGCCTCCTCGTCCAGCGCTACAACCGGGCCCGCCTCCTCCGCGTCCTCGACCGGCCAGCCGGGCTCGTCCCGGCACCCTCGCCGACCCCGGAGCCGCCGTTCACCGATCCCTGACCTCGGGCTCACAGACCCCGGACGCCCGGCCCCCTAACGTGGGCCGGTGACCACCCGACCACCCGCGAGCGTCGACCCGTCGCGCCGCCCTCGCGGGTGGTGGCTCGGCGCGGCGATCCTCGTCGCGCTGCTCGCGTTGGTGACGGTCGCACCGGCCGGGCCGGCCGCGGCCCAGAGCACCCCGACGCCGAACCACCCGCGGGCCGCGACGCTCTGCGCGCGGGTCCACAACCAATGGGCCCGTCTGGTCGCCGCCAACAAGCGGGCAACCGCCGCGTTCAACCGGGCCCAGACGCTCCAGAACCGGCTCCTGCACCAGGGCCGCACCTCGCTCGCGCACCGACTCGACGCCCGCCTGGCCTACCTCCGCCAGGCCCACGCCCTCCTCGTCAGCCGGGTCAACCTGATCGCCGCCCGCGCGCAGGGCCGCTGCAGCGAGCAGCCCCCGAACCTGCCCGGCTTCTAACCCGCCGCGGGCGCCGCCGACCCCACCGCCTCGTACACGTCGGGCAACGCCGGCTCACCGAGCGGCGGCCGGGCCGCCCGCCGCAACGTCTCCGCCTCCCGCGCGTCGGCGTCCGTGAACGCCCGCGTCGTGGCGCAGCACTCCACCGCGATCCCGTTCGGGTCGTCCAGATAGATCGACGTGCACCAGCCGTGATCGATCTGGAGCACGTCGTAGCCGTGCGCCCGCCACCGCTCCCGCGTCGCCTCGAGCTCGTCGAGATCCGCAGCCCGGAAGGCCAGGTGATTGGTCCACGACGGCAGCCCCAAACCCCGGCTGATCGACGTCTCGAACGCCGCCGGCACCGCCGGGTTGTCGTGAATCTCCCAGACCGCCAGGCACTCCCCACCACCGGTGTCGTAGAAGAGATGCCGGGCCCAGCCGCCCTCAGGGCCCGGCCCCGCCTCGACCCGCACCAAAGAGAACCCCATCACCTCGGTGTAGAAGGCGTGGGTCGCCTCCGCGTCCCGGGTCGTGATCGCGACGTGATGAAAAGCCATGCGAGCCCTCCTCGACAACCGCTAGATCTTGGCCCCCGAACCCGCGCCTCGGCCAGCCCGAGGACGCCACGAAACCGGGCCGTCGGCGCCCGACGCCGGCACCGCCCGCCGCCGCGGGCTTGACACCTGCCCAACGCCTCCTCCATCATCATGGACCCCATTCATCACATCTGCCCCATGTGCCACGCGGGGTAGGGACGGCGGGAGGCCGGCGTGCACATCACGACCGCGCCGCGCACCGACGCGGCGATGCCCGAGGTCAGCCCCGAAGAGCTGCTCACCAGCACCATCCCGATCAGCAAGCGGGGCTACGTGACCGACGTCATCGACGAGCTGCTCGAGCGGGCCGCGGCGACCATCGAGCGGCTCCAGCGCGCTGGACACCCCCGCGTCGGGAGCGCGAGCGGCGCGAGCGGGCCGACCTCCTCCACCGGACGCTGCTGCTCGCCCAGACCAGCGCCGACCGGACCGTCGCCGACGCTGAGACCACCGCGGCGGCGATGCTCGAGGAGACCGAACGCCGCGTCACCCGGCTGCTCGCCGACGCGCAGCGGATCGCCGCGCAGCTCGTCGAATCCCAGCGGGTGCACGCCCAGCTCACGATCGGCGACGCGGCCGCGAAGCGCCAGGTCCTCCAGGCCGACATCGACGCGCTCGAGCAGTTCGCGACCCGGGCCCGCACCCGACTGCGCGACGCCCTCGCCGGCGAGGCGGGGGCGTTGGAGCGCCTGCTCAACGAAGCCACCCACGACCGGCCCGCCGTCCACGAGGTCGATCTCACCGACCCGATGCTCAAGATCTCCCCCCTCGAGGACACACGCGTCCGGTGGAGCGACGCGGAGCCCCCGGTGGAGGCCCACCAGCCGTAACCGGTCGGGCGCCGACGCGGGCCCGGCAGGGACGGCAACGGGAGCCGACGATGGACGAGCTGCGCGAGGTCGACGTCCTGGCCGACCCGACCGCGCAGGTCACCCGGTGGCTGCACGACGCCGAGACCGCCGGCGTGGCCGAGTTCGACGCCATGGTCGTGGCCACCGTGGACCGTGCCGGTCACCCCGACGCCCGGATGGTGCTGCTGCGTGGCTTCGACGAGCGAGGGTTCCGCTTCTACACGAACTACGACAGCGCGAAAGGCGAGCAGCTCGCCGCGCACCCACAGGCCGCGGTGGTGCTGCACTGGCGGGAGCAGGGCCGCCAGGTCCGCGCCCGAGGGGCGGTCACGCGCCTCAGCCCCGAAGAATTGGTCGCGTACTGGCGGCACCGGCCGCGCCCGAGCCGGATCAGCGCCTGGGCGTCCCGGCAGAGCGCCCCCATCGAGAGCCGCGCCGCGCTCGAGGCCGCCGCCGCCGACGTCGCGGCACGTCTCGGCGACGACGACGTGCCCCTGCCACCCTTCTGGGGCGGGTACCTCGTCACCCCCCACGTCATCGAGCTGTGGCAGCACCGCGACGACCGCCTCCACGACCGGCTCCGCTACCGCCGGCGGGGCCGGACCTGGATCCTCGAACGGCTCCAACCCTGACCCGGGCGATGGCACGGTCAGGCCGGCGCCGGGACCTCCACGTCGAGCTCCCGACGCCCGTGGTGACGCTCCCAGCCGCGCGCCTCGATGATCGCGACGTACACCACCACCCGGCTGAAGACGAGCAGCCAGATCAGCAACGCGAAGACGATCCCGATCGTGCCGTACACCTCCGAGGAGCGGGCGACCAGCCGCGGCACCGCGTACGCGCCGAGCAGCTTGAGTACCTCGAGCGCCACCGCGCCGACCGCCGCGGCGGGGAGCGACGCCCGCACCGGGATCCGCCGGTTGGGGAGGATCCACGACGTCCACACGAACAACGCGGTGTTCGTCGCCAGGGTCACGACGACCACCAGCGGCGCGAACACGTCCGGCAGCACGCTCCACGCTGCTGTCGCGACACCGCCGGCGGCGAGAGCGACCGCGGCGCCGACCAGCCACGCCGCGCCGAGCAGCCGGTCCAGCGTGCCTCGACGCTCGACGTGCCAGGTCGCGTTGTAGGCGGCGCCGACGACGATCGCCAGGCTCGTCCCGGTCCACGCCAGCCCGACCAGGCCGACGACGGTCGTCGCGGCCCGGCTGCGCCGGGCCGAATCGACCGACTCGTGCACGAGGCGGCCGGCCGAGCCGCTCAACCCGAGATGTCGGGGCAGGTTGCGGGCCAGGTCCGCGCCCCCGGCCGAGAGGAACCCGAGCACCGCGATGGCGAGGACCATGAGCGCGAACAGGGCCAAGAACCCGTACAAGGTGATCGACGCGGCGAGCGTCGCGCCCCGAGCGGCCACGTAGCGGCGCCGAAGGTCGAGCATCGACGCGACACCCGGGAGGCGCTTCAGCCGCGCCTGGGTCCGCCCGAGCGCGCCGGCGGCGCTCGCCCCGGTCCCGTCGCGGTCGCCGCCTCGCGTCACCGGGACCGGAGACCGGGCCGGGGTTGCGCGCGCATGGCCGCGGATCGTAGAGCCCGCCGCCACGTGTTCCGTCGTTCAAGCGCCGGACGACGGAGGTGAACCTCGTCACGGTGGTGCTCGCCGCGGCCGCGGTGACCTTCGCGGTCGGCGACTGGTTGGCGGTGGCGCGCGGTTCGCGTCGCCTCGAGTACGCCTGCAAGCCGGCGGCGACGCTGGCGCTCCTCGGCGTGGCCGTCACCCTCCACGGAGCCCCCGCCGCGACGAGGGTGAGCTTCCTCGTCGCGTTGGTGCTCTGCGTCGTGGGTGACGTGTGCCTGATGCTGCCCGCCACCGCCGACGGTCGGGACGCGTTCATGCCCGGCCTCGCCGCGTTCCTCCTCGCGCACGTGGCCTTCACGGTCGGCTTCGTCGCCCGGGGGGTGACGCTCGGCCGGGTGCTCCTCGGCGCGGCACTGATCGTGGTCGTCGCCGCGCCGCTCGCGACGCGGTTCGTGGGCGGCGCTGCGGCGCGCCGATCGCCGCGAGCTGGTCGGCCCCGTCCTCGCCTACCTGGTCGCCATCGGCGCGATGGCGACCGCGGCGGTCGGTGCCGGCGACGGGTGGGGGATCGCCGGGGCGTGGCTCTTCGTGACCTCGGACGCCCTCATCGCCGAGACCCGCTTCGTCGTCACCCGCCGGGGCGCGCCGGTCGCGATCATGGTCACGTACCACCTCGCCCTCGTCGGCCTCGTCGTGTCCCTGCACTAGGCGCGGGCGCGAGGCGCGCGGGTTCGCGGCCGCGCCGCGTCTCGCTCGTGGCGGGGGTCGCCTACAGGAGCAGCGGGGCCGGCGCCCGTTCGTGGTCACGGGCCAGGACGCGTCGTTGCTCGGCGACCTGGTCGACGGTGACCATCGAGATGCGGTGCTCCTCGGCGAACGCGGTCAGGTCGGGGACCCGAGCGGGGGAACCGTCGGTGGCGAGCACCTCGCAGATCACCGCCATCGGCGGGAGGCCGGCGAGGCGGGTCAGGTCGACCGCGGCCTCGGTGTGGCCCCGCCGCTCCAGGGTCCCGCCGGGGCGGGCGCGAAGCGGGAAGACATGCCCGGGCCGCTTGAACTCGTGGGGTGTCGCGGCCGGGTCCACGGCCCGGCGGATGGTCAAGGCCCGGTCGCTCGCACCGATGCCGCTGCCCGCCTCGACGTGGTCGATGGAAACCGTGAACGCGGTGTCGCAGCCGGCGTGCTCCGGGGCGACCATCGGGCCGAGCGCGAGCGCCTCGAGCCGGTCGGGGGCGCACGGCATGCACACGAGGCCGCGCGCCCAGCGCAACATGAAGTTCACCGCCTCGGCCGTCACCCAGCTCGCGGCCATGGTCAGGTCACCTTCGTTCTCGCGGTCCTCGTCGTCGACGACGAGAACCATCTCCCCTCGTCGGATCCGCCGGAGGGCCTCGTCGATCGGAGTCAGATCCATGCGTTCCTCACACTCGCTAGCTCGTGGGCGCGTTGACGCCCAGCTCGGGCAGGGTCACGACCATGCGGCACCCGCGGGGGGTGCGCCGCTCGGGATGAATGTCGCCGCCGTGCAGGTCGACGATCCAACGGGCGATCGCCAACCCCAGGCCAGCGCCGCCTTCACGCGACGAGCGCGCCGCGTCGGCGCGGTAGAAGCGCTCGAAGACCCGACCCCGCTCCGCGTCGGGGATTCCCGGACCTTCGTCGAGGACCTCGATGACGACGCCGTGCGGGCTTCGACAGGCCCGCACTTCCACCGTCCCGCCCTGCGGGGTGAACCGCACCGCGTTCTCGAGCAGGTTGGCGACCACCTGATGGACCCGCTCGGGATCGCCGTCGGCGGTCAGGTTCGCGGGTTCGACCGTCACCGCGACGTCGACTTCGGGTTCGTTGAGTCGCTGCTCCCGGACCGCGTGCTCGAGGAGCGGCTCGACGGGGAACGCGGCCCGCTCGAGGGGCACGACGCCGGCCTCGAGCTTCGAGAGGTCGAGGAGCTGCTGGACCAGACGCCCGAGGCGTTCCACCTGGGTCAACATGACGTCGAAGGTCTCGCGGTCGGGCGCCTCGACCCCGTCGAGCAGGTTCTCGAGCTTCGCCTGCAGCGCGGTGATCGGTGTTCGCAGCTCGTGCGACACGTTGGCGACGAGGTCTCGACGGACCCGGTCGGTCTCGGCGAGCTCCGCGGCCATGTCGTTGAACGCCCGGGCCAGCGCGCCGACCTCGTCATGAGACGTCGCGGTCACCCGCCGGGTGTAGTCACCCTTCGTCATCGCGTCCGCGGCGGCGGCCATCTCGCGAAGCGGCGAGGTCATCCCCCGAGCCAGGAACCAGACGATCACCACCGCCACCGCGCCGGCGAGCACACCGCTCAGGGACGGCCACACACCAGCCTTGATTCCCAGCCAGAACACGAAGATGGTCCCCGCGACCGCGGCCGCGATCACGAAACTCAGCTTCAGCTTGATGGAAGGAAACGAATCGAGGGGACGGCGAACGTCGAGGTCCTTCACGTCGATCGGTAGCCGGTGACGGTTCACGTCGGCTCCGAACCCAGCCCGGCCCCGTAGCCGACGCCGTGCACGGTGCGGACCACCCCGGTGCCGAGCTTGCGCCGCAACGCCCGCACGTGCGAGTCGACGGTGCGGGCCCCGCACCCGTCCCGGTAGCCCCACACCTCGCCGAGGAGCTGCTCACGGGAGAACACCCGCGTCGGATGGCGGGCGAGCTGGGCCAGCAAGTCGAACTCCGTCGGCGTGAGATGCACCTCGGCGCCGCTGCGCCGGACCCGTCGAGCGTCGGTGTCGAGCTCGATCGGGCCGAGCTGCAGCGTCGGCGTCGTGGGTGACTGCGCCCGGTCCACCCGGCGGAACAGCGCGTGGACCCGCGCCGTGAGCTCCCGGGCGCTGAACGGCTTGGCCAGGTAGTCGTCGGCCCCGACGGCGAGACCCACGACCAGGTCGGTCTCGGAATCCCGGGCGGTGAGCATCAGGACCGGCACCGGTCGATCGCGCTGGATACGCCGGCACACCTCCAACCCGTCCAACCCAGGGAGCATCAGGTCGAGGACCACCAGGTCGGGATGCCACGTCTCGCAGATCTCCACCGCGCTCAACCCGTCCGCGGCGATGTGCACCCCGAACCCCTCGCTGCGGAGCCGGGCGGCGACCGCCTCGGCGATCGACACCTCGTCCTCGACCACGAGCACGGTACGGGTCGTGTTCGGCGCCCGAGCGGTCAAAACCTCCGACATCACAACCCATGCTAGGGACCACCTGTCGAGGAGTCCCGCCGGAGATGTGGGGATTTGGTGGAGATTGACCCTCGAGTCCGGTACGAGCCTCGCCCCCCCCGATCTGGGTCCTGAGCGTCAGGGCGCACGACCGGAAGCGAGCCGTGGCGGCCGCGGCGGACGGTCAGCCCGCTCGGCCTCCCCGCCCCGAGGGTCCCGTCATCGGGCCACCTCGGCCCGCCGCGTCGCGGCCGCGTCCTCGGCGCGGTCCGGGGTGGGCTCGACCTCGGGGATCCCGAAGCGCGCGTAGACCGTGCGCAGCGGAGCGGGCGCCCACCAGTTGATCTCGCCAGCCAGGCGCATGAACGCAGGCACGAGCGTGGCCCGGATCACGAACGCGTCCATGAGCACCGCGAGGGCCATGCCCACACCGAACAGCTTGATGAACGACACCCCCGAGGTCGCGAAGGCGAGGAACACCACGCTGATCAGCACCGCCGCGGCGGTCACGATCCGGCCGGTTCGCTCCAGGCCGAGCGCCACCGACGCCCGATTGTCGCCGGTGCGGTCGTGCTCCTCCTTGATGCGGGACAGGAGGAACACCTCGTAGTCCATCGACAAGCCGAACGCCACGCAGAACATCAGGATCGGGATCGTCGCGTTGAGGCTCCCGGTCGCGGTGAAGTCGAGGACCCCGGAGAGGTGACCTTCCTGGAAGATCCAGACCATCGCCCCGAACGTGGCGGTCAGGCTCAAGACGTTCAAGACGAGCGCCTTGAGCGGTACGACAACGCTGCCGAACATCAAGAAGAGCAGCACCACTGTGGCGAGCGCGATCCACGCCGCGGCCCAAGGCAGCCGGTCGAAGATCGACGCCTTCGAGTCGACCAGCTGCGCGGACCGGCCGGCGACGAGCACCCGACCCACCGGGGGTCGCTGGTCTCGGATCGCGTGCACGAGCGCTTCGCCGGCGCTTGAGACCGGCTCGACCGACGGCACCACGGAGAGCCACGTCCCCGGGCCCCCCGTGCGGAACCGCGCCGTGACCGCCGCCGCGACCGGGACGCGGGTGCCGTCGAGGTAGCTGCCGGTCACGGCATCGACCCGCGCGACGCCCCGCAGCCGCGACAGCGACCGGGCGTAGCCGTCGATCGTCGTCAGCCCCGAGCTGCTCGGGCTGGCGTCGGATGCGACGACCTGCAGCGCGCCGGCCTCGTTCGAGGAGAAGTCGGCCCGGATGACGTCTTGGACCTGACGGCTGCGCGCCGTGGTCGGCAACGCCCGGTCGTCGGGCAGCCCGAGGCTGATGCGGAGGAACGGCAGGCCGAGCGCGAGCAGGAACACGATGACCACCGTGGCGATCGGCACCGGTCGACGCATCACGAGCATCGCGACGCGGTGCCACATCCCCTCACCGACCGGCTTCGGGTCGTGCCGCCACAGCCGCAGGGAGTTCACCCGCGGCCCGAGCAGCGCCAACAGGGCCGGCAAGAAGATCAGCGCCGCGCTGGCCGCGAGGAGCGACACCGCGATCCCCGCGTACCCGAAGGACCGCAGGAAGGTGAGCGGGAAGAGCAGCAGCGCCGCGAGCGCGACCGCCACGGTCAGCGCGCTCCCGAGGATCGTTCTCCCCGCGGTCTCGACCGCGCGGACCACCGCGGCGTCGGGTTCGAGCCCGTTGTGCATCTCCTCCCGGAAGCGGGACACGATGAAGAGGCTGTAGTCGATCGCCAGGCCGAGACCCATCGCGGTGGTCAGGTTGAGCGCGTACACCGACACGCTGGTCAGCGACGAGATCCCGTACAGGGCGAGGAACCCGCCGAGGATGACGGTGACGCCGACGACCAACGGCAGTCCCGCCGCGACCAACCCGCCGAAGACGACGACCAAGAGGACGAGGGTGATCGGGAACGCGAGCGCTTCGGCCCGGACGAGGTCGTGGGTGGTCTGGTCCCCGACCTCCCGGAAGACCTCGGCTTGGCCTCCGACCGCGACCGACACGACCGGCCCGTGACGCGTGAACGGTGCCGCGAGCGCCTTCACCCGCGTGTTCACCGCGTCGTCGCTCCCGGCGATCGTGGCCAAGACGAGCGCGGCCTTTCCGCTCCGGGCTCGCAACGGCGGCGCCGAACCCAACGTCCAGTACGAGCCGACGTTCTGGATGCCGGGCTGGCTCGCCAGCTCGCTCGTGAGCCCGACACCGGCGCGTGCGACGGCCCCGTCGTCGACGCTGCGACCGCTGGTCGGTGTCACCAGCAGCACGAGGTTGGGCTCACCCTGACCGAACCGGGCTCGGAGCAGCCGCATCGCCTGCTGTGACTGGGAGGCGGGATCGGTGAACCCGCCGGTCGTCAACCGGCTCGCCACACCCCCGCCGAGCACCCCGGCCAGCACCGCGAGGAGGACGGTGGCCCCGACCACACCCTTGCGGTGCCGGACGCTGAAGAGCCCGACCCGGGTGAGCATCGAGACCTCCAGGATGGAAACGTACGAGCGCCCGCGTCCCCGCGAGTCACGCGACGGTGGTGACCATCATCACTGGGTCCTGCGACCGTGTCGACATGACCCCCGTCACAGCACGCAAGCGGCGTCTCGGCGGCCGGCACCGCGTGCGGAGCGCGAGCTCAGTCGGGCGGGTCGGGGACCAGCAGGTCGGGTTGGATCGCGAGCAGGACCCCCGTCTGGACCGACACACGAGCCGACGGGGCGATCAGCTCGTTGCTGACCCCGCGGGTCGTTCCGGGGTCGAGGTCCTCGCCGGCCAATGGGTAGCGCAGCCCCTCGGTGCGCACCTCGCGGCGGGGCCCCCGAACGCCAGGAGCGTCAGCGTCGACCCGGGTGGGCCGCGAACCTCGACCTCGTCGCGGACGACGAGCACCCGCGCGGTGCCGCACCACGCGTCGAGGTGCGCCGCCGCGAAGCGTGGGGAGGCCAGCAGCGTGAGGTTGGCGAGGAGATGGTCGAGTCGACCACCGGCGCCGCCGACCACGGTGACCGCGCGGGCGTCTCGGGCCAACGCGGCGTCGAGGGCGAGCTCGAGGTCGGTGGCGTCCTTGTCTCGAGGGTGGGCTTCGATGGCCGCCCCCGCGGCGCGTGCCGCCGCGAGGGCATCGAGACTCACCGAATCGAGGTCCCCGACGACCAGGTCGACGTGGCGGCCGAGCGCGGTGGCGTGCTCGAGGCCCGAAATCGGCGGCGATGACGACCGCGGCGTCGGGCAGCTGGGCCAGCACCGATCGGGGCGGCCGGTCACCACCGGCGAACACGAGCGCGGCCTTCTCGGTGATGGCGTCCCTTTCGAGTGACGCCACCGCGGGCCTCGGCGACGTCGCGAGCAGCCCGACCGGAAACCCGGACTCGGCGCCGCGTAGCGTACCGCCGTGCCCTCCTCGCTCCTCCGGGTCGTCGCGCCTGTCGCGCTCCTCACCCTCATCGCCGCCGGGTGTGGCGGCGGTGGGGGTGGCTCCGGGGCCGGGCTCGGCGGTCAGACGACCCCGAGCTCGACGACCTCCACCTCGGCGGCGACGACCGGGACCCTCCAGATCGGCGTCGCCCCGTTCCGTCTGCCCGCGGCGGTCTCCCGCGAGGTGCTGCTGACCGACGGGCATCAGCTCGTGTCGCTCGGTGGCCTCGACGCCGCGAAGACCACCACCGGCGCGGTGAATGTCGTCGACGTGAGCTCGGGCGCGTCGCGGGCGTTCGGGGCGCTCAGCACCCCGGTGCACGACGCCGCCGGGGTGCTCCTCGGCGGCCGGTACCTCGTCCTCGGCGGTGGCTCGACCGCCACCCACACCGCCGTGCAGGCCGTCCCCGCGAGCGGCGGGACGAGCCAGACCATCGGCAACCTGCCCCAACCCCGGGCCGATCTCGTCGCCGCCATCGTGAACGGCACCGCCTACGCGCTCGGCGGCGGCCAGGAAGCAACCGCGCTGCTCCTCAACGTCGTGGCCAGCACCGACGGCGTCACCTGGCGACCCGCCGGGTCGCTCGCCGCCCCCGTGCGCTACCCGGGCGTCGCCGTGGTCGGTGGTGCCATCTACCTCTTCGGTGGGGTCACCACCGCGGGAGGCTCCGACACCGCGTCGATCCAGCGCTACGACCCTGCAACCGGCGCGACGCAGGTCGTCGCGCAGCTCCCCGCCCCGCTGTCGCACACCACCGCGGTCGTGTTGGGCAACGCGGTGTACCTCCTCGGCGGAATTCGTGAACAACGTGATCTCCAACCAGGTGCTCCGCGTCGACCTGCCGTCCGGCACCGTGACGCCCGCCGGGTCCATGCCGGCCGCGCTCTCCGACGCTGCCGCGGTGACCGTCGGCCGCACCGCGTACGTCGCCGGCGGCCAAGGAGCGACCAGCGCCCCCGTCGACACCGTCCTCACGCTGACGCTCGGCTGACGGCGGGTCGCCTCGACCCGCACGCCAACCGCGCCACGTGCCGTCGCTCCTCGCGCGGCGACCGGCCCGCGCCTAGACATCCCACGGGTGGTTGGTGTCAAGCGGCGAGTTCGATGGGTTGGTGTCAGGCGGTGTGTTCGTCGTAGAGGCTGTGGTGGTGGAGGCAGCCGTGGAGGATGCCGACGTGGCGGTTGGCGAGGGCTCGGAGGGCCTGGTGGTGGGTGTCGCCGGCGGCGCGGTGGCGGTCATAGAGCGCTCGGGCGCCGGGTGAGCGGGTGAGGGCGGCAAAGGCCCACCAGTCGAGGGCGTCGGCGAGACGCCGGTTGCGGACGTGGCGGGCGAGCACGACTTTTCGGGTGCCAGAAGCGCGGGTGATCGGCGACGTGCCGGCGTAGTTCTTGCGAGACTTGGGGTCGGCATAGCGGTTCGGGTCGTCCCCGAACTCGCCGAGCACCCGGGCGCCGAGGACCAGACCAAGTCCGGGAAGACTGCGAAGGATCTCGGCGTCCGGGTGTTGCTCAAAAGACGCGGCCAGCTGGGTTTCAAGACCGGTGAT
Source organism: uncultured Actinomycetes bacterium (assembly GCA_963714105.1). Taxonomy (GTDB): domain Bacteria; phylum Actinomycetota; class Acidimicrobiia; order IMCC26256; family PALSA-555; genus PALSA-555. The sequence continues at coordinate 605,715 of OY970233.1, read as the reverse complement.
TTGGGTGTTGAGTTCACCCAGCACGCCGACGCTGGCGGTGATGCTGGCTCCGAAGGCTTCGGCGATCAGCGGCGGTGTTTCGAGCTGGCGGGCGTGCAGCGCTGCGTGGATCTGCTCGGCGCGTTCCTCGACGCGGCGGGTTCGCCCAGCTCGCCGCAACGCGGTCGCGATCTGGGTGCGAGACACGGCCCGTCCCCGGGTCGGGGTCGGCGCTCGAGACAGCACCGCCAGCGCCTCGGGAGCATGAAGATCCGAGAACGCTTCGAGGGCGCCGGGATAGAACTCCCGCAGGGTGGAGCGCAACAGGTTGGACTGGCGTTGCCGAGTCCAGATCATCGACTGATGCGCCCGGGCCAGCACCTTGATCGCCTCCGCGAGGTCGCTGTCCCCGGCGACCGAGCGGTGGTTGTGACGGTCGGTGCGCACGAGATCCGCCAAGACCTTGGCGTCACCAGGATCCGATTTCGCGCCCGACACCGCATGGCGGTCTCGATACCGCGACGAGGCCAACGGGTTGATCGCCAATACCTCATAGCCCGCCGCGACCAACGCGCCGACGAACAAGCCCCGGTCGGTCTCGATCCCCACGACCACCTCGGCGGGATCTTCGACCAAGCCACCCACCAGCTCATGGAACAACCCGACGCCCTCAACCCCTTCGCCAATTCGACGCTTCGCCAGCCGCTCACCTGCCTCGTTCTCAACGAACACATCGTGGTGAGCCTCAGCCCAATCCACCCCCACAAAGATCACCGTCGCCTCCTCTGATCACCAACACGAGCCGAGGAGACCAGCGGCGACCTAATGGATCAGTGCTCGAGGACACGACATCCCACCAGCCGTTCCAGTACTCCTCACCACCAGCAGGGACACGATCTAGGCCTAGAGCTCAGAGCTCAGCGTCACGAAGTGCTCACCCACCAGCGGCTCTCAGATCAGCCTGCCCCACAGCCGACTGATCCGCGCCCATTAGCGTCACGCGATGGACGTGACTCAGCGCGATGTGCGGCCACGGCCACGAGCAGGTCGTCCTGGTCGCCGACCCCCCATCCGGGCTGCGCGCCGTCATCGCGGTGCACTCGACCGCGCTCGGCCCCTCACTCGGCGGGGTCCGGTTCTGGCACTACGCGAGCGAGCCGGACGCGATCCTCGACGCGCTCGCCCTCTCGGAGGCGATGACCTGGAAGGCGTCGATCGCGGGCCTCCACCAGGGCGGCGGCAAGGCCGTCGTCCTCCTCGAAGACGTCGATGCCGCCCACGACGAAGGGATGCTCCGCGCCCTCGGCCGCGCGGTCGACCAGCTCGGCGGCCGCTACCTGGCCGCTGAAGACGTCGGTGCCACCACCGCCGATATGGAACTGCTGGCCACCGTGACCCCGTGGGTGACCGGTGTCCGCGAAGAGCGCGGAGGGTCCGGCGACCCGTCACCGGTCACGGCCTGGGGGGTCGCCGCCGCCATGCGGGCCGCGCTGGCCGCCGTCGACGGTCCCGACGCGACGCTCGCCGGTCGGCGCGTCGCGATCCAAGGTGCCGGGAAGGTCGGGGCCAGCCTCGCCCAGCTCGTCGCCGAGGCGGGTGGGCACGTGCTCGTCGCCGACCGCCGGGAAGACCGCGCCGACACGGTCGCCCGAGCCTGTGGCGGCCAGCCGATCGGCGCCGACGAGATCCTGTCGATCGACTGCGACGTGCTCGCCCCGTGCGCGCTCGGCGGCGTGCTCGACGACGCGACCGTCCCCCGGCTCGGGTGCCGCATCGTCTGCGGCGCGGCGAACAACCAGCTGGCCGGGCCCACCGTCGACGAGACCCTCGACCAGCGCGGGATCGTCTACGTCCCCGACTTCGTGGCCAGCGCCGGCGGCATCATCAACATCGCCGAGGAGTTCACCGGATACTCGAGAGCCCGGGCGCTCGCCCGAACCACCGGAATCGAGGAGACGACCCGCAAGATCCTCGCCCGCGCCGCCACCGAAGGGAGCACCACGACCACCGTCGCGCTGCACCTCGCCCGCGAGCGAGTCGAGCGCGAAGGGGCCGGGAACCGATGGGAACCCGGCGACCCTGCGGCGTGGACCCACGGGGAGCCGCTGCGGCAGCTGCGTCCAACCGGTACCGTTCGGTGACGTGAGCCTGCGCACCGAGGACCTCGACCGATCGGTTGCCGATGTCACGCGGCGCCTCGACGACGACGGGTACGCCATCGTCGAAGGGGTGCTCACGGCGGACACCGTCGCCACGATCGGTGCCGAGCTGCGACGGCTGCTCGACGGTGTCCCCCGCGGCCGCAACGACTTCGAGGGTCACCAGACCCGCCGCCTCTACGCCCTGTTCGCCAAGACCCGCGTCCTCGACCCGCTCGCCCTGCACCCTCTCGTCCTCGGTGCGCTCGAGCACGTCCTCGGATCGCACTTCCAGCTGAGCGGCCCGACCGGAATCGACATCGGCCCCGGCGAAGTCGAGCAGGTGCTGCACCGCGACGAGGACATCTACCCGGTCCCCCGACCGCACCCGCAGCTGGTCGCCAACGTGATGTGGGCCTTCGACGACTTCACCGCCGCCAACGGCGCGACCCGGCTGATCCCGGGCAGCCACCACCGCGTCGACCAGCCGCCGCCGGACACGCCCATGATCCGCGCCGAGATGCCGGCCGGGTCCGTGATGCTCTACGTCGGCTCGCTCTGGCACGGCGGCGGCGCGAACACCACCGACCGGCCCCGCCTCGGCGTCGCGGTCGAGTACTGCGCCAGCTGGCTGCGACCCCAAGAGACCCACCTGCTCGCGGTGACCCCCGAGCTCGCGGTGACGCTCCCGAAACGGCTTCGGCAGCTGCTCGGCTACAACGTCTACCCGCCGTTCCTCGGCTACGTCGACGGCCGACACCCCGACCGGGTCCTCGAACCCCCGACCGGGACGGTCGAACGACCCGACTGACCGGGGCGCTCGCCCTCGTCGAGCGGCGGCGCGCTCACTGGGGCAGCTGGTCCCGTCCGCGGCTGATCCACTGCCAGCCCTGACCCGGCTGCACGCCGAGCGCCAGGCTGGCCCGCTGCGCGAAGTCCAAGATCGACTCGGCGCTCGTGTCGGCCGGCAGCTCGATCGTGTAGGCGTTCGCGCCCACCGTTCCGGCCGTACCGGCCGGTGGGTTCACGCCCGCCGTCTGCAACTCGGCTTCCACCTGCCCCGGCGACTTGCCCTGCTGCGGGATCACCCAGACCGTGACCTCCTTCCCGTGGCGCGGGCCGACCGCGACGCGAGGAATCAACGGCAGGTCCATCCGGTTGCTCGCCGTCGCCCGCGCCTTCCCAACATCTGCGGGCCCATCGGCAGACTGCACGGGCGGAACTCGACGATCGAGCCGCCCGTGAGCTTCTTCGGCAGCGACTTGCTCCGCAGGTACTCCAACGCCTCCGACGGATCGTCGAAATACACGCCGTCGGCTATGTCATCCCTCCTTGTCCCGAGCAGCCGCATCGCCGACGCGCGGCTCGTCGAACCAGTACACGAACACGATCTCGGCGACACACGCCGGACGGGCATCGCCCTCCAGCTCGAACTCCAGCGCCAAGGTCGTGCGCACCCCGGCGGGATCGACCGCGGTCGCGTCGGCGAGGCGAGCGTGGAGCCGCACCCGAGACCCCACCCGCACGGTCGTGGGGTACCGGACCTTGTTCGCCCCGTAGTCCGCCCCGTTGACCACGTTCCGGAGGTCCCACACGTCGTTGAGGAGCATCGTCGCCATCGCCAGGATCTGGATCCCGAACGCGATCGTGGTCCCGAACGGCGTCCGCTTCGCGAAGTCTGGGTCGACATGGATCGGCGCCCGGTTGCCGGTCCCCGCCGCGAAGTGATTCACCGCGTCCTGGGTCACCTCGTGCCAGGCGCTGGTGCCGAGCGAGTCACCGACGCGGCCGAGCAGATCCTCCGGACCGGCCACGACCAACGGCATGCCGCATGCTGACACACCACCCCCCGAACCGGAGGCGACGACCACGACGCTCACGTCCCGTCGGTCAGCTCGCCGCCCGGTCGTCGGCCAGACCCTGCGCGGCACGCCAACCGACGAACGCGGCGGCCGCGGCGCCGGCACCGAACAGCCGGGTCCGCACCGGGAGCCGCGGCGTGCCGAGCAAGACGAGCGCGTCGATGCCGTCCACGAGGGCGCCCATGCTCACCCACTCCGCGTCGAGGGTGCGCTCGTGCACGCACGTGAGCGCGCCCAGACCGAGGGCCAGGTCACGACCCCCCGCGAGGCGGATCGCCGCCCGCGCCTCACGGGTCCGGGCACCAACCATGAGGCGGCCCAGCGGTCCCGTGGCCACCAGCAGCGCCGCACCGAGGCCGACCCGGCCACGGGCGATCAGCAACGCCACGAAGCGCGCCCGATCGGCCCCCCCCGTCGACCATCCCGTCCCCACGACCCCATCCTCGCACCCCGCGGCGTCGGAATGCCCGGGCCCGGCCCGCATCGCGTACAAAGGGGACCCGTGACCACGCCTCGGCTCGCTGCTCCCGACCTGCACGTCGACCCCGAGGAGCTCGTCACCTGCGTGTCCTGCGGGCTCTGCCTGCCCCACTGCCCCACCTACCGCGTCACCGGCGACGAGTCCTCGTCACCACGCGGCCGGATCGCCGCGATGCGGGCGGTGCAGTCCGGCGCCACCGGACTCACCGGCGAGTTCACCCGCTACATGGACGAGTGCGTCCAGTGCCGCGCCTGCGAGGCCGTCTGCCCCTCGTCGGTCGCGTTCGGCCACCTCATGGAAGGTGCCCGCGAGACCCTCGCGACCCGCACCTCGTACGTGCCGCGGTGGCAACGGCTCGGCTACCGCGTCCTCACCCACCACCGACTGCTCATCGGGCTGTCGCGCGCCCTCGCCGTCGCGCAGCGCGCCCATCTCGTCCCCGCCCGCCGCCTCAACCTCCCCCGGCTCCCGCTGCACGCGCCGCCGCTGCGCAGCACCGGCGACCACGTGTGGCTCTTCACCGGCTGCGTCATGGACGCCTGGCAGCGTGACGTCCACGCCGCCGTCATCCGGGTGCTCGACACGGCCGGCGTGGGCGTCGCCCTCCCCGACGACCGGCAGGCCGGCTGCTGCGGCGCACTCCACGTCCACGCCGGGCTCCTCGACGACGCCCGCCGGCTCGCCGAGCGGGTCATCACCGGCTTCCCCGGCAACGCGCCGATCCTCGTCGACTCCGCCGGATGCGGTGCCGCGCTCCAGGACTACGGACACCTCCTCGGCACCGAAACCGCCCGCCAGTTCGCGGCGCGCGTCGTCGACGTCCACACCTGGCTCGCCGAGCAGCTCGACCGGCTCCCAGCGCCACCACCCGGATCGAAGCCCATCGTGGCCGTGCACGATCCGTGTCACCTCCGCAACGTGCAACACACCCACGGCGCAGTCCGCGCCGTGCTCGGCCGCTACGCCACCCTCCGCGAGCTCGACGACGACGGGCTCTGCTGCGGGGCCGGCGGCGCCTACGCCGCGCTCCATCCCGTGCTCGCCGACGAGATCCGCTCCCGCAAACTCGCCTCCATCGGCCGCACCGGTGCGACCACCGTCGCCAGCGCCAACCCCGGATGCACTCTGCACCTCGCCGCGGCCGGCGTCGACGTCCGCCACCCCCTCGAGCTCGTCGACCAGATCCTCACCGCCGCCACCCCCGCCCCGTCCGCCCCCTGACGCCACCCGTCCCGTACCCGAAGACCCGACCGACCGGAGGACCCCATGGCCCAGCAGCGCCTCGACGGCAGAACCGCGCTCGTCACCGGCGCGTCGCGAGGCATCGGCGCCGCCATCGCCGCCGAGTTCGCCGCCGCCGGTGCCGCAGTCATGCTGTCCTCCCGAAAAGCCGACGCGCTCGACGCCACCGCCGCCACCATCACCGGGAAGGTCGCCACCTACCCAGCCAACGCAGGGGAACCCGACCAGGCCCAAGCCTGCGTCCAAGCCACCCTCGACACGTTCGGCTCGGTCGACATCCTCGTCAACAACGCCGCGACGAACCCGTACCTCGGGGCCAGCATCGACATCGACCTCGGCCGCTACGACAAGACGTTCCAAGTCAACCTCCGCGGGCCCTTCGTGTGGACCCAAGCCGTGTGGAACACGTGGATGCGCGAACACGGAGGGACCATCATCAACGTCGCGTCCATCGGTGGCATCCGGGGCGAAGCCGGAATCGGCATCTACAACACGACCAAAGCCGGACTGATCCACCTCACCAAGACCCTCGCCGCGGAACTCGCCCCCGGCGTCCGCGTCAACGCCCTCGCACCCGGCCTCGTCAAGACCGACTTCGCCCGCGCGCTCTGGGAACCAGCCGAAGACGCGGTCGCCGGCCGCCTCCCCCTCCGGCGACTCGGCATCCCCGAAGACATCGCCCACGGAGCCCTCTTCCTCGCCAGCGACGACGCATCCTGGATCACCGGACACACCCTCGTCATCGACGGCGGAGCCCTCATCGCGCCGAGCACCTGACATCGAGTCGCCGCTGCGCTTGACGCCACCTTCGTCGTCCCGGGTGCGGTCACCCTGTCACGGGGGACACCGCGCGGCGTCGTAGCGAACGACGTGTCCAACACCTCGACGACGGGCCGACCGCCCCGACGCCAACCCGCCCGACGCGCACCGTCCGACCTCGGGACCACTCGATGGTGAGCGTCGCATCGCGTCTCGGCCGAGGCCCGATCGTCTGGCTGTCGATCAGTGTCGCTGCCGCAGTCGAAGTCGGTGTCGGGGTGGGGGAGCTCGTGGTCCGTCCCCTCGTCGCCCATCCGCTCCAGTTCCCGGCGCTCGCTCGGCTCGTCGTGCTCGGCGTGACTGTGCTCCCGCTGCTGTGGTCGCTCCGACAGTCTCGGTCGGTGACCACCGCCGGCGCTGCCGATCGAGCGCCGTCGACGAGGGCGCTCGCTGATCAGCCCGACGACGTGGTGCTCGCAGCTTGCGTTGACGTGGCCCGGCGATCCCAGACGCGGGACCGGTCCGACGCGGTCCCGCTCGCCGTCCACACTGGCGGTCGGATCGTCGAGATCTTCTGGGACCGGTCGCCGCCGGCGCCGCATCCACCCTGGCACGGCACCCGGTCGGGGTGGGTGTGGGAAGCCGCCAGATCGCAACTCGAGATCCCGGCAACCGGACCAGACCCCGCGCTGGCCGCCGCGCACGTCACCATCGGATCGACACCGACCGGGTGGCTCTGGTTGAACCTCGAGGCGTTCCAGGTCGTGAGCCTCGTCGGTGTCCCGATCGGGGTGGAACGTCTCGCCCGACACCTGCTCGGACAGCTTCGCTCCCGTGCCTCCGCCGGGACGCTCGAACTGGACCTGCGCCTCGCGACCAGTGCCACGTCCCGTGGGGTGACCGCGCCGCGAGGGGGCGCCCCTCGGCGTGGTGACCGCCGCGTCGCGTTCGCGAACCGAGCGCGGGGGCGGGAGGCGATCGCGGTTCACCCGCGGGTCAGCGTGGTGGCCGCGGGCGGCTCGACCCGCCTGACGAACGACGTCATCGACCGCTGCGGGGGCCACCAGGGACGGACCTTCATCGTGCTCGGACCGGTGGCGGGCGCAGACCTCTGCCTCGCCTGCCACGACACGGACGTGCACGTCCCGTTCCTCGGTGACCTCCGAGTGCAAGTGCACCCCCACGATCGCGTTTCCTGGTCGGGCCCGTCACCGCCCGTCACGCCCCGGCCGGCGCCAGTCCCCAGCGCCCCGGAACCCGGCTCGACCGCGGTCCCGCGACCGGACGCGACTCGACCCGACCGCGCCGACGAGAGCGTGGAGGTGCGGCTGCTCGGCCCCGTCGAGGTGCGCGGCTGCCCTCAGCGCCTCGCCGGGAAGAGCCTCGAACTCGTCGCCTACCTGGCCACGCACCGGGACGGAGCCCACGAGGACCAGATTCGCGACGCGCTGTGGCCGGATCGGCCGCTGCGTTCGAACTCGTGGGCGACGCGCGTGTCGATCACCCGGGCCGCCTTGGGTCCCGGGCCCGACGGGAAGCCGAGATTGGAGCGGTTCCGCGACCACGTCGGGCGTCTCACGAGTGACGTCCGTGTCGACGTCGACACGCTCGCCGAGGCGTTGGCGCACAACGACTCGAACGGGGTCCGCGCCGCGCTCGCCTCGGTTCGCGGCCGCCCCTTCGCCGCCCGCCGAGGCTTCGACTGGGCCCAACGGGAAGCCCACATCGCCCGCGCCGAGCGGCTCGTCGTCGATGCCGCCCACAGGCTGAGCGCCCTCGCGTGGTCGGCCGGCGACCGCTCGGAGGCTCGCTGGGCCGCCGAACAGGGGCTGTCGGCGTGCCCCGACAGCGAACTCCTCCACCAAGACCGGCGCCGAGCGTCGGGGTCATCCGACGGCGGAGACGCCGGACCGCCAACCCCCGAAGCGGCGGTGCACCACACCGAAGCGGAGACCCGACATCGAGACACGCGCGCGCTCGATCAGCTCCTCGAACGCGACGAAACCCCACACCCCGCGTAAGCGCCGGACCGGCGCGTTGACTTCGGCACGTTCGTCGTGCCTTGTACCGCCGCCACCACCGCACGCACCGAAGCATCACGAGGAGGTCGGATGCGCTTCCTGACCCTCACCGCGCAGCACCTCGCCGACGGTGTCAATGCGAGCCCGTCGGCGAACGGCCTACCCGGTGCCGGCTTCTTGCAGCGGCTCATCGACTGGACCGCGCAGGTCGGGTTGTGGGGAAGCCTCGCCGCGATGCTCGTCGGTGCCGCAATGTTCGGCCTCTCCCAACAAGCCGGCAACTACCTCGGGGCGTCCCGCGGCAAGCACCTCGTCTTGGGCGGCGTGATCGGTGCGGCGATCACCGGGCTCGCGCCGAGCATCGTCAACCTGATCTTCACAGCATCTCGCGGCTGACATGGAGCCAGTCGCGGTCCGTCCGCGGACTCTCGTGGTGAGCATCGTGGCCGCCGGGCTGCTCGGCGCCGCCTCGCGTGGCCTCACGAGCGGCCCCAGTGTCCGAGCCCATCTCGCGGCACCAGCGGTATCCGGCCCGGGCCCTCGCTTCGCGGACGCGAACGCGTTGCCCAGCGGGTTCGCCCATTCGCCTGCCGGCGCGCTTGCCGCCGCGACGACCTACGTCCGCCAAGGTCAGCGCCTCTTCGACATGGACCCAGACCAGCGATCGGCGGCACTGCAGGGCGTCGCGGCTCGGGGCGCGACGGGCGCCGTCGTCGCCGACGAGACCGCGCACCTCGTCGAGCTCGACCGCGTCGCCGCCCGCGGGCAGGGCCGACTGATCTGGGACGTCAGCGTGCTCGCCACTCGAATCGACGCGTACGCGACACCTCGGGCTCGGGTATCGGTGTGGCGACTCGGCGTCCTGTCGATCGACGGTCTCACCGCACCGATCGCCGAATGGACCACCGTCGTGTACGACCTCGTGTGGGAGCGAGCCGACTGGCAAATCTGGGCCGAGACCCAGAACCCCGGGCCGACACCCATGCCGCACCCCGACGAGAAGGCGTCCACACCCGACACCCTGCGGACGGCGCTCGCCGGCTTCGTTCGCTACCCGGGCGCCGACCCGCTCTGATGGGCATCCTCAACGGCGTCCTCGACGGGCTGGGCTGGATCTGGGACCAGACCGCGGGGCGTGCGACCACCGCGGCCTGGGATCAGCTCGTGACCGGCCTCGTCCATTGGGTGCTCGACTCGATCAGCTGGTTCGTCGGCGCGATCTTGCAGTTCTTCCAGCGGTCATCAACCCCCGACCTCGGGAGTGCCTGGTTCGCCGGAGGTCCGATCGGCGCCGGAGCCCACTCGCCGTACGCGGTCGTGGCCAACCTCGCGGGCAGCGTGCTCTTGCTCTGCGTGCTGCTCAGCGTCGTGCACGGCCTCCTGCTCGGCGAAGGGCCCGCCACGCTCGGGCGACTGGCCCGCGACGTCCCGCTCGCGATCCTCGGCATCGCCGCCACGATCGGCGCCGTCCAGGTCCTCTTGGGAGCCGCCGACGAACTGTCCCAGCAGGTCCTGACCCGAACCGATGCCGGAGTCCACGCCACCGAAGTCCTCCACACCCTCGAGTCGGTCGGGACGTTCAGTGGACAACCCACCTTCGTCGTGTTCCTCCTCGGGGCCGTCGCGGTCGTCGCGGCCTTCCTCCTCTGGGTCGAACTCCTCATCCGCGCGTCACTGCTCTACGTCCTCATCGCGCTCAGCCCCTTGGCGTACGCGGCATTCACTTGGGCGTCGGCTCGCCGCGTGCTGAAGCGCCTCGCCGAGCTCGTCGTGGCCCTCATCATGTCCAAGGTCGTCGTCGCGATCACCCTCGCCGTCGCCGCGTCCGCGCTCGCCGCGAACCCCGCCGCGGGCGGTGCCATCGCGACCGGCGAGGCGAAGCTCGGTCTGCTCCTCGTCGGGACGATCATGTTCCTGCTCGGCGCGTTCGCACCGTTCCTGATCCTGCGCCTGTTCTCGGTCACCGAGGCGGCAGTGATCGCACGGGGCGTGTCGCGCGCGCCGGCGAGGGCAACCCAGACCGCGGTCCTCACCGCCCTGACCGTCAGTCGGCTCGCGGGCGTTGCCGGCGCGTCCCGAGCGCAGACCGCTACGACGCCTTCAGCTCACCCTCGAGGTTCGAGCCGTCCGGCGCTCGACCCACGCGGGCGCCAACCCCCGCCCGAGTCCAAGCAGGCGACGGGGTCGCCCGGTGCCCCGCGCGGTCGTCTCGAGCTCCCCGCCTCGGTCCCGCGCCCCAGCAAAGATCAGGGGGAGGGGCTCAGTGGCGCGACCGACGGTGAGGGCCGATGACCGCGCCCGTCGACATCGCCCGCCGCTACCGCTTCGGACCGCTCGATCGGTCGGGCTGGCTGCTCGGCCTCGGACCAGTCCCGTGCCTCACCCTCGGGTCGGGACTGCTGCTCGCTGGCCTGGCGCTCCGCGCGTCCGGATCACTCCCGCTGGCGGCGGTGCCGCTCGCAGCTGCGAGCGCGACCACGTTCGCCCGCCGCGATGGGCGGGCGCTGCACGAGTGGATCGGCCCGTTGATGGCATGGCTCTCCCTCCGCGCCCGCGGGCGCGATCGGTGGGCGGCCCAGATCGTCCCCACCGGCGGGTCTGCGCTCGCACCCGACCTCCCGCCCTTCCTCGACGGGTTGCAGTTCCTCGAAGCCCCGGCGTGGCGCCACGGTGGACCCAGCCCCGCCGGGGTGGCGATCATCGTCGACGGTGAGCGGTTCAGCGCGACGGTCAGGGTGCGCGGCGGTCCGTTCGCGCTGCTCGAGCACGCGGAGCAGGCGCGAGTGCTCGACGACTGGGGCCGCGCCCTCGCCGGCTTCTGTCGGGAACGCACTCCGGTCAGCCGCGTCGCGTGGTCCGAATGGGCGGCTCCGGCTTCACTCGCCGAACATCTCAGCTTCGTCCGCGAACAGCAAGACGACCCTGCCGCCACGGCGAGCCTCGGGGAGTACCTCGACCTCGTCGGCAGCGCCGGGCCACTCACGATCGCCCACGAGACGCAAGTCACCATCACCGTCGACGGTCGTCGCGTCCGGGGCGCGCGCGGCAACGATCCGCAGCGCACGATCAGCGTGCTCTTGGACGAAGTCCGACTCCTCGCGGGGCGCCTCGAGCAAGCAGGGCTCACGGTCGACCCGCCGCTCAGCCCCGGCGAGCTCGCCTGCGTCATGCGTCTGCGCGCTGACCCCTCAGCAGCACCGCGGCTCGCGGCCCGGCGGGAGCGGCTGGCCGAGCAAGCCCGCCTCGTCACCCCGAACAACCTCGCTCCGATCGCGGTCGAGACGGCCTGGCGCCACGCGCGGGTCGATCAAGCCTGGCATCGGTCCTACTGGATTGCCGAATGGCCACGGCTCGAGGTCCACGCGGATTGGCTCGCCACGCTCCTGCTGCATCCCGGCGGGATCCGCACGGTCAGCGTCGTGTACGAGCCGGTCGCGCCCTCGCGGTCGCGTCGGGCCATCGACCGTGAAGCGACGCGGCTCGCGTCCGATGAAGACGAACGAACCCGGCGCGGCTTCCGGATCCGGGCTCAGCACCACCGGGCGCAGAGCGAAGTCCTCGCACGCGAGTCCGAGATCGTGTCCGGTTACGCCGAGCTTCGCTACAGCGGGTTCGTGACCGTCACCGCCTTCGACGAGCGTTCACTGACGACCAGTGCGAAGAATGGGAGCAGACCGCGGCCCAATGCGGGCCTCGAGCTGCGAGCGCTCGACGGTCAACACGACCTTGCGCTCGCGGTCACGCTGCCGGTCGGGTCGCGTGTCGCTCGGCCGGGGGAGAGGCTGATGCGCCGCGGGCTGCGCCTCGCCCGCGCACCGGTCCACGACCGCGCACCTCTGCAGTGCCTACCCATTCCAGGCGGAGAGCGGACTCGGGTCACGGGGCGTGTACCTCGGCACCAACCTCTTCACCGGCGGCGGCGGCTTCGCCTTCGACGCCTTCGAGGCCTACCGGCTGGGCCTCGTGACGAACCCAAACATCCTCGTGGCCGGCGAGCCGGGCACCGGAAAGTCCAGCTTCGTCAAGACCTACCTCGCTCGCGGTCGCTCGGTGTTCGGCTCCGCCACGCCGCGACCCGTCCTCGGCGCGGCGCTCGGCGCGGCCGCTGGATCGCGATCGCCGACCCCAAAGGCGAGTACGTCCCGCTCGCCCACACGCTCGGCCTTCCCGTCGTCCGCCTCTACCCGGGCGGGACCAGCCGGATCAACCCCCTCGACGCCGGTCCGCTCGGCGGCAAACGGCGACGCGACGAGCGCTTGCGCCGTCGAACCGACCTGCTCGACGCGCTGCTCGGTCAGGTGCTGCGTCGCGACCTCGCGCCCATCGAAGACGCCGTGCTCGGCTGGACGGTCCAATCCCTGGACGACGACCGACGTTCCCACGCTCCACGACGTCGTCGACCTCCTCCGCGACCCGACACCGACGCTCGCCGACCGTGCCCGCCACACCGCCCCCGTCCTCGCCCGCGAGCTCGAAGAGCTCGTCTATGCCCTCGAGAAGCTCCTCGACCGGTCCCTGCGAGGAATGTTCGACGGCCCCACGACGGTCCCGATCGACGGACGCGAACCCGGCTTCGTCCTCGACCTCTCGGCGGTCCATCACGACGACGAGGCGCTCCGCCTCGTGCTCCTCGCCGCGACCGCTTGGCTCCAGAATGCGCTCGCCCAGCGCGACGGACTGCACCGCCTCCAGTGCTCGACGAGGCGTGGCGCCTCCTCGGCTCGCAACGCACCGCGCAGTATCTCCAGACCTGCTGGAAGCTCTGCCGGGACTACGGGGTCGCGAACGTCGCCGTCGTTCACCGGCTGTCCGACCTCCGAGCCCAAGCCGACGACGGCACCGTCACCGCGAAAGTCTCGATGGGCCTCCTCGCCGACACCCAGACCCGGGTGCTCTTCCGCCAAGCCAGTGACCAGCTCCGAGACGCGCGCGCCCTCCTCGGCCTCAACGAGACCGAGACCGAGGTCCTCGGCCGCCTCGTCCGCGGCCGCGCGCTCTGGAAGGTCGGGGGCCGGACCGCCGTCGTCCAACACACGATCGCTCCATCCGAAGCGACCTGGTGCGACACCGATACGAGAATGCGCTCCGAGTGAGCGCCTTGAAATCGCCCGCGGCGCGCTGGTCAGTCGCCCGTCGAGAGGGCACCACCGGCGCGCTCATGGACCGCGCGGCGGAGCCGCTCACGAGCCCGCCGCCACCGCTCGTGGACCGCCGCGTACGTCGTCTGCTCACGCTCGGCCCGGTGGCGCAACGTGTCGGTGCCGACCGCGACGCTCAACAAGAGCTCCGTGTCCGCAAACCGCAACCGCCCGCGCTCATGGGCGTCGACGACCAGCTCCACGACCTCGACGCTGGGATCGAGGTCCTGCTCCCGGTGTCGATCGACCAACGCGACGGTCTCCCAGCCGCCGCGGTTGGCCTGCCGCCGCGCAATTCGACCGAACACGTCGAGAACGACGTTGGCCGCGATCGCTCGCGGTCGACGATCGAGGGGGTAGTGGCGGATCCGCTCGACCGCCTCGACGATGACGTCCGCCTCGAGGGTCTCGTCGACGACACCCCGACCCAGCCGTTTGGCGACGTTGGCGAGGCCCGGGAGCAACGCCTGGAGCATCACCCGGAGGGCCACGTCATCGGATGCCGCTCTCGCCGCCAGCGCGGCCAGGGTCTCGTCGGCCCCCGCCGGGTTCAGCCCCCCAGCTCGCAGCGCCACGACAATTCCCGACACGTCAGGCTGGCGGCTCAAGATCGGGTCGTCAGCCCACCGTCTCGTCGCGGCGCGAGCAGCCGCGCTCCGGACGAGAACCTCCCACTCGGCGTCGAGCGCTCGGAACAGGTGCCACGTCATGTCGTTCCCGCTTGATGACACCGGCGGCGGTTGACGTGACCATCCCGTGCCAAGTTCGACATCGGCATCGCCTGCCCCGTCCGGACTGCGAGGTTTGTGGCGCTCACGCGAGCCGAGCGAGGAGCGAGCCGAGGGGCTCCAACCGGATCGCGAACCGCAGGCCGCGCGGAATGCGCCGGATGCCGCCGACAGAGGGCCCGGGGGAGACGACGGGTCCGAGGCGGGCAAGGAGACCGACGCGCCGGTCGGACGCGCAACCCGGCCTTGATCGCTCCGGGCCCGACCGTCAGGCCGGGCTGGGGGTCGCGGTATCCCCTACCAGCTCGATCGACGATCCGGCGTCCTCGGTCGTCGCGCGCGACAGCGCGATGACCCCGTACAGCATGGCCAGCATCGCGATCGGGAGACCGGCCGGGTACAAGATCCCGTTGGTGTGAAGGCGTTCCTGGAAGAGCCCGATGCCGAGCGCGGCCGCGACGACGGGCTCGGCGACCTCGAGCGCCGCGATCGACGCTGCGAGCGAACCGGCTTGGAACGAGCTCTGCGCGAGGACCAGACCCGAGATTGCCGCCACCGCCAGCGTGTACGGCTCCCAGTGCTGCAGCATCGGGACGACGCCGGCACCGAGCAGGTGCACGAACGTCTTGGTGAGCGCGGCGGTGACCCCGAAGCTCACCCCGGCCGCCAAGCCGAGCAGGAGCGCCCGCTGGGGACCGGACCGGCGACGCCCGACCGCGACGAGGAGCAGGATCGTGCCCACGATCCACGGCGCCGCGACCGCCCACCGCGCCGCCGGAGCCCCGACCCGTCCCCCGTGCCGCGACACGCCGAGCAGGAAGAAGGCCAGCCCGGCGGCGAGGACCAGCGCCGCGAGGAGGTCGCGGCGGCGAAGCGGCTGCCCGGTGATCGCGGCGCGCAGCATCAGCGCGAACAGCAGGCTCGTGACGAGCAGGGGCTGCACGAACACCAACGAGGCGAACCCCAACGCCGCGGCGTGAAACACGTACCCCCCGACGTCGACACCGAAGCCGGCGAGCCAACGGGGCCGTCGGGCCAGCTTGGCGACCAGGCCGAGCCGCAGTGCGTCCTCGTCCGGGAGCTGCTCCGCCTCGCGCTGTTCGAGGACGTTGCTGAGCGCGAACAAGAAGGCGGCGCTCAAGGCGAGGATCAGGGCGGCGGCTGTCCGTCCCAACACGCCCCTCAGTATTCCGTGTCTCGAGCCGGCAGCGGAATCCAATCGGGGCCCGGGCCACCCGCCCCGGTGAGGCCGGCCCGGTTAGGCCGCCGAGGCCGCCCCGCTGGGGGCGAGGACCGGAGCGGCCCGGACGGCCAGGACCGGCGGTTGGGACCGCCGGAGACCGGGGATGCAGCACAGCCCCACCGCGGCCGGGAGCAGGGTGCTCACGCAGCGGTAGACGAGCACCGCCGCGACCGCGGCGCCGAGGGGGGCGCCGAAGCTGTGGAGCACGAGCGGCATGGCTGTCTCCACCAGCCCGATCCCGGCGGGGAGGAACGGCACGAGGGTGGCCAGGACGCCCACCGTGTAGGCGAGGAGCACGACCTCGAAGGGCAGCATCACGCCGAGCGACGCGAGGGCCAGGTAGCAGCACACGACATCGGCCATCCACGCCGCCGCGGCGAGCGCGAGGAGCACCACCCGGTTGGCGGTCGAACCGGCGACCGCGTTCGCCTCCGAATGCCACGCCGCCCCGGCGGCACGCCGCTCCTCGACGGGCACCCGCGGCCGCCAGAAGCACAACGCGCCGAGGATCACCGCCACCCGCTCCGCGGTCGCGGGCCGCCGGCCGAAGTACTCGACCCGGCCGAGGACGACGAGGAGCACCAACGCCAGCGCGATGAGTGGGCCCGCCTCACCTGCGGGAAGATCGGAGCGGGCCGCGACGACCAGCACGTTCACCGCCGCGAGCCCGGCGATGGCCAGAGCGCTCAGCAGCTCGGCCAGCCCGAGCGTCACCGCGACCCGCCGGGTCGAGAGACCCCGTCGCCGCAGCTCCGCGCCCGTGATCACCATCCCCTCGGCCGGCGAGGCCGGCGTGACGCACCCGAACCCGCACAAGATCATCGCCAGCCGCAGCGAGCGCCCACGCGACAGCGTCCCGTCCGAGCCGACGAGTCGCCGCAGCTGGGCGCCGAGCAGGAGGTAGGCGCCGGCTTCGACGCCGACCGCGGCGACCAGCCAGGTCAGCTGCGCCGAGCTCAATGCGGCCGCGCCGTCTGAGAAGCCGTCGACGAGCGTGACCGCGACGTACACGACGACGGCGCCAACGAGGAGTGCGAGCAGCCCCCGGAGGGCTCGCCGCGGCTTGCGTTGGCCGCTGGTGGGCGACGGTTCCGGCTCCACACCTCAATCCCACGCCTCCCGGGTGAGGCTCGTGTAAGGGCGGAGCAAGGCGTCCGTGAAACGACCGACGCGCGGCTCGGGTCGAGGCGTCAGAATGGCGGCATGCGGGGCGGCGCCGAACGACGCCAGCGGTCCTCACGCTGGTCGCTGTGGTCCGAAGGCTCGCTGCTCAGCATCGCGTCCAAGAACTCGGTGCTCTCGATCGGGTCGGTGGGGTCCAGCCTGTCGATCGGCTGCGTCGGGTCGTGCCTGTCGGTCGTCTCGGTCGGGTCCTTCGCGTCTGCCGGAGCGGCCCTGTCGGCTGTGTCGCGCTGGTCGCTGCTGTCGTGGCGGTCGGTCGGCGCAATCGGGGGCGCCGAGACCGTCAGTTCGCGGGGCTCTCGGCTCGGACCGCCGGTCGCGCTCGTCGCGATCGGGCTCGCCGCGTGGGTGGGTCAACAGCGCGAACGCCGAGCCCGCGTCGGCGCCGATCCGAGCGGGCGCGCGCAGGGGGCAGCCGGACCATGATCACGGCGCCGGATCGTCGGGATCGCCGCCATCGGCGAATCCGGCGACGGGCGCGCCGCGCCGCTACGACCGTGACGATCGCTGGGATGGTCACCGTCGGCGTCGCGGTGACCACCAGCGGCACCGCCTCGGCCACGGCGAAGCCGAGCTACTGCGCCGCGGCCCGCGCGTTCGACGCGTACCGCGGTGACCGCCCCGCGACGGTGCGAACCTTGCTCGGCCGGGCGTTGCGGGTCGCGCCGATCGACATCGCGCCGACGATCAGGACCATGCGGGCGGTGCACGAACCGTCACCGCAGTTCGACACCGCGAAGGCAGCGTGGACCCGGTACAACACCGACAACTGCTGCACCTGTCTCGGTGGCCCGAACGCCCCGCACCTGCTGGTGAGCACCGAACACTGACTCGCGCGTCATCGCCAGCGCGCCAGCGCGGGCGCACGGTGGTCTGCGCTAGAGGAGGGAGCGCAGCAAGGCCTCGGTGCGGGCCCGCTCCTCGGACGACCCGAAGATGTTGGCGACGAGGTCCGTCGCGCCGATGCCGGCGAGATGCTCGACCTGACCGCGAACCGCGGCTTCGTCGCCGACCATCGCGATGTCTGCTGGTCCTGCCGCGCCCTCCCGGTCGAGCATCGCCCGGTAGGAGGGCAAGGTCCCGTAGAGCTCGAAGATGCGCCCGGCTCGTTCGCGGGCCGTCGCCGCGTCACTGGTGACGCACACAGGAAGGCCGACACCCACCCGTGGGGTCGGACGGCCCGCGGCCTCGGCCGCTCGGGTGATGCTGGGCACGATGTGCGCCTCGATCGTCCCCGGGCCGGTCATCCAGGTCACGGTCCCGTCAGCGGATCCTCCGGCGAGCTCGAGCATCTTCGGGCCGAGCGCGGCGAGGAGCACCGGCACCGGCGCCGCGTCCTTGACGTCGAGCGTGACGTGCCCGGAGAGGGTCTCGCCGCTGAACGACGCGCCGTCGCCCCGCAGCAGCGGGAGCAGCACCTCGAGGTACTCGCGCATGTGACGCACCGGCCGGTCGAACGAGTAGCCGTACATCCCTTCGATGACGAGCTGATGCGACAGGCCGATTCCCAGCGTGAAGCGACCCCCGACCGCGGCCTGGGTGGTGAGAGCCTGCTGGGCGAGGACGACGGGATGGCGCGGGTAGGTCGGGACTACGGCGGTCCCGAGCTCGATCGCGGGGACGTCGCGGCCGACGAGCGCCAGCGCGTTCACCGCGTCGACACCGAAGATCTGCGGCAGCCAGAACGAAGCGAACCCGGCCTCGGCGGAAGCACGCGCCGCGTCGACGATCGCACTGATCGGGCCGTTGCCGGTGTCGCCCCCGAAGATCCCGATGCGCATCGCCGCTCCGATCGTCGCCGAAGCCGTAGGTTAGGCGAGCCGACTCGCCGCGCCGAGCGGCACACCACCGCGTCCGATCTCGTCGTGGCTCTACGCTCGATCTCCCTCGTCGCGGGACGAGGACCGAGGGGGAGGGATGACATGGAGCACGTGCTCGTCGACGAGTTGGAGCCCGGCATTTTGCTCGTCACCCTGAATCGGCCGGAGCGGCTCAACGCGCTCAGCCAGGGGCTCATCGCCGAGCTGCACACGACGTTCGAGACGATTGGCCGTGACCGCGAGGCGAGGGTGGTGATCCTGACCGGCGCCGGCCGCGGGTTCTGCGCCGGGGCCGACCTGAAGGGTGTCGACGGCGAGCACGGCGCGCCAGGAACCGAGGAGATGGGCGACGTCGCCCGCGTCTTCCTGACCCAGGAGCACCTTGCCGGTCTGCACGAGCGGATCCATCGACTTCGCCAACCGGTCATCGCGGCGGTCAACGGTGCCGCCGTCGGCGGCGGGTTCGCGCTCTCGCTCGTCTGCGACGTCCGGTTTGCCTCCACGTCAGCCCGGTTCGGGTCGGTCTTCGTCACGCTCGGCGTGTCGTCGTGTGACATGGGGACGAGCTACCTGCTGCCTCGCCTCGTGGGGGCGTCCCGAAGCGCCGAGCTGATGCTCTCGGGCCGGATCTTTGACGCCGACGAGGCGCGTGAGATGGGCCTCGTCCTCGACGTCGTCCCCGACGGGACGGTCGTCGACCGGGCGCTCACGTGCGCACGGTCCATCGCCCGCAACGCGCCGCTCGCGGTCTGGATGACGAAGGAGACGATGTGGCAGACCATCGACGCGCCGAGCTTCCGTCACGCGCTCGACATGGAGAACCGCACCCAGATCATGTGCACGCAGACCGGCGAGCTCACCGAAGCCTTCGCGGCGTTCCGCGACGGTCGCCAACCCACGTGGCGCCCCCTCTGACCCGGCCCGGCCGGCCGCACGCACGTCACCGCTGTCGTACGCTGACCCGGCTCGGATCGGGCGCCGTCGCGTCCCGGCTCGAGCTCGAACGGGGGACACACATGGAACACCCGACGCCGCGGGGCGGCTCGCGACGCGCCGCCGCAGCCCGCTGATGGACCGCCGCGAGTTTCTCGGCCGGGCCGCGCTGCTCGGAACCGGCGCCGCGTTCCAACCGTGGTCCCGGCTGCTCGCCGGGACCGCAGGCGCGACCGGACTCCACGAGGGTCCGACCGGGGCCCCGCCACCCGACGCGTTGCGCCAGATCGAGCACGTCGTGATCCTGATCCAAGAGAACCGCTCCTATGACCACTACTTCGGCTCGTACCGCAAGGGACGCGGGTTCGACGACCACCCGCGCGGCGATCCGGGTGTGTTCTCCCAGGTCGACGCCCGCCGCACGAGCGCCTCACCGGCCGGGCGTCTCCTTCCGTGGCATTTCGACACCCGGACGCAAGACGCGGCGTGCACGAGCAACCCGACGCACGAGTGGATCCCGCAGCACGGCTCGTGGAATCACGGCGCGATGGACCGCTGGATCCCCGCCCACACCGGCCCGGACGGTCCGGTCGGCGCCGCGGACACGATGGGCTACTACACCCGCAACGACCTGCCGCTCTACTACGCGCTCGCCGACACGTTCACGCTCTGCGACAACTACCACGCACCCGTCTTCGGACCGAGCGACCCGAACCGGCACTATTCGATGTCGGCGACGATCGACCCCGCGGGTGCGGCCGGAGGCCCGGTGGTGACCAACGCCCCGGACGTCGCCGCGATTCCGCCGTCGACGGTCGTCACCAACGCGGCCCGCTACTCGTGGACGACGATGCCGGAGCGGCTCCAAGCCAACGGTGTCTCCTGGAGGATCTACCAGGCGCCCGGGAGCCTCACGTCGACGCCGATCAGCAACAACATCCTGGTCCGCTACCACCAGTACTCGGATCCGGCATCGCCGCTGTACGCGAATGCCTTCTTGCCCACGCTACCCGCACGACTTCACGTCCGCAGTCGCGACGGCGTCGCTGCCGTCGGTGTCGTGGGTCCTCGCCCCGCCGTACCAGGACGAGCATCCACCCGCCCCGTCGAACACCGGCGCCCGGGTCACCGGCCACGTACTCGAGACGCTGATCAGCAACCCGAAGGTGTGGGCCAAGACCGCGCTCTTCGTCACGTGGGACGAGAACGGCGGGTTCTTCGACCACGTCGCACCCCCCACCGCGCCGCCGGGGACGCCCGGCGAGTACCTCACGACGAGCCCGCTGCCCGCGGAGTCGGGTGGGATCGCCGGGCCCGATCGGGCTCGGCTTCCGGGTGCCGCTGCTCGTCCTGTCGCCGTTCAGCCGCGGGGGGCGCATCAACTCGGATTCCTTCGACCACACCTCGCTGCTGCGCTTCCTCGAGACCCGCTTCGGGGTGGAAGTCCCGAACCTGTCGGACTGGCGGCGGTCCGTCACCGGTGACCTCACGAGCACGCTGTCCCTCGAGCGGCCGCGACCCTCGGTCCCGACGCTGCCGATTCAGGGGCTGAGCGACGCGCTGGTCCGACGGGAGTGCGCGCAGCGCTCGGCGTCGCCACCGGACGTGCAGCATCTCCCGACACAGGAGCGGTGACGACCCCGTCGACCGACGGGGCGCTCAGTGGGGGATGGCGGACCACGCCGCGTACGCGGCGAGGGCGAGGAGCACCACCCCGGTGATGCGGCGGACCACGGAGATCTTCACGAAGCGGAGCAAGCCCTGACCGCTGACGACCGCGATCGCCGCGACGGTCCACAACGCCAGGACGGCACCCACCGCGACGCTCAACGGCGCGCCGTAGTGCACCGCGAGGTTGGCGGTGAGGATCTGGGTCAGGTCGCCCCACTCGGCGACGAAGATCACGACGAACGCGGTGGTCACCACGCGGCGGTGCGTGGCCACCTCGCGTGCGATCAGCTCGTCCTCGTCCCGGTTCCCTTCGATGAACGCGTAGATCGCCCCAGCGAGGAACAGCGCGGCGACGAACCCGTCGACCGCACGCGTCGGCAGCACGGCGAACAGCCCCGCGCCGATCGTCGTGGCGATCGCCACGTGCACCACGAACGCGCCTGCCGCACCGACCCACACCGCGACGGGCCGCCCCCGCGAGGACAGCACGAGCGACGCGAACATCGTCTTGTCCGGCAGCTCGCCGAGGAAGATGATCGGGAACACCGCCACGACGATGCCCAGGTTCATCGCACCCCTCCTGCCGGGGGGACGCGAGGCCTCCGCCCCGGCCATCTCGAGATGGTCCGGTCGGAAGGTCTCGCCCACCCGCGGCTGCGGGCCCGGGGGCCGGGCGCCGAGGCGCCAGCATGTCGACCGGCCGGTGGAGGGCTACTCCCCTTCGACGGTGACGCTACCGGCTCCGGCGAGGCGTCGTCAGGCGGATCGCGTCGACGGGCACCCCGAACCCCGGCGTCTGCTCCGCCGGCCGTCGGGTCGGTCAGGTGGGGTTCGGCTCCTGGTACACCTCGGCGCCGGAGGCGACGAACTCGTCGGACTTCTCCTTCAGCCCGATCTCGATGGCCTCCCAGTCCCCGACTCCGTGTTCGGCTGCGTACTTCCGGACGTCCTGGGTGATCTGCATGGCGCAGAACTTCGGGCCGCACATCGAGCAGAAGTGGGCGGTCTTGGCCGGCTCGGCGGGGAGGGTCTCGTCGTGGAACGCGCGGTGCGGTGTCGGGGTCCAGCGCGAGGTCGAACTGGTCCTGCCAGCGGAACTCGAAGCGGGCCTTCGACAGCGCGTCGTCCCAGGCCTGAGCTCCCGGGTGCCCCTTCGCCAGGTCGGCCGCGTGCGCGGCGATCTTGTACGCGATGACGCCGTCCTTGACGTCGTCCCGGTTCGGGAGTCCGAGGTGCTCCTTCGGCGTCACGTAGCAGAGCATCGCGGTGCCGTGCATCGCGATCATCGCGGCTCCGATCGCCGAGGTGATGTGGTCGTACGCGGGCGCGACATCCGTCGTCAGCGGCCCCAGCGTGTAGAAGGGCGCCTCGTGGCAGACCGCGGACTCCCGGTCGACGTTCTCCTTGATCTTGTGCATCGGAACGTGCCCGGGACCCTCGATCATCACCTGCACGTCGTGGCGCCACGCCCGCTCCGTGAGCTCACCCAGCGTGTCGAGCTCCGCGAACTGGGCGTCGTCGTTCGCGTCGGCGATGCAGCCGGGTCGTAGCCCGTCACCGAGCGAGAAGGCGACGTCGTACGCGGCGAAGATCTCGCACAGCTCGTCGAAGTTCGAGTACAGGAAGCTCTCCTCGTGATGGGCGAGGCACCATGCGGCCATGATCGAGCCGCCCCGGCTGACGATCCCGGTCAGGCGTTGTGCCGTCAACGGGACGTACCGGAGCCGCACACCGGCATGGACGGTCATGTAGTCGACCCCCTGCTCGCACTGCTCGATGATCGTGTCCCGGTAGATGTCCCAGGTCAGCTCGGTGGCCTCACCGTCCACCTTCTCGAGCGCTTGGTAGATGGGCACGGTCCCGATCGGCACCGGCGCGTTGCGCAGGATCCACTCACGGGTGGTGTGGATGTCGCGACCGGTCGAGAGGTCCATCACCGTGTCCGCGCCCCAGCGGGTCGCCCAGGTCATCTTCTCGACCTCCTCGGCGATCGATGACGTCACCGCCGAGTTGCCGATGTTGGCGTTGACCTTCACCAGGAACGCCTTCCCGATGATCATCGGCTCCGACTCAGGGTGGTTCACGTTCGCGGGGATGATGGCCCGGCCCCGCGCCACCTCGGACCGGACCAGCTCGGGCTCCACGCCCTCCCGGAGCGCCACGAACGCCATCTCCGGGGTCACCTCGCCCCTCCGGGCGTAGTGCAGCTGGGTCACGCAGCGGCCCGGGCGGGCGCGCAGCGGCAGGTGGCGCACCCCGGTGAACCGTTCGGTCGGCTCGCCGCGTCGGGTCGCCCCGCGCCCGTCGTCGCGGGCGACCGTGACCCGCGCCGGGTAGGTCTCGACGTCCTCACGCCCGAGGATCCAACCCCGCCGCGTCGACGGGAGCCCCTGGGTCGGGTCCGATCCCGGTCCGCTCGTGTCGTAGAGGCGCACCGGCGGCTCCCCGTCGGAGAGCCGCACCTCGGCGAACGGCACCTGCACACGGTTCGGTCCCTCCACGTACACCTTGCGACGGGTCGTCGGGTTGGTCGTGGTCATGGTCGCTCCTCCCATTGGAAATGGTTCAGGGGCCCGTGTCCGGTCCCCAGCTGCCAGCACGCAGCGGCCTCGATCGCCGCGTGCACGAAGGTCTTGGCGTCACTGAGCGCGACGCGGACGGGCCGGCCACGCGCGAGCCCGGCCGCCACCGCGGACGCGAAGCTGCATCCGGAGCCGTGGGTGTTCACGGTCGGAATACGCCGCGTGCGCAGCTCGACCCACCCGTCGGCGCCACACACGACGTCGACCGCCTCCTCGGGCTCATCGGCCGCGTCGCCGCCGGTGACGACGACGGTCTGCGCACCCGCCGCGCACAGCGCGCGGGCCGCGTCGCGTTGGTCCGAGCGCGTCTCCACCGTCCCACCGAGCAGCACGACCGGCCTCGCGACGGTTGGGGGTGAACACCACCGCATGCGGCACGAGGTGCGCCAAGTAGGCGCGCTCCGCCGCGACGTCGAGGAGGCGGGTGCCCGTGGACGCCACCATCACCGGATCGACGACGAGGTTGGGCAGCCGTCCCGCCGCCGCGTACCCGGCGACGGCGTCGACCGTGTCGGCGGTCCCGAGCAGGCCGGTCTTCACCGCGGCGACGTCCAGGTCCGCGAGGACCGCGTCGATCTGCGCGACGACGAAGTCGGTGTCGACCGGTCGGACCGCGGTCACGGCGGTGGTGTTCTGCGCCGTGAGCACGGTGACCGCCGCGGTGCCGAACACCTCCAGCGCGGCGAAGGTCTTCAGGTCGGCTTGGATGCCGGCCGCGCCGCCCGAGTCGGAGCCCGCGATCGTCAACGCCACGGGAGGATTCACGAGGTCGCCGCCGCGGCGAGCCGGGCCGTCAACGCCGCGGCAACCGACGGCGGGATCGTCGGCCCGCATGACCGTGCCCATCACCGCGACGCCGGCGGCACCCGCGGCGACGCACCCCGGGGCGTTGTCCGGCGTCACGCCACCCAACGCGAAGACGGGGAGCGGCGCCGCGGCGAGTGCTGCCGGCCCCAACGCCGGCCCGTATCCCGGCTTCGACCCGGACGCGTAGATCGGCGAGAGCGTCGCGTACGTGCAGCCCTCCCGTGCCGCCTCGCGGAGCTCGTCGGCGCCGTGGCAGGAGCGTCCCACGATCGGGGGTCGAGGCGCCGGGAACGGGTCGCCCGCGGCGAGATGGACGCCGTCGGCATCGAGGTGGGCGTCGGACGCGGCGAGCACGACCCCGTCGACGCCGGCGAGCGCCGTGCGCAGCGCGGCGACGAGCCGGGCCCGTTCGGGCCCGGGGAGGTCCTTCTCGCGGAGCAGCACCGCTCGGGCGCCGCCCGCGACCGTGGCACGGACGACGTCGAGGAGTGGACGGCCGCCGGTCTGGCTCCGGTCGGTGAGGACGAGGAGCGGGGGCAGGATCACAGCCGCGGGCCGCCCTTCCCACGGGGTCGACGCCTCGGCGTACCGGCGGTGGGGGATGCGCCCAGCGCGGTAGGCGAGCCGGCCGGCCTCGACACCGCGGCGCATCGCCTCGGCCATCTGCTCCGGCTCCCGGGCTCGGGTCACGGCCGAGGCGAGCAGCACCGCGTCGCAGCCGAGCTCCATCGCCCGCGTCGCGTCCGACGCCGTCCCGATTCCCGCGTCCAGCACCACCGGGACGGTGACCTGCTCGCGGATGATCGCGAGGTTGTACGGGTTGCAGATCCCCATGCCACTCCCGATCGGTGACCCCAACGGCATGACCGCCGCGCAGCCGAGCTCGGCGAGGCGCGTCGCGGTGACCGGGTCGTCGTTCGTGTAGGGCAGGACCACGAATCCCTCGTCGAGGAGCTGCTCCGCGGCGCTCAGCAGCTCGACGGGATCCGGGAGCAGCGTGCGCTCGTCGGCGATGACCTCGAGCTTCACCCAGTCGGTCGCGAACGCGTCGCGGGCGAGCCGGGCGGTGAGGACCGCCTCGCGAGCGGTGAAGCAGCCGGCCGTATTGGGCAGGGTGCGCACCCCGGTGCGGTCGAGGACGTCGACGACCGACCCGTGGGCGTCGGGGTCGAGACGCCGCAAGGCCACGGTGACCACCTCGGCGCCCGACGCGACGATGGCCCGCTCCAGGACACTGAGGCTCGGCGCCCCGCCGGTTCCGAGGATCAACCGGGACGAGAACCGCTCTCCGGCGATGACCAACGGGTCGTCCATCAGCAACCTCCTTGCGCCGCGCGGAGCACCTCGACGCGGTCTCCCGGACACAGCCGCGTGCCCGGCCACTCGCCTCGAGGCACCACCGCCTCGTTCACCGCCACCGCCACCCCGCGGGCCTCCGCGGCCAAGGTCGCGACGAGCGTCGCGACGGTCGCGTCGGCCTCGACGTCGATCGTCGAGCCGTTCACCTGCAGCGTGATCACGCGAACCGCTCCGGCCCGAACGGTGCCGCACCCTCGGCGACCACCCCGTCGGTGACGAGGTCCGCCACGACGTCCGCGGTGATCGGGGCGAGCAGGATGCCGTTGCGGTAGTGCCCGGTGGCGACCACGACCCCCGGCGAACCGGGAACGGCCCCGATGATCGGCGCGTTGTCCGGCGTCCCCGGGCGGAGACCCGCCCGCGCCTCGCGCAGCTCGAGCTCGACGACACCGGGGACGAGCGCCACCGCGGTGTCGAGGAGGTCGTGGACCGCGCCGGCGGTGACCGTGGTGTCGAAGCCCTGCTCCTCGACGGTCGCGCCGACGACCAGCTCGTCACCCGCTCGGGGGACGAGATACACCGACTTGCCCCGCCAGAGACCCCGGACGGTGCGGGTCAGGAGGGCGCCCACGTCACCGGCGAGGCGCAGGATCTGCCCCTTCACCGGCCGGACCGGCACCGCGAGGAGCTGCCCGGTCCGGCACCCGGCGGCGACCACGACGGTCTGCCCGGCCAGGATGGTGCCGTCGTCGAGCCGGACGGCCGGTCCCGCCTCGAGCCCGGCCACGGTCCGCCGGTCGAACTCGACGCCCGCGTGGGTGCAGGCCGCGACGAGCGCGGCGACCAGCGTGCGGGGTTCCACCTGGTGATCGCCGGGCGCGTGCGCGCCACCGCGGATCCTCGGCGTCAACGACGGTTCGAGCATCCGACAGGCGCGGCTCGGGAGTCGCTCCACCGGGAGGCGCAGACGCTCCTGGAACTCGATCAGTGCGTCCAGCGCCCGCTGGTCGTCGTCGGTCAGCGCGACGACGACGGTGCCCTCCTGGCGGTAGTCGACCGGGAACCCGGCCTCCGCCTCGACCTCGGCGGCGAACGAGGGCCATCGCCGAGCCGATTCGAGGTTGAACCCGAGCAGCGGCACCTCGCCGTAGTGCACCTCGGTGACCGGCGCGAGCATCCCGGCTGCGACCTGCGACGCGCCCGCCCCCGGCGCAGGGTCCACGACGACCGGGTCGTGGCCACGCTGCGCGAGGCGCCACGCGGCCGCCAGTCCGATCGCGCCGCCGCCGACGACCACCACCACGTCCCGGCTCATCGCGGGCAGGCTTCCTCGAGGGCCCGCAGGAACGCCTCGGTCGCCTCGGCCGGGCTCGTCGCCTCCGAGATCGCTCCGACGACCGCGACGCCGTACGCGCCGGCATCGACGAGCTCGCCCACCCGGGCGGCAGTCACCCCGGCGACCGCGACGACCGGGATCCGCACCGCGTCGGCGACCGCGGCGACCCCTTCGGGTCCCAGCGGCGCGGGCAGGCCGTCCTTCGCCGCGGTGGCATACGCAGGCCCGACCCCGAGATACGAGGCTCCGGCAGCCTCGTGGGCGCGGGCGGTCTCCGGATCCCGCGCGGTCGCGCCGACGACCCCGGACGAGCCGAGCACGCGACGGACCGCCGGGACGGGCAGATCGCCGGCGCCGACGTGGACGCCACCCGCACCCACCGCGACCGCCACGTCCGCACGATCGTTGATGACGCAAGCCGCCCGCGCCGCGGCGCACAGGTCAACGACGCGACAGGCCAGCTCGTACAGCGCCGCGTCGTCGAGCTGCTTGGCCCGCACCTGGATGACGGGTGCTCCCGCGCCGAGGGCCGCACGCACGACGGGAATCGGGTCGCGACCACCTCGAGTGTCGGTGATCACGTGCAGGCGGCCGATGGGCACGCTTCTCCCTTCGCCGGCATGATCCGGATCAGGTTCAGACGGTCGAGGGCTCCCAGCCCTCCTCTCAGCCCGGTGTGACCGGGCTCCCGTGCGTGACCACGACCATACACAGCGACCACCCGCCGGGCCCCCGGCCCGGCGGGCCGCTGGCCGCCGCGGGGCGGAGCCAGCCGGATCCGCACGGGTCCCGTCGGGCCTCCGGGGTGCCCCTGGCCGGGTGGCCGCAGGCATCCCAAGGGATCAAGAGGGCATGAATTCAACCGACCGGGGCGCTAAGCACGCGTAAAGGGGCTAGTCGTTGTCCACGCGACCAGGTACGAGTCCTCGATGATGTGCGGACCAGCGGGCGGGACGGGTCGCGGCCGCCGCCCTCGCGCCCCGGCCCCGAAGGAGCGACCCCCCGATGAGTGACGTGATCTTCGTGGCGATCGTCCTCGCCTTCTTCGCCGTCGCCGCGCTCCTCGTCGTCGGCTGCGACCGGATCATCGGTCCCGACCCGGCTCCGTCCAGTGCCGCCCGTGACGAGGAGACCGGGGAGGCGCACCTGTGAGCTATGACAACTGGCTCGCGCTCGCCATCGCGCTCGTCGCCGGCGGTTACCTCGTCATCGCGCTGATCTTCCCCGAGAAGCTGTAGTGACCACCGCAGGCTGGGGTCAGCTCGTCGCGCTCATCGTGCTGCTCGCGGTCAGCACACCGCTGCTCGGCACCTACATGGCGAAGGTGTACACCCGCGGACCCGCACCCGGCGACCGCATCTTCGGTCCGGTCGAACGGGTCATCTACCGAGTCGTCGGTGTCGACCCCGACCGCGAGCAGCGCTGGACCGTCTACGCCCTCGCGCTCCTCGCGTTCAGCGTCGTGTCCATCCTCGGCCTGTACCTCCTGCAGCGGATCCAGGGCTCGCTGCCGCTCAACCCCACCAACGTCGGCGCGGTCAGCCCGAAGATCGCCTTCAACACCGCCATCAGCTTCGCCACGAACACGAACTGGCAGAGCTACACGCCCGAGACGACCATGAGCCACCTCACCCAGCTGCTCGGGCTGGCGGTCCAGAACTTCGCGTCGGCCGCAGTCGGCATCGCCGTGGTCATCGCGCTGGTCCGGGGCCTGGTCCGCCGCCGGGAGGCGACGATCGGCAACTTCTGGGTGGACCTCACCCGCACCACCGTCCGGGTGCTGCTCCCGATCGCGTTCGTCGCCGCGATCGTGCTCGTCGCACTGGGCACGATCCAGAACCTCCACGGGTTCACGTCCGCGCACACCGTCACCGGCAGCATCCAGAAGGTCCCCGGCGGCCCGGTCGCGAGCCAAGAGGCCATCAAGGAGCTCGGCACCAACGGCGGCGGCTTCTTCAACGCCAACTCCGCCCACCCCTTCGAGAACCCGAACGGGCTCACGAACTTCCTGCAGGTCTACCTGCTGCTCCTCATCCCGTTCGCCCTGACCTACACGTTCGGGAAGCTGGTCCGCGACCAGAAGCAAGGCTGGGTCGTGTTCGCGGCGATGGCCGTGCTCTGGATCGGGGCGGTCGGCGTCGCGACCGGGTTCGAGGTGGCGGGCAACCCGCAGCTCAACACCCGAGGCGTCACCCAGCAGGCCACCGCCCAGCAATCGGGCGGCAACATGGAAGGCAAGGAGACCCGCTTCGGGCCGGCCGCCTCGTCGCTCTACGCGTCGAGCACCACCGGCACGTCCACCGGAGCCGTGGACTCGTCGCACGACAGCTACACACCACTCGGCGGGGGAGCGCTGCTCGGGAACATCATGCTCGGCGAGGTCAGCCCCGGCGGGACCGGCTCGGGCCTCTACGGGATGCTCGTCTTCGTGCTCCTCGCGGTGTTCATCGCCGGCCTCATGGTCGGGCGAACCCCCGAGTACCTCGGCAAGAAGATCCAGTCTTCCGAGATGAAGCTGGTCGTGCTCTACATCCTCTTGGTGCCGCTGGTCGTGCTCGGGTTCTCCGCGGTCGCGGTTCTCACCAAGAGCGCCAGCTCGCAGGCGCTGAACCCCGGCGCGCACGGCTTCAGTGAGATCGTGTACGCGTACACGTCGAGCGCGAACAACAACGGTTCCGCGTTCGCGGGGCTCACCGCCACGTCGAACTGGTACGAGACGACCCTCGCGCTCTCGATGCTGGTCGGGCGGTTCCTGCTGATGGTCCCGGTGCTCGCCGTCGCCGGGTCGCTGGTCCGCAAGCCCCAGGTGCCCGAGACCGCCGGCACCTTCCCGACTGGCACCCCGCTGTTCACCGCCCTGCTCGTTGCGGTCGTCCTCATCGTCATCGGCCTGACCTACTTCCCGGCGCTGGCGCTGGGACCGATCACCGAAGCACTGCGGATCTAGGAGGGTCTGGTGGCCGGCACCGAGTCGCAGTCGATCTTCGAGCCCACCATCCTTCGACGCGCCGTCGTCGACAGCCTGGTCAAGCTGAACCCGCGGACGCTCATGCGGAACCCGGTCATGTTCATCGTCGAGATCGGCAGCGTGCTGGTCACCTTCCTGTTCATCCGGGACTTCGGGAAGTCGTCGAGCCAACAGGACGTCTTCGCCGGGCTCGTCGCCGTGTTCCTGTGGTTCACCGTGCTGTTCGCGAACTTCGCCGAAGCGGTCGCGGAAGGTCGGGGCAAGGCACAAGCCGACGCGCTTCGCCGCACCCGGGCCGACACGCTGGCCCGCGTTCGGCGGCCCGACGGGACCATCGACGAGGTGCCGAGCACCGCGTTGGAGGTCAACGACGAGTGCCTCGTGACCGCCGGTGAGGTGATCCCCAGCGACGGCGAGGTGATGCAGGGCATCGCCAGTGTCGACGAATCGGCGATCACCGGCGAGTCCGCGCCGGTCATCCGCGAGTCGGGTGGTGACCGCTCCGCGGTGACCGGGGGGACCCGCGTGCTCTCCGACGAGATCACGGTTCGGATCACCGCACGGGCGGGGGAGACCTTCCTCGACCGGATGATCGCCCTCGTCGAGGGCTCCGAACGTCAAAAGACCCCGAACGAGATCGCCCTGAACATCCTCCTCGCCGGCCTCACCCTCATCCTCGGGTTGGCGACCGTCACCCTGCAGCCGTACGCGATCTTCGCCCACGCCGAGCAGTCGATCATCATCCTCGTCGCGCTCTTGGTCTGCCTCATCCCCACCACCATCGGGGGGCTCCTCTCCGCGATCGGCATCGCGGGGATGGACCGGCTCGTGCGTCGCAACGTGCTGGCCATGAGCGGACGGGCCGTCGAGGCGGCCGGGGACTGCCAGACCCTCCTCCTCGACAAGACCGGGACCATCACCCTCGGGAACCGTCAGGCATCCGAGTTCGTCCCGCTCAACGGCGTCTCCGAGGCGGAGCTGGCCGAAGCCGCACAGCTGTCCAGCCTCGCGGACGAGACGCCCGAGGGTCGCTCCATCGTCGTGCTCGCGAAGGAGCGTCATGGGCTCCGCGAGCACGAGCTGACCGGGGCCACGCTCGTGGCGTTCACCGCCCAGACCCGCATGAGCGGCGTCGACCTCGACCACCGCTCGATCCGCAAAGGCGCAGCCGACTCGGTGCGGCACTGGATCGAGGAGCAAGGCGGCGAGGTCCCACCCCAGCTCGGGGAGACCGTCGACACCATCGCCGCCCAGGGCGGCACGCCCCTCGTCGTCGCGGAAGCGGTCACCGACGGCGCCGGGCCGCCCCGCGCTCGAGCCCTCGGCGTCGTCTACCTCAAGGACATCGTGAAGCAGGGCATCGCCGAGCGCTTCGAGGACCTGCGTCGCATGGGGATCCGGACGGTCATGATCACCGGCGACAACCCTCGGACCGCCGCGTTCATCGCCAACGAGGCGGGCGTCGACGACTTCCTCGCCGAAGCGACCCCCGAGGACAAGATGCGGCTGATCCGCCGCGAGCAAGAAGGCGGACGGCTCGTCGCCATGACCGGTGACGGCACCAACGACGCGCCGGCACTCGCACAAGCCGACGTCGCGGTGGCGATGAACACCGGAACCCAGGCCGCGAAAGAGGCCGGGAACATGGTGGACCTCGACTCCGACCCGACGAAGCTCATCGACATCGTCGAGATCGGCAAGCAGCTCCTCATCACCCGCGGGTCGCTCACCACGTTCTCGATCGCCAACGACGTCGCGAAGTACTTCGCGATCATCCCGGCCATGTTCGCCGGGTTCGCGAGCGTGTCCGTCCTGAACGACCTCAACATCATGGGCCTGTCGACCCCACGCTCGGCGATCCTCTCCGCGGTGATCTTCAACGCGCTGATCATCGTGGCGCTCATCCCGCTGGCGCTCCGAGGCGTGAAGTTCCGGGCCACGAAGGCGTCCGACGTCCTGCGGCGAAACATGCTCATCTACGGGGTCGGTGGGCTCATCGCGCCGTTCATCGGGATCAAGCTCATCGACCTGGTCGTCACCGGCCTCGGGATCTCCTGATGCGACGCCAGCTCGCGCCCGCGATCCGCATCTTCCTGGCCATCACCGTGCTCGTCGGCGTCCTGTACCCGCTCGCGGTCACGGGTATCGCGCAAGGACTGTTCGGCCACGAAGCCAACGGGTCCCTCGTGAAGCGAAACGGCCAGGTGGTCGGTTCTGAGCTGCTCGGTCAGGCGTTCACCCGCACCCGCGGCGGTCACAGTGTGCCCGACCTCGCCTACTTCCAGCCCCGCCCCTCCGCCGCGGGGAGCAGCCCGGGCTACGACGGGACCGCGAGCGGCGCGTCGAACCTCGGTCCGACGAACCCGAGCTTCCTCTCCCTCGTCGCCCAGCGAGTCCAGCAGTACCGCCGCGACTACGGGCTGCCCGCATCGGTCCCCGTTCCCGTCGACGCCGTCACCGGGTCGGGTTCAGGCCTCGACCCGCACATCTCGGTCGCGAACGCCCGCTTCCAGGCGCCGCGAGTGGCCCAACTCCGTCGCCTCCCCCTCAACCGGGTGCAGAGCCTGATCGACGCGCACACCGACGGGCGCCCCCTCGGCTTCCTCGGCGAGGCGGGCGTCAACGTGCTCGAGCTCAACCTGGCGCTCGACGCGCAGCGCTGAGCTCCGCCCCGACCTCGATTCGCCCGGGCTCCCCGCGGGCGCTCCGGCCGAATCGTCGATCACCTATCCTCGTCGGTCACGAGCGTCACACCGGCGGATGCTGTGAGCAGCACCCGCAGACTTCGAGCCGTGCGCCGCGGAGTCGTCCGGTTCGACCACCGGTGGAGCACCGGTCACATCGCTCGGGCACGGCGCGACGGCGAGGGACAGGAAGGCTGAGGCAATGGCTCGCGGCAGGCTTCGGATCTACCTCGGTGCCGCCCCGGGGGTCGGCAAGACCTACGCCATGCTGAACGAAGGCCGCCGCCGGGCCGCCCGCGGGACCGACGTCGTCGTCGGCGTCGTCGAGACCCACGGTCGGGAGAACACGGCGTCCCAGATCGGCGACCTCGACGTGATCCCGCGCCGCCGGATCGAGTACCGAGGCAGCGACTTCGAAGAGATGGACGTCGACGCGATCGTCGCCCGCCATCCCCAGCAGGTGCTGATCGACGAGCTCGCCCACACGAACGTGCCCGGCTCCCGCAACGAGAAGCGATGGAAAGACGTCGAGGAGATCCTCGACGCCGAGATCGACGTCATCTCGACCCTGAACATCCAGCACCTCGAATCCGTGAACGACCTCGTCGAGCGAATCACCGGGATCACCCAGCACGAGACCATCCCCGACGCGGTCGTGCGTGCCGCCGACCAGGTCGAGCTCGTCGACATGACCCCCGAAGCGCTCCGGCGACGGATGGCGCACGGCAACATCTACCCGTCCGAGCGGGTCGACGCCGCCCTCGCCAACTACTTCCGTCCCGGCAACCTCGCCGCGCTCCGCGAGCTCGCCCTGCTGTGGGTCGCCGACCGGGTCGACGAGTCCCTCCAGCAGTACATGGAAGACCACGGCATCGACACCAGCTGGGAGACCCGCGAGCGTGTCGTGGTCGCCCTCACCGGCGCGCCGCAAGGCGACGCCCTCATTCGACGTGCCGCTCGTATGGCTCAGCGAACCCGAGGTGACCTGCTCGGTGTCCACGTCCGCTCGACCACCGGGCTCGCCGAGCGTCGCGGCGACAGCCGCCTCGCCGAGCACCGCCAGCTCCTCGAATCGCTCGGCGGGACCTACCACGAGATCGCCGGCGACGACGTCGGCCGGGGCCTCATCGAGTTCGCGAAAGCCGAGCACGCC
This sequence comes from uncultured Actinomycetes bacterium, assembly GCA_963714105.1. Taxonomy (GTDB): domain Bacteria; phylum Actinomycetota; class Acidimicrobiia; order IMCC26256; family PALSA-555; genus PALSA-555. The sequence goes on along the minus strand of OY970233.1, from coordinate 571,689 downwards.
ACACAGCTCATCATCGGGGCGAGTCAACGGTCCCGCTGGAACGAGATCCTGCGCGGCTCGGTCGTGTCGAGGGTCATCCGCGAGATCGGGAACCATCGACGTCCACGTCATCTCCGGCACCGCCGCCGAGCCCGGGCCGCCGGTCAGCGTGCCGCACGTCCCCCGAGGACCGTCCCGTCGACGCGAGCGCGCCGCGTGGGTCGTCGCCGCGGTCGGGCTCCCGATCCTCACCGTGGCCATGACGTCGGCTCGCAGCAGCATCTCGCTCACCGAGCGCGCTGCTCCTCTACCTGCTCTTGGTCCTCGGCGTGGCCAGCCTGGGAGGTGTCCGCCCCGGGTTCACCGCCAGCGCCGTCGCGTTCGTGCTCTCCGACTACTACTTCATCCCGCCCGTCCATCAACTCGCGATCAGCGACACCCAGAACGTGCTCGCGCTGCTCGCGTTCCTCGTCGTCGGGGTCACGGTGAGCGTCTTCGTGACCATCGCGGCCCGACGCGCCGCGGAGGCGACGCACGCCAAGGCCGAGGCCCGCACCCTCGCGCAGCTGAGCGGCTCCGTGATCGGCGCGGACGACCCGTTGACCGTCCTCATGACCCGACTGCGCGACGCGTTCGGGATCACCGCCGCCGCCGTGCTTCGCCGCGAAGGCGACGGCTGGCGGGTCGAAAGCTCGGCGGGGGAGCCGATCCCGAAGCGGCCCGAAGACGCAGACCTCAGCGTCCCCCTCGACGAGGACGAGCAACTCGTCCTCGTCGGGCCCGCCCTGGACCCCGACGACCTCTCCCTGCTCGAGGCGTTCACCGGGCAGCTCTCCCTCGCCCTCGAGTCCCGCCAGCTCCGCGCCGAGGCGGCCCTCGCCACCGGCCTCGCCGAAGCCAACCGGCTCCGCACCGCGCTCCTCGCCGCGGTCTCCCACGACTTGCGAACACCGCTGGCGTCGATGAAGGCGTCGGTGACCAGCCTCTTGCAACGCGACGTCGACTGGCCACCCGACGCGCAACGAGACCTCCTCGAGACGATCGACAAGGGCGCGGACCGGCTCAACGTCCTCATCAACAACCTCCTCGACATGAGCCGACTCCAGACCGGAACCCTCGAGCCCGTCCTCCGCGACGTCGGGCTCGACGAGGTCGTCCCGCACGTGCTGGCCGAGCTCCCGGAGGGCGCGGACCGGGTCATCCTCGACGTCCCCGAGTCGCTCCCACGCGTCCACGTCGACGCGAGCCTGCTCGAGCGAGCCGTCGCCAACGTGGTCGAGAACGCGCTGCAATGGTCCCCGCCCGACCAGAAGGTGCGAATCGAGGCCGGCTCGTTCGGCACCACCGTCGACCTCCGCATCGTGGACACCGGCCCCGGCGTCCCACCGGAGCAGCGCGAGACCATGTTCATGCCCTTCCAACGGCTGGGAGACGACGCCAACGCCTCCGGAGTCGGTCTGGGCCTCGCGGTGGCCCGGGGATTCGTCGAGGCGATGGGCGGGCAGCTGATGGTCGAGGACACGCCCGGGGGCGGCCTCACGATGGTGCTCCGGCTTCCGCGCACCGGGGAATGAGCCGGATCCTCGTCGTCGACGACGAACCCGAGATCCGACGCACGCTCGGCATCAACCTTCGGGTGCGCGGCTACGACGTGGACCTCGCCGAGGACGGCGAGGCCGCCCTCACCCTCGCGGCGCGCCACCATCCCGACGCCGTCGTGCTCGACCTCGGCCTGCCCGGGATCCACGGCGTCGACGTCATCGAAGGGCTCCGGGGCTGGAGCCGGGTGCCGATCCTCGTCCTCTCGGCACGGGACGCGGAGGCCGACAAGGTCGCCGCCCTCGACGCCGGCGCGGACGACTACGTCACCAAGCCGTTCGGCATGGACGAGCTCCTCGCCCGCCTCCGCGCCGCGCTCCGCCGCGCGACCCCCGCCGAGGAGGCCGCGGTCATCACCACCGCCGACTTCTCCATCGACCTGGCCACCAAACGGGTCACCCGGGGCGACGACGAGATCCGCCTGACCCCGACCGAGTGGAACCTCGTCGAGGTCCTCGTCCGCAACACGGGGAAGCTGGTCTCCTCCCGTCAGCTCCTCCACGAGGTGTGGGGGCCCGGCTACGAACGGGAGACCCACTACCTGCGGGTCTTCATGGCCCACGTCCGCCGCAAGCTCGAACCCGAGCCGTCCCATCCCCGGTACTTCCAGACCGAGCCCGGCATGGGCTACCGGTTCAACCCCGGCTGACCCGTCGACGAGCCGGACCGGCTCACCGGAGCGGCACGTCATAGGCTCCGGCGACCGCGAGGAGCCGCCGCCCGTGAAACCCGCACCGTTCGAGTACCACGCGCCGGAGTCGGTCACCGACGTGGTCGCCCTGCTCGGCGCCCACGGCGACGAGGCCAAGCCGCTCGCGGGCGGTCAGAGCCTCGTCCCGATGCTGTCGCTGCGACTCACCCGCTTCGAGCACCTCGTCGACGTGAACCGGGTCGCCGAGCTGGCACACGTCGAGCGGCGCGACGGCACCCTCGACGTCGGGGCGACGACCCGCCAGGCCTCCCTCGAGCGGCCCGGCCCCGCGGATGACGTGCCCCTCCTCGGCCTGGCCGCACCTCGGATCGGCCACTTCCAGATCCGCAACCGCGGGACCGTCGGCGGGTCGATCGCCCACGCCGACCCCGCCGCCGAGCTTCCCGCCGTCGCGCTCGCGCTCGACGCCGACCTCGAGGTCGCCTCCCCGTCCGGGGGCCGGAGCATCCCGGCCCGCGAGTTCTTCGTCGGGAACTGGACGACCGCGCTCGAAGCCGACGAGCTCCTCGCCGCCATCCGCTTCCCGGTCTGGTCGGAGGGAGCCGGCTTCGCCGTCGACGAGGTCGCCCGCCGGCACGGTGACTTCGCCCTGACCGGCGTCGTGTGCGGCGTCGAGCTCGACTCCGCCGCCGTCGTGACCCGAGCCGCGATCGCGTGGTTCGGGATGGGGGCCACGCCGCTGCGCGCCACCGCGGCGGAGGCCGCGCTGCTCGGCGCCAGCCCCAGCCCGAACGACCTCGTCGAGATCGCGAACCTGGCCGTTCGCGACCTCGAGCCGCCCGACGACGTGCACGCCTCGGGGACCTACCGGACCCGGGTCGGCGCCCACATCGTCGGCCGAGCGCTGACCCGTGCGATCCAGGAGGCGCGCCCGTGAACGAGCTGCCGGTCGTCGTGACCGTGAACGGTGAGCGTCACCGGGGTGTGATCGAACCCCGCAAGACCCTCGCCGACTTCCTGCGCGAGGACTGCGCGCTCACCGGGACGCACCTCGGATGTGAGCACGGCGTGTGCGGCGCGTGCACCGTGATCGTCGACGGTGTCGCGCTGCGTTCCTGTCTCCTCTTCGCGGTCCAAGCCGACGGCGCCGAGATCACCACGATCGAGGGGATCAGCGAGCCCGGCACGCTCAGCCCGGTCCAAGCCGCGTTCCGCGAGGAGCACGGGTTGCAGTGCGGCTTCTGCACCCCCGGCTTCGTCGTGTCGGTGCACGCGTTCCTGGCGACGAACCCGACGCCCTCCACCGAGGAGATCCGCGAGGCACTCTCGGGGAACCTCTGCCGCTGCACCGGCTACCAGGGGATCATCCGGGCGGTGGAGCGGGCCGCCGCGGCCATGGGCGACGAGCAGCGCTCGACCGTCTGACCGACCCCCGCGGTCCGGGTCTGGGCGTGGGTCGGGCCGGTCGGGTCAGGTCGCGGTTGTGGCGCCGTCACCCAGGCGGGCGGTCGGGCCGCGGAAGTGCACCCGGTGGCTCGGGATCGGCACCGACAGCAGGTACCCCTGGATCAGGTCGCATCCCAGGTCGCGGAGCCGGGCCAGCTGCTCGGCGGTCTCGACGCCCTCGGCGATCGTGCGCAGGTGCAGCGACTGGGCCAGGCCCACGATCGCGGCGACGATCGCATCCGATTCCGGGTCGCGGCCCAGCCCGTCCACGAACGACTTGTCGATCTTCAGCGCCTCGACCGGGAATTGCTTCAGGTAGGCGAGCGACGAGTAGCCGGTGCCGAAGTCGTCGATCGCGAAGTGCACACCGAAGGCCCGGAGGTCCGCGAGCGCGGTCGAGATGAACGCCGCGTCCTCCATCAGCACCGATTCGGTCACCTCCAGCCACAGGCGTCCGGCGTCGACCCCCGTGGCGTCCAGGATCCGGGCCACCGTCGCGGGCAGGTCAGGGTCGGTGAGCTGACGGGGGGAGAGGTTGACGTTCAGGGTGAAGTCGTCGCTCACCCGCCGCGTCCGCGTCCAGCCCGCGAGCTCGGTGCAGGCGGCGTGGAGGATGTGGGAACCCAACGGCACCGCCAACCCGGTGTCCTCGGCGACGGGGATGAACTCCGACGGGCTGATCTCCCCGAGGGTGTGGTGCTCCCACCGGGCCAGCCCCTCGACGCCGACGACCAGGCCCGTCGTCGCGTCCACGATCGGCTGGTAGTGCGCGGTGATCTCCCGGGCGTCGACCGCGCCGCGCAGCCCCTCGTGGATGAGCAGCCGGCGGGACACGACCGAGCGCAGCTCGTCGTCGAAGACCTCGATGCGGTCCCGTCCGAGCTCCTTGGCCCGGTACATCGCCACATCCGCGTGGGAGAGGGCCACCTCCGGCGTCCCCTGCCCGTTCTTCACCGACGCGATGCCGATGCTGGTCGTCACCACCAGCTCCCGGCCGGACGGCAGCCGCAACGGCGCGCTCACCGCCTCGGCGACCCGCGCCGCCACCTGGCGGGCCTGCTCGGGGCGCTCGAGACCGGGGCAGACCATCACGAACTCGTCGCCCGCGAGGCGCCCGAGCCGGTCGCGGGGCCCGCACGCCGCCGCGATGCGTCCCGCGACCACCTTCAGGACGCTGTCGCCGGTGCCGTGCCCGAACGTGTCGTTGACCCGCTTGAACTGGTCCAGGTCGATGAGCAGCACCGCCAGCCCGGACGCTCCCGGTCTCGCCTCGCTCAGCGCGTCGGTGATCGCGCTCAGCACGACGTCCCGGTTCGGGAGGCGGGTCAAGGGATCGTGGGTGGCCTGGAAGCTGAGCTGCGCCTCTACCTGACGGCGGTCGGTGATCTCCGAGAACGAGCAGACGAGCGCCCCGGCCCGGTCCGAGTGTTCGTGGCGCAACGGCTGGACGCTCACCGAGAACCAGCGCAGCCGGTCCTCATGGTCGGGGAACCCGAGCACGACCCGACTCTGGGGGCGACCGGTGCGGAGCCCGACCGCGAGGGGATGCTCGTCGGGGCTGATGGGGGTGCCGTCCTCGGCGACCATCGGCCGGTCCAGCGCGGCGCGGCTGTTCACCCCCTCCCGGACGTCGTCGCCGAGCATCGCCCGAGCCGACGCGTTGACCGACACGATCGTGCCGTCGTGGTCGACGACCAGCACGCCTTCGTCGAGCGCGGCGACGGCCGCGCTGTACCGGGCCTCGGCCGCCTGCCGCTCGAGGCGTTCGGTCAGGTCCGTGCACACCGCCACCGTGCCGATCGATTCGCCGAGCTCGTCGCGGACCGGCGCCACCGACACGAGGACCGGGATGCACCGTGTGCCCCTTCCGCCGTGGTTGAGCTCACCCGGCCGGGGCATCCCCTCGGCGTCGACCGCGCCCTCGCCGAGCAGGTCGGCGGCCGGGCGGCCGATCGCGTCGGTGCTCCGCACGCCGTAGAGGGCCTCCGCGGCCGGGTTCCAGCTGCGGATCCTGCCGTCCCGGTCGGTGGCGATGATCGCGTCGGAGACGTGGCTCACGAGGCTGGCCTGGTAGCGGAGCGCAGCCTCGGCGCGGCGGCGTTCCGAGATGTCTCGGAGGATGACCTGGAACGCCGGTGCGCCGTCCCAGTCGATGAGCACGCTGATCGACTCCACCACGATCGGGTTGCCGTTCTGGCGGACGAGGACCGCTTCCGCCGGCTCGGACACCATCCCCGGCTCGGTGAGCAGCGCGATGCGCTCGAGGGTCTCCTCCAGCGACGACGGGTGGACGAAGTCGAGGATGGCGTGGCCGATCAGGTCACTCGGATCTTCGACCCCGGCGACCTTCAACGCCGCCGGGCTCGCGTACCGGATGATGCCGTCCTGATGGACCACGACCGGGTCGGGGCTCAGCTCCACCAGGCGGCGGTACCGGTCGATGACACCCCGCAACGCGGCCTCGTTGCGGCGCTGCTCGGACACGTCGGTGACCAGACCGATTCCGCCCGAGATGCGCCCGGACTCGTCGCGCAGGCAACGAGCCCGGATCCTCAGGTCGATCGGTTCCCCGTCGCGGTCCTCGAGGGTCCGCTCCAAGTCGTAGTGCTCGAACGGCGCCCCCGACCGCAACGACACCACGATCGGGTCGATCAGCGCGTCGCCGCTCGCCTCGGACAAGTTCAACACGTCGACCGGAGAGTCGAACCAGCAGACGAAATCAGTCGACCGGTCGTACTCCCAGGTCGCGACACGCCACAGCGAGAGGGGGTCGAGGCGTGCCTCGAGCCCCTCGGCGGCCCACAAGGCGTCGGCCGCGTGGTCGGTCTGCCCGTCGATGCTCATTGTTCGGCGCCTTACCCCCGCTGGTTGACCCATTTCGGGCCGGCGACGGCCAGCGTAAAGCCGGCACGCCGCCGTTCCGGGGAGCCTCGAGGGTCGCCAGGGCCCAGGGCGGGCCCTGCCGAGCGCTCAGGCCGTGGGCTCGTCGAGGAGGATGGCGGTGTTGTAGCCGCCCATCCCGATCGATGACTTGATGGTCGGCCCCGCCTCGCGGGCCACCGGGCCCGAAACCAGCCGTCGGTGCCCGGGCGCGACCGCCACCGGCGCCGGGATCACGTTCTCCTGGTAGGCGAGACACGAGATCGCGACCTCCACCGCCGCCGCGGCGGCCTGGCAGTGCCCCACGAGCGGCTTGAACGAGAAGATCCCCGCCGCATCGGGGAACAGCTCGTCGAAGAGCTGACTCTCGGCGCGGTCGCACTGGCGGGTTCCCGGCCCGTGCGCGTTGAAATACACGACCTCCTCGCGGGCCACCCCGGCGTTGTCGAGCGCGGTGCGGTAGCAGCTGCCGATCTGCTCCGGGTCCGCGGCGAGGGAGATCACGTGATGGGCGTCGTGGCTCATCGCGCCGCCCCGCAGCATCGTGTACCCGCCCGCGGGCTGGCCCGACACCATCAGCCCCACCGACGCCTCACCGCCCGTGAAGCCCACGCTTCCCTCCTGGAACGGCCGGCACGCGTCGAGCGGCGGTCGGTCCACCACGATGACCCCCAGATCGACGAAGTGGCGCACGTTCTCGGGGGTCGCCGACACGTCCGTGGCGACGACCAACACGTCGTCGGCGATGCCGGCATCGACCCACATCTTCGCCGTCAGCAACGCCGCGTTGCCCGACGCGCACATCGCGACGACGCTCATGCACGGACCATGAAAGCCGTGCTCGATCATGATGCTGGTGATCGGCGTGGAGGGCATGAGCTGGATGTAACGCCGGCGTGGCACCCGTCGACTCGGCCGGTCATAGAAGTCACGCCAGAGGTGCACGTCCGACAGCACGAAGGCGTGGATCAACCCGACGGTCCCGCCCGGTCGCCACCCGCGCTTGCGCGCGTCCTCGACCGCCTCCCGAGCCGCGGCGTGCAACGCCTGGCTGAACCGCGACGGGCCGTCCGCCGGGTCGCCCTCGTCGGAGATCAAGGCGAGCCAGACGTCGTCGGCGCGGACGGTCTCGAATCCCGCCGGCTGGCGAACCACGGCCGACTCGCCCAGCACCAGCCCGTCCCACAAGTGCTTCGTACCCCAGCCGTACCCGGTGACCGCGCCGATTCCCGAGATCCAGGTCGGAAGACAGGTTCGGCCTGCCGGCATGTGTCCCTGCTTTCGGCTGGTACCGGCACGCTCCGCGTGCTGCCGGCCACTGGCTGAGACCACTTGGGATACCAGACGTGCCCGTCGTCCGCCAGTGCCACCACCTCGCGCGCGCGCCCGACCACCCAACGCGGCAGGTCGGGGGACTGCAGCCCCGGAATCCTGGGCGGAGCCCGGCCGAGGTGACCTTCCGGGTCAGCAATCGACGACAGCCGGCCCGGCTCGCCTCCAGCACCCGCGAGCTGCCCGTGGCCCTGCGAGCGGCCCCGCCCGGCCCGTCGTCGTTGCGGTCGCGTCCGATCCGGGATAGAGCGTCGCCGTGCGGGCCAACCGGGGTGGGCGAACGACGCCATGAACGCAGACTTCGGCGACGAGCTGCACAAGGAGCGGGTCCGGCTGCGGCGTCTCGCGGTTCGCACCACCGACGTGTCGCGCAACCTCGACATCTTCTTGGCCTGCGCGATCGCCGGCGTGCTCGGCAACCGGTTCTTCTTGGTGCTGACCGGCTACCCCCAGCTCGGCAACGGCACGCTGCACATCTCGCACGCCATCTGGGGCGGGCTCATGATGGCGACCGCGATCGTCGTCGCGGTCTCGTTCATCGCGCCCAGCGGACGAACCTTCATCGCGGTCGTCGGAGGTGCCGGCTTCGGCTGGTTCGTCGACGAGCTCGGCAAGTTCATCACCCGAGACGTCAACTACTTCTTCCGCCCGACCCTCGCGCTGATCTACGTCGTGTTCATCGTCATGTACCTCGTGTTCCGATCACTGGAGCGACGGCGCTACCGATCCGAGGAGGGTCTCTTCAACGCGTTCGAAGCCCTCAAGCTCGCGTCCATCGGGAACCTCGACGAGCCGCAGCGCCGCGAGGCCCTCCGCCTGCTCGACCGGACCTGCGGCGACGACGGGCTCGCCCCGAAGGTTCGCGACCTGCTCGAGCACGTCGCCACGCTCCCCGCCCGCCACCGACCCGCGCCCGGGCCCTCGGGCGCCGGCTGCTCGGCGCCTACGACCGCTGGACCGAGAAGCCCGGCTTCGTCGCGACGATCGGCGCGTTCTTCGCCGTCCTCGCCGTCGCCGGCACCGCCCAGGTCGTCGTCCTCACCCACAACGCGAGCGCGGGCCGGACCTTCACGCAGTGGGCGACCCTCGGGTCATCGCTCGTCTCCCTGGCCTTCGTGATCGTCGGCGCCGGCCTGCTCCACCAGTCCCGGCTGCGCGCCTTTCGATGGTTCGAGGCGAGCCTGCTCGTGGCGATCTTCATCACCCAGGTATTCCTCTTCGCCGACCGCCAGCTCGCCGGGATCCTCAACCTCGCCGCGACGCTGGTCGTCTTCATCGCCCTGCGGGCCATCATCCGATTCGAGACCGCATCGCAGCACCACGGCACCTCGATCGGGACCGACCACGCGCACCCGGACCAGCCGCGACTGCCCGGCCTGACCGCGCCGTCGCGCTGATCCCCAGCCCAGCACCCGGGGCGGGACAGCGTCCGATCGATGAACACCCCGCGAACACTCGACCCCCTCGTCGCGCGACGCGTCGGATCCTCAGCCGCGCACCACTCGCGGTCACCGGTGCGAGCACCACGCGACGCGCGCCCGTCAGAAACCACTGACCGAGCCGGGGCGGCCGCCCAACTCCGCCGAGGGACCAAGCCGCCGACATAGGTTGACGCCGCCCAGCCGCGACCGCGGGAGGTGAGTTCGTTGAGCGCAGTCTCCGGCAGCTTCCCCACTCGCGGCGTGCTCGGGAGGCGGCGACGCTTCTCCGCGATCGACATCCTCGTCGGCGCATCGATCGTGGTGTTGATCTACGCGCTCGTGCGACTGGGATCGGCGATGGACGCCAACACCCTCTCCGCGCACGTGAACAGCTCGGTGTCGACGAGTGCCGGGAACCTTCCCTATTACGCGGCCCGGTCGCTGCTGCGCATGTTCATCGCGCTCGCCTTCTCGCTCGTGTTCACCCTCGTCTACGGCACCGCCGCCGCCCGGAGCACCCGGGCCCGCACCGTGCTCGTCCCGTTCCTCGACATCCTCCAGTCGGTGCCGATCCTCGGTTTCCTGACCATCACGGTCGCCTTCTTCGTCGCCCTGTTCCCCGGCTCGATCCTCGGCCTCGAGTGCGCCGCGATCTTCGCCATCTTCACGTCGCAGGCGTGGAACATGACCTTCAGCTTCTACCACTCGCTGATCACCCAACCAAAAGAGCTCGACGAGGCCGCCCGCATGTTCAGGCTCACGAAATGGGAGCGCTTCTGGCACCTCGACGTGCCCAGCTCGATGATCGGCCTGGTGTGGAACGGGATGATGAGCTTCGGGGGAGGCTGGTTCTTTCTCGCCGCGTCCGAAGCGATCGCGGTGTTCCACCACACCTACGCGCTCCCCGGCATCGGGTCGTACGTCGCCGCGTCGGTCGCCGAAGGGAACCTCGCCCACGTCGTCATCGCCATCGGCGTCATGATCGTGATGGTCATCGGCGTCAACGTGCTGTTCTGGCGGCCGCTCGTGGCCTGGTCGGAGAAGTTCCGGGTCGAGACCTCCGAAGCCGCCGAAGCACCCAAGAGCGTCACCCTCAACCTGCTGCGCCGCTCGCAGGTGCCGGCCATCATCTCCCGACCGCTCAAACCCGTCGGCCGAGGCCTCGACCGGATCACGCGCCCGTTCGGGTTGGCGGAGTACCCGCTCCACGTGAGCCCCCGGAAGCGGCGACTCGGCGACGTCCTCTTCTTCGTCGCCGTGGGCGGCGCTGATCGCGTTCGGGGTGTACAGCGGGATCGCCTACCTGAACCGCACCGTCGGATTCGGCCAGTTCCCGTACTGCTTCCTGCTCGGCTTCTACACCCTGCTACGAGTCGCGACCCTGGTCGTCTTCGCGTCGCTGGTCTGGGTGCCGATCGGCGTCAAGATCGGCATGAGCCCCCGCCTCGCCCGGTACGCGCAACCGGTCGTCCAGGTCCTGGCCAGCTTCCCCGCGAACTTCCTCTTCCCGTTCGCGACCGTGGCCTTCGTCGCCGTGGGGCTCAGCCTCAACATCGGCGGGATCCTCCTCATGGCCCTCGGCGCCCAGTGGTACATCCTGTTCAACGTCATCGCCGGAGCCAGCGCCATCCCGACCGACATGCGCGAGCTCGTCGACCCAGTTCCGGCTGCCCTGGCGTCAGAAGTGGCGACAGCTGATCCTCCCCGCCATCTTCCCCTTCTACGTCACCGGCGGCATCACCGCCGCGGGGGGTGCCTGGAACGCGTCGATCGTCGCCGAGGTCGTCAGCTTCGGGAAGCACCACCTCGTCGCCACCGGCCTCGGTGCGTACATCACAAAAGCCGCGACCAGCGGATCCTTCGCCGAGGTCATGATCGGGGTGATCGTCATGAGCTTCTACGTCGTCGTCATCAATCGCCTGCTGTGGCGCCGCCTCTACCATCTCGCGGAAACCCGCTACTCCCTGTGACCTGATGGCTGACACCACCCTCCCCGCGAACACGGCCGGCGTCCATCCGCCCTCGTCGAAGCCCCGAACCGGCGACGTGATCATCGGCGTCGACGACGTGTCGAAGGACTTCTCGACACCCGAAGGCGAGCCGCTGAGAGTCCTGGCCGACATCTGCTTCGAGCTCCGCGAAGGCGAGATCGTCGCGCTCCTCGGGAAGTCCGGCTCGGGGAAGTCGACGTTGCTCCGCTGCATCGCCGGGTTGATCGCGCCCACGTCCGGGACCATCACCTACCGCGGCGCGGAGCTGAACGGCGCCAACCCGGGGGTGGCGATGGTCTTCCAGACGTTCGCGCTGCTCCCGTGGCTGACCGTCCGATCCAACGTCGAGATGGGCTTGGAGGCGCTCGCCGTCCCACCGGCCGAACGCCGCGAGCGCGCCGAACGGGCGATCGACCTCATCGGCCTCGACGGGTTCGAATCCGCGTACCCGACGGGAGCTGTCCGGTGGGATGCGCCAGCGCGTCGGGTTCGCCCGCGCGCTCGTCGTCGAGCCGGACGCCCTGCTCATGGACGAGCCGTTCAGCGCCCTCGACGTCCTGACCGCCGAGAACCTCCGCACCGAGCTGCTCAGCCTCTGGAACGGTCCGAACTTCCCGACGAAGGCGATGCTCATCGTCACCCACAACATCGAGGAAGCCGTCCAGCTCGCGGACCGGATCTTCGTCATGACGTCGAACCCAGGCCGGCTCAAGGCGGCGATCATCGACGAGATCCCGCGGCCGCGGAACCGGCGCTCACCGGAGTTCGAGGCCCTCGTGGACGAGATCTACGGCATCATGACCGGCGCACGAGAGGACGGCGACCGCCACCCGCCGGTGTTCAAGACCGAGCTCGCGTCACCCGACCGAAGTGCCCCTCCCGCACGCCACGGTGGGCGGCCTCGCCGGGCTCCTCGAGATCGTCGCGAACCGAGGCGGCCAGGACGACCTCCCCGAGCTCGCCCGGCTGTTGACCTTCACGGTCGACGACCTCCTCCCGCTCATCGACGCGGCAGAGATGCTCGGATTCGCCGAAGACCTTCGACGCCGACCTGCACATCACCGACGAGGGCCGGGTCTGGGTGTCGGCCACCATCCTCGACTCCAAAGAGCTCTTCGCCGACGCCGTGTACCGACGGGCACCGCTCGTGCACGCCATCACCCGAGCCTTGGACGCCACGAACGACAAGACGCTCCACGAGCGGTTCTTCCTCGACCTGCTCCGACACGGGTTCAACGAGGAAGAGGCCCGAGCCCAGCTCGACACCGCGATCAACTGGGGCCGCTACGGCGAGCTCTTCGACTACGACGCCCACTCGGGCGAGCTGCGCCTCGACCAGCGGGGCCGAGACATCGGAGCCCGCCAGGCACTCGAGCAGTCGAGCGCCTAACCCGGACCGGCCCGCTTCCCCCGCGTTCCCCGGTCGCGGAACCCCGCGTTCGGGGTCGTACCGGCAGGCCACAATGGGCCCCGGGCCCCTCCCGGGGCCCGATCGACCACGAAGGGGGCCAGTGGGACAGCGGAGCACCCGTCCCGGACGCGCGACCCGCCGGACGCGGCATCGATGACCACCCTCGACGCGCGGCCGCGACCCGAGGAGTCGAACGCCCCGGTCGACCCCGCTGCGGGCGGCGACGACCCGCTGGCCACGTTCCATCCCGCCGTCGCGACGTGGTTCCGGCGCCGGTTCCCCGACGGCCCCACCGCGCCCCAGACCGGCGGCTGGCACCACATCGCCGCCGGGTCGGACACGCTCATCTCCGCTCCCACCGGCTCGGGGAAGACCCTCGCCGGGTTCCTCGTCTGCATCGACCGGCTGTACCGGGCCCACGAGGCGGGCGAGACCGTCGACGGTGTCGCCCGCGTCGTGTACGTCTCCCCGCTGAAGGCCCTCGCCGTCGACATCGGCGAGAACCTCGAGCGGCCACTGGTCGAGATCGCCGAGATCGCCCGCGAGCTGAACCTCGACCCGCCGAACCTTCGGGTCGCGGTGCGAACCGGCGACACGACCGCGTCCCAGCGGACGTCGATGCTGCGTCGACCCCCGAGCTTCGTTGTCACCACCCCCGAATCGCTGTACCTCCTCGTGACGAGCGCGAAGAGCCGCGAGATGCTGCGCACCGTCGACACCGTGATCGTCGACGAGATCCACGCCGTCGCCCGCGACAAACGCGGCTCACACCTCGCGGTGACGCTCGAGCGACTCGAGGCGCTCTGCGACCGACGCCCGACGCGCGTCGGGCTCTCCGCCACCCAGCGGCCGATCGGACGGGTGGGGCGTCTCCTCGTCGGCGACCGGCAGCTCCCCGCGATCGTGGATTCCGGGCATCAACGCGACCTCGACCTGGCGCTCGAACTCCCAGACGGCGAGCTCGAAGCGGTCACCCCCGCCGAGCAGATGGGCGACATCTTCGACCAGATCGCCGCGTTGGTCCGTGCCCACCAGACCACCCTCGTGTTCGTGAACACCCGAAGGCTCGCGGAGCGCCTCGCCCACCAGCTGGGTGAACGTCTCGGCGCCGACGTCGTCGCCGCCCATCACGGCAGCCTCTCCAAGGAACGCCGACATCGGGTCGAGACCCGCCTACGGGCCGGCGACCTGAAGGCGCTCGTCGCGACCGCGTCGCTGGAGCTCGGGATCGACATCGGCCCGGTCGACCTGGTCTGCCAGATCGGCTCACCGCGAAGCATCGCCACCTTCCTGCAGCGGGTCGGGCGCTCGAACCACAGCCGCGCCGGCACCCCCAAGGGGCGCCTCTACCCACTGACCCGTGACGCGCTCGTCGAGTGCGTCGCCATGCTCGCCGCCGTCCGGGCCGGGCGCCTCGACGCGATCGAGGTGCCGACCGCGCCGCTCGACATCGCCGCGCAACAGCTCGTCGCCGAGGTCGCGGCGAAGGAATGGCGAACCGACGACCTCTACGACCTCCTGCGCAAGGCCGCCCCGTACGCAGAGCTCCCCCGGGCCGTGTTCGACGAGGTCCTCCGGCTCGTGTCCGACGGCGTGCAGACCGGGCGCGGCCGCCGCGGCGCGTACCTCCACCACGACGCGGTGAACGGCGAGGTGCGGGCCCGAGGCCACGCCCGGTTGACCGCCCTCACCTCAGGTGGCGCGATCCCCGAGATCGGTGACTACCGGGTCGTCGCCGAACCTGACGACACGTTCATCGGCACCGTCAACGAAGACTGGGCGATGGAATCGATGGCCGGCGACATCTTCTTGCTGGGGACGCACTCGTGGCAGATCCGGCGGGTCGAAGCCGGGGTGGTGCGCGTCCGCGACGCGGGCGACGCCCCGCCGACGGTGCCGTTCTGGACCGGTGAGGCGCCAGCACGGACCGCCGAGCTCTCCGTCGAGGTCTCCGAGCTGCGACGACGCGTCGACGAGCTGCTCGCCGCCGGTGACCCAGACGAGGCCCGCCGCTGGATCGCCGACACCGCGGGCGTGTCCGCCGAAGCGGCCCAGATGGTCGTCGACTACCTCGCGGTCGGACGCGCCGCGCTCGGGGCGACCCCGACCCAAGACCAGCTTGTGCTCGAGCGTTTCTTCGACGAGGCCGGCGGGATGCAGCTCATCATCCACTCTCCCTACGGCGGCCGCATCAACCGGGCCCTCGGTCTCGCGTTGCGGAAGCGCTTCTGCCGCAGCTTCAACTTCGAGCTCCAAGCCGCCGCGACCGACGACGCGGTCATCCTCTCGCTCGGGCCGCACCACAGCTTCCCGCTCGACGAGGTGCCCCACTACCTCAACAGCCGCACGCTCGAAGAGACCTTGCGCCAGGCCATTCTCGACTCGCCGATGTTCCTCGCCCGGTGGCGCTGGAACCTCAACCGGGCCCTGCTCGTCCTCCGGTTCCGGAACGGCCGGCGCAACCCACCGCCGATCCAGCGGATGGAAGCCGACGACCTCATGGCCGCGGTGTTCCCGCAGGCGGCCGCCTGCCAGGAGAACGTGACCGGACCGATCGAGATCCCCGACCATCTCCTCGTCAACCAGACGATCGCCGACACGCTCCACGAGGCCCTGGACCTCGACGGCGCCCACGCGCTGCTGCGCCGCCTCGAATCCGGGGAGGTCACGATCCACTGCGCCGAGACCACCGAGGCGTCGGTGCTCGCCCACGAGATCGTCACCGCCCGCCCCTACGCGTTCCTCGACGACGAGGAGCTCCCGAACCGGCGCACCCGGGCGGTCACCCTCCGGCGCGGCCTCGCGGTCGACCTGGCGTCGATCGGCGCCCTCGACCCCGACGCGGTCACCCGCGTCCACACCGAAGTCACCCCGTCACCCGACTCCGCCGACGACCTCCACGACCTGCTGTCGTCCCTCATCGTCGCTCCCGCCCGCGGCGAGTGGCGACCCCACTGGGACGAGCTCGTCCACCGTGGACGAGGCCAGACCATCACCGCGCCCGGCGCGGAGCTCTGGTGCGTCACCGAACGCGTCGACGACGCCCGCCTCGCGCTCGACGGCGCAGAGCCGGCCATCGCGTCCGTGCTACGCGGCCACCTCGAGATCATGGGCGTGGCCACCCTCGACGACCTCGCCGCGGCGACGGCCCTCGCACCGCGGCGCGTCGCCGCCGGCCTCGCCGTCCTCGAGCAGGAAGGCTTCGCGCTCCAAGGCCGCTACCGCCCCGGCGGCCACGGAACCGGAGTGGGTCTCGCGGCGGCTGCTGACGCGGATGCACGCGTACTCGCGGCGCAGCCGACGTCAGCGCGTCCAGCCGGCCACCACACAGGACTTCGTCCGCTTCCTCCTTCGCTGGCAGCACGCCGCGCCCGGCACCCAGCTCGCGGGAGAGGCCGGCCTGCTGACGGTGCTCGACCAGCTCCAAGGGTTCGAGAGCGCGGCCGGGTCGTGGGAGACCGAGCTGCTCACCCGCCGCCTCCGCGAGTACCGGCCGAGCTGGCTCGATCGGCTGGGCCACGACGGAGAGATCAGCTGGTTGCGGCTCACGCCCCGCAGCAACGACGACGCCCACGCCCCGGCTGGGCCCCCATCGAAGGCCACGCCGATCTCGGTCGTGTTCCGCGACGACCTCGCCTGGCTCCTCGAGGCGGCACGCGCACGCGCCGAGCCGGCCGAGCCGGTCGTCGGCGCGACCGCCGAGATCATCGAGGTGCTCCGCGAGCGCGGCGCGTGCTTCGCCAGCGAGCTCTCCGACGGCGACGAACCGGCTCCCCGAGGACATCGAGCGGGCCTTGTGGGACGGCGTGGCCCGCGGGCTGATCACCGCCGACGGGTTCGGGGCGATCCGGTCCCGGGTTGCCGGTCGCCGGCGCCCCGAGACCCGCCGGCTGTCCCGGCTCATGAGCGGCGGGACGCTGGCCGGCGCCGCACCCGGCCGCTGGTCTCTCGTCCCGCCGACCGGAGCCGACCTCGACCGCGACGAGCTCGCGGAAGCCGTCGCCGAGCAGCTCCTGAACCGGTGGGGGGTCGTCTTCCGCGATCTCGCCGTGCACGACTCGATCCGCTACCCGTGGCGGGACGTCCAATGGGCGCTGCGCCGACTCGAGGATCGAGGCCTCGTCCGCGGCGGCCGCTTCGTCAGCGGGTTCAGCGGCGAGCAGTACGCGCTCCCCGCCGCCGCGGAGCAGCTCGCGCACGTCCGCAAGCTTCCCCGAACCGGCGAGCGGGTCGAAGTCAACGCCACCGACCCGCTCAACCTCACCGGCGTCCTCACCGCGTCGGGCAGCATCCCCGCGGTCCGGACCCGCACCGTCACCTACCTCGACGGCATCCCCGAGGACCCGTCACCCACCGTCCGCACCGCCTGACCACCCGCCTCGCCGGGCGGCGAGCGAGGATCGCCAAACGCCGGCGGCAGGTCTACGCGGGGCGTTCATGTTGTCCGCCACGCGAACCGGCGCAGCGTTCCGCGTCTCAGGCGTCGCCGTCTTGAGGCTCCCTTGCCGACCTCGAGGCCCCCTGGCACAGTTGGCCGGCTGGATCACGCGTGTCACGACCCGGAGGTCACCCGATGCCTGAGAAGCCCACCTACCTCGGGATGCTCAACGCGATCGCGCTCGTTGAAACGCGGGCGCACGCCTACCTCTCCGCGTGGGCTGACGCGACGCCCAGCCCCGAGGTTCGCTCCGTGCTCCTCACCGTCGCGGCGCGAGAGGGCGAGCACGGCATGAGCTTCGCGAAGCGAATCAACGAGCTCGGCTTCGAGGTTCGCCACACCGACGAACCGAGCTTCGAGCGTCAGATGGAGATCGCCCGTTCCGGCATGTCCGACCTGGACAAGATCGAAGCGCTCGGCCTGCTCAAGTTCTGCACTGACGGCGAGCCGGACATCTTCGACGGGTTCTTCGCCGACCATTCGATCGACATCCGCACCGGTGAGCTCCTCGGCCGCTACATCGCCGAGGAGCGCGACACGTTGCGGCTCCTCCAGGGCTGCCAGCGTGAGCTGCAGGACCAGTCCGTCGCCGGACCTGCCGATTCTGACCGGCTGGCCGCGTTCGAGGACAAGATCGACGCGGTGTGTCGCGGCGTCGAAGAGCTCCGCCAGATCGTGTGCGCGCAGGCCATGCGCACCAATCCGGTCTGAGCGCGCAGCGCCTGGTCTCCGGACCGGTCGGCGCGTTCTACGCGGTCGCCCAGATCAGCACCTCGGCGCCATCAGGCCCAGCGTCGAGGCGTCGTGCGCCCGCCCTCGTCAGCCGGGCCGCGTCACCCGCCGCGAGCCGGCCCGCGCCCTCCAGGCTCGCGTCGTGGCGGGCGACGAAGACGTGCACGTGAGGAGCGTCGGGCACGACGTCGCTCCCGCCGGGTGGGAGGCGAGCGCCCAACAGGGTGGCCTCGCGTTGGTACAGCGAGATCGCCGTGTCCTGATCCCGACCTGACGCGATCGTGACGAGCTGACCCCGGGCGAGCTCGGCGTTCACGTCCAGCTGCTGATAGCTCGGACTCACGCCCTCCGTATCGGGCACAACCCACATCTGGACGAAGTGGACGTCCTGGTCCGCGCTCGGATTGCGCTCCGAATGTCTGATCCCGCTGCCCGCCGACATGCGTTGCGCCAGCCCCGGGTAGATCGTCCCGTCGTTGCCAGCCGAATCGCGGTGTTCGAGCTCGCCGGAGAGAACCCAGGTCACGATCTCCATGTCCCGATGCGCGTGCGCCGCGAATCCGCCGCCGCGACGCACCGTGTCGTCGTTGTTCACGATGAGGAGCCCATGACCGACGTTCGTGGGATCCCGGTGAGGTCCGAAGCTGAACGAATGCCAGGAATCCAGCCAGTCCAGCTGCGTGTGGAACCGCTGGTCGGCACGCCGGATGTCGACGGGCTCAGTCGACGTGCTCGCCACCTCGCACCTCTCGTCAGACGATCCGAGACCAGATCACGACCGATTCTTACGTCCTCGTACCGAGCGTCGCGCATCCCGGGCACATGACCGGCCGGCCGCGGGTGTGACGTCGACGTGCGCCCGGGGTGCGTTTCGCGCCGCCCGAACCGGGTACGCGCCGAATCTCAGGTTGAGGGAGGACGACGGATGACGGACGCATTGCAGGGACAGAAGGTGGCGTTCCTCGTCGCCAACGAGGGAATCGAGCAGGTGGAGCTCACGCGGCCGTGGCAGGCAGTCAAAAGGACGCCGGCGGGCACCCGCAGCTCGTGGCCCCGGAAGCGGGCATGGCCCAGGCCATGAACCACCTCGACCGAGCGGACACGCTCCCGGTCGATCGCACGACGAGCCAGGCCGAGGTCGCGGACGTCGTCGGGATCGTCCTCCCGGGTGGTGTCGCGAACCCGGATCGCCTCCGCACGGACGAGCCCGCCGTCGCGTGCGTCCGAGCGATGATCGCCGCCGGCAAGCCGGCCGCGGTCATCTGCCACGGACCGTGGACGCTCGTCGAAGCCGACGTGGTGCGCGGTCGCACCGTGACGTCGTGGCCGAGCCTCCAGACAGACATCCGCAACGCGGGTGGGATCTGGACCGACGAGCCCGTCGTGGTGTGCACCGAAGGACCGAACACGCTCGTGACGAGCCGCAAGCCCGACGATCTCGACCCGTTCTGCGCCCCGCTGATCGACGTGTTCGCGCAAGCCAGGGCGGCGTTCGGCCGCCTAACGACCGGGGCGGGTCCCGGGCGCCGACGGCTCGTGGTCGGCGAGGTACTCGTCGAACGCCGCGACCTTCTGGGTGTCCTCGTACACAGTGCCCAGGGTGATCTTCCCCCACGACATCTTGGTGAAGAGCACCCCCTGGTTCTCGTAGACCCGCTCGCCGTGCTCGTCCGTCGCGTGGTCGGTGAAGTGCACGCAGACGGTGGTCCGCCACGGCCACCCCTTGACCAGGATCTCCTCGGGCTCGATCTGCAACCCGACCCGAGCGAAGCGCTCGTACCACGCCCGCCGGTCGTCCGCGCTGTGGGTGTCCACCGCCCAGGACGACCGCCCCGGGAAGCGGAAGTGGCCATCCTCGGCCCACAAGGCCAGCGTCGGCCCCATGTCACCAGCCCGGCTCCGGGCTGCCACCCGCCGGACCATCACCCCGACCAGCCATCGGTACATGCCGTCCTCCTAGATAGATCGCTCTAATGGCAACCTAGCTAGGATCGGGTGGGCGAGGCAACGCGGGGACGATCGGAGCGCAGGTGGCGACGAACACCAAGGAGACGAACACCAAGGAGCGGATCCTCGACGCCACCGCGGACCTGTTCCGCCAGTACGGGTACACGGGCACGGGTCTGAAGCAGATCGTGGCCGACGCCAACGCCCCGTTCGGGTCCGTGTACCACTTCTTCCCCGGCGGCAAGGCGCAGCTCGGGGTCGAGGTGATCCGGCGGTCCGGGCAGATGTACTACGAGCTGTTCGAGGCGATCCTCGAGGCCGCACCCGACGTGGTCACCGGGATCGGGGACTTCTTCGCCGGCGCCGCCGAAGTCCTGCGCGCGACCGACTACGCCGACGCCTGCCCGATCGCCACCGTGGCGCTCGAGGTGGCGTCCCGCCACGAGGCCCTCCGCGAAGCCACCGCGACGGTGTTCGAGAGCTGGATCGCAGGAGCCGCGAGCCGGCTCGCGGAGGCCGGGATCCCCGGCGCCCGGGCACGCGAGCTGGCCATCCTGGTCATCAACGTCCTCGAAGGTGCCTTCATCCTCAGCCGGGCCGCCCGCACCACGGAGCCGCTCGAGGTCGCCGGCGCGGCGGCTACGGACGCCGTCCGGGTCGCGCTGACCGCATCGGACCGAGGACGCCCCTAGCGATACCGACGACGGTCCCGCCGCGCCGCTCGGTGTCGGGTCCCACGGCCCGGCCCCCTCGCACGACGACGGACGACGCGCGCGACGATCGACGGCGAGCGTTGCTCGGCTACGGTCCATCGGCGCCCCGACGAACCATCCGCTCGGGCTCAGGGGCCACCCAGTGACGATCGGTCGTGTGCAGACAGCACGACCCCAATGAGCGACAGGTATGCGTCAACAAGTTGGATCGCGACAGCATCGGCGACACGTCAGGAACCGACGCCTGCTGATCCTGGTCCCGGTCGTGCTGGTCCTCGCGGGTCTCTCCGCGGCCGCGGTGCTCGCGCTCCCCGGTGGGGACCACAGCTCCAGTCGCACCCAACGCCGCCCCGTCGCCTCGGTCCCGACGACCCAACCCTCCACCTCGTCGACATCGACGACCACCACCACCGCGCCGTTCCCACCGGCGACCCCCGTGGCGATCACCCCCGGACCGGTTGCGCCCCTCATCTCGAAGATCACGACCCCGAACCGCGTCGTGTTCTTCACCATCGACGACGGCTTCGTCCAGGACCCGGCCGTGATCGACTACCTCCGCCAGAGCCAGCTCCCCGTCACCATGTTCGTCCTCCCCGCCGCGCTCCAGCAGAACCCGACGTACTTCCAGACCCTGCACCAACTGGGTGCCACTGATCAGGACCACACCGTCCATCACCTCGACCTCAAGCGGCTCTCGTATCAGCAGCAGGTCAACGAGATCTGCGGTCCGCTCAACGGGGACAGCTTCCTCTTCGGTCAGCGCCCCTGGCTGTTCCGGCCCCCGTACGGCTCCTACAACCAAGCGACCCTCCAAGCCGCACGAACGTGCGGCCTGCAAGCCGTCGTCCTCTGGGAGGGGACGATGAACGACGGCGTCCTGCGGCTCCAACACCCAGGGCCACTGCAACCCGGCGACATCGTCCTCATGCACTTTCGCACCGACCTGCTCCAGAACCTCAAGAACCTGAGCGTTGCCGCCTACCTCAGCGGGCTCCGAGTCGCTCCTCTCGCGCAGTACCTCCCACCTCCTGGGCACTGAGCCCCTCGACACCGGTCCACGTGCGGCATCGGCGAGCGTCGACGGGGCCGGGGCACCGACGCGGAGACGCGCCGGCGTCCGCCTGCTGTTCGAGTTCGCCGAGCAGAGTCACGCCCGCGATCAGCAGGTGCGCCTGGTCGTCCAGAACCATGCGATCGTCCGGCGCGTCATCGCCCTGACCATGCTCGACAGCACGTCGCCATCGACGAGCGACTCGCCGACGCCGTCACTGCGCTGGAGAAGGACTAGCCGCAGTCCCGCGAGCCGACGAGCACGGCACGGCTCTCTTCGTCACCCGCTCGCTGTTGGCGGTGCCGGCAGCTCCTCGTGGTGGCCTGCGCGGTCGGCGGCGAAGCGCGCCGCGCAGCGGTCGGAACAGAACCAGTACTCGTCACCATCGTGGGTAGTGTGCGCTGGCGCGTGCTCAGGCTGGACCCGCATGCCGCACACCGGGTCGAACACGATACCGACGTCGCGCTGGAAGCGGTCGCGGTGGCGGTAGAGCCAATAGAGGTATCCCGCGATCACGAGGAACACGATGTTGAGGAACGTGGTGTAGTTCCACTCGAAGCCGGTCGGGACGATGTTGTGCGGACGGTCGGTCGGTATCAGCCCCGTCACCTGGAAGAGCCCTTCGACCGCGAGGCCGGCGATCGCCATGACGGCCCAGAACCAGACCAGCAACCGCAAGGTCAGCGCCGTCCCGTAGTACTTCCGGTAGATGAGCAGTAATGGGAACGTGATCAGATCGGCGAAGACGAACGCGATCACCCCGCCGAAGCTGATGCCACCATGCCAGAGCGCGGCCGCGAGAGGTACGTTCCCGATCGAGCACACGAAGCTGATGATCGCCACGAAGGGGCCGACGATCACGTTCTCGACCGAGGTCCACAACCCGTGGCCATGCAGGAACACGACGTTCCAGACGTGCAACGGGACGAGCACGGTGAGAAACCCGGCGATGACGTAGCCGATCACGAGCTCGCGGCGCAGCATCGTCACGTCGGCGACGGTGTAGCTGGCCGCGTCCGACCACGCGGCACGGCTCCTGAGCTTCTGCGACCAGGGTTCACGTTCGAGTTCGGCTTGGCGCTCCCCGCTGTCGCCGACCATGTGGTCATGTCCTCCCGCCATCTGCTGGGACTCCAGTCGCTTGCGGGCTCGGTTGACGAGAGCTGAACCGATGACGAGTGAGCCAGTCGCGGCCAGCAGGACGATCATGATCGGACCGCCGACGAACTCGGCGACCGCGAACTGCCAACCCAACAGGACCACCAGCACGATTCCGAGCTCGATCACCAGGTTCGTCGATGCGAACATGAAGATCATCGCCGTGGTGAAGTCGGCACCCTTCTGGAAGAGCGACTTGGCCATCGCGGTCGCGGCGTACGAGCACGACGATGACACCATCCCCAACCCCGACGCTCGAGCCACGGCCCGCGGCCGGTGGTCGCCCATGATTTGGTGCATCTGTTCGCGGGGCACGAACGCTTGCACCGCGCCCGACAACGTGAACCCGAGGATCAGCGGCCAGAGGGTCTCCCAAAACATGAAGAAGCCTTCTCGGAGACTGCGGCCAATGTCGTCGAGGACGCCTATCACGACGCCGTCGACCTCGCGGGGACGCGGCGTGTCCAAGAAGGCCAGCCGATCGCTCCTGCCGAGCAGACGGGGACCTTCTCGGAGGGGGTCAGGCCGGTCACGACCTGACCAGGCGGGCGATTGCCGACGAAGCCTCGGCGACCTTGGCGTCGGCGTCGGGCCCACCCGCGCCGATGGCGTCGCGCACACAATGGTCCAGGTGCTCATCGAGCAGCTCGAGGGCCACGCTCTGCAACGCCCGAGTCGTCGCCGAGACCTGGGTCATGATGTCGATGCAGTACGCGTCCTCGCCCACCATGCGCTGCAGGCCCCGGACCTGCCCCTCGATCCGCCGGAGCCGCTTGAGCACGGCGTCCTTGTTGTCGCTGTATCCAGCCATCACGACGCGCCTTTCCTCGTCCGGCCGCGTACAATACCCCGGTAGAGTATATCGGAGAGTGCGGCTCGCACCAGATCACGATCGTGTCCAGAATCGCCGAGACCACGGGCGGGCCTCCGCCGGTCTGACGATGGAAGGGCACGCGACGTCGAACTCTGAGGGGCGATCCACCAGACGCGGTCGGCGCGTCCGAGGCCGTGCGTGGCGCCGAGTCCGGTTGGGCGTTCTAGAGACGATCGAGACCCCCAGACTGCGTCTCGGCTCCCGAGGAGGCTGACGTGGACCTAGAGCGCCCGCGCTTCGAGCGCTACGACACCGAGTTCGCCGCCGCAGTCCGGGCCTCGCACGAACGTGCCGGTGGGCTGCCCGGCTTCCTCGGGCTTCGGGTGGTGCACGTGGGTCCGGGCGAGCTCGACGTCGAGCTCGACGTCCGATCGGACCTGCTCACTCCGTTCGGCAACCTGCACGGCGGCGTGATTGCCGCGCTCTGTGACCACGTCCTGGGGACGGTGTGCTACCCGGTCATCCCGCGAGGATCGTGGGCCGCGACGACCGAGTTCAAACTCAACTACCTCGCGCCGGTCACGACCGGCAGCCTGCGCGCCGAGGCCCGAATCGAATCGCTGACGAAGCGTACTGCGGTGGTACGAATCCGGGTCACGAATGACGGCCGCCTCGCGTGCCTCACCCAGGGAACCGTGTTGGTGATGCCACCCAAGGCCGAGTCCTGAGCCAGACCGCAGGTGACTGCTCTCGGACCCGATCTGCATGTACGACTGCGACATCCCGGTCGACAGGGTTGCCGCGTTCGTGTTCACCAGCGCGGACCGCGGGCGCCACCTCCGGCACCCGCCGGTGTACGTCGCCGGTTACGCGCAAGGACATTCGCACCGGCACGGACTTTCCGACGCACTGGCCACTCGACGACACTATGGGGCTCGCCGCTCAGACGTGTTCGCGACTGTGGGAGCACTCGGGGTTATCAGGGCGCGACGTGAAGGCGCCGCAGCTCTATGACGGGTTCTCACCGATCGTCTACTTCTGGCTCGAGGCGCTCGGCTTGTGCGCCGCTGGCGAGGCGCACCGGTTCGTGCAGGACGGCGACATCAGCGTCGAACGGGGGGGCTGCCGATCTTCTCCGGCGGTGGTGCGCTCGGCAACGGCCGGCGTACCCCACGACACCCTCATGCCTGACACCTCCAAAGTTGAGAGAACCCATCACTGAGCGTGGCCGGGCGACAGACCCCCGTTGGAGGCCAAGGTGCCGTTCCCGGCACGCTCTGAGGCGGCATCATCCCCGCTTCCGGCGGGCTTACGATCCGGCACGGGACTGCCACTAGAGCGGCCGCGTCTGCGACACGGACGCGAGGACCTGCGTTGATGGAGGTGCGAGGTCTGGCGCGTCCGCTTAGCGCCGGCCGCCCGTTCGGTGCCGCTCGATGGCAGCGGCGTAGGCATCTTCGAATTGGGGCACCAGCCCGGCCCAGGAGAGGCTGTCCCGCGCGTGGGCGAGCGCGTTGGCTCCGCGACGGCCGAGTTCGGCCGGCCGGTTGACCGCCTCCGTCAACCCGTCGGCGAGCGCGTCGACGTCGTCGGGCGCCACGAGCCAACCGGTCGGGCGCGCAGGGTCCAGGTTGATCATCGACGGAAAGCCGCCACTTTGGGTGGCGATCACCGGCAGGCCAACGGCCATCGCCTCAAGCGGCGCCTGGGGATAGGAATCGTTGACCGAGGCCATGACGAGCGCGTCGCAGGCCGCCAGCCCGTACGGCAGGTCATCGTGGCCTCGCCAGCCGGCGAAGAAGACGCCGTCCGCACCGACCTCCGAGGCAACCGTGACCGGGTGCTCGTCCTCCCACTCGCTGGGACTCCCACCCCACACCACCAACGATCCCGGTCGCTCAAATCGTGCGCGGGCTCGCGCGAACGCCCGGATCAGCATGGGAACCCGCTTCCACGCCACGAACCGGCCGACGAAGATCAGCACCGTCGCGTCGCCGTCCGGCCCGAGGAGACGATCGAGGTCCCCCTCACGGTAGGCCACCGTCCCAGGCGCCCCGCCCTCGTCCCATCCTTTAGGGTCCTCGACCAGCCAGCGCCGAAAGCTCGCTCGCCGCTCCGCAGGATTGATCGCCCTGGGTCGGAAGCGGTCAATGTCAACCCCGTTGGGGATCGTCGAGATTCGGTCGGGCTCAACGCCGAGGAGTTCGATCGCCGCTGCCCGCACCGGCGGAGACACCGCCACCAAATGGTCCGCAGCAGCGGCCTGCGCCCGAAGGTGCGCCGCCCAGAACTCTCCGTATCGCCATCGGTCCCACCGGGTGGTGCGAGCGAGCTCGGCCTGCGGGCCGTTCAGCCTGGCGCGGTCGCGGCGCCCATCGGGCACCACCTCGGTCATGTCAACCAGCGTGGTGCCCAGCGCCGCCGCCACCGCGGCTCGTGCCTCGATCGCCTCGATCAGCCTGAGCTCGGTCCCGTGGAGATGCGCCAGCACCGGGACGCTCGGCCAGCGGTGGGCGACCGCATCGTGCTGCGGGGTCAAATGGTGGAGGTGCAAGACGTCGGCCCCCTCGGCATCCGCAGCAGCGAACGGCGCCTCCCAGACCGACGAAAGGTGGTCGGCGAGTCCCGGCTCGACCGACGACAGCACGACGTCAGCTGTGTCGACCCGGTCCTCGTAGGAGGGCTGCATCGGCAAGGGTGCAGCGATCGCACTCCCGCCTGCTTGGAAGGCGTTCAGCGCATCCGTGTAGTCGACCTCGTGCACCTCGACACCTGCGAAGAACGTCGCTGCATGGGTCTCCGCCCCCGGGAGATCAAGGGACCCGCAGACGAGAGACACAGCCCAACCGGCCTCCGAGAGCGACGCGGAGAGATAGCGCGCAACGTACGCCGAGCCGCCACGCGGGAAGAAGAGCAGCCCCATCACCACGCGTCCCTTGACCATGCGCGTGGACACCATGCCCGCGGACACTACGACCCGTCCAGCCCTCGACAGCCAGGCCCCACTGACCCTGAGCGCAGAACGCGTCCCTACGCGGGGACTCAGCACGGGAGGATCTCGAGGAGCGTCTCGCTCCTGACAGGGTCGAGGCACATGCGGTCGGTCGCGATGTCGCGGCTTGTCCGCAACACGGCGCGGAGGGCCAAAGACGCCGCCACGGCCGGCGCGAGCGCCCTCGGAACAGGTCGTACAATGAGAACCTGTGACGCTCGCCAAACTCCAGCACATCGAAATCCACGGCCATAGCGTCGGCTATCGCAGCAGTGGGTCAGGGCCCGTCATCGTTCTCATCCACGGCATGGCCGGCAGCTCGGCGACATGGCGGTTCGT
Organism: uncultured Actinomycetes bacterium; assembly: GCA_963714105.1. Lineage (GTDB taxonomy): Bacteria > Actinomycetota > Acidimicrobiia > IMCC26256 > PALSA-555 > PALSA-555. The sequence continues at coordinate 544,794 of OY970233.1, read as the reverse complement.
CATGCCCGTGCTTGCCGAACACTTCACGGTCATTGCCCCCGATCTCGTCGGCCACGGCGAATCCGAAAAGCCGCGTGGCGACTACTCGCTGGGAGCGTTCGCGAGTGGCGTGCGCGATCTTCTGCTGGCGTTGGGATATGAGCGCGCAACCTTGGTCGGGCAATCACTTGGTGGCGGCGTTGCGATGCAATTCGCTTATCAGTTCCCAGAGCGCTGCGAACGGCTAGTGCTCGTGTCGAGCGGTGGATTGGGTGACGACGTCAACGTCCTGTTGCGCTTGCTTGCGCTGCCGGGCGCAGAACTCGTACTCCCGCTGGCGTGCACCAGTTGGCTCCATGATGCCGGCGTGAGAGTCGCGGGTTGGCTCGCAAACGTCGGCCTTCACACCGGCCCAAACGTCACGGAGTTATGGCAGAGCTACGGGTCATTGGCAGATGCCAAGACGCGCACTGCGTTCGTACACACGCTGCGATCAGTCATCGACGTCACGGGCCAACGCGTGAGCGCGGCCGATCGGCTCTACCTTGCCGCCGAACTACCGACGCTGATCATCTGGGGCGACCACGACAGCATCATCCCGGTCGAGCAAGGCCGCACCACCCACAAAGCGATCCCGGGCAGCCGGCTCGAGATCTTCGAAGGCACCGGACACTTCCCGCACTGCGAACATCCCGATCGCTTCTGCAAGGTCCTTATCGACTTCATGAACGCGACCTCTCCGTCGGCGACATCCGCGTCGCAGTGGCGGGACCGGATGCTGGCCCGCACCACGTGACTCGAGCTGCCTGGTGCGCGACCTGGAGGGACAGCTCAGCCACACTTCCGGGCCCGCTCAGAAGGGCGCGAGCGTTCACCGTTGCCGCCGCGGATCAATTGGCTGATGCGGGGGATGAGGCCGGCTGGCTCGTAGGCGATGCCTTTCCCCGCCTGTCTCGTCGTCGGCGCAGCCGATCACCTCGGCCAAAGGCCTGACGGACTGGCTTTGGATCGGTGTCTAACGTGGAACCAGGCATCGCTGAAGAGTTGCACCCAGTCGAGCCTGCGGAGCCTGCCCAAGGCGTGCCAGCAGGAGTTCGCGCAGCATGGTCGCCGCGTTCGCTGCGCTCGCGCTCTGGGCACGATACGCCCACCTACTGGGTGGCGACCGAGCGGGTCGGAGCACTCACCAAGGGCGGATACGCAGGGATGAGCAACTCGAGCTCTACGGACGTTCGTTTCCATCTCCGGCCGAGTCGCTATGTGGTCGCCGGGTGCGCCGCCGGTCAGAGCGTGACCGCTGCGTACCCGTTCATGGCACCATTTCCGGCGCCGATCCACAAGAAGACCACGAGATCACCCTCCTTCACCCGGCCGGCGCGTCGGTCCTCGTCCAGCAGGATCAGGGTGCTCGCCGCTGATGTGTTGCCGTAGTGGTCGACGCTGATCGGTACCCGTTCAGGAGGCAGTCCGAGCGTCTCGATCGCCTGACGAACCACCACCCCGTTGGCCTGGTGTAGGTACCAGCGGGACACGGCGTCGACGTCGAAGTCGGTTCCGGTGAAGGGCTTGATGGCGGTCGGCCAGTCCTCCTGCAGCATCTGGAAGTCTCGCGACATCAACGGTGGGAAGACCTCGGCCACCTTGACGCCGTCCATCAAGAACACGTGGTCGGCCACGTTGGTAGCAGAGGTGTGATGCAAGCAGCCGCCCCCAGGGTAGGAGATGAGCCCGATGTCGGGGCTGGTCTCGGAGCGCACCGAGAGCAAGCCGGTGGGGCCGGACGTCTCGTCACGCGGTGTCGAGCGCCAGACGGCAGCCCCCGCACCGTCGGCAAACATGAGGGGCGCCAACCATCCGAGGCCGCTCTGGTGCTTGTAGTAGTAGTCATGCACCTCGGGCCCGAAGTAGCCCGAGGGACAATTGCTCGCCACGACCAGTGCGGTGGCGGGTGCCATCGAGATGAGCGAACACGCCGCAGTGCGAAATCCGGGGGCAAGCCCAGCGCATCCGAGGTTGTGGTGGACCAGCTCGGTGTCCCGGCGCAATCCGAGCTCGGTCATCAGGAACCGGAAGTGGTCCTGGCAGGCGATGAGGTCGGGCGTGGTCGTTACATGCACCATGATGTCGACGTCGGCGCTGTCGAGCCCGGCGTCGAGGAGGGCGGCGCGCCCGGCGCGGAGCGCCAAATCACCGTCGTAGATGCCGCCGTCGGCACGGCTCTGCTTACGCCGACCTCCGAACTCGTAGTCCAACCGTCGCTCATGGATACCGAGGTGCTTGACGACCCAATCTGGCTCAAGGGGCCTGCCGTCGGGGCGAACGGGACGGAGATATTCGAGGATCTCTTTGTTGGAGACTCGGCGTTCCGGCAAGTAGGAACCGACACCTGCCAGGGAAACTGAGACTTCGGAGGCCAACCTGGGAATCGCACCGCTCATTGAGCCACCTCACCATCCATCGCGGTCGCCGTCGCCGTCGACTTCTCGTACAGGTCATCATGGGATCCGCCGCGTGAGCCGAACAGTGTCAAAGGTCCCGATCCCTGCGGGAAGGCTTGGCGTGTCGCCGAGTGCCCGCGCCACGCGGGTCCGTGTAGCAGTGCGGTTTCGAAGGTGCGCCCTCGGTTTCGGCGCAGCTTCGCTGGTGCCGGCTTCCGGCGAGCCGTGTTGCATGCACGAGGAACCCTGAACGGTGTCTTTGATCGGTCATGCGGCTCGGCGGTGGTATTCGTTGATGAGACCCCCGAGGCGCCGTTGGCGGGGTCACCGGGCCGGTCGTGGCTTGAGCTCGGCTGGTCGGCTCGGGTGGGGATAGGTCAAGACCTCGGTGGGGTCGGTGCTGGTTGTGTGCTCGACGTACTCCTCGAGAACGGTTCGGAGGTGACGCTGGCCGTGGATGAGGGCCCAGTCGAGGCATTCTTGGCGGACGGTGCGAACAAAGCGCTCGGCGAACGCGTTTGCTCTCGGTGAACGCACTGGTGTCCGCATCACCCGCATGTTTTGGTGTGATCGAGCTTTGACACCCCCACAGGGTCAGCGACGAATCGCGACCGGTAGGTGTTTGAGGCTGTTGAAGTGCGTGCCGCGGAGTCGGGCCGCGGGACCGGTGCGTTCGAACCGCTCGACCTGGGGCGCTACCGCCTCGAAGAAGGCACGGGCTTCCTGCCGGGCCAGGCTGGCACCGAGGCAGAAGTGCGGTCCGCCCGACCCGAACGACAGGTGATCGTTTGCCGACCGGGTGATGTCGAAAGTGTCGGCGTCGTCGAACACCTCGTGGTCGCGGTTAGCTGCGATCATCCACAAGTCGACGATCTGGCCGGGCTCGAAGGTGACGCCCAATTCGTCCACGACAGACGTGGTGACCCGGCGCTGGTGGTGCATCACTGGGGTCACCATCCGCAGCATCTCCTCGATCGCGGAGTCGATCAGCGCCGGGTCGGCAGCCAACGCCGATGCCTGGTCGGGATGGTCCAACAACAGCAGCAGCCCTCCGCTGAGAAGGTTCCGGGTGGTCTCGGTGCTCCCGGTAACGAGCAGCTGCCACCACCCACCGAGGGCCTCGTCGCTGAGCCTCGCGCCCTCGAACTCTGTGTGGACGAGCGCGCTGAAGACATCGGCGCCCGGATGGGCTCGCCGTCGACGAATGTGCTCCCGCCCGTACTCGGCGAAATGCAGCATGGCACGCCTCGCGTGTTCGGGAGACGGGCACAATTCCGGGTCCATGGCGCCGACGGTGGTGCTCGTCCAACGCAAGAGGTCAGCACGGTCCCCGTACGGGATCCCCAGCATCTCGCCGGTCACGTGCAGCGGCAACTGGGCTGCCAGCGCCTCGGCGGCGTCACCTCCCCCGGCCGCAACGAACCGGTCGACGAGATCGGCGGCGACCGGGCGAGCGACTTCCTCCAGTGCGCTCGCGGCCCGCGGCGTGAAGCCCCGGCTGACCAAGCGACGCAACGCAGTGTGCTCCGGCGGATCGGACTCGAGCAGAGTGACCGCGCCGGCACGACGATGGTGACCCTTACCCCCGGCAACGGCCAGCTGCGATGAGGAGAAGCATTCCCAATCGCGGTTCAGTTGGCGCACGAACCGGTGGCTTGTGACGACGTAACGCCCGGCACCGACACCGTCGGCGTGCCAGTGCACCGGCTGGTTCTCGCGGAGCCGCGCGAGGAGCCCGTGCGGCACACCTTCCACGAAGATTTCCGGGTCGTAGAGCGGGCTCGCGCTGATCGACACGGCCAAAGTCTATGAACGGCCGTTGCGCGACAGCGCTCGATGTGATCTCTCCAACTTCTCGACCCGACCGGACCCGAACGCGGTCCCACCGTCAGCCAGCCAGGCAGACATTCTCCGTGAGTGCGGGAGTTGCCTCGAACCGCAGGTTGCCTTTGGGGTGCCAAACTCGATCAGGCCCTTGACCAGCCGCTTCTTGCTGGCTCGTAGAGGACCGGATCGTCGCGCCCCAGACGGGTGCAGAACTTCATAAGCCGCAGGAGTCTCAGAGTTCACAGCTGGGATCTACCGCATGCTCCTGCGAACTGGCAGGTCAGCGGCGTATTCGAGTTTTTGACACCCCACACGAAGGGCAGGTTCAACCAGTCATCGCAATGAGCTCAGCGAGCCGCTCTGATGGTTTCATGTAGTTGAGCGTCTTGCGGGGACGCTCGTTGAGCAGGGTTGCGATGCGGGCGAGGTCCTCGGCGCTGTGGCGTGAGAGGTCTGTGCCTTTAGGGAGGAACTGGCGGAGGAGCCCGTTGGTGTTCTCGTTGGATCCGCGCTGCCAGGGAGCGCGCGGATCGCAGAAGTAGATCTGCACGCCGGTTGCGACCTTGATCTCGGCGTGGCGGGCCATCTCCTTGCCGCGATCCCAGGTGAGGGTCCGGAACAGCTCGGCTGGCATCTGAGTGATCGCCTTTCCCATCGCCCGTTGCACCTCGAGGGCCTCGTGGCCGTTGGGGAGGTGCAGCAGCATCACGTAGCGGGTCTGTCGCTCGACAAGGGTGCCGACCGCGGAGCGGTTCAGCGAGCCGCAGATGAGGTCGCCCTCCCGGTGGCCAGGCACGGCGCGGTCCTCCACCTCGGCGGGCCGCTCCGAGATCGTGACCATGTCGCAGAGCTGGCCGCGACCGGGATCACGACCCTGGCGGCGCCGGCGAAGCCGGCCTGAGCGCAGGCACCGGGCGAGCTCTCGGCGTAGCTCGCCCCGGCCCTGGACGAAGAGCGATTGATAGATCGTCTCGTGACTCACCCGCATCATCGGATCGTCTGGGAACTCGAGTCGCAAGCGATTGGCGATCTGCTCCGGCGACCAGAAGGCACCAAGCCACGTGTTGACCTGGTCACACAGCGGGCCCGACGCGAGCTTTGGGGTCTTGGGACGCCGTGCCGCCCCCTCGGCGCGCTGGTGTGCCCGCCACGCCCGATACTGCGAAGGTCCCCCATTCGCTGTGACCTCACGGCACACCGTCGAGGGTGATCGGCCGATGGCCCGGGCGATCGCGGCGAGCGAGTTGCCACCGAGGAGGCCGAGGCTGATCTCCTCCCGCTCAGCGAGCTGCAGCCGCGACGGGCCGGGCAGCCACCGGTCCGGACGCGCTCGCACCTTCGGCACACGTTCGAGCACCGTCACCACACCCGGAGCCGTGCACCCGACCTCTCGCGCGACCTGACGCAACGAGAGCCCTCTGGCCCTCAGCCTTCGGATCGCTCGCTTCTGCTCAATGGTCAGATGTGGGGTCATCTCCAACTCCTCGGTCGAATCGACGAAGCGTCATCGACTCACCGAGAAATTGCAGTGATCCCTTGAACCTGCCCAGGTACGAGCGCGTCTCTTGTTGACGCGGATGGTCGCGGTCGTGGGTCAGTCCCAATCCTTGACGAACTCACGACCGGGCTGGAACGCGCAGCCGCCGGCCGAACTCGCCCCAGCACGGGTTTGCTCGACGCTCGAGCCGGGACTCACGGTCTCGCGTCGGTGATGGTCAGAACTTCAGCTGCTTGGCCGCCGCGGACACGAACGGCGGCACCAAGATGTCGAGCCCGATGGGCTTTCCGGGCACGATCTTGAAGATCGTCGTGTCACGGGGCGGGTTGCGGGTGCTCGCCGATGCGCCGTATAGGTAGTCGCCGACGAGGTTCTCGAATTTCAGCGTCCCGACCTGGGTCATGGCCTTCTGGACCCCGGCCCGGCTGAGGTCGCCGTTCTTCACGGCCTGCTCGAGGATCTGGTCCTCTGCCCACGCCTGGGCGTACCCAAAATAGAAGTACTGGTCTGGCTTCTGGTCCGGGGCGTAGCGCTGCTGGTCGTCGATCATCTTCGCCATGCCCGGGACGCTGGTGTCGCCCCAGGCGGGACCCTCGGAGAGGAGCCAGAAGTGCTTCTGGTAGAAGTCGCTCTGGTCCGGGCTGTTCTCGAAGCCGGCGAGCCACGTCGGCGCGAGCCCGAGCACCTGCGGCGTGAAGTTCCGGCCGATCATCTTGGTGACGATGGGGCTGGTGTCGTTGGGCAGCGAGGCGAGGAACACGGCCTCGCACTTCGCGTCTGCGAGCTGTCCGACCTGGGCGCTGACGTCACTTCCGGTCGCGAATCGTGCCGTCGTCGACACCGTGAACTTCAGCTGCTTGGCGGCGAACGCCAGGCCTTGTAGTCCGTTGCTGCCGTAGGCGTCGTCCTGGGCGAGGGCGCAGACCTTCTTGCCCCGGCCGCCACCTCGGTTGATGTAGTAGTCGAAGCCGTTGACCGCCTCGACCTCGTATGGAGCGCCGATCGGGAACAGCTGAGGCGCCTTCACCCACTGGGAGTCCAGCGTCGCCGGTCCGGCCGTGAGCTTGTCGGCCTTCAGCCGGGTCAGGACCGCCTGCATGATCTGAGTGCCGAGCACCTGCTGGAACGCGACGACCTTGTCCTTGATCTGGTCGTAGCCCTGCAAGGCTGTCTCGACCTGGTACTGACTGTCCTGCTGGCTGAGCTGCACCTTGTACTTGCCGCCGACCCCGCCCTTCGCGTTGACCGACGCCCAGTAGGCCCGGTTGCCGCTGGTCAGTGGCTTGCCGATGACGCTGGCGAGCCCGCTCAGGGGTGTGATGACACCGAGGTTGATGGTCTTGCCGTCGAAGCCCGGCACTGTGGGCGGCGTCTTGGCCGCGCCGGTGCCGGCGCCGGCCATGGGGATGGACACGGCCACCCCGAGGGCTATGACCGCCAGGATCCCGACAGCCCGACCGAGGCTGGTTCCCATGTAGCTCCCCCCTCGCAGAACGACGCTCCCGGTCGCATCCCGTGCCTGGCGGCCGTATGCGTCAGGAGGAGAACGGCCAGGACCTGAAGTATGCCTGGATCCGACGCCAAATGCCCGCCAGGCCCCGCGGTTCGAGCACCAAGAAGGCGATGATCAAGACCGCGTAGATGATCGTGCTGAGCGCCCCCTTCGTGAGGCCGCTCTTGGCCGGGTCGGTTGTGACGACGCGGCTCAGCAGCGGGAGGGACGTCGCGTACTGGTCGATCAGCTTGGGGAGTGCACCCACGAGCAGGGCGCCGAGCACGGGGCCGTACATCGTCCCGATTCCCCCGACGACGATGATCGCCAGGTACGTGATGGAGAGCTGAATTCCGAGGGACGACGCGTTTGGGGTCAGGTAGCCGAGGTACAAGCCGTAGAGGGCGCCAGCCAGCGCGGCGAAGGAGCTCGAGATCACGAAGGCCGCCAGCTTGTACCGGAACAGGCTGACTCCGACAACCTCGGCGGCGACGTCGCGGTCGCGGACCGCCTGCAATGCGCGGCCGGGTCGGGTGCGCGTGATGTTCTTGAACAGCAAGGCGACGACGGCGGCGAGACCCCATGCCAGGTACATGAGACCCTGCTTCGGGCCCAGCGTCTTGCCGAACACGACAAAGTTGCCCAGCAGGTCGAGTTGGTGGCCGCCGATGTTGTACACGACCGCCTTCGTCGGCATGGCGGTCCCCGCGTTGCCGCCGGTGAAGTTCGTCAACTTCTGCCACGCGTAGAGGGCGATGAACACCAGGCCCAATGTCACGATGACGAGATAGTTGCCGCGCAGCCGCAACGCCGGCAGGCCGATGACGAGACCGACGATGCCCCCGAGGACCATCGCGATGAGCAGGTAGACCCACAAGTTCAGGTTGTAGCCGGCCGGGAGCCGCGCGCCGCCGAAGTACGCGGCGGTGAATGCCCCCAGGCCGATGAACGCGGCGTGGCCGAGGGACGGTTGCCCGGTGTACCCGGTGAGCAGGTTGAGGCTCAGAGCGCCGATCGCAGTGACGCCCGCCAACGCCAACACATTGGCCCAGAGGTCGTTCACGACGAGAGGAACCAACAGGTACAGAGCGGCGACGCCCAGCAGGAGGATCCGCTTCGTCCACGTCGGGAAGAGTCGTAGGTCGTCGCGGTACTCCCGGACCATCGCCCGGCTGGCGCCCGCCGTCATCAGACGCGTTCCACTTCCGGGGTGCCGAACAGTCCGTACGGTCGGACCAGCAAGATGACCAGCATGATGATGTACGGCACGACGTCCGCGAACTCGCTGCCGAGCGCCGGCACCGCAGACGATATGTACCCGCCGGTCATCACTTGGGCGACGCCGATCGTCAGGCCGCCAACCACCGCACCGACCGGTGAGTCGAGGCCGCCGAGGATGATCGCCGGTAATGCGAGCAGAGCGATGAGCCCCAGGTTGATACTGAGCCCGGGTGCGGGACCGGCGCCGCCCGCGAGCATCATCCCGCTGACCACTGCGACGGCCCCGGCGATCGCCCACGAGAGCGCGAAGATCCGTGAGACGTTGATTCCCTGGGCGAGGGCGGCTTCCTGATCGACGGCGGTGGCGCGCATCGCCAACCCGATCTTCGTGTAGCGGAACAGGGCGAAGAAGGCGCCGAGCACGATCGCCGCGAGCACCACCGTCGCGATGTTGACCTGCAGGATCCGGACGTCGCCGATCTTCACGCTGCGCAGCGCCCAGGGGGTTTCGATCCCACCCGGCGGGTTGTGCCAGATGGTCGTCGTGATCGGCTCGACGAGCAGCAGGAGCCCGATCGTGATGAGGATGATCGCGAAGATCGGCTGGCCGACCATGCGTCGCAGGACGAGGCCTTGGAACGCTGCCCCGATCGCCGCGCAGCAGGCGATCGCGAACACCGCCGACAGCCAGAACGGCAGCTGCCAGGTGTGCTCCGCCTGATAGACGAGGAACGCCCCGAACACGACCAAAGCGCCCTGCGCGAAGTTGATGATCCGGGTCGCTCGGTAGATCACCACGAAGCCGAGCGCCACCAGCGCGTACACCGCGCCGAGTGCCAGTCCGTCACTCAAGAGGCTGAAGAACTTCGTCACGGTGCACGCTCCGTCCGGTCGCGGTACATCCCGTCGATGAGATGCCCGAACTGCTCGGTGACCTTCCCCCGGCGGATCTTGTGCGTCGGCGTCAGGGCGTCGACGTCGTCGAGGTCGGCGGGCAGGATGTCGAACTGCCGGATCTGCTCGATCTCGGACAGCTGCTCGTTCGCCGCCGCGATCTGCGCCTCAACGAGCCGGCGGACCGCCCGGTTGACGGACAGGTCGCGGAGCGACCCGGTCTGCACGCCCTCGCGGCGGCCCCACTCCGTGATCGCCGTGATCTCCAACGCCACCAAGGCGGTGACCAGCCCGCGGCCCCACCCGACGACGATCGCGTCGCAGATGAACGGCGACAGCGTCAGGAGCTTCTCGGCGCCGGTCGGGGAGAACGACTGGCCCTCGGTGACGATCCGGTCGGCGAGCTGCCCGGTGATTGTCAGGTACCCGTCGTCCGTCTAGCGTGCCGAGGTCGCCAGTGCGCATCCAGCCGTCCTCGGTGAACGCGGAGCGGCTCGCCAGCTCGTCGCCGAGGTAGCCAGCGAAGACGGCCTCGCTGCGCACGAGGACCTCCCCGTCGCGGTCGACCCGGAGCTCCACGCCGGGCAAGGCTGTCCCGGCCGTGCCCACCCGCACGTCGCGGCGGGGGTTGGCGGTCGCGAACCCCAGGTCCTCGGTCTGTCCGTAGGTCTCACGGAGTGGGACACCGAGCGACCACCAGAATTCCACCGCGTCCGGGGCGATGGGCGCCAGCGCCGACAGGGCGATCCGGACGCGGGCCAGCCCGAACTTCCTGCGCACATTCCGGTACAGGAACAGCCAGCCCAATGCCTCACCGAGCCGGCGCCGGCGCTGTCCGCGCCGACGCGCCGCCCCGGTCGCTATCCCGTGGCGGTGCCACACCTGGAACACCCGCCGCTTCAGGGGGCTGGTGTTGCGGATCCCCACCTGCACCGACACCATCAACCTCGCCCACACGCGGGGCACGCCGACGAACACGGTGGGTTGCACCTCACAAAGGTCGTTGACGAACAATTCGCCGCCCTCCCCGAAGTTCACGACGTATCCGGCATCAATGGCGGCGGCGACCGAGACGACCCGCTCGGTGACGTGGCACAGCGGCAGGTAGGAGAGCACCTCCTCGTCGCGGCGGACGCCCAGGCCCTCCGTGAAGATCCGGGCCGCGGCGAGCAGCGCCGCGTGGGACACGAGCACACCTCGCGGTGGTCCCGATTCACCCGACGTGATCAGGATCGTCGCGAGCTGGTCACCGCCGCGGAGGACGCCGATCGACTCGCCCCATAGGTCGACAACGTCGCGGGTGGGAGCCTCGCCGAGGTTCTCGAGCGCATCGAGGCTGATGGTGGTCGGGTCGGCAAGCAACCGGATCCCACGGGTGTCGATGATCACGACGTGGCTCAGCGTCGGCACGTCGGCTCGGACCTCGAGTGCCTTGTCGAGCTGCTCCTCGTCCTCGACGACGAGGATCCGCCGCGTCGGACGCACGCAGGACTCGGGCAACCTCATCGGAATCCGCCGCCGGGAAGATCCCGACCGTCACCGCCCCGACGCTCTGCGCCGCGAGGTCCGTGAAGAGCCACTCAGGGCGGTTCTCGCACAGCACCGCGACCCGGTCGCCCGGCCCGACCCCCAGTCGCTGCAACCCCAACGCGACGCTGGCCGACCGGGCCGCGTACCGCGCGCCAGGAGATCTCAACCCACCGCCCGAGCCGCTTGAACCGCAACGCCGTGTCCCTAGGGCGGGCACGCGCCTGCTCAAGCAGCCGGGCCGGGAGCGTCGCCCCGGCCCCGCTCGCGCCGGCGGGGCTTGGAGTTGTGTCCAGCATCGTGGTCACGAGCGCCGCGGCTTGACGATGGTCATGACGGCCGCCCGAGATACGACTCGATGACCAGGGGGTTCGACTGCACCTCGGCTGGCTTGCCGACCGCGATCGTCCGCCCGAAGTCGAGGGCCATGACCCGATCGGCGATGTCCATGACGAGGCGCATGTCGTGCTCGACAAGGATCATGGACACGGCAAGTTCGTGGCGAACCTCGAGTATGTATCGGGCCATGTCCTCCGTCTCCTCGAGGTTCGTTCCGGCGACGGGTTCGTCGAGGAGGAGCAGCTTCGGGTCCATCGCGAGTGCCCGTCCGAACTCGATGCGCTTCTGGATCCCGTAGGGGAGCATCCCGACAGGCTGATACCGGTAGGGGCCTAGGTCGATCAGTTCAATGATCTCCTCGACGCGACGCCGATGTTCGATCTCCTCTCGCTTGGCGCGTCCCCACCAGAACGCGCCGGCGGCGAACCCGGTGCGCATCAGGTGATGCCGACCCAGCATGAGGTTGTCGATCACGTTCAGGTTGACGAACAGGCCGAGGTTCTGGAACGTGCGGGCGATACCCATCGCGGCGGTCGCCGCGGGACGCTTCCCGATGATCTCCTCGCCATCGAGGCGGATAGCGCCGGTCCGGGGCCGGTACACCGCGTTGAGGCAGTTGAAGATCGAGGTCTTCCCCGCCCCGTTTGGGCCGATGATCGCAAACAGCTCGTCGTCGTGAACCTGGAACGACACGTCCTCGAGTGCGTTGAGCCCACCGAAGCGCAGCGTGATCAGCTTGACGTCCAGCAGCGTCGGCCCGTCGACGCGTGACGCGCTCATGGGCGCCAGCGGCGTCGCCGCCGATAGGTCTTGAGGTCGCGGAACGAGCGGCCACCGGTTTCACCGACCCCCAAGTAGAACTCCTGGATGTCGGCGTCGGCGAGCAGGTCCGGACTGGGCCCCTGCTTGGCGATGCGGCCCGTCTCGAGCACGTAGCCCCGATCCGCGATCGACAGGGCCATCGTCGCGTTCTGCTCCACGAGCAGGACCGCGGTGCCCGACTGGTTGATCTCGACGATGAGGTCGCGGATCTGCTGCACGATCAAAGGCGCGAGGCCCAACGACGGCTCGTCGAGCACCAGGAGCCGTGGCGACGCCATCATCGCCCGGCCCATCGCCAGCATTTGCTGCTCACCACCCGACAGGTAGCCGGCGGTCGAGCGGCGGCGGTCGGCCAGGACCGGAAACAGGGTCATCACCCGCTCGTAGGCCGACCGCACCTCGGCCCGCTCCCGTCTGGTGTACGCGCCAGCGCGCAGGTTCTCATCGACGGTCAGCTCGGCGAAGATCCGGCGGCCCTCCATCACCTGGCTGATTCCGCGCCGGACGATCTCGGAAGCGTCGAGGCGGTCGATGCGCTCCCCGTCGAGCTCGACGGACCCATTGGTGACCGAGCCACGATGGAATCGCAGCAGCCCCGTGACCGTGCGTAGCAGGGTGGTCTTCCCGGCCCCATTGGCGCCCAGCAACGCCACAATCGAGCGGGACCCGAGCTCGAGGGTGACGCCGCGGAGCACATAAATCGCCGACCCGTAGACCACCTCGACGTCGCGAACCGCCAGGGTCGGTGTACTCGATCCCCCCGACACCACCCTGGGACAGTAACGACGAAGGTGGTGGTCCTCAAGGGCGGAGACCGTCCGCCGCGAGTCCGCCATTCGCCCCGCCGAAGGCGGCCCGGGTTCGTACGTGCTGGTAGGCCGCCAGGGTGAACCCGGGCGTCGCGTGCCGAAGTCGTTCGCTCACGACCTTGATCGGGATGCCGGCCTTGAGCAGCAGCGTGGCGTGGGTGTGCAACGACCGCCCGGTCGAGTGCGAGGAGAGAAGGGTCCTTTGCCTCTGTCCCTCATCGGCCAGTGCTGGACACTTGGTGAGGCGGGTCGGAGAAGCGCCGACCGCCCGTGGGTGAACGGAGGCGAGTCACGAGCCGCGCGAGAGGACGCCGGGGTAGCAGCGACGGCGGGTATGCGCCGATTGAGCGCCTGACCGCGCCCGACTTGATGCTGATCTGGCCTGAGCGCATGGGCTGGACGCAGCACATCGGCGCGATCGTCATCCTCGACGGTCGGTCGTTGTTCGACGCAAATGGTGGCCTTCGAATCGAGCGAATCCGCGATCACATCGAGCGAAGGTTGCACCTCGTCCCCCGGTTCCGACAGACCCTCATATGGCCCCAGCTGGGGCTGGGCTGGCCGCTGTGGGTCGACGATCCCTCATTCGACATCAGCGAACACGTGGACGTCTTCCCGGTCGCCCCACCGGGTGGGGACGCGGAAATTCTTCGTGCGTGCGAGGAGCTCCGCCGGAGCCCGCTGCGAGGCTCGCGGCCGTTGTGGGAGATGTGGTTGCTCACGGGTTTGCCGAAGGGACGGCTGGGACTGTTCATCAGGCTGCACCACGCGATCGCGGACGGCGTCGCCGGCGTCGCGGCGCTCAGCGCATTCGTCGACGTCCTCGCCGCGCCACCCCCGACACCCGCACCGCCGTGGAGGCCCTCACCGATGCCCTCCAGAAACTCGCTCCTCAGAGACAACCTGCAGCGACGGCTCCATGAGCTCGACGGCACGCTCTCAGCTCTCCGGCGACCGATCAACACGGCGAGAAATCTCCGCCGAGCGTGGCCCGCGATGCGTGAGCTGTTTGCCGAGGGGAAGGCTCCCCGAACCAGCTTCAACCGACGGATCGGCTCTGACCGCACATTGTCGGTCATCCGCAGCACCCTCGATGGCGCCAAGGAGGTCGCGCACGCCCACGGAGCGAAAGTCAACGACGTCCTGCTGACAGCGGTTGCCGGCGGCTACCGCGAGCTGCTCCGGGGTCGCGGCGAGAGCGTGGACGGTCTTGTGCTCAGAGCATTCGTTCCGGTGTCGCTTCACCAGGAGCAACCAGGCCGCGCGCAAGGAAACCTCGACGCCGGCATGGTCGTGCCGTTGCCCATCGGGGAGCACGATGACGCGACCAGGATCGAACGAATCGCAGCTGACACTGCAGAGAGGAGGAAGAAGAGCAGGCCGCCGGCCGGCAGCATGTTCCGCAACCTCATGCTCCAACGGGCATTCTTGCGGCTCATGCCCCGACAACGGTTCATGAACACTTACGTCGCCAACGTGCCGGGACCGCCGCTTCCCTTGTACTTCGCCGGCGCTCCGATCATCGAGCTCTTCCCCGTCGTCCCGATCACCGCCAACGTCTCCATCGGCGTCGGTGCCATGTCGTACGCGGATCAGTTGAACATGACCGTCGTCGTTGATCGCCAACTCTGCCCGGACATCGCGACGTTCGTCGACGGCATGAAGAGCTCGCTCGACGCGCTCAACGTCCGTGTCGCCGTCAGACCGTCCGCGCAAGCCGATCGGCTGGCATCACGAAGCTCTTAGCCTCCCGCAAGCAGTCGGATATTCGTCCGCTTCTGGCGAGAGGGTCTGCGTACGCCTGTCTCCGCACTTCCTTGACGCGGAAGGGGTCAGAGGTTCAAATCCTCTACCGCCGACTAACAACCTCGCAGGTCAGACCGCAGATGCGCAGTCGCGCATGCGCCTGCCATCTCCATAGAGCACAGTCGGAGGACAGACCTTCGATATGCCGGCGCCCGTTGCCATCGTGCGGGGCCCGTTGATGCCGGTTCGTGTTTGTCCGACGGTTGTGTCAGGGCCGGTTGTGTCGGGCGAGCGAGCCGCGGCGTAGCGGGTCGCGCAGGCGGGCCAGCACCGGGTGAGGCAGGACCGCGACGAGTTCATCGAGGTTGGCTTGCATGCGCCCGAGGATCTCTTCGTAGCACTGGCGAACAACGGTGGGGTCGTCGGCCGCGTCCGGCCCGAATCGGCTCCAGTCGACGGGCTCGCACACCCGTACGGTGACCTTGGCCGGCAACGGCCAAGTCGGCACCTGCACCGGCGCGATGCCCCATGGAGGGCCAGCCACCAAGGGGAGAATGTTGATGCGTAATCGGTCAAGCCCGAGTCGCCGCGCGAGTGCCTCGCCGCGGCTCAGCACGATGATCACGTCGTGACTGCCGTGGGCCACGATCGGCACTACCGGCACCTGGTGGCGCAGGGCCAGGCGAACGAACCCCGTACGGCCGTGCAGGTCAACTCGATGACGTTCGGTCCAAGGGCGATAGTCGTCCTCGTCACCGCCTGGGTACACGATGACCGAGTGCCCCCTCTCGAGCAGTTGCGCCGCGTTGGCGTGACTGGCCGGCACCGAGCCCAGCCGCCGCACCATCGCGCCGACGACGGGCAGGGAGAACATGAGGTCAAAACCTAACGAATACAGGGGCTCGTCGGCTCCCCGCTCGCGGATCCAGTGGCGCAGGAACGCCCAGAAGTCGGGCATGTAGATCCCACCGGAGTGGTTGCCCACGATCAACGTCGGGCCCTTGGCCGGGAGCCGCTCGAAGCCGTGGATCTCGGGATCGAAGTAGGCCAAGGCCAAGTCGAGGATGGGCAGCATGCGGGTGATGAACGTCGGGTCGCGTCCGAGGGAATTGTCGTTCAACTCGCGCTCGACCCGCTCACCCAGGCGGTCGATCAGCGACAGGCGGTGATGGTCCCCGCCGTAGTGGCGGGTTTCGTGCCCACCGTTGGTGACGTCCGTGGCGCGACTATCCCTGTCCATCGAATCCCCCAGGAAGTCGCAACCCGTACCCGAGCGTCGACCCCGGAACCAATCATCTCCACCGCGTCAAGGGGCGGAGGTCGCCTGGCTGGCATCGCCCCCCTGCCAGCGAGCACCATATGAGAGGAGAAGACGCGCTCGATACCGCCGAGTTGTGACCAATGTGGCGTCGCCCGAGCAAACGACCAGGGGTAGCGCAGCTTCGCTCGGGGCACTAGCAGCATCGGCGTCGTCATCGCGCCGGCCCCGATTGGGGAAGGCGCTGCACCATGCCCACGACGGGTGCCCCGTCGGTAGAACCTGTTCCTGTCGGCTGCGACCTCTAGGAACCGGGCGCCGACGCACCCGGGGTCTCGCGGCGCGGCGCGGGAGCCGGTTCGGACATGGTCGCGCGCTGTTTGGAAAGCCGCTTGCGCAGGTCGTGGCCGACGCGGGGGATGATCCCTTCGGGCCGGTAGGCGATGCCGACGCCGGCCAGACCCGGACCGACCCGCTGCAAGTAGCTGAGGATCGTGACGCCGGGGAAGATCTCAGTGAGCCACGTGAAGCCCTGGAAGAAGAGCCCGCCGAGCAGGGCACCGCTCACTACCGCCACGCCACCGACGACCAGGAGCAGCGGGAGCGCGAGCCCCGCAAGCATCTGGAAGTCCGCCGTTCCCGCAGAGCCAAGGACCACGCCGTAGAGCGCGCCCGCGAACCCGGCGACCGCCGCGGAGATTGCGAACACCGTCACCTTCGTCGCCGTGAGGTTCACACCGAATGTCGCGCACGCGGCGGGGCTGTCGCGCATGGCGATGAGCCGGCGCCCGAAGATACCGCGACGTAGCCAGACGACGAACACGCCGACAGCGCCAAAGCTCATGGTGATGAAGAACAGCGTGCCGACGTCTTGGCCGAAGTGGAAGCCGAAGATGCTGAACGGCTGGCCGAAATCGAACCCGAAGAGCCGGAGCGAGGGGATTCGCTTGGCGCCGGGCCCGAAGACCTCAGGTTGGTCGAAGAACACGAACTCGGCCATGCGAGCGAAGGCCATCGACGCCAACGCCAGGTAGAGGCCCTGGAGCCGCAATGCTGGGAGCGCGATTAGGAGCCCGAAGGGCAGCGCGAAGAGGGCCGCGACGAGCAAGCCGCCGGTCGTCCCGAGATGGGGGCCCCACTCGGCGAACGCGAACGCCCCCGCCCCCGCGAACGTGATCTGGGCGAGTGAGATCTGGCCTGCCCACCCGGTGAGTGGGACCAACGAGAGCATGATGAGGGCGGTCGCCAGCGCGAGGGCGAGGCTGCGTACGTCGGGCCGGTTGAGCACGGCGGCGGCGATGACCACCACGACGAAGAGCACGACCATGCCCAGGGCGGCAGTGCGGACCCGCGGGACGTGGGGCGTGAGCTCGAGCTTCGATCGGCGGCCCTGGATCCGAGCTTGCGGGAGGAAGAGCAACGCGAGGAACAGGATGATCGTCGGGATGGCCGCCGATGCCGTGCTCCAGCGACCAGCCCAGTTCAGGAAGTTCTCCTGGAAGGAGAGCGCCAGGCCGATCACGATGCCACCTACGTAGGTCCACGGCAGGCTTCGTAGCCGGCCGATGATGGCCGCAGCGAACGCATCGACGATCAGCAGGGTCAGGGGTTGCACACTCAGGGCGCTGAGTTCCTCGGCGAGGAAGATCCCCGCCACCGCCGCCATCGACGACCCGAGCGCCCACGACACCATCGACATCCGCAGCGGTCGGGCCCCGTGCAAAGCCGCCAGCTCGCGGTCGTCGACCACCGCTCGCAGGCCAATGCCCAGCCTCGTGTTGTAGAGCACGAAGCGGAGCAAGACCGCGATGCCCAGCCCACCCAGGATCGTGATGAGCCGGTACCAGGGCACAAAGGTCTGACCGAGGTTGAAGCCGTCGGTGCCGAAGAACGTACCGATGCTGCGGGACGTGTTGGGGTCCCACACGATCGACGCCAGCCCGATGAAGAACAGCATCAGTCCCACCGTCGCGACGATCTGGGCGATCAGCGGCGCGTCGGCGAGCGGCCGGAAGGCCAGCCCGATCGCGACTCCCAGCAGTGGTGCCAGGACAACGATGGTCAGCAGCAGCGCGAGCATCGTCTGGAGGCCCAAATTGACCTTGAGCTCCCAGTAGACGAACGCCATGAGCATGCCAATGGCGCCCTGGGCGAAGTTGAAGATCCCCGACGTCGTATAGGTGACCACCAACCCGCATGCCGCGATGGCGTAGATCGATCCCAGGGTGACGCCAACGACCACGAAGAAGAGCATCGAGTCGAACGTGATCGGCCGCCCCGCCCACGATTCCTCGATCACGAAGCCGATGAAGATCGCGACGAACAGTGCCGCCACCATCGTCGGACGCGCCTGACGGCTCCGCAGTCGGTCAGTCGCCGCTGCGACCGAACCGGTCCCGGTTCGGTCGGGACCAACACCAGGCACGTCTGGCGGGCCGGTCACGTCTCTGCGTCGCTGTCTCACGCTAACCCGGTTAAGAGATCTGCCTTGATGACCGCACGGTTGCTCTGGTTGCAGTCGAATGTCCCGGGCGTCGACGGGTAGACGCGTGTGAACTGTCCATTCTTGACCTGCATGACGAGGAAGCACGGTGATAGGAGCCGCTGTCCGATGTTTGTGGGTGCCCACATGCCGTCGGCATCGAAGTTGGTCGTCGAGCGCAACGCGTCGAGCAAGGCCCGACGGTTGAGCGCGTTGTTTCCGCCTTGCTTGACAACCGTGTTGACCGAATCGCGAAACAGTAGCGAGGCGATCCATGCATATTCGCCGAAACCGTCGACCTTGTCGGCACCAATGAACCTCACGTACGTGGCGAGCGCCTTGTTGTACTTGGCCTCGTTGAACGGCAACGCCGACAGCGTGACGTACTGACCCTCGACATCGACTCCACCTTGTTGGATGAACCGCTTGTCGTAGCAGTTCGAGAAGCAGTCCCAGACCACATCCCTGCTATTGATGCCCTGGAGCATGGCTTCCCTACGAAGCGCGACCCCACCGCTGAAGGGCCCGGTGATGAGGGCATAGTTGGAGTTCTTGATCTTCATCTGTTGAACCGCAGGGGTGTAGGCGGACTGTGGGGCCGCCCCAGACAGAGCGACTTCGCCGTCTGACTTGACGCCCCCAGCTTCATCGCCCCGCGCCAGGACCAGCTGGGCCACCTCAGCGGCCTTGACGTCATTGTCATAGAGAAAGATGCCGTGGAGACTCTTGTGAGTGGCGCGGCTGAGGTAGCGAACGGTTCCCTCGTTCACCCGGAACGTCTGCGGACGGTCGTTCATGGTTGCGCAATCGAGCTGTGGCGGATTCACTGGGAACGAGACCGGCGAGCACTGCTCTGCGAGCTCAGTCGTCACGACGGGAATGTCGGGCAGCCCGGTCGCGGCCCCGGATTGGTCCTTGCAGACGAGCATGTCGTCCACATTGTTGAGGAAGAGCGCGGCGGTGCCGACGAGTGCGAAGTCCTGGCTGCAGGCCTTGATGATCGCGCTGACGCGCGTCGTTGTCACTCAGATGTGAATCGATGAAGTCGACAACCAGCTTGCGTCCGGCGAGGCCGCCGTTGCGGTTGATGTAGGTCGCGAATGCCTGCACCGCGGCTGGCGAGCCAGCGAACAGCCCTGGGGCCGCGGCATTATCGACATCGGCGACGACTGCAACGCGGATGGTCGACGCGGTCACGCCGACCTCCGTCGTCCGAGTAGCGCCCGGGTTGCCTGATTGCGCTCCGACGCTCAGGGTCGACGCCCCGAGGCTGATCGCCACCGTCATGGCGACCGCCAAGACTCGGGTTGCCCGCACGATTTGCCTCCTCAACTGGTGGTCTCTCGTCACGATTCAAGCCGACAAACGCTAGGTGAGGGACGGCATCGCCGCGTGAAGCGCAGCGCCGCGTGCGGCGGTGACTCGACCGGGTCGGCCGACTGCAGCGGCTTCCCGCCGCGCCGGTTCTTGCCAGCTTCTCTGTTGACGATGTCTTCGTCGGGTCGCGATCCGAGCGAATTGTCGTGAAACTCGCGCTCGACCCTCTCACCTAGGCCGTCGATCAGCGAGAGGCGGTGATGGTCTCCGTCGTCGTGGCGGCTCTCGTGCCCACCGGTGGTGAAGTCCGCGGCGACACGATCCCTGTCCATCGAGTTCCCCCCAGGGAAGTCGCAACCCGAACCCGAGCGTCGACCTCGTCCGATTGTCTCCACCGCGTCAAGAGCCGAAGGTCCCCTCGCTGCCCTGCGCTGAGGGCTGCCGACCGTCGACCGATCCGACGACGACGAGCCAGCCGGCGACTGGGGCGCCTGCGACCAGCGGGCCGGCCACCCGGCCCTGTCGGGGACGACTCGCGGTTGTCTTGATCGCAAGTCCCGTCGTGATCGGGGGATGGAGTCGGGCATGCGGGCACCTTCGATAGCCTCTGCGGGCGTCCACGGAGAAGGGGGCTCGATGGCTCGACGCCACCGCGGGGCCTCGGCATCGTGGACAGCTTCGATCAGCGAACTGGGCGCGGCGGCGCAGGCCTTTGGCCGGGCCGGCCTCCTCAAGCCGGTTCGCCCGGACCGGCTCGTGCAAATGGGTTGGGCGCTGCGTCAGTGGGGCACGACGATGGCGGGGGGCTTCGTCGCCAACGCGGTCCGTCACCCCGACCGCGTCGCGGTCGTCGATGAAGGCGGGCTGCTCACCTTCGAGGCCTTGCATCGGCGCAGCAACGCGCTCGCGAATGGGCTACTCGACGCGGGGATCGGGCAGGGCATGAGGGTCGCGGTGATGTGTCACAACCATCGTGGCTTCGTGGAGATCACGACCGCCCTGGCGAAGCTTGGCGCGGACACCCTCTACCTCAATACCGGCTTCGCCGGGCGGCAGCTCCGCGAGGTCGTGGAACGGGAGCGACCCGCGTCGATCGTCTTCGACCAGGAGTTCGCGGTTCTTATCGACGGTATCGGGCCGAACGTATCCCGGTTCGTCGCGTGGCACGATGTCCCCCCCAACGGTCAGACGCTCGATGCGCTCATACTCGGCGGTGACGAGTCCGACCCGCCGGCGCCTGTGGCGCCCGGCCGTACGATCATCCTGACCTCGGGGACGACGGGGAGTCCTCGGGGAGTGCCCCGAGCGCAGACGGGTGGTGTGGGTCCCGCCGTCGCGCTGCTTTCGGTCCTGCCCCTCCGGACTGGTGAGACCACGGTGATCGCGGCGCCGCTGTTCCACGCGTGGGGCTTCGGCCATCTCGCTCTCGGGCTGCTCCTGGGCTCGACTGTCGTGCTGCGCCGACGATTCGACCCGGTCGCGACGCTCGAGGCCGTGGCCCGCCACCGGGCCTCCGTCCTCGTGGCCGTACCGGTCATGCTCCAGCGCATGCTCGACCTCCCGGAGGCCACGCGACGCAGCTTCGACACGTCGTCGCTCCGCACCGTCGTGGTGAGCGGCTCATCGCTGCCCGGCGGTCTTGCGCCGCGGTTCATGGACGCCTTCGGTGACGTGCTCTACAACCTCTACGGTTCGACTGAGGTCGCGTACGCGACCGTCGCCACGCCCGAAGACCTGCGCTCCTGGCCAGACACCGCCGGGCGGCGGCTACGGGGCGCGACGGTCGTCGTCCTCGATGCTCACGAGCACCCCGTACCGCCCGGGGTACAAGGTCGCATCTGGGTCGGCAACGAGCTCCTTTTCGAGGGCTACACGGGAGGCGGGACGGCAGCGACCGCGCAGGGCCTGATGAGCAGCGGCGACGTCGGCCGTCTCAATGCCGATGGCCGCCTGTTCGTGGACGGCCGGGCGGACGACATGATTGTCTCCGGTGGAGAGAACGTCTTTCCCGAGGAGATCGAGAACCTGCTCACCGAGCACGAAGCCGTCGCCGAGGCCGCGGTCGTCGGCGTCCCCGACGAGGAGTTCGGCCAGCGACTCAAGGCCTTCGTCGTGCGGAAGCCCGCAGCCGAGCTGAGTGCAGGCGCGGTCCGCGCTCACATCCGGTCCAATCTCGCCCGCTACAAGGTTCCCCGCGACGTCGAGTTCGTCGAGACCTTGCCCCGCAATCTCGCCGGCAAGGTCCTCCGCCGAGAGCTCCGGGAGCCGCGCCAAGCCGCCGAAGGGTGAAGGCGCACCCCGGGGATCCAGTGTGGCGTTCGGCCTTTATCCCCTCCTCCGCGTGGGGCGTACCGTCCTGAGCGAGCAGGGATCGAGATGGTTGAGAAGCGGGGGCATTCACATGCGGGAGAAGTGACGCCCTTAGCTGGTACATGGAACGCGATCCGCTCTTTCGTTCCACCGTGGTGAGCGTGCTTTCTGATCGCTGCTCCACCCCATGTCCTCGCGAGAGGGCTGAACGCCGCCGCGTCTTCTCCGCCTGCCACAAGATCGTCCAGCCTCCGCTGCCCTGGCGCCGGCCCGTTGGACGGTCGATCCCGACGTTGACCCCTCGGGCACCTGCGCCACGTGGAGACGCTGCCCTTCAGAGCTGGCCGCCGTTCTCGACCCTGCGAGGCGGGCTGACGACCGAGGCCGACACGCCGGGGAGTTCGAGCCGCGTCGCCGGCCCTGTGACTCAGGTCGACGCGGCAGCGTCCTCCGAACCTGCGAGCCCAAGAGGCCGAGCCCGCGCCGGATTGAAGGCCGACCGCGCTCTCGGGCGTTCCTACCATCGATCGGACCTGCGTTTCACGGGTCGGTTGCGTTCCCAGCTCCTTCGCAATCGTCGATGTCAGCAGTCGATGCGCTGTGCTGAATCCTCGATCCGACGCTGCAGGTCCAGGCACATGTCCGTGACCTTGCGTCCGAAGTCGGAACTCACGCATGCGATATGACCGCGGTCGATGCGATTGACGTGGGCGTTCGGGATCGCGAACGCAAGGCGCGATTGGGCTATCGGGTCGACAGCTCGGTCACGCGTCGTGATGAGCACCGACACTGGCACGTCGACCTCATGGATCCAAGCCCGTGAACTGAACGTGCCAATCGCATGACCAGCTTCGAGGACCGCACGCGGGTTGTGGCGAGTCATCTCGGAACGCGCCCACCGAGCGAGACTCTGCGGCCTCGCCGGTGGCCGCATCCCGAAGGCGGCCCTCGTCACGACTCCGGGAAGAAACGCGGCCAACTGGCCGAGCCGTGTCGTTCCCGCGGCTGCCATCATGGCCGCCGAGAACGCGTACCGCTCGCGGTTCCCGGTCACGAACTCGACGCCTGTTGCGCAGAACCCGAGACCGGCGACGAGCTCGGGATGGCGCCGCCACAGCAGCTGGACGACGGGGCCGCCCATCGAGTATCCCACCGCGATGACCGGACCGCACTTCTCGCGCTCGATCAAGCCGGCGAGGTCATCCGCACAGCTGGCAAGTGTGAACCTCCGAAACGAGCGGATCCCACGTCCGTGGCCACGGAGGTCGGGAGCGAGTACGGCGAAGTGCTGACCGAGCGCGTCAAAGCAGCGAAACCAGTTCAGTCCGCCGCTGGCCAGCCAGCCGTGAACCAGCAACACGGTGCGCGCGTTGGGGGGCCCCTCGACGCGACGCACGAAGGTCGTGCCTCTTCCCCGCAGCCACACCCGATCACCAAGCGGTAGCGGAGGGCCGGCATCGGGGCTGTGGAGTCCCGATGCCTCAGCCGGTTCGGAGAGGCTCTCCACCGGCGACTCCACCCGCGCATGCTAACCGCTGGGGTGCGAACTGAGCGCGCAAGCAGAGGGCCCACGTCGGCCTGTTTTCCGCGGCCCATCTCGCCGGTGCCGTTTCGCCATCGTTGAGCGTGATGCCTAACACGACTTTGACGGATGGCCAGCCCGTGCAGGTGTCGAGTTTGAACCTGGACGCCGGCACGAACTCGCTCAGGAATGCACTTCCTCGCTGGGGGCCGGTTCTGCGCTGCAGTCCGCTCGTTAACCTGGATGCCGTGGTAGCGATGCGCACCGCGCTCACGACCGGCGCGAACTCCGGCATCGGGCTGGCGAGTGTGCTGGAACTCGCTCGGCGAGGCTTCCGTTCGGTCGGCACGGTGCGATCCGAGACCAAAGCAAGAGTCATCGCTGGGGCGGCCGGGGAGGCTGGTGTCACGGTCGAGACCGAGTTGCTCGACGTCACCGACGCTGACGGATGCGCGCGGGTCATCGAGAAGTATCGGCCCGACGCCCTCGTCAACAACGCGGGCTACTCCATCACCGGCTCGGTCGAGGACGTGAGCGATGAGGAGGCCGTCACCGCCTTGGAGACCATGGTCCTCGCGCCGATGCGCCTGGCTCGCCTCGCGGTGCCACACATGCGCAGTCGCGGCGGTGGTCGCATCGTGAATGTCTCGTCGGTCTACGGTCGGACCAGCACACCACTCACCGGTTGGTACCAGGGCGCGAAACAAGCACTTGAGGGCGTTTCCGACGCGCTGCGCATGGAAGTCGCGCGCGACGGCATCCGGGTGATCCTGATCGAACCCGGTGGGTTTCGCACCGGGATCTGGCAAGGAACTGAGCGTGAAATCAATAAGCGATCGAGCTCTCGCTACGACCAGTCGTATCGGCGGACGCTGACTACGACACGGCTCTGGCAGCCGCTGATGGGCGACCCGGTGCGTTGCGCGAAGGTGATCGGCACCGCGCTCACGACGGCATGGCCGCGCCCCCGTTACCTGGTCGGACACGATGCCCAAGCCCTCGCCGTGTGGAGCTCGCTCACGCCGACCGAGGTCAAGGACCGCATTATCCGCCTGATAATGGCACTGTGAAGGCCGCCCCCAACGGCCGGTCCAACGCAGCAGCGGTGGTGACCCAGTGACGCCACCCCCAAAGAGCAGTCCCGCTTCGCGCGAGGGTTCCGTGGCCCGCGCAGGTTCTCCAACGTCACCCCGGTGCGCAGTCCTGCACCCGTGACCATGCGAAGCGAGGAACGCGTACCCTCGATCACCGTCACCAGAGCGCCTGAGAGCCTGACCGAGGCCTGCTCGGCCCAGAACGGGGGCACAGCTAGCGTTTCGCACGGGAATGCCGGCGCGACCCCGGTTTGTGACCACGTTCGTGACCGCGTTCGTGACATGCCTCGGCCCAGGTGGCGCATGTCACGAACCGCGTTCGGCCCGGTCAGTGCCTCGGGCTCTTCGAGTGTCCGAACGTCGAGCGCTCGATTGGCGAACGTGGGGAGTGCGGATCGCGAACGCCCAAAGGAATCGCTGGTCGAGGGCCTTGTCGAGTTTGACACCCACAGGTGCCCGCGACCGCTCCTGGGCGTCTTACCCCAAACGACGAGCGCGCAGGAGGAGCACGCGCGGGATCGTGGCCTCGTCGGTCCAGCCCGATGAATCCTGAAGGAACTGTGCGGGGGGCGACGGCTCTTCCATGTCGTCGATTAGGAGGCCGGCTTCGCCCATCACGTGGACGTAGCGGCTGAGCGGGCGATGGATGAACACCAGGTCGACGCCGGGCGCGACGCTGTCGACGACGGTGTCGTCAGGGAGGTAGGCCCCGATTCGCCAGTAGTGCTCTCCGAGTACCTGGTTGTCGATCCAGCCGCTGCCCGGGGCCTGGAGCAATGGATGACCCAAGAGCAGCACGAACCGGCCACCCGGCTTGAGCACCCGCGCCACTTCGCAGATCGCGGTCTCGAACGCATCGACATGCTCGAGCGCGAGGCATAGCACCACGGCATCGAACGCAGCGCTGCGGCACGGCAAACCCTCTGCGCGCGCCCCGCGTAGCATGGTCCGTCTGAACGGTCACGAGCGGCGCTGACCTGCGATGGCGTTGGATCGACTCCGACCACCTCCATGCCAAGCTTCGTGATGTGACGGGCAACTTGTCCCTCTCCGCACCCAATGTCGAGCACGCGTCGCGCACCTCGGAGATGACGAGCGACCAATGGGAGGATCTGCTCTTCGTATTCGGGGTCAGCGCCGTCGGAGAACTCGCGCTGCCACCATCCGGCGTGCTGCTCCCAAAGAGCTTCGTTGTCCACTCCAAGCTCCCTGCACGCTTGACCAAGGCTCGTCCATCAGTCTTCGCGGACTCGACTGCGTGTTCATCGTCGGTGCCGTCCTGCTGGGAATTACCGCTCAGCGGGTCATTCGTCGGCGAGGACCGGGTTGAGCAGGGAGATGTTAGGCACGCTTTGTGCATCTGCTCGTCAGCCGCGGGGCGGATTACCCGCGTCAAGGGTCGCGGGTTCCGACTAGCCTCAGGATTCGGACGAAGTTGAAATCCGCGAGGTTCTCTGCTGCTCGAGGATACGAAGCCGCACCCCAAGCGACCGACGAGCCATTTGGCAGATCCGACTGGCCAACGCTCGCCGATGTGCCGAACCCCCGCCGTGTAGACCCGTATAGACAGGAGACGTGAGATGCTGAGAAGGCGACCCATCGCCCGGGTGGCCGTTGGAACCGCAGTCGTCGCAGGTACCGCCGGCGCCGTCAGTGGGCGTGCTGCTCGCCGCCAGGCGGCGAGTGCACCCCAGGCAGCCCCACCTCCTGCGGCACCTGCACCTGCTCCAGCCGCGGACCCGGTCGCACAGCTCAAGGACCTGGCCGCACTCAAGGATTCCGGAGCGCTCACCGAGGCCGAATTCGAAGCGGAGAAGGCCAAGATCCTGGGTTGACCACCCCCGCCTGCCTGCACCGCAAGCATGGCCTCCTCGTCGAAGCCCTCTCCGGACACCGACAGCATCGGGAGTACCGTTTCGAAGCGCAGCACACGTTTGTGACCAGATTTGTGAGCGCGTTCTGACATTCCCCCGCCCAGGGGCCCAGGTGGGACATGTTGTCACAAACCCCGTTCGGGCAGGTCAGTGCCTCGGGCTCCCGGCTGCCACGAACGCCGGATCCCCAATGCGCGAACACGCGTGGGCTGATTGCGAACGCCGGGTTCAAGTCCTCTACCGCCCACCAAAACGGCCTACACCAGGAGGAGCGGAAGGACCGGAGCGGCACCGGAGCGCGGGACGCGCGAAAGGACCGAACGTGAGCGGCCTCAACACCACTCGTTGACACCAGATGGACGTCCGGCCAGGATCTGCAGAACCCTGGACGTCCGACGATCAGCGGAGCGCGTGGCGCATCCACACGTTAGGTTCCCAGTATCGACCGTGTCCGTTTTCGACGCGCAGGGGGGCCAGGCTGTGTGGGAACACGTACGCGCCGTCTGCCGGAAGCGGAAGGCCAGTCCATGCCTCCCACTCGGCGACGGTGCCGTTGATCTGCATCGACTGGGGTTCGGGGCGAAGGATCGTTGCGCCGAGGCGCGTGTGGGTGCGTATCCAGGGGTCGAAGGGCTGGCCGTCCGTCGAGCGCCAGCGCGCGTACTCGTCGATCGGAATCAGCGGGTATCGCTCCTTGAGCGTGGGCCGTACTGGCGCGATGAGTTCGCGGAGGCCCGCGGCGTTGGCGCGGCGCGCCATCTCGGTGATGACCAGCTCGCTGAGTCCGCGGCGTCGGTGCCCGTCGAGCACTTCTGCCGCGAGCGCCACGAGGACGGTCGGTGGCTCGCCGCCCGCAATGGCGCGCAGGCCGGCAGCGTCGATGCCGGTCGGTAGGTCCTCGAGTGTCCCGTCCCAGCGCATCGGGATCGTTCGGCCCCGGGCAAGCGGCCGGTCCGAGTCAGGATCGCAGAGTAGAAACTGGAACCCGGCGAACTCGGGCAGCAGCCGCCCGAAGTAGTGGCCGGCGTTGGCTCCGTGGTGGTTGTACTCGGGCCAGATCGTGCGGAACGCGGACTCGGCGGCCGCCCAGAGATCGGGCCGATCGGCGGCCGTCACCGCCACGACCGCGGCGGTCACGGAGCGCGCGTTGGTGGTGGGAGGGCGGGTGTCCGCCCTCGGACGTCGGGGCGTCGGAAGACCTGGTGCTGGGCCGCCTCGAGTAGGGGGCGGTACGCAGCGGGATTCCTGTCGGTGTCGCTCATTGAGGTCAGTCTCCCAGACGATGCGCCGGCCGACCCCGGAGTTCTCGCGTCGATCGGGCCGGCGGCGGCGCAGAACACCGAAATCCCACCGAACCTCGCCCCGATCCGTCGGCCGACCCGTGTGACTTGCGTGTGACGTTCGGCCCTGGGATTCAGGCGACGGGCGACGCACGCTTGAACCAAATCCATTTAGGTGAGGTCAGGCAGGGGGTGGCCCCGAGAGCACGAGGTGGTGTTCGGAACCCAAGGAGAAGCCATGGATCAGAGCGAGCGAGTGGACGAGGTTCCGGAAGAGGAATGGGCGCGGGAGATCGAGAGGATCCGGGCTGCTTCACGGCGCACACTGCGATTCGCTGCGTTGCCGCCGCACGGTATGGGCAAGAAGGCCGGTCTGGTGCTCGGGCTCGGTGCGCTCACCGGGAATGTGAATGAGGGGGCTCATGCCGGAAGCATTCTTGCCTCCAACGGGAAAGACGACATTGGTGGGAACATCATCCGTTCGGACCGCTGCTGTCTGTGCGGGCTCAACACGGCCACAGAGACGCATATTCTGAAGACCAAGATCGAGAACATGGCCGGGATGCTCTTGGGCGGGCCGCTGCTCGGGGAGCAGACGGTGGGCACAGCGGTTGGGTACTGCACCCGGTGCGAGGAGCACGTCAAGGGTCTGCCCGGCATCAACCTTGCCAGCTACATGAAGGTGGGCGGCACTTGGCGGTTGACGCTCACGTTCCTGAACGATCGGGTTGCACGCGAGTACTTCCGCCTCAACATTGATCGTGTCATGGACCCGTTGCACGCGGCGACCAACGTTGGGGACGTCGAGGAGGTTCTGCTGCTGCTCGACGCTGGTTGGCCGGCAGACGTCCGCGACGCGATCGGCAAGACGCCCCTGCACGTCGCGGCCGAATTCGGAAACACCGAAATCGCCGAGGTGCTGCTGACTCACGGAGCCGATGCGAACGCGCTCTCGGCCAAGAGGCGGACGCCCGCGATGTTTGCAGCGTCCTATCCGGAGATCCAAGAGTTGCTGAGGAGATACGCCGAGGATGGAGCAGGGCGCGTCGAGTCCAATTCCGGCCACCCGTAACTGGGTAGAGCCCAACGACTTGGATGCCGACCCGTGCCCTCTCAGGCGCCTCAGGCGGGCTTCGGGCGCTGTGGCCGGCGGCTCCGGCGACGATCGCAATGACACACGAGTTCGCCGAGAACTCGGTCGCCCGAGACCGGGACACCACCTGTCAGAAGGGAACTGGCGTGATGAGACCGCCGAAAATTGACAAGCTGAAAAAGAAGGGGGACATCGATGGTCTTATCGAGGCGCTCACCTATTCTGCTCATAAGAGCCCCCGTCAGTCGTTCATGATCCACGGCGACGCAGCGGCAGCACTGGGTGAGTTGGGTGATGCTCGAGCGGTTGAACCAATCTCAAAGGCTATGAGTGAGATAGTTGATCTTGTCAATATGTTTCGGGGCGGAGGTGAGCTCCAGGGAATCGGAATACCAGAAGAAGATCGGCAAGTCTTCTCGCATGCACTGGAAGAGATGGAGGAGGCTATCCGCAAGATCCGAGCTCAGGCGGCGCTCTCCAGGCCAGGTGATTCAGCTATCGAAAGCGATGAGGGGCGAGACGTGACATTCACGATCCCTTGCCCCCTCTGCCACTACAAGACGAACGTGACCGTGACTATCGACTGGGGTGGGCGAATCCTCTCGGGCGACGCTGTCGATCACGAGTTTCGCTGCATGGGCTGCAGGGGGGTATTCACCGTCTCGAAGTCGGAGCTCAAGCCGTACACGGACAAGTTCGTGTGACGCGATCCTGAAGGGTGTCATTAGTCGGGTCCTGCCGCGTGGCGTTGGTATTCCTCGACGAGGGCACAAAGTAAGGAGTGAGGTTTCCTCGCCTTCGCCCGGTGGGGCCTGTCACAAACCCTCGAATGCCAGGTCAACGGCCTCTTCATGCCGAGCGCGGAGCGTGGCGAGGCAGATCCCCGAACGCTTCGCGCGCTCTTTGCGAACGTGTCGGGGCAGCTGTGGCCGCCGAGCCCTGGATCGCCGATGAGCGCTGCTTCAACGCCGTGTGTCGCGCACTGCACGGCACCTCACCCTGGGCTCCGTGGGTCCGGTCCTGCGATGTCCGCGGGCTGGCAGCCCACGGCCTTCTTGATGGATGCCGAGTCTGCAAGGACTGCGACTCGCGACCTCGGGCATCACAAGTCAAAGTCCCGAGCCGACGCCCGAATTGAGTTTCTGCACCCGACAGGCGTGCACATCCTCAAAAAGGCAGCCTGATACCAGTCCTGAGCTGCCGCTGAGGTACAGCGCACTGCGAGGAGTCCGTCCGTCGCGTCCACCCGGGCGTGCAACCGCGAGGGTCGCTCAAGGTTTGCGTGAAGAGCAGTTCTTAGTTGGAGACGGCAATGAGGCCGACTCGACCGGACCAGCGTCCAGGTGCCAACAGGAGGGCTCACTGCTGAGGCACTCGGTATCTGCCGGTGCGCTCGCGGTGCTTGCACCCTGGCCAGCAGCAGGGCCGACGCTGGCCTTCCTCCAGCTCCTCCTGGGTCCGGCGAATACGGCGTTCTCGGGTCATCTCCTGCTTGGCATCCTCGACCCAGCAGATGAACTCGTTGCGGGCCAGCGGCGTGATGTCCTTCCAGGCATCCAGTGCCCTGGGGTTTGCGATCAGCGCAATGCGCAAGTCTCCTGGAAGCTTGTGCACCACCCCACCGGGCACTCGCGGGCCGCTCACAGGGGCACGGTAGCCAACCTGGGGACGCTGATCGTCAGCCGGGACCGTCGATCAGCCGGTCGTCGAAGGTGATGTGGCGTCTCTGGAATCATGGCTGCAAGGAGGGATACGTCACATGAACGTTGGCATCGCTGCGTCGCTGCTGCTCGACCGGGAGGTGATCGACGATCCCTATCCCTTCTACGGGCAACTCCGCGCCCAGGCCCCGGTGTGGGAGGTCCCGGGTACCGAGGTGTTCACGGTCAGCACGTTCGAGCTCGTGGCGGAGGTCACCAGCCGGGTCGAGGACTTCTCGTCGAACATCGAGTGCTTGCTCTACCGCGACGACGACGGCCTTCCTCGGCGCCTTCCTTTCGGCGACGCTGGGGTACAGGCGCTGGCGACCGCCGATCCCCCCGCGCACGCGTTGCACCGCGGAACCGTGTTCCCGCAGCTGGTCGCCAAACGCATGGCGGAGCTCGAGCCCGACGTCGTCGACATCACGAACGGGTGCGTGACGCGGGCGCTGGAGGGCGGGACGGTCGAGTTCATGAGTGCGGTCGGCAATGTCGTTCCGATCACGATTGTCAGTCGCCTCATCGGCTTCCACGACAGCGACCTGAACCAGCTCTTGAGCGCCGCGTTCGACTCCACCGCGATGTTGGGTTCGACGCTGACCCTCGACGAGCTGATCGAGCTCATCGACCGCATTGGCGAGATCCAGACCTGGATCGCTGATCAACTCTCACAAGCGGTCAAGGCGCCACGTGACGATCTCCTCGGCGCTGTGGCCCGCGGCGTGGACGCCGGGGTGTTCAGCGACTTCGAAGCCCACACCATCCTGCACACCTTGTTGAGTGCCGGCGGCGAGTCCACCACAAGCCTTCTCGGCAACGCCGTGCGCATCCTGGCCGAAGACCAGGAGCTGCAGCAGCACCTCCGCCAGAACTCCGAGCGGATACCGGTGTTCGTGGAAGAGGCGCTGCGCATGGAGCCGCCGTTCCGTTACCACATGCGTTCGGTGTCCAACGACACGAGCCTCGGCGGTGTCGACATCTCGGCCGACGCCACAGTCCTGTTGCTCTGGGCCGCCGCCAACCGTGACCCTGTCGAGTTCGAACGACCCGACGAAGTCGATCTCGACCGGGCGGCGCCGCGCCACCATGTGTCGTTCGGTCGAGGCATCCACCACTGCGTTGGCGCCCCCTTAGCCCGTATCGAGGCACGCAACGTGCTCAAGGTGTTGCTCGACCGCACCAGCAGCATCACCCTGGACTCCGAACACGCCCCGCGGTGGGTCAACAGCCTCATGGTCCGGCGACACGAGCAACTCCCCGTGCGCCTCGAGGCGCGGTGAGTAACTGGCATTTCCGGTCGGGTCACCCAGCAGGAGGGTGCGGGCGAAGTCGAGGTGACTACGTCGCGTTCATCCGCTGCGCATGTGTGCGTTCGGCGAGCGCCGCGAGCAAGGGCCTAGTGGCGGAGTAGAACGGCGAGTGGTCCGCGTCGAGTTCGAACACGTGTCCGACGTGGGCGGCGAACTCGCGCTGAAGGGCGGGGGGTATCGCTCGATCATCAGTGCAGACGACGTAGCTCGCAGGCACGTGGAGCCTGTGGGGTGTCAAAACTCCTCGCCCCGACCCGCGGCAACGGACCGCGCTCCCACAGTGGCCCGCTCGAGCCCCTCAGGACGTGATTGCGCCCCGGCGCAGCGCGCCGTCACGCTCGATCGCACCGTTGCCCGCCGACGCTCACCGACGCTTCCTCACGCACCCAAGCCAGATCTCGCGGCTGTCCTGGTGTCCCCCACGGCGCCGGGCGGTCCGCGGGTGGTCACGACAGCGGGTCCCGGTCCTGGCTATCGTTCCGACCGGATCTGCGGGCGCGGAGTACCGCGGTGAGATGGAGGAACCATGCGAGCGGTGGCGTGGCGCGGAGCGGTGGTGGGTCTTGGTGCGGGGGCGACGGCC
The DNA here is from genome assembly GCA_963714105.1 of uncultured Actinomycetes bacterium. Classification (GTDB taxonomy): domain Bacteria; phylum Actinomycetota; class Acidimicrobiia; order IMCC26256; family PALSA-555; genus PALSA-555. Next base: position 512,379 of record OY970233.1, on the reverse strand, counting down.
CTCCTCGGCGTCGTGGCCCTGGCCGTCGGGTCGGGGCCCGCCGGCGCGGCACCGCAGACCCAGCCGTTCTCGTTCACGGGCGCCGGGCAGTCGTTTGTCGTCCCAGCCAACGTGTGCTCGATCACCGTGGACGTGTTCGGCGCGCAGGGCGGCGCTGGCTTTCAGGCAAGCACCGCAGCGGCGGGCGCGGGCGGTCTGGGCGGCGAAGCTCGGGCCACGATCGCGGTAACGGCGGGTGAGACGCTGACCGTCATTGTGGGCGGTCAAGGCTCGGTGGGTACGTCCACGACTGGTGGCAGCGGTGGCTTCAGTAGCGGCGCCAAGGGTGGCAACGGCGGCAACGCCGGTGGCGGTGGTGGGGGTGGCGCCTCGGATGTCCAGCGCGCCTCGACGGTCTTGGTGACCGCGGCCGGGGGCGGTGGCGGGGGCGGCACGCACGGAAGCACCCTGGTGGGCGGCGCCGGCGGCGCTGGGGGCCAGACCGGGACCAACGGCGCCAACGTACCGAGCGGCGCGCAGGGCGGACTTTCGGGTGGCAATGGTGGAACGGGCGGGGCCTCCGCTGGCTCCGGCGCCACGGCTGGCCTCAATGGCACGCCGGGCGCAGGCGGTGCGGGCGGCAACTCCACGTCTTTCCAGGCCGGCGGGGGCGGCGGTGGAGGCGTCATCGGCGGTGGTGGCGGCGGCGGGAGCGGCACTGAGGCGCCTGCAGCGGCAGCCGGTGGTGGCGGCGGCTCGAGCAGCGGCCCCACCGGTACGACGTTCTCAACCGCCACGCGAAGCGGAAACGGCCAGGTCACCATCACCTTCGACCCCAGCAACGGCGGCTGCCCGGTCGCGCCGGTCGCGGTGACCGTCACCCCCAAGTTCACCGGGTAGACCGCCGACTAACTGCCGCTCTCGTCCTCGGCGCATTCGATCGCGTCGGCCAGCAGGTCACATCCTGCGGAACCCGACCCTGTGGGTGCCGGAAACGTGTTCGGGGTGCTGGGTGAACCTTTCGGGGTTGGGGTCGGGAAGTCTGGTGGGGGGAGGGGCGCGTCGAAGCTGGCGTGTTCGTGCGGCCGCGGTGAACACTGCCCGGGAGGTGGGGCTTCTCGACCTCGACGGGCGGGGCAGCCCTGCGCGCCCCGACCCCTCCCGCCTGATCCACCACGACGGCAAAGCGATCCGTCAGATGTACAACACCGCGCCCGGGGACACCCGCACGATCACGATCGTCGACCCCGGCACCGACGAGGTCCACATCGAGGAACGCCAGAAGAGGTACGACCGCGACGCCACAGTTCACCACACGGGTGATCAGCGTCAGATCTGGGGCTGCAAGTTCTGGCTTGCCTTCGTCCGAGGCGAAGACCCCTACAGCCGGGTCACGCTCGCCGTCGATCACGTCGCCGGCGTCAAAGACGAACAGAACAGCGAAGCCGACATCGCCACCAAGAACCTGATCGAACTGGCATCTCTGGTTCCGGGCGCGCAGGGTGCGATCTGTGACACCGTTCTTCGAGGCAAGCACATCGACGCACTGGAGCGTCACACCGGGTGGATCATCATCAACCCGGTCACCGCCCAGCACGTCGATGCCAAGACCGGAGAGCGCACCGAGAAGGACCGCTACCTCCGCACCGAAACCTTCACCGGCCCCGGCGGCACCCACCAGGTGGACATCTGGTACGTCGGCGGACGACTCCACCGCCTGGACTACAACGTGGACGGCACCGAGATTTCGGTCCCCCTCGAGCGTGTCGGCAACCCCATCCGGCGGAACACCAACGGCACGTTCCGCACCTACGTCGAGTACACCGTGCCCAACCCCGGCGGGGGCAAGCCCCACAGGATCATGGAGCGTACGTACAACACCGACGATGACGAATTCAACCGGGCCGAGAACATCCGCCAGATCCCGCCCGGCGATCCCGACTACACCCGCCTGATGGGGCGGCGAAGCGACGCGGAGTCCGCTAACCGCCAGATCGACGACCAGCTCTACCTTCGCCGTGCCCGTAGCCTCGGCGCCCGTCGTCAGCTCTTCGACCTCCTCGCCCACGGGTTCGTCCAGAACTCCATCGCCCTTCACCGCCACCGCCACCGCCACCGACTCCAGGCCGGGCCAGCCGCAGATATGGCCGCATGAGCGAGCCGGCCCACGGCCTCGGCTCAGCCTCACGCGCGCACAACCCCTCCAACGCCCTCGCCCCGCACCTGATCCCCTCGTCGGGGGCCTAACCGACCCCAAACGAGTGGCACGACTACCGTTTCGAGGCGGCATGTCGGCGTGACGGAGGTTTGTGACCGCGTTTGTGACCGCGTTTGTGACCGCGTTCGTGACCGCGTTCGTGACATGCCCCGGCCCAGGTGGGGCCTGTCACAAACCCTCGAAGGCCAGGTCAAACGGTGCCTTCGTGCCCACGGCGGAACGTGGAGACGCTGATCCCCGAACGCCACATGTGTCTATTGCGAACGTCTCGGGGGCAGTTGTAGCCGCCGGGCCCGCTAGGGCCGTTGAGCCGTCTTTCAGCGCCGTTGCCGGTCACTGATTTCATGGCCATTCCCCACCTTGGGTCCGAGGACAGTTGTGGCGCGAGGTTGGCGGGCCGACCGCCGCGCGTGGACTTTCCGAAGACCCCAAGCACTAGGAGGGGTCGAGGGGACGTCGAGCGAAACTCGACGCCCCCCATTCGGCTTAGAGATGGGTCGTGCTCACTGTGTCTGCCCGACCTCGGTCGTGGCACGTGCGGCCGAGCGGGCCAAGACCAGGGCTACGAGGGCCTGACCAACCCCGCGAGGTGATTCCGAATGGATCGGATGTGACGAAATGCCCTGGGTAACCGGGCCAGTGGCGCCGATAGTGCGTGGGGTGGGGTCAGGAGTCTCTCGGAGAGGGCTGGGGCGATGACTGGTTGATGTGCGGTTGGGTCCGGTGGGCGTACTCGGTGCGGGAGTGCTGCTCGTCGGGGTGCACGGAACTACCGAGCAGCGAGTACGGGGAAGAGGGAACGTGAGGCGGGCTCGATGAACCACGAGGTGTTCATCTGCTATGCGTCTGAGGACAAACCCACTGCGGACGCGGTGTGTGCGATTCTCGAAGAGAACCGAGTGCGATGCTGGATCGCGCCGCGCGATGTCCTCCCGGCGGAAGACTACGGCGAGGCGATCGTACATAGCATCTCCGCGAGCCGCCTGGTCGTCTTCGTCTTCTCCGCACATGCCAACGCTTCCCCGCACGTCAAGCGGGAGCTGGAAGGCGCGGTCAGTCATGGCATCCCGATTCTCCCGTTTCGGATCGAGGACACGGTCCCATCAGATTCGCTGCAGTACTACTTGGGGGGAATCCACTGGCTGGACGCGCTGACACCTCCGCTCGAGGCACACCTTCAACACTTGGCGGGAACCGTGAGGGTCCTGCTGGACCGAAACGAACAAGCTCTGTCGGGCAACCGCGCACCGTCGGTTCCTCCACCCGGACCATCCGAGCCACCGGTCAAACCGACGGGGCCCGAAGCTGGTCGCGGAGGTTTACGTCGGGCTTGGTTGATTGGGCTGGGCGTGCTCGTTGTCGTCGGCATCGGGGTCGGGATCGCGGTCGCGTTCGGTGGAGGCGGTGGAGGTGGTGGAGGCAGCGGAGGCGCCCGGGCAAGCCGCACCACCACGAGCGCCACCACTGCTCAAGACGTGGCGAGCGCCGAGAAGGCTTGTGCGCTGGTCAACCCGGCCGATATTCGAGCCGCGTTCGGCAGTGCCGGTCCGGGGGTTCCGAACCCATCGGGCGGCGCGCCCGACTGTACCTTCACTGCTGGGGCGACCAACCTCTCGGTCTTTATCCGCCAGGAGGGCGCAACCCAAGCCGACTTCAATAGCTCTCGGCAAGCCGCGGAACCTGGCACCCAGGACGTACCAGGAATCGGTGGCGGGGCCTACGTGACCAGCAGCAGCACCGGAGACAGCCTCATTGTCTTTGATCCCAAGCGCGCCCTCATGTTCAACCTGTTCGGCGACCCGAACACAAAGGAACAGCTCATCAGTCTGGCGAGACTCACGCTCGCCCGTGGGTAACTCGAGCCCGCGTCATCGCGCACATCGCGGGCGAGACGTCTGAGGGCTGCGGCATCCTCGTTGTCGGTTCCCCAGCTTGGGGAAGCCTTCCCCGCAAGCAGTCGCCTTCGCCCGTTCAAGTGGCTTGCGCTGAGAAACGAGTCCCGGTCATCCGAAAAGGGGGGTCTTGGCGACGGCCCCCTTGTCGCTCTACACACTCACTACGGATCGAGCGATCCCTTTGCGGCAACCCACCGATGTGCAACGCGCACACAGTACTTGAAGAGCGCTGCGTGCTGAACGATGCGCTCGTGACTCGCTCTGCGACGCCCGGGATTGCCTTTCCCGCCCGCCGATTGTGTGGCGACCTTCCGGTCTTGATTCCTTTGAGCTTCGAGGGCAGCATCGGGCGCTTTGCGCCGACGAGGTGGAGGGCTCTCCGCTTCTTCCCGGTCGGCCAGGGGCGCGGGCTCGGTCTCATCTGCTGGTCTCCACGCGTCTCGACGGGTGATGTGCTGAGGGCGCACAATTGTTGGAGCTGTAGTGAATAGTCGGGCCTCAACGGGCGGTGAAGAGGAGCAAGACCATGGCATCGGCGCCTGAATTCGGTGCGATTGTCGTCGCGGGCGACATGACAATGGACTGGAACCTGGCTTGGACACATGCTGGTCGGGACAACGGCGCCGGGTGGAACGTGGAGGACTCCGTCCAGACGCACTGCCAGCGGGGAGGGGCGGTACTGCTGGGCGACCTCCTCGAGTTCGCGGTGGGCAAGGCTTGGCCCCAAGGCTCAACGCCCGCGGTGCAGCAGGCCCTTGCGCCTGACTCGGTCGTGGTGCCGGGCGACCATCGCTATCACCACTCGTATGCGCTCTGGTCGCGTATCGGCCGGGAACGGGCCTGGCGCGTGGAGCGGAACCTCGGGATTGGCCGTCGCTCAGCCGCAGAGCATCGACCTGCCGTGGATGGCCTCGAGCGGTTGGGGGCTCCCGACCTGGTGGTTCTCGACGACGCCGGGCTGGGCTTTCGCCTCGACGAGGAGGCATGGCCCCTGCCTGAGACGGCCGGTCGTCCGCCGTGGGTCGTGCTCAAGATGTCGGCACCCGTGGCCAGCGGACCGCTTTGGGATCGCCTCCACTCACAGATGTCGGAGCGTCTTGTGGTCGTGGTCACGATCGACGACCTGCGCCTCAGCGCGGCCCAGATCAGCCGCGAACTCTCGTGGGAATCCAGCGCGCAAGATCTCGCCTGGGAGCTCGCCTTTAACCCGAGTGTCAACGCGCTGTCCAGATGCGCTCATGTGGTGGTTTCGTTCGGGCCGAGTGGCGCGTTGGTCTTCTCGCGGCCGGACGCCCCGGTCAAGAAGAACGACGAGAACCAGCCTCCCGCGTCGCGTTTCACGCTGTTGTTCGACCCGACGGTGATCGAAGGGATGTGGGAACTCGAGCACCCGGGGGGGATGATCGGCTACACGTCGTGCTTGGCGGCCTCGCTGGCTCTTCAGCTGGTTGAGGTTCCCGATGCACCCGACATCGAGTTGGGCGCGCGGCGGGGCCTGGCCGCGATGCGGACCCTGCATCTCGTCGGTTACGGCGAGCGGGGCGCGTCAGCTGACAAGGCACCGCTCAGCTTCCCGATCGAGGCCGTGGCCGAGGAGCTGCTCGGCAACAGCCGGAGCGCGGCGCGAGACACGACCAGCGAAGTGTTTGCTGCAACCCCGGTCCCGGACCCGACGCGACACGAAGGTCAGTCGACAGGGGACGCGATGGTTGCTCTGCCGTTTTGGACGATCCTCCAGGACCGTTATCCCGAAACCCTCGAGCACGTCGCTGAACAGATCGTCGAGGTCGGCCTCGCAGCCGCGCTCAGCGGCGTTCCGCTCGGACGGTTCGGCAAGCTCAACACCATCGATCGTCGCGAGATCGAGGGCTACCGCAGCATCCGGTCACTCGTCGGCGAGTACGCCCGGCAAGCCACAAAGGAGCGCCCGCTTTCGATCGCGGTGTTCGGCGCGCCTGGGTCGGGCAAGTCGTTCGGTATCAAGCAGCTGGCCAAGGGGGTCCTCCCCGGCAAGATCGAGGAGCGGACCTTCAACCTCTCGCAGTTCAACGACCCCCGAGAGCTCATCGATGCCTTCCATGAGGTGCGCGACGTCGGGCTGTCGGAGCTCATGCCGCTGGTCTTTTGGGACGAGTTCGACACCACGCTTCGCGGCCAGCCCCTCGGATGGTTGCGGTACTTCCTGGCCCCGATGCAAGACGGCGTCTTCCAGCAGGGCCAGGTCAGCCATCCCCTCGGGCCCGGGATCTTCGTGTTCGCCGGCGGCACCAGCCCGACGATGGAGCACTTCGGCACCAAGCTCACCGACGACGAATTCGCGGCGGCCAAGGGCCCTGATTTCGTCAGCCGCCTCAAGGGCCATGTCAACATCATGGGCCCGAACCCGATCGGGGACGACCCGGCCGCCGACCCCTACTACATCATCCGGCGAGCGGTCATCTTGCGCTCGATCCTCGAGCGGGTCGCACCCGCCCTCTTCGACGCGTCCAGCGGCACACCCAAACTGCAGATCGATCGTGGTGTGCTCCGCGCGTTCCTTCGCATCGATCGGTATGAGCACGGTGTCCGATCGATCGAAACCATCGTCGCCACGAGTCTGCTCACCGGAAAGCGACTGTTCGAGCGCTCGGCCCTGCAGGCGCCTGATCAGCTCGACGGGCAAGTCGACGGGCACCGGTTCGTGGCGCTGATGCAAGAAGCGGAGCTCGAGGGGGAACTGCTCGAGCGACTCGCCGAGGGTGCCCACGACGTGTTCTGCGCCGGCAAGCGGCGCGACGGGTTCACGCTCGGTCCCAGAGACGCCACCAAGAAGACCCACCCCCTACTTGTTCCGTACGCCGGAGTTGCCTGAGCTCTACAAAGAGTCGAACCGCACGACGGTCCTCAATATCCCGAAGAAGCTCGCCCGCGCCGGCTACATCATGATCCAGGCCCGGGAAGGCGACCCCCGCTTCGGCTTCTCACCCCAAGAATCGAGGAGCTGGCCGAATACGAGCACGAGCTCTGGATGGAAGCCCACCTCGCGGAGGGATGGACGCTCGGGACCGCAACACCGGAGGACCCCAAACGAAACGAGTATCTCGTCGAATGGGACGCGCTACCCGACGAGATCAAGACCATCGACCGAGACCTCGTCGAAGGCATTCCCGACATCTTGGCCGCCGCTGGCTACACCGCAATCAAGATCGGCAGTTCCTAAACCAGCGCAGCAAAAGCCGCGGACCCTGGTCGTGCCACGAACACAGGGGTGCCACGCACGAGTCTGCTGGCAACCCGTGCCGAGAATGCCCGAAGCTCGACGGGACTTTCGGCCCTATGCCTCATAGGTCCCTGTTGTGAGACTGCACGTCTGCAGGCCAACGACTCCGTAGGGGCACAGGACGTGAGGCCCTGCAATCCCAGGAGCGCGACAGGCTACGCAAGGGGAGGGCGGGACCAATGCGTCGATTCAGAATCGCCGGGTGGGCGTGTGCGCTCGTCATCGTCATCGGCACCGGCACGGTCGGCGCGGGACTGACGGCCGCGTCTGCAGCGACCGTTGCCCATGTGCAGAACAAGCCTACGAAGGCCGAGCAGTCCTTGATCAAGCATGCGCCCCCGTCGTACGCCGGCACCTGCACGGGCGACACCGCCAAGTGGAAGGGGCTCTACGCCGGGGTCTTTCCAGCGGCGAAGAAGCAGACCAAGAGCATCGTCGCGGCGGTCATCTGTGCTCCAAACGGAGCATCCGTGGACACGGTGGTTCTCACGCAATGGAAGAATGTCGCCGATATGAATGTCTTCTATCAAGCTGTCGTCGCGGACTTCAATGTCCAACCGAACTCGATTCAGCTACAGAACGGCCAGCTGACGGTCTGTCCCGCGGAGCGGGGGTATCAAGTCGCTGCCTTTACCGGACGCTTTGTCTGTCAAACCGTGAGTTCAGATCAGTCGGCAGAGATCTACTGGACCAATGAGAAACTCCGGATCCTGGGCGACGCGTCCTTGAAGCCTGACCCCGGCGGTTCTCGGCTCTACGCCTGGTGGAACGCGGATTCAGGCGGGTTGATCGGTGGAAGCTCTGGCCCGGGTTCCAGTACTCCCGGGAGAGTTCCCGTTGTGCAGCGTGCGCCAGAGTTGGGGGCCGGAACCTTCTCCGCGCCGGTCAAAGATGAGAGCGCCGCAATCACGGCATGCACTACCCAGCAGCGTGAACTCGGGTTGCAGCTCAAGAAGCTGGGCGCGGCGGCGGGAGTATCGACACTCGTCTTTGAGTCCGGCCAGGGACTACCGTCTGTGCCTACCAACGCCACGTATGCGTTAGCCGCAGGCGATCATGTGACCGTCTCTCCTAACGCCACATTGTGCGGAGTGGCGGTTCCGTAGGCAGTCGCGAATCGACCCGACCCACTGGGCGCGGCGATCGGGATGGAGTTGCGGGATCCTCCGCGCCTGCCCCTGCAGAACCCTCGGGTGGCTCACGATCCGGCCTTCAGGCGGTGGTGGGGACACACGATGCGGCTCGGGAACTCGCCAGAGGGGGCGTTCCGAGTCATCGAGGTGGGGGCGCACGTCGACGTCGAGGCGGTGCTTCCGATCATCCGAATCCCAACCCTTGTCTTGCACCGGCGCGACAATCGCGTATGGGACATCGAGAGCAGTCGACGGGCCGCAGCCCTGATCCCAGGCGCGCGCTTTGTCGAGTTGGAGGGAGCAGACACCAACGCCTTCCTTGGTGACACCGCGCCCGTGCTCTCCGAGGTCGAACAGTTCCTTACACGAACCCGAGACCAGCGTCGTGCACGATCGGGTGCTGGCGACGGTGCTCTTTGCGGTGAAGGGTTTCATTAGTCGGTCTGCGGGCGGCGTCGAGCGTTTGACGATGTTGTGCCGCTTCGTGTACCTGGTCCGTCGGTAGAGACCTTGTACCCTGGGACGCACGGCGATAGCGTGTTTAGATCGTCCTAACGCCAATCAGCTCGGGCTGGCGGGCGTTGGTGTGGGCGGCCGGCGTGCACGTTGGGAGCAACATCGGTGGAAGATGGAGGAAGAGGTTGGGAGAGACTATTCGGGCGGTCCGGTCCCGGGCGATGAAAGTTGTGGGGAGCAAGGGGAGCCGGGTACTCGGTCGAGTTGACCGGCGGCAGGTTCGGTACGTGACGCCGATCGTGGTGTTGGCGTTGGCGGTCGGCGGGGTTACCGTCGCCTGTTCCAGTAGTAGCGGCAGTGGGGTTTCGGCCGCGTGCAAGACGGCGCGGACGCAGTTTCTCGCCTGGCTGAGCAGCGACCACACCGCCGGCACGGCTGAAAACGCGGCGACTGATGCGTGGGTTGCGTACGACAAGACGACGGGGTCCAGTCTCCCGTCTCCTTCGGACGCGGCGTTGACCGCAGCAATCAGCAAGTTCAACGTCGACGTGCAACAGGCGCAGGCAGCGAGGCAGACCGCCAATCAAGACCTGGCTCGATACCAGGCATCGGTGAAGAGCTGCACCCAGTCGAGCCTGCCCAAGGCGTGCCAGCAGGAGTTCGCGCAGCACCAGCCGTCGATTGACGGCGCGGCGAGCCAGGATCAGGCCCATAACGCCACAGTCCAAGCGATTCTCGCCGAGCAGCAGGCGTATCGTGCCCAGAACGCGAGTGCAGCGAACGCGGCGACCACGTCATTCAACGCCGCGGTTGATCAGTTCAATGCGGCCACCACGGCCTGGAACGCCAGCCTCGACGCGTTTAACGGGGCGTCGGCCCGTTGCAAGAGCGCCCTTGGGTAAGACCAACCATCGGTCACGAAGGTCAGGACGGCGCTACTACCTGCCACTTCGGGACCGATCTCGCGGCCTCCCGAAGCCAGCCGGGGGTCCTGATCGGCGGGCCCGGCGAGAAGCACGATGATGCCCCGGCGTTTCATGCCCCTCGGGTGGGGTGCCGGGGCACCAAGCCGTCGACGAGCGTGTAGAGGTCCGGGTTCAGATGACGGCGTCGATGGCCCCTCACCAGACACCGAGAGCGCCGAGAGTACCGTTTCGAAGCACAGCACAGGTTTGTGACCACGTTCGTGACATGCCCCGGTGCCCAGGTGCCCAGTTGCCCGGGGCCCAGGTAGCTCAGTGGACAGAGCAGCCGCCTCCTAAGCGGCAGGTCGTCGGTTCGAGTCCGACCCTGGGCGCCGAACTCGGACGCTCGACGTCGACGGCGCAGGTTCCTCAGGCGTCGGCGACGGCGGGTACGACCTCACGGCCGATGACCTCGAGGGGAGTGATCTTCCAGACGTCTCGGACGCTGCCGTGGGCGACGGCGAAGCCCTGCTCGGCCAGGGCTCGCAGCTGATCGACGATCGACCTGACGTGCTCTCCGTGTTCACCGACGTCGAAGTTGAACAGCACCGTCTTCTCGACGTCGTCGTAGTCGCGTCCTTCGCGCTCGCAGTGTGCGCGCAGGACTTCCAGCTTGTGGGCAAGGTCGGGGCCGGGGAAGAGGTTGCACGCGGTCGCGTACCGGGCGACGAGCCGCAGCGTCTTTCGTTCACCCGACCCGCCGATGAGGATCGGCGGGTGTGGTTTGCGGAGCGACTGGGGTGAGTTCAACGTCCGGCCGAGGTGGTAGTGGCGGCCGTCGTGGGGGGACTCGTCTCCGCTCCACATCTGCAGGCAGATCTGGAGGGCTTCCTCCAGCCGCTCGAAGCGCTCGGCCGTCGGCGGGAACAGCAGCCCGAGGCCGCGCGCTTCCTCGTCGTTCCACGCCGCGCCGATGCCCAGCCAGGCCCGCCCGCCCGACAGCACGTCGAGGGTGGTGACCATCTTTGCGAGCAGGCCCGGGTCTCGGTAGACGACCCCGGTGACCAGTGTCATCAGCTGCAGACGGCTCGTGTGCGCGGCGAGGTACCCGAGGGTCGTGTACGCCTCGAGCATCTCGTGCTCGGGAGGGCCGACGACATGGATCTGCCAGACGTGGTCCATGACGCTCATGCGGTCGAACCCGGCGTCCTCCGCGGTCCGTGCGACCTGGGCCAGGTCCACGCCGAGGCGGTCGGGGCCGCCCGGCCAGGTGAAGTTGGGAACGTGCAATCCGAGCCTCACGGCGTCCCTCCACGTCGATCAAGGAGTTGCTCGCACCGTTGTTACTCGACGCGCCGCGCCGGGTCAGGCTCGGGCACCCGACGACGGGGCAGGTGGCTACGCTCCGGCGCCATCAGGGGGGGAGCATGAGCCTGCGCGTCGTGCAATGGACGACCGGAAACGTCGGGCGCCGCGCCGCGCGGGCGGTGCTTCGCCATCCGGACCTCGACCTGGTCGGCGTGTACGCGTACGGGCACGACAAGGTCGGCCGCGACGCCGGGGAGCTGTGCGGGGTCGGCCCGCTCGGTCTCACCGCAACCGACGACGTCGACACCCTCCTCGCCGAGGCGCCCGACTGTGTCAGCTACAACCCGATGTTCCCGTCGATCGATGACCTCGAGCGCCTCCTGCTCGCCGGCGTCAACGTGGTGTCCACCGCCGGGTTCCTCACCGGCCGCGCCTACGGGCCCGAAGCAACGGCGCGGCTGACCGAAGCCGCGCGCCGCGGTGGCGCCACCCTGTACGGGACCGGGATCAACCCCGGGCATGCGAACGTCTTCGCGCTGGTGTCTGCCGCGATCTGCGACCGCGTCGACCGCATCTCGGTCCTCGAGTCGGCCGACGCGAGCGGGTACGCGTCACCGGACACGCAGCGCAGCGTGGGTTTCGCGTCCCCGTTCGACGATCCCGACCTGCCGGGCCAGGCCGCGCTCGGCACCGAGGTCTTCGGTGACGCGGTCGCGATGATGGGCGATGCGCTCGAGATCACGCTCGACGAGATCGGATCCGAGTTCGAGTTCGCTCGCGCGACCGCCGACAACGACCTCGGGTTCATGGTCATCCCCGAAGGCACCGTGGCCGGTGTTCGCGGATGCTGGTTCGGCGTGTCGGGCGCTCGCCGCGTGATCGAGCTGCGCTTCGAGTGGAAGATGGGCGTGCATCTTGAGCCCGACTGGAAGCTCCGGCACGGCTACTTCGTCGAGATCGACGGGGAACCGACCGTCCGCAGCCAGCTGCAGCTGCTCCCACCGGCGGACTGGGACGAGCCGGACTTCATGGGATTGGGGATGATCATGACCGCGATGCCGGCCGTGAACGCCATCCCGGCGGTCTGCGCCGCGCCGCCCGGCATTGTCACTGCCGCCGAGCTCCCGCTCGTGACCGCCCGCGGGTTCGTCTCCCGCTAGGCCGATCTGGCGCCCGTTGCCCTGCCTCGCCGCGGCGATCGCGGGGCCCCGGCGAGCGGTGTCGGTGCGACTGGACTAGGACTGTCGGTCGCGAAGGCGCCGAGCGCGTTGGAGGGGACCGTGTTGAGCACCATGCAGGACTTCCCGCTCACGATCAACCACCTGTTCCGCCACGGGCGGCTGGTCCACGGGCGAGCCGAGGTGATGACCGCCACCGAGGGAGGGACTCGCCGGGCGACGTTCTGCGAGGTCGCGGACCGCGTCGATCACCTGGCCAGCGCGCTGGCTCGCCTCGGGGTTCGTCCCGGCGATCGGGTCGGGACCTTCCTGTGGAACACCCAGGAGCACCTCGAGGCGTACCTCGCGGTGCCGAGCATGGGCGCGGTGCTGCACACGCTGAACCTGCGGTTGTTCCCCGCCCAGCTCACCGCGGTCATCAACGATGCCGAGGACAAGGTCATCCTCGTCGACGCGAGTGTCGTGCCCTTGCTGGCGCGGGTCGCGGCTGATCTCACGACCGTCGAGCGGTTCGTGGTGGTCGGGTCCGGGGACGCGAGCCCGCTTGGCGACGTCGCACGGTACGACGAGCTGCTCATGGACGAGACCGGCGCGTTCGAATGGCCCGAGATCGACGAACGAGCCGCGGCGGCGATGTGCTACACGAGCGGCACCACCGGCCCACCGAAAGGTGTCGTCTACAGCCACCGCTCGACGTTCCTCCACGCGTTCGGTGTCAGCGCTCCCTCCGCGCTGCCGCTGTCGGACCGCGACCGGGCCTTGGTGATCGTCCCGATGTTCCACGCCAACGCGTGGGGGACGCCGTACTCGGCGTGGATGTCGGGAACCGACCTGGTGATGCCCGAGCGGTACCTGCAGGCCGAGCCGCTGTGTCGGCTCATCGCCGACACGCGCCCGACCGTGTCCGCGGCGGTCCCGACCATCTGGAACGACGTGCTGCACTACGCCGACGCGCACCCCGACGTGGACCTCTCGAGCCTCCGGCTGGTGACCGCGGGCGGGTCCGCGCCACCACGGGCGTTGATGCAAGCGTTCCGGGACCGGTTCGGCGTCCCGATGATCCAGGGGTGGGGGATGACCGAGACCAGCCCGGTCTGCACCATCTCCCGTCCCCCCGACCGTTCGCCGAAGACGACCTCGACTGGCGGACGAAGGCCGGGCGGGTGATCCCGGGGGTGGAGCTGCGCATCGTCAACCCCGACGGGTCGGTGCTCCCGAACGACGGGGTGAGCCAGGGCGAGATCGAGGTGCGCGGCCCGTGGATCACCGGCTCCTACTACCGCGATCCGACCCCCGAGAAGTTCCACGACGGCTGGCTGCGCACCGGCGACGTCGGGACGCTCGACGACTACGGCTTCCTCGAGATCCGGGACCGGCTGAAGGACGTCATCAAGTCCGGCGGTGAGTGGATCTCCTCGGTGCAGCTCGAGAACGAGCTGATGGGCCATCCCGACGTGGTCGAGGCCTCGGTGATCGCGGTCCCTGACGATCGTTGGCAGGAGCGGCCCCTCGCGGTCGTCGTCCGCCGCCCCGACGCCGACGTCGGAGCCGACGAGCTGTGCGAGTTCCTGAGCGACCGGGTGGCCAAATGGTGGATCCCGGAGCGGTGGGCGTTCGTCGACGCGCTTCCCAAGACCAGCGTCGGGAAGTTCGACAAGAAGGAGCTCAGAGCCCAACACGAATCGGGCGGCTTCACGGTCGAGGCGACCGCGGCGTCGTAGCCGACCGGCCGGTCAGGCCGGGTGGCCAGGCTCGAAGTCCCGTGTCGCCTGGTAGCCGAGCGCCGGCCGGGTCGCGGGGTCGCGTCACCGTCGCTGGTGACATCGAGGACGTACCCGACGTGGTCGCCGACGTCGTGGCGGGCGACGATGCGGCCCGGCGATCACCGGCGCGGAGCCCCGGCCCGGCGGTCCATGCGCAACCCGCGAGCTTTCGACTGCCCCCAGGAGGCCGTCACCGCGAACATCGGGTAGTCGAGCTCGCGGGCGAGGGCGTCGAACGCGGTGCCGTCGCCCCCGTGGTCAGTCGATCAGGACGTTGGGGCGGGGGAGACCCTCCGCTTCGCAAAGCGCGTAGTAGGCGGCGAGGGTGCCTGCGCCGTCGGTGACGCTCTCGACGTTCCCGTCGGCGTCGAGGTTGAGGTTCGCGCCGTACATGTGGAACCACACCTCGGTGTCGGCCTCGACGCACGTCAGGGTGTGCACCGAGCCGGCCGGCTCGTACAGGAACGACCCGGCCCGGTTCACGTAGTCGTACTCCTTGTACTTCCAGGCGCCCGACGTCGTGTACCCCCACACCGGTCCGGTGTGGCGGTGCGTCTGCACCTCGAAGCCGGGCTGGAAGACGTTCTGGACGATCCAGAGCCCTTCCCGCTCCTTGACCTGGAGCACCTTGAGCTTGTTGCCACCACCGATGTCGACGTAGGGCAGCTCGGCGGCTCCGACATGGACTGCGGTGGGGGCGGCTTCGGTGATCGTCATGGGCCCATTGTGCCCGATGGCAGCGCCAGCCCGTAGAGCCGAGCGGGGTTGGCGCCGAGCACGGCCGCGATGCGAGCCGGGCCGAGATCGGTCCGTTCGGCGAGCAGCTTCACGCTGTTCGGGAACGCGCAGTCCCAGTGGCAGTAGTCCGAGGCGTAGCAGACCACGTCGTCACCGACGGTGTCGCACACCCACGGCAACGATCGCTCTTCGGGTTCGCAGGACACGAACCCCCGACCGAGGAAGTACTCCGACGGTGCCCGCTCCAGCTCGGGGGCCTGCTCGGGCATCAGCGACCAATGCTCGTCGAGACGTTCGAGCCAGAACGGGAGCCAGCCCGCGCCGGCTTCGAGGAACGCGACGCGAAGCCCAGGGAAGCGGGCCAGGACGCCCCCGACGGTGAAGCTGGTGAGGGCGAGCATCGCCCCGACCGGATGGGTGATCGCGTGTTTGGCCAGCCGGGTCGCGAACCGGTCGATGGCCACTGGGACCTGGCCGGGGGCCTGACCTCCGCCGTGGACGCACACCGGGACGTCGAGTCGCTGCGCGACGCTCCACACCTGGTCGAAGGCCGGGTCGTCGAGGTTGCGGTCGAGGATGTGCTGCGCGGTGACCATCCCGACGAAGCCGTGCTCGGTCACGCAGCGCTCCAGCTCGTCGGCCGCGGCCGCCGGATCGAGCATCGGGAGCTTGGCGACCAGCTTCAGCCGGTCCGGCGCGTACGACGCGTAGTCGGCTCGGGCGTCGTTCAGGGTTCGGCACAGCGCGGCGGCGAAGCCGGGATCACCGAGCGCCCACTCCTCACCCGAGCCGGGTGGGAACATCACGGTGACGTCGATGCCCTCGAGGTCCATGTCGTCGAGTCGCGCCGAGGGCTCGAACATGCCGGTGCGCATCGCCGGGTCGAAGTCCACCTCGTCCTCGTCGTCCCACGCCGCGGCACGCGGGTTCGCGTCGCTCAGCTGCAGCCCCCCGCCGGGCACGTCGCCGTAGGTGTGCTTCATCGAGCGGACGTACTCGGCCATGTGGCCGCGGTACCGGTCGGGGATCCGACGCCGCCACCGGGGCGGCTCGCCACCGTGGCCGTCCGCGTCGATGACCGGGTACCCCGCGTAACCCACGGTGCCATCATGGCCCGTCCCGGCCCGGCTCGACCGAGAGAGGCCATCACGATGCGTGGGCACGGCTACCAGGTGCTCGACGTGCACCACCACGTCGGGGACGCGTTCACCGCGCTGGGCGGTGTCGTCGACCCGGCCGGCGAGATGACCCCCGAGGAGCACGGACGGGTCGAGGTCGACGCGCGCCTGGCGATCATGGACCGTGACGACGTCACCCAGGCGGTGGTGATCCCCGGCCACGGGTACCTGCGCCCCGACGGGCTGGCCGACACCCGGCGGGTGAACGACGGGATCGCCGCCTACCGGGATCGTCGGCCGGACCGCTTCCCGGTCGCGATCGGGATCGTCGAACCGACCTACGGCGCGCGAGGTGTCGACGAGATCGG
Organism: uncultured Actinomycetes bacterium; assembly: GCA_963714105.1. GTDB lineage: Bacteria > Actinomycetota > Acidimicrobiia > IMCC26256 > PALSA-555 > PALSA-555. The sequence goes on along the minus strand of OY970233.1, from coordinate 496,061 downwards.
TCGCGTCCACGACGAGCTCGGCCTGGCCGGCATCAGCTTCCACACCCGGTTCCAAGGGGTGTCGTTGGACAGCCAGTGGATCGTGCGCACCGTGGAACGCATGGCCGAGCTGGACATGGTGCCGGTCGTGCACAGCATGGACGAGACACCCGAGGAAGCGCTCTGGAAGCTCGCCGCGCTGGCCCGCCAGTTCCCCGACGTGACCATGCTCGCCCTGGACGCGTTCGGGTCCTACGAATCCACGCGCCAGGTCAGCTTCGTCGCCGAGGTCGCCCCGAACGTCGTGTTCGACACGAGCCTCAGCTACAACTTCGACGCCATCGAGGCCTTCGCCCGCCGCTTCGGTGCCGAGCGGGTGGTGTTCGGCACCGACCTGTACTCGTGGCCGGTCGGACGGCGGATCAGCCACCTCCTCGATCAGATCGTGGCGAGCGACCTCAGCGCCGACGAGAAGCAGGCGATCCTCGGCGGGAACGCCCGGCGGCTCTACGCGTTGAACGCCGCCAGTGACCGTGGTCCGGCGTCGGCGAACTCCTCTGTCGTGTAGCGGGCCACGCGAAGCGGCGGTGGCCACGTGCCCGGGGTCAGCCCCGCCTTCTTCCACAGCGCGGCGAGGAACTCTCGGGGCTCGCGGAGGTGCTCCCACACCGTCGGGAGCAGCGTCGCGCGCCGGGTCTCGCACTCCACCACGAGCCCGTCGACGCGGGGCGGATCTGCTCGAGCAGCCCGCCGTGGTCGGCGGCCGGGACCGGCTCCGGCGACGAGAGCACCGACACCTTCACGGTCATCACCTCGTAGTCGGCCACCGTCACCGGGGGCAGCCGGGGATCCGCGAACGCGGCGGCCACCGCGTGGCGGGCCACGTCGACGACCAACGGCGCGTCGGGCGTCAACGTGCCGATGCAGCCCAGCAGGTCGCCGTCGCGTTCGAGGGTGACGAACGACGCGCCCGGAGCCGAGACCGCACCGGCCCAGTCCTCCGGTCGTGGGCGTGGAACCGCCCGTCCGAGGAGGATCTCGCCGATCGATTCGGTCGCCACCGCGAGGAGCTGGCGGCGCTCCGACGGGAGCAACGGCCGTCGGGTCACGCCGCGGCCCGGTCGGTCAGCGCGAAGGACCCGTAGCCGACCACTCGGTCTCTCGGCCCGGCGGTGTCCGCGGAGGTGCCGAGGTCGACGAGGTCGGTTCGGAGGTGGTGGCGATGCGCCGCGAGGAGCAGGCCCCGCACCGGCAGCGCGCCGCAGGCGTCCCCGGCGGTGATGTCGTCACCGCGGCCAGCGACGATCGCCGCCGCGGTGCGACGGTCGAGCGTCGTGGCGGTGTCGTGGTCGTGGTAGTGGCTCAGGTCGGTGCTGACCACGATGAGCGTCTCGGGCCCGCCCCACACCGCATCGAGCGCGGCGGCGACGGCCTCCGGGGTCGTCCGGCCCGCGACGATCGGGAGCAGGACGGAACGACCCGAGGACCCGCTGGAGGAACGGCAGCTGCACCTCGAGGCTGTGCTCGGGCACGTGGGGCTCGTCGGCGAGGACGACATGGGGGACCTCCAGCACCGCGCGCCGAGCCGGGTCGTCGACGTCGACCGGACCGAGGGGGGTCACCCACCGGTCCGCGGCGCTGACGGCCAAGCCCGGGACCGCGACGAAGTGCGCCGGGCCGAGCAGCACGACGCGGGTGAGGCGCCCGCCGCGCGGCGTGGAGCCGGGCGTAGACCCGACCCGCGAACCGTCCCGAGTACACGTACCCGGCATGGGGGGCGATGAGCGCCTTCGGTGCCGGACCGGCCCAGCCCGACCCGACGTAGCCGTCGACGTCGTGCGGCGAGGCGACCCGGGTCGGCCGGGTAGAAGGTGCCGGCCGACCGCGGGCGCCCGGACCGGCCCGACGCCGCTCACGGGCGCGCGCCCGAGCGGGGCGAGGCGAACCGGCTGGCGGCGAGCCCCCCACGTCGCCGGCGGGACCGTCGAAGCGGCCCGCGACCGCGGCGCCGCAGCTGCGTGCAGTGCCCGTCGTCGCTGAGCCGGTAGCCGCCGATCTCGTACCAGTCGCGCTCGACGACGACGGTCCCGCACGCCGGGCAGCGGGTGCTCCCGCCGTCCCGGTCGTGCACGTTGCCGGTGTACGCGTAGCGGACCCCGTTGGCGAGCGCCCAGCGCCGGGCTCGCGGTGAGGGTGCCCGGCGGGGTCGGCGCGATGTCGAGCATCTTGAAGTCGGGGTGGAACGCGGTGAAGTGCATCGGGACGTCCGGGCCGAGGTGCTCGACGACCCATGACGTCATCGCGTCGAGCTCCGCGTCGGAGTCGTTGCGCTCCGGGATGAGCAGTGTCGTGATCTCGACCCACACGTCGGTCTCGTGGACGAGGTACTCGAGCGTCTCGAGCACCGGGTCCAGACGGCCGCCGCAGACGTGCCGGTAGAAGTCGTCGGAGAAGCCCTTCAGGTCGACGTTGGCGGCGTCCAGGTGCCCGAAGAACTCCCGGCGGGGCTCGTCGCACACGTACCCCGCGGTCACCGCGACGCTGCGGAGCCCCTGCTCGCGGCAGGCGTCGGCGACGTCGACCGCGTACTCCATGAAGATGACCGGGTCGTTGTAGGTGAACGCCACCGAGCGGCACCCCGCGTCGTGCGCCGCCGCCGCGATCGCCGAGGGTTGCGCCGCGTCGGCGAGCGTGTCGAACTCCTTCGATTTCGAGATGTCCCAGTTCTGACAGAAGCGGCAGGCGAGGTTGCACCCTGCCGTCCCGAACGACAGCACCGAGCTGCCGGGCAGGAAGTGGTTGAGGGGCTTCTTCTCGATCGGGTCGACACAGAACCCGCTCGACCGCCCGTAGGTGGTCAGCACGACCGCGTCGCCCTCGCGGGCCCGCACGAAGCAGACGCCCCGCTGGCCCTCGCGGAGCTTGCAGGCCCGCGGGCACAGGTCGCACTGGATGCGGCCGTCGTCGAGGAGATGCCAGTACCGGGTCGGGACGGTCGAGGACCCCACCGGCGCGGGGCGCGACCCGTCCGCGAGTCGGACCGGGGCGGATCCGGTCCGGGGCGTGGCGACGTCGCGACGCGCGGCCGTCAGGGCCGCCAGCCTGCCGCCTTGCGCTCCGCGCAGGTCGGACAGATCGGGTAGTTCGACGGGTCCCGCGTCGGGACCCACTTCTTGCCGCAGAGAGCCACGATCGCCTCGCCGGTCACGTAGGCGCGGGCGATGTCCGCCTTCTTGGCGTAATGCGCGAACCGGTCGTGGTCTCCGTCGTCGGTGATCGGTCGTTCCGGTGCCTCGACCGGGGTCGGCGCGATCGTCTCCGTCGGCATCGCTGTCGATGGTACCGCCGCCGGTGGGCGTCCCGGCCCGTCGGCGACTGTCCCCGCCGGGCCCCGCCGGTGACGGGCCACGCGCGCGAATCGGTACGCTCCGGGTCGTGCACGCGCTGCTGTACGGAGTCCGACCCGAAGCCTGGGATCCTCCTGACGACCCGGATCATCCTCTCCTCACGAGCCTGGCTCACACACCGATGCGGCTCAGCGAACTCGACGACCCCGGCTTCTTGTTGCCCGACTGGGTTGTCACGAAGCCTCGCCTGACCGGGATCTGCGGCTCGGATTCGAAGCAGGTGTTCATGGATTGGGGTGAGGTCGGGTCGCCCGACAACCCGATGAAGGCATTCTTCTCCCTGCCCCAGGTGCTCGGCCACGAGGTCGTCGCCGACGTCGTCGCGCTCGGCCCCGAAGCCGAGGGGCTCGAGGTCGGCGACCGGGTGGTGCTGAACCCGTGGCTGTCCTGTGGGCCTCGCGGGGTCGACCCGATCTGCCCGGCGTGCGAGCGGGGCGACTACAGCCTCTGCTGGAGCTTCGCGGTCGGCCCGATCGCCCCCGGGATCCACATCGGGACCTCACGGGACGCCAGCGGCGGGTACGCCACGCTGATGCCCGCGCACGACTCGATGCTGTTCAAGGTCCCGGCCGGCGTCTCGGATGAGCTCGCGGTGTTCGCGGATCCGTTCGCGGTGAGCCTGCACGCCATCACCCGCCACCCGCCGCAGCCGGGCGGTCGGGTCATGGTCTACGGCGCCGGCGCGCTCGGCACGAGCGCGACCGCGATCCTGCGGGCGCTCTACCCCGACGTCGAGGTGCTCGTGGTCGCCCGGTTCGAAGCCCAAGCTGCGCTGGCCCGGGCCCTCGGCGCGACGGTCATCGGCCACGAGCCCGCCCTGCGGGTCATCGAGGAAGCCACCGAATGGTCCGGGGGTGTCCTCCAACCCGCCGATGGCCTCCCGATGGCGTACCCGGGCGGGATCGACGTCGTGTACGACACGATCGGCAAGCGGGAGACGTTCGAGGTCGGGTCGCGGGTCGTCCGCGCCCGCGGGACGCTCGTGAAGGCGGGCGTGCACGGCCCCACCTTCTGGGAGGACACCCCCCTGTACTTCAAGGAGGTGTCGCTCGTCGGGTCGAACGCGTTCGGCTTCGAGGAGATCGACGGAGTCCGCCAGCACGGCATCCGCCACTACCTCGACCTCGTCGCCGACGGGCGCGTCGACCTCACCGGGATGCTCACACACACGTTCGCGCTCGACGACTGGCGCGACGCGTTCGTCGCCCTCGCGACCCAGGACCAGTCCGGTGCGATCAAGGTCGCGTTCGACCAGCGAGACGAGACGCCGCGGTGACCGACCGGCACCTGACCGTCGGGACCGCCGACGGGCCGATGGACGTGTACGAGGCGATTCCCGACGGTGACGCTCGCGGCGCGGTGGTGGTGATCCAGGAGGCGTTCGGGGTCAACGAGCACATCCGGGACGTCACCCGCCGCGTCGCGAACGCCGGGTACCACGCGGTCGCGCCGGCCCTCTTCCACCGGGCCGGCGGCGGCGCGATCGACGACTACGGCAACATCGACTTCAACCAGGTCATCGCCCTGTTCGAAGGGGTCACCGACGACGGGATCCTCACCGACGTCGACGCCGCGCTCGGGCTGCTCCACGACGCCGGGTTCACCGACGGACGGATCGGGATCGTCGGCTTCTGCTTCGGGGGTCGGGTCACATTCCTGGTCGCGGCCCGACGGGCGCTCGCCGCCGCCGTCGGCTTCTACGGCGGGGGGATCGCCGCCGCCGGGCACCTCCCCTTCCCGCCGCTCATCGACGAAGCCGCGACGCTGCAGACCCCGTGGCTCGGCCTCTTCGGCGACGAGGACGCCTCCATTCCCGTCGACGCGGTCGAAGCGCTTCGAGCCGCGCTCCGAGCCGCGCCCGTCGACGCCGACGTCGTCCGGTACCCCGAAGCCGGCCACGGCTTCCACTGCGACCGCCGGGCCGACTACCACGAGGCCTCGGCCCGGGACGCCTGGTCCCGCACCCTCGCCTGGTTCGACCTCCACCTCGGCTGACCCGCAGTTCCGGGCCGCCGCGACTGGCGACGGAGCGCGCGATCGGCAACACTGTGGGTGGGCAAGTGGGGCAATTCGGCCGAGAGTGAGGGCCAGTGCTGGGAGGAACAGTCGCGGCGTCGCCGTCGTCGACCGACGCGGTCACCGCGGCGGCCGTCGAGGGCCGCTGGGCGCTGCGCTGGCGGGGCTGGGCGGACTGGCCGCTCTCACCCGGCATCCTCCTCCTCGCCGCGCTCACCGTGCTCGTCGACGTGACCACGGCGTGGACGGGCACCAGCCTCGGCGCCCTCGGGCGCATCCCGATCTCACCGGGTCTCCCGCTCGCCGTGCTCCTCGTCGCCCGCATCGGCGCCGGCCGTCTCGGCTTCCGCCGCCGTGACCTGGCCGCGTGGCGGGAGTTCGCGCTCGGTGTCGGTGCGGTGCTCGTCCTCGCCACCGTCGGCTACGCGGCGACGCTGGGCCGACCGGTGGAGGCCGGGGGCCTCCTCGTCGCCGCGCTCGGCGAGGAGCTCGTCTTCCGGCTCGCCGCCGTGGTGCTCCTCGGCGCGCTCGTCGCCCGGCTTCTCGGACGAGACTGGCGCAACCCCAAGGACTGGGGTCCCGCGCCGGGGTTCGTCGCCCTCGGCGCCGCCGCGGTCGTCTTCACCGCGTTGCCGGGCCACGTCGAGCAGATGACCAGCCCGATCACGATGATGTCGTTCGCCAGCCTCGCCCTCGTGCTCGGCTACACGGTCCTGCGCACCGGCGCGATCTGGCCCGCGGTGATGGTCCACGCGCTCGTGGACCTGGTCACCCTCGCAGCGTGGCAAGGCGCGGGCGCCCCCGGCCTCCGCGTGGCCGTCGCGGCGCTGTCACTCCTCGCGCTCGTCGCCGCCGCCGACCTGGCCGGTCGCCGGCTGGGGTTGCGGGTCCGCCTCCCGGCGGTCATCGACCTTTCCGCGACCCGAGACACCGTCACCGCCCGCTAGCCCGACCCGAGCGCCGCCTACGCTCACCCGGTGCGACGCGTGCCGAGTGCTGCCAGCCCGGCCGCCGCATGCGAGCACCCGGCGGGGGCAAGGCCACCCGATCAGCGACGAGGCAGCGGAACCCGCCGGCGGCCGTAGCGCCGCCTCACCACGGCTCCGGGAACACCCGTGGCTGATCCTGCTCGCCGTGGGCCCCTGCGTCCTCGAAGCCGCGCTGATCGCCGGCCTCGGACCTCCCGGCGCCGCGCCGCTTGCGCCCCAAGCGACCGCGCTCAGCCCGTTCGACGTGTTCCACGACCTGCGGTGGCTGCTCGTCTACCACTCCTCCTGGGTCACGTTCCTCCTTGAGGCGATGGCGCTCGTCGTCGTCCGATCGTTGCTCGTCGCCGGGCTCGTCCGGACGGCCTGGCCCACCGGGACGTCACCGCCACCGTGGCGCGAGCTGTGGCGATCGACGCTCACCTTCGTGGCGCTCATGACGCTGGTGCTCCTCCCCTTCGCGGTGCTCGCGTTCGCAATGGCGGTCGTCGCGCTCTCCTGGCTGTTCTTCGTCGCCGTGCCGGTCGTGCTCATGGCCGCGCTGCTCGTCCATGGCGGCCCGGTCAGCCGCTCCTGGTGGCGGGACCGGCCCCTCGGGGTCACCGTGCGGGTCACTCTCGTCGCGTTCGTCGAGATCACCGCCGCCGGCGCGGCGATGGTGTGGGCACCCACCGCGGCGTGGATCCCGATCGCCGCGCTCGCCGGGCTGGCCAACGCCTGGTGCTGGCTGCACCTCGTCCACGCGCTCGCCGGGGTGCCCGCGCAGCGGCGCACCCGCCCGTTCGTCGTCGTCGCGCTCGCCGGCATCGTCGTCTTGGTGGTCGGGGGGACCGCCGCCGGGTTCGCGGTGTCGGTCGCGGTCGAGGACAGCCGCACCCCGGTGCCGCCGGTGGCGGCGAACGCGACCGGCCCGCCGGTCCTGATCGTGAAGGGCTTCAACTCGACCTGGGACGGCGTCACCCGCCGGTGGGTCCAGGGCCGGCACCGCATCCGCCGCTTCTCGTACGCGGGGTTGGACGCCTCCGGTCAGCCCCGCCCGTACGCGCGCGCGGACACCCACCGGTCGGTGCCGAGCCTCGCCCGGGCGCTCGGCACCCAAGTCGACGCGTTCCGGCGCGCCACCGGCCAGCCGGTGAGCATCGTGGCCGAGAGCGAGGGTTCGCTCGTCGCGCTCGCGTACCTCGCCGCGACCCCGGCCGCGCCGGTCCACGGCCTCGTCGTGCTCAGCCCGCTGCTCGCGCCCGGCCGCGTCTACTACCCGCCGGTCGGTGCGCCCGGATGGGGGACCGTCTCCGGGTCGATCCTCGACGGGCTCGCCCGGGCCCTCAGCACCGTCGGGCCGGTCGACGTCTCCGCGGACACCCCGCTGTTCCGGTCGTTCGTCGACGAGGGCCCCGCCCTCCAGAGCCTCCTGCGCTGCCCGGTGCCGGGACGGCGCGAGCTCGCGGTGATCCCCGTCGACTCCGGGGTCAGCGCACCCGCCCCCACGCACGTGGCGATCCCCCACGCGGTGGTGCCCGCCTTCCACGGCGGTCTCCTCGGGGACCACACCACCGCCCGGCTCATCACCGACGTGCTCGCGGGACGACCCGCGACGGGCTCCGACGGGTGGGCCGGCGTCGGCGACGCCGTCGGCTCGATCGCCGCCGCGTGGCAGGCACCGAGCCTCGCGCCGGGGTTGGAGCCCGCGTGGCAGCACCTCCCGAGCCCGACCGCGTGCACCGCGGCGCGTGACACGCTGCGACGCTGGATCTACCCCGACGGCGCGGCCCGCTGACGCGCGCCGCGGCTCAGAACGAGAAGCGGCTGATCGCCTCGACCACGCACGCCGGCTTCTCGGCGCCTTCGATCTCCACCGTGTTGCGCGTCGTGACCTGCACCCCGCTGGGCACGTCGGCGACGTCGATGATCTCGGCGCTCATGCGGAGGCGCGACCCGACCGGGACCGGCGCCGGGAACCGCACCTTGTTCGCGCCGTAGTTGACGCCCATCGCCGCCGCGGGGACGCGCAGCAGCTGGGGCAGGAACAGGTTCGTGATCGACAAGGTGAGGTAGCCGTGGGCGATCGTCGTCCCGAACGGGCCCTGCTTGGCTCGTTCCGGGTCGACGTGGATCCACTGCTGGTCGCCGGTGGCCTCGGCGAACCGGTCGATGCGGTCCTGGGTGATCTCGACCCAGTCGCTCGAACCGAGGTGGGTGCCGACCGCCCCGCGCAGCTCGTCGGGTGTGTGGAACTCGATGCTCATGACCGCATCGTACGGACCGGGTGACCACGACGCTCCCGGCGGTAGTGGGTTGGTTTGGGTGTCGTAGGGGCTCGACACGGTCGGTTTGATGCGGCGGTGTCGTTCGTTTCGGTATCGGTTGCACCCCACCGTCCGTCAGGACGCGACGTTGGTGGAGATGTTGGGGTTCCAGCGGGAGCTGTACAACGCGGCGTTGGAGGAGCGTCGGGGGGTGTGGCGTTGGGAGCACCGGTCCGTGTCCTATGTCGAGCAGTGTCAGACCTTGACCCTGCTGCGGGAGGCCCGCCCTGAGGTTCTCGCCGCCGGGGTGACCGTGTGCCGGGGAACGCTGCGGCGTCTCGATTGGGCGTTCGCGGGGTTCTATCGCCGCTGCCGCGCCGGGCAACGCCCCGGGTTCCCACGGTTCCGGTCCGCGACTCGCTGGGAGTCCCTGCAATGGGAGGACCGGTCGGGGTGGCGGCTGGACTCGAACACCCGGCGGCTGCACCTCCTGGGGATCGGGGCGATCAAAGTCCGCCTGCATCGGCCGCTCCAGGGGACCCCCAAGGCGGTCACGGTCCGTCGCGAGGGTCGCCGCTGGTGGGTCACGATCCGCTGCGTCGACGTCCCCGCCCACCCGCTTGCCCCGTCGGGCCGTGACGTCGGCATCGACCTCGGCGTCGGGGTCCTGGTTGCCACGAGCGACGGGCACCCCGCTCACCAACGCCCGTCACGCGCACCACGCCGCCGCACGGCTCGCCCGAGCCCAGCAGGTCGTGGCCCGCCGCCAGCGCGGCTCGGAGCGTCGGCGTCGAGCCGTCGAGCACCTGGCCGCCCTTCACCGTCAGGTGCGGAACCAGCGCGCCGATACCCTGCATCAGGTGTCGCGGCGTCTCGTCGATAACTATGACCTGATCGTGCACGAGGCGTTGCCGGTCTCGAACCTGGTGCGACGACCCCGACCCCGACCCGACGCCACCGGCGGGTACGACCCCAACGGTGCTACCGCCAAGGCGGGGCTGAACCGTTGTATCCATGACGCCGGGTGGGGACAGCTGCTCGCGATGATCACCTACAAGGCTGAAAGCGCCGGTCGGAGTGTCATCGCGGTCGCCCCCCACAACACCAGCCGCCGGTGCGCCCGCTGCGGGCACGTCTGGGCCGGGAACCGGCACCGCACGGTGTTCCACTGTCAGGCGTGCGGGCATGAGGCGTACGCCGACACCAACGCCGCCATCAACATCCTCCGGGCCGGTAGAGCCCAGCAGCACACCACTGCACAGGGCCGAAACTGACCCACTACCCTCCCGGCGCGTGGAGCTTGGCTTCTCGGCCGAGGACGAGGCGTTCCGCCGAGAGGCGCGCAACTGGCTCGCCGACCGTCTGACCGGCGAGTTCGCCGCGGTGCGGGGCCGGGGCGGCCCGGGTGACGAACACGAGCTCTTCGAGGAACGCGCCGCGTCGGGAACGCGCGCTCGGGGAGGCCCACTGGATCGGGTTGGGGTGGCCCCGCGAGTACGGGGGGCGGGGCCTCTCGCTCACCCAGCAGGTCATCTTCTACGAGGAGTACGCCCGGCGCAGCGGCCCCGGTCGGGTCGGGATCGTCGGTGAGGGGCTCCTCGGGCCCACGCTCGTCCACTTCGGCACCGACGACCAGAAGCGCCGGTTCCTCCCCGGGATCCTCGCCGGCACCGAGATCTGGTGCCAGGGCTACTCCGAGCCCAACGCGGGGTCCGACCTCGCCAACGTGCAGACCCGCGCCGAGCGCGACGGCGACGAGTGGGTCATCTCCGGCCAGAAGGTCTGGACGTCGCTCGCGCACTGGGCCGACTGGTGCTTCGTCCTGTGCCGCACCGACCGGGACGCCCCCCCGCACCGGGGGATCTCCTACCTGCTCGTCCCCATGCGCCAACCCGGGATCGAGATCCGCCCGATCGTGCAGCTCACCGGCACGTCCGAGTTCAACGAGGTGTTCTTCGACGGTGCCCGCACCGCGAGCGACCACGTCGTCGGCGAGGTCAACGGCGGCTGGAAGGTCGCCATGGGGACCCTCGCGTTCGAGCGGGGCGCCTCGACGCTCGGTCAGCAGCTCAGCTTCGAGAACGAGCTCGCCGAGATCCTCGCCACCGCCCGCCGCGACGGCGGCCACAACGACCCCGTCCTCCGCCAGCAGCTCGCGCACGCGTGGATCCGTCTGCGGATCATGCGCTTCAACGCGCTGCGGTCCCTGACCGCGCTCGAACGGGCCGAGATGACCCCGTTGACCAGCGTCCACAAGCTGTACTGGGCGTCCATGCACCGAGACCTCGGCGAGCTGGCCATGACCGTGCTCGGCGCGGACGCCGGCATCGCGGACGCGTCCCCCGACGAGCTGTCCGCGACGCAACGCCTCTTCCTCTACAGCCGTGCCGACACGATCTACGGCGGCTCGAACCAGATCCAACGCAACGTGATCGGCGAGCGCGCGCTCGGTCTCCCGAAGGAGCCCCGGTGAGCACAGCACCACCCCGATACCCCGACGGGCACCGCCTCCTCGCCGGACGGGTCGTCGTCGTCACCGCCGCCGCGGGAACCGGCATCGGCTACGCGACCGCGAAGCGGTGCGCCGAAGAAGGCGCGACCGTCGTCCTGTCCGACCATCACGCCCGTCGCCTCGAGGAGGTCGCCGACCGGCTCGACACCGAGCTGGGCACCCGCCCGCTCGCGGTGCCGTGCGACGTCACCGACGAACACGACGTCCAGCGGCTCGTCGCCGCGACCGTCGCCCAGCACGGGCGGCTCGACGTGATGGTGAACAACGCCGGGCTCGGCGGGACCGTGGAGCTGGTCGACATGACCGACGAGCAGTGGCACGCCGTCCTCGGCGTCACGCTCGACGGGACCTTCCGCTGCACCCGAGCCGCACTCCGCCAGATGATCCCCCAGCACGCCGGCGTCATCGTGAACAACGCGTCGGTACTCGGCTGGCGGGCCCAGCCCGGCCAAGCGCACTACGCGGCAGCGAAGGCGGGCGTCATGGCCCTCACTCGCTGCGCGGCGATGGAAGCCGCGCCGCACGGTGTGCGCGTCAACGCCGTCGCCCCGAGCCTGGCCACGCATCCGTTCCTGACCAAGGTCATGACCGACGAGCTGCTCGACCAGCTCACCGCTCGCGAGGCGTTCGGTCGCGGCGCCGAGCCGTGGGAAGTCGCCAACGTCATCGTGTTCCTCGCCAGCGACTACGCGTCGTACATGACCGGCGAGGTGCTGTCGGTCAGCAGCCAGCATCCATAGAGGCCTCCGAGGGTCGCGGCAGACTGGGCCGATGGCCGACTGGCTGGTCGTCGTGTCGCGTCAGACGCGCCTGCTCGACCGCAACCACCGCGCGTTGAGCCGCGACTTCATCGCGGTTCGGAAAGCCGCGATCGAAGGACGCTTGGCGGGCCTCGCCACCGAAGTGCGTGGCGAGCTCGCCGAGGTCAGCCCCGGTGACACCGCGTGGGCGTTCTGGCCCGACAACGACGTCGGGGTCATGGGGACGGGCCGAGTCCAGCCACCCCGCGCCCGAAGGGGCGGTCCACCCGAGCTGATCGTCGCGTTCGACCGGGCCCGCACCCGCATCCTCGCCATCGATCCGCTCCCGGCGTCGCTCATCCGCCGCTGGCTGCCCGACCTGCGCAAGAGCGGATCGCTGCTCGACGTGCGTCCCCGCGCCCTCGATTCGGTGCGCGGATGGGAACAGGAGCGCGCCACCCGCGACGACGCGCTCCTGCGGCCACTCCACGCCGCGCCCTGGCGGGCCGCCGCGGCACGCGGCACGCGACGGGCCGTCGACGACCCCGTCCTCGCGTCCGTGGTGCCGTTCCTGCGCTCCCAGGACTTCGCGGTGGGTGTCGCCACCCGCCACGGCGCCCCCCGCATCATCGCCCGCCGCTCCCGGGACGTGCTCGTCGTCCACGCCGCCGGCAAGTCGACCGGCTCGAAGTCCGAGGACGCGACCGCCGCGTTCGGGCGGCTGTGCGAACATCGATGGTCGATCGAACGGTCCAGCCCCGACCTCCACGCCCAGGTTCGCTCCTGGCTCGCGTTCGCGACTCGCCCGCCGAGCGACGCGGTCGCGTTCCTCGAGGACGAAGGCGTGTTCGTCACCTGGCTCCAAGCCGGCGGTCGGGTCGAGATGACCCAACGATCTCGGCACCGCTGGTACGAGCAGCTCGGCGCCCGGTAGCCGCTACTCGCCCGTGTTCTTCGCCGCGTGCAGATAGGCCGGCCACTCGCCTCCGCCGTGCACCACCACGTGCTCGCCGGTGACGTACCGGGCGAGGGGCGACGCCAGCAGCAGGCACACGTCGCCCACGTCCGCGGGGGTCGCCATCCGCCCGGCCGGGACGGTCGCGCCGACCGCGGCGATGCCCTCGTCGTCGCCGTAGAACAGGTGGGCCTGCTCGGTGGCAACCAGGCCGACGGTCACGCACACGACCCGCACCGTCGGGGCGAACTCGAGCCCGAGGGTCTGGGTCAGGTTGATGAGCCCCGCCTTCGCGGCGCCGTACACCGCCGCGCCCGGGGAGGGGCGGAGGCCGCTGACGCTCGACACGTTCACGATCACGCCACCCTCGGGCTGGTCCTTCATGACCGCGTAGGCCCGCTGCGCGAACAGGAACGGCGCCACGAGGTTCAACGCGACGATCGCGGTCGAGAACTTCGGTGAGACCGTCGCGGTGTCGGACGGTGGGGCGCCGCCGGCGTTGTTCACCAGGATGTCGAGACGACCGAATCGGGCGCGAGTGAACGCCACGACCGCGTCGATCTGGTCCGGGTCGCGGACGTCGGCGGCGACGAACGCGGCCTCGCGGCCGGCGACGGCGGGCAGGGTGTCCGGCTCGTGCCGGCAGCAGATGACGACGTCGGCGCCGGCGGCGAGGAACCGCTCCGTGATCCCGCGGCCCGACGCCGCGACACCCACCGGTGACGATCGCCACCTTGCCGCTGAAGTCGAGGCCGTCACGTGACGGTTCGTCGGCCACGAACCCCGACGGTAGTGGAGCGCGGCCGCGGGCCGCCCGAGCGCCCAACCCGACCGGGTCGCGCGGTTCGATACGCTCGCCGGGTGATCCGCTCGGAGGTCCGCGACCACGTCGCGGAGGTCGTCATCGACAACCCGCCGGTCAACGCCTTGCCGGTCAAGGGCTGGTTCGAGCTCGCGGACACGATCCGCGGCCACGGCCGCGACAGCGACGTCCGCGCCCTGATCGTGTCCGCGAACCCCGAGCTGGGGGCCTTCCAGGCCGGGGTGGACATCAAGGAGCTCGCCGCGGACCCGACGAAACGGTCGTTGATCGACGTGAACCGGGGCTGCTGGGAGACCTTCGCCGCGGTGTACGACTGCGAGGTCCCGGTCATCGCCGCCGTGCACGGGCACTGCCTCGGTGGGGGCGTCGGCATCGCCGGGAACGCCGACATCGTCGTCGCCGCCGCCGACGCGACGTTCGGGCTGCCCGAGGTCGACCGCGGCGCGCTCGGGGTGGCCACCCACCTCGCCCGGCTCGTCCCGTACCACAAGATGCGCGCCATGTTCCTGACCGGCACGACGGTCACCGCCGACGAGCTCCTCGCGTTCGGGACCGTCGAGCGGGTCGTCCCCCGCGCCGAGCTCCTCGACACGGCTCGGGAGCTCGCCCAGGTGATCGCGGCGAAGAGCCCGCTCGTGATCCGCCGGGCCAAGGAATCCCTGAACGCGATCGACCCGGTCGACGTCAAGCGGTCGCTACCGCTTCGAGCAGGGCTTCACGTTCGAGTTGAACCTCTGGGGCGACTCGGACGAGCTGCGCCAGGCCTTCGTCGAGAAGCGCGACGCCGAGCTCGGCGGCGCGTCGGGGACGAGCTCGTGAAGCCCCGAGTCCCGGTCGTCGAGGGCCTCTTCACCGAGGACGAGGCCGGCGCCCGCCTGCTCGGCGGCCGCTGCCCGCACTGCGGCGTCGTGGTTCTTCCCGAAGCAGTGGTCGTTCTGTCGCAACCCCCACTGCGACGGCGGGCCGCTCGACGACGTCGCGCTCTCCACCCACGGCCGGCTCTGGTCCTGGACCGACAACCGCTACGCGCCGCCGCCGCCGTACCCGGCCCGGGATCCCTTCGAGCCCTACGGGGTCGCCGCGGTCGAGCTCGCCGACGAGCAGATGGTCGTCCTCGGCCAGCTGACCCGAGGCACCGACGTGGCCACCCTCACGGCCGGGCAGCCGATGGAGCTCGTCGTCGAGGCCCTCTACGAGGACGACGACGCCGTGCACACCGTGTGGAAGTGGAGACCGGGAGGCACCCGCGATGAGTGACGTGCAGATCCTCGGGGTCGGGATGCACCCCTGGGGCAAGTGGGGCCGGCCCTTCGCCGAGTACGGCGTCGTCGCCGCGCGCGCCGCGCTGGCCGACGCCCAGCTCACGATGGGCGACGTGCAGTACCTCGCGGCGGGGAACACGATGCGCAACGGCTACCCCGGCTACGTCGCCGGCTCCACGTTCGCGCAGGCGCTCGGATGGTCGGGCATCCCCGTCTCGTCGAGCTACGCCGCCTGCGCGTCGGGCGCCGTCGCGCTCGAAGCGGCACGGGCGCGGATCCTCGCCGGCAAGGCCGACGTCGCGCTCGTCGTCGGTGCCGACACCGCGCCGAAGGGCTTCTTCGGTCCGCTCCCCGGGGAACGCCCCGACGACCCGGACTGGCTGCGCTTCCACGTGCTCGGCGCGACCAACCCCACGTACTTCGGGCTGTACGCCCGCCGGCGAATGGAGTGCTTCGGGGCGACGGCCAAGGACTTCGCGGCGGTGAAGGTCAAGAACAGCCGCCACGGCGTCGCGAACCCCAACGCCCGGTACCGCAAGGTGTTCACCGAGGACGAGATCGCCGAGTCGCCCGTCGTCGCGGACCCGCTGCGCCTGGTCGACATCTGCGCCACGAGCGACGGCGCCGCCGCGGTGGTGCTCGCCAGCGCCGAGTTCACGGCCCGCCACGGCACCGGCACCGCGCCGGTCCGGGTCGCGGCGGTGTCGACGGTCGACGCCGACCTACCCGAACACGGTGCCTGGACCTGCCCGACATCGCGACCGACTCCGGGGTCGGCGTCCCCGCCGCGCCGCGACCGTTCCGCGACGCGATCGCCGCCGCCGCGTACGAGGAGGCCGGGGTCGGCCCCGACGACTTGAGCTGCGCCGAGGTCTACGACCTGTCCACCGCGCTCGAGCTCGACTGGTACGAGAACATCGGTCTCTGCGGCCCGGGCGACGCCGAGGCGCTCCTGCACAGCGGCGCGACCACCCTCGGCGGGCGGATCCCGGTCAACCCGAGCGGCGGCCTCGCCTGCTTCGGCGAGGCGATCCCCGCGCAGGCGCTCGCCCAGGTCTGCGAGCTCGCCTGGCAGCTCCGCGGCGAGGCCGGGGAACGCCAGGTCGACGACGCGACCGTCGGGCTGGCCATCAACCAGGGCCTCTTCGGGCACGGCTCCTGCGTGATCCTCGCCCGCTGAACCACCCGCGGTGCGGACCCACCACCGGGGCGACGGACGCGCGATCCACGGCGACACCGCGCCGGCGGGGCTAGCGGACGCGGAGCGGCTCGACGAGCGTCGTCGCGAGCTGCTCGAACGCCCGGCGGTACCCGTCGGGGTCGGTGTCCCACACCGACACCACCCACCGGGACACGCCGAGGTCCGCGAACTGCCGCACCCGTTCGGGCTTCACGCCGCCGCTGTAGGTGATCTCGACGTCGTCCGGGTCGCGGCCGGCGTCGCGCGCCGCGCGCCGCATCTGCTCGACCCGCACCGCGAAGTCGTCGGGTCGCAACCCGATCGGGAAGTAACCGTCACCGAGGCGACCGGCGCGTCGCGCCGCGGCGGCGCTGTGCCCACCGACGAGGATCGGCACGCCGCCCGGCTGGGCCGGCTTCGGGTTCGACTTGGCCCGGTCGAAGTGGGTGAAGCGGCCGTGGAACGTCGCCTCCGGGTCGCGCCACAACACCCGCATCGCGTCGATGTACTCGTCGGTGCGCACGCCACGGTCCTCGAAGCGGGTGCCGACCGCCTCGGCCTCCTCGCGGAGCCACCCGACCCCGACCCCGAGTCGCAGCCGACCGCCCGAGAGGACATCCACCGTCGCGCACTCCTTCGCGCACACGACCGGGCTGCGTTGCGGGAGGATCAGCACCCCGGTGCCGAGCACCAGCTCGGTGGTCACCCCGGCCAGGAAGGCGAGCAGATTCAACGGGTCGGGGATGTCGTCGTCCTCGATCGTCACCCGCCCCTCGGGGTTGTACGGGTACCGCGACGCGTAGTCGGCCGGGATCACCGAGTGCTCGAACACCCAGAGCGACTCGAAGCCGGCCTCCTCGGCCGCCTGCGAGTACGCCGCCAGCTGCCCCGGCGACGACAGGAACCGGCCTTGGCACGGTGCGAGCAACCCGAATCGCATCCCCGGCACGCTACCTGGCCGACCCGGCACCCGATCAGACTCCGCCACTCGATACGGTCGCAGGCGTGAGCGCCGAGCCCGCGGAGCCAGCTGGTGCGCGCCCCAGCCGGGCCGCGGACATGCGACGCGTCGCGCTGCTCATCGTCGCGCTGGTCGTCCTGTACTTCTTCGCCCCGACCCTCGGCGAGGTCCTCTCCGCGTGGCCCAAGCTCGCGCACGTCAACCCCGCGTGGATCGGGGTCGCGGTCCTCGCCGAGTGCGCCAGCTTCGCGTGCGTGTGGTGGCTCCTCGCCCTGGCGCTGCGAACCCGGGCCTGGTTCGCGATCGCCACCTCGCAGCTCGCCGCCAACGCGCTGAGCCGCGTCGTGCCCGCCGGCGCCGCCGCCGGCGCCACCCTCCAGTACCGGATGCTCGCCGCGTCCGGGATCGACTCCGCCGCGGCCGGCTCCGCGCTCACCGCGGCGACGCTGCTGCAGCTCGCGACGCTCGCCGCGCTGCCCGTCGTCGGTCTCCTCCTCTCCTTGGGGGGCCGGCCGGTCAACCACGGTCTGCGAGAAGCCGCATGGATCGGGCTCGTCGCGTTCGCGGTGCTGATCGGCGTCGGCGCGGTGCTGGTGACCTCCGACCGGGCCGTGACCGGCATCGGGACCTTCATCCAGTGGGTGCACAACCGGGTGCTGCGGAACCGCCCCCCGCTGCACGACCTCCCCGAACGGCTGCAGGACGAGCGCAACCAGGTCCGCCGCGAGCTCGGTGAGCGCTGGCGAGGGGCGCTGCTCGCGTCGGTCGGGAAGTGGGCGTTCGACTTCGTCGCCCTCCTCGCCGCGCTCGCCGCGGTGGGCGCCAACCCCGACCCCGGCCTGGTGCTGTTCGCGTACGCGGCGAGCGCGGTGCTCGCCCTCATCCCCATCACGCCCGGCGGGCTCGGCTTCGTCGAGGCCGGCCTGACCGGGGTGCTCGCCCTGTCCGGGATCGGCGCCGGCGACGCGGTCGTCGCCACGCTCATCTACCGGCTGGTGTCGTTCTGGCTGCCCCTCCCCGCCGGGGTCGGTGCCTACGCGGCGTTCCGGGTCCGTCAGCGACGGGTGTTCAGGCGGGCGTGAGCCACCGCACCCCGTCGGCGCCGGCGACGACCACGGCGCTGGTCAACCCGAGGAACAGGCCGTGCTCGACGATCCCGGCCCGCGCCGCGAGCGTCGCCGCTGGTCGCGTCGAGGTCGTCGATCGGGCCGAACGCCGCGTCGAGGATCAGGTTGCCCTGGTCGGTCCGGAACCGCGGACCCGGCCGGCCCGGTGCGCACCGTGACCGTCGCGCCGAGCGACTCGACGAAGCGTGCCTGCGCGGACAAGCCGAACTCGAGGACCTCGATCGGCAACGTGTGGTGGGTGCCCAGCTGCGGTGACAGCTTCGACTCGTCCACCACGATGATCTCGCGTCGGGTTGCCTGGGCCACGATCTTCTCGCGCAGCTGCGCGCCGCCTCCGCCCTTGATGAGGTTCAGCTGCGGATCGACCTCGTCGGCGCCGTCGATGGTCAGGTCCAAGTCGCGGGGGAGGTCGCTCGTCGAGCAGCGGGATCCCGAGCGTCTCCGCCTCGCGGCGGGTGGCGTCCGACGTCGCGAACGCGACCACGTCGCGCAGCTCGCCCGCGGCGAGCAGCGCCCCGATCCGGCGGGTGGCGAACACCGCCGTGCTACCGGTGCCGAGCCCGAGCGTCATCCCCGAGCGCACCTCGCCGACCGCGGCTTCCGCGGCCTGCTGCTTCCAGTGCGCCTGCGGGTCGGTCACGACGCCGACCCTACCGGCGGTCGCCGGGTAGGGTCCGCGGCGCATGGGCATCCGGACCGAGCGTGTCGTCGACCACGTCGCCGAGATCGTGCTCGACGTCCCGCCCGTCAACGCGCTCGACAGCCGCGCGTTCCGTACGCTGGCCCGGACCGTCACCGACCTCGGCGCGGCACCCGACGTGCACGCGCTGATCCTCCGCTCCGGGATCGACCGCGGCTTCGCCGCCGGGGTCGACGTGGGCGAGCTCACCGCGGGCGGCCCCCGAGCCGTGATCGACGTCACCCGGGCGTGCGGCGACGCCTACGCCGCCGTGTACACCTGCGCCGTCCCGGTCGTCGCCGCGGTGCACGGCTTCTGCCTCGCCACCGGCGTCGGGCTGGTCGGCAACGCCGACGTCGTCGTCGCCGCCGACGACGCGACGTTCGGGCTGCCCGAGGTCGACGCCGGCGGGCTCGGCACCGCGACCCAGCTCAGCCGGCTCGTCCCCGAGAAGAAGGCCCGCTGGCTCGCCTACTCCGGCGGCCGGGTCGACGCCGCGGCGATGGCCCGCTGGGGCGGCGTCGAGCATGTCGTCGCCCGACCCGCACTGCTCGACACCGCCCGCACCGTCGCGGCGGCCCTCGCGGCCAAGAGCCCGATCGTGCTGCGCCGGGCGCGGGCGTCGCTCCACGCCATCGACCCCGTCGATTCGGTCCGGTCGTTCCGCCGGGAGATGGGCGGCGTGTTCGAGCTCAACCTCACCCCCGTTCCCGACGAGGCCCGCGCCGGGTTCGCGGCGAAGGGGCAACGGTGAGCGACAAGCGCTGCACCGAAGACGACGTCGTCGCCGAGCTGCGCGACGGGATGACGATCGGGATCGGCGGGTGGGGGTCACGACGAAAGCCGATGTCGATCGTGCGGGCGATCCTGCGGTCGTCGCTGCGCGACCTCACCATCGTGAGCTACGGCGGCCCGGACGTCGGCATGCTCTGCGCGACGGGCCAGGCCGCCACGGTCGTGTACGGGTTCGTATCGCTGGACACGATCCCGCTGGAGCCGCACTTCCGCGTCGCCCGCCAGACCGGCAGCGTCGAGGCGATGGAGCTCGACGAGGGGATGCTGCAGTGGGGGCTGCGCGCCGCCGCGATGCGGGTCTCGTTCCTGCCCTGCCGGGCCGGGCTCGGCTCCGCGATCCTCGAGATCAACCCGCAGCTGCGCACCGTCGTGTCGCCCTACGGCGGCCAGGAGCTCGTCGCCATGCCCGCGCTCCCGCTCGACGTCGCGCTGCTGCACGCCAACCGAGCCGACCGTCGCGGTAACGCCCAGTACCTCGGTCCCGACTGGTACTTCGACGACCTCTTCGCCATGGCCGCGTCCCGGACGTTCGTGTCGTGCGAACGCGTCGTCGACACCGCCGACTTCCTCACCGAAGGCTCCGAGCAGACCATCAAGATCAGCCGGCTGTGGACCGACGGGGTCGTCGAAGCGCCGCTCGGCGCGCACTTCACCCACTGCATCCCCGACTACCCCCGCGACGAGGTGATCCAACGCGAGTACGCGGCCGCCGCGAAGGACCCGGACGCCTGGTCGGCGTTTCGCGCCCGCTGGGTCGACGTGCCCGAGCCGGAGTACCGACGCCGCGCCGAGACCGCGCTCCGTGAGGCGTCGTGAGTGCCGCCCCGACCCTCGCCGAGGTCTGCGTCGTCGCCTGCGCCGAAGCGTTCCGCGGCGACGGGGAGATCCTCGCCAGCCCCATCGGGACGATCCCGACCCTCGGCGCCCGCCTCGCCGCGCTCACCTTCGAACCCGACCTGGTCTGCACCGACGGCGACGCGCTCCAGCTCGCCGGGCCCATCGCCGTCGGGGTCGCGGACGCGCCGAAGGTCGTCGAAGCCTGGATGCCGTTCGGCAAGATGTTCGACGTGGTCTGGTCCGGGCGCCGCCACGTCATGATGGGGGCCACGCAGATCGACCGCTTCGGCAACCAGAACATCGCCTGCATCGGACCGTGGGCGCGGCCCAAAGCCCAGCTGCTCGGCGTGCGCGGCGCGCCCGGCAACACCGTGAACGACCCGACCAGCTACTGGGTGCCCAACCACTCGACCCGGGTGTTCGTCCCCGCGGTCGACTGCGTCTCCGGGGTCGGCTACGACCGCGCCGCGGCGGCCGGCCCGACCGCGTCGGAGTTCCACGAGATCCGACGCGTCGTGTCCAACCTCGCGGTGCTCGACTTCGAGACCGACGACCACACGATGCGGGTCCGCTCCCTCCACCCCGGCGTCACCGCCGACACGGTGCGGGACGCGACCGGCTTCCCGCTCGTCGTCCCCGACGACGTCCCCACCACCCGCGCGCCCACCCCCGACGACCTCCGGCTCCTCCGGGAGGTGCTCGACCCCACCGGCCTGCGGGATGCCGAGGTGCCGGCCTGATGCACCCGACCCTCCACACCGAGCTCTGCGACCTGTGCGGCATCCAGGTGCCGATCGTCCAGACCGGGATGGGATGGGTCGCGGGTCCGCGCCTCGCCGCCGCGACCGCGAACGCCGGCGGGCTCGGCATCCTCGGCGCCGGCACGATGGACTACGACGAGCTCGCGGAGGCGATCACCGAGACGCGGTCCCGCACCGACGCGCCGTTCGGGGTCAACCTCCGCGCCGACGCCCCCGACGCCGGCGCCCGCTGCGACCTGCTCATCCGCGAGGAGGTCAAGGTCGCGTCGTTCGCGTTGGCGCCCCAACCGGAGCTGATCACGCGGCTCAAGGAAGCCGGCGTCGTCGTCATCCCGTCGATCGGCGCCAAACGGCACGCCGAGAAGGTCGTCGCGTGGGGCGCCGACGCGGTGCTCGTCCAAGGTGGCGAAGGTGGCGGCCACACCGGACCGGTCCCGACGTCGCTGCTGCTCCCCCAGGTGCTCGACACGGTCGACGTGCCCGTCATCGCCGCCGGCGGGTTCTTCGACGGGCGGGGCCTCGTCGCCGCGCTCGCCTACGGCGCGGCCGGGATCGCCATGGGCACCCGGTTCCTGCTCACCCAGGACAGCCCCGTCGCCGACGCGGTGAAGCAGGTGTACCTCGAGAAGGCGATCACCGACACGCTGGTCACCACCCAGGTCGACGGCGTCCCCCACCGGGTGCTGCGCACCGACTTCACCGAGCGGCTCTCACGCACCGGCGCGGTCACCAGCCTGCCCCGAGCGGTCCGCAACGCGGCCCGCTTCAAGCGGCTCTCCGGGCTGCGGTGGCGGGATCTGGTCCGCGAGGGGCTGGCCATGCGCCGAGCCCAGGACCTCTCCTGGAGCCAGGTCGTCATGGCCGCCAACACGCCGATGCTCCTCAAGGCCGCGATGGTCGACGGCCGCCCCGACCTCGGGGTCATGTCGAGCGGCCAGGTCGTCGGCGTCATCGAGGACCTCCCGACCGTCGCCGAGCTCATCGACCGCATCATCCACGACGCCGAAGCGGTCCTGAAACGGCTCGGCGCGTGACCGTCACCATCGCCCCCGACGTCACCGTCGAGCCCGGCTGGGGTCGCGTCGCCGACACCTTCCGCGCCAACTTCGACGAGCACGGCGATGTCGGCGCCGCGTGCTGCGTCTACCTCGACGGGCGGCCCGTCGTCGACGTGTGGGGCGGCCTCGCCGACCGGGCCACGAACCGGCCCTGGACCCGCGACACGATCGTCATCGTCTTCTCCTGCACGAAAGGCGTCACCGCGATCGCCGCGAACCAGCTCATCGCCGCCGGTCGCCTCGACCCCGACGCGCCCGTCGCGCGGTACTGGCCCGAGTTCGCCGCGAACGGCAAAGCCGAGATCACCGTGCGGATGGCCCTCTCCCACCGGGCCGGTCTCGCCGCCATCGACGGTGACCTCACCCTCGACGACATCGCCGCGTGGGATCCCGTCGTCGACGCGATCGCCGCGCAAGCCCCGAACTGGGAGCCGGGCACCGCGCACGGCTACCACTCCCGCTCGTTCGGCTGGATCGTGGGGGAGCTGATCCGACGCGTCACCGGCCAGATGCCCGGCACGTACGTCGCCGAGCAGCTCGCCGGGCCGCTCCACCTCGACCTGTTCCTCGGCACCCCCGCCGCCGAGGACCACCGCATCGCCACCCTGTACCCCGCGCCCGAAGCCGGCCTCCTCGACGAGTTCGCCGCCGCCGACCCCACGTCGCTGTTCGCCCGCGTCATGACCGGCCCGTCCGGGCTCCTCCACTACGACGACGAGTGGAACACCCGCCGGCTGCGCGGCGCGCAGCTGCCCTCGTCGAACGGTCACGCCGACGCCCGCGCCCTCGCCCGCCTCTACGCCGCGTGCCTCACCCCGATCGACGGGGTGCGGCTCCTCGACGACGACGCCCTCGACCGGGCCACCGAGGTCCTCTCGACCGGCCCCGACGTGGTCCTCGGCCAGCCCCTCACCTTCGGGTTGGGGTTCTCGCTCCCGCCCACGCTGCCCCCCGCGGCCGGCCCCCGCAGCTTCGGGCACGCCGGCGCCGGTGGCTCCCTCGGCTACGCCGACCGCGACTCGGGCCTCGCGTTCGGGTACGTGATGAACCAGATGCGCCTCGGGATGCCCGACGCCGACCCCCGCGCCGAACGGCTCGCCGCCGCCGCGGCCGCGTGCGCGCCATGACCCCCGACCCCGCCACCCCGGCGGTGCGCGCATGACCGTGAGCACCGACGACGCCCGCGCACTGTTCGACCGCCGCCGGGAGGCGTGGCTCCGAGCGGACGTCGACGCGTACCTCGACTGCTGGGTCGACGACCTCGTCCTCGAGACCCCGGGTGGAGTCGTGCGGGGCCGCGCCGCCTACGAGACCATGGTGCGCGGCTCACTGCGCTGGGCGCGACCGACCCGCTTCGAGGTGCATCACCTCGCCGTCACCGGCGACGTGGTCCTCGCCGACTGGACCATCACCGTCGAACGCCGCGCCGACGGGGAGTCGATCTCCTGGCGGGGGATGAGCGCGTGCGAGCTGTCCGACGGCCGCATCGTCTGGTGGCGCGAGTACTACCAGGACCCCGCCGCGCTCGCCGGCGCGGCCCGCCGGTAGGACCGGACCGTGGACCTGACCTTCACCGCCGAGGAGCAGGCGTTCCGCGCCGAGTGCCGCGCCTGGCTCGAAGCCCACGTGCCCCGCGGGCTGCCCTCCGGTGACACCCGCGAGGGATTCGCGGCGCACCTGGCCTGGGAGCGCACCCTCGCCGACGCCCGCTACGCCGTCGTGTCCTGGCCCGAGGAGTACGGCGGGCGGGACGCGTCACCGATGGAATGGCTGATCTTCGAGGAGGAGTACTACCGGGCCGGTGCCCCCCAGCGGGTCACCCAGAACGGCATCTTCCTCCTCGCCCCCACCGTCTTCGAGTTCGGCACGAAAGCCCAACAGGACCGGATCCTGCCCCGCATGGCCGCGGCGCAGGACCTCTGGTGCCAAGGGCTGGTCCGAGCCCAACGCGGGCAGCGACCTCGCCGGCATCGAGAGCCGAGCCGTCCGAGACGACACCAACGGCGGGTGGCGGCTCACCGGCCAGAAGACCTGGACGACCCGCGGCGCGTTCTGCACCCACCTCTTCGGGTTGTTCCGCAGCGACCCCACCGCGGAACGCCACCGTGGCCTCACCTACTTCCTCGTCCCCCTCGACGCGCCCGGCGTGACCGTCCGCGGGTTCGGGCGTCTCGACGGCGACGAAGGGTTCGCCGAGGTGTTCTTCGACGACGTGTTCGTCCACGACGACGAGGTCCTCGGCGAGATCCACCAGGGCTGGGGCG
Source organism: uncultured Actinomycetes bacterium (assembly GCA_963714105.1). GTDB lineage: Bacteria > Actinomycetota > Acidimicrobiia > IMCC26256 > PALSA-555 > PALSA-555. The sequence continues at coordinate 471,473 of OY970233.1, read as the reverse complement.
TCGCCATGGCCACCACCGGCTCCGAGCGGGGCCTCACGCTGCGCAGCCCGGGCCGGTTCCTCGCCACCGCCAATCGCCTCGTCGAGCTCACCCGCAGCCGACCCGCGGTCGCGCCCGACGTCACCGACGCGGTCGTGGCCGCCTACATCGACGCCGAGGCGTACCGCTGGCAGACGTTCTGGACCGTCACCCGCATGACCGCCGGCGACACGCTCGGCGCCGAGTCCAGCCTCACAAAGGTGTTCTGGTCCGAGCTCGACGTGCGCCTCCACGAGCACGCGTTGGCGCTCCTCGGACCCGACGCGGAGCTCGACGACGGTCCCGACCGCGACTGGATCAAGGGCTACCAGTTCGCCCTCTCCGGCCCGATCTACGCCGGCACGAACGAGATCCAACGCAACGTCATCGCCGAGCGCGTCCTCGGGCTGCCCCGCCGCTGAGCCTGCCGTGCACTTCGCGTTCACCGACGACCAGCTCGCGTTCCGAGACGCGGTCCGCGACCTCCTCGAACGGGAATGCCCAGCCACAGCGGTCCGCGCCGCGTGGACGAACGACACCGGGCGCACCCCCACCGCCTGGGCGCACCTCGCGGCGATGGGTGTCCTCGGTGTCCTCGCCCCCGAGGCCGCCGGCGGTCTCGGGCTCAGCGTCGTCGACCTCGTCCTCGTCCTCGAGGAGACCGGGTACGCCGCGCTGCCCGAACCGATCGTGGAGCACGCCGCCGTCGCCGTGCCCATCCTCGAGGACCCCCGCCCCGCCGCCGCCGGTCAGCTCACCGTCACCGCCGCGCTCGACGGCTCCGGTCGGGCCGCGTGGGCCGACACCGCCGACCTCATCATCTGCCCCGGTGACACCGGCGCGCCCGTCCTCGCCCGCGCCGACGTCACCCTCGAGCGCTGCCCCTCCGTCGACGGGGCCCGCCGCCTGTTCACCGTCACCCCGACCGGCGCGCCCGACCGTCGATCCGACCCGCGGTCGGGGCGTTCGAGCGCGGCGCGCTCGGCGCCGCCGCGCAGCTCGTCGGGCTCACCCGCCGGATGCTCGACCTCACCGTCGGGTACGTCACCGAACGGCGCCAGTTCGGCGTCCCGGTCGGGTCGTTCCAGGCGGTCAAGCACCACCTCGCCGACGCCCGCCTCGCGACTCGAGTTCGCCCGCCCGCTCGTCTACCGCGCCGCGTGGTCCCTCGCCCACGACGACCCCGACGCCGCGCTGCACGTCTCGATGGCCAAAGCCCAGGCGTCCGACGCCGCGCACCGGGCCGGCCGCCAGGCCCTCCAGTGCCACGGCGCCATCGGCTACTCCTACGAGTACGACCTGCACCTCTATCTGAAGCGGGCCTGGGCGCTCGCCGCGACCTGGGGCGACGCCCGCTGGCACCGAGCCCGCGTCGGGCGCGCGATCCTGGGGTCACCACAGCGAAGGAGCCCTGATGCCTGAGGCCTACCTCGTCGACGCGGCCCGCACCCCCGTCGGACGCCGCAACGGCGGTCTCGCCGCGGCGCACCCCGCCGACCTCGGCGCCCACGTGATCCGCGCCCTCGTCGAGCGCAACGACGTCGACCCCCTCGCGGTCGAAGACGTCTTCTTCGGCTGCGTCGACCAGCTCGGCCCCCAAGCCGGCGACATCGCCCGCACCGCATGGCTCGCCGCCGGCTACCCCGAAGACGTCCCCGGGACGACCATCGACCGGCAGTGCGGCTCCTCCCAGCAGGCGCTGCACTTCGCGGCCCAGGCGGTCATGAGCGGCACCAACGACGTGATCGTCGCCGGCGGCGTCCAGAACATGAGCATGATCCCGATCGCCGCCGCGCTCACCGCCGCGGAGCCGTTCGGGTTCACCGACCCGTTCTCCGGCTCGAAGGGCTGGGTGGCCCGCTACGGCGACCAGGAGGTGTCACAGTTCCGCGCGCGCGGAGCTGATCGCCGAGAAGTGGGGGATCACCCGCCACGACATGGAGGTCTTCGCGCTCGAGAGCCACGAGCGGGCCATCCGCGCCCAGGACGAAGGCCGCTTCGACGCCGAGATCGTCCCCTACGACGACGTCGCGCGCCGACGAGGGTCCCCGGCGGGGGACGTCCCTCGAGAAGATGGCCCAGCTCCCGACCCTCGTCGACGGCGGCCGGCTCACCGCCGCGGTGTCGTCGCAGATCTCCGACGCCGCCAGTGGGCTGCTCGTCATGTCCGAACGCGCGGTCAAGGACCACGGCGTCACCCCCCGGGCTCGGGTCCACCACCTCTCGGTGCGGGGCGCCGACCCGATCTTCATGCTCACCGCACCGATCCCCGCGACCGCGTACGCGCTCGAACGGGCCGGGATGACCCTCGACGACATCGACCTGGTCGAGATCAACGAGGCGTTCGCGTCCGTCGTCCTCGCGTGGCAGCGGGAGACCAGCGCCGACCTCGAGCGGGTCAACGTCAACGGCGGCGCGATCGCGCTCGGTCATCCGCTCGGCGCCACCGGCACCCGGCTCATGACCACGCTGCTGAACGAGCTCGAGCGGCGCGGCGGCCGCTACGGCCTCCAGACCATGTGCGAAGGTGGCGGGCAGGCCAACGTCACCATCATCGAGCGCCTCGGCTAAAGCCGAGCGTCGACGACGCGGCCGTACTCGTCGAGGACGCCGAGGACCCGGTCACGCCCCGCGGACGGGACCCGCAGCACCACCTCGTCGATGCCGAGCCCTTCGTAGTAGTCGAGCTTGCCCGGGTCGGGGATCGTCCCGAACGGGACGACCCGCACCTCGGCCGGGTCGCGCCCGGCGCGCGTGCACGCGTCGTGCAGCGCCGGGAGTGCCTCGCGGATCCCGGCCCCGCCGATCGGGAGCCACCCGTCGCCGTACTCGGCGACGTGCGCGAACAGGGTGGGGCCGGGCGCCCCGCCGAGCAGCACCGGCGGGCCGCCCGGCTGGACCGGCTTCGGCCACGACCAGCTCGGCTCGAAGCTCGTGTGCGCACCCGCGAACGCGGCCACGTCCGAGCGCCACAGGGCCTGCATGGCCAGCACGTGCTCCCGGGCGACGGCGCGGCGCTCCGCCGGCCCGACCCCGTGGTCCGCGAGCTCCTCCCGGTTCCAGCCGAACCCGACGCCAAGCTCGACCCGCCCCTCGGAGACCAGGTCGAGGGTCGCGACCGCCTTCGCGGTCACGAGCGGCTCCCGCTGCGCCACGAGGAGGATGCCGGTCCCGAGCCGGATCCGGCTCGTCACCGCCGCCGCGGCGGCGAGCACGACGAACGGGTCGACCGTGCGCTTGTACTCCTCGGGGAGCACCGGATCCCCCGTCGGCGGCGGGGTGAGCCGACTCGTCGGGATGTGGGTGTGCTCGGGCAGGTACAACGACGACAGGCCGCGAGCCTCGGCTTCGTGGGCCAGCTCCGGGACCGGCATCGACTGGTCCGTCGCGAAGATCGTGACCCCGAGTCGCACGGCGGTACGGTACCCGCCGCCATGGGGATCTGTGAGGGTCGCATCGCCATCGTCACCGGCGCGGGCCGCGGGTTGGGTCGCGCCCACGCGCTCGAGCTGGCCCGCCAGGGCGCGCAGGTCGTCGTCAACGACCTCGGCGTCGAGCTCGACGGCAGCGGACGAGACCACGCGACCGCGGACGCGGTCGTCGAGGAGATCCGCGCCGCCGGCGGCGAAGCCGCCGCGAACGGCGACGACGTCGCCGACTGGGACGGCGGCGCACGCGCTCGTCGACACTGCCCTCCACGCGTTCGGGGGCCTCGACGTGCTCGTGAACAACGCCGGGTTCGTGCGTGACCGGATGGTCGTCAGCACCAGCGAGGAGGAATGGGACGCGGTGGTGCGCGTCCACCTGAAAGGCCACTTCTGCGTGACTCGCCACGCGGTCGGCTACTGGCGCGACCAGTGCGAAGGCGGGCGAAGCCGTCGACGCGCGGATCGTGAACACCAGCAGTGGCGCCGGGCTGCTCGGCAGCGTCGGGCAAGGCGCGTACAGCGCCGCGAAGGCCGGCATCGCCGCGCTCACCCTCGTCGAGGCGGCCGAGCTCGGCCGCTACGGCGTCACCGCGAACGCCATCGCCCCCTCGGCCCGGACCCGCATGACCGAAGGGGTCTTCACCGAGATGATGGCCCGACCCGACTCCGGGTTCGACGCCATGGACCCGGCCAACGTGTCCCCGCTCGTCGCCTGGCTGGCCAGCGCCGACGCCGCCGACGTGACCGGGCGCGTCTTCGAGCTCGAAGGCGGCCGGCTGAGCGTCGCCGACGGCTGGCACCACGGCTCGAGCCGCGACAAGGGCGACCGGTGGGACCCGGCCGAGCTCGGCCCGGTCGTGCGCGGCCCTCCTCGCCGAAGCGCGACCTCCCGACCCGGTCTACGGGGCGCTCGTAGCGGTCCCGCCGGGGCGGCCGCCTCGTCGCCGCTAGGACAGGCGCTCGACGATCATCGCCATGCCCTGCCCGCCGCCGACGCACATCGTCTCGAGGCCGTAGCGGCCGCCGCGGTCCTCGAGGCCGTTCAGCAGCGTGGTCATGATGCGGGCGCCGGTCATCCCGAACGGGTGGCCGAGCGCGATCGCGCCGCCGTGCACGTTGAGCTTCTCCCACGGGATGCCCGAGCGTCTTGGCCGACGGGATGACCTGCGCGGCGAACGCCTCGTTGATCTCGACGAGGTCGATCTGGTCGATCGTCATCCCGGCGCGGGCCAGCGCCTGCCGGCTCGCGTCGATCGGGCCGAGCCCCATGATCTCGGGGTCGACCGCGCTCACCCCGCGACGCCACCACCCGGGCGAGCGGCGCGACGCCGAGCTCTCGGCGCGCGGTCCTCGCTCATGACGATCGTGACCGCGGCGCCGTCGTTCAGCGGGCACGCGTTGCCCGCGGTGACCGTGCCGTCGGGGCGGAACACCGGCTTCAGCGACGCGAGCTTCTCGAGCGGTCGTGTCGGGGCGGGGACCGTCGTCGATCGACACCGACGATGCCGTCCGGGGTGCGTGACCGGCGTGATCTCCCGCTCGAAGAACCCGTTCTTCTGCGCCTCGACCGCCCGGTGCTGGGACCGCGACGCGAACTCGTCCATCTCCTCGCGGGTGACGTGCTCCCGTACTCGGCGACGTTCTCGGCGGTCTGGCCCATCGCGATGTAGACGTCGGGGAGGCCCGTCGGACGGCGTCCAGTCGCCCCGGCCCGCCCTCGTTGCGCTCGGCGGTGCGGGCCTCGGCGTCCGTGAACGCCGAGTTGTGCGTGCCCGGCAGCCCGTCGGACATGCCCTTCGAGAACCGGCTGACCGTCTCGACGCCCCCGGCGACGAACACGTCGCCCTCGCCGGCCCTGATCGCGTGGGCGGCCATCCGGATCGTCTGCAACGACGACGAGCAGTACCGGTTGACCGTCGTACCCGGCGCGTCCGGGACCCCGGCGAGGATCCCGACGACGCGGGCGACGTTGTACCCGGCCTCGCCCGCCGGCTGCGCGCAGCCCCAGATGATGTCCTCGACCTCGGCCGGGTCGAGCGCCGGGACCTTCGCCGAGCAGCGCGTGCGGACGCACCAGCGGCGGAGAGGTCGTCCGGACGGCACTCCACGAGCGAACCCTTGTTGGCCCGCCCGATCGGGGTGCGGGTGGCGGCGACGATCACGGCTTCGGACATGGCGAGGTCTCCTCGGCGCCTGGGATGCTGCCCTGTCTAGTCTCGGCTCCGACCCCGAGGGCGAACGAACCCATGCAGGTCCGATCCGGCGAGGGAGCGACGTGGGACGACGGGTACCAGCCCATCGAGGACTACGGGATCATCGGCGACCTGCACACCGTCGCCCTCGTCGGGATCGACGGCTCCATCGACTTCTGCTCGTTCCCGCGGTTCGACTCGCCGACGATCTTCGCCGCGCTGCTCGACGACCAAGCGGGGCGGCCGCTTCTCGATCCGCCCCACCCTCGACGACGTGTCGTACAAGCAGATGTACCTGCCCGACACCAACGTGCTCATCACCCGGTTCCTCTCCGCCGAGGGACTGGCCGAGGTGTCCGACTTCATGCCCGTCGGGTTCTTCCCCCACGACCACCCGCGCGTCCTGGTCCGGCGGGTGAAGTGCGTCCGCGGCGTGGTGCGCTTCAACCTCGTCTTCGACCCCCGCTTCGACTACGGACGCGCCGAACGCACCGTCGAGGCACACGACGGGGAAGTGGTCTACCGCGTCGTCGGGCGCCGACGGTAGCGCGGTGCGGCTCCGGTTCCCGTGCCCGGTCACGGTCGACGGGGACGGCGTCACCCGGGCCACGTTCGAGCTCGCAGCTGGGGAGAAGGCGGCGTTCATCATGGAAGAAGTGGGGGAGGGGCTCTCCAGCCCGTCCGCCGCCCCCGGCTACGGCCCCCAGGTGTTCAAGGACACGGTCAACTTCTGGCGGACCTGGATCGGACGCTCCGCAGTACCAGGGGCGCTGGCGCGAGACGGTGAACCGCTCGGCGCTGGTGCTGAAGCTCCTCTTCTCCCAGACCCACGGCTCGCTCGTCGCCGCCCCCACCTTCGGGCTGCCCGAGATGATCGGCGGTGAACGCAACTGGGACTACCGGTACACGTGGATCCGCGACGCGTCGTTCACGCTCTTCGCGCTCATCCGGCTCGGCTACACCGACGAGGCCGGCTCGTTCATGCGCTGGATCCACGACCGCTGCATGGACCTCAACCCCGACGGGTCGCTGCAGATCATGTACGGCCACGACGGCCGCAAGCTCCTCGCCGAGGAGCCGCTCAGCCACTTCGAGGGGTACCGAGGCTCGGCGCCGGTGCGCATCGGCAACGGCGCGTACGACCAGCTGCAGCTCGACATCTACGGCGAGCTGATGGACGCCGTCTACCTGTACAACAAGTACGGCGAGCCGATCCCGTACGACCTCTGGGTGAACCTGGTCCGGCTCGTCGACTGGGTCTGCGACCACTGGCAGCTCCCCGACGAAGGCGTCTGGGAGGTGCGCGGCGGCCGCCACGAGTTCCTCTACTCGAAGCTGATGTGCTGGGTCGCGATCGACCGGGGCATCCGCCTCGCCGACCGCCGCTCGTTCCCGTACCCGTTCGACCGGTGGCGGGCCGCCCGCGACTCGATCTACCACGAGATCATGACCGACTTCTGGAACCACGACCGCCAGACGTTCGTGCAGCACAAGGACACCACCGCGGTCGACGCCTCCACCCTGCTGATGCCGATGGTGAAGTTCATCAGCCCCACCGATCCCCGCTGTCCGCGGCACCCTCCAGGCCATCACCCACGACATCGTCGACGATTCGCTCGTGTACCGGTACCGCGTCGGTGACGCCGCCCGCGACGGGCTCATGGGCGAGGAGGGCACGTTCAACATGTGCTCGTTCTGGTTCGCGGAGACCGTCGCCCGGGCCGGCGACGTGCAGCGGGGCCGGTTCCTGTTCGAGAAGACGCTCAGCTACGCCAACCACGTCGGCCTCTACGGCGAGGAGCTCGGCCCGCGCGGCGAGCACCTCGGGAACTTCCCGCAGGCATTCACCCACCTCGGCCTCATCAGCGCTGCCTACTCGATCGACCGCAAGCTCTCCGACGCCGGCTGGGTCGGCTGACACCCCCCAGGGGCGCGCTGACGGCGCGCCCCCGGGCCGCCTACGATGCCGCCCAGCAAGGGGGGGAAACCATGCGGACACGGGCTCAGTCCCTGGTCGGCGTCCTGGCGCTCGCGCTGGTCGCCGGCACTTTCGTGACGGTCAACGCCGCGCCGGCCGGCGCCGCGTCGAGCGGACCCAAGCACGGCGGGTCGATCACCTGGGCCCTCGAAGCCGAGACCACCGGCGGGTACTGCCTCCCGTCGGCGCAGCTCGCCCCGTCGGGCATCCAGGTCACCGCGGCGATCTACGACACCCTGGTGACGATCAACTCGAAGGGCCAGTACGTCCCGTACCTCGCGCAGTCGGTCACCCCGAACGCCACGTTCGACCAGTGGACGATCCAGCTGCGCCCGGGCGTGAAGTTCCAGGACGGCACGCCGCTCGACGCGAACGCGGTCAAGCTGAACCTCGACACCTACCGGGGCAAGAACCCCAACGTCGGTGCGCCGCTCAACACCTACACCTTCGCGAACATCTCCGACGTCAACGTCACCGCGCCCCTCACCGTGGTCGTGGACACGAAGACCCCGTGGCCGGCGTTCCCCGCCTACCTCTACGGGGCCGGTCGCACCGGGCATCGTCGCGCCCGCGCAGCTCGCGAACAACGACGTGTGCAAGACCAAGCTGATCGGCACCGGGCCGTTCAAGTTCGTCGAATGGCGCCCCAACCAGGACCTCATCGTCGAGCGCAACCCCGACTACTGGCGTCCCGGCCTCCCGTACCTCGACAAGATCACCTTCGTCCCCGTCACCGAGTCGTCCCAGCAGCTCAACGGCCTGGAGGCCGGGCAGTACGACGCGATCCAGACGTCCAGCGCGACGAACATCTTGGCCTTGCGGAGCCGGGCCAAGTCGGCGTCGGTCAACGAGTTCGACACCGACAACGGCTCCGACGTCGGCTACGGGCTGATCAACGACGCCAAGCTGCCGTTCAGTGACCCGATCGCCCGCCAAGCGGTCGCGTACGCGGGCGACCCCAACGAGCTCAACCAGATCACGAACGCCGGCTCCGAGACGCTCGCCACCGGGCCGTTCGGTCCCGGCAACGCCGCCTACCTCACCTTCGCCCAAGCTCGCGCCGCGGGCCTCCCGAGCCACAACCTGGCCAAGGCCAAAGCCCTGGTCAAGCAGTACTCCGCCGCGCACGGCGGCCAGCCCCTCGCGTACAACTACCTGACCGGCACCGACCCCGCGTTGGTGAAGCTCGCCGAGCTGGTCAAGGAACAAGACGCCAAGGCCGGGATCGACGTGACGATCACCCTCGTCGACCAGTCGACCCAGATCAACCTCGCGCTCTCCGGCGACTTCGAGCTCCAGGCGTTCCGGAACCAGCCCGGCGGCGACCCCGACACCCAGTACGTCTGGTGGCACAGCGGATCGCCGGTCAACTTCAGCAAGATCAGCGACCCCGTCATCGACTCCGACCTCGACCAGGGCCGGGTCGCGACCGACCCCGCCAAGCGCGTCGCGTTGTACCGCGACATGAACAAGCGCTTCGCGTCCCAGGTGTACGAGTTCTGGACCTGGTACACGCGGTGGGCGATCGGGACCGCGACCAACGTCGGCGGGATCGCCGGCCCGCCGCTCCCCGACGGGCACGGGCAGCCGTTCCCGCTCTACGAGGGCGTCGTGCCGGTCGTCGGGATCTACAAGAAGTAGACCGGGTCACGCCCCGTCGGGCACCGACGCGACGAGCTCCTCGGTGACCGCCCACAGCCGTCCCGCCGCGGCGTCGTCGAGCGCCGCCGACGAGGGCCGCACCTCGCGGCACCGTGAGAAGTACCGGCCGGTGGTGGTCGCCACCGCCGGGCTCGACGCCAGGTAGATCGACGTCCGCGCCCCCCGCCGGGGGCTGATCGCGAACGGTCGCGCCGCGACCATCACCACCGTGCCGGCGACACCACCGTCGCCGTCCCGTCCCAGCCGGCTGGCGACGAACCCCGGGTGCAGCGCGTTCGCGGTCACGCCGCGTCCCGCCTCGCGTCGGGCCAGCTCCCGGGTGAAGAGCAGGTTCGCGAGCTTCGATCGGCTGTACACGCCGAGGGGACGGTACGAGCGCTCCGAGTTCAGGTCGTCGAAGTCGAGCCCCGACGCCCCCCGGTGCGCGTGGGACGACACCACCACCACCCGGGCCGGGGCGCTGGCCCGCAGCTGCTCGAGCAGCAGGCTGGTGAGGAAGAAGTGGCCGACGTGGTTCACGCCGAACGTGGTCTCGAAGCCGTCGGCGGTGACGGTGGGCTGGGCCTGCACGAGCCCGGCGTTGTTGACCAGGACGTCGAGGCGGTCGAACCGGCCCCCGACGTCGGCGGCGCCGGCGCGGATCGACGCGAAGTCGGCCAGGTCGAGGGTCACCGCCTCGACGTCGGCGTCGGGGACCGCGGCGCGGATGCGGGCCACGGCGGCGGCCCCCTTCGCCGGGTCGCGGGACGTGATCGCCACCCCGGCGCCGAGACGAGCCAACCCCACGGCGGTCTCCAGGCCGATGCCGGCGTTCCCGCCGGTGATGAGGATGCGGGCGCCGCGAAGCAGCCGGTCGGGGGCGTCAACCACCGCCGCAGGGTACCGGCGGCCCGGCCGGGCCCTAGTCGGAGAGGGTGATGGCCTGCTCGGGGCAGTTGCGGACCCCGACGTGGGCCTGCTCCTCGAGCTCGGCGGGCACGTCGGTCACGAGCAACACGCAGTGGCCGACGTCGTCGGGGCCGAACACGTCGGGGCTCAGGCTGTAGCACCGGCCGTGGCCGGTGCAGGCCGCCGCGTCGACGTGGACCCGCACCGGCCCAAGATACGCCGCCGAAGGTTTTCTCCCCGGAGGTGAAATCGGCGTCGACCACGGTCGTTTATCGGGATGCCATGCCTGCCTTGCTCGCTCAGTGTCCCACCCCAGCCGAGCCGAGGTCGGTGGCGCCGCCCGCCCCATCCCTGCCCCCGGCGTCACCGGCCCCGGCCGGCCTCTAGCGGGGTGGTCGACGGGCGTGTGCTGGACGAGCCACACTAAGCAGGCGTGGGGCCGGCCAAGCCAGACCAGCTGCGCTCGTGGGCGCCGTCGGGCGAGTTCGACGAGCGGGCCCTCGTCGGGGCGGCGCGTCACGACCCGGGCGCGTTCGGTGCCCTGTACCGCCAGTACGTGGATCGGATCTACGCGTACGCGTACCGGCGCACGTGGACCCGCGAGGCCGCCGAGGACGTCACCGCGGCGACGTTCGAGCGGGCGTTGCGCCACCTCGAGCACTTCGACGCCGACGGCGCCGGATTCGGCCCGTGGCTGTTCCGCATCGCCGCGAACGAGCTCGTCGACCACTACCGGCGCGAGGGTCGCAGCCGCACCGAGCGGGGCCAACGCGGCCTCCATGTCCTCGCCGACGAAGCCGTCGAGGACGACGTCGAGAACATCGAACGTGACGACGAGGTGCGCGAGATGATCGACGCCCTCGGCACGCTCCGGCCCCGCTACCAGCGGGCCCTCTCCCTGCGCTACCTCGCCGGCCTCTCGGCCGACGAGGCCGCCCACGCCATGGGCTGCTCCAAGCCTGTGCTCGCGGTCACCCTGCACCGGGCGCTGAGCGCCCTGCGTCGAGCGGTCGAGCGCGGGGAAGCCCCGGAGTTCCGGTGATCGCCCGGCGGCGCCGCGTCCACGCCGCGCCTGACCGAACTCGGCACGCAATCGGTCGAGGAACCGTCACCCGCGTTCACCGCCGGGTTGGAACGCAAGCTCGCCGGCACCGCCATGCTCGCCGGCGCCACCGTCTTCGCCCTCCCGAGCCGCCAACGAGGCGGGTTCCCGACCGTGACCGCCGGCGCGGCGATGGTCGCCACGGTCGTGCTCGCCGGCGCGCTGGTCGGCGTGATCGGCGGCGGAGGCTCCAGCGTGCTCCGCCTCGCCGACGCGGTCGACACGACCGTGGTCATGCCCGGCGGCCACGCCGGCCCCGCCCGCACCGGCCAGGACCTCCCGAACGGCTCCGTCGTGTGGACCGGCCCCAACGGGCGTGCGTCGGCGGGAACGGTCGAGATCGGCCCTGGGCTGCAGGCGATCGTCGACGCGGGCCGGTTGCGGCTCAGCCCGCTCGCCGGTGACGCGGGGACGTCACCCGTCACGGTCCCCGCGGTCGGGGTTGGCGTGCCCGCCGCGGTGCCCACCGTGCCGGCCCACGTGACCCCGCCCCTCGACGCGAGGCTCCCGGTCGTGACCCGGCACCCGCCGGTCACGACGACGACCACGTCACCGAACCGGTATCGAAGCGGCGGGGTCACCACGACCACCACGACGGTGCGTCACCGGTCCCCCTGAGCCAGTTCACCAGCCGATCCGCACCCGGATCGGACGGTGATCAGAGCCGCAGTCCGGGCCGACGGCCGGGTCGGCGGCGCGCACGTCACCCGCCCGGACGAGGACATGGTCGATCTGGCTGTGGGGGAGATGCGCGGGCCAGGTCCGTCCCGTCACCGCTCGCCGCCAGCCGTCCCCGAGCGTCGCGACCACGCCGGGCCCCCAGAAGTTGCAGTCCCCCGCGACGACGGTCGGGGTCCCCGCCTCGGGCAGCGCCCGGGCGAGGCGGCGGAGCTGGATCGGCGGGCCGTGGGGGAGCCGTGACGTCACGTGCACGCCGATCACCTGGAGGGGCTGCCCGTCGACGCACACCTCCAGGTGCGGCACCGACCGGGCCGGTGCGGGGTCGCCGAGGGTCGGTCCGAGCACCACCTCCCGCACCGGGCGGGCGGGCACCCGGCTCAGCACCGCGATCCCCGACGTGCCCTCCCCGTCCGGGACGAGGACCGGCCACCGCTTCCCGATCGTCGCCCGCCCCGTGAGCACATGGTGCAGCGCGAACCCGTGCTCCGCCGCGAACTCGTCGACGACCCCGCACTCCCCGTCGGGTCGCCACACCTCCTGGATCACCATCACGTCCGCGGCCAGGGAGCGCAGCACCGCGGCGAGGTCGTACGGCTGCCCGCCCCCCGCCGGGGCCGCATCCCGTAGTGGGTGTTGAAGCTCACGAGGGACAGCTCGGCCATGAAGCCGGTCACCCTACGAGCCGTCCACCTCCGCGGGGAGGCGGACCAGGAACCGGGCCCCGCCAAGGGGCGCGTCGTGCACGGTGACCGTGCCGCCGTGACGCTCCGCGATCGAACGGACCATCGCCAGCCCGAGCCCCGCGCCGCCCGCGTCCCGCTCGCGGCCCTCGTCGAGGCGGGTGAACCGGTCGAAGACCCGCTCCCGGTCCTCGGCGGGGATCCCCGGGCCGTCGTCGTCGACGACCAGCCACACCGAACCCTCCCCGGTCGCCACCGCGACCGCGACGCGGGTGCGGGCGTGGCTGCACGCGTTGTCGAGCAGGTTGCGCACCAGCCGGGTGAGCTGCCGGGTGTCGCCCTGCACCCGCCCGGCCGACACCCGCGACGTGTCGAGCGGCACCACCCGAACCCGGGTGGCCTCCTCGAGGACCAGGTCGTCCAGGTCCACGTCGACCGCCTCGAGCGGCTCGTGCTCCTCCACGCGCGCCAGCGACAAGAGCTCCCCGACCGCGGCCTCGAGGCGCTGGTCCTCGTCCAGGACCCGGCGGGCGACCCGGGGCCAGTCGGTCCGATCCCCGCGCCGGAGCGCCACCTCGAGCTGGGCGCGGATCGCCGCGACCGGGCTGCGCAGCTCGTGAGACGCGTCGGACACGAACCGCCGCTGCCGCGACGAGGACTCCTCGAGCCGATCCAACATCGCGTTCATCGTCCGGGCCAGCCGCCCGACCTCGTCGCTCGTCTCCGGCTCCGGGACCCGGCGGTGCATCGTCGACCCGGTGATCGCCGCCGCTTCGGCCCGGATCGACTCCACCGGCCGCAGCGCCCGCCCGGCCAGCTGCCAGGCCAGCAGCGCGGTCGCCGCGACGAGCGCGGGGACGCCGAGCAGCAACGCGCCGGTGACGGTGTGCACCGTCCGGTTCACCTCCGCGAGGGACCGATCCGCGATCAGCGTGATCTGACCCTGCTGGGTCGCGACGGTCTGCTGGGCTCGGACCGACTGCGGTGACGACGAGTCGAGCGGGCTCAACCCGGACACGAACCGGTGGTTGTCGAAGTCGAACCGGCGACCGTCCGGGCCGACGTACATCACGGACGGGGCGCCCCCCGCCCCGGGGTCGTTCGGGAAGTTGACCTGATCGGGGCTCCGGCCGGCCTCGAGCTGACGGGCCACCGCGGCGAGCTGATCACGGTTGGTGCGCTGGATCCCGTCGACCAGGTTGCCGTGCACCGAGTGCACCAACCCGAACGACGCCGCCGTCAGCCCCACCGCGACGAGACCGGCCGCGGTGAGGGTGATCCGCACCCGCACCGACCCGAACGCCCGGCGCACCGCCCCCAGATCCGCGCTCACCTCGACTCCACGCTCAGGTGGTAGCCCGCGCCCCGCACCGTCTGGATCAGGTTCGAGCCGAACGGCTGATCCAGCTTGCGGCGCAGGTACCCGACGTACACCTCGACCACGTTCGGGTCACCGGCGAAGTCCATGCCCCACACGTGGTCCAGGATCTCCGATTTCGACGCCACCGTCCCGTCGCGGCGCATCAAGAACTCCAGCACCGCGAACTCGCGGGTGGTCAGCCGGATCTCCTCGCCGTCGCGCGTGAGGCGCCGCGCACCGGGATCCAGCCGCAACGGGCCCGTCTCGAGCACCGCCGGTCGCGGCGGCGCCCCCCGGCGGAACAGGGCCCGGAGCCGGGCGAGCAGTACCACGAACGAGAACGGCTTCGAGAGGAAGTCGTCGGCGCCGGTGTCGAGCGCCTCGGCCTCGTCCCACTCGCCGTCCTTCGCGGTGAGGATCAGGATCGGCGTCCAGATCCCCTCGTCGCGGAGCGTCTTGCAGACCTTGTAGCCGTTCATGCCCGGCAGCAGCACGTCGAGCACGATCGCGTCGTAGGACCCCTCACGGGCCCGCCACAGGCCGTCGAGCCCGTCATGGACCGCGTCGACGTCGAACCCTTCGGCCTCGAGGCCCGCCGCGATCGCGTCGGCCAGGTGCACCTCGTCCTCGACGACCAGCACCCGCATACCGCGCCATTGTGCCCGGCACGTTCAGCCTCGACCGGCCGAGTCTGAGAGCCCGCTCAGGAAGTCGGTGGCCCGATCAGCTCCCAGAGGTTCCCGGCCGGATCGGTGGCGAACACGTGACGGCCTCCGTCGAAGGTGATCGAGGAGGTGTCCTGCCCCGTCGCCTCCACCTTGCGCACCACGTCGTCGAGGCCGTCCCCGACGTCCACGGCAGTGTGCGCGCGGCCGGACGGTCGATGCTCCGGGTCGACGGTCAGGTGCACCTGGGTGCCGTCGTCAGCCTCGAACCAGTGCACGGTCCCGAAGCGGCTGACTTCCGAGCCCGGCTGCGCCGGCCGGTACCCGAGGATGTCGACCAGCCAGCGGGTCTCGGCGGGGACGCCGTCGTCGGGGACGCACAGATTCACGTGGTCGAGGCGCACGACGCGCGAGCCTACGTCACGTGCCCGACGCCGACCTGCCCGTCACCGGCGACGCCGACGCCGATCGCCTCCTCGTCGAGAACCCGCTCGCGCTGCTCATCGGGATGCTCCTCGACCAGCAGGTCCCGATGGAGTGGGCGTTCCGTGGCCCCGCGACGCTCCGCGACCGGCTCGGTGGCCTCGACGCCCGCGCGATCGCCGAGCTCCCGCCCGACAAGCTCGAAGGGGTGTTCCGGGCCAAGCCCGCGCTGCACCGCTACCCCGCGTCGATGGCGAAGCGGACCCAGGCGCTGTGCCGTCACCTCGTCGACGAGTACGGGAGTGACGCCGCCGCGGTGTGGCGCGACGCACCCGACGGCGCCGAGCTGCTCCGTCGGCTCCGGGACCTCCCCGGCTTCGGCGTGGAGAAGTCGAAGATCTTCCTCGCGTTGCTCGCCAAGCGGCTCGGGGTGCGCCCGCCGGGATGGGAGGTCGCGGCGGCGCCGTTCTCCGATTCGACGCCCCGGTCCGTCGCCGACATCGACTCCCCCGAGACGCTCGCCCAGGTCCGGGACTGGAAACGGGTCCAGAAGGCCCGCGGGAAGGGCAAAGCCGATCGATGAGGTAGAATTCGTGTCCGACGGACACCGACGGTGCCCGTCGGGTCATCCTCGGTTTCTCCGGACGGTCCGGGTCTCGTCGCCAAGGACGACCCCGCCGCCTTTTCCTCCTTGCGGCGTCCCCGACCCATCCGTTGAGCAAAGCGAGCATTTCCCCGTGACCAAGCCCACCACCTTCGAGGCGCTCGGCGTCTCACCCGATCTCGCCGCGGCCATGCACCGCCAGGGGATCGAAGAGCCCTTCCCGATCCAGACCCTCACCATCCCCGACGCGCTCGCCGGCCGCGACGTGTGCGGGAAAGCCAAGACCGGTTCCGGCAAGACCCTGGCCTTCGGGTTGCCGCTCCTCGACCGGGTCGAGCGGGCCCAACCCCGCCAACCCACCGGGCTGATCCTGACCCCGACCCGCGAGCTCGCCAACCAGGTCTTCGGGGTCCTGAAGCCCCTCGCCGCGATCCGCGGCCAGCGGGTCGCCGCGGTCTACGGCGGGATGGGCTTCGAACCCCAGATCGAGGCGCTCCGACGCGGGGTCGAGATCGTCGTCGGCACCCCCGGCCGGCTCATCGACCTCATGGAACGCGGCGAGCTGCGTCTGAGCGGCGTAAAGGTCCTCGTCCTCGACGAAGCCGACCGGATGCTCGACATGGGGTTCCTCCCCCAGGTGCAGAAGATCCTCTACCGCCTCGAGTCCGACCCCCAGACCATGCTGTTCTCCGCCACCCTCGACGGCGCCATCCGCCGACTCGTGGACCGCTACATGAAAGACCCCGTCTCCTACGAGGTCGCGTCCCAGGAACCGACCGTCGACGAGATGGAGCACCGGTTCCTCCTCGTCCACCAGATGGACCGGGCCAAGGTCGCGGCCGCGATCGCCGGTGGGGTCCAACGCACCCTCATGTTCTGTCGCACCAAACGCGGCGCGGACCGTCTCGTCCAGGACCTCCGCCGGGAAGGTGTGCACGCCGCCGCGATCCACGGCGACCTGCGCCAAGCCGCCCGGGAACGGGCCCTCGCCGACTTCATGGCCGGGAAGGTCCCCGTCCTCGTCGCCACCGACGTCGCCGCCCGCGGTCTCCACATCGACGCGGTCGACGTCGTCGTGCACGTCGACCCGGCCGAGGACCACAAGGCCTACCTGCACCGGTCGGGTCGCACCGCCCGGGCCGGTGAGACCGGCGTCGCGGTGACGCTGATGCTCTACAACCAGGAGAACGAGATCCGCTCCATCAAGCGGCGCCTCGCCATCGACGAGCCGATCGTCGAGGTGTTCTCGAACGATCCTCGGCTCGCCGACCTGCGCCGCTTCGGAGCCGACGAGACCGTCTCCGCCTGACCGTCCCGCCCATCGAAACGACCCCGGGCCTCGGGGTCGCCCGTGCGAGGATGGGGTCATGGCCCGGATCTCCAAGAAGATCGGCGCGATCACCGAATCCGCGACGCTCGCCGTCGACGCCAAAGCCAAGGCCCTGCGCGAGGCCGGCGAGCCGGTCATCGGGTTCGGGGCCGGCGAACCCGACTTCGCCACCCCCGAGCACATCGTCGAAGCCGCGGTGGCGGCCTGCCGCGACCCGCGCAGCCACCACTACACCCCGAGCGGCGGGATCCCCGAGCTGCGCGCCGCGATCGCGGCGAAGACCGCGCGCGACTCGGGGTACCGCTGCGAGCCCAGCCAGGTGCTCGTCACCAACGGCGCCAAGCAAGCGGTCTACGAGACGTTCCAGGCGCTGCTCGACCCCGGCGACGAGGTGCTGCTCCCCGCCCCCTACTGGACGACGTACCCCGAGGCGATCGCCCTCGCCGACGGGGTCCCGGTCGTGCTCGACACCACCGCGGCCGACGGATTCCGTGTCACCGTCGACGCGCTCGAAGTCGCGCGCACCGAACGGACCAAGGCGCTGCTGTTCGTCTCCCCGAGCAACCCGACCGGTGTCGTCTACCCGCCCGCCGAGGTGGAGGCCATCGGACGCTGGGCGCTCGACCACGGCATCTGGGTCGTCACCGACGAGATCTACGAGCACCTCACCTTCGGCGACCATCGGTTCACCTCGATGCCCGTCCTCGTCCCCGAGCTCGCCGACACCTGCATCGTCATCAACGGGGTGGCCAAGACGTACGCGATGACCGGCTGGCGGGTCGGCTGGATGATCGGCCCCCGCGACGTGATCAGCGCCGCCACCAACTTGCAGAGCCACGCCACCTCCAACGTCGCGAACGTGTCGCAACGAGCCGCGCTGGCGGCCGTGTCCGGCAACCTCGACGCGGTCGCGACCATGCGCACCGCGTTCGAGCGACGCGGGCGCACCATGCACGAGCTGCTCGCCGCCATCCCCGGCGTGCACTGCCTCGCCCCCGAAGGCGCGTTCTACTGCTTCCCGTCGTTCCTCGACCTGCTCGGACGCGACATCGTGGGCCGGCGACCGACGAACACGCTGGAGCTCTGCGAGCTCGCGCTCGACGAAGCCCGCATCGCGATCGTGCCCGGCGAGGCGTTCGGCGCGCCCGGCTACGCCGCGCATGTCCTTCGCGCTCAGCGACGAAGACCTCGTCGAAGGCGTCGAGCGGCTCACCAAGCTGCTCCGGTGAACCGCCCCCAGGCTGTCGACGGACCCGCCGCGCCGGGCGCACGGTCGGTCAGGTTCGACCCGGTGACCGTCCCGCGCGACCGGCGCGTCTACCCTCACGCGCCGTGACCACCCGCGTGCTCGTCACCGAGGAGCTCGCGCCGCGTGGCCTCGACATCATGCGAGCCGCGGGGCTCGACGTCGACGTGCGCGTCGGTCTCACCCCCGAAGGGCTCGCCGGCGTGCTGCCCGGCGCCGCCGCGCTGGTGATCCGCAGTGCGACCCACGTCGACGGGGCCCTCCTCGAGGCGGCCCCCGACCTCGTCGTCGTCGGCCGCGCTCGGCATCGGGCTCGACAACGTCGACGTCGACGCGGCCACCCGCCGCGGCGTCATGGTCGTCAACGCACCCCAGTCGAACGTGCTGTCCGCCGCCGAGCACACCCTCGCGTTGCTGCTCGCGCAGGCCCGGAACATCCCCCAGGCCGACGCCGACCTCAAGCACGGGGCGTGGAACCGATCTCGATGGGAAGGCGTCGAGCTGCACGGCAAGACCCTCGGGATCGTCGGTCTCGGCCGGGTCGGGGTCCTCGTCGCCCAGCGGGCCCTCGCGTTCGGGATGCGGCTCCTCGCCTACGACCCGTTCGTGAGCGCCGACCGGGCCCGTCAGCTCGGCGTGACCCTCATCCCGGCGCTCGAAGACCTCGTCCGCGACGCCGACTTCCTCACGATCCACCTCCCCAAGACCAAGGACACCCTCGGGTTGATCGACGCCGACGTGCTCCGCAACGCCAAACCGACCCTGCGGCTCGTCAACGCCGCCCGTGGCGGGATCGTCGACGAAGCGGCCCTCGCCGACGCGATCCGTGACGGGCGCGTCGCCGGCGCCGCCCTCGACGTGTTCACCACCGAACCCACCGTCGAGTCACCACTGTTCGAGCTCCCGACCGTCGTCGTGACGCCCCACCTCGGGGCGTCCACCGCCGAAGCCCAAGACAAGGCCGGCCAGACCATCGCCGAGCAGGTCGTGCTCGCGCTCCGCGGTGACTTCGTCCCCTACGCGGTCAACCTGGCCGCTACCGAGGCCAACGCCACCGTGCAGCCCTTCCTGCCGCTCGCCGAACGACTCGGGCGGCTGTTCACCGCCCTCGCCGGTGGTGTCGTCGACGAGCTCGAAGCGTCCTACGAAGGTGAGATCGCCGACTACGACTGCCGGGTGTTGACCCTCGCAGTGCTGAAAGGCGCGCTGCAACGCGTCGTCGACGAGCCCGTCTCGTTCGTGAACGCGCCCCAGCTCGCCGACAGTCGAGGCCTCGCGTGGCGGGAGACCACCTCGCCGTCCGCGCTCGACTACGTGAACCTCATCACCCTCCGCGGCCGGCGCGGCGACCAGTCCGTCCACGTCGCCGGCACCCTCTTCGGCCGGCGGGCCGCGCCCCGCATCGTCGGCCTCGACGACCACAGCGTCGACGTCCCACCGCCCCGCCACCTGCTCGTGGTCCGCAACGCCGACGAACCCGGCCTGATCGGTGTGGTCGGCACCATCCTCGGCGCCGCGGGGATCAACATCGCCGACATGGACGTCGGCACCAACACCGATGGCGCCCCCGCGCTCATGGCCATCGCCACCGAGGTGCCCGTCCCCCGCGACGTCGTGGACCGCCTCCGCGCCGAGCCCGGCGTCGTCGACGCCCGCGCCGTCGAGCTCGACTGAGCCCGGCCGGCCCCGATCGAAGCGGGTCCCGCAGCACCAATCCGACGCACCCGCGCGCACCATCGGTTCGTCGGGAGGGACCCGCGATGAGGATCCTCGCGGGGATCGTAAAGGGGTGGCTTCGCTGATGACCCGCGTGGCCCTGGCGGTGGGGCTGTTCGTTCGTGATCGTGGCTGGCTGCGTGCCGGTCCCGCCACCCCCGCCTCCGTCGGTGCTCGTGTACGGCGACTCGCTGACGACGGAGGCCGACAACAACCTCGCGGCTGGCTTGGCGCGCCCCGGTTGGGACGTGATCATCCGGCAGTACCCGGGCACCGCGCTGTGTGACTGGCTGCCGCAGATGCGCGCCGACGGCAACCTCAACGCGCGGCTCGTCGTCATCGAGTTCACCGGGAACATGCTGTCGCAGTGCACGCAGGGTCGCGGTGGTCTGACCCCCGTCTACTTCGTGGACGGCTCAGCAGCCGCGATCCTGTGGCAGTCGCGCCGAGTCAAGGCGCTGTGGGTCAGCCCGCCGGGTCAGCAGGGGACGACGGGACCGAACCCGTTGACGTCGATCGATCAGGGCGTCGCGTCGCAGTACGGGGGATCCTTCGTCGACGCCGGCGCCGCCTTGCAAGCACCGGACGGCACCTGGCCCTTCACGCTGCCGTGCTTCCCGTTCGAAGTCGCCTCACGAGCGTGCCGGACCGACGGGACGATCCAGGTGCGCCGATCGCCCACGGACCAACACCTGTGCCCCGTGGACTCGGGCTTGGGTGCGTGCCCCGTGTACGCCGGCGGCATCTTCCGCTGGAACGGCGCCATGATCAACGCCGCGCAAGGGCTGCTCTAGTGGGCCAGCGGGACGCCACACCTCCGCCCTCGCCGACGGGGCTTCGCGTTCCCGCCGAGCGCGTCCGCGGCCCCGGGGTCGCCCCGGTCAGCGCTTCGCGGCGCGGAGGCCGTCCGCGGCGGCGGCGTCCGGGTCGCGGTAGCAGCGGTCCGGGACGGTGCGGGCGTAGTTCGCGCCGCCCGGCTCGTGGAAGATGCCGCTCGTCAGCTTCGCCTTCACGGGATGCGACGCCGGGCAGGTCGCGTCCTCCGGCTCGACCCATGCCTGGTCGTCACCGGTGGCCGGCTTCGCCGGCTGGGGTGGGAACGGGAACGGGGCCGGCTCCCAGCCGGTGCGGTTCGGGTCGCGGTTGGTGTCGATCGCCCGCCAGATCGCGTACGCCGCTGCGGTGAGGGCACCCAACCCGAGCACGCGCCAGAACCATCGCCGCATCGTGGGCGATTGTCCCACGCGCGTCGATCTGACTTGTGTTTGAGCACCAGACCGGTCATCATGGAACCGATGTCTGAGCACCCCACCACCATCTGCCTGGGCCTGCTCCTTACGTAGCGGCGAGCACTCCCGTGCTCGCGGACGCCTCCTCGTGCCTTCGGGCCGAGGAGGTTTTTCGTGTCCCCGACCCCACCGACCAGGAGCCAGCAATGAGCGACCAGCTGAGAATCTTCGACACGACGCTGCGGGACGGCGAGCAGTCGCCCGGCATCTCCCTCGACGTGGCCGAGAAGCTCGAGATCGCCGAGCAGCTGGCCCGTCTCGGGGTCGACGTCATCGAAGCCGGCTTCCCGATCGCCAGCGACGGTGACTTCGAAGCCGTCGAAGCCATCGCCCGTGGGGTCCACGGGCCCGTGATCACGGCGCTGTCGCGCACCGCGTTCCAGGACGTCGACCGGGCGTGGGAGGCCGTGCGTCACGCCGACCGCCCCCGGATCCACGTGTTCATCGCCACATCCGCGATCCACATGGCCAAGAAGCTGCGCATGACCGAAGACCAGGTCAAAGCCGAGGTCGTCGCCAGCGTCGGACGGGCCCGCGGCTACACCCCCGACGTCGAGTTCTCACCCGAGGACGGGAGCCGCTCCGACATCGACTTCATGTGCGAGGTGCTCCAGCTCGCCGTCGACCAGGGCGCCACCACGCTGAACATCCCCGACACCGTCGGGTACGGCGTCCCCGAGGAGTTCGGGAGCCTGATCGCCCACATCCTCGGCACCGTCCACGGCGACTACATCGTCTCGACCCACTGCCACAACGACCTCGGTCTCGCCGTCGCGAACTCGCTCGCGGGGGTGAAGGCCGGCGCCCGTCAGGTCGAATGCGCGATCAACGGCCTCGGTGAGCGGGCCGGGAACGCGGCGTTGGAGGAGATCGTGATGGCGGTCAAGACCCGCGCCGACTACTTCGACGGGGTCGAGACCGGGGTCCGCACCGAGGAGCTGGCCCGCACCTCGCGGGTCGTGTCCCGCCTCACCGGCTACGCCGTCCAGTACAACAAGGCCGTCGTCGGTCGCAACGCGTTCGCCCACGAATCGGGCATCCACCAGCACGGCGTGCTCGAGGACCCCGAGACCTACGAGATCATCGACGCGTCGACGGTCGGGCAGGAAGCCGCGCAGATCGTCCTGGGCAAGCACTCCGGCCGCCACGCGTTCGCCGACACGCTCGACAAGATGGGGCTGCGCCTCCAGGGCGACGCGCTGAACCAGGCGTTCGTGCGCTTCAAGGAGCTCGCGGACCGCAAGGTCACGCTCACCGAGGCCGACCTGGAAGCGATCGTCGCCGAGGAGCTCGGAACCGGTGCCGTGCACCGGTACGGGATCGCCAGCCTCGACGTGCACGGCGGCACCCAGGCGACACCGGTCGCGAAGGTCGTGCTGACCGACGGTGACGGCAAGGTCGAAGGCGAATTGGAAGGCAACGGGATGATCGACGCGGCCACGTCCGCAATCGGCGTCGCGACCGGCATCACCGGGCGGCTCGTCGACTTCAAGGTGTCGTCGGTGACCGGGGGTCGCGACGCGCTCGGGGACGTGATCGTCCAGCTCGAGGCGGACGGGCACGTCACCTCGGGCCGGGGCGTCGCGACCGACGTCGTGGAGGCGTCCGCCCGTGCGTACCTCAACGCGGTGAACAAGCTGGTGCGGCTGCGGGGCCAGGAGCCCCGGGAGCGGACCGTCGGGCCGTGACCGTCAACCTCTGGTCCGAAGCCGACCACGCCCGCGCCTACCTGGAACGCCGCGCGCTCATCCCGAACCGGGAGCACGGCTACGCCGCGCTGCTCGAGTTCCTGGCCCCGACCACCACACGGGTGCTGGACCTCGGCACCGGCGACGGGTACCTGATGGCCCAGGTCCGCGACGCCCACCCGAGCTGCACCGGCGTCGCGGTCGACTTCTCGGCCGAGATGCTCGGGCAGGTCCGTGCCCGCTTCGCCGGCGACGACACCGTGACCGTCGTCGAGCACAACCTCGATGATCCCCTCCCCGCCGACTGGGGGACGTTCGACGCAGTCGTGTCCGCGTTCGCGATCCATCACGTCAGCGACGACCGCAAACGCTCCCTCTACGGCGAGATCCACGACCACCTCGAGCCCGGAGGCGTGTTCTGCAACCTCGAGCACGTCGCGTCCCCCACGCCGGAGCTCCACGACGCGTTCCTCACCGCCATCGGGTCCTCGCGACTCGGTGACGACCCCTCCAACCAACTCCTCGACGTCGCCACCCAGCTGCGCTGGCTCTCCGAGCTCGGCTTCCAACAGGTCGACTGCCACTGGAAGTGGCGGGAGCTGGCACTCCTCGCCGGCCAGAAGCGCGGCTAGCCCCTTCTCCAGACGCCGGATCGGCCCGGCACCCGACCCCTGCCCGCGGTTCAGGACGAGGGGACGTGGAGGCTCGCGAGCAGCACGCGGACCCGACGGCCGATCTCGTCCCGGATCGGCCGCACCGACTCGACGTCCAGGTTCGCGGGGTCGGCGATGTCCCAGTCCTCGTAGCGCTTGCCCGGAAAGATCGGGCACGCGTCCCCGCAGCCCATCGTCACGATCACGTCCGCGGCGCGGGCGACCTCGTCGGTCCACGGCTTGGGGTACTCACCGGAGATGTCGATTCCGATCTCAGCCATCACCGCGATCGCGGCTGGGTTCACCGAGCTGGCCGGCTCCGATCCGCCCGACCAGCCGGTCGCGCTGCCGAGGGCGAGGTGATCGAGCCAGCCGAGCGCCATCTGGCTCCGGCCCGCGTTGTGCACGCAGAGGAACAGCACCGTCGGGCGCCCGTCGTCGTCGGCCCCTTCGACCTTCGCCAGGGCCTGGAGACGCTGGCGGGCGAAGCGTTCCGCCAGGACGGGGAGGAAGGCGACCGTCGTCGCCCGCGCACCGAGCTGGTCCCAGCTATTGGTCAGGAACCGTTCGATGGTCTCAGCCCCGAACGTGCCGGCGAACTCGTCGGCGAGGCGCGTGGCCGCGGACCGCAGGGCGAACTGCTGGTCGATGGTCGGACCGGGCGGGACCATGGCGCCTCCTTCAGTCCGGGGTGGTCTGGTGGGGAACGACGACGCTGTCGACGGGAAGATTCGGGCGGAGGAAATGTGCGAGACCGACGGCGGCGACCCCGCCGAGGAGCTGCATGGCGATGAACGCCGGGACGCTCGAAGGCCGGATCCCGGCGAACGTGTCAGTGAGCGTTCGCCCGATCGTGACTGCCGGGTTCGCGAAGCTCGTCGACGACGTGAACCAGTACGCGGCGGTGATGTACCCGCCCACTGCGAAGGCGGCAACCGCCGTCCTCCCCGACCGCACCACCCCCAGGATCACGAGGATGAGCCCGAACGTGGCGACGAATTCGCCGAGCCAGAGACCACCGGACGATCGGGTGTGCGTCGACAGGGTCACCGCGGGGAGGTCGAACATGAGGTTCGCGACGACCGCGCCGAGGCAGGCACCAGCGACCTGCGCGGCCGCGTAGACGACACCGTCGCGGGTGGAGATCCCGCCGAGCAGCCGATCGGCCAGGGTCACCACCGGGTTGAAGTGGCCACCGGACACTGGCCCGAGCGCCAGGATCAACGCCACGAGCACCGCGCCGGTCACGACCGAGTTGATCAGCAGCTCCAGGCCGACCTGGCCGGGTGAGAGCCGCTGGGCGGCGATGCCCGAGCCGACCACGGTCGCGACGAGGAACGCCGTGCCGAGCCCCTCGGCCGTGGCGCGCCGGGTCAGGTCCGGTTCCACGCGGGGGCCTAGCAGCAGCGCGCCGCGGACGCTGGTGCCTGGGCGCAGCACTCGTCCGCGTTCGACGCCGTCACCTCGCGGAGCTCACCGGCCGGCATCTCGACGTCGGCGAGCACGGTGTAGACCTCCCACGGCTCACCGTCTGGAGCGTCGACCCACACCTTGTCCTGGACCGCGTAGCAGCACGCGACCTGATCCTCCGTCGCGGTCGCGAGCCCTTGCGCCGCGAGACGGGCCTGGGTGGCCGCCACCTCGTCGGTGTCCTCGACCTCGACCCCGAGATGGTTCAGCGAGCCGGGCGGCCCGTGCCCCTCGACGAGCACCAACTTGAGGGGTGGGTCATCGATCGCGAAGTTCGCGTATCCCGGCCGGACCTTGGCCGGCGAAGTGGCGAAGAGCCGGGAGTAGAACGCCACGGCGGAGTCGAGGTCCGCCACGTTGAGTGCCAACTGAACCCTGGACATGCCCTGGCCTCCTGGTACATTCTCAAGAGTTGATGCATCCATCATCGCGAATGCATTGATGACTGTCAATACGCTCGGTAGGGAGGGGCGATGACGACAACCCGAGCCGTGACACCGGCGGTCGAGTCGGGCTGCTGCCTGTCGGTGCTCGGCGCACCGCTCGACGAGGCCCAGGCCGAGGACCTCGCCCGGGTGTTCGCCGCCCTGGCCGACCCGGTGCGGTTGCGGCTCCTGAGTCTCATCGCCGACGCCGGCGAGGTGTGCGCTTGCGAGCTCCTCGAGCCGCTGGGAAAGGCGCAGCCGACGGTGTCGCATCACACGAAGGCGCTGGCCGACGCGGGGTTGATCCGCGGTGAGCGGCGAGGCCGGTGGGTCTGGTGGTCGATCGTTCCCGAGCGCGTCGCCGAGCTCGGTGACGCCTTGACCCCCCGAGCTGCCGTGCGTCGCTAGCAGCCTCGACGACCGATCCGGCCGACCCACACGCCGAGCAGGGAGGACGAGTCGCGTCGTGCACGGCGGGGATTCCCGGGGGTTCGCTTACCCCTTCATCGCCACGAGGAGCGAGTAACCGGCGATCTCCTCGCGCACGGCCCGTTCGGCCGCGGCGACCCGCTCAAGCGCGGTGTCGAAGTCGATCGATTCGAGGGCTGGCACCTTGGTCAGCCGGAACGCCCGGAGCCGGGCGTCGATCTGGTCCACCATCTCGGCGAGCGCGTCGTCGTGCGCCTCGGTGCGGGTCACGGTCAGCCCCGCGCCGTCGAGGAGCGCCACGTACTCGGCGACCGGGCGGGCGTCGGCCATGCAGGCGACCCACCCGGCGAGGGTCTGGAGCTCCGCGTCGAGCCGGGCCGGGTCGAGAGCCACGTCGGTGATCCCGACCCGTCCTCCGGGGCGCAGCACCCGGGCCATCTCCGCCGCCGCGGTGGCCTTGTCGGGGAAGGTGCAGAACGCGCACTCGCACACGACCGCGTCGACCGACCCGTCGGGGAGCGGGATGCGCTCGGCGTCACCGAGGTGGAACTGCACCTGCTCGGCCAGGCCGCGCGACGCCGCGGTGGCGTTTGCCGCCGCGACCGACGCCTCCCCGAGGTCGACGCCGTCGACGTGGACCCCGAACTCCGACGCGAGCAGGAACGCGGTCGCGCCCGGGCCGCTGGCCACGTCGAGGACCCGCTCACCGCGACGGAGGTCGAGCGCCTCGGCCAGCCGTCGGGTCAGCGCGAGCCCACCGGGGTGGTAGCTCTCACCGAGGATCAGCGCTACCGCGTCGTTCTGGTACGCGGTCGCGCAGCACGACTTCAGCTCCGCCGCGCTCGGTGCGCCCTCCGACACGCTCATCGCAGTCCGCGACCCACGTTCGTGGCGTTCGCAGACACATGCCCGTCGCCGTTGCCGTTGCCGTTGCCGTGGGTCTTGGACCCGTACCGGGTCGTGAGCAGGACCGGCTGGAGGTCGGCCGCGTTGGGCACGATCGTCGGGACGGTGACGCCGCTGAGCTGCTCCCGGACCTCCTCCCGGTAGCCGACCGAGTTGTAGGCGCAGAACGGGATCAGCCGACCGTCGGGGGTGATCTCCTCGACGCAGCACTTCATCAGCTGCTTGACGTTCAGCGTGTACGGGTCCTGGAAGTCCTGGATGACGATCATGAACGCCTGGTCGGTCAGCGACTTCAACGCCTCGGGCAGGTCGATGCCGCACACCGCGCATTCGAGCTGCTCCTGGGTCATCTCGGTCCCGGGCGTCGCGGTGGCGCTCCACAGCTTCTCGAGCGCGGCGCGGATGTCCATGTCGGGCATCACCCGGTTGCTCACGTAGTCCAGGTAATCCTCGATCTTGATCAGCCGGGGGATCGGCACCACGTTCTCGCCGTCGACGAGCAGATAGGTGATGCTGCGGCACGTCGGGAAGCAGCACGGCACCGGGAAGAAGTCCGACACGCGGAACCACTCCGGCACCTGGTCGGCGAGCCCGTGGACGATCTCGGCGTTCGTGAGCCGCTGCATCGGGTCGAACTCGAGGTGGCGACCCGAGTGCGTCACCGGCTGGAACGCGACCGAGCGCACCGCCGGGTGCTGGATCCCGAACTTCACGATGTCGCCCATCTCGTGCTCGTTCAGCCCCGCCTCGATCGCGGCGACGAGCGTGACCGTCAACCCGACCTCGGCGCAGTTGTCCAGCGCCTTCTGCTTGGCGTTGCGCAGGTCACGACCGCGGATCTCGAGGTGGGTGCGCTCGTTGAAGCCGTCGAACTGCATGTAGATGTTGGGTTTGCGATCGAAGTCGGCGAGTGCCCGCACGAACTTCTTGTCGTGCGCCAGCTTGATGCCGTTCGTGTTCAGGTTGACGGTCCGCACCCCCTTGTCGAGGGCGAGCTGGATGAATTCGAGGATCTGAGGGTGGATGGTGGGCTCGCCACCCGAGTACATGACGACCTCGGGCTCACCTTCGGAGGCGACGAACGCGTCG
Source organism: uncultured Actinomycetes bacterium (assembly GCA_963714105.1). Lineage (GTDB taxonomy): Bacteria > Actinomycetota > Acidimicrobiia > IMCC26256 > PALSA-555 > PALSA-555. The sequence continues at coordinate 443,551 of OY970233.1, read as the reverse complement.
AGCGCGGTGCCGCACTGCTCGAGCGTCAGCGAGTAGCCGTCGGGCTGATGACCCGAGTCGGCGAAGCAGATCGGGCAGTCCAGGTTGCAGCCGGTGTTGACCTCGATGATCCCGAGGCAGGCGTGCTGCTTGTGGTCGGGGCACAGCCCGCAGTCCAGCGGGCAGCCGTCCACCACTTCGGTCTGGGTCTCGAGCGGCACCGTCCCCGGCTTGTTGAACCGCATCGAATCGAAGTACATCTGCGCGTCGCCGTACAGCAGCGCCTCGAACAAGCCGTGCTCCTTGCACCGCTTGCGCATGAACACCCGGTTGTCCTTGACGTTGACCTCGGCGTCGATCACCGTCTTGCAGACCGGGCAGATGCTCTTCGTGTACTCGAGGAACACCTCGTCGCGATCCACCTTCTGCCGCGGTGGATTCGTGATGGTCATGGGCCCCCCTCAAGCTCACCCGGCCTCGTGGCCTGCGTAGGTTAGAAGGGGTTCGTCCCCACCGGCAGGCCTGGATGCCTCCCGGGCCGGAAAGCGGCGCCCCCGCGGTGACACCCGAACCCGGCGTCGTGGACCGCCCATTTTGTGTTCAGGACCCCCGCCGGTCTGCCGATGTTCACCACGTCGGTGCGGGCAGCCCGGAGGGAGGGCTTGTGAACGTGGTCGCGGTCGGGGCCCACCCCGACGACGTCGAGCTTGGGTGCGGAGCAGTGCTCCTGCGCCACGTCGCCCGGGGCGACGAGGTCACGATCCTCGTCCTGACCGCCGGGCAGCGGGGCCTCGTCGACGGGATGAGCCGCCCGAAGGAGCAGGAGGCCGCCGCCGCGCTCCTCGGCGTCGACCTCCGCTGGGGCGGCTTCGAGGACGGCTCGGTGCCCGACGGGGCCGAAACCATCACCGTGATCGACGACGTCCTCGCCGCCGCCGGCGCCGACATCCTCTACACCCACGCGCTCGAGGACACCCACCAGGACCATCGGGCCACCGCCACCGCGTCGCTCGCCGCGGCGCGTCGGCTCCCAACCGTGCTCCAGTACGAGACCCCCTCCTCCCAGCACTTCGAGCCGACCGTCTACGTCGACGTCGCCGACACCATCGAGGCGAAGCTCGGCGCGCTGCGCGCCCACCTCTCCCAGGTGCTGCGCCCCGGCCCGGTCGAGCTCGAGGCCATCGAGGCCCAAGCCCGGTTCCGGGGCTTCCAGGGCCGGGTCCGCCACGCCGAAGCGTTCGAGGTCGCCCGCCTCGCGTGGGATCTGGCCACCCCGGCCGCCATGTCGGTGCCCGCCCTGGTGATGGCGGCTAGCGGCTGAGCGCGGGCATCCACACCGGCCGACTCGCCTCGTAGCCGGTGATCTCGGCGTCGTAGCCGAGGGTGATCGCGATGTCGTCGAGGCCGTGCACGATCCGGTGCTGGGCGTGCTCGTCGAGCTCGAACGGCTCGTCGAGATCGAGAGCCGGGACCGCCACCCGCCGGTCCACCACGTCGACGACGATCTCGATGGTCGGGTCGTCCTCGAGCGTCTCGAGGATGCGCCGCACGACCGGCTCGGGCAGCACCACCGGGATGAGCCCACCCTTCAGGGCGTTGTTGCGGAAGATGTCCCCGAAGCGGGGCGCGATGACCGCCTCGAACCCATAGTCCTGCAACGCCCACACCGCGTGCTCGCGGGACGACCCGGTCCCGAAGTTCGGTCCCGCGACGAGCACCCGCACGTCCGCATGCTGGTACGGGGTGCGGTTCAGCACGAAGTCGCTGCTCTCCCGCCAGTCCGAGAACAGCCCCTCCCCGAACCCGGTCCGCTCGACCCGCTTGAGCCAGTCGCTGGGGATGATCTGGTCGGTGTCGACGTCGGAGCGATCGAGGGGCACCGCCCGGCCCACGATCTCGCGCACCGGCTTCATCCGTCGAGATCCGTCGGTGCGGCGAACCGTCCCGCGACCGCGGTCGCGGCAGCCACCGCGGGGGACACCAGGTGGGTGCGGCCGCCCTTGCCCTGGCGGCCCTCGAAGTTGCGGTTCGAGGTCGACGCGCACCGCTCCCCGGGGCTGAGCTTGTCCGGGTTCATGGCCAGGCACATCGAGCAGCCCGGCTCCCGCCACTCGAACCCCGCCGCGGTGAACAGCCGGTCCAGACCCTCGGCTTCGGCCTGGGCCTTGACCTGCTGGGAGCCGGGCACGACGAGGGCCCGCAGCCCGGGCCGCACCTGGCGGCCCTCGAGCACCCCGGCCGCGGCTCGCAGGTCCTCGATCCGGGAGTTGGTGCACGACCCGATGAACACCGTGTCGACGGGGATCTCCCGCATTGGCGTCCCGGCCTGCAACCCCATGTAGCGCAACGCCAGCCGGGCCGAGTCGCGGAGGCTGGGCTCGGTGAACTGGTCCGGCTCCGGGACTCGGTCGTCGATCGTCACCGTCTGGCCCGGGTTCGTGCCCCACGACACCGACGGGCGCAACGCCGTGGCGTCCAGGACGACCGCTTGGTCGAACGTCGCGTCCGGGTCCGTGGCCAGCGACCGCCAGTCGTCGAGGGCCCGCTCCCACGCCGCTCCGGTCGGGGCCCACGGTCGACCCTCCAGGTACGCGAACGTCGTGTCGTCGGGGGCGACCAGCCCCGCCCGCGCCCCAGCCTCGATCGACATGTTGCAGACCGTCATGCGGCCCTCCATCGAGAGGGCCCGGATCGCCGCGCCCCGGTACTCGATGATCGACCCGATCCCGCCGCCGGTGCCGATCCGGGCGATGATCGAGAGCACGACGTCCTTGGCCGTCACGCCCGCGGGCAGGTCACCGTCGACGGTGACCGCCATCGTCCCCGGCCGGGCCTGCGGCAGCGTCTGGGTGGCGAGGACGTGCTCCACCTCGCTGGTGCCGATCCCGAACGCCAACGCCCCGAACGCGCCGTGGGTCGAGGTGTGGCTGTCGCCGCACACGATGGTCATGCCCGGGAGGGTCATCCCCTGCTCGGGCCCGATGATGTGGACGATGCCCTGCCCGGCGTCTCCCATCTTGTAGAGGCGGATGCCGAACTCGGCGCAGTTGCGGGCCAGGACCTCGATCTGCTTGGCCGAGATCGGATCGGCGATGGGTCGGTCCACGTCGACGGTCGGGACGTTGTGGTCCATCGTGGCGACGGTCAGGTCCGGGCGGCGCACCCCCCGCCCGTGGAGCCGCAGCCCGTCGAACGCCTGGGGTGAGGTGACCTCGTGGACGAGGTGCAGGTCGATATAGAGGAGGTCGGGCGCGCCAGGCTCGGCGCGCACCACGTGGCGTTCCCACACCTTGTCCGACAGGGTGCCCATGAGCTCCTCCGACCGGGTCGGATCACCCGGCGCGGGACCTAGTCTGCCAGGGAGGATTCGGTCCTCCCGGTGGGTGAGGCCAGCATCGCTTCACGGGAGAGAAACAAACCCGAAACACCGAGTCCGTACCGTCTCGAGGAGCATGGACAACGTCACGCTCGTCCGGTGGCCCGCCGAGGCCGACCGGCTGGAGGCGCTCCGGCTCGCAGGGTCGCCGCGGCTGCTGCTCGTCGACCAGGACGCCGCCCCGCCGTTGACCCTCGACCCGCTCGAGGACTGGGTGCGCCTCCCCGCCGCCGACGCGGAGGTCGACGCCCGCCGCAGCACCCTCGAGGCCCGGGCCGGGACCAACGGTGCCGGCCCGGTCGTCGACGGTGACGGGCTCCTGCACTACCGAGACCGCTGGGTGGCCCTCTCACCGGTCGAGCAGGCCCTCGCCGGCGCGCTGACCGAGCGCTTCGGCGCCGTCGTCGGGCGCGACACCCTCTGCCGGTGGGCCTGGCCCGACGGCGCCCCGACCCGCAACGCCCTCGACGTCCACATCCTGCGCCTCCGCCGGCGGGTCGCGGCGCTGGGCCTCGAGGTCCGCACCGTGCGGTCACGCGGCTACCTCCTCCAAGGCGTCCTCTCCGGCTGACCCAGGGCCCTCCCGCGACGTGCGACGCTGACCCGGTGCGGGTCGGTGTCGACACTGGCGGGACGTTCACCGACCTCGTCGGCGACGACGGACGCATCGTCAAGGTGTCCTCCACCCCCGACGACCCGGCCGGGGCGGTGCGGGACGCCGTCGCCCGGGTCGGGGAGTCCCGCCCGACGCTCCTCGCCCACGGCACCACCGTCGCGACGAACGCGCTCCTCGAAGGGACCGGCGGACGCGTCGCGCTCGTCGCGACCCGCGGCTTCGCCGACGTCGTCGAGATCGCCCGGCAGACCCGCCCGTCGCTGTACGACCAGCACGCCGACCGGCCCCCACCGCTCGTGCCCCGACCGCTCCGCCTCGAGGTCGGCGGCCGGCTCGACCACCGCGGTCGGGAGCTCGAACCGCTCGACGCCGCGACGGTCCCGGCCGTCCCCGCCGACGCCGACGCGGTCGCGGTGTGCCTGCTCCACGCCGACCTGAACGGCGACCACGAGCGGATCGTCGCCGCGGCGCTCGCGGCGCGAGGCGTGGACGTCACCTGCTCGCACGAGGTGTCGCCCGAGTACCGGGAGTACGAGCGGACCGTGACGACCGTCGCCAACGCGCTGCTCCGTCCGGTGTGTCGTGCCTACCTGCACGGGCTGGCCCCCCTCGCGGACACGGTCCTCGTGCTGACCTCCGCCGGTGGGCTCCTCCCCGCCGCGGACGCGGCCGAGCTGCCCGCCGCGCTGCTCCTCTCCGGCCCCGCCGGCGGGGTGCGCGCCGCCGCCGCGTTCGCCGCCGCGTGCGGCGAACCGGACGCGGTCTCCTTCGACATGGGCGGCACCAGCAGCGACGTGTGCCTCGTGCGCGGCGGCGTCCCGGAACCCGCCCCCACCCGCTCGGTCGGCGGGTACCCGATCCGCCTCCCCGCTCTCGACGTCCACACGATCGGCGCCGGCGGCGGGTCGATCGCCGCGCTCGACGCCGGCGGGGCGCTCACCGTCGGGCCGCGCAGCGCCGGCGCGGTGCCTGGGCCCGCCTGCTACGGGCGGGGCGGAACCCACCCGACGGTCACCGACGCCGACCTGGTCCTCGGGCGCATCGACCCGGAGGCGACCTTCCCGGACCTCGGCCGCCTCGACGTCGACGCGGCCCGCCGCGCCCTCGAATCCGCGGGCACGCCCGCCGCCGGGGTCGTCGCCGTCGTCGACGCGGCGATGCAGCAAGCGGTGCGGGCCGTGACCGTCGCCCGAGGCGTCGACCCCCGCTCGCTCGCCCTCGTCGCGTTCGGCGGGGCCGGGCCCCTCCACGCCTGCGCGGTCGCCGACGGGCTCGGCATGCCCCGCGTGATCGTCCCGCCCCGAGCTGGTGCGCTGTCCGCGGTCGGGTTGCTCGCGTCACCGCAACGGCGCGAGCTGGTCCGGAGCTGGCCTCACCCCGACGACCTGACCGGCCTCGACGAGGCGCGCCGGGCCCTCGCCGACGACGCCGCTCGCCTCGTCGGACCCGACGCCGACGTCGAGACCGGTCTCGACTGTCGGTACGCCGGCCAGAGCCACGAGCTCACCGTCGCGACCGTCGACGGGTTCGCCGCCGAGCATCAGCGACGCAACGGGTACACCCGCCCCGGCGTCCCGGTCGAGGTGATCGCGCTGCGCGCCCGGGCCAGCCGCGACGCGCCGCTCCGCCCCGACGAGCTCCCCGCCGTCGACCGGGGCACCGTGGTCGGCGCGGCCGTCGCCGCCGAAGCCGACTGCACCGTCTGGGTGCCGACCGGGTGGGTGGCCCGGCCCGGCCCGCTCGGCTGCTGGCTGCTCACCCGGGACGGCCGCCGGTGAGCCTCGACCCGGCTGGGCTGCAAGTCCTGATCGCGCGCCTGGTCGGCGTCGCCGACGAGATGGGCACCGCGTTGCGCCGCGGGGCCTCGAGCCCCAACATCAAAGAACGCGCCGACTGCTCCGCCGCGCTGTTCACCGCGTCGGGTGCGCTGCTCGTCCAGGCCGAGCACATCCCCGTCCACCTCGGCTCCATGCCCGCCGCGGTGCACGCCGCGGTCCGCGCCGCCGGTCCCGACCCGCCACCGGGCGAGCCGTGGGTCCTCAACGACCCCTTCGCGGGTGGAACCCACCTCAACGACGTCACCGTCGTCGCGCCCGTCCACCTCGGCGGTGCTCTCGTCGGGTGGGTCGCCAACCGCGCCCATCACGCCGACCTCGGCGGGATGGCTCCCGGCTCGATGCCTCCCGACGCGACCGAGATCTACCAGGAGGGACTGCGCGTCCCACCCGTGCGCCTCACCGCCGACGTGACCGAGGTGCTCGTCGCCAGCTCGCGCGCGCCCGAGGAGCGCCGCGGCGACCTGGCCGCGCAAAACGGTGCGAGCGCGCTCGGCGTCGCGCGGTTCTCCGACCTCGTCGCCGCGCTCGGCTCCACCGCCGCGCTCGACGAGATCCTCGACTACGGCGAGCGACGCATGCGGGCCGCGCTGGCCGAGCTGCCCGACGGGACGTGGCGCTTCGAGGACGTGATCGATTCGGCGGGGCCGAGACCCGAGCAGCAACAGCCGCGACGCATCGTGGTGCAGCTCACCCTCGAGCGTGACCGCGCCACGTTCGACTTCACCGGCACCGACCCGCAGCAGCGCGGCAACGTGAACGCGGTCGAGGCGGTCACGGTCAGCGCGGTCGCGTTCGCGGTGCGCGCCGCGACGGACGCGACCGTCCCCGCCAACGGGGGCGCGACCCGGCCCGTGCGCGTCGTCGCCCCCGCGGGGACGATCGTGGCCGCCGTGCCGCCCGCCGCGGTCGGTGCCGGCAACGTCGAGGTCAGCCAACGCGTCGCTGACGTGTGCCTCGGCGCGCTCGCGCAGGCGGCACCGGACCGGCTCGGCGCCGCCGGGCAGGGGACCATGAACAACGTCCTGCTCGGCGGGACCGGGTGGGTGTACTACGAGACCGTCGGGGGCGGCCAGGGGGCTCGACCGTGGGCCGACGGGATGAGCGGCGTGCACACCGCGATGACGAACACCGCCGACACGCCCGTCGAAGCCCTGGAACGCTCGCTCCCGCTGCGGGTCCGGCGCTACGCGCTCCGGCCCGGCAGCGGCGGGGCGGGCGCGCATCGAGGCGGCGACGGGATCGAACGCGACCTCGAAGTGCTCGAGGACACCGTGGTGTCGCTCGTCACCGAACGGCGAGTCTCCCGACCGTGGGGGCTGGCCGGCGGCGGACCGGGAGCGACCGGCGAGAACTGGCTCCTCCCCGGCGGCGACGAAACCGCGGCGACGTCGCTCGCCGACAAGGTCACGGTCACCCTCCGGCGCGGGGACGTGCTGCGCATCCGCACTCCGGGTGGGGGCGGCTACGGCCCACCCCCGTGACCGCTCCCCACCACCCCACCGTGACCCCGGTCGCGGGCCCGCGGGTGGCGAGGGGTCACACGGCCGGGCGAACCCCGATGACCTCGACCTGGAAGGCGCGCCGGGGGGCCTTGTACGCCACGGTCTGACCGGGGGAGGCGCCGAGGAGGGCCTGCCCGAGCGGCGACGAGACCGACAGCACGTCGAACTCGGTGTTTCGCTCCTCGATGGAGCCCACCAGGTACTCGGTGGTCTCCTCGTCGTCGCCCATGCGGATCTCGACGATCGTCCCCGGGCCGACGACGTCCGCGTCCGAGGATTCGACGATCACGGCAGAGCGCAGCAGCGCCTCGATGTGGCGGACCCGAGCCTCGTTGTGGCCCTGCTCGTTCTTGGCCGCGTCGTAATCGGCGTTCTCTCGGATGTCGCCGTGCTCCCGTGCCCGCTCGATCCAGCGGGAGATCTCCGTGCGTTTCGGCCCCGTGCGCTCGGCGAGCTCCATCTGGAGGCGATCTCGGGCGTCAGGGGTCAAGTGGACTTCGTCCATGGCCGCGAGCGTATCCGGGCTCCGCCCCGAACCTCTCGGTCGTCCGGCGATCCGTTCGCAGGGTCCAGCGGGGGACTGCCGTCTCCGCCGCACGCGACCGACGCACCCTGGCGAGATCCGTTGCGTTGCGCCGCGGCAGCCACCATCCCGTTTGACCGGCACCTGCCATCCTGCGAAACTGGACACCGTATGCAACGGCCTCGCACGATCGTCGTCATCGAGTAGCAGACGCCACCTCGGCGTCTGCCTCCGACCGTCCACCTCGGTGGGCGGTTTTTCATTGTGGGACCAAACCAGAGAGCGAGCGACAGGTGACCCATCGGATCGGGATCGTCGGCGGCGACGGGATCGGCCCCGAAGTCGTCGCGGAGGCGACCAAGGTCCTCGACGCGACCGGTATCGGGTACACCGCCGTGGCCTTCGACCTGGGCGGCACCCGGTACCGGCGAGACGGCGAGATCCTCCCCGCCGCGGACCTCGAAGTGATCCGTGGCCTCGACGCGGTTCTGCTCGGCGCGGTCGGGATCCCCGAGGTCCCACCCGGGGTGATCGAGCGGGGCCTGCTCCTCGCCCTCCGCTTCGACCTCGACCTGTACGTCAACCTCCGCCCCTTCGTCGCGCCACCGAGCCGGCTCAACGACGGCGTGGATTTCGCGGTCGTGCGCGAGAACACCGAAGGCACCTACGCCGGCGAGGGTGGCTACCTCCGCAAGGGAACGCCCCACGAGATCGCCACCCAAGGTTCGGTGAACACCCGCTTCGGCGTGGAACGCTGCGTGCGGTTCGCCTTCGAGCTGGCCCGCTCCCGCGACCGCCACCACGTCACCCTGGTCCACAAGACCAACGTGTTGACCTTTGCCGGCGACCTGTGGCAGCGGACCTTCGCGGACGTCGCCCGCGGGTACGCCGACATCGAGACCGCGTACCACCATGTCGACGCGGCGTGCATCTACCTCGTCCAAGACCCCGGCCGTTACGACGTCATCGTGACCGACAACCTCTTCGGTGACATCCTCACCGACCTCGGCGGGGCCGTGTCGGGTGGGATCGGACGGGCCGCGTCCGCGAACCTGAACCCGGACCGCACCGGGCCGTCCCTCTTCGAGCCGGTCCACGGGTCGGCGCCCGACATCGCCGGGACCGGGCACGCCGACCCCCGAGCGGCGATCATCTCCGCGGCGATGATGCTGGAATTCCTCGAGGAGCACGAAGCCGCGGCGCGGGTACGCGACGCGGTCGCCAAATCCGAAGACGTCGTGGGGACCACGAGCGAGATCGGCGACGCCATCGCCGAGCGGGTGTAGGAGGAACCGGGCGATGCCCATCGAAAAGACCGAGAAGATCTGGATGGACGGCCGGCTCGTCGACTGGGACGACGCCAAGATCCACGTCCTCACCCACACGCTCCATTACGGGTCCGGGGTCTTCGAGGGGGTCCGCGCCTACCCGACGTCACGAGGCCCGGCGGTGTTCCGCCTCACCGACCACATGCGCCGACTCCACGACTCCGCCGCGCTGTTGCTCATGGACCTCCCGTACTCGGTCGAGGAGCTGGTCGAAGCCACCAAGGAGACCGTGCGGGCCAACGGCGTCGACTCCTGCTACATCCGACCCATCGCCTTCCTCGGCTACGGCGAGATGGGCCTCAACCCGCTGCCCTGCACCGTGCAGGTCTCGATCGCGGTGTGGCCCTGGGGCACCTACCTCGGTGACGAGGGCCTAAAGCACGGCGTGCGCATGAAGATCTCCACTTGGCGGCGCATGGATCCCAACATCAACCCGGTCGCGGCGAAGGGCACCGGCATCTACATCAACTCCAGCCTGGCGAAAGTCGAGGCGCTCCACGGCGGCTACGACGAAGCCGTCCTGCTCAACACCGGCGGCACCGTCGCGGAGGCCACCGGGGAGAACATCTTCGTCGTGAAGAACGGGATCTTGACCACCCCGCCGCTGTCGTCGGGTGCGCTCGAAGGGATCACCCGCGACTCGGTGATGACGATCGCCCGCGACCTCGGCTACGAGGTGCGCGAGCAGCCGATGCTGCGCACCGACCTCTACCTCGCCGACGAGGCGTTCCTGTGCGGAACCGCCGCCGAGGTGGTGCCGATCCGGTCGGTCGACGACCGCGAGATCGGCGAACCCGGCGAGATCACCCGGAAGATCCAAGAGACCTACTTCGCCGCGGTGCACGGCGAGGTCGAGAAGTACGCCGACTGGCTCGAGTACGCCCATGCCTGAACCCGCACGCCGCGTCGAGATCTACGACACCACCCTCCGGGACGGCTCGCAGCTCGAGGGCATCTCGCTCACCGTCGACGACAAGCTCCGCATCGCGGAGCAGCTCGACTGGCTCGGCGTCGACTTCATCGAGGCCGGCTGGCCCGGAGCCAACCCCAAAGACGACGAGCTGTTCCGGCGGGCCGCCACCGAGCTGACGCTCAGCACCTCGACGCTCGTCGCGTTCGGCTCCACCCGACGGGTCAAAGGCAAGGTCGACTCCGACCCGACGCTCCGTCACCTGCTCGACGCCGGCACCTCGACCGTCTGCATCGTCGGGAAGTCCTGGGATTACCACGTCACCGAGGCGCTCGGCACCACCCTGGACGAAGGTGTCGCGATGGTCGCCGATTCCGTCGAGCATCTCCGCGCCGAGGGGCGAACGGTCTTCTTCGACGCCGAGCACTTCTTCGACGGCTACAAGCGCAACCCGGAATTCGCGTTGCGGGTCCTCGAAGGCGCCGCGCAGCAGGGCGCCTCGCGCCTCGTGCTGTGCGACACCAACGGCGGTTCGCTGCCCCACGAGATCGAACAGATCGTGGCCGCCGTCGTCGAGTACTTCGGGCGTGACGTCGGCGTCGCCATCCACGCCCACGACGACGCCGGCACCGGCGTCGCCAACGCCCTCGCCGGCGTCCGCGGCGGCGCGGTGCAGGTCCAAGGGACGATCAACGGGTACGGGGAGCGCACCGGGAACGCCAACCTGACCACGATCATCCCGAACCTGACGTTGAAGATGGGGATCGAGACGATCCCGCCGGACCGGCTGGAGCGGCTCACGCCCGTCGCGCACCACGTCGCCGAGCTGGTCAACATGGCGCTGAGCCCGCAAGCCGCCTACGTCGGCAGCTCCGCGTTCGCCCACAAGGCCGGGTTGCACGTCAGCGCGATCGCCAAGCGCCCCGACGCCTACGAGCACGTCGGACCCGACCAGGTCGGCAACGGCACCCGCTTCGTCGTCTCCGAGCTCGCCGGGAAGTCCACGATCCTCCTCAAGGCGAAGGAGCTCGGCCTCACCCTCGACGGCCCGCAGGTGAACGACGTCGTCGACGAGCTCAAACGGCTCGAGCACGAGGGCTACCACTTCGAAGTCGCCGACGGCTCCCTCGAGCTGCTGATGCGCCGAGCCACCGGCTGGGAGCAGCCCTGGTTCCGGGTCGAGTCGTTCCGGGTCATCACCGACGACCTGCGCGCCGACGACCCCGACCACGGCGTCGGGACCGAAGCCACGATCAAGGTCCACGTGGACGGCGAGCGGATCGTGCGCACGGCGGAGGGCAACGGGCCGGTCAACGCGCTCGACGCCGCCCTCCGCGCCGCGCTCGGGTTCGCGCTACCCGGGGCTCGAGCGGGTCCATCTCACCGACTACAAGGTCCGGGTGCTCGACACCGAGAAGGGCACCGGCGCGGTCACCCGGGTGCTCATCGACACGACCAACGGTGAACGGTCCTGGACCACGATCGGTGTCAGCGAGAACATCATCGAGGCGTCCTGGCAGGCCCTCTACGACTCGCTGGTCTACGGTCTGCTCCTCACCGACTCCTAAGAGGACGACCGTGGCCGCCGACCCGTACGTCACGCCGACGCTCGACGACACCCCGCGCCAGCTGCCCAACCTGGCCCCGGGCGTGCGGATCCCCCCGCTCGCGCCTGGGTGCCCGACCGACCCGGCGACGATGTCTCCTACGGCCAGCCGCGTGGCCGGTTGCTCGGCACCCCCGGCCCCAACATCGGCTTCGCGGTGCACCTCGGGCAGCGCCTCCAGGACCGCATGAGCCTCACCAAGAGCGAGCACTTCGGGGACGTCGCCGCGGTCGTGAGCGAGCTGGCGATGAAGCGGGCCGCGTCCTACGGCCGCGCGCCGGTCCTCGCCGACCTCGAGGCCGCCGCCACCATCCTCGGGTACCTCGGCGGCTGCGACCCCGACGACGCCCTCTGGCGAGGACGGGCCGTCGACGGCGCCGAGCACGACTACCCGACCCGACGCGCGATCTGCGACGCCGTCGACGTCGACTCCGTGCGGCTCCCCGTCGAGGTCATCCGCGCCCGGGCCCTCGAGCTGCGGGCCCAGCTGCGGGCCGCGTGGCGCCCCGGCGACGCCTGAGCCACGCCGCGCCACCCTCGACGCGGCCGCTCCGTCGCCCGCCGCGTTGCTGACATCCATGTCAGGTACGCGGGTACCATCGCCGCCTGGTGGAGGCCTTCGTCCTGTCGCCCGAGCACGAGGAGCTCCGTGCGGCGCTGCGGCGCTTCGCCGAGGAACGGATCGCGCCGTACGCCGCCGAGACCGACGAACGAGCCGAGTTCCCGTGGAAGTCCTTCGAGGCCTACCGGGATTCGGGCTTCGTGCGGCTGCCCGTACCCCGAGGAGCACGGCGGCGACAGCGGCGACACCCTGGCCTGCGCCCTCCTCGTCGAGGAGGTCGCTCGCGTCTGCGCCTCCTCCTCACTGTTCGTCATCATCAGCCGGCTCGCGGTGTCACCCGTCGTCGCCCACGGCTCCCCGACGCTCCAGCACGACGTCGTCACCCGCGTCGCCGCCGGCGACTGGCAAGGCTCGTACTGCCTCTCGGAGCCGCACGCCGGAAGCGACGTCGCCTCGATCAGCACCCGCGCCACCCGCGACGGGGACCACTACCGCCTGTCGGGCCGCAAGTTCTGGATCACCAACGCCGGCATCTCCGACTTCTACACCGTCTTCGCCAAGACCGACCCCGACGCCGGGCACCGCGGCATCAGCGCGTTCGTCGTCGACGCCGACCGAGCCCGGGCTCACCGTCGGCAAGCTCGAGACCAAGCTCGGGGTGCGCGGCTCACCCACCGGCGAGCTCCTCCTCGACGACGTCGTCGTGCCCGCCGACCAGCGGATCGGCGACGAGCACGCCGCCTTCGGGTACGCGATGCAGGCTCTCAACGGGTCACGCCCGATCATCGGCGCGCAGGCCGTCGGGATCGCCCAAGGGGCCCTCGACGTCGCGACCCGCTACGCCACCGAACGGTCCCAGTTCGGCAGCCACATCGCCGACTTCCAGGGTGTCCAGTTCATGCTCGCCGACATGGCCACCAGCCTCGAAGCCGCCCGGCTGCTCGTCTACCGGGCGGCCTCGCTGCTCGACCGGGGCGACCCGGACGTCGCCGCCGCCGCGGCCATGGCCAAGCTCTTCGCCTCCGATGCGGCCATGCAGATCACCACCGACGCCGTCCAGGTCCTCGGCGGAGCCGGCTACACCCGGGAGTTCCCCGTCGAGCGGATGATGCGCGACGCCAAGATCACCCAGATCTACGAAGGCACCAACCAGATCCAACGCATCGTGATCGCCCGACGGCTCCTCGACGCGGTCGTGACCTGAGCCCCACACCGGGCCATCCGCCACAATGGACCCGATGCCCACCCCCGTCCGGGTGCGGTTCTCGCCTGCCCCCACCGGGTTCCTCCACGTCGGGTCGGCGCGAACCGCCCTCTTCAACTGGCTCTTCGCCCGCCACCACCGCGGCGACTTCGTGCTGCGCATCGAGGACACCGACCGGGCCCGGTCGCGGGAGGAGTGGGTGGTCGGGATCCAGGACACCCTCCGCTGGCTGGGGCTCGACTGGGACGGCCCGGTCGTCCTCCAGAGCCAACGGTTCAGCGAGTACCGGGCCGCCGCCGAGCAGCTCCTCGACGAAGGCGCCGCCTACGAGTGCTTCTGCACCCCCGAGGAGATCGACGACCCGCACCGACGCGGCCAAAGCCGCGGGGCAGGCCCCCGGCTACGACGGGCACTGCCGGGACCTGTCATCGCACGAACGCCGAAGCCGTGCCGCGGCCGGCCGGCCCCGCACCCTCCGGTTCCGCACCCCCGACGAAGGCGCGAGCAGCTTCATCGACCTGATCCGAGGTGAGGTCCGCGTCGAGTGGTCGACGGTCAGCGACTTCGTGATCGTCCGCTCCGACGGGACCCCGCTGTTCTTCCTCGCGAACGCCATCGACGACCTCGAGATGGGCATCACCCACGTCATCCGCGGCGAGGACCTCCTCGACTCCACCCACCGCGTCCTCGCGCTCCGCCGCGCGCTCGCGCCCGGTCCACCACCGGCGTACGCGCACCTGCCGCTGATCCTCGGTCCCGACCGCTCCAAGCTCTCCAAACGGCACGGGGCCGTCGCCCTCGAAGAGCTCCGCGAGGGCGGCTACCTCCCGCAAGCGATCCGCAACTACCTCGCGCTGCTCGGCTGGTCGCACCCCGCCGGGCGCGAGGTCCTCGACACCGCCGAGCTCACCGAGGCGTTCGACCTCGACGGCGTCACCCACGCCGCCGCCGCGTTCGACCACCAGAAGCTCGACTGGATGAACGGAGAATGGATCCGGCGCCTCACCCTCCCCGAGCTCGAAGGCGCGGCGTTCCCCCTCGCGGTCGCACGCTACGGCGAGCCCCTCGACGTCGCGCGGCTCCGCGCCGCGCTGGAGCTCGGGCAGGAGCGGGCCACCACGCTCCAGGCGCTCCTCGAGCAAGCCGACTTCTTGTTCGTCGACGACGCCGACTTCACGATCTCACCCGACGCGTGGGCCGTCCTCGCCGGCACCGACCGCGTCACCGAGGTCCTCGACGCCGTCGTCGAGCACCTCACCGAGTGCGAATGGACCGAGGAGGCGATCGACCCGCGGCCCGTCCTCGACCGCCTCGGTGTCAAGCCCCGCCGGACCTTCCCGGCGTTGTACGTGGCGATCGAAGGACGCCGAGCCGGGCTACCGCTCTTCCAGTCGATCGAGCTGCTCGGCCGTGCCCGCGCGCTCGGCGCGACTCTCGAGCCGCGCCTCGAGGATCGCTGACCGCCGACACGTCGAACCTCGCCTGCGCCCGCCCGCGATCCCGCCCCCCACAGGGGTCTCCGGGCCCTCGCCCGCTATCCTGAGCGGACCTTCGGGGGTGGTGTAATCGGCAACACAACAGGTTCTGGCCCTGTCGTTGGGGGTTCGAGTCCTCCCCCCCGAGCCCAGAGGCCCCGTCGTCTAGTGGCCTAGGACGCCGCCCTCTCAAGGCGGAAACGGCAGTTCGAATCTGCTCGGGGCTGCCACACCACCGGCCCGCCACGCTCACCACCGCGCGGCGGGCCGGTGCTCGTCCCGCCTCTCGAATCGTCGTTGACCGACCCGACCGCACGTGCCGTCGCGCAGCGACGAACGCGTGCGTCGCGAACGGCGCGACGCTCGACGAACGCGCGCCGCGACGCTCAAGGTGCCGCGTCGAGATGCCGAACTGTTCCGGAGCCGTCACACACGGAAATCCACCACTTTTGGAGTGGAATCCGTTACCGTCAACCTGCGTGTGAACGAGCGCTGCTGGTCAGCGGCCATCACACGACCCCGACGGAGGGAACCAACACCACTACGCACCTGCAGAGCGTGCTCGGGTCCGCGTTGATGCAACGACGCGAAGTGCCCGAAATGCTTGACACTGCAGCCGCAATGCGTTCGACTTTCTTGAAGCACGCCGAAGTCTTGGAGGAAGCGTGAACAAGTCAGAGCTCATCGAAAAGGTCGCCGGGCAGGCGAACCTCTCGAAGTCCGACGCCGAGCGGGCGGTCAACGCCTTCATCGGCGTGGTCGAGAGCGCGGTGGCGTCCAACGACAAGGTCACGCTCCCCGGTTTCGGGGCGTGGTCGCGGACCCAGCGTGCGGCCCGGACCGGGCGCAACCCGCGGACCGGCGAGCCAGTCCAGATCCCTGCGGCGAAAGCCGTGAAGTTCTCGGTGGGTGCCGATTTCAAGAAGAAGGTGAACACCTGAGACCGAGCCCGAGCCGATCGGCCTCGGAGCCAGCAAACCAGAGAAAGGTAGGTGACCGTGCCTCCGGCCAAGAGACGCACTGCACGTAAGAGCACCGCGAAGAAGACGGCAGCCCGCAAGCCCGCGAAGCGGCGGACCGCGAAGAAGTCGACCGCCCGCAAGCCGGCGGCGCGCAAGACAACTCGTCGTCGCAAGTCAACGGCCAAGAAGGCTGCGCCGGCCAAGAACGGCAACGTCGGCGCGATCGCGTCGCGAAGTCCATCGCCAAGAGGGCTCCGGCGAAGAAGACGACCCGGCGTCGTCGGAAGTCGATCGGCCAAGAAGGCCCCGGCGAAGAAGACCACCCGGCGTCGTCGCAAGTCGACGGCCAAGAAGGCTGCCGGCCAAGAAGACCACCCGGCGTCGTCGCAAGTCGACGGCCAAGAAGGCGCTGCCGGCCAAGAAGACCACCCGGCGTCGTCGCAAGTCGACGGCCAAGAAGCGCGGCTCCGGCCAAGCGGCGCCGCCGCCGGGTGGCCCGCTAGTCCCAACCCGACTCACGCGACGAGGGGGCCCTTCGGGGCCCTCTCGTCGCGTCCGGGTCCGCTCAGAGCGGCTCGAGGCGCTTGAACGCCTCGGCCGGCGGCGAGGCCCCACGGGGCGCCGGCGGCGGCCGCTTCGGCCCGGATCCGGTCGCCGAAGGCCTCGAGGTCAGCGCTCGGGTCGGACCCGTCGGCGTCGATCCCCATCGTCGAGCGCCACTGGGTGCGGTGGCACAGCAGCGCCGCCACCTTCGCGTCGAGCCCGGCGGCGGCGTCCTCGGCGTAGTCCGGGGTCTCGGCCTCGAAGAGCAGCAGGCGGTCCGGGCGATGCGGCCGGCCCCGATCCGGGAAGAAGTGGGGGTCGCGGGCCGCGACGACCGCGGCGAGCACCAGGTCGCCGGCGTGGCGGTGGTCGGGATGGAGCCGGTAGTGCTTCCACGGGTCGTGGCTGAGCAGCGTGTCGGGTCGCACCCGTCGGATCGCCTCGCACAACGCGGCCTGCTCGACCCGGCCCGCCTCGAGCTCACCGTCGACGAGGTCCAAGAACTCGACCCCGGCGGCGCCGAGCGCCCGGGCCGCGTCCCGCTGCTCGACGCGGCGCTGCTCGACCAGCGCGGCGAGGTCCGCCTCCGGATCCCAGGTCCCCTTCGAGCCGTCGGTGAGGATCAGCAGCGTCACGTCGCTGCCCGCGGCGGCCCACCGGGCCAGCGTGGCGCCGCAACCGAACTCGATGTCGTCGGGGTGGGCCCCGACGGCGAGGACTCGACCGGGGTGCAACGGCTCGGGTGGCGCGACGCTCACGCGGTCAGGCCCGTCGTCAACGAGGCCAGGTCGTCGGGCACGTCGACGTCGAACGCCAGATCCGGGTCGCGGACCACCCGAGTCGCCAACCCGAGCCGTCGGGCCTCACGCGAGGTGCCGTCGGAACGAATCCGGGCCGTACGAGAACCGGAACGGCGCGTCCGCCGGGACCGCGAGGACGTTGGTGCCGTCGTCACGGTGGCAGGGGACCAGCGCGGCGATCGGCCTCGCGCCGTCCCCGGCGAGGCGGGTGAGCGACCGGGCCCGGGCCAGATCCGCGTGCGCGACGACGACGCGAGCGAGACCCATCCCCCAGAGGTGCGCCTGACCGGCCTGGGCCGCGGCGTCGAGCGAGCCCGGGTCGTCGAGCACCGCGAAGTCGCGCTGCGACACCCACGCCCGCACCTCGGGGGCGCTGGTCACCACCACCACCGGGTACGGCGCGGCGGCGTCAGCGACCCGGTCGGCGAGGCGACGGCCGAGCTCGGCGCGTGCCGCGTCATCGAGCTCCGTGGCGAGGCGCGCCTTGCCGAGCAGGAACGAACGGATCGGGAGCACGACGCCAGCGCGTGGCCACCGGCCCACGGACTCCCGGCGCATGAGGGTGCCTATGCTACCGGCCGTGGAGCCGGTCTACGGCGCCCTCAGGAACACCCTCGTCGTGCCGACGCGGCTGGCGATGCGCTGGACCATCGAGGGAGCGCATCGCATCCCCGTCCGCGGGCCCGTGATCGTCGCGAGCAATCACGTCTCGTACCTCGACCCGCTCATCCTCGGGTTCCTCGCCGATCGCCGCCACCGCCGCATCCGGTTCCTCGCCAAACACGAGCTCTTCGACAAGAAGGCGATGGGCGCAGTCTTGCGCGCCGCCCGCCAGATCCCCGTCGCCCGCGACACCGCGGACGCCGCCGGCTCGCTCGACGCCGCGATCCGCGCCGTGCGGGCAGGGGAGTGCATCGGCGTGTTCCCGGAGGGGACCATCTCCCTCGACCTCGACCCCGATGGTCGGCAAGACCGGCGCCGCCCGTCTCGCCGCCGCCACCGGCGTCGCGGTCACCCCGGTCGGCCTCTGGGGCGCCCAGCGCATCCTGTTCAAGGGCCGCAAGCCCCGGTGGCGCCAGGGGATCGCCGAGACCGTCGTGGTGGGCGACCCGGTTCGGGTCGGCGCCGACGACGACATCCGGGTCGCGACCGACCGGATCATGGCGGCCATCGCCGGGTGCGTCGCCCGCGCCCGGGAGCTCTACCCCCAGCACCCCCGACCCGGTGAGGGCGACTGGTGGGTCCGACCCCCCGACACCGCCTACGCGCGGGTCGCCGGGCGAGCCTCGACATGACCCGCGCCGCACGACGGGTCGCGGTGGTCGGCGCCGGATCGTGGGGGACCGCCGTCGCGGCGCTGCTCACCACGAACGCCGACGTCACCCTCTGGGCCCGGGAACCCGAGCTCGCCGACAGCATCGAACGGGAGCACGAGAACGCCCGCTACCTCCCCGGGATCCCGCTCCCCACCCAGCTGCACGCCAGCGGCGACCTCATCGCGGTGTGCCACGACGCCGACGTCGTCGTCCTCGGCGTCCCGTCCCACGGGCTCCGCGGCGTCTTGTCCGACGCCGCGCCGGCGATCAGCCCCGACACGCCGATCGTGAACCTGGCCAAAGGGGTCGAGCAGGGCACCGGGATGCGCATGACCGGTGTCGTCGCCGACGTCCTCCCCGAGCATCGCGTCGACCGCATCGGGGTCCTCACCGGACCCAACCTCGCTCGTGAGGTCGCCGAAGGGCAACCGGCCGCGTCGGTCATCGCCATGGTCGACGCCGACACCGCCGCCGACCTCCAAGGCCTCTTCATGACCACGACGTTCCGCGTCTACACCAACCCGGACGTCGTCGGCTGCGAGATCGCCGGCGCGTTGAAGAACGTCATCGCCATCGCCGCGGGGATCGCCGCGGGGCTCGGATACGGCGACAACACGAAAGCCGCGCTGATCACCCGCGGTCTCGCCGAGCTGGCCCGCCTCGGGGTCGCGCTCGGCGGCGACCCCCTCACCTTCTCCGGCCTCGCCGGCATGGGCGACCTCGTGGCCACCTGCACCAGCGAGAAGAGCCGGAACCGGTCCGTGGGGGTCGAGCTCGGTCGAGGCCGACCCCTCGCCGACATCGTCTCCGAGATGAACATGGTCGCCGAAGGGGTCAAGAGCACCGCCGCGGTGCTCGAGCTCGCCGCCCAGCACGACGTCGAGATGCCGATCGCGGCGATGGTCGGCGCCGTCCTCTACGACGGCCGACATCCCGCCGACCTCGTCCCCACCCTGATGCTGCGCGAAGCCAAGTCCGAGCTGCACGGGATCCGGTGACCGGCACCATCGTCGGGGCGCTCGGGTCGCGCCACCAGGTCCACGTCGACGCGCGAGGTCGCATCACGCCCCTCGACCACCCGTGGACGCTCGACTGGTGCGTGGGCGCCGACGACCGCTGGCACCTCCCCGCCGAGGAACCCGCGGTGCGCCAGACCCTCCTCGACGCGGCCCCCGTCACCCGGACCGCGCTGCGCGTCCCGCACGGCGACGCGGTCCAGCACGTCTACGGCGTCGGCGGCCCCGGTGCCCCGATCGTCGTCGACGTCACCAACGAATCCCCCGCCCCGTTCGTCGTCGCGCTGCTCGTGGACGGCGCGCACCGCGTCGAGGTCGACGGCACGACCGTCGTGGTCGACGGGAGCCCGACGCTGCGACTCACCCGCCCGCCGTCACGATGGGCGGCCGGCGCCGACCCCGCCGCCACGCTCGCCCAGGTCCGTGCCGGCGCCGCCCACACCGGGCCGATCCCGCCGCAGCGTGACCGCGACGGGCACCTCGCCGTCGCGCTCCTCCACCCGGTCGCCCACCGGACCCGCCTGCGCGCCGTGCTGAGCACCGGTCGTGACGCCCCGCCGGATCTCGAGCGGCTCCCCGACCCGGACGCCGCGGCACGGGGCTGGGCGGCGCAGCTCGCACGGGGGATGCAGGTCGACGTCCCCGACGACCGGCTCGCCGACCGGATCCGCCGTGCCCGCGCGCAGGCGCTCCTCGCCGCGACCCACCCGCCCGTCGACCCGACCGTCGTCGCCGCGCTCGAGGACTGGGGCTTCGACGCCGAGGCGCGTGCCGCGTGGTCGACGCTCGGCTGGAAGGCCCGCCGCGTCGCCGCCCACCGCGCCCCCGCACCCGCCCGGGTCGCGGACGTGACCGCCGCGGCCACCGAGGGGGGACCCGAGCTGCTCCTCACGGCGCGGGCGCTGCTCGCCCACGAGACCGACGCGGCCACCCTCACCGTCCTCGCCGAGATCCCGGCCGACTGGGTCGGCCACGGCATCGAGGTGCACGACGCCCCGACCCGCCACGGGCCCCTCTCGTACGCGGTGCGCTGGCACGGCAGCCGACCCGCGCTGCTCTGGGAGGCACCACCCGGGGTGCGGCTCCGAGCCCCGGGCCTCGACCCAGCCTGGTCCACCGACCGGCCCCGAGGCGACGCGCTCCTCGCCGCCGCGGTGGCGTGATGGACGACGACGCGCTCGCCATCGCCGGGCTGTACGACCCGGCCGCGCCCGACGCGGCCGAGCGGCTCACCCTCGTCCGCCTGGCCCTCGACCACGGCGCGACGGTCGACGACATCCACGCCGCGCTCGCCGGCGCGCGCCTCCACGCGCTCGCCGCGGACCGGGTCCTCCTCGACCGGCCCCCCCGCCTGACCCTCGACGACGCCGCCACGGCCGCCGACCTCGCGCCCGCGTTCGCCGGCCGCTTGTGGCGGGCGCTCGGCTTCGCGGTCCCGGCCCCCGACGCGGTGGTGTGCACCGACCACGACGTCGAGGTGTTCGCCTTCATGGGCGACCTCGCCGCCGCGTTGGGTCAGGACGCCGCGATCACCTTCGCCCGGGCGACCGGCGCGTCGCTCGCTCGCGTCGCCGACGCCGCGGTCGAGATGGTCCGCGCCGGGATCGAGGCGCCGCTGCGCCGCGACGGGGCCACCAACGTGGACGTCGCCACCCAGTTCGTCGAGGTCGCCTCGACGATGGCGCCGCGCGTGTACCCGATGTTCGAGGCGGTGCACCGCCGCCACCTCGTCGAATCGGCCCGCCGGTACTCCTTGTGGGGGGCGTCACCGACCGAGTCGAGCACCACCGAGGCGGTCATCGGCTTCGCCGACCTCGTCGGGTACAGCTCGTTGAACCAGCGCCTCTCCACACACGAGCTCGACGAGCTGCTCGCCACCTTCGAGCAGCGGGTCCTCGACGCCGTCGCCCGACCCGGCGCCCGGCTGGTGAAGGTCATCGGCGACGAGGCCATGTTCGCGGCGGGGACCGCCACCGACGCGGTGGACGTCGCGGTCGAGCTGTCCGACTCGCCGGACCTGCCCGCGCTCCGGATCGGGCTCGCCGCGGGCACGGTCCTCGCCCGCGAGGGCGACCTGTACGGCACGGTCGTGAACCTCGCCGCCCGACTCGAGGCCCTCGCCGAGCCGGGCCAGGTCCTCCTCGACCCCGCCACCGCCGGTCAGCTCGCTGCCGAGGTCACCGACCGGCTCGGGTGGCGGACCGTCGCCGGCTTCGCCGACCCGGTCGAGGTGTTCAGCCTGCTTCGGTGAGCGCCAGCGTCGCGATCTGCCACGGCCGCAACGGCACCGCACCGTCGAAGGGGTCGAGGGGGCGACCGACCAGGTCGACGACGAATCCCCGCGCCGGCGCCCCCGCCTGCTCGACCGTCACCGTCGACGCGTCGCTCGACGCGTTGAAGACCCGAACCACCAGCGTCTCGCCCTCCCGACGGACCGCGGACACCTGCGCGCCGTCGACCCGCAACGCCCGACCCGACGGGGCCGCGCCGCCCGGCGTCGGGGCCGGGACCCGGTTCCGTTCCAGCGGGACGAGAAACGCATCCGCGGCGTCGTGGAGGCCTGCCGCGGGCCAGTCACCGCGGTGGGGGAGCAGCGCGTAGTCGACGACGTGGCGCCCCTGCCCCTGGGGGCCTTCGAGGGGATCCATCGGACCGGCCGGGTTGGGGCGCAGCGCCGGCTCGGCGCGCGACAGGTACCCGGTCGCGCGCAGCAGCGTCAACGCGAGCTCCCGACCGTCCTCGACGACCTCGTACTCGAGGAGACCGTCGTGGAGCAGCGCGGCGCCGACCTGGCCGTCCGACGCGTCGACGAACCGGCGGGACACGAACGTGGCCAGCCCGGCTTCGTGCGGGCCGCCCTCCGCGGTGAGGCCCCGGTGCACCACCGCGAACGCGCACTCGGCGTCGGATCCCGCGACCGGGGCGGGGAGCGGCACGTGGGCGCGGAGACGGTGATCCCGGGCCTGGTTGTCGAAGCTCACCCGGAGGCGCACGAACCGCTCACCCGGTCGGAGCTCGACGCGGGTGCGGACCTCGCACTCGACGGTCTCGAGCGTGCGGCGCTCGCAGAACCGGAAGTCACCGATCGCCGCGGCCGGCCACACGTACGTGGCGACCACCTCGAGCGCGGCCCGCACCGGGCCCGCCTCCACGACCCGGACCGCCACCTCCTCCGGGGCGTCCACCACCTCGTCGACGGTCGGGGGGGAGTAGTTGTACGTGTCGCCGCCGTCACCCCCGTCGACGAGCCGGTTCGCGCCGACCAGGCGCACCCCGTCGTCGGCCTCGACCGTCAGCGTCCCGTCGTCGGGGTCGACGACGACCCGGAGATGCTCGTTCGCCACCTCGAGGCCCTCGGCCCGCAACCCGCTCGCGGGGCCCGGACCCTCGACGGGCTGATAGGTGCGCCACCCGAACCCGGGTACCTGATCGGCGGCGAAGACGATCCCCCGCGCCGGCGCGAGGAGCTGACGGAACCGGATTGTGGCGCCCGCCTCCCCGAGCGCGAGCACCTCCTCCCGGGTCTCCTCCAGGTCGATCGGGGTCTCCCCGCCCTGCACGGCCCGGAACGTGTACTCCCAGTCGTCGGGCTCGACCTCGCGGCGGGTCACCTCGGCGATGCGAGCCGCGGCGAACTCGACGCCGCGCATGAGCTCCAGCACCCAGCGGACCTTCTGGCCGGTCACGACCGCGGCGAAGCCCTCCCCGCCCCGCTCCCACACCACCTGGGTCGGGCACGGGGTGCCGTCGTCGGCGACGACGTGGACCGGACCGCTCCCGGGCACCACCCCCTCCACCAGGCCGCCCCGGTCGGCGCGGGTCGGGTTCACGACCAGGGTGGACCCGCCCGGGGCGTCGACCCGCCGCGCGAACGACCGGACCGCCTCCCGGGACAGCGCGTCGCCGACCTGGCGGGCCTCCTGGTAGCGGACCACGACCGCGTCGACGACCTCGTCGTGGCTGCACGCGCACGACGAGTCGTGGGCGCTGTTCAGCACCAGCTCCCGCCACGCCACGTCCAGCAGCGCACCCGGGTAGTCCTGGGGGGGTCGGAGCAGCGCCGACAGCGGCTCGGCCCGGCGCTCCAACGCCCGTTCGGCCGCCGCGCACCGCTGGTGCACGTCGACCCGATTCGACGCCACCCCCATCAACACGTTCGCCCGCGCCCCCGACCGCAGCTCCCCGCGCCACACACCCAGCCCGTCGGTCGGCTGGGTCGCGAGCAGCTCGGGCAGCGACGTGACGACGAAGTGGTAGTCGTCGGACAAGGCGTTCGCCTCCGCGACGACCCGGCCGAGCCACGGCTGAGGCAGCTGGTGGTCGGTGCCGTTCATGAGCAGCAACGCCGCGCCGGGCAGGTGCGCCGGCCCGAGCTCGAGCTCGTACCCGTGCGCCCGCGCGATCAGCGCCTTGGCGTCGTCGGGCAGGTCCCGCCCGTTCGAGTACGAGCCGTACAGGTACTCGGCCCGGACCCGCGAGCCGTCCGGTGCCTCCCACCAGAACGCCTGCTCGGTCACCGCGGCGGGCACGCCCCGCCACACCACCGCGTGCTCGAAGCCGGCGAGGGTGAACAGCTGGGGCATCTGCGCGACGTGACCGAACATGTCCGGGAGATACCCGACCGGCATCGCGCCGCCCAGTGTGGTCGCGCGCGCCATGCCGAGCTGGAGGTCGCGGACCATCGTCTCGCCCGACACCATGAACTCGTCCATCAGGATCATCCACGGGCCGACCTGCAAGCGGCCGCTCGCGGCCAGGCGAGCCAGGCGCGGCGCCGCGTCGGGTCGGACCGCCAGGTAGTCGTCGAGCACCGCGGTCTGACCGTCGAGCAGGAACCGGGCGTACGACCGGTCGCGCTCGAGGAGCGGCAACAGCGCGTCCAGCAAGCCCACCAGACGGATCCGGAACACCTGGAACGGCTCGTACCACTCCCGGTCCCAATGCGTGTGCGGCACGATCGCGACCGTCGTCCGCGACCGACCACCTCCGGGAACCTGCGGTTCGTTCACCAGCTCACACCACCTCGACCCCGAGGCCGGTCCGGACCCGAACCGCCGGGGTCGTCTCGACGACGGCCCCATCCTCGCGGATCGCGTCGGGGCCGGGTCTGCGCCGGGTCCGGCGCCTTCGGCGACCGGCCGGCGCTCGTCGCCCCCTACCATCGGCGCCATGCCCGAGAGCCTCGGCCTCGACCTGGCGCGCACGTCGGTGTTCGTCGACTTCGACGGGACGATCACCGTCCGCGACGTCGGCCAGCATCTCCTGGCCCGCTTCGCCGGCAAGGAGTGGGTCCGTCTCCACGACGAGTACGACGCGGGCCAGATCGGCAGCCGCGAGTGCCTCGTCGACCAGTGGGCCCTCGTCGACGGCGACGAGGACGCGCTGCGCGCCGCGGCGGCCGAGGTGCCCCTCGATCCCGGCTTCGAGCCGCTCGTGCACGCGCTCCAGGACGCCGGCGCGGACGTCGTCGTGGTCTCCGACGGGTTCGGCTTCTACGCCGAGACGATCTGCGCCCAGGTCGGCGTCCCCGTCCTCACCAACCGGATCGAGTGGGACACGGGCACGCTCGAGTTCCCCCACCAGGATCGGTGTTGCCCCTGCTCGACCTGCGGGGTCTGCAAGCAGGCTCCGATCAAGGACGCCCGCCACGCCGGCCGCACCAGCGTGCTGATCGGCGACGGGACCAGCGACCGCAAGGCCGCGCTCCTCGCCGACGTCGTCTTCGCGAAGGGCGCACTGTCGGCGTGGTGCGCCTGTCAGCAGGTCGCGCACCGCCCCTTCGTCACCCTCGCCGACGTGCACGCGGCGCTCGTCCCGTAGGCCTCGATTGATGCGCGTCGCGGTCGGTTCCGACGAGCGCACCCCGCTCACCGACGCGGTCGTCGACGACCTGCAGCGCCGGGGTCACGACCTCGTCCTCGTCGGCCCGCCCGGCGGCGAGGACAAGCAGTGGGCCGAAGTCGGCCACGACGTCGGCGGGCTCGTCGCCACCGGGACGTGCGACACCGCGGTGCTGTTCTGCTGGACCGGCACCGGCGCGTCGATCGCCGCGAACAAGGTCCCCGGGGTGCGGGCCGCGTTGTGCACCGACGCCGCCACCGCGGCGGGCGCCCGCACCTGGAACGACGCCAACGTCGTCGTCATGAGCCTCCGCCTCACGAGCCCCGAGCTGGCCCGAGAGATGCTCGACGCCTGGTTCCGCACCGAGCCCGACCCCGACGAGGCCGCGAACATCGCCCGCCTTGAACCGCTCCCGCCGGGCGCGGTCCCACCGCCCCCGACACCCACGCCGGGCTGAGCCTCTACGCTCACGTCGCGATGGGCACCTACGTGATGCTGACCACCCTCGGACCCGACGGCTGGGCGACGGTCCGTGAGCACCCGGAGCGGATCCGCGAGGTGACCACCGAGGTCGAGGCCATGGGCCTCCGGGTCGTCGCCCAGTACGCGCTCATGGGCCAGTGGGACTTCCTGAACGTCATCGAAGCCCCGGACGAGGCGACCCTCGCGAAGGCCGCGATCTCCCTCGCCGCTCGCGGCACCATGCGCACCATGACCCTGCAGGCCGTGCCGATCGACGACCTCGTCGAGCGTCTCCAAGCCGACGGCTGATCAGCCGGTCACACCCACCACATCGAACGGCCGCGGCGTTCCTCCCGGACCTCGTCGGCGACGAACACCGCGGGCAGGATCGACCCGTCGGAGCGGCGGCGGACCCGGTACTGCGCGTCGGCGCGGCTGGCGTCGGCGACGACGGTGTCGACCTCGAAACCCCGCGCCCACCGCTGATCGAAGCGGGAGCGAACCTCGACACGAGTCCCGGGTTCCATGGTGAGGAAGGCTACCGAGATCCCGTTGCCCCCAGGTTCCCGCCCCGTTGCGGGCGGGTGAACGGATAAGTTCCGCTCCGTGACGTACCCGACGCTCCGCCTCGAGCGCCGGTGCTGGCAGGCCGGCGACCGGGTCGTCGTCGGGATCGACGAGGTCGGGCGAGGGGCGTGGGCGGGTCCGGTCACCGTCGCCGCCGTCGTCTCCGCTCCCGACCACGTGCGCGGGATCCGCGACTCCAAGCTGCTCACCCGCGAGGAGCGCCGCCGCGCCGCCGCGACCGTCCGCGCCTGGGCCGTCGCGATCGGGATCGGGCACGCCTCCTACGACGAGTGCGACGCGCTCGGGATGACCATGGCGTTGCGAACCGCCGGGCGGCGGGCCCTCGCCCAGATCGCCGAGCAAGGCTACGAACCCGACCGCATCATCCTCGACGGCAACTACGACTACCTCGACGGTGGCTCCCGGGTGACCACGGTCGTGAAGGGTGACATGTCCGTCCTCGCCGTCGCCGCCGCGTCGTGCGTCGCGAAGGTGACCCGCGACGCGATGATGGCCGAGGAAGCCGAGCACTACCCGCCGTACGACTTCGCGTCGAACGTCGGCTACCCGGCCCCCGCCCACCAGTGCGCGCTGCGCGGCTACGGGCCCAGCGCGATTCACCGCCGCTCCTGGATCTTCATGGACGGCCTGTGCTGGCGCGGGCTGCCCCCACCGTCGGGTCGCCTCTTCGCGTAGGGTTGGTCGACGTCGGGGCGCCGGCGCGCACCCGACGGGGGAGCGACCATGGCCATCAACCTGCCCGAAGTGCACGCCCGAGCGGTGCTCACCACGACGCGGGACACCGTCGCCGGGATCCGACCCGACCAGTGGTCGCTCCCGTCGGCGTGCAGCGACTGGGATGTGCGGGCGCTCACGAACCACCTCGTCAGCGGCAACTTCTGGGTCTCGCCGCTCGTCGCGGGAGACACGATCGAATCGGTGGGTGACCGCCTCGACGGCGACCTCCTCGACCAGGACCCGCTCGGCGTCTACGACGCCTCCGCGGCGGAAGCCGCGATGGCGTTCCGGGCCCCCGGCGCGATGGAGCGGATGATCGCGGTCTCCTACGGCCCGGTGCCCGGCTCCGTGTACTGCGGCCACCGGTTCCTCGACGTGCTGATCCACGGGTGGGACCTCGCCACCTCCACCGGGCAGGACACCAACCTGCCCGACGATCTCGTCGAAGCCTGCTTCGAGGTCGTCGACCCCCAGCGCGACGTCCTCGCCGGGAGCGGCATGTTCGGTCACGAGCTGACCGTCCCTCCCGACGCGGACCGTCAGACCCAGCTGCTCGCAATCCTCGGGCGCGAAGCCTGACCCTCTAGGCTCCCGTCCGTGGGTCAGGACATCACCGTCAGCGCGCGGGCGGGCGTGTCGCCGTCCGTGATGATCTTCGACTGCAACCGCTCGATCACCGGGATGGCGATCGAGCGCTACGCGACCGTCGACGACACGCACGGCTCCCGTCCCCCTGACGTCCTCGCCCGCCGGCTCTTCGACCTCGGCGCGACACGCGTCACGGTCTACTCGAGCGCGGTCACGGTCGAAGCGCCCGCGGAGCGGTGGGGTGATCTCGAAGGGCAGGTCGAGCACGCCATCCGCCACCTCTTCGGCTACTACGGCGACGAAGCCGGCTGGTCACCCGACGCGCTCCGCGCGATCGGCGTCGAGCCCGTCACCCCCCCGGAGCCGACCGCGGAGTGAGCGGCTCGCTGCGCCAGGCCTGGGAGAACCAGGCCGACGAGTGGGCAGCCTGGGCTCGAGCCCCCGACCACGATGCCTTCTGGCATCACACCCTGCCGCACCTCCTCGAGCTGATCCCCGACCCGGGCCCGCTCACCCTCGACCTCGGCTGCGGTGAAGGTCGCCTCGCCCGCGAGCTGACCGCCCGCGGTCACCGAGTCCTCGGCCTCGACGCCTCACCGACCCTCGCCCGGCTCGCGGCCACGCACCCCCAGCCGACCACGACGGTGCTCGCCGACCTCGCCGCCATCCCCCTCCCCGACAGCGTCGCGGACGTCGCCGTCGCGTGCATGTCCTTCCACGACGTCGACGACCTCCGCGGCGCCGCGCGCGAAGCGGCCCGCGCGTTGCGCCCCGGCGGGCGGCTCTGCCTCGCGATCGTCCACCCGATCAACTCCGCCGGGCACTTCGTCGACGCGTCACCCGACGCGCCGTTCATCATCGAGCGCTCCTACCTGTCCGAGTTCCGCTACTCGGATTCGATCGCCCGAGACGGCCTGCCCATGACCTTCCACTCGATGCACCGCCCCCTCGAGGCGTACACCCGCGCGATCGAAGACGCCGGGCTCGTCATCGACGCGCTCCGCGAACCGGCCTGGTCCGATCCCGACCAGGCCAGCCGCGACGCCGGCTGGCACCGCATCCCCATGTTCTGTCTCCTCCGCGCCATCCGCCGGCCGGCGGCCTGACCCGCACCGTCACGAACGAGCAGGCGGTGCCCCGGTTCGATCCCCTCTGAACGGGGACACCGAGCCGTATGCGAGCATCGCCGTATGAGCACACCACGCCCGCTCGAGACCGACATCATGCAGATCCTGGAGGACGCCGCCGCACAGGGACCCCTGCGAGACCACGTCGCCGAACACGGTCTCGCCGGCTTCGGCCAGGCC
The DNA here is from genome assembly GCA_963714105.1 of uncultured Actinomycetes bacterium. Taxonomy (GTDB): domain Bacteria; phylum Actinomycetota; class Acidimicrobiia; order IMCC26256; family PALSA-555; genus PALSA-555. The sequence continues at coordinate 414,492 of OY970233.1, read as the reverse complement.
TTCAAGGGCCTCCCGGCCGACGCCCGAGAGGACCAGCTCCTCTTCTCCCTCGCCGGGCTCGCCCAAGCGGTCCAACGCCTCGCACGGGAGATCGACGGCATGCGCCGCCCCGCCGACCCCACCCGCGGGGCTTGACCGCGCGGCGCCGTTTGCCATTCGAACGTATGTTCGCTAGAACCGGGGGATGGCGCTGGCTGCTCTTCCCGCCCGGGATCCCGAATCCCGGGCTCGCCTGACCGAGGCGGCGGGACGGGCCCGGTCGGTGGTCCTCGCCCACGAACGGGCGTTGGGCCTCCCCGGTCCGCTCGGCCAGCTCCTCCCGGAGGGGCTGGTCCGAGGCGCGGTCACGGTGGTCGAAGGCGACACCGGCGCGGGAGCGACGACCGTCGCGTTGATGCTCGGCGCGGCGGTCACCGCGGTGGGCGAATGGGTCGCCGCGGTGGATCTCGCGGGCACCCTCGGCGGCGAAGCCGCCGCCGAAGCCGGGGTGACCCTCGAGCGGTTCGCGGTGGCCCGGCGGGTTCCCCCCGACCGCTGGGCCGCCACGACCGCGGTGCTGCTCGACGGGATGAGCCTCGTCGTCGTCGAGGTCCCACCACGAGCTCGACCGGCGGACGCCCGCCGGCTCGTCGCGCGAGCCCGCGAACGCGGCGTGGTGCTGGTGCCCCTCGTCGAGTTCCCGTCCGTGTGGCCCGCGGAGGCGCGCCAGCGGGTGCAGGTCGAAGGCGGCCCGTGGCCGGGTCTCGAAGCCGGGCACGGGCTGCTCGCCCCTCGAGCCCCCCAGATCCGAGTGGTCAGTCATGGCGCGCGTGAGCGGGTCGGCGTCGCCAGCTGAGCGCACCCTCTCGTGCTGGTGTCCCGACTGGCCGGTCGTCGTGGCGCGCCGCCAGGCCCCCGAGCTCGTCGACGCGGGCGCTGGTCGTCGTCGAACGAGGCCCGCGAGGGCTGCTCGTGCGGGCCGCGTCGGGAGAAGCCCGCCAGGACGGAGTCCGGCGCGGGCAGCGCCGTCGGGAAGCCGAGGCTTGCTGCCCCGGCCTCGTCGTCCTCGACGCCGACCCCGCGGCGGAGGCGCGCGCGTTCGAGACCGTCGCCCGAGCCACCGAGACCATCACCCCGGGTGTGGTCCTCGAACGTCCCGGGGTGCTGCACTTCCCGACGCGTGGCCCCTCCCGCTACTACGGCGGCGACGACGGCCTCACCGGCCAGGTCCTCGCCGCGCTGACCGCGATCGGGGTCACCGACGTGCGCGTCGGGGTCGCCGACGGCCCGTTCGCGGCTCGTCTCGCTGCCCGCGCCGCCGACCCCGGGCACGCCGACGTCGTCCCCCCGGGTGCCACCCCTCCCTTCCTCGCCCCGTGGCCGGTCGACGTGCTCGACGACCCGGAGCTGGCCTCGCTGCTCACCCGGCTCGGGTTGTCTCGCCTGGGCGCGTTCGCGGCGCTGCCCCCGCGTCGGTCCTGGCTCGTTTCGGACCGGCGGGAGCCCGCGCCCACCGACTCGCCCGCGGGTTCGACGAGCACACCGCCCCGCCTGTACCACCACCGCCGGAGCTGATCGAAACCTGCGAGTTCGATCCACCCGCGACCCGTATCGACGAGGTCGCGTTCGCGGCCAAGAGCCTCGCCGACCGCCTGCTCGACCACCTCGACACGCTCGGTCTCGCCTGCACGCAGGTCGTGGTCGAAGCCGAGACCGAGCACGGGGAACACCGGGCCCGCCGGTGGCGTCACGAAGGGGCGCTCACCCCCGCCGCGCTCGTCACCCGGGTGCGCTGGCAGCTCGACGCCTGGCTAACCGGCTCCGACGCCGACAACGCGACCGCCGGGCTCACCCTCGTGCGGCTCGCTCCCGACCGGGTCGTAGCCGCGAGCGGACGTCAGCTCGGCTTCTGGGGCGGCGACGCCACGGCCGGCGACCGAGCCGACCGGGCGCTCGCCCGCCTCCAGGCGATGGAAGGCCCCGACGCGGTCGTCACCGCGCGGGTCGGTGGGGGCCGCACCCCCACCGAACGGGTGCGGTGGGTCCCGTGGGGTGAACCCCGCGACGACCGCGGGGGACCCGAAGCGCCCTGCTGGCCCGGCGCGGTGCCGGGTCCCGCGCCGGCTCGCGTCTACGAGACCCCCCTTCCCGCGGCGTTGCTCGACGCGGCGGGCGAACCGGTCGCGGTGTCCGGGCGGGGGGAAGCCTCCGCGGCGCCGGCCCGGCTGGTGTGCGACCCGCTCGGAGACGCGACGGTGGTCGCCTGGGCGGGACCCTGGCCCCAAGACGTCCGCTGGTGGGACCGGCTCTGCCGCCGCCGCCGGGCGTTGTGGCAGCTCGTGGCCCGCACCGAAGGCACCGACGTGGCCTGCCTGGTGGTCATGGAAGCCGGCGGGGTCGGCCTCGAGGCCCTCTACGACTGAACCCAATTCCACCGCGCCGTCGCGCGCCGACGTCGATACCCTGACCGCGGTCAACAACCGGCGCGTCCCGACCGCGCCGTCGAGGTCGGAGGAGGATCCGCGTGGCCGCCGACGAGGCCCCCCGCGTCGCGAAGCTCCGCCAGGACCGCGCCCACCGGACCCGCCGCACCCTCGTCGACGCCGCGTCGACGCTGTGGACCGAGCAGGGTTACGACCAGGTTGCCGTCACCGACATCTGCGAACGGGCCGGGGTCTCGAAAGGCACGTTCTTCTACTACTTCCCGACCAAGGAGCACCTCCTCGTCGAGCTGGTCGCCGGCGGTGGGCGCGAGGCCGTCGCCGCCGCGGTCGACGAGGCGCTCGCGCGGGACGCCACCCTCGCCGAGGTGTTCCGGCGCGTCGTGGCCGTCCTCGCCGACGGGCAGCGCTACGCGTCTCGGGAGCTGGTCGGTCGAGCGGCCCTCGAGGTGCTGCGCGCCTCGCGCCGAGCCCGACCCGACCCCGCCGGACCGGAGCTACGGGACGTGTACGCGCGGGCGTTCACCGCCGCGATGGGACGCGGTGAGCTGCCGTCCACCTTCCACCCGTTGGAGCTCGCGGCGATGACCAACTGGGTGCTGCTCCAGGGGACCCTGTTCTGGGCCGTCGGCGCGGTCGGCACCCTCAGCCTCGAGGACGTCCTGTGGCGCCGGGTGCAGCTCGTGCTCCACGGCGCCACCCTCGAGCACCTCGAGCCCCGTCAGCCTTAAGAGCTAGCGGCCCGCGGACGGCGACCGGCCTCCGGCCGCGTGCGTGAACGGGTACGAGAGCTGCTGGAGGTATCCGACGAGCGGCACCGGGTCCGGGGTCCCGAACCCGGACGGCCGCTTCCCCTTCGGCAGGTACGCAGTCCCGAAGACCTTGTCGACGACCGGGATGCCGTAGTTCTTGTTGATCGCCTCGGCGTCGAGGGCGTGGTGCCAATGGTGCCACTCCGGCGTGTTGATCACCCAACGCACGACCGGGAACCGGAGCCGGACGTTGGCGTGCTGGAACAGCGCGAGGAGCGCGAAGAAGACCACGACCCCGCCGAACACTGCCCCGTTGAACCCGAGCAGGTACAGCGGGACCACCACCGCGGCGTGGGTGAACACCTGGTCGAGCGGGTGCACCCGCGCCGACGCCACCCAGTCCATCTCCGAGATGCTGTGGTGCACCGAGTGGAACCGCCACAGGAACGGCACCTCGTGCGTGACCCGGTGCGCCCAGTACTGGCCGAACATCACGATCAGGACCGCGAGCAGCGTCGCCACCGGCGCGGACAACGAGCCGGCGATGTCGAGCCGACGCACCCAGAAGAACGGGATCATCGCCACGACCACCGCGACGAGCACCCCGACCGTGATCAAGACGTTGTTGACCAGCAGGTGGGTCATGTCGGTGAGGAAGCCCCGCCGGAACACCTTCTGGGGTCGGAACGCGAAGAGCTTCTCGAGGGGCACGAACAGCAGGAACAGCACCGCGATGCCGACGACACCGGCACCTCGGGTCAGGAGGGCCACGACGAGGGCGACGACCGCGGTCAGGCCGATGGCGAGACCGCTCGCCGTGGGCCGCTCCGGGTCGGTCCCCCGGTGGGTGGGCTCGGGGAGGGGAGTGGTGCTCATGGCGGCTCCTTTGCTCACCCTCAGGCCTATCGTCCCATCATGAGCAAAGTTGACCGTGGTCGTTATCGGTGTGTGAAGCGCGGAGGGCCGGGCGCCCGGGGCGGGCGGCCGGGCCGGGCGGTCTACCCGGCGACCCCGAGCGGCTCCCAGGCGAAGGTGCGGACCGCGACGACGAGGGCGCCGATTCCCCAGGCGACGAGGATGGCCATGTTGGTGGCGTCGAGGCTGCTGCTCCGCGCGACGAGTGAGGTCTGGAGGCCGTCGGCGAGGTGGGCGAGCGGGAAGATCCGGCCGATGTCGGCGAGCCAGTTGGGCAGCTGCGAGACGGGGACGAACGTCCCCGAGATGAAGCCGAGGATCACGGTGGAGAACGGGCCGATCGCCGACGCGGAGTCCGGGGTCGTGGTGACCCGGGTGAGCGCGATGCCGAGGGCGCACATGGTGGCCGTCCCGATCACGACGTAGACCGCGAGGGTCCCGACCGAGCCGGCGGAGACCCGCACGTCGTAGGCGACGCGGCCGATGACGAGCAGCACGGTGACCATCACCGCGATGACGAGGATGTTGGCGAGGATCTGGGCGCCGAGGAAGATCCACGGGGGCATCGGCGTGCCTCGATATCGCTTCAGCCGGCCGGCCTCGCGCGCGGTGGTGATGTTGATGAGGAGGCTGGAGAAGCCGCTCAGCATGATCGCGTAGGCGATGATCCCCGCGGTGAAGTAGGCGTGCAGCGAGATCTGCTCGCCGTTGTGCAGGGTGGTCGTCGTTGCGCTGGTCCCGAAGATCGAGTTGAACAGCACCAGCAACACGATCGGCATGACGATCGTGAACACCACGGCCCGGGCGTTGCGGCGGAAGCCGAGGAGGACGAAGACGGTCTGACGGGCTTCGAGGGCGACGTCGCTCATGACGTCGGCTCCCGGGTCAGCTCGAGGAACACGTCGTCGAGGGTCGGGCGGGTGACCTCGAGGCCGGCGAGGTCGACGTCCTCACGCTCGGCCCATCCGGTCAGCTGGTACAGCACATGCTGGCCGGAATCGTCGCTGCGCAAGGTCAGCTCGTCACCGGACACCTCGGGGGTCAAGCCGGTCGCGGTCTTCACCGCGTCGACGTCCACGCCCGACGCAAGTCGGAATCGGATCATGGTCCCCCCCGCCTGCTCGCTCAGCTGATTCGGTGTGCCCTGGGCGACGATCTCACCGGAGCGCAAGATGGTGAGCCGGTCGGCGAGATGCTGGGCCTCGTCCATGTAGTGCGTGGTGAGAAAGACGGTCTTGCCGAGGTCGCGGAGCCCCTGGATCATGTTCCAGGCGTCGCGGCGGGCCTGCGGGTCGAACCCGGTCGTCGGTTCGTCGAGGAACAGCAGCTCGGGATCGCCGATGAGGCCGAGCGCGACGTCGACGCGACGCTTCTGACCTCCCGAGAGTGATCCCACCCGGGCGTCGCGCTGCGGGCCGAGACCCACCAGCTCGATGGTCTGGCCCACGTCGCGGGGACGCTCGTAGTAGCGGGCGAACATCGACACCGTCTCGTTGACCGAGTAGACGGGGTCGAGCTCGCTGTCTTGGAGGACCAGGCCGATGCGCTGACGCCACGGTCGGGTCGGTTGGGCCGGGTCGACGCCCAGCACCGACACCTCCCCGGCGGTGCGGGGCCGGTAGCCCTCGAGGATCTCGATCGTGGTGGTCTTCCCCGCCCCGTTCGTGCCGAGGAACCCGAAGATCTCGCCCCGGTCGACGCCGAAGTCGATCCCCTTCACCGCCTCGTGACGCCCGTAGCTCTTGCGGAGTCCCTGAACCGAGACCACGGCGTCAGACACGGCGCGGACCTTACCGGGGGCCGGGATCGCCCTCGAAGATGAGCAGGCGGTCTCCGGATCGCCGAGCCGCCGCGGGCGACCCTCTCGCGGCCCACCCACCGCCCCGTGGCGGCACCGGCCGCGCCGCCTCTTTGCTCATCGAACAGGTGTTCGATACGGTCGCGGCCCCGGTGGTGGAGGTCTCGCCGTGTACGCCGAGCTGCATTGCCACACCAACTTCTCGTTCCTCGACGGGGCCAGCCATCCCGAGGAGCTGGTCGACGAGGCGTCCCGGCTCGGCTTGGCCGGCCTGGCCGTGACCGACCACGACGGCTTCTACGGCATCGTCCGCTTCGCGGAGGCGGCTCGCCGCGTCCAGCTCCCCACGGTCTTCGGTGCCGAGCTCACGGTCGGGATGCGCGCCCCGGCGAACGGGGTCGCCGATCCGCCGGGGGAGCATCTCGTCGTGCTGGCCGAGGGCCCCCTCGGTCACGCGCGGCTGGCCCGGGCGATCAGCCACGGTCAGCTCGACGGGGAGAAGGGTGCCCCCCGCTTCACCGTCGACGGTCTCGCCGAGGCCGCCCGGGCGGGGGTGCACCAGCGCGGCGGCCAGGCCAGCGTCGCCAACGACGCCTGGGTGGTGCTCACCGGGTGCCGCAAAGGCGCGGTTCCCCGCGCCTTGCTCGACGAGGGTCCCGCCGCGGCTCGTCGGGCCCTCGATCGTCTCGTCGCCGCGTTCGGCCGCGACCGCGTCCTGGTGGAGCTCTGGGACCACGGCGATCCGCTCGACCGTCACCGCAACGACGCGCTCGCCGAGGTCGCCGCGCGCGCCGCGGTCGAGGTCGTGGCCACCAACAACGTCCACTACGCCACCGGCGCGCACCGTCCGCTCGCCACCGCGCTCGCCGCGATCCGAGCCCGACGTTCCCTCGACGAGCTCGACGGCTGGCTGCCCGCTTCCCCGTTCGCCCAGCTGCGGAGCCCGACGGAGCAGACCCGCCGGTTCGCCCGCTGGCCGGGCGCGGTCGAGCGCACCCTCGAGATCGCGGCGCAGTGCGCGTTCGACCTGCGTCTCGCGGCACCGAACCTGCCCGACCTGGATGTCGCATCCGGACACACCGACATGTCTTGGCTGCGCGAGCTCACCTGGCGTGGTGCCGCCGTGCGCTACCCGGAGACGCACCCTCATCACGAGCAGGCGATGCGACAGCTCGCCTACGAGCTCGACGTCATCGAGAACCTCGGGTTCCCCGGCTACTTCTTGTTGCTCGTCGACATCGTGTCGTTCTGCGCCCGACACGACATCTACTGCCAGGGGCGGGGCAGCGCCGCCAACAGCGCGGTCTGTTACGCGCTGGGCATCACCAAAGCCGACGCGGTCACGCTCGGTTTGCTCTTCGAGCGCTTCTTGTCTCCCGAGCGGGACGGACCCCCCGACATCGATCTCGACATCGAGCATCAACGCCGCGAGGAGGTCATCCAGTACCTCTACGACCGGTACGGGCGCGACCGCGCCGCCCAGGTCGCCAACGTCATCACCTACCGGCCCCGCTCGGCGCTCCGCGAGATGGCCAAGGTGGTCGGCTTGTCACCGGGTCACGCCGACGCGCTCACGAAGTGGATCGACCGGTGGCGTTCACGGGATCAGGCCTTCGAGGAGGTCACCGCGTCGGAGGGGGCACCGCCGGTTCCCGAGCTCGTGCTCGACCTGGCCCGTCAGGTGCTCGACTACCCGCGCCATCTCGGGATCCACTCCGGCGGCATGGTCATGGCCGACCGTCCGCTGGTGGAGTTCTGCCCCATCGAGTGGGCCCGGATGCAGGACCGGTCGGTGCTGCAGTGGGACAAGGACGACTGCGCCGCGGCGGGTCTCGTGAAGTTCGACCTGCTCGGCCTCGGGATGCTTACCGTGCTGCACCTCGCCGTCGATCTCGTCCGCGAGCACGAGGGAACCGAGATCGACTTGGCCACCCTCCCCCAAGAAGACGAGGTCTATGACCTGCTCTGCGCCGCGGACACCGTCGGGGTGTTCCAGGTCGAGAGCCGCGCCCAGATGGCGACCCTGCCCCGCCTGCGCCCCCGCACCTTCTATGACCTCGTCGTCGAAGTGGCGCTGATCCGTCCCGGGCCCATCCAGGGCGGCTCCGTGCACCCCTACCTGCGTCGCCGCAGCGGTCAGGAGCCGGTCACGTACCCGCACCCGCTCCTCGAGCCGTGCCTCCGCAAGACCCTCGGGGTGCCGTTGTTCCAGGAGCAGCTCATGCAGATCGCCATCGACGCGGCCGGGTTCACCCCCGGTGAAGCCGACCGGCTCCGTCAGGCGATGGGCTCGAAGCGGTCACGGGCCCGCATGGCCGAGATGCGAGAACGCTTGATGCTGGGCATGGCCGAGCGGGGGATCACCGGTGAGACCGCCGAGGAGATCGCCCACAAGCTCGAGGCGTTCGCGGACTTCGGGTTCCCCGAGAGCCACTCGGTGAGCTTCGCCTACCTCGTGTACGCCGAGCGCGTGGCTGAAGCGTCGCTACCCGGCGCCGTTCGCCTGCGCGTTGCTGAACGCCCAGCCCATGGGCTTCTACTCGCCGCACACCCTCGTCCGGGACGCCATCCGCCACGGGGTCCAAGTGCTCGGCCCATGTGTGCACGCCTCCCGGCGTGACTGCACCCTCGAGGCCCGCACCCCGGATGCCGGACCGGTCGGGTTTCCCCACCCCGGCTGGCACGCCGACGTCTCCACCCACGCGGTCCGTGTCGGGTTGCGCTACGTCCGGGGTCTCTCCGAACGGCTGCTGGATCGCATCGACCAGGCTCGAGCCGAGGCGCCCTTCACCGATCTCGAGGACTTCACCCGCCGCACCGGCGCCCCCGTCGACGCGCTCGAGAACCTGGCCACCGCGGGTGCGTTCACCGGTTTCGGGATCACCCGCCGGGCCGGACTGTGGGCCGCGGGCGGCTTGCGCGACGCCCGCCCCGGCACCCTCCCGGGGCTCGTCACCGGCGTCGACGCGCCCCCTCTCCCCGGCATGACCGAGCTCGAGGCCACCGCCGCGGATCTCGGCTCGACCGGCCTCTCCGCGGCGCGGCACCCCACCGAGTTCGTCCGCGACGAGCTCACCGCGGCGGGTGTCGTCACCGCCGAGACGCTCCGAGCCCGCCGGGACCGGGCGATCGTCGAGGTCGCCGGGATCGTCACCCACCGTCAGCAACCCGAGACGGCCAAGGGGGTCGTCTTCTTGAACCTCGAGGACGAGACCGGCCTCATCAACGTGATCTGCACACCCGACGTCTGGCAGCGCTACCGGCGAGTCGCGCGCACCGCACCGGCGCTGCGGATCCGGGGCCGGCTCGAACGCGAGCAAGGAGTCATCAACCTGCTCGCGCAACGAATCGAAGCGCTCGCGTTGACCCCCGCCGCGCACCTGCGATCCCGCGACTTCCACTGACCGCCGCTCACCGCGTCGCCCCGACGACCGGGCCCCGCAAGCGGCGCACCCCGGTCGGCGGCGCGGACTCGACCGGCGCCAGCCGAACCTTCACGTCCACCGCCGTCGCACCCGACGGCGACACGATCACCGGGTTGCAGTCCAGCTCCGCGACCTCGGGAACCGCGTCGGCGAGCCGACCGATCCGAATCAGCAGGTCCTCCAACGCGTCGACCGCGACCGGTGTCGTGTTCCGGTACCCGAACAAGAGGGGGGAGCCCCGAAGCGACCGCACCAGCTCCGCGGCGTCGACGTCGGTCACCGGGACGATCCGCAGCGCGGTGTCTCGGATCAGCTCCGCGTCGAAGCCGCCCATGCCGAACAGGACCAGCGACCCGAACGACGGGTCCCGGGTGACGCCCACGATCGTCTCGACCCCGGAGTTCACCATCGGCTGCACCACGACCCCGCCGAGCTCGTCGCCGAGCGCAGCGGACATGGCGTCGAAGGCGTCGCGGACCGCGTCCGGGGACGCGAGGCCGAGCCGGACCGCGCCGACGTCGGTCTTGTGCACGATCGTGCCCGACCCGGCCTTCAACGCGACCGGCCCGCCGAACTCGGCCGCGGCGGCGACCGCGCCGTCTGCGGTCGCGACCCAGACCGTCGGGACGACCGTGACGCCCACCGACGACAGGAGGTCGCGGGCGACGTGCGGGTCGAGCCACTCACCGTCGGGATGGTGGGCCAGCCGGTCGGCGACCAGCGCCTGGGCCACGGCGAGGTCCAACCCAGGGAGGTCGGGCACCTGCCCTTCGGGGCGCCGCCGCCACTCCGCGAGCTGGGCCGCCCGGGCCAGCGCCGCCGCGGCGGCCTCGGGGAACGGGAAGCTGGGGATGAGCCGGCCCGCGCTCGTGCCGGGCAGGAGATCCAAGCGTGCCGTGCCGGCCGAGGAAGCAGGCGAGGACCGGCTTCTCGGCCGCGTCGGCGCCCCCCGAGATCACCGCGCGGGCGACGTCCTCGGCTTGGGTCACGAGCGGCGGGACGAACAGCACGAGGACCGCGTCGATGCCGTCGTCGGCGAGCAACGTCCGCAGGGCCCGCTCGTACTGCTCCGCGTCGGCCGACGCGACCAGGTCCACCGGGTTGCTCACGGCCGCGTCGGGAGAGACGAAGGCGCGCAGCGCCTGCTGGGTCGCCCGACCCAGCTCCGGCACCTCGAGACCCGCGGCGATGCACGCGTCCGCGGCGAGGATCCCGGGGCCGCCGCCGTTGGTCACGATCGCGACGCGCCGACCCGCGGGCAGCGGCTGATGGAGCACGACCGAGCCGACGTCGAAGAGCTCGCGCGAGCGTGTCGACCCGGATGACCCCGGCCTGGCGGAACAGCGCGTCGACGGCCACGTCGGGCGCGGCGAGCGCGGCGGTGTGCGACGAGCCGCCGCGCGCACCGGCCGGGGTGCGGCCACTCTTCACCGCCACGATCGGCTTGCGGCGGGCGACACGGCGGGCCAGCCGGGCGAACTTGCGCGGGTTCCCGAACGATTCGAGGTACAGCAAGATCACGTCGGTGTCGGGGTCCTCGTCCCAGTACTGGATGAGGTCGTTGCCGCTCACGTCGGCCTTGTTGCCCATCGACACGAACGTCGAGATGCCGAGCCCGACCTGACCGGCCTGGGAGAGCAGCTCGATTCCGAGCCCACCGGACTGCGACGCGAACGCGACCCGGCCGGGAACGGGCGCGAACGGCGCGAAGGTGGCGTTGAGGCGGATGTCGTCGCGGGTGTTGACGATGCCCATGCAGTTCGGGCCGATCATCCGCATGCCGTTCGCGCGGGCCAGCTCGACGAGCTCCCGCTCCGTCGCCGCCGCGCCGGCGCCCAGCTCCGCGAACCCGGCCGAGATGACCACGAGCCCGGCCACCTGCTTCGCCACGCAGTCGCGAGCGACGTCGAGGACGTGCGAGGCCGGCACCGCGATGACCACCAGGTCGACCTGGTCGGGGATGTCGCTCACCTGCGCGTAGGCGCGCACCCCGGCGACCGAGGTGGCGTTCGGGTTGATCGGGTAGACGGGACCGGTGAAGTCGCCCTCGAGGAGGTTGCGGAGCAGCGCGTGACCGATCGTCCCCGCGGCGCGGCTGGCACCCACGACCGCCACCGAGCTCGGCGCGAGCAGCCGATCGACGGAACGGGCCTCCGCGACGTGCTCACGGGCCTGTTGCACCTCCACCGACGCGGGCGTCGCCGCGATGGGGAACGACACCTCGACCGTCCCGCCGTCGAGATGGCGTTCGACCTGGAAGCCCGCGTCGGTGAAGACGCCGAGCATCTTTCGATTGTCGGGGAGGGTCGACGCCACGAACCGGCGGACCCCGAGCTCACGGGCGATGGCGGCGAGGTACTCGAGCAGGATCGAGCCGAGTCCGCGCCCCTGCTGGTCGTCCTGGACGGTGAAGGCCACCTCGGCGTCGGCCAGGTCGGCGAGCCGGTCGAAGCGCGCCACCGCGACGATGTCACCGCGCAGCTCGGCGATCAGCGCGAACCGTCGGTCGTAGTCGAGGTCGGTGAGCGCCTCGAGCTGGCGGGCGGTCGGAGGCGGGACGGGGGAGAAGAAGCGGAGGTACAGCGACTCCGCGGAGAGTCGCTCGTACAGGCCGAGCAGCGCGTCGGCGTCCTCGTTTCGGATCGGCCGCAGGTGCACGGTGCCGCCGTCGCTGAGCACCACGTCCGACTCCCACCTCGCCGGGTACCCAGCGTCCATGGACGGTCAGCGTATCCAGCGATGTCGCGGGCACGTTCGGGTAGCGTCACCCGATGAGCGCGTCGGCGCCCGCGACGCCCAGCTCCCTCCCGCCTCCGGACCACGAGACACCCCCCACCGGCCTCACCGCCGCGGACGTGGCCGCACGGGTCGCCCGAGGCCAGACCAACGGCGGCGGGGAGCGAACCAGCCGCTCCTACGCGGAGATCATCCGGGCCAACGTCTTCACCCGGTTCAACGCCATCCTCGGCACGATGCTGGCCATCGTCCTCCTGGTCGGCCAACCCCAGGACGGGCTGTTCGGGCTGGTCCTGGTCGCGAACGCGCTCATCGGAATCGTCCAGGAGATCCGCGCGAAGCGGAAGCTCGATTCCCTCGCGGTGCTGAGCGCACCCCGAGCACGCGTCGTCCGGGACGCGCACGTCGACGACGTCGCCGTGGAAGCGATCGTGCTCGACGATCTCTGCGAGCTGCGCACGGGCGACCAGGTTCCCGCCGACGGTGTCGTCCGCAGCGCCGAAGGCCTGGAGATCGACGAGTCGCTGCTCACCGGCGAAGCCGACCCGATCGACAAGGCGCCCGGATCGCCGGTGATGTCGGGCAGCATCGTCGTGGCCGGCACGGGCCGCTTCCAAGCCACCGCGGTCGGCGCCGACTCGTACGCCCGCAAGCTCGCGGTTCAAGCCCGCCAGTTCCGCCTCGTCCAGTCCGAGCTCGTCGACGGCATCAACTTCTTCCTGCGCTGCATCCAGTACGCGCTGTTCCCCGTCGGGGCGCTGCTCGTCTGGCAGCAGCTCCGCACCGACAACGTCTCCTCCGCGCTGACCAGCGCCGTCGCCGGGGTCGTCGGGATGGTCCCCGAGGGCCTCGTGCTGCTCACCAGCCTCGCCTTCGGCGTCGCCGCCGTCACCCTCGCCCGGCGCAACGTCCTCGTCCAGGAGCTCCCCGCGGTCGAAGGGCTCGCCCGGGTCGACGTCGTCTGCCTCGACAAGACCGGCACCCTCACCGAGGGCGACGTGGTCTACGACCGCGCCGAGCCGCTCGGCGCCGTGCCGCCCGCCGAGGTCGACGCCGCGCTCGGGGCGCTGGCCGACGACCCGAACCGGAACTCCACCCTCGCCGCGATCGGCGCCGCGGTGGCCGCACCCGACGGCTGGGTCCGCACCGCCGCCGTCCCGTTCTCCTCGGCCCGCAAGTGGAGCGCGGCCAGCTTCGACGGCCACCAGACCTGGGTCCTCGGCGCGCCCGAGATGGTCCTCCCCGACGTCGCCCCCGACAACCCGGTCCGGGCGCAGGCCAACGACCTCGCCGCGACCGGGAACCGGGTCCTCGTCCTCGCCCGCAGCCGCGCCGCGCTCCACGACGAGACGCTCCCGAGCCCGCTCGCGCCGGTCGCGCTGGTCCTCCTCGAGGAGAAGGTCCGCCCCGACGCCGAGGCGACGCTCGCCTACTTCGCCGAGCAGGGCGTGACCCTCAAGGTCATCTCGGGGGACAACCCGCGCACCGTCGCCGCCGTCGCCCGGCGGGTCGGGCTCCCCGGCGCCGACACCGCCTTCGACGCCCGCGAGCTCCCCGACGACCCGGACCAGCTCCGCGAGGTGCTCGAGACCCACAGCGTCTACGGGCGGGTGACACCGCAGCAGAAGCGGGCCATGGTCCACGCGTTGCAGGCGAGCGGCCATGTCGTCGCCATGACCGGTGACGGGGTCAACGACGCCCTCGCGCTGAAAGACGCCGACATCGGGGTCGCGATGGGCTCGGGCGCCGCCGCGACCCGCGCCGTCGCCCAGCTGGTCCTGCTGGACAGCCGCTTCGCGACGCTGCCCGGCGTCGTGGCCGAAGGACGGCGGGTCATCGCGAACATCGAGCGGTCCGCGAACCTGTTCATCACCAAGAGCGTCTACGCGGTCGTCATCGCCGTCGCGGTCGTCGTCTTGAACTGGAAGTACCCGTTCCTGCCCCGCCAGTTCACGATCATCAGCACGTTCACGATCGGCATCCCCGGCTTCTTCCTCGCGCTCGCGCCCAACTCCCGCCGCTACATCCCCGGGTTCGTCGCCAGGGTCCTGCGCTTCTGCGTCCCCGCGGGTGTGATCACGGGAGCCGCGGCGCTGGTCGCCTACTGGTTGGCCTTCTACTCGGAGGACCTCTCCCTGACCGTCGCGCGGACCACCGCCGCGCTCGTCGTCATCCTGATCGCCCTCTGGATCCTGCTGATCCTCGCCCGGCCCGTGAACTGGTGGCGGGGCCTGCTCGCCGCGCTGATGGTCGTGTCCGTGGCGACGATCCTCGCTGTCCCGTTCCTTCGTCACTTCTACGCGTTGCAGCTCCCGCCGCTGCACGTCGCCGGCGAGGCGGCAATCATCGCGTTCACCGCGATCGTGCTCATCGAGATCGGCTGGCGGGCGACGCGCCACGTCGGCGTACGCCGGCAGCTCGCGACCGCGGCCGAACCCGCCGCGTCCACGGGCGGGTGACAGCCACCGGCGTCGTCGCCCATGATGGGCGGGGATGCACGAGACCGCCGTCGACCTCCGCGAGCTGCAGGATCTCCTGGACCGCAGCCACGCCGACGCGGGACCCCACCTGCGGAGCGTGTTCACCGAGCCGCACCATGTCGACGCGGCGGCGCTGACCGAGCTGCTCGTCGGGGTGCAGATCCTGGACCTCGCGACGGTGAGCGCCGCGAGCCGTCCCCTCGTGGCCCCGGTCGACGGGATCTTCTTCCGCGGGCACTGGTACTTCGGGTCCTCCCCCGACTCGGTGCGCATGCGCCACGTCCGGGCCCGGCCCGCGGTGAGCGCCGCCCACACCCGAGGGGAGGAGCTCGCGGTCATCGTCCACGGTGACGCCCACCTCGTCGACCTCGGCGCGCCAGAGCACGAGGGGTTCCGCGGCGCGCTCCTCGACACCTACGTCCCCGTGTACGGCCCGTCCTGGGAACCGTTCGCGGCCGAGGCGCAGTACGCCCGCATCGATCCCCGCAAGCTGTTCGCGGTGCGGTTCGACCCGACCGAACGCTGAGCTACACCGCGGTGCCGATGAGGGCGCCGATCGCCCAGGTGACGAGCATCGCGAGGCCACCGCCGGCCAGGACCCGCAGCGCGCCCCGGCGCAGCGGCGCCCCTCCGACCCGTCCCGCGATCGCGCCGGTCAGGGCCAGCAGCACGAGCGCGAGCGCGGCCACGACCGGGATCCGCGCCGCGCTAGGCACGATCACCGCCGCGAGGAGGGGGAGGATCCCACCGGATGCGAAGCTCGCCGCGGAGCTCCCGGCGGCGACCATCGGCGACGACATCCCGTAGCCGGTGATCCCGAGCTCGTCGCGGAGGTGCGCGCCGAGCGGGTCGGCGGCCATGAGCTGCTCGGCGACCTGGCGGGCCAGCCCCTCCTCCAGGCCGCGCATCTCGTAGATCTGCTGCAGCTCGGTGAGCTCCACGTCGGGGTTCTGGAGGATCTCGCGCCGCTCCCGGGCGATGTCGGCGTGCTCGGTGTCTCGCTGCGAGCTCACCGACACGAACTCGCCGGCGGCCATCGCCATCGCGCCGGCGACGAGCGCGGCGACGCCCGCGACCGCGATCTGACTCTGCGACGACGTCGCCGCCGCCACGCCGACCAGGATGCTCGCCACCGACACGATCCCGTCGTTGGCGCCCAGCACCGCGGCCCGCAGCCAGCCGCTGCGGCCGTACCGGTGGCGTTCCACATGATGGCTGCGCATCGGGTTCCGTCCTCGCCGGCGCCGTCGCCCTCCTGCCGGTCACGGGGCCGGGAGGTCCTCCGTCGGCGGTGCGCTCGCCGCTCAGGATACCCAGGTCGGCCCGAGACGAAGCCGGGAGCGCCGAGCGTCACCGCGGCTCGGTGACCTGGTGTGGTGGTCGTTCAGGTGCTCGGCCGCGACGAGCGACCGCTACGATCCTGACTGTGCTGACCACCGGGGGATCGTGATGGCGATCGACACGACGCCGCGCACCGACGCGTCGCTGCGCGAGCAGACGCTCGCGTTCCTGCGCGCCGAGCTGCCGACGGGCTGGATCGAGGCGGTCGACGCCGGCAACGACGAGACACTGGCCAAGCTCCGCGACGGCCTCGACTACCGCGACTGGTGCCGGCGACTCGGCGAGGCCGGGTACGCCACACCGACGTGGCCGGCCGAGTATGGCGCCGGGCTGTCGCTCTCACCGGTCGAGGCCAAGCACGTCAACGAGGTCCTGAACCGCTACCGGGTCCCGCGACCGTTCAACATCATCGGGATCGGCATGGGCGGCCCGACGCTCATCACCTGGGGCACCGAGGACCAGAAACGCCGGCTGCTGCGCGGCCTCGCGACGAACGAGGAGATCTGGTGCCAGCTGTTCAGCGAGCCGGGCGCGGGCTCGGACGTCGCCGGGCTGGCCACCCGAGCCGAGCGGGACGGCGACGAGTGGGTGGTGAACGGCCAGAAGGTGTGGACCACCCTCGCGCACCTGTCCCGGTGGGGGATGCTGCTCGCGCGGACCAACCCCGACCTCCCCAAGCACAAGGGCTTGAGCTACTTCGTCGTCGACATGCACGCGCCCGGCGTCGAGGTCCGGCCCCTGGTGCAGATCACCGGCGACGCCGAGTTCAACGAGGTGTTCTTCGAGGACGTGCGCATCCCGGATGCGATGCGCGTCGGCCCCGAAGGCGAAGGCTGGCGGGTGGCGATCACGACCCTCATGAACGAGCGGGTCTCCCTGTCCGGAGCGGGCTCGCTCGCCGGGGACGCGGTCGGTGGGAGCCCCATCGACCGGCTCATCGAACGGCACCGCCCGGTGCGAGACCCGCTGCTCCGGCAGCGCCTGCTGAACCTCTACATCGAGAGTCGCCTCATCCGGCTGAACAACCAGCGCGCCTCGGACCGCCGCAAGAGCGGCGCCGAGGCCGGACCGGAGGGCTCGATCACGAAGCTGATGCAGGCCGAGTTCAACCAGCGGCTCCAGAAGCTGGCCATCGACCTGGAGGGGATGGGCGGGGTCGCGTGGGAGCCGTCGGGTGGTGCCGCACCGACCGGTCCGCTCGCCTACATCGGCGGGATGGGCGAGGACCGCCCCGCGATCGCGCGCGGGTTCCTGCGGGCCCAGGCGAACACCATCGAGGGGGGCACGTCGAACGTGATGCGCAACATCCTCGGTGAGCGGGTGCTCGGCCTGCCGAAAGAGCCCGACAGCTCGAAGGACCTCGCCTGGAGGGACGTCCCCCGTTCGGGGTGACCACACCCGACGTGAACCGATCGCTGGTCCGCTTCCTCCGGCGACGCGGGGCCAGCCCGGCGGAGATCGAACGCGCCGCCCAGGAGGGCTCCCTCACCCTGCTCGTCTTCGATCGGGCCATCATGCCCGGCGACCGCAAGTACACCCAGGCCGAGGTCGCGGCCCGGGCCGGCGCCGACCTCGCCACCGCGCACGCGGTGTGGAGGGCCCTCGGCTTCCCCGACCTGGACGAGGACCAGCGGGTGTTCACCGAAGCCGACGCCGACGCGCTCCGCGGCTTCACGCAGCGCCTGGAACGCCCCTGGGTCTACGAGTGGGGACTGGACCGGGCGCTGTCCCAGGCCCGGGTGCTGAGCGGGGCGCTGGCCCGGATCGCCGACGCCGAGAGCGACGACTTCGCTCTCTCCGTCGACGACGCCCGCCGTGCCGGGGTCGCCGACGAGGAGCTCGCCGCGCTGCTGAGCGAGACCTTCGACTTCGACGAGGTGGCCGGCCTCGTCGACCACGCTCACCGGCTCCAGCTGCGCGCCGCGATGTGGCGCCAGCTCGCCGTCGGTGAGCCCGGTGCGCCCGGCACGCTCGAGACGAGCATCGGCTTCGTCGACCTGGTCGGCTACACCGCGCTCGCCGAGGGACTCGACGACCAGGAGCTCGGCGCCCTGGTCGAGCGGTTCTCGGTGACCACACACGACACCGTGGTCAGCGAAGGGGGTCGCATCGTGAAGACGATCGGGGACGAGGTGATGTACATCGCCGACGAGCCCACCACCGCGGCGATGATCGCGTTGCGCCTCGCGGAGGCATCCACGAGCGACGCGCTGCTGCCCGACGCCCGTGTGGGTGTCGCGACCGGGTCGGTCCTGTCACGCGAAGGCGACTACTTCGGCCCGGTCGTCAACCTCGCGAGCCGCCTGACCGAGCTCGCCGACCCGCATTCGGTGCTCGTGTCGAGCGAAGTCGCCGACGCGGTGCACGACGACGACCGGTTCGCGCTGCGGCGCCTGCCTCGACGGCGGGTCCGCGGCATCGGCCGCATCGACATCTACCGGCTCCGGACCACCCCCGCGCTGACGACCTGAGCCGGCCCCGTCAGGGCGTGCACCGCGTCCCAGTCGGCGGCAGCGTCCCGCCGGTGAGGTACCGGTCGACGGCGGTGTCGATGCACGGGATGCCCTTGCCGTACCCGGCGTGTTCGGTGCTGACGAGCGTCAACAGCCGAGACCCTCGGATCCGCGCCTGGAGGTCGAGGGCACCCGCGTACGGGGTCGCTGGGTCGCCGGTCGTCCCCACGATGAGGACCGGTGGCGCGGTGTTGACCCGCAGGTCGCCGATCTGCTCGGACGGCGCGGGGGCGGGCAGGCGCGGGTCGCAGCCAAGCGGGGATGAGGCGAGGAACGCACCGAAGATCGGGAACTGCTGGGAGTACTGCTGGTAGGTCGTCCGGTACTCGTCGAACGACACGAGCGGGTCGTGGCGGTCGTCGCAGCGGATCGCGCTCAGGGCCTCCTGCAGGTCGTTGTAGTGCCCGTCGGGCTGGCGTCCGGTGAGCGGGTCGGCCAGCTCGACCAGCCCGCCACCGGATCCGTGCTCAGCGTCGTCGAGCGCGTGGGCGAGCAGCGGCCAGCCGTTGGCCCGGTCGTAGAGCCCGCCGGCCAACGCGAGGTAGAAGAGCGTCGCCCCGGCGTGACGGCCGTCTGGGACGGGAACGGTCAGGCCGGCTTCGAAGCGCTGCTGGAGCGCGAGCAGTGCGCTGCGGGGGTCGCCGTCGTGGTGGAACGGGCAGCTCGTCTTCGCCGCGCAGTCGGCGAGGAACGCGTCGAGGGCCTGCTCGAAGCCGGCCGCGTTGTCGTGCAGCTCGCTCTCCTGGGTGCTCGACAGGTCCACCGCGCCGTCGAGGACCATGGCCCGAACCCGGTTCGGGTACATCTGCGCGTACACCGCGCCGAGCGCGGTGCCGTACGAGTAGCCGAGGAAGGTCAGCTTCGCCTCGCCGAGCGAGGTGCGCAGGCGGTCCAGGTCGCGTGCGGTGTTGCGGGTGCCGACCTGGGCGAGCCATTGGCCCTGGCGGTTGATGCACGACTGCACGAGGTCGACCGGTTCGTTCGTGCCGGCGTAGAAGCTGAGGAGGTCCTGGGGGGTGTCGGGGGTCGGGTCCTCGGCGAGGGCCCGGTCGTAGGTGGCGTCGTCGACGCAGGAGATCGGCCGTGACATGCCGGTCCCGCGGGGGTCGAAGCTGACCAGGTCGAAGTGCTGCCGGATCACCGCCGGGACGTCGCTCACCCCCTGACGGAGCGTCTCCACGCCGGGATCGCCGGGACCGCCGAAGTTGACGACCAGCGACCCCAGTCGCTGGGAGGGGTCCTGGGCCGGGTGGCGGGCCAACGCGAGGTTGAGCTGCGGGCCGGCGGGTTCGCTCCAGTCGACCGGGACGCTGATCGTCCCGCACTGGAAGCCGCCGCCGCAGTTGTGCCACCGGATCGCCGGGACCGGCGGCGTAGGGGTCGCCGCTCCCGCGGGTGCGATCCGGGGGCCGATCCCGGTCGCCACCATCGCCGCGATGGCGACCAGCGCCCCGATCGCGAGCACACGGCGTCGGAGCACGCCGGCGACTGTACCGACAGATTCTGTCGATCTTGGGCCAGGGCGGTACCGTCGCCCGTCATGACGCCCACTGACCGGGACGGTGCCCGGCTCGCGTTGCTGACCGTGCACGCCCACCCTGACGACGAGGCCTCGAAGGGCGCGGCGACGGTCGCGCGCTACCACGACGGAGGCGTCTGGTGTGTGCTCGTCTGCTGCACCGGGGGCGAAGCCGGCGACATCTTGAACCCGTCGGTGGACATCCCCGAGGTGCGCGACCATCTCCCCGAGGTGCGACGCGCCGAGCTGGAAGCGAGCGTCACCGCGATCGGCTACGACGCGTTGCACTGGCTCGGCTACCACGACTCGGGCATGCCCGACACCGACGTGAACGCCCGTCCGGACAACTTCGCCAACGCGCCGCTCGACGAGGCCGTCGGACGGCTGGTGGCGATCATCCGCGCCGAACGCCCCCAGGTGATCGTCACGTACGCCGACGACCGCGAGTTCTACCCGCATCCCGATCACATCCGCGTCCACGAGATCTCGCTGCCCGCCTTCGACGCGGCCGGTGACCCTGACCGGTACCCGGACGCGGGCCCGCCGTGGCGGCCGTCGAAGCTCTACTACACCGGATTCTCGAGCCGGCGGGTCAAGGCGCTGCACGAGGCGTACGTGCGCCGCGGGGAGGAGAGCCCGTTCGCGCGGTGGTTCGAGCGCGGCTTCCCCGAGCACGAGCACCGCTTCACGACGTTCGTCGACATCGGCCCGTGGCTGACCCGCCGGCGCGAAGCGCTCCTCGCGCATCGCACCCAGGTCGACCCCGACGGGTTCTGGATGCGGCTCCCGGACCGGGTGATCCGCGAGGTGTTCCCGTGGGACGAGTACGAGCTCGCCCGCTCGCTCGTCGGGGAACCCGCGGCCGGTGACACCGAAGATGACCTGTTCGCCGGATTGCGGGGAGAGCAGCCGGTGGAGCGCGTCGATACACTGCGGCGGCGTTCGTAGGGGTTCCGGAAGGGGACTGGTGCCGAAGTACCTCAGTCAAGCGTGGCTGGATCAGGCCCGCGCCATGGCCCAGGACCAGCCGGAGCGGCCGGGCGCGAGCGCCACGATGCAGTTCGTGGTCACGGGCACCCCCGACGGTGACGTCAAGTACTACTGGGTGCTCCACAACGGCGTGCTGAGCGAAGCGAGCCTCGGTGAGCTCCCCGACGCCGAGGTCACCCTCACGTCCGCGTACGCGGATTCGGTCGCCATCCAGAAGGGCGACCTCGACGCCAACGCCGCGTTCATGCAGGGCAAGACCAAGGTGACCGGCAACATGGCCAAGCTGATGCAGCTCATGCCGCTCACCATGTCGCCCGAGTACCGCGCGCTTCAGGATCAGGTCCGCGCGATCACCGAGTACTGAGACCCGGCGGGGCGCCTACGCGGCGCGTTGCAGGTCGCGCAGCTCCCGGTAGCCGATGAGCGTCGCGCCGGCCCGTTCCACCAGGTCGGGCAGCGACGGGTCCTCGCACAGGAAGGCGTGATCCTCGACCCGCCGGGCCCAGTCGGGATGGGAGGCGCGCAGTTCGTCGGCGTCGACCGCGGGGTGCAGGTACACCTCGGTGACGCCGGGGCGGAGGTCGAAGAGGGCCCGCTCGACGTGGCGGCGGGCGCCGACCCCGGCGTAGAAGACGAAGTGATCCGGGTACACGACGCCCTTCGGCGGCGGCGACGTCCCGGTACGGGAACCCGACGATGCGCTCCCCACCGCTCGGCCCCATCCGCAGCGGTAGGGCGAAGTCCACCGCGAGCTCGAGGTAGACGTCGAAGAAGTCGGCGCGCAGCTGCAGGGTCCCCATGTGGCTGTCGAGGTGGCTGACGTCGAAGCCCCACAAGATGGCCCGCTCGACCTGGGCCCGGCAGCTCCCGGCGCACCTCGTCGAGGTCGGCGTGGTCCCACGTGTCTTCGACGGTCCGGGGGAATCCGCCGTCGCCGTCGAGGAGGCTCGGGCAGTAGGTGATCGGACCCCACCGGTAGGTCTCGAACTCGGAGTTCAGGGTCAGGTGCACGCCGACGTCCTCGCCCCGGTACTGCGCGGCGGCGTCGCGCGCCCAGGGGCACGGGATCATCAGCGGAGGCGCTGGTCCCGAGCCCGTTGCGCAGCGCGTCGTAGACGCCGACGTTGGCGGATCGCGTCGAGCCCAGGTCGTCGCAGTTCACGATGACGAGCCGAGCGTCGGGGGCGTAGCCGAGCCGCTCCGCGAGGGGGTTGACCGTCGCCGCTCATGTCACGACGTTAGGCGAGTCGTTCGATGATCGTGCCGGTGCCGAGCCCGCCGCCGCAGCACATCGTGACGAGGCCGAACCGGCCGTCGGTGCGCTCCAGCTCGTGGAGCGCGGTCGTGACCAGGCGCGCGCCGGTGGCACCGACCGGGTGGCCGAGCGCGATGGCGCCGCCGTTGGGGTTCACCTTCGCCAGGTCCGGGTTGCAGCTCGCGAGCCCACGCGAGCACCACCGACGCGAACGCCTCGTTGATCTCGACGGTGTCGATGTCGCCCATGGTCAGGCCGGTGCGGTCGAGGAGCCGGTGCGTGGCGTCGATGGGGCCGGTCAGCATCAGGACCGGGTCGACGCCGACGAGGCACTGGTCCACGATCCGGGCCCGGGCCCGCAGCCCGAGCTCGGCGGCTCGGGCTGCCGACATGAGCAGCACCGCGGCGGCGCCGTCGGTGATCTGCGACGATGTCCCGGCGGTGTGCACGCCGTTCTCGCGGGCGACCGGCTTCAGCGCGGCGAGCGCCTCGAGGGAGGTGTCGCGCAGTCCCTCGTCGCGCGTCGACGCGATGCGTCGTCCCGGTCGGCTTGCCGTCGTCGTCGACGTCGGGCGCGTCGATCGGGAGCACCTCCCGCTCGAAGCGGCCTTCGGACCAGGCGCGCTCGCGGCGCGCTGCTGGGACTGCGAGCCCGAACCGGTCGCAGTCCTCGCGGGTGACACCCCACTTGTCGGCGATCCGCTCGGCGCCTTCGAACTGCGACGAGTACTCGAACCGCTCGAAGTAGGACTTGGGGAGTGGCCGGCCGGGACCTTGGGACACCGCGACCCCGAGCGGGATCGCGGCTCATCGACTCGACGCCGCACGCGACGGCGGTGTCGACGACGCCCGCGGCGATGAGCGCGGCGGCGAGGTTCGTGGCCTGCTGCGACGAGCCGCACTGCGAGTCGACGGTGGTGCCGGCGACCTCGATCGGGAAGCCCGGCGGCGAGCCACGCGCTGCGGGCGATGTTGAAGGTCTGCTCGCCGGTCTGGGAGACGCATCCGGCGACGACCTGGCCGACCTCGGCGGGATCGATCCCGGCCCGGTCGACGACCGCGTGCTGCACCGACGCCGAGCAGGTCGGCGGGGTGCACGCTGGCCAGCCCGCCGTTGCGGCGCCCGAGGGGCGAGCGGACGGCCTCGACGATGACGACTTCGTTTCCGGAGGTTCCTGCCATGCCGCCGATGGTACCGGCCTCTACGCTCGGCCTTCATGGCCCGTCCACGCACTGGGTTCGCCGCGCTCTTCGCGGTGCTGGCGGTGCTGGCCGCGGCGTGCAGCGGCGGGGGTTCGAGCCGCGCGATCGACGACCTCGACGACCGTAAACCCCGCGGTGAACGACCCGACCGGCTGCCGGTTCATCGTGGCGAACGTCGCCAAGCGCCAGAGCCCGACGTCGGTGCTGTTCCCGGAGTACCTCGTCAGCGTGTCGGCGACGCCGACCGTCTGCTACGACAAGATCACGTTCGTGTTCAACCAGGGCGGGAACCCGACCGCGCTCCCACCCGGATACACGGTGCAGTACCAGCAGCCACCCTTCGCGCCGAACCTGACGTCGCAGACGGAGAATGTCAGCGGGGTGCACGCGATCCTCGAGGTGATCATCACTCCCGCGTCGCTGGTCGACACGCGGGTCCCGTTGAATCCGCCCCGCACGTATCAAGGCAGCTTGCGCCTCGCGCTCCCGGGGCTGCGACACACGCTCATCGTTGAGCTGCTCTCCAACTTCCCGCAGTCGCCGGACCCGATCCAGGGGACGGTGGTCTGGCTCATCGGGTTGGACTCGAAGCGGCCGTTCGTCACCGACGCAGCAGCGAACCCACCTCGGGTCAGCGTGCTGGTGATGAACTGATCAGCCGGTGACGAGGACGATCTTGCCCAGTTTGGCTCCGGCTTCGAAGCGCTCGTAGGCGGCCGCGGCCTCGGCCATCGGGAACGTCGCCTCGACCGGGATGTGCACCTGCCCGCCGTCGAGCAGCGGGAGGACGTGACGGATCAGCGACTGCGCGGCGACCGCCTTGTCCTCCAACGGGCGCGCACGCAGGGTCGACCCGTGGATCCGTCCCCGGGTGCCCATGAGCGCGAGGAGGTTCAGCTCGGCGTGAGGGCCGGCACCGACGCCGATGATGCTGATCCGCCCGCCGGTCGCGAGGGCCTCGAGATCGCCGGGCAGGTTCGGTGCGCCGATCAGCTCCAACACGACGTCGAACGGGCCACGACCGTGGAAGTCGTCCGGCGCGACCGCCTGCACGTCGCCGCAGGTCGCGCCGATCTTCGCCACGTCGGCGCGCCGGCGCTCGTCCCGGACGGTGGCGACGACCCGGGCGCCGGCCCGCGCCGCGAGCTGCACGCCGGCCAGCCCGACGCCGCCGGCCGCGCCATGGACGAGGACCCGCTCACCGACCTGCAGGCCGCACTGGGTGAACAGGGCGTCGTGCGCGGTGGTGAACACCTCGGGGAACCCGCCCGCCTCAGCCCACGAGAGCCGGTCGGGGACCGGCAGCGCGCACCGTTCGTGCACGACCGCGAGCTCGGCTTGGCCGCCGCCCGCGACGACCGCCATGACCCGGTCGCCCGGACGGAAGCGGACGCAGCCGGCACCGGCGGTGAGGACCTCGCCCGCGAGCTCGAGGCCGGGGATGTCCGCGGGCGCGCCGGGCGGCGCCGGGTAGCGGCCACGGCGTTGCATCATGTCGGCCCCGTTGAGGCCGGCGGCGTGCACCGCGACGAGGAGCTCCTCCTCGCCGGGCGCCGGGTCGGGGTGGTCCTGCCACCCCAAGGCGCCATCGACGACGGTGACGGCGTGCACGACCGGGCAGCGTAGGGGCCCGAGGCCGGGGCGGTACCGTCCCGACGGTGACCCCCGACGAGGCGCTGATCATCCTCGACGAGGACGGGGAGGAGCTCGTCCTCGACGCCGACGAGGCCGCCAGCCTCCTCGCCCTCACCGACCGCTTCGACGCCGCGACGGTGTCCGCCTGCCCGACGTGCGCCAGCCGGGTGCTGGCCTGCGTCGCGGTCGTGGATCTCCTCCGGGCCGGGCCGCCGCACCCGCGAGCCCGTGAGCTCGCCGACCTGGCCGACGACGCCCCGACTCTGCACCTCTACGTGCACGACGCGGCGAGCGATTGTCGCCACCCCGCGTGGCGGGACCCGGGGTTCCTGGAGTGGTCGGAGGTCCTCGACGACGTCGCCGACGCCCACCGCGGGATCCGCTGACCGGGTGCCCCCTACCGGGCGACCCGGGTGTGCTTGAACTCGTTGAGGCGGCTCCAGTCGAGCAGCCCCACGGCCCGTTCGAGATCGTCGACGCGACCCCGTTCCATGAACCGGATGAACACGGCGTCGTCGTGCTCGACGAAGCTGGGGACACCGAACACGTCCCACTGCTCGACCGCTTGGCGATGCTCCTCGGCGAGGGTCTTCAACGGCCGGCCGCTCCAGACCTCCTCGGCGACCGCGTCGGCGTCGAGACCGACCGACGCGACCACGTCGCGGAGCACCGCCTCGGACCCGAGCTTGCGGCCCTGGTCGTGGCGAGCCGCGAACAGCGCGACGTGCGCGTCGAGGAACCGTTCGGCGAACGTGTCCCGCACCGCGATCCCGTACAGGAGCGGGAGCACGCCGCTGCCCCACGAGTCGGGGCTGCGTTCCCAGACCGGTGCTTCGCCCTCGTCGACGTGGACCTGATCGAGGGAGAACGCAGCGAAGCGCCACGACACGTCTGGGATGACGTCGGCACGGACCGCGGCCACGACGGCTTCGTGCGCGTTGCGCGCGAACGGGCAGCGGTAGTCGAACGTCACCGCGATCTGTCGTGTCACCGGGTCTCCTCGCGCCGTCTCGGAATCACCGTACCAGTCGCCTCGCGACGCTCCCGAGGGTGACGCCGAGGGCCACCCCGGCGATTCCGTCCGACGGATGGTGGATGCGGGTGTAGACGCGACTCGTCGCGATCGTCGCCGCGAGCGTGTAGTAGACCGGCGCCAATCGGCTGCCCTTCGAGAGCACCGCGGCGGCGGTGAACGCCGTGACCGCATGGCCGGACGGGAACGAAGAGGTGATCGGCCGTCGCATCTGATGGGGGAGCGGCTCGTCGTGACCGAAGTGCTCCTGCGGGCGAACCCGCCGCGTCGCGAGCTTCACCGTGTTCGTGACCGCGGATTCACCCGCGAGCGCGGCGACGAACCGGCCGCCCCAACGCAGGTTCCGGGTCCGGGCCGTGCGCGCCGCCGCGAGCGCCAGCCAGATCAACCCGTGATCGGCGGCGCTTGACACGCCGTACATGAGGTGGTCGAGCGTCGCGGTGCGCCGCGGCGCGAGCCACTTCTCGAACCGCTCGTCGAAGGTCGTGACGAGCTCGCCGACGGTAGCCAAGACGCCGAGCATACCGGCGCCCCTCCCGCGGACCGGGCGCCTACCCGAGCGGGAGTGTCGGCTCGATGACCGCGCCCGGGCCGCGCAGCTCGACTGCTTCGCACGGGTCACCGCCGTGTGCCGGGCAGTACGGGCGGAACGTGCAGAAGTCGCACAGCCGGCTCGGCCGGGGCCGGAAGTCGTCTCGCGCGCACGCCTGCTCGATCGCCGACCACAACGCCGCGGTGCGCCGCTCCACGCCCCGACTGGACTGGTCGCTCGGCGTGGCGATGATCGCTTCCGGCTTCGACAGGTAGAGCAGCTGGACGTGGTGCGGGCGCTGACCGAAGTTCTGCTCGCACAACGCCGCGTACATGTGCACCCCGGCGAGGCTCTTCGCCTCGAAGAACTCGGACGGGACCGATCCCGTCTTGTAGTCGGTGACGACCAGCTCGCCGCCGACCAGGTCGAGACGGTCGATCACCCCTCGGAGGCGCACCCCGCCGACCTGGGCCTCCAGGCGGAGCTCGAGACCAATCGGGTGCACCCGCTGGGGGTCCTCGAGCTCGAAGTAGCGCCGCACGAGCGCTTCGGAGTCACGGTCGAAGCGGGCCTGCTCGTCCGCGTCGAGCTGCAACGCCGAGAACTCCTCGTCGGCGGCCAACGCCACCCGCGCCCGATCGAGGTCGGCGAGCGCGGCGTCCACCGTCCGGTCGTCGGGGGGACGGTCGAGGAGGTACTGCAACGCGAGGTGCACGAGCGTGCCGCGGGCGGTGGGGATCGTCGGCGGCTCCGGAAGCCGATCGACGTACGAGAAGCGGAACGCGAGCGGGCACTCCTTGAACGCGGCGATCGAGCTCGGCGACAGGGCGTAGGGCGGTGACGGCATCTTCCGCGGAGGGTATCGCCGGCCTGTGACATCCCCGCGGACCACCTGCCGGCGCACCGCGGGCCGGTCGGCTCGCCCGGTACGCTCCGCCGCGATGAAGATCGACGGCGGCCTCGGCGGAACCGGGTTCGAGGATGTGGCTCGTGGGGCCCGTGAGCTCGAGGCGGTCGGCTACGACGGCGGCCTCACCGCCGAGACGTCCCACGACCCGTTCCTGCCCCTCGTGGTCGCCGCGGAGCACACCGAACGCCTCCAGCTCGGCACCGGCATCGCGGTCGCGTTCGCCCGGAACCCGATGACCCTGGCCAACATCGGCTACGACCTTCAGGCGCTCTCGAGCGGCCGGTTCCGGATGGGTCTCGGCAGCCAGATCAAGGCCCACATCGAGAAGCGCTTCTCGATGCCGTGGTCGCACCCGGCGGCGCGGATGCGCGAGCTCATCCTCGCGATCCGGGCGATCTGGGCGAGCTGGAACGACGGCGTGCCGCTGGACTTCCGGGGCGAGTTCTACCGCCACACCCTGATGACCCCGTTCTTCAACCCAGGTTCGAACCCGTTCGGGAACCCGACGATCCAGCTCGCCGCGGTCGGGGAGCGCATGACCGAGGTCGCGGGGGAGGTCGCCGATGGGGTGATCCTCCACGGCTTCACGACCGAGCGCTACGTGCGGGAGGTCACGATGCCGGCGCTCGAGCGGGGCTTCGCCAAGAGCGGACGCGCCCGCGACACCTTCGAGGTGTGCGGGCCGCTGTTCGTCGTCACCGGCGCCACCGACGAGGAGCTCGAGGCGGCCCGCACCGGCACGAAGCAGCAGATCGCCTTTTACGGGTCGACACCCGCCTACCGGGGCGTGCTCGAGCTGCACGGCTGGGGGGACCTGCAAGGGGAGCTGAACCTGCGCTCCAAGCGGGGCGAGTGGGCCGAGATGGGGGACCTCATCACCGACGAGATCCTCGAGACGTTCGCGGTGGTGGCACCACCCGAGGACGTCCCGGCCCGGATGCTCGAGCGCTACGGCGACGTGGTCGACCGGGTCGCGTTCTACGCCCCGTACCGCAGCGACCCCGAGCGCTGGAAGCGGATCCTCGACGGGTTCCGCGCCTGAGCCGTCGCTCACCGACCGGCGAGCCGCGCGACCACCGGCGCGAACGCCTCCATCGCGTCGTCGGGCACGATCCAGTAGGTGAACCCGTAGCGCTCCCGACGGGCCTGGAGCGTGTCGCAGAGCTCGTCGACCGAGCCGACGAGCAGCAGCGGGACGTCGAGCGCGTCGCCCGGTGACAGGCCGAACGCGGGACCCATCCGCGCCGCGACCTGCTCCCGGTCGGTCGTGACCATCGTGAACGGACAGTGACACTGCAGCTCGATGCGGTCGAAGCGCTCGCCCGCGGCGTCGCGGATCCACGTCAGCTTCTCGTCGAACGCGGCGGGGACCGCCGACGCCGCAGCGTCGGCGCCGAGCGCGCCCGCGGTGAGCGTGACGTTGACGCTCACGATGTCGGCCTCCCGAGCCGCGACGGACAGGATCCGGCGGCCGCCACCGCCGATGCAGACCGGCGGGCCCCCGGCGCGGTGCGGCTGGGGGGTCCCGACCGCACCGTGGATCGAGTAGTGGGCACCGTCGAACGTGACCGGCGCGTCGGACGACCAGAGCGCCCGCATCACCTGGAGGGCTTCGCCCATCCGTTCGATGCGGACCCCGGGCCGGTCGTACCCGATGCCGGCCTCGTCGTAGTCCGAGCGTTTCCAGCCCGCGCCGAGGCCCACCTCGACCCGACCGGTCGTGGCGAGGTCGAGCGTCGCGAGCTCCTTCGCGAGCACGACCGGATGGCGGTAGTCGTTGTCGAAGACGAGCGTGCCGACGCGCAGCGTGCTCGTCGCCTCCACCGCGACGGTCAGCGCGACCAGCGGTCCCCACTGGTCTTGGAAGTGGTCGGGCATCAGGAGCGTCGAGTACCCGAGCTCCTCGGCGCGTCGCGCCCGCGCCCGCCACGCCGCTCCGTCGTCGGCCCGGGACGTGATCACCCCGAACCGCAACCGTCCGCTCATGTTCGCCGCGGCGAGGGCGCGACGCCGCCGTCGAAGCTCGGGTCGGCGACCGGCACGCGCACGCTCGGATCATCGCATCCCCCGGACGAAGCCGCGGACGGGCTCGGAGCGAAAAACGGGCGGCTCCGACCTGAGCCCGGGCGGGTGGGCGCAGGCGGAGCCGCCACGACTAAACGTACAGGTCCCGTCGAGACCTTCCCGCAGCGAACCGGGCCCTCACCGTTCCGAGGCGGAGGGGTCCGGAATTGTGGGGAGCGCGTCGAACAGCGGCTGCAGCTGCGACGCGAGGTGACCCAGCTCGGCGACGTGCGCGTTGGTGAGCTGCTCCAAGCGCCGTCGCCCGGCGGCGGTCAGGGCGAGGCGCACGACACGGTGATCAGCCGGGTCGGCGGTGCGGCGGACGAGCCCGGCCGCCGCGGCACGGTCGACGAGCCCGACGACGCTGTGGTGTCGGAGCAGCAGCGAGTCGGCGACGTCACCGATCGTCGGGCCGGCCGGGTCTCGGGCGCCGCGGATCGCGAGGAGCAGCTGGTGCTGGCTCGCGGTGAGCCCCGCGGCGGCGGCCGTCTCCTCGCTCCAGCGCAGGAACCGTCGCAGGCTGGTGCGGAACTCGAGGAGCCGCTGGTAGTCCCGGTCGGTGAGGGCTCGCGGCACGGGAGGATGGTTGCACGCGGGTGCCGCGACCGGTAGCTCGACCGGCCGCGATCCCGAGGCCCTATGCTCCCGCCGGAGTCAGGCGAGGAGTGCGAGTGCGCGTCGGTCTGTTCTTGGCGAGTGTCAGCCCGGTCGCGACGCCCGAGTTCCTCGCCGCGTACGCCCACACCGCCGAAGCAGCTGGGTTCGACTCCGTCTGGGTGGGTGAGCACGTCGTGTTCCTCGACGAGTACGCCAGCAGCTACCCGTACGCGGCCGACGGGCGTCTGGTCCTCCCCCCGGACAACGGCATGCTCGAGCTGTTCAGCGCGCTCACCTACCTCGCCGCGCTGACCGAGCGGATCCGACTCGGGAGCGCCGTGTGCCTCGTCCCGCAACGGAACCCGGTGTACACCGCGAAGGAGGTCGCGACCGTCGACTGGCTGTCCGGCGGTCGCTTCGACTTCGGGATCGGAATCGGCTGGCTGCGCGAGGAGTTCGATGTGCTGCACGCCCCGTTCCCGCACCGGGCGGCCCGCACCGTGGACTACCTCGAGGTGATGAAGACCTGCTGGCGCGACGACGTGTCGTCCTACAACGGCGACTTCTACACGCTGGCCCCGTGCCGGATGTACCCGAAGCCGGTGCAGTCACCCAACCCCCCGATCTACTTCGGCGGCGAGTCCGACGCCGCGTTGCGGCGCGTCGCCGCGCACGGTGACGGGTGGCACGGCTTCAACCACCGGCCCGACTCCGCGGCCGCCGCGATCGGTCGCCTGGGGGCGTTCCTCGACGCCGAGGGCCGCACCCTCGACGACGTCGACATCACCGTCGCTGCGTACCTGCAGCCGGTCGAGCCGTCCGATCTGGCCGCGTACCGAGACGCGGGGGTGGACCAGCTGGTGCTCACCGGCTTCGCGCTCGACCCGGCTGGAGCGCGGGACGTGATCCGATCCCTCGGCGACCAGTACGTGGGCGCCGCGCACCGTCTCTGACCGAACCACCGAACCGAAGGGGGAGCGATGACCGGGCCACGCAAGCTGGGTGACGTCGCCACGAAGAAGCTGTTCGAGAACGACCGGGTGCGGGTCTGGGCCATGGAGCTCAACCCGGGGGAGAGCTCGGACGTGCACGAGCACACGCTGGACTACCTGCTGATCCAGCTCGACGGGGACAAGATCGCCGGGATCTTCGAGCCCGACACCCACGGCGCCTACCCGCCGGGGACGGTGGAGGGCGACGTGGCCCCCGGCAACGTCATCTACATCGAGCGGGGCGGCATCGAGACGGCCAAGAACACCGGTCAGCGTCCCTACCGGGAGATCCTCGTCGAGCTCAAGGATTGAACGCCCCGGACCGGTCCTCGGAGCCGCTCGCCGGGCTGCGGGTCCTGGAGCTGGCCACCCTGTACGCGGCACCCCAGATCGGGGCCATGCTCGGCGACCTCGGCGCCGACGTCGTGAAGGTCGAAGGCCCCGACGGCGACCCGATGCGACGCATGGGCGTCACGCGCGACGGCGTCGCTCGGAACTGGTCGTGGGTGGGCCGCAACAAACGGTCGGTCGCGTTGGACCTCGACCGCGACGACGACCAGACGACGTTCCGGGCGCTGGCCGACGCCGCGGACGTGCTGATCGAGAACCTCACGCCCGCGTTGCGGACCCGCTGGGACGTCGGGTTCGACCCGCTCCACGCACGCCACCCCCGGCTCGTGGTCGTCTCGGTGAGCTGCTACGGGCTCACCGGCCCGTACGCGGACCGTCCCGGCGCGGGGACCCTCGCCGAGGCCTTCGGTGGGCTCACCGCGCTCACCGGCGCGCCGGACGGGCCGCCGATGCTGTCGTCGGTGCCGCTCGGCGACACGCTCACCGCGTTCTGGGGTGTGATCGGCGCCCTCGCGGCGTGCTGGGCCGACGCCCGGCACGGCCCGGGGGGACGGCTGGTGGACGTGGCGATGTACGAGCCCGTGCTCGCCGTCCTCGGGGGGACCATCGCCGCGTACGACCCGGACGACCCGCCGAGACGCACCGGCAGCCGGGTGCGGGGCGGTGTGCCCCGGAACGTGTACCGGACTCGCGACGGCGCGTACGTGGCGGTGTCGGGGACGACCGACGCCCAGGTCTCCCGGCTGCTGGCCCTCCTGGGTCGCACCACGGACGCCGACCGGGACCGCTTCGGGACGGCCGCGACGCGTCTGGGTCACGCGGACGAGCTCGACGGGATCGTCGCCGCCTGGATCGGCGCCCACGACCGGGACGCGGCCGTCGCCGCGCTGCTCGACGCGCGCATCCCGGTCGCACCGGTGAACGAGATCGGTGCGCTCCTCGCCGACGAGCACCTCCAGGCCCGCGGGAGCCTGGACCCGATGCGCGCGACGGGCACCGCGCCGGGGCTCGACGCGGATCGGGTTGCGGTGCTGCGCGACTGGCTGGGTTGAGGGCCTAGCCGAGCTCGTTGCCGACGATCCCGACGAAGCTGACCATCTCCCCCGGGTAGCCACCGAGGTTGTGGGTCAGGCCCAGGCCCCGGTCGGCGGTCGTGATCCGACGCTCCTCGGGTGCCTCGCCCCGCAGCTGCAGCCACGACTCGAAGAACATGCGCAGCCCGGAGGCACCGACCGGATGCCCGAAGCTCTTGAGGCCGCCGTCGGGGTTGACCGGCAGGTCCCCGGCCAGGTCGAAGGTCCCGGCGAGGACCTCCTTCCACGCCGTGCCCCGCTCGGCGAAGCCGAGGTCCTCGTAGATGAGCAGCTCCGCGGGGGTGAAGCAGTCGTGGACCTCGGCCATCGAGATCTGCCCGCGCGGGTCGGAGACACCGGCCTGGGCGTACGCGTCCTGCCCGGCGGCGTAGATCTCCGGGAACCACGTGTAGTCGTAGTCAGGGTCGGCGTTGCCGGACGCGTTGCCGGCGACGAAGGACAGCGCCTTCACGTACAGCGGCTTTTCGGTGTAGCGGTGCGCGTCCTCGGCGCGGACGAGGATCGCCGCGGCGCTGCCGTCGGCGACACCGGAGCAGTCGAACACCCGGAGGCCACCGGCCATGAGCGGCGCACCGCAGATGGTGTCCATCGTGACTTCCTTGCGGAACTGCGCCCGTGGGTTCCGCGCCCCGTTGTAGTGGTTCTTCCACGAGATCCGTGCGAGCACCTCGCGCATCTGGTCGTCACCGACCCCGTACTTGTGCCCGTACGCGGGGGCGCACATCGCGAACATCGCCGCGGCGGTGAGGGTGCGGTTCGTGCCGTCGGTGGGGGTCTTCCCGGCCCCGACGAGGCCCTGGTAGCCGCTGTCCTTGACCTTCTCCACCCCGACGGCCATGGCCACGTCGTAGGCGCCCGACGCGACGGCGTACGCCGCGTTGCGGAGCGCCTCGGAGCCGGTGGCGCAGAAGTTCTCGACCCGCGTGACCGGCTTGTTCTCGAGCTGGAGCGGCCGGGACAGCGTCATGCCCGACATGCCCGACATGGCGGTCCCGAGCCAGAACGCGTCGACGTCGCCCTTGGCGATCCCGGCGCTGTCGAGCGCCTCGGTCGTCGACTCGATGAGGAGGTCGTCGGGGCCCTTGTTCCAGTGCTCACCGAAGCGTGTGCAGCCCATCCCGACGATGGCGACGCGATCCTTGATGCCGTGCGAGCCCATTGGATTCCTTGCCTCTCGTGATCCTCTCCATGGTTGGGCGAGCCCAACCCCGTGCACCTAGCCCCGGATGGGGCGAGCCTTCCAGAAGTAGTTCTGGATCCCGTCGGCGCCGAACAGCCGCCGGAACGTCATCTCGACCCGATCACCGACCTGGAGCTCGTCGGCGTTCACGTCGGTGAGCTCGACCGGGAGGCGGCCGCCCCCGTCGAAGTCGACGATCGCGAACACGATCGGCGGGCTCGGCGAGTACGCGATCCGGTCGATCGTGAACGCGGCGACGGTGCCGGGAACGTCGGCCATCGGGGCGGGGGTCATGTCGTCGACCGTCCCTGCGACCCGTGACACACGAGCCGGAGGGAGGTGGAGCGCGTCGCTCGACCGGTCCTTCGACCCGACGAACCCGTACTTCCACGCCTCGGTCCTCCCCGTGACCGCGGCGGAGATGCGGTCGGGTTCCGGGCGGCGCGGCGGCTCGAGCGACACCATGCCCCGCCAGCTGAGGAACTTGCCGTAGGGGAGCGGCGCGCCCGCGTCGACCTGCCCGACGACCGGACGTGGCGGAGCCCAGCCCACCAGCGCCGGCGTGGCGCGGAAGATCAGCACGTCGGCGCCGTCGGCGAGGCTCACCACCGCGATCGTCTCCCCCGGTGCGGCCGCTTCCAGGGCGCTGGCGAGCAGCAGGCCCACGTGCGCGGCGCCGGTGAAACCCACGCGGGAGCTCAAGTCGTCCACGACGCGGGCCGAGTCGACGCCGAGCCGGCCGGTGAGCCCCCGCACCGCGCGGGCGTGCGACCCGGTGACGATGAGCCGGTCGATCTGGTCGGGCGTGAGCTCGGCGGCCTTGAGGGCGGCGTTCCACGCCTGCTCACCGAGCGGGACGTACTTGGTCTCGCCGAAGCGCTCTTCCCACACCTTCGAGCGTCGCTCGCCGGGCGTCCGCCAACGGTCGATGAACTCCTCGGTGGTGTGCCCCTCGCCGATGAGCGTCGCGAGCACCGGTCCGTCGGTGTCCGACCCGACCAGGACCGCCGCGGCGCCGTCACCGCCCGCGGATTCGTCGGCGCTGGTGGGCAGGCCGTCGCGCAGGTCGGCGGTGACGACCAGGGTCGGCTCGGCGCCGTGCAGCGCCGCGGTGAGCGCCGCGGTCCCCGAGCGGATCGCGCCGGAGAAGTCGGCGGCGAGGACGTCGGCGTCGAGGCGGAGCGCGGCGTGGATGGTGGTCGCGTTCGTCTTGTCCAGGTAGGCGGGCGCGACGGTGGCGAACCAGAGGCTGCGGGGCGTGCCCGCCGCGCTGCGCAGCGCGAGCCGCGCTGCCTCGACCCCCAAGGTGGTGGTGTCCTCGTCGTACCCGGCGACGGCGCGTGCGCCCTTCCCGCCGCCGGAGCCGAAGGTTTGCGCGATCGCGCCGCGGTCCAGTCGCCGGTAGGGCACGTACCCGGCTGCGCTCAGTATCCCTTGCATCCCGTTCCCGTCGCTCGCACCGGACCGACGCTGCTCGGTCCCCGATCGAGCCTGAGCGTACCTGTCGGAACCGAGGTGGCACCCCATCGCTCTACGATGCGCCGTCGGTGCGCGTGGACCGACCCGGCCCGAAGGAGCGCCAGTGAAGCTGGGAGAGGTGGCCAACGCCGAGGCGCAGCGCTACGGCAAGCCGCTCGACGGCGTCCGGATCCTCGCCGCGGAGCAGATGCAAGCCCTGCCGTTCGGCACCCAGCTGCTCGCCCGGCTCGGCGCCGAGGTGGTGAAGGTCGAGCACCCCGGCGACGGGGAGTCCGGCCGGGGTGCGCTGCCGGCGATGACCGACCCGACGGGGCGGCGCGCCGGGGCGACGTTCCTGCGCAACAACCTGAACAAGCGCAGCGTCGGGATCGACCTCAAGACCCCGGCCGGGCAGGACCTGTTCAAGGCGCTCGCGGCGCACTTCGACGTCGTCGCCGAGAACTTCAAGCCCGGGACCATGGCCCGGATGGGCCTCGCCTACGAGGACCTCGCCGCGCTGTACCCCCGCCTCATCTACGTGTCGGTGTCCGGGTTCGGGAACACGATCACCTCGCCGTACGACTCCTGGGCGGCGTACGCGCCGATCGTGGAGGCCATGTCGGGCATCTACTCGTTCAAGCAGCCCGAGGATCAGCCGCCGGTCGTGGGCCCGGTCGGTGCCCTCGGCGACATCTCCAGCGCGATCTTCTCGGTGGTCGGGACGCTCGCGGCGTTGCGTCACCGCGACCAGACCGGCGAAGGTCAGTACGTCGACGTCGCGATGCTCGACGCCGTCGTGGCCATGACCGATCTCGTCACGAACTTCTGGTCGATGGGGATGCGCCCCGGTGGTCTCGGGCCGCTGCTGATCATGGACGGCTTCCGCGCCCGCGACGGCTGGTTCGTCGTCCAGGTCGGCCGTGAGCACCAGTTCGAGCGACTCGCGAAGATGATCGGGCACCCCGAATGGCTCGGCGACCCCCGCTTCGCGACGCGTGAAGGGTGGAGAGTGCACCTCGAAGAGGTGCTGCGTCCCGCGATCGAAGGGTGGGCGGCCGACAAGACGAAACTCGAGGCCGCGCGGGAGCTGAACGAGGCCGGGATCGCGTGCGGGCCGGTCAACTCGGCGCCGGACGTGATCGATGACCCGCACGTCAGGGCCCGTCACATGCTGGTCGAGGTGCCCCGCACCGACGGCGAGCCGCCGTACCTGATGCCCGGCAACCCGGTGAAGATGACCAAGGTCGCCGAAGGCCCCGAGACTCGCGTCCCGTGGGTCGGTGAGCACACCGACGAGGTGCTGCGGGCCGAGCTCGGCCTGGACGACGACGCGCTCGCGCAGCTTCGCGACGCGGGCGCGATCGGCTGACCCCATCGCGCTCGGCGCGCGCGACCCGGCGGAGCGTCGGGCGGCCCGAGCGGACGCGGTCGCCCGGTGCGGTCCGGTGACCAGGCTCGCGCCACGAGAATGTATCTTGGTACGATATGTTCTGGTCGCGACGGGACCGCGCCGACAGCGACGACGGCGCCCGGGTGGGAGCCGGCGGTTGGGCCCGACGGGCGTGGGGTGACGTCTCGGGTCGGGCCGGGATCAAGCGTTGGCTGCTCGTGCTCGCGGTCGGGCTGCTCTCGGGGTTCGTCGCCGCCGGCTACGTCGAGCTGCTCCGCGGGGTGACCCGGCTCCTCGGGCCGGGGTCGTTCAGCGCGTCGGTGCAGGTGGTCGTGCTCGTCGCGGTCGGCGCGACGATCGGCGTGCTCACGATGCTGCTCGGCAACCCTGGCGACGTCGAGCTGCTGGTCGACAACATCCACGTGCGGGGCGGGAACCGAGACCTCGCCGACCTGCGGACCCTGATCCCGGTGTCGTTGCTTGGGATCGGCGCCGGGAGCCCGATCGGCCCGGAGGCGCCGCTGGTGCAGACGACCGGCTCGATCGGGAGCTGGGTGGGGCGCAACCGCCGGGTCGGGGTGCGCGAGTCGCGGGTGCTCACGATCACCGGGATGGCCGCCGGGTTCACGGTGCTGTTCGGCGCGCCGCTCGGGTCGGCGATCTTCGCGCTCGAGATCCTCCACCGGCGCGGGCTGCAGTACTACGAGGCGCTCGTCCCGGCCGCGATCGGGTCGCTGTCGGGGTACGCGGTGTACGCCGGGGTGACCAGGATGGGGTTCCATCCCGTCTGGCGGTTCCCGCAGCCCCACCTCCTGACCGGGTTCGACCTTCTCGTCGGGCTCGGCGCCGGTGTCGCCGCGGCGGTCGTCGCGGCCGGGTTCACGTACGTGTCGAAGGGGTTTCGCGGCGTCTTCCGGAAGCTGCCGGTCGCGGTCCGCCCGGCGGTGGGCGGCCTCGCGCTCGGTGGCCTGGCCCTGTGGACCCCGTACGCGTTGACGTTCGGGGAGGGTCAGATCCAGTTCGTCGCGACGACGACCACGCTCGCGGTCGGGGCGTTGCTCGTCGCCGCGCTGGCCAAGTTCGTGGCCGTCGTCGATGGTCGGCTCGGCCGGCTGGCGGGGTGGCTTCATCATCCCGATGTTCTTCCTCGGCGCCGCGCTCGGCTCCGCGGCGCACGCCGCGCTGGGCGTCGACCGGGTGGTGGCGATGGCCGCGCTGATGGCCGCGATCAACGTCGGGGTGACCAAGACGCCGTTCGGCTCCACCCTCGTCGTCGCGGAGATGGCGGGGCTGCGTCTGCTCCCGCCGGTCTTGCTCGCGTCGCTCGTCTCGTTGGCGTTGACCAGCCGGGTGTCGATGATCGACACGCAACGCGAGCGGGAAGGGGCGTTCGGAGACCCGAGCCTCGACGCGGAGACGGAGAGCCGGAGGGGCGAAGCCGACCGCTGACGCCCGGACCCGGCGTCGGACCGATCAGGGTCGCGGCGTGGCTTGCTCGGCGGCGTGGTCCTCAATCGCCTTGTTGATCGCGTTCGACGCCGCGTTGACGAAGCGTCCTTCGCTGCCCGCGACCCAGTCGTAGGAGCGTTGCACCGGGTCGAGCTGGCCTTGGAAGTGGGGCATCACGTAGCGGGCGAACAGCTCGTAGCTGCGCAACGTGGCGTCTCGGTCCGCCCACTCGTGACCGAAGATGAGGAACGTCCCGAACCCGCCGGACTGCTGCTCGAGCCGCTCGATCTGGCGGACCGCGTCGTCGGGGGTGCCGATGATCGCGAAGCCGCTGCGGTCGCAGTGGTCGAGGATGTCGGGGACGTTGTCGGCGTCGCCGACCGGGCTGGCCGGGAGCACGTGGCGGAAGTAGCGGGAGAAGGGGAGGATGCCGAACTCGACGTCGCGGCGGGCCTGCTCCCGGGTCGTGCTCAAGTGCATCGGGCCGACGAGTCGCCACCGTTGCCGGTCCGCGGGCTGCCCGAACTCGGCGGCTCGCTGCTCGAGCACGTCCCAGTGGGCGCTGAGCACGTCGAAGCCGATCTCGGTCGTCGCGCCGATGGACAGCAACCCGAGCCCGTAGCGGCCGGCGGCGCGTGGACCCGCCGGGGACAGCGACGCCGCGACGGCCAGCTCGAGTCCCGCCGGGGAGTACGGGCGGAGCTGCAGCCGGGCCTCGTCGAGGGTGAACCAGTCGGTCTTCTCGGTGACCGTCTCGCCGCGCAGGAGACGGACGATCACGTCGAGGGCCTCGTCCATCCGGGGCCGCTGCCGATCCGGGGGGATCCCCATCATCAGCGCGTCCGAGGTGAGCTGGCCGGGACCGCAGCCCGAGCATCACCCGGCCGCGGGTCAGGTGGTCGAGGAGCACGAACCGGTCGGCGAGCATCAGCGGCTGGTGATACGGGAGCGAGTTCACGCCGCTGC
This sequence comes from uncultured Actinomycetes bacterium, assembly GCA_963714105.1. Classification (GTDB taxonomy): domain Bacteria; phylum Actinomycetota; class Acidimicrobiia; order IMCC26256; family PALSA-555; genus PALSA-555. The sequence continues at coordinate 375,494 of OY970233.1, read as the reverse complement.
CGAGGCGAAGGTGGCGGGTTCGCTCCGCGGCGGCGGCGATGAACACCTCCGGGGAGGCGATCAGCTCGAAGCCACCCGAGTGGTGCTCACCAACCCATGCTTCGTCGAAGCCGAGCCGGTCGAGGTGCACCAGCAGCTCGAGGTCGCGTTCGATGGCGACGGTCGGGCTCTGCCCGACGTCGTGGAACGGGGCGAGGAAGATGCCGAAGCGCACCGGGTGAGGTTACGCGGTGAGGTCAGGCTCGCTCGGCCGTGATCCAGGCGTCGAGCTCGGGCCCTGCTGTGAAGCTCGAGATCAGCGCGTACCGGGTCGTGCGGCCCGGGTGGCACACCACGTGCCAGAGCCGCTGGGTGTCGACGACGAAGCGGGCGCCTCGTTGCAGCGGGAGGCGCACCTCGGTGCTCGGGTCGGGGAGCCCGTCGGGCCCCTGCTCCATCAGCACCATGAAGCTGTCGGGGTTGTCGGTGAGCTCGATCCAGGATCGCACCACCCACCCGTCACCGTCGGGGTTGAATCGGTTGTTGTCGTCACGGTGGATGTGGCGCAGCGACTCCTCGTAGGACTGCGGCTCGAGCTTGATCACCCGCACCCGGCCGAAGTCGGCGCCGACCGCCTCGACCTGGGCGACGATCGTCGGGCAGCGGGGCGCGTTGCACGGTCCAGCGGCCGGCCCGGTCAGGGCGTTCCTCACCCGGCTTCCAGAAGCCGCGACAGTCGAGCTCGCCGTCCGCGGTCGCGATGGGCGCGAAGTTTGTGTCGCCGCCGCTCTTCCAGTCCATGTACTCGAGGTCGAGGTACTCGGCGTCGGGGATCGGCGGGTCGAGGTCCGACAGCGCGACGTACCCGGCCTCGGCGAGCGCGCCGGGACGGGGGTGGGGGGTGTCGAGCGGGATCTCGGTGGACCAGTGCGGCGTCTTCAGCACGTCACGCAGGATGACTTCGCTTTGCACCATGGTCACGAGTGTACGGAGCCGCCCCCCGCTGCGTCGGCTCCGGGCACGGGCCCACCGGCCGGTGGGTCAGAGGTCGAGGTCGCCGGTCGCGGCGCGGACCGAACCCTGGTCCCGGTAGGCGGCCCGGACGTTGCGGGCGATGAGCGCCTGGTGGACCTCGTCGGCGCCGTCGACGAGGCGGGCCGCCCGGGCGTGGCGCAGCATGCGCTCCAAGGGCGTGTCGGTCGAGTAGCCGAGCGCACCGTGCACCTGGACGGCCCGGTCCACGACCCGCCAGAGCGTGTTGGCGACGTGATGCTTCGCGAAGCTGACCTCTTGACGGAACGGCAAGCCGTTCTCGATCTTGTATGCCGCGTGCAGCACCATGAGCTTCGCGGCGTAGAGCTCCATCGCCGAGTCGGCCATCATCCACTGGATGGCCTGCTTCTCGGCGAGAGGCTCGCCGTGCAGCTCGCGCTGCTCGGCGCGCGCTCGACGAGCAGCTCGAGCGCGGTCTCGACCTGGCCGATCCAGCGCATGCAGTGCGCGAGCCGGGCCGGTCCGAGGCGCGCCTGGCCGAGCAGGTGACCGTTGCCGCGACCGCCGAGGACGTTGGCGTCGGGGACGCGCAGGTCGGTGATGCGGATCTCGCAGTGGTTCCCGTGGCCGGCCATCGTCTCGACGTCGCGCACCACCTCCCATCCGTCCGCGGGGAGGTCGACCAGGAACGCGGTGTTGCTCGCCTGGGGCGGATCGGCGTCCGGGTCGGTCTTGGCGATGAGGATCGCGAACCCCGCCCCCCGGGCACCGGAGATGAACCACTTGTGCCCGTTGATGACCCACTCGCCCGCGGCCGGGTCGAGCACCGCGGTGGTGCGGATCCCCGTCGGGTCCGACCCCGCCACCTCGGGCTCGGTCATCGCGAAGCACGACCGGACGCGGCCCTCGAGGAGCGGACGCAGGTAGCGCTCCTGCTGGTCGGGGGTGGCGTGGTGGAGCAGCGTGTGCTGGTTGCCCTCGTCGGGCGCCTGGGCGTTCAACACGAACGGGCCGAACGTGGTGCGCGCCGACTCCGCGGACACGAACGCCATCGCGGTGATCCCGAGCCCCAGCCCGCCCCACTCGGTGGGGATGTGGGGCAGCCACACGCCCCACTCCTTGGCCTTCTGGCGCAGCTCGATGATCATCGCCACGACGTCGCGACGGTCCGGCTCCCCGCCGGTCGCGTTCGCGTAGAGCTTCTCCTCGGCGGGGCGCACCTCGGTGTCCATGAACTCGCGGACCCGGGCTCGCACGGCCTCGACGTCGGGCGGCAGGGCGAAGTCGATCGGCATGGCGGCGAGTGTCGTGGCGTGGCCGGCCCGGGTCAAGCCGCCACCGGAGCCGGTGGCGCCGCGACCGACGTCGTACGCTTCGGCCCGTGCGTGGGGTCGTGGCCCGCCGAGGCCGGCTGCTGGTCGAGGAGCTCGCCGAACCCACCCCCACGGCCGGCGACGTGCTCGTCGGCCTCCGGGCCTGCGGGATCTGCGGCAGCGACGTGCACACCCTCGCCCACGCCGACGCGCTCACCGACGTCGCCGCGGCGATGGAGCTCGAGGACCGGTTCCGCCCCGACGAGGACTACTTCCTCGGCCACGAGTGGGTCGCCGAGGTCCTCGACGTCGGGCCGGGCACCGAGACGCCGGCGTTCGCCCCGGGGGATCGGGTCGTCTCGGTGCCGTACCTCCTCCGGGAGGCGACGCTCGTGCCCCTCGGGTTCTCCAACGACTACTTCGGCGGCTACTGCGAGCGGTTCCTGCTCACCGCGGACCTGTGCCGGCGAGTCCCCGACGGCTTGGCCGACGGGACCGCGGCGCTGACCGAGCCCATGGCCGTCGGCCTGCACGCGGTCAACCAGGCCCGCCTCGCTCCGGGCGACGCCACGCTCGTCGTCGGGTGCGGGCCGATCGGGCTCGCGATCATCGCGTGGCTCCGCGTGCGGGGTCGAGCCGATCGTCGCCGCCGACTACTCGCCGTCACGCCGGGCCCTCGCGGTGACGCTGGGCGCCCACCTGGCCCCCGACCCCGCGGCGTCCGACCCGTACGACGCGACCCGCGCCGCCGCGGCGGGACGACCGCTCGTGGTGTTCGAGGCGGTCGGCGTCCCCGGAATCCTCGACCACCTCATCGCGCGGGTCCCGCCCCAATCCCACGTCGTGGTCGCCGGCGTGTGCATGCAGCCCGACACGATCCGGCCGCTACTCGCGGTGGTGAAGGAGCTGAACCTGCAGTTCGTGTACGCGTACGACGTCGACGAGTTCGACGTCACGCTCCGCGCGCTGGCCGAAGGCGACCTCGAGGTCGACGCCCTCCTCACCGGCCGAGTCGGGTTCGACGGCGTCGCCGGCGCGTTCGACGCGCTCGCCGCCGCGGACCACGTGAAGGTCCTCGTCGAACCGGACGGACCCCCGACCCTGACGACGACCTGACCGGTCGCGGTCAGCCGGTCCCGACGGTCGCGTCGGCGTAAGCGCCGGTGGGCGTGAACCGCGCCGTGCGCCAGCGGTCCGGGGTGACGAGCAGCGCCCGCGGGTAGTCCTCGAACATCCACCGGGCGAAGTTCCGACGGGTCCACGGGCTGAGCCCGGCGGCGCGGATCGCGGCACCGGCCATCCGCCGCGAGTGCAGCAGCCGTTGCAGCGCACCCGCGAAGCGCAGGTCCCGTCCGACGGCCCGGTCCACCGCGTGGCGGTACCGGCCGGTGATCGCCGCGGGGTCACCACCGTCGGCGATCGACGACGCGGCGAGCGCGCCGGTGTCGAGCGCCTGCGCGATTCCTTCGCCGGTCATCGGGTCGACGACGCCGGCGGCGTCACCGACGTACAGCACCCGACCGTCGCTCAGTCGCGCCGGCGAGTACGACCCGGGGATCGGCCAGGCGCGCGCGGGTGCCTCGGGCTCGGCGGCGGGCCCGAGTGCGGCCCGCAGCGGCGCCCGCGTCGGCAGCTCGGCCCACAGCCGCTTCAGCGCCTTGCCGTCGTGGTCGCGGCGCAGCACCCCGAACCCGACGTTGGCGCGGCCGTCGGGCAGGGGGAACACCCACGCGTACCCGGGGAGCAGATCGGGTTCGAAGCACACCCACAGCCGCGGGTCACCGACCGACCGGTAGTACTGGCGCAGCGCATGCCACGTGCCGAGGTCGGGGCCGGCGTCCCCGTCGCGTCCCCGTCGCACACTCGAGTAGTGACCGTCCGCGGCGACCACGAACCGCCCTCGGAGCTCACGTCCGGACGCGACCCGGACTCGGACCCCGTCGGGCTCGTCCACCACGTCCTCCACCGCGGTGTCCTCGTCGACCGTGACCCCGACCTCCCGGGCGCGCGCCACGAGCGCGGCGTCGAGGCGGGCTCGCTCCACGACCGCAGCGTGGAGCCCGACCGTGGGCAGGGGAAGCTCGACCTGCCAGTGGTCGGGCGCGACCAGCACCACCTCGTGGACCCCCGCGGCAGGGAGGTGGGGGACCGACACGCCCATCGCCTCGAGGTGCCGCAACGCCGCCGCGGTGAGCCCGTCCCCGCACGTCTTGTCACGCGGGAAGTGCGCCCGGTCGAGGACGACCACGTCGAGGCCGCGGGCGTGGGCGGCCATCGCGGCGGCGATCCCGGCCGGTCCGGCACCGGCGACGACGAGGTCGACACGGGTGTCCACGCCGTCGACGGTACCGACCGGCGAGCCCTCGGTTTCGACGCTGAGGCGGCCAGCGGGCCAGAATGCGCCGTCTCGGCTCCGCGCCCCCGGCGCGGCGCGCCGGAACCCGACAGCGGAGAAGTCATGAACATCGCCGTCTGCGTCAAGCAGATCCCCGATCCCGCCGTGCCCGGCGAGCTCGACCCCAGCACCCACACGCTGAAGCGCGAGGGCAAGCTCATCCTCGACGAATCCGACAGCTTCGGAGTCGAGATGGCGTTGCAGCTCGTCGACAAGGCGGGTGGCGGCGAGGTCGTCCTCCTCTCGATGGCCCCGAACAACGAGGTCTCGGGCTTGCGGACCGCGCTGGCCATGGGCGCGGCGAAGGCCGTGCTGGTCTCGGACCCCGCGTTGGCCGGCAGCGACGCCCTCTCCACGGCCAAGGTCCTCGCCAAGGCCGTCGGCCGGGCCGGGGACGTCGACCTCGTCCTCACCGCCACGGAGTCCACCGACGGTTACACCGGCACGGTCCCCGCCCAGCTCGCCCAGCTGCTCGACTGGCCGTCGCTCACGTTCGCCAAGCACGTCGAGGTCGGTGACGGCAAGGTCACGATCCAGCGTCAGACCGAAGCCGGCTACGACGTCGTCGAATCGTCGCTCCCGGCCGTGGTCAGCGTCACCGCCGGGGTCGTCGAGCCCCGCTACCCGTCGTTCAAGGGGATCATGGCGGCCAAGAACAAGCCGGTCGACGAGTGCGGCGTCGCCGACCTCGGCCTCGGCGCCGACGACGTCGGCTGGGCCGGAGCCCGCCAGGAGATCGTGAGCGTCGCCGCCGCGCCCGGCACGCGAAGCCGGCGAGAAGCTCGAAGACGACGGCAGCGCCCACGAACGGATCGTGGCGTTCCTCGAAGCGCTCAAGGTCATCTGAGGGGAAGCGACGATGAGCATTCCGAAAGTCTGGGTGTACGCCGAGGCGGAAGGCGACAAGCCCCACTCGAGCACCCTCGAGCTGCTGACCAAGGCGCGCGAGCTCGGTGACACCGTCGAAGCCGTCTTCGTCGGCGCGGACGCCGACGCGCAGGCCGGCGCGCTCGGTGAGCACGGCGCCACCACCGTGTACACCGTCGACGCCGGCGACGCGCTCCCCGGGGTCATCGGCGCCGCCGCGCTCCAGGAGCTGGTCGGCACCCACCAGCCCGACGTGATCCTGTTCGCCCAGACCTACGACGGACGCGACGCGATCGCCCGCCTCTCCGGCGTGCTCGACCGCCCGGTCGTCACGAACGGCACCGCCGTCTCGGTCGACGGCGACCGCGTCGTCGTCGGCACCGCCATCTTCGGTGGCAACACGCTGGTCGACACCGCCTTCACCGGCGCGAAGCCGTACCTCGCCGCGATCCGACCGAAGTCCTTCCCCGCGGAGCCTTCCGGCGGCGCCGCCGCGACCGTCGAGCGCGTCACCGCCGCCGACGCGGGACGGGCCGGCGCCGCGACGGTCCTCGAACGCCACGTCGAGGAGCGCGAGGGACCCGAAGCTCGAGGACGCGACCGTCGTCGTGTCCGGAGGCCGCGGGCTGGGCAGCGCCGAGGCCTACGAGCCGCTGGTCGAGGAGCTCGCCAAGCTGCTCGGGGGCGCGTCGGGCGCGTCGCGGGCGATCGTCGACGCGGGATGGGTGCCCTACGCCAAGCAGGTGGGCCAGACCGGGAAGGTCGTCAAGCCGAAGCTCTACGTCGCGCTGGGCATCTCCGGCGCGACGCAGCATCTCGTCGGCATGAAGGGCTCCGACAACATCCTCGCCATCAACAAGGACGGCGAGGCGCCGATCTTCTCGGTCGCCGACCTCGGTGTCGTCGGGGACGTGCACAAGGTCGTGCCCAAGCTGATCGAGGCGATCAAGGCCAAGAAGTAGGACGGTGGACGAGTCCGTCCGGAGCGGGCTGGCATCGACCGACGTCGAGGTCCGGGCCCTCAGCGACACCGAAGCCCGCTCGGCCGGCGCGGTCGCGGCCCGGGCCCTCCGCGACAACCCGATGATGAGCTACAGCGTCCCCGGCGACGCGCTGGCGCGGCTGCACGCCGCGTACGCGACGTTCGGGGATCGGGTGCCGACCGGCTCCGTCGGCGCGCTGCTCGGCGCGCACGTCATCGGCGTCGCCGCGGCCGTCGCGCCGGGGGCGTGCATCGGCGCGACCGCACCCGAACCGCTCCGCACCCGACCCGACATCCCCCCCGAGGAGGCGTCCGGCTTCGACCGGGCCAGGTACGTCGTCCACAGCATGTACGAGCACGACCCCGCCGAACGTCACATCCACGTCGGCCCGGTCGGTGTCGAGCGTGGCGTCCAGGGTCTCGGGGTCGGCGCGGCGATGATGGCCGCGCTCTGCGACGCGCTCGACGCGGACGGAGAGCTCGCGTGGCTGGAGACCGACAAGCCCGAGAACGTCGTCTTCTACCGACGCCACGGCTTCGACGTCGACGTCGAGGACACCTCGCTCGGGTTCCCGATCTGGTACATGCGCCGGCCGCCGCGCTGAGCGCGACCGCGGACCCACGTCGCGTCGCTCACCGCCCCGAACGGTCCGACGAACCCGACGGGTACTGGTCCACTCGCCGCACGAGGTGTCGCAGCACCGGGTTCCGGTCACCCGCCACCCCGGGATAGGGGATCCCGCTGATCGCCGCGAGGCGGGCCTGACGCTCGTTGACGGCCACCGAGCGCGCCAACGCGAAGATCTCGTGCCACTCGAGGTCCACCACCGGGCGACCCAAGCGCCGCTCGTACCGCGCGATGAGCTCGGCTCGGGGCAGGAAGCCGGGCACCGGCCCGCCGGTGAAGCGGGTGGTGAGGGCGTCGAGGGCGAGGTACCAGGCGAGGTCGAGCTCGGCCGGGCCGAGGGACGCCAGCTCCCAGTCGAGCACCGAGGTGATCCGGCCGTCGTCGGTGAACAGGACGTTGCCGAGCCGGGCGTCGCCCCAACAGAGCGACGCGGCCGGCTCGGCGTCCGGGACGGTCGACGCGCACCACGCGAGCGTCTCGACGAGGGCGGCGGTCGGGGTGCCGTCGCTGGCCCAGTCGACGTAGTGCGCCCACCAGCCGATCTCGTCTCGGAGCGCGTCGTCGCCGCCGCGCAGCACGGCGTCGAGGGACGAGGCGCGCCAGTCGAAGCCGTGGATCGCGGCGAGGGTGGTCACGAACCCGTCGTGGATGCGGGTCTGGCGTTCGAGGGGCGCGTCCATGATCCACGGGTCGAGCGCGGGCGCCTCACCGGCGGGACGGCCGGGCTCGTGGGACATGACGAGGAACGGCGCGCCGAGCCACCCGCCGTCGTCCTCGAGCGCGAGGACGCGAGGCACGGGGACCGGTCCGGCGGCCAGCGCGTCCAGCACCGCCGCCTGCGCGGCGAGGTCATACGACGGGTAGGTCGGCAGCGGGGGCGGGAGCCGGACGACGAAGCGCTCCCCCCGCCCGGTCGGGGAACGCAGCGCGATGAACACCGTCTCGTTCGACCAGCCGACGGTCGGACGGTCGAGGTCGACGGCGTCGAAGGTCAGGTCGGGCCATCGGTGCGCGCACCAGCGGGCGAAGCCGTCCCTGAGCGCGCGGTCGTCGCGGCGCGCCAGGGTTGCCATAGGTGGGGGGAGGCTACAGACTTCCCGCCGCCCGTCCCACGCCGCCGCGACCACGGCCGGGCGCGGCCCTCGGGAGAGAGGAGCGTCGGAATGGCTGCGGATGACGGACCGATCGTCGCCGACGACGAATCGTTCAGCCATCAGATCGTCGAGACGCATGTCCACGTCGCGCACACCGACCGTGCGTGGACGGAGAAGGTGTGCGCGATGGCCGCGGCTCGGGACGGGTCGCTGCAGGTGGCCTTCGGGGTCGGCAAGTACGTGAATCGCAACGTCTTCGACGGCTACGCCGGCGTCTCGCGCGGCACGGAGCAGTGGACCGTGCGGGCGAGCCGACGCTTGAGCGACGACCCCGGGCGTCTCGGTGTCGGGCCCGCGGACTACGAGATCGTGGAGCCGTTGCGGCGGATCCGGTTCCGGTGCGAGGCCAACGAGGTCGTCCCTGTCGCGTTCGAGTGGACGTTCGACGCGGTCGTGCCGCCGGTCCTCGAGCAGCGGGACCGTCAGCGGGCCCACCGCGGCTACCGGCTCGACATCGACGTCCTGCGGTACCACCAGGTGGGGGTCGCGTCCGGATGGGTCGACCTCGACGGGGCGCGCACGAGCATCACCCCCGACGGGTGGTTCTCGACTCGTGACCACTCGTGGGGGGTGCGCCAGGACGTCGGGCTCCCACCCGCAGACCTCGAGGGCGGCGGTCTGCGCCGCGGGCGTGTCGTTCCGGTTCTCGTGGAGCCCGATGCTCCTCGAGCGGGACGACGGCAGCCGCTACGCGGTGCACCACCAGCACCGGCAGCTGCGCGCGTTCGGCTACGAGGAGACCCGCGTCGAAGGCAGCGTCGAGCATCCCGACGGTCGTGTCGAGCGGATCGTGGGGCTGCGACCGGAGCTGCGCTTCGATCCCGTGAACCGGCGGGTGCTCGGCGGCACGCTGCACTGCACCATGGCCGACGGCCGCGCCCGGCCCATCACCCTCGAGGCGCTCGGCGACACCGGCTTCCACCTCGGCGCCGGCCTGTACTTCGGGTTCGACGGGCACCATCACGGCGAGTGGCGCGGTCCCGCGCACCTCGACGGGGAGCACCTCGCCGACTGCGCCGAGCCGGCCACGGCGCGGCGGGTCCACCAGATCCGCGACGCGGTCATGCGCGTCGACGACCCCGTCGGGGGCGGGCGGGGCTGGTGCAACCTCCAGACCGCGATCGTCGGCGCCTGGCCCGACGAGGGCCTCGACGAGGCGTCCTCGTTCGTGTGAGCCGAGGGTCGCGTCGGCGCCGACCGGGCGCACCGGTCGCGTCGAGGCGCGGGAACCCCGGTCCGGTCCGTGACGGGTCGGCGCGCGAGGCTGCCCGGGTGGGCGCGTCGCTGCCGCCGGCGCTGGAGCCGCTGGCCTTCCTGCTCGGCACGTGGCGGGGGGAGGGGATCGGCCGCTACCCGACGATCTCGGACTTCACCTACCGCGAGGAGACCCGGTTCGAGTGGCCGGGCAAGCCGGTGGTCGCCTACGAGCAGCGCACGTGGCTGCTCCCCGACGAACCGCCGTCGCACTCGGAGGTCGGGTACCTCCGCCCGACCCCTGACGGCGCCGAGCTGGTGCTGGCCCAACCGGGCGGCGTCGTCGAGGTCAGCCACGGGACGGTCACCGGCGTCCACGTCGAGCTGGTCAGCCTCGCCGTGGTCACCACCCCGACGATGACCAAGTCGATCACCGAGGTGCGACGAACCTACGAACGGCGCGGCGACCGGCTCTGGTACCGCCTCGACATGGCGGCGGTCGGCGAGCCGCTCGGCTTCCACTGCGAAGCCGAGCTGCACCCGGGTTGAGGCGCCCGCGCCGGGTCGGTCAGTCGGCGAAGTCCACGACGACGGGGGCATGGTCCGACGGCAGCTTGCCCTTGCGGGCGTTGCGGTCGACGAGCGCCCATTGGACGCGTCGGGCGAGCGGCTCGGTGACGAGCACGAGATCGATGCGCATCCCACGGTGCTCGTGGAAGTCGCCGCGCCGGTAGTCCCAGTAGCTGAACAGCCCGGGGTCGGGGTACACGGCTCGGAACGCGTCGACCAGCCCCCACCCTTCCAGCGCGCCGACCGCGGCCCGCTCCGGCTCGGTCACGTGGGTCGCGCCGACGAACGCGTCGGGTGACCACACGTCTCGATCCTCGGGTGCCACGTTGAAGTCACCGAGCACCGCGAGCGGATCGGACGGCTGCGCGGTCGCCGCCAGCCAGTCGCGGAGCCGCTCGAGCCATTCGAGCTTGCGGTCGTAGAACTCGGAGCCGACCTCCCGGCCGTTGGGGACGTACACGTTCACGACGCGGACGTCCCCGCACGTCGCGGCGAGGATCCGCGCGTCACCCTCGTACGGGTCGGCGAGCTCGGTGCCTTCGAAGCCGGTGGTCACGTCCCGGATCCCGACGCGGGACAGGATCGCGACGCCGTTCCACCGGCCGGTGCCGTGGTGCACCGCGTCGTAGCCGAGCGCGCCGAAGCTCAGCTGCGGGAACGCGTCGTCGTCGAGCTTGGTCTCTTGGAGGCAGACGATGTCGGCGTCGGCGTAGGCGAGCCACTCCTCGACGCGCGGCATGCGGGCCTTCAGCGAGTTGACGTTCCACGTCGCCAGCCTCATGACGGTCTCCGTTCCCCCCGCGTCGGGCGAGGCCGGGTCGCGTCGGCGGCGATGCGCCGCCGGACGAGCACGAGGCCGCCGGCGGCGACCCCGACGCCGACCACCGCGGAGACGACGATCGTGAGCGCGCCGCCGCCGCCGCCGGCACGGTGGGTGACCGGGCCGGTGCACGCGGTGTGGGGCCCGACGGGTTGCCCGTGCGGGCAGGGGATCGCCGGGACCGACGTCGGCGCCCGCGCCCGCGCCGACGGTGGCCGACGCGGCCGGCGCGGCGACGACCAGGGCCACGACGCCGAGGACCGCGGACGCGACCCCGAGGACGGGCCTCATCGGTCGCGCGCGGCCGCGTAGCGGGGGTTCGACACCTCGAGCTTGGCCCGCACGGTCGCCCGGGTCACGGCGAGCGCCTCGGCGTCGTCGTCGAGCTCCCCGCCGCGGATGCGGGCGGCGAGCAGCGCGACGAGCGCCCCGAGGTCGGCGTCCGTGCCGAGGAACTGGGCCAGGCGGTGGCGGGCCTCGGCGTCGAGGCCCGGTCCGAGGACGAGCTCCCGCTCGACGATCCCGAGCGCGTTGATCGCGACCCGGGTGTGGAACCCCACCCGCCCCTCGACCGAGCCGAGCACGTCGCGTTCGAGGAACTCGCGCACCGCGGCGACGAGCTCGGGTGCGCTCGGCCGGTCCTGCAGCGACCCGGGCCGCTCGACCGTCGGCGCGCTCCCCGGCCGGTGCCGCGTCGTGGTCGTCGAGGAGCTCGAGGAGGTCCCACTCCATCTCCGCGATGCGACGCCCGAGGGTGGCCAGCTCGACCGACCGGACCAGGCCGAGGAGATGCGTCTGGGCCTGGATCTCGCAGATCACCCCCCACTTCAGGGTCCCGAACGCCTCCCACCACCGCAGCCGGGCCGGGTCGACCGGCGTCCCCCCGGCGGCCTCGTAGGCCTCGCACAACGTGTCGACGTGCCCGAACCCGCCGACGGGATGATCGGTGACCCCGAACCGCCACGACTTCACGCACAACCAGCCGAGGTCCTCGACCGGGTCGCCCCGGTGGGCGAGCTCCCAGTCGAGGACCGAGCGGAGCCCTTCTGGCCCGACGACGAGGTTGCCGTTGCGGAAGTCACCGTGGACGAGCGTCGGCTCGTCCACGGTCGGGGCGTCCCGTGCGAGTCGCCGCAACCCGAGCTCGAAGGCGGGATGGGGCTCCCCGATCGTGTCGAGCACCCCGCGGTACTGCTCGAGCTGCTCCCGGGCGCCGAGCAGCGGCAACCCGTCGGGGAGCGCGGCGGGCGGCACCGCGTGGATACGGGCGGCCTGCTCCGCGCACTGCGCCGCGAGCCGCGTCCGCGCGGCCGTGTACGCGTCGTCGCGCAGGATCCGCCGCGCGACCGTCTCACCTTCGACACGGTCCATCACGAACCCGGAGCCGAGACCGTCGGCCGGTTCGAGCACGAACCGCACCGAGGGGGCGAGCACACCGGCGTCATGGGCGGCACCGAGGACGTCGGCTTCGGTGGACCGGTCGAGCGGGCCGCTCACTGCCGCGCCCGGATCCCGGCGGAGGACCAGCGCGAGGTCATCGTCGGCGACGTGCGCGTCGAACGCCCACGTCTCCCGCGACGCGCCCCCCGAGAGGCGACGCAACGAATCGACGGTTGCGTCCGCGCCGAGTGACGCGCGACAGCGGCGGCGATCGCGGCCTCGTCCAAGGTCGAGAGCCTACGAGGCGGGCCCGGCGGGTCGACCGGTCGTGGCAACCGACCCGGGGAGACGACGCGCCCGGCGCGACCCGCCCCGGTTCAGGCCGCGACGCCGACCGGGTGCCCGTCGACGATCTGGTCGAGGTACTCGGACAGGCCGAACCCGACCCGCGTCCCGGTCCGCCACTCGGTCATCCCCTCGGAGATGCGAGTGAGGAGCCGCTCCCCGTCGGGCGAGGTCCGCCGGTTGCGCAACGGGATCAGCGAGAGGACCCGACCGTCGACGACGTGCTCCTCGTCACCCGCGGTGACCACGGCGTGGATGTGCTCGTGGTAGTAGTCGTCGGTCCGCCAGGAGGTGTCGATCGACACCTGATCCAACCCGCGGTACTCGTCGTGTTCGAACCACACGCCGCCGGCCTGCTGGGCGCCGTCGCGGCGGGTCACGATCGAGATCACGAACCCGCTGTCCTCACCGAAGTTGCCGGTCAGCCACCGGTACCACCAGGGGGCCTGCCAGAACCGCGGCCCCCACGAGTGGTCCCGGAGCCCGTAGCCGTCGACCTCCCACTCCTCGTCCCCGACGCGGATCACCCCACGCGCGCCGACGTGCTGCTCGTAGTGGCCCCGGGCGAACGCCTGCGCCGGGTCCTCCTCGATCGCGCTGCCGTCGTCGTTGACTCGCTCACCGCCGAGCATCGGGGACAGGCCGCGGTACTCGAGCTCCACCGCGCACTTCGTCCACGGGTTCTCGGTGAACGCCCGCCGCGGGTCCGCCATCTCCAACGGGCGATCGAGGAGGCAGATCTTGCCCCGGTACGCGACGCGGAGGTCCTCGAACGGCTTGATCACCTCAAACCGCATGCCCCCCGCGTCGAACGCGTCGTTCCCGGAGATCTCAGGCCGCTGGTAGGTGAACGCCACCCGCCCGTCGGGGAGGTACAGGCACGTGGTCAGCTCGGCGTGACCCTCGTTGGCCCGGTTGCCGAGCCGGAGGAACCCGCCGAGACGCTCCCGCGGGTCGAAGTAGTTGAAGTACATGCTCTCGTTGAAGTTCGACGCGGCTTCCAACGGGTGCAGGTACTCGTCGGCGGGGTCCAGGCGAACGCGCATGGCGCCATCGAACCCGGGCCGCGGCGGCCGGTCAAGCCGGACGGGTGTGCCGGCCGGCCCGGCGCCCTCTAGTCTCTGACGCCGCCGTCAGGGAGGAACCGTGTCCGGCCCACTGCAAGACGTGAAGATCGTGGAGCTGGTCGGGATCGGCCCCGGGCCGTTCGCGGCCATGCTCCTCGCCGACCTCGGCGCCGACGTGCTGCGGGTGCACCGGGTCGAATCGGTCGAGCGGGGCTTCGACCCCGGCGGGGTGCCGGTCCTCGACCGCAACCGCCGTTCCGTCGGGGTGGACCTGAAGTCCCCCGAGGGCGTGGAGACGGTGCTGCGCCTCGTCGAATCCGCCGACGCGCTCCTCGAGGGCTTCCGGCCCGGGGTGACCGAACGGCTCGGCGTCGGCCCGGAGCCCTGTCTCGCCCGCAACCCGCGCCTGGTCTACGGGCGGATGACCGGGTGGGGCCAGGACGGCCCGATGGCCCACACCGCCGGTCACGACATCGACTACATCGCGCTGGCCGGCGCGCTCGCGCACTTCGGGCGAGCCGGTGACAAGCCGACCCCGCCGATCAACCTCATCGGCGACTTCGGCGGGGGCGGGATGCTCCTCGCGTTCGGTGTCGTGTGCGGCGTGCTCGAAGCGCGGAGCTCCGGTCAGGGCCAAGTCGTCGACGCGGCGATGGTCGACGGCGCCGCGCTGCTCATGTCGATGATCTGGGGGCTGCGTCACCTCGGCGCGTTCGACGAGACCCACCGCGGGCAGAACGTGCTCGACACCGGCGCGCCGTTCTACGACAGCTACGAGTGCGCCGACGGCGCGTTCATCGCCCTCGGGTCGCTCGAGCCGCAGTTCTACGCCGAGCTGCTCGCCAAGACCGGCCTCGCCGACGAGGACCTCCCCGCGCAGATGGACCGGGACGGCTGGGATCGGCTCCGGGCCCGGTTCACCGAGCTGTTCAAGACCAAGACCCGCGACGAGTGGCGCGCCGTGCTCGAGGACAGCGACGCGTGCTTCGCGCCGGTGCTCACGATGAGCGAAGCCGCCGAGCATCCCCACATCCACGCGCGCGGCACCATCGTCGAATACGACGGGGTGCTCCAGCCCGCGCCCGCGCCCCGGTTCTCGCGGACCCCCGCCGAGCTGCGCTCACCACCGGCCCGCCCCGGCGAGCACACCGACGAGGCGCTCGCCGACTGGGGCTTCACCCCCGACGACCTCGCGACGCTCCGCGCCGCCGGCGCGATCCGCTGATCCCGACTCAGGCGTCCGGCGCGTCGAGCACGCCGCGGAGCACCGCGAGGCGCCGGTCGCGTTCCTCGTCGTCGTCGGCGACGACGGTGACGTGCCCGACCTTCCGGCCCGGCCGGGGCTCCTTGCGGTAGTCGTGAAGGTGCGCGCCGGGGACGGCGAGCACCGCGTCGCGCGGGGGCAAGACCCCGAGGGCGTTCAGCAGCCCCGCGGCGCCTCGCGCCGCGGTCGACCCGAGCGGCCAGCCGAGGACCGCCCGGAGGTGGTTCTCGAACTGGCTGGTCACCGCGCCTTCGATCGTCCAGTGCCCCGAGTTGTGCACACGCGGGGCCAGCTCGTTCGCGATCAGCGTCCCGTCCCGCTCGAACAGCTCGACCGCGAGGACCCCGACGTAGTCGAGCTCGTCGAGGACCGACCCGGCGATCGCCTCCGCCGCGTGCTGCAGCGTCCCGGTCAGGCCGGGGGCGGGCGCCCGACAGGCGTGCAGGATCCCGTCGCGCTGCTCGGTCTCGGCGAGCGGGTAGCACGCGGTCGTCCCGTCCAGACCGCGCACCGCGAGCACCGACAGCTCGCGGGAGAACGCGACCAGCTCCTCGACGAGCAGCGGCTCGCCGCCCAACGCGGCCCACGCCGCGTCGGCGTCGGCGGCGACCCGCACGACGTGCTGCCCCTTGCCGTCGTAGCCGCCCCGGCGGGTCTTCGACGACCGCGGGGAGCCCGACCGTGGCGACGGCCGACTCGAGGTCGCCCCGGTCGTCCACGGCCGCGAAGGCCGGCACCGGGATCCCGAGCCGGGTGAAGAGGGTCTTCTCGGCGAGGCGGTCCTGGGCCACCTCGAGCGCGACCGGGTCCGGCCGCACCGGCGCGACCGCCGCCGCGGCACGTGCCGTCGCCGCCGGGACGCCCTCCCACTCGTAGGTGACGACCGCGGCGCCGGCGGCGAGCGCCGCCGCGGCGGCTTCGTCGGTGAGCGACGCGACCCGCAGGTCACCGATCGCCGCCGCGAACGACGAGCCGGCCGGGTCCAGGAACCGGAACTGGAGCCCGAGCGGCAGCCCGGCCAGGCCGAGCATCCCGCCGAGCTGACCGGCCCCGAGCACCCCGACGATCCCAGGCGCGTCGTCCATGCCCGCGTTCTAGTGCAGCGGGGCCCCGCGTGGCGCGGACCCCGCGGGCTCGGGCCGCAAACCAGTGGCGGCGGCGACCGGGTCCGGTACGATGCGGGCGCGACACCGGCGTCGCCCCAGTTTCGACCGACGGTTCCGGGAGCTGGCGGCGCGCCGGATTCCCTGCACCCCGCAGCCTCGCGGAACCTCCTTCCCTTCCTGCCGCGAGGAGATCGTGCCCACCCATCAGCAGCGCCTGCGCACGCCCGAGTTCGACGGGTGCGGGATCGGCTTCGTCGCCGACACCGCCGGCAGCCCCTCGCGGCTCGTCGTCGACCTCGCCTTGGGGGGCCTCAGCTGTGTCCGCCACCGCGCCGCGGTCGCCGCCGACGGACTCTCGGGGGACGGCGCGGGGATCCTCGCCCCCCTCCCCCGACCGTTCTTCGCCCGGGTCGGGTCCGCGGCGATCGGCCGTCCCCTCGACGAGACCGCGCGTCGGCGTGGTGTTCGCGTTCTTGGACCTCGACGACGACGACGCCCGCACGACCGCCGAAGCCGCGGTCGCGCGACGCGTGCGCCGCCGAGGACCTCGAGCTCGTCGGCTGGCGGCCGGTGCCGATCGACGAATCGCATCTGGGTCGCCACGCGCTCGGTGACCTCCCCGCCCTCACCCAGGGGCTGGTGCTGCGCCCGGCGGGGATCGACGACGCCGAAGCCGAACGGCGCGGCGTACCGGGCCCGGCGACGCGCCGAGGCCTGCTGCCGGGACGCCGGCGTGCGGCACTACTTCGCGAGCTGGTCGTTCACGACCGTCACGTACAAGGCGCTGGTCATCAGCGACCGGCTCGCCGGCTTCTTCCCGGACCTCGGCCGAAGCGGACTTCGTCGCGCCCGCACGTCGTGTTCCACAGCCGCTTCTCGACCAACACCGCTGCCCGCGTGGGAGCGGGCGCAGCCGTTCCGCCACGTGTGCCACAACGGCGAGATCAACACCCTCGCCGGCAACGAGCACCGGATGCTCGCCCGCGGGCACCTCGGTACCGAAGCGGTCGGGCTCGGCTCCGAGGAGCTGCTCCGCCCGCTGCTCGACCCCGACGGGTCCGACTCGGCGAAGCTCGACCACGACCCTCGAGTTGCTGCTGCGCGGCGGCGCGACGCTGCCCCACGCGGTGTCGATGCTCGTCCCCGAGGCGTGGGAGGGCGACCGTGAGCTCGACCCCGAGCTGCGCGACTACTTCCGGTACCACGCCTGCCTCACCGAGCCGTGGGACGGGCCCGCCGGGCTGATCTTCAGCGACGGCCGCAAGGTCGGCGCCGCGCTCGACCGCAACGGGCTCCGGCCGCTGCGCTGGCAGCGCTGCGAGGACGGGCTCGTCGCCTGCTGCTCCGAAGCCGGCGCGGTGTCGCTGGCCGGTCACGGTCGCATCCAGCGGGGCCGGCTCGGTCCCGGCGAGATGCTCTGGGTCGACCCCGGACATCGTCGGCCCCGTGGCAGGACGACGCCGATGGTGAAGCACTGCGCTCGCCACCCGCGCCCCGTACGGGGAATGGGCCCGCGACGGGCTGCGTGCCGTTCTCCGTCGGCGACGCCGTCTGCGATGCCCCCCGACCGCCGACGAGCTGATCGTCGAGCAGATCGCGTTCGGCTGCAACGCGCGAAGAGGTGGCGATGGTGCTCAAGCCCATGGCCACCGACGCCAAGGAGCCGACGTTCTCGATGGGCGACGACACGCCGTTCGCCGCGGTGGCGGACCGCCCACGGTCGATGTTCCACTTCTTGAAGCAGCGCTTCGCGCAGGTCAGCAACCCGCCGATCGACCATCTCCGGGAGCGGCTCGTCATGTCGCTGCGGACCTGTCTCGGGCCGCGCCGCCGCTGCTCACCGAGATCGCCGACCGCGGCCCGGCTGCTCGAGCTGCCCACCTTCTTCCTGTACCCGGACGCGCGTCGACGCGCTCGCGCGACCCCGACCCGGTCGCCGTTCCCCGCCCGGGTCCTCGACGCCACGTTCCCGCGTCGCGACCGGCCCCGACGGGCTCGCCGGCGGCCTCGACGCGCTCGTGCACGCCGCGCGTCGACGCGGTCCGAGCCGGCGCGGCGATCCTCGTCATCTCGGACGGGCGGTCGGGCCGGACCGCGCGCCGATCCCGTCGCTGCTCGCGCTCGGCGCGCTCGACCAGCGGCTCGTCACCGAACGGATCCGGCAGGACTGCTCGATCGTCGTCGACTCCGGCGACGCCCGCGACACGCACGGCGTCGCGTGCCTCCTCGGCTACGGCGCCGACGCGATCTGCCCGCGCGTCGCGTTGCAGACGCATCGCCGCGATGGCCGACGACGGCCGTCTCGGCGAGCTCGCACTCACCCGACGCGCAGGCCCGCTACCAGGCCGCGGTCGAGGACGGCGTGCTGAAGATCCTCTCGAAGATGGGCATCTCCACCGTCGACGGCTACCGCGGCGCGCAGATCTTCGAGGCGGTCGGCCTCGGCGCCGAGGTCACCCGAACCTGCCTCGCGGCACACGACCTGCGTCACCGGCGGGCTCGGCTTCGCCGCGCTCGGCGCCGACGTGCTCGAGCGGCACGCGACCGCGTTCGGCGGTCGAACGGCCCCGCCTCGACCAGCCCGGCTTCGTCCGCTTCCGCAAGCGCGGCGGCGAGTACCACGCCAACAACCCCGACCCGGTCATCAAGGCGCTCCACGCGTCCATCGGGCTGGTCGTGGTCGACGCGGCCGACGACGACGAGGACGGCGACGACACGCCCGGCCCGGCGGCCGGGCCGCAACGGGGACAGGCCCGCTTCGCGGACGTGCCCGCCGCGCCGCACCGAGGACCAGGGTCGGGTGATCTTCCTCGACCCCGAGATGCGCGACGACAGCGGCACGCTGCCGCTCCCCGACCTGGTCCCCGACGCCGCGCCGGTCGAGCGACAGGCCGCGCACCTGCTCAGCGTCGCCGTGCACCAGGGACGCGCCGACCTGTACGACCGGTTCCGCGATCTCGTGCACTCCCGGCCGGTGACCGAGCTGCACGACCTGCTCGAGCTCGTCCCGGCCGGCCCGCCGGTCCCGATCGACGAGGTCGAGCCGGTCGAGGCGATCACCCGGCGGTTCTCGACCGGGGCGATGTCCCACGGTGTCGCTCTCGGCCGAGGCGCACGAGACGCTCGCCATCGCGATGAACATGCTCGGCGGCAAGAGCAACTGCGGCGAAGGCGGCGAGGACCCGGCCCGGTACCGCACCCGCGGCACCGCCCGGGACCGCAACTCGCGGATCAAGCAGATCGCGTCCGGGCGCTTCGGGGTGACACCCGAGTACTGCGCGTTCGCGGACGAGCTGAACATCAAGATCGCCCAGGGCTCGAAGCCGGGCGAGGGCGGCCAGCTGCCCGGCCACAAGGTCAGCGCCGAGATCGCCCGGCTCCGGTTCACCCAGCCGGGCGTCGGGTTGATCTCCCCGCCGCCGCATCACGACATCTACTCCATCGAAGATCTCGCCCAGCTGATCTACGACCTGAAGCAGGTGAACCCGAACGCCGACGTGTCGGTGAAGCTGGTCGCCGAGCACAACGTCGGGACCATCGCCGCCGGGGTCGTGAAGGCCCTCGCCGAGGTCGTGCACATCTCGGGTTGCAACGGCGGCACCGGCGCGTCGCCGCTGTCGTCGATCAAGAACGCGGGGCTGCCGTGGGAGCTGGGCCTGGCCGAGACCCGCCAGACCCTGATCGAGAACCAGCTCCGCGACCGGGTGCGGGTCCGCGTCGACGGCGGCTTCAAGACCGGCCGGGACGTGATCATCGCCGCGCTGCTCGGCGCCGACGAGTACTCGTTCGGCACCGCGGCGATGCTCGCCGAGGGCTGCATCATGGTGCGCGCCTGCCACCGCGACACCTGCCCGACCGGCATCGCCACGCAGCGGCCGGGCCTGCGGGCCAAGTTCGCCGGAACGCCCGAAGGGGTCGCCACGTACCTGCTCTACGTCGCCGAGGAGGTGCGTGAGCACCTCGCCTCGCTCGGGTTGCGGTCCCTCGACGAGGCGATCGGCCGCGTCGAGTGCCTCCGACAGCGCCGCACCGGCGACGACCGCGCCGATTCGCTGGACCTGTCCCCGCTGCTCGTCGCACCCGACGGACGGATCCGCCGCGCCGGTTCGTGGCCCGCAACCCGGTGCAGCGGCCCCGATCCGAGCTCGACGCCCGCCTGCTCGAAGACGCCTTCCCGACCGTGTGGGATGGCGGCGACGCCACCCTCGAGTACTCGATCACGAACGCCGACCGGACCGTCGGCGCTTCGCTCGGCGGCGCGATCGGCCTCGAGTTCGGGCAGGCCAACCCCCCGGGGTCCGTGGCGGTGCGCTTCCACGGCACCGCCGGGCAGAGCTTCGGTGCGTTCCTCGCCGCGGGGGTGCACCTGGAGCTCGTCGGCGAAGCCCAGGACTACGTCGGGAAGGGCATGGGTGGCGGGCAGGTCGTGCTGCGCCCACCCGACGACGACGCCGGCGATCCCGTCCTCGCGGGCAACACGGTCCTGTACGGCGCGACCGGAGGTCAGCTCTTCGTCGCCGGGCGAGTCGGGGAGCGGTTCTGTGTGCGCAACAGCGGCGCGACCGCGGTCGTCGAAGGCAGTCGGCGACCACGCCTGCGAGTACATGACCGGCGGCACCGTCGTGCTCCTCGGCTCGTTCGGGTACAACCTCGGCGCGGGGATGACCGGCGGGCAGGCGTTCGTCTACGACCCGGCGCATCTCCTCGCCGGCCGGCTCAACACCCAGCTCGTCGACGCCGCGCTGCTCGACGACGCGCAAGCCGCCGGGCTCCGGTACCTCGTCGAGCGCCACCGTGGAGCTGACCGGGTCCCCGAAGGCGGCCGCGCTCCTCGGAGACTGGGACGCGACCCTCCGCGGGTTCTGGCGGGTCGCGCCGGTCGGGGAGGTCGCCCGCATCGAACGGGCGAACGAAGGGGTGCTGGGCTCCACCCGTTGACGGTCAGGCCCCCGCGAGCACGAGCGCGGGGCGAGCGTCGAACCCGAACAGGCCGGCGACGAGATGGTGCACCGCGCCGCTTCGTTGCTGCTGGTAGTCGCGTGCCGCCCGGTTGTACACCGTGACCGCGGGGGGGCTGACGACCGATCGGTCGAACGCGGCGAGGGCGTTGATGAGCGTGGCGTTGGTGCGGAGCCGATCCGAGGTCGCGACGTTCGCTTTCACGCGCAGCGCCAACGCCTCGAGGTCGTTGGCGAGCGCCGCCTGCGCCGCCGGGTCGTCGACCCGGTTGCTGCGCTGCCATTGCGCCAACGCCGCCCCCAGGTCCCGTGTCACCGTGCGGGCCTGACCGCCGGCGGAGGCGAGGGTGAGCTCGACGCCGGCGAGGTTCTGGTAGCGAGCGGTGAGCGCGGGACGCAACGGCGACCAGGCCTGATCGACCCGGTCCCGGGCGTCCGAAAGGCCCGGGCGGACGCTCACCACCGCGACGACGACCGCCACCACCACCAGCGCGACCAGCGCCAGAACGAGCCACCGCAACCGTCGAGGCATCGAACGGTCGACCCTACCGGGGAGGCACCCGAAAGCGACGCACCTCTCGGCGGTGACGTCGGGGTCGGCCGCTCAGGCGTGGCTGCGGACGAGCTCGAGGACCGCGGCGCCGTGACGCTCCAGCTTCACCGGGCCGACCCCGGGGAGTGCGAGGAGCGCGTCGCGGGTCGCGGGTCGTGTCGTGGCGACCGCCCGCAGGGTGGTGTCGGGGAAGATCACGTAGGCGGGGACCCCGGATGCCCGGGCCAGGTTGCGTCGCCACTGCTGCAACGCGGTGAGCAGCGCGTCGGGTGTCGGGCGCGTCACCGTTCGTGGCCGCGAGCGCCGCCTTCGCGGCGGTAAGCCCCTCCCGGCCCGGTCGCGGCGCGGGCCGGGTTCCGTCCCGGGCCGCTTCGATCGGCGCCAGCCACGGGCTCGGGGTGCGGCGCAGGGCTCGCAGACCCACCGACCGAGACCGGGCCCAGGAGCAGTGCACCGCGACCTCGGCCCGGCTCAACGCGACATAGAGGAGCCGCCGCTCCTCGGCCCGTTCGTCCGGGGTCGTCGCGTACGAGATGGGCACCAGGCCGCGTTCGAGGCCGGTGACGAACACGGTGTGGAACTCGAGGCCCTTGGCCCGATGGAACGTGAGCAGCTCCACCGCGTCGGTGTCGACGCCGGGGGCCTCGTCGCGCAACGCGGCGGCGAGGAAGGCGTCGAACCCGTCGAGGTTCCCCGGGCCGGCTTCCGCGTCGAGGT
This sequence comes from uncultured Actinomycetes bacterium, assembly GCA_963714105.1. Taxonomy (GTDB): domain Bacteria; phylum Actinomycetota; class Acidimicrobiia; order IMCC26256; family PALSA-555; genus PALSA-555. The sequence continues at coordinate 353,209 of OY970233.1, read as the reverse complement.
ACTCGCGGCCGAGGCGCACCAGGGCCTCGATGTGCTCGACCCGCTCCGAGCCGGGTTCGGTGTCGGTGGCGATCGCCTGGAGGTCGACGAGGTGATCGGCGAACGGCCGGCCGGGGGCGCCCCGCGCCGCGCGGCGGAGCGTGTCGAGCGCGGCCCGGACCTCGGGCCGGCGGAGGAACGCCCCCGCGCCGTGGACCCGGTACGGGACCCCGGCGGCGCCGAGCGCGGCTTCGAACGCCGCGGACTGCGCGTTGGTGCGGTACAGGACCGCGAGCGACGACCACGGCACGTCCGAACGGTGCGCGTCGCGGAGGCGGGCGGCGATCCCGCGGGCCTCGTCGTCCTCGTCGTTGTAGGCGTGCACCGTCGCGTGGAGCCCGGCGGGCCGCATCCCGACGCGGGGCGGCCGCCGCGAATCGGCGTCGCGCAGGACCGCCTCCGCGGCGGTCACGATCTGGGGGGTGGACCGGTAGTTGCGGCTGAGGTGGAGCGCCGTCGCGCCCCGGAAGTGGCGGGGGAAGTCGCGCAGGTACCGGGGATCGGCGCCACCGAACCCGTAGATCGCCTGGTCCGCGTCACCGACGACGCACAGCTCGGCGCGGTCACCGAGCCAGCCGCGCACGACCCGCAGCTGGGCGGGACTGACGTCTTGGAACTCGTCGACGAACAGGTGCCGGAACCGCCACCGTTGCGCGGCGGCGAACTCGCCGTCCCGTTCGAGCGCGTCGGCGCACCACCACAGCAGGTCGTCGAAGTCGGCGAGACCCCGCCGGCGCTTCTCGCGTTCGTAGCGGGCGTAGCGGTCCGCGATCTCCTCGACCGGCCACGGCGGGGTCCGGGCGGCGCGGGTCACCGCGGTGCGGTACTCCTCGGGTCGGACGAGACGGGCTTTGGCCCACTCGATCTCGCCGGCCAGCTCCGACGCCGCGACCCGCGGCGTCGGCGCCGCGCCGACCGGTGAGCGGCACCAGGAGGCGGGCCTTGCGGTCGAGGAGCGCCGGGGCCTGCCGACCCTGCGCGGCGCAGCGGGCGCGCAGCTGCGCGAGGGCCAGCGCGTGGATCGTGCCCGCGGTGACACCCGGGTGGACGGCGAGACGCTCGAGACGGGCTCGCAGCTCGCCGGCGGCCCGGCGGGTGAAGGTCACGGCGAGCACCCGAGCCGGGTCGAGCGCCCCGGTCGCGGCCTGCCAGGCGATCCGCCGGGTCAGGACCCGGGTCTTGCCCGCGCCGGCCCCGGCGAGCACCGCCAGCGGCGCGGCGTCGCTGACGACCGCGGCGCGTTGGTGGTCGTCGAGGCCGACGAGGATCGCGTCGGCGTCCACGACTCGGACGGTACCGACGGGGTGTGACACCGGCGCGGATACCCGGGCCGACCGTCACGACCCGAGAAAAAGGGAGAGCCCCGAGTAGCCGTCACGCCGAAGCGCTCCCGGACTCCTCGGGGCCCTCGTCCCTCGGACCTGACCTCTCACTTCGACCTGTCCCCCTCGCGGGGTTCACGCCGTCGCTGCCCCAAACCGGTTGGACTTGCCGGTTCGCGGACTCGGTGCTGGTCCCGGCTTCCGGAACTCACGGCGAACCGCTCGCTCCTTCACCGACCGCCGCCACTTCGGCCCGTCTTCCGCAACCGGTCCCCGGGTCGCCCCTGGGATCGTCCACGGTCCCGTGCCGTCGTGACGTCGGCAGAGGCGACGGTACGCCCGCCGCGCGTCCCGGTCAAGTGAGAATTTCCGAAACTCGTTACCGGGCGGCGCGCGCCGTGTCATCGTGGGTTTGCCCATGGTGAACGTGAACCCGGAGCAGTTCGAGGCGCTCGTCGCGGACGCGCTCGACGCGATCCCGCCGGGGTTGGGCGACGCGATCGAGAACGTGGCCGTGGTGGTGTCGGAGTGGCCGACCCGCGAGCAGCTCGTGGGCCGGCGCGGCACCCTCCTCGGGCTCTACGAGGGGATCCCGCTCACCCGGCGCGACCCGATCAGCTACCGCGGGGTGCTGCCGGACAGGATCACCATCTTCCGGGGGCCGCTGTGCGCGCGCGCCGTCGACGCCGCCGACCTGGCCGAGCAGGTGCGCGCGACGGTCCTCCACGAGGTCGGTCACTACTTCGGGATGACCGACGCGCGACTCCGGGAGCTCGGCTGGGCCTGACCGCCGTACGCTCCGACGCCGTACGATTGCGGTGATGGGCGACCAGCGTGGATGGCAGAACTGGGGCCGGACCCAGTCCTGTGACCCGGCGGCGGTCGAGCGGCCCCGCAGCGAGCTCGAGGTGGTCGAAGCGGTGCGGCGCGCCGAGACCGCGGGGCAGCGCGTCAAGGTGGTCGGCGCCGGCCATTCGTTCACCGACATCGCCTGCACCGACGGGCGGATGCTGTCGCTCGACGGGCTCGACCGGGTCGTCGCCGTCGACGAGACGGCCGCGACGGTCACCGTCGAGGCGGGGATCACGATCCAACGCCTCGACGAGGAGCTCGCGACGCGGGGACTCGCCCTCGCGAACCTCGGCGACATCGACCGCCAGAGCATCGCCGGGGCGATCTCGACCGCGACGCACGGCACCGGCGCCCGCTTCGGCGGCTTGGCCACGTTCGTGCGGGCGATGGAGCTCGTCACCGCCGACGGTGACGTCCTGCGCTGCTCGCCCGACGAGGAGCCGGAGGTCTTCCACTGCGCCCGCGTGGGTCTCGGCGCGCTCGGCGTGGTGACCACGGTGACCTTGCAGTGCGTGCCCGCGTTCACGCTGCGCCACCTCGAACGTCGCCGCCGCCTCGACGAGGTGCTCGAGGAGCTCGACACGCTCGTCGACACCAACGACCACTTCGAGTTCTACTGGATGCCCCACACCGATGCGGCCTCGACGATCATCAACAACCGCACCGACGAGGAGCCCGTCCTGAAGAGCGCGTACAAGCGCTGGCGGGCCGAGGTGTTCTACCCGAACTACTTCTTCGGTGCGATCGTCGGGCTCGGGCGCGCCCGACCGAGCCTGATCCCGCGGCTCAACCAGGTCGTCGCCGGCGGTCTCGGCACCACCCAGCTGGTGGACCGCAGCGACCGGATCTTCATCAGCACCCGCCTGGTCCGCTTCGCGGAGATGGAGTACGCGGTGCCACGAGCCCGTGCGGTCGACGCGGTGCGCGGCGTGCGCGACGCGGTCGCGCGCCACGACTTCCGGGTCGGTTTCCCGATCGAGGTGCGCTTCACCGCGCCGGACGACATCCCGCTCAGCACCGCGTCGGGCCGCGAGAGCTGCTACGTCGCGGTGCACATGCCCCGAGGCGTGGACTACGAGCCCTACTTCCGTGCTGTCGAAGCGGTGATGAACGACCTCGACGGGCGACCGCATTGGGGCAAGCTGCACTTCCAGGACGCGGCGACGCTCGCCGGGCGGTACCCGCAGTGGGACCGGTTTCAGAGTGTGCGGGCCCGGCTGGACCCGAAGGGTCGCTTCGCGAACGCGTACCTCGATCGTGTGCTCGGCGCCTAGCGTGGGCTGATGCCGTTCCCGGACCACCTCGTCTACGACGGCGAGACGGTGGTTCTCGACTTGCGGCCCCACTGGTGGTACTTCTCCCGGCACATCGGCACCGGCGTCCCTCTCCTCGTGCTCGTCGTCGCCACCACGCGCATCCCCAACTCCGATGTGCGCAGCGTCGTGAACTGGCCCGTCGGGATCCTCGTGCTCGTCTGGGCGGTGTGGCTCGGATACAAGTACCTGCAGTGGCTGCGGACCTACTTCGTGGTCACCGACCATCGCGTGCTCTACCGGACGGGGGTGCTCGCCCGCCGCGGCGTCGAGATCCAACTCGACCGCATCACCAACGTGAACTTCCACCAGAGCATCTGGGGGCGCATCATCGGCGCCGGCGACCTCGACATCGAATTCGGCGGGGGAGCGGGGCGACGCGCACTTCGACAACGTCCGTCACCCCGACGACGTGCAGCACGACATCTACCGCGAGATGGAAGGCCTCGCCGCGTGGCACGGCGCCACCGCGTCGGTCGGGACCGGGCCCGGAACCTGGGCCACCCCGCCCAGCTCGGGAAGCGGCGACATCGCCGACAAGGTCGCGCAGCTGGCCCGGCTCCGCGACCAGGGTCACATCACCCAAGACGAGTTCGAGCGCCGCAAGAACCGCCTCCTCGACCAGCTCTGAGCGCTCCGTGCGCGTCGTCTCGCTCATCCCGTCCGCGACCGAGACGCTGCTCGAGCTCGGCGTCGTCCCCGTCGCGTGCACGCGCTTCTGCGACCAGCCCGGCATCCCGACCGTCGGGGGCACCAAGAACCCCGACCTCGCCGCGATCGTCGACCTCGCCCCCGATCTCGTCGTCGTGAACGACGAGGAGAACCGGCGCGAGGACGCGGCGGCGCTCACCGCCGCCGGGGTGGCACTCCACGTGTGGTCGCCCCGGACCGTCGCCGCGGTCGGTTCCGGCGTGGTCGAGCTCGCCGGCGTCGTCGGCGCGGCGGTCCCCCCGGCGTTCGCGCCCGCGGCGTGGGCGGCGTGGCTCGACCAGGACCCGCCGGTCACGGCCCGCCGGGCCGTCGCGTTCGTGTGGCGGCGACCGTGGATGACCCTCGGTGCGGACACGTACGCGGCGTCGCTCCTCGCGCGTCTCGGCCTCACCGTCAACGCGGCCGACGCGGCCGACCGCTACCCGACCGTCACCCTCGAGGACGTGCGGGCCGCACGACCCGCAGTGGCGATCCTCCCCTCGGAGCCGTACCCGTTCGCGGCCCGCCACGTCGACGAGGTCGAGGCGGCGCTGCCGGGTGTGACGGTCCGGCTCGTCGACGGACGCGACCTGTTCTGGTGGGGGACCCGAACCCCGACCGCGTGGACCCGCCTGCGCGCCGCGCTCACGTGAGCGAGAGCAGCTCGGCGCCGTCGGCAGCCTCGACCGGGTAGGGCCGCCCGACCCGACCGGTCTCGCGGTGGTACCGCTCGACGGCACGGGCAAGGACCGCCTCCCGGTCGGCGGGGGTCGTGATCGCGACGACACAGCCACCGAAACCGGCGCCGGTGAGACGGGCGCCGAGAGCCCCCGCGTCGCGGAGCAGCTCGACGAGACGGTCGAGCTCCGGGGTCGACACCGCGAAGTCGTCGCGGAGACTGGCGTGGCTGGCGTCCAGGAGCGCACCGACGGTCGCGACGTCACCGGCCCGCAACGCGACGGCGGCGGCGCGCACCCGCTCGTTCTCGGACACGACATGCCGGGCGAGGGGGTCGTCGCGGACCTGGTCCGGCGTCGCGTCCCGCAGCGTCGCGACCCCGAGCCGTCGGGCCGACGCGGCGCAGGCGGCGCGGCGGTCCTCGTACGCGCTGCCGGCCAGCGTGCGACCCACCCCGGAGTGGACGACGCCGACGGCCATCGTCGCCGGCAACGGCACCGCCTCGACGGTCACGGCGCGGCAGTCGACGAGCAGCGCGGCGCCGGCCTGCCCGAACACCGAAGCGAGCTGATCCATCAGCCCGACCTGGACTCCGCTGGCGAGCACCTCCGCGGCGCGGGCGGTGCTCGCCCACGACCGGCGATCCACCGTCACGGACGGGTCGAAGGCACCGACCAGGCCGACGCACAGCGCGGCACTCGACGCCAAGCCCGACCCGGCCGGCACGCGGGACGAGACCAGCACCTCCGCGCCGGTCGAGACGTCCACCTGCCTCGCGGCCGCGACCACGAACCGGCCCCACGGCGGCTCGACACCCGAGAGGTCCACCCGGGCCGAGCTCGCGTCGATCACGCCGTCCACCTCGAGCGACCGGGCCCGGATGCGTGCCCGGTGGGGGCGGAGCGCGACGACGCACGCCCGGTCGATCGCCATCGGGAGGCACAGGCCGCCCTGGTAGTCGGTGTGGTCGCCGATGAGGTTGACCCGTCCCGGCGCACGCGCCGCCCGGACCGGGGACACACCGTCACCGAGCGCGTCGACCACGGCACGCAGGCGCGGCTCCACGGCGCCACCGTAGGTCAGGACACCGCGCGCGGCCGCAGGCGCGCGCGGTGTCCGCGACAGCGCGTCCTATGCTCGCCGCATGCAGCGGATCAAGAACTCGTGGGAGCTGGCCAAGGTGTCGTGGTCGGTCCTTCGTTCCGACAAGACCCTGGCCGTGTTCCCGATCCTGTCCGCGGTCGCGAGCCTCATCCTGGTCGGCGTCGTCGCCGGCCTGATCGCCGCGACCGGCGTGAACAGCTCGGGGACGAGCAGTGGCCTGAAGGGGATCGGCTACGTGTTCATCGTCGCCGGCTACATCGCGTTGGCGTTCGTCGGCACGTACTTCCTCGGCGCGCTGGTCCACGCCGCCAACGAGGCGCTGGAAGGCCGACACGCGGCGCTCGGTGAGTCCTTCGCCGCCGCGAACGCCAAGCTGCACCGGATCCTGCCGTGGGCGCTGGTGCAGGCCACGGTCTCGATCGTGATCCAGGCCCTCGAGTCGCGCGGGTTCCTCGGCCAGATCGTCGCCAGCCTCGTCGGCGCGGCGTGGGCGGTCGTGACCTTCCTCACCGTCCCGATCATCATGCTCGAGGACCTCGGGCCGATCGACGCGCTGAAGCGCTCCGGGCACCTGCTCCGCGAGTCGTGGGGTGAGAACATCGCCGCGCAGTTCGGGTTCGGGATCTTCGGGCTCATCGGCTCGCTGCCGGCGATCATCCTCTTCGGGCTCGCCTCGGGGACGGGCAGCACCGTCGTGCTGGTCGTGTTCGGCGCCGTCGCGGTGGCGTGGCTCGTCGTGGTCACCCTGGTGATCGCCGCGCTGAGCGGCATCTACCGCACCGCGCTGTACCGGTTCGCGGTGGACGGCGTCGCGCCGCCGGCGTTCGCGAGCGCCGACCTGGAGCACGCCTTCGGCGCCCGCCAGGCCCGACGCAGCAGCTTGGGGTTTTAGCCCGCGTCGACCGCGACGCGCTCAGCGGCGAGCCGCGCGCCGCAGCGCGGCCGCGGCCGCCTCGGGTCGAACCGGGTTAAACAGCGTCCCGCTGCCCAGCTCACCGGCGGCGACGTAGCGGAGCGCGTCGGCCGAGCGTCGCGGTGGAGCCAGGTGCACGTGCAGGTGCGCGAGCGCCTCCCCGGGCTGCTGGTGCACCCACAGCATGTACGGGAACGGCCGGCCGAAGAGCCGGTCGTAGCGTCCGAGCGCGTCGACGAGCACCACGGCCAGATCGGTGCGGCCCGCGCCGGTGAGCGCGGGGAGACCGTCGACGTGGGCGCGCGGCGCGAGCACCAGCCCGTAGGGCCAACCCGACGCGTAGGGCACGAACCCGAGCCACTCGTCGGTCTCGACGACTACCCGGCTGCGGGCGGTGTCCTCCCGGGCGAGCTGCGCGCACACCGGGCAGCCGTGCTCCGCGGCGACGGTGAGCTCGCGGGCGGGGACCGGCGGCACGAACGAGAACGCGTAGAGCTGTCCGTGGGGATGGTCGATCGTCGCCCCGACGTCACGGCCCCGGTTCTCGAAGACGAGCACGTAGGCGATCTCGGGGCGGGCCAGCAGCGACGCGGTCCGCTCGGCCCAGAGCTCCACGACGCGTCGCGCCGCGTCGGGACCAAGGCTGGCGAGCGACGCGTCGTGGTCGGGGGTGTACAGGATGATCTCGGCGACCCCACGCGCCGGGGTCGCCGTCTCCCCGGGCGGGACGTCTCCCACCGGCGGGCCGGGCACCAGCGGAGGCCACCGGTTCGGGAACGCGCGCACCTCGTAGGGGTCGGGTGCTTCGAGGCCGCCGACGCAGAACGGGCACCCGTCGTCGGGGAGGTTCGGCCGTCCCTGGCGCTGCGCGGCGACGACCACCCACGCGGCGCTGAGCTCGTCCCAGCGCAGCTCGGGCTCGGTGTCGCTCACCGGAACACGGGGAGCACCTCGGCCGCGAACCGGTCGACGGATTCGACGTCGAAGGGGGCCCGCAAGGCCAAGTTGACCGAGTCCGCACCGGCTTCCCGGTACTCGGCGAGCCGCTCGGCGATCTGCGCGGTGCTGCCGGTGAGCGCGCTGGGGCGGATCCAGTCCGCCATCCCGCCGAACCGGTTGCGCAGCTCTTCGTCGGTCCACGCGAGCGTGAGGTTCACCGTCTTCTCGATCGTCGCCGGGTCGCGACCCGCCCGGGCGCAGTGCTCACCCAGCACCTCCACCTTGCGGTGGTAGTCGGCCGGGGTGACGAACGGGACGTTCCAACCGTCGGCGTGACGAGCCGCGAGCCGCAACGTGACCTTCTCCCCGCCGCCGCCGATCCAGATGGGCAGGCGGGTCTGCACCGGCTTGGGTTCGCAGCGGGCGTCGTGCAGCGAGAAGAACTCGCCGTCGAAGTTCGCGACGTCCTCGGTGAGGAGCAGCCGGACGCAGCGCACCGATTCCTCGAGCATCCGCATCCGCACCGGAACCGGCGGGAACGGGATCCCGTAGGCCGCGAACTCGCCCTGGTGCCACCCGGCGCCGAGACCGAGGTTGACGCGACCGCCGGACAGATGATCGATCGTCGCCATCGCGTTGGCGAGCACCGCGGGATGCCGGTACAGGGCGCAGTACACGAGGCTGCCGCACCGGACCCGGCGGGTCTCGAGCGCCAGCGCGGTGTGGGCCGCAACCGCCTCGTGGCACATCGCACCCGACGTCGTGCCGTCCGCGGTCAGAGTCGCGTCCGCGGCGTAGAAGTGATCCCAGATCGAGATCCACTCGAACCCGGACGCCTCGACGTGACGCCAGAGGCCCCGCAGCTCGTCGGTGGTCGTGTTCTGCAGGCCCGTGTGGACGCCGAATTGCACCGAGGAACCCTACCCAGGCCGATACGGTGAGGGGATGCTGCAACTCGACGCGGTTCCTCGTCTGCGCCGCCCGGTCATGGTGCTCGCCATCGTCGGTTGGGTCGACGCGGGCGAAGCCGGCGCGCGGACCGCGGGGCTGCTCGGCGCGCAGCTCGACGGTGCCCGGGCGTTCGCGACGTACCCGCTCGACGACCTCGTCGACTTGCAGCAGACCCGACCGACCGTGTCGCTCGTGGACGGCACGACCCGGACGATCGCCTGGCCGACGTTGCAGCTCATCGCCGGGCGAGCCGGCCGCGACGTCGTGTGCTGCGTCGGGCCGGAGCCGTCCCTGCGGTGGCCGACCGTCACCCGGGAGCTGGTCGGCCTCGCCGACCAGCTCGGCGTCGAGCTCGCCGTCGGGCTGGGGGGGATGCCCGCGGTCGTGTCGCACCGCCAGCCCGTCCCCGTGCTCGCCACGGCGACGAACGCGGAGCTGGCCGAGGAGGCCGGCGCCATGCGCGCCGACTACCACGGCCCGACCGGCCTCCAGACCGTCCTGCAGTGCGCGCTCGGTGACGGCGGGCATCCCCGCGCTGGGCCTCTGGGCCCAGGTGCCCCACTACGTCTCGGCGACCCCGTCCCCACCGGCGGTGCGGGCGCTGCTCGGCAAGCTCCACGACCTCGCCGGCATCGACCTGGACCTCGGCCCCCTCGACGCGCAGGTCGACGAGTACACCGCCCGGGTCGAGGAGGGCCTCGCCGAGCGTCCCGACGTGGCCGAGCTGGTCACCGCGATCGAGGAGCAGGTGGAGGGGGAGGTCTCCGGCGAGGATCTCGCCACGGAGATTGAACGGTTCCTGCGCGCCCAACCCGGCGACGGCCAGTAGCGGCCCCGCCCCCGGCCGCGGCGCCCCGGTGGGCGCGTCGTGGTGGCCCGCGGGTAGAACAGCCGTCATGAGCGTCGTGCGCATCAACGCGATCACCGTCCCGAAGGACCAAGCCGAGGAGCTCGAGCGCCGGTTCGCGGCCCGGGCCGGGCAGGTCGCCGGAGCCCCCGGATTCGAGGCCTTCGAGCTGCTCCGCCCCAGCGACGACCGAGACGTGTTCCTCGTGTACACGCGGTGGCGCAGCCAGGAGGACTTCGAGGCGTGGGCGCAGAGCCCCGCGTTCCAGCACGGCCATCGTGCCCACGCCACCCAGGGGCCGGTCAGCACCGAGAGCGCGCTGTGGTCCTTCGACGTGGTCCAACACGAAGAGGCGGGCGAACCCGGCCGGTAGGCGCAACCGGCTTCGCCTGACGATTCGTGCACGCGGTCTTCGAGTTCCACAAGACCTGGGCCTGGGTCGCGATCGGCGCGAACGGCATCGTCGGCGTGGCGGCGCTCGTCGCGTGGCGGGTCCCGCGGCTGCAGGGCCGGTGGGTGTGGATCGCCACCATCGCCGCGATGGCGGCGATGATGATCCAGGTGCTCCTCGGCGTGTCGCTCCAGGCGAGCAAGGACTACAAGGCCCCCGGGTTTCACATCTTCTACGGGTTCGTCGCCTTCTTGACCGTCGGGATGGCCTACCAGTACCGCCGGCAGATCCTGAGCCGCCGGGAGCTGTTCTGCGGCCTCCTCGGCTTGTTCATCATGGGGCTCGGCATCCGCGCCGTGCTGCAGGTGACGTGAGCCGACGGGTTCGGGTCCTGTTGCTCTTCGGGGGCCGCTCCGCGGAGCACGACGTGTCCCGGGTGACCGCGGTCGCGGTCGCCGCCGCGCTCGACCCGGCCCGCTACGACGTCATCCCGGTCGCGATCACCACCGACGGCCGCTGGCTGCTCGCCGGTGAAGCCCGCGGCGCCCTCGCGTCGGGGGTCGCCTCGCTGCCCGACGCGTTCACGGTCGAGGGCGCGCCGGTCACCGAGAACCCCGACCCGGCCACCCCCGCGCTCGGTGCCCCTCGACGTCGCGCGCGCCCGACGTGCCGGCCCCGGTCGACGTCGACGTGGTCCTCCCCCTCCTGCACGGCCCCTACGGGGAGGACGGCACGGTGCAAGGCCTCTTCGAGCTCGCGGGCGTCCCCTACGTCGGGGCCGGGGTGCTCGGCTCCGCGTTGGCGATGGACAAGATCGCGATGAAGCAGGCGTTCGCCGCCGCGGGGCTCGCCAGCGCCCGGTGGCTGGCGTTCCGAGACGGCCACCCCCGCGCCGCGTTCGTCGACCGTGTCGACGCGGAGCTCGGCATCCCGTGCTTCGTGAAACCGGCGAACATGGGCTCGTCGATCGGGGTGTCGAAGGCCCAAGACCGGGCCGAGCTCGCCGCCGCGATCGAGCTCGCGACCCACTTCGACGAGTGGGTCATCGCCGAGGAGGCGATCGACGGACGCGAGATCGAGGTGGGGATCCTCGGCGACGACCCCCCGGAGGCGTCCACACCCGGCGAGGTCGTCCCCGGCGCCGAGTTCTACACCTACGCCGACAAGTACGAAGACGACCGGGTGCAGCTCCTCACCCCCGCGCCGATCACCCCGGCGCAGGCCACCGAGGTGCGAACCCTCGCGGCGCGCGCCTTCGAGGCGTGCCGCGGGGAGGCCATGGCCCGCGTCGACTTCTTCTTGAGCCCCGACCGCGGGTTCCTCGTCAACGAGGTGAACACGATCCCCGGGTTCACGCCCGCCTCGCAGTACCCGCGGATGTGGGCCGAGAGCGGCGTCTCGTACCCCGAGCTGCTCGACCGGCTCATCGCGCTCGCGTTGGCCCGCCACGAGCGCCGGTCCCGGCGCGCGGGACGTCAGCGCGACGTGCGACCCTGACCGGTCGTCGTCGGCTCCTGCCTACAGGTTCACGACCGGGCAGGTGAACGTCCGGGTGATCCCCTCGACCGCCTGGATCTGGGAGACGACCAGGCGACCGAGGTCGTCGAGGGTCGGCGCCTCGGTGCGGACGATCACGTCGTAGGGGCCGGTGACGTCGTCGGCCGCGACGACCCCGTCGATCGACCGTGCCGCGTCGGCGACCCGGACGGCCTTCCCGACCTCGGTCTGGATGAGCACGTAGGCGCTGACGGCCATGCCGGTCCCCCTTGTCGCCGTGCGGGGATCGTAGCGGCGCCTGACCGGTCCGTCGCCGGCCGATGGCGGGCCTCCGCGACGGTGCCGCGGTGAGTGGGCGCCTACGCGGCGCGGGGCGCGGCGAGGCGCGCGACGTCGGCGAGGCGGGGGAGCAGCCAGGTCGCGACGAGATCCGCGCCGGCCTCGCTGAAGTGCTCGCCGTCCCCGCGGAACGGGGTGACCCCGGCGACTGTGTCGGTGAACCCGCCGGGGCTCGCGAACCCGTTGAGGTCGACGATCCGGGCTTCGGTCGGGTGGCGGGCCGCGGCGGCCCGCAGCAGCGTGTTCCAGTGGTCGATGCGCGGCGGGTCGAACGCGGACTGGTTCATCGGCTCCTTGAGCGGCGAGTCCGCCGCCGAGTTGTACGGGCTGGTGAGCAGCGCGACGGCGGTGCCGGCGCGGGCGAAGCCGTCGATCATGGTGTCGAGCAGGGCACCCAACGCCTGATCGGATTCGGGGCTCCCGAAGCTCACCCAGTGGTTGTTCACGTACCGGTCGAACAGGTCCCAGGTGCCACCGAGGAAGACCGCGACGTCGGCGTGGGTGTACGCGGCGAGCGCGGGCCAGTGGTCCTGCCAGTCGGGGCAGCCGTCCGGGATCACGTCGAGACGGTCGGGTCGGTAGAAGGTCTGCCCGGCGGGTTCGAGGCTGCAGCCGAGGAACGCCCCACCGGCGATGCTGTCTCCCTGCGCGCCCCCGACCCGGGCCAGACCCTCGGCGACGGTCAACCCGACCGAGTCGCCGGCACTGACCATCTGCAGGCGGGGCGGCGCGCCCGCGAGCGGCGGGATCGGACGGGCGACGACCGCCGACGCGGGGGTGCTGGCGGCCTGGAGGTGGGCGGTCGCGTCGGTGCCGAGCATGACCGCGACGGTCGCGAGCGCGAGGGTGACGGCGAGCGCCGCGCCGACGCGGAGTCGGCGGCGGCGACCGGAGCGGCGGTGGGCGCGGCGACACGCCACCATCGTGGCGGGTGCGAGCTCGGATGCGGAGGCGCCTACGAGCCGGCCAGGCGACGCTCGAGGCCGTCGAGCTCGTCGCGTAAGGCGTCCGGGAGCCGGTCACCGAACCGGGCGAAGTGCTCGCGGATCGTGGGCAGCTCGGCCTGCCACGCCTCGACGTCGACGGCGAGGGCGGCTTCGGCACGGGCGGCGACGTCAGGGGCGAGGCCCTCGAGGTTCAGGTCCTCGGGGCGGGGCACGGCACCGATCGGGGTGTCGAGCGCACCGGCGTCACCCTCGAGCCGCCGGCAGATCCAGTCCAGCACCCGCGAGTTGTCGCTGTACCCGGGCCAGAGGAACTTCCCGTCGGCGTCCTTGCGGAACCAGTTGACGCCGTAGATGCGGGGCAGATCGACCTCGTCGGAGCGTTCCGGCATCGACAGCCAGTGGGCGAAGTAGTCGCCCATGTGGTAGCCGCAGAAGGGCAGCATCGCGAACGGGTCGCGGCGGAGCTCACCGAGGCCACCGAACGCGGCCGCGGTCTTCTCCGAGCCCATCGTCGCGGCGATGAACACGCCGTGGTTCCAGTCTCGCGACTCGTACACGAGGGGCACGGTGCTGGCCCGGCGCCCGCCGAACAGGAACGCCGAGATCGGCACCCCGGCGGGGTCGTCGTACTCGGGGGCGACCGTGGGGCACTCGTCGAGGGGGACACAGAACCGCGAGTTGGGGTGCGCGGCGGGGGTGTCCGACGCGGGGGTCCAGTCGTGACGGCGCCAGTCGGTGCAGTGCTCCGGGGGTGGCCCGTCCTTGCCCTCCCACCACACGTCGCCGTCGTCGGTGAGGGCGGTGTTGGTGAAGACGGTGTTGCGGGCGACGGTGCTCATGGCGGTCGGGTTGGTGGACAGGTTCGTCCCGGGGGCGACCCCGAAGAACCCGTTCTCCGGGTTGATCGCGTAGAGGCGCCCGTCGGCGCCGAACTTCATCCAGGAGATGTCGTCGCCGACGCACTCGGCGGTCCACCCCGGGATGCTGGGCACGATCAACGCCAGGTTGGTCTTCCCGCACGCGGACGGGAACGCCCCGGCGACGTAGTAGACGGCACCGGTCGGGGAGGTCAGCTTCAGGATCAGCATGTGCTCGGCGAGCCATCCCTCGTCGCGGGCGATCACCGACGCGATCCGCAACGCGAAGCACTTCTTGCCGAGGAGGGCATTGCCGCCGTACCCGGACCCGTAGGACCAGATCTCGCGGGTCTCGGGGAAGTGCACGATCCACTTCTCGTCGGGGTTGCAGGGCCAGACGCTGTCCTGCTCCCCGGGTGCGAGCGGCGCCCCGAGCGAGTGCATGCAGGGCACGAAGTCGCCGTCGTCGCCGAGGACGTCGAGGGCGGCTTTCCCGGCTCGGGTCATCACGATCATCGACGCGGCGACGTAGGGCGAGTCGGTGATCTCGACCCCGGTGTACGACAGCGGGGAGCCGAGCGGCCCCATGCTGAACGGCACCACGTACATGGTCCGGCCCTGCATCGACCCCCGGAACAGGCCCTCGAGGCGGCCCCGCATCTCGGCCGGGTCCATCCAGTGGTTGGTCGGGCCGGCGTCGCGTTCCTGCTCCGAGCAGATGAAGGTCCGGTCCTCAACGCGGGCCACGTCGCTCGGGTCGGTGCTGGCCCAGTACGACCCCGGCCGGCGGTCCTGGTCCAGCTCGACGAAGGTGCCCGCGTCGACGAGACCGCGGCAGAGGTGCTCGTACTCGGCGTGAGAACCGTCGCACCAGTGGATCGAGGCGGGTTCGCAGAGGACCGCCATCGACTCGACCCAGCGGAGCAGCCGCTCATGCTTGGTGGGGGCGTCGACCACGAGTGCCACGCAGTTGCTCCTCGGCCGGAAGGGAAGTGGAGCAAGTGTACCGACACCCCCTTGCGGGCAGCCGGGTCGGGCGGTCGGTACGCTCCGTGCCGTGAGCTGGCTGTCGTGGGTGGTGGTCGGGTTGATCGCCGGCCTGCTGGCCAAGGTCGTCACCGGCCGGCACCGGCCCGGCTGTCTCGGCACGATCATCCTCGGCATCGTGGGCGGCATCGTCGGCGGTGCCCTGTTCAAGGCCGCGGGCGGGGAGGCGATCAACAGCTTCTCGCTGTACTCGATCCTCGTCGCCTTCGTCGGCGCGACGGCGCTGCTGTTCCTGTGGGGCCTGCTCCGCGGCGGCTCCCGAGACCGCTAGCCGCCCGCGCCCGGCGGTCCGACGGGTCAGATCTCGGCGTCGCCGAGCCCGAGGTCGCCCTCGGCCCCGATGCGGATCCGCGTCGCGCGGCCCGCGTCGTCGAGCTCGAAGTTCACCCGCTGCCCCTGGCGCAGCAGCCGGAACAGGGACCCGTCGAGCGCCCCCGGGGCAAGGACCAGGTCGGCCCGGTCGGTGTCGCGCACGACGAGCCCCTCGCCGGTTTGGGGGTCATAGATCCGGACCACCCCTTGCATCAGGGCTTCTGGACCTTCCCCGCCTTCAAGCAGGAGGTGCAGACGTGGATGCGCTTGGGGGTGCCGTCGACGAGCGCCCGGATCTTCTGCACGTTGGGGTCCCAGCGCCGCTTGGTGCGGCGATGCGAGTGGCTGAGGCGCATCCCGAACCGCGGGCCTTTGCCGCAGACGTCACACACCGATGCCATCGCCGCTCTCCGAGCTCCAGGGGAGCCGCGAGGATACCCGGAACCCGTGCTCTACCGAGAAACTCGCCAGTACCATCCCGCAAGTGCCGCTCGACGAGGTCGACGGGGCCGCCCTGGCCCGCGTCGTCGCCAGCTACCGCGATGCCCTCCGCGCCCACCAGGAGGAGCTGAACCGGCTCAACGTGTACCCCGTGCCCGACGGTGACACCGGCACCAACATGGCCCTCACCCTCGAATCGGTGTGCGCGGAGCTCGGCGACGCCGAGCGGATGGACGACGTGTGCCAGGCCGTCGCCCACGGCTCGCTCATGGGCGCCCGCGGGAACTCCGGGGTGATCTTGAGCCAGATCCTGCGGGGGCTGGCCGAGACGTTCCGTGACCTCGACGCCGTCGGCACCGAGGATCTCGTGCGGGCGTTGCGGCGAGCGTCCGACGCCGCGTACGAGGCGGTGGTCCGCCCCGTCGAGGGGACGATCCTCACCGTCGCCCGGGCCGCGGCCGACGCCGCGGAGACGGCCCGCTCGACCGGGTCGGCGACCCTCGAGCGGGTGCTCGAAGGGGTCAGCGCGGCGGCGCGCGACGCGGTGGACCGGACCCCGAAGCTGCTGCCGGTCCTCGCCGAGGCCGGCGTCGTCGACGCGGGCGGCCGCGGCTTCACGCTGCTCGTCGACGCGTTCCTGCACGTCGTCGACGGCCGGCCGTTGCCCGAGCCGGAGGTGGTCGTCACCCCCGCGGTGGTCGCCGCGCATCAGCGTGGCGAGGACGTCACGTCCCTCCGCTACGAGGTGATGTTCCTGCTCGACGCGGACGACGTCACGATCCCGGGGTTGAAGGACTCGTGGGAGGCGGTCGGCGATTCGATCGTCGTGGTCGGCGGTGACGGGGTCTGGAACTGCCACGTGCACACCAACGACGTCGGTGCCGCGATCGAAGCCGGCGTCGAGGCGGGCCGGCCCTCCAAGATCCGGGTCACGGACCTCGTCGAGCAGGTCGACGAGGACCGGTGGGTGCGAGAGGCGAGCGTGGTCGTCCCCGAGGACGAGGCGGCCCCGCCGGTCGCGACCGCGGTCGTCGCGGTCGCGGTGGGAGACGGCATCGGCCGGCTGCTCCGCAGCGTCGGGGTCCACGCCGTCGTCGCCGGCGGGCAGTCGATGAACCCGTCCACCGCGCAGATCCTCGCCGCGGTGGAGGATGTCGGCGCCGACGCGGTCGTGGTGCTCCCGAACAACAAGAACATCGTCCCGGTCGCCCGTCAGGTCGACGCGCTCACCGACCGGACCGTCGCGGTGGTGCCGACCACCGCGGTGGTCGAGGCCCTCGCCGCGCTCGTCGTGTACGACCCCGACGCGGACGTCGACACGAACGTGAAGGCGATGACGGACGCGGCGGGCCGGGTGCGGGCCGGGGAGGTGACCCAGGCGGTGCGGGCCAGCCACGCCGCGTGCGGGCCGATCAACGCCGGCGACTGGATCGCGATCGCCGACGACGGGATCTGCGCGGTGGCGCCGACCGCGCTCGACGCCGCGGTCACGCTCGTCGAGCATCTCGTCGACGCCGACACCGAGCTCGTCACCGTCCTCCTCGGTGCCGACGTGTACCGCGGTGACACCGACCGGCTCCGGGACCAGCTCGGGCTGGCGCACCCCAACGTCGAGGTCGAGGTCCACGAGGGCGACCAGCCGCTCTACCCGTACCTCATCGGCGTGGAGTAGCCGATGCCCGACCCCGCGGGCCTGACGCTGCGGGAGCTACGCGACAAGCCCGTGACGTCGCTTCGCGACGTCGGACCTCGTCTCGAGGCCAGCCTCGCCGAGCTCGGCATCCGGAACGTCCTCGACCTGCTCGAGCACTACCCGCGTCGGTACCACGACCGCACGAACGTCGTCGAGATCGCCAGCCTCGCCGTCGGTGAGGAAGCCACCGTCTCCGGGGAGATCAAGGCGGTCCGGGTCCGCCGGCCCCGCCGGGGTCGCCCCATCGTCGAGCTCGAGGTGTTCGACGGGACCTCCTACCTGCGGCTCACGTTCTTCAACCAGGAGTACCGGTCCCGGCTCGAGGAAGGCACCGAGGTGTCGGTGTTCGGACG
Organism: uncultured Actinomycetes bacterium; assembly: GCA_963714105.1. Lineage (GTDB taxonomy): Bacteria > Actinomycetota > Acidimicrobiia > IMCC26256 > PALSA-555 > PALSA-555. The sequence continues at coordinate 335,684 of OY970233.1, read as the reverse complement.
GGTCGACCAGTACCGGGGTCGCCGCCAGATGGTGAACCCGGCGCTCGACGTGCTCGGCCGGCGCGGCGAGGCGACGACAGGGGTGCTCCTCCCCGTGTACCCGCAGTCGGGCAAGGCCGGCATCCACAGCTGGCAGCTGCGCCGCTTGGTCGGCGCGGCGCTCGACCGGACCCGCGCCGCGGGTTCGCCGACCCCCTCGACGAGCATCTGCGCGCGTCGCGGGGCCTCGTGGACCGCACCGCCGCGTACCGGGGGGTCCATCAGCCCGGCTCGCTTGCGGAGGCGCACGCGTCCCGGGCCCGGCTGGCCTTCGACGAGTTCCTCCGCATCCAGGTTCGCCTCGTCGTGCACCGCCGCGCGATCGAACGGGAACGCACCGGGATCGAACATCAGGTCGACGGGCTCCTCGTGTCGACGTTCCTCGACACGCTCCCGTTCGCGTTGACCGACTCGCAACGGCGAGCGATCACCGAGATCCACGGCGACCTGGCCGCCCCCGCACCGATGCACCGGCTCCTCCAAGGCGAGGTCGGGTCGGGCAAGACGGTCGTCGCGCTCGCCGCGCTGCTCGTCGCGGTGCAGGGCGGCTACCAGGGCGCGTTCCTCGCCCCGACCGAGGTGCTCGCCGAGCAGCACGAGCTCACCCTCCGCAGCCTCGCTCGACGGGCTCACCGTCACGGCCGCGGACACGCTGCTCGGCGAACGGCCGGTGCGGGTCGCGCTGTTGACCAGCCGCACCCCCGCTGCGGACCGTCGGCGCCTGAGCGACGGGTTGCGCGCCGGCGACGTCGACATCGTCGTCGGCACCCACGCGCTCCTCGAAGCCGGCGTCGAGTTCCCCCGCCTCGGGCTCGCGATCATCGACGAGCAGCACCGCTTCGGGGTAGAGCAACGCGACGTCCTGCGGGCCAAGGGCGACGACCCCGACGTGCTGGTCATGACGGCCACCCCGATCCCGCGGACCGCGGCGATGCTCCTCTACGGCGACCTCGACAAGTCGGAGCTGCGGGAGCTCCCCGCCGGTCGGTCCTCGATCGTCACCGAGATCGTTGGCCCCAGCCCCCTCGAACGCACCACCGTCTACGACCAGCTCCGAGCCGAGGTCGCCGCGGGCCGGCAGGCGTTCGTCGTCTGCCCCCTCGTCGACGGCTCGGAGCGGGTCGCGGCGACGGCCGCGACCGACCGAGTACGAGCGGCTCCAACGCGAGGAGCTGGCCGGGTTGCGGCTCGGGTTGCTCCACGGGCAGCTCCCCGGCCCCGACAAGGAGGCGGTGATGAACCGCTTCCGTGCCGGCGAGCTGGACTGCCTCGTCGCCACCACCGTCGTCGAGGTCGGCGTCGACGTGCCCAACGCCACGGTGATGATCATCGAGGACGCCGACCGCTTCGGGCTGCTGCAGCTCCACCAGCTGCGGGGCCGCATCGGCCGCGGCGCGCACCGGTCGTTCTGCTACCTGCTCGCCGACCCGACCACCCCCGAGGGGCGCGCCCGCCTCGAGGCCATGCGCGACACGACCGACGGCTTCGAGCTCGCCGAACGGGACCTCGAGATCCGCGGCGCGGGGGCGGTGTTCGGGGAGCGCCAGTCCGGGATCAGCGACTTGAAGCTGGGCCGGCTGCCTCGCGACGAGCCCGTCGTCGTCGAAGCGCGGCTCCTCGCCGAGGCGCTCCTCGACGTCGACCCCAGCCTCGCCGACCACGCCGCGCTCCGCGACGAGTTCGAGGACCTCTACCCCGAAGACGCCGCCGAGTTCCTCTTCAAGAGCTGAACCCGATGGCCAAGCCTCGTCTGCGGATCATCGCCGGCCACGCCGGCGGCCGTCGCCTCGTCGCCCCCCCGGACGTCCGCCCGACCACCGAGCGGGTCCGCGAGGCGGTCTTCGCCGCGCTCGGCGACCACGTCGTCGACGCCGCCGTCCTCGACCTCTACGCGGGCAGCGGCGCCCTCGCGGTCGAGGCCCTCTCCCGGGGCGCCGCCGCCGCGGTGCTCGTCGACGCCGACCGGGCCGCGACCGCCGCCTGCCGCGCCAACCTCGACGCCACCGGGCTCGCCGAGCACGCCGAGGTCCGCACCGCACCGGTCCTCCGCTTCCTCACCGGGACGCCCCCCACGGCGGCGCCCTTCGATCTCATCCTCGCCGACCCGCCCTACGCCGCCGCCCCCACCGAGGTCGCCCCGCTGCTCGAGGCGTTGACCCGGCCCGGCTGGCTCACCCCCGACGCCCGGGTCATCCTCGAGACCGCGGCGAGCGCGCCCCCACCCGAGCCGGCCGCGGCGTCGCCGCTCGCGGTCCGGTCGAGACGCAAGTACGGGGATACGCTCGTCACCACGCTCGGTCCCGTCCCCCGCGCCTAGGAGGCGACCGCGTGGCCACCGCCCTTTGTCCCGGCTCCTTCGACCCGGTGACCAACGGACATCTCGACATCATCGAGCGCACCGCGCGCCATTTCGAGCACGTGATCGTCGCGGTGATCCGCAACCCGCAGAAGAGCCAGTCGCTGTTCACCCTCGCGGAACGCCAAGACATGCTCCACGAGGTCACCGCCCACCTGCCCAACATCCGCATCGAGTTCTTCAAGGGCCTCCTCGTCGACTTCGCGAAGGACCACGGCGCGGAAGCGATCGTGAAGGGGCTCCGGGCGGTGTCGGACTTCGACTACGAGCTGCAGATGGCGCAGATGAACCAGCGGCTCTCGGGCATCGACACGTTCTTCATCTCGACCAGCCCCCAGTACTCGTTCCTGTCCTCGAGTCTGGTGCGCGAGGTCGCCCGGTTCGGTGGCGACGTCGCCAGCATGGTGCCCACGGTGGTCGCGGCCCGGCTCGCCGAGCGCTTCGGCGGCGGGACGGGATGAGCGAGGCCGAGGCCCGCACCCTCGAAGGGGTCCTCCAACAGCTGCGCGAGCTGGTGGAGACCGCCCGCACCATGCCGATGTCGGCGTCGGTGCTCGTGAACCGGGACGAGGCCATCGAGCTCCTCGACCGGGCCCTCCGGGAGGTCCCCGCCGAGCTGCGCCACGCCCGGTGGCTCCTGAAGGAACGCGACGAGTACCTCGCGACCGCCACGCGCGAAGCCGACGAGCTCCTCGACGCGGCCCGGGTGCAAGCCGAGCGGATGGTCGAACGCTCCGACATCGTCCGCGAGGCCGCCCGTAGCGCGCAGCAGATCATCACCGACGCCGAAGCCGAGGGCCGCCGCCTCCACCACGCCGCCGAGGACTACGTCGACCAGCGCCTCGCCGGCCTCGAGACCCTCCTCGGGAAGACCATCCAGGGGGTCCGCAAAGGCCGCGAACGCCTCCAGGTCGACCTGCCCGAAGCGGACGAGACCGACGAACCCGACGAGGTCCCCGTCTTCGACCAAGACGAGATGTAGAACCCCCCAGAAACCCTTAAAACGGACGTTTCGCTCACCGTGGGGGACGGGGCGCCGCTGGTATCCTCGTGTACCGCTCCCGCCTGAGGCCCTGAAATGTCCAGCTTTCGCATCGACGTCGCCGATCTGCTCAGCAACGCCCGGGCCCGGCGCACCGTCCACCTCGCCGAGCCCGTTGAGGACCTCGTCGGGTCGGCCGCCGCGATCGTCGCCCCGGTCGAGGTCGACCTCGACCTGGACCGCATCCCCGAGGGGATCGTGGCCCGGGGGCAGGTCTCGGCCACCTGGAAGGGGGACTGCAGCCGCTGCCTCGGGCCCCTCACCCACCCGTTGAGCGTCCACGTCGACGAGCTCTTCGAGACCGACCCGGTGCCCGGCGAGACCTACCCGATCGAGGGTCACGAGCTGGACCTCGACCAGCTGGTCCGCGACGCGCTCCTCCTCGAGCTCCCCCTCGCCCCCCAGTGCGACCCGCCCTGCTCGCCGGCCCTGCCCGGCGCCGACGAGCCCGAGGACTCGTCCGCGCCCGACCCCCGCTGGGCCGTGCTGTCCGAGCTCGAGATCTAACCCTGTAGAGGAGACACACCGATGGCCGTCCCGAAGCGCAAGACCCCGCGGGCCCGCACCCACACGCGGCGCTCCGCCAACCGGCGGATCGACCTGCCGCCCCGCTCGCTGTGCCCCCACTGCGGCGCGGTGAAGCTCCCGCACCGGGTGTGCGGCAACTGCGGCCACTACCGCGGCAAGCAGCGGATCGAGGTGGACTGACCCGGTGGGGTCCGCCACCGTCGCCGTCGACGCGATGGGCGGCGATCGCGCACCGGGGGAGATCGTCGCGGGGGCCGTTGAAGCCGCCGAGTCGCTCGGGGTCAAGGTGCTGCTCGTCGGACGGCGCGAGGAGCTGGACCCCCTCCTGGGGGCGACGCCGCCACCCGGCGTCGACGTGCTCGACGCCCGAGACGTCATCGCCATGGACGACGAGCCGGTGAGCGCGGTGCGCAAGCTCAAGGACTCCTCGATCGTGCAGGCCGCCCGCGCGGTGCGCGACGGCGCCGCCGACGCGATGGTCAGCGCCGGCAACACCGGCGCGGTCACCACCGCGGCGGTGCTGCGCCTGAAGCGGTTCCGTGGCGTCCCGACCCCAGCGATCGCCGCGCCGATCCCGGTCCCCGGGCACCACCCCCAGCTCCTCGTCGACGCCGGCGCGGTCGTCGCCCCCGCACCGGAGCGGCTGGTCCAGTACGCCCGCATGGCCGGCGCGTACGCCCGGGCCCGTTACGGGCTGGACGCCCCGAGGATCGGGCTGCTCTCCAACGGCGAGGAGGCCGGCAAGGGCGACGAGCTCCGCAAGCGGGCCTACGAGCTCCTCCTCGACGAACCCGGGTTCGTCGGCAACGTCGAAGGCCGCGACTTCATGCACCCCGACCACGTCGACGTGATCGTCACCGACGGCTTCACCGGCAACGTGGCCCTGAAGAGCATGGAAGGCGCGCTGCGCTCCATGGCCGGTGTCGTGTTCCGCGTCCTCGACGCCACCCCCGAAGCCCGCGACGCCGCCCGGGTGCTGCTGCCGATGCTCCTCGCCGCGGCCGAGGTGTACGACCCCGACGTCACCGGCGGCGCGATCCTCCTCGGCGTCGCCGGGGTGTGCGTCATCTCGCACGGATCGTCGTCGGCTCGCGCCATCGTCAACGCCGTCCGCGTCGCGTCCGACTGCGTCGCCTCGGCGGTCGTCACCCGGATGCAGGAGGCCGTCACGAATGCCGGCTGAGACCCACGTCGAACACGCCCCGCTCGGCCCCGACGGGGTGTTCACGCTCGTCCGCGAGCGCCTCGCCGCGATCCTCGAGATCCCCGAGGATCGCATCACCCTCGACGCCCGCTTCGCCGACGACCTCGACGCCGACTCCCTCGCGCTCATCGAGCTCGTCGAGGAACTCGAAGAGGAGCTCGGCGAACGCACCGTCGGCTTCCGCGTCGACGACGAAGACCTCGCCGATCTCCACACCGTTCGAGAGGCGGTCGACTACATCGTCGCCCGGCTCGACGAGGGGGGCGGCGCGACGCCATGAACCCCGACGCGCGCGAGCCCGCCTCGAAGCGGCGCTCGGCCGTGCGTTCCACGACCCTGCCCGTCTCGACGCGGCCTTGGTGCACCGCTCCTACTGCGCGGAGCATCCGGAGGCGCAGTCGAACGAGCGCCTCGAGTTCCTCGGCGACGCGGTCCTCGGCCTGGTCGTCACCGTCCACGTCTACGGCGAGTACCCCGACCTCCCCGAAGGGGAGCTGGCCAAGCTGCGCGCCTCCGTCGTCAACGCCGACGTCCTCGCCGAGCTGGCCGAAGACGTCGGGCTCGGCGCGGCGCTGCTCCTCGGCAAGGGCGAGGAGAGCTCCGGCGGGCGGACCAAGCCGTCGATCCTCGCCGACGCGATGGAGGCGGTCATCGCCGCCGCGTACCTCGACGGCGGCTGGGACGCCGCCGACGACCTGGTCCTCTCGCTGCTCCAGGACCGCATCCGCGTCGCCGCGGCCGGACCCGGCGGGCAGGACTTCAAGACCCGTCTCCAGGAGCTCGCGGCCCAACGCTTCGATCAGCTGCCCCGCTACTCGGTCCGGGCCGAAGGCCCCGACCATTCCAAACGCTTCTTCGCCAGCGTCCGCCTGGACGGGCAAGTCCGCGGTGAGGGCGAAGGGCGATCCAAGAAGCAGGCCGAGCAGGCCGCGGCGCGGGCGGCGTGGGAGAGCCTGCACCGAGCAGAGGAACGGGCGGATGCCGGAGTTACCTGAAATCGAAGTGGTGCGCCGCGACCTCGAACGGGAGGTCGTCGGCAAGCGGGTCAAGAGCGTCGAGGTGGACGGGATGCGCAGCGTGCGTCGCCACCACAACCGCAAGCAGTTCATCACCCGGCTCGAAGGCAAGAAGTTCACCGGGGTCGAACGCCGCGGCAAGTACCTGCTGTGCCGGCTCGAGGGCGGCGACGTCCTCGTCATCCATCTCGGCATGTCCGGCCAGCTGCTTCGCGCCAAGACCGCACGCGAATCGCGCGACAAGCACACCCACGTGATCATCACCTTCACCCAGGGCGGCCAGCTGCGCTTCGTCGACCCCCGCACCTTCGGGGAGATGTTCGTCACCGAAGCCGACGCGTTGAACAAGGTGAGCGAGCTCAACCATCTCGGTCTCGACCCGCTCGAGAACGCGATGTCCTGGGAGCAGTTCGGGAACCTCATCTCCCAGCGGCACAGCAAGCTCAAGGCCCTCCTCATGGACCAAAAGTTCCTCGCCGGGATCGGGAACATCTACAGCGACGAGATCCTCTGGGGGGCGGGGCTGCGCTGGGACCGCATGAGCGACTCGCTCTCCTCCCAGGAGATCCGCCGCCTGTACCGGTCCATGGTCGAGGTCCTCCAGGACGCGGTGAAGTACCGCGGGTCGTCCCTCGCCGACGAGCAGTACGTCGACCTGTTCGGGAAGCCCGGCGACTACCAGCACCACCACAACGTGTACGCCCGCGACGGCGAGTACTGCCGCCGCTGCCGGCACGTCATCCGCCGCGAACGCTTCGGTGGTCGGTCCACCTTCTACTGCGAGGCCTGTCAGGTCTGAACAGCGAACCCGAGCGTGTGCGCCGCCACCTCTGGATCGCCGGCCGGGTCCAGGGGGTCTGGTTCCGGGAGGGAGCCCGAGCCGAGGCCCAGGCCCACGGCGTGGCCGGCTTCGTCCGCAACCTCCCCGACGGCCGCGTCGAAGCCGCCCTCGAAGGCCCACCCGCCGCGGTCGCCGCGGTCGAGGCGTGGTGCCGGGCCGGGCCGCCCCGAGCCCGCATCACCACCGTCGAGGCCCGCGACGAGCTGCCCGCCGGCGCCTCGACCTTCACCGTCTCCTGACCGTCTGACCAGCCCGAACGGCGCTCCCCGGGAAGCCGAGAACCCGTCGCTACGATCCCGCGAGGAAAAGGGGCCGCCCGGTGTTCCTGAAGTCACTGACCTTGAAGGGCTTCAAGTCCTTCGCCGACAAGACGTCGCTCGACTTCGAGCCTGGCGTCAACGTCGTGGTCGGCCCGAACGGCTCCGGGAAGTCCAACCTCGTCGACGCGGTCGCCTGGGTACTCGGCGCCCAAGGCCCGCGAACCGTGCGCGGCGCCAAGATGGACGACGTCATCTTCGCGGGCACGCCCAACCGCACCGCGCTCGGCCGCGCCGAGGTGTCCCTCACCATCGACAACACCGCCCGGCTGCTCCCGATCGAGTTCAGCGAAGTGACCATCACCCGCACGCTGTTCCGCACCGGCGAATCCGAGTACCAGCTCAACGGCGTCGAGTGCCGCCTCCTCGACATCCAAGAGCTGCTCTCCGACACCGGCATCGGCCGCCAGCAGCACGTCATCGTCGGGCAGGGCCAGCTCGACACCATCTTGAACGCCACCCCGACCGACCGGCGCGCCATCATCGAGGAAGCCGCCGGCATCTTGAAGTTCCGGCGGCGCAAGGAACGCGCCGAGCGGCGCCTCGCCGCCACCGAAGGGAACCTGCTCCGCCTCCAAGACACCCTCCGAGAGGTACGCCGCCAGCTCGCGCCGCTGCAACGCCAAGCCGAAGCCGCGCAACGCCACGGCGCGGTCGTCGACGAGCTGCGGGCCATCCGCCTCTACCTCGCCGGGCATCAGCTCGCCGGCCTCCAGACCCGCCTCGAACGGCTCCGCGACGAACGTCACGAGCTCGCCACCCGCGACCGTGAGCTCCACGACCGTCTCGCCCAGCTCGACGACGCGGTCGTCGACGCCGAGCAGTCCCTCACCGCGCTCGGCGCCGAAGGGCTCGCCGAGTGGGTCGCCCGAGTCGAAGCGCTCCGTGAGCGCGGCCGCGGCCTCGCCGCGCTGCTGGCCGAGAAGCGCCGCGGCGTCGAACGCGAGCTCGCCGCCGCGGCCGACACCGGGGTCGTCGAGACCCTCGTCGCCGACGCCGTCGCGCTCCGCAACGAGCTCGCGGCCCTCCACGTCGACGAGCTGACCCTCCCCGGCACCGACGCGCTCGTCGCGGTCGAGACCGCCGAGGAGGCCCTGCATGCCGCGGAGGAACGCTGGCGCACCGCCGAAGGGGACGCGGCCCGCGCCCGCGCCAACGCCGACGCGCTCGAACGTCAGCTGCGCGCCGCGCGCGCCGAAGCCGCCGCCGGTGAGCTCGAAGACCTCGGTGGGGTGCTCGGCCCCCTCGTCGATCTGCTCGAGATCGAACCCGGCGCGGAAGCCGCGGTCGCCAGCGCGCTCGGCGACGCGATGCGCGCCGTCGTCGTGCGCGGCACCGCCGCCGCGCGCGACGCCATCGGCCGCCTCCGCGCCGGCGACACCCGGGCGTTGCTGCTCGTCGTCGGCGACGACACCGCCGCGGTCCCCTTCGACGTGCCGGCCGGCACCCGCCGGCTGCGCGACGTGCTCCACGCCCGCCACGACTCGCTTCAGCACGTCCTCGACCGGCTCCTCGCCCGCCACGTCCTCGTCCCGGACTGGCAGGCCGCGCTCACCCACGTCGCCGAGCACCCCGAGCTCGTTGCCGTCACCCTCGCTGGCGACCGCATCGGCGGCGACGGGCTCTGGACCATCGGCGGCGACCACGGCACCGCGGTCACCCAACGCGCCCTCGAAGAGGCCCAGGAACGGGCCACGAACGCGGAAGTCAGCCGGGCCGAAGCCGAGCGGACCGTCGAAGCCGCCCGGGCCGCGCTCGGCGCGGCCCGCAACGCGGAGGTGCGCCGAGCCGCCGCGGAGGAACGCCGCGCGGTGCTCGCCGGCCGCCTGGCCGAGGTCGAGACCCGCCTCGCCGACCGTGACCCCGCCGCGCAGGCCAGCGCCGAACGGCACCGCCTCGAGCTGCTCGAGCGGGACGAGACCCTCGCGACGATCGCCCGCCGCCTCGCCGAGCACCGCGCTGCCGTCGGCGCGCTCTCGGACCGGCTCCGCGACCGGCGGCGCCGGGAGACCGAAGCCGCCCGTCTGTCTGCCGAGCAGCTCGAGGTGCTCCGCACCGAGCGCCGCGGCCTCGAGACCGAGCTCACCGCGGCACGCGAACGCATCGGTCGCCTCGACGTCGAGGAGGCCGAAGCCCGCCTGCGGCTCGACACCACGATCGAGGGTCTCCGCAACGAGTTCGACGTCGAACCGAGCGTCGCGCTCGACGCGCCCGCCCCCGAGGTCCCGGACGGCACCACCCTCGCCGGCCGCGCCCGCGAGCTCGAACGGGACCTGCGGGTCATGGGCCCCATCAACCCGCTCGCCCTCGACGAGCACCGGGCCCTGCAGGACCGTCACGAGTTCCTCACCGACCAGCTCGACGACGTCCGGTCCAGCCGCCGGGAGCTCAGCCGGGTGATCCGCGCCGTCGACCGGGAGATCGTGACCGTCTTCGAGCAGGCGTTCAGCGACGTGAGCGGCCACTTCACGAACCTGTTCTCGACCCTGTTCCCCGGCGGCACCGGCCGGCTGTCGCTCCTCGACCCCGACGACCTGCTGAACACCGGCGTCGAGATCGACGCCCGCCCGTCCGGGAAGAACATCCGCCGCCTGTCGCTCCTGTCCGGCGGTGAGCGGTCCCTCACCGCGCTCGCGTACCTCTTCGCGGTGTTCCGGGCCCGGCCGTCGCCCTTCTACCTCCTCGACGAGGTCGAAGCCGCGCTCGACGACGTCAACCTGCACCGCTTCTTGGACCTCGTCCACGAGTTCCGCGACGAAGCCCAGCTCGTCATCGTCACGCACCAGAAACGCACGATGGAAGCCGGCGACGTGCTGTATGGGGTCACGATGCCGCCGGGCGGCTCCACCCGAGTCGTCAGCGAGCGGATCGCCGACACCGTCGGCGCCTGAGCCGACCATGGCGCCGCTGCTGCTCGCCGCGCTGCCCACCCGCGTCGCCGCCGGGGGGACCACCGCCGCCGACCTCCAGCACGCCTGCGGGTCCCCCGGGTCCCGCACCTGGCTCTGCGAGACCGTCTTCCGCATCACCGGCAGCAACGACGCAGCCCAGATCGCCGACGCGGTCGCTCGACCCGCACGCATCCTGCTGATCCTCCTCGTCGCGTTCATCGCCACCCGCGTCACACGGCATCTCGTCCACCGGTTCGCCGAGCGGGTGAACGCCAGCACCACGCCGGGCGCGACCACCGCGGCGAGCGGCCGGCGGCGGGCGCAACGAGCCGAGACGATGGCGACGGTGCTGCGCAGCGTGATCAGCATCGCGATCTGGACCATCGCGATCCTCACCGTGCTCGGCGAGCTCGGCGTCAACCTCGCCCCGCTCCTCGCGGGCGCCGGCGTCGCCGGCGTCGTGCTCGCCTTCGGCGCCCAGGCCATCGTGCGCGACTTCCTCGCCGGGACGTTCATGCTCCTCGAAGACCAGTACGGCGTCGGTGACGTGATCGACGTCGGCGTCGCCACCGGCAGCTCCTCACCGCCGGTCTCCGGCACCGTCGAATTGGTCAGCCTCCGGGTCACCCGGCTCCGCGACGTCGAGGGGACGGTCTGGTTCGTCCCGAACGGGGAGATCCACCGGGTCGGCAACAAGGCCCAGCAGTGGGCCCGCGCCGTCCTCGACCTCGCCGTCGCGCCCGACACCGACATCGGCGCCGCGACGGACGTCATCACCCAGGTTGCCCACGATCTGCGCGCCGATCCCGACTGGACCCACCGGATCCCGAGCGAACCGGAGGTCTGGGGCGTCGAAGCGCTCCAGGGCGACCGGATCGTGCTCCGCCTCGTCGTCCGGACGATTCCCCTCGCGCAATGGGACGTCGCCCGCGAGCTGCGAGCCCGGCTGAAACGCGCCTTCGACGACGCCGGCATCTCCCTCGCCGTCGCCGCGCTCATCACCGGCCGCGAGACCCGGCCGACCTCGAACGACGAAGACCGGACCGTGCAACCCGACGGGTAGCATCGCCGCGCCGATGCTCACCACCACGGCTGCGCTCGTCCTCGTGCTCATCTTCGCCCTCGCGGCCTTCCTCCTCGCGGTGCCCCACATGCTGGGCCGACGCGAGCGCAAACGACGCGCCGACCCGAGCGGACCCCCCGACGTCGAGACGATCCCCGAGACGACCCCGCCCGAACCGGCGGCACCGGAACCGGCCGACGCCTCGCCGTCGCTCGAATCGCGGCTCGACCGCAGCCGAACGCCGTTTCGCAACCTCCGCCAGCGGTGGCGGGCCCGCCGGCTCGACGACGAGACCTGGGACGAGCTCGAGGAGACCCTCCTCCTCGCCGACGTCGGTGTCCCCACCACCACCCGCCTCCTCGACGGGGTCCGTGCCCGCGCCCGCCGCGCCGGCGTCGGAGACGCCGACGGCCTGACGCCGCTCCTCGAAGCCGAGATCACCGACGAGCTCCACGATCACGCCGACCGGACGCTGCACGCCGAACCGGGGCGCGTCAACGTGTGGCTGCTCGTCGGGGTGAACGGCGTCGGCAAGACCACCACCGCGGCCAAGCTCGCTCGTCACCACCACGCCGCGGGTGAGCGCGTGCTGCTCGTCGCCGCCGACACGTTCCGCGCCGCGGCGGCCGATCAGCTCGCCGAGTGGGGCACCCGACTCGGCGTCGACGTCCTCCGCGGCCAAGAAGGCGGCGATCCGGCCAGCGTGGTGTTCGACGCGGTGCAAGCCGCGCAGGCCCGCGACGTCGATCTCGTCCTCGTCGACACGGCCGGTCGCCTCCACACCAAGACCAACCTGATGGAGGAGCTGAAGAAGGTTCGCCGCATCGTCGAGCGGTTCCCCGGGGCGCTCACCGAGGTGCTCCTCGTGCTCGACGCCACCACCGGCCAGAACGGGCTGACCCAAGCCCGCCAGTTCACCGACGCGGTCGGCGTCACCGGCGTCGTGCTCACCAAGCTCGACGGCACCGCGAAAGGCGGCATCGTCCTCGCCATCGAGGCCGAGCTCGGTGTGCCGGTCAAGCTGGCCGGCGTCGGGGAGCAAGCCGACGACCTCCTCCCGTTCGAACCGGCCGAGTTCGCCGCCGCGCTGGTCGGCTGACGTGTTCGACACTCTCTCCGAGCGGTTCGAGGGCATCTTCCGGAAGCTGCGCAGCCGCGGCCGGCTCAGCGAAGCCGACGTCGACGAGGTCGCGCGGGAGATCCGCCTCGCGCTGCTCGAAGCCGACGTCAACGTCCGGGTCGTCAAGGCGTTCGTCACCCGCTTGAAGGAACGCGCCACCGGCGCGGAGGTGACGAAGAGCCTCAGCCCCGCCCAGCAGGTCATCAAGATCGTCCACGAGGAGCTCGCGGGGACGCTCGGCGCGAGCACAGCCAAGCTCAAAGCCCCGTCGCGGCCGCCCGCGGTCGTGGTCCTCGTCGGCCTCCAAGGCTCGGGCAAGACCACCGCCGCCGCGAAGCTGGCCAAGCAGCAGGCCGGCATCGGCCGCACCCCGCTGCTCGTCGCCGCCGACCTGCAACGCCCCGCCGCGGTCGAGCAGCTCCGCGTCCTCGGCGAGCGCGCCGGCGTCTCCGTCGCGTCGAGCGGCACCGACCCGGTCGAGGTGGCCCGCGCCGGCGTGAAGGAAGCGGAACGGCTCGGGTCCACGGTCGTGATCGTCGACACCGCCGGGCGGCTCCAGATCGACGACGACCTCATGGCCGAGCTGGCCCGCGTCGTCGACGCCACCCACCCGACCGACGTGCTCCTCACCATCGACGCGATGACCGGCCAGGAAGCCGTCGAAGTCGCCCGAGAGTTCGCGGCGCGGGTCCCCCTCACCGGCGTCGTGCTCACCAAGCTCGACGGTGACGCCCGCGGCGGCGCCGCGCTGTCGGTCAAGGAGATCACCGGCCTGCCCATCCTCTTCGCCAGCGTCGGCGAGAAGCTCGACGACTTCGAGGCGTTCCACCCCGACCGGATGGCCAGCCGCATCCTCGGGATGGGCGACGTGCTCACCCTGATCGAGAAGGCCGAAGCGACCTTCGACGCCGACCAGGCCAAAGCCGCCGAGGAGAAGCTGCGCTCGGGGCGGTTCACCCTCGACGACTTCCTCGAGCAGATGCGCCAGATGAAGAAGATGGGGCCGCTGCAGAGCATCGTCGGGATGCTCCCCGGCGTCCCGAGAGAGCTGCGCGACGCCGAGCTCGACGAGCGCGAGCTCGACCGGGTCGAGGCGATCATCTGCTCCATGACCCCCGCCGAGCGTCAGGACCCGTCCATCATCAACGGGTCTCGACGGCACCGGATCGCGGTCGGCAGCGGCACGAGCACCCAGCAGGTCAACGCCATGCTGAAGCAGTTCAAGATGGTGCAGCAGATGATGCGCACCATGACCAAAGGGTCCAAGGGCAAGAAGCGCGGGCGACTCGCCGTCCCCGGCTTCTGACCGGCGCGACGCACCCGCCGCTGAACCCGCGGTTCGGCCGCCGACCCCCACCGATGGGGCCCCGCGGGCCGGGTTGGCTAGCCTGGCGGGTTCCCGAGACGAAAGGCCCGGCCTGTGGCCGTCAAGATCCGTCTGCTGCGCGTCGGCAAGACCAAGCAGCCCAGCTACCGCGTGGTCGTCGCGGACGCCCGCTCCCCCCGCGACGGGCGCATCATCGAGACCATCGGCCACTACGGGCCCCGCGCCGAGCCGTCCCGCGTCGACATCAACGCCGACCGGGCGCTCGCCTGGCTGCGTCAGGGCGCCCAGCCGACCGAGCAGGTCCAGAAGCTCCTCACCGTCACCGGCGTGTGGGAGACCTACCGGTCCGAGAAGAAGCGGCCACCGGTCACGAAGCTGAACCGGCGGGGCTACGTCACCGGGCGCGGTCCGAAGCCGGAGCCCACGCCCGCGGCGCCCGCGCCGGCCCCCGCCGCGGCGGAGGCCGCCGGCGACGAGCCCGCCGCGGACGAGCCTGCGGCGGCGCCACCCGAATCGAGTGAGGCCGAGGAGTCCAGCGAGTGAGCGACGAGGCACCGGACTACGACGAGGGCTACGAGGACGACGACGACTTCGAGGACGAGGTCGCCGGTGAAGGCAACCGCATCGTCGGTGGGACCGCCCGCGCCGTCGTCGAGTACGTCACCCACTACCTCGCCGAGGAACCCGACCAGGTCGACGTCGACCTCGAGGAGCGACGCGGCGAAGTCGTCCTCGTCGTGCACGCCAGCCCCTCCGACATGGGGCGGCTCATCGGCCGGCGCGGCCGGGTCGTGCAGGCGTTGCGGCAGCTGACCCGCGCTGCCGGCGCGGCCGAGGGCGTGCGCGCCACGGTCGACGTCGCGGAGTAAAGCCCGGGCGCGTGGCCGCCCACCCGGAGCGTCTCGAGGTCGGCCGCGTCGGCCGACCCCACGGGCTCCACGGCGAGGTCGCGGTGACGTTCACGAGCGACCGGGACGAGCGCCGCCAACCCGGCGTGGTGCTCTACGCCGACGACCGCGAGCTCGTCGTCGAGACCATCCGCCCCCACCAGGGCCGGTTCCTCGTCCGCTTCGCGGGGATCACGGACCGGGACCAAGCCACCGCGCTGCGCGGCACCCGCCTCGAAGCCGCGCCGCTCACCGGTGAGGGCGACGAGCTGTGGGTGCACGAGCTCATCGGCGTCGAGGTCCGCGACCGGGCCGGGAACCGCCACGGCCGTGTCATCGCGGTCGAAGCGAACCCGGCTCACGACCTGCTCGTCCTCGACGACGACACGCTGATCCCGGTCGTGTTCATCGTCGAGCACGGCCCCGACCGGATCGTCGTCGACCCGCCCGCCGGGCTGCTGGACGGCTGACGCGATGCGCATCGACGTGTTCACGATCTTCCCCGAGTACCTCGACGGCCCCCTCGCCACGTCGCTGCTCGGCAAGGCGTCGCCAGGCCGGCCGTCTCGACGTGCGCGTCCACGACCCCCGCGACTTCACCGACGATCCGCACCGCAGCGTCGACGACACCCCCTTCGGCGGCGGCGCCGGGATGGTGCTGCGCCCCGAGCCGCTCTTCGCCGCGGTCGAGGCGACCGACCCGCCCCGCCCCCTCTTCCTCCTCGGCCCCGCCGGTCGGCGCCTCGATCAGCGCCTCGCCCGCGACCTCGCCGCCGGCGGCGGCTTCTCGCTGCTCTGCGGCCGCTACGAAGGAGTCGACGAACGCGTCGCCGAGCACCTCTGCGACGACGAGCTGTCCGTCGGCGACTACGTCCTCGCCGGCGGGGAAGCCGCGGCGCTCGTCGTCATCGAGGCGGTCACCCGCCTCATCCCCGGCGTGCTCGGCAACGACGCCTCCCCCGAGCACGAGTCCTTCACCGGCGGGCTCCTCGAGGAGCCCCAGTACACCCGGCCGGCCGAGTTCCGAGGCTTCGCGGTGCCCGAGGTGCTCCGCTCCGGTGACCACGCCCGGATCGCCCGGTGGCGGGCCGCCCAGGCGCTGCGCCGCACCCGGGCCCGCCGCCCCGACCTGCTCACCCGGCCCCTGACCCCCGAGGAGCAGGCCCTGCTCGAGGAGACCGACCCCGAAGGCGACCGGTACGATGACCAATCCCCCCACCGGGAGCCGTGATGAACGCCACCGACCTCGTCGACCGCGCCCACCTGCGCGACGACCGCCCCGACTTCGCCCCCGGCGACACGCTGAAGGTCCACGTCCGTGTCGTCGAAGGCAACCGCGAGCGCATCCAGGTGTTCCAAGGGGTCGTGATCCGCCGCAAGGGCAGCGGCGTCCGCGAGACGTTCACCGTCCGCAAGGTCAGCTTCGGCGTCGGCGTCGAGCGCACCTTCCCGCTCCACTCGCCCATCGTGGCCAAGATCGAGGTCGCCACCCGCGGCGACGTCCGCCGGGCCAAGCTCTACTACCTGCGCGATCGCATCGGAAAAGCGGCGAAGGTCAAGGAGAAGCGGGTCTAAACCTGCGATGAGCGCCGAGGACCTCGAGCGGTACGAAACCGAGATCGAGCTCCAGCTGTACCGGGAGTACCGCGACGTCCTCCCGATGTTCTCCTACGTCATCGAGACCGAGCGGCGCTTCTACCTCGCCAACGGCGTGAACCTCACCGCCCGCGACGACCACGGCCAGGTCTACTTCGAGCTCGAGCTCACCGACGCGTGGGTCTGGGACATGTACCGGCCGGCCCGCTTCGTCAGCACCGTCCGGGTGGTCACGTTCAAAGACGTCAACGTCGAGGAGCTCGGCACCAAGGACGTCTGAGCTCGGCCAGTGTCACCGCGACCGGCGCGCCGCCCGCTCCCAGCACGACCGGTGCCAGTGCCGGCGGTCCTCCACCGCGGCGCGCGGCACGACGACGACATGACCGACGCCGGGTGCGATCTCGTGATCACAACCCGGGCACCGGTACGTCTTCGTCGCCTGGTACGGCTGCACCCGGCGCACCTCGACCTCGTCGCCGGCGTCGCCGTCGGAGTACCGATGCCCGCTCACGGGCCGCTCAGCCGAACACCGCCCAGGCGACCAGCGCGACGATCACCGCCAACGCCGCGGCGACGATGAGCGCGTCGCCGCGGTGCGCCACCCGCTGGCGGAACGGGTTGTAACCCACGGCGGTACGGTACCGCGATGCAGACGCTGATCCTCGAGCGCGACCAGGGTGTCGTCACCGTCACCTTCAACCGGCCCGAGAAGAAGAACGCGATCAGCACGACGATGTGGCGCGAGCTCGTCGCGGTCCTCGACGAGATCGAGGAATCCACCCGGGACCGGGTGCTCGTGCTCACCGGCGCCGGCGACGCGTTCACCTCGGGCGCCGACCTCGCCCCCGACGAGCTCGGCTCCGTCGCCGACGGCGAGCCGGCCGGACCGGGCCGTGGTCTCGGCGCCGCGGTGCGGTCCATGCGGATCGTCGGGCGGGTCGCGTTGCGCCTCCACGAGCTGCACCTCCCGACCATCGCCGCCGTGAACGGCGTCGCCGCCGGCGCGGGCTGCAACCTGGCCCTCGGCTGCGACCTCATCGTCGCCGCCGACACCGCCCGCTTCTCCGAGATCTTCGCCCGTCGGGGCCTGTCCCTCGACGCCGGCGGCTCATGGCTGCTGCCCCGCCTCGTCGGTCTCCACCGGGCCAAGGAGCTGGCCTTCCTCGCCGAGCTCATCTCCGCCGCGGACGCCGAACGGCTCGGGCTGGTCAACCGGGTCGTGCCCGCGGCCGAGCTCACCACCGTCGTCGGCGAGCTGGCGCAGCGCCTCGCGGCGCTCCCACCGGTGCAGCTCCAGATCATGAAACGCCAGCTGAACCAGTCGTTCTCGGTGTCGATGGCCGAGGCGCTCGAGTTCGAGGACCTGACCCAAGCCGCGAACTTCGGCTCCGACGACACCGCCGAAGCCCTCCGGGCGTTCCTGGAACGCCGCGAGCCTCGCTTCACCGGCCGGTAACGCCCCCCGGTCCTCCCCGAACCGGCCCGGAAGCCACGCCACGCCGGGCCCGTCGGGGTACCTTTTCCACATGGCCTGGGACGTCGAGGGCCTCGTCGCCTCACTCGCCGGGCGGAACGAGCACACGCGCCGGGCATACGAGCACGACGCGGCCGAATTTGTGGCGTGGGCAGAACGGGGTGGCTGTCGCGACCCCGCCGCCCTCGACCGCAAGACACTGCGCCGCTACCTCGCCTACCTCGACACGCGCGGGTTCGCCCGCCGCTCCGTCGCCCGCAAAGCCGCCGCGGTGCGGGCCCTGCTCGCCCATCAACGCCAGCGCGGCGCCGTCTCCACCGACCCGGGCCGGGCGCTGCGCACCCCGAAAGGGGATGTGCGCCTCCCCCGAGTGCCGAGCGCCGCCGACACCGCCGCGCTCCTCGACGCGGCCGCCGACGCCGCCGCGGCCCCCGACGATGACCCCGTCCACGCCGCGGTCGCGACCCGCGACGCGGCGCTCCTCGAGCTGCTCTACGGGTGCGGCCTGCGGGTCAGCGAGGCGTGCGGGTTGACCCTCGCCGACTGCGACCTCGACCGGGGCCTGGTCACCGTGCTCGGCAAGCGGGCCAAGACCCGCCGGGTCCCGGCCGGCGAACCGGCCCGGGCCGCGCTGCGCACCTACCTCACCGCGGGCCGGCCGCGTCCTCGCGGTCCCGTCGAGCCCCGCGGTCGTGTTCCTCGGCCGACGCGGCCGGGCGTTCACCACCCGCGACGCGCACCGTGTCGTCGCCGCGCATCCCCTCCGCGACGGGCAGCGCACCCACCCGCACGCGTTGCGCCACGCCTACGCCACCCATCTCCTCGACGGCGGCGCGGATCTCCGTGCGGTGCAGGAGCTGCTCGGTCACGCCGACCTGGCCACCACCCAGATCTACACGCACCTCAGCCAAGACCGCCTCCGGGCCGTGTACGCGGCGACGCATCCCCGTGCCTGACACCGACGCGGCCACGCTGGTCGCCGAGCTCTGGGACGACTACAAGACCAACAGCAGCCACGACACCCGTGAGCGGCTGATCCTCCACTACTCACCGCTGGTCAAGTTCGTCGCCGGTCGGGTCGCCGCCGGCCTCCCCCAGAACATCGAGCAGTCCGACCTGGTCAGCTACGGCATCTTCGGGCTCATCGACGCCATCGACAAGTTCGACCCCGCCCGCGGCTTCAAGTTCGAGACCTACGCGATCAGCCGCATCAAAGGGGCGATCATCGACGAGCTCCGCTCGATCGACTGGGTGCCCCGCTCCGTGCGGGCCAAGGCCCGCGCGGTGGAGCGGGCCTACTCGAAGCTCGAGAACGAGCTCCGCCGCAGCCCCGAGGACAAAGAAGTCGCCGCCGAACTCGACATGAACGAGGAGGAGCTCAACCACCTGCTCTCCCAGGTGTCCTTCACCGGACTCGTCGCCCTCGACGAGCTCCTCGGCCGTCAACAAGGCGAGGGGCAAGGGACGTCGACGGTCGGGGACACCATCGCCGACCGCAACCACGACCCGGTCGAAGCGTTCGAGGTGGGCGAGATGAAGCATCTCCTCGCCGACGCGATCAACCGCATGCCCGACCGGGAGCGCCTCGTCCTCACCCTCTACTACTACGAGGGTCTCACCCTCGCCGAGATCGGCTCCATCCTCGGCGTCACCGAGAGCCGGGTCTGCCAGATCCACACCAAAGCCATCCTGCAGCTCCGCGGTCGCCTCTCCGAGCCCGCCTGAGCGACCCGACCCGGCCGGAAGGCCCGGGAGTGCCCGCCGCTACACTGCGACCGACTCGGGTTCCGGCCCGGGATCACGCACGCCCGCCAACCTCATGGTCGCTGGACCCCCCGTGGTTCGGACGCCGGCGGGCGGAGGACCAACCAACGAGAAGGAGACGTCGTGGCCGTCGTCACGATGAAGCAGCTGCTGGAGGCTGGCGTCCACTTCGGGCACCAGACCCGACGTTGGAACCCGAAGATGCGCCGATTCATCTTCGGGGAACGCAACGGCATCTACATCATCGACCTGCAACAGACCCTGGACCGCATCGACACCGCCTACCGGTTCGTGCGCAAGACCGTCGAGGACGGCGGTGTCGTCCTCTTCGTGGGCACCAAGAAGCAGGCCCAGGAGCCCATCCAGTCCCAAGCCGAGCGGTGCGGGATGCCGTACGTGAACTACCGCTGGCTCGGCGGCATGCTCACGAACTTCCAGACCGTGCACTCGCGGGTCTCGAAGCTCCACGAGCTCGACCGGATGGTCAGCACTGGCGAGACCGAGCAGATGATCAAGAAGGAAGGCCTCAAGGTGACGCGCGAAGCGCGACAAGCTGCAGCGCAACCTGGGGGGCATTACCCGCCTCGAGCGGCTCCCGAACGCGATCTTCGTCGTCGACACGAAGAAGGAGCACATCGCGGTCACCGAGGCGAACCGGCTCGGGATCCCCGTCGTCGCGGTCGTCGACACCAACTGCGACCCGGACCTCATCGACTACGTCATCCCCGGCAACGACGACGCGATCCGCTCCGCGAACCTCATGAGCCGCATCGTCGCCGACGCGGTCGGGGAAGGCCGCGCCATCGCGCAGCGGAAGGGCGCCGTCAGCCCGACCGCCGAGCCGGCCCCCGCGGCTCGCCCCACGCCACCGCCCCTCGACCCCGAGGAAGCCCGCCGGCGCCAGGAAGAACAGCAGCGGGCCCGCAACGAGGCCGCGGCCGCGCAACGCGAACGCGAGGCCCGCCTCGCCGAAACCCGCGCCGCGGGCGCGGCGGGCGGCACCGACGACGGCAGCGACACCGCGTCGCCACCCGCCCCTGAGGCAACCGCCGCGCCCGAGCCGCCCGCGTCGGACGCCCCGGACGCGTCGGCGGAGCCGTCCGCGTCGGAGTCGTCCAGTGGCTGACGTGAGCGCCGCCGCCGTCGCCGCGCTCCGCAAGGCCACCGGCGCCGGGATGATGGACTGCAAGACCGCGCTCACCGAGACCGACGGGGACCTCGAGGCGGCCACGGACTGGCTGCGCACCAAAGGGCTCGCCGGCGCGAGCAAGCGTGCCGGTCGCGCCGCCGAGCAGGGTGCGGTGGAGGTGCTCGTCGCCGACCGGGTCGGCGCGGTCGTCGAGCTCACCGCCGAGACCGACTTCGTGGCCAAGAGCGCCGATTTCACCGAGACCGTGAAGGCCCTCGCTCGCCTCGCGGTCGAGGCCGGCACCGACGAGCTCGCCGCCCTCGAGCTCGAGGGAACCACGGTCGAGGAGCACGTCACCGCCCTCGCGGCCCGGCTCGGCGAACACGTCGTGCTCGGCCGGATCGTCGTCTTCGAGACCGCCGACGGCCTCCTCGACGGCTACCAGCACGTCCAGAGCGAGCGGGGCACGATCGGTGTCCTCGTCGAGCTCGGCGGCGTCGACCCCATCGACCCCAGAGCCAGGGACGTCGCCCACGACATCGCCCTGCACATCGCGTCGGCGGCGCCCCGCTACGTGCGCCGCGAGGACGTCCCCGCCGACGTCCTCGACAAGGAACGGGCCGTGTACGAGGAGCTCACCCGCAACGAGGGAAAGCCGGAGCAGGCGCTCCCCAAGATCGTCGAGGGCCGCATGAACGGCTTCTACAAGGACGCCGTCCTGCTCGAGCAGCCCTTCATCAAGGAGCCGAAGCAGACCGTCCGTCAGCTCCTCACCGGCCTCGGGGCCGACGCGGCCGTCCGCCGGTTCGCGCGCGTCAAGATCGGCGAGGAGTAGAACGGGGCCGAGCGGACCGGGGCCGAGCGCCCTGCTCCACGGTCGAACGAAGGGGGAGCCTCGTGGCCGCGAGCCAGTACCGCCGGGTGGTGCTGAAGCTCTCGGGTGAGGCGTTCGCGGACACCGCGATCGGGTACGGCATCGACGCCGCGGTGGTGCAGCGCATCGCCGAGGAGGTCGCCAACGCCCGGGTCGACCTCGGCGTCGAGCTCGCGGTCGTCGTCGGTGGCGGCAACATCTGGCGCGGGCATGAGCGGCGCGACCCGAGGCATGGACCGGGCCCGGGCCGACTACATGGGGATGCTCGCGACGGTCATCAACGCCCTCGCCCTCCAGGACTCCCTCGAAGCCGCGGGGCAGGCGACCCGAGTGCAGACCGCGATCACGATGTCGCAGGTCGCGGAGCCGTTCATCCCCCGCCGGGCGATCCGCCACCTCGAGAAGGGCCGCGTGGTCGTCTTCGCCGCGGGGACCGGCAACCCGTACTTCACCACCGACACCACCGCCGCGCTCCGAGCCGCGGAGATCGGCGCGGAGGCCATCCTGAAGGGCACCCACTCCGGCGTCGACGGGGTCTACTCCGCGGATCCCCTCGAGCATCCCGACGCGGTGAAGCTGCCCGAGGTCAGCCACTTCGAGGTCCTCAACCGGCGGCTCGCGGTGATGGACTCCACCGCGATCACCTTCTGCATGGACAACGGGCTGCCGATCATCGTGTTCGACGTCATGGAACCCGGCAACATCCGCCGCGCTCTCGTCGGCGAGCCGATCGGTACGCTCGTCAGCAGCGCCTGAGACGAGGAGCGACGATGAGCGACCAAGGCGCCGAGATGGCCAAGCTGGTGATCGACGACTGCATGGACCGCATGCACAAGGCCGTCGATCACCTGAAGGGCGAGTTCTCGGCGGTGCGAACCGGGCGGGCCACCTCCAGCCTGGTCGAGAAGCTCCGCGTCGAGTTCTACGGCGACCAGCTCACCCTCCAGCAGATGGCCGGGTTCAGCGTCCCCGAACCCCGCATGCTCGTCATCAACCCCTACGACAAGAGCGCGGTGAAGGCCATCGAGAAGGCCATCCAGTCCAGCGACCTCGGGATCACCCCGAACAACGACGGGTCGGTCATCCGCCTCGTGTTCCCCGAGCTCACCGAGGACCGCCGCCGGGAGCTGGTCAAGGTGGTCCGCCACCGCGCCGAGGACGCCCGGGTCGCGGTCCGCAACGTCCGCCGCGAGTCCCGCCGGGACCTCGAGGACCTGGCCAAGGCCGGGGACCTCTCCGACGACGACGTGAAACGGGCCGAGGACCAGCTCGAGAAGCACACCAAGACGGTGGTCGGCGAGATCGACCAGCTCCTGGGGCACAAGGAAGCCGAGCTGCTCGAGGTCTGAGGCTCGGCCCCACCCGCCCAGGAGGTCTACCCTAGGTGCCCACGCCGCCTCGCCTGTGGCGGATGTGAGAGGAGTGACGTGTCGGACTGGCGTGACGACCCCGAGGACGAATGGGCGGAGCGCCCCGCCCCCGGTGAAGGGGTGCGCATCGTCGGTCCCGACGCGGGCAGCGAACCGCGCCGGCCCGAGCCGCCCCCGAGCCGGTTCCCGCTCCCCGGCGAGACCCCGAGCCGGTCCGGGACCGACGAGACCACCACCGGACCGCGACCGGGCGACTCGGGCTCGAACCGGCTGCCCCACTGGACCGACCCCCCGACCGGGGAGGTGCCCCGCATCCCCGGCGGCGGCGACAGCGCCGACGACGACTTCGAATCGTGGTCGTCGCTCACCGGCCCGAACCGGCAGCGGTTCCGCACCGACAGCAGCGACTGGAACCGGACCGACTTCCAGCCCGGCGAGCTCGAGCACGACGACAGCACCATGATCGGCGCGCTCCACGACGACGAGTACGAGCAGGCGTGGGGACCCCCGAAGCGGGGTCGCCGCGGCCGCGGGCGGGGCCGCGCCCCCCAGCCCGAACCGGCCGCCCCCGCCGGTCTCGAAGGACCACCGAGCGGGGAGTACGAGGAAGCACCCCGCGAGGACAGCTCCGCCGACGTCGGCCAGCGGGTCATCACCGGCGTCGTCATGGCGATCATCGCGCTGGGCGCGTTCGCGCTCGGCCGTCCCGTCGCGGCGCTGCTCGTCACCATCGTCATCGGGGTCGGCGCGTTCGAGCTGTACGACGCGCTGCGACGCGCCGGGTACCACACCGCGATCGCGATCGGCCTCCTCGGCTGCGTCGCCATGGTCCCCGCGGCCTACAACGTCGGGGAGCGGGCCTTCCCCCTCATCTCGGCGCTGGTCGTCACGTTCACGATGCTCTGGTACCTCTTCGAGGTCGTCCACGCCCGCCCGACCGTCAACGCCGCGCTCACCATCATGGTGTTCGCCTACGTCGGGATCCTCGGCGGCTTCGCCGGGCTGTTCCTCGCCAGCCCCGGCGGCACCGGGTTCCTGGGCGGGGTGATCATCTGCGCCATCGGCTCCGACGTCGTCGCCTACTTCGCCGGTCGCCGCCTCGGCCAGACCCCCCTCATGCCGAGGGTCTCACCGAACAAGACCCTCGAGGGGCTGATCGCCGGCGCGATCGCCGCGGTGGTGCTCGGCGGGATCGTCGGCGCCGTGCTGCACCCCTGGGCGATCAAAGGCGTCGGGGGCGGCCTCGCGCTCGGCTTCGTCGTCGCGGTGACCGCCCCGATCGGCGACCTGGTCGAGTCGATGATCAAACGGGACCTACGGGTCAAGGACCTCGGCGGGGTGCTCCCCGGCCACGGCGGCTTCCTCGACCGCTTCGACGCCATGCTCTTCGCGCTGCCCGCCGCGTACTACCTCGCGATCTACCTGTTCTTCCACTGATGACCCGGGTCGCCGTGCTGGGGTCGACGGGCTCGGTCGGCACCCAGGCCCTCGAGGTCATCCGCGCCCACCGGGACCGCTACGACGTCGTCGCCCTCGCCGCGGGCCGCAACACCGACCTGCTCGCGGCCCAAGCCGCGGAGTTCCACGTCCCCGCGGCTCGGGCCCGCTCCTGCGCCGACGACCCCGACGTGCTCGCGGCGCTCGCCTCCGAAGCCGACGTCGACGTGGTCCTCAACGCGGTGGTCGGCTTCGCCGGCCTCCCCGCGACCATCGGCGCGCTCGAAGCGGGCAAGCGACTCGCGTTGGCGAACAAGGAGAGCCTCATCGCCGGGGGACCGGTCGTGAACGCGGCCCGCGCCGCGGGCGGCGGCGAGATCGTCCCCGTCGACTCCGAGCACTCCGCGCTGTACCAGGCGCTGCGCGCCGGACGCCGAGAGGAGGTCGCCCGGCTCCTCCTCACCGCCAGCGGCGGTCCGTTCCGGGGCCGCACCCGAGCCGAGCTCGAGCACGTCACCGTCGAAGACGCGTTGAAGCACCCGACCTGGGACATGGGCGCCAAGATCACCATCGACTCGTCGACGCTGATGAACAAGGGCCTCGAGGTCATCGAAGCCCACGAGCTGTTCGGCTTCGACTACGACCACGTCGACGTGGTTGTGCACCCCCAGTCCGTCGTCCACGGGATGGTCGAGTTCCGCGACGGCGCGGTCATCGCCCAGCTCTCCATGCCCGACATGCGACTCCCGATCGGTCTCGCCCTCGGCGCCCCCGACCGTCTCGACCAGCCCTTCGGCCCCATCGACTGGACCAGCCTCGGGTCGCTCACCTTCGAGACCCCCGACCTCGACGCGTTCCCGGCCCTCTCCCTCGCCTACCAGGCCGGCCGGGCCGGCGGCGGCGCCCCTGCCACGCTGAGCGCCGCGAACGAGGTCGCGGTCGAGCGCGTTCTTGGACCGGCGGATCCCCTGGCTAGCCATCGCCGACGTGCTCGCCGCCGCGCTCGACACGCCGATCGGGAACGTTCGGGACGTCGCCGACGTTCTCGCGGTCGACCGGGCCGCCCGCGAGCGAGCCCGGCACGTCGTCGAGCAGATCGAGGAGTCGCCGGTGACCGACCGGGCAGGGACCAGGACCCCGGCGGCGTGAAAGACCCGCTCGAGGACGCCGCCGTCGACGTCGACCGGCGCGGGGCCACCACCACCCTCATCATCGTGGTGTGCGGCCTCATCGCACTGTTCATCGCCCGCCCGTCCACCCGCGACAGCATCGCGATCATCGCCGGGATCGTGGCCATGGTCATGCTCCACGAGGCCGGCCACTACCTCGTCGCCAAACGGTCCGGCATGAAGGTCACCGAGTTCTTCCTCGGGTTCGGGCCGCGGCTCTGGTCGTTCCGGCGCGGCGAGACCGAATACGGCGTGAAGGCGATCCCCGCCGGCGGGTACGTCCGCGTCGTCGGCATGACCAACCTCGAAGACGTCGACCCCGACGACGAGCCCCGCACGTTCCGGCGCGCGTCGTACGGCAGCCGACTCGCGCTGACCCTCGCCGGTGTCACCGTCAACATCCTCATCGTGTTCGTCTTGTTCTTCGTCGTCATCGCCGGCCAAGGTCGCATCGCCCAGGGTCCCAACACCACCGTGGCGCAGGTCGTCGACCGCAGCGCCGCGGCCACCGGCGGGTTCCGCACCGGCGACCGGATCGTCGCCGTCGACGGCGCCCCCACGACCAGCTGGAACGCCCTGAAGGCCGCCATCGAGGCGCGCGCCAACCAGCCGACGACATTCAGCGTCGTGCGCGCGGGACAGCCCGTCACCCTCCAAGCCACCCTCGGCGCCCAGAGCGGCAAGGGCTTCCTCGGGGTCGGCCCCGGCACCCAGTACCGGCCGGTCGGGGTGCTCGCCGCGGTCCCCGAATCGCTGCGCTCGATCCGTGACATCACCACCGGGACCGCCTCCGCGTTCGCGCACCTGGTGTCACCGTCGGGTGTCGCGCACTACACCCAGAACTTCACGTCGAACGCGCCGAGCACCTCCGGGACCAGCTCCGGGCAGGACCGCCCGGTGTCGATCATCGGGATCGTCAACCAGGGCAGCTCCCTCGTCCACGGCAACATCTGGGCGCTGCTGTGGCTCCTCGGCGGGATCAGCCTCATCCTCGCCCTCTTCAACCTGCTGCCGGTGCTGCCCTTCGACGGTGGGCACGCGGTCGTCGTCGCCTACGAGTGGATCGCCTCGAAGGTCACCCACCGAGACGTGCGGGTCGACTTCCGCAAGCTCATGCCGGTCACCGCGGTCGTGCTCGTCCTCCTCGTGACCCTCAGCCTCTCCGCCGCGTTCCTCGACGTCCGCCAGGCCTTCGGCGGCTGAGCCCGTCACCCCCTCGACACCCGCCCTCCACCGAATCTCCACGCGCTCGGGGGGAGCCACCGGGGATCAGAGCCGTAGGCTCTTGGTGATGCAGCCCCGTCGGGTGACCCGTCAGGTCCACGTCGGCCCGGTCGCCGTCGGCGGCGACGCGCCGATCTCGGTGCAGTCCATGACCACCACCAAGACCGCCGACGTCGACGCCACCCTCGCCCAGATCTACGCCCTGGCCGGCGCCGGCTGCGACATCGTCCGCTGCACGTGCAACGAGGAAGCCGCCGCGGAAGGCCTGGCCCAGATCGTCCCCCGCGCCCCGGTCCCGATCGTCGCCGACATCCACTTCCAGTACCGCCTCGCGCTCGCCGCGATGGAAGCCGGGGTGCAGGCGCTGCGCCTCAACCCCGGCAACATCCGCAAACCCGACCAGATCAAGACCGTCGCCCGCGAAGCGAAGGACCGGGGCCTCCCGATCCGGATCGGGGTCAACGCCGGCAGCCTCGACCCCGATATCGCCGAACGGCACGGCGGCGCGACCCCCGAAGCGCTCGTCGCCAGCGCGGTGCGGGAGCTCGACTACTTCCGCGACGTCGACTTCGACGACGTGAAGATCTCCGTGAAGGCCTCCAACGTGCCGGTCATGATCGACGCGTACCGGCTGCTCGCCGACACCGTCGACGCGCCGCTGCATCTCGGGGTCACCGAAGCCGGCCCGCCCCCCGCCGGGGTGGTCAAGTCCACCGCGGGAATCGGGACCTTGCTCGCCGAAGGGATCGGCGACACGATCCGCTACTCGCTCACCGCCGACCCGGTCGAGGAAGCCCACGCCGGACGCACCCTCCTCGAGGCGCTCGGCCTGCGCGACCGCAAAGGCGTCGACCTCATCGCCTGCCCGTCGTGCGGTCGCGCCGAGATCGACGTCATCGGCGTCGCCAAGCAAGCCCAGCACGCGCTCGAGGAGCGCCACCTGCCCCTCCAGGTCGCGGTGATGGGCTGTGTCGTGAACGGCCCCGGCGAGGCGCGTGGCGCCGACCTCGGCATCGCCGCCGGGCGGGGCAAAGGCCACCTCTTCGTGCGGGGCACGGTCGTGCGGGTGGTCCCCGAGGCGGAGATGGTCGACGCGCTGGTCGACGAGGCGGAACGCATCGTCGAGGAAGGCATCGACGCCCGCCTCGCTGCCGCCGACGCCGACGCCGCCGCGATCGCCGCCGCCGACCGGGAACAGCTCGTCGAGCTGCGCGGCACCGACGCCAACCACGCCCAGGAGCGAATCGAGCGGATCCGCGAGATCGCCGAGCCGTGAACCTCGCGCCGGTCACGCTCGACGGCGCCCACGTCCGCCTCGAGCCGGTCACCCCCGCGCACGTCGACGGCCTCTGGCGCGCCGGCCGCGACCCAGACGTGTGGGCGATGCGCCCCTACCCCGTGTACTCGCACGACGACATGGACGCGCAGGTGCACGCCGCGATCGCCGCCGCCGCGGCCGGGACGCTCTTCATGTTCGCGACCGTGGACCGAAGCTCGGGCCGCCCGATCGGGGCCACCTGCTACCTCAACACCGACCCGACGAACCGGCACCTCGAGATCGGCGGCACCTGGCTCACCCCGGCCTGGCAGCGCAGCCCCGCGAACACCGAAGCCAAGTACCTCCAGCTGCGCCACTGCTTCGAGACCGTCGGATGCGTCCGCGTCGAGTTCAAGACCGACGCTCGCAACGCCCGCTCCCGTGCCGCGCTCATCCGCATCGGCGCGACCGAAGAGGGGACGTTGCGCCGCCACACCGTCCTACCCGACGGGTTCGTCCGCGACAGCGTCTTCTTCAGCGTGCTCGACCAGGAATGGCCCGACGTGCGCCGCCACCTCGACGCGACCATGGCCTCCTACCCGCCGTTCGTCGCGCCGCCCGACTGGTAGCACCAAGACCGGGTGGACCCGGTGCAGGCGACGGCATCCCTGCGGCCTCGCGTCATACGCTGCCGACACGGTGATCTGAATCGCGTGGGTCGGGCCGCGGCGCACCGTCCCCGCACCCACCCGTCCCGTGAGGGGGAACAGTGAACCTCGAGGCGCGCCCGGTGTCGTCCCGGCCCGGTCCCGCGTGGCGGCGACCCCCCGACGGCGTCTGACCGGCGCCGGCGTCGCCGTCGTGCTCGCCGCGGCGACGCTCGTCGCCGCCGGCGGACCCGCCGCGGCGCGAGCGGGCGCCGCGACGCCCGCGATCACGTGCCGGCCGACCCGCGCGACCCCGCCGCGTGGCGACCCCGGTCACCGGGACCACCAGCGACTGGAACCTCACCTCGTTCGACGGGACCAAGATCCGGCTGCACTGGTTCCCGACCCCGCAGGCGAGCGGCGCTCGACCGGCCCCCACCGTGTTGATGGGCCCGGGGTGGGGTCTGGCCGGGGACACGAACACCACCGGCGTCGCGCTGCTCGGGTCCGTGACGATCAAGACGCTCCAGGACGCCGGGTACAACGTGTTGACCTGGGACCCGCGCGGGTTCGGCGAATCGGGCGGCACGGTCGAGATCGACAACGCGGCCTTCGAGGGCCACGACGTCCAGGCGATGATCGACTGGGTCGCGACCCGACCCGAGGCGCGGCTCGATCAGCCCAACGACCCCCGGGTCGGGATGGTCGGCGGGTCCTACGGCGGCGGCATCCAGCTGGTCGCCGCCGCGATCGACTGCCGGATCGACGCGATCGTCCCCGAGATCGCCTGGCACTCGCTCACCACCAGCCTCTACAAGGCCGACACCGCCAAGCTCGGCTGGGCCGGCCTGCTCCAACGCGAGACGACTGGGCACTCGGTCGACCCGCACATCCCGGCGACCTACCAGGCCAGCGTCACGACCGGGACGGTCAGCGCCGCGGACCGGGCATGGTTCGCGTCGCGCGGCCCCGCCAACCTCCTCGCCCACATCACCGTCCCGACGCTGATCGTCCAAGGCACCGTCGACAACCTCTTCACGCTCGACGAAGGCATCGCGAACTACCAGGCGCTGCGCCGACGCGCCGCGCCGACCGCGATGCTCTGGTTCTGCGGCGGGCACGGCGTCTGCCTCACGAAACCCGGTGACCCCAACCGGGTCAAGAACGCGACCGTCGCCTGGCTCGACCGGTACCTGAAGCGCGACCCGACCGTCGCGACCGCGCCGCGCTTCGACTTCGTCGACCAGAACGGCAACCGGTACACGGGCGCCGACTACCCGCTCCCCGCCGGTCACCCGATCACCGCGACCGGCAGCGGGGCGCTCACCCTCACCGCGGCCGGCGGGTCCGGCCCCGCGCATCCGTCGGCCGGCAACCCCGACCCGCTCGCCGGCGTCGCCGGCCCGATCACCCCCGCAGCCGCGACCAACGCGGTGACCGTCACCGCGACCGCGGCCACACCCGCGGTCATCGTCGGCGCCCCCCAGCTGCACCTGACCTACCACGGCACCACCCCGCCCGGCGTGCGGCCCACCCGCGTGTTCGCCCAGCTCGTCGACGGCGCCACCGGCAGCGTGGTCGGCAACCAGGTCACCCCGATCGCGGTGACGCTCGACGGCGCCACCCACCAGCTCTCGGTGCCGCTCGAGACCATCGCGTTCACCGCCCATCCCGGCGCGCCGCTCACCCTGGAGCTCGTCGCCCAGACCGTCGCGTACGCCACCCCCCGCCTCGGCGGCACCGTCCACTTCGACCGGGTGGACCTCAGCCTCCCCGTCGCCGCCGGGCTCACCCCCCAGTAGCCGAGATTCGGCCGACCCGCGTCGCTCGGCGGTCACCCGCGGGCGAGGAGCCGCTCCTGGGACCAGCGCCGCAACCCGCGGGTCGTGCCCGCCTCGAGGCGTTCGGCCCGCAGGCGGTCCTCGAGGTCCGACTCGAGCGGCGCGAGCGCGTCCGCGCCGTCGACGCCGAGCGCGAGGGCGAGGAGATGGTCGGCGAACGCGGGGTTGCGGGGCAGCACGGGGCCGTGCATGTAGGTCCCGTAGACGCGCCCGACGCGGACCCCGTCGGTGCCGCTGCCGTCACCGTTCCCGCCGCCGGCGACGACCCGGCCGAGGGGCGCGACGCCCGGCCCGAGGGTGGTCCGCCCGCTGTGGTTCTCGAACCCGGTGAGGCGGGGGAGCGGCGCCGCCGCGTCGACGACCAGCTCCCCGATGAGCCGGGTCGAGCTCGCCCGCGTCTCGAGGTCGACAAGACCCAACCCGTCGAGCACCGCGCCGTCACCCGCCGCGTACCGGTGCCCGACCAGCTGCAACCCCGCGCAGACCGCGAGGACGACCGCACCCGCGTCGACCGCGTGCTGCAACGCGGGCCGGGATGCCCGCAACCCCGCCGACGCCATCAGCTGCGGATCGTCCTCCCCGCCGCCGAGCAGGTACACGTCGAGGGACCCCGGGATCGGCTCGCTCGCCGACACCTCCACCAGCTCCGCGGGGAAGCCCCGCCACCGGGCCCGTTGGACCAAGACCACCGCGTTGCCGCGGTCGCCGTAGGTGCCGAGCAGCTCCGGGAAGACCAGACCGACCCGCAGCACCGACGCGCCGGAGGTCATGGGCCGTCGTCTCCGAACCGTCGGAACAACGCCGAGAACTGCGTGTACGACGCGACGAGATGCACCGGGTCGCCGGGCAGCGCCCGCGCCGCCGTGAGCGCGTCCGGCTCGACCAGATGGTCGACCTCGGCGTAGCGGAGCCGGACCGCGACGTCGAGGCTGCGCTCCCCGGCCGCGGCGGTCGGGTGGCCCCGCAGCAGCTCGTAGGGGACGTCCCAGAGCCACGACGGGTCCTTCCCGTCGGCGACGCGGGCGTTCACGGCGACGACGACGGACGTGTCGAGACCGGCGAGGTAGTGGAGCACCTCGCTCCACCCAGCCGGGTTCTTGGCCAGCAGCACCCGCGCCTGGCGGCCGTCGCCGAGGGGGACGTGCATGTAGCGGCCGGCGACGGTCCGCACCGTGGCGAGCACCGCGGCGGCGTCGACCGGGTCGACCGCGAAGTGCTCCGTCGCGGCGGTGAGCGCCAACGCCGCGTTGGCGAGGTTCCAACGGCCGGGGAGCGCGAGGCGCAACGCGACGCGCGTGTCACCGAGGACGAGCTCGTCACCGTCGAGGCGTCGGCTCGTCTCGGGTTGCGCGAACCCGCACGCCGGGCAGTGGAACGCGTCCGCGTCCCAGGCGAGCAGCGCCCCGCACGCCGGGCAGGTGGCGGCGTCGTTGCGCCATCCCAACCCGAGCGCCACCCACGTCACCGCCGCCGGGCTCGCGGCCCACACCACGTGCGGATCCGACGCGTTGGCGACCACCGGCAGGTCGGGATGGGTCTCACTGACCCGCCGCCACGTGTGCGCCACCGCGTGGACCTCCCCGTAGCGGTCGAGCTGATCGCGGGAGAGGTTCCCGAGCACCAGCAGCTCGACGCCGAGGGGATCCACGACGCGGGACAGGACCCGCTCGTCGACCTCGAGCACCGCGGTGTCCGCGTCGGGCGCACCGGCGAGCGTCGGCGCGATCCCCGAGGTGAGGTTCGCGCCGGTCGAGTTCGTCGCGACGACCCGCCCGTTCGTCGACAGCGCGGCGGCGAGGAACCGGGTCGTGGTCGTCTTGCCATTCGTCGCGGACACCGAGCGCGATGTGGCGTCGCGCGCCCAGCTCTCGGAGCGCGTCGGGGGCGATCCGGTTGAGCACCCGGCCGCTGATCGTCGCGCCGGCGCCCCTTCCTGTCACCCGCGACAGCCAGCCCGCTGCCCGCCCCGCGGCGACGGCCACCCGCGTGCGGGTCGAGCGCCTCACCGGCGCTCGCACCAGTACGCGTCGACCCGGTAGGGGATCGCGAGCTCGTCTCGACCGGCGGTGTCGGGATGCGCGGCGAGCACCGCGTCGATCTCGTCGAGGACCTCCTGGCGGCGCGCCTCGGGGAGCACCGCCACGTGGCTCACGGACGCGAACCGCTCGCGGATCGTCGCCGGCGCCACGTGCTGCTCGTGCCGGAACGTCGCCTCGTGGAGCGGGCCGAACGCCGCCCGGTCACCGAGCGCGGCGTCGCTCCACCGGTCGTGCTCCCGCCACGGGGCCCGCTTCTCGACCTCGTCCATGATCGACCACAGCTGGTCCACCCAGTCGACGCTGCGGTCCCGGGCGTTCCAGATCAACCCGACCCGGCCGCCCGGGCGCAGCACCCGGGCCAGCTCGGCGAACGCGGCGTCGGCGTCGAACCAGTGGAACGCCTGCGCGACCGTCACCGCGTCGACCGACGCCCCGGCGAACGGCAACGCCTCCGCGGTCGCGGCGACCGCCGCGACGTCGGGTTGCGCGGCCCGCAGCACCTCCCGCATCTCGTCGACCGGCTCGACCGCGACGATCCACGCCCCGGTCGGGGCGAGGAGGCGGGTCAGCTTCCCGGTCCCGGCGGCGAGGTCGACGACGGTCGAGGCGGCATCGACCCAGAGCGAGTCGACCAGCCACGCCACCGCGTCGGGCGGGTACGACGGTCGCCCCCGCTCGTAGGCGTCCGCACCGGCACCGAATCCCTGGGCGGCGACCTCGTGGACGGGCATGGGTCTAGATGTTGACACCGGCGCGGGGCCGGCGGGTCAACGGTGCAGACCGCACTCCAGCTTGTCGCTCCCGGCCCACCGGCCGGCCCGGGCGTCCTCGCCGGCCCCGACCGGGCGGGTGCACGGCCAGCAGCCGATCGACGCGTACCCCTTCGAGCGCAGCGGGTGCTCGGGCAGCGACCGGTCCTGGGCGTACCGCTCGACGTCAGCCTCGACCCACGTCGCGATCGGGTTGACCTTCACCATGCCCCGCCCGACGTCGTAGCCGACGACCGGCGTGGCGGCCCGGGTCGGGGCCTCGTCGCGGCGCAACCCGGTCATCCAGGCGGTCCGACCCTCGAGGGCCTTCGCCATCGGGACGACCTTGCGGGCCGCGCAGCACGCGTCGGGGTCGTCGAGCCACCGGTCGTCGGGGTCCACCTCGGGGCCGACGACCCGGACGTTCAGGTCGTAGCGGCGCCGCACCGTCTCCACGAACCACAGCGTCTCCGCGAAGTGGTACTGGGTGTCGAGAAACACGACCTCCACGTCGGGGACGACCTGGTGGGCCAGGTCGATGAGCACGCAGTCCTGGAACGACGAGGCGAGCACCAGCCCGTCACCGAACCGCGCCCGCGGCCCACTCGATCGCCGCCGTGGCGGGCTGACGCTCGAGCTTCGCCGACACCGCGGCGAGCTCACGGAGATCCGGGATCAGCTCCTCGCTCACGTCGCGCACTCGCTGTCCCCGACGGCCTTGATGTACGGGCCGGTCTCGCCGAAGTCGACGTAGAACTCGGGCGCCTGGTCCGGGTCGGGGAACTCGTCGAGGTCTCGGACCGTGGCACCGACCCCGGCGGCACCACCCGAGCGGGCCAGCCAGTCCGGGAACGACTCGCCGCTCCCACGCTCGTCGGCGTAGCGGCCCACGATGCGCACGACCGCGTGCGCGGCGGTGCGGGCGGGCAGCTTCGCGGCCTTGTCACCGAACTCGATGGCCAGGTCACCGACGTGACCCCCGAGGAGCATCTGGTATCCCGGCGCGGCGCGCCCGTGGGCCCGCCGCTCCAACCCGAAGAAGCCGATGTCGGCGACGTGGTGCTGACCGCAGCTGTTCGTGCACCCAGAGATGTTGATCCGGACGCCGCCGACCTCGGCGAGCCCGGCGCCTTCGAGGGCGGTGTCGATCTCGTCGGCGAGACCCCGCGACTGGGTCACCGCGAGGTTGCAGGTGTCCGCCCCCGGGCAGGCGACCACGTCGCGGGACAGCTCCGCGCCCGGCGTCGCCATGTCGATCGCCACGAGCGCCTCGTGCAGGCGGGGCAGCTGCGCCTCGGTCAGGCCGCGGAACACGAGATTCTGGCGGTTCGTGATCCGCACGTCGGCGTCGAGCTCGCGCTGCAACGCGGCGAGCGCCCGCAGCTGATCGGAGGTGAGGTCACCGAGGCGGCAGTGCGCGTACGCGCTGACGGTCCCGTTGCGCCGTCCCCGGACGACGTTGGCGAGCTCCCAGCGCCGCTCCGGGTCGACCCCCGACAGCTCGACCGGTGTCCCCGCCGACGCGTCGGTCGCCATCCCCGCCGGCTCGTCGCCGGCTTCGACCACCCGGGTCGGGATCCCGCCCGGGTACGTCGCCGACGCGATGAGGAACCGTCGCTCCCGCACGATCCGCTCGCGCAGCTCGTCGATCCCCATCGTGTCGACCAGCCACTTCATGCGGGCCCGCAGCTTGTTGTCCCGGTTCCCGTGGTGGTCCTGGACCCGCAGGATCGCCTCGATCGTCGGCAGCAGGTCCTCGCGGCTGGTGAACTCCTCCAGCGCCTGCGCCGGGTGCGGGTTGGCGCCCAGCCCGCCGGCGAGGAAGACCCGGAAGCCGGGCTCGACGGTGCCGTCGGCGCGGGGACGGGTGACCGCGATGACACCCGCGTCGTTGAACATCGCCTGCCCGCAGTCGGTCGCGCACCCCGAGAAGTTGATCTTGAACTTGCGGGGCAGCCGCTGCGCGATCGGGTTCCGCAAGAACAGCTCGGTCGTCGCCGCCGCCCACGGGGTGATGTCGAGGACCTCGAACGGGCACGCCCCGGCGAGGTGGCAGCCCGCGACGTTGCGGACCGTGTCGCCGCACGCCTCCCGGCTCGTCAACCCCGCGGCCGCGAGGTCGCGGAGCGCAGCGCCGGTCCGCTCGAGCGGCACGAAGTGGAACTGGATGTTCTGACGGGTGGTGAGGTGACCCCACCCCCGCGAGTACTCGTCGGCGATGTGCCCGAGCATCTCGAGCTGGTCCGCGGTCAACCGGCCGTGGGGCACCTTGACCCGCAGCATCTGGTTGTGGCCACCCTGGCGCTGCCCGTAGACCCCCTGGTTCAGGCGGAACACCTTGAACGCGTCCTCGTCGATGTCGCCGGCGAGGTACCGGGCGACCGCGTCGTCGAAGCGGTCGAGCTCCGCGGCGACGACCGGCTCGAGCGGACGGGTCCGAAGTTCGGTCACATCGATCATGGGTGAGAACCTGCGCAGGGAAAGGGCGCGCCGAGCGCCCGGACGGGCGGGGGAGCGGGGCCAGGTCGGGTCGGGTCAGACCGCGGGACCGGCCGAGCCGGCAGGCGACATCTCGTCGTGGCACTCATGGGGGGTACGACCCATCGAGATGCTCGGCGCGCCCTTGGCTCGAATCACCGACGTCACTGTAGGGGAACTCGAACCGAAATACCAGCAGGAGGGTCAGCAATTCCGGCGGGGCCGGAGCGGCCCCCCGGGGGGATTTGGGGCGGCCCGGCGGGGGCGCCACCGGTAGCCTCCGATCGCATGCGCATGTCGCAGCTGTTCGTGCGCACGCTGCGCGACGACCCCGCCGACGCCGAAACCGACGGTCACCGCCTCTTGGTGCGCGCCGGGCTCATCCGCCGGGTCGCGAGCGGCGTCTACGCCTGGCTGCCGCTCGGACGGCGGGTCCTGACCCGCGTCGAGGCGATCGTCCGCGAGGAGATGGACGGCGTCGGCGCCCAGGAGACCACCCTCCCGATCCTCCAGCCGCTCGACTGGTGGGTCCGCTCCGGTCGTGACGCCGCCTACGGGCCGCTGATGTTCCGCCTCCACGACCGCAAGGAAACCGACTTCTGCCTCTCCCCGACCGCGGAGGAGGCGATCACTGAGCTCGTCGCCGGCGAGTACTCCAGCTACCGGGATCTGCCCGTCACCCTGTACCAGATCAACTGGAAGTACCGCGACGAGCTCCGCCCCCGGTTCGGGCTGCTGCGCAGCCGCGAGTTCCTCATGAAGGACGCCTACTCCTTCCACACCGACCTCGACGACCTCAAGCGCACCTACCAGGACATGTACGACGCGTACGGGCGGGTGTTCACCCGCTGCGGGCTCACCTGGCGTCCGGTCGAAGCCCAAGCCGGCGAGATGGGCGGCGAGACCAACCACGAGTTCATGGCCGTCGCCGCCGTCGGTGAAGACGACTTCGTCTGGTGTCCGAGCTGCGACTACGCCGCGAACGTCGAAGCCGCCCGCCGCCACCCGCCCACCCGGCGCGAGCCATCCGCCGACACCGCGCCGATGACGACCGTCGACACCCCTGACTTGCCCGGCATCACCGTCGTGGCCCGGCATCTCGGCGTCCCCGAGTCGGCGCTGCTGAAGACCATCGTCTTCGAGACCGACGGCGCCGACGGAACTCACCTCGGCGCCGCGCTGGTCCCCGGAGACCGCGACGTCAACGAGTACGCACTCGCTCGCGCTGTCGCGCCCCGGACCGTCCGCCTCCTCGACGACACCGACTTCGCCGCCCACCCCGACCTGCCCCGCGGCTACCTCGGCCCGCACCACCCGGCGCTCGACCTCGTCGTCGCCGACCCGTCCGTCGCCGCCGACCACGGCTGGGTCACCGGTGCCAACGTCGTCGGACCAGCACGTCCGCGACGCGGTCGTCGGCCGCGACCTCCGCGTCGACGAGTGGGCCGACCTCACCACCGTCGTCGCCGGTGACCCGTGCCCGCGCTGCAACGAGGCCCTCGCGATCAACCGGGGCATCGAGGTCGGGCACGTCTTCCAGATCGGCACCAAGTACACCGTCCCGCTCGAAGCCCGCTACCAGGACGACGCCGGCGAGCAGCACCCGATGGCCATGGGCTGCTACGGGATCGGCGTGTCCCGAATCGTCGCCGCAGTCGCCGAGGAGCACCACGACGACGCCGGGCTGACCTGGCCCGCCGCGCTCGCCCCCTTCGCGGTGCATCTCGTCGCGGTGCCCGGACGGGGTGAAGCCGCCGACGCCGTCACCGCCGCAGCCGATCGCCTCGACGCGGCGCTGCGCGCCGCCGGGGTCGACGTCCTCTACGACGACCGAGACGTCAGCCCCGGTGTGAAGTTCGCCGACGCCGACCTGCTCGGCATCCCGATCCGCCTCACCCTCGGTGCCCGCGGCCTCGCCCGCGGCGTGGTCGAGCGGCGGATCCGCGCCACCGGCGCCGACGACGAGCTTCCCCTCGACGACGCCGTCGCCGCCCTCGCCGTCTGACCCTCCGCGGCCGGGCGCGCCGGCCCCCGCCCGCGTGGCAGCCTGCCCCCGTGCCTCTCCCCGTCACCCCGCCGGTGTCACCGATGCTCGCCAAGCTCGCTCGAGCCCTCCCCGACGGCGACGGCTGGTCCTACGAGCCCAAGTGGGACGGCTTCCGCTGCGTCGTGTTCCGAGACGGCGACGACGTCGAGCTCGGTAGCCGCAACGAGCGGCCCTTGAACCGGTACTTCCCCGAGATCCTCGACCCGCTGCGCGCTGCGCTGCCCCCACGTGCGGTCGTCGACGGCGAGCTCGTCATCGCCACCCCGAGCGGCCTCGACTTCGACCTCCTCTCGCTGCGCATCCACCCCGCCGCGAGCCGGGTCGAGAAGCTCGCGGCCGAGACGCCGGCCAGCTTCGTGGCGTTCGACGCCCTCGCCGAAGCCGACCGGGACCTGCGCCCCCAGCCGTTCCGCGAACGCCGCGAGCGACTCGAGGGCCTGGTGACCCCCGGCGCCTCGGTGCACCTCACCCCGGCCACGACCGACCGGGACACCGCCGCGCGGTGGTTCGACGAGTTCGAGGGCGCCGGTCTCGATGGGGTCGTCGCCAAGGGCCTCGACGATCCCTACCGGGAAGGCGAGCGGACCATGGTGAAGGTGAAGCACCAACGCACCGCCGACTGCGTCGTCGCCGGCTTCCGCCACCACAAGGACGGCCGCGGTGTCGGCTCCCTCCTCCTCGGCCTCTTCGACGGGCACGGGCAGCTCCACCACGTCGGTGTGGCCAGCAGCTTCGCGGCGCCGCTCCGCCAGCAGCTCGTCGAGGAGCTCGCCCCCTACCGGGCCGACGCGCTCCGCGACCACCCCTGGCGCGAGTGGGGCGGCACCGATGACACCTCGACCCGCATGCCCGGCGCCCCGAGCCGATGGAACGCGACGAAGGACCTCTCCTGGGAGCCGCTCCGCGTCGAGCTCGTCGCCGAAGTCGCCTACGAGCACCTCCAAGGCGACCGGTTCCGGCACACCGCCCGCTTTGTTCGGTGGCGACCCGACCGCGATCCTCGCTCGTGCACCTACGAGCAGCTCGAGCAGCCCGTCCCGGTCGCGCTGCGCGAGGTCTTCGGCCTGTAACGCGGCCGACCCACGCGCGTCATCCGCGCGTCTACCCCACCGACCCGCCTCGTTTGCGTGGCCGCACGAACACGTTCCGCGCACAACCCGCCGATCGTCGGCTCGAACCGCGTGCGCGCGCGCGAAGTCTGCACGCGATGCGCGCGCATCGCCGACGATCGCGCGACGGTCAGCACCTGAGCGCGGGACAACGACGATGAGCGCGTACTACAGCAACAGCGCCGCGTCGTGTGCATCGTCATCGCGACGCTGTTGCGGAAACGGGACCACGAGGCTCGGGTCGGGGAGCTTCGCGATCCCGAACGGCGCCAGCACGACGTTGCGCACCTGGACCTTCTCGACCCGCGCGCTGACGTTCTCCGCCAGCGACCGGTTGAACGTGAAGCTCGCCGACACGTCGTCGCCCTCGTGTGCAACTCCACGACCTTGCACCACAACGGGCGTCCTCCCCGTCGAAGGTGACCCCGACAATGCCCTGACCCGTCGTCACGGTTCCCGGACCAGCCGCGGCCTCGTCCGCGTCAACGGGACGGGCGCGCGCCCGCCGGCGCACCGACCGAACCGGCGTGGCGCGCCGCGGGGGAGCCGCGGGCGGCTCGAACCGCGAACGCGGCCGCGTAGAGCAGCGTCACGGTCGCCATGATCGCGAAGCTCGGCGGGATGTCGGCGAACAGGTAGCTGACCGTCACCCCCACCCAGAGCGACGCCACCGCGAGCCCGCCCGAGAGCCAGAACGCGACCCACGCCCGGCTGGTCAGCCGCTGCGCCGCGCCGGCCGGGGCGGCGAGCAACCCGAGGAGCAGCAACGCGCCGACCGCCTGGGTGGCCTCGCCGGCGCAGACCCCGACCAGGCCGAGGAAGCCGATCCCGAGCGCCCGGACGGGCACCCCCCGGGCGCGGGCCACCGCCGGGTCGAGGCTCGTGAAGAGCAGCGGCCGGGCGATGAGGACCAGCACCACGCAGACCGCGGCGCCGACGGCCGCGGCGACGGTGGCCTGGCCACCGGTGAGCCCGAAGATGGATCCGAACAGCACGTGCACGCTCGCGGTGCTGTCGCCCGTCGCCGTCGACGTCGCGTAGATGCTGACGAACAGCACCCCGAGACCGAGCACCCACGTGAACACGCTGCCGATCACCACGTCGTCGGCGTGGCCCCGGTCGCCGAGGGCGCCGATCCCGAGGCCCGACCCCGACCGTCGCGACGAAGAGCCCGACGCGGGCGTCGACCCCGAAGGCGAGCGCGGCGAGCGCACCGGTGAACGCGACGTGGCTGAGCAGGTCCCCGCCGAACACCTGGCCGCGCAGCACGACGAAGTACCCGACCAGCCCACACGCGGCGGCGATCCCCGTCCCCGCCACGAGCGCGTGCTGGATGAACGGGTGCGTGAGCATGTCGGTCAGCCCGGTCCCGGGCGCCGCGGCCACGATCACCCGACGCCCCGCCCCGCGAGTCGACCCGGCCCGACCCAACGCGCCGCGGCGACGGCCACGTACCCGGCGAACGCGATCGTCGTGATCGTGAACCCGATCGGGTAGTCGGTGAAGTACGACACCGCGAGCCCGAGCCACGTCGCGAGGAGTGCCAGCGTCACCGTCAGGGCCGCGCTGGCGACCGGCCGGGCCGTGACCGCCTGCGCGGTCGCGGGCGGAACCACGAGCAGCGCGAAGACGAGGAGCGCACCGGTGATCTGGGCCGCCTCACCGACCGCGAGCGCCGACCACGACGAGGAAGATGATCGACAGAGCGCGCACCGGCACCCCGCGGGCCTCGGCGACGTCCGGGTCGACCGACGCGAACAGCAACGGCCGGGCGATCAACGCCAGCAGCACCAGCGCGGCGAGCGCGACCCAGAACAGGGTGCGGACCTGCCGCGTCGGTGATGCCGAGGAAGCTGCCGAACAGCAGCGAGTTCACCCCTTCGAGGAGCCCCTGGTACAGGGTGACGAACAAGAACCCGCACGCCAACGCGAACGCCTGCACGGTGCCGACCACCGCGGACTCCTCGCTGTACCCGCGGGTCTGCCCGTGGGCGCGTGGGACCATCGCGATGACGAGCGCCCCCGCGACGCAGAACCCGAAGTATCCCCACGCGGCCGCGATCCCGATCAGGATCGCGCCCGCCGCGCCGGGGAAGGCGATCAGCGCGAGGGTGTGACCGGCGAAGGTCTGCCGGCGCAGCACCACGAACCAGCCGATGAGGGCCGCGACGACCGCGACGATCGTCCCGGCCCGGAACGCGTTGACCATGAAGTGGAACTCGAACAGGTCCCGCAAGTCGGCGCCGAGATCCCAGGTGAACCCGCCGGCGGCCAGCATCATCCCGAGTCGGCGTGCGGCAGGTCGTGCGGGTGCAGCTGCGGGTGGTAGCTCGCGGCCTCCGGCTGCCCGACGACGACGAGCCGCCCGTCCGACGCGTGCAGCACCTCGATCGGCGACCCGTACAGGGTGGACAGCGCCGGACCGGTGATCACGTCCTCGGGGGTCCCGACCAGCGCGCTGCCGCGAGCCACGTACAGGACCCGGTCGACGTACGCGAGGACCGGGTTCACGTCGTGGGCGACGATCAGCACCGCGACGTGCTCCTCGCGGCAGAGGTCGGCGATCAGCGCGGCGATCGCGGCCTGGTTCGGCAGGTCGAGGCTGTCGAGGGGCTCGTCGAGCAGCAGCAGCCGGGGCCGGCGGGCCAGGGCCTGCGCGATGAGCAGCCGCTGCTGCTCCCCGCCCGACAGCTGCCCGATCGGGCGGCGGGCCAGGTCGGTCGCCCCGACCAGCTCGAGCAGCTCGTCGACCCGGACGCGCGCCGCCCGCTGACGCCCGGCGATCGGGAGGCCCCAACGGTCACCGTCCACGCCGAGGCGCACGATGTCGATCCCCCGGACCCGCAACCCGGGGTCGAAGCTGCGACGTTGCGGCAGGTAGCCGATCTCGTGGTTGCCGCGCCGGGGGACCCGCCCCGCGACCCGCACCGAACCCGCGACGACGGGGACCAGCCCGAGCAGCGCCTTCAGCAGCGTCGACTTGCCCGCCCCGTTCGGGCCCAGCACGGCCACGAACTCACCCGCGCCGACCGAGAGCGTCACGCCCCCCCAGACCCGCCGGCCCGCGACCTCGACCGCGGCGTCGTCCAGCTCGACGAGCGGGTCGCCGCCCGTCCCGGTCGGTCCCGTCCCAGCGGGGGGACCGTCGACGGGCCTCATCGGTTCCGACTGCCCCGACCGGCCGACACGATCACGGCCCGGCTGCTCGGGCCAGCGCGGCGCGCAGCGCGTTGAGCTGCTTCACCTGCCAGGCCTGGAACGTCGCGCTCGCCGGGGCGAGCGTCTCGGTCACGGTCGTCACCGGGATGTTCGCGGCACGGGCTTCCTTCACGATCGCCTGCACGTCGGGAGTCGAGTTCTGCGAGTTGAACACGAAGACCTTGACCTGGCGAGCCTTCAGCTGCTGATCGACGGTCACCTTGTCCGCCGCGGTCGGGTCGGTGCCCTCCGCGATCGCCTTCGAGGAACGTCGGCGGTGTGATCAGCCGCAACCCCAAGCCGTCGGCGAGGGGCGCGAAGATGCTCTCGGACGCGCCGACCGGCGCGCCCGCGTACGTCGCCCGGATCTGGCTGACCAACGCGTGGTACTGGCCGAGCGCGACGGTGTCGAACGCGGCGCGACGGGCCGCGAAGTACGCCGCGTCCTTCGCGTCGATGGCTTGCAGGTCGGCGGTCACGCGATCGACGACGCGCTGCACGTTGTCCGGTGAGTACCACTGGTGCGGGTTGTCTCCGTCCTGGAGGCCCAAGAGCTGGCCGACGACGAGCACCTTGC
Source organism: uncultured Actinomycetes bacterium (assembly GCA_963714105.1). GTDB lineage: Bacteria > Actinomycetota > Acidimicrobiia > IMCC26256 > PALSA-555 > PALSA-555. Next base: position 293,073 of record OY970233.1, on the reverse strand, counting down.
GGCCCGAGCTCGGGTTCGCGTCGAGGGCCTGCTGCGCCCACGGGTCGTACCCGATCCCGTTCACGACCACGTACTTCGCGCCCGCGATGCTGCGCTCGTCGCTCGGCTTCGCCTCGTACGAGTGCGGGTCGGTCGACGGGTTCGTGATGATGCTCGATACGGTGGCCTTCGAGCCCGCGAGCTGCTTCACGATGCTGCCCCAGAAGTTCTCGGCCGCCACGACCGTGAGCGTCGGGCTCGACGCCGCGGCTCGCGTCTGCGGGGCGGCTCCGGCGGTCGCGGCGAGCGCGACGGTCACCGCCAACGCGACCACCAGCCCGAGCCCCACGCGCGGCTCGACTCGCCGGCCCGGCGCCGCCCGACCCCACGTCCTCAGCACGGCTCCTCCTCTTCCTTCCTCTTCTTCCGGTCCGAGTCGAGCTTCCGGCGACCGCACCCTAATCGGAACTGAGAACCATTACCATTACGAAGCCCGGTGGGGCTCAGGCCCGGGTCGGGGCGGATCCGGGTCTACGGGTCGGGGTCTTTGCGGGCCCGGCTGGGTTGGACCCGGCGGCCCTCGCCGCGCTGCTTGCGGAAGTGGGGGGGCCAGGGCTCGTCGCCCCGGCCGTCGGCCTCGTCGCGGGCGGCGAGGGCGAGGAGCGCGTCGAGGGAGCCGACGGCGTCGTCGATCCCGCCGCCGGGGTCGCCCCGCTCGGCGTAGCGGGCGGGGACCGTTGCGAGGGTCAGGTCGCCGGGGTCGACGTCGGCGACCTCGTCCCAGTCGAGGGGAGTGGAGACGCGACCTTCGGGGTTGGCCCGCACCGAGTACGCCGAGGCGACGGTGCGGTCCCGGGCGTTCTGGTTGTAGTCGAGAAACACCCGGTCGCCGCGCTCCTCCTTCCACCAGCGGGCCGTGGCGATCCCGGGGGCCCGGCGCTCCACGGCCCGGGCCAGCGCCAGCGCGGCTCGGCGGACGTCGACGAAGTCCCAGCGGGGCTCGACGCGGACGTTGACGTGGATGCCCCGCGAGCCCGACGTCTTCGGGAACCCGACCAGGTCGTGCTCGTCGAGGACCTCGCGCACCAGCGCCGCGACCTGGCGCACCGTCGAGAAGTGGACCCCCGGCTGGGGGTCGAGGTCGACTCGCAGCTCGTCGGGATGGTCGACGTCGCCGCGCCGCACCGGCCACGGATTCAGGTCCAGGCAGCCGAGGTTCACGGCCCACACCAGATGGGCGTCGTCGACCGGGCAGAGCTCGTCGGCCTGGCGGCCCGACGGGAACGTCACCCGCACCGTCTCCAGCCACTCGGGGCGCTTCTCCGGGACCCGCTTCTGGAAGAACGGCTCCCCGGTCGCCCCGTCCGGGTACCGCTTCATCACCGTGGGGCGCTCGAACACCCCCCGGAGGGCGCCGGCGCCGACGGCCAGGTAGTAGCGGGCCAGGTCCAGCTTGGTCTCACCCCGAGCGGGGAAGAACACCTTGTCGGGGTTCGTGATCCGCACCGCGCGCCCGGCGACGTCCAGCTCGATCGAGGGCGTGGCCACCCCTCCACGGTAGGCAACCGGGAGAGAAGTCCCGGTAACCGTCTGGTATCCTCGTGTTTCGTTCCGGTTGGTACGCGGCCTCGGGTCGCCGGAGAACGTGGCCGTGAGGCCACGTTCTTTTCATGATGGGAGCAGGAAGGATGGCTGACGTGGAGACGATCGCCGCAGCGATCGAACCCGTCGTCGTCGCGTTCGGGCTCTCGCTCTACGACGTCGAGCTGACCGGCGTCGCCCGCACCCCCACCCTGCGGGTCACGGTGGACGCCCCCGGTGGTGTCACCCTCGACCAGATCGCCCAGGCCAGCGAGGCGCTCTCTCCCGTCCTCGACGCGGACCCCACCGTCGACCAGCTCTGCCGGCGCTCCTACACCCTCGAGGTGACCAGCCCCGGTCTCGAGCGCCGCCTCCGCACCCCGGCCCACTTCCGGGGGGCGCAGGGGAGCGTCGTGTCGATCAAGACCGCCGGGGGTGGGCTCCGCCGCCGGGGGACGATCGTCAACGCCGACGGCGACGGCATCGACGTCGCCTTCGACACCGGCCGTGAGCGCCTCTCATACGGGGACATCGCCCAAGCGCGCACCGTGTTCGAGTGGGGTCCGACCCCCAAGCCCGGTCAGCGCAAGACGCGGGAGGTGGCCACGCCATGAACTCCGACATGATGGAGGCCCTCGAGAACATCGAGCGCGAAAAGGGCATCTCGATCGAGATCATGCTCGAGGCGCTCGCCAACGCGCTCGTCACCGCCTACAAGCGCTCACCGAACGCCGCGGAAGAGGCCCTCGTCGAGATCGACGTGGAGACCGGCGACATCCGCGTCATCGCCCAGGAACTCGACGAGGAAGGCCAAGTCGTCCGCGAATGGGACGACACCCCGAAGGACTTCGGGCGCATCGCCGCGCAGACCGCGAAGCAGGTCATCTTGCAGCGCATCCGCGACGTCGAGCGGGAGAGCAAGTACGAGGAGTACGCCGGGAAGGAAGGCGAGCTCGTCACCGGCATCATCCAACAGACCGACCAGCGCTACACGCTCCTCGACCTCGGACGTGTCGAAGCGCTCCTCCCGCAGGCCGAGCAGGTCCAGAACGAGCGCTACGAGCACGGCAGCCGCCTCAAGGCGTACATCGTCGAGGTCCGCAAGACGGCCAAGGGTCCCCAGATCGTCGTGTCGCGCACGCACCCCGGCCTCGTGAAGCGCCTCTTCGAGCTCGAGGTGCCCGAGATCGTCGACGGTGTCGTCGAGCTGCGGGCCATCGCCCGGGAACCGGGCCACCGCACCAAGATCGCAGTCGCCTCGAACGACAACAACGTCGACCCGGTCGGCGCGTGCGTCGGCGCGCGGGGCTCGCGGGTCCGGATGGTCGTGAACGAGCTCCGCGGCGAGAAGGTCGACATCGTCCCCTACAGCGACAACCCGTCCGAGTTCGTGATGAAGGCCCTCGCCCCGGCTCGGGTGCGGGAGGTGCGCATCCACCAGGACACCGGCACCGCCGAGGTCATCGTCCCGGACTTCCAGCTGTCCCTCGCGATCGGCAAGGAAGGCCAGAACGCCCGCCTCGCGGCCCGCCTGTCGGGCTGGCGGGTCGACATCAAGAGCGAAACCCAGCTCCAAGAAGAAGAGACCGGCGCCGGCGTCGAGTACGCCGAAGGTGAATGGGTGGAGAGCGGCAGCGGCGAGCTGGTCTGGCAACCCGCGGGAGGCGGCGAGGCCATCTCGGCCGCCGCGGCGGGGTACGCGTCACCCGCGGCGCCCGGCGGCGGGGTCGCGGTCGCCACCGAACCCACCGCACCGCCCGCCGACGCGCCCGCCACCCCGGACGTACCCGCCCCCGACACCACCCCGGAGCCGAAGGCCGCCGCGCCGACCCCGACGGCTGACGGGGCCGCACCCGCGCCTGAGCAGGTCTCGGACGAGCCCGCATGAGCGGCCGCGGCGCACCTGTGTGGGGTGCCGCCGGGTCGGCGATCCCGAGACGCTCATCCGGGTCTCGTTGGACGCCGACGGGGCGCCCCACCTCGGACCGGGACCCGGACGCGGCGCGTGGCTCTGCGCGTCCAGCGCGCTCGCCTGCCTCGACGCGGCGCGCCGTCGACGCGTGCTCGACCGTGCGCTGCGGGCGCCAGTCACGGCGCACGCCGCCGACACGCTACGCGCGCGAGACTCGAAGCACTGAACGGCTGAGCCGGTCACCCGCGCCGGCCGCCGTGGAAGGAACCACCACCCTTGCCGAAGAAGATCCGGATCTACGAGCTGGCCCGAGAGATCGGCGTCGAGAACCAAGTCGTCCTCGACCTGGCCGACGAGCTCAAGATCGGCGTGAAGAGCCACTCGTCGAGCATCGAAGACGCGATGGCCGACCGTGTCCGCCGCCTCGCGGACACGAAGGGACTTCGACGCGAAGCGCCGGCCGAGCCGGAGCCCGCCGAGGTGCCCGTCGCGGCCGAGCCGCACGCCGACACACCCGAAGCACCCCGCCCGCCGATGCCCGCCCCCGAACCGCACGCCACCCACCGGGTCGTGCGCTCCACCGGCGGGATCCCGGAGCCGCCCGCCGCGCCCCGCGTCGTGCGCTCCACCGGCGGTCTCCCCGAACCGGCCGCGCCACCCCGAGAGCCTGCCCTCGCCCGGCCTCCCGCGGCCAGCGCCGCGGCCCCCCCTGCCGCACCGGCCCCGCCCGAGGCGCCCCCCGCGCCGGGCGCGCCGGGCGCGCCGCCGCTCGTGTCACCGACCGGGAAGCCCATCCCGCCCCCACCGGGCGCCCGCCGACTCCCCCCACCGCCCGGCCCGCGCGTGTTCACCCCCAGCTCCGGCGGCCCACCCCGCGGCGGCGGCGGCGGCGGTGGTGGTGCCGGCGCTGGTGCCGGCGCGCCCGGGCGTCCCCGCACCGGTGGTGGACCCTTCCCGAGCCGCGGGGCACCCGGCGGCGGTCCCGGCGGACCGGGCGGCGGACGGGGTGGACCCCCCGGACGCGGCCGGGCCGGCCCGCAGGGTCAACGGCCCCGACGCAAGAAGCGGCGCCGCCGCGACTTCGAAGACCTCGGACCCGCCGCGCCGACCGCGCTCACGCCGCTCGACGCGCCGGTCCCGGACGGTGAGATCGTCGTGCCGCGCGGCATCACGATCCAAGAGCTCGCGCCGAAGCTGAACCGCAACGCCGCGGACCTCGTCCGGCTGCTGTTCGACGCGGGGGAGATGGTCACCGGAACCCAGACCCTCGCCGACGAGATGATCGAGCTGATCGGGGAGACCCTCGGCGCCGAGGTGCTCCTCGTCGAACCCGGTCAGGAGCAGGAGCTCGAGCTGCAAGCCCTCCTCGGCGACGAGGAAGAAGACGACGAGGCTCTCCTCGAACCGCGCCCCCCGATCGTGACGATCATGGGTCACGTCGACCACGGCAAGACGACACTCCTCGACGCGATCCGGGACACGAACGTGGTCGGCGGCGAAGCCGGCGGCATCACCCAGCACATCGGCGCCTACCAAGCCGATCACAACGGGCGGCGCATCACCTTCATCGACACGCCCGGCCACGAGGCCTTCACGGCCATGCGGGCTCGCGGCGCACAAGCGACCGACATCGCCATCCTCGTCGTCGCCGCCGACGACGGTGTCATGCCCCAGACCGTCGAAGCGATCGCGCACGCCCGCGCCGCCGAGGTGCCCACGATCGTCGCGATCACCAAGGTCGACCGTGAGGACGCCGACACCCAACGCGTCCGCCAGCAGCTCGTCGAGCAGGGCCTCGTCCCCGAGGAGTGGGGCGGGGAGACCATGGTCGTCGAGGTCGCAGCGCCGGCCGGGCTCGGTGTCGACCGACCTCCTCGAAGCGATCCTCCTCGTCGCCGACGTCGAGGAGCTCATGGCCAACCCCAAAGCGCCGGCCCGCGGCGTACGTGCTCGAGTCGAACCTCGACGCCGGCCGCGGCCCGGTCGTCACCGCCCTCGTCGAGCGGGGGACCCTCCGCGTCGGTGAGCCGGTCGTCGCCGGGAACGGCTGGGGTCGTGTCCGGGCGATGTTCGATCATCGGGGCGAAGCGGTGAAAGAGGCGGTCCCGTCGATGCCGGTCGAGGTCCTCGGCCTCGACGCGGTGCCCCTCGCCGGTGACGAGCTCCGCGTCGCACCCGACGAGAAGACCGCCCGGACCGTCGCGGAGGCCCGAGCCCGCCGCCGTCGCGCCGCGGGCATGGCCCACCCGATGACCCTCGCCGGCGGTGCCCGCCTCGAGGACATCTTCGCGATGGTCCAACGAGGCGAGGTCGCGACCCTCAACCTGGTGCTGAAGGCCGACGTGCAAGGCTCCCTCGAGGCGCTCACCGACGCGCTCCGCAAGCTCGACCAGGACCACGAGGAGGTGCGGCTCTCCTTCGTCCACCGGGCCGTCGGCGGGATCAACGAGTCCGACATCAACCTCGCCGCGGTGTCGAACGCGACCGTGATCGGCTTCAACGTCCGCCCCGACCGCCAGGCCCGCGAGCTCGCCGCGACCGAGAACGTCGAGCTGCGCCTCTACGAGGTCATCTACCAGGTCCTCGAGGACGTCACCGCCGCGCTGGTCGGCATGCTCCAACCCGAGTTCGAAGAGTTCGTCACCGGCGACGCCGAGGTCCGCGAGATCTTCTCCGTGCCACGCGTCGGGCAAGGTCGCCGGCTGCTACGTCACGAACGGGACCATCACCCGAGGGTCGAAGGTCCGGTTCCTGCGCGAGGGTGTCGTCATCTGGAACGGCACCATCGCCACCCTCAAGCGCTTCAAGGACGACGTCGCGCGAGGTTCAGTCCGGGTTCGAGTGCGGCATCGGCCTCTCGGACTTCCAGGACCTCAAGCAGGGTGACGTCATCGAGACCTACGACCTCAAAGAGATCGCCCGCACCCTCTCCTGAGCGCGCCTCGCGCACCACGGATCGGGTGCTCGTCGACTCACGGACCGAGGTGACCATGCCGGGACCGCCGCCGCTCGATCAGTTCAACCTGGTCACCGCCGACCTGGACGCCACGCTCACCTTCTACCGCCGCCTCGGGGTCACCGTGCCCGAGCACACCGCGGCGTGGCCGCCGGGGACCGAGGCCCGCCACGTCGAGGCGACCATGCCCGGCGGGTTGCGCCTCGAGTTCGACAACGTCGCGATGGCCCGCCTCTGGCACGCCGGCTCCGGGACGACCCGGGCGACGGTCCCTGCACCGTGCTCGGCTTCTCGCTGCCGTCCCGCGAGCTCGTCGACGCCGGCTACACCGCCCGTCAGGCGCCCTCCGACGCGTTCTGGGGCGCCCGGTACGCGATCGTCCAAGACCCCGACGGTCGAGACGTCGGGCTGATGAGCCCTCCCGATCCCGACCGCGCTGTACACCCCGGGGCCCTGACCGGATCGCCCGAGCCGCGGCGTCAGGTCGCGGCGACCCACCCGTCGATGGCGTCGAGATGGGCCTGGCGCTCCTGGTCGGGGAGGAACGACGACAGGAACGAGTTCCGGGCGAGGGTCTCGACCTGCGCGTCGGTCAACCCGAGCGCCCGGGTCGACGCGACGTAGCTGTCGGCCACGTACCCGCCGAAGTAGGCGGGGTCGTCGGAGTTGACCGTCGCGCGGACCCCCCGTTCGAGGAGCCGGCGGAGGTTGTGCTGCTCCAGGGTGGGGAAGACGCGCAGCTTCACGTTCGAGAGGGGGCACACCGTGAGCGGCACCTGCTCGGCGACGAGGCGCTCCACGAGCGCGTCGTCCTCGAGGCAGCGGACACCGTGGTCGATGCGCGCCGCGCCGAGCAGGTCCAACGCCTGCCAGATGTACTCGGGTGGGCCTTCCTCCCCGGCGTGCGCGACGGTCAGGAACCCCTCGGCGCGGGCGCGGTCGAACACCCGCCGGAACTTCTCCGGTGGGTTGCCGAGCTCGGCGGAGTCGAGCCCGACCGCGACGATCTCGTCCCGGTAGGGCAGCGCCGCCTCGAGGGTGCTCATCGCCGCGTCCTCACTGAGGTCGCGGAGGAAGCACAGGATCAGCCGGGACGTGATCCCGAGGTCGCGGTGCCCGTCCGCGAGCGCCGCGGTGATGCCCTCGACGACGGTCGAGAACGCCACCCCCCGCTGGGTGTGGGTCTGGGGGTCGAAGAAGATCTCGGCGTGGCGGACCCCTTGGTCCGAAGCCCGCCGCAGGTACGCGGCGGTGAGCACGGCGAAGTCACGGGCCGTGACCAGCACCCGACACCCCGCGTAGTAGATGTCGAGGAACGACTGCAGGTCGTCGAACACGTACGCGCGGCGCACCGCGTCGACGTCCGCGAAGGGCACGGTGACCCCGTTGCGGGCCGCCAGCTCGAACAGCAGCTCCGGTTCGAGCGTCCCTTCGATGTGGAGGTGCAGCTCCGCCTTCGGCAACGCGCTCAGGCGACCCTCGAGCCTGTCGCCGGCGTCGCTCACCGGGGAAACGTACCGCGCCGTCCCGACCCGCAGGACGGCCGTTGCGGCCCGGTGCGGTCCGCGCGACCGCGAGCACGGTCCCCCGGCTCGTCACCGGGACGGATCGTGGAACAGCCTGCGAGCCGCCGTCGCGTATCCGTCCGACCTGGTCGACGGGCGGGAGGTCGCCGCGGTCGAACATCGCGGCCTGGAGGGCGGGTCCGTGCGCGCCGAACGCGTCGACCGCGTGGGCGGTCTCGGGTTGCACGACGAAGTGCACGTGGACCGAGCCGTGCGACCAGGAGCACACGTACACCGGCGCCGCCGCGCTGAGCGCGCCGACGACCCGGGCGGTCTCGGTGAGCAGCGGACCGAGCCCCGCGGCCTCCGCGGCGGTGAGGTCCCCGAGGTGCTCCACGTGGCGGGTCGGCTTCACGATGAGCGTGCCGAGACCCGAGCGGCCCGACGCACTGCTCGACCCGCCAGCCGGGCACCCGGCGGATCAACCCTCCGGGGAGCGGCCGGTGCCCCTCGGTGAGGTCGCACCCAGGCCGACCGGTCCCACGCCGGTCAGGTGCCGGTGCCGCTCCAGCAGCTCAAGACCGCGACCACGGCCGCGAAGGCCAGGTCGGACTTGCTGGCCGGGGGCGGCACCGCCGAGGGGTCGATGTGCAGGACGAACTGGTCCTTGGTCGCGACGAGCGTGCCGTCGGCGCTCTGGTAGGCGCGATCCCCGAGGCCGTTCAGACGGGTGCGGCCCACCGCGGCCTTCGAGAGCTGGTCGTAGGCGATCCGCGCCTTCTGACGGGTCTGGAGGTTGTCGACCCGCAGGACCAGCTGCCCGCCGGTCAGCGGGTACGTGCACGTGTAGGTGGACCCGGCCCAGACGCCGGACTGGGCGCCGGGCAGCGGCGTCCCCAAGCTCGATTCGACCGCGTTGCGGACCATGTCCTCGCAGATCTCGGTGGCGAGGCTCTTGGCCGACGGCCGCCGCGCCGCCACCGTGCTCGCCCCCGCCGGACCCGCCGCCACCGCCGCGACGAGCAGCGTCCCGCACAGGGCGAGGGCCGCGGCGGTCGTTCGCATCCGACCGACGGTACCCCGGCACAATGGTGATCATGCACGCGGCTGCCCTCCGGTTCGAGCTCCGGGTCCCCGAGAGCCGGTCCCTGAAGACCAAACGGGCCGCGGTGCGCCCCATCGTGGACGGACTCCGGGTGCGGTTCCGGGTCGCGGTCGCCGAGGTCGACCACCAAGACACCTGGCAGCGCGCCGCGATCGGCGTCGCCGCGGTCGCCGAGAGCGACGGGCATCTCCGGGAGGTCCTCGCCACCGTCGAACGCTTCGTCGACGGGGCCCCCGGGGTGGAGGTGCTCGACGTCGAACGGGCCGAGCTGCTCGCCCCCGACGGCGGGCTCGGAGGCTGGTGACATGCCGGAACGCTCCCACCGCCGCTACGCCCGGACGCTCCGCGTCAACGAGGTCGTCCGCGAATCTCTCGCCGACGAGCTCGAACGCCTCTCGGACCCCCGCCTCACGATGGTCACGATCACCGGCGTCGAGGTGAGCCCCGACCTGCGCCACGCCAGCGTCTACTACGCCGCGCTCGGCCGCCACGACGACGCGACCCAGACCGCGCTCCGCTCCGCGGCCCCGCACCTCCGGGCCGTGCTGGGACGCGAGGTGCGCCTGAAGTACCTTCCCGAGCTGCACTTCCGAGAGGATCCGGCGATCGAGCGGGGCCAGCGGATCGAGGAGATCCTGCGCAGCCTGCCCCCGCGAGGTCGAGGCGGGGAGGACGACGATGAATGACACCGAGCTGACCCGCGCCGCGACCTCGATCCGCGGCGCCCGCCAGGTCGCGCTCGCCTGCCACGTCAACCCCGACGGAGACGCGCTCGGCTCCCTGCTCGGCCTCTTCCACGTGCTGCGCGCCGCCGGCACCGACGTGGTCGCCTCCTTCCCGTCCCCGTTCGTCGTCGCCCGCCACTACCGCGAGCTCCCCGGCCTCGAGCTGCTGATCAAGCCCGAAGACTTCCCCGACGAACCCGACGTGATGATCACCTTCGACTGCGGGTCGCTCGACCGCCTCGGTGACCTCGCCCCCGCGGCGAAAGCCGCCCACGAGCTCATCGTCGTCGACCATCACATCTCCAACGACCGGTACGGCGTCCATCAACCTCATCGACCCCGAAGCCGCCGCGAGCGGCTGGGTGGTGCAACGCCTCATCGACACCCTCCAGCTGCCCCTCAACCGGGACGCGGCGATGGCGCTGTACGCCGCGATCGTCTGCGACACCGGCCGCTTCCAGTACGACACCACGACCCCCGAGGTCTTCGACCTGGCCCGCCGGCTCACCGAGTTCGACATCCCCGTCGCGAGCCTGTCCCGATCCCTCTTCGAGGAGCACCGCTTCGCGTACCTCAAGCTCCTCAGCGAGGCGCTCGGCGCCGCGGAGCTGATCCGCGAGCAGCGGTTCGTGTGGACCGCGGTCACCCAGGACATGCTGCGCCGCCACGACGTCACCATTGAGGAAGTGGAGGGGCTCATCGACGTCCTCCGGAGGGCCGAGGAAGCCGAGGTCACCTGCGTCCTGAAAGAAGAGGCCGACGGGACCATCCGGGTCAGCCTGCGGTCCCTCGGCGACGTCGACGTGTCCCGCATCGCCACGCGAACGGCGGCGGCGGCCACCGTACGCCGCCGGGTTCACGACCTCGCTCGACGTCCCCACGATCGTCGCGCGCATCCGCGCCGCGCTCTAAGCCGGACCGGCGCTCGTGCGCGACGGCCTAGTTGTGGTCGACAAGCCGGCAGGCTGGACCTCCCACGACGTCGTCGCCCGACTCCGCGGCGTGTACGGCCAACGGCGGGTCGGTCACGCCGGAACCCTCGACCCCGACGCGACCGGCGTGCTGCTCGTCGGGCTCGGCCGCGTCACCCGCCTGCTGCGGTTCCTGCAGGAGGCCGGGAAGGCCTACCGGGGCGACGTCGCCCTCGGCGTCGCCACCAGCACCCTCGACGCCGCCGGCGAGGTCCTCGACCGCCGCCCGCTCCCGGTCACCCTCGAGCAGGTCGAAACCGCCGCGGCCCGCTTCGTCGGCGACATCCAGCAGGTCCCGCCCATGGTCAGCGCGGTCAAGGTCGGCGGCCGCCGCCTCCACGAGCTCGCCCGCCGCGGCGAAGAGATCGAACGGGCACCCCGCCCGGTGCACGTCGACCGCCTCGATGTCGAAGCCCTCCAAGCCGGTCCGTATCCCGTCGCCACGATCCTCGTCGAGTGCAGCGCCGGCACCTACGTCCGCGCCCTCGCCGCCGACCTCGGCGCCGCGCTCGGCGGCTGCGCGCACCTCGCCCGGCTGCGCCGCCTCCGCGTCGGCTCCTTCACCCTCGCCGAAGCCCACCCGCTCGACGACGGTCACCGCCGACCCCGACACCGCGCGTGCTCACCCCCGCCGCCGCGATGCGCGACCTCGAAGCCGTCGAAGTCGACGACGAAGAAGCCCGCGCCGTGCGCCACGGCATGACCTTCCCCGCCTCGACTCGGCGTGACCTCGGCGCCGGCCCGTTCGCGATCCTCGACCCGCACGGCGACCTCCTCGCCGTGTACGAGCGCCGCAAAGCCGCGATCAAACCCGCGGTCGTGATCGCCGACGTCAGCGCGCGGACCTGATCGTGCGGGTCGTCCACGACCTCGCCCGGGCCGACACCGAGCCCGCACGGCTCCGTCGTCACGATCGGCGCGTACGACGGCGTCCACGTCGGCCACCAGGCGGTGCTCCGCCTCGTCTCCGAGCTGGCCCGCGCCCGCGGCCACGAGGCCGTGTGCCTCACCTTCGACCGTCACCCCGCCGAGGTGGTCCGCCCCGACAGCGCACCGTGCCAGCTCACCCCCCTCGACCAGAAGCTCGAACTGCTCGACGCGCACCGGGTTCCTCGACGCCACCGTCGTGCTCGCCTTCGACGAGGCCCGCAGCCGCGAACCCGCCGAGGACTTCGTCCGCGAGGTGCTCGTCGGCGCCCTTGCCGCCCGCGTCGTCGTCGTCGGCGCCGACTTCCACTTCGGCTTCCACCGCCACGGCACCGTCCGTCTCCTCGAGCAGATGGGCGCCGAGCTCGGCTTCGAGGTTCTCGGCCTCGGGCTGGTCCCGATCGAAGGCGACGCCGCCGGCACCCCCTACTCGTCCACCGCGATCCGCCAGCTCCTCACCGAGGGCCGTGTCGCCGACGCGGCCCGGATGCTCGGCCGGCCGTCCCGACCCCACGAGCTGCGAGGCACCGTCGTCACCGGCGACCGGCGGGGCCGCAGCCCTCGGCTACCCGACCGCGAACGTGGTCCTGCCCGCCCGGGCCTGCCGAGCCGCCGACGGGATCTACGCCGGCACCTTCGTCGCCGAGGACGGCATCGAACGGGTCGGCGCCATCTCGATCGGCCGCCGCCCGACCTTCGGCGGCGACGCCGCGTCGCTCCTCGAGGTCCACGTCCTGGACTTCGACGGTGACCTCTACGGGCAGGCGGTCCGCGTCCGGTTCCTGGAGCGGCTCCGGGGCGAGGAGCGCTTCGACACCGTCGACGCGCTCGTCGCCCAGATGGGACGCGACGTCGAAGCCACCCGACGGCTCCTCCGGCGACTGACCCGGCCCCCTCCGGGGTCCGGGGAGGACGTCTGGTACCCTTCCGAGCGACCGCACGCAGGTCAGAGCCCACGCATGCCCGACACTTCCGCCACCATCGCCGACCACCGCCTCCACGAGACCGATACCGGCTCGCCCGAGGTTCAGGTGGCCTTGCTCACCGAGCGGATCAACCATCTCACGGAGCACCTGAAGGTCCACGCCAAGGACCATCACTCGCGCCGGGGATTGCTCACGATGGTCGGCCGTCGACGTCGGTTGCTCGACTACCTCCGACGGAACGACGTCGAACGGTACCGGGCGCTCATCGCCAAGCTCGGCCTGCGCCGGTAACCGAGCGCCGGTTGTCAGTCGCCAGTGCCCGGACCGGGCCTCCCGGAGGCCCGAACCGTCCGGACCCTGACCACTGGGAACCGCCGCTCTCATCACCAGAGAGGAGCACGTTCCCGTGCCATCACCTACCCGAGTGTCGGGTCCCGTCGCCGATGACGGCAAAGTCCTGTCCTTCGAAACCGGGCGTCTCGCCCCCCTCGCCGACGGCGCCGTCGTCGTCCAGCTCGGCAACACCACCCTGCTGTCGACCGTCGTCACCAGCAAGCCCCGCGAGGGCATCGACTTCTTCCCGCTCACCGTCGACGTCGAGGAGCGGATGTACGCGGCCGGCAAGATCCCCGGCTCGTTCTTCCGCCGCGAGGGACGCCCCGGCGAGCAGGCCATCCTCACCTGCCGGCTGACCGACCGGCCGTTGCGGCCGTCGTTCCCCGAGGGGTTCCGCAACGAGGTGCAGGTCATCGCCACCATCCTCGGCGCTGACCTCGAGAACCCCCACGACGTCGCGTCCATCAACGGCGCGTCGGCCGCGCTCATGGTGTCCGGGATCCCGTTCAACGGCCCGATCGGCGCGGTGCGCATCGCCCAAGTCGACGGGAACTGGATCGCGCACCCCACCTACCAGCAAGGTGACGAGTCCACCTTCGAGATGGTCGTCGCCGGCCGGCGTCTCGCCGACGGCGACGTCGCCATCATGATGGTCGAAGCCGGCGGCACCGACGCCACCTGGCGCCTCTACGAGGAAGGCGCGCCGAAGGTCACCGAGGAAGTCCTCGCCGACGGCCTCGAGTACTCCAAGCAGTGGATCAACGCGTCGATCGACCTGCAGCTCCAGCTCGTGCACGAGGTCCAAGAAGCATCGGGGCCGATCGAATCGATCAGCTACGAGCCCCGCTTCGACTACGAACCCGAGGTGTTCGACGCCGTCGCCGACTCGGTCCGCGACGAGACCGCGATCGGCGATGGCGATCGCCGACAAGACCGCCCGCAACACCCGCCTCGACGAGATCGAATCCGCGGTGACCGCCGAGCTCGCCGGCTCCGACGACGCACCCTTCGCAGACCGGACCGGCCAGATCCGCAAGGCGTTCCGGTCCCTGCAGAAGCAGGTGGTCCGCAAACGCATCGTCGACGACGGCGTCCGCATCGACGGTCGCTCCACCACCGACATCCGTCCCCTCTCCGCCGACATCGGAATCATCCCCACCGCGCACGGGACCGGCCTCTTCCAGCGGGGTGAGACCCAGGTGCTCAGCGTCGCCACCCTCGGCATGCCCCGCATGGAGCAGATGCTCGACACGATCGGCGTCGACGACCGCAAGCGGTACCTGCACCACTACAACTTCCCGCCCTTCTCCACCGGCGAGACCGGACGGGTCGGCTCCCCGAAACGCCGCGAGATCGGCCACGGCGCGCTCGCGGAACGGGCGCTGGTCCCCGTCCTCCCCGGCCAGGTCGAATGGCCCTACACCATGCGCGTCGTGTCCGACGTCCTGTCGTCGAACGGGTCGACGTCGATGGCCTCCGTGTGCGGCTCGACGCTTGTCGCTCATGGACGCCGGCGTCCCGATCAAAGGCCCCGGTGGCCGGCATCGCGATGGGACTCGTCTACGCCGAAGGCAAGTACACGACCCTCACCGACATCCTCGGTGCCGAAGACGCGTTCGGTGACATGGACTTCAAGGTCGCCGGCACGAAGGACTTCGTCACCGCGCTCCAGCTCGACACGAAGATCGACGGGCTCCCCGCCGACGTGCTCACCCAGGCGTTGCGCCAAGCACGCGACGCTCGCCTGCAGATCCTCGACGTCATGGCCGGCGCCATCGCGGAGCCCCGCGACGACGTGCGACCCACCGCACCGAAGATCATCAGCTTCGAGATCCCGATCGACAAGATCGGCGAGGTGATCGGCCCGAAGGGGAAGGTGATCAACACCATCACCCAGGAGACCGGCGCCGACGTCTCCGTCTCCGACGACGGGACGGTCGGGACCGTCACCGTCGGCTCGAAGGAATCCTCCGCGGTCGAGGAAGCCCGCCGGCGCATCGAGCTCATCCTCGACCCGCCGACCGCCGACCTCGGCGCTGAGTACGACGGGCGGGTCGTCAACATCACCAAGTTCGGTGCGTTCGTGAACGTCCTCCCTGGCAAGGACGGTCTCCTGCACATCTCCAAGCTCGGGCGGGGCAAGCGCATCGACCGGGTCGAAGACGTCTTGAGCCTCGGCGACGAGGTCCGCGTCCGCGTCGACGACATCGACAACGCCGGGAAGCTCTCCCTCAGCCTCGTCGGGGACGACGACGAGCGCGACAGCGCCGCCGGCGACGACGACCGGCCCGCGCGCCGGTCGTCCGCGCCGGCCCGTGACCGTGACCGTGACCGTGACCGTGACCGTGACCGTGACCGTGACCGGGACCGTGACCGTGACCGTGACCGTGACCGGGACCGGGATCGCGGCCGTGACGATCGGGACGCCGACCGGGACTCCCGCGACCGGACCCCGGCGGCGTCGTTCGAGGACCGCTGGGAGGAACAAGCCCGCTCCGAGTTCGGGGACCTCGGCCCCGGCGAAGTGGCCCGGACCGGCGCCCCCCCGCGTGGGGGTGGCGGCGGTGGCGGTCGACCGCCGCGGCGTCGGCGCCGCTGAGCGTCTCCACCACGGGGGTGTCGATGCCGATCACGGCCCGATGATCGGGCGGTCCCGACTCGCCTCGGGGATTCGCGTCGTCACCGAGGACCTCCCCGAGCTCCGTTCCGCCGCGGTCGGGTTCTGGGTCGGCACCGGCTCACGAGACGAGTCGGCACCGAGCGCGGGCGTCAGCCACTTCCTCGAGCACCTCCTCTTCAAAGGCACCGAGGAACGCGACGCGGCGGCCATCGCCGAGGCGATCGAGGCCCGCGGCGGCGACATGAACGCGTTCACCGGGCAGGAGTGCACCACCTTCTACGTGCGGGTCCCTGACGAGCAGCTCGAGCTCGCGGTCGACGTCCTCTCCGACATCGTCTGGCGTCCGGCGTTGCGCCACGACGACGTCGAATCCGAACGGGACGTGATCCTCGAAGAGCTGCGCATGCGCGACGACGAACCCGAGGACCTCGTCCACGAGGTGTTCACCGAGGCGGTGTTCCCCGACCATCCGATCGGCCGGGAGGTCATCGGATCGTTCGACAGCCTCAAGGTGATGCCCCGCGACGACATCGCCGCCTTCCACGCCCGCCACTACCACCCGAGCAACGTTGTCGTCGCCGCGGCCGGGAACCTCGAACACGACCGGGTCGTGGAGCTGCGTCGACGTCGCGCCTCAACGGCGCCCACGGGGACCGGCCCCCACGCGACCAGCTACTCGGGTGATCCGCCGCCCCGGCCGCTCGCGGTCCTTCACCGCCTCACCGAGCAGGCCCACGTGCTGTGGGGCATGCGGGCCCTGCCGCCACGACGACCCGGACCGGTGGGCGCTGAGCGTCCTGAACCAGGCCCTCGGCGGGGGCATGTCCTCGCGCCTGTTCCAAGAGGTCCGGGAAAAGCGTGGCCTCGCTTACTCCGTGTACTCGTTCCGCGCCGCGCTCGAGGACACCGGCATGCTCGCGGTGTCCGCCGGGACCGCCCCCGAGCGGGTCGACGAGCTCCTCGACGTCCTCGACGCCGAGCTGGCCCGCGTCGTCGCCGACGGTGGCGTCACCGACCGCGAGCTCGACTCCGCCCGCGGGCACCTGCGGGGCTCCCTCGCCCTCTCGCTCGAGAGCTCCGGGGCGCGGATGCACCGCCTCGGCCGCAGCGAGCTCACCCTCGGCGAGATCCCCACCCTCGACGAGCTCGTCGCCCACATCGACGCGGTCACCGCCGCCGACGTCGCCCGCGTCGTCGAACGGGTGCTGTCGACCCGCGACCGGACCCTCGCCATCGTCGGTCCCTTCGAGGCGGGGCGCTTCACCGGCCGCGCGCCTACCCTCACGGCGTGACGCGGATCGGGGTCTTCGGCGCCGGGGGCCGCATGGGGCGGACCGTCTGCGCCGCCGTCGCGGCCGAACCCACCCTCGAGCTCGCCGCCGCCGTCGACCCGTACCACGCTGGCATCGACCTCCAACAGCTCGGGATCGCCGACACCGGCCTCCAAGTCGCGGGATCCCCCCGCGCCCTCGTCGACGCGCACGCCGAGGTCGCGGTCGACTTCACCGTCCTCGACGCCGCCCGCAAGAACCTCGACTGGTGCGCCGACCACGGCGTCCACGCCGTCGTCGGCACCACCGGGTTCTCACCCGCGGACCTCGACGCGCTCGCCGCCCGCTTCGACGCGTCGGACGCGAACGCGGTCATCGCCCCGAACTTCTCGATCGGCGCGGTGCTCATGATGCGCTTCGCGGAGATGGCCGCCCCGCTCTTCGACTCGGCGGAGATCATCGAGTTCCACCACGACGAGAAACGCGACGCACCCTCCGGCACCGCGATGCTCACTGCGGAGCGCATGGCCGCCGCGTCCTCGGACTGGTCGAAGGACCCGACCGAGCACGAGGTCGTCGCGGGCCCCCGCGGCGGGGAAGGGCCGGCCGGGATCCGAGTTCACTCCGTGCGCCTCCGCGGCCTCGTCGCCCACCAGGAAGTACTGCTCGGCACCACCGGCCAGACCCTCACGATCCGTCACGACAGCTTCGACCGGTCGTCGTTCATGCCCGGTGTCGTCCTCGCGGTGCGAGCCGTCGCCGACCGGCCCGGGCTCACCATCGGCCTCGACTCGCTCCTCGGGCTCTAACCCGGGCTGACCATGGCCGCCTCGGCCGACCCGAGAAGCGCGGTCCTCGCCGGGGCCTACGCCTGCATCGCCCGCGTCGGGATGGCCAAGACCACCCTCGACGACGTCGCCAAGGCGTCGGGTGTCTCTCGGGCGACGATCTACCGGCTCTTCCCCGGCGGACGCGACCAGCTGCTCCGCGAGACCGTCGGCTGGGAGATGAACCGGTTCTTCGCCCAGCTCGCCGACGCGGTCGCCGACGCCTCCGACCTCGAGACCCGCTTCGAGGAAGCGCTGACCTTCGCGCACCGGGCCGTCCGTGACCACGAGGTGCTCCAGACCGTCCTGGTCACCGAACCCGACGCCCTCTTGCCCCTCATGACCATCGAGTCGACCCGGGTCCGGCGCTACATCGCCGAGTACCTCCGCCCGCTCCTCGCCGCCGAGGCCACCGCCAGGCGCCTTCGCCCCGGCGTCGATGTCGACCACGCCGCCGACTACCTCGCCCGAATGATCCTCTCCCTCATCGCCAGCCCCGGCCGCTGGGACCTCGACGACCCCGCCGCGGTCCGGACGCTGGTGCGGACCGAGCTCCTCGGTGCCATCGTCGCCGTCCCCGACCCGGCGACCCCACCGATTGAGTAACGCTTACTCAGGACCGCCCGGCCCCGGGAGCCCATAGTTGGCCACGAAGGCCGGCAACCGCCGCGCCACCGAACTGCCATCAGAAGGCGCAGCGCCGATGGGGATCCTCGATGACGCCAAGGCCATGCGGGACAACCTCCAGGCCCAGCAGGCGCTGCTCACCGACGGGACGCCCGGCACAGCCACGATCACGAACTTGACCGACACCGGCATGCTCGTCAACTTCAATCCCCAGATCGTGCTCGACCTCCAGGTCGCGATCGAGGGCAAGGACCCGTACGCGGTCCAGCTCACCACCCAGGTTCCTCTCGAAAACCTGCCCCGCCTCCAGCCCGGCGGTCAGGTCGGCGTCCGGGTCGACCCGGCGGACCCGACGACCGTCGCGCTCGACTGGACCGGAGGCTGATGGGACCCGCTGCTCGACCAGGAACTGCCCACGAACCGAACCCGCGCGCGAGCACGACCCGCCCGCGGAGGATCGGCCCCGGTGGGCCGGTCCCAGAGGCGTTACAGTCCGCCGCGGCCCCGCGGCGGAAAACCAAACATCAACACCAGGAGAAGACATGAAGCCGCTCTCGAACGACGAACTGCAGATGAACCAGGACGCCTCCAACATCGCGGCTTCGGTGGTCTCCGAACCAGTGGTCGCGGCGACCCGATGCGAGCAGGTCACCATGGACATGGCCGCCGGCGCGGCCGGCGTCGGCGGAGCCACCCGGGGCATGATGAAGGGCATGAAGGCCGTGACCGGAGTCATGCCGGGCGTGGGCAAGATGGCGAAAGGAATGGAGACCGCCGGGCTGCCGAAGAGCTTCATCCTCGCCGTCACCGACAGCCAGGTCTACGCGCTCGACGACAAGCGCGAAGGCGGCAAGGTGATCAGGTCCTGGCCCCGCGAGGGTTTCCGCGCCAGTCAAGGCGCCTCCATGGCGAACGCGGCACAAGGGATCCCCGACGACCGGCAAACCCTCACCCTGTACCTGCCGATCGAAGGCGGCAAGAACAAGTACCTGAAGGCTGCCGCAGTGAACACCGCCGCCACCGGCATGCCTTCCAGGTTCATGGTCGCCAAGGACGCCCCGAGCCAGGCCGTCATCGACGCACTGGTCACGGCCAGCGCGGGCCCGAACATCATGGTCGGCGGTCAAAGCCTCCAGGACATGGTGGGCCAGGCTGCCGGGCAGGCGGCCGCCGCCGCCAAGCCCGACCCGGCGGAGCAGCTGACCAAGCTGGCGGACCTCCACAAGAGCGGCGTGCTGACGGACGAGGAGTTCGCCGCCCAGAAGGCCAAGATCCTCAACGCGTAGCGAGCCGCGACGGTTCACGACGGACCGCCCGTCCGCCGACGCGGCGCTCCGGAACCCCACGTCGCCCGGACAGGCGTGCCGTCGTTCACGCGCGTGAGCGGCGGCACGCGGGCGCCGCGCGCCCGACGACCTCGAGGTCGAACACCACCCCGGGCGCTGCGGCCACCACCGAGACGCGGCCCCCGCGCACCCTGGCCAACCCGTCCCGGCTCCCGGTGGTCGCCACGGTGCGCGGCACCGTGAGAGCCACCGACCCCGGACCGGGCGATCGACGAGGCCGGCTCGGCCGTCTGAGGGGCATGAACCTGGCGAGGCGCCAGGAGGGGGGTGACGAGCGTCACGCCACACCGCCAATGGTTGATGCTGAGACGAATCGAGTCGTATTGTCTCAGGCAATGACCGTAGGGATCGCCGACCGTGACCACGAGCTCCGCCAGGGTGACCAGGCCGACCGGGCCGTCGAGGCGCTGCTGAGCTGCGTGGCCCGCCAAGGGGTCCGCAAGACCACCCTCGACGACGTGGCCCGCGAGGCCGGCTGTTCCCGAGCCACCCTCTATCGCTACTTCGCCAGCAAGCAGGCCGTCCTCGACGCCGCGCTCCGCAGCGAAGCCCGCCGCGTCACCGCCGCCCTCGCAGCCGCCGCGGCCGCCGCGGGCACCGTCGAAGACGCCGTCGTCGCGCTCCTCGTCACCGCCGGCGCCGAACTCGGCCACCACCCGGCGCTGAACTACGTCGCCGCCTTCGAACCCGAGAAGGTCCTGCCCCACCTCGCCTTCACGGGCGGCGACCACTTCCTCATCGCCGCCACCGAGACCCTCGCCCCGATGCTCGCGCCCCACGTCGGCGCCGGGCAGGCCCCGCGCGCCGCGGAGTGGATCACCCGCGTCGGTCTCGGCCTTCTCTTCGACCCGGTCCCACCCGTCGACCTCGACGACGAATCCCGCGGTGCGGGCCTACGCCCGCGAGTTCGTCGTCCCCGCCGTCGCGGCCCCCGGCCACCGCTCCCAGCCCCCCACCCCGACCCGGAGGTGACTTCCATGTCGAGCACCGAAGACCTCATCGGCCGTGCCGACGTCGACGATCTCGACGCCATCTTGGCCATCACCAACAGCGACTCCGACGAAGTCGCCCACGCGATCCGCGCCAACGCCGACGCGATCTTCACGTGGGACTACGAGCAGAGCCGCAAGCCCCTCCTCAAGCTCTACGAGAAGGCCAAGACGTCGCAGTGGAACTCCCGCGACCTCCCGTGGGAAACCGACGTCGACCAGGAAGCCGTCGCGGTCGCCAACCAGATCCAGAACGGCTATGGCGACCAGCGGCTCGACCTCACCGGCACGCCCTTCCAGAACTGGGGCGACAAGGAATGGCTCGAGTTCAACATCGAATCGCAGAACTGGACGCTGTCCCAGTTCATGCACGGCGAGCAAGGCGCGTTGATCTGCACCGCACAGATCGTCGAGACCGTCCCCTGGATCGACGCCAAGTACTACGCGTCGACCCAAGTCATGGACGAAGCCCGCCACGTCGAGGTGTTCAGCCGCTACCTCTCCGAGAAGCTCTCCGGCATGTACCCGATCAACGCGCACCTGCGCATGCTGCTCGACGACATCATCGTCGACAGCCGTTGGGACATGACCTACCTCGGGATGCAGATCATGGTCGAGGGTCTCGCCCTCGCCGCGTTCGGCTTCATGCACCAGACGACCACCGAGCCGCTCCTGAAGCAGCTGCTCCGCTACGTGATGAGCGACGAGGCCCGCCACGTCGCCTTCGGCGTCCTCTCCCTGAAGGAGTACTACGCCGAGCTCGACGCCTCCGAGATCCGGGAACGCCAAGAGTTCGCGTTCGAGGCCGCGGTGCGCATGCGCGACCGGTTCCTCCAGCAAGAGGTCTGGGAGCGCATGGGCGTCGACGTCAAGGAGGCCCTCAAGGTCGTCGTCAACGACCCTGACCGACCGCTGTTCCAGTCCATGCTGTTCTCGAAGATCGTCCCCAACTGCAAGAAGCTCGGGCTCCTCGACGCCGCCGACGGGTGGCTTCGCGACCGCTTCACCGAACTGGGCGTCATCCAGTTCGAGGACTGGGTCGACACAGGCGAGGAGTACGGCGCCCTCGACGAGGTCGCCAAGGACAAGGCCGGCGCCCCCGCCTGACCCGCACGACCCATGGCGCGTCGCGGACCTCCCTGCTCGGCGCCTTGGTCCAGCACCGACAGCCAGTAACTTCATCGGCATGGCCGCGCCCGTCCGGATCGTCTTCCTCGGCGGTCTGGGCGAGATCGGACGCAACTGCTTCTGCCTCGAGGTCGAGGGCCGCATCGTCGTCGTCGACTGCGGCCTCATGTTCCCCGACGCCGACATGCCCGGCATCGACCTCGTCCTCCCCGACTTCCGCTACCTCCGAGAACACGCCGACCAAGTCGACGGGATCGTCGTCACCCACGGGCACGAAGACCACGTCGGCGGCCTCGCCTACCTGCTCCGCGACGTCTCCGCCCCCATCTACGGGTCACCCCTCTCCCTCGGACTGGCCCGCAACCGCATCGAAGAATCCGGGGTCCTCAACCGCACCAAGCTGATCCCCGTCCACGACGGCGAGACCCGCCGCATCGGACCCGTCGACTGCGAGTTCATCCCCGTCGCCCACTCCGTCCCCCACGCGTTCGCGGTCGCCTACTCCACCCCGGCCGGCACCATCCTCCACACCGGCGACTTCAAACTCGACCTCACCCCCGTCGACGGGCGCCGCACCGACCTCGCCCGCCTCGGTGAGCTCGGCCGGGCCGGTGTCCGCGTCT
This sequence comes from uncultured Actinomycetes bacterium, assembly GCA_963714105.1. GTDB lineage: Bacteria > Actinomycetota > Acidimicrobiia > IMCC26256 > PALSA-555 > PALSA-555. The sequence goes on along the minus strand of OY970233.1, from coordinate 270,719 downwards.
TGCTCTCCGACTCCACCAACGCCGAACGCCCCGGCTACACCGCCTCCGAATCGACCATCGGCGCGGTCATGCGCGACCTGTTCCGCGACCACGTCGACCGCCGGTTCATCGTCGCCTCGTTCGCCTCCCACCTCCACCGAGTCGAGCAAGTCGCCCGCGAGGCAATCGCCGCGGGCCGCCGCGTCGCGTTCCTCGGCCGGTCCATGAGCCAGAACGTCACCCTCGGCCGCGAGATGGGCCTCCTCGACCTCCCACCGAGTCGCATCATCGACCCCGAAGAGGTCGCCCGCTACGCCCCCGGCGAGGTGTGCATCATCTGCACCGGCTCCCAAGGTGAACCCATGAGCGCCCTCGCGCTCATGGCCAGCCACGAGCACAAGCTCATCAAGGTCAGCGACGATGACGTCGTCGTCCTCTCCGCGCACGCCATCCCCGGCAACGAAGCCAGCGTCACCAAGGTCATCGACGGGCTCTACCGGGCCGGCGCCATCGTCCTGCACGACGCGACCGCGCCGGTGCACGTCTCCGGTCACGCCTCCCGCGAGGAGCTCAAGTTCGTCCTCGGGGTCGTCACCCCCGAATGGTTCATCCCCGTCCACGGGGAGTACCGGCACCTCGTCCACCACGCCGAGCTCGCCGAAGACATGGGCGTCCCTCCCGACCACGTGCTCGTCTGCGAGGACGGCGACGTGGTCAGCGTCGACCGCCGTGGCCTCGAGGTCGAACGCCGCGCCGTCTCCGCCGGCTACCAGTACGTCGACGGAACCGCCGGTGACATCAGCCACGGCGTTCTCCGCGACCGCCGCAACCTCGCCGAAGAAGGATTCGTCGTCGTCATCGTCACCGTCGACGCCACCACCGGTGACCTCGTCACCGGACCCGAGATCGTCACCCGAGGCTGGGTCTACGAAGCCGAAGCCGACGAGCTCCTCGAAGACGCCCGCACCGCCGTCCGCGACGCCATCACCCAGTCCGCCCGCGACGGCGCCCTCGACCACGAGGCCCTCCGCCGCAACGCCCGCCGGGCGCTCGGGCGACTCATCAACGAGCGCACCCGCCGCCGCCCCGCGGTCATCCCCGTCGTCATCGAGGTCTGAACCGTGACGGCCGATCCGTGACCATCCGGGACTGGTCCAACTTCATCGGCGGACGCGCCGCGCTCGTCACCGGCGCTGGCGCTGGCATCGGTCGGGCGATCGCCATCCAGATGGCCCGCGCGGGCGCCAGCATCTGGGTCAACGACCTCTCCCCCGAACGAGCCGAGAGCACCTGCGCCGACATCCGCGACGAAGGTGGCACCGCCGACCCCGTCGTCGCCGACGTCTGCGACCACGAATCCGTGCAGGCCATGTACACGACGACCGGCCCGCTCGACATCCTCGTCAACAACGCGGGCAGCGGTGTGCGCTCCTGGAGCAGCGGCACCCGCCTCGTCCCCTTCGTCGACACCGGCCCCGACGACTGGGACCCCGTCATCCGCGTCAACCTCGCCGGCGTCCTCCACGTCACCCACGCCTACCTCCCCGCCATGCTCGAAGCCCGCTGGGGCCGCGTCCTCGTCATCGTCTCCGACGCCGGCCGCCGCGGGGAACGCCGCCAGGTCGTCTACGGCGCCGCCGAAGCCGCGGCCATGGGCTTCGCCCGCGGTCTCGCCGCGGAGGTCGGACGCCACGGCGTCACCGTCAACTGCATCTCCCTCGGGTCCATGAAGCACGACGCGCTCGCCGAGGCGATCGAAGCCGACCCCGAGCCTCGAGATCCAAGCTCGCCCGCAGCTACCCCGTCGGTCGCCTCGGCCGGGTCGACGACCCCGCCCCGCTCGCCGTGCTGCTCTGCAGCGACGCCGCCGAGTGGATCACCGGCCAGGTGTACCCGGTCGACGGCGGCTACGCCCCCGCCCTCTGAACCGCCCCCACCCCCCAGCCCCCGGCACGGGGCGTGGGCCAAGCGGCCAGTGTGTCCGCTGGCGCTTTTGAGGCTGGTGTTAGCGTGACCCGGGTGGCGTCCCGTACCACCACCCGTTCCCGACCGGCCCGCAGCCGGGGGTCGCGCTCGACCACCGGGCACCCCGACCGGCGGGCGCCGCCGCGCCGCGCCACCCGACCCGCCTCGCCACGACCTCGCCGACGCGGCCCGCCGGCCAGCTCGGCCGTCACCGCAACGACGCCGCCGGTGTCGGGCTCCTCGTCCTCGCCGCGCTGACCGCCCTCGGGCTGGCCTCGAACCTGGCCGGCTCGGTCGGCGTCGGCCTCAACCACGCCCTCGGCGCGCTCGTCGGGAACGCCCGGTACGCCGTCCCGGTCGTGTGCGCCGCGCTGGCCTGGGCCTGCCTTCGGGCCCGACCGCCACCTCGCCGACCCCGACCGGGTCGACGCCGACGGCGAGCCGGCCGGCCCTCCCGACGAACCCGCGCCGCTGCGGATCGCCGTCGGCGTCCTCCTCCTCGCGCTCGCCGTGGTCGGGCTGCTGCAGCTGGCCAGCGGGTCCCCCTCGATCACCGGGCCGGTCGGCTCGCTCCGCGAAGCCGGCGGCTACCTCGGCGCCGCGACCGGCGGCGGGCTCGCCGCGGCCGCGGGCACCGTCGGCGCCGCGGTGATCCTCGTCGGCTTGGCGCTCCTCGGTGCGCTGCTCGTCCCCGGCGTCTCGGCCCGTCGGGTCAGCGCCGCGATCGGCCGAGCCGCCCGCGCCACCGCCGCGGGGGTCCACCACCTCGCGACCCGAACCCGGCGCGCCCCACGGAGGCCACCGACGACGACCCCGCCGGAGCCGCCGACGAACCCTCGAGCGACGCTGGCGACGTCGACGGCGCGACGCGGGCGACGGGCATCGCCGAGCTCTACGACCTCGAGCTCGACGTCGTCCCCGACGAGCCCACCCCGGCCGAGACGACCCAACCCGACCTGCCCCCCGTCGCCGTCGTCGAGGAGACCGACGGGCAGATGGCCCTCGACGTCGCCCGGAGCGCCAAGCGCGGCGGGTGGACGCTGCCGCCGGCCACGATCCTGGCTCGAGGCGCCAAGGCGAAAGCCGACCGGCGCGTCGCCGAGCAGTCCGGCACGGTGCTCGAAGAGGCGCTCCACCAGCACGGCGTCGACGCCCACCTGGTCGGCATGACCGTCGGCCCGACCGTGACCCGCTACGAGCTCGAGCTCGCACCCGGGGTGAAGGTCAACCGGGTCACCAGCCTCGCCCACGACCTCGCCTATGCGATGGCGTCCGCCGACGTGCGCATCCTCGCCCCGATCCCCGGTCGCAGCGCCATCGGCGTCGAGGTGCCGAACAAGGTCCGTCAGCTCGTCACCCTCGGCGACATCCTCGCCGCCCCCGAAGCCAAAGCCGCGACGCGAGCCGCTCGCGGTCGGGCTCGGTCGCGACATCTCCGGTCAGGCGGTCATGCTCGACCTCGCCACCCTCCCGCACGTCCTCATCGCCGGCGCGACCGGCGCGGGCAAGTCGAGCTGCATCAACTCGCTCGTCACGTCACTGCTCATGCGCAACACCCCCGACCGGGTCCGGCTCATCCTCGTCGACCCGAAACGGGTCGAGCTCGGCGCGTACAACGACGTCCCCCACCTCCTCACCGCGGTGGTCACCAACCCCAAGAAAGCCGCCAACGCGCTCGACTGGGCCGTCCGCGAGATGGACTTGCGCTACGAGCTCCTCGCCGAGATCGGCGTCCGCGACATCAGCGGCTTCAACGCCGCGTTCGACCGCGGTGACCTGCCCACCCCCGACGACCCCGACCCGATCACCGGGAAGGGCTACGAGCGGCTCCCCTACATCGTCGTCGTCGTCGACGAGCTCAACGACCTGATGATGGTCGCGGCCCGCGACGTCGAGGCCAGCATCTGCCGCATCGCCCAGATGGCCCGCGCCGTCGGCATCCACCTCGTCATCGCGACCCAGCGCCCCTCGGTCGACGTCATCACCGGCGTGATCAAAGCCAACGTCCCCAGCCGGATGGCCTTCTCCGTCACCAGCCTCGCCGACTCGCGGGTCATCCTCGACCAGTCCGGCGCCGAGAAGCTGGTCGGGCAAGGCGACATGCTCCTCGTCACCGCCAGCGAGACCCGACCCCGACGAGTGCAGGGCGCCTGGGTCGACGAGGACTGTGTCCACAAGCTCACCGCGCACTGGCGTCGCCAAGCCGTCGAACCCCACTACGTCGACGGCATCGCCGAGGACGCCGCCGGGGCCGCCCGGGCCGGTGGCGACGCCGGTGACGACGACGACCTCCTCGCCGACGCCATGGAGCTCGTCGTGCGGTCCCGGCTCGGCTCCACCTCCATGCTCCAACGCAAGCTCCGGGTCGGGTTCGCCCGAGCCGGCCGGCTCATGGACCTCCTCGAACGCCGAGGGGTCGTCGGCCCCTCCGAAGGGTCGAAGGCCCGCACCGTCCTCATGACCGAGGAGGAGCTCGAAGCCCGCTACGAGCGGGAGTAGGCGACCCCGGACTCGCCCCTCAAGGGCCCCCCGGGGGGTGCCGTAAAACCCCGAAGGGGCGGGCATGCACCCTGGGGATTGCATGCTCGGCAGACTGCCGTTCCGGACCAAGCTCATCCTCGTGGTGAGCGTGCCGCTCTTCGCGCTCATCGGCTTCGCCGGTCTCACCATCGACGGCCGGTTCAACGCCCTCTCCACCGAGCAGCAGTACGGCCACGTCGTCCCCGGTTTCGAGGCCCTCACCCGCGTCGCACGCGCCGTCACCGACGAAGGCGTCGCGGCGCAGTGGTACGACGGCACCCCCAGCCCGAACCCCCCCGCCGCGAAAGCGCTCATCCTCGACACCCGTAACGCCACCGACGCCGCCGCCGCCGCCCTGAACCAGTCGCTCAGCTCCATGAACGGGCATGTCACCCCCGCGACCATGAGCGCGGTCCGAGACGTCGCCAACCGCCTCCAGATCCTCCAGATCACCACCCGCGCCGTAGTCAACCTGAAGAGCGACGCCAGCGGCGCGTTCACCGACCTGGCCACCAACGCGATGGACACCTCCGAAGCGGTCGCCCGTGACGTCAAAGACCGCGGCCTCTCCACCAGCCTGCTCGGCATCGTGAACCTCCGCCGCGCCCAGCTCGCCAACGGGGCCGAAGCGACCGTCGTGATGCGCTGGCTGCTCGGCGGTCCCGGCAGCGTCGCCGCGTGGGACGCCGCCGTCCACGACCAGCAGACCAACCTCAACGCGTTCCTCACCACGGCGACACCGGCCGAGGTGCACGCCTACGAGACCGCGGTCGGAACGCCGGCACCGGACCCGCTCCGCTCGACCGTCCCCGGTGACCTGCCGGCCGCGTTCCCTGCCACGCCACCCGCCGCCGCCGACTACATGCAGGCGTTCCTGACCAAGCAGTCGAGCGCCGACCGAGGTATCGACGCGATCCAGGCCCTCACCGACCGCAGCGCGGTCAGCAAGGAAGCAACCGCGCGCACCCAGCTCGTCCTCGCCGCCGCCGGCACCGCCGCGCTCATCGGCCTCGTCCTCCTGCTCGCCTGGGCGCTCGTCCAGTCCCTCAACAAGCCGCTCCGCGCGCTCACCCGCGCCGCCCGCAACGTGTCCGAACGTCGCCTCCCCCAGCTCGTCGACACCGTCCGCGCCGGCGGGCACGTCTCACCCGACCAGCTCGACGCGCTCACACCCATCAACGTCGAATCCAACGACGAGATCGGTGCGCTCGCCAAGGCGTTCACGAACGTCCAGCGGGTCGCCGTCGCCGTCGCGGAAGAGCAAGCCGCGCTCCTCCGGAAGGGCATCGGCGACCTCTACGTCAACCTCGCCCGCCGCAACCAGAGCCTCCTCGACCGTCAGCTCGCCCTCCTCGACGATCTCGAACGCGACGCCGCCGAACCCGACGAGCTCGCGTCCCTGTTCGAGCTCGACCACCTCGCCACCCGCATGCGCCGAAACGCCGAGAGCCTCCTCGTCCTGTCCGGCTCGGAGCAGCCCCGCCAGTGGCGCACCCCGATCCCGATCATCGACGTCGCCCGCGCCGCCGCCGCCGAGATCGCCGACTTCGCCCGCATCCGCTACCTCGGCTTCGAAGGCGACCTCGCCGTCGCCGGCCATGCCGTCGCCGACGTCACCCACCTCCTCGCCGAGCTGCTCGAGAACGCCACTGCGTTCTCCCCGCCGTCGACTCCCGTCGTCGTCTCCGGCGCCCCCAGCGACCGCCGCTACGTCATCACCCTCACCGACGAAGGCATCGGTGTCGACGACGAACGCCTCGCCCAGATCAACGCGCTCCTCGCCCGGCCCCCCGCACCCGGGCTCGCGCTCTCCCGAACCCTCGGCCTCCACGTCGTCGCCCACCTCGCGGCTCGCCACGGCATCTACGTGCAGCTCCGCCGCGCCGCGCCGGTCGGGCTCACCGCCCTCGTCGCCCTCCCCGCCACGATCCTCGCCCGCAGCGCCGGCCCCGACACCGAGACGCCACCCCGACCCCCCGCCGACGAGCCCATCCTCGTCCTCGAGGCCATCCCCGTCGGCCCCGCCACCGCGGCCGCGCCACCCGCCCCGGAACGGCCCGAACGCCCCGAGCGGCCCGCCCCGCCGCGGGTCACCCCCGACCCGCCGCCACCCCCGGAACCGGCCCGGGAACCGGCCGTCGCCTGGACCGACCCGACCCCCAACAGCGAGCTGCCTCGACGGCGCGTCCACACCGACGACGGCGAACGCCGGGAGCCGCTCATCGCCCGAGTCCCCGGCGCGAACCTCTCGCACCGACCCGCGCCACCCGGGCCGCCGACCGAGCAGGGCCGCCCCCGCCCCGAGCGAGTCCACGACCTCCTCACCCGCCACGCCCGCGGCGTCCGCGACGGACGCGCCCACGAGGACGACACGTGATCCGGCTCAGCAGCGAAGCCCGCAACCTCAACTGGCTCGTCTCCAACTTCGTCGCCGGCGTCCCCGGCGTCACCCAAGCTGCCGTCGTGTCCTCCGACGGGCTGCTGATCGCCATGTCCGACGGCCTCGACCGCACCGCCGCGGACCGGCTCTCCGCCGTCGCCGCCGGCATCCAGAGCATCGCCCGAGGCGCCGCGGGACCGTTGCACGGCGGCGCCGTCCACGAAACCATCGTCGAGTTCGAGCACGCCATCTTGTTCGTGATGAGCGTGAGCGACACCTCCGCGCTCGCGGTCACCGCCACCCGACCCTGCGACGTCGGGCTCATCGGTTACGAGATGGCCGTCCTCGTCGAACGGTGCGCCGCCGCACTCACCCCCGCCGTCGTCGCGGAGCTCCAGACCGCGCTGCCCCAGTAGCGCCCCATGGCTGGCCCCGGCCCCACCCCCCGACTGCCCCGCGTCGTCCGGCCTTACGTCCTCACCGGCGGCCGCACCAAACCCACCGGCCCGGTCCTCGCCCTCGAAGCCACCGTGCTCGCCGCCCCGACCGCCCGCGCCCACACGCTCCCCGCCACCCCCGAGAACGCCCGCATCCTCGAACTCAGCGTCGACCCCGTCTCGATCGCCGAGCTCGCCGGTCGGCTCACCCTCCCCGTCGGCGTCGTGCGGATCCTCGTCGACGACCTCACCACCGTCGGCGCGGTCACCGTCGACGCACCCACCCCCTCCGCCGCGACCGACGTCGGACTACTCGAGAGGCTCCTCGATGGCATCCGTGCTCTTTGACCGACCACCACGCGCCGCGGCGCCGACGACGATGAAGATGGTCGTCGCCGGCGGCTTCGCGGTCGGGAAGACCACCTTCATCGGCTCCATCTCGGAGATCGAACCGCTCCGCACCGAAGCCGAGATGACCGTCGAGAGCGTCGGCATCGACCAACCCGGACCGGTCGCCGGCACCAAGCATGGAACCACCGTCGCGATGGACTTCGGCCGCATCACCATCGACCGCGACATGGTCCTCTACCTCTTCGGCACCCCCGGTCAAGACCGCTTCTGGTTCCTCTGGGACGAGCTGGTCCGCGGCGCGGTCGGCGCCGTCGTCCTCGTCGACACCCGCCGCCTCCAAGACTGCTTTGCCGCCGTCGACTACTTCGAACACCTCGGCCTGCCCTTCGTCGTCGCCGTCAACCTCTTCGACGGGATCGCGACCCACCACCCCCGCCAGGTCCGCGAGGCGCTCTCCGTCCCGACCAACGTCCCCGTCGTGCTCTGCGACGCCCGCCGCCGCACCCACGTCCAAGAGACCCTCGTCCTGCTCGTCGAAGCCGCCCTCCGGCGCCTCTCCGGCGCGGCTTGACCCCAACCCGCGGCACGACGCCACCTCGCCCCGCGCCGCTCAGCCGTCCGAGCGCTCCCCGGAGTCCCGCCCGCGGTCCTCCCCGTCGGCCAGGCGGCTCCTCAGCTCCTCGAGCAGCTCACCCAGCGCCGCGAGGTGCTCCTCGATCCGGTTCACGTACGCGACCGGTGACGTGTCCGGCACCTCGTCGTCCACGTCGAGCTCCACCACCACCGCCCGGGCGAACTCGGCCTGGTCGCTCGGGACCGCCAGCGCCGCCACCGACCCCTCGGGTGAACCCGACCAGCGGGCGAGCACGTCGACCCCCGCGGTCTCCAACCGGGCCCGGAGGATCTGCGCGGTCAGCCGCGGCCACACCCCCAGCTCGACGAGCGGCCCCGACCCGCCCGTCCCACCCGACCCGGTCACCACCCGCGTCGCTTGCGCCGCGCCGCGCGTACCGGCCTCGACCGGTGCGCACCGCCACCCCCAACCCCCGCACCGGTCGTGCTCGCAGCCACCGGCCGCAGTCTTATCCACCGGTAGCATCATCGGCGTGGCGGACCGATTCTGGGTCGAAACCCTCGGCTGTCCCAAGAACGCCGTCGATTCCGACAAAGTGCGCGCCTCACTGCTCGCCGACGGCCTCGAACCCGCGGCCGAGCCCGACGACGCCGACCTCGTCGTCGTCAACACCTGCGCGTTCATCGAAGCGGCCCGACAGGAGTCCGTCGACACCATCCTCACCCTCGCCGAGGCCCGCCGGCCCGGCGCCCGGCTCGTCGTCACCGGCTGCCTCGCCGAACGGGCCGGCCCCGACCTCGCCGCCGCCCTCCCCGAAGTCGACGCCGTGGTCGGGTTCGACCACGAAGGCGACCTCGCCGGCCTCACCCTCGACCCGTCCCGCCGCAAGCCGCGCGGCGTCCGGGACCTCCTCGAGCTGCCCCGCGCCGCGCCGCTCGCCCCCTGGGCCTACGTCAAGATCGCCGAGGGCTGCGACCGGGCCTGCCGGTTCTGCGCCATCCCGTCCTTCCGCGGCGCCCAGCGGTCCCGGACGCCCGACGCGGTCGTCGCCGAGTGCGCCACCCTCGTCAACGGCGGCGCCGCCGAGATCGTCCTCGTCGCCCAAGACCTCGCCTGGTACGGACGAGACGCGGGGAAGCCCCGCGCCCTCGCGCCGCTCCTCACCCGCCTCGACCGCGAGCTCGGCCCCGCCGGGCTGCGCCGCATCCGGCTCCTCTACCTCTACCCGAGCGAGGTCCGCGGCGCGCTCCTCGACACAATGCTCGACACCCCGACCGTCGTGCCCTACTTCGACCTCTCCCTCCAACACGCCGACCGGGCCCTCCTCGCCCGCATGGCCCGCTGGGGCTCCGGCGAGCGCTTCCTCGCCCTCATCGACGACATCCGCGCCGTCAACCCCGACGCCGCCTTCCGGTCGTCGTTCATCGTCGGCTTCCCCGGCGAGACCGAAGCCGCCCACGACGCGCAGCTCCGCTTCCTCACCGCCGCCCGCCTCGACTGGGCCGGCTTCTTCGCGTACTCACGTGAGGACGGCACCCCCGCCGCGACGATGGACGGCACCGTGCCCGACACCGTCGTCCGCGAATGGCTCACCGAGTGCGACGAGACCCAGACCCCGATCACCGCCGCGGCCCGCGACCGTCTCGTCGGAGCCGAACTCGAAGTCCTCGTCGACGGCGCCGACCCCGACACCGGCGACCTCCTCGGCCGCACCCACCGAGAAGCCCCCGAGATCGACGGTGTCGTCCGCCTCCGCGACGCCAACGCCCGCCCCGGCGTCCTCGTCCGGGCCAAGGCCGTCGACGCGCTCGGCCCCGACCTCGTCGCCGAGCCGGTCGAAGTCCTCGCGTGAACCCCGCCGCGCCGACCCCCGCGGAGCGTGCCCGCCGCTTCGGTGAGACCGCGATCAAGACCCCCGCCAACGCGGTCACCGTCGTCCGGCTCCTGTTCGCCGTCCCCGTCCTGTTCTGGATCCTCGGTCAGCATCCCGGCCACACCACCTGGGGCACCTTCATCGGGTGGCTCGCCCTCTGGATCACCGACTTCCTCGACGGGTGGCTGGCCCGACGCGAAGGCACCACCCGCTCCGGCGCGTTCCTCGACCCCCTCGCCGACAAGATCCTCGTCACCGGCGGCTTCCTCGCCCTCGCCGTCCGCGGCGACTTCGCCTGGCTCGCGGTGCTCATCGTCGTCGCCCGCGAGGTCGCCATCTCCATCTGGCGGGCCCTCGCCGGCCGGCGGGGGATCTCCGTCCCCGCCCGCCGGCTCGGGAAATGGAAGGTCAACGTCCAGTTCCTCGCCGTCGCGTTCGTGCTCTTCCCACCGACCGCTCACCTCCACCGGGTCGCCAACGCCGCGCTCTGGTTCGCGGTCGCGTTCTCCGTCGTCTCCGCCGTCGACCTCGTCCTCTCGGCCCGCCACCCGGAGCGACCCGACCCGCGCGCACCCGATGACACCGCACTCGACGTCTCCCACCCCCGAGCAAGCGACACCCGTGAGATGTGACGTCCTCGCGATCGGCACCGAGCTCCTCCTCGGCCAGATCGTCGACACCAACAGCGCGTGGATCGGTGAGCAGCTCGCCGCCGTCGGGATCGACACGTTCGAGCACCGCAAGGTCGGCGACAACCTCCCCCGCATGGTCGAAGCGCTCCGAGAGCTGCTCGAACGAGCCGACGCCGTCGTCGTCTGCGGCGGGCTCGGACCGACGCCCGACGACGTCACCCGCGAAGCCATCGCCGCGGTGATGGGCGTCGACCTCGAACGCCGCCCCGAGCTCATCGACCACATCGCCGGGCTCTTCGGCACCCGCGGCCGCGACATGCCCGCCAACAACCTCCGGCAGGCCGACGTCCCCGCCGGCGGCGACGTCATCCCGAACCCGATCGGCACCGCCCCCGGGCTCCAAGCCGAGGTGACCATCGACGGGACCACCCGAGTCGTCTACGCGGTACCCGGCGTGCCCTACGAGATGCAGCAGATGATTACCGACTACGTCCTCCCCGACCTGCTCGAACGCTCCGGAGAACGCGCGGTCATCGTCTCCCGCTCCCTCAAGACCTGGGGGACCTCCGAGTCGGGGCTCGCCGAGATGATCGCCGACCAGGTCGACGCGCAGACCAACCCCACCATCGCGTTCCTCGCCCGCGGCATCGAGGGGCTCTACGTCCGCATGACCGCCAAAGCCCCGACCGAACCCGAAGCCCACGACCTCATCGCGCACGAGGAGCACCAGCTCCGCGCCGTGCTCGGCGACCTCATCTTCGGCGTCGACGACGAGACCATGGAGCACGCCGTGCTCGCCCGACTCCGGACCCGAGGCTGGACCCTCGGGGTCGCCGAGTCGCTCACCGGCGGCCTCGTCGGTGCCCGCATTGCCGACGTCCCCGGAGCGAGCGAGACGTTCCGAGGATCGATCGCCTCGTACGCCACCGACGTCAAACGCGACGTCCTCGCCGTCACAGCAGAGCACGTCGTCAGCCGCGAGTGCGCCGAGCAGATGGCCCAGGGCGCGCAACAGGTCCTCGGCGCCGACGTCGGGATCTCGGTCACCGGCGTCGCCGGTCCCAGCCCCCAAGACGGTCAGCCGCCCGGCACCGTCTGGTTCGGCCTCGCCGTCCCCGGCGCGCCACCCGAAGCGGTCGAGACCCGACTCCCCGGCGACCGGTTCCGCGTCCGCCAGTTCGCCACCATCTCCCTGCTGAACCTGCTCCGCTTGCGCCTCGACGCCTTGCCGTGACCCGCCTGGCGCGGGCGTTCCTCGCCGTCGTGCCTCCCGACCCGGTGCTCGACGCCGTCGACGCGCGACTCGAGCTGCTCCGCGCGACGGAGCCCTCGATCCGTTGGCTCCCGCGGAACCAATGGCACCTCACCGTGCAGTTCCTCGGTGCCGTCGCCGACGCGGACGCGCTCGCCAACGCGATCCGCGACGCCATCCAGCCCGTCTCCCCGTTTACGGTCCGACTCGCGGGCGCGGGCGCGTTCCCGACGCCCCGTCGCGCCGCCGTCACGTGGATCGGCGTCGAGGACCCCGCGCCGCTCGAGCGGCTCGTCGCGGTCGTGCAGGCGGCGGCCGCCGCGCTCGGCCACTCGCCCGAGTCGGGCCCGTACCGGCCGCACCTCACCGTCGGTCGCCTCGCCCGGCCCCGCTCCCTCACCCGGCCCTTCGACGCGTTCGGCGCCACGCCGGTCGGCCCGGCCTGGACGGTAGGGGAGCTCGCGCTGGTCGAGAGCGACACCCGGCCCGACGGCGCCGTGTACACGGTCCGGGCCCGGCTGCCCTTCGGTGCTTGATCCCGAACGTCTGTTCGGATACGGTGCACTGGTAATTACACGGGTGTAATCACGACGGTACGCTGCGACCAGGGCGTGGCCGTGTCACACCCCCGTCGTAGAAGGTCTGAACACGACCGCTTCGGCGACTCGCCGGCAAGCCAGGAGGACCACGTTGGAACGGCAGCAGGCACTCGAGATGGCAGTCGGTCAGATCGAGAAGCAGTACGGCAAGGGCGCGATCATGCGCCTCGGCGAGCGGGGCAACGTCGGGGTCGAAGCGGTCCCCACCGGCGCGCTCGCCCTCGACCTCGCGCTCGGCATCGGTGGTCTCCCCCGAGGCCGCGTCGTGGAGATCTACGGACCCGAGTCCTCCGGGAAGTCGACCCTCGCGATGCACGTCGTCGCCGAAGCGCAACGCAACGGCGGTGTGTGCGCGTACATCGACGCCGAGCACGCCATGGACCCCGTGTACGCGGGCGCGATCGGCGTGAACGTCGACGACCTCTACATCTCCCAGCCCGACACCGGCGAGCAGGGCCTCGAGATCGCCGACATGCTTATCCGCTCCGGCGCCCTCGACGTGGTCGTCATCGACTCCGTCGCCGCCCTTGTCCCCCGCGCCGAGATCGAAGGCGAGATGGGCGACGCCCACATGGGTCTCCAAGCTCGGCTCATGAGCCAGGCTCTCCGCAAGCTCACCGCCAACCTGAACCGGTCCCGCACCATCTGCGTATTTATCAATCAGCTGCGGGAAAAGATAGGTGTAATGTTCGGATGCTGTTCCTACGACACCCGGGTGACGCTCGCGGACGGAACCCAGGAGAAGATCGGCAAGATCGTCAACGAGCAGCTCCCGGTCGAGGTCCTGTCGTACGACGCCGACGCCGGCGCGGTCGTCCCGAAGCGGGTCGTGAACTGGTTCGACAACGGACCCACCGAAGAGTTCCTCCAGTTCACGGTGGTCAGGCCCGGTAGGAACGGCGGGGCCCAGTTTGGGGTGACCGCGAACCATCTCGTTCGCACCCCCGGCGGTTGGCGCGAAGCCCAGGATCTCCACGTCGGTGACCGCGTGCTCCAGGTCGTCCCCGCCTACCTCTCCGACTTTCAGTGGGAGGTCATCCTCGGCGGGCTCATGGGCGACGGCGCGCTCTCTCCCACCCGCTCCGGGCACAGCGCACGCTTCCGGTTCGGTCACGGCGTCAAGCAGACGACCTACGCCGACTGGAAGATGTCGTTGCTGGCCAACGTCGGCGTCAGTCGCTCCACCCGGGCCGACGGTGCCGTCTTCGCCGACGTCCGGCCCCTCCCCGAGCTCGCCGAGCTCCGCCGGGCCGTCTACGTCGACGGGAAGAAGGTCTTCGACCACGACTACCTGAAGGCCCTCACCCCCCTCTCGGTCGCGATCTGGTACATGGACGACGGCACCTTCGCCCTCCGGGCCCAAGGGGTCCAGGAACGCACCCGGGACGGCAGCGGCCGATCGGAGATCTGCGTCGAAGCGATGGAGCCCACTACCCGGGTCCGACTGCTGGAGTGCCTCCGCGATACCTGGGGGATCGCTCCGAAGCTGATCGATCGGGTGGGGAAGGCCTACCTCGTGTTCTCGAAGGACGAGACCGCCAAGCTCCACGCGCTGATCGCCCCGTTCGTGCACCCGTCGATGGAGTACAAGCTCCTGCCCCGCTACCGGGGCCGCTTCGCGGTGGCTCCCGTCTTCGCGGCCAAGCGCTATCAGCTCATGCCGCTCCCGATCGAGGACATCTCGGTGAAGCCGAAGACCCGATCGATGCACCGCTTCGACCTCGAAGTCGAGGGGAGCCACAACTACCTCGCCGACGGGGTCGTCGTGCATAACAGCCCCGAGACCACCCCCGGCGGCCGGGCGTTGAAGTTCTACTCGTCGGTTCGGCTCGACATCCGCAGGATCGAGTCCATCAAAGACGGGGCCGAGATCGTCGGGAACCGCACCCGGGTCAAGGTGGTGAAGAACAAGGTCAGCGCCCCGTTCAAGCAGGCCGAGTTCGACATCATGTACGGGCGCGGCATCAGCCGCGAAGGCTCGCTGCTCGACGTCGGCGTCGACCTCGGCATCGTGAAGAAAGCCGGCGCCTGGTTCACCTACGAAGGTGAGCAGCTCGGTCAGGGTCGCGAGAACGCCAAGCAGTTCCTCATCGAGAACGTTGACCTCATGGTCGAGATCAGCGAGAAGGTCCGGGCCGCGTCGGGCCTCGACGGCAACGCCGACGAAGACGACGAGACCGTCGACCTCACCGAGGACGCTCCCGAAGAGGCCGCAGCCGAGTCCTAGCTCTTCCAGCGCAAGGCCCAGGCGCGCCTGGTGGCGGGGGCCACCGTCCCCGCCACCGCTCGTCTCCTCGTCTACGCGACCGCGTGGAGGATCGCGACCGGCTCCAGCGGTCGCGGACAGGGTCAGGAGCGCGGGACGCAGCCAGCCCGAGTCCACGAGACCGTGGAAATGGCGACTGGTCCACAACCCCACGATCATGAACGGGGCCAGGCTGAGCGCGAACCACGCCTGATCGGCCGTGATCTTGCCGATCGCGACGTAGCCGATGATCGAGAGGAGCGCGCTCGCGGAGAAGAACCCGCCGAGCGTCGAGCGGGTCGCGGGGCCGTGGCGGTGCTGGAACAGCAGCGCCACCGGCGGGCCACCCACCGACGAGGCGGTCCCGAACATGTTCGAGGCGAGCCCGGCGATCACCGACGTGAGCGGGTTGATCGGCACCGGGGGAGACACCACGCTCAGCGCGACGCCCGTGAGGGTGATGCCGCCGACGACGATCGCCAGCTCGTTGCTGTCGACCTGCCCGATGATGGCCAACCCGACCAGCGTCCCCGGGACCGCACCGAGCAGCATCCACCGCAACGGTCGGGGTTCGACCGCGTGATGCTCACGCACGAGCGTCGACACGGCCAACGGGAACGCGACCAGCACCAGCGTGGCGGGGAGCGCGGCGGGGACCACGATGGCGATGAAGGGCGCCGAGAGCAGATTGAGCCCGAAGCCCACCGACCCCTGCACCAGTGAGCCGATCGAGACGACCGTGGCGGCGACCAGGAAGACGGTGAGGGTGACGTGCACGGCCGGCGATCCTGACAGAGCCGGCCCGTAGACTCGAATGGCGATGGCCCGGCGCTTCCACGTCCGCACCTTCGGGTGCCAGATGAACGAGCACGACTCTGAGCGGCTCGCGGGGATGCTCGCCGCGGAGGGCCTCGAGGCGACCGACGACCCCGAAGCCGCCGACGTCATCGTCCTCAACACCTGCTGCATCCGAGAGAACGCCGACAACCGCCTCTACGGCCATCTCGGCCACCTCAAGGCCCTCAAGGCCCGCCGGCCCGGGCTCCAGATCGCCGTCGGTGGCTGCCTCGCCCAAAAGGACGGATCCGGGATCCTCGAACGAGCCGGGCACGTCGACGTCGTCTTTGGCACCCACAACCTGACCCGCGCCGCGGCGCTCCTCGACCAGGCGAAACGCCACGGGCCAGTTGTCGAGATCGTCGACGAGCAGCTCGGTGACCCATCCTCGCTCCCGGCCCGGCGCGCCTCGAACCACTCGGCGTGGGTCACGATCCAGATCGGCTGCGACAACTCGTGCACCTTCTGCATCGTCCCGATCGTCCGAGGCGCCGAGAGCAGCCGCCGCGTCGGGGACATCGTCCGCGAGATCGAAGGCCTCGCCGTAGACGGGGTCAGCGAGGTCACGCTCCTCGGGCAGAACGTCAACTCCTACGGGCGCGACCTCGGCGCCGGCCAGTACCAGCCCCAATTCGCGGACCTGCTGCGTGCTGTCGACGCGGTCGACGGCATCCGCCGCATCCGCTACACGTCCCCCCACCCGAAGGACCTTCGCCCCGACACCATCGCCGCGATGGCCGAATGCGACGCGGTATGCGAGCAGCTTCACCTCCCGCTCCAAGCGGGCAGCGATCGCACGTTGGCGCGCATGCACCGCGGCTACACCGCCGAGCGCTACCTGCGCCGCCTCGACGCGGCCCGCCAAGCCATCCCCGACCTCGCCGTCACGACCGACATCATCGTCGGGTTCCCGGGCGAGACCGACGCCGACTTCGAACGCACGCTCGACGTGGTCGACACCGCCGGGTTCGACGCCGCCTACACCTTCGTGTTCTCGCCCCGGCCCGGGACGCCCGCCGCTGCGCTCACCGACGAGATGCTTCCCGCCGAGGTCACCCAGGAACGCATGGCCCGCCTCACCGAGGTCGTCGAACACCACGCCCTCGCCCGTCATCAGGCGCGCGGTCGGCCGCACCGAGGAGATCCTCGTCGACGGCCCCTCGAAGCGTGACGCCAGCCGGGTCAGCGGACGCACCCGCCAGGGCAAGCTCGTCCACGTCCCCGCCGGCGACGGCCTGGAACCGGGCTGCTACGCGCGGGTCCGGGTCACCGACGCCGCTCCACACTGGCTCACCGGCGCACCCCGCGCCCGGATCCCCGTCACCGCCGCCTGAGCCGAGGGACACCGACGGTCACGCACCTGGCCCTCGTCGGGCTCACCGCGTCCGGGAAGTCGATGCTCGCCGTCGAAGCGGCCCGCGCGCTCGGCGACCTCGAGATCGTGTCCCTCGACTCGATGCAGGTGTACCGCGGACTCGACGTCGGGACCGCGAAACCCGACGCCGCGGCGCGCCGCGTCGCACCCCACCACCTGATCGACGTCGCCGACGCGACCGAGGACTGGTCGGCGGCCAGAACCCAGACCGAAGCCCGCGCCCTCGTCGACCAGATCGAAGCCCGCGGTCACCGCGCGCTCCTCGTCGGCGGCACCGGCCTCTACGTGCAAGCCGTCCTCGATGATCTCCGCTTCCCCGGCGAGGACCTCGCGCTCCGAGCCCGCCTTGAGGACCGCACCCGCGAGCCGGGTGGGATCGCCGCCGCGTACGCCGAGCTCGAATCGCGCGACCCCGCCGCGGCCGCCCGGATCGACCCCCACAACGCGAGGCGGATCGTCCGCGCCCTCGAGGTCATCGAGCTCACCGGCCGGCCCTTCTCCGCCTTCGGCCCCGGCGTCCACGCCCACGGCCCCACCGCGTTCCCGGTGCGGATGACCGGCGTCTGGCTGCCCCGAGGCGAGCTCGGCCGCCGCATCCGCGACCGCGTCGACGACATGCGCAGCCGCGGGTTCGCCGACGAGGTGCGCCGGGCCCTCCGCGACGGCGGGCTCAGCCGCACCGCCCGACAGGCCATCGGCTACCAGGAGCTCACCGAAGCACTCGAGCGGGGCGAGGAGCCCGACGACGCCGTCTACACGGCCATCGACCGCCGGACCCGCTCCCTCGCCCGCCGGCAGCGGATGTGGTTCCGGCGCGATCCGCGCATCACGTGGCACGCGACCCCCGACAATCCGTGCGCGCTGCTGCCCTCACTGCTGGCAACCTGGGTGCCGTGACTGTCCGGCTCAGCAAGCTTCACGCCACCGGCAACGACTTCCTGGTGCTCGACGCGCCCGCGCCGCCCCCTGCCGTCGTCGCGCACCTCTGCGACCGCCACCGCGGGATCGGCGCCGACGGCCTCCTCGTCCTCGGGTCCGGCGCGGACGGCGCCGACTGCACCATGGACCTGTTCAACGCCGACGGCCGCGCCGCCGAGATGAGCGGCAACGGGATCCGTTGCCTCGCCTGGGTTGCCGTCGAGCGCGGCCTCGGCGCCGATCGGACGCTCCTGGTCGGCACCGCTGCAGGGCGGCGCACGGTGGAGCTCGATCTCGACGCCACGACCGGCCTGCTGCGACGAGCCACCGTCGATATGGGGCGGGTCACCTTCACCCCCGCGGACATCCCCTTCGACGGCTCGACCGCCTTCGATGTCGAGGCGACCTACCACGGCGTGACGTACCACGGCGACGCCGCCGGGATGGGCAACCCGCACCTCGTCCTCCTCGTCGACGACCCCGAGCACACCCGGGTCACCCAGCACGGCCCCCACCTCGAGCACGACCCCCGCTTCCCGAACCGCACCAACGTCGAGTTCATCAACGTCGACGGGGCCGACCGGCTCCGGATGCGGGTCTGGGAGCGAGGCGTCGGCGAGACCCTCTCCTGCGGGACCGGCGCCTGCGCCGCCGCCGCTGTGGCCCACCGGCGCGATCTTGTCGGCGGGCACGTCACCGTCGACGTCCCCGGGGGTGAACTGACCGTGGAGCTCGGCGACACTGTCCTCCTCGGCGGCCCAGTCGTGCACGTCTTCGACGTCACCCTCCCCGACGACCGGTGGCCCGACGTGAGCAACCGAACCGGGCGGTCCCGCCCCCGCCTCACCGCCACCGAAGTCGATCTCGAGGTTCTGCGCCAACGGGCGCTCCTCGTCGGCACCGGCGTCGGCACCCACAGCACCGCCGAGGCCGAAGCGTCCCTCGCGGAGCTCGCGCTCCTCGCCGACACCGCCGGTGCCGACACGGTCGAGTCGGTCCTGCAACGCCGCGACCGACCGGATCCGGCGACCTACGTCGGGCCCGGCAAGGCCGACGAGATCCGCGCCCTCGCCGACAGCCTCGACGTCGACGTGGTCGTCTTCGACGACGAGCTGACCCCCGCCCAGCAGCGGAACCTGGAGCAGCAGTTCGAACGCGACGTCGTGGACCGCGTCGCGTTGATCCTCGACATCTTCGCCCAGCACGCCACCAGCCAGGAAGGCATGCTCCAAGTCGAGCTCGCCCAGCTCCGCTACCGGCTCCCGCGGCTGCGGGGCCGGGGTCTGGCGTTGAGCCAGCAGGGCGGTGGGATCGGAACCCGAGGGCCCGGCGAGACCCAGCTCGAGGTCGACCGTCGCCGCATCCAACGCCGGATCACGAAGCTCGAACAGGACCTGGAGCGGCTTGGTCGCACCCGCGCCACCCAGAGCAAGGCTCGGCGGCGCAGCCGGATGCCCACCGTCGTGCTCGTCGGCTACACGAACGCGGGGAAGTCGACGCTCCTCAACCGGATGACCGACGCCCACGTGCGGGTCGAGGACCGCCTGTTCTCGACCCTCGACCCGACCACCCGGCGGCTGCGCCTCCCCGGCGGCGAGATCATCCTCTGCTCCGACACCGTCGGATTCGTCCGTCGTCTTCCGCACCAGCTCGTCGAGGCGTTCCGTTCCACCCTCGAGGTCGTCACCGCCGCCGACCTCGTCGTGCACATCGTCGACGGCTCAGCGCCCGACGCGGAGAGCCAGATCGACGCGGTCCGGAGCGTCTTGCGCGAGATCGGCGCCGACGAGCGTCCCGAGCTCCTCGTCGTCAACAAGGTGGACATCGCCGACCCGACCCAGGTGCGGGCGGTCGCGCAGAGCGAGTCCGTCCCGGCGGTCTCGGCCCGCACTGGCGAAGGGGTCGACAAGCTCCTTGCCGCGATCGCCGACCGGCTCCGCGCGCTCGCCGCGGTCGTCGAGCTCGTTGTCCCCTACGACCGTGGAGACGTGCTCGCCGCGCTCCACCGCGACGGTGAAGTGCTCATCGAAGTGCACGACAACGTGGGAACCCGCGTCCGCGCACGAATCGACGAGATGGACGTCGGACGGTTCCGCGACTTCGTCACCGGCTGAACGAGCCGCGCGGCGGTAGCCTGACCGGATGCCCGTGAGCAGCGCCCGCGGCTTCGTTCCCCCGCCGTATCCCCATGACCGGCTCGTCGACGTGCGCGCCGTGGCCGCGTCCGCGCCGGGCGGGATCATCGACGCCTCGGTCGGAACACCCGTCGACCCGCTGCCCGACCTGGTGCGGGCCGCGCTCGACGCGGCGCTCGGGACCGCTCGCGGCTACCCGCCGACCGTCGGGACGCCCGACTATCGGGCCGCGGCGACGCGCTGGCTCGCCCGGCGGTTCGGGGTGACCGTGGAGCCCGACTCCGTGGTCGCCTGCATCGGGACCAAGGAGTTCGTGGCGTCACTCCCGCGGTGGCTCTCGCTTCGTGATCCCACCCGCGACACCGTCCTCTACCCCGGGGTCTCGTATCCGAGCTACGAGATGGGTGCCACCCTCGCCGGCCTGCGGGCGGTGCCGGTCCCCGCCGGCCCCGACTGGCGCCCCGACATCGGGGCCGTCGACCCCGACGACGCGGCCCGGGCCCTGGTGCTGTGGCTGAACGACCCGGCCAACCCGACCGGCGTGTCGCTCAGCGCCGAGGCGCTCGACGCGACGGTCAACTGGGCGAGAGCCCGAGGGATCGTGGTCGCCAGCGACGAGTGCTACGCCGAGTTCACCTTCGACGACGACGGGCGACCGGCGAAGCCGGTCACCGCGCTGGCCTCCGGTGCCGAGCAGGTCCTCGCCGTGCACTCCCTCTCGAAGCGATCCAACATGGCCGGGCTGCGCGCCGGGTTCGTCGCCGGCGACCCCGACCTGGTCCGCTACCTCGGCGAGGTGCGCAAGCACGCCGGGTTGATGGTCCCCGGCCCCATCCAGGCCGCCGCCGCCGCCGCGCTCGGCGACGAAACCCACGTCGACGTGCAGCGCACCCGGTACGCCGAGCGACGCCGCCGGGTGCTGCCCGCGCTGGCCGCGCGCGGGGTGCACCACGCCGGCGGCCCCTCCACCTTCTACCTCTGGCTCACCGCACCCGAGGTGGGGGACGGGTGGGCGCTCACCGCGCAGCTCGCGCGCCTCGGTGTCCTCGTCGCTCCGGGCGAGCTCTACGGCGACGCGGGCGGCGCCTACGCCCGGTTGGCGTTGACACTCACCGACGCGCAGGTCGACGAGATCGTCGACCGTCTCATCGCGGGCTGGTAACGCCAAGAACCCGAACCCGACCGTGGGCCGGGACCTCTAGGGTTGGCGCCCATGAGCGAGCTCGAGCGCCAGATCACCGAGTTGTGGGAGCACCGGAACGACCTCGACCAGGTCATGCCGCGAGACGCGGCCCGCGACGTCGTGCACGCCGCGATCGACCTGCTCGACGGCGGGGAGGCGCGGGTCGCCGAGCTCGATCACGGCCAGGTCGTGGTCCACCAGTGGCTCAAGCAGGCGATCCTGCTGCTCTTCCGGCTCTCCGACATGGAGACGACCGAGCTCGGCCCGTTCGAGTACGCGGACAAGATCCCTCTCAAGCACCGGTTCGCGCAGGCCGGGGTGCGGGTCGTCCCGGGCGGGTCAGCCCGGTGGGGGTCCTACGTCGGACCCGGCGCGGTGCTCATGCCGAGCTACGTCAACATCGGCGCCCACGTCGGTGCCGAGACGATGGTCGACACCTGGGCCACGGTCGGTTCCTGCGCCCAGATCGGCGCTCGGGTGCACCTGTCCGGCGGTGTCGGGATCGGTGGGGTCCTCGAGCCCCCCGAAGCGGCGCCCGTGTTCGTCGGTGACGACACGATGATCGGGAGCCGCTGCATCGTCGCCAACGGCGCACGAGTCGGAAGCGGGGTCGTGCTCGGAGCCGGTTGCGTCCTCACCTCGTCGATCCCCGTCGTGGACGCCGAGACCGGCGAGGAGCTCGGCCGGGGGGTCGTGCCCGACTGGTGCGTCGCCGTCAACGCCACCCGGTCGCGTTCGTTCCCCGGTGGGGAGTTCGGCCTCGCCTGCGTTCTGGTCATCAAACGGCTCACCGAAGGCGAACGGCACGAGAAGGCGCGCCTCAACGACCTCCTGCGCGACCACGGCGTCGCGACCTGACGGTCGCCGGACGCCGGGCCGGTCAGAAGCGGCGCAGGAGCGAGACGACCTTCCCGTAGATGGTCACGTCGTCGGCGTCGAAGACCAACTCGTCCATCGCCGGGTTCTCGGGGCGCAGGACGACCTTGCCGCGGCGACGAAGGAACGTCTTCACGGTCGCCTCCTCGCCCGGGATCCCGGCCACAACGATCTCACCCGGGTCCGCGGACGGCTGCTGGCGGACCACAACGTAGTCACCGTCGAGGATTCCCGCCTCGAGCATCGACTCGCCCCGCACCCGGAGCATGAACAGCTGACCCGCGCCCGTGAAGTCCTCCGGCATCGGGACCGTCTCGGCGATGTTCTCCGCCGCGAGGACGCCGGTGCCGGCGGCCACGTCGCCGACCAGCGGCACGTGGCGGACCGGTCGCCGCTCGAGCGCGGCGCCCGAGCCGGACTCGAAGTGCAGCTCCAGGGCCCGGGGCTTGGTGGGATCCCGGCGCAGATAGCCCTTCTCCTGCAGCGCCGCCAGATGGGCGTGCACGGTGGAGCTCGACGACAGCCCCACGGCCTCGCCGATCTCCCGGACGCTGGGCGGGTAGCCGCGGCTCCGCACCTCCTCATCGATGAACTCCAGGACTTGGCGCTGCCGGGGCGTGAGGTCGCTCATGGCGAAAACGGTAACACGAGCATGCGTTCGGGGCAAACACCCGTTCGCAAAAGCCCTTGACGTCGAACACCCGTTCTGGTTGAGTGACGAACAGTTGTTCGTGCCGCGCTCGGCGTCGTCCCCGGGGGCGGCGGGCTCGGTGTCACACCCCCGTGGTGTGCTCACCCCGACGACCCACGGGAGGGAAACGAGAAGGTATGGCCGCTGTCACGACCGTCCCCGGCTTCGAGCTCTGGGCGCCTCCACGGAGGAACCCGACCTCGCCACGCGCAGCCACCCCGCGCGGTCGCCGGACGTCTCCCACGCGCTACCGGCGCCGGCGCATCGCCCTCGCGGTGCTCGCGCTCGGGGCCGTGGTCGTGGCAGGGCAGGCGGGCGCCGCGCTCGGGGGCTCACCCCTCACAGCTCCCGGGCGCGGCCCAACCGCCATCTCCGTGCGCACCATCGTCGTCCAACCCGGTGACACCCTCTGGGGGATCGCCCACCGTCTCGCACCCGGCGACGATCCCCGCCCGATCGTTGACCAGCTCGCTGCCGAGCACGGAGACGGCCCCCTCATCCCCGGCCAGACCATCCACTGGTCCGACTGACGCCCCCGGGCGCCAGCACGCTGCACCAGAAGGCGGGATACCGTGAGCCGGTGCGCTGCCCGTTCTGTCAGCTCGACGACGACAAGGTCGTCGACTCGCGTCCCGCCGACGACGGCGGCGCGGTCCGACGCCGCCGGGAGTGCCTGGCCTGCGGACGGCGCTTCACCACCCAGGAACGGGTCGTCGAGCTCCCGCTCGTCGTCGTCAAACGATCAGGCCAACGCGAGCCCTTCGAGCGGGCCAAGCTCGCGGGCGGCATCGAGCGAGCCGTTGCCGGCAGCCCCGTCGACCCCGCCGCCGTGCACGCCCTCGCCATCGAGATCGAAGAGGAAGCCCGCGCCCGAGGAGCCGAGGTCTCCAGCGACCGGCTCGGGGTCGCCGTCCTCGAACGACTCCGGGCCCTCGACCCCGTCTCCTACGTCCGGTTCGCGTCCGTGTACCAGGGCTTCGAATTACCCGCCGATTTCGAGCGGGCCGTCAGCGAGCTCCGAAAGACCACCGCACCCAAGCGGGGACGCCGACCCGCGCCCGCTTGAACGGCCCAGCGGCGAATCACCGGTTGACGTCGGCGACTTCCAGTGGTGTAATTCACCCCGCATCTCGTACCCGCCCACCCCAATACCACAAGATATAGTGGTTCGGGGCGGCGGGTCGGCCGTCGGCAGGCGGCCGTAGTCACCCAAGGGGGAGGGTCCAGCCCATGGCGATGGCGCCGGAGCAGATCGGGATCGGTATCCGTCGGTACTTCACGCAGGCGGGCGAGCATCCCTACGACACCGTCGAATGGGAGCACCGGGACGCCCGGATCCAGAACTACAAGGACGGCACCGACGCCTTCCACCAGCCCGACGTCGAGTTCCCCGTCACCTGGTCGCAGAACGCCACCAACATCGTCGCCCAGAAGTACTTCCGAGGGACGCTCGGCACCGCCGAGCGGGAAGCGTCACTGCGGCAGGTCATCGACCGCGTCGTCGACACGATCACCGCCTGGGGGGTGCGCGACGGGTACTTCGTCGACGAGCACGAAGGCGCGGCGTTCCGAAACGAGCTGAAGTACATCCTCTTGCACCAGCGCGCGGCGTTCAACAGCCCCGTGTGGTTCAACATCGGGGTCGACGGCGTCCCGAACCAGGCCAGCGCCTGCTTCATCCTGGCCGTCGACGACACCATGGACGCGATCCTGAACTGGTACCGAGAAGAAGGAGTCATCTTCAAGGGTGGATCCGGGTCCGGCATCAACCTGTCGAACATCCGGTCCTCCCAAGAGCACCTCGCCGGTGGCGGCACCGCGAGCGGTCCCGTCAGCTTCATGCGCGGCGCCGACGCCTCCGCCGGCACCATCAAGTCCGGTGGGAAGACGCGACGGGCCGCCAAGATGGTCGTGCTCAACGTCGACCATCCCGACGTCGAGGAGTTCGTCTGGTGCAAAGCCCGCGAGGAGCGCAAGGCGCGGGCGCTGCGCGACGCCGGGTTCGACATGGACCTCGACGGGATCGACTCGCACTCGATCCAGTACCAGAACGCCAACAACTCAGTGCGGGTCACCGACGAGTTCATGGAGGCCGTCGAGGAAGACCGTGAGTGGGCCCTCCGGGCGGTCAAGAGCGGCGAACCGCTGAAGACCCTGCGAGCCCGGGACCTCATGCGCCAGATCGCCGAGGCGGCCTGGGAGTGCGCCGACCCCGGCATGCAGTACGACACCACGATCAACCGGTGGCACACCGCGCCGAACAGCGGTCGCATCAACGCCAGCAACCCTTGCTCCGAGTACATGCACGTCGACAACTCCGCCTGCAACCTCGCGAGCATCAACCTGCTCAAGTACCTGCACGAGGACGGCACCTTCGACATCGAAGGCTTCGAGCACACGGTCGAGGTCCTGTTCACCGCCCAGGAGATCCTCGTCGGCAACGCCGACTACCCGACCGAGAAGATCGCCGAGAACAGCCGACGGTTCCGCCAGCTCGGCCTCGGGTACGCGAACCTCGGAGCCCTCCTCATGGCCCAGGGTCTGCCCTACGACTCCGACGACGGGAGGGCGTGGGCCGCCGCGATCACCTCCCTCATGACCGGTCACGCGTACGCGACCAGCGCACGGACCGCGGGCCGAATGGGTCCCTTCGCCGGGTACGCGGAGAACCGCGACGCGATGCTCAACGTCCTCCGCATGCACCGCGCCGAAGCCGCCCAGATCGACGAGGACGTCGTTCCCCCCGAGCTGATGAGCGCCGCGCAGCGGGCCTGGGACGAAGCTGTCGATGTCGGTGAGGTCTACGGGGTGCGGAACTCGCAGGCCAGCGTCCTCGCACCCACCGGGACGATCGGCCTGATGATGGACTGCGACACGACCGGCGTCGAGCCCGACCTCGCGCTCACCAAGGCCAAGAAGCTCGTCGGTGGGGGCACGATGCTCATCGTCAACCAGACCATCCCTCGGGCCCTGACCAAGCTCGGCTACTCCGACGAGCAGATCACCAAGATCATCGAGCACATCGAAGAGCAGAAGACCATCATCGGAGCGCCCGCGTTCAAGTCCGAGCATCTCCCCGTCTTCGCCTGCTCGATGGGTGACAACACCATCCACTACATGGGCCATATCAAGATGATGGGTGCGGTGCAGCCGTTCATCAGCGGCGCGATCTCCAAGACCGCGAACGTTCCCGAGACCACGACCGTCGAGGAGATCGAACAGCTGTACCTCGACGCATGGAAGCTCGGACTCAAAGCCGTCGCGCTGTACCGCGACAACTGCAAGGTCGGCCAGCCGCTCGCGACCCAGAAGAAGACGTCCGTCGGTGATGACGCGAAGGACGCGCTCGCCCAGCAGGTCGAGCGGGTCGTGGAGACGGTCATCGTCCAGCGGCCCGTCCGTCAGAAGCTCCCACGGACCCGCACCTCGAAGACGTTCTCGTTCCGGGTCGCCGACTGTCACGGGTACGCCACCGTCGGGGAATTCGAGGACGGCCGTCCCGGCGAAGTGTTCCTGAAAGTCGCGAAGCAGGGCTCCACGCTGTCCGGGATCATGGACGCGTTCGCGATCGCGGTGAGCCTCGGTCTCCAGTACGGCGTGCCGCTGCGCGCGTTCGTCGAGAAGTTCACGAACATGCGTTTCGAACCCGCAGGCATGACCGACGATCCCGACATCCGGTTCGCCACCAGCCTGGTCGATTACATCTTCCGGCGTCTCGCGGTCGAGTACCTGACCTTCGACGAGCGGACCGACCTCGGGATCTTCACGATCAACGAACGGATGCAGCCGACACTGCCCGGAGTCGAGGAAGCGACCACCCCGAATCAGCCTGGCGGTGACCTGCTACCCCTCGAAGACCGAGCCCCATCATCCGCCATCAGCGAGGAGACGGCCGCGGCTCCCGAGCCGTCGCCCGTCCTGCACGAAGCCGAGGTCGTGCTGTGCTACGTGTGTGGCGACATCATGCAACGCGCCGGCTCGTGTTTCGCCTGCCCGAGCTGCGGCGCGACGAGCGGCTGCTCATAGCCTGCACGTGCGGGGGAGCACCTCGCGTGACCTGAGTGTCTACCCAGCGAACGCGGGATGTCGCCGTCGAGGTCCGGCGGTTGTCGGTCGGGCTCGCCGTTCACCCGATGCGAGCATTCGGGTCGCCCAACGACTCGCCCGATCAACTGATCGTTGCGCGTTGTGACGTTCGACCCTAGAGGTCACCGAGCCGATCTGATGTGCTGACCTCACGAAGAACGGGCCGCCCCCCGCGCCGAGACACCCGAGGTGGAATGGCTGATGGAGGCGAACGAGTTCCTTCCCCTCTACGACGTCTCCGACACCGTGGCGACGCTGGTCGACGCAGACCCAGCGGTGACCTGGGACGCCTTGCTCGCGGCCGATCTCATCAGACTGGGCCGCCAGAAGCCGCTGATCGGGCTGCTCGGCGCGGCTCGCGCGCTCCCCGACCTCGCCACGCAGCTGGTGCGACGCCAAGCCCTTCCGAAGCGCCCGGAGCGTCTCACTCTCGAAGAGCTCACCTCACTGCCGATGGCCGGTGGTGGATGGGTCCTGCTCGCCAAGGATGCGCCGCGAGGCATCGCCTTAGGTCTCGTCGGGAAGTTCTGGCGGCCCGTCATCCAGTTCGCCGACGTCACCGCCGAGACCTTTGAGTCGTTCGAAGAGCCCGGCTACGCGAAGACCCTCTACCTGCTCACCATCCGGTCCCTCGAGCCCGGCCGTTGCCTCCTCGAAGCGACCATGCGAACCGCAACCACCGACCAGCGCGCGCGACGGCAGTTCCGTCGCTACTGGACCCTGGGCGTCGGTCCCGGCGCCCACGTGCTCGCGAACGGCCTCGTCGAGTCGGTGCGAGACGACGCCAGAAGCCGCGCGCCCGAACCGTCGAAGGCGTGAGGGAGACCGACCATCTGAGCGACCGGCCGCGTCGGACCTCGCGCAGCGCAGGTCGAAGCCCCGGCCCCGCAACGACGCGGGATTCGACCCGCCGTCGCCGCGCGGCCGCACCGGACGCGAAGCGGGCCCGGGCGAGGGCGGTTTCGCGGTGAGAAAGGCAGGCGGAAGCGGCGAGGCCGGTGACCCGAGCGCCTCGCGGTCCCAGCTGGTCCGCCGCTTCGGCGAAGAGCTCACAGCCGCAGGGCTGCCTGTCGGCCCTGGAGACGACACGCCAGTGTCCGAAGCTGGCGTGAACGCCTTTCCTGAGGCCGTGCAGCGGTACTTCCGCTTCATGAGGGCGATCGGCCGGCCACGAGACTGGTCGTTCCGGGCTCGATTCGTCGGCCGCTTCCGGCTTCGGCCGCGGCTCGGATGGATGCCTGCCGAGGCGTGGCAGTACAACTCGGGCCTCGAGATCGGCCGCGTCTTCGTGACGCGGCTCCGGTTCGCGGGTGTGGTCCCCATGATCGGCCGCGACACCTATCTCCGCGGACACGGCCGAATGCTCGGCTCGCTCTTCGGGCGAGTGACCGTCGCCGACGGGCAAGGCGACGAGTTCGACCTCGGCGAGCTCACCACCTACCTGAACGACGCGCTGCTGATCGCCCCATCGATGCTCTTGCGCCCGACGACAACCTGGTCGGGCGTCGACGAACACACCTTCGACGTGACCCTGACGGACGCCGGTCGCACGGTCACCGGTCGCGTGGACCTCGATGAGCGCGGCGCGCCGCGCGACTTCAGCACCACCGACCGCTTCGCCGACCTTCCCTGCGGCCTCATCCGCGCCGAATGGAGGACGCCCGTGCAGCGCTGGGAGCTCGTCGACGGTCGACCCCTGCCCGGACCGTTCGGCGCGATCTGGCAGCTCCCCGAAGGACCGCTCCCCTACATCGAGGGGCGGCTCGCGCCCGGCAGCGTCACGTTCAACGTCGCTCCCACCCCCTGAGCGTTCCTCGCGGTCATGGCCGAGATCTCGTACACCCTCCGCCTCGCCTGCGCCGGGCGCAGGCGCAACTCGAAGCGAGTGATCAGCGCCGAGCTCGAACGCTTCGGGCTCTCCTTCGGCCAGCGCCTGTGCGTGTCGGCTGCTCGGTCCGCCTCGGCGGCCTCGCGAATGATCTACCGTTCCTGCGGTATAGGGCCGCGCTCCCTGTATCCGCGAGGCATCGGCACGCGGTCCGTGCGCGGGAAAGGGCGACGTGGGTCAGGCAATCGGAGATGTCCTGCCGTTTGCGATCGGCGTGGCGGTCAGCCCGATACCGGTCATCGCGGTGATCTTGATGCTGCTCTCGGCGCGGGCGGCTCCGAACAGCCGCGCACTGCTTGGGGGATGGATCCTCGGTGTGGCCGGTGCGTGCGCGATCTTGCTCGCGTTGTCGGGTCTGATCGACACGAACGCGAACGGCTCACCATCGAACTCGTCGTCCGTGATCAAGCTGGTCCTCGGGGTGCTGGTCCTGCTCCTCGCCTTCCGCAACTTCAAGCAACGGCCGAGACCCGGCGACCAAGCCGAGCTGCCCAAGTGGCTCCAGGGGGTCCAAGCGTTCACGCCCATGAAGGCGGCCGGGCTCGGGGTGGCGCTGTCGGCGATCAACCCGAAGAACCTGCTGATCATCGCCGGGGCGATGGTCGCGGTGTCGCAGTATCACCTCGCGGTCGGTGAGGAAGCCGTGACCGTCGCCGTGTTCGTCCTCATCGCGGGTAGCACCGTCGCGGCCCCGCTCGTCGTGTACCGGGTCGCGGGTGCGAAAGCTCAGCAGACATTGGACGACATGAATTCGTGGCTCGGCCAGAACAACGCGGTGGTGATGGCGGTGCTGCTGCTCGTGATCGGGGTGGTCCTGATCGGGAAAGGCGTGAGCGGGCTCTCGGCCTAGCTATCCGGGCGCTGAGGCCGCCCGCTCCCGAGTCGCGGGTACGGACCGGAGCGGCTCGAGGGCGCGCTACTCGTCCGGGTCGCGCCGGTGGATCTCCGCCATCTCATCGAGGTGGTCGAGGAACACGTCGATGAGCTCGGGGTCGAAATGCGTCGCCCGGCCGTCTCTCAGAATGTCGACGGCCCGCTCGATGGGGACGGGGGCTTGTCGACGAGGCGGGCTGATGAGGGCGTCCACGCAGGCCCAATCGCGACGGCCCGGCCGTCGGGCCTCAAGCGGTCGGCGGCGGGTGTCGATAGGTCGAAGGACTGGGAGGAGGGGCGGTGCCGGGATTGCCAGCACGCCGAACTCGCGCGTGGCGGCCCTTGTTGCTGTGCGTGTGCGCCGTCGGGCCCCTCTTCGTCGGTGTGCTCCTGAGCGCCGGGCCGGCCGGGGCGGCGGTGGCGACCCAGAACGTGACCCCGGTCCTGGACTGCAGCTGGAAGGACCCGAGCACCGGGATGTACAACTCGTCCTTCGGGTACAGCAACCCGAACTCGACCGCGGTCACGGTCGCGATCGGGGATCAGAACGCGTTCGAGAGCGGCGGCCTCCCGCAGAACTCCGGCCAGCCGACGACCTTCCTGCCCGGCAAGCACGACAACGTCTTCGTCGTCACCCACCAGCAGACGATCCAGTGGGTGCTGCAGAACACGAACGTCAACGCCCCGAGCAACCAGACCTGCTCGACCAACCCCGGTGCCGGGCCGTTCTACGGGAACCCGATCGTCTTCCCGATCCTCGCGTGCAGTTGGAAAGACCCCACCACCGGCGTGTACAACGCCCAGTTCGGCTACACCAACCCGTTCTCGACCGCCGAGACGGTGACCGCGGGCAGCGAGCAGAACCAGTTCACTAACGGCGGCCTCGCGAGCAACTCCGGGCAGCCGAGCACGTTCCTACCGGGTCGCCACGACAACGTCTTCATCGAGACGATCCAAGGCAACACGAACTGGTTCCTCACGGGCAACAACCTGAGCGCCCCCGGTGGAACGACGTGCTCCTCCAATCCCGGCTCGGGTGCCTGGTACGGCCGAACCGCGCTCGTGTCCCCGATCCTCGAGTGCGACTTCGTCGACAAAGGCACCGGCATGACGAACTCGCTCTTCGGCTACTACAACCCCTACTCGACAGCCCAGACGGTGCCGATCGGTGGGCAGAACCACTTCAGCGGGACCAGCGGTCAAGACGCCGGACAGCCGACCAGCTTCCTCGCGGGGCGGAACGACAACGTCTTCGTCGTGACGTACAAGAACAACATCCAGTGGTTCCTCACCAACAACAACCTGAGCGCACCCGGAAGCAAGGCCTGCGCGACCAATCCGGTGCCGATCGTCTCCGACAGAGTCGGCTCACTCGTCGTCACGGGATCCTCGGCGGTCGTCGCGGGGCTCATCGTCCTCTTCTTCTGGCGCCGCCGCCTGAGCCGAACACCCACCCTCACCTGACCGCCCGCTCACACGTTCAGCCCGTCGGGTCACGCGCCACCGGCGCCAGGGTCACGATGGCCGCAGCTCCCGTCGCATGCGGAGGCCGGGGCCGAACCGTGTCGCGACGGTGCCGGTACCACGGAAACCCAACGCCTCGTAGAACGAGACCGCACGCGGGTTCGCGGTCACCGCGAGGCTCGACGTGCGGGACCGGATCGCGTTCCCCACGACGTCGTCGATGAGTGCACGACCCGCACCCCGACGCCAGCAGTCGGGCTCGATGAAGAGACCGTCGAGCTCGCACACGCCGCCGCGGGGTGCGAGGACCACCGAGAAGCCGATCCGTCGCCCCGCACCCCACGCGACGCGGGTGCGGTGCTCCACGATGTCGGCTCGCGGGATCACGATGGCGTCCGGGTTCGCCGCCAGCTGGTCGCGGTACTCCTCCCAGACCATCGAAGCTCGTCGTTGCAGCGCCTCGAGGGCCGGGAGCTCCTCGAGCACCGCGTCGCGGATGAGCTCGACGATCGGCACGGCCTCTCCACCGGGGCGACCCGGCGGTTCAACCTCGCGGGGGTCCATCGGCCACGACCGCTCGGAGGCTGCCGATCGGCGACCGGGCATCGAGCGAGACCAGCCACCAGGTGACACCGGCAGCCTCGTAGTCGTCGATTCGGGAGTCGCGAGCCGCGGCCGTCGCCAGGACGACGTCGAACGGTGCGCTCACCACCCGGTGCCGATCCACCTCGGCTCTCAGCGCCGCGACATCACCCGGAGTCAGCCTGCCCATCGGGACCACGCCGTCCCACCGGGCAGCTCGCCATAGTGGCGTGCGGTGCGGCCAGATCGCCGCGCACCAGATCGGGATTCGCGGCTCTTGGACCGGGCCGGGGACCTGCAACACCGCGTCGACGTGAAGGTGCTCTCCGACGTGCGTCACCCGGCGGCTCTCCCAGAGGGACGTGATGATGTCCAGACCCTCGTCGAGCAGCGCGGCGCGCTGGTGATCATCGGTCGCTCCCTCGTCGAACGCGGAGAACTCTCGGTAGTGATCGGTTCCGATCCCGACCCCCAGCACCGAGCGGCCACCCGCGAGGCGATCCAGCGTCACCGCCTCCCGCGCCACCTTCCACGGGCGTCGACGGGGCAGCGGCGTCACCAGCGGGCCCAGCGTGAGCTGCCGTGTCCGGCCGGCAATCGCGCCGAGCGCGACCCACGGATCGCACGCGGGAAGATCGCCCGCGTGCATCAGGTGATCCCAGACGAAGAAGCCATCCCATCCGGCGGCGTCCGCGCGTTCGGCGAGGTCGACGAGCTGCACCGGGTCCCCCAGGACCCCGAGCTGGGGAACGTGGAGCCCGAAACGCACGTCAGGCACGCTATCGGCCGTCCCCGCGCCGGCAGAATCCGAGTCGCGCCGCGCCCGACTCGTCGTCCGCGTGGCCGGGCCGACGCGGGTCACCGCGGCGGTTTGGGAATACGAGCAACCGGCTCGACGCTGGAACCCGCGAGGCTGGCGGAAGGTGAAGGCATGACGGTCAAGGAACTGGGCCATCTGGTGCTCTACGTGCGGGACCTCGAACGGTCTGAGGCCTTCTACCGGGACGTGCTCGGTTGGAACGAGCTGGAACGCCCCGCGACGATGCCCGCGGCCGCGTTCACGTCGGGCCGTACCCACCACGAGCTGCTCCTCATCGAAGTGGGTCCCGACGCGGCACCCATTCCCGGCGGACGTCGCGTGGGGCTGTACCACTTCGGGCTCAAGGTGGGGGACAGCGACGACGAGCTCCGAGAAGCCCTCGCGCGAGTGCAGGCCGCGGGAGTGGAAGTGGTCGGAGCGTCGGATCACACCGTGACCCATAGCCTCTACCTCCTCGACCCCGACGGCAACGAGGTCGAGCTCTACATCGACGTTCCCGGCAGCGACTGGCGTGATCCCGAAGCCGTCCTCTCGCCGGTCAAGCCGCTCCGGCTGTGAGCCGCAGCCACTGACGCCAGGTCGAGGATCACCCGGTCTCCCGTCGGCTGAACCTCGCACCCATCGACCCGTGCCCGGAGGTGACGTCGGCGACCGCGGCGCGGCGTCAAGAATGCTGCACGCACTGACAGACCGGCGGACGCTCGAGACGTGGGGAGCGGGGCATGCGACGGCGAACCGGAGCGACGCGGGATCGCGCGGGGCTCGCCACGAGATGGGGAGCCCCGCTGACGGCAATTATCGTCGTGGCCCTCCTCGGAGCCAACAGCACCGCGGCTTGGGCGTCGCGACTCCCCGACGCGAACGGAACAGCTGGCTCTCGGTGCGCCGGCGCTTTCGGCGGTCGGTCGACCACGGTGCGCGCCGCGATCGCGGGCAGGACCCGCACCCTCGTCGTCCACACCCCGGTTGGCTCGACGGGGCAAACGCCGCTCCCGTTGGTGCTGAACCTCCACGGCAGCGGATCCACCGCTGCCCAGCAAGAGGCGTTCACCGGCATGGACGCCACCGCGGACACCGACAGGTTCGTTGTCGCCTACCCGCAAGGGGCGATCGCCTCGTCGACCGGTTACGACTGGAACGTGCCCGGTCAGCCCCTCGTCGGCGGCCGGCCAGTACCGAAGGGCTCAGCCGATGACGTGACGTTCGTCTCGCAGGCGATCACCTACCTGAGCCAGCACCACTGCATCGATCCGAGCCGCGTCTACGTCACCGGCTTCTCGGGCGGTGCCCGCCTGGCCAGCCAGCTCGGCTGCACC
Source organism: uncultured Actinomycetes bacterium (assembly GCA_963714105.1). Taxonomy (GTDB): domain Bacteria; phylum Actinomycetota; class Acidimicrobiia; order IMCC26256; family PALSA-555; genus PALSA-555. The sequence goes on along the minus strand of OY970233.1, from coordinate 236,868 downwards.
CAATCGGCCCGCATCGCCGCGATCGCCCCGGTCAGCGGGCTGCGCCGACCCACACCGTGTCCGACCACCCGTCCGGTGCCCGTCATCAGCGTCCACGGCACCGACGACCCGATCGACCCGTACAACGGCAACGGGCAGCGCTATTGGACCTACAGCGTCCCGGACGCCGCGCAACGCTGGGCCGAGCAGGACGCATGCTCGAGCACCCCGTCGATCACGACACCCGCAACCGGGGTTCGATTGGCCACCTACGGGCGTTGCGCCGCGAACGCCGCCGTGGAGCTCTACACGCTCGACGGCGCCGGTCACACGTGGCCGGGAGGGCCACCGTTACCGCGGCGGATCACCCGGATCCTCGGTCCCCAATCTTCCGAGCTGAACGCCAACGCGGTGATCTGGTCCTTCTTCGCCGCGCACCCGCTGCCCTGACCAGCCGCCGCCGAGGTTCTACCGAGCCTCAGTCGCCCGGGGCGGTGGCTCCGCGCAACCGACCGGTGTCGCGAGACGGCCGGGAAGCCCGGGTCGGCGCCGGTGACGACGGTCGGGGGCCGCCCCCGACGGCTCAAGCGCCGGAGCGGCCCAGCCGATACACGACGCGTGCCCAGGCGTCTGCACCTGGGGTGAGGGAGGGACCCTGATGCGACGAGGAGCACGGGTGCGGGCCGGGCTCGGCTTGGCGGCCGCCACCGTCGCGATCGGGGTGGCCGCGTGCGCCCCGCCCCCGGCCGCGCCGAAGCCGCCCACGGCGGCCAACTTGTCCCTCAACCCGACCGTGCTCAACTTCCCCGACGGCTCGAACCACAACATGCCCGACCTCGGGGTGACCGTCACCAACACCGGCGGCCGCACGGCTCAGTCCCTCTCGTGGTCCACCACGAACGGGGTCTACAGCTTCCCGGGCAACACCTGCTCCGGCTCGCTGGCCCCCGGGCAGAGCTGCAGCGTCACCGTCCAGTTCTGCCCCGGGATGACGACGGGCGGCTTCCCGGCGACGTTCTCGGTCACCGCGATGGACACGGGATCGGGGCAAACGGTCAGCGCTTCTGAGCAAATGACCGGAACGGGGACAGGGGCCTAGCCCTCGCCGCCACGCGGCCCCCGACGTGGGCGTCCACGTCGGTCTGGCACCAGCGGGCCTGCTCTACGCTGGGCGTGTGGATCTCGACTTTCTGGCTTTCGACGCGGACAACCACTACTACGAGGCGATCGATGCCTTCACCCGGCATCTCGATCGGCGCCTGGGCCCCCGCTGTGTGCAGTGGGCGGAGATCGACGGGCGCAAGTATCACGTCGTCGGAGGCCGGGTCAGTCATGCGGTCGTGAACCCGACCTTCGATCCGGTCGCGAAGGCGGGAGCGTTGCACGACTACTTCCGCGGCAACCCGGACTCGAAGTCACCGCTCGAGTTCCTGCGAGAGCGGGAGCCGATCCGGCCAGAGTACCGCGACCGTGCGGTGCGGTTGCAGACGATGGACGAGTTCGGTCTCGAAGCGGTCTGGCTGTTCCCCACCCTGGGGATCCTCTACGAGGAGCTGCTGAAGGACGACCCGGAGGCGGTGACGCTCACGTTCACCGCGTTCAACCGGTGGCTCGAGGAGGACTGGGGCTGCAACTTCGACGATCGGATCTTCGCGTCCCCGTATATCTCCCTGTGCGACGTGGACTGGGCGGTCCGTGAGCTCGAGTGGGCCCTCGACCAGGACGCGCGCACGGTCGTCTTGCGGCCGGCGGCGCCCACCACGGTCAGCGGGCAGGTCCCGCCGACGGATCCGATGTTCGACCCGTTCTGGGCCCGGGTGAACGAAGCCGGGATCACGGTCGTCGTGCACGCCGGTGACAGCGGCTACTCGTCGCAGGGCTACGCCAAGGACGGCTTCGCGGCCACGTTCGAGGGGGCGGGGCGACCGTCGATCAAGGGCCTGGCGATCGAACGGGCTGCCTACGACTTCCTGCTCACCTTGGCGTTCGACCGGCTCTTCGACCGGTTCCCGAACCTGCGCATCGCGTCGGTCGAGAACGGCTCCGAGTTCCTCCCCGACCTGTTCAAGAAGCTGGCGTCCACGCAACGCAAGATGCCTGGCTACTTCACCGAGGACCCCGCGGAGACCTTCCGGCGTCACGTGTGGATCAACCCGTTCTGGGAGGACGATCCGTACCAGGTGGTGGACCTCATGGGCGCGGACCGGGTCATCTTCGGATCCGACTGGCCCCACATCGAGGGGATGCCCAGACCGCTCGACTACGTGCCCGAGCTGAAGGAGCTCGACGACACCGCGCAGCGTCTCGTGCTGCGCGACAACGCTCGGGAGCTCACGACCCGGCGGCCGGCGTGAGCGAAGCCGCGGTCTCGTCAGGCGCTCGCGAGCGCGAGTGGGAGGAGCTACGGCGCCGGTATCTGCGGCCGCGAGCCGATCGGCCAGACACGACCGCGCGAGGGGTGCACCACGTCGCGCTGTTGAGTCAGGACGTGGAGCGGACGATCCGCTTCTACCAGGAGATCCTGGGGTTCCCACTGACCGACCTGTTCGAGAACCGCGACTACGCAGGGTCGACCCATTTCTTCTTCGACATCGGGAACGGGAACGCGCTCGCGTTCTTCGACTTCCCTGGCCTCGAGCTCGGCCCCTACGCGGAGGTGCTCGGGGGGTTGCACCACCTGGCGATCTCCGTGCCCCCCGAGCAGTGGGCGGAGCAACGCCGCCGGCTCGACGGGGCGAACGTCCCGACCGAGTGCATCTCGTCGTCGCTGTACTTCCGTGATCCCGACGGGGCCCGCGTCGAGCTGATCAGCGACCCGCTCGGCGAGATGTACGGGAAGCCTGTGTTCTGACCAGCCGCGCCGGGTCGGTCTCGATGGGTCGGGGACCGCTCCGACGGCCGGTAGGGTCGCCCCGTGCCTGAGACGGATCCGGTGGAGCGGCTGCTGGTCATCACCGCCCATCCCGACGACGTGGACTTCGGAGTCGCGGGGAGCGTGGCCACCTGGACCGACGCCGGGATCGATGTGCGGTACTGCATCGTGACCGACGGTGACGCCGGTGGCTTCGACCGCAGCGTGTCGCGCAGCGACATGGCCGCGTTACGGCGAGCCGAGCAGACGGCGGCAGCCAAGGCGGTCGGCGTGCAGGACCTGGTGTTCCTCGGCTATCCGGACGGGCGCCTCGAGGCGACCCTGGAGTTGCGCCGCGACCTGAGCCGCGTGCTGCGGCAGCTTTGCCCGCAGCGGGTGGTCACCCAGTCGCCGGACCGCAACTATCAGCGGATCTACGCGAGTCACCCCGACCATCTGGCGGCCGGGGAAGCGGCGCTGTGCGCCGTCTACCCGGACGCCCGGAACCCCTTCGCGCATCCGGAGCTGCTGGACCAGGAGGGGCTGGAGCCGTGGACGGTGGGTGAGGTCTGGCTGATGGCCGCGTCCGAGCCGAACCGGTTCGTGGACATCACCGACGTGTTCGACCGCAAGATCGAGGCGCTGCTCAGCCACGTGAGCCAGCATCCCGAGCCGGGACGGCTGGACCCGATGCTGCGCGGCTGGATGGGGGCGATGGCGTCGATGGCCGGATGGCCAGAGGGCCGCCTGGCAGAAGGCTTCTTCGCGCTCGATACGAACTGACGCAGGTCCGGGTGGCGTCAGGTGATGACGCTGCGGATCACCTCACCGGCTTTCATGGCATCGAACGCGTCGTTGATGTCGTCGAGTTTCATGCGCTTCGAGACCATGTCGCCGAGGTCGAGCCGGCCCTGCTCGACCAGTCCGATCAGGCGGGGGAAGTCGCGGTTGACCTGCGCCGACCCGTAGACGGTGCCGAGGACGCGCTTCTCCTGGAGGACGAGCGGCATGCTGGGCAGCTCGATCGTCTGGTCGAAGCGGGGCACACCGACCACGACGCATGCGCCGCCGGGGCGGGCCATGTCGAACGCCTGCTGCACGGTCTTCGGGTTGCCGATCACCTCGAAGGCGTAGTCGACCCCGCGTCCGCTGGTCAGCGCCTGGACCTGCGCGGTGGCGTCACCGTCGGTCGGGTCGACCGCGTCGGTCGCGCCGAGCGTAAGCGCGGTCTTGCGCTTCAGCTCGACCGGGTCGACGGCGATGATGCGAGCCGCACCGGCGATGCGGGCACCCTGGATCACCGCTTGACCGACCCCGCCGCAGCCGACGACCGCGACGCTCGAGCCGGGGACGACACGGGCGGTGTTGAGCGCGGCGCCGACACCGGTGGTGACCCCGCAGCCGATGAGCGCGAGCTGCTCGTCGGGCAGGTCGGTGTCGACCTTGATCAGGGAGATCTCGTTGCAGGTCATCACGTCGGAGAAGGTGCCGAGCCCGGTCATGGCCATGAGCGGTGTCCCGTCACCTCGGGTGGCCCGGGGGGAGCCCATGACCGCGTAGGTCTGCTCGCACAGGTTGCTCTGGTGGTTGCGGCAGTACCAGCACACCCCGCACGTGGGGATGAACGAGCCGATGACCTTGTCGCCGGGCTTGACCCGTGAGACCTCGTTCCCGACGGATTCCACGATCCCGGTGCCCTCGTGGCCGAGGATCGCGGGGGGCGGCATCGGCAACGTGCCGTTGATGACCGAGAGGTCCGAGTGGCACACCCCGCTGGCGGTCACGCGCACGACCACGTCGCGGGGTCCGGGGTCGGCGGCGGTGACATCCTCGACGACGAGGTCGCCGTCTTGTTCCACGAAGATCGCTGCGCGCATTCGCTTCCCCCTGCTGTCTGAACCGGGCCTGCTGGTCGTGCCTGCGGCGAAGGTATCAGGGGCCAGGCCAGGGGTGTAGCGGGAGACCCGGGGTCGGCATCCCCTCCCAGGCGACGACCTGGCCGGGGAGACCGTCGGTCGCGAAGAGGGTCCGACCGTCGGGCCCACCGAAGCAGCAGTTGGTGGTCACGCCGCGCCCGTCGACGGCGAGGAAGTCGACCTCGGTGCCGCCGGGGTCGACGACGCGCACGCCATGGGCGGCCGTGTTCGCGACGTAGCAGCGGCCGTCGACGTCGACGCAGAAGCCGTCACCGGCGCCACCCGTGAGCGTCTCGACGATCCACGTTCGGGTGCCGTCGGGTTGGAGGCGCATCAGTCCCTGGCCTTCGACGACGACGGGGGTCCCGTCGGGGTCGAGGGCGATGCCGTTGCAGTAGGCGAAGCCGGTCGCGACGACGCGGGTGGCGCCAGCGCGGTCCATGGTGTGCACCCGACCGACCGGGTCGGCCGGTGGCGGGAAGTGGGGCGGGTCGGTAAACCAGACGGTGCCGTCGGCGGCGACGACCAGGTCGTTCGGGGCGAGGTAGTCACCGTCGGTGATGGACGTCACCGTCCCGTCGGGGGCGACCCGCTGGATCGCGGGGCGCACCGGCCGGTACGGGGGCGGGTCGTCCGGGTAGAGGTTGGTGCTCGCGAAGTCGATCCCGCCGTTCTGGGTGACGAGGAACCCGCCGTCGGCGCATGGGACCGCGCCGTTCGCGCCGCCGCCGAGCACCGCGATCCGCTCGACCCGGCCGTCGGAGAGGTGGATCCGCTCGAGGGCGCCGTCGGCGACGCTGGTGCACACGAGCGTCTCCGACCCGTCGGCGTCCCGGCGGTAGACCGGGCCTTCCGGGAACCGGATCCCTCGAGCGACGACCTCGCTGTTCACGCCCCGTAGCCGGGACGGCCGGCGGCTTCCCACGACTGGTAGAAGTCGAAGAATGCCTGACCGAAGGGATCCTCGCCCCGCAACGGCATCGACCCGCGGTGGATCGTCCAGTCGTTGGGGGCGAGGCCGAGCGCGGCGGTGAGATGCCGTTCCGCGGCCGCGCGGTCACCGGCACGGAGCAGATGCACAGCGAGGCGTCGTTCCGCGCGGGCCTGGGCCACGTCGGGATCGGTGATTGGCCGTCGCGCCTCGAGCTCGGCGTCGCTCAGGGGCGCGACGTCGTCGAGGACCCAGCGGCGCAGCGCGTCCTGATGGATCGACGAATCGATCTGGGTGAAGTCGCGGAACTTGTCGTCGGCCGGCGCGATAGCAGGTGGGCGGACCACCCGGAGCTGCTCGTCGATCCAGACGGTGGAGGGCACGTTCACGATGCCGTACCGCTCGGCGACGAGATGGTCCCGGTCGATGAGCACCGGGAACGTGAGCGGAACGGGGGGCTCGTCACGAGCCCAGTGGCGCACCGCGTCGAGGTCCTCGTCGAGCGCGACGGCCATCATCACCAGGCCGTGGTGCTCGAGCTCCGCGTTCAGCTCCTGCCACACGGGCAGGTCCCAGCGGCAGCCTCACCACGACGACCAGGCGATGAGCAGCCGCTTGCGGCCGTCGAAGCTGCGCAGCGACACCGGGTTCCCGTCGAGGTCGGGGAGGGTGAAGTCGGGCGCGTCGAGGGGGCGTGGTCCGGTCGCGCTGGGTTCTCCGAGGACCGCGAGCCGGGCGTCGGGTTCGATGGCGACGGGCCGGCCCAACGTGGCCGCGAAGACCCGCAGGTCGACGCCGTCGGGGGTGACCAGCGCGTCCCGGTCTCGGACGGGCGTGCACACCTCGCCGCGGCACAGCCCTTCGGGTTTCACGGTCCATCCGGTCGTGGCGAGATCGTCGATGTCGACGAGCAGCGTGTCGTCACGCGGGGTGACGCGCACGTGGAGCTCGCGGTCGTCGTCGACGATCGTGCCCGTCTGCATCATGGAGGGTCAACCTATCCGGGCCGTAGGCTCGGTGCATGACCCTCCTCGACGGCAAGGTGGCGGTCGTGACCGGCGGGGGAGGCGGGATCGGCGGGGCGGTCTCCGAGCGGTTCGCCGCCGAGGGGGCCGCGGTGACGGTGGCCGAGATCGACGCGTCCCGTGCCGAGACGACCGTGGACGGAATCCGCGCCGGTGGCGGAGTGGCGACCGCCGTGGTCGCCGACGTGCGCGAGCCGGCCGATGTCGACCGGGTCGTTCGGAGCGCCTTGGACGAGCACGGTCGGGTGGACGTCCTGGTCAACAACGTCGGCCACTACGGGGGTCCCCGCACTGCGTTCCACGAGTCGACCCGCGAGGACTGGCTCGACCTGTACCGGGTGAACCTCGAGCACGTGCTGTTGTGCACGCGCGCGGTGCTGCCCTCGATGATCGACCACGGCGGCGGAGCGATCGTCAACGTGTCGACGATCGAGGCCTTCCGCGGGATCCCCACCCGGGCGGTCTACGCCGCGTTCAAGGCCGGCATCACCGGGCTGACCAAGAGCCTGGCGCTCGAGTACGCCGACGCCGGGATCCGGGTCAACGCGATCGCCCCCGACGTGACCGAGACGCCCCAAGTCCCGTACTCGCGGTGGGTGCCACCCGAAGACGAGCATCTGATCCCGGTGTGGGTGCCGCTGGGACGCTTCGGGACCCCGGCCGACATCGCCGGCGTCGCCGTGTTCCTCGCCTCGGAGCTGTCGGCGTTCGTGACCGGCACGACCGTCCACGCCGACGGGGGGACGCTCGCGGCGGGCGGCTGGTTCCGCACCGAGGAGGGCGCGTGGACCAACCGGCCGCGCCGTCCATAACCCGCTCCGCGGTCGCGGCGACGACGAGGGAACCCGGACGCTACGTTCCCCGGCGTGGAGCACCCGCCGGACCGGGCGCAGACGGCGTGACGCGGCTGCTGCTCGTCCGCCACGGGCAGTCGACCTGGAACGCCGTCGGCCGCTGGCAAGGTCACGCCGACCCGCCGCTCAGCGCGACGGGTGAAGCGCAAGCGCGCGCCGCGGCCGCGAACCTCGGAGCGGTCGACAGGGTGTGGAGCAGCGACCTGGTCCGCGCCCGGCGCACCGCCGAGCTGCTCGGCCCGGTCGGCGTCCCACGGCGCCTCGACGCGCGGCTGCGGGAACGCGACGTCGGGGCGTGGACCGCCTTGACCCGCGAGGAGATCCAGGCCCGGCACCCCGGCTGGCTGCACGAGGGTCGCCGGCCCGACGGGTGGGAGCCCGACGACGCGCTGGTCGCCCGGGCAGCCCCGGCGCTCCATGCCGCCGCCGCGGCGCTGGCACGCGACGGGACCGGGATCGTCGTGTCGCACGGTGGGGTGATCCGAGCCGTGGCGCAGCACCTCGGGGCGCCCGCGACACCCGTCCCGAACCTCGCCGGCGTGTGGCTCCACGTCGAGGGGGACGAGCTGGTGCTCGGCGCGTCGGTGTCGCTGCTCGACCCCGCGGAGGCGCCGCCCCCACCGGTCACTGCGGTGGACTGACCGGCCTGGCTCGTCGGTCCCCGATCGGGGCGGGGCCGGCGACCAGTAAAGTGGTCGGTCCCCCGTTCATCGAGTGAACGCGAGCCTTCGCCCCGTTGTCCGTTCCTCACCCAGAGCTTGCGGCCGAGCAGCGCTACGTCGATCGCGCCTACGAGCGCCTCGACGCGATGCGTGCCGCGGCTCGGCGCGTCGCGGAGGGGTACTCGGAGGTCGGCGCCGGGGGGACACATCAGGCCCGACTGGAGCGGGACGCCGCGACCGGGTTGACCCGCCGGCGGCTGGCGATGCTGGACATCGGCTCGGCGCCGCTCTGCTTCGGCCGTCTCGATCTCGAGGCCGAGCCGGAGGCCGATGCCGGTTCCGGGTCGGGGAGCGATGGGGTCTTCTACGTGGGGCGGATCGCGGTGATGGACGAGGATCAGGCGCCGCTGATCGTCGACTGGCGGGCGCCGGTCTCGGAGCCGTTCTACCGGGCGACGGCCGTGGAGCCGATGGGGGTGGTGCGGCGCCGCCATTTCCTGACCCGTCCCGGGGACGGCCGCGAGCTGGTCGGCATCGACGACGAGGTCTTCGACCGGGAGGCGGCCACCGAAGCGGGGTTCACGGTGGTGGGGGAGGGAGCGCTCCTCGCCGCGCTGGATCGGGCCCGCACCGGCCGGATGGGCGACATCGTCGCGACGATCCAAGCCCAGCAGGACGAGGCGATCCGGGCGCCGCTGCCCGGGGTGCTCGTCGTCGCCGGTGGTCCCGGGACCGGCAAGACCGCGGTGGCGTTGCACCGCGCCGCGTACCTCCTCTACTCGTACCGGCAGCGGCTCGGCTCCCAGGGGGTCCTCCTCGTCGGGCCGAACTCGATCTTCTTGCGCTACATCGACCAGGTGCTGCCCTCGCTCGGGGAGCATGAGGTCGAGCTGTCGACGCTGCTCGGCTTGAAGCCCGCCTACCGGGTCGTCGACGACGACCCGCCCGACGTCGCCCGGGTCAAGGGTGACACCCGGATGGTGCAGGTCATCCGCCGGGCGCTGCGCGACCGGGAGCATCCGCTCGCGCGCGACCTGGTCGTGATGATGGACGGGGTCGTGTTGCGCCTCACGCGGGATGCGTCGACTCGGATCGTGGAGCGCAGCCGCCACCGGCGCGGCGCCCACAACGCCAAGCGGCCGGCGGTGGTGCGCGCCGTGGTCGAGCATCTCCGCACCCAGTACCGGCGGGCGCTCGCCGCCGCGGCACCCGACGACCCGGACTGGGACCGGGAGCTCGACGCGCGGATCCGTCGCCTCCCCGAGGTCCGCGCCGCGCTCGACCGCATGTGGCCGGTGCTGTCGGGCGGGGAGCTGGTGCACGACCTGTGCTCGTTCCCGGCGCTGATCCGCTCCGCCGCCGACGGGGTGCTCTCCCGGGGCGACCAGACCCGGCTGTTCCGGCCCCGCGCCGCCAGCCTCCGCGAGGTGCCGTGGACCGAAGCGGACCTCGCGCTCGTCGACGAGGCCGACGCGCTGCTCGGGTCACCCGCGGCGGCGCGGCCCCGCCGGCGGCGCCGCAAGGGCTCCGACGACGACGCCGCGAACCGGGTCGTCGCCGAGATGGGGGTCGGCGGGTTCCTCACCGCCGGTGAGGTCGCCCGCCGCTACCGCGGCGACCCGGGGCCGACCGCGGAGGAATCCGACGAGCCCCGCACCTTCGGGCACGTGCTCGTCGACGAGGCTCAGGACGTGTCCGCGATGCAGTGGCGGATGCTCGCCCGACGCTGCCCGTCCGGGTCGATGACCGTGGTCGGTGACTTCGGGCAGGCCAGTCGACCGGCGGCGCTGCGCAGCTGGGACGAGGTGCTCCGCGTCCTCCCGGACCGGCGCGGCACCCAGGTCGTGACCCTCACGGTGAACTACCGCACCCCGGCCGAGATCATGGCCGTCGCGCATCGGGTGCTGTCCGCGGCGGCGCCGGGGGTGGAGGCCACCCAGGCGGTCCGCCACACGGGGGAGCAGCCCCACTTCGTGCGGACCAGCCACGACGGGCTCGTCGACGGGGTCGCGGCGCAGGCCGGGCGGGCCGTGCACGCGGGCGGGACCGTCGCGGTGCTCGCCCCGCCGTTCCTCCACGACGCGATCGTCGGCGCGTCAAGCGACCTGGGCGCCCGCGCCGACACCGCCGAGGCGCTCGAAGCGCCCGTCGCGGTGCTCGACGCAACGGAGGCCAAGGGCCTCGAGTTCGACCACGTGATCCTGGTCGAGCCGGCCCGGCTCGTCGACCCGGATCCGGCCGGGTTGCGGCTGCTGTACGTGGCGATGACGCGAGCGACGCGCACCCTCGCGGTCGTGCACGCCGGCGCGCTCCCGGAGGCGCTCGCAGCGGCGTCGCTGCCCGGAGCCCCGATGGCCGCCTCGTAAGATCCGGCCATGACCGTCAGCGACCTCGACCGCACCGGCGCCAGCGTCGCCTGGGACCTCGAGCCGCTCGTCGACGGCCGCGGCGAGGACGGCGTCACCGCCCAGCTTGACGAGGCCGCCCGCCGAGCCGAGGCGCTCGAACGGTACCGAGGCCGCCTCGACACCCTCGACGCGGCGGGACTCGCGGCGCTGATGCACGACGTCGCCGCGATCACGGAGCTCATCGGCAGGGCCGGTTCGTACGCGGCGTTGCGGTTCGCGGTCGACACCACCGACCCGGGCCGCGGGGCGCTCCTCGCTCGGGTGGAGGAGCGAGCCACGGCGGTCTCCAACGAGCTGCTCTTCGTCGAGCTCGAATGGGCGGCGCTCCCCGACGAGCGGGTCGCGGCGATCATCGCCGACCCGGCCCTCGACTTCTGCCGGCACTACCTGCGCTCGGTGCGCCGCTACCGGCCGCACCTGCTGACCGAACCCGAGGAGCGGCTCCTCGCCGACAAGGCCGTCACCGGCAGCAGCGCATGGTCGCGGCTGTTCAGCGAGCTGACCTCCACGATCAGCGTCGACCTCGACGACGGCACCGTCGGCCTCGAGGAGGCGCTGTCGCGGCTGCAGGCCCCCGATCGTGACGTCCGCCAGACCACGGCGGAGGCGGTGAGCGTGGCCCTCGAACCGGGGTTGCGGACCCGCGGGTTCATCTTCAACACGCTCCTCGCCGACAAGAACTCCGACGACCGGATCCGTCACTACCCGAACTGGCTCGCGAGCAGGAACCTCGACAACGAGGCCAGCGACGAGTCGGTCGAGGCGCTCGTCACCGCGGTCGTTCGCCGCTACGACATCCCGCAACGCTGGTATCGCTTGAAGGCGCAGCTGCTCGGTGTGCCCCGCCTCGCCGATTACGACCGGATGGCTTCGATCGCGAGTGAAGACGCCGAGTTCGGCTGGACCGAAGCGCGGGAGCTGGTCCTCGACGCGTACGGGTCGTTCTCGAGCGAGCTCGCCGCCGTCGCGGCGAAGTTCTTCGACCAGTCGTGGATCGACGCACCGATCCGGTCGGGGAAGCGCCCCGGTGCGTTCTGCGCGTACACGGTCCCGTCGCTGCACCCGTACGTCCTGTTGAACTGGACCGGTCGGCGCCGTGACGTGCTGACCCTCGCGCACGAGCTCGGGCACGGCCTCCACGCGTATCTGGCCCGCGGGCAGGGGATCTTCCATCAGACGACCCCGTTGACCCTGGCCGAGACCGCGTCGGTGTTCGGGGAGACGGTGACCTTCGGGCGGCTCCTCGCCGAGACCACCGACCCGGACGCGCGCCTGGCGCTCCTCGGCGAGAGTCTCGAGGGCCAGATCGCCACGGTGTTCCGTCAGATCGCGATGAACCGGTTCGAGGCCGGCGTGCACACCGACCGGCGCGAGCGCGGGGAGCTCAGCGTCGAGCGGTTCGGGGAGCTCTGGATCGAGACGCAAGCGGCGATGCTCGGCGACTCCGTCGAGCTCACCGACGGGTACCGCTCCTGGTGGTCCTACATCCCGCACTTCATCGGCACGCCCGGGTACGTCTACGCGTACGCGTACGGGCAGCTGCTCGCGTTGTCCGTGTACCGCCAGTACGAGGAGCAGGGCGCGGCGTTCGTCCCCGCGTACCTCGAGCTGCTCGCCAAGGGCGGTTCGGATTCCCCCGAGGTGCTCGGGCGGATCGTCGGGGTCGACCTCACGGACCCGGGCTTCTGGGACGGGGGTCTCGCCATCGTCGACGAGCAGCTCGTCGCTGCGGAGGACGCCGCACGCGCCGCGGGGCGGGTCCTCGGGGCACCCGGTCCGGGTTAGAAGCGGGCGAGCTCGGCGGCGAGCTGATCGAGGCCCATCGGGCCCAGCGCGAGCGCGAAGGCGTGGAACGCCTTCAGGTCGAAGTCGGCGCCGTGGCGGCGGCGGGCGTCGTCCCGGGCGCGGAGCCAGACCCGCTCACCGACCTTGTAGGAGATGGCCTGTCCGGGGAGGCCGAGGTACCGGTCGACCTCGCTCGCCATGAAGTCGGGGGGGAAGTGGCTGCGCTCGATGACGAAGGGGAGCGCCAGGTCCGGGGTCCAGCGCTCCCCGGGGTGGTAGCGCTCGTCGGTGGGGATCTCGAGCTCGAGGTGCAAGCCGAGGTCGACGACGATCCGCACCGCGCGCATCGCCTGGGCTCGGAGCATGCCGAGCTCGAACGCGGGGTCGTCCAGGTATCCGAGCTCGCCCATCAGCCGCTCGGCGTACAACGCCCAGCCTTCGGCGTGTCCCGAGTTGGTCGCGAAGGTGCGCTGGAAGCGGTTCAGCGTCGCCGCGAGGTAGCGGACCATCCCGATCTGGAGGTGATGACCGGGGACGCCCTCGTGGTAGCAGATGCTCACCTCACCCCACAGCGGGAACTCGGTGCGCCCGAGGGTCGGGTACCAGGTGCGTCCCGGCCGGCTGAGGTCCTCGGACGGGCCCGTGTAGTACATCGCCGCGGCGCCGCCGGGTGGCGCGATCATCGCCTCGACTCGCCGCACCGGTGCGGGGATGTCGAAGTGCACCCCGTCGAGCTCGCTCACGGTCTGATCGAGGAGGTCTTGGAGCCAGCCCTGGAACGCGTCGACGCCGGTGATCATGCGCGTCGGGTCGTGTTCGAGGTGGTCGATGACCGCGGGGATGGGTTCACCGGGGAGGACACGCTCGGCGACGGACGTGATCGCCGCTTCGATTCGGTGCAGCTCCTCCCACCCCCACCCGTAGGTCTCGTGGAGGTCCAGGACGGTGCCGTTGTACGCGCGGGCCATGCGGGCGTAGCGCTCTTCACCGACCGCGTCGCGGTCGGTGGCGTGGGGGAGGTACTCCTCGACGAGGTACCGGCCCAATGATGCGTACGCGGCGGTGGCCCGCGCGGTGACGTGGTCGAGGCGGGCGCGCAGCGCCGGTTGGTCCAGAGGGGTGGCGTCGAACGCGTCGAGCAGCCCGAGGAAGAACGGGCGCGCGTCGGGTTCGCGGACACCGCCCCACGTGTCGGCCTGGCGGGCGCAGGCGACCACCTGGCGGGCCGCGGCGGGCAGGCCCTCGCGGGCGCCTTCGGTGAGCGCGTCCTGGAACGACGACAGCGCCTGGGGGACCGCGGCGACACGGGCGGTGATCGCGTCCCAGTCCTCCTCGGTGTCGCGGGCCATGAGGTCGAACACCATCCGGATCGACGACACCGGGCTGTCCAGGACCCGCAGGGCCCGGAGGGGCTCGCCGGTCTCGACCAGCTCGACGCTGAGCTCGAGGTGCCGGCGGAGCACCTCGGCGCCGATCCGGTCGGCGTCGTCGGTCGGTGGGGTGCGATCCAGCTCGGTGAGGGTGGCCTGGTCGTGGGCGAGGCGCTCCGCGACACCGTCGGGCGAGTAGTCGGTGAGCTCGTCGTCGTGGCCGGGGAGCCCCTCGAAGGTCGCGGCGACGGGATCGAGCGCCGCGGCTCGCTCGACGTACCGGTCCGCGAGCTGGGCGATGGCGCTGGTCATGGGACCTCCGGAGGGCTGGCCGGGCGGCACGGCTCCCCGCGCAGGGCGGGGCAGGGGGGCAGCGGGGTGGGGACGGACACGGTGGGGTTGACGGGCAACACGATGGCGGACGCCAGCCTGCCCGACCGGGACACGTCGTTTCGGGTTGGACCGGACGCGGGCAGATCCTGGAACGACCAGAGCGGCTGGTTGCCGCCGGGGGCCTGGATGATGACCCGGATGCGGGACCCGGCGCGGAAGGCGTGCGCGATCGGGAAGAGGGGCACCCGCACGAGCGCGTACTGGCCCGCGGGCATGGCGCGGGTCTTCCCGGCGTCGTCGGTGTAGCGAGGGTCGAGCACGGTCGAGGTGGCGGGATCGAGGGTGCTGCGATGACTGGCCCGCAGCCAACCGGATTGCACGTAGGTCTCCTGCCCGTCGGGGCGGACCTCCGTGACCGCGACCTCGAGGTCGGTGTCGGCCGCGCCGGCGCGCAGCCACAGGTTGGCGCTGGCCGGGCCGGTCAGCACGACGTCTCGGGGCAGCGCGTCGGTCGTGTAGGTGAGGGCCGTGCCCGGCTTCGGCGGGCGCCAGTCGTAGGGGGGCAGCGCGGCGAAGAGGTCGCTGCTCGCCGGGGACGCATCGGTGCGCGGCACCGACGACGGGTCGTAGCGGTAGTGGTCCGAGCCGTGGTCGGTCGCGGCGGGCGCCGCCCGGTCGAGGCGGCCGCCGGCGCGCAGGTACCAGGTGGTCGGGGTCACCCCGGGCGGTGGCCAGGTCGGGAACGACGCCTCGAAGCCGGGGACCGGCGCGCCGGGTGGGCCGCCGGCGCCGTTGTCGAACAGCACCCGTACCCGGGGTTCGGCCTCGTACTGGGCCAGCGCGGCGGCGAAGCTGGTCGCGCCGGTGAACCGGTCGGGGGGGAGCGGCAGGGGACTGCCGGCGAGGCGCACGTACAGCAACGCCGCGGCGGCGCGGGCCGACGCCGGGATGGCCGGGACGCGGCCGGCGACGTAGAAATCGAGGAACTCGGCCCAGCGGGTGATGACCGACGGCCCGAACGGCTCGACGTGGGTGCCGTTCGTGATCGTCGCCTTCAGCTGCGTCGCCGGCGGGAAGTGGGTGATCAGCTCGGGCCAATGCCCGCCGGTCTGCTCGTCCTCGAGCGACCCGGCGAGGAACGTCGGGGCGGTGATCCTCGCCGCGAGGACGTCAGGGCTCAGGTAGGCCAGGCGCGGCGAGTTGAACCGGTCGGCGCGGATCTCGGCGAGCACGTTCGGTGTCTGGAGCCGCAGCGCCTGGTTCGCGGCGCACACGGTGTCACCGGCGGCGATTCGTCGTCGCGCCCAGCCCTGCCCGGCGGGGCGGGCGTCGTGCTGGCGGTCCTGGGCCCACGACACCGCGAAGCCGGTGTTCAGGATGCCCCCCGGGTAGAGGATGCCCCGATAGGTGTCGTCGATGACCGACACGGGGGTGATCGCGGCCAGGTGCGGGGGGCGGGTCGCGGCGACGAACAGCTGGGTGATCCCCGGGTAGGAGATGCCGACCATCCCGACCGCGTGGTGCAGCACCCACGGCTGGGTCGCGACGGTCTCGATCGCGTCGTACCCGTCGAGGGACTGCAGCGGCTCGAAGTAGTCCCAGGCGCCCCCCGAGCAGCCGGTGCCCCGCATGTTCACCCCGACCGTCGCGTAGCCGAGCATCTGCGCGATCCGCGACGCGGGCTGGTCGTTGTCGGGATTCGCGGGGTCGTACCCCGAGTACTCCACGACCGTCGGGTACGGGCCGAGCTCCGGTGGTCCGGGCAGGTGCACGTTCACCGCCAGGGTCGTGCCGTCCCGGGTGGTGAGGTACCCGTACCCGGCGCCGAGCTGCTGGCCGGCGTAGAAGCTCGGCGGGGGCGTCTCGGTGAGCGAGAGGACGTGGAGGGCGCCGGAGCGCACCGCGCCGGCCTCGACGCGGTCCCCGTCGCCGGGGGTCACGTGACGGAACAGGAACGCGCCCTGCGGGTCGGCTCGACCCGACGCGAGGACCCGACCGTGGGGGTCGACGAGATGCACGATGAGACCGGGTCGGGCACCCGTCACCGCCACCTGCTCGACGCTGCCACGCGCGGACCAGCTCGCCCCGCCCGCGGCCGGGCGGTGGGAGCCCGGGGCGACGCGGGCGGACGCGCCCGGTGCGCCGACGGTGGCGGCCACGATCGCCGCGGCGACGAGGACGACGAGCAGCCGCACGCGAGCCATGACCGGGGCACCGTATCGGAGAGGCCGGGGGCGACCTGTGGCAGCATCACCGCGGTGACCCGCCTCTCCGACACGCACGTGCTCATCACCGGCGGCTCGAGCGGGATCGGCCTCGAGACCGCCCGGCAAGCCCTCCGCCGCGGCGCGCGGGTGTCGATCGTGGGTCGCGACGTCGACCGGCTGCAGGGTGCGCTCGACGACCTCGGACAATCGGCGGGAGACACCACCCGCGTCGCGGGGGAGCCGGCCGACGTCACCGACCCGGCTCGTCTCGACGACGCGTTCAGTGTGCTCGTCGACCGGTTCGGGCCGGTCGACGTGCTCGTCACCTGCGCCGGCGCGGCCCGCCCCGGCCACTTCGAGCAGCTCACCCGCGGCGTGTTCGAGGAGCAGATGGCCCTCGACTACTTCGGGACCCTCGACGCGATCCGGGCGGTGGTCCCGGCGATGATCGCCCGGCGATCCGGGCACCTGGTGCTCGTCTCGTCCACCGCGGGGCTCGTCGGCGTGTACGGCTACGCCGCGTACTCACCGGCGAAGTTCGCGGTGCGGGGCCTCGCCGAGGCGCTGCGCGCGGAGCTGAAACCCCACGGGATCACCGTGTCGTGCGCGTACCCGCCCGACACCGACACGCCGGGGCTCGCGGCCGAGAACCTCGAGAAGCCCGAGGCGACGGCACGGATCTCCGCCGCGGTGAAGGTCCGCCCGGCGGGCACCGTGGCCCGGGCGATCGTGCGCGGCATCGAGCACGACCGGCTCGTGATCACCGCCGATCCCGGCACCGCGGTGCTGGCCCGCGCCGCCGGACTGCTCGGCCCGTACCTGCGGGCCTCGTTCGACCGTCACGTGCGCCGCGCCGACGCATCGAGCCCCGCCGGTGACGGGAGGTAGCGTCGGTTCCCGATGACCGACGCGACCCGCACCGAGACCGACAGCATGGGCCCCATCGAGGTGCCCGACGCCCGCTACTGGGGGGCGCAGACCCAGCGGTCGCTGCACCACTTCTCGATCGGTGACGACCGCATGCCCGAGCCGGTCATCCGCGGCATGGCGATCCTGAAGAAGGCGTCGGCGCTCACGAACCGTGACCTCGGCAAGCTCGCCGACGACAAAGCCGACCTGATCGTCGCCGCCGCCGACGAGATCATCGCCGGGGGCCTGCCCGGCGAGTTCCCCCTCTCGGTGTGGCAGACCGGTAGCGGCACCCAGACGAACATGAACGTCAACGAGGTGATCGCGAACCGGGCCATCGAAGCCGCCGGGGGCAAGAAGGGGAGCAAGGACCCGATCCACCCCAACGACGACGTGAACATGTCGCAGTCGTCGAACGACACCTTCCCGACCGCGATGCACATCGCCGCCGCGGAGGAAGTCGTCCACCGGCTCGTGCCCGCCGTCCGGGCGCTCCGTGACGCGCTCGACGCCAAGGCCACCGAGTTCGCCGAGATCGTCAAGATCGGTCGCACCCACCTCCAAGACGCGGTGCCCCTCACCCTCGGTCAAGAGTTCTCGGGGTACGTCGCCCAGCTCGACGCCGACCTCGAGCGGATCGACGCGAGCCTGCCCGGGCTCTACGAGCTCGCGATCGGCGGCACCGCGGTCGGGACCGGCTTGAACACCCATCCCGAGTTCGCGGATCGGGTCGCGGCGAAGATCGCCGAGCTGACCGGGCTGCCGTTCGTGTCGGCACCGAACAAGTTCGCGGCGCTCGCCGCCCACGACGCCATCGTCGCCGCCAGCGGCGCGCTGCGCACCCTCGCGGTGTCGCTGATGAAGATCGCCAACGACATCCGCTGGCTCGCCTCCGGGCCCCGCGCCGGGCTCGGGGAGCTGCTCCTCCCCGAGAACGAACCCGGGTCGTCGATCATGCCCGGCAAGGTCAACCCCACCCAGAGCGAGGCGTTGACCATGGTGCTGCGTGCAGGTGCTCGGCAACGACGCCGCGGTCGGGATCGCCGGCTCCCAAGGCAACTTCGAGCTCAACGTGTTCAAGCCGGTCATGATCTTCAACTACCTGCACTCGGTGACCCTCCTCACCGACTCGGCCACCAACTTCCGGTGCTTCGCCGTGGCAGGCGTCGAGGCGAACACCGAACGGATCGCCGAGCACGTGGCCAACTCGCTCATGGTCGTCACCGCCCTCAACCCGCACCTCGGCTACGACCGGGCCGGCGAGATCGCCAAGCACGCCCACCACCACCACCTCTCGCTGCGGGAGGCCGCGGTCGCGCTCGGCCACCTGACCGCCGAGGAGTTCGACCGGCTGGTCCGTCCCGACCGGATGACCCACCCCGGCTGAGCCGCACACTCCAGCGCCTCCTGCCTCCTCCGACCTCGGAGCTGGCGGCACCGCCCCGGAAGGGCCTCGAGCGCCCATTGTCGAGGCGGAGGGTCGGGAATGCAGGCGCCCCGACCCGCGGTTGAAATCCGTAATCCTGTAATCACGGATTCGAGAGGTCGCGATGCCTGAGACCCGCCCAGCCCCATCGCCCGAGGACGAGCGTCTGGTGCTGCCCCTGATCCCGATCACGACCGGGGTCGTGCTGCCCCAGATGGTGGTCACCCTGGCGCTCGAGACCGACGAGGCCCGCGAGGCCGCCGACGCCGCCGGTGACGGCGAGCGTCTGGTCGTCCTCGTCCCCAAGACCGACGGCCGCTACGCGCGGGTCGGGACCGTGGCCCGGGTCGAGAGCAGCGGCGACCTCCCCAACGGGGTCCGGGCGCTGGTGCTGCGCGGCTTGAGGCGAGCCGTCGTCGGCGCGGGGGTCGCCGGGACCGGCACCGCCCTCTGGGTCGAAGCCGAGCCGGTGTCCGAGTCGGCTGAGGTGTCCGCCCGGACGACGGAGCTCGCCGGCCAGTACCGGGCCATCGTGAGCGAGATCGCGACCCGCCTGCGGGCCGGGCGCCTCGCCGAGGCGTTGCAGGGTGTGACCGACCCGGGCGCGCTCGCGGACACCGCCGGGTGGTGGCCCGACCTGCCCATCGAACGCAAGGTCGAGCTGCTCGAGACCCTCGACGTCGAAGCCCGACTCGAGGCCGTCGTCGGCTGGGCGCGCGACGCCCTCGCGGAGCTCGAGGTCGCGGACCAGATCCGCTCCGAGGTGACCGACGGCATGGAGGCCCAGCAGCGCGAGTTCCTGCTGCGCCGCCAGCTCGACGCGATCCGCAAGGAGCTCGGCGACGGCGACGAGGACCTGATCGGCGAGTACCGCACCAAGATCGAAGCGCGCGACCTCCCCGACGCGATCCGTGGCGCCGCCACCCGAGAGGTCGAGCGGCTGGAGCGGACCAGCGAGCAGAGCCCCGAGCACGGGTGGATCCGCTCGTGGCTCGACACGCTGCTCGAGCTGCCCTTCGGTGAGCGGACCGAGGACAACCTCGACGTCACCGAGGCACGCCGCATCCTCGACGCCGACCACACCGGGCTCGGCGACGTGAAGGACCGCATCGTCGAGTTCCTCGCGGTGCGGAAGCTGCGCGCCGAGCGGGGGCTCGGGGAACCCACTGGACGGGGCGCCGGGGCGATCCTGGCCCTCGTCGGTCCGCCGGGAGTCGGCAAGACGTCACTCGGTGAGTCGGTCGCGCGCGCCCTCGGGCGCAAGTTCACCCGTGTCGCGCTCGGCGGCGTCCACGACGAGGCCGAGATCCGTGGGCACCGGCGCACCTACGTCGGTTCCCGTCCCGGTCGGATCGTGCGCGCGCTGACGGAGACCGGCACGATGAACCCGGTCATCGTCCTCGACGAGGTCGACAAGCTCGGGGCCGACTGGCGGGGTGACCCGTCCTCGGCGCTGCTCGAGGTGCTCGACCCGGCGCAGAACCACACGTTCCGGGACCACTACCTGGAGGTCGACCTCGACCTGTCCCAGGTGCTGTTCCTGGCCACCGCCAACCAGGCAGAGACGATCCCCGGGCCGCTCCTCGACCGACTCGAGGTCATCCGCCTCGACGGCTACACCGAGGACGAGAAGGTCGCGATCGCCCGTGATCACCTGCTGGCCCGCCAGCTGGAACGCAACGGGCTTTCCGGCGACGACGTGCACGTCGACGACGACGCGTTGCGGCGCATCGTCGCCGACTACACCCGTGAGGCCGGGGTGCGGAACCTCGAACGCGAACTCGGCAAGCTGCTCCGCAAGGTCGCGGCGCGGGCTCGTCGGCGGCGAGGCGACGGCACCGGTCGTGGTCGACGCGGCCGCGGTGCCGGACGGGCTCGGCCGGCCCCGCTTCTTCCCCGAGGTGGCCGAGCGGACCGAGACGCCGGGGGTCGCGACCGGACTGGCTGTGACCGGGACCGGCGGCGACGTGCTGTTCATCGAGGCGACCGGCATGGACGGCGACGCCGGGCTGACCTTGACCGGCCAGCTGGGCGACGTGATGAAGGAATCCGGCGCAGATCGCGCTCTCCTACGTGCAGGGCCACGCCGCCGAGCTCGGGGTCGACCCCACCGGCGTGTCGCGGCGCTTCCACGTCCACGTCCCCGCCGGTGCCATCCCGAAGGACGGCCCGTCCGCGGGGGTGACCATGACCACCGCGTTGGCCAGCCTGCTCACTGGTCGGGCGGTACGACCCGAGGTCGGCATGACCGGCGAGGTGACGTTGCAAGGCCGGGTGCTGCCGATCGGCGGGGTGAAGCAGAAGGTCCTCGCCGCGCAGCGGGCCGGGCTGACCACGGTCATCCTCCCGGTCCGGAACGGCCCCGACCTCGAGGACGTCCCCGAGGCGGTCCGGGACCAGCTGACCTTCCACCTCGTGGAGCACGTCTCGGAGGTGCTCGACCTCGCGCTCGGTGGCTCCGGCCGCGCACGCCGAGGCGGCCTGAGCCTCCGAGCGTCAGCTCAGGCGGACGGGTTCTCGCCGTTGGGGGAGACGTCGATCTCGGCGCCGACCCCGACGCGGGTGAAGTCGAGCGCCTCGCCGGGCTCGAGCGGGAAGTGGCAGGCCACGAACTGGTTCGAGCCCAGCGGGCGGATCTCGGGTTCCTCGACCGCGCAGCGCTCCTGAGACTTCGGGCAGCGGGTCCGGAACCGGCACCCGCTCGGCGGATGGATCGGTGACGGCACCTCACCCCCGAGCACCCGCTCCTCGTCGGGCCGGACCGCGGGGTCCGGGACCGGGATCGCGGCGAGGAGCGCCGCCGTGTACGGGTGGCGAGGATGGTGGTACAGGTCTTCGGGGGCGGCGACCTCGCACACCTTCCCCAGGTACATGACCAGCACCCG
Source organism: uncultured Actinomycetes bacterium (assembly GCA_963714105.1). GTDB lineage: Bacteria > Actinomycetota > Acidimicrobiia > IMCC26256 > PALSA-555 > PALSA-555. Next base: position 215,327 of record OY970233.1, on the reverse strand, counting down.
GTCGCTCACGTTCTTCACCACCGCGAGGTCGTGGGCGATGAAGATGAGCGTCAGCCCGTAGCGGCGCTTCAGGTCCTCGAGCAGGTTCAGGATCTGGGCCTGCACCGACACGTCGAGCGCGGACACCGGCTCGTCGCAGATGATCACCTTCGGTTCGGTGATCACCGCCCGGGCGATCGAGATGCGCTGGCACTGCCCGCCGGAGAACTCGTGGGGGCGACGTTCGCTGTTGCGCGCGTCGATCCCGACCGCGTCGAACACCTCGCTGACCTTCGCGTCACGGGACGCCTGATCACCGATCGCCCAGATGTCGAGCCCTTCCCGCACGATGTCGCGGACCTTCCGGCGCGGGTTCAGCGACGAGATCGGATCCTGGAAGATCATCTGCATCTGCGGGCGGAGCCGTCGGAGCGCCTCGCCGCGCAGCGCGGTGAGCTCCGCGCCGTCGAAACGGACGCTGCCCCCGGTCGGGGCCGGCAGCTGCATGATCGCCCGTCCCGTCGTCGACTTGCCGCTCCCCGATTCGCCGACCACGCCGAGGGTCTCACCCGCCGCGAGGTCGAGGCTGACCCCCGACACCGCATGGACGGCCTGACCGGTGTGCCCGATTGGGAACTCGACGACGAGATTCTCGACCCGCAACAGCGTCGTGTCCAGGTCGCGGAGATGCGCGGTGCCGGTCCCGGCCATCAGCCGCCCCCGATGGGGACCGGCGCCGGTTGCGCGGCCTGCGGGACCCGCCCGGAGCGCTCATTGCGGGCCAGCGCCTCGGCCCCTTCGGGGGTGCCGACCGGGAACCAGCAGCGGAACTCGTGGCCGGCCGCGGCGCCGGGGGTGAGCGGCGGCTCCTCCTCGACGCAGCGGTCCTGGACGTAGCGGCAGCGGGGCGCGAACTTGCAGCCCGGCGGCGGGTCGACCAGGTCGGGGGACGGCCGGGGATGGTCGCCAGGCGGGTGTGGCTGTGCCCCTCGAGCTTCGGGATCGACGCCAGGAGCGCCTCCGAGTACGGCATCTTCATGTCGGTGAACAGCACGCTGGTCGGGGCCCGCTCGACGATCCGACCCGCGTACATGACGACGATCTCCTCGGCCCGTCCGGCGACGACCCCCAGGTCGTGGGTGACCAGCACCATCGCCATGAACCGCTCGGCCTGCTGGCGGGCGATCAGGTCGAGGACCTGGGCCTGCACGGTCACGTCCAGGGCCGTGGTCGGCTCGTCGGCGAAGAGCAGCTTCGGGCCGCACGCCAACGCGATGGCGATGCAGACCCGCTGGCGCATCCCACCGGAGAGCTGATGGGGGTACTCGGACAGGCGGGCTTGGGGCTCCGGCATCCGCACCGACGCGAGGAGCGACTCGGCGAGCTCCTTGGCGTAGTCGCGGCTCACGTCGAGGTGCTGACGGATCGCCTCGGTGAGCTGCTTGCCGATCTTCATCACCGGGTTCAGTGACGTCATCGGGTCCTGGAAGATCATCGACATTTGCGCGCCCCAGAACGCCCGCATCTCCTTGTCGGGGCGGTGGAGGATCTCGTTGCCTTCGAAGCGCACCGACCCGTCGCGCACGACACCCCGCTTGGGGAGCAGGTTCATGATCGACCGGGACAGCACCGTCTTGCCGGAACCGGACTCGCCGACGATGCCGAGCGTCTTGCCCCGCTCGAGGCTCAGCGACACCCCCTCGACGGCGCGGACCGTGCCCCGGTCGGTCTCGAAGAACGTCGAGAGGTTCTCGACCTCGAGGAGCGGCCCGTCGTAGGTGGGCTCGTCGAAGTGCGCGGTGCTCAAATCCCGGCCTCACGCACGTCGAAGTGGGAGCGGACCACGTCACCGAGGTAGTTCAAGGCCAACACGGTGAAGAAGATGAGCGCCGACGCCTCGAACACGATGTGTGGGGACGTGAACAGCTCACCTCGGTCCAGGGCGATGATGTTCCCCCACGATGGCGTCGGTGGTCGGACCCCGACGCCGAGGATGGCCAGTGTCCCCTCCGCGACGATCGCGATCGCGACGCCGAGCAGCGCGATCGAGAACATCGCCGGCGCGACGTTCGGGAGCAGCTCGCGGATCATGATCCGCCCGTGCTTGGCGCCCTGGGCGCGGGCGGCGAGGACGAAGTCGCGTTGACCCCAGCTCAACGCGCTTGCGCGCGAGATCCGACCGACGAGTGGGATGGACACCACCCCGATAGCGATGATCAGCACCACTTCGTCGGGGAGGGTGCTCTTCGCCGCGTTCTCGGGGCTGCCCTGCAAGAACGCGACCAGCGCCAGCGCGAGCACGATCGCCGGCACCGACAGGAGGATGTTGAACACGCCGGTGAGGAACGTGTCGGTGCGCCCCCCGAAGTATCCGGCGATGATCCCGAGACCGCCCCCGATGGTGAACCCCACCAAGATGGCGCCGACCGAGACGAGCAGCGACGTCCACGCGCCGAGCGCGAGGCGAGCCATCATGACCCGGCCGTTGCTGTCACAGCCGAGCAGATGCCCGGCGGCGGTCCCGGTGTCCGAGAACGGTCCCTTGTGGGCGCAGGAGGCGATGCTGTTCTGCGGGTCACCCCAGGTGACCAGCCCGATCTTGGCCAGCACCGCGATCACCACCACGAGCGTCACCCAGGCGATCGCGACCCAGGCGCCGGCCCCCAACCCCTTCCCGCGGTGGCGGCCCTCGGTGCCGGCCTCGACCGCGCCGACGCCGAGGAGGCCGGCGTCGCCGGCGACCGCGCCGTGGGTGTCGAGCGCGTCGCGTTCGAGGATCTCGCCTGGCGCGAGTCCGGAGGCGCCGACGCCGCCGGCGCCGCCGCCACCGCCCGGCGCGGGGCGCGGGTTACGTCGCAGTCCGGGCACGTCGGATCCTTGGGTCGAGCACCGTGTACAAGAAGTCGACGAAGAAGTTCACCAGCACGAACAGCACCGCGATGATCACGACGTAGCTCTGCAGCTCGACGTAGCTGCGCGACGCGATGGCCTGGTAGATCTTCTCGCCCATCCCGGGAATCTGGAAGATCACCTCGACGACGACGGCACCCCCGATGAGGGTGCCGACGCTCAAGCCGGCCACGGTGAGCATCGTGAGGCTCGACGGTCGCAGCGCATGCCGCCACAGGATCCGCCGGTTCTTCAACCCTTTGGCCTTGGCGAGGGTGATGAAGTTCTCCTGGAGGGTGGCGATCATGTCGCTGCGCAGCAGCCGCATGTACACGGCGATCTGTCCGACCGCGAGGGTGAACGCGGGCAGGATCATGTACTGGAAATGCTGCCCGAGATTCATGTGCTGGCTACCGTCGAAGAGCGGATCGAGCCAACCGGGGGCGTACCCGCCCGTCGGTAACCACTTCAGCTTGGCGCCGACGAAGAACGAGAGCAGCAGCGCCAACACGAAGTTCGGGAGGGCCAGCAGCGCGAACGAGCTGGTGTTGATCGCGCTGTCGGTCTTCGTGCCGGCCCGGTAGGCGGCGAGGACGCCGAGCGGGATGGCGATGAACAGCGAGATGACCTGCGCGTAGATCATCAGCTGCAGCGACACGGGGAGCGACTGCTTCACGAGGGTGCTCACCGGCAGTGACGACGAGTACTGGTGGCCCAGCTTCCCTTGCAGCAGTCCGGTCAGATAGGACCAGTACTGGGCGAAGAACCCCTTGTTCAACCCCAGGTCGGCGCGGAGCTGGGCTCGCTCGTGCGCGAACTGGGGTCCCTGCCCGAACGGGATGATGGTCTGGACCGGGTCACCGGGCAGGAGCCGGATCAGCAGGAACGTGAAGAAGCTGACCACGACCAAGACGACCGCCAGCTGCACGAGCCGACGGCCGACTAGGCGGAGGAGGTCCGTTCGCATCCTGTGATCCGTGCCTCCCGGCGGGTGTTCGTTCCGGAGGGTCCTAGCTCTTGGAGAGGCCGAGCACCGGGATCCGCCCGTACTCGAAGAGCGGGTTGCCGTGCCCGTCAGGAAGCGGCGGGAACGTCAGGTGCACGCTCGGTTGGTAGGCGATGGTCCAGTTCACGAACCAGGTCGGCAGCAAGTAGCCCTTCTGGGCCATGGTCTTGTTGAACTGCTGGTAGACCGGCTTGTCCTGGACCGGGTTCGTGACCGCCCGACCCTGGTCGAGCAGGGCCTGGGTGTCGGCGTCGTTGTAGCGCCCAAAGTTGGTCAGGTAGCCGAGGTCGGCGTTCGCGAACCAGACGTAGCTCGACTGGTCGCTGAAGTCGCTGTACTCGCCGTGCAGGTTGCGCCAGATCAGCACGTCGATGCTGCCCTGGAGGGCCTTGTTGATCAGCGTGGCCTGGTCGAACTGCGCGATGGTCACGTTGATCCCGGCCTTGCCGAGCTGCTCCTTCAGCAGCTGCGCCTCGGCGCTCGCCTCCGGGTCGGTGGTCGCACCGAGCGTGATGTTGAACTGCCCGCCGTTGGCGGCCTTCACCTGGTTCACCAGGCTCTGGGCCCCCTTCAGGTTGAACGCGGGGTACCCGGCGTTCGGGAGATAGCCGGGGGCGGCCTTGTCCTGGAGGCTGTTCGAGATGGTGAACAGGCCCTTGTTGCGGATCGTGTTCAGCTCCTGGCGGTTCACCGCCTCCGCGAACGCGGTCCGGGCGGTCTGGCTGTTGAACGGCGGCTTGTTCGAGATCAGCCAGTAGTAGTGGATCTCCCGGAACCCGGCGCTCTGGGTGAGCAGCTTGAGCTGGCTCTGACTCCGCAAGGTGCTCAGCTGCAACGCGCTCGACGTGTGGAGCAGGTCGAGCTGGCCGCCTTCGAGCTGGTTGGTGCGGGCCGACTCGTCGTCGATCGGGAAGAAGGTGATCGAGCTCGCCTTCGGGTACCCGGCCTGCCAGTAGCTCGGGTTCTTGACGACGACCGTCTTCTGGTTCTGCTGGTACGACTGCAGCTTGAACGGCCCAGTCCCGATCATGTTGGTCGAGCAGTTCCCGTTGAGCTGCGCGGGGGCCATCATGCCCATGCGCCCCGTGGAGTACAGGTACGCCGGGAAGTCCGCGACCGGCGTGCTCAGAGTCACCTGCACCGTCATCGGGTCGACGACCGACACGTCCTGGATGAATTTGAGGTAGATGGTGAACAGGGGGCCCTCGTCGGCGGCGACGCCGGTCGGCGCGCCACGGTACGTGTCGAGGTTCAGCTTCACCGCCGCCGCGTTCAGCGGGGTGCCGTCCTGGAAGTTGACCCCGGGCCGGAGGGCGATCGTCCACTGGGTGAAGTTCGCGTTCGGGGTCACCGACTTGGCGAGGTACGGCGTGGCGACACCCTTGCCGTTGGGCACGGTCAAGGTGTCGTACACCGCGGCGACGACCTGGATGCCCGAGATGGCCAGCTGAGCGCGGGACAGGCAGTAGTCCGTCGTCTCGGCCTCGAGCCCGAAGTTGATGTTGCCGCCGGTGCCTTGACGATGGGCCGCCTGCGTGCTCGACGCGCCCGCGGTCGCGCCCACGGCGACCACGGTGAGCGTCGCGATGGCCACCGCGGCGGTGAGACGGACGAGGCGGCGGCGTGCCTTCCGGTGCGGATCGGCCACTGGTTCCCCCCAAGGACTGTGTGGGGCGCTCGCCCCGTTGCCCGCGCTGTCGGTCGTGCAGGTTGTGACCCCTGTCACGGTGCCGCCACTCTAGAAGGCCGTTTCGGGCTGTCAATGTCGGCGCCAGGGAATCTACCGGCCGGTAACGGTCCTGGGCGGTGCCGTCCGGGGTACCGTCCGGGGCGATGCCGCCACGCTGGCTGCGAGTGAGCCCGTCGTGTCGCGTCGCCCTCTCCGAGGTGGTCGTGCGGGCCAGCCGCTCCGGCGGCCCCGGCGGTCAGCACGCCAACACCTCCGACACCGCGGTCGAGGTCAGCTTCGACGTGGCCGCCTCCCGCTCGTTGGGGCCCCGCCAGCGGGCCCGGCTCCTCGCCCGGCTCGGGCCGGTCGTCCGCGCCCGGGCCGCGGACACCCGCTCCCAGGCCCGCAACCGGGAGCTGGCCCTCGAGCGGCTCGCGGCGAGGCTCGCCGCCGCGCTACGCACCACCCGCCCCCGCCGGGCCACCACCCCGCCGGCGGGTGCCCGCCACCGCCGCCTCGACGCGAAGCGCCGCCGCGGCGACGTGAAGCGGGGCCGGGCTCGACCCGCGCCCGACAGCGACTGACAGGCTTACGGGCGTGACCCTCGCCGAGCACGTCGTCTTCGTCGTCATCGGCGTCGCGCTGGTCGTCGTCGTCCTCGATTCGGCGCTGCGAACCTTCGTGCTGCCCCGCGGGGTCAGCACGTTCCTCACCCGCTTCGTGTTCGTCTCGATGCGGCGCCTGTTCCGGCTCTTCGCCAGCGAGAGCCGCAGCTACGAATCGCGCGACCGGGTCATGGCCCTCTACGGCCCCGTGACGCTCTTCGGGCTCGTGTTCTTCTGGATGACGCTCGTCATCATCGGGTTCATGTTCATCTACCGCGGCTCCCTGGGGATCAGCGACTGGGCCCGCGCGTTCGAGCTCAGCGGCTCGTCGTTCTTCACGTTGGGGTTCGCGCTCGTCCCCGCCGGCGTCCCGAGCTCGGTGCTCGTGTTCGTCGAGGCCAGCTCCGGCCTGGGGCTCCTCGCTCTCCTGATCGCCTACCTCCCCACGATCTACGGGGCGTTCTCACGGCGGGAGCTCGCCGTCGCCCAGCTCGCCACCCGTGGCGGCACCCCGCCGAGCGCCCCCGACCTGCTGATCCGGTACCACCTGATCGGATGGAACGAGGAGCTCCCCGCGCTGTGGGGCGACTGGGAGACCTGGTTCGCGGAGATCGCCGAGACCCACACGTCGCTGGCGGTGCTCATGTTCTTCCGGTCCCCGAACCCGAACCGATCCTGGGTGACGTCGGCCGGCGCGCTCCTCGACGCGGCCGCGCTGGCCCAGTCGACGTTGCGGATCCCCTTCTCACCCGAAGCGGCGCTGTGCATCCGGACCGGGTACCTCACCCTGCGAGAGCTGGCCGGGTTCTTCCGGATCCCGTTCGATCCCGACCCGGCCCCGGACGCGCCGATCAGCATCGCCCGATCCGAGTTCGACGAGGTCTACGAGCGGCTCGCCAGCGCGGGGGTGCCGGTGCGACCCAACCGGGACCGAGCGTGGCGGGACTTCGCGGGCTGGCGGGTCAACTACGACCAGGTGCTCATCGCGCTGGCGGGGGTGGTGATGGCGCCGTACGCGCCGTGGAGCTCGGACCGGTCGCTGCGGTACCGGCCCCGGGTGGTGCGGTCGCAGCGGGCGGGGTTCGCCCCGCCGCCGGCGTCTGCCTGAGCACCCAACCGAGGAACCGCTCGATGCCGACGCCGGCCGCGGTGGCCCGGGCCGACCCGATCACGTCGAACGCGTGCGGCGCGCCGGGGAGCTCCACGTACACGACCGTGTCGGGCGCCACCTCCCGCAACGCGAGGACGAACCGGCGGGCCTGCTCGACCGGCACCAGGCTGTCGAGGGTGCCGTGGAAGACGAGGAACGGTGGCGCGCCCGTGTGCACCGCGTGCAACGGTGACGCCCGGTCGTAGAAGTCGGGCTCGGTGCGCACGTCGACGCCGGCGACGAGGCGCCCCATCCACGCGCCGAGCCGGCGGCCCCGACCCGCGATCGCGAAGAGCTCGCCGAGCGAGTAGGCCCCGTACATCGGGACGCACGCGAGCACCGACGTGTCGACGTCCTCGAAGCCGGGCTGGTACGCGGGGTCGTTGGCGCTCAACGCGAGCAGCGCGGCGAGGTGCCCGCCCGCGGACCCGCCGGTGACGACGACCCGGGTCGGGTCGCCGCCGTAGTCGCCGATGTTCGCCCGCACCCACGCCAGGGCTCGCTTGCAGTCGATGAGATGCTCGGGGTGGTGCACGGCCGGGCTGAGCCGGTAGTTCGGGGCGACGCACACCCACCCGCGGCGGGCCAGGTGGTTCATGAGCGGTCGGCCCTGGGTGCGCTTGCTGCCGGTCATCCACGCGCCGCCGTGGAGCTGGAGCAGCACGGGGGCGTCGCGGGTGCCCTCACGCCGCGTGTAGACGTCGAGCACGTGGCGGCGATCCCCGCTCGGCGTGTAACGGATGTTGACGTGCCGGGTGACCTGCCGGTCGCCGAGCCGCAGCGGGGTGAGGGTCGCGAGCACCCGCCGGCGCGGGGCAGCGCGTGGATGCCGTCCAGCGGGCCGAGGTTCTCGCTGACGAGCGGACGCGCCCGGGCGGCGAACGCCACCTGGCGGGCCCACACCGCGGCCGCGGCGACGGCGAGGGCGACGCCCACCCAGCCCGCCGGCGCGGCGACGCCTCCAGCGACGGCGAGCCCCGTGGCGAGGACGCCGGTGATCACCAGCCACCAGCCCGCGAGCTCGGCGCCGAACAGGCCGAGCAGGAACGCGGGCAGCAGGACCGGCCAGGCCCGCACCACGCGGGCGCTCGGCAGCGAGCACAGCGCGGCCGCGGCGCCGACGCCGAGGAGGGCCCAGCTCACGGTGCCCGACGACGGGTGGCCACGACGCCGACGGTACCGGCGTCTCCCGGCCCGGCCCGGAGGCGGGCCGTCGCCGGGCCGGCCGCGCCGCGCCGGTGGCCCGGACCTGACGTGAGCGTCACCCAGTTCGTGGCTAGAGTGCGGCCCCATCGTCGGTCCGACGTGGGGGGAGAGCCGATGCGCAAGAACGGGTTCGTGCGAATCCTGGTCGTGGCGGTGGTGGCCGCGCTGAGCGTCGTCGCCGCCGGGATGGGAACGGCCGGAGCCCAGACCAGCGGCACGCAGGGCGTGACGTCGAGCACCATCAGCGTCGGTGGTCTCGCCGGGGTGACCAACCCCGTCGGTCAGCCCTACGTGTCCGGGTTCGACGGGACCCAGGCGTACTTCAACTACATCAACGCCAAGGGTGGCGTGTACGGACGCAAGTTCAAGCTCGTGGCCAAGCTCGACGACCAGTCACGCGCGTCGCAGGACCTGCAGGCCGCGCGTTCGCTCGTCGAGGAATCGAAGGTCTTCGCGGTGATGCCGGTGGTCACCCAGGAGTTCACCGCCGCGACGTACCTCGCGGCCAAGGGCATCCCCACGCTGGGTTGGAACATCAACGCCGAGTGGGCGACCGGATACCCGACCCCCGGTTCGTTCTCCGGCTTCACGCCGCCCGTCGGCACCGCGACTCCGGGCGCCGCGAACCTCCTCGGTGAGAAGGGGTCGTACCTCTGCTTGAACTGCACGCAGGAAGCCCCCGCGTACATCGCCCAGCAGATCGGTGCCAAGACGGTCGCGGTGCTCTCCTACTCCGCGGCGCAGTCGGCGCCGTGCGCGGCGGGGATGGCCGCCGGGTTCAAGAAGTACGGGATCAACGTCGCGGTCATGGACACCAGCATCCCGTTCGGGTTCACCGACCTCGGCTCCGACATCGACAACATGAAGAGCAAGGGGGTCCAGTTCGTCGGCACCTGTATGGACATCGCCGGTGAGGTGAACGTCTCGTTGGCGTTGCAACGCGCCGGCCTGTCGAACGTGAAGTTCTATGCGCCCCAGGGCTACGACCCAGGGACGCTGTCGAAGTACGGCAACGAGCTCAACGGCATCTACTTCGGGATCAGCTTCTGGCCCTTCGAGCTGGCCAAGCAGTCGCCGGGGCTCACCCAGTTCCTCACCCAGATGAACAAGCTCAAGAAGCCCATCAACGAGCAGGCGCTCGCCGGGTGGATCGACGCCGACCTGCTCTACAAGGGCATCAAGAAGGCCGGACCCAACTTCACCCAGAAGTCCGTGGTCGACGCCATCAGCACCTTCAACGGGTACACCGCCAACGGGATCCGCCCGCCGACGAACTGGAGCTTCGACGGTCACGGGCCGGGCACCGAGACCTGCACCGCGTACGTCGAGGTCGTCGGGGGCAAGTTCACGCCCCAGTTCGGGAAGCCGGGCCAGCCGTTCGTGTGCAGCCGGGACAACCCGCTGCCCGACACGCTGGACTCGTCGACCCTGTACTACCGGCCCGCGTTGGCGGGGCAGACCTTGCCGACCACCGCCACGGTGCCGAGCACGGCGCCACCCACGCCCTAATCGGAGCTCGGGCGACCCGAGAACGCGCGGAGGGCAGAACACCTCGTGATCGTGAACTGGCTGATCGAGGGCATCCCCTTCGGTTGCGTCTACGCGCTGATCGCGGTCGGGATCGTCCTCACCTACAAGACCACCGGGGTCTTTAACTTCGCGTTCGCCGCGCAGGCGTTCGTCGCCGGCGCGGTGTACGTGGAGATGGTCGAGGTCGACGGCCGACCCCGCTGGCTGGGTCTGGTCGTCGCGATCCTGATCGTGTCGCCCCTGCTCGGCTTGGCGCTGGACCGCATCCTGTTCCGCGCCATGCGCACCGCGGGCTGGCAGACGAAATTGGTGTCGGTGCTCGGACTCTTCATCGCGATACCCGAGATCACCAAGATCTTGCTGACCGGCCAGCAGCCGGTCCCGGTCACGCAGCGGTCGAGCATCCCACCAATGCTGGGGATCAACGACGCCGGGTTCCACATCGGCACCCACTTCGTGGCGTGGGACTTCACGACCGCGGCGATCCTGACCGTCCTCGTCGTGCTCGGGCTCGGGGCGATCTTCCGCTGGACCGCGATCGGCCTCCAGATGCGCGCGGTGGTGGAGAGCCCCCGCATGGTCGAGCTGGCCGGTGTCGACTCTGAGCGGGTCAGCGCGGTGTCGTGGATGCTCTCGTCGCTGCTCGCCGGGCTCGCCGGGGTGATCCTCGCGACGCTCGCCCAGACCCTCGACGCCAACATCTTCACGGTGCTCGTGATCGTCTGCATCGCCGCCGCGGTCGTCGGGCCGGCTCCAGAGCATCCCGATCACCTTCGCCGCCGGGGTTGCGCTCGGGGTCGCCGAGCGAGCCCTGCCCGACATCCTCCAGAGCTGGTTCGGGGTCAGCGCGAGCGGCGAGCTGGCCAAGGACCTGCGCCCGACCCTGCCGTTCCTCGTCCTGTTCCTCTGCCTGGTGCTCATGAAGTCGCTCCGCCAGGCGCGCGAGGCCGGGGACCCGCTCGCCGGGGTCGATCCGCCCCCGCCGGCGATGTCGTCGAGCTACAAGACCCCCGAGATCGAGCGGCTCACCCGCATCGTCTTCCCGGTGTTCCTCGTCGGGTTCGTCGTCGCGATGCTGACCGTCGTCAGTGGGCTCTGGGTGTTCCGCATCACCGACGGGCTCACCCTCGCGGTCACGTTCCTGTCCATCACGATCATCACCGGCTTCGCGGGCCAGATCTCGCTCGCGCAGGCCACCTTCGCGGGCATCGGCGGGTTCACCGCGACGAACCTCGCCATCGACCACGGTGTCCCGATCCTCCTCGGCTTGGCCATCGGTGCGCTCGTCGCCGCGGTGGTCGGCGCCTTGTTCTCACTCCCCGCGTTGCGTCTCGGTGGGATCTACCTGACGTTGGCGACGCTCGCGTTCGGGTTGATGATCGAGCAGGTGGTGTTCAACCGACCCGAGGTGTCCGGTGGCACCATCGGGTTGCGGGTCCCCCGGCCGTCGTTCGCGACGAGCGACCGCACGTTCTTCCTGCTGGTCTTCGGGATCTTCGGGCTCGTCGCGTTCGCGGTGATCCTGATACGCAAGGGATCGACAGGCCGATTCTTGGCCGCGATCCGCGGCAGTGAGACCGCGGCGGCGTCGATCGGCATCAACGCGACCGCGTTGCGGATCACGGTCTTCGCGCTGTCGGCGGCGGTCGCCGGCGATCGGCGGGACGCTCATCGCCATGTCGGGTCAGCTCGTGCAGGTCGGCAACGTCCCGACCTATCCGACGATTCTCGGCATCGTGTGGGTGGTGCTCGTCGTCACCCTCGGGTCCCGGACGATCGACGGCGCGGTGAACGCGGGGATCAGCTTCGTCGTGTTCCAGTGGCTGCTCGAGGACGCCCTCCACCTCACGGCGGGGCTGTTCCTGATCCTCTTCGGGCTCGGCGCGATCACCTACGCCCGCCACCCGGAGGGCATCGTCGAGTACCAGACCCGCAAGAGCATCATCGAGATGGGTCGGGCCCGCGCGTTGGCGGTCCGGGCCAAGGCCATGCGCCGCCGCCGGGCAGCTCCCGGCGAGCTACACCCGGGTGGCGAAGGTCGTCGTCCCCTGCGCAATCGGACCGGCCCTGTACCTCGCGTACCTGCTCACCCGGAGCCTGGTCGAGAACTCGTGGGCGAAGTCCCACAGCGTGACGCTGCTCTGCTTCGTCCTCCCGAGCGTCGTGTACCTGCTGGTCTGGATGCTGCGATCCGACGCGGCGCTGCGCCGCCAGCGGGGCGACGCCCGAGGCCCCTGGGTGATGCTCGCCGGCGCGGTCGCCGGCGCCGGGTTCGGGTACTGGCTCCAGAGCATCGGCGACCTGCCCGGCGGCGCGCTCGAGTGCGCCCTGCTCGGCATCCCGATCGGGGCTGCGACCGTGATGTTCCTCTGGCTGCCGTTCCAGGTCCAGGTCGTCGCCCGGGCCAAGGGCTGGCTCGAGGCGCCCCTCACCTGGAAGGAGGGCGCGCGTCCCCGCGTTGTTCGTGATCGTCGGGGTGTTCTTGTTCTCGCGGCTCAAGACCGCGACGCCCCCGGCGGGGTGGCCGGTGTGCATCGTGGCGATCGCGTTCACGATCGTGTGGCTCCAGGCGGTCGCCGCGGTGCAAGGGGCCATCAACGAGCTGGCGATCGGCAACGAGGGGGAGGCGCGGCGCATGGCCGAGCTCGGCCTCGGAGCCGAGGCGGAGGCCCCGCCGGTCCCGGTCGCGGCGCCGGCTGGGGGCAGCGAATGAGCGCGACGCTCGAATCGACCGCGCACCCTGACGCCGGACGCGGTCTCCTGCTCGAGGCGCGGGGGATCACGAAGCGGTTCTCGGGGATCACCGCGCTCGACAGCATCGACCTCGACGTGACCCCCGGGGAGATGGTCGGGCTGATCGGCCCGAACGGGGCCGGCAAGACGACGTTCTTCAACTGCCTGCTCGGGATGCTGCGCCCCGAACACGGCAGCGTGCGCTTCGACGGGCACGACATCACGAACCTGCCCGTCTACAAGCGCGGCTCGGCTCGGGTTCGGGCGGACCTTCCAGCGCCTCGAGCTGTTCTCCGGCATGACCGTCCGTGAGCACTTCCTCGTCACCGAGCGGGCCCGGCGGCGGACCGGGCGGCTCTGGAAGGACCTGCTGAACCTCTCCAACCCGACCGCCGACGAGCAGGCGCTCGCCGACCACATGCTCGACATCGTCGGGCTGCAGGCCGAAGCCGACCTGCCGGTCGAGTCGCTCAGCCTCGGTCGAGGTCGCCTGGTCGAGCTCGGCCGGGCGCTCATGACCCAACCCAAGCTGCTGCTCCTCGACGAGCCGTCGTCGGGGCTCGACGTCAAGGAGACCGGCGCGCTCGCGGAGCGCCTCGCCACGGTGCAGGCCGAGCACGAGTTCGCGGTGCTGCTCGTCGAGCACGACGTCGAGATGGTCTCGAACCTCGTGACCCGCCTCTACGTGCTCGACTTCGGCGAGCTCATCGCGTCGGGCCCGACCATGGCGGTGCTCGGCGACGAGGCCGTCCGGAAGGCCTACCTCGGAGACGTCATATGAACGGCACCGGGATCCGCGACGACGTCCCGCTGCTCGAGCTCCGCGAGCGTCGAGGCCAGCTACGGGCCGTTCCGGTCGCTGTTCGGCGTGTCGTTCTCGATCGCGGAGGGTGGCGTCACCGCGCTGCTCGGCAGCAACGGGTCGGGCAAGACCACCGTGGTGCGGATCTGCTCCGGGCTGCTGCACCCCAACGCCGGTGAGCTCCTCTTCCAGGGTGAGGACGTCACCGACCGGCGGGCGTACCGGCTCGCCCGGCTCGGGGTCGTCCACGCCCCCGAGGGCCGATCCGTGTTCGCCACCCTCACCGTCGAGGAGAACCTGGCGCTCACGTTCCGGCAGGTGTTCGGCCGGCGGGGGAGCCGTGCCGCGTTGGACCAGGCCTACGACCTGTTCCCCCGCCTCGGGGACCGGCGCCGCCAGACCGCCGGGACGCTCTCGGGCGGTGAGCAGCGGATGCTGTCGCTGGCCCGGGTGCTGGTCCGCGCCCCGAAGCTGCTCATCACCGACGAGCTGTCGCTCGGGTTGGCGCCGCTCATCATCGACGAGGTCTACGAGACGCTGGCCACGATCCACACGGCCGGCACCGCGCTGCTCATCGTGGAGCAGCACGTCCACCAGGCCCTCACCCTCGCCGATCAGGTCGTCGTCATGGCCAAGGGCCGGGTGAGCCTCTGCGGACGCACCGACGAGCTCGGTGACGTCGGCGAGCGGATCCTCCCCGCGGTCCAGGGTGAGGTCACTCCGGCCCGCAATGGCGATCGTCCCTGACCGACCCGACCGCGCGTCCCTGACCGAACTGCCCGTGGCGCGCGGCGACACGCGGGCCCGGACGCGACGAGGCCACCCCGGCTTCGGGAGCCTGGGGCGGCCGTCGTCTCGTCGTGCGCGCTGGCTACGAGGCGGGCGGGACCGGCTGGCCGATCGCCGTGTAGCACATGTTGGTCGCCTGGGACGCGACCGCGCCGGCCGCGGCTTCGAGGTCGCAGACCGTCAGGGGCGAGATGTACCATACGCCCTTCTTGATCAGGGCGTCACCACCCTGGTTCAAGCCCAGCGGCGGCGTCGTGGTCCCCGTCGTCGTGTCCTTCATGTACAGGTCGTAGGTGAAGTTCGCCTTCGTCGACCCCTTGCAGGTCACCTTGACGTTGACCGGCAGGGTGAGCTTCGTCGCGCTGGTGAGCCCGGCCGCGGTGTCGAGCTGCTGGCTCAGCTGGTACGACGCGGCGATCTTGGCGCCCTGGTCGACGAACTTCATGGCGATCGCCGGGTTCCCGCTCAGGAACGAGTTCATCGCCTGGGTGAGCCCCTGCTGGGCCGTCTTCGTCACGCACTTGGTGACCTTCGGGACGGTGGTGGTCGTAGTGCTGCCCCCACCGCCTTTGGCGCCGGCCGGGCCGGCCAGAGCGGCGCTCATTGTGCCCGCGAGCAGGGCGACCGCTAGTACCGCTACCGACTTCTTCATCTTCCCCCCCGAGATCTGACTGACGCTGGCGTCAGGAAGGTAGCACCGGGGTGGGCGCGACGGTATTCACCCCCCGGGCGGCGCCGCCGAAGAGACCGGCGTGGGCGACGGCGGCGAGCGTGGCGACCAGGTCGTCGCGACCGACCCGGATCTGGCGGGTCTGGAGGTAGTAGTTGGCCCGCTCGATCATGGCTACCAGGGCGAGGGCGCCGACGCGCGGGTCGAGGTCCGGGCTCGAGACCCGCAGCCGGGTGGCGAGCTCGAGCGCGAACTGCGAGATGAGATCTCCGCCGACCTGGCCGAGCTCGCTGTCGACGATCTCGGCCTCCGTCCAGGTGCGCAGCAGGGGGCCGTACCGCTCGTAGAGGACCGCGAAGCGCGTCACCCAGTCGACCAGCGCGTCGTAGCCGGCCTGGTCGGGCGACAGCGCGGGCAGCTCCCGGGCCAGGTCGACCATCGCCGCGGCGACGTCTCCGGCCAAAGCGCGGAACAGGTCCTCCTTGCTCGCGAAGTACAGGTAGAAGGTGCCGTGGGAGGTCCGGGCGGCCTTCACGATGTCGTCGACCCGGGCGGCGTGGAAGCCCCGCTCCGCGAAGACGGTCGCGCCGGCGGCGAGGAGCCGCCCCAGGGTCTGGCGGCCCCGGGCTCGCAGCTCCCGATCCGGTCCGGGACCGGCGCCCCCCCGGCCGGCTGGTCGCGCCGCCCCGTCCCGCCGAGCCATCGGCCGCCGAGCGTAGAGGCGCCTGACGGGCGTGTCACGTTTCTCGACGCCCGCGATACGCTCCGCGCATGACGACCGCCGCCCCTCCCTTCGACGCGCTCCAGGTCGGTGACGAGGCTCCGTCGCTGGTGACCGAGCCGCTGACCCGCACCAACTTCGTCCGGTACGCCGGCGCGTCGGGTGACTTCAACCCGATGCACCACGACGACACGATCGCCACCCAGGTCGGCAACCCGTCGGTGTTCGGGCACGGGATGCTCACCGCGGGGCTGATGGCCCGGGTCGTGAAGGACTGGTTCGGACCCACGGCGATGCGGCGCTTCGCGGTCCGCTTCTCGAAGCAGGTCTGGCCCGGCGACACCCTCACCTGCACCGCCACGGTGACCGGGAAGCGGTCCGAGGACGGGGAGCAGCTCGTCGACCTGGACTGCCGGGTCACCAACCAGGACGGGGTCGAGGTGCTGTCCGGGACCGCCACCGCGGTCGCGGGCTGAGGCCGCCGCGATGGGGCTCCTCGACGGGCGGGTCGCGATCGTCACCGGCTCGGGCCGGGGAATCGGCCGCGAGTTCGCGTTGGCGATGGCCGACGCCGGCGCCGCGGTCGTCGTCAACGACGTGGGTGCCTCCCTCGACGGGGCCGGGACCGGCGACGATCCGGCCACGCAGGTGTGCTCCGAGATCGAGGCCCGGGGCGGGACGGCCGTCCCGAACCACGATTCCGTCACCGACTTCGACGGGGCGAGCCGGATCGTCGCCACCGCCATCGAAACGTTTGGTCGCCTCGACATCCTCGTGAACAACGCGGGGATCGTCCGCGACCGGACCCTGGTGAAGATGAGCGAGGCGGACTTCGACGCTGTCCTCGCGGTGCACTTGAAGGGGTCGTTCAACTGCGCCCGCCACGCCGCGCCAGTCATGAAGGACGCGGGGTACGGGCGCATCATCAACATCACCTCGTCCGCCGGGCTGCGCGGCAACTTCGGCCAGACCAACTACGGCGCCGCGAAGGCGGCCCTCATGGGCCTGACCTTCATCTGGGCGCTCGAGCTGGGCCGATCCGGGATCACCGTCAACGCCGTCGCCCCCGCGGGCGCGACCCGGATGACCGCAGGCCTCTTCGAGCGGTCCGGGGCGCAGCCACCCCCGGAGCAGGACCCGGCGTTGAACGCCCCGCTCGTCGTGTTCCTCGCCTCCGAGCGAGCCGGCCACGTCAACGGGCAGCTCCTCGGCCGCACCGACTACGCCTACACGCTGTTCCAGCACCCGAAGCAGATCGCGTTCATGTGGCGCGACGGCGGCTGGACCCCGGAGCTGGTCGCCGAGCACTTCGACCAGGTGCTCGGCCAGCACCTCCAGACCGTCGGCATGGTGATGCCCTCCGGGATGGAGTTCGCGGGCGGCTCGAAGTAGCGCGCACCGCGGTGCGGTACCCGCTCGGTGTCCTCGACCTGGTGTTCCGCCCCGCGGACCCGGTCGAGAGCTCCCGTCGCGCCGCCGAGCACGGCTTCGAGCACATCGACGTGCTCGTCGACGTCGACCCGGCCACGCTCGCGCTGCCGGTCGGCTGCCCGACCGCGTTTCCCAAGCCGCAGCCACGCTGGTGCTCGACCCCCGCGCCGGCCGACGGTGAGGGACGCTGGGATCAGACTGTCCGCTGGTTCCGCGCCGCGCCGGGCGCGTTGCTCGAGCCGTGGGCCGGCGCGACGGTGCACTCGATCGAGACGGTCCGAGCCATGCAAGCCGAGGTGCCGGGCCTCCGCCTCCTGGTCGACACGGGGCACGTGGCCGACTGGGGCGGCGACCCGATCGAGCTGCTCGAGCACGCCGACCACGTGCAGCTCCGCCAGGGGCGACCCGGCGCGACCCAGGTGCACATCGACGACCCGACCGGCGTGGTCGACTTCGCCGCGCTGCTCGACCGTCTCGACCAGCTCGGCTACCCGGGGCGCCTCTCCATCGAGTACTTCGACCTGCCCGAGTACGGGTGGGCGCTCGACGACCCGACCGGCTGGGCGCTCGCGCTCGCCGCGCATGTCCGCGGCCTCATGACCCGCGGTTGAGCGCAGCGTCGAGCGCACCCAGCGAATCGAGGTCCTCCACCGCGGCGGTCGCCCGCAGCATCCCGCCTCGCGCCACGTCCGCCCGTTGGAACCGGGTGCCCACCCCCGCGGTGGAGGTCGCCGACACCCACGCGTACACGGCGAACAGGCGGTACTGCTCCCACGCGTCGGACTCGTCGAGCGACACCCCGGCCGCATCGAGCGCGGCGCAGTACCGGCGGATCCACTGAGTCTCGTGGGCGCGGCGGACGTCGCGGGGCACCGAGCCGCACAGGACGTACGCGACGTCCCACATGCCGGCCCGGGGCATGACCATCGCCCAGTCGAAGAACCCCGGCCGGATCCCGTCGGCGAAGAGGTTCCCGAGGTGCGCGTCACCGTGCGCGAGGGTGCGCGGCTCGAGGTCCCACAGGCCCGCGATCGCCGGTGCGTCCGCGACGTACCGGGCCCCGAGCTCGGCGAACACCGGCGGGAGCTCGGCTGCGAACTGCTCGACCGCGTGGCCCACGAACGAGCCGCCACCGCCGAACGAGAGGCGGGTCCCCTCGCCGACGAACGCCAACGGACCGTCGACCAGCTCCGGCGTGGCCCAGAACTGGGCGTGAAGGCGGGCCAGCTCGTCGACCAGGCGCCCGATGAACTCGTCGAGGTCCGGGTCGTCGGGGCGGGGGAACCGGGCCTCGGCGGCGATCAGGTCCTCCAGCACCATCACGTAGCCGGACCCCTCGACCGCGGCGTGCCACACGTGCGGGACCCGAACCGGCACCGTCGCGGCGACGTCACGGTAGAAGCGGGCCTCGGCGACCCCGAGACCGACCGCGTCGACGAAGCGCCGCTGCCGCGCGTCGAACGGGGCGAGCTTCACGAACACCGACGCCGGCTGACCCTCGTCGCGCTCGTAGCGCACCGCGAGTCGAGCCCGGCCGGTCGTGCCCGAGTGCGCGGCGAGAACCTCAACGTCGCGGACTGGGGTGTCCAGCACCGTCGAGAGCCACCTCGGAGTAACGTCCGCGATCTCGACCGGAACCGCCCGAGCGGAGTGGTTCAACGCGCCATCGGAAGGCGGTCGACGATGCGCCGCTCGGAGATCCGAGACATCGGCGGCGAGGCTACCGACATCCGACCGTCTGGGTCGGTCGGGTCATGGCTTGGACTCGGCTCAGGGTCGGGCGGCGTCGTCGGCTCCGACGTCTGACCGAGCGTCGTTCTGGCCGACGAGGACGACCCGGTCGCGGCCTTCGGCCTTGGCCCGGAGCAACGCGGCGTCGGCTTGCTCGACGATCTCCCCGAAGGCCAGGTCTGGTTCTGCCGGTGCGAGCCCGAAGCTGACGGTGAACGAGGGGACGATCCCGCCTCGCTGGGCGTCCGCGAGTCGGCTTCGTACGCGGTCAATGACCGCGTACGAGTCGACCATGGTGCAGTCGGGCAGCACGACAACGAACTCTTCGCCGCCGTACCGGGCCACGATGTCGTTCGGTCGCACACTGTCACGTAGCACCCGCGCGAACAGGCGCAAGGCACGGTCACCGGCGTCGTGACCATGAATGTCGTTCAGCAGCTTGAAGTGGTCGAGGTCGCCGTACGCGACCGCGTACTCGTGCGCGTCGGCGGCAAGGTCGCGCACCGCATCTTCGAGGCTACGGCGGTTGAGCAGCCCAGTCAGCGGGTCCGTCCGCGCCTGGGCCTCAGTCCGGCTGAAGGCCCGGAGGATCCCGATGCGCTCGCCGGACTTGCGGGCGATCAACTCCAAGTCCGCCGTTGTCGAGGGGTTGGGCGGGTCGTTGTCGGGGCCGATTGCATGGATCACCCCGACCGTCTTCCCGGCGATGCTGACCGGGACACACACTGCCGCGCACGGACCCGCGTCGCGGTTTCGCAGATACGGGCACGTGTCGAGCGCCTGGCTGGTCGGCCAATGTTGGGTCTGCCCTCGGCTCGTGGCCGGGCACTCGTCAGGAGCCATGACGGGGCAGCCCGGACCACGGTCGGGATCGGTGCTCATCGTCTGTTGGAAGTGCGCCTGGCTCGAATCGGCGATGAGCAGCTCGGACGGCAGGTTCGGTGAGCTCTGGTACACCGCGTCCGCGACCAATCGATAGCAGTTGTCCTCGGTGCGTGCCATCTCAAGGGCCCGCTGGAGCCCCGACTCGAGATCGTTGCGACGAGTTTCGTCCTCCTGGACGCGCTCGCGGCGCCAGACACTGCGAACTCGCAGAAAGAACCCGGTCATGATCAACGCAAGCGCGATCACCGAGATGATCCACAAGGCGCTTTGACCCGCTCCGAAATCATGATTCGCGCTTCGCAGCGCTGCGTTGATGCGGGTCGCGTACAGCCGTTGCAGCTGGTCGATGTCGCGGCTTTGACGATCGGCGAGCGCGGTGAACTGTGCGACGGCGGCCGGCGAGGCCGGTGACGCAGTGAGCAACGCGACACCCTCGTTCGAGAGCTGCTGAGTTTCAGCCGCGATCCGCGACTGGAGCTGATGCTCGCCAGGCAGACTGCTCGACAAGCGCTGGTAGTTCTTCCACGCCGCGCTCGCAGCGGTATTAAGGCTCGTCAGCTGGGCGAGCCCAGCCGAGCGAGTCGCCGCGTCGGTCGTTTGAGCGGTCGCCAGCAGCGACGCGGCGCCGGCCGTGTAGCTCCCTCCCGCATTCGCGAGCTGCGTCGAAGCGGGCTCCAAGCGCGAGCTGGCGGCCTGCACGCTGCTCCGCGCGCCGCGAAGGGCAATCGGGACGGTGATCGCGACGGCCACGACGGTGAGGACGACGAGCAACCACAGCAACTCCACCTGGTGATGGGGCGCGAGGGTGCGGCGTTGGCCGCCACCGCGGAGCCTCGGTATCGACCAGGACCGACGGACGCGCCCCGGCCCCCGCGGAGACGTCTCAGACGCAACCCCCGCCGCGGATCCCGCCCCCGGGACCTCACCGTTCATACGTCAATGGTCGACAGCCGGGCGATCCAACCTGAGGGTTGAATGCGAGAGGGCCCGAACGCCCCGGACCCGGCCTGACGGTCGCGGTTGGGACCGAAATCCCGGGTTCTTGAGCTCGCGAGTCCATCACCGGGTCGAGTCGCTCTCCGGGCGCGGCGCAGTTCGACCCGCTCGGATCCTCGTCGCAGCCCTTCGATCGTGTGCTTGCTCGGCACGGGGCGGCTCCTCACCGGGTCCGCACGCGGACACGAAGCTCGTGCCATCGGAGCCTCTCTGCGCGCTCCCCGAACGGGTGTGGCCGCGCCGCATCCGCACCGACGATCGTAGGGACCAGATCCGGTGACCGCCACCGCGCGGCGTCGCGACCCGGTCGGTCACGGATCGGGATCACTACGATCAGCGGCGTCCGGGGCCGCGGCGAGTCGAGGAGCGCCCCTGAATAAGCCAGGAGCCATCGTGGTCGGGACCGGCTTCGGAACCCGAGTCCACGTCCCCGCGTTGCGCGCCGCCGGGTTCGACGTGGTCGCGCTGGTCGGACGCGACCGGGACCGCACCAGTCGACGGGCGGAGCGACTGAACGTGCCCGTGGCGACGACGGACCTCGACACCGCGCTCGCCCGCCCTGACGTCACCGCGGTCACCGTGGCCACGCCGCCGGCGGCGCACGCGCCCGCCGTCCTTGCCGCGGTCGCGGCGGGCAAGCACGTGCTCTGCGAGAAGCCGTTCGCGCTCGACTCGCGAGAGGCCGAAGCGATGCTCGCCGCCGCGGACGCAGCCGGTGTGACGCATCTGCTCGGCCACGAGTTCCGCCTCGCCCCCGAACGAGCGGTCGTCGGCGCCGCGATCGCGGACGGCCGCCTCGGTGACGTCGGCTTCGTCACCCTCGTGCAGCTCGTCCCCCTCGTTGCCGACCCCGAGGCGCGCACCCCCCCGTGGTGGTTCGATCCCGACGCCGGCGGCGGCTGGCTCGGCGCCTCGGGCAGCCACGTCGTCGACCAGGTGCGCGCCTGGCTCGGCGACTTCGCCGAGGTGAGTGCGCGCCTGCCCGTCGTCTCCGCCCGTCCCGGCGGCGCCGAAGACTCCTTCGTCGTGCGGTTCCGACTCCGCGGCGGCGCCGACGGTGTCCTCGCCCAGACCGCCGCGGCGTGGGGGCCCATGAGCGGCGTCACCCGCCTCGCGGGGACGCGCGCCAGCGCGTGGATCGACGGGACCGAGGCGTGGATCGCGGACCTCGACGGCGTCCGCCGACTCGACCCCCCCGCCGAGCTTGCCCTCCCCGAGCCGCCCCCCGAGAGCGACGACCCCCGGCACCGCTTCACCCACCTCGAGCTCGCCCCGTTCACCCGTCTCGCCGAGGCCCTCCGAGCCGGGGTCGAAGGGCGCGCCGCCCAGCCGGTCGTGCCCCTGGCCACGTTCGCCGACGGCGTCGCGGCCATGCACGTCCTCGACGCGGTGCGGGCCTCCGCCGCTGACGAGGGCCGCACCGTCACCATCCCCGGCTGACCGGGCCCACAGCGAGTCCGACCCGACGCGGCCTCGCGGCCGCGAACCGGCGGGGACGACGCGCCGCACGGGCGGGGGTGCCGCTACCAGCGCGTCCCGAAGCGGTCGCGGAAGGTGTGGTCCGAGAACGGCTCTCGGCGGGGGGGACCGAGCCGCCGGGAGGGATGGCCGAGCGGGACGACCGCCTGCGCGACGACCGACGAGGCAAGCTCGACGAGCGACCCGAGCTCGGCCGCGAACGCGGTGGTGAGCGTCGTCAGCGCCGAGCCCAACCCGAGGGCCTGTGCGGCGAGACACAGGTTCTGCACCGCCGGGAAGATCGAGGCGGGCACCGTCGCCGGATGCGCCCGTTCCGTGTCCGCGGCCACGACGATGAGCACCGGCGCGGACCGGTAGCCGCCGCCGGCGATGCCGTGCTCAACGTCGGCGAGGAGCCCGGGTGTGAGCCGCTGCGCCGCGACGGCGCGGCCGCCGGCGTCCCAGGCCCGCTCCGTGAGGTCGTGGATCCGCGCCCGGAGCTCGGGGTCGCGCACCACGACGAACACCCACGGCTGGCGGTTCTCGGCGCTCGGCGCGAACGTCGCCGCGTCGAGGGCACCCGCGCGATGAGCTCGTCGTCGACCGGTTCCGGCGAGAAGTCACGGCAGGCCCGCTGGGCGTGGACGACCGCGAACAGGTCGGTCACGCGGCCCGCTCACCCACCCGGCGGAAGCTGTTCACATACATGATGCGCAGCATCTCGTGCCCCGCCCAGCGTGCGAACGCGTCGTCGTCGGCGAGCCGGGCGCGCACGAGCGGCGTCATGGCCTGGAACGACGCTTCGGGGTCGTCGGTGTCCATCTCGTAGAAGTGCAAGAAGCGAGGATCGCCGCCCCCGGCCCGCTCGTACGGGGTGATCATCGAATAGCCGGGCACGCCGACCTCGGCGATGTGGCGGATGTGGACGAAGTCGGCCCAGTCGCGCAGCTCCTGGGCCCGGTCCGGGTCGCGTGGGCTGATGAGCACGAGCGAGAGCCCGACCGTCGGCGCGCCGGTCAAGCGACCCTGCCCCGGGCGGGGGGTCCTCCAGAACAGGTGACCGGCCGTCCCGTCCGGCGCCGGCGGGGCGACGAACGCCCGGTCCACCTCGTAGACCCCGAGAACGTCGAACTCCGGGAGCTTGCGGGGCAGGTCGTCCCGGTCCCGGCGGGCGTTCGCCCACCAGGTGGCGCGGGTCACCCCGGGCGCGGCCAGCACCTCCGGGACTCGCTCGCCGCGTACCGGGCCGGGGCGCCCTCGGCCATCTCCAGGTACAACCCCGGCGTCTCGCGGTCCTCCACGAGCGCCGATCATATGGAAGGGCCTCCGCCACCGCCCCCGGCCACTGGCGCGCCCACCTCCTCCTCTTCTTCTTCTTCTTCTTCTCCCCGGGGCAGGGTGGGATGCCCCGGGAGAACGCCGCGGATCGGTGTGAGAGCCCGGCTCGGGCCGGACATGGTTGACAGCCCCAGCCCGCACTTCTAAGGTTGCCCTTAGTTTTGTGAGGCCACCCTGAGGAGAAGGGGCGCTGTGGCCACCTCGGAGCTGCTCATCCTCGGGGCGATCGCCGGCCTCACCATCTACCTCGGGTTGCCGATCGGGCGGGTCCGCAACCCGTCGATGCCGCTCCGCGGCGTTTCTCAACGCCCTGGCCGTCGGGATCCTCCTGTTCCTCCTCTGGGACGTGCTCTCGAAGGGCATCGAGCCGGTCACCGGCGCGCTCCTGATCGCCGCCAACCACGGCGGGTCGTGGCTGCGGTTCTCGCTCTACGCCGGGGTCTTCGCCGTCGCGCTCACCCTCGGGCTGGTGAGCCTCGTCCACTACGACCGCTGGTTGTCCCGGCGTACCCACGGGCCCCGCATCGGGCCCGGCGCGGCCGTCGCGGTCGCCGTCCGGTCCGGACCCGTCGCTCGCCTCACCGATGCGCAGCGGCTCGCCCTGTTCATCGCGCTCGGGATCGGGTTCCACAACCTGTCCGAGGGTCTCGCCATCGGGCAGTCCGCGGCCAGGGGCGAGATCAGCCTCGCGTTGCTGCTGATCATCGGGTTCGGGCTCCACAACGCGACCGAAGGGTTCGGGATCGTCGGACCGATGACCGCCGAAGCCGAGCTGCCGAGCTGGGGCTTCCTCTTCGTCATGGGCCTCATCGGCGGGCGGGCCGACGTTCCTCGGTACCCTGATCGGGCAGTCGTTCCAGAGCGACGTCCTCTTCTTGGGGTTTCTCGCCCTCGCGGCCGGTTCGATCCTCTACGTCGTCATCGAGCTGCTCGGCGTGGCTCGCAAGCTCGGTCACAAGGAGCTCATGACCTGGGGCATCCTCCTCGGGCTGCTCGCCGGCTTCGCGACCGACATGATCCTCACCGTCGCCGGCGCCTGACGCACCCCGCGCCGGACCGTCGGCCGGTGAGGGCGACAGGCCGCCCAGTAACCTGACCGACGTGTCAGGGACCGGGGGAACGCTGCGCAGCCGGCACGTGCCCGCCCCCGGTGAGGCCCCGATGCCGGCCCCGAACGCCGCGGCGTTGCTTCGCTCCAACGGCAACGACCCTGCCCGCGCCGACCGGCCGGCGCTCAAGTTCGGTGACCGCACCTGGACCCATCGGGAGTTCCTCGCCGAGTCCCGCCGCTTCGCCGGGCTGCTCCGCGCCCGAATCGACCCGGCGGCCCCGGCCCACGTCGGAGTCCTTCTGGACAACACCCCCGACTACCTCTTCACCCTCGGCGGGGCGGCGCTCGCCGGCGCGACCGTCGTGGGTCTGAACCACACCCGCCGCGGCGAGCATCTCCTCCGCGACGCCGTCCACACCCATTGCGGGCTCGTCATCACCGAGCCTCGCCACGTCCCCCTCCTCGAGCCCATCGCGGACCGGCTCGCTCCAGTCCTCACCAGCTGGCGGTTCGCTGACGACGACGACCCGCCCGGCGGGCTGGGAGGTGACCTCGACGACGCGTTGGGCGCCGTCGACGCCACCGACGACGGTCTCGAACCCGACCCCGACACCACGTGGGCCTTGATCTTCACGTCGGGCACGTCGGACGCGCCCAAAGCGGTGATCTGCACCCAACGCCGGTTCCTCGTCACCGGGACCCGGATGGGGATCATCATGGACCTCGGCCCCGACGACATCGGGTACATCTGCATGCCGCTGTTCCACTCGAACGCGTTGATGGTCGGGTGGGCGCCGTCGCTGGTGTATGGCGCGTCGGTCGGGTTGGCGAGACGGTTCAGCGCCTCCCGCTGGCTCGCCGACATCCGCCGCTACGGATCCACCTACTTCAACTACACCGGCAAGCCGCTCGCTTACCTCCTATCGACCCCCGAAGCGCCCGACGACGCCGACAACCCGTTGCGGGTCGCGTTCGGGAACGAAGGGTCACCCGAGATCGTCGACGCGTTCGCGGCCCGATTCGGCGTCGAGGTCATCGACGCCTACGGCGCCACCGAAGGCGGAGTCGCCGTCAACCGTGACGCCGAGGAACGTGCCGGCGCGCTCGGGCAAGTGGGCGAGTACGTCAAAGTCGTCGACGAGGACGGTCGCGAGCTCGCCGTGGCCCGGTTCGACGCCGACGGCCGGCTCCTCGAACGCCGACGAGTGCGTCGGCGAGATCGTCAACACCGCAGGCGGCGGGCCCTTCGAGGGCTACTACAACAACCCGGAAGCCAACGAGCGCACCCTGCGGTTCGGCTGGTACTGGACCGGAGATCTCGGCTACCTCGACGACGACCGTTACCTCTACTTCGCGGGTCGCAACGCCGACTGGCTCCGCGTCGACGGGGAGAACTTCCCCGCGCAGCCCATCGAAGCGGCCATCACCCGCTACCCCGGCGTGGTGCTCGCCGCGGTGTACGGCGTCCCCGACGACCAGGCCGGGGATCAGGTCATGGCCGCGCTCGTGCTCACCGACGATGCCGCCTTCGACGCCGACGCCTTCGCCCGCTGGCTCGACCAGCAGTCGGCGGTCGGACCCAAATGGCGTCCCCGCTACGTGCGGTTGCTCCGCGACCCGCCGACGACCGGGACGAACAAGATCGTCAAACGTGCGCTCGTCCATCAGAAGTGGCGTCACGACCGGGTTGGTGGCGACGCCGTGCTCACCCGGGGCCGCCACGACCCCACCTACCAGGCCTTCGGGGTCGACGACGAGCGGACCCTCCACGAGTCGTTCGTGCGGCACGGCCGCGAGCGGTTCTGGGACCTGTGAACCTAGCGTTCAGCGCCGAGGAGCTCCGCTTCGCCGACGAGGTCCGAGCCTGGCTGGCCGAGCACCTCGACGGGCCCCCCCGGTTCGACTCCCTCGACGCCGAAGTCGCCTGGGGGCGGGAGTGGCAGGCAACCCTCGCCCGAGACCGGTGGGTGGGGATCCACTGGCCGGTCGAGTACGGCGGGCGCGACGCATCGCCCGTCGAGGTCGCGATCCTGAACATGGAGTACGCGCGGGCCCGCGCCCCGCAACCGGTGAACCGGGTCGGGGTCAACAACGTCGGCCCGACGCTCCTCGCCTACGGCACCGACGAGCAGAAGCGCCGGTGGCTGCCATCGATCCTCGACGCGACCGAGCTGTGGTGCCAGCTGTTCTCCGAGCCGGGTGCCGGCTCCGATCTCGCCGCGCTCTCCACCCGGGCGGTTCCCGCCGAAGGCGGGTGGCTGGTGACCGGCCAGAAGGTGTGGACCAGCTACGCGCAATGGTCACGGTGGGGGATCTGCCTGGCCCGCACCGACCCTGACGCGCCACCCCACCGGGGCATCTCCTACCTCGTCGTCGATCTCGAGAGCCCCGGCGTCGAGATCCGACCGCTCGTGCAGGTCACCGGAGAAGCCGAGTTCAACGAGGTGTTCCTCGACGAGGCGTACGTCCCGACCGACCAGCTCGTCGGCGGGCTCCACCAGGGTTGGATGGTCGCGAGCACGACCCTCGCCCACGAGCGGGGCACGATCTTCGCGTTCAAGGAGCAGGTCGTGCACGAGGTCTACCTCGACGAGCTGTTCACCCTCGCGGCACGAGCGCGGGTTGCTCGACGACGTCGGGATCGCCGATCGACTCACGCAGTCGTTCGCGGACCTCCGCGTCTTGCGGCTCCACAACTGGCGGACGCTCTCCCGCCTCGCTCGGGGTCTCGAACCGGGCCCCGAGACGAGCTGGGTGAAGCTGGCATGGACCGAGATGACCCAGCGGCTCTCCGCCCTCGCGCTCGACCTCTGTGGAGACGCGGCGCCCCTGTGGCGCGACGCCCACGACGTCCCCGACGACGGGAAGTGGCAGCGCCAGTGGCTGTGGAGCGGAGCGGCGTCGATCGCGGGCGGCACCTCCGAGGTGCAGAAGAACATCGTCGCCGAGAGGATCCTCGGCCTCCCCCGCGGGTAGGAGAACCGAATGGCGCGGGTCATCGGGTTCGACCATCTCGTCCTCTGCTGCGCGGACGTCGACGCGTCGCTCGCCTGGTACACGGACCGGCTCGGGCTCGAAGGGGTCCGAGTCGACGAATGGCGATCCGGGGCCGCGCCCTTCCCGTCCGTGCGGGTCGACGAGCACACCATCATCGACCTGCTCGCCGCGCCTCGCACCGGCGTCAACGTCGATCACCTCTGCCTCGTCGTCGAGCCCACCGACCTGCACGCGCGTCGCCACCTCGGGAGGCTTCGACGTGGAAGGTGACGGGCCGGTCAGCGGGCTCTTCGGCGCCCGCGGCGTCGCCACGAGCCTCTACGTCCGCGACCCCGACCACAACCTCGTCGAGCTCCGCTCCTACGGCTAGCCCACCACCACCCGAACCGCGGCGGACCGCGGCCCCGAGCTCCTCGAGGGGCCGGCGGCGCACACCCGCTCGGCCACTCAGCCCGTGAATCTCGGGGTGGTCACGACGACCGGGGCGGGCGTGGACACCTGCACCTCGACCGCACCGACGTCGCACCCGACGCCCTGGGGGCGGGCCACGCCCCGCTGGTCGGTCGAAACCCCGGCCGCGCCGTCGGCCTGGCACGCGCCGACCGGGATGGCGTCGGCCAGCCTGCTGCCCGCCTGCGGCGCCATGGTCTGGGTCGGGCCGCCGTTGTCAGCGAGCGGACCGGGCTGAGGGCTCGGACCGTTGGTGACGTCCCCCGGTCCACTCCCGAAGCCGCAGTCACCCAGCCCTTCCTCGTAGTTGTACCCGCTCGAGTTGGTCGTGCCGACCAAGCAGTTGATCCCGCCGCCCTGTGGCACGGCGACCACGGAACCGAAGCTGTTCAGCGTGGACGCGTCCAGGTTCGCGAACGCGGTGGCGAAGTTGTCGGCGAACGTCGCGTACACGAGCGTCAGCGGCCCGGTCGTGAAGATCCCGCCGCCGGTCACCGCGTGGTTGCCGGTGATCGTCGAGTCAACGATCGTCACCTGCACGCCCAGGCTGCCGATTCCCCCGCCGCTCGGGTTGTCGGCGATGGTCGAGTTGACGACCGTGATCGTGCTGCTCCCGAAGATCCCGCGCCGCCGGTCGAGCTGGAGTTGTCGGTGACGGTGGAGCCCGTGACGGTCAGGGCCCCCGCGGCGAAGACACCACCGCCAGCCGTGGTCGCGCCGTTCCCGGTGATCGTCGACCCCGTGACGGTCGCGGCGCCCGCAGCGGAGACACCACCGCCCGGACCGACCGCGCTGCCCCCGGTGACGATGACGTTGTGGAGCGTCAAGGACCCGGTGCCCTGGTCCAGGACCCGCTACCCACCTCCGCCGCCGGGCAAAGACCCGGACCGGGTGACACTATCGGCCCCCCACGTTGACGTCGGGGGTGACTCGAGCAGCTGGGTCCGTTGCTCCCGTCCCGGTCCCGCCGGGGCGCGTCGGCCCGACGTACGGTCGCCGTCATGACCCACCGAAGCCATCACGGCCGTCGCCGATGCTGACCATCCGGGCCGCGCGTGAATCGGACGCGGCGGCCGTCGTGGGTCTCTGGCGGGCGCTCGACGACGTCGTGCGAAGCGTCACCGACGACGTCGCCACCGTCGGCCGCCTGCTCGAGCGGGACCCGGAGGCGCTGCTCCTCGCGGAAGTCGACGGGCGCGTCGTCGGGAGCCTCATCGTCGGTTGGGACGGATGGCGCGGCAACCTGTACCGCCTGGTCGTCGCCCACGACCATCGCCGGCGGGGGACCGCCGCCGCGTTGGTCGCCGAGGCCGAGCGTCACCTCCGGTCCAACGGGTGCCGCCGCGTGGCCGCCGCGGTCGTCCTCACCGAGGCCCCCGCGGTCGGCTTCTGGACCGACGTCGGGTACACGATCGGTGACCAGGTCGGCCGATACGTGAAGACCCTCGACGCCGCGTCCAACCCCGCGCGCTGAGACGCCGGCCCGAGGGTCGGGGCCAGCGCCGCGCCGGGGCCGACGAGCGCCAACGCGCGCGCTCGCCTCGAGCCGATCCGCCGCGGCACGACACGCCCCGAGTGGCTCCCGTCCCTTCCTCTCCCGACCCCGCCCGTCGCCCAATCTGGGATCGAGGCCCGAACCTTGTAGCGTCGGTTGATTCGACGAGTGAGCGGAGAGGCTGTCGGCGATGGACTCACCCACGCGGGGTGCGAAGCAGCGCAACGAGGTCGTCGACACCGTCGCTGACCGGCTGGGCCCAGGTGAGGAGGTGATCGCGGTGCTGCCGTTCGCGGCGACACCGAAACGACCAAAGGGTCCCCAAGGGAAGATCCGCGAGGGGATCTACACGGTGTACCGCCGCTACCGGCCGATCGTCGTCACCAACCGGCGCCTGTTCGTCATCGGGGGGTCACGCACCCCGTATCCCCGCGGGGTGCTCGCCGAGTTCCCGCTCGCGGACGTCACCTACGTCGACGAGATCCCGGCCCGGTTCAGCCAGACCCGCCTGCTCCTCGACCTCCCCGACAACGGGACCGTCCCCTTCGACCTCGGCCGCTACGACGTCCCCGACCTGCCGCAGCTCCGTGCCGCGCTCGGCCACTCGTCGTAACCCCGACCCCGTGCCGTTCCGGTCGGGGCGCGACCGGACTGGGGCCACGGCGCTCCGCCGCCGCTCCGATGGCTGAGCTGGACGACGCCCGGTACATCTCGTTGACGACCTACAAGCGCAACGGAGACGGCGTCGCCACGCCGGTCTGGATCGCCCGGTCACACGAGACCTACGTGTTCACCACCGGCGATCAGGCCTGGAAGACCCGTCGGCTCCGGAACAATCCGGCCGTGACCGTCCAGGTGTCCGACCTGCGGGGCCGGGTCGCTGCCGACGCGGCCGTCTACACCGGCACCGGCGTCGTCAAGACCGACCACGCGTCGGTCGCCGACGTCGAACGGGCCATCGCCGAGAAGTACGGGTGGCAGTTCACGGCCACGCGACTCCTCGACTGGATCAAGACGACGTTCCGGATCGACACCCAGCAGGAAGTCGTCGCAGTCGAGCTGACCTTCCACGCAGCGGAGTAGCGGCCCGACCACCGAGCGGTGGGCGCCGCGTCGGGCGCACGCCCGACGGGGTCGGGGGC
This sequence comes from uncultured Actinomycetes bacterium, assembly GCA_963714105.1. GTDB lineage: Bacteria > Actinomycetota > Acidimicrobiia > IMCC26256 > PALSA-555 > PALSA-555. The sequence continues at coordinate 184,604 of OY970233.1, read as the reverse complement.
GTCCCCACAGTGCTCGCGTCGCTAGAAGTGGCCGAGCACCGGGTGGGGCACGTACGGCTCCTCGAGTCGCTTGATCTCCTCGTCGTCGAGGTCGAGCGCTTCGGCGGCGAGCGCATCGGTCAGGTGGTTCGGCTTCGTCGCCCCGATGATCGGTGCCGTCACTCCACGCTTGGCGAGCAGCCATGCGAGCGCGACCTGAGCCGAGGACACGCCACGCTCGGCGGCGACCTCGGCGACCCGCTCGACGACGTCGAAATCGGTGGGCTGGCTGTAGAGATAGTCCGTGAACCCGTCCGTCTCCGACCGGGTCGTGCGCTTCTCCCCGTCGCGGCTGCGGTTCCCCGCCAGCACACCGCGCGCGAGCGGGCTCCACGGGATCACGCCGACTCCCTGGTCGACGCATTGGGGAATCATCTCGCGTTCCTCTTCGCGGTAGATGAGGTTGTAGTGGTTCTGCATCGAGACGAACCGGGTCCAGCCGTTCCGCTCGGCGACGTGCTGGGCCTTCGCGAACTGCCAGGCGAACATGCTGCTCGCCCCGATGTACCGGGCCTTCCCGGCGCGCACGACGTCATGGAGCGCCTCCATCGTCTCCTCGATCGGGGTGCGATCGTCCCACCGGTGGATCTGGTACAGGTCCACGTAGTCCATGTCGAGTCGGCGTAACGACGCGTCGATCGCGGAGAGGATGTGCTTGCGGGAGAGCCCACGCCCGTTCTCACCCGGTGTCATCGGCATGAACACCTTGGTCGCGATGACGACCTCGTCCCGGCTCAGCAGCTTCGGGACCAGTCGACCCGTAGCGACCTCGCTCGCTCCGTGCGAATAGGTGTCGGCGGTGTCGAAGAAGTTGACGCCGCCGTCGATCGCGGCTTTGACGATCGGTTCGGCCGCGTCCTCGTCGAGGACCCACGGACGGTCACTGTCGTTCCCGAAGCTCATCATGCCGAGGCACACCCTCGACACGATGAGTCCGGTGTGGCCCAGGTTCGTGTACCTCATCGCGACCTCGTCTCACTCGCTGACGCGGTGACCCTATCGACCCCAGTCGGTCGTCTCAGCGCCGGACGGCTGCCGGGCTGGCCGGTCATGCCGACCCGGGCGTGTCCGTCCAGCCCGTCCCGGCGGTCCCGTCAGCTGGCTCGTGACTGCAGGAGCTCGAGGGCCTTGTCCTGCTCGGTGAGGTGGGCTTGGATCTCCAGCGCCTCGTGCAGCACGGCTTCGGCGTCCTTGTAGGTCGACTCCGCCCGCTTGTCGGCGGCCTTCGCTTGGATGTTCTGCCCGACGATGATGATGGGCAGCAGCACCAACTGGAGGAACGCCTGGCTGATCCAAGCAACCAGGAGGATCGTTCCCGACCCGAACGTGAAGCCGAGATTGAGGCCGACCGCCTTGAGCGTGTCCGGGAGGCTCACGAGGGCGATGAGCGCGAAGAGGTACGCGCACCACATCGTGCCGACGATGAGCGTGATGAACAGCCCGATCCGGCCGTTCAGCCCGACTCGCTCGTCGCGCGTCTTCGGTGGATGGACGTTGTGCTCGACGTGCTGGAGCGTGCGCGGGTGTGGTGTGTACTGATAGGGCATCAGGCTGTCCTCTGGTCGGGACCCAAACTGGCCGCCGTCGTCCTAGCAGACCCCAGGCCCGACGACCACCGGTCGGTGATTGTGATCACCGCGCACCGGCGACCCATCCGGTGGGTCTCGGCGTTCGGATTCGCCGTCGGACGCTCCGCCGCGTGCGTCAAGAGTTCGTGACGATCAGGCTGGGCCTATCTGGGTATCGCGACGAACGCCGTCGCCGTCGCCGTCGCGAGCAGTAAGCAGAGCGGCGAATAGAGCCAGGTGTCGCGGCGAGCGAACTCTGTGTCTCGCACCCGCTTGAACAGACCCACGTAACGTCGATCACCGATCGACCGCCCGAGGAGCACCACGGCGATGCCCACGCATCCGAGCTCGAAGAGCAGCTGTGGCCGCCATCCCTGGGCAGCCCCGATGACGATCACGACGCTCGCGCCCAGCAACGACGCGACGGTCAGCGTCGCCGCCCTCGACGGCGAGAACACCGCCCGCTCACCCGTCTCCGGGACGGCCGCCGCGGCACCGCGGCGCCCCCCGAACGCCCAGTAGACGTGCACGCCGGCGAGGCCCGCGAAGACCAGCGCCGCCCCGATCCCCGCCGCGTCGACGACCACCACGACCCGCTTCTAGCCCAATCTCGCTTCGCCCGAGTCGCGTCGGCCGTCGGACGCTGTCGGCAGCCCGATCGTCGAGCCGGGTCGTGGGTGCTCCCTCCACTGACCACTAGGTTGACACCGTCCGACGCCGGGGTGCACCGGCGCGCAGGGAAAGGAGGGGCGTGACCGACGATGCGGGCCTCGAGCAGCCCGAGATGGAGTACCGCCGGGTCGGACGGAGCGGTCTGCGGCTTCCGGCCGTCTCGCTCGGGCTCTGGCACAACTTCGGTGCCGGTCGTGACCTCGACGAGCAGCGTCACGTCATCCGCCGTGCGTTCGACCTCGGGGTGACACACTTCGATCTGGCCAACAACTACGGGCCACCACCGGGTGCGGCGGAGCAGAACTTCGGTCGGATCCTCGGGACCGACCTCGGACGCCACCGCGACGAGCTCGTCATCTCCACGAAGGCGGGATACGACATGTGGCCCGGCCCGTACGGGGACGGCGGCTCCCGCAAGTACTTGCTCGCCAGCCTCGATCAGAGCCTGACCCGCCTCGGTGTCGAGTACGTCGACATCTTCTACTCCCACCGGTTCGACCCCGACACCCCGATCGACGAGACGATGGGCGCGCTCGACCGCGCCGTGCGCGCCGGCAAGGCGCTCTACGTCGGGATCTCCTCGTACTCGTCCCGCCAGACCAGCGAGGCGGTGCAGATCCTGCACGACCTCGGCACACCGCTCTTGATCCACCAGCCGTCGTATTCGCTGCTGGACCGCTGGATCGAGAAGGACCACCTGCTCGACACCCTCGAGGGGAACGGTGTCGGCTGCGTCGTGTTCTCACCGCTCGCGCAAGGTCTCCTCTCGGACCGCTACCTGGAGACGGTCCCGGACGGGTCGCGTGCCAGTCGGCGAGACACGCTGGTGCCCGAGATGATCTCGCGCGGCTACCGGGCCATGGCCCAGGCGCTCCAACGCGTCGCGGACCGTCGAGGACAGTCCATCGCCCAGATGGCCCTCGCGTGGGTCCTGCGGGACCCGAGGGTGACGTCGGCGCTCGTCGGGGTGAGCAGCGTGGCGCAGCTCGAGAACAACCTCGCCGCGCTCAGCGGACCGCCGTTCGGCGACGACGAGCGGGCCGAGCTCGACCAGCTGACCACCCGCTCCTGAACCCACCGCACCCGCCGTCACCGGGGCGTCGCCTCAGCGGGTCTGGAAGCGATACGTCCCGGCCGCGACGTGCAGCACGGTGGCCCCGCGAGGCGACCGGGAGGAGCGACACCCCACTCGCCTGGCTCACCGGCCGGCCGCTCTCGGTGATCTGCCCCGCGCTCGGCCACATGGAGATGAACCGTGGCAGTGGCGTCGGGCGGCACGGTGAGGTCGAGCGTGGATGCCTCCGGTCGGGTGCCGCGGCGCCAGGCTACGACGATGAAACCACGGGTCGTGGGGACGCGCCCCGACGCCGCGGCGAGGCCCGCTTGCGGGGTCGACACATCGAACGTCGAGTAGCCGGGCCCGGTCGGGGTCACGCCCAACAGCTCGCGTTGGATCTCGACGAGGACGTTGGATCCCCAGCCGTGCGACATGCTGTCGCCGTTCGAGTCGAGCGGCTTCCAGACCTCCCACGTGAAGGTTCCCCCACGGGCGAGGATGTTCGCCCACCCCGGGGTCCTCGGGTCGGTCACCCGGGCGACGAAGTCTCGGTCCTGGCCGGTGAGACGGAGCGCCTCGAGGAGCTCTCCGGCGTTCTGGGGTTCGTTGCTCATCCCGAGGCTGGCGACGTACGCGCCGACGGTCGGCTGCCGAGCGGGGGGCACGACGCCGTACGCGAGCGCGGCCGTGTTGCTCGCCTGTGAGGCGGTCGTCGTCGGCACGCCGTTGGCGTCGAGTCCGTCGACGTAGACGCCGTCGGCTCGAGCCAGTCGGGCGTTGATCGCGGCGGTGAGCGCCGCGTCGCGGTCACGCTGGCGGGCGATGTTCGCAGCGGGCTGGTTCAGCACGGTCGCGATGTCGGCGACTCGCTTGAACACGTTCGCGCCCAGCACGTTCAGTCGGGTCACCACCGGCGTCGGGTAGTAGACGTTGGTGGCGGGAAGGTTCGTGACCAGCCCCGTGGCCGGGTCGATCGCGGCGGCAACGTAGTCGGCGACGTTGGTGACCACGGGATAGACGGATGAGAGCAGGGTCCGGTCGCCGGTGTGCAGCCAGTACTGCCAGACCCATTCGACGTACGCCTCGGTGGACTCGTTGATGTCCTCGGCGCCGAGTCCGGTCGGGTAGATCTTGTTGATCCGGCCCTGAGGCCAGTACCGGGCCTGGGACTGCGCGAACTCCAACAGCGACTTGCGGGTCAGGTTCTGCTCACCGAACGCGGCCATCGCCGTCTGCGATTCGTTGAACCCGTCGAAGAGCCACGGTCCCTTCTCGCGGGTCGGAGTGTCGAGGAACTGCTCCTGCGCGGTGAAGAGGGCGGAGTGGCGTCCGAGCTCGAACACCGCGTTTGCGGTCGGGTTCGAGGAGTGGAACGTCGCCGCGGTCTCGTCCGGCACTGCGGTGTGTCGTGTGAGCGCCACGATGTCGTTGGAGGCGAGCGCCTCGCTCGGGTTGTCGATCTGGAGGTACCGGAAGCCCAGGTAGTCGAAGGGGTGGAAGGTCTCGGTGCCGCCGCGCTGCACATACGAGTAGCTCATGTCGGTGTGCTGGGTGCCCTTGCGGACCGAGACCTGGCCGCGTTCGCCCACGAATGGGTTCTGCTCGACGACGAAGCCCGCGTGCATCATCACCGTGTGGCCCTTTCGGCCGTGGTGGAAGGTGACGGTCGGGACCGCGGCGTAGACCTTCCCGAAGTCGGCGACGATGGCGCCATCAGCGAGCCGCGTGATCGACACGGGCGTCACGGGCTGCTCGACGATTCGAGTCCGCACCGAGATCAGATGGGTCCACGGCGCGACGCCCGCGGGGCCGAGCACCGTCGCTGGGGCCCAGGTCTTGTCGTGATAGCCGGGCTGGTCCCAGCCGACCGGGTCGCGGGTGCCGTCGATGTTCTCCGTGTAGTCGACCTGGTCGCCCTCGAGGTCCCGCTGCCTCCCGGGATCCCAGTTGCCCTTCAAGACGCGCCAGGTCCCGTCGGTCGTGATCAGCTCGCTCGTCCCGTCTCGGTGCAGCACCGACAGCTGCGCGATGACACCGGGCGTCCCGGCCGGGTGACCCTTCGTCGCGCCGTCCCAGTTGTACAAGACGCCGATCGTGTTGGTTCCGCCGGCGTGCACGCGGCGAGTCACGTCGAGGGTCTCGTAGTACTGGGAATCGGGATAGCTGTAGGCCTGACCCCTCCCGGCGCGCACGCCGTTCACCGACAGCTCGTACTGCTGATCCGCCGAGACGTATACCCGCGCCCGCACGATCGGCGACGCGGTCAGCGTGAAGTCCTTGCGGGCGTAGGTGAACTGGTTGTATTCGACGGTATCGTCCGTCGCGCGGCGGATCCACTGCGCGTGCCAGTCCTGGTCGCCGAGGCCGGTCTCGAAACGGGCTGGCGCGGCGAACGGACCCGGCCCGCCCGTCGCGGCCCAGGTCTGCACCGTCCACTCGTAGACCGCGTCGGGTGCCAGCGGCGGGCCGGCGTAGGGGACAAACGCCTGATCCGCCGATCCGACGCGACCGGTGTCCCAGACCGGCGTCGTCCCGGCCGGTGCCGCCAACGCGACTCGGCTGACGACGATCCGGTACGCGGCTTGGACCGCGCCGCGCCTCGGGTCGTTCACCTGCCATGCGAACTGGATGTCGGTCGATCCCAGCCCGATCGGGGCGCTCAGACCGTCGACGGTCAGAGCCTGCGGCGCCCCGGGGAGCGTCGGCGCGGCGCTCGGCGCGGCACGAGCGGTTCCGACCGGCGCGAGCGCCAACGCGACGGTCAGCAGGCCGGTGGCGGTACCGAGGGCCACGGGTCGCCCGCGACGGCCGATCGACCGGGTCCGTGCGCTCACGCCGGTCGCCCGCCTCGTTCGGCGCTGATCCCCCCAGCTCCCACGGACGGACGATATCCGGGCCCGTTCGCACCGGCGCTGCGCGTCGAGGCGGGATCGGCTCCATCACACACGAGACGGTCGAGCCGACGTCGACGGGTTCCACGTCGACCCGCCCACAGGCGGCCCGGCGGGCCGCCCACGAATTGGGGTCGCCTACAGGAAGCGGCGCATGAGCTTGTCTTTGCGCGACGTGTACGGCGGGTAGGCCAGATCCGGATCAGGTTTGCGGCTCTTGCGGAGCACGCTCTTGGCGTGGCTGAAGGTCCGGAAGCTGGCTTCGCCGTGATACGCGCCCATGCCGCTCGGACCGATGCCCCCGAAGGGCAGCCGGGGGACCGCGACGTGGAACATCGTCGCGTTGACGGCCGCGCCACCCGAGCTCGTCTCTCCGAGGACGCGGTCCCGTACCCCACTCGATCCCGTGAACAGGTAGAGGGCGAGTGGCTTCGGCCTGGCGTTCACGAACTCGATCGCGCTGGTGACGTCGTCGATCGGGACGACCGGCAGGATCGGGCCGAAGATCTCCTCCTGCATCACCGGCGCCTCGAGCGAGACGTCCTGCAAGACCGTCGGCGCGACGTAGCGGTCGGGTTCGTCCACGGCGCCACCGACGGTGGTCTTGCCACCATCCATGAGGCCGGCCAGCCGGCGCACGTGGTCGTCGTTCACGATTCGGCCGTAGTCAGAGCTGGCCTTCGGGTCGGACCCGTAGAAGTCGTACACCGAACGGCGGACCTGCTCGACGAACTGGTCTTCGAGGCCCTTGGCGATCAGCACGTAGTCCGGGGCGATACAGGTCTGACCCGCGTTCAGGTACTTGCCCCACGCGACCCGCCGGGCCGCGAGACTGATGTCCGCGGTGTCGTCAACGATCACCGGGCTCTTCCCACCCAGCTCGAGGGTGACCGGCGTCAGGTGCTTGGCCGCGGCTTCCATGACGATGCGGCCCACCCGACCGTTGCCGGTGTAGAAGATGTAGTCGAACCGCTCGGCGAGCAGCGCCTGCGTCTCGGGCACGCCGCCCTCGACGACCGCGACCGCCTCGGAGTCGAGGTACTCCGGGATCAGGCGAGCCAGCACCGCCGACGTCGCCGGCGCGACCTCCGATGGCTTGGCGACGACGCAGTTCCCCGCGGCGATCGCGCCCACGAGCGGCGAGCACAGCAGCTGGATCGGGTAGTTCCACGGCGCGATGACGAGCACGACACCGAGGGGCTCCCGGATGATCTGGGCCCGTGCGGGTCGAGTGACGAGCGGCGCCCACACCCGCTCCGGTCGGGCCCACGAGCGCAGGTGCCGGAGGGCGTGGTCGATCTCGCTGATGACGAACCCCACGTCCGTCGCCCACGCCTCGGTCGGGGACTTGCCCAGATCGGTCGCTAACGCCTCGAGCAGGTCGGCCTCTCGGTCGACCAGCAGGGCGCGGAGGCGCCCGAGCTGCTCGCGGCGCCACCCCAGCGGCCGGGTCCGACCCGACTCGAAGGTGGCCCGCAGTGCCGAGACCGTCCCCGGGATGTCGAGGTTCGGCGTCGTCACGTCGGTCGGTTGCTCGATCGTCGGGGTCGTCACAGCTGCTCCTCCACGAGATCCAGGACCGCGGTCAGGTCGGCTCCCACGGTCACGCCCTCAACCGCTGGGGCGGGCGGGGCTCCGGGATCGGGCCAGTGGTCTACCCGCTGAAGGTACAGCGGCCGCATGCCCGTTGCTCGCGGCCCGACGACGTCGGGGCCCCAGCTGTCGCCCACGAAGACCACCTCGGCCGCCGTGGCCCCCACCTTGGCGAGGGTCTGCTCGAAGATGCGTGGGTGCGGCTTGCGGGCACCCGCCCACGCCGACGAAACCACGGTGTCCACCTGTCCGGCTAGGCCGACCTCCTCGATCGCCTCGAGCAGGTCCCAGTCCCAGTTCGAACACACCGCCGACGCCACCCCCCGGTCCCGCAGCGTCTCGAGCACACCGAGCACCTCGGGGTAGGCCTCGAGGACCCGAGCCTCCGTTCCGTGGCGCATCCGCTCGAGGATCGCTTCGTATTCGCCGGGGTGCACGTCGGTCTCGGACAGCATCCCGAGGAGCCGTTGGTGCTGCCAGGCCACGTAATGGTCGCGGCTGTGAGAGTGCTCGAGATGCTCGATTCCGTCGATCCCGTCGTTCCACCAGCGGTCGCGAACGTCGTCGGGCAGCTCGTAGCCGTGCTCGGCCAGCACGACGTCGATCGAGAGCCACTCGGTCGCGCGGGCGAGCGTCCCGTAGAAGTCGAAGATGACGGCAGTCGCCATGACCCTGGAATCCTAAGGCGCACGGGCCCAGATCCCCGCGCCAGGCGTACCGGCGGATTCGCCGTCACTGACCGAGTACTCAAGGCGCGGGGGTCTCGCCCCGATTGAACATCGCGGCATGTTTGCTGCAGATCTGGGCAGCTAGCGAGAAGGGACGTCGATGCCGAGCGCTGAAGAGTGGATCGAGGAATACAAGGGGTGGGTACAACCGCGGGTCCCAGATCCGGTGGTCTCAGTCGGCTTCCTCCATCCCGCTGGAGCGGTGGGCAACATAGGGGTCGGACGACTGAGCCCAGGTCTCGGGTTCTTTCGAGCCCGAAGATCGAATCAGGCCGCAGGTGGTCTGGCCAAAGTCACGTTAGGGGGTACCCAATCAGCATGCCTGGTGCTGACAGCAGACCACCTGTACGCCTTCGCGTACGCACCCGGCACCCGGGGCAAGCACGGGACAGTCGGGGAGCAGCTTGGGGCCTGGCCACGAAGCGGTGTAAGTGTCACGGCGAAGCCCGGGCGGCTCACGACCAGAGTCGAGCTTGACATAGCGACGACAGGCGAGCACTACGAGCTTGAGTGCATGACAACCGCGGGAAATGCTGGAACCAGTCAGCTGTTCCTCCAAGAGCTGACAGCGGAAACGGTCTAAGCCCGTAACGAGCAATCGCTCTCAGTTCCGATCTCGTGGTGAGGAAGCGCAGATGATCATCAGCGCGTTGGAAGGCGCGATGCTCGTCGCCCGACCGTACGGCGACGTCGAACGATTCCAGACCGCCGCCAATCGACTGTTCGCGAATCTCGCGAGCCGCCGCTGAGCGTGGGACGGGCATGAGTCGGACTCCCGCGAACCGTTCCAGGCTGAGCGCGTGCACATCGACGAGCTAGCCACAAGACCGTCGAACTCGACGGCAGCTCACCCTTGATCACCTGCTCGCGGCCCGGTAGCTCGGCCAGCCTCGACCCCATCGTGGCGGTCGGGCACCCTCAAACTGCGAATCGCAGCCGGGGTCGGGGTCTCTAGGCTCGTTCGTCGTGCGGGTTCTGGCTGCTTGCTCGCTCGGTGGTGCGGGCCATCTGGAACCCTTGGTGCCAGTCCTTGAGGCGATCGAACGCCGAGGAGACGAGGCGCTGGTTGTGGGGCCGCCCGCGATTGGGGAGATGGTCGAAGCATCCGGCTTCAAATTCTGGGCTGGTGGGGAACCGCCCGAGCGAGTAGTCGCACCGATCAGGGAACGACTTCCCATCGCGCCACCCGAGGAGGCGTCCGTCCTCGGGAATCGTGAGCTGTTCGGTCGGCTGGCGACGGCGGCAATGTTGCCGGGGATGGAACACGCTTGCACCGAGTGGCGACCAGATCTCGTGCTGCGGGAGCCGTGCGAGTACGCGTCCGCGGTGGTCGCTGGACGACGGGGTATCCCCACCGCCCAGGTGGCGATCTCTCTGGCCGAAGCAGAAGCCGCTTCGATCAGCGTGGCAGCGCCCGCGCTGGAAGCGACCCGGCAAGGCTTGGCCGCGGAATTGCTTGCCGCACCGTACCTGAGCCGCTTCCCCGAGTCCCTCGACCCGTCCCCGTTCCCCAGGACGCTCCGCTTCCACGAGCGTGGCGGCAGCTCGGGTGCCCCGTTGCGCGACTGGTGGGCAGGATCGCAAGCACCGCTCGTCTACGTGACCTTCGGGACGGTCCTGGGTTACATGTCGGTCGCCGCCCCCGTGTACCGGATGGCGCTGGAGGCGGTGGGAGGCCTGGACATCCGAGTGTTGTTCACGGTGGGCCGCCACTTCGATCCTGCTGAGCTTGGTTCCATTCCCGCGAATGTCCACGTTGAGGCGTGGGTCGCACAGGCCGACGCCATGGCTCATGCCCAGGTCGTCGTGTGCCACGGGGGATCTGGGACGACATTCGGGGCGCTCGCGGCGGGCGTGCCGGTCGTGGTCGTCCCCCTCTTCGCTGACCAATTCGAGAACGGTCGGCGCATCGCCGCCTCCCGAGCCGGTCTGGTCGTCGAACCGGAACCGGGAACGGTGGGCGCGTCCCGCCCCGCGGTCGGGCAGCTGGACGCAACCCGTGTTGCGAACGGGATCGAGAAGCTGCTTGCTGATCACTCCTACCGGTTCGAAGCTCGTCGGATCGCGGATCGGATGGCGGCAACCCCCACGGTCGACGCCGTCCTCGCAAGCCTCCTGAGCGAGCGATGAGCGATCGATCCGAACAGGAGGCAGCGGTTCCGGCTATTCAGCTCGAGCGGCGCCGATTGAGATCAGCGACGACCCGTCTGACCTGGACGTGTTCATCAAGCACGCTCGACGGGGGTGGTTGAAGTCCGTCCCCACTCGGCCCACGAGCCGTCGTAGACGCGGACCAGTCGCTGGCCCAAGAGGTAGGTGAGCACGAACCACGCGGTGCACGCCCGCGCTCCGATGGTGCAGTACGAGATCACGTCGTGACCGCTGGGCAGGTCGACAGCCGCGTACAGCCGACCCAGCTCGACCGCGCTTCGATACGCACCGCGATCGTCGAGCATCTCGCCGGCTGGGAGGAGGACCGCGGACGGGATGTGACCGGCTCGTCCGCCCGGTTCGAGGCCACCGGAGGGCCAGAATTGCTCGCCGCGGTACTCGTTGTCGGACCGGACGTCGAGGATCACGCAGTCCGGACGCGTGATCGCGTCCTCGACCATGGGTTGGCTGGCCCGGATGTGGTGATCCTCGTCGCCGAGGCGGTACGCGGTGGCGGCCGGAGTCGCGACGCCGGTGCTCCACGGTCGGCCCTCGTCCCGCCACGTTCCCCGAGTCAGATTGAGGATGCGTACGTCGCGGTGGCCGTAGAGCTTCATGAGCCAGAACCCGATGGCCGGGCCATACCCATAGAAGACCACGACCGTCTCCGGTCCGATCCCGGAGCGGGCCAGGAGCGCCTCGACCGCGGTCTTGTCGACGAGCCGGTAGTCGCAATCCTTGAGGTCCGTATAGATGTTCCACAGGACGGCGCCGTCGATGTGCCCCTCGTTGTACGCATCCGGGTTGACGTCGACTTCGATCACACGCAGACCAGGGTCATGGAGGTGCCCTTCGAGCCAGCGGGCATCGACGAGCACCGGGCTCGCGGTGCCGCGCTCCTGGCCGGCGGGCGCGGTCGTCGCGATCGGGTCAGCGCCCGTCTTGGCGTCAGACGTCGTGGATTTGGGCATGGCAAGCCTCCCGGAGTCCGCTATTCGATGTGGATCCAGCCGAGCAGGTCCTCTCGCCCGACCGTGTCGAGAAGTGCCGGATGGTCAGTGCGCATGTGCTCGCGGATCGTGGTGATCACCTCGTCGTCAGTGTCGCCACGAGCCACGAACCCGCACTCGCATCGAATCAGCCTGGCCATTGGGCATCCTCCCACTCCGGGTTCTACGCCCACGCTATTGCCAGAATGTTGGCGTGACCTTGGTGTCTCCTGCGCCGATACGTATCCAGGTCTGCGGCCCGTTGGTGATCGAACGAGCCGGCGAGCGCCTCGAGGCCACCTTGCCGGGACGACAGGGCCGGCTCCTGTTCACGTACCTGGTCCTCAATCGGCATCGGTCCGTCAGCCGCGAGGAGCTCACCGAAGCGATCTGGCCCGCGCAGCTCCCGTCGGCTAACGAGACCGGACTCAACGCGCTGCTCTCGAAGCTCCGTCGATGCTTGGGAGCCGACTCGCTCGAGGGACGGTCGCTGGTGCGTCTCGTGCTCGGCGACGCGTGGGTCGACCTCGAAGCCGCGATCGAGGCCATCCACCGGGCCGAGTCGTCCGTCGCGCTCGACGACTGGATCCGAGCCTGGGGACCAGCCCTCGTCGCGATGGTCATCGCCGAACGCGACCTCCTCCCCGGGGAGGACCTTCCCTGGATCGATGACGTACGTCATCAGCTCGCCGAGATCCGCCTCCGGGCGCTCGATGCCTACGCGGTCGCCAGCCTGGGCATCGGTGGCACCGAGCTCGCGGCAGCAACCCGAGCCGGCCGGCAACTCGTGCGCCTCGCCCCGCTTCGCGAGAGTGGCTATCGGTATCTCATGCAGGCGCTCGCGGCCCAAGGAAACGGCGCCGAAGCGCTCCGTGTCTACAGCAGCCTCTGCACCACCCTGCTGGCCGAGCTGGGTGTCTCACCCAGCGCGGCGACCCGATCGACCTACGAGGAGCTCCTTCGCTCCTGAGCGAGTCGGGCGCGTCCACGAGCCCTCGTCGCGGCTCGGACCGCGTCCCCGTGCGGCAGCCGATGTGGTCTGCTGTAATGACGGCTGATGGAGGTGACCGATGGATCGCAACGCGTGGATTGACGAGCGGCTCCGCCAGGTACCGACGTTCGCGGAGCTCTCGAAGAAGCAGTTGAGCCAGATCTCGAGCCTCATGACTCGGATCGAGCGACCGGCCGGCACCGTGCTCATCGCCGAGGGGAAGGTCGGCCACGAGTTCTTCATCGTGTTGGAAGGCAAGGTCGAGGTGCGACACGGTGATCAAGTGCTCGCGACGCGCGGCCCCGGCGACTTCTTCGGGGAGATCGCGCTGCTCGACAACCGTCCCCGCACCGCCACGGTCGTCGCCACCGAGCCGGTCGTCGTCGAGGTGCTCAGCCGCCAGGAGTTCGCCAGCCTGCTCGCCCAAGCGCCCGACCTGTCCCAGGAGATCATGGCGACGATGGCCCGTCGGCTCAGTCCCGACGACGCCGGGTAGCGGCGACCGAGCACGGGCCGCACCCGACCGCCTATCCGGTATGGGCGCTCGGAGGGCTGGATCGCCGCAGGTGATCCAGCTCGTCGAAGCTGAGCGGCCGACCGGGAAGCGCGGTGGGCTCCACCGGACGCAGGCCGTCCAGGACGATCGCGAGGTACCGCTCGCGCATCGTCGGGTCGACACCGGCGAGGCCCGCGGCGTGCGCGATGCCGGCGAACAGCATCGCCATGTCCGCGGGGCCGATGTCGTTGCGCACGGCCCCGGCGTGCTGGGCCCGCTCGACGAGCCCCGTGACGGAGTCGCGCAGCGCCGCCTTGATTTGCTTCGTGGTCGCCGGCAGGTCGATGGTGCTGGCCATCTCCTCGGCGAGCGCCCGGTGGTGGCCCTGGAAGTCGGCGAGGGAGCTGACGAACGTCGCGAACGCCCGCCCCGCGTCCGGGTCGGTGAGCGCCAGTCGAGCTCGATCGAGGAGCTGCTCGTACATGCCGGTCAACGCGGCCTCGATCAGCGCCTCCTTGGTCGGGAAGTGCCGACACACCGTGCCGACACCGACCCCCGCGCGCTGGGCGACCTCGTCGATCGAGACCTTCAGTCCCTCGTCCGCGAAGAGCGCGACCGCGGCGTCGAGGACACGTTGGCGGTTGCGCCGGCCGTCGGCCCGCATCGGGCGGGACGTGACCTCGGTCATGGGGCCCAACCTTGACAACCGGAAGTTGGCTTCCGTACATTCATATCCGGAACCACCATTCCACTTCTAGCCGGCCGAGGCAAGCACCCGGCCCCACGGGCACACGAGAGGACCTGCGGTGACCATCGCCGAGCCGGTGACCAGACCTGAGGATCAGGTCTACGCGCGGCGGTGGTGGACCCTGGGGGTGCTGTGCCTGAGCATCGTCATCGTCTTCGTCGGGAACTCGAGCCTCAACGTCGCGATCCCCACCTTGTCTCGGGAGCTGCACGCGACCACGTCGGAGCTGCAGTGGGTGGTGGCCATCTACTCGCTCGTGTTCGCCGGCTTGCTGTTCTCGACCGGTGCGCTCGGCGACCGGTTCGGGCGCAAGGGTGCGTTGCAGCTCGGTCTGGTGCTCTTCCTGGTCGCGGCGGCGTTCGCCGCCGAGTCGACCGCGATGTGGCAGCTGATCGGGTGTCGAGCGGTGATGGGGGTGGCCGCGGCGTTGATCATGCCGTCGACGCTCTCGATCCTGATCAACGTCTTCCCGCCGCACGAGCGGACGAAGGCCATCGCGATCTGGGCCAGCTTCACCGGCGCCGCGGGCGCGATCGGGCCGGTCGGGAGCGGCCTGCTCCTGGCGCACTTCTGGTACGGGTCGATCTTCCTCATCAACGTGCCGATCGTCGCGCTGGCCCTGATCAGCGGCCGGTTCCTCGTGCCGAAGTCGAAGGACCCGGAGGAGGCGCGTCTCGACCCGGTCGGCGCGGGCCTGTCGATCGTGGGGATCGTCGCGCTGGTGTACGGGCTGATCGAGGCACCCACGACGGGTTGGGCCAGCGCGTCGACCCTCACCGCGTTCGCGGTCGGGGTGGTCGTGCTCGTCCTGTTCGTCTGGTGGGAACGCCGCGTCGACGAGCCGATGCTCGACATCCGGTTCTTCCGCAACCCGGCGTTCAGCACCGGCACCGGCGGGATGATCCTGCTCTTCCTCGCCATGTTCGGGGTGATGTTCCTCATCACCCAGTACTTCCAGCTCGTGCTCGGATACAGCCCGCTCGGCGCGGCGTTGCGGATCCTGCCGATGGCGCCGATCATGATGATCGTCGCGCCGTTGACGCCGCGGCTCGCGGCCCGCTTCGGGGCGCACCGCGTCGTGTCCGCCGGGATGGTGTTCGTCGGGATCGGGTTCGTGCTGTTTCGCCAGCTCTCCCTCCACACGCCGTACAGCTTCGTGTTCCTCTGTCTGATCTTCCTGATCTCGGGCATCGCGCTGGCCATGTCTCCGATGACCGCCCAGATCATGTCGGCGGTGCCGCCTCGACGCGCGGGCGCGGGTTCCGCGATGAACGACGCCACCCGTGAGCTCGGCGCGGCGCTGGGCATCGCAGTGCTCGGAAGCCTCGCCGCGTCGCGCTACAGCAGCGACCTGCGTCGGCTGGTCGGTGGGCTCTCCGGTCCGCTCCGGACGACGGCGCAGAGCTCGCTCGCGGGTGCGCAACGGGTCGCGGCGAGCCTTCCCCATGCCGCGGGTCAGGTGCTCGAGGTGCGCTCGAAGATGGCGTTCGTCGACGGGATCCATCTGGCCGTGACCGTCGGCGCCGCCCTGGCCTTCGTGGCCGCGTTCATCGTGTTCCGGTACCTGCCGTCCTCGGTCGCGCATCAGGCCGCGCCGCGCACCGCGGTCGACGCGCTCGAGGACGCGGCCGAGCTGGGGCTCGCGGGCGTCCCACCGGTGTTCGCCGACCAGTAGTGCACGCGCCGAGCCGACGACCTCGGCAGCGGCGAGGCCACACGGGTTCGGCCTCGCCCGGCGGTTCAGGGAGCGGCGTTACGCTCCGCGGCGGCGAGGAGGTCCTCGATCGTGTGGAGCCCCGTGTCGTACAGCACGCCCGGCAGCATCCCGCCATCGATCTCGATCGTGGTGCCGTTGATGTAGTCCGCCTGCCCCGAGCAGAGGAACACGCAGGCGGCGCCGACCTCGTCGGGGGTGCCGGCCCGGCCGAGCGGGACGTTTCGGAAGTACTCGCGGCCTTCGGGGTCGTCGGCGGGCAGCACGAACGACCGGAAGTTGTCGGTCATCGTCGGTCCGAGCGCGAGGCAGTTCACCCGCACCTTCGGGCCCCACTCCTCGGCGAGTGAGCGGGTCAGATGGTTCAAGCCGGCCTTGGCCGCGCCGTAGGACACCAGGGTCGGCGAGCCGGCCGGGTGGGACGCTCCGCTCGAGATGTTCACGATCGACCCCCCGTCCTGCTCCGACATCGCCTGATACGAGCGGAGCGCGAACCACAGCGGGCTGATCAGGTTGTTCTGCACCGCGGCGGCGTGGAACAACGCGGTGCGCCCGAAGGTCGTCTCGGCGGCGGGCGTCCCGGAGATCTTGGCGATCAACGCCGGGACCTCCTCGGCGTGCGGGATCGGCATCGTCCCACCCGCGTTGTTGACGAGGATGTCGAGGTGCCCGAAGTGGTCCACGACGCGGCTGACGAACGCGTCGATCTGGGCCCAGTCGCTCTGGTCGCAGACCCACTGCACCGACCGGGCTGGCCCGCCGGGGATGCCTTCGACCCCCGGCAGCCCGTCGAGGGGCTGGCGGGAGCAGCCCGCCACCGCCGCGCCTTCGTCGAGGAGACGCCGGGCGATCCCGACGCCGACGCCTCGACTCGTGCCCGTGACGATCGCGACCCTGCCATCGAGCTGACCCATCGTGGCTCCTCCTCTCGGGTAGACGGATCGTGCTAGCGAGACCGCCCGCGGGCGGTGAACAGCGGGAGGTCGAGCGGTGTGACCAGGCCCGGGTCGGCGGCGCACACGGCCGGGATGGCGTTGACCATCCGCATCGCGGTCCCGACGATCCCGGCCTCGTTGTGGTCGCCGACGCCTCCGCCGGGTTCGAGCTCGGCCGCGAACGACGGGAAGCCCCGCACCTCGATGCGGTAGCCCGACTGTCCCGCCGCGAGTCGGGGCCAGTCGGGCCCGACGCCGGGGTGGAGGCGGTTGACGTGCGCGGCGACGACCACCGGCTCGTCACCGATCAGGCCCTGCACTTCGAAGCGGACACCTGCGCACGTGCCCCGCTCGATGGTGCCCATCGCGGTGGTGAACGTGTCGGCGGCGGGGAGCCGCTCGTGTTCCTCGCGGAGCCCGTCGAGGGTCCAGCCGAGCGCGTCGGCGACGAGGTGGACCATGCCGCCCCACCCGGCGGAGATCGCCCCGGGCGCGAGGAGCGGCGCGTCGTCGTCGAGGGGCCGCCCGAACCCGAAGAAGACGCCCGTGAACCCGGGGTCCTCGTAGGTCGAGTAGTCCATGATCTCGGTGACGCGCACCGAGTCGACGGTCTCGCAGGCACCGGCCAGCACGAGGGGGAACAGGTCCCCGGACCAGCCCGGATCGAGGCCGGAGGTGAACAGGGTCGAGTGGCCGGTCGCGCACGCGGCGGTGAGGCGGTCACGTAGACCGGCCGGGATGGTGGGCGGGTAGACGAGGAACACCAACGACGTGTTCACCACGTTCTTGCCCGCCTCGAGGGTGCGGGACAGCTCGTCGATGGTCTCGCGGATCCTCGTCTCGCCTTGCACCATGTACGAGACGCAGTCGGCGTCACCGGCGAGGAGCCCGTCGATGTCGTCGGTGGCGATCACGCCGGTTGGTTCGTCGAGCCCGCACAGCTCGGCGGCGTCGCGGCCGATCTTCTCGGGGGAGTGCGCGTGGACGCCGACGAGCTCCAGGTCGGGGCGTCTGATGATCGCCCGGAGGGCGTGCCGGCCCGCATTCCCGGTGCCCCACTGGATGACCTTCCGGCTCGCGGTCGGTTCGGGACGGTCCATCATCAGCCTTTCGGAGTGGATGCGGTCGGGTGGGCTCCCGGATCGGTGCTCACCCGGGCGCGCGAACCGGTCGCGGGAGGTCCGTGACGGTCACGACCACCCGGGCGGCACGACGTGGCGCTCGGCCATCGCATGCGGACCCACGTGATGCCTCACGACCGACGACGACCGGACTGCAGGGGCTTGGTGTTGGTGTTCGCAGAGCGGACAGCATGACATTTTCGGTCGCTGCCGATGTCTCCGCCCGTGGGCGCCGACGCTCCTGCCTGGACCGGCCAGCCCTTCGCCGTCGGCGGGCAATCGGCGGCAGCGGAACCCGGCGCCCGACTGCTCCGCTCGGCGGGCTCGGAAGCGGATCCGGTTCCCACGCGGTCGGCACGGAGAGCACCGATCCGGTCCGGGGGGACGGGCGGTCCGCGAGAGCGCGAGGATGACGCGATGGACGCAGGCGACGCGGTGCAGCAGCTGCTCGACATCGAGGAGATCCACCAGCTGAAGGCCCGCTACTTCCGGCTGATGGACACCAAGGACTGGACTGCGTTCGGGGCGCTGTTCACGGCCGACGCGATCATGGACACCGACGGTTTCGTCCATCAGGGACCGGACGCGATCCTCGAGTTCCTGCCGAAGATCCTCGAGGGGGTGGTCACGACCCACCACGGGCACATGCCCGAGATCACGATCACCGGGCCTGACACCGCCACGGGCATCTGGGCGATGTTCGACTACCTGACCTTCCCCGGCGAGGGGCCACCGACGGGACTGCGCGGCTACGGCCACTACCACGAGCAGTACCGGCGGGTCGACCGGGCGTGGCGGATCCAGCACCTCGTGCTGACCCGGCTGCGAGTCGACCCGCTCGAGGGTGGGTTCCCCAGCCCCGACGAGATCACCTGACCCGACCCCCGCCGAGACTTCGCGAACCTGGACCCGACGAACCCCGCACCCAGCGGGTGAGGAGCCGCATGAACTCGAAGCGTTTCCCCTTCCCGACGCCCTTCGGCTGGTTCAAGGTGGCGTTGAGCGACGAGCTCGCCGACGGCGAGCTCCTCACCCGCCGCTACTTCGGCACGGACCTGGTGATCTGGCGTGACGCCCAGGGGAGGGCGGTCTGTCACGAGGCGTACTGCGCGCACCTGGGCGCGCACCTCGGGGTCGGCGGCTCCGTCGCCGACGGTTGCGTCCACTGCCCGTTCCACGGATGGGTGTACGACGGTGACGGGGTGAACGTCGAGATCCCGTACGCCGAGCGGCCGAACGCCCGGGCCCGGCTGCGGACCTACCCGACCGTGGAGCAGGGCGGCATCGTGCTCGCCTGGTACCACCCGGCCCAGGAACCGCCTCGATGGGACGTCATGGAGATCCCCGAGTACGACGACCCGTCCTACGGCGCGTATCAGGTGTTCGAGTACACGATCGGGACGTGCATGCAGGAGATCGGCGAGAACGGATTCGATCAGGCCCACTTCGAGTTCGTGCACTCCCACCCGAAGGTCGGCGTCACCGAAAAGGTCGCGTTCGACGGCTACGACCGGGTCGTGCTGAGCGCCCAGCAGTTCCCGTCGTCGAAAGGACCGGTGGACGGGCGCATCGACGTCGTCGGTCGCGGGCCGGGGTTCGCGATCACCCGGTATCAGGGCCTGATCGACGCGTCCCTCGTCGGCTGCTCGACCCCGATCGACGACGAGACAACCCAGGTCACGTTCCTGTTCACGCTCCGCAACCCCGACCGTGACGAGCACACCGCCCGCATCGCCCGCGCGTTCGTCGACTCGGTCAGCCGGGAGATCGGTCAGGACATCCCGATCTGGGAGCACAAGCGGTACGTGCCCACCCCGGCGCTCACGTCGTCGGAGAAGCCGATCCTCGACTACCGCCGCTGGTACGAGCAGTTCTACGGCCGGGTCGACTGAGCACTCGGCTCCCTGCCACTCGACCCCGGTCGCCGGTCACGCGTCGCGGCGAACGAGCGCGACCGTGGCGAGGGCGAGGGCGACCACGACGTACGCGGCGAGCACCGCGAACGCCGCGCCCGGCCGGAGCTGGTCGCTCGTCTGGCGCAGGGTGAACAGGGCGTCGCCCGCGGCGCTGGGGAGGTACTTGCCGACGTCGGTGTCCCAGGGGGAGGGGAGCGCGGACACGAGCGCGGGGAGGACGAGCACCAGGCCGAACAGGGTCGCGATCGCTCCCGCGGCGCGGCGCAGCAGGGTTCCCGAGCGCGACGCCGAGGAGCCCGATGACGGTCAGGTAGAAGCCGGCGCCGACGACGGCCCGGACCGCGCCGCTCTGGCTCAGCGAGATCCCCGCGCTCTTCTGGGAGAGGATGGCCTGCCCGACGAGGAACGCCGCCAGGCATCCCACCAGCGCGACGACGAAGGCGACGATCGCGAACACGATCACCTTGGCCGCGAGGACGACTCGTCGTTGGGGGATCGCGGCCAGCGTGGTGCGGATCATCCCGGTGCTGTACTCGGAGCTGATCACCAGGACGCCGAGCACGCCGATCGCCAGCTGAGCGAGGAAGAGGCCGCGGAGGCTGAACGATGTCGGGTCGAACGTCAAGCGCTCGTGCACGCTGAGCTGATCCCAGCGGCTGACTCGAGCGAGGCAGATCAGCGCACCGATGCCGATCGTGACGAACAGCGTCGCGAACAACGTCCACATCGTGGAGCGCACCGACCGGAGCTTCGTCGCCTCGGATCCGATCGCGGCGCGCATGAGCCCGGTCGTCGGTGCCGGGACCGCCGAATCGGGTCGTGTCATCGTGGCCTGCACGGGCTTACGCTCCTGGGATCGGGACTGCGCCCGTCTCGGCGCGGTACTCGACGGTGTCGCTGGTCAGCTCGAAGAACGCCTCCTCGAGGGAGGCTTGCTCGGGGGTCAGCTCGTGCAGCGCGATCTGCTGCGCCGCGGCGAGATCCCCGATCGCGGCGGCCTCGATGCCTCGGACGCTGAGCGTCCCGTCAGCTTGGCGCTCGACCTGCGCACCGCGGTCGCCCAGCAGCTGCGCGAGGTCGTCACGGCGCGGGGACCGCACGCGAACCTTCCCACCGGTGCGGCTCGTGAGCTCCTCGATGGTCCCGTCGGCGATGAGGCGACCACGGCCGATCACGATGAGGTGCTCGGCGGTGAGCGCCATCTCGCTCATCAGGTGGCTCGAGACGAACACGGTGCGTCCCTCCCCCGCGAGTGCCTTGAACAGGTTGCGGATCCACACGATGCCTTCGGGGTCGAGGCCGTTGACCGGCTCGTCGAACATGAGCGTGGCGGGGTCGCCGAGCAGCGCGGCGGCGATCCCGAGCCGCTGGCTCATACCGAGCGAGAACGTGCCCACCCGCTTGCGGGCCACCGTGTTCATCCCGACGAGTTCGAGCACCTCGCCGACGCGTCGACGAGGGATGCCGTTGCTCTGGGCGAGCGCCCACAGGTGCTCGCTGGCCCGACGCCCGCCGTGGACAGCCTTGGCGTCGAGGAGCGCGCCGACGTTGTGGAGCGGGAAGCGCAGATGGTCGTAGGGCTTGCCGTCGACCGTGACCGTCCCCTTGTTGGGGTGGTCGAGACCCAGGATGAGCCGCATCGTCGTGGTCTTCCCGGCTCCGTTCGGGCCGAGGAAGCCGGTCACCAGTCCGGGCCTGACGTCGAAGCTCAGGTCGTCGACCGCGACGGTCGGTCCGTAGCGCTTGGTCAGGCCTCTCGCTTCGATCATGGTCGCCTCCGCGCGGGTCGATCCCGTCGCTTGCACCCTACGGGTTGAATCGGGTGGTCGGGGAGCGGGCCAGGCGCAGTTCCGCTCCCCACCGAGCTCGCTGACGCGACGTGCCCAAGCCGTTGTGTTCGCCGACGAATCCGGGCCTGGTCGCCTCGCACGGCGGGGCGCTGACGTCGACGGGCCCGCTTGGTGGGCGGTCGTTCCAACCGAACGTGTCGGACGCGTCGGATCCCGGCGACCTACCGTGCCCCGGTGCCGTTGCTGCGTCTCGTCGTCGGGGTGCTCGTCACCGCCGCCGCGTGGGGAGCTCCGGCCGGGGCGGCCCACACGCCGTTTCGGGTGAGCAGCCCCGCGTTCGCGGCCCGGGGGGATGATCCCGACCGGGTTCGCCTGCGACGCCGAGGACGTCCCCCCGCCGCTGCGCTGGTCCGGCGTCCCCGCCCGCACCGTCGAGCTCGCCCTCGTCGTCGAGGACCTCGACACCGCCCCGCGTCCCTTCGTCCACTGGGTCGCCTGGGGGATCGACCCGACGGCCGGCGCCCTGCCGGAAGGCGTCGTGCCCGCCGCGGTGCACGAGGGGCGCAACAGCAGCGGACGGGACGGCTACCTCGGCCCCTGCCCCCCGGCGGGCAGCGCCGCGCACCGCTACCGGTTCACGCTCGAGGCGCTCCGCCACCCCCTCGTCCTCGATTTCGGGCGCGACCGCGGCGACGCTGCAGAAGGCGGTGCGACGCGACGTGCTCGCACGCGTGGAGCTGGTCGGCCGCTACGAGCGCTGAGCGTCAGTGGGTCGGGTCGAGCGCAGCGGTTCGAGGCCGGCGAGCGCCCGGGTGGCGCGGATCGCGAGCGCGACGAGGGTGAGGGTGGGGCCGTAGCCGGTGGAGGTCGGGAACACCGATGCGTCGGTGACCACGACGTTCTCGACGTCGTGGAGGCGCTGCCACGGGTCGCAGACGCTGCGGCGCGGATCGGTTCCCATCCGCGCCGTCCCCATCACGTGCCGGGAGGTCGGTGTCGGGTCAGGCTGGCGGCGCCCGACCGCATGCTCCAGGGGTGGTGACGTCACCCAGAAGGTCCGCTCCGCGCCCGCGTCCCGCATGACGGCTTCGAGGCGCGGGGCCCAATGCGCGGCGCACGCCGCCTCGTGACGGTGCGGCGCGTACGTCACCCGACCGGCGGGTAGCCCCCACACGTCGCGGACGCTCGGGTCGAGATCGACCCGGTTCGTCACCTGGGGGAGGTCTTCGCCTTGCATCGTGAACGCTGCGAGTCGTTCCCGCATCATCGATTCGCGGATGAAGCGGCTGTGGGCCTCACCGGGCGGCAGGTAGATGGCCTCCATCACGACGTGCGCGGCGCCGCCGTGCTCCACGATTCCACCTCGGAAGTAGGGGAGGTCCGCCTCGTGGGCCGCGGCGTCGGCGGGACCGTCGGGGACGATCGGGTCGTCCATCAGGTGGGTGACGGACCGGCCCCGGTGCGAATGCAGCCCGAACGGGAAGATGCCGAGCGTGTAGGTCTGGAAGTGGTACATCAGGTAGCGACCGACGACGTCCGGGTTCCCCAGCCCGGAGCGGAGCAGGAGTCGTGGCGTCTCGAACGCGCCGGCGCCGAGGATCACGGTCGACGCCGACACCTCCCGCTCGACACTGTCAGCGTCCAGGTAGCGGACCCCGCGAGCCCGGCGGCCGGTGCCGTCGACGAGGACCTCGGTGACGTTGCTCTCCGGTCGGATCTCGCAGCGCCCCGTCGCGAGGGCGTGGCGCAGCATCGCGACCGGGTCGCCCTTGGCTTCGATCGGGCATCCGAAGTAGGCGCAGAACCCGCAGTTGTTGCACGCCGGACGGCCGTCGTACTCGACGCTGTTCACCCCCGTCGGCGCCCGGTACGGGTGGAACCCGAGCCGGGTGGCGGCCTCCGAGGTCAGCACGGCGCAGAACATGTCCGGGCCCGGCGGCATCGGGTACGGCGTGGACCGCCACGACGCGAACGGGTTCGCGGTCGCATCACCCGCGACCCCGACGGCCCGCTCCGCGGCCGTGTAGTACGGCTCGAGCTCGTCGTAGCCGAGCGGCCAGTCGACGACGTCCGCACCCGGGATGGGGCCCAGCTCCGAGCGGGCGGCGAAGTCGACCTCCCGGAAGCGGGGGAGCTTGCCGTCGGCGTGGAACCCGCCACCCCCCACGGTCGACGGCAGGTTGTTGACCTCGCCGGTGAAGATGCGCTCGCCCTCCGCGTCGCGGTGCCGGTAGGTGCGTGGTTCGAGGAACGGGTCGGGGCCGAGGAAGTGGCGGCGCAGGAACTTGATCTCGTCGTTGCTCACGTGCCCGAGCGGCCCGTACGGCGCCTCGAGGGAGAGCAGATGGTTGCGGCCCTTCTCGAGCATGATCACCGACCATCCCGCGTCGGTGAGCACCTCGGCGGCCGTCGCCCCCGCAGGTCCGGTCCCGACGATGACGGCGTCCGCGTCGGCCATCAGCGCACCATCCGGGGATGGTGCGGGTGCACCGGATCAGGCACGGCCGGTGACCTCCGCGTCCGTGTACCCGCGCGGGCTGCACGTCGCCCGGGTAGCCGATCGCGACCCACCCGTGCAGGTCCCGGTTGCCGCCGTACTCCGGCGGTCCGTACGCGCCCTCGCAGGCGTGACGGTAGAGGAGCGCCTGGAAGGCGGGGACGGCCCGCAGGCGGGCGTCTTGTTGCGCGTCGTCGAGCGTCGCGAAATCGGCACCGAGCGCGGCGAGCCCTTCTCGGTACTCCGCCTGCCAGCCCGGGACGGGGCCGTTGAACTCCCGCTCGGGTCGACCCTGCGAGCCCTCGATCCGTGTCCGCCAGGCCAGCTCCTCGAGGCGACCCAACGGGAGGAACTCGCCGAAGCGGGCGTCACCCCCAGCCCGGCCCGAGAACGGTCCACCGGCGTAGATGCGGGGTGGGTCGAACGTGAACGCACCCAACAGGATGTCGATGTAGTCGGCGCAGCCCAACGCGCGACCGCCGGGGTGGGGCCCGACCGGCGGGATCAGCCGGTCGCACGCAGCCGCGATCGTGGCGTGCTCCTCGGCGCTGAGGAAGCGCAACCCGTCGTCGCTCACCTCAGAGCTCGAGCTCGTAGTTGCCCTGCTCGTCGACGTGTGCTCGCGCCGCGGGCGGGACGACGAGCACTGTGAACGGCTCCTCCACGAGCGCGGGACCGTGCACCTCGGCGCCCACACCGAGGCTGGCGCCTCCGTACACCGCGGCGTCGACGAACCCGTCACCGAAGTGCGCGGGTCGGCTGCCCCGTCGGGCCGATTCGGCGACCGCGAGGGCTCCGACCTCGGCGAGATGGTCGGGCTTCGGGGTGCGGCCCCGTGCGACCAGGCGGACGCCACGCAGCACCGGCTGCTGGTTCCGGAACGAGAACCCGCGTTCACGCTCGTGCTGGTCGTGGAACCGCTCGGCGAGGTCGAGCAGGCGAGTGTCGTCGAGCCGTTCCGCCTCGGGCACGGGGACGCTCATATCGAAGTTCTGACCGGGGTAGGCCATCTGCGCGAAGAGGTTCAGGTCGACCACGTCGGGCGTCAAACCGGTCGGTTCGAGCTCCTTGTCGGCCTCGTCGCGCAGCTCGGCCATCACGGTCCGGACCCGGGCCAGGTCGACCTGGGAGAGCGGCACCACATACGCGCGCACGAGGTCCACGATGTAGTCGGCGACGAGCACCCCGAGGGCCGAGAAGGCCGGTGCGGTCTTCGGGACCAGGACACGGTCGATGCCGAGCTCGCGGGCGATCGCCCACGCGTGGACAGCCCCGTTCCCGCCGTACGCGATCATCTGCAAGGCCCGCGGGTCGGCGCCGTGCGACGCGAGGACCCGCCGCGTCGCGTTCGCCATGTTGGCGTTGACGATGCGCTCCACCCCCCACGCGGCGTCGATCGGGTCGATCCCGAGCGGCTCCGCGAGGTCCTGGGTGATCGCCGTTCGCGCCGCGGTGACGTCGAGCTGCATGCGCCCCCCCGCGAACCCGCCCGTGGGCAGGTAGCCGAGCACCGCGTCGGCGTCGGTGACGGTCGGGCGGACCCCACCGCGGCCGTAGCAGGCCGGACCGGGCGCGGATCCCGCGCTCTCGGGTCCGACGAGCAGCGCGCCCTGCCGGACCCGGGCGATCGAACCGCCGCCGGCGCCGACGCTCTGGACGTCGACCATCGGGAGGCCCAGGTAGTAGCGGTACCGCCAGTTCCAGTCGGTCTTGATCTCCGGTTGGCCGCCGCGCACCAGGCAGACGTCGAAGCTGGTGCCGCCCATGTCGACCGCGACGAAGTCGTGCACCCCGACGTGCGCGGCGGCGAGCGTCGCGCCCATGACCCCGCCGGTCGGGCCCGACGCGAGGAGCGACACCGCCCGTTTCGCGACGTACTCGGGCGGCATGACCCCACCCGTGGCCTGCATGATCAGGAGGCTGCCGCTGTACCCGGCGTGGCGGAGCTTCGACTGCAGACTCTCCACGTAGTTCGCGATGCGCGGGGCGACGTAGGCGTTGACGAGCGTCGTCGAGACCCGCTCGAACTCGGGGCCGCGGGCCATCACCTCGTGGGACAGCGAGATGTGCTCGACGTCGGGGAACTCCTCGCGGACGATCTCCGCGGCGCGACGCTCGTGGACCGGGTTCACGAACGAGAAGAGGAACATGATCGCGACGGATCGGACGCCCGAGCGCGCTGGAGGCGGCGCACACCCCGCCGGACCGCCTCTTCGTCGAGGGGGAGGCGCACCTCGCCCCGGTAGTCGAGACGCTCCGGGATGGGGATGCGGGCCCGGCGCCGGGCGATCGGCGGCGGCGCCGGGTAGGAGGGATCCCAGATCTCCTCCTTGTGGACGCGGCGCATCTCGATCTCGTCCCGGTGGCCTTCGGTGACGAGCAGCCCGGTCGGGGCGCCGTTCATCTCGATCATGGTGTTGTCGGCGGTCGTCGTGCCGTGGACGAGGATGTCGAGATCCCCGCAGAGCTCAGACACGCTCAACCCGAACCGCTCGGCGAGCTGCTCGACACCGTTCATGACGCCGCTGGACTGATCGTCGGGGGTGGTCGGGGTCTTGTCGACGACGACATCACCGTTCGGGGTGATGCACAGCAGGTCCGTGAACGTGCCGCCGACGTCGACACCGAGGCGATAGCCCATCGTTTCGGGATGCTCCGGGTCGGTCAGGTTCGCCGCGAGGATCGAAGCGCGCTGGTGGCGTCCTCGTCCACGGTGAGCGTCAAGTCCTCGAGCGATCCGGAGAGCACGACCCCGTAGTCCCGTGCCGCGCCCTCGACGCTCACGTACTCGTCGAGCACGTCGTCGAGAACGGCCTGCGGTGCCCGTTCGAGGGGATCACCCCAGCCGCCGCCGCCGCCGTAGTCGTACATCACCCGCTCGCCGGCGGAGATCGGAACCCAGTCGGCGGTGTGCGCGACGCGGTACGGGTCGTCGCTGCCGTAGCGGATCACCATCTCGTTCGGTGCGCCCGGCTGGCCGCCGCAGATCCCCGGCATCGGGTACTTCATGCCGACCACGTACGTGTACACCTTGGCGTCGACGAGGACTTCCTTCTCGTAGTGGCTTCCGCACAGGCCCCGCCACTGGCCCGCGCCGCCAGAGTCGGTGCGGTAGTCACGAGACCACTGCACATGGGGGAACAGGCTCTCGTTGATCTCCGCGGTCGCCTTCCAGAGGTTCCCGAACGACGCGTTCTGGGCCCCCCAGGCGTCCATCCCCCGCGCCGCGTTGCACCAGCCCGCGTACACCTCGGCGGAGTGGTCCGTGAACGACTGACCGGTGCGTGGGTCGACGCCCACGATGATGGTGGGGATGCCGGTCTTGTAGGTCTGGGGGACTGCCTTGTCGGGCAGCACGTCCTGCATCGCCACCGCGATGACCTCACCGACGTCCGCGCCGGGATGGTGCGTCCCCGCGCTCACCGGTCGGCCCGGATGCGGGTTGAGCACGCAGCCTTGCGGGACGACCAGCTTGATCTGGTCGAAGAAACCCTCGTTCTTGGGGATCTCGGGGTCCATCATGGCGGCGATCTGCGCCACCGTGTACCCGCGGGTGTTGCCGTACGTCGACCAGGCCTGGATCTCCTGGCGGGTGTCGCTGCCCGTGAAGTCGATCGTCAGCTGGTCCCCGTCGACCGTCAGCTTGACGTGCAGGTGGATGTCGGGATGGCCGAGCGGGTCGTGGTCGACGTAGGCGTCGCCCTCGTAGGACCCGTCGGGCCAGAGGGTCACCTCCTCCCGGAACCGTCTCGCCGCGTAGTCGATCATCACGTCGACGCTGCTCTCGACCGCGCCGACCCCGAAGCGGCTCATGACGTCACCGAGCCGAGCCGCGCCGAGCTGCGCGGCGCCGATCTGGGCGCGCAGGTCGCCGATGTAGTCGGGGATGCGGTTGTTGGCCTGCAGCGCGTAGAGGACGTCGCGCCGTTCGACGCCGCGGTCGAGGACCTTGACGACCGGCCAGCGCACCCCTTCACCCCAGATGTCGCCGGCGGTGATGTTGTACCCGCCCGGGACCCCGCCGCCCGTGTCGCCGTGGTGGCACTGGATGCTCGCGATCAGCACCATGCGTCGGTTCCCGTCACCGTCGTCGGCGAAGACCGGCGCGAACACGTTGTAGTCGGGCAGGTGCCCGCCCCCGTGGTACGGATCGTTGGCGACGAACACGTCACCTTCACGGAACTCGTCCACCCCGAGGAACTCCAGCGCGAACCGCACCGGGAGCGTCGAGGTGAGCATGAACTGGGGGATCCCCACCGAGAGCGCCGCGAGCCGGCCGCGGGCGTCGAGGATCGTGGCGTTGCGCTCGTTGCTCTGGTTCAGGATCGGCGTCGTGGCGGTCCGGGACACGTAGGTCGCCATCTCGAAGCAGATGGTCTCCATCGCCCCCCGCACCACCTCGGCGGTGACCGGGTCGACGGCCGCCCCGCTGAGCCGGCCTCGGCTCCCTGCCAACTGCACCAGATCGACGTTCATTGCGCTCCCCCCGGGCTCAACCCGGAACCTGACGCCGGTGTCACGTCTATCCTAAACCCGACGTGGCCGCCGAGCCGCCCGGTCGGCGTAGAAGAAGGAGAGGTGCTCTGTGTCCGAGCAGCGCGAGTTCCGTGACATCCGAGGCGCCGACACCGAGAACAGCCCGGCTCTCCCGGTCGACGAGTTCATGGCCTCGCTCGAGGCGCTGCAGGCCGAGGTCGCGACCGAGAAGAACCTGGTCTGGGAGCGAGTCGCCGACGGCAGCCTGTCCGAGGAGCTCCTGAAGCGCCTGGCGAAGGAGTACTACTTCCTCGGCAAGTGGTACACGACCGAGTTCGGGTCGCTCGTCAGCCTCGCGCCCGACACGGACGCCCTCGACCTCGGCTCCAGCGAGCACTTCGCCCACTGGCTGCAGAACCTCGCCGACGAGACCGGCTATACCGGCGACCACAACCACGTCGACATGAAGGTCACCTGGGCCCGTCAGCTCGGGGTCACCGACCAGGAGCTGGTGTCCTACCGGGCGATGCCCGAGAGCGTCGGGTCGGTGTTCACGACCCTCTACTACATGCGCCGCTCGTACGAGGAGGGTCTCGCCGCGTTCGGCTGGGCCGGGGAGCGGTTCGCCGCGTCGACCAACTACGCCAAGATGATGTACGAGGGCATGCGCCAGCACTACGACATCGAGGTCGAGAACTTCAAGGTGCACGCCTACGCCGAGGAGGATCACGGCCGCCAGGCCGACTTCCTGCTCCGCCGGGTGTCGATCACCGCCGATCAGCAGCGCCGGATCCGACGCGCGATCGAGCATGTGCTCATGTGCCGCAACGCCCGCACCGTGGCGTTGAACAAGTGGCTGGAGGAGCCGGGGGCGCTCCGCTCCTAGCTCCGCGTCACCGACCATGGATGATGAGCCCCGAACCGGGATCAGCACGCACGCGCACGCCACCCCGGACAAGCCGGCCCTGATCCTCGGCGACGAGGTCCGCACCTTCGCCGAGCTCGATGCCCGCAGCACCCGGCTCGCCCACGCGCTGGCCGGACGCGGCGTCCGAGCCGACGACCGCGTCGCGATCATGCTCCCGAACGGCCTCGAGTTCTTCGAGACGTGGGCCGCCGCGAGCAAGCTCGCCGCGCCCGTCGTGCTCGTGAACTGGCACCTGAAGGCCGACGAGCTCGCCTACATCCTCGAAGACTCGAAGGCGAAGGTGCTGGTCGCGCACCGTGACCTCGCCGACGCGTGCGCCCGGGCCCTCGACGCGGTCCCGGGCTGTGACCTGATCCTCGTGCCCGACGAGTACGACGTCGTCATCGCCGACGAGGGCGACGGCGACGGCGACGGCGGCGAAGCACCGATCACGCTCGACGGGCTCGACCTGCCGATCTTCTACACCTCGGGCACGACCGGGCGTCCCAAAGGGGTGGTCCACGGCAGTGTCGACCGGGGACGCGCCGCGCAGAGCATCCGCGGCCAGGTCGCGCTGTGGGGTTGGACCGCCGACGACGTCTACATCGTGACCGGCCCCGCCTACCACGCCGGGCCCGGCGGCTGGACGATGGCGGCGCTCTTCGTCGGCGCGACCACCGTGATCCTCGAGTCCTTCGACGCCCGGGCGTGGCTCCGACTCGTGGAGCAGCATCGGGTGACGCGGACCTTCATGGTCCCTGCGCACTTCATCCGCATCCTCGAGATCCCGGCCGCGGAACGGGACCGCATCGACCATTCGTCGCTGCAGCTCATCGTGCACGCGGGTGCGCCCTGCCCCGTCCCCGTGAAGCGCCGCATCATCGATGCCCTCGCGCCGTGCGAGATCGCCGAGCTGTACGGGATGAGCGAAGGTGGCGCGACGAGGATCTCGATGGCGGAATGGCTCGACCGGCCCGGCAGCGTCGGCTTGCCGTGGCCCGGCACCGAGGTCCGGGTCCTCGACGCGCGACGGTCACGCCGGTCCCGACCGGCGAGACCGGCGTCGTGTACGTCCACCCGCCCGGTGGCGCCCGCTTCCACTACCACGACGATCCCGACAAGACCACGCAGGCGTGGCGCGACGACGTGTTCACCGTCGGTGACGTCGGTCACCTCGACACCGACGGGTATCTGTACCTCACCGACCGGGCGGTCGACATGGTGATCCGCGGCGGTGTGAACATCTACCCGCGTGAGATCGAAGAGGTGCTCTACACCCATCCCGCGGTCGTCGACTGCGCGGTGTTCGGGGTTCCCGACGAGCGCCTCGGCGAGCAGCTCCTCGCGGTGGTCGAGGTCCGAGCGCCGCTGGCCGCGGAGGAGCTCGCCCGGTTCTGCCGAGATCACCTCGCCGACTTCAAGGTGCCGGCCCGCTTCGACTTCGTCGCCGAGCTGCCCCGTCAGCCCAACGGCAAGGTCCTCAAACGGGCGCTGCGGGAGCAGCACTGGACCGACCGGCCGGTCCGGATCTGACCAGCCCGGGGCGCCCGTCGCGTCGGCGGTGGCGCGCTCAGGCGTCGAGGAGCAGCTCGGCGAGACGGTCGTGGTGCCAGCCGGTCGGGCCGAACCACGCCTCGCTCCCGTACGCCCGCCGGATGAACAGGTGCAGGTCGTGCTCCCACGTGTACCCGATCCCGCCGTGGACCTGGATGCTGTCCTTCGCGGCGCGGGTCGCCGCGGTGCCCGCCGCGGCTTTGGCGACGTGGGTGGCGCGGTGACGGGCCGGGTCGTCGGCATCGACGGTCATCGCCGCGTACTGGACCGCGCTGTCGGCCCGCTCGACGACGAGGGACACGTCGGCGAGCTTGTGCTGGATCGCCTGGAACGACCCGATCGGATGGTCGAACTGGACCCGCTGCTTCGCGTACTCGAGGGCCATGTCGAAGAGACGGCGGGCAGTGCCGACGAGCTCCGCCGACACCGCGACGGTGGCCCGCTCGACCACGTCGTGCAGCGCGTCCGCGGCGAGGGGCAGTGCCGGCGCGTCGACACCGGAGACGTCGACCTCGAAGAGACGCCGCGACCAGTCCGCGGTGCGTGAGCACCCGGGCCGGCAACCCTCGGGTGGCGACGACCTGCACGTCGCGGCCGGGCCCGATCGATCGCGACCCACTCGACGCGGTCCAACTCGGGGACGAAGCACTTGACCGGCTCGTCGTTGGCGCGCCAGGTACCGTCGGTGCCCGCCATCGCGACCGTCCCCGTCGTCTCCCCGGCGAGTGTCGGGGCGAGCAGCTCGTGGCCGGCGGCCGCGAGCAGCGGGGCGAACAACCCGGTGGTGGCCAGGAACGGCCCCGGGGCGGCGACGTACCCGGTCTCTTCGACGAAGAGGCACAGGTCCGTCAGGGGGCCGTCGCCGAGCGCGGCGAAGTCACGGAGCCGCTCCCAGAGCGGGTCGGCCGCGGCGGGGTCGTCGATGTGGGCGCGGACCAGCGCCGGGGGGCACTCCTTGGCGAGGAGGGTGCGCGCGGTGTCGCGGAGGAGCTGCTGCTCGTCGGAGAGGGTGAAGTCCATCGCGCTACGCCCGGGGGAGGCCCAGCACCCGCTGGGCGATGATGTTGCGTTGGATCTCGCTGGTCCCGCCGGCGATGGTGTTCGCGAAGCTCATGAAGTACATGTTGACCCACCGGCCGTTCTCCTCACCGCGCTCCGGGTCGCGTGTCACCGCGTACGGGCCTTGCAGCTGCATCCCGAGCTCGTAGGCAGCTTTCCCCAGCTCGGAGGTGGCCATCTTCATGTAGGAGTGCTCCGGCGCCGACGACCCTTGCGCGAAGCTCGCGAAGCCCTTGTAGCCGAGCGCCGCGGAGCGACGCGGCCTGCTCGTAGAACTCGGCGATGCGGCGCCGCACCCCGGCGTCGTGGGTGACGCCACGACGGCGGGCGAGGTCGACGAGCGCCTGGACCGTCGCTTCCAGCCGGGAGACGCCTTCGACCCACAAGCCGGCCCGCTCGTGGGCGAGTGAGCCCTGCGTGATGCGCCAGCCGTCGTTCAAGCCGCCGACGAGGTTCGCGCGGGGTACCTCGACGTCGGTGAAGAACACCTCGGCGAAATTCGCCGCGCCGCTCAGGTGCCGGAGCGGCCGGACGTCGATCCCGGGGGTGTCCATGTCGACGATCAGCAGGCTGATGCCTTTGTGCTTCGGGGCGTCCGGGTCGGTGCGCACGTACACGAACGCTTTCTGGGCGACCATCGCGTAGCTGGTCCACACCTTCTGGCCGTTGATGACGAACCGGTCACCGTCGATGCTCGGCGCGCGTCTGCAGCCCGGCGAGGTCGGAACCGGCGTTGGGTTCGCTCATGCCGATGCACCAGACCGTGTCGCCTCGGATCGCGGGGGCGACGAGCGCCTGATGCTCGGCGTTGCCGAAGTCGAGGAGGCTTGGGGCGACGATCGCGTACCCGGGGAAGTGGAGGGACCGCAGGATGCGGCGCCGGGCCATCTCCTCGAGGTAGACGAGCGTCTGGATCGGGGTCGCGTCGCGTCCGCCCAGCTCGGGTGGGTATCCGGGGATCATCCAGCCGTGGTCGAACAGGGTCGCCTGCCAGCGTCGGGCCCAGTCGGGGATGATCTCTCGGCGGTTCTCGGCGCCGCTGTCCATCATGTCGAAGCCGGCGAGGGCCTCGACGGGTGCGTGCTCGTCGAGGAACGTCGCCAGGTCGGAGCGGAAGGCCTCGACCTCCGGGCCGAAGGAGAGCCGCACGGGTCGGCTCAGCCCTCGACCGGCGGGAAGAAGGGCGGCACGCCGGGGTCGGTCTTGGCGAAGAGCTGGTCGCGTCTGCTCCGCCAGCGCGGCGATCGTCCAGGGCTTGTCGTCCGACACCTCCGTGATCGGGCCGCCAGCCCCGCACGATCTGGGCCACCCCGCCTTGGATCTTCAGCACCTGCCCGGTGATCCCTTCGGCGAGGGGCGACGCGAGCCACACCGCCCCGGCGGCCGCGTTCTCGGGGGCGAACGCGTCGAACCCGCCGTCTTTGGCGTCGAAGACGCCACCGGCGAGGTCCTCGGTGAGGCGCGTCCGGGCGACGGGCGCGATCGCGTTCGCACGGACCCCGACCCGCTCCAGCTCGCGGGCGAGCACGATCGTCATCGCCGCGATCCCGGCCTTCGCGGCGGCGTAGTTCAGCTGACCGGCGTTACCGTACAGACCCGACTCGGAGGCGGTGTTGACGATCGCGGCCCCGACGGGCTGGCCGGTCTCCTTGTTCTTGGCCCGCCAGTACGCGGCGGCGTGCCGGGCGGGCACGAAGTGGCCCTTGAGGTGCACGCGGATGACCGCGTCCCACTCCTCTTCGGTCATGTTGAAGCTCATCTTGTCCCGCAGGATCCCGGCGTTGTTGATGACGACGTCGAGACCTCCGAAGCTGTCGATCGCCTGCTGGATCAGGGCGGCGCCACCATCCCAGCTGGAGATGTCGTCGTAGTTCGCGCCGGCTTGGCCGCCGGCTGCGGTGATCTCGTCGACGACCAGCTGCGCCGGACGCTGGTCGGTTCCCTCGCCGGTGCGCTCACCGCCGAGGTCGTTGACGACGACCGCGGCGCCTTCGGCGGCGAGCAGCAGCGCCTCCGCCCGCCCGATGCCCCGCCCGGCGCCGGTGACGACCGCAACCTTCCCGTCGAAGACACCCACTGTCGCTCTCCTGTTCGGCTCGGCGCGTCGCGCGGACGGCGATCGCGGCCCTGGATGCGCACCTGGTCACGGACGTTCCGCACGAGGGCACATCCCGTCGGTTCGGCTCCGGTCGCAGGCTGCGTGCAGGCTGCGTGTCGGGCGCGTCGACGTGAGGCGCCGAGATCCTACCCGGGGCGGTCGTGACCCGGCCGAGCCCGGGCTACCGGCCGCGGTACTCGGGGTCGCGCCGGTCCCGGAACGCCGCCATGCCTTCCACGAGGTCGGGTGACGTGGCCGCGAGGGACTGGTAGGCGCCTTCGAGGTCGAGGGAGCGGTCGAGGGACGTCTCGAAGCTCGCGTTGAGCAGCCGTTTCGAGAGACCGAGGGACCGGGTCGGTCCCGCCGCGAGCCGGCGGGCCAGGTCCTCCGCCGCGCCGGCGAGCTCGTCGGCGGGCACGCAGCGGTACGCGAGCCCGAGGTCCACGGCCTCGCCGCCGTGAGCGCCTTCGCCGAGGAGGACCATGGCCTTGGCCCGGGGCAGCCCGACGAGGCGGGGGAGGAGGTACGCGCCGCCGGCGTCGACGACGAGACCCCAACGGGCGAACGACCACAGGAACCGGGTCTCGTCGTGGACCAGTACGAAGTCGCACGCCAACGCGAGATGCGCGCCGGGCCCCACCGCGGCGCCGTTCACCGCCGCGACGGTGGGCTTGTCCAGCTCCCACAGCTCCCGGATGAAGCTCTGCACGCCGACTCGGAGCGCCTCGGCGGTGCTGCGGGTCTCGAAGTCAGCAGACCCGGCGTTGGCCATCGTCGACGCGCTCAGGTCCATCCCGGCGCAGAACGCGTCGCCGGAGCCGCTGAGCAGCAAGGCTCTCACCGCGGCGTCGGCACGCGCCTCACGGACACGGCGGACGATCTCGTCGCGCATCTCGACCGTGAGCGCGTTCTTGGCGTCGGGCCGGTCGAGTGTGAGCCGGGCGACATGGTCGTCGCCGACGGCGTAGTGGATCACGGCTGGTTGGTCGTCAGGATGTTGATCACCGACACGCCGGATCCCCGGCCGCCGACGTTGTGTTGCAGCGCGTTGCCGTTCCGGAGCTCCACCTGGCGTTCCCCGGCCTCGGCGCGGAGCTGCCACCAGCACTCGGTGAGCTGGGCGACACCGGTCGCGCCGATCGGGTGACCTTTGGCCAGCAGCCCGCCGGAGGTGTTGATCGGGATGCGGCCGGTGAGCGACGTCTCCCCGTCGAGGGACGCCACGCCGCCTTTGCCCTTGTCGACGAACCCGAGGTCTTCGATGTCGAGGATCTCGGTGATCGTGAAGCAGTCGTGCACCTCGGCGCAGTCGATCTCCGCCGGCCCGATCCCCGCCATCTCGTAGGCTCGCTCCGCGGCGAGCTGGGTGGCCTTGAGGCCCACGAAACTCGACTTCTCGTGCAGGTAGGGATGGTCGGTCGCGACACCGAACCCGGCGACGTAGACCGGCCGGTCGGTGAACCGCTCGGCGAGATCGGCGCGGACGAGCAGCGTCGCGGCCGCGCCGTCGGTCTGCGGGCAGCAGTCCAGCAGGTGGAGGGGATGGCACACCGGAGGTGACGCGAGCACGTCGTCGACCGTGATCAGGTTCTGGAAGTGCGCGTACGGGTCGAGCGCGCCGTTGGCGTGGTTCTTCACCGCGACGGACGCCAGCATCTCGCGGGTGGTCCCGAACTCGTACATGTGACGAGTCGCGAACGGGGCGAACAACACCGGGGCGGTCTCCCCGCGTGTGTAGATCGGATGCCCGGCCGCCGCCCGCGACAGCAGGCCTTCTTCGGCGGACTTGTCGCGCATCTTCTCCACGCCGATCACGAGGACGACGTCATGGACCCCGCTCGCGACCGCCATCGCGCCGACCCGGAACGCGTCGGAACCCGACGGGCAGGCGTTCTCGATCCGGGTGCACGGGATCCCGGCCAACCCGATGGCCGACGGGACCGTGTTCCCGCCGATTCCCTCCTGACCCCACAACGTCCCCCGCTGGGTGGCGACGAACGCCGCTTCGACCTGTTCGGGTTCGAAGCCGTGGTCGACCGCGTCGACCGCGGCCGCGAAGGCGCCCGCGGCCATCTGCTCGTAGCTCTGATCGAATAGCTCACCGAACTTGATCAACCCAGCGCCGACGACGGCGACGCGGTTCCAGCTCATCGGACGTCCTCTCGTGCGATCGGGCGAGCCTTGTACCCATAGACCGGGGCACCCCGCTCGTGCGCGTACCGGCGCACCACAAGCTCCACCTCGCTGCCGATCTCGAGGGGCGCGGAGTGCTCGGTGACCTGCAGCATGACGCGGGCGCCGTCGTCGAGGTCGATCACCGCGATCGGGAGCGGCGCGACGAACGGGGCGGGCATCGTCTGGTTGACGACGTAGGTGTACACGCGGCCGTGCCGGGCGAGCGCCTCGAGCACGAACTTCGTGCTGCCGCAGCTGATGCAGTGGGGATGGATGGACGGCGGGGTGTTGATCGTCCCGCAGTCCACGCAGCGGGCACCGAGCAGGCCCAGCATCTCGTCGGCGCCTCGGACGAACTGGGCGCTCTCGGGTGGGACCCCCATCGGCACCGTCTCGCCAGAGGCGACCAGCTCGCCGCGGCTCCGCAGCACCTCGGCGTAGGTGACGTCACGACCAACCGAGAGGTCTCCGACGACCGCGGCGGCGCCGAGGACCGGCTCTCGGGCGGTGATCGTGATGCCCGTCGCGCGGCCACCGCCCCACGCGACGACCCCGACCGTCCCGGCGGCGTCGAGCGCGCCGACGGCGCCCAGGAGCGACGCGGCCGCGCCGGTGTCTCCCAGCGAGGCGTACACCGACGCCGACGCGAGCGTCTCGGCCCCGAGCTGGCGGGCCAAGGTCGCACCGAGTCGACCGTCCGGGTCGGGGAGCGACCAACGGTCGATGTCCAACGTGCCGAGCTGGTCGCCGAGCTCCCGCATCGTCGGCAGGAAGATCTCCTCGCGGTAGAGGCGGGCGTCGTACAGGTCACGGGTCGCCGACTCGTCGTCGCCCCGGTACCGGTCGAGATAGGGGTGGGTCCGCGTGACCCGCGGGCCGATCGACGCGCTCCCACCGTGGGAGACCAGGACGAGCGCGGCGGCGCCCGCCCCGGTGCGGGTCTCGAACGCCGTCCCGAGCCCGGGGACGATCGCGTCCGAGACCACGACGAGTGCGACACGGGCGGTTCCGGCCCCGATCGCGTCCGCGGCGGCGAGCAGCGCCTCGATGCCCGCGTGGGGCGACCCTGCGCAGAGCACGCCGCCGGACCGGTGGGACAACCCCACCGCCCGGGCCAGCACGGCGTGGCTCGGCCCCTCCGCGAACGGCGGCCGGCTGGTCCCCCACCAGAGCCCGTCGACGATGTCGGTCTGCAGCCCCGATGCGGCGAGCGCCCGACCCGCGGCGGCCGCGCCGAGGGTGAGGGTGTCCTCGTCGGGAGCGCACACCGCGGCTTCGCCGCGGCCGCCCCCACGACCCCACGCTGCCGCGACCTCGGCGGCGGGAAGGCGCCAGCTCGGGGCGGCGGCGCCGACGGCGAGGAGCTGCACGGCTGGGGTCACGGCGCCGATGCTACGCGGCGGATCGACCCCACCCTCCGGCCCGAGCGCTCCGCCCTCGGCTTCGACGGTCGTGTCCCCGGTGCCTCACCCGCTGCCCGTCGGGGGCGTGGGTAGGTGCGCGGGTCAGGCACCCAAGCCGAGGAGCCGCTCGCGGCGGACCGCACGCGATCCCCGCGCGAGCGCGAAGGCTGCCCCCACCCACGCCAACGCGCCGATCGCCAGCGCGAACAGCTCGGTGCGGAACAGGGTGCCGCTCGCCACGGTGTAGGCGACCAGGATCAGCGGCAGCGTGACCAGGGCGGACGCCTGCTGGGCCGCGGCCGCGCTGGAGACCTTGGCCGAGATGGCGAGGATCACCGCCAACGCGAGGGCGATGAACGGGGGCAGGACCCAGAGAACGAGGATCCACCAGTTCGTGGTCGGGAAGAACCATCCACCGACCTTCGGACCGACGGTCAGGTTCACGACGAGCGAGTACAGCCCGAATCCGACCGCGGCGGCCGCGTAGCCGGGCACGAGACTGGCGATGAGCTTCCCGGCGTAGATCTCCCGTTCGCTCGCGGGGGAGTGCGCGAGGAACTCGCCGCTGCCGCGCTCCCGCTCCCCGATGATCGTGTTCGCCCCCACCGCGGACGCCACCGTTAACGGGACGATGATCGCGAGTGGGGCGAAGAGGTAGACGGCAAGTGCGTACGCCGCCTGCGTCGGACCGGGATCACCGCGCACGTTCGCCCGCAGCTGCTGGGGGAGGCTCCCGACGACCTCGCTCAGCTGACGGACGAGCCGCACGTCGGACACGTGGGTGATCAAGGTCAAGAGGATCGCGGGGACGACGACGAAGAAGAGCCCGGCGATGATCGCCAACGGGAGCCAGAAGTCACGCGCCTGGCGGAGCTGCCGGAGGTCGGTGCGCGCGATCACCCAGGCGCGCCCGTAGCGGTGCTCGCTCACGCGGAATCAGCCCGGATCGCGAAGTACAGCTGCTCGAGCGTCGGCGTCTGCGGCTCGACGCGACTGAGACGCGCCCCCGCGGCGACGAGCGCGTCGACGAGGTCCGGGACGAGGTCCTCGGTCGCCAGATCGACGGTGGCGGTGCCGTTTCGGCGGTACCCGTCGACGAACGGCAGCGACCGGGCCCGGTCGAGGATCGACGGATCCTCGGCGTCGAGCACGACCCGACACGCCGGCCAGTACCGACGCGTGAGCTCCTGGGGCGAACCCGAGACCAGCGGCCGGCCACGATCGAGGACCACCACCTCGTCGGCCAGGCCCTGGGCCTCGAGGAGCAGGTGGGTGCACATCAGCACGGCCCGACCCTGCTCGGCGAGCTCGTCGATCAACGCCAACACGGCGCGGGCGGACTCAGGGTCGAGACCCGCGGTGGGCTCGTCGAGCAGCAGCAGGCGAGGGTCGTGCAGGATCGCCCGGGCCAACGCGAGACGGGCCCGCATCCCGGTTGAGTACGCCCCCACCCGGAGCGGCAGCGCGTCGGCGATCCCGAACCGCTCGGCCGCGTCCCGAATGCGAGCCTCGATCATCGCCGAGGGCACGTCGAACAGCTCGGCGCAGTACCGGAGGTTGTCGTAGCCGCTCAGCCGGTCGTACAGCGCCGGGCGGGCGGGTACCACGCCGCACTGTCCGCGCACCGTCGCACCCTCGGGCCCACTCGGGTCCATGCCGAACACTCGGACCGCGCCGGCCTGGACGCGAAGCGCACCGGTGACCAGGCGCACCACCGTGGTCTTGCCAGCCCCATTCGGTCCGACCAGCACCGTGACCGACCCGGCCGGCACCTCCATCGACAGCGCGTCGAGCGCAACGACGTCGCCGAACCGCCGCTCGACGCCGTCGAGTGCCACCACCACCGCCGGGTTCACCCGGGAAGGATCGGCACGAAGGGCCGAATGATGAAGCACTAGCCTCGCTGATCCGTCGATCCCCACAGACGACGGACCCGGCGGCGTAGCCGAGTGGCCCAGGCAAGGGTCTGCAAAACCCTGGACGTGGGTTCAATTCCCACCGCCGCCTCCAAGGCAGTTCCCCTGCTCAGGGGTGGTTTCGTCACCGCCCGTGGAGGGATCGTGGGACCAACTGATGGGCCCTGTGCCCATCAATTGCCCATCAACGCCGGACGATCCAAGTGATGTCTTCGGGCTGAGCGTGTCTGAGGCTCTCGCCAGGCGCTCTGCTGGGAGGCAAGGTGCGCGGATACATCCGGACCCGCCGCGGCCCGGCGGGAACGACCTACCAGCTCGCCGTCTACGTCGGCCTCGACGAGAACGGGCGGCGCCGCTACCGGTACGAGACCGTTCGTGGGTCGCGCCGCGAGGCCGAGCGTCGGTTGGCGGGGTTCGTTTCCGCGGCCGACTCTGGAGAGGTCGGTAGCAATCGGACTGCTCGCTTCGGAGAACTGGTCGACGCGTGGTGGGAGGTGTCGACCGGCGATCTGAGTCCGAACACCCGCATCGGATATCGGGGCATTCTGGACCGTTACCTACTGCCGGCGCTCAGGCAGCGTCGGCTCGACCGGATCGGCCCGGCGAACTCGGGATTCACCGGAGATGAAATGGAAGGGCACCGCCTGGCCGACTGCCCTTTCATCAACTGCTGCGTCCACCCTGTTGCGCGATCGAATGCGCGGCAAGCGCCGCCGCTCCTGCCTCGACGAAGTCCTTCGATGCCCAGCCCTTCGCTGCCTTATCGGCAGAAGCTCGATCTCCGCCAACAGCTCTTCCAACCTCGTCTGCATCCATGACGAGGACGTGAACGCCATGGTCACGAAAGGTAGCCAGCAATACTCCTTCGGCTCTTGCGCGTCTGGCGGTCGTTCTCCGACGTTCCCACATGTGGATCCGGCCGGGCCTGATCACCATTACCTCTGGGCTGTTCCCCTGGATCGCCGTCTCAATGGCCTTTGCCAACTCATCGAGCTGCGTACGCACGTCGTTCCGCAGGTCTGTGAGGTGCTGAATCTCGCCAACCTCGATCCCCAAATCATCGAGAACCACCCCTCGAACAACCGGACGGCCGTCCTCTGTACCGACGGTCACACCCATCGATGACACCTCTCGATCATACTCGTTCTGGAGAGAGATGCTGGGGGAACGATCAACGGTCCGTCGTTGACCAATCTAGAGCCAGCCGCACTGGTAGATGGAGAACTGTTCGGCATGATTCGCCATTAGAATTAGCGGCTCAGTCCGGAAGCAGTCAACGTGCTCTGGATTGTCTTCATGCGCGATGCCTTCGACCTCGTGACTCGCTGGACCACATTCGTCGAGGAGGAGTTGGCGCGGGTCGATGGCGCCAGTCTGGAAGAACGATTGACATGAGCTATGAGATCCCGAGGTCTTTTCGCAGCGCGCGGTAGTGGAAGCCGGCCATGAGCTGCGCGACGCCGTGGAAGATCGCGTAGACGCCGATGATCGTGACGAGCAGTAGCACCGACCGCTCGGGGTTGCCGATCGCCCACGCGCCGAGCCCGATGGAGATGATCCCGGCCACGAGGGAGAGCCACCAGCCTCTGACCTCCGTGTTCGAGAGCGAGATCACGACCTCGACGATCCCGCTGAAGAGCAGGTACCACGCCACGAAGATGGAGACCACGAGGAGCGTCGGGGCCGGCCAGACGAGCGCGCCGATCCCGGCGGCGAGGGCGGTGATCGCGCCGATGATCGTAAGGAGCCGCCACCCACCCGAGGCGACTGCGGACAGGGCGAACAGCGAGAAGGCGCCCATCCAGAAGACGACCGCGATGAACACGACCGTGACCGAGATCGACGAGACGCGATACGAGAGGAGAATGAAGCCGAGCAAGAGCCACAGGATTCCCGTGAGCACGAAGAGCCACCATGACCGGGCGTAGCTCTCGGCGATCTGACGATCAAGCGTCTCCATCACGCACTCCCCCTCTGTTGTTTGACCTGGTGGTGATCCCCTCGGGGCCATTGTGCCCCCGAATTGTCGGATTCGGCCAGCGTTGAGTCGCACGCAACCCTGGTCGTTGTGCTTGCGGCCGGCCGGCCCGCTGGGGAGCTCGGCTCTTTGTGGCCCGTCGCAGCGCCGGCCGGCGAATGTTCGGTGGATCGCCACGGACGGCGGTACCTGTTGCCTGGTTCACGAAAGCTCGGTGATGTGCTCGTCCGGGGCACGTGACCCTCGTAGCCCGCGAACTTGACCCCTCGGTACCGCCTCGAGGGCGTGAACGCCATGGTGTCGGTGCTGTCTGCGACGAGGTTTGCGTCGGGCTTCGGGACTGTGAGCGGGCCGCGCTGCGAGGGTCCAGCCTGTGGCTACCTGGACCTGTGAGTCGGTGTCGCCCACCGCTCGCCTGAGCTCCGAGTGGGGAACCATGCGGACGTTCCTCGCACCGCCGTGCCCACGGCGAGCCCGAGGACGGCACCGCTCATCGCGTCGCTGGGGTAGTGCACGCCGGTATGGACTCTGCTGTAGCCCACGGCAGTTGCCAGCGCGTACAGGGGAAGCGAGAGCCCCGGGAGATCGGCACTCACCGCGGTGGCAAAAGCGAACGCAGACGCCGTGTGGCCCGAAGGAAAGGAGCTCGAGGTTGGCATGCGCGCCTTGCGCCCAGAGCTGACGGTCAACCGCTTCGGGCGGCGCCGGGAGAAAATGTGCTTCACGACCAGATTTGCGGTGATCGAGGTGGCGCCGATCGCCGTCAACCCGCGGATGGCCGCCCGTCGACCCCGATGGCCCCCCGCCACTGCGAGTACGCCAGCGATCACGACCCAGAGCCGGGAGTCATTGGCGGCGTTCGAGATCCAAATCATGGGCACGTCGAGTGTCGGGGTCGGTGTGCTCGCCACCGCGTTGTAGATGGCCTCGTCGAGCGCATCGGCCTCCTCGAGCAGGCGGCGACCCGCGTCACCGCCGGTGCGGGTCGACGCGGAGCTTTCCGGGGACTCCCCAGTTCTCTCGGGCCGGGTCACGTGTCGCCTGACGTCTGGTGGGTGACGATCCCGCTCGGTCGACCGCACACCACGCGGCCGAGGCCCACCAGGGTGGACACCGCTGCGGGCGTATGGAGGAAAGCCGGTGAGGCTCCGGATTGCCCGAGAGCGATGCGAACCCGCAGCGCATCCGGCCGGATCATGAAGCGAAGCGGAGGATCCCAGGTGCGCGCCTCGCCGTCCACGGCGGCGGCCAAGGACGACGGACCCCGGACCTCCGGGCTGCGGGTGGTCCACTGGCGCCAGCCGCGGTAGCGCTCGGGATGAACGGCTGCCTCGAGGGCCACCAGGCGATGGACCTCGGACGTGCGGTCGATCGAGACCGCCGCCACCCCAAGCGCGCCCGTGTGCAACCGGGCGCGCGACCCGAACCCGGCCAAGCTGGACAACG
This sequence comes from uncultured Actinomycetes bacterium, assembly GCA_963714105.1. GTDB lineage: Bacteria > Actinomycetota > Acidimicrobiia > IMCC26256 > PALSA-555 > PALSA-555. The sequence goes on along the minus strand of OY970233.1, from coordinate 141,696 downwards.
TGTAGGGGTTGTTGGACACCAGGATGAGCTGCGCGCCCTCAACCGGCCCGTCTGCGCTGTCGGCAGTGAGCCCGAACGGTGCCGCGTCAGGACCAAGAGATCCGGCAGCGTCTCGACCACCGTCAGCCGCTTGGCCTCGCGGGAGTCCTCGGACGCCAAGACCGGCGCGTAGAGACGGGGGGACACGTTGTTGACTCGCCCCAAGCACTCCCGACTCTCAGCTAAGCCCGGCGGCCTCTCCTGAGCGCGACCGCAATGCTGATCGCCGCAGCGCCGAGAGCCAGCGCGACCGTAGCTACTCGCAACGCCGAGGCCGTACGTTCGGCCGCCTTCTGCAGCCCGTCAGCTTTTTGCAGAACTTGCTGCACCTGGTCGAGTGCGTCCTGCACGCGAGCGATGCGCTCCTCTGCCTGTTCGATCTTGTCGCTGTCCGGCATGATTGGGCCTCCCGATCATCTTGGTGGACGCCTCAGACCTATCCCTCCCCAGCGTGAGGCGAACAGGGTACGCGCTCATCGCATCAGGTGCCTTGGCTGAGCGTCGCTGATGTAGGACCCCGGCCGGTCTGGTATTGCAAGCATCCGCCCGACGCTGAGGCATCGACCGCAGCGGGAGCGCCGGATGCTCGGGCCAGGCCAGCACCGACCCCACCGAGGTCTCGACCTGTCGCCCCGAGCTGATTTCCCGAGTTCAGGCCACGACGGGCCCGGTGATCCGCCAAAAGCCTCGGGGGTCTCATCAACGAATACGAACGTTGCGCCGCATGACCGACTAAAGACACCCTTCAGGGTGCACGTGCAGTGGTGTCAGACCTATGGGTCTGGGCGGATCGGTGCCGAGCCTGGTTGGCGCGTATCACCGGTGCTGTCGCCGGTTGGGGGTGCGGATCCGGAGGGCCGACGGCAGGGAGTCGAAGACCAGGGGTGGATCGATCGCGAGCGCCTCGCCGTCCACTCCGACGTTGATTGTGGTCCCCGAGTCAACCCGAAACGTCGGTGTGGTCCATTCCTTCCACCCTGGGAACGGCGGTCCGATGCCTACGGCCACTACCCCGAGCGTGGCTTGGTCCATTCCCCTGCGGTTGCCCTGCGTCCCCGGTGGGCCGGGCTGGTAGCGGTTGTTTGACACCAGTAGGAGTTGCGCGTTGGCGTACTCGGAACCGTCCGGATCGGTGAACCGGAGGTCGAACGGCTCCGCGCCTGGTCCGAGGAGCTCGGGCAGCGTCTCGATCACGGTTCTTAGCTTCGCGTCGCGATACTCCTGCGACTGGACAACTTTTCCGTACAGGCCCATCGACACGTTGTTCACGAAGACGCGACCGTTCACCCGGGCGAGGTCGATGCGGCGCTCCGAGCCGTCGAAGAACGCATCGAGAGCGCCGACGACATCAGCCCGGTCGATGCCGATATCGAATGCGAAGTGGTTGCGTGTGCCGGCAGGAACACACACGTACGGAACGTCGTGCTCGGCAGCGATGGAAGCCACGAGCGCTTGTGACCCGTCACCGCCGGCCATGCCGATGACGTCTGCACCGCCGAGTACCGCGGCGGCGACCAGCGTCGAGAGGTCATCGCTGCGCTTGAGCACCACCGGCTCGATGCCCCTGGCACGGCACTCACCGACCAGGTCGTGATGCTCGGCCTTGCCCCCGCCCGACATGGGGTTCACGAGAAGCACTGGCTTGTTCGGGCGCGGGATCATCGCATCCCTAGATCGGCCACTGCCTTCGGGCAACACTGCACGAGGCTGTCCCCCTCATCAACGGAGCCACTCCTGCAGACCCATGACGAGCAGGAAGCCTACGAGCGGCCAGCATCCCATGCACCACCTCCGCTGGCCCGAGAAACGCCGCCATGATGAACGATCCCGTCGCTTCGAGGTCGCTCGCCAAATCACACACCAGTCAGCGCCGCCATCGTCATTGATACGACTTCCGACTTGGTGACGGTCGGTGTCGACCCTGGTTCGAGGCGCCGGGACGAAAGGCCTGGTGGAACCGGGCCGTTTGACCCTGGGGCTCGAGGGACATGCCGACGAGGATCGGCGGGGTTAGGGTGCTCACCACGCCTCGTGCTTGGCGTGGCTCCGCGGGACGCCAGGACCCGAGATATCTCCGCTTGAGAAGGGAGGTCATGGACGGGATAGGCCGCACTCATCTCTCGGGACGCGACAGCATCAGTGCCCGCCGCGAGACTCGTATTGGCGAGCACTTGGGCCGGGGTACCTCACGCAGTTCATCTGATCTGGCTTTGCGAGCCCGCCAACTCTGAGAAAAGTGGGTTGGACGCGGCATTTGGCCGCGGAGGCGGTGTATGACTCAAGCGACCTTCGTGGACACCTGGCAAGGGTCTGCAAAACCCTGGACGTGGGTTCAATTCCCTCCGCCGTGTCCAGCGTTCGGCCTGCTCGTCGCGACGGGCCAGCCCGACTCGCCCGGAGCGAGACGCACGGTCGATCTCCCGCTGCAGGCTTCGGGAGTCAGCGACAGGGCCCGTCCCGACTCGTATCGCGGGGCGACTCGCACGGCTCAAGGGCCGGCCCGACCCGGGCCGAGCCCCTACTGGTGCGCGCGCGAGCGGCGCCGCGTCTCCCGACTGGCGATCGGAGATCTACGCACGACAGGTGAGCTCGTCGACCGCTGCGTTCAACAGTTCGCCGTCGTGCCGACCTCGAACGCGTCGACGTCGAGTGTCGCCGTTCGCCGCTGGTATTCGCTCATCGACATCGGCCATTGCGTGACGATGCGACCACTCGGCGAGCGGTAGTAGCCGTGACACCCCGCGTGCCAGACGCGGACTCGGCCCATCGCCTCCTGGACCTCGTCGTTGTACCGGGCCATAGCCTGTGGCTTGACGTCGACCCATGCGATGCCGTCGCTGGCCAAACGGCGCAGGTGCGCGATGACGTGATCGACCTGGGCCTCGATCATGGTCAGGATCGAGCCGTTGTTGGTGTTCGGACCGTAGAGCATGAACAGGTTCGGGAAACCTGACGTCGTGACACCCAGGTACGCGAGCGGTCCGTCGTTCCACGCGTCGTCGATCCGGCGTCCGTGCTGCCCGACCACCTCGATGGCGGACAGGTACTTCGTGGTCGCGAAGCCGGTGGCGACGACGATCGTGTCGACTGCTCGATCGTTGCCATCGGCGGTGACGACGCCGCGCTCGCTGACGCGCGCGATCGGGTCGGTGACGAGTTCCAAGTTCGGTTCGTTGAACGCCGGGTAGTAGACGTTCGAGAACAGCGGGCGCTTGCAGCCGAACGGGTGCGTCGGCCGGAGTTTGCGGCGCACGGCCGGATCGTTGACGACGTCGATCGCCGCGAGGACCTGGGCCTCGCGCTCGGCGAGCACCTTCGGATCCGAGAACGTCATGCCCAGCGTTCATCGAGCGTTCGACCTCGGCTCGGAACGCGAGCAGCGGTGCTGGATCGGCGCGGAAGGTGTCGAGCTCCTCGGGCGTGAACGGCTGATCGACCTTGGGCGACACCCAGTTGGCGGTGCGCTGGAAGAGGTGCACTTGTTCGGCGACCTTGACGACCTCCGGGACCAGCTGCACCGCGCTCGCGGCGCTCCCGATCACCGCGACGCGATCGCCCGCGAGGCCGTGGTCCCAGTCCCATTGCGCTGAGTGCCACATCGCGCCGGCAAACGTGTCGAGCCCGTCGATGTCAGGCCAGCACAGCTCGTTGAACATCCCGATCGCGCTCACCACGACATCGGCCTCGACGGTATCGGCCGAATCCATCACGAGCGTCCACGTCGAGGTGGCGTCGCTCCAGCGCGCGCCGGTCACCCCGGTGCCCAACCGCGTGTGCGGTCGCAGCCCGTACTTGTCGGCGATGCCGTTCATGTAGTCGAGGAGTTCCGGTTGTGTGCCGTACGGCTTGGACCAGTCGACCTTGAACTCGAACGAGAACGAGTAGAGCGCTGACGGTACGTCGCACTCGCAACCGGGATAGCGGTTTCGAGCTCCAGGTACCGCCAACCTCGCTGCGCGCGTTCGAGGATCACGAAGTTGTCGAAGCCCTCGTCCAGCAGGCGTTTGCCCATGCACAGGCCGCCGGGTCCGGCCCCGATGATGGCGATCCTCAGGTCTCGCTGACTCATGTCGCCGTCTACCTGCTCAGGTCGGTGATGACGGCGCGGCCGAGGTACTTGCCTGCTTCCAGCTCGTCGAAGATCTCCGGGACGTCCGAGAGCGCGCCGACCCTCGACACATGGGTCTTCACGCGCCCGGCCGCGGCGAGGTCGATGAGCTCGCGCATCTCTTGCACCGTCCCGACCGCCGAGTAGATGATCGTCGGGTCGGTGAGGAAGAGCTGCCACGGCTGCAACTGAAGGTTGCCGTCGCTCGAAGGCGGGATCCCGACCGCGACGAACAGACCGCCCCGGCGCAGCATCTGCAGGCCGAGCTCGAAGCCGGCGAGACGGGCGGCGAACACGAGGGAGGCGTCGACGCCGCCGAGCTCGTTGCGCGCGAACGCGACTGCGTCGTGTGCGCTCGCCGCGTGCGCGGGGCCGAGCGAGCGGACGAACTCGAGTCGATCCTCTCCGACGTCGACACCGACCACCCGGTAGCCGAACGCGTTCGCGATCTGCACGGCGTAGTGCCCGAGACCACCGGCCGCGCCGATCACCGCGACGGTCCGTCCCGGCGCGACGCCGTGGGCGACAAGCTTCCTGACGGCGCCGAACGCGGTGAGGCCGCCGCACGCGAGTGGTGCCTCCTCGTCGGCGAGCTGGTCCGGCACGCGTACGAGCGCCGGCGCCCACACGCACAGCTGCTCGGCGAACGTGCCCATCAAGGGCCTCCCCTGGCTGCAGAGGCGGGGCCGGCCGCTCAGGCAGTACTCGCATGCCCCGCACCAGTAGCCGCCGCCCATGCCACCGAGGCCCAGGATCACGCGTTCGCCGACCGCGACGAAGCGCTCAGCGCCCGGCCCCAGCGCCTCGACGACGCCGATGGCCTCGTGGCCCAGCACGCCGTCGCGGGGCACGCCACTCCAATCCCCACGGGCGAGGTGGAGGTCGGAGTGGCACACACCCGACGTGCTGATGCGGACGCGCGCCTCATCAGCTGCGGGTTCCGGCTCCGGGACGTCCCGGACATGCAGTGCGCCGTCCTCGAGTCGAATGGCCTTCATCGTTCGTGCCTCCGGTGCCTTCGTGGTGTCGACAGGATCAGCGGCCCGTCAGGGTGCCGTTCCCGTGGTGACGAGTGCGTGCTCACGTACGCGACCTGCTCGCTCCATGGACCGCGAATCTGGCGCGACACGTACCCGATGCCAGTCATGCCGGGGTGGTCGCTAGGCGATGGCGATGGGGTTGACGGGACTGCCCATGCCGCCAGTCACGACGAGGGGAGCGGTGACGAGGAGGCATTCCCGGACGTGGTCCTGGGCCAGTTCGGCGAGCGTCAGGTGCTCGAGGAGGGGCACACCGAGCTTGAGCAGCAGCTCGATGTGGACACCGAGGAAGACGTCGCGGTCAAAGGGGATGGCTTCCACGGCACTGTTGTCAGCGCCGACGGCGGCGATGTCGAGATCGCGGATGAGGTCGCAGGCCTCGTAGCCGAGGCCGGGCTGGAGTGGCATGTCCATGTCGGGATTGGCGAGGAACTGGTCGATCCATCCGGTGCGCACGAGCAGGATGTCGCCGGCCCGCAGCTCGACGCCCTGGGCGCGGGCGCAGGCTTCCAGCTCGTTGCCGGTGATGACATGGGGGGCGTCGAGGGACTCGACGCCGTGATGGCCGGGGAGGTCGAGGAGGACGCCCCGGCCGACGATGGAGCGGGTCTTGTCGATGCCGCACTTGGTGGCCCCAGCCCGGGTGCGAGCCGAGTTCGCGGGGTAGCCGTTGTACATCCGGCCTTCGTGGAAGACGTGACAGAGCGCGTCCATGTGAGTCTCGTTATGGGAGGCCAGGACGAGGAAGTCCTCGTTGGCGCCGGTATCGGGGGCGCCGTATGCGGCGAACATGCCCTCATCGGAGTCGTTGGTGAGCGTGAGGCGCATGGGTGGGTTGCGGTAGTCGACGATCGGGACGCCTTGCTGTTGGATCGGCAGCGACAGGCTGTAGACCTTGCCGGTCGTACACACGCGCGTGGCGGCGAGCGCCACCTCGGGGGTGAGCAGGTTGAGTGCACCCCGCTCGTCGTCTTGGCCCCAGCGTCCCCAGTTGTCGGTGCGGGTCATGGCAGTCTCGCTCATGGTTCCCCCCAGTGGGTCCGGGTCGCCGGTCGGATGTTCAGCATGTCATGCCGCCGTCGATGGTCATGATGGTGCCGGTGACGTATCGGGCCTCGTCGCTGGCGAGGTAGGCGAACAGGGCCGCGACGTCTTCTGGTTGCCCGAAGCCGATCGGTGACGTGATCTTGGCCAGGAGGTCGACATCGGCGGTCTCGGGCAGGTTGAAGCTCTGCATGATCGGCGTCTCGATGCCGCCGGGCGCGACCGCGTTCACCCGCACGCCGCGCTTGAGGTACTCCCAGGCCATTGATCTGGTCAGGAGGCTGACGCCGCCTTTGGAGGCGCAGTAGGCGGCGCTGTAGGGCTGGGCGGCGATGCCGGCCGTCGACGACGTGTTGATGATCGAGCCCCCGTGCTCGAGCAGGTAGGGGAGCGCGGCCTTGCACATGAGAAACGTGCCGGTCAGGTTGACCGCGAGGATGCGATTCCATTCGCCGAGGTCGAGGTCATGGGTGTTGGCGAACGTGCCGATCCCGGCCACATTGCACACCACGTCGGGCGACCCGAGGTCGGTCGCGACGGCTCGGACCGTGGTGTCCACGGCTTCGGAGTCGGCGACGTCGCAGCCGTAGGTCGCGGCGGTGCCGCCCGCCTCGGCGATCGCGGCCTCGGTCTTGGCGGCGCCGTCCTCGGCCAGGTCGACGCAGGCGACGGTTGCCCCCTCGTCGGCGAACCGGAGGGCGACGGCGCGGCCGATGCCGGAGGCGGCACCGGTGACGACGGCGAGCTTGCCCCCCAAGCGGCGGTCAGTCACTGCTGCTCGTGAGCGACATGACGTGGCCCCGTCGGTTCATGGCATGACGGGGCGCTCATTGGGGAGCGACTACGGCCGCATCACGCATGCGATCCGTGCGGTGGACGGGGTCGGTGTCGATCTTGGGGATGACGTGGCTACCCATGAGCTCGATCATCTCGAGGGTGTCGTCGACGGACGCGGTGCCGGTGCCGAAGACGAGCTGATCGGTGCCCGCGGACTCCCAGCGTCGGCACTGTTCGAGCGCTTGGGTGGGGTCGCCGCAGATCGCTGCTCCGATGGAGGCCATCGCCTCGATCGTGGCGGCGTCGTAGTCGGGGATCTGCTGGGGCCAGTAGGGGATCATGTCCGGGTGCGGGAAGGTGTCGTGGTAGCGGAACACCTGGGTCTGGAGGTAGTTCATCCGGGCGGCGACGGCTGACTGGACCGCCTCGTCATGGGTCTCCTTCACGAAGGCGGCCGACGTGACGCAGATGTTGTCGTTCACGAACGCGCCGATGGGCTCGGCGTTCCCGATGGCGTTCTTGTAGACGTCGACGACCTTGGTCATGTCGTTGAGGTCGCCGACGGAGAAGCCGAGCACACCGAGGCCCTTGTGGGCGGCCATCTCGTAGCTGCTCGGGTTCCCGGCCGCGTACCACATGGGTGGGTGTGGCTTCTTCCACGGTTTCGGCAGGATCTTGCGGGGCGGAAGGGACCAGTACTGGCCTTGGTAGCCCTCGTAGGTGTCCTGCATCCACATCTTGGGGAACTCGGCGATGACGTCCTCCCAGATCTCGCGGGTGTGCGAGAGGTCGCGCATGTCGGGAAGGAAGCCGAGGATCTCGTGGCTGCCTGCACCGCGGCCGGTACCGAACTCGAAGCGTCCCTGCGAGACGTGGTCGAGCATGGCGGCCCGCTCGGCGACCTTCGCGGGGTGGTTGAGCTGCGGGAGCGGGTTGAAGATGGCCGACACGATGTGGATCCGCTCGGTGGCGTGGGCCAGGTATCCGGTGATCACGTCGTTGGCGGACAGATGCGAGTACTCGTCGAGGAAGTGATGCTCGGGAATGAGGGCGTACTTGAAGCCTGCCCGGTCGGCTGCTTCGACGACCCGAAGGTCGTCCATGATCACGGTGTGCTCCGCGTCGGCATCCTGTTCACGCCGGAAGTTGGGCACGTAGTTCTGGATGAAGATCCCGAACTCCACTGGATGGTTCTCCCCTCTGGGCCGTCTTGCGGTCAGGTTCGCTGTCGGCGGTCGTTCTCGTCGCCGAAGGGCTTGGGGCCGCCGTGTGGGAAGCGGGCCTGGGTCCCTCCGTCGACCACCAGGGTCTGGCCTGTGATGAACCCGGCGAGGTCCGAGACGAGGAAGACCAGAGGGCCGGCGATCTCCTCGGGGCGGCCCCAGCGGGCGAGGGGCACCCCGTCGGCTGCCACGACCGCGTCCATGTCGGCGACGCCGCGCTCTTGGAAGCCGGCCACGACCCGGGGCGTGGCGATGATGTCGGGGGCGACGCAGTTGACCCGGATGCCGTGCGGTGCCCACTCGTTGGCCATCGTGCGGCCCAGCTCCATGGCGCCGGCCTTGGCCGCGCCGTACGCGGCGTGGTTGGTCGCCCCGTAGATCCCGCTCACGGAGGTCACGAGGGCGAGGCGTCCGCCGGTCCGGTCGGCGATCATGTGGTGCGCCGCGGCCTGCCCCACCAGCAGGTGATGCGTGAGGTTGTTGCGCAGATCGAGCTCCCAAGTGGCGAGATCGAGCTCGAGGACCTCGCCCCACGAGGCGAGCCCGACGATGTTGATGACCGCGTGCAGCCCGTTGAGCTCGGCGTGCGCCTGGTCGACGACCGCCGTCGCTCCTTCGCGGGTGGTGACGTCACCGCTGAGCGCGACCGCCGTTCGGCCCGAGGCGGCGGCCTCGTCACGAACCGCGCCGGCCCGGTCGATGTCGATGTCGGCGACCGCCACGTCGGCTCCGACCTCGGCGAGGAGCAGCACGGTGGCGCGGCCGATGCCCGAGCCGCCGCCGACGACGAGCACCGGCTTTGCGTGCAAGCCCAAGACGTCGGTCATGCCATGTGCACGCCGCCGTTGGGCCGCAGCACCTGGCCGGTCATGAACCGGGAGGCGTCAGCGGCGAGGAACAGCATCGACCAGGCGATGTCCTCGGGTGTGCCGGTCACACCGAGCGGTGATTGGGCTGCTCGCATTCGAAGCACCTCGGTGCGCTTGTCCTCGTCGAGCGACCCGTCCGCGCTTCGCCAGACGCGTTGGGTCATCGGTGTGTCCACGAAGCCGGGTGCCACGGCGTTGGCACGGATCCCCTTCGGTCCGAGCTCGGCCGCGATGGTGCGCGTCAGCTGGATGACCCCGGCTTTCGTCATCGCGTACACGGAGAGGGTGGGCGCGGGCATCTCGCCGCCCGTCGACGCCACGTTGATGATCGAGCCCCGCTCAGCGGCAGACATCACCCGGGCTGCGGCCGCGCAGCCCCAGTAGACGCCCTTGAGGTTCACGGCCACGATCGCGTCGAGGTCCTCCTCGTTCGTCTCGACGAGCGCTGAGTTGCGGATGACGCCAGCGACGTTGGCCCACACGTCGATCCGGCCGGTCGCGCGCACGGCCTGGCGGGCGAGGTCGTCGACCTCGTCCTTGGCCGAGACGTCCGTCGCCACGACGACGCTGCCGTCCAGGAGCGCCGCGGTGGCGTCCAGCTCGTCCTTGGCCCGGTCTGCGAGCACGACCCGAGCGCCAGCCTGGGCGAAGGTGATGGCCGTCTGGCGGCCGATCCCCATGGCCGCACCGGTGACGACCGCGGTGCGGCCATCCAGCGAGAAGGCGGCGGTCACGTCGGCATGGGGGTCGGCGTGCTTCTCGGCGGCCTGGGCGCGCAGCCCAGAGATCAGGTCCATCAGAGCGCCGCGGTCGCCTCGACCCGATGGCCGTGCTCCTCGAGCCTTGGGCATGACCTGCTGGGCCAACAGCTCGAGGCTGCGCATGACCTTGTCGTGCGGCAGGTCGCCGAACTGCACGTAGCAGAGCAGCTGGTCGACGCCGACCGACTCGTAGCGCAGGATCTTCTCGAGGCACTCGTCGGGAGTCCCGACGATGATCATGTCCTCCTTCTGGTAGTGCTCGACCGGCACCTCGCCCTTGATGACCGGCTCGAGCAGCGGGAACACCGCCTTCTGCTCCTGCTCGCTGAGGTTGGGCAGCTCCCACTGGAGCGTGAACTCGGCGAGGTGCCGGTACCACCAGTTCACCGACTCCCAGAGGCCGTAGCCGGCGGCTTCGTCGGCGTCGTCGTAGCAGTGCACGAGGGTGTACACGCCGACCCGGTCGTTCTTGACCCGGGTGAGCATGTCTTCGGGCCGTGCCATCGCCTGCGCGCTGCGGTAGGCGCGGATGTGCGTCGGCCATCTTCTCGACCGGCTGGAGCAGCGCGAAGGACAGCAGCCCGAGGCCGCGCTCTCCGGCGCTGACCGCGCTCGTCTCAGACGCCGCGGCCTGCCAGCACGGCGGATGCGGGTCCTGGAACGGCTTGGGTGTCTGCATCCGCTCGGGGAAGAGCAAGTTCGGGCTCTCCCAGGAGAACGGTCTCCTGCTCCCACATCCGCACGACGATCTCGACCGCCTCGCGCCATTGATCCCGTGACCGGTCGTCGGTCGGCACGCCGAACGCGGTCTGCTCCATCGGCGTCGACCGTCCGGTGCCCCACTCGACCCGGCCGTGGGACAGGACGTCGACGGTCGCCACCTTCTCGGCGACGCGCGCCGGGTGGATGAACCCGAACGGCATGAGGGTCACCCCGAAGCCGAGCTTGATCTGCTCCGTGCTGAGCGCCAGCCCCCCGAGGATCGCCTCCGAGCACGGCGACGCGGAGCGGCCGTCGCGGAAGTGATGTTCCACCACCCAGGCCGTGTTGAACCCGAGCTTGTCGGCGTACTGGATCTCGGCGATGGCCTCGTCGTAGGTGCGCTGCTCCGCCTCACGCTGCCCGTAGGGATGCGGCTTCGCCCAGGGCTTGATCTTGGGCTGGAACTCGTACAGCAGGTCGAGCTTCACCCGCCGCTCCTTTTGCAATGGAGAAAGATCCTTTGTTATCGTGGGCACGATATGGCACGCCCCGCGCTGTCCGCCAGCCGCGCCGTCGCCGTGCTCAACTTCCTCGCCGCCCACCCCGCCGAAGGCTTCACGCTCAGCGACCTGGCCTCCCGCCTCGGGGTCAACGTCGCGTCGGCTCATGCCCTCCTCGGCGTGCTCGCCGACGCCGGCTACGTCACTCGCCACCCCCGGCTTCGGACCTTCACCCTCGGGCCCGCCGTCGTCGCGCTCGGCAGCGCCGCACTCGAGTGCTACCCCGTCGTCGACCTTGCTCGTGACGCCGCCCGCGATCTCGCCGCCGAGACCGGGCTCGAGGTCGCGGTCACCGCCGCGGCCGGCAACCACATCGTCTTCCTTGCCCGCGCCGGCGAACCCTCCCCCCGGGGGGTGCCTGTCCACGTCGGCCAGCACGTGCCGTTCGTCCCCCCGCTCGGGTCGGTCTTCGTGGCGTGGGGCGACGCGGAGTCGTGGCTCGCCGGGGCCGAGGACCCCGAGGTCCTCCGTGGCGTCCTCGACGGCGTGCGCCGCCGCGGGTACTCGGTCGCGATCGAAGCCGACGCCCGGGAGGCGCTCGGCCATGCACTCGATGACCTCGCGGGTCTCCCGGCCGACGCCGAGCTGCACGCGAACGTCGACGGGCTCGTCACGGACCTCGGCCGACGCGACTACCAGGTCCGCGAGCTCAAGCCCTCACGCACCTACGACGTCTCCTTGGTCGCCGCCCCCGTCTTCGACCCGGGCGGCAACGTCGTCTTGGCGATCACCCTCCTCGGTTTCGACGCGGGGCTCCTCGGCGCCCAGGTGGCCAGGTACGGCGAACGGCTCCGCGACGTCGGTCTTGTCGTGACGAAGCGAAGCCGAGGCCGCGTTCCGTCGACGAGCCGCGTCGCGTAGCTGTCACTGCCCGAGGCGCCAAAGCGCCTCGACGGACCCATCGGACCACTTGTCGCGCCGCGGTCCGGATCCCGCCGACCATGTCGACCTGGCGCCGCGAGGGAGCCGCTCAGAGCGGTGCCGCGCGTTGGTCCCTGTCGCTTCGCCTGGCGCAGTCAGGTGGGGCCCTCGCGCCCGGGGTTTGCGAGCCGAGACGTCAGGAGCGAGCGGCCGTGGCCACGACGGGCCCGATCCGCTCGGCGAGGATCGCGTGACCCTCGTCACCGGGATGGATCCCGTCGGGCAAGTGCTCGGCGCCGAGCAGCGGCTGGCCCGGAACCAGCTGAAGGTGCGCGTCGCCCGCCTCGCGGCGAGCGTGGACGACGTCTTCGATCGCGGCCCGCAGCGCGGCGAGCGTCGCGCCGACCCGGTTGGGGGTCAATTCGGCGTCGGGGCGAACCACCGGGCTCGCGACGACGATCGGCGTCTCGGGATGACCCTGGCGAACAATCTCCAGGAACGCTCGGGTTCCGTCACGGACCATCGCGACGCTGTGCGGGATCCGGGTCCAGCAGTTCGTTCCATGCGAGATCGAGATGACCGCCGCGGGGATCGAGGCGATGTGCTCGGCCGAGACGATCTCGCCCCGAGCGCTGCCCGCATAGCCCAAGTTGCAGACGTCCAGCCCGTGGGCCCGTCCGGCCACGGCGGGCCAGCTCAGGGCCGGGGCCGAGGCGACCCAGCCTTCGGCGATGGAGTCGCCGTACGCGATCCAGCGAGGCTGCGCTGCCGCCGGCTCGATCTCCCCGCCGACCGGCTCGATCGAAAGCACCGTGGGACGCATCCCTTCGGGGAGATACACGATCGCGCGCTCGTCTGGCCCGTCCGGGCGGGTGCGAAGCTGCACCGTGGCGTCGCCCAGTGCCGCGGGCTGCTCATCGACCAGGGTGCCGCCACGCCACACGGCGAACGAATGGCCCGCCCCGCTGCCTCGATAGCCGAGATCGTCGGTCTCGGTGCGATAGATGACCGTGACGGCCTCGGCGTCGCCGACGAACTCGACGCGCACACCGACCGGAAGCTGCGCTGCGCTCCACGTGTCGAGCGGAAGGCGCGAGCAGTCGGATGGATCTGCCCGCGGGTATGGAACGCCCGCCCCCGCGGTCCAGGCGCAACCGCGGACGAAGGGACTCGGATCGCGGCCGGTCAACGGCGGCGCTCGGGTGGCCTGCCCAGCCTGCAGCTCAGGCGCAGGGCCCTCGTCGGCGCATTATCCGTCAGTCGTCGCTCCAGCTCTCAAATCGCCCTACCGCCAACCCCGTGGACGACCGCCGAACTCTAGATCGCACCAGGTGTCATGCCAGGTCGGTTCCCGCTGAGCGTGCGCCGCACTCGGGCGCGGCGCCGCGCGAGCGATGGTCATCGTTCGGCGCCCGACCCGCCGCATCGCGCCGCAGACAGAGAGAAGACCGACACCATCGGCCGCTTCGACCAGACCGTCGACCTCGGTGCTCAGGTGAGCCCTTCCACCACGTTCACGTCGGTCATCCCGTCTCCCAAGTCTCCGCGTCACCCCGGATCTCCCGATCCCCCCGCTTCGAAGCGGCAGCGTGCCGTGGCGCGTGGGACTTCGACCTTCATGGCTGGGATTGGAGCGGCTCGAGGCCGCCAGGCCGCCACGCAGACTCCCTGCGGCTGATTTCCACCGTCCACGGGCAGCGATGAATGAAGCCGCTGACAACTGCGTATCGACCGCACAGGCAGCAGACGAGAGAGAGGAGCGATCGGGAATGGCGACGACGAAACAGAAGGCGCCAGCCCGTCAGAACCTGACCAAGGCCCAGAAGGCGCAGAGCTCCCGGGCGAAGGGCAAGCCCACCCCCCGCGCTCCCCGCGGATTGGGCACGGCCGAGCAGAACCGCCTGAAGGACAGCGAGTTCGCGTTCCCGAGAGAGCGGAAGGAGCCTCTCGTCGACGCGAAGCACGTGCGGAACGCCATCGCTCAATTCGACCAGGTGGAAGGAGTGGGCGACGCCGAGCGAACCGCCGCGTGGGAGCGCATCCAAAGCCGCCGCCAAGAAGCTCGACGTTGAGGTCAGCGAAGGCGACTGGCGTGACCTCTTCGAAGGGGGCAAGGCGAAGAGACGTCGCTGAACCGAGCCCCGCGGCCGCACCCCGAGCCCGGTTCCTCGGCCGACGTCTGGTCCGCCCGCAGGGTGGCCGTTCTGGTCTCGGCGGGCGCCTGTGGGCAAGAATGGCTCGAGTGGATCGGTTGGTCCCGTCCCGATAGGGGTCGGCCATGTTCGAGATCGCGAGTTTCGTCGCCGCCTGCGAGGCCGCGCTGGCCGAGTCGCAACCCGCCCTCGCGGTCAAGGAGCTGCTCGCGAGGGCAGTGCGCCAACCCGACGAGATCGATGCGTGCCTGGGAACCGCGAGCGAGGGCGGCTACCGGTGCCTCCATCAAGCAGACGCGCTGACCGTGCTGCAGTTCGTGTGGCCGCCAGGCGTGAAACTCTTCCCTCACGATCACCAGATGTGGGCGACGATCGGGATCTACGGCGGCGCGGAGGACAACACGTTCTTCCGCCGAGCCACTCACGGACTTGAGCAGGCCGGCGGTCGGCAGCTCGACGCCGGAGACGTCGCGCTGCTCGGAGACCAGGTCATCCACGCTGTGGCGAACCCTCGCCCCGGCTACACAGCCGCGATCCACGTGTATGGGGGCGACTATTTCGCGCGATCGCGGAGTCAGTGGGACCCGGTCACCTTCCGGGAAGGCCCCTTCGATGCTGGAGCTGTACGTGAGGCGCTCAGGGCGGCTGACGACTCATACCACCGTTCGCTCGGCGACGACCCGTGAGCGCCGTCGGGCTGAACCGCGGGTCCTCGCTCTGTGGCTCGCGATCCTTACGATCGCGAGTCGGTCCGCCCGGCCTCAGGAGCTCAACTTCACGCCGACCGCGATGGGGCCCTTGACGCGCCCTGCTCGGCTGCTCGTGTCCGGGTCACGACGTCGGGAGGAGCGCCAGCGCGAACGCGGCGCCGGCGATCAAGACCACACCGACGGTGACCAGGCGTAGGGCCGCCGCGCCGAGCGTCGGCCACGGCGACGTCTGGGTTCGTGTTGATCGCCGGAGGATCCAGAACGCGATCGACCAGACCGCGAGCCCTCCGGCGAGCAGACACACGATCACGAGCGTGTCGGCATGATGCGGCAGACGCCGCAAGACCACCGCGATGATGACGGCGATCGCGAGCCCGGTTCTGGACCAGGCCAGATCGGTGCGCTGAGCGGCGCTGCCCGTCGGTACGGTGCGGGAGCGGGCCACGTTACGAGGATCCGATCGCGCCGACCACGATGGCCAAGACCGCCAACAGCGCGATTCCCGCGGCGAGCACGGTCGGCATACGGCTGTGCGGCAGTGGCTCCCCGGCACGCATCGCCCGTTCGTTCGCCTGCCACTGCCGATAGGCGGCGATCGCGACGTACGCGCCGAGGCCGATGAGCGGCAAGCCGAGGGTTCGCCGTCCGTACGGCACTGACAGCTTGGGCAGCAACTCGGCGGCGGCGACTCCTGTCGCAATCAGGGCGAGCGCGGTCCGGATCCAGGCCAGAAAGGTCCGCTCGTTGGCGTGCATGAAGCGGACATCGGGCTCCGACTCGCTCGCGGCGCCACCAGAATCGGGAGGTTCGGCCATCGCGTCCGCTCGGAGCCAGGTCGGCGTTCGGAGTCGCCGACGGTCCCAGGCTACGTACCCAACGGCACAGATCGAGGGAAGGCACCAAACCGACCGACGCTCGACTGGTTGTGGGCGCGCGGGAGGTTCGGTCCTGTCGGTCGCGGCCGCCGGCGGGTCCCGAGGCCTGGCCGCCTCGAGGAGCAGGCGCGTTCGCCGACACGACTCCGGCGCGCCGAGTCCCCGTCTGCCATCATCAGCGGCGCATCAGCAGCGCATCAGCAGCGCATCAGCGGGCTTCACGGGGGTGAACGGACCGATGGGTCACGGCGGCGATTCCGAGCCCGACGCAGGCGTTGGACGCGGCGCGGGCGCCGCCGGGATCGTCCTCCTGACGCTGGCGTCGGGACAGTTCCTGATGACCCTCGACAGCTCGGTCATGAACGTGTCCATCGCGACGGTCGCCAAGGACGTGGGCACGACCGTCACGGGGATCCAGACGGCCATCACCTTCTACACCCTCGTGATGGCGTCGCTCATGATCACCGGGGGAAAAGTCGGGCAGATTCTCGGCCGTAAGCGAGCCTTCGCCATCGGTTGCGTGATCTACGGATGCGGGTCCTTCACGACGGCCATCTCGGGCAGCCTCCCGGTGCTGCTGTTCGGGTGGTCGCTCCTGGAGGGCATCGGTGCGGCGCTGATCCTGCCGGCGATCGTCGCGCTCGTCGCGTCGAATTTCGGACGCGCCGACCGTCCCCGTGCCTACGGGCTGGTGGCGTCCGCGGGGGCGATCGCGGTCGCGGCAGGGCCGCTGATCGGAGGGTTGTTCACGACCTATCTGTCGTGGCGGTGGGTGTTCGTCGGGGAGGTCTTCGTCGTGTTGGCGATCCTGGCGCTGACCCGGCGGATGGCGGACACGCCACCCGAGGAAGGTGTCCGGCTCGATCTTGGCGGTACGGTGCTGTCCGCCCTCGGCCTCGCGCTCATCGTGTTCGGGATCCTCAAGGCGGGAACGTGGGGATTTGTCCAGCCCAAGAGCGGTGCGCCATCGTGGCTCGGGCTGTCGCCGGTGATCTGGCTCGTCCTCGCGGGCGGGATCGTCTTGCGTGTCTTCCTGGCTTACGAGAACCGACGCCTGGCGCACGGAGCGGCCGCGCTCATCGATCCGTCGATGCTTCGGAACCACACCCTGCGCGGCGGTCTCACGGCCTTCTTCTTCCAGTACCTCCTGCAAGCCGGGCTGTTCTTCTGCGTGCCGCTCTTCTTGTCGGTAGCGCTCGGGCTGTCAGCAGTCGCGACCGGCGTCCGGTTGCTGCCCCTCTCGATCACGCTCCTCCTCGCCGCGGTTGGCGTCCCCAAGGTCTTCCCGAACGCGTCACCCCGACGTGTCGTCCAGATCGGCTTCCTGGCTTTGTTCGCCGGCATCGTCGTGATGGTGGCCGCGCTCGACGCCGGCGCCGGCCCGGAGATCGTCACCTGGCCGATGCTCCTGGCTGGTCTCGGGGTCGGAGCATTGGCATCGCAGCTCGGCAGCGTCACCGTGTCATCGGTACCGGACGAGCAGAGCGGCGAGATCGGGGGTCTCCAGAACACCGTGACGAACCTCGGCGCGTCGATCGGAACCGCGCTGGCCGGCGCGGTGCTGATCTCGGCCCTCACCACGTCGTTTCTCACCGGCGTCGAGAACAACCCTGCGGTCCCCAAGGACGTCGCCTCGAAAGCCAACGTCGAGCTTGCCGGAGGTGCCCCGTTCATCTCCGATCAGGATCTGAAGACCTCGCTCGACAAGGCCGGAGTGCCACCGGAGACCGCCAACGCGATCGTCGACGAGAACGCGAACGCGCGCATCGATGGGCTGCGAACGTCGCTGTCGGTGCTCGCGGTCATCGCCTTGCTCGCGCTGTTCTTCAGCCGCCGGATCCCGACCCGACAGCCGTCAGCGTTGCCTGAGAGCGGATCTTCGACCTGAGCCCGACGGGCACCTGCGGTTCGCGCCCGCTTACTGGCGGGCGAAGGCGGCGCGAGCTTCGTTCGCGAGGTCGACGAAGGCCTCACCGCTCACATCGATGAGGACCCGCCTGATCGTTCCGCCCACGAAGGGCCAGGGTCTTTCGCCCGGGTAGTCGTCGGTGACCGGCTCGGCGCCGGAGCGTCCGACGACGAGGCCGCCGCCGCCGAGCCCGAACTTGCCCGGCTGAGTCGTGACGTCGGCCTGCCCCACCTTGTCCTCACGGATGTGGAGGCTGAGCGTGCCCTGGGTGGGCATCGAGTCACCGCCCTTGTCGAAGGATGCCGACAGGACGACATGGCCGGTCGGGATCGTGTCTTCGGACTCGACGACCTGCACGAGCTCGCCGATGAAGTTGTAGACGTACTTGAGCTTGCCGTCCCTGACGTACAGCGCGTGACCGCCGAACCGTGATCCTTGCGAGAAGAGGACGCCTTCTGCTTCCGGCGTCTCGATCTCCATCTCGGCCGCGATCGTGTAGGAGCGGTTGCGGATGTTGGGTGCCGCCGACTCGGGAATCTCCGCGCCGCCCGGGTAGTAGGTGTACCGGCGGCGCGGCCGGGACAGCTGCGGTCGTTCTGTGGTGAGGATCTCGATCGCACCCCGCGATTCGAGTGGAAGCGCCTGGTACTTGCCGGCTTCGGTCCACCACAGCGCGATCAGCTCTTGGAGCTTGACCGGATACTGCTGGGCGAGGTTGTGGCACTCGCTCGGATCCGCCTCCGTGTCGAAAAGCTCCCAGGGCTGCTCGTGGAAGTCGCCCCACGATTCGGGTGCCGCAGGGACGGCCGTTGCCGCTTTCCAGCCTTTGTGCCAGATCGCCCGCGTGCCGAGCATCGAATAGAACTGCGTCTCCCTCCGGGTCGGTGCGTCCGGGTCGTCGAGGCTGGCCTTGAAGCTCACCCCCTCGAGGGGCTTCTGGGCGTACCCGTTCACGACGTCGGGAAGCTCGATACCGAGGCAGTCGTACAGCGTCGGCACGATGTCGATCGCGTGGGCGTACTGACGCCGGAACTCACCACCCTCGGCCTTCATGCCCTTCGGCCACGAGACGATCAGGGGGTCGGCGGTGCCGCCCTCGTAGTTCGCGTAGCGCTTCCACATCTTGAACGGCGCGTTGAACGCCCACGCCCACCCGATCGGGTAGTGGTTGTACGTCCTCGTGCTCCCGAGCTCGTCGAGATACTTGAGGTTCTCCTCGATCGTGTCGGGCACGCCGTTGAAGAACTTGTTCTCGTTGACCGAGCCGTTCGGGCCGCCTTCGCCGGAGGCGCCGTTGTCGGAGAGGAGCATGATGACCGTGTTGTCGAGCTGCCCGCTCTCCTCGAGGTAGTCGAGGAGCCGACCCAGCTCGTGATCCGCGTGGCTGAGGAACCCGGCGTACACCTCGGCCATCCGCGAGAAGAGTCGGCGTTCATCGGCAGAGAGCGTGTCCCACGGCCGGGCCCGGTCGAACTCCGACCACGGCTTGCCGTCGTGGCTGGTCGAGTCGGCGTACGGGTTGATCGGGGACAGCTCGGTGTGGCTCGCCAGGATGCCCTGCTGCTTCTGACGCTCGAGGACGAGTTCCCGGTAGGCCTCGTATCCCATGTCGAACTTGCCCTTGTACCGGTCGGCCCATTCCTTCGGGACGTGGTGCGGGGCGTGTGAGGCGCCCGGGGCGTAGTAGAGGAAGAACGGCTTGTCCGGCGCGATGGCCTTGGCGTCCTGGACGAACTCGATCGCCTTGTCGGTGAGATCAACCGAGAGGTGGTAGCCGTCTTCGGGTGTGCTCGGCGGGTGTTCCTGGTGGTTGTCGTAGACCAGGTCGGGGTACCACTGGTTCGTCTCACCGCCGAGGAAGCCGTAGTAGCGCTCGAACCCCCGCCCGAGCGGCCATTGCCGCTTCGACGACGCGAGGTTCATCTCGTCCTCGGCGCAGAGGTGCCACTTGCCGACGAGGTAGGTGTTCCATCCGAGCTCGCCGATCACCTCGGCGATGTTCGCGCACTCGAACGGGATGTGCCCGTTGGCGTTCGGGAACCCTGATGTTGCCTCCGTGATGCAACCCATCCCGTTGGTCGTGTGGTTGCGACCGGTGACGAGACACGCCCGCGTCGGAGAGCACAGCGCCGTGGTGTGGAAGTTGGTGTAGCGCACCCCGCGGTTCGCGATTCGCTGCACGTTCGGCGTCTCGATGATGCCCCCGTACGGTTCCATGGCCGAGAAGCCGACGTCGTCGAGCACGATCAGGAGCACGTTCGGCGCGTCGGGTGGCGCGATCGGTTGCGTGAACGGCGCCCAGTCTGGAACGGAGTCCTTGATGTCGATGTTGACGGTGCCCTTGAAGGGCTCCTTCGCGTTACCCATCGCCTTCTCCTACGGACTCGAGACGGTCAGCGACGACGTCGATCGTCGGCTCTTGATCATCCTGTCACGGATTGCCTTGTGTCGAACCTGGATGGATGTCGGCACGACGGGGAGGGGGTGATTGGATGCCTGCTGGCCTCGCGATGTTCATCGACGGCTGGTCGTCGACGGGACGGGGTCCGGGCGACCTCGGCTCGAATTCGCGCGATGGTTGGCCATGGATTCAGGTGGGCACCGGTGGTTGGCATCTGGGCTCAGCGTGCTGCTGGCGTCGGCAGGGGTCAGCCACTTCGTGGTCCCCTCGTTCTATGACCGGATCGTGCCTCGTGCGCTGCCGGGCTCGGCGCGGACCTGGACTCTGGCGAGTGGGGTCGCCGAGGTGGGGTGCGCCGCGATGGTCGCTCATCCCTCGACGCGCCGTCGCGGCGCGACGTTCGCGGCGGTGCTGTTCGTCGCGGTGTTTCCCGCCAATCTGCAGATGGCGTGGGACTTCCGCCATGGGTCGGTCCGGGAGCGGATCGTCGCGTTCGGTCGCCTCCCGTTGCAGCTTCCGCTCCTCTGGTGGGCGTCCCGGGTGCGTCGCCTCGCGTCTGGGGCGTGAGCAAGTCGACGGTGGACGAGTTCATGCCGACGGCGGGCGGCCCGGCGTCGGCGGCCTCTGGCTAGCCGAGGGTGCGCTTCTCGATCCGGTCGGCGAAGTGCTTGGGGGCTCCCTCGTTGATGCCCCAGCTCCAGACCGTCTCTGGGATCAGCCGGATTCGCATCTGACCCTGCGGGTCGGTGTTGACCTCGGCCCGACCTCGGATCTTGACGCCGCGTGGGCGCCACGGGTCCACCGATGCGAGGTCGTCGATGACGATGGCGGCGCGGCCGGTGGCTTGGATGTTCCGGTACCGAACCGTCTTGGTGATGTCGAGGCCGCCGGTGGAGATGCCGGTCGCGTCGGCCTCGAATCCGACCGGGGACACCTCGGGGTCGCCGATGGCGGAGGCGGTCGCGATACGGCCGAGCCGCTGGGTGCGGAGGTATTCGAGCTCGGCGTCGGTGAACGCGGTCATGCGCTGCTCTTTTCGTCGTGGTTCGGGTTCACGCGGGAGCGGGTTCGGTCGCGATCGGGGCCGCCGCGGCCCGCTCTCGCTCGACGCGCATCGCCGACCGGAGGCAGAGCCACACCGCGAGGGTAACGGTGAGATCGAGGATCCCTGCGAGCTGCGCTTCGTGGAACAGGAACACCTGGGTGATGAGGAGCGCCACGAGGATGCTCCGCTCGAACCACCAGTACGCGCGGAGTCGGGAACGGTGGATCAACCATGCCCCGATGGCCGCGAGCGCGAAGGTGAGCACCGAGGAGATGGTGATCGCCCATTCGGTGACGGAGTGGAGTCCGGGCCCGTAGGTCGCGTAGTACACCATCTGTGCGACGTCGCTGAGGGAGAGGGCCAGGAACACGCCCGCGAACACGTACGCGAAGCGGGGATGACCGGCCCAGCGCTCCGTGACTTCTTGGAGCTTCTGACTCGCACGGGCGCCGAGCCCTGATCGTTTCGGGGCGCGGGTGTCGGCATCGGCGAGGAGCTCGCGCACCTGAACGGCCAGTGCGCTGGGGTGGCCGCTCTCGTCGATCAGCCGCACCGCGTCTTGGCGGGTGTGCTCGTCGAGTCGGCCGAGCGCGGCCGACTTCAGGGCTTCGAGCCCGTTCAGGAGTGCCTCTTCAGGTTTGTACGGCGCTCGCTGGATTGATCGGAACGCGAGGTACATGGCGATGAAGACGAGATAGATGATCGCGAGGGTCGGTTTGAAGAAGTAGTTGACGTCCCGGGTGATGAACTTGCCGAGCTCGTCGACGAACCACCCGAACCCAGCACCGCCGAGGAACGCGACGAAGAGGCGCACCGCGGGTGACACAGTCGAGACGGCGACGGCGATGGCCACCACCATCATGAGCCCGCCCCAGATGGCGTGGGAGATGTGCAGCGTCCCACCACCGAGTTGCGGGTAGCCCGTCAGCACCAGGAAGAACCGGTTCGCGAGCACGCCGGCGACCGCGAAGGCCAGGAGCACATCGAGGTTGCGTGACGCGTCGGTGCTGCGGATTCTCAGACTGTTCATCAGGCTCCTCCGAGGCCGTGACGGCGCCGCGGCCGAGTTGGATCGTCCCACGGTAGGAGAGCACTCCGGTCGAAGGGGTGAGCCGACGGCGCTCCGACCCGGGGCGGACGGGCCGACTCGGTTGCCCGCGCCGGCTCGGGGCGGTAGTCAGTGAGGCTCGAACCGGTGGACGGCAGAGGTGCGAGTCGTCGAGGGGAGCTTGCATGGCCGATCAGCCCGATCACGTCTACGCCGAGCGGATGTTCCCCGCCCCCGTGGATCTGGGGATCGCCCAACCCGACCGTGCGGTGTGCAGCGTCCACTCGGGGACCAGCTCCTATCTCGAGGGCCAGGGCGGCGCGGGCAGCGCCTGGTACGAAGGGGGTGGAGAGCTCGGAGAACGGGCCGTCGCCGAGATCGTGGTGTACCCACCGACTCGGGGCGTGCAGACCCAGGGCGACCCGTGGGAGCCGGTGAAGGTTGGGGTGCTGGTCGACATGGACCTCGGTCAGTTGCTCGCCGACTGGATCGATCCGACCATCCTCGCCGTGGAAGACGCGATGAACGAGGGGGTCTGGTCTCGAAGCCCGATCTCACTGGTCACCGCCGACGCGCGCGGGTTGCCGAGGGAGAACTACCGGAAGGTCATCGCGGGGTACCGGTGGCTGGTGGAGCAGGGGTGCGTCGTCATCCTCGGTCCGCTCATCTCTGACAACTCGCTGGCGTTGCAGTCGACTGTCGACGAGGTCGGCGTCCCCGTGATCGGCTGGACGGGCGCGCACCGGTTCGCCAGCGACTACTGCTTCACGGTCGCCAACGGTGACATCCCGACCGAAGGGGTGATCTGCGCGAACTGGTTCGCGCAGCGGGAGATCGAGCGGGTCGGGCTGTTCTGGGAGGCCGGATCCTCGGGTCGTGACTACGCGGACTACTTCCGGGACACCGCGTTGCGGCTCGGGTTGACGGTCACTCGCGAGGTCATGCTCGAGCCCAATCCGCGCAACCTGGGAGCACATCTGGCCGAGATGCGCGACACCGGCACCCAGGGCGTCTACTACGGCGGGTACGGGTACGCGACGTTCCACTTCGCGGAGGCGTTCCGGTCGCTGAGCTGGGATCCGCCCCGCATCATGGGCACCGCGTTCATGTTCTATTCGAACTCGAACGAGTGGGCCCGCGGGCTTGGAGGGCTGGCACGGGATCGACCAGCTCGGCGAGGAGGGCGCCAACCCGAACTATCAGGCGATGGCCCAACGGTTCGAAGCCCGATTCGACCGTCCGGCCCGAAACGTGGTCGTGGCGTTGGCGTACGACACCGCCCGCGCCGCGGTGCACGGCATCGCGAACGCCCGGATGCCGGTCCCCGCTGAGGTTCGAGACGGGCTCGAGCGAATCCGGTGGATGCCGGCGACCAATGGTGGTCCCGCCACGTACGTGCAGTTCGGACCGGGGGACCACAAGGGCTACAAAGGCGACTTCCTCACGGTGCGCGAGCTCCGCGACGGCGAGCTCCGCTTCGATGGCTACTTCCGGCCTGAGTGGCCGTCGAACCGCGTCGACGCGGGCCCGCCGCGCTGAGACCAGGGCACGGGATCAGCTGCCGGTCGGTGAGGGGGCGATGTCGCCCCGCCCCGCTTGTTGCAGGTCGCCGGGCAGGTGCACCCCGTCGCGACGGGCGAGGATCTCCAGCTGGATCCGCCATTCGATGATCGCGGCCCGTTGGGCGGCCTGGGTGTTCGGCAAGGTGGAGAAGTCACCGCTCGGGAGTGCGGCGACGAGCGCGTTCAAGTACGCGTCCTCGAGGATATAGGTGTGGGCGTAGGGGCGGTGGAGGTTGGCGAGGGTCTGGTCGGCTGGTTGGAGCGCGTTGATCTGCTCCGTGTACTGCGCGAAGCGCTGCTCGAGCGTGCTCATTGCGGCGGCGGCCTGGTCGCCGGTGAGTCGGCGGTCGCGGTACGCCTCGAGGGTCGGATCGGCGTCGTCGAGGAGCCGGTTGACGCCGAGGCGGATGGGCTCGGTGGCGCGGACGTAGCTGCGCAAGGCGTCGGCGGATGACGACGACGACGAGCTGCAGCCGCCGGCGAGGACGGCGACGCTGAGGAGCGTCACGACGAGGAGGCCCGCGCCGCGCCGCGGTGCCCGGGACGCGACCCGGGTCCAATGTGTCGAGGGGGCCGATCGAGTCATTCGGCCGGGGCCGGCGCCGAGAACGTCCATCGCGTGGGCGATCCGGTGAAGTCGCGTTCGAGGAGCCCGAAGGCTCGGTGGGGCCAGATGCGAAAGCAGCAGTTCACGGCCGGGTCGAGCATCTCGATCCCGTAGTCGGTGTCGTACTTGCGGTTCTCGGCGTCGAGGAACGCGGCGAGGTGGGCGTCGTCGGTCACGAGCTCGGCGACGCCTTCGACGATCACCGGTTCGAGCGGATCGTCGGTCGTGACCGTGCAGCGGGGCTCGGCGAGCAGGTTGCGGCTCTTGCGCGACGCCCGACTGCTCGAGAAGCGGAACGTCTCGTCGAGCCAGAGCCCCCACACCGGCATCACGTGCGGTGCGCCGATCTCCGAGACGGTCGCCAGCCAGTAGTCGTGCGAGGTGGTGAGCCGTTCGGTCGCCCACGACCACGGCAGCAGCCCGGTGCCCTCGGTGGGCTCGCGGATCCCGTAGCCGGGCATGTGCGGGCGGGCCGCGACGGGGGCCGGCATCGCCTCCTCCTTCCTCAGCTTCGTCGTGTCGATGGTGGTCGGTCCGCCGGTGCTGGCCTCGCCGACTCGGATCGCCCTCGGGTGGCGCCGGGTGGTCCGGCCCCACGGCGTGTAGCGACGCTTCTTGTTACCGCATGGGCGCCCCGTGGTGGGTACGTAGGCTGCGGCCGGCTTCGGATCACGACCGGGAGGGCAAGCGATGACCGCTGCGGACGCGTCGACGTCGTTCGTGAACCGCTATGGACCGTGGGGGGTCGTCCTCGGCGCGTCGGAGGGTCTGGGTGAGGCCTACGCCCGGGAGGTCGCGGCGCGCGGGTTGAACGTCGTGGTCGCAGCCCGCCGGGCCGAGCCGCTCGCCGAGGTCGCGCGGGTCGTGCAGGACGACTACGGCGTCGACGCGGTCCCAGTCGTCGTCGACCTCGCCGCCGCCGGCTGTCTCGACGCGTTGCGTGCCGCGACCGACGGGCTCGACGTGGGGCTGGTCGTCTTCAACGCCACCGGGTCGTTCGTCGGCGAGTTCCTCGACGAGGGCCACGACGACGCGCTCACCCAGGTCGCGATCAATGTCAACGCGCCCATCGCGGTGTGTGACCATTTCGGGCGACCCATGGTGGAGCGGGGCCGGGGTGGGATCGTGTTGATGGGGTCAGGTGCGGGAGTTGCCGGCACCGCGGGTCTGGCCGTGTACTCCGCCACGAAGTCGTTCCAGCTCACCCTCGCGCAGGCCCTGCACGAGGAGTGGCGTCACCGGGGCGTCGACGTGCTCGGCGTCGTCGGTCCCGCGATCGACACGCCCAACTTCCGGCGGTCCTTCGATCACGATCCCGACCAGCTCCCGCAGAAGCCGATGGCACCGGAGCAGGTGGCGCTCGACGTGCTCGACGCGCTGGGCGAGGAGATGGAGATCATGCCCGGCGCCGGCAACCGTGAGGGATACGCGTTCCTCTCCGCGTTGCCGCGGGTGGAGCAGGCCCGGATGCTGTCCGCGAGCTTCGCGGCCGCGGCCGGTCACACCGCCGGCTAGACGGTCGGGGCCTTACAGCCCGGTCTCGAACGTGTAGCCCTTCGGCGCGACGTCCTTGCCGACGTCGAGCTGGATCAGCGTGTGCTTGTCGAGGGTGATGGTCCGGGGGTCGCCGGTGTAGCGCTTGCCGTTCACGTACGTGAACACCGTGCCCGTGGCCGGTCCGACCTGCGTCGAGCTGAGCGGCTGACGCCAGATGTCGAAGTACTGGCCGAGCGTGTAGATCGTTTGGGTCGGTGACTCGATGTGGATCACGCCGTCGGCGGTGTGGGCGTGCAGCCAGTAGAAGCACTGCCCGCCGACCACGACCTGGCCCGTCGCGCCGCTCTGGGTCTGGCGGGGCGGGAGGATGCCGATGCCCTCGGGAATGGTCCGCTGGCTGCCGTTCACGAAGACAGCCATGTGGGCGTGGATGTGGTAGGCGACCTGCTCGAGCTGGTCGCACTTGATCCCGTCGACCGTGTTGCCGGCCGCCATCGTGTTCGCGGAGGCGAGCAGCGGCCCGGTGGCGCCGGCGCCGGTACCACCACCCGAGGAGCTCGACGACGATCCCGCCGACGCGATGATCAGCCCGATGCCGCCGGCGATCACGACCGCGAGGATCAACGCCCAGGGGGTGAGCGACGACCGGCCTCGCCGGACCCGGCCCCCCGACTTCTTGCGGCCGCCGACGGTACGCCACGCCGCCCGCTTGGACGGGCTGGCGGGAGCCGGGGCGGCCTTCTTCGACGCGGGGGGCGAGTAGCGGCGGGTCTGCCGCGACCGCGACTTCTTCGACACGGCCGTCACGGTATCGGACGGGATCGGGATCTCCGCCGCGTCGGGCTCGGGTCGCCGTGGCTCAGGGCTCGGTGGTTGGCTCCGCCGTCGCCACGCCCGCCCGGCCGGCCCGCCGGGTGAAGGTCCGCGCGTCCCGCACCGCGTGGGCTCCGGCGTCGTTGTTGAAGTACACGTACCCGTCGACGTCGCGACCCCACACGGTCACGAGCCGCTGCACCCAGCTGTCGAGCGCCTGTCGACCGTACCCGGGTGGAGTGCGGGTCCGGCCCTCGTGGAGGCGGAGGTAGCACCAGCTCGCGGTGCGCACTGTCGGGCCTCGCTGGCCCCGACGGTCCCACAGGCACAACGCCGCGTCGCGAGCGGCAAGGGTGTCGTAGACCGCGTCGAGGTGCCACGAGTCGTGACGCGGTTCGACGACGACCCGCACCGTCCGGGGGAACGCGGCGAGCGTCGCGTCGAGGCGGCCCACGTCGACCCGCATCGTCGGCGGCAGCTGCAACAGGACCGGGCCGAGCTTCGGACCCAACCCGCGGGCCCGGTCGAGCAAGGTGTCCACGGGATCGGCGGGTTCGAGCAGGCGACGCACGTGGGTCAGGTAGCGGCTGGCCTTGACCGCGAAGGTGAACCCGGTCGGGGTGCGCTCGGCCCACTGCTCGAAGGTGGTGCGGGCCGGGAGCCGGTAGAAGGGGCTGTTGGCTTCCACGGTCGGGAACGTCGCCGCGTAATGCTCGAGCCAGTGGCCGGTGGCGAGCCGGGGCGGGTAGAACGCGCCCCGCCAGTCCCGGTACTGCCAGCCCGAGGTGCCGACGCGGAGCATCAGCGGGCCGTCCCGTGCGTCACGGGTTCTCTCGTTTCGGGCCCCGGTCGCGGCCGACGCGGGTCCGATGGGTCTGGCTGAACGCGACGCTGCCCGAAAGTGACCGGGTTGCCAGCGTCGTTGTTCCCGAGCGCGACGACCGCGACCTCGCCGACGTTGGGGCGGTTCGCGTTGATGATCGACGGCGCGGCGAGGGTCGAGAAGCCCTCTCGGGCAGAGACGGTGACGGTCCAGCCCGCGAGGCGGGCCACCAGCGTGTCGTGGGCGCCGAGCAGGACGGAGTCGCCCACCACGAAGAGACGGGGTCGACCGGTCCCGGTGTCTGCGCGCCGGCGGGGGTAACCGCGACCGCGCCGGTCCCGAGTGAGGCCCCGACCAGGATGAGCGCGAGGCGCGCGGCGCGTGCCGCCGCGCCGGCGGGCGGACGTGGCGGCGGCGTCGGACGGGGGCAGGTCAGCGGCTCGGCGCGGCCGCGAAGCGATCCGCGAGCCGGTAGAAGTCGAGGGGGGTCTGCCACAGGACCTGCGGGAGGTCCGCGTCGACGCTGCCGTCGAGGCGGGCGAGGAACTGCTCGAGGGCGTCGGGGAACGCGGCGTCGGGGTGCGGGAAGTCGCTGGCCCACATGACGTGGTCGGCGCCGACGTGACTGATGACGAACCCGGCGAGGGTGTCCTCGGAGTCGGACGAGATGACGCACTGCCGGGCGAAGTACTCGCTCGGTGACAGCGACAACGACGCGCACTCGGTGTCGCGGAGCCACTCCCGATGCTCGTCGAGGCGGGCCAGCCAGTACGGCAGCCACCCCGTGCCCGACTCGAGGAACGCGACCCGAAGCTCCGGGTGCCGTTCGCACACCCCGCCGAGGAGGATCGCCGCGGCGGCGGCCATCTGCTCCAGCGGATGCGAGCAGGCGTGCCGGGCCGCGAAGCCGTCGAAGCGGTCTCGTCCGATCGTCGGCGCCCGGACGCCGAGGGCCTCGTGGACCCCGAGCACGAGGCCCGTCTCGGCGAGCACCCCGTAGAACGCGTCATAGGAGTGGTGGTCGAGGTAGTGAGGACCGACGTGGTTCGGGCGGACCAGCACGCCGACGAGCCCGAGGTGGGCGGCCCGCCGGGCCTCCTCGGCCGCGAGGGTCGCGTCGCGTTGGGGGACGACTCCGATCGCGGCGAGGCGGTGCGGGGCGGCGGCGCAGTACTCGGCGATCCACTCGTTGTACGCGGCGCACGCGGCCGCGGCGTCGGCACCGTCGAGCTCGGGCAGGTAGGGGACGAAGAGGCCCATCGAGGGGAACAGCACCGCGGCGTCGATGCCCTGCTGGTCCATGGCCCGCAGGTACGACGGCGGGTCGAAGCCGTGCTCGAGCTGGTCGGCGAGGCGGGACGAGTCGCCGCAGAGCTCCACCGGCGTGGTGGGCGGCAAGTCGAGCACGGCCCGGCCGGGTAGCACCCACGGTCCGAACAGGCCGCCGGGTTCGACGACGTGCGCGTCGGCGTCGAGGATCCGAAGCTCCCCGAGGCGGCGAGACGCGCCCTGGGCGGTCGCGATCACATGCGCCTCGCCGCGAGGGCACCGTCGATGGGGAGCACCGCGCCGCTCGTGTAGCTCGACTGCCCCGACGCGAGGAACGCGACGGCGTCGCACACCTCCCGGGCGGTGCCGAGCCGGTGCATCGGGTTCAGGTCCGCGATCCGCTGCCGCAGCCCGGCCGGGTCGGGTGCCTGCTCCGAGAAGCGAATGAACAGCCCGGTGTCGGTGGCCGACGGGGCGACCAGGTTGACTCGCACGTTGTCCGGGGCGTGCTCGATCGCGGCCTGCTTGCACAGGTTCACGAGCGCGCCCTTGCTCGCGCAGTACGCCGCGTGGCCGGGCGCCACGATCAGCCCCAACGTGGAGCCGAGCGCCACGACCGAGCCGCCCCCGTGCGCGGCCATCACCGGGATCACGGCTCGCAGGTAGAGGAACGGGCCCTTGAGGTTCACGTCGAGGACCTCCTGCCAGTCCTCGTCGGAGCACTCCAGCACGGGTTGGCGGGTCTCGATCGCGGCCGAGAGGACGAGGACCCGCACGGGGCCGAGGGTGCCCGCCGCCCGCACGACCTCGGCGACGTCCGCCTCCCGGGTCACGTCACCGGCGACCGCCGTCGCGTGACCTCCGGCGGCCACGACGTCGTCCGCGACTCGGGTCGCGCCGGCCCCGTCGAGGTCGGTGACGACGACGGTCGAGCCTTCCGAGGCGAGCCGCCGGGCGATCGCGGCGCCGAGGCCGGCGGCCCCGCCGGTGACGATCGCGACGCCGTCGAGGCTCATCGCAGTGCCGCCAGGCCGCCGTCGGCGGGGATCACCGCGCCGCTCACGTACGACGACTGGCCGCTGGCCAGGAACAGCGCGATCGCGGCGACGTCCTCGGCGAGGCCGAGCCGGCGAACCGGGATCGTGCGGGTGAGTCCCTCGACGAACGCGTCGGCGCCGGGTGTCTTGTCGAGGACCTTGCGGAACCGGGGCGTGTCGATCGAACCGGGGGCGATCACGTTGGCTCGCACCGCGGGGCCGTACTCGACCGCGATCTGCTTCGTGAGCAGGACCAGCCCGGCTTTCGCGGCGCCGTACGCGGCGTACCCCTCGGAGCCGATGAGCCCGAGCGTCGACGCGGTGTTGATGATGCTGCCGCCGTCCCCGTCGAGGAGATGGGGGAGCGCGGCGCGGCAGGCCCAGAAGATCGCCGACAGGTTCGTCGCGATCGTGAGATCCCAGTCCTCGGTGGTGCACTCGACGAGCCGCCCGCTCATCTGCACCGCCGCGTTGTTGTACAGCACGTCGAGGCGGCCGAACCGTTCGACCGCGGCCGCGACCATCGCGTCGACGTCGGCTCGGGTCGACACGTCGGCGTGCACGGCCATGCCCGCCGCGCCGCGCTCCTCGAGGAGCCGGATGGTCTCGGCCGAGCCTTCATCGTTCACGTCGGCGACGACGACGCGGGCGCCGTGGTCGCCGAACAGCAACGCCGCGGCGCGTCCCTGCCCCGACGCAGCGCCGGTGATCAGCGCGACCCGCCCGTCGAGGAGCCGGGTGAAGTCGAGATTCGCGGCGCTCGTCATGCCTGCCTCGCATTGTCGCGGGCCGACGCCCGCCGGGTGGGGTCCAACGGCGGGACCGGCGGGGTCACGGCCGGGACCAGACGTCGATCGCCTGGTCGCTCGTCACCAGCGCGGCGAGGGGAGCGAGGGTGTGCTCGACGACCGCGTCGGCGTAGCTGCCCGGCACCCCCGCGACCGCGTCGGTGAGCACCACGCAGCGGTAGCCGAGGTCGACCGCGACCATCACGAGTCCGGTCACCCCGATGTTCACCGAGACGCCCGTGGCGACGATGGTGGTGACGCCCAGGTTGCGCAGGATCTGGTCCAGGTCCGTGCCGGGAAACGGGGTGAGCCCGTGGCGGCGGGCCGCGACGACGTCGGTGGGCTCGGCGCCGAGCTCGGGGACGAGGGCGATCTCGTCGCTGCCCACGACCAGGTGCGGGTGCCCCTTCGCGATGGCGCGCAGCATCGGCGCGTTGTCGTTCGACCCGGCCCGGTCGGGGCGGAACTCGGCGGTGCAGTGCACGACGTGAACCCCTCGTGCCCGTGCCGCGCGCAGCACCGCCGCGACCCGGGGGATGACCCCTCGGGCCTGGACCTCCTCGGCGAGCGGGCCGATGACCGCTCGGTCGCCGACGACGCCACGCTGAAGCTCCATGGTCAGCACGGCGGTGTGGGCGGGATCGAGAAGCTCGGCGAGGTCGAGCGGCACGACCGGCAGGCTACGCCCGTGGTCGGTACGCCACCCGGAGCGGCCGCTCGGCGCGGGCGACACCGCCGAGCTGACGGCGGCGTGGTGCCGCGGTCGAGAACGCCGGGGTGAGGTCGTACGCGTCGACGATGCGCCGGACCGCGATCCGGATCGCCGACACCGAGAACCGCGCCGCGGGGCACGCGTGGGACCCGTGGCCGAAGGTGCTCACGAGCTCCTTCGTCGGCAGCGGGACCGACGCGGCGAGGCGCCGACCGTCGTAGTGGTCGGCGTCGAAGCGCTCGAGGCCGGGCGCCGCGGTGGCGTTGTTCACCGAGAGCATCGTGGTGAGCATCGTGCCGGGACCGAGGCGGTAGGTGCGATGCTCGTCGGTCACCTCGATCGGTGTGAGCACCTCGCGCAGTGTGATGGACCGCTGCGCGAGGCGGATCGATTCGTTGGTGCAGCGTTCGAGGTACGCGTCGTCACCGTCGCGGACTCGTTGCAGCACGCCGGGTTCGGTGAGGACGTGGACGAGCGTCCACGCCAACGCCGCGTAGAGGTTCGACTGCGCGCCGACGTGCAGCATGATCACGTCGCGTGCGACGCCGACGATCGCCTCGTCGGCGGGCTGGTCGGCGTACGAGGCGACGAGCTGCTCGAGGAAGTCCCCTCGAACGATCCCGTCTTCTCGGCGACGCGCCCAGATCTCCGCGACGACGGCTTCGATGCCTCGCATCGCCCGACGTTCAGCGGCGCGACCGGTGGCCCAGGTTCGGAACGCACCGGCCGGGCGGACGAACGCCTCGCTGCTGTCGATGCGGTCGAAGAGCCCCACGAGCCGCTCGAGGTACTCGGGGGAGGCGGCCTCGATCCCCGCCCACGACGCGAACCCGAGGCGGTGCCCGAGTCGCCGACACTCGGTGAAGACCTCGAAAGTCCCGTAGTCGCCGAGCGTGTCGAGCTCGACGTCGACGGCGTGCTCGAGGTCGGCGAGGTACCCCTCGACTCGTTGCGCACCGAAGAGGTGATGCGGACCGTTTCGCCGCCCGACGAGGAGCTCGGGTGGGAGCTTGAAGCCGATGAGCCGGTAGGTGGCCAGACCGAAGCTGGCCTGGTTCTCGGGGACGTCGTAGAGGCGCCGAACCCCCGCGGCCGAGAAGGCGCAGAAGAGCCGGAACCCGAACACGTCCGTGACGAAGGTGTCCCCGAGCCGCTCACGGGCCCGCGCGAAGAAACGAGTCGGGTCGCGGAGCAGTGCCGCCCCGGCGCCCGCCCAGGGCAGCGACGGTCCCGCCCTCGGTGGCATCGGCTCGACGGTCGCGGCTCGAGCGTGACGCACGGGCGTGAGCCTCGCGCGAGTTGACAGCGCTGTCAGCGAACAGCCACGCTGCGCGGTCATGGCCGAGTTGAAGCTGTTCTTCGAGGATGTCCACGAGGGCGACCAGGCTCCCGAGTTCGAGCACGAGCTGTCCCGCACCGACCTCGTGCGCTACGCCGGCGCGTCGGGTGACTTCAACCCGATGCACCACGACGAGGTCCAGGCCCAGTCGGCCGGACTGCCGAGCGTGTTCGGGCACGGGATGTTCACGATGGGTGTGCTCGGCAAGGCGCTCACCGACTACGTCGGCGTCGGGAACCTCCGTGTGTACAAGGTGCGCTTCACGAAGCAGACCTGGCCCGGCGAGCACCTCACCACCAAGATCACGGTGAAGAAGAAGTACGACGAGCATGGTGAGCACCGGGTCGACCTGGACTGCGAGGTCGTGAACGGCGACGGCGAAGCCAAGGTCAGCGGCGTCGCGGTCGCCGCGCTGCCGTCCCGGTAGCCGTCGGGCGTGCGCTTCGATCTCCCGGCGCCCGATTCTGAGACCCAGCCGTTCTGGGACGCGGCCCGCGACCGTCGGCTGCTCATCAAACGCTGCGCCGACTGCGGCGCGGCGCACTTCTACCCCCGGCCGTTCTGCCCCCGGTGTTGGTCCACCGCGGTCGGCTGGGAGGAAGCGAGCGGACAGGCGGTGCTCTACACGTGGTCAGTCGTGCGCCAGAACGACCTGCCCCCGTTCTCCGAGCGGGTGCCGTACGTTGCCGCGGTGGTCGACCTGGCCGAAGGGCCCCGCATGATGACCAACGTGGTCGACTGCGACGAGGACACCCTCGAGGTCGGCATGGCCCTCACCGTCGAGTACCGCGAGGTCGACGAGGCGGTGACGATCCCGGTGTTCGTGCCCGCGTCGAGCGTCCCGCCGCGAGACGACTGGAACTTCCCGTTCGAGGAGCCGCTCCACGCGGTGTTCCCGTCGTTGCACGAGGCCCAGAACGCGTGGATGAGCCAGATCGATTCGCTGTCCGCCCCTGACCGGCGCACCCACGAGCTCATCCGTCTCGTCTGCACGGTGATTCTGCGCCAGGCCGACGGGGTGGAGCGCCACGCCCGCCTCGCCCGAGAGGTCGGGGCGTCGTGGGACGAGATCCTCGGGTCGATCATGCTCACCTGCCCCGGGTTCGGGTTGCTGTGCGCGGTCGAGGCGATCCCCCATGCCCGCCGAGGCTTCGATTCTGCTCGCGACCCCGAGCGTGACCTGGAGGAGGACAGCGATGACGACGACGACCGGTGAGGTGCCGTTCCGGATCTTGCCCCGGATCACGGACCGCAACGCCCACTTCTGGCAGGGAGGACGCGACGGTGAGCTGCGGTTCCAGCGCTGCCGCGACTGCGGCTACTACCTGCACCCGCCCGCGGTGATCTGCCCGAAGTGCTGGTCGAAGGACATCGGGATCGAAGCGGTGTCCGGTCGGGCCGAGCTGCTCACCTACTCGGTCAACTACCAGCCGTGGATGCCCGGCCTCGAGCCGCCCTTCGTGCTCGCCATCGTGCGCTGCGTCGAGCAGGACGACCTGCGGCTCACGACCAACATCGTGCACTGCGAACCCGACGCTGTCCGCGTCGGGATGCCAGTCGTGGTCGTCTTCGAACCCCACGTCGACGACGAGGTGTGGATCCCGCTCTTCGAGCCGGCCGCATGAGCGACCGGGCCGAGCCGACGACGAGACGAGGAGCGAGCGCGTGAGCGAAGTCGAAGCCCTGCTCGGCGAACGGCGGGCGGTCATCAGCGGTGTCGGCCAGTCCGACATCGGGCGGCGCCTGTACCGCGACCCGCTCGAGCTCACCGTGGACGCCTGCCTCGCGGCGATCGCCGACGCCGGGCTGACCACCGACGACATCGACGGGATCAGCACCTACCCCGGGGGGATGGACAACCCCGCCGGCTTCTCGGGGGCCGGGGTCACGGACGTGCAAGAGGCACTGCGCCTGAACCTCAGCTGGTACGCGGGTGGACTCGAGCTGCCGTCCCAGCTCGGCGCGGTGATCAACGCGATCCTCGCGGTGTCGGCCGGCCTGGCCCGCCACGTCGTGTGCTTCCGCACGCGTCTACGAGGGCAGCGCGCAGGGGACGAAGGGCCGGGCGTCGGTGATGCCCGGCGGTGACAACCGCAGTGGCGGCTTCCGCGCGTCGGGGTTCATGGAGTGGCTGCTGCCCTTCTCGGCCCCGTCGGCGGCGACGTGGATCGCGATGTTCGCGAACCGCCACTTCCACGAGTTCGGCACCACCCGCGAGCAGCTCGCGCAGATCGCGCTGAACGCTCGACGCAACGCCGAGGTGAACCCGAAGGCGATCTACCGGGATCCCATGTCGATGGACGACTACCTGTCCGCCCGGATCATCTCGTCGCCGCTGTGCCTCTTCGATTGCGACGTCCCCTGCGACGGCGGCACCGCGATGGTCGTGTCTCGCCGTGACACGACCCCCGACCTGCGCAAGCCGCCAGTGCAGGTGGAGGCGGTCGGGACCGCGTTCCACGGCCGCCCGGGATGGGACCAGTACCACGACTTGACCACGATGGCGTGCCTCGACGCCGGTACCCAGCTCTGGGAGCGCACCGACCTGACCCCGACGGACGTGCAGCTGGCCGAGATGTACGACGGGTTCTCGTTCATCACCATGTGCTGGCTCGAGGCGATGCAGTTCTGCGGGCGGGGCGAGTCGGGACCGTTCGTCGAGGGCGGCAGCCGCATCGCCCGAGACGGGGTGCTGCCGCTCAACACCAACGGCGGTCAGCTGTCGTCGGGGCGCCTGCACGGCTTCGGGTTCCTGCACGAGGCCTGCACGCAGCTGTGGGGTGAGGCGGGCGACCGGCAGGTGCCGGGCGATCCTGAGGTCGGGGTGGCCTGCGCCGGTGGTGGCCCCCTCGCCGGCGCGCTGTTGCTGACCCGCAGGTCATGACCGCAACGGCAGTCGAGCGCGACGCCGCGACGCCGGCGGCGCCGACGCTCGGCCGCCGGTTCCTGCTCGGCCTCGTCGCGATCAGCGGGTTCGGGTTCGTGGTGCGGGTCGTCTACGTGCTGACCGTCACCCGGTACAACAAGGGTCCCATCTACGACGAGTTCTATTACGTCGGGCAGTCGGCGCAGCTCGCCGCGGGCAAGGGTTTCGTGACACCGATCGTGGGGGGCGCCAGCGCGCTGCACCCGCCGCTCACCGTGCTCGTCGTCACGCCGGCGAGCTGGCTGTTCGGCGTCCCGACCGGCGCGGTGCCGCAGCGGATCACGATGGCGCTGCTCGGCGCGGTCGCCGTCGGCGTGATCGGCTGGCTCGCCGCGGTGCTCGCCGGCCCGCGGGTCGGGTTGCTCGCGGCGGTGCTCGCCGCGTTGTACCCGAACCTGTGGATCCCGAGCGGGATCGTGATGTCCGAGACCCTCGCGATCTTGATCACCGCGCTGCTACTCCTCGCCACCTACCGGATGCTGCGTCGCCCGAGCTGGGTCAGCGCGCTCCTGCTCGGGGTCGGTTGCGGTGCCGCCGCGCTGACCCGCTCCGAGCTGGTGGCGTTCGTGCCGCTGCTGCTGATCCCGGCGGTGGTCGTGACCCGCGGCCTGTCGGGCCGGGCCCGGGTCGGTCTCGTCGCCGTCGGCCTCGTCGCGGCGACGGTGGTCGTGGCTCCCTGGGTGGTCCGCAACCTGACCACGTTCCACGACCCGACGTACCTGTCGACCGGTGACGGCGGGCTGCTGCTCGGCGCGAACTGCGACCGGACGTACTCCGGGTCGCTCATCGGGTACTGGAGCCTGCCCTGCTCGGTCGCGGTCGCGGCCGCGAAGGACCCGTCGGTGCTCTCCGCCCGCCAGGACCACGCCGCGCGCCGCTACATCGGCGATCACCTCGGTCGCCTCCCGGTCGTCGTCGCGGCGCCGTGTCGGGCGGATCTGGGACGTGTACCAGCCGTTCCAGACCGCCCGGTTCGACTCGTTCGAGGGCCGGCCGCTCAACGCGTCGTGGGCCGGCATCTGGGCGTTCTGGGTCCTCGTCGCCGTTGGCGGTCGTCGGCTTCGTGCTGCTCGGACGGACCGGGGTGACGTCGCTGGCCGCTGCTCATGCCACCGGCGCTCGTCACCCTCCTCGCCATCGGCGCGTACGGGATCATCCGGTTCCGCGCCCCCGCCGAGGTGTCGATCGTCGTGCTCGCGGCGGTGGCCCTCGACGCCGGCTGGCGGGCGTTACGCGCCCGTCGGTCGAGTGCCGCGGCCGACGCGGGGGATCAGTCGAGCAGGATCGAGGCCAGCTCGGCGAGCTGATCGACGCTGCCACCACCGATGCGCTGCAGGGTGAGCAGCCGCTTGTAGTACAGGTGCGCGTCGTGCTCCCAGGTGAACCCGACGCCGCCGTGCACCTGGATGGTGCTCGCACCGACCCCGGCCAACTCGTCGCTCGCGAACGCCAACGCCATCGTCGCGGCGCGATGCCGCTCGGCGGCGTCGCCCGCGTCGGCGGCCCAGCACGCGTAGTACGCGGCGGCGCGGGCCAGCTCGACGGCGCGCAGCATGTCGGCGCACAGGTGCTGCACCGCCTGGAACGAGCCGATCGGGACGCCGAACTGCTGGCGGTCACGGGCGTACTCGACCGACAGCTCGAGGGCCCGCTGCGCCGCCCCGACCCCGTCGACCACCGCGGCGACGCCGAGACGATCGACGGTCGCCGCGATCGCGTCGGTGGCGTCACCACCGTCGAGACGGTCACCGAGCGTCCCGTCGAGGACCACCGTCGCTTCCTTCCGGCTGCCGTCGACCGTCGGGGTGGCGACGATCTCGGTGTCGCCCGCGGCGACGCGGAACACGGCGAGGTGCTCACCGACGGCCGCGACGACGAGGAGGACATCGGCGGCGCCGGCGTCGGCGACGTGCACTTTCGTGCCGTGGAGCCGCCATCGTTTCGCGTCCGGCGTCGCGGTCGTGGACGGGGCGTCCCAGCGGGCCCGCCGGCCCGGCTCGACGAGCGCGACCGTGCCGATCTGCTCACCCCGCGCCACTGCGGGCAGCGACGGGTCGGCGCTCCAGGCGTCGAGCGCGTCGAGGAGGCTGACCGCGCCGACCGCGCTGGCGAGGAACGGCCCCGGGTACAGCGCCCGGCCGAGCTCCTCGAGGACGACGGCGGCGTCGACCATGCCCATCCCGGCCCCGCCGTGCGCCGCTGGCGCGAGGAGCCCGACGACGCCGAGGTCGACCAGTCCTCGCCACGGGCCGTCCCGCCGACGACGTCGTCGTCGTAGTGGCCGCGGACGTACGCGACGGGGACCCGGTCGGTGAGGAACCGGCGCACCGTCTCGCGGAGCTGCTCCTGCTCGGCTGAGAACTCGAAGTCCACCCCTGCGCTCCGTGTCGTGACCGCCCGTTCGGCGCAGGGACGGTAGCGACGCTGGAGCGGCGGGCCAAACCGTCACGCGCGGGAGCGGGATTCGGGGCGGTAGCGTCCCGGATCGTGCGACTGCGATACGAGGACGCCGAGGAGACCTTCCGGGCCGAGCTGGGCCGCTGGCTGGACGAGCACGCGCCCCCACGTTCGCTGTTGGCCCAGCCGAAACTCTCCAGCGCCAACCTGCCCGACTGGGCCCGGGCGTGGCAACGGTCCCTGTTCGACGCCGGCTGGCTGGTGCCCGGCTGGCCCCCCGAGCTCGGGGGTCGCAACGCCACCCCCGCGGAGCAGATGATCTACTTCGAGGAGATGAAGCGGCGGGAGATCCCCCGCAGCCTGAACCCGCAGGGGCTCGGCATCATCGCCCCGTCGTTGCGGGACTACGGCACTCCCGAGCAGCAGGAGCGATGGCTGCTCCCGACCCTTCGTGCCGAGGTCGCCTGGTGCTTGGGGATGAGCGAGCCCGGCGCGGGGAGCGACCTGGCCGGCTTGAAGACCCGTGCGGTGCTCGACGGTGACCATTTCGTGGTCAACGGCCAGAAGGTCTGGACGTCGGGGGCGCATCACGCCGATTGGTGCATGTGCTTCGTGCGCACCAACCCCGACGTGCCCAAGCACAAGGGCATCAGCGTCTTGATCATCGACATGCGGTCCCCCGGGGTCGAGGCCCGACCGTTCCCGGAGCTCACCGAGCAGGACTACCTCGACTTCAACGAGGTGTTCTTCACCGACGTCGTGGTCCCCGCCGCGAACCTGCTCGGCGAGCTCGACCACGGCTGGACCCTCACCCAGGGCTCGCTGGCGCACGAGCGGGCGATGCTGTGGGTCGACTACGCCTACGACGTCCAGCGGGCCCTCACCGCGATGATCGACCTGGCGGACCAGCCGGGCCCGAACGGGGCGCCGCTGCGAACCGACGAGCATTTCCGCGACGAGGTCGCGGGCTTCTACGTCGACGCGCAGGCGCTGCTCCTGCATGGGCTACCGGGGCTTCTCGAAGTTCACGCGAGGCCGTGCCGCGCCCGAGCACTCGCTGCTCAAGCTGTACGGGAGCGAGACGCTCCAGCGGCTGCTGCTGTCGGCCAGCGAGACGCTCGGCCCCGACGGCATCGACACGCGACGTCCTCGGCCCGGCCATGTGGCGCCAGGGATCCTGGGTCGTGCAGTACCTGCGCTCGTTCTCGGGGACGATCCCCGGCGGGACGAGCGAGATCCAGCGCAACATCGTCGCCGAGCGTGTGCTCGGCCTTCCCCGCGGCCTGAAGGGGTTTGCCATGCCGGAACGAGAGCTCACCGCCGCAGACGTGGCCCGCATGCGCACGCCGCTCTGGGAGCAGGCCAAGACCGCGATCGCGCAGGGCCACCCCGGCGAAGCCGTCGCGCTCATCGATCGGGCCGTCGACGCAGTGGAGCGGACTGAAGGACTACTCGATCAACTGGATCACCTCGCTGCTGACCTTCATCGGCGAGGAGCTGGGGGAGGAGGCCGTCGAGGCGGCCCTGCGCAAGACCGGCGAGGAGTTCGTCCGGCCCCGCCGCGACACCGGCACCGAGTGGAGCTCCCTGCCCGCCGCGGTGCGAGCGAAAGTCATCGCGCGGGCGATGCTGGGCAACATGGGCGCGGTCGACGTTGACGAGGACGACGAGAAGATCACCTTGTCGTTCCGGTGCGGGAGCGGCGGGAAGCTGATCGACGACGGCCGCTACGACGGCGATCACCCGTACTTGCGGCTCCGCGAGCGAGCCCCCCGCACGTTCGATCCGCGACGAGCTCTGGGTGTACTGCGCGCACTGCTCGGTCAACAACGAGATCCAGCCGGTGGAGTGGGGCGGCGCCCCGAACAGCGTCGAGCATCCCCCGCGCGCCCGGGGGAGCCGT
The DNA here is from genome assembly GCA_963714105.1 of uncultured Actinomycetes bacterium. Taxonomy (GTDB): domain Bacteria; phylum Actinomycetota; class Acidimicrobiia; order IMCC26256; family PALSA-555; genus PALSA-555. Next base: position 101,898 of record OY970233.1, on the reverse strand, counting down.
GCGTGCACCACATCTACAAGGACGTCGACGACGTCCCCGCCGAGGCCTACACGCGGATCGGCCAGCCGATCCCGGATCGTCGTAACCCGTCGTGAACACGGACTACGCGGCCTGCTACCGCGACGCCCGCACCGGGCTGACCGCGCTCGCCGGCGGGCTCGACGAGACCGAGCTCACCCGTCCGGTCCCGGCGACGCCGGCGTGGACCGTCCGTGACGTCGTCGCCCACCTCGTCGGCATCGCCGCCGACCTCCTCGACGGCAACCTGACCGGGATGGGCAGCGACGAGTGGACCGCCGCGCAGGTCGACACGCGTCGGGACCGCCCCTTCGCCGACGTCCTCGAAGAGTGGGACGGGCGGGCGGCGATCCTCGAAGACCAAGTCGCAGGCTGGCCCCCCGAGTTCGCCGCGCCGCTCGTCGGCGACCTGGCCGTGCACGACCTCGACGTCCGCGGCGCGTTCGGCCGCACCGACGGGCGCGACACCCCGGCCGCGCGGGTCGCGTTCGTGCACTACGCGCACGCGCTCGGTGACCGCCTCGACGAAGCCGGGCTCGGCGCCATCACCCTCGACGCGCCCGAAGAAGCGTTGGTCGTCGGGACCGGCGGAACCCACGACGCGGGTGCGGGCGCCCCGCTTCGAGCTCCTCCGCACCCTCGTCGGGCGTCGCAGCGCGGCCCAGATCCGCGCCTACGACTGGGACGGCGACCCGGATCCAGGTGCTGGCCGTCATCGCCACGTACGCGATGCGCGAAGCCCCGCTCGAGGAGTAGACGACCACGCCTCCGCCGGAGACGATCGACGTCGACCGGGAGCATGGGCTCACCCTCACCTGGGCCGATGGGGTGACCCGAACGTTCGACCTCGAGGAGCTGCGCGAACGGTGCCCCTGCGCCGAGTGCCGAACCCGCCGGGAGCAGGGCCGGCCGGTCCGCTCGCCCTCGTCCCCCTTGCAGCCGTTGCGGATCACCGACGCCGAGCTGGTCGGCGCCTGGGGACTCGGCATCACCTGGAACGACGGGCACCGCACCGGCATCTACAGCTGGGACCTGCTGCGCGCCGAGCCCACCTGAGTCGGCGCGGGCGGCTCAGAGGTTCGCGTCCTCCGGCGGGACACCGCGCGGGAGATCGTCAGTGCGCTCGGGCGGGCCCGCCCGGAGGAGCGACCGGGGGCGTGACCCCAAGCGTGTAGCTGGTCATGGACAGCGACCCGAGCGCGTACCCGTCGACGAGCACCGTGCAGGGCTCTCCCGCGGCCGCGGCGAGCCCGGCGAGGTACACCGCGGGGAGGAAGTGATCAGGGCTGGGCACCGCCAGCGCGTAGTCGCGGTGCGATTCGAGGTCGAGGACGCGGGCCGGGTCGCCGGTGAGGATTTCGCGCGACGCGTCCTCGAAGCGGTGCGCCCAGTCGAACCCGTCGTTCGGGCGCGACGGGTCGAGGCGCCGCAGGTTGTGGACGACGTTGCCGGAGGCGACCACGAGCACCCCCCGCTCGCGAAGTGGCGCGAGTCGCCGCCCGAGATCGAAGTGGTACGAGGCCGGCTGCGTGGCGTTGATCGCCAGCTGCACCACCGGGATGTCAGCGTCCGGGTACGCGTGGCACAGCACCGACCAGGTGCCGTGGTCGAGACCCCACTGGTCCACGTCCCGACCGACCCACACCGGGTCGCACACCTCGACGATCTCGTCGGCGAGGTCGGGCAGCCCGGGCGCCGGATACTCGAAGTCGAACAGCACCTGCGGGAAGCCGTAGAAGTCGTGGATCGTGCGCGGGCGCGTCATCGCCGTCACCGCGGACGCGTTCGTGAACCAGTGGGCGGACACCGCGAGGATCGCGCGGGGAGCCGGCAGCGACGCGCCGAACGCCGACCACGCCGCGCTGTACCGGTTGTGCTCCAACGCGTTCATCGGGCTGCCGTGCCCGAAGAACACCGCCGGGGTCAACGCCGTCGGTGCCGACTCGTTCACCTGCTCATTCTGGCCACGCGGCCGCCCGGCGCCCCGACGCCGAACCATCGTGCTGCGACCTTCGACCGCCGGAATATCGCAAGGATCCTCTTGTTAAAATGCGTATGGTGTCGCGGACAGGCTGATCGGGAGATCGCCAGAACGGGGGACAGCCATGCCGGTTGCGATCATCACCGGAGCGTCCCAGGGGCTCGGGCGGGCCCTGGCGAGCGACCTGGCCCGGGACGGCTGGGATCTCGTCCTCGACGCCCGCCACGCCGCACCACTGGAGGCGGCCGCGGCCACACTCGGGGTCTCGGATCACCGGGTGCGGGCCATCGTCGGTGACGTCTCGGACGCCGCGCATCGCGACGAACTCGTCGATGCCGCGACGGAACTGGGCCGTCTCGACCTGCTGGTCAACAACGCCAGCACGCTCGGTCCGTCTCCGTTGCCCGCATTGGGGCGCTACCCGCTCGACGAGCTCGAGCACCTGCTCACGGTGAACACCGTCGCGCCGCTCGCGCTCGTCCAACGCGCCCTGCCGCTGCTCCGCGCGTCGGCCGGCACGATCGTCTCGATCACGTCCGACGCGGCGACCGAGGCGTACGAGGGGTGGGGTGGCTACGGCGCGTCGAAGGCGGCGCTCGAGGCGCTCACGCGCGTCCTCGCGGTGGAGCATCCCGCGCTGCACGTCTACTCGTTCGACCCGGGTGACCTGCGCACCCAGATGCACCAGGACGCGTTCCCGGGCGAGGACATCTCGGACCGGCCCGAGCCCGAGACCGCGGTCCCGCCGTTGCGTCGGCTGCTCCGCGACCACCCACCCAGCGGCCGCTACCGAGCCGCGGATCTCCGGGAGGACACACCATGACGGTCACCGCGGCGGCGACCCGACCGGTCGCGACCGGCACTCCCCGGTTCGCGTTCGAGCTCCCACCGGAGCTCGAAGCCACCGAACCGCCCGAAGCGCGCGGGCTCACCCGCGACGCGGTGCGGATGCTCGTGGCCCGACGAGGCGACCCGAAACTCGCCCACAGCACCTTCACGATGCTGCCCGCCTTCCTCGATCCCGGCGACCTGGTCGTCGTGAACACGTCGGGCACGATCCCCGCCGCGGTCGACGCCGTCGCCACCCCGCTCGTTATCCATCTCTCCACCCAGCTCGACGCCCACCGATGGGTGGTCGAGCCCCGCCGCGTGTCGGGCCGGAGCACCGACCGTTGGGTCGGTGCGCTCGCCGGCCCCCACCTCACCCTCTGCCCCGACGGCGACCTCGCGTTCGAGGACCGGTACGGGACCGCCGGGCGCCTCTGGGTCGCCACCCTCGAGCTGCCCCTGCCGACGCTCACCTGGCTGGCCGTCCACGGTCGTCCGATCCGCTACGGGTACGTCGAGCGCCCCTGGCCGGTGAGCGCGTACCAGAGCGTGTACGTGACCGAGCCGGGCAGCGCGGAGATGCCGAGCGCCGGGCGACCGTTCACACCCGAGGTCATCACCCGGCTCGTCGCCAAGGGGGTCGGCGTCACCCCGCTCGTCCTCCACACCGGTGTCGCGTCGCTCGAAGCCGACGAGCTCCCGTACCCCGAGCACGTCCGGGTCCCGGCGCCGACCGCGGAGCGGGTCAACGCGACCCACGCCGCCGGCCACCGCGTCATCGCCGTCGGCACCACCGTGGCACGCGGCCTTGAGAGCGTGGTCGACGACCGCGGCCGGGTCGCACCCCGCGACGGGTGGACCGACCTCGTGATCACGCCCGAGCGGGGCGTGCGCGCCATCGACGGGCTGCTGACCGGTTGGCACGAGCCCGAGGCGTCGCACCTCCTGATCCTCGAGGCGGTTGCCGGCCGTGAGCTGCTCCGCCGGTCCTACGACGCCAGCCTCGCCGAGCGGTACCTCTGGCACGAGTTCGGCGACGTGCACCTCATCCTGCGCTGAGCCGCGGGTCAGCCCGTCCCGGACGTCGCGCCGACCTCGACGAGCACGTCACCGTCGGGTCGCGCCGCCGAGACCTGCCCGGGGCCGAGTACCAGCGTCGTGAACGGCCACTGCACGAGCGCCGGCCCGCGGATCGCCGGCCCGGTGTGGAGCGCGGCGCCGTCGAACACCGGCGCGTCGTGCCACCCGTCACCAGTGTGGACGCGGCGATGCCCGACCGGCGCGAGGGTGCCGCTCCCGGATCCTGCGCTCGGCACCGGGGCGGAAACGAGGCCGATGGCCTTCAGGCGAACCCCGCGGACCATCGGCTCCTGCGACCGGGCCTCGATGAGCCGGGCCGCCTCGTTGCGGCGGTGGAACTCCTCGACGCAGGCGGCGACGTCGTCGGCGCCGATCGGGGTGTCGTCGGCTCGCGGCAACGGCAGCGGCTGGTCGAAGGTCTGACCCGGGTACACGAGGTTGAGCATCCACTCGAGACGGATCCGGTCGTCGGGGACGCCGGCGTCGGACAGCTCCCCGCGGGCGCTCACCGCTCGAGGTCGTCGGCGAGCCGGTTCAGGCGCGCGAGGTCGAGGGCCCGCCAGTCGGCGAGGTAGGTGCGGCTGGCGTCGACGACGTGGTCGGCGCTGACCAACCCCAGCGCGGAGAAACCCGGCGCGGCGCTGCGGGACCAGCACCCGGCGCATGCCCAGCGCCTCGGCCTGGGTCGTCGCGTGCACCGCGCCCATCCCGCCGAACGCGACGAGGTCGAGCCGTCGAGGATCCGCGCCGGCCAGCGACGAGCACGCGACGGACCGCGTCGGTCATGTGCGCGTCGACGATCGCGCACGACCGCCGCCGCTGCGTCCTCGGCGTCGGTGCCGAGCTCCTTGCCGAGCCGCTCGAGCGCGTCGACCGCGGCGTCCGGGTCGAGGGCCCGACGGCCGCCGTAGAACGCGCCCGCGTCGAGGCGTCCGAGGACCAGGTCGGCGTCGGTGACGGTCGGGAGAGTCCCACCGCGCCCGTAGCAGACCGGGCCCGGCTCGCTGCCCGCCGACTCCGGCCCGACGTGCAGCACCCCGCCGGCATCCACGCTGGCGATCGAACCGCCACCGGCGCCGACGGCGTGGATGTCCACCATCGGCAGCCCGATGCAGTAGCGGTGCCGCCAGTTCCAGTCGCTGCGTGAGCTCCGGGCGTCCGTCGCGGATCAGGCAGACGTCGTAGCTGGTCCCACCCATGTCGACGCTGACCACGTCGCCGAGTTCGGCGCGACGTCGCGGCGCGTGCCGCGGCGACCACCCCGCCGGTCGGGCCCGAGCCGATCGTCGCGACCGCGCGGCGTCCGATCGCGTCCGGGGTGGCGACCCCGCCGGCCGACGTCGCGACCAGCAGCTCGCGCGTGAAGCCCGCGTCGCGCGAGGCGACTGCCTCGAGCCGACTCAGGTAGCGGACGATCGGCGGCCCGACGTAGGCGTTGACGAGCGTCGTGGAGGTGCGCTCGAACTCGGGTGGCTTCGGGTACACCTCGTGGAGAGCGAGACGAGCTCGACGTCGGGGTACTCCTCGAGGATCAGCTCTCGGGCCCGCCGCTCGTGGCTCGGGTTGACGATACGAGTGCAGGAACACCACCGCGATCGAGGTGACACCGAACGCGGCGCAGCCGGCGCGTCGCCTGGCGGACCGCGTCCTCGTCGAGGGGGGTGTCGACCTCGCCCTCGGCGGTCATCCGCTCGGGGACCTCGAGCCGGACCCGTCGGCGGGCGATCGGGGTCGGGCGCCGGGTACGCCGGATCCCAGATGTCCTCCTTGTAGCAGCGGCGCAGCTCGATCTCGTCGCGGAACCCCTCGGTGACGAGCAGCCCGGTCGCCGCGCCGGACATCTGGATCATCGTGTTGTCGCCGGTGGTCGTCCCGTGCACGATCGAATCCGTGTGCTCCAGCAGGGCACCCAGGGTCGTGTGCCCTCCGCGGTCGGCGAGCGCGGGCGAGGCCCGCGAGCACCCCTTCGGACTGGTCGGCGGGTGTCGTCGGGTCTTCTCGAGGATCGTCGAGCCGTCTGGCCGGAGCAGCACGCAGGTCGGTGAACGTCCCCCCGACGTCGACGCCGATCCGGTAGCCGGTCACGGTCAGCGGGACGCCGCGGCGGCTCGCGCTCGGCGCAGCGCGACGGTCGCGGGCTCGTCGAGGGCGAGGGTGAGGTCCTCGAGCGTGCCGGTGATCACGACGCCGTAGCTGCTCACGTGCCGCGTCGACCGAGACGTACTCGTCCCAGACGTCGTCGAGCACCGCGACGGGGTCGCGGGCGAGCGCGTCACCCCAGCCGCCGCCGCCGCCGAACTGGTAGACGAGCCGGTCGCCGGCCTCCATCTGGGCCCCCGCGACCGAGGGGGCGACGGTGACCTCGCGTTCGGTGCCGGCGCTGATCACGCACTCGTCCGGTGCGCCGTTGTCGCCGCCCGGCGATCCCGGGATGGGTGTGACGCTGGTTCACGACGTACTGGTTCACCTGAGGTCGGGGTGCGGACCTCCTTCACGAACGACGAGCCGCACCCGCCCCGCCACTGGCCGGCACCGCCGGAGTCGGTGAGGTAGTTGCGGCCCCGGAGGATGTGCGGGAACAGCGCCTCGTTGATCTCGGCGGACGCCTTGATGAGGTTCCCGTTGGACGCGACGAGCGCGCCCCACCCGTCGACGCCCCGCACCGCGTTCACCCAGCCGGCGTTCACCTCACCGCCGTGGTCGAAGAACGGCTTGCCCGGTTCGAGGGTCGCGGTCGCCCCACATCTGGCGGGGGCTGCCGTACTTGTAGGTCTGCGGCGCGCACCGGTCGGGGATGATCTGGGCCATCGCGAGGGCGATCGCGTCGCCGACCTCGACGCCGGGATGATGCGTGCCGCTGCTGACCGGCTTGCCCCTCGGTCGGGTTCACGCAGCGTCCCCTCGGGGACGCGCAGGTCGACGCAGTCGAAGAAGCCCTCGTTCTTCGGGATCGACGGGTCGACGAGGCTGGCGAGCTGGGCGATCGTGTAGCCGCGCGTGTTCCCGAACGTCGACCAGGCCTGGATCTCGGGGCGGTCGTCGGAGCCGGCGAAGTCGACGATCGAGCCGGTCTCCGTCGACGGTGACGGCGACGTGGACGTGGATGTCCTCGTTGACCGGCTGGGTCGGCGTCGACGTACACGTCGGCCTCGTAACGGCCGTCGGGCCAGGCGTCGATCTCCCGCGCGAAGCGGCGGTGCGCGTCGGCGATCGTCCAGTCCACCGCGGCTTCGACGGTGGCCGCGCCGTACGCGTCGATGACCTCCCCGAGGCGGCGGGCGCCGAGCTGGGCCGCGCCCACCTGGGACCGCAGGTCCCCGATGAAGCCGGGCAGGCGGTTGTTGGCCCGCATGGTCAGCACGACGTCGCGTCGTTCCCGCCCCGCGTCGATGATCTTCAGGAGCGGGTACCGCGTCCCCTCCGACCAGATGTCCTTCGCGAAGACGTTGTAGCCACCGGCGAGCGCGCCGCCGGTGTCGCCGTGGTGGCACTGGATCGACGCGATCAGGACCAGCCGGCCGTCGGCGAACACGGGGGCGAACACGTTGAAGTCGGGGAGGTGGCCGCCGCCGTGGTACGGGTCGTTGGCGACGAGCACGTCCCCCGGGGTAGAGCTCGTCGCCGAGGAACTCGAGCGCGAACCGCACCGGCAGGGTCGCTCGACAGCATGAACTGGGGGATCCCGACCGACAGCGCGGCGAGGCGGCCGCGCCCGTCGAGGATCGTCGCGTTGCGCTCGTTGCTCTGGTTCAGGATCGGCGTCGTCGCGGTCCGCGACACGTACGTCGCCATCTCGAAGCAGATCGTCTCCATCGCCGAGCGGATGACCTCGGCGGTGACGGTGTCGAGCGCGCCGCCGGTCTCAGCCACGGAGCACGCGACCCGGGCGGCTCGCCAGGGCCGCGGCGTCCGGCTCACCGTCGACCCGGATCGGTGTTCCGTTCACGACGACGTGGGCCACGCCGGCCGGCTGGTCCGCGACCAGCCGTTCCCCGTCGGCCGGGAAGTCCCGGATGCGCCGCAGCGGGCCCGGCGCGACCGCATCGGGGTCGAACACGGTGACGTCCGCGGCTCGACCCGGCGCGAGCACCCCGCGGTCCGCGAAGCCGAACACGGCGGCGGGCTCGCCGGTGAGCTTGTGCACCGCCTGCTCCAGGGTGAGGACCTCGCGTTCACGGACCCAGTTGCCGAGCAGGTCGGTGGGGAGGCACGCGTCGCACAGCTGCCCGACGTGCGCGCCGGCGTCGGAGAGTCCGATGAGCATCCCCTCCTGCTGCAGCAACGTCTCGATCATCGCCTCGTCGTCGTTGGCGAGGATCGTGCGCACCCGGGTGGTGAGATCCTCGGAGAGGGCGACGTCCAGCAGCGCGTCGAGGGGCTCCACCCCCCGCGCTGCCGCGATCGACGCGACGCTGCGACCCTCGAGCTCGGGATGGTCCCGGCTCTCCGCGATCGTGACCCGCTCCCAGCGGGGCCGGAACACCCGGCCGTGGGCCAGCTCGTCCTGCGCGGCGCGGCGCCAGGCCGGGTCCCGGTACGCGGCGACGCGCTGCTCGAGGGGCCGGTCCATCAGCGCCGCGAACGACGGCACGGTGTTGAAGGTGAACGGCTCGACCAGCGTCATCCGGAAGGTCAAGGGCCGGCAGGTCACCTGCGGCCACACGTCGACCCCCGCGGCGCGTTCCCGCGCGTTCAGCTCGGCCATGTTCGCCGCGAACGGCGAGCCCTGCACGGTCAGCAGCGCGGTCCAGGTGAACGGCCGCCCGACCCGGGGTTGCAGGTCGTACACGTCGGCGTGGCGGATCCGCTCCCCGGGCGTGAACGCGGCGACGCCCCGGCCGAGGTCGTGCAGCGGCGCCACGAGCGCCTCGAGCTCGGGGAGGTCCGCGAGGCGGGACGGGACCGGCCGGCCTTCGTCCCCGGAGTGGGTCGGTGCTGAGCTCGTCGCGAACCCGGCCGCGCCGGCGGCGACGCTGTCGCGCACCGTGTCCACCATCTGCCGCAGCTCGGCGTCGGTGGGTTCCTCGCGTTCGTAGCCCTCGTCGCCCATGACGAAGAGCCGCACTGCGGTGTGCCCGACGTAGGCGGTGTAGTTCAACGCCGAGCCGTGGCGGGCCACCGCGTCGAGATACTCGGGGAACGTCTCGAACTCCCACGGGATGCCCGCCTCGAGGGTGGAAAGGCTCATGTCCTCGACGTGCTGGAGGGTCCGCCCGATGAGGGCCCGATGCTCGGGTCGGCAGGGCGCGATCGAGAACCCGCAGTTGCCGGCCACGACGCTGGTGACCCCGTGCCACGACGACGGCGTCAACGCCGGGTCCCAGAACACCTGCGCGTCGTAGTGCGTGTGGATGTCGATGAACCCGGGGGTGACGACGTGCCCTGATGCGTCGAGCTCGCGGGTCCCGTCCAGCTTCGAGCCGATCTCGGTGACGCGGTCACCGTCGATGGCCACGTCGGCGGCCCGTCCCGGCGTGCCGGTCCCGTCGATGACCGTCCCGCCGCGGATGACCAAGTCGTGCGCCATCAGCCCAACCTCCTCGTCCCCCGGCTCCTCACGCTGGGCTCGTCCGAGACAGTCGGGCCGGCCGTCCATCCCGGGCGCACAGCGACCCTATTACGATGCCGCGACGTGAAGCGCCGAGCCGGTCTCGAGTCTCGCCCCGGTGGGCGTCCGGTCGCATCCGACCGGGAACCGCGGCGGGGACACTGCGGGTGAGCGTCGGGCCGGACCGCATGCGGGTCGCCGTGTACGAGCGGCCGGGTGAGCTCGCCCTCCAAGACCGTCCGGTCCCCGACGTCGGGCCGAACGACGTGCTCCTCGAGGTGAGCCACTGCGGGATCTGCGGGAGCGACATCCACTTCGTCCTCGAAGGGTGGGGCCGCCCCGGTTCCGTGGAGGGTCACGAGTTCTCCGGTCGGGTCGTCGCCGTCGGGGACGAGGTCACGAGCTGGCGGGTCGGGGACCAGGTCGTCGGCGGCCCCAGCCCGCGGTGCGGGACCTGCGAGTACTGCCGGGCCGGCCGGCCGTCGCTGTGCACCGGTCGAGACACCCCGGGGATGAACGCGCATCGGGACGGCGCGTTCGCCGAGTACATCCTCGTCGACGAAGCCGGCGTGCTCCGCGTCCCCGACGGCCTCTCGCTTCGCGCCGCGGCGCTCGCCGAGCCGCTCGCGGTCGCGTTGCACGGCCTCAGCCGGGGTGGTGTCCGGGCCGGGCAGCGGCTCCTCGTCACCGGAGCCGGGCCGATCGGGGCGCTCAGCGTCGCCGCGGCGACCGCCCGTGGCGTCACCGACATCGTCGTCAGCGAGCCCCACCCGCGTCGGCGGGCCCTCGCCGAGCGGCTCGGCGCCCGCGCGGTCGACCCGTCTGAGCTCGGCGCCCCGAAGTCACCCGGCGACGTCGTCGCCGCGCCGTTCGACGTCGCCCTCGAATGCTCCGGCCATGCCGTCGCGATGGAAGCCGCGTTGAGTCAGCTCAAGCGGGGTGGGACGCTCGTCTTCGTCGGCGCGGGGATCAAGAGCCCACGTCTGGACGCCAACCGCGTCCTGTTGAACGAGCTCGTCGTGACCGGCTCGTTCGTGTACGACGCGGACGGCTTCGACCGGGCCCTCGAGCTGCTCACCCGGCCCGACTTCCCGGCCGACGCGTTGATCGAACGTGACGAGGTCCCCCTCGAGGGGCTCTTCGACGCCCTCGTCGGCCTCCACGACGGTGAGCTCGCCGCGAAGGTGATGATCGTGCCCGGCCACAAGGGGGAGACATGAGTTCGGCGACCACGACCCGCAAGCCCCGGTTCAACCACGTCGCGATGAGCCTGCCGTCCGAGCTGCTCGACGCGACCCACCGCGAGGAGATCGTCCGCTTCTACCAGGACGTGTTCGGCTGGGAGGAGCAGCCGGTGATGACCCTCGACGGGAAGCGTCTCGTGCTGTCCGCGTACACCTACGAGCAGTTCGTGTTCCTCGTCGCCGACGACCCGCCGATGGAATGCCCCCGGCTCGACCACTTCGGGATCTCGGTCGCCACCGAAGCCGAGCTCGACGGGATGCTCGCACGCGCCCGCGCGTACGCGGCGCGTGACGACCGGGTCGAGATCGTCGACAAGAAGACCGACGACCACGGGATCTTGGCCATCACGAGCTTCTACGTGCGGTACCTGCTGCCCATGATGGTCGAGGTGCAGTGGTGGGACTTCAAGGGTGCCGCCCGTCCAGGTGGCTGACCCCGCCACGGTGGTGACCGCGCCGGCGCCACCGGAAGCCGCGCCGCGGGGCGTCGCGCGTGTCCGCGAGCTGTGGCGGCGGTGGCGAAACGAGAAGGAAGACCCCGAGCCCTTCTACTCGATGCTCGCCGCGGAGACCGTCGTGCGTCTCGAACGTCGCCACGGTCCCGTCGCGGGGCAGCGGCTGCTGGACCTCGGATGCGGTCCCGGGTTCTACACCGCCGCGTTCCGCCGCGCCGGCGCGACGGTCGTCCCCCTCGATGGTTCGTTCGACGAGCTGGACCTGGCCGGCGAACCACCCGCCGGGGCGGTGCTCGCCGACGCGGGGCGGGCACCGTTCCCCGACGCCAGCTTCGACGCGGTGTTCTGCTCGAACCTGCTCGAGCACGCCCGTGACACCGACGCGATCATCGGCGAGCTCGCGCGGATCCTCCGGCCCGGCGGGTGGGGCTACGTGTCGTGGACGAACTGGTACTCCCCGTGGGGCGGCCACGACATGACCCCGTACCACTTCCTCGGTCCCGAACGCGGTCCGCGCCTGTACGAGCGGCGGCACGGGCCGCCCCGCAAGAACCGCTACGGCGAAGGCCTGTTCCCGGTCCACATCGGGCCGACGTTGCGGATGGTGCGCGCCCGACCCGACCTGCGCGTCGACCGCGCCGAACCGCGTTACTGGCCGTGGGCGTCGTTTCTGATCCGGGTCCCTGGTGCACGGGAGGTGCTGTGCTGGAACTGCGTGTTGCATCTGGAACGGCGGTGAACCGCCGTGCCTGATTCGCCGTTGCGGTACGGGGCGTTCGCCCCCCAGGGTTGGAAGCTCGAGTACCACGGCTGGAGCGCCGCCGACGCGTGGGCCCGAACGGTCGAGGTGTCCCAGCTCGCGGAGCGCCTCGGCTACGAGCACCTCTGGGTCTACGACCACGTCGAGACTGTCCCCCGACGCGAGCCCACGCACGTCTTCGAGGCGTTTACGACGCTGGCGGCCCTGTCGCAGCGCACCACCTCGATCCGGCTCGGGCAGCTCGTGACCTGCGCCGCGTACCGCTCGGCCGGGCTCCTGGCCAAGGAAGCCGCGGTCGTCGATGTCGTGAGCGGCGGTCGACTCATCCTGGGCCTCGGCGCGGGCTGGTACGAACGCGAGTACCAGGCGTACGGGTACGAGTACCCGCCGGCGCGCGAACGTCTCGAGCTCCTCGACGAGACCGTCCGCGCCATCCGGGCGCTTTGGACCGACGAGACGGTCACGTTCGCCGGCCGCCACGTGCACTTCGACGGCGCCTACTGTGATCCGAAGCCGCTGCAGCATCTCCCGCCGGTGTGGATCGGCGGAGGCGGTGAGCGGGTCACGCTGCGCATCGCCGCCGCGCACGCCGACGCGACCAACTGGCAAGTCGGCCCCGACGCCTTCGTGCACAAGTCGGAGGTCCTCCGCGGGCACTGCGCCGACCTCGGACGGGACTTCGACACCATCGTGCGCACCCACGGGCCCGATTGCCGGATCTTCACCAGCGAGCGCGACCTCAACGTGTGGCTCGACCGTCCCGACGGTGGGGACCTCTGGGGCGGCGGCGATCGGGACACCTACGTGCGCGACAACTTCGTCGGGACGGCCGAGCAGGTCACCGACAAGGTGCAGGCGTTCGTCGACGCCGGCTGCCGGGAGTTCGTCCTCTGGTTCCGCGACTACCCCGCGAGTGACAGCCTCGAGGCGTTCGCCAGCGACGTGCGCCCGAACGTCCATCTCTGAGAGCACCCGTCTAGGGTTCGGACGTGACCGTCGAAGCGCCCGCGCGCGGCGCGGCCATGGGGGCTCCCGGATCGATGCGCCGCTCATGGTGGGCCGTCCTCTTCGTCGTCGCGGTGCTGGCGGTCGGGACGGTGCTGCGGTTCTGGACCCGCTCGGACTTGTGGCTCGACGAGGCGCTCTCGGTCAACATCGCCCGGCTGCCCCTCTCCGATCTGCACAACGCGCTGCGCCACGACGGCGCCCCGCCCCTCTACTACGTCCTGCTCCACTTCTGGATCCGGGCGTTCGGCATCGGCGACCTCGCCACCCGTTCCCTCTCCGGGCTCCTCTCGCTCGCCACCTTGCCGCTCGCCTGGTTCGCGGGGCGACGCCTCGGCGGGCGGCGGGTCGCCTGGTTCGCGGTGCTGGTCCTCGCCGCGTCGCCGTACGCGGTGCAGTACGCGACGTCGACCCGCATGTACGCCCTCGTGATGCTGCTGGCGCTGGCCGGCTACCTCGCCGTCCTGCGGGCCCTCGAGCGCCCCGTGCCGGCTCGCCTCGCGGTCGTCGCGCTCCTCACCGCGCTGCTCGTCTACACCCAGTACTGGTGCTTCTACCTCGTCGGCGTCGCCGGCCTGCTCCTCCTCGCCCAGGCGGTGCGCGCCGGCGCCGGTGACACCCGCCGCGCCGCGGTCCGGGCCCTGGTCGCCATCGCGGTCGGGCTGATCGCCTTCATCCCGTGGCTCCCCACGTTCGTGTACCAGGCCCGCCACACCGGCACGCCGTGGGGGAACGCCCGGGTCCCGTGGTCGTCGATCGCGGTCGCGGTCCTCAGCTTCGCGGGCAACGACCGCAACGGCGAGACCTTCCTCCTCCTCTTCGCGCTCTCGACCCTCGTCGTCCTCGCCGTGTTCGGGCGAGGCGTGAACGAACGGCTGATCGAGCTCGACGTCCGCACCCAGCCGACGGTCCGCCGCGAGGCGCTCCTCGCGTTCGGCACCCTCGTCGTCGGCACCACTGTGTCGTTCGTGGCCGGCAGCGCCTTCGACGCTCGCTACGCGTCGGTCATGTACCCGTTCTTCGTGCTGCTCGTCGCGGTCGGGATCAGCCTGTTCCTCGAGCCCCGCGTGCGGGCCGCGGTCCTCGTCGTCGTCGTCGCGATCGGGATCGTGGGCGGGATCCGGAACGTGACCACGAACCGGACCCAGGCCGCCCAGTCGACGAGCATCATCGCCGCCGAAGCTCGCCCCGGTGACGTCGTCGCGTACTGCCCGGACCAGATCGGCCCGTCCGCGAGCCGGCTGCTGCGCGACGTCCCCGGCCTGGTGCAGGTCACCTTCCCCGACGAGGCATCACCGCAGCGGGTCAACTGGGTCGACTACGTCAACCGGATCCGGGCCGCGAACCCGGCGGCGTTCGCGACCCGGGTCGTGAACCGTGCCGGTCCGCACACGGTCTGGTTCGTCGACGCGCTCGGCTACAACCACGTCGAGGGCAAGTGCGAGGCCATCGCCGCCGCGCTGAAGACGCTACGACCCAACGCGGCGCAACGGGTCGCGCAAGACGACTCGATCGACGAGTACATGGGTCTCACCGTCTATCGGCCGTGACCGCCCGCCTCCGCCGCCTCGGCGACACCCGCTTCGTCCGTTCCGACCTGCGCGCCGCCGCGGTGCCGTGGCTCGTCGCCCGCGTCTGCGTCGCCGGCGCGCTCGCCGTCGCCCGCTTCGCCGACGACCAGATCGGGCGGCGGCCCGCGCCGGTCCCGCTCCACCAAGGCCTGTTCGCGTGGGACGCCGCCTTCTACCGGGACCTCGCGACCCGCGGCTACACCGGCCTCGACCACGCCGCGCTGCGGTTCTTCCCGCTCGTCCCACTCCTCACGAAGATCCTCGGCGTTGTCCTGCTCGGTCACTACGGCGTCGCGCTCGTGATCGTCGCCAACGGCTCCGCGCTGGTCTTCGCCGCGCTGCTGCACCGCCTCGCGATGCTGGAGACCCACGACCGCCGCCTCGCCCGCCGCGCCGCATGGTTCGGTGCCGTGTTCCCGCCGTTCGCGGCGCTCGTGCTCGGCTACGCCGACGCCACCGCGATGGTCCTCGCCGTCGGTGTGCTCCTCGCGGTGCGCACCCGCCGGTTCGGATGGGCCATCCCGCTTGGGCTCCTCGCGGGGCTGTGCCGACCGGTCGGGGTGCTCCTCGTGGTCCCGGTCCTCGTCGAAGCGACACGCGGCTGGCGTGACGCGACGCCCGCCGAGCGGGCCACCCGCGTCGGCGCCACGGCCGCGCCGGGAGTTGGGCTCCTCGCGTTCCTCGCCTACTCGGGGATCGCGTTCGGGGACTTCTTCGCGCCGCTCACCGTCCAGAACCGGGCCAGCCTCCGCGGCCGCTTCGAGTGGCCCACCACCAGCCTCCTCCACGGGATGCGCGACCTCGTCCACGGCGGCCGGTTCGGCCCCGGCCTCCACGTGCTCTGGGCGGTGGTGTTCGCCGCGCTCCTCGTCGTCATCGCCCGGCGGCTCCCCGCGTCGTACACCGCGTACGCCGCCGCGGCGCTGCTCCTCGGCCTGTCGGCCCACAACCTGGATTCGTTCGAGCGGTACTGCGCGAGCACCCTGCCGTTCCTGCTCGCCGTGGCCGTCATCACGAAGCGGCCCGAGGCGGAGCGGGCCGGGATCGCCGTCGCCGCCGCCGGGCTGTTCGCCTACGCGCTGCTCGCCTTCCTCGGCGTCTACGTCCCCTAACGTCCAGGCCCGGAGCCTCCGTCGGTAGGCTGGGACGTCCCGTGAGCGAGCACGCGTCTACCCCGGGCCGGCCCGACGTCGTGATCATCGGCGCGGGACCGGCAGGCCTCACCGCCGCCTACCAGCTGTCCAAGCGCGGCGTCGCGGCGACGGTCCTCGAAGCCGACGACGTCGTCGGTGGGATCAGCCGCACCGCGGTCCGCGACGGGTGGCGCTTCGACATCGGCGGGCACCGGTTCTTCACCAAGGTGAAGCCGGTCGAGGAGCTCTGGTTCGAGATCCTCGGCCCCGACGACTTCCTCCGTCGGCCCCGCAAGAGCCGTATCTACTACGCGGGGAAGTTCATCGACTACCCGCTCGTGCCCATGAACGCGTTGCGGAGCCTCGGCTTCGTCGAGGCGGTGCGCTGCGTCGGCTCGTACGTCTGGGCCCGCATCCACCCACCGAAGGACCAGACCAACCTCGAGGGTTTCTACGCCGCCCGGTTCGGGTGGCGGCTCTACGGCATCTTCTTCAAGACCTACACCGAGAAGGTGTGGGGAGTCCCGGTGTCCGACATCGAGGCCGACTGGGGCGCCCAGCGGGTGAAGGACCTGTCGCTGTTCCGCGCCGTCTTCGAGGCGCTGAAGCCGAAGTGGGTCCGCCGCAACCGGGACGCCACGCAGCAGGTCACCAGCCTCATCGAGGAGTTCAACTACCCCAAGTACGGGCCGGGGATGATGTGGGAGCGGGCCGCCGAGCTCGTCACCGCCCGCGGGACGAAGGTCGCGTTCGACTCCACCGTCACCGCGATCCACCACGCCGACGGGCGGGCCGTGGCGGTCACCGCGACGACCGACGGGGCCCCCACCCGGTACGACTGCACCCATGTCGTGTCGTCGATGCCGCTCGGCGCGCTGGTCCGGGCCATGGACCCGCCCCCACCGGCGGACGTCCTCGCTGCCGCCGACGGGCTCGACTACCGGGACTTCATCACCGTCGCGTTGGTCGTGCCCGCCGACCGGGTGGACTGGGACGACAACTGGATCTACATCCACGCGCCCGAGGTGCAGACCATGCGGATCCAGAACTTCGGGTCTTGGTCCCCGTACCTGGTGAAGGACGGCCGCAACGTCCTCGGTCTCGAGTACACGGTGTGGGAAGGTGAGCCGGCCTGGACCGCGCCCGACGGGGAGCTCATCGACCGGGGCAAGCAGGAGCTCGAGCAGCTCGGCCTGGTGGAGGCCGCACGACGTCGAGGCCGGCTACGTGGTGCGGATGCCGAAGGCGTACCCGATGTACGACGCGACCTTCAAAGCCAACGTCGAGGTGCTGCGCACCTGGATCCTCGAGCACGCACCGAACGTGTACCCGGTGGGGCGCAACGGGATGCACCGGTACAACAACCAGGATCACTCGATGTACACCGCGATGCTCTCGGTCGAGAACATGTTCGGCGCCGACCACGATGTCTGGTCGGTGAACGTCGAAGCCGACTACCACGAGGAACGCGACGAGGAGCCGACCGCCGCGTCTCCGGGGAGCGCTGGCTCAGGCGGGTGAGCCGCGGCGGGCGCCCGGGTGGCGCCGGCCTCGCAGCAGGTCCCGGATCCCCCACCAGGTGACGAGGGACAGCTCCTCGACCGCGACGGCGAGGGACATCTTGGACTGACCCCGAACCCGGTCGGTGAACGCGATGGGGACCTCGAGGATGCGTCCACCCCACTGCCACACGCGATAGCAGGTCTCGATCTGGAACCCGTAGCCGCGCGACCGGGTCTCGGCGTAGTCGACGGCCTTCAGCGTGTCGGCCCGGTAGGCGCGGAACCCCGCGGTGGCGTCGTGGACGTCGAAGCCGAGCAGCAACGCTGCGTACCGGTTCCCGTACTTCGAGAGCGCCCGCCGGTACCGGGGCCAGTGCGGGATCGACCCGCCGGGGACGTACCGCGAGCCGATGACCATGTCCGCGGTGTCGGCGACGACGGGACCGACGAGCGACGGTAACGCGGCCGGGTCGTGGGACAGGTCGGCGTCCATCTGGCACAGGATCTCGTAGCCCTGGTCGATCCCCCACGCGAACCCGGACCGGTACGCGGACCCCAACCCCGACTTCGCGGGCCGGCTCAGCACATGGATCTGGCCGAGCTCCTCGGCCGCGGCCTCGGCCACCTCGGCGGTCCCGTCGGGGCTGGAGTCGTCGACGACGAGCACCGCGGCGTCCGGCAGCGCGGCGCGCGCCCGGCGCAACACCTCACCGAGGTTGTTGGCCTCCTCGTAGGTCGGCACGACCACGAGCGTTCGCATTTGGGCGAGCCTATCGACTTCCCGCTACGGCACCGGGGCGTTCCCGTGCGCGCACCGTTGCAGCAGCACGTACAACGGGTCGTTCTTCACGGTGCAGAACTCCCGCTTCAGCACGGCGTTCGGCGTCTCGGGCCCGTACAACCGTGAGTCGTTGGGCTCCACCCACTTGTCCCACACTCGGGAGAGGATCACGATGTTCGCCGACGCGACGTCCTTCGCCAACCGGGAGTTGCTCGCGTTCGCCACCCCGGGGTCCATCTCGATGAAGTAGGTCGCCGGGGTCAGCTTCGGCAGCATGTAGTAGATGAACGCGTCGCTGTACGGCGTCTGGCGCAGGTCCCCGGTCCCGACGAGCAGCCGCTGACCGGGCTTCGAGATCTTGTCGGCCAGGTGCAGGATCTCGGTGAGCTGCACCTGCACGGCGTGACGCCCGTAGTAGAAGTTCCGCCCGTCGTTCTTGATCTCGTAGGCGTTGCGATGGATCCCGAAGGTCTGACCGGACGCGTCCGCGTAGTCGCGCAGCGTGTAGTTCGGGATCACCAGGTACAAGAACGCGAGCACCGGCACGATCCCGAGCGCGAGGAGCTGCGCCGGTCGCAACGTCGGACGTCGGGCCCGCCACAGCTCGACGAGGACGGCCGGGAGGAACGCGAACGGGACGCAGCTCACCCACGCGACATGCGTCGTGTCCGGACGTTGCAGCGCCTGGGGCAGGATCCCGACCGAGAACGCCGCGACGAGCACGAGGGTCAGGGTGCGCAGGCTCGTCGGCTCCCGACGGTGCAGCCACCAGGCGACGACCGCGAGCAACGCGACACCGAAGACGAGGAGGAAGAACCAGACGGTGAGCTGGGCCGGAGCGGGGATGCGGGGGATCGCCCACTTCAACGCGCCGTGCTCACCGGCTCCCTGGAGGAACGCGTCGAACTCGCTGGTTCGCAGCGGGATGGGGAGGCGCCGTCCGCCCCGGAGGTTGAAGACCGGGTCGATGATCATCCCCTGCACCGAGTTGTGGAACCCGGCCATCGCGATCTGGACGAGGAACAGGCTGAGCACCGCACCGGCGCCGATCGCCAGGCGACCCCGCTGCGCTCGGGTCAGCCGACGCCACACGAAGACCGTCACCAGCACCGCGGCGAGGATCAGGTCCGGGCGGTAGAGGATCGCGAGCCCGAACAGGACACCGCTCGCGACGGCCAGGTTCTTGGCGCCGCGCGGGGTCCGGGCCGTCGTCGCTCCGATCGCGGCCGCGATGCCGAACAGCCCGAACGCCACCGCACCGTTCCACGCCAGCGCGGTCAACCCGATCGGGGGGAGGATGATCAGCGCGGTGATCGTCCCGCCGACGACGGCGAGGGTGCGACCCCACGGGCGGAGGAGCAGCACGAAGACCCCGAAGATGATGCCGAGCAGCTGGGCCAGCCCGACGAGACGCTCGGCGAGCAGCGACGTGCCGAACAGTTTGAAGACCCCGGCGAGCACCCACACGCCCCCCGGCCCGTAGAGGTGCAGGAAGTCGCGGTTGGGCACCATCCCGTGGAGGAACTGCTCGGCGAACACGAGCATGAATCCCTCCTCCATCGGAGGGCCCTGCTTGCGGAGCAGACCCCAGAGGGGGACGGCGACGACGACGAGCAGCGCGAGGACAGCGATGAGCGTGCGCTGACGAGCCGTCAAGCTGTGAAGGCGGCGAAGCACACCACTCCTGTCGCGCGCCGGCGGGACCCCGCGTCCCCCGTCTCGGCCGCCTCGCGGCGTGAAGACGCCGGAGGCAGGCGGGAGAGGATACCGTCTGGCCTGTTCGGACCCTCATCATCATCCCGGCCTTCAACGAAGAGGCGGCACTCCCCTCGACGCTCTGCGAGTTGCGTCACGCGCAGCCCGACGTCGACTTGGTCGTCGTCGACGACGGCTCCCGGGACCGGACCGCAGCGGTCGCCGAGCAGTCCGGCGCGCGCGTCTTGCGGCTCCCGTTCAACCTGGGGGTCGGCGCCGCGGTCCGCACCGGCCTGCACTACGCGGCCGCGAGCGGCTCGGACCGGGCGGTGGTCATCGACGCCGACGGTCAGCACGACCCGGCGGGCATCGCCGCGCTCCTCGCCGCACTCGACGACGGCGCCGACCTGGTGATCGGAAGCCGCTTCGAGCCCGGCGCGCCCGCGTACACCGTGGGTCGCACCCGCCGCCGGGCGATGCAGCTCCTCCAGACCATCGTCCGGTTGCGCACCGGTCGGCGCTTCACCGACGTCACGTCGGGGTTTCGGGCCATGGACCGCGCCGTCATCGAGCTGCTCGCCGCCGAGTATCCCGCCGAGTACCTCGCCGACACGGTCGAGGCGCTGCTGATCGTCCACGACCGGGGGCTGCGGATCGAAGAGGTCCCCGCGGCGATGCGCCCCCGCGCCGGCGGGGTCCCGTCGAGTCGAGGGGTGCTCCTCGCAATCAACTACCTCCGGCTGCTGGTCGGGATCTTGAGCTCGACGATCTTCCGCCCCCGCGTCAACCCGCCCACGCCCCCGACGACGAGAGAGGAGCCAGGATGAGAACCTCGGCACACGTGCTCGTGCTCGTGTTCAGCCTCCTCGTGGTGCTGTTCATCATCCGTCTCGTCGCGCTCCGACAGCTGCGCAGCAAGTACGCGTTGCTGTGGCTCGGCTGCGCCGTGCTGCTCCTTCCGCTCGCCACGGTGCCGTCGCTGCTCGACGACCTCAGCAGCTGGTTGGGGTTCAAGTACGCGCCCGACCTGTTCTTCTTCGTCGCCACCGGGTTCCTGTTCGCGATCGTCATCCACTTCTCCTGGGAGCTGTCCCGTCTCGAGGCCCGGGTGCGGCTCCTCGCCGAGGAGCTCGCCCTCGAACGGGCGGAGCGCTCCGGACCGCCAGCTCCGCAAGAGGACCACTAGCATCACCACATGCTCACCCGGCTGAGCACCGAATCGCGCCGCTTCTACTACTGGCTCGCCGGGGCGGCAGCCCTGGGTCTCGGCGTCCGCCTGCTCTACGCCGTCCACGACAAGTGGAACCAGACCGTCACCGGCGACGCCGGCTACTTCTACTACCAGGCCCGTGCGATCTCGCAGGGCCACTGGTTCGTCGACCCGTACCGGTGGCAGTGGCTGCACCAGGGCTTCCACCCCGGGGCGGAGCACCCGCCCCTGTACACGCTGTTCCTCACCATCCCCGACCTGCTCGGCTTCGGGACGTTCCGCGAGGCGATGATCGCCAGCGCCATCCTCGGCACCGCGACCGTCGTGGTGATCGGGCTCGTCGGCCGGGTCATCGGCGGGAACCGGGTCGGGATCGTCGCCGCGATCCTCGCCGCGGTGTACGCCAACCTGTGGATCAACGACGGGCTGGTCGTGTCCGAGACGATGGCCGCGCTGATGATCGCGGCGCTGGTGCTGTACGCCTACAAGTTCTGGAAGCAGCCCAGCTGGGCCAACGCCGCCCTCCTCGGGCTCTTCAGCGGACTCGCGGCGCTGACCCGCGCCGAGGTCGTCCTGTTGTTCCCGCTCGTCGCGGTGCCGCTGGCGTGGCGGGCCCGCGGCTTGGAGGTCAAACCTCGGGTGCAGCGTCTCGGGCTCATCGCGATCGTCGCCGCGCTCCCGGTGCTGCCGTGGGTGGCCTACAACCTCACCCGGTTCGACCATCCGGTGACCCTGTCCACCGGCGCCGACTTCACCCTCGCCAACACGAACTGCGACACCACCTACTACGGCCCGCGGGTCGGCTGGTGGGACGCCCGCTGCCTCGCCAACCGCTACCAGAACAAGGGTGACGAGTCGACGGTGGCGCTGCACTTCCGGAACCAGGGCCTCACCTACATCAGCCACCACAAGGGCCGGCTGCCGGTGGTGATCGCGGCGCGGATCGGCCGAATGTGGGAGCTGTACGGGCCGATCCAGAAGCTGCCCTGGGACGACTTCGAGCAGGGCCGCGGGCCCCGCTGGATCACCAAGCTCGCGCTCGGCTCCTACTACCTGTTCGCGATCCTCGCCATCGTCGGTCTCGTCCTGCTCCGCCGCAAGAAGACGATCATCTACCCGCTCGTCTCGCTCGCGGTGATCTCCACCTTCACCGCAGTCCTCGCGTTCGGGAACACCCGGTACCGAACCCCCGCGGAGGTCGCGATCGTCCTCGCCGCCGCGGTGCCGATCGCCGCGCTGATCGACCGATGGCGGCCACCCCGCGCCGCCGCCGGACCGGCGGACGAGCGCCGCGAGCCTGAGCCGCCGGTCGACGGCGACGGGAGCAGCGGCGAGCGGATCGGCGACGTGGTCGGCGCTCCCGGCGCGTAGACCGCTCCGTCCTGGTCAGCGGGGCGGGCAGACGTTCTTGGTGAGCTTCAACGTCTTGGCGTCATACGACGTCGACTGGGTGTACACGGGATCCTGACGCCACGCGCCGGACTGCCACCGCCGCGCCGGCGCGGGCAACGCCAACGGCTGGCGCAAGGTGTCGTAGACGAGCTGCCCCAGCCGGGCGGCGCCGTCCGGGCAGAGGTGCTGCCCGTCGACCTTCCGGACCCGCACCAGCCGGCCGTTCGCCCCGGGGAGGAACATCGCGTACTGGCCGTTGGGCCCGTCGAAGGTCGCGTCCGCGGACACGTAGTGCACCTGCGGGTGGGTCGCCGCGACCGACGCGACGATCGAGTTCAGGTTGCGCCGCTTCGCCTCGTTCTCGAAGCGGGCGTCACCGGGGAGCTCACCGATCCACGCCACCTGGGCGCCTTTCGACGTGAGCAGATCCATGACCTGACCGACCGTCGCCGCGTACCCGGCCGGGTCGGCGGCGGCCGCGTCGAGATCCCACCCGCCGAGCAGGATCGCCACCCCCGTCGGCTTCGTGTCGTCGAGCACCCGGGTGAAGTCGACCTGCCAGTTGGCCCGGGTCAGCCCGTACCCGGGGAACGCCCGCCGGGCGACGGTCACCGCCCGGGTCGTTTCGAGGATGGCCTGGATCCCGGGGGAGCCGTCGACCATCACCGAGTCGCCCAGGATCGTCACGCGCTGCGGCGTCGGCGCCGCCCCGGCTGGCGCGGCGGTCCCCGCGGCGACACCGGCGACGCCGGCGAGGAGCCCCGCGGTGGCGACGAGCGCGGCGAGACCACGGCAGGGGAACGGCATGGATCGGATGTTACGGGCCGGGACCGGAACCGCCGCCGCGCGGTCCTCGCCGGCGACCCCGCCGTCGGTAGGCTGGCCTGCTTCGATCCCCGCCGGAGGACCAGTGGATCGCCGCGACGCCGAGCCCGCGCCCCGTCCCGGGTCCGCCGACGCCAAGCTCGGTGACATCGCCGCCGCGGCTGGGCTCCGCCGGATCCACCTGCTGGCGTGGCGAGACCTCGACGACCCCGAAGCCGGCGGCTCCGAGATCCACGCCCACATGATCGCGGCCCGGTGGGCCCGCGCCGGCCTCGACGTCACCATGCGCACCTCCTTCGCCGCCGGCCATCCCCTCGTGACCCGCCGGGACGGGTACCGGGTGATCCGCAAGGCCGGCCGGTACCTCGTGTTCCCCCGCGCCGCGCTCGCCGAGCGGGTCGGCTGGCACGGACCGGCGGACGGCCTGATCGAGATCTGGAACGGCATGCCGTTCTTCTCGCCGGTGTGGGCCCGCACCCCCCGGGTCGTGTTCCTCCACCATCTCCACGCCGAGATGTGGGACATGACGCTTCCGCCCCGGCTGGCGCGCCTCGGCCGCTTCGTGGAGGCCCGACTCGCTCCCCCCTTCTACCGCCGCACCAGCGTGGTGACCCTCTCCGAATCGTCCAAGCGGGAGCTGGTCGACGAGATGGGGTTCCGGCCGAACCGGATCCAGGTCGTGCATCCCGGCGTCGACCCCCGCTTCACGCCGGCCGGCGCCCGCGCCGAGCGGCCCACGGTCCTCGCGGTCGGCCGGCTCGTGCCGGTGAAGCGGTTCGATCTGCTCATCGACGCGCTCGCCACCCTGAAGACCCGCGTTCCCGACCTCGAGGCGGTGATCGTGGGGGAGGGGTACGAGCGGGAGGCGCTCGAGGCGCACCGCCGTGACCGCGACGCCGAGGACTGGATCCAGCTCGCCGGCCGGGTCGACGACGACGAGCTCCTCGCCCTCTACCGTCGCTCCTGGGTGCTGGCCAGCACCTCGGCGCGCGAGGGGTGGGGGATGACGATCACCGAAGCCGCCGCGTGCGGCACCCCGGCGGTGGTGACCGACATCGCCGGGCACCAAGACGCGGTGCACGACGGGCACAGCGGGCTCCTCGTTCGCGACCCCGGGCAGATGGCCGACGCGCTGGCCCAGGTGCTCACCGACCCGACCCGGCGGGAGCAGCTCAGCGTCGGCGCCCGGGCTCGAGCCGCCGAGTGCAACTGGGACGCCACCGCGCTCGGGACCCTCGAGGCTCTCGCCGCCGAAGCGGTCCGGCGCCGCCCGGCGTGAGTCAACCGCTCCCGCCGCGCGTCCGCCGCGGCTGGTCGTACCCGCTCCTCGCGGCGATCGCGTACGTCCCCTTCTTCTTGTCGTCCCCCGGCAAGATCAGCGCGGACACGAAGGTCTACCTGTACCTGAACCCGGCCCGCCTCCTGGCCGGCGCCGCGTACCTCTGGGACCCGAACTACGGCGCCGGGACCGTCCCGCACCAGAACATCGGGTACCTGTTCCCGATGGGCCCGTACTACTGGGCCACCACCTCGCTCGGCGTCCCCGCGTGGATCGCGCAGCGGTTCTGGCTCGGCAGCATCAGCTTCGCGGCCGGCGCAGGGGTGCTGTTCCTCCTCTCCACCCTGAACTGGAAGCACAAGGGCGCCGCGTTCGTCGCCGCGCTCGTCTACATGCTCACCCCGTACCAGCTCGCCTACACGGCGCGGATCTCCGCGGTGCTGCTCCCGTGGGCCGGGCTCGCCTGGATGGTCGCGCTCACCATCCGCTCCGTCCGCCGCGGCGGATGGCGCGACCCGGCCCTCTTCGCGCTCGTGACCCTCGTCATCGGCGGGACGAACGCCACCTCGCTGCTCCTCGCCGGCCTCGCGCCCGCGTTGTGGCTCGTGCTCGCCGTCATCCTCGGGGACACGACCGTCCGCCGGGCCGTCGAGGCGTCACTGCGGATCGGGGTCCTCGTGCTCGCCACGTCGCTGTGGTGGATCGCGGGGCTGCTGAACCAGGGCCGCTACGGGATCAACTACCTGTCGGTCTCCGAGACGGTGCGGACCGTCGCGTCCGGGTCGTCCCCCACCGAGGTGCTCCGCGGCCTCGGCAACTGGTTCTTCTACGGGGGTGACGCGGTCGGGACCTGGATCAACCAGTCGGTCGACTTCACCCAGACCCGCTGGCTGATCCTCGTCAGCTTCGCGATCCCGATCCTCGGGCTCGCCGCCGCCGCGGTGGTCCGCTGGCGGCACCGCGCCTACTTCGTGGCCCTCGTCGTCGTCGGGACCGTCGTCGCGGTCGGCGCCTACCCGTACAACCACCCGACCCCGATCGGCTCGGTGTTCAAGGGCTTCGCGACCGGCTCCACGGTCGGGCTCGCCCTCCGCAGCACCCCCCGCGCCGTCCCGCTCGTCGCGCTCGGCCTCGCCGGGCTCATCGCCGCCGGGCCTCGCCGCGCTCGCACCGCTCCCCCGACGGATCCAGCTCGGCGCGCTGGTCCTCGCCGGCGGGCTGGCCCTCCTCAACTTCGCGCCGGTGTGGCGCGACGGCTACATCGCCGACCGCGCCGCGTTCCCGGAGCACATCCCCACCTACTGGACCCAGGCCGGCGCCGCGACCCAGAAGGCCGGCGACACGACCCGGGCGCTCGAAGTCCCGGGGTCCGACTTCGCCGCGTTCCGGTGGGGCGACACCGTCGACCCGATCATGCCCGCGATCTCGAGCCGCCCCTGGGTGTCCCGCGAGCTGATCCCGTTCGGATCCCCCCAGTCCGCGAACCTGCTCATCGCGCTCGATCACCGGCTCCAGGAGGGGACGTTCGAGCCGTCGTCGCTCGCGCCGGTCGCCCGGTTCATGAACATCGGCACCGTCGTGCTGCGCACCGACCTCCAGTACGAGCGCTTCAACACGCCCCGGCCCCGAACCTTGTGGTCGCTGTTCACCGACCCGCTCCCCGCCGGGCTCCAAGCCCCCGACGCGTTCGGGCCCACCACCCCGAACGTGGCGACCGCGGTGCCGCTCTTCGACGAGCAGGACCTCCGCGCCGCCGGCACCTCCTGGCCGCCGAAGGTCGCGCTGTTCCCCGTGCGCGGCACCCCCCCGATCGTCAGCACCGCGCCGACCGCGCAGCCGGTCGTGCTCGCCGGCGACGGCGAGGGCATCGTCGACGCGTCCGCCGCCGGGCTCCTCAACGGCGAGAGCCTGGTGCTCTACTCCGCGTCGACGTCGGCCGCGACCCTGCACCGGGCTGAGCAGTCCGGCGCGGACCTGGTCGTCACGGACACCAACCGCCGTCGGGCCCAACGGTGGGGCACCGTGCGGGACAACACCGGCTACACCGAGACCGCCGGGGAGCAGCCGCTCGTCAAGGACTCCGAGGACTTCCGCCTCGACCCGTTCCCGGGCGCGAGCGACGACACCCGCACCGTGACCGAGCTGACCGGCGTGCGAAGCGTCCAGGCCACCGGATACGGGCAGCACGCCTACTACACCCCCGACGAGCGGCCCACGAACGCGCTCGACGGGAACCCCGACACCGCCTGGCGGGTCGGCGCCGAGGACGACCCGGTCGGCCAGCAGCTCGTCGTCAAGCTCGACGGGCCGGTCACCACCGACCACATCAACCTGGCCCAGCCGATCAACGGCGACAACTACCGGACCATCACCCAGGTGCAGCTCAGCTTCGACAACGCCCACCCGGTGACCGTGAACCTCGGGCCGAGCTCGCTCGACGCGTCGGGTCAGACGATCGTGTTCCCGACCCGCCAGTTCCGGCAGCTCAACATCAAGATCCTCGGCACCAACATCGGCAGCCGCGCCGGGTACGGCGGCATCAACGGCGTCGGGTTCTCCGAGGTCCGCATCCCCGGCGTCACCATGGACGCCGCCGTGCGCATGCCCACCGATCTGCTCCGACGGGTCGGGCCCGCGTCGCTGAACCACCAGCTGGCGCTGGTCATGACCCGGCTCCGCTACGAACCGGCCAGCCGCTACCGCCAAGACGAAGAGGTGTCCCTCGCCCGCCGGTTCACGCTCCCGACCGGCCGCGGGTTCACCCTCACCGGTCAGGCCCGCGTCGACCCGAACAGCCCCGACGCGGTCCTCGACCAGGTGCTCGGCACCGTCACCCCCGGGGTGACCTACAGCGCCTCCGGCCATCTCGCCGGTGACGCCGCCGCCCGCGCGTCGAGCGCGTTCGACGCCGACCCGAAGACCGCCTGGACCACCCCGTTCGCTGCACCCACCGGGAGCTGGATCCAAGCCACGCTCGCCGCCCCGACCACCATGGACCACCTCAACCTCGAGGTCGTCGCCGACGGCAAGCACTCCGTCCCCACCCAGCTCCAGCTGCAGACCGACACCGGCGAGACCCGCACCATCAACCTGCCCGACCTCGCCGACCGACCCGCCGAAGGGGCCACCACGTCGGTGCCGGTCTCGTTCCCGGCGGTGAGCGGCCAGCAGTTCCGGCTCACGATCACCGGCGCCCGCGTCGAGACCACCGTCGACTACACGACCCACCGGCCGACCGCGCTGCCCGAGGCGATCGCCGAGGTCGGCATGCCCGGTGTCCCCGCCCCCCCGCACCCCGCGACGGTCGACACGGGCTGCCGCGACGACCTCGTGAGCATCGACGGGCACACGCTGGCTGTCCGCGTCACCGGTGACACCGCCGCCGCGCTCGCCGATCGCACGCTCAGCCTCACCACGTGCGGGGTCGACCCGAACCTGAGCGCCGGGACCCACACCCTCCGCTCCGTTCCCGGCCAGCCGGTCGGCATCGACGTCGACCGGGTCGTGCTCACCTCCGCCGCCGGAGGAGCCGCGACCCCGCCGAGCGTCCTCGGCGCGCCCCGCGCCGACGCCGGCGCGACCGTGCGGGTCACCGGTTCCGGCCGGACCAGCTACGACCTGCGGGTCACGTCCAGCACCGGTCGGCCGTTCTGGCTCGTCCTCGGGCAGAGCTTCAACGCCGGCTGGCAGGCGAACGTCAGCGGCGATGCCCACGTGGTCACCAAGCAGCTCGTCAACGGGTACGCCAACGGCTGGGAGATCGCACCCGGGAAGGCCGGAACGTTCACCGTCCAGCTCCGCTGGGTCGGCCAGACTGCGATCTGGATCGGCTTGGCCCTCTCCGCCCTCGCGGTGCTCGCCTGCCTCGCCCTCGTCTGGTTCGGGCGCCGCCGCCGCCCGGACACCACCTCGTCGGACCCCGAACCCGAGCTGGGCTCACCGCTCGCCGCCGACGGCGACCGGCCCTCCCCCCGGGTCGTGGCCGTCAGCGTGCTGAGCAGCGGGCTCATCGCCGGGGTCGCGTCCCGACCGTGGATCGGCCTGGTCGTCGCCGCCGCCGTCGGCGCGACGCCTGTGGTGGCGCCGGGCCCGGGTGGTCCTCACCGTCGGCAGCGTCGGCGCCCTCGGTGTCGCCGCCCTGTACGTCCTCGTCCAGGAGGGCCGCTACCGGTACCCGCCCATCTACAACTGGCCGTCGAACTTTGGGGCCGTCGCCGACGTCGCCTGGCTCGCGGTGATGCTCCTCGGCGCCGACGCGCTCGTGCAGATCGTCCGGTGGCGGGCCCGGCGACGAGCCCGGGCCTCGACCCAACCCGACGAGCCGACCGAGCCGGCCTGAGCGGACCCGGCCCGATCGGCGCGCCCCCGGACCCGTAGACTGCCGGGCTCACACGGAGGGGTCCGTCGTTGGCTTGGGTTGGCGTCATCGCGATCATCGGCCTGGCCGTCTGCGTCGTCGCCGAGCTGCGGGACTATCTCCGCACCCGCAAGGAGCGGAAGCTGCCCCCGGGGACGGTGCTGACCGCCCGGCCGTGGACCCGCCGGCGGGTGGTCGTCTACGCGCTCGGCACGATCACCGTCGTCGTCCTCGTCGGAGTGCTCGTCGACCAGATCATCGGGAGCGGCACCTCGACCTCCACCGCCACCACCCTCCCGACCGTCCCCACCTCGTCGACGACGACCACGACCGTGGTCCCGACCCGACCGCCCCAGCAGGTGCCGCTGCAGATCCTCAACGGATCCGGGATCGCCCGTGCCGCGGCGACCAAATCCGCGTCGCTCGCCGCGCTCGGGTACCCGATCGTCGGGACCGGCAACGCGGCGGTCCGCCAGGGGACCACCGTCGGGTGCAAGAGCGGCCTCGACGCCGAAGCCGCTGCGCTCGTCACCGCGCTCGGTGCCGGCGCCACGGTCGCGCCGTTCCCGACGCCGGCGCCGGTCGGGTCGGCCACCGCGGCGTGCGTCATCGTCCTCGGCCGCTGACCCCGCCCCGCCGGTCCCCGCCGCGCCCGTCACCCGCGGGCCGCCAGGACCGGCCGGACTTCGGCCCCGCGGGACCGGCACCCGGCCGCCGTGCGAATCCGCGAACGGGGCTCAGGTCCGGCGGTCGCATCTCCGACATAAGAGGAGCGTCGCCCGCGACCGGGGGAAGTGAAGTTAGGTGGCCGAGGACCGAAACGCCGACCCCGCGCCGGCGGCATCGCCGGGCGCCGCGCCCCCCGAGGCGTGGGACGCCGGCGCGGACCGGTACCGCCAGATCGTCGAGCGGATCTCGGAGGGCATCTGGGCCCTCGACACCGACGATCACACGACGTTCGTCAACCCGGCGATGGCGGCGATGCTCGGCGTCACGCCCGACGAGATGATCGGGCGGTCACTCTTCGAGTTCGTCCACCCCGACGAGCGCCCGAAGGCGGCGGCGAAGATCGAGCGGCGCCACGCCGGGATCGCCGAGACCCACGATTCGAAGCTCGTCCACCGGGACGGCAGCCCGCTGTGGGCCGCGGTGAACGCGGCTCCGCTCCTCGACGACACCGGCCAGTACCGCGGGACGCTGGCGGTGGTCACCGACGTGACCGGCCGGCGGATCGAGGAGGCCCGGCTCAGTGCCCTCGTCCACCAGACCGGGGACGTCACCACCATCCTCGAGGGGGACGGCCGGTGGCGCTGGTCGAGCATGGCGGCGACCCGGGTGCTCGGGTACCCCGACGACTTCGACCACCCGGGTGGGATCTTCTCGCTGCTGCACCCCGACGACTTCGAGGTGGCGATGGCGGCGTTCCAGGAGGTCGTCGCGGGTCGCCGCGGCCCCGACGACCCGATGATCCTCCGGATCCGCGCCGCCGACGGGACGTGGCGGCACCTCGAGACGGTGGCGACGAACCTGCTCGACGACGAAGCCGTCCACGGGATCGTGCTCACCTCCCGGGACGTCAGCGAGCGGGTCGCCGTCGAAGCCGAGCTTCGCGTCAGCGAGCGCCGCTTCCGTGCCGTGGTCCAGAACGCCTCCGACGTCGTGACCGTCGCCCGGGACGACGGGACCATCACCTACACGAGCCCGTCGGCGGCCAAGGTGTTCGGCTACGCGCCCGAGGAGCTCATCGGCACCCAGACCCGGGAGCTCATGCACACCGACGACGTCGCACGGGTCGAGGACACCGTCGCCGCGCAGTTCCTCGCCGGTGCACCCGAGGAACCGGTGGAGTACCGGATCCGTCACCGCGACGGATCGTGGCGGATCGTCGAAGGGATGATCACCAACCTCCTTGACGAGCCCGGCATCAACGGTGTCGTCGCCACCAACCGCGACATCACGGAGCGGGTCGAAGCCGAAGCGGCGTTGCGCCTCACGCAAGAGCGGTTCCAGAACCTCGTGCAGCACTCCTCGGACCTCGTCTCGATCGCCACCGCCGACGGCGTCATCAGATACATCAGTCCGTCGGTGAAGCGACTCCTCGGCTACGAGCCCCACGAGATCGTCGGCGACGACGGCCAGCCGCTCATCGACCCGGACGACATCCCACGGGTCGCCGCCGCGATCGTCGCCAACGACCCGGACGCCGAACCCACTCTCGTGGAGTACCGGGCCCGCCATCGCGACGGCTCGTGGCGCGTCTTCGAGGCCGTCACCACCAACCTGCTCGACGAGCCGAGCATCGCCGGGTTCGTCACCAACGCCCGAGACGTCACCGAACGACACGCGGCCGAGCGACGAGCCGCCCAGCTCACCGAGGTGCTGGAGCAGAGCAACGAGGTCGTCGTCCTCTCCGATCCATCCGGGGCGCTCGTGTACGCGAACCGGCGCGCCCGCGAGTTCCTCGGTCTCGCGACGGTCCCCGGCCACGTCGGTGAGCTGTCCACGATGGAGTCGCGGGAGCGGCTCCGCACCGAGATCATGCCGTTCGTGCGCCGCCACGGCCTCTGGACGGGGGAGCTCGCGCTGCGAACCGCCGAGGGTGTCGAGGTCCCGATGATCGCGACGCTCCAGGGGCACCGCGAGGGCGACACCGTCGTGCTGGTCTCCACCATCGCCCACGACATCACCGAGCTGAAGAAGACCCAGAGCCGCCTCCACCACGAAGCTACCCACGACCCCCTCACCGGCCTCCCGAACCGGGCCCTGTTCAACGAGGTGGCCGAGCAGGCCCTGGGCCGGGCGGCCCGCCACCGCGCGACCACCGCGGTCATGTTCCTCGACCTCGACGGGTTCAAGGCGGTGAACGACTCGCTCGGTCACGACGCCGGCGACCGGCTGCTGATCGAGGTCGCGAAGCGGCTGCGCGTCGCAGTCCGTGCCGGCGACCTCGTCGCCCGGATCGGCGGCGACGAGTTCTGCGTCCTGTGCGAGCGGGTGGCCGACGCCACCGAAGCGCGTGAGCTCGGGCAACGGCTGATCGACGCGGTCAGCATCCCACTGCACCTCGACGGCCGCTCCGTCGCGGTCAGCACCAGCATCGGGATCGCCCTCGACGAATCGGGTGGCGAGCTGATCGGCAGCCTGGTCCGGGACGCCGACGTCGCGCTCTACGGCGCCAAGCACAACGGTCGCGGCCGCGCCGAGCTGTTCACCCCGACGCTGCGACACCGCGCCGACTCGACGAGCACCCACCCGCCCGCGTAGGCCCGAGCGCGGGCGCGACCGCCGCGCGGTCGACGTCGGCCCCACGCCGCGGACCTCGCGCCCCCCGGCCGCTCAACGTATGCTCAGCTGCATGCAGACCCGTCTCGTGAACTCGGCCGACTCGCACGTCGTCGAGCCCCTCGACCTATGGGAGCAGCGCCTCCCGACCCATCTGCGTGCCCGCGCACCACGCGTCGCGGTCGTGGACGGCGCGCCGCGTCTCCTCGTCGAGGGCATGGTGCCCCGACGGATGGGCGGTGGCGGCAACACCGAGGCGGAGAAGCGGGACCGGGAGCGGTCCGAGGACAGCCACTTCCGCGCTGGGGGTGCCGACCCGGGCCAGCGGATCGTCGACCTGGACGAGGACGGTGTCTGGGGCGAGGTCCTCTACCCGACGATCGCCCTGTTCGGGTTCATGATCCCCGACCCGGAGCTGCGCTGGGCCAGCTGCCGCGCGTACAACGACTGGCTCGCCGAGACGTTCGCCACCCAGTCGGCCCGCTTCGCCGGCGCGGCGATGATCGCGGTGCAAGAAGTCGAATCGGCCGTCGAGGAGATCGAACGGGTCGCGGTGTTGGGGTTGCGGTCCATCATGCTGCCCATGAACGCCCCCGAGGCGCGCCCGTACAACTCGCGTGACTACGACCCGGTGTGGGCCGCGGCGCAGCACCACGGCATGCCGGTCAGCTTCCACGTCGGGACCGGGTCGAACCCGGTCACCGAGCGCGGTCTCGGCGGTGCGGTCATCAACTACGTCGAGGTGGGCCTCGGCGCGCAACGGACTCTCGCGTACCTTGCCGCGTCCGGGGTGCTCGAGCGCTTCCCGGAGCTGCACGTCGTGATGGTCGAGTGCGGCGCCGGGTGGCTGGCGTGGCTGCTCGAGCGGATGGACGAGGCGTTCGAGGAGCACGAGACCTGGGTGCAACCGAAGCTGCCCGAGCCGCCGTCGTTCTACGTGCGTCGACAAGGCCACGTCACGTTCGGGAACGACGGCGCCGGCGTCGTGAACCGCTCCTTCACCGGCATCGAGCCGCTCCTGTGGGCGTCCGACTACCCGCATCCCGAGGGGACCTGGCCCCACACCCAGGACACCCTCGACCGGATCTTCGCCGGTGTCCCCGAACCCGAACGGGACCGCGTGACCTACTCCACCACGGCGCGGCTCTACGGCCTCGAAGCCCCCGCGTGACCGTCCCCTCCTCCGCGACCCGGGCTCCCCACGATGGCTGACCAACCCAAGTCGTTCAACCTGTCACCCGAGATCCACGAGTACGTCGTCGCGCACGGCACCCCGCCCGACGACGTGCAGCGCTGGCTGATCGACGAGACCAAGGCCCGCGTCGGCGCCATCGCGGGCATGCAGATCGCCCCCGAGCAGGGCACGTTCATGACGCTGCTCACCCGGCTGCTCGACGTGCGCCGCGCGGTCGAGGTCGGGCACCTTCACCGGCTACTCCGGGCTGTGCATCGCGCGTGGCCTCGCCCCGGGTGGGCGGCTGCTCTGCTGTGACGTGAGCGAGGAGTGGACCGGCCTCGCCCGGGAGGCGTGGCAACGCGATGGGGTCGCGGACCGCATCGAGCTCCGCATCGCGCCCGCGGTCGAGACCCTCCGGGCCCTCCCCGCCGACGAGCCGATCGACCTGGCGTTCATCGACGCCGACAAGCCGAACTACGCCACCTACTACGAGGAGCTGCTGCCCCGCCTGCGCACCAACGGTGTCATCCTCGTCGACAACACGCTTTGGGGTGGGTCCATCATCGACGAGTCGCGCACGGACGAGAACACCACCGCGATCCGGGCGTTCAACGACGCCGTCGCCGCCGACCGCCGCGTCGATTCGGTGCTGCTCCCGATCAGCGACGGCCTGACCCTCCTCCGCAAGCGCTGAGCCGCCCGCTCACACGTCGACGCGGAGCCGCCCCGGCTCCAGGACCCGGCCGGGCACGCCGGTCCGGAACCGCTCGCAGCGGGTCAGTCGCGGCGCCCGGTTCGTGAGCCACAGCTCGCCGTCGGTGTCGTCGACCTCCCACCGGTCGGCGTCGTAGACGACCGCGTCGTCACCCGGGACCGACACCGCGCTGGTCGGGCCGAGCCGGAGCCACCGGGCCGCGGGCAGGCCGGCCGCGGCCAGCCGGCCGGTGGTTCCGGCGTCGGTGGCGACCACCGCGCCGACACCGGCGAACACGACGCCGAGGTCGTGGCCGAGCGTCTCGATGCCGTCACAGACGCGGCCCTCGAGGCCGGCCACCACCGCGGGGCGCAGCTGACGGACGAGCGACACCGTGCGGAACGCGTCGAACGGCGTCGCGTCCGCGGACGAGTAGCGGGCACCGAGCAGCCCGGCGGCCTGCTCGAACGGGACGACGTGGATCGCCTGGGAGAGCAGCGACACGAACAGGGCCAGCCCGCCGTCGCCGAGGCCGAGCGCGGCGAGACGCGGCACGACCGCGGCGGCCTCGTCGTCGATGTCGTCCGCCGCGACCGGCCAGGCCAGCACCTCGCCGTCGACCGTGACCCGACCCACCCCCCACACCGCGGGGGGATCTTCGTAGCGCGCCGCGAACATGCCGGTCAGGCCTTCGCGACGCGGGGGATCTTGTGCGGTGGGCCCTGCCGCAAGAGGACCGCCTGGTCCACCAGCTCGACGTCGGGGACGACCCCGACCGTCGCGTGGACGGCGTCGGTGACCCGGGTCCGCACGTCCGCGAGGCCACGCGGGCCCTCCCGCGCGTACCCGACGCGGAGGCGGAGCACGTCGACCTCCCGTCGGTCGCGGATCACCTGGAACAGCCCCGCTTCGGTCTCGGTGACGCTCTCGACCGCCGCCCACACGTCACCGGGGAGGACGGACACGCCGTCGACGAGCACCTCGTCGCTCTTGCGGCCCAGCGGCCAGATGCGCCCGTGGGTGCGCCCGCACGCGCACGGCTCGGTCGTGAGCCGGACGATGTCGTCGGAGCGGTAGCGGATCAGCGGCGCGATCTTGTCGATCAGCGTGGTCGACACCAGCTCCCCGCGCTGGCCGTCACCCGCCGGCTGCACCCCGTCCGGGTCGAGATGCTCGATGAACGCGGTGTCCTCCCAGAAGTGGCAGCCGTCGTGCTCCCCGCACTCGGTCGCGGCGCCGACGTCGCCGAGGCTGGTCTGCAGGAACAGCGACAGACCCCACGACTCGACCCGGGCGCGGGCGCGCGGCCCGATCGGCTCCCCCGCGAAGACCACCCCCCGGTACGAAGCGAACGTGTCCTCCAGATCCTCGCCGAGCTCCGCTGCGGCCGCCTCGATCATCATCACCAGCGGTCCCGACAGCGTGTACCAGCCGGTCGGGCGCAGCTCGCGGCTGAACCGGAACAGCTGAGCGACATCCTCGGGTTGATGGTCGACGAACACCGGGGTCGCGCCGACCCCGCGGATCGTGTCGTGGATCCCCGGGCCGCGGAACGTGAACAGGCAATGCAAGAAGTGGTCCCCGGGCCGGGTCCCGAGCTCCCAGAACTCCCGGACGAGGAAGCTCGGCCCCCGCCCCGCGTACGGGGCCGGGGTCGGGTCACCGGTCGTGCCCGACGTCGAGAAGATGGCGCTGAACACGTGCTTCAGCTCCGGGTCGCCGGGATCGAGGCACAGCAGCCCGCCGTAGGGGTCGTCGTGGCGGTCCCGGAACGCCCGGATCGTGTCCTTGTCGATGAACGGCACCTGCTCGCGGAAGTCGTCGATCGTGCGGAGATCGTCGGGGTGGACCCCCGCCGCGTCCCAGGTCTCGCGGATCAACGCCGACCGTGCGTACGCCCACGGGACCAGATCCCTGAGGAGGCGCTCGTCGCGGCGAGCCTCGATCTCGGCTCGGGGCATGGTCTCGATCTCCGGCGAGAAGTACCGCCGGGTCGGATCGAGCGG
Organism: uncultured Actinomycetes bacterium; assembly: GCA_963714105.1. Lineage (GTDB taxonomy): Bacteria > Actinomycetota > Acidimicrobiia > IMCC26256 > PALSA-555 > PALSA-555. The sequence continues at coordinate 66,075 of OY970233.1, read as the reverse complement.
GCCGGTCACGACTCCTCGACCCGGGCCCGCACCGGCCCGGTCGGGTAGATGTGCGACGGGGCGATCCCGCGGCCCTGCTCCATCGCCGTCGCCAACGTCCCGCCGGCCCGCCAGCCCGCGCAGATCCCGGTGCGCTCGTCGCTCGCGGGGACCGGCGGCACGACCCCGTCGGCGCGGGTCTGCTCGCGGACGCGCAGGTACCCGTGGAACAGCCCGGCGATGGCGAGGTCGCTGATCAGCGAGTTGAGATGGGTGCACGCCAGCGGGCCGGTCAGGCGCCGCAACGCCTCGCCGGTGAACCCGCGCTCGAGTCGCAACCCGACCAGCGCTTGGACCTGCGGCGCGGCGTCGAAGCACTCCCCGTAGGGCAGGTGGATCGGGTCGACCGCGACGTCGGTGACCTCCATCGTGGCGAGGTCGACCCAGAGGTCGAGTCGGTACTCGTGCAGCACGAGCGGGGCCCCGTCCGGTTCGGTGTACGTGTCGCGCAGGTGGGCGCGGACCCGCAGCGTCTCGCCCTCGTACCAGAGACCGACCGCCTTGTGGCGGGCGAGGGCGTCGGTGGGCAGCTCCAGGTCGATCGGAGACTCGGCCGGGCCGGACACGGTTGGTCAGGGTACTGCCCGCCACGAAATGAGTACCGGCTACTCACGCCCCCCGCGGCCGGGCCGCGCTTGGATGGACGCACCCCACCGCGAGGAGCCGACGACATGCCGTTGATCCCCCGCTCGAACTGGAGCGCGGAAGACTCGATCCGCCAGCTCACCGACCTGACCCAGCCCCACGTGCCCGAGCCGATCCTCGCGGTCGGGATGCTCCAACCGGCCGGCACCTGGGGGAACATGGGGGTGAGCAAGTTCAGCCCCGCGCTGGCCGCGCTTCGACGGCACCGCCACAACCGGGCCGCGGGCGGCCTGGCCCGCACCGGGATGATGAAGCGACCCCAGATGGCGCTGCTCGCCGTCACCGAGACGCGCCTCTACGCGTTCGCGGCGACGTGGAAGTCGGGGGGCTGGGCCGTCGGTGACGCCATCGGCGCGTGGGACCGCTCCGACCTCCACATCGAGACGACCCCAGGCCGCCTCGCGACCACGGTCGCCGTCGACGTCGTCTCGACCGGTGAGCACTACGACCTCGAGGCCACCACCGTCGGCGACGACGGGTTCACGGGCATCTTCCTCGCCGCGTTGACCGGCGGCGCCTGACCCTCGCCGGCGGCTACGACACGACGCCGGACGGGTCGTCGTCCGGGCTGGCCAGCTGCGCCGACATGCGGTCGGTGAGGGAGCCGCCCCGCCGGAGGGCACCACGCGCGGCTTGGGTGAGCTCGGCGCGGCGGCGCCACGCCGCCGCGAGCATCCGGGGACGCGCGAGGCGGTGCACCGGGAGGTAGCCGAGCTCCCAGATCGTGAGCAGCCCCCAGAACGCGAGGTCGTCACCGACGCCGCCGGCTTCGAGGTGGTCGTGGAACCGCATCGAGATGTGCACGTAGTGGACGATCTGGTTCGCCATCGCGTCCGCGAGGACGCCAGGCGCGACACGGATCACGCTCGCGGTCCCCGCGGGGATCTCCGCGGCCCGCCGCACCGTCCGGTGACGCGCGTCGAGCACCCAGAACGGCTCGTCGTCCCCGTCGACCGCGAAGACGATCGGACGGCGGATCGCCAGCCGCCCGGTGAGCGGCGGCAACGCGTGCAGGAACCGGCGGAAGAACGCCTCGAAGTCGGCGAACGTGAGCACCCGGGCCTGCTCCTCGTGCGCGCTGCGGGCGATGGCCGGGGCGGCGATGTCGGCCAGCTCGTCGAGGTGCCGGTCCCGGTCCCGGTACCAGTCCGTCGGGTCGAGGGAGAACCCCGCGGTGCTGTCCCAACGGTCACCGGGCGCCATCACGACCACCTCCGTCGCCGAGCTCGGGCGGGCGGCCTCGTACGCGGCGCGGACCTCGGGCGGGGTGACGAGGAACCGGTTCGCGTGGCGGCTCTCTGGGTGCAAGAAGGCGACCATGCTGGCGAACGGGACCGCGTAGCGGGGTTGGACCTCGTCGACCGTGCCGATGAAGTCGTCGAGGAACGTGCGACGCGACACGAGCGCGAGGTCGGCGGGGTCGGCGGCGTCGTAGCAGTTGGGGTAGCCCTGCGCGAAGGAGTGGCTCTTCAACATGACGTCGGGATGACCGAACTCGTCCACGATCCGTCGCAGCGGCCGGCCCCGCGTCTTGCAGTCGTTGACGTCGAAGAGGACGTGGTCGTGATCCGCCACGACCAGCAGCGTGTCGTCGAAGCCGTACTGGTACGACGCGACACGAACGTCCGGGGCGAGGTCGTAGACCCGCCCGTGGGTCAGCTCCCGGACGTCCTGGAAGCCGAGCCGGTGGAACTCGCCGACCATGAAGTCGATCCCGAACCGCGGGACCAGCAGCCGGGCGTTCCGGTCGAGGCGCCGCAACGTCGGGTAGTGAAAATGGTCGAAGTGGTCATGCGACACGTAGACGAAGTCGGGCGTGAGCCACCCCGGCTCGATGTCGCCGGTCGGTGGGAAGTGCCACCACGACCGCCAGTAGCACGACCCGGAGAACCACGGGTCGACGAGCAGTGTGCCGCCGCTGGTCTCCACGTAGAGCGTGCTGTGCCCGATGACCGTGAACCGCATGCGCGAGTCGCTCCCGGCGGGGGCGTCCGCCCACCGCGCTGTGTCACATCTTGCCGGTTCGACCGTACCGGTAGTAGCCCGAGAAGGTCTTGTTGACCTCCTCGGGGAGCGGGACGACGGCACCGAGCGCGTGGGCTCCCCAGATGATCTCGGCGGTGCGCTCCACCAGGCCGGCGATGTGCAGCACGTCCTTCGGGTCCTTGCCGACCGCGAACAGCCCGTGGTTGGCCATGAGCACCGCCGCTTTCGTGCCCACCCGACCCGCGACCTCGGCCGCGAGCTCCTCGGTGCCGGTCGTGCAATAGTTGGCGACTTCGACGTCGCCGCCGACGAACACGTCGAACTCCTCGATGACCGCCGGGATCGGCGTGCGGGTCAACGCGAACATGGTCGCGAACTTCGCGTGGCAGTGCATGGTGGCGTCGATGTTGTCGTGCTCGCGCAGCGCGGTGAGGTGCAACGCCTTCTCGGTCGTCGGGCTGCGGGTGCCCTCGAGCACGTTGCCGTCGAGGTCGCAGACGACCAGGTCGTCGAGGGTCATCTCGAGGTAGTCGAGAGACGAAGGAGTCAACACCGCGTTGCCGTCGGGGAGACGAGCCGCGAGGTTCCCGGCGGTGCCCTGCACGAGGTTCGTACGCAGCATCTCCTTGGCCACCCAGAGCAGCTGGTCCTTGGTCTCGCTGGCGGTCAGGGTCGTCGCGCTCACGTGAGCACCTCCGGGTTGACGAGGTTGTCGGGCTTCCCACCGTCGAGGAGCGTCACGAGCCCGTCGGCGATCAGCTTCGAGTGGTTGGCCTCCGTGTCGTAGGTCGCACCACCGATGTGGGGGGTGAGCACCACGTTGTCCATCCCGCACAGGGGATGATCGGTGGGGAGGTGCTCACCGTCGAAGTGGTCGAGACCCGCGCCGGCGAGTCGACCCGCGGTCAGCACCTCGACCAGCGCGTCGGTGTCGTGCAGCGCCGCCCGGGCGCTGTTCAGGTAGATCGACCCCTCCCGCATGGCCTGGAACTGCGCCCGGCCCATCAGCCCGGTCGTGTCCGGCGTCACCACCGCGTGCATCGACACCACGTCGGCCTCCGCGACGAGGTCGTCGAGCGAATGGGTCGCGTCCGCTGCGTACGGGTCGTGGGCGATGACCCGCATGCCGAGCCCCTCCAGGCGCCACTTCGTCGCTCGCCCCACCGCGCCGAGCCCGACGATCCCCGCGGTGCGGCCGGCGAGCTGCCACGCCCGAAACCGCTGGTACGGGATCGTGCCGTCGCGGTAGGTCTGGTCCTCCCGCACGTCCCGGTCGGCGCGCACCACCCCACGGTTCACAGCGAGGAGCAGCGCCACCGTCAGCTCGGCGACCGCGTCGGCATTGCGCCCCGGTGCGCGCAGCACCGGGATCCCCCGCGCGGTCGCCCCCGCGACGTCCACGTTGTTGGGATCCCCCCGGCAGGACCCGATCGCCCGCAGCCCGGTGTCCAGCACCGGCCCGTTCACGAAGTCGGATTCGACGATCAGGAGGTCGACGGCCTCGGCCCGGACCCGCTCGGCGAGCTGCTCGCCGTTCAGAAGCCGAATGGGGGCGTGGTCGATCCACGGGTCGAGCACCACGTCGGCCAGCGACCGCAGCGTGTCGAGCCCCGGACCACGGAACGGCGCGGTCACCAGCGCCTTGAGGCGATCAGTCACGCCCGGGATCATCGCACACGCGCCTGACGGGCCCGTCAGGTTGCCGGCGCGCCCACCTTCGAGACGTGCGGCCGGGCGAGCGCCGACACCACCCCCAGACCGGGCCCCGACAACCCTGACTAACGTGTCAGGTTCGTCGGCGTGCCGCGGAGGACCGATGCCGATCCATTACGAGCGAGACGACGAGCACATCGTCCGCATCACCATCGACCGGCCCGAGGCCAAGAACTCGGCCGACATGGAACACTTCAAGGCGCTCCGCGAGTCCTGGGAGCGCTTCGACGCCGACCCCGAGGCGTGGGTCGCGATCATCACCGGGGTGGGTGACGCCTTCTTCACCGGCGCCGACCTCAAGCGCTACATCCCCGAGATCACCAAGCTGCAACGCGAGATCGCCGACGGCGGCGTGGCCGAGATCGACGGGTACCGCCTCGACGACGGCACCAAGTCGGTGCTGCGCGGCGCCAAGATCTGGAAGCCGATCATCGCCGCGGTGAACGGCTTCTGCACCGCCGGGGGGATGGAGATGCTCGGCGGCGTCGACATCCGAGTCGCGTGCCCCGAAGCCAAGTTCGCGGTCATGGAGCCCAAGCGAGGGCTCTTCGCCGGCGGTGGCACCACCGTGCGCCTCCCGCGTCAGATCCCGTTCCCCCAGGCGATGGAGTTCCTGCTCTGCGCCGACCTGATCCCGGCCCAGCGGGCCTACGAGATGGGGTTCCTGAACGCGGTCGTGCCCCGTGAGCGCCTCCTCGACACCGCGTACGAGTTCGCGCACCGGATCACCGCCAACGCGCCCCTCGCGGTCCAGGCCACCAAGCAGAGCGTCTGGGAAGGCCTCGGCATGTCGCTCTCCGACGCGTACAAGAACGAGTCGAAGATCTCGTCGTTCATCTTCCAGACCGAAGACGCCAAGGAAGGCCCCCGCGCCTTCGCGGAGAAGCGCCCACCGAACTGGCAGGGTCGGTGACCCCCACCGCACCCGCCCCGTGGTGTCCCGACGACCCCAGGGCCGCCGGATGACCGACCCGCGCACCCCGTGTCTCATCGGCGTCGGGCAGCGCACCTGGCATCCCGCCGACGTGGGGGAGACCGGCGCGCCGGAGCCGCTCGTCATGTGGGAGGACGTCGCCCGCCGAGCCGCCGACGACACCGGCGTCGGCGCCCGCGTCCTCGAATCGCTCGACAGCCTCGACCTCGTCTACTGCCAGACCTGGCAGTACGACGACCCGCCCCGACGCCTCGCCGACGCGCTCGGCGCCTCCCCCCGGCGGCGCCACTACTCCGGGATCGGCGGGACGACCCCTCAGGTCCTCGTCCAGGACACCGCGGCGCGGATCCACGCCGGGGAGCAGGACCTCACCCTCGTCTGCGGCGCCGAGGCCCTCGCCACCCAACGGCGCTACAAGCGGCGCGGCGAGCGCTACCCGTACTCGTTCAAGCCGCCGGAGAAGCGCCCGTACCCGTGGGAGGCGCCGTTTCACCCCGCGGAGCTGGCCCACGAGGTGATGCAGGCGTGGCTCACCTTCGCGATCTTCGACAACGCACGGCGCGCCCACCGAGGGACGCGCCTGCCCGACTACCGCCGCGAGCTCGGCGCCATGCTCGCCCCGATGACCGAGATCGCGGCGAAGAACCCCAACTCGTGGTTCCCGATCCCACGCAGCGCCGACGAGATCATCGAGGCGACCGCCGACAACCGCATGGTCGGCTACCCGTACACGAAGTACATGATCTCGATCATGGACGTCGACATGGCCGCCGCGGTGCTGCTCGCCAGCGAGGAGACCGCCGACGCGCTCGGTGTCCCCGCCGACCGTCGCGTCTACCCGCGCGGCTGGTGCTACACCACCGACCCCACCTACGTCGCGGAGCACGACGCGCTGTACGAGTCGCCGGCGATGGCCGCCGCGAGTAACGAGGCGCTGCGTGTCGCAGGCATCGGGATCGACGACGTCGCGCATCTCGACCTGTACTCGTGCTTCGCGAGCTCGCTGAACCTCGCCCGCGACGCGCTCGGGCTCGGCGACGACGACCACCGGTCGTTGACCGTCACCGGTGGGCTCCCGTACCACGGCGGTGCCGGCAGCGACTACATGACCCACGCGATCGCGACGATGACCGAGGTGCTGCGCGCCGATCCCGGGTCGTACGGGCTCGTGAGCGGCGTCGGGATGCACATGACCAAGCACGTGTACGGCGTGTACAGCACCGACCCGGGCGACCTCACCCTTCCCGACCGGGACGGGGTCCAGCGCCGCGTCGACGCTGCCCACCCGCCCCGCCCGATCGTCGACACCATCGACGGGGACGCGACCGTCGCCGCCTACTCGGTCATCCACGGGCGCGGCGGCGATCCCGAGACCGGGGTGCTGGTCTGCGACGTCGACGACGGACGGGGCTACGCGAGGCTGCTCGACCCGGGCGCCCTCGCCGACGCGGAGCACGACGAGCTGGTCGGCCGCCGGGTGCGCGTCTCATCGCAGCCCACGACCCTCCCGACCGGACAGGAGAGCACCGTCAACCTGGTGGTGCGCACATGAGAGCGAGGTAGCGACATGGCATGGGACTTCTCCACCGAGCCGGAGTTCCAGGAGAAGCTGGACTGGGTCAGCGACTTCGTCCGCGACGAGATCGAGCCGCTCGACCTCGCCTTCGGATCCCATGTCGTCTACGACAAGTCGCACCCCGTGCACCGCGAGGTGATCCGGCCCCTGCAGGCGCAGGTCAAAGCCCACGACCTGTGGGCCTGTCACCTCGGCCCCGACCTCGGCGGTCTCGGGTACGGGCAGCTGAAGCTCGCGCTGATGAACGAGATCCTCGGCCGGTCCCACTGGGCGCCCAGCGTGTTCGGCTGCCAGGCGCCGGACTCGGGCAACGCCGAGATCATCGCCCACTACGGCACCGAGGACCAGAAGGCCAAGTACCTCCAGCCGCTCCTCGACGGTGAGATCGTCTCCTGCTACTCGATGACCGAACCGCAAGCCGGTTCGGACCCGGCGCAGTTCACCTGCGCCGCCCACCAGGACGGCGACGAGTGGGTCATCGAGGGCGAGAAGTGGTTCTCGTCCAACCTCCGGTACGCCGAGTTCGCGATCGTCATGGCCGTCACCGATCCCGACGTGCCCGTCTACCAGGGCACGTCGATGTTCCTCGTCCCCACGTCCACGCCGGGCATCAACATCCTCCGCAACGTCGGCCTCGGCAGCGAACCCGAAGGTGCCGGCTCGCACGCGTACGTCCGCTACGAAGGCGTGCGCGTCCCGGCCGAGAACCTGCTCGGCGGCGAAGGACAGGCGTTCGCCATCGCCCAAACCCGCCTCGGCGGTGGCCGCGTCCACCACGCCATGCGGACCATCGGCATGTGTCAGCGCGCGTTCGACATGATGTGCCAGCGGGCCCTGTCCCGAGTCACCCAAGGCGAGGTGCTGGCCAAGAAGCAGATGATCCAGGAAGCCGTCGCGGACTCCTACATCACCCTCCAGCAGTTCCGGCTCCTCGTCCTGCAGACCGCCTGGAAGATCGACCAGGTCGGAGGGCACAAGGCCCGCACCGAGATCGCCGCGGTCAAGGTGCTCACCCCGAAGGTGCTGCACGACATCGTCTACCGCGCGCTGCACATCCACGGCTCCCTCGGCGTCTCGAACGAGATGCCCCTCGCCGGCATGTGGTCGATGCTGCCGGTCATGGGCATCGCGGACGGCCCGACCGAGGTGCACAAGGTGACCATCGCCCGGCAGGTCCTCAAGCGCTACCAGCCCTACGAGGGGCTTTGGCCACCCGAGCACCTCCCCGAACGGCGTGCGGCGGCACGCGCCAAGTACGCGTCCCTCCTCGAGCACGACGCAGCCCAGCTGTGAGCGACACGACGAACGCCTGGGAGACCGTCGACGACTCCGCGGCACCGCCGGCCTCGTCGACGTCGACGCGCTCAGCGCCTGGATGGACGACCGCAACCTGCCGGGGTCGGGCGACCCGATGGGCACCACCTTCATCAGCGGCGGCTCCTCGAACGAGATCTTCGAGATCCGCCGCGGCGAGCACCGGATGGCGCTCCGCCGCCCACCCCGGGTCGTCCCCGTGGGCCGCAACCAGACCATGCTCCGCGAGTACCAGGTGCTCGAAGCGCTGAACGGCACCGACGTTCCACACCCCGAAGCGATCGCCGCGTGTGACGACACGACCGTCATCGGCGCCGCGTTCTACCTGATGGGTCACATCGACGGCTGGTCCCCGATGAGCTACGGGCGTACGTGGCCGGCCCCGTTCGACACTGACCTCGACGCCCGCGCCGGGCTCGGGATCCAGCTCGTCGACGGCATCGCTCGCCTCTCACGTGTCGACTGGCAGGCACGCGGCCTCGAAGGATTTGGGAAACCCGACGGGTTCCTCGAACGGCAAGTCGACCGCTGGCTCGCGCACCTCGACCGGAACGGCTTCCGCGAGCTCCCCGGCACCGACCTCGTCGCGGCGTGGCTGCGCGACAACATCCCCGACACGTACCAGCCCGGCATCATCCACGGCGACTACCAGTTCGCCAACGTCATGTTCCGCCACGGCGCACCGGCACGGCTCGCCGCGATCGTCGACTGGGAGATGACCACCATCGGTGACCCTCTCCTCGACCTCGGCTGGGTCACGCTGAGCTGGCCCCGCGACGGCGAAGACGCGTCCCAGACCGGCTACGTCGACATGGTCGGCATGCCACCCAAAGCAGCGCTCCTCGCGCACTACGAGCGGATCAGCGGCCGTTCCACCGCGGCGATCGACTACTACGAGATCCTCGCCCGCTTCAAGCTCGCGATCGTCCTCGAGGCGCAGTACGCCCGGTTCCGCGCCGGCGGCGCCGACAACCCCAAGATCGAGGCGTTCGGTCCGATCACTGTCGACCTCATGGCCAAGGCCGCCGAGCACACCAAGACGGCGATGAGCGCCTGAGCCGCGCCCCGCGCGACGCGGCCAGGACCGGCGGGTCGGTCGCAGAACGCGCCCGTCGCCGACGCGGCGGCTCCGTACACTCGGCCCGATGACCGCCGGGTTCGCGATCCGGGGCGCCGAGCCCGGCGACCTCGAGGAGCTCAACGACATTTACAACCACTACGTCCGCGAGACCCACCTCACCTTCGACGTCGAGCCGGTGACACTGGAGGCCCGCCGGGCGTGGTTCGCCCACTACGCCCCGACCGGCCGGCATCGGCTCCTCGTCGCGGTCGAGCCGCACCGCCTCCTCGGGTACGCCTCCAGCAGCCCGTATCGGGATCGGGACGCGTACGACCCGTCGGTCGAGACGTCGATCTACCTCGCGCCGGACGTCACCGGTCGCGGGATCGGCCCGGCGCTGTACGAGGCGCTCCTCGACGAGCTGGAAGGCGAGGACGTGCACCGGGCCTACGGAGGGATCGCGCTGCCGAACCCCGCGTCGATCAACCTCCACGAACGGCTCGGGTTCAGCAACGTCGGGCACTTCACCGAGCAGGGCCGCAAGTTCGGCCAGTTCTGGGACGTCGTCTGGTACGAGCGGCCCATTCCCCACCCCCCAGCCGCCCGCGAGGCGCGGTCGAGCGACGGGACCGACTGAGGCGCGCGACCCCCAGGCGAGCCGGGACGGGCACGCGACCCGGTTCGACCGTCGGTACGCTCTGGCCCGGGCTGCTCGAGGCGGTCGATCGGGACCGCGACGCCGGCGTCGACTTCGCCTGCAGCCAGGTCGGCGAGCTTCGAGAGGACACCAGCTTCGACGGGGTGCATCTCGTCCCGGTGGCGCGCTACCGGGAGATGGCCGCGCGGCTCGAGGCGGCCGGGTTTCGACGCCATCGCGAGGTGCCGTCACCCCGCTGACGTGGCGTCGGAACGGCGCGTCAACCGCGTGGGAGGCCGAGAATTCTCGTCGCGAGGATGTTCTTGTTCACCTGGGTGGTGCCCCCCGCGATGGTGTGCGACCGCGCCGCCACTCGGTCGCGGCCCCACTCGCCGGCGTTCGCGTCGGGGCCGAGGACGTCACCGGCGACCTCGGCGACGAACTGCTCGGTCTCGCTCCACACCAGCTTCGCGATGCTGCCCTCGGGTCCGAGCTGGCGGCCGTGCAGCTCACCGGAGATGGCCCGGTCCGAGATGAGCTTCAGCAGTTCGGCGTGCAGGTAGGCGCGGGCCAGCCGAACCCGCAACGCGGGGTCGTCGCTCGCCATGCGGCCGTCGCCGAGCGGGGTCTGACGCGCGGTGTCGAGCAGCCGCCCGACCTTGGCCCGCAGGCCGAGGTGGAGCTTCGCGACCCCGCCGCGTTCGTGGGCGAGGGTGGTCATCGCGACCCGCCACCCCTCGTTCACGGGACCGAGGGTGTGGTCGACGGGGACCCGCACCTCCTCGAAGAACACCTCGTTGAACTCGTGCTCGCCGGTGATCGTCACCAGCGGACGTACCTCGACGCCCGGCCGGTCCATCTCGACGAGCAGGCACGTGATCCCCCGATGCTTCGGTGCGTCGGGGTCGGTGCGGACCAGGAGCTCCGACCAGTCGGCGACGTGACCGAACGTCGTCCAGATCTTCTGGCCCGTGATCACCCAGTCGTCACCATCGCGGGTCGCTCGGGTTCGAAGCGACGCAAGGTCGGACCCGGCGTCGGGCTCCGAGAACCCTTGACACCAGATGTCGTCACCGCGCTGCATCCGAGGGAGCAGGCTGGTCTTCTGCGCGTCGGTGCCGTAGGTCATGATCGCGGGGGCGACGTTGGGGATCCCGAGCACGTTGATCGGCCCGGGCGTGCCGGCCCGGTGCAGCTCCTCGTTCCAGACCACCTGCTCGAGTACCCCGGCGCCGCGCCCGCCGTACTCGGCCGGCCAGGAGATCGTGGCGTAGCCCGCGTCGGCGAGCTCCCGGTTCCATTCCCGGAGCCGCTCGAGCTCCGACGACCCCGGTTCCAGGCGGGCGATCCCGAGTCCGCGCACCTCGTCGGTGACGTGCCCGTCGAGCCAGACGCGCAGCTCGGCCCGGAAGGCCTCCGCGGCGGGCGGGTACGTGAAGTCCATCTACCCCTCGTCCAGTCCGCCGGCGGCGAGCCGCGCCTCGATCTCCCGTTGACGGGCGACGTTCTCGGCTCGGAGCTCCTCGGTCGTGCGGATCCGGCCGTCGACCTTCAGCTCGCCCATCACGTGCACCGCCCCCAACGTCTCGTGCAGGTAGTCGGGTCCGCCCTGGGTCGGGATGAACCAGCCGGTCGGGCACATCGTCAGCACCTCGACGAAGGAGAACCCGGCGTCTCGCTCCTGGCTCTCGAGCGCCCGGCGGACCATCTTCTTCGTGCGGGCCACCGCCCCGGCGTTGTGCACCGACCCGCGAGCGACGTACGCGGCGCCTTCGAGGCGAGAGACCAGGTCACCGATGAGGATCGGGTAGCCGTGGTACGCGGCGTCGCGGCCGTCGAGGGTGTTCTTGGTCCGCTGCCCCAGCACCGTGGTCGCGGTCATGTGACCGCCGGTCTCGCCGAACACGCCGTTGTTCAAGAGCACGCAGGTCACCGATTCGCCGCGAGCCGCGGTGTGCAGGACCTCCTGGAGGCCCTCGTTGACCATGTCGCCGTCGCCTTGGAGCGTGAAGACGAGCGCGTCGGGTCGCATCCGCTTGACACCCGTCGCGACCGACGGGGCCCGGCCGTGCAGCGCCTGGACCAGGTCGACATCCATCGTCATCGAGAACGCGGTGTAACAGCCGATCCCCGCGACCCCGATGGTGCGGCGCGTGGCGCCGAGCTCGGTGATGGAGTCGAGCAGGCAGCGCAACGCAACCGGCTCGCCACACCCGGGGCAGAGGTGATGCTCGGAGGTGAGCAGCAACGACGGCTTCAGCTCACCGACCTTGCGGGCGTCGCTCGGCGGGTGGGTGGTGTCGACGATGGCCACGAGGCGGCTCCTACCAGAGGGTGCGTTCGTTGTCGGGCAGGGACGGGAGGGCGGCGTCAGCGCCGCCGCGGTGCACCGCGAGGACCCGGTCTCGGATGATCGCGGCGTCGAGGAGCCGACCGACCCCGAACCCGGAGCCGTCGGTGGAGATCCCACCGATGCCGACGACCGGCGCCCGGCCGAGGACCGCGAGGCGGACGTCATCGATCATCTGCCCCGCGGACAGCTCGAAGGTCGCGACCGTGCGCACCCCGTCGCACGCGTCGGCGACCGTCTCGGTGGGGAAGGGCCACAAGGTGATCGGACGGACGTACCCGACCCGCTCCCCGTCGGCTCGCAGGTCGCGGACCACGGCCCGCACGAACCGGGCTGGGGTGCCGAACGCGACGACGACGGTCTCCGCGTCGTCGAGGAAGCCGGTCTCGGCGCGGGTCTCGGTCCGCTCGATGTCGCGCTGCTTGGCGACGATGGACCGCAGGTGCGCCTCGATCCCGACCGGCTCCGTCCCGGCCTTGGCGATCCCGAGCGGCGAGAGCAGCCGTGATTCACCGGTGCCGGTCTTGGATCCGTCGACCGCCCATGGCTTCTCGGGCGCCGGGCCGAAGTCGATCGGCTCGACCGTGACCGACTCTTGGACGTGGGCGGTGAGGTAGTCGCCGTAGACGAGGACCGGGTTGCGCCACCGGTCGGCGAGGTCGAAGGCGAGCTGGGTGAGCGTGACGGTCTCGGCGATGTCGGCGGGCGCGACGACGAGGTGGCGGTAGTCGCCGTGGCCTCCACCCCGAGTGGCTTGGAAGTAGTCGCCTTGCCCGCGGGCGAGGTTGAAGATCACGAGCGGCAGCTCGGCGAGGGTGATCTCGGCGAACGATTCCTGCATCAGCGACAGGCCCTGTCCGGTCGAGCCGGTCGCGGCGCGGGCGCCGGTGGCGAGCGCCCCCCAGGCCATCCCGACCGCCTCGAGCTCGCTCTCGGCGTTGATGCACGTCCCGCCGACCTCGGGGAGGTACCGGGCGAAGTGCTCCAGCACCTCGGTAAACGGCGTCATCGGGTACCCGGCGAAGAAGCGACACCCCGCGGCGATCGACGCCAGCGCGATCGCTTCACTGCCCTCCATGAGGCGACGCTCCCGAAGGGCGAGGGTGGTGCTCACGAACCGACCTCAGTGGTCACGGGATGGTCGTAGCGGAACACCTCGAAGCAGAAGTCCGGGCAAATGAACAGGCACGCCGCGCATCCGGTGCAGCCGGGGTGCAGCTCCGGGTAGTGGAACCCGGCCTGGTTCAGCCCCGCGGACATGGTCAGCACCCGGGGGGGGCACGCGGTGATGCACAGCTCGCAGCCCTTGCAGGTCTCGACGTCGATGGTGAGGGTGCCCCGGCTCGTGATCGGGGTCACGCCCGCACCTCGTCGAGCGTCCACGCCGGGACGGTGAGGGGGGTCACGGCGGCGAACCCGACCCGCAGCGCGGCTTCGTTCACCTCGAGGTGCTGGTGACGGTACGCGGGCACCGACTCGCGCATCCCGGCGACGAGCCGATCCAGGCCGACGAGGCCCGTGACCGCCACCGCGGCGCCGAGGACCACCATCGACGCGGACAGCTCGTTGCCGACCTCCGTGGCCAGCTCGCTGCCCCGAACCCGGACCACGTGGTAGCGCCGGTCGTCGAGCGGGGCCGCGAACGTGGCGTCGTTCACGACCACGACGCCACCGTCGCGGACCTTCGGCGCGACCGGCCTCCAGTAGCGGTCGTGCATCGCGATCGCGGCCCACGCCTCGGAGAGCATCGGTGGCGACTGAATTGGGCCGTCGCCGATCACGACCGTCCCGTCAGTGTTCATGCCCCGCATCGCCCCGCCGTACACACCGAACAGCAGGACGTTGCGGCCGTCGAGCACCGCGGCGTGCGCGAGCACCTGCGCGGCGAGCTGCACCCCCTGCCCGCCGATCCCGGTGAGGAGCACCTCACGCTCGGTCATGAGCTCGCCCCGCCGATCGCCCGCAGCGCGAACGCGACGGTGTGGGCCACGTCGTCGCGGCTGGGGATCACCCGCCGGGCGATCGCATCCTCGGTTCGTCCCATCGCCACGTGGTAGATCGCGTCGGCGTCGCGGTCCGGGTCGCCGCCCACGGCGGCCACCGCGGCGCGAAGCGGCGCGACGACCCGGTCGCGCTGGGTGGCGGTGGCGTCCGGATAGCGCTCGGCGAGCCGGGCGCCGTTCACGAGAAACGGCCGGGTGTTCGCCGCGGCGTCGACGTTGCGGGCCTGCGCGCAGACACCCTCGACCCAGGCCCGCACCTGCCCCGCGCCGGGCTCGGCCCGGGCCATGCGCCGCTCGAGGGTCGCGACGAGGCGCGCCTGGCCGTCGTCGAGCACCGCGAGCAACAGCTCGTCCTTGCCTCGGAAATGCCGGTAGAAGGCCTGGTTCGACAGGCCGGCCTCGCGCACGATGTCTTGGACCCGCGGGTCGAGCGAGTCGGTGCGGCGCATCACCGCGTAGGTCGCGTCGATCAGCCGGCGGACCTCGTCCGCGTACGCCTCGGCCCGGTCCCGCAGCGTCCGCTCGGCGACCGACCGCTCGATGGGAACGACGTTCTGCACTGCTAGAACCATATTCCGGCCATCGGGGTTGCGGCAACCGCACGGTACGGTGCGGGTGGCGACAGGGGGACGTCCGATGGCACTCGAGCTCGACCTGCGCGGGGTCGGCGACGACCGCACCCGCCGCTACGTGGGCGACGGCTCGTGGACCGACCAGACGCTCGGGACCATCCTCGCCGAGGGGCTGGTCGACGGCCGCGACCTCACCCTCTCCATCTACTCCGACACCCGGCCGTGGCGGGGGACGTTCGCGGACGGCTACGACCTGGCCCGGCGGGTCGCGGGCGGCTTGCGGGACCTCGGGGTCCGGCCCGGCGAGCCGGTCGCGTTCCAGCTCCCGAACTGGATGGAGGCCGCGGCGACGTTCTGGGCCATCGCGATGCTCGGAGCGGTGCCGGTCCCGATCGTGCACTTCTACGGGCCGAAGGAGGTCGGCTTCATCCTTGCGCAGTCCAAGTCGCGGGTCCTGATCACCGCCGACCGGTTCGGGCGCATCGACTATCTCGCCAACCTCGAGCAGCTCCGCCCCCGCCTCGACGCCCTCGAGGCGGTGTTCGTGGTCGGGGAGGCCACCCCGTCCGGAACCGCGTCGTTCGCGACGCTCGCCGCGGCGGACCCGATCGGCGGGCCCACGCCGACCGACCCGTCGGCCCCGGCCCTGATCGCGTACACGTCGGGCACCACCGCGGATCCGAAGGGCGTCGTGCACTCGCACCGCACGATCGGCTTCGAGATCCGCCAGCTCGGCGCCATCCAAGCCCAGGGCGGGCGGCCTGCCCTCGTCGGCGCGCCCGTCGGCCACGGGATCGGGATGCTGTCCGCGTTGCTGATCCCGGTCTGGCGACGCGACCCGATCCACCTCATCGACGTGTGGGACCCGGGCCGGGTGCTCGCGACGATGGTCCAGGAGGGGATCACGAGCGGTAACGGGGCGACCTACTTCTTGATCAGCCTCCTCGACCATCCCGACTTCAGCGACGTGCACCGCCGACTCATGCCCTACATCGGCCTGGGTGGTTCGGCGGTCCCGGCTGCAGTGGGGGAGCGCTGCGCGGCGATGGGCATCTCGACCGTCCGGAGCTTCGGCTCGACCGAGCATCCGTCGATCACCGGCATGACCCACGACGCGCCGCTCGAGAAGAAGCTCCACACCGACGGCCGGCCCCTCCCCGGCGTCGAGATCGAGTTGCGCGACGAGGACGGACGCCCGGTAGCCGTCGGTCAGCCGGGCGAGATCTGGAGCGAGGGCCCCGACTGCTTCGTCGGGTACACCGACCCGCACCTCACCGCAGCCGCGTTCGACCCGGCCGGCTGGTTCGGCACCGGCGACGTCGGCGTGCTCGACGCCGACGGCTACCTCGCCATCGTCGACCGCAAGAAGGACATCATCATCCGCGGGGGCGAGAACATCAGCGCCCTCGAGGTCGAGGAGCAGCTCCTGCGGCTCCCCGACGTCGCCGAGGTCGCGGTCGTCGCCGCACCCGATCCGCGGCTCGGTGAGCACGCCTGCGCGTTCCTGCGGGTCCACCCCGGCGGGTCCGCGCCGAGCATCGAGACGCTCCGCACCCATCTCGAACGGTCGGGGCTGGCGCGCCAGAAGTGGCCGGAGGAGATCCGCCCGGTCGACGAGTTCCCTCGCACCGCGTCGGGCAAAGTGCAGAAGTTCGTGCTCCGTCAGGAGCTGCGCGACGAACCCACGAGCTGAGCACTCACGGCGCGTCGCCGAGGTACCCGGCGACGAGCTCCGCACCCGCGTCGGCGGCGGGGCCGTGCCACACGAGACGACCGCGCCGCAGGATCACCGCCCGGTCCGCGAACGCCAACGCCCGCTCGACGTACTGCTCCACCAGCACGACCGCGACGCCCTCGGCACGGGCGCGGACGATCGCGTCGAAGACGACGTCGACGAGCTGCGGCGCGAGGCCGAGCGACATCTCGTCGGCGATGAGCAGCCGGGGCGGTGCGGCGAGGACCCGCGCCAGGCTCAGCATCTGCTGCTCACCCCCCGAGAGGGTCCCCGCCTGCTGGCGGCGCCGCTCGCCCAGGATCGGGAAGGTGTCAAAGGCCCGGTCGAGCGCCGCAGCGCGGTCGGCCCGGGGCACCGCGTAGCGCAGCCGCACCCGGAGGTTCTCGAGCACGGTGAGATGCGGGAAGATCGCCCGCTCCTCGGGTACGTACGCGACGCCGAGCCGGCTGACCCGGTGCAGCGGCCAGCCGGTGACGTCCCGCCCGTCGAAGCGGACCCGCCCGGCGGACGGTCGCACCCGGCCACCGATCGCACCGGCAAGGGAGCTCTTCCCGGCGCCGTTGGGGCCGAGCACCGCGACGGCACCACCCGCGGGCACCTCGAGCGACACGCCGAACAGGGCCCGCGCCGCCCCGTAGGTCACCTCGAGGTCCTCGACGCGAAGCAACGGTGCGTCGCTCATCACGTCGGGGTCTTCGTCGTGCCGAGGTACGCGGCTTGCACCTCGCGGCTGGCACGGATCGCCGGCGGCGCGCCGCGTGCGATGACCCGCCCGAAGTCGAGCACGGTCACGTCGTCGCAGAGGTCGAGGACCAGCTCGACGTCGTGCTCGACGAGCACACAGGCGACCCCACGCTCGGCGCGGATCGTGCGGAGCGCCGCCGCGACCTGCTCGGTCTCGTGCACGTCGAGACCCGAGGTGGGCTCGTCGAGCAGCACCACCTGGGGTTCGGTCGCCAATGCCCGGGCCAGTTCGACGATCCGGCCGGTCCCGAGCGGAACCCTCGTGACCGGCCGGGACGCCACGGCGCTCAGGCCGAGCAGCTCGAGCAGCTCGTCGACCGCGTCGGCCTCGCCGGGCGACGGGCGCCGACCCAACCCCACCAGGTCGCGGAACAACGCCTGGTCGCGGCGCTCCCGGACGCGGCGGGCGAGCACCAGGTGGTCACGCACGTTGAGCTCGGTGAAGAGCTCGAGGCGCTGGAAGGTTCGAGCCAGACCGAGCCGGGCCCGACGCGCCGGGCTGGCGCGGGTGACGTCGACGCCGTGCAGGGTCACCCGGCCCGCACGGGGCCGCACCAGCCCCGACAGGACACCGAACAAGGTCGTCTTGCCCGCCCCGTTCGGTCCGACCAGGCCGACGATCGACGCCGCCGCGACGGTCAGACCGATGCCGTCGAGGGCGACCACGCCCCCGAAGCGGACGGTCACGCCCTCCGCGGTGAGCAGCGGCTCGTTTCGCTCGCTCATGTCGCGGCCTGCTCCTCGAGCGGCGGTGACGGGGGGCTCGCCGCGAGGCGGCGGCGGAGCCGACGGAAGCCGACCCCCAGGTCGAAGAGGACCCCGCGGGGTTGGCGGGCCATCCCGATCGCCCCGAGCCCGAACAGCAGCGTCGGGACCTCGTGCCAACCCGACGGGAGATACTGGTTGAAGAGCTGCGGGACGACCGCGAAGACGATGCCCGCGATCAGCGCGCCGAACACCGATCGGACCCCCCAGGTCACCACGATCGCGAGCCACACGATCCCGACGAGGACGCTGAAGGTCGCCGACGTCGCCCGGCCGATGGTCACCGCGAACAGGGCACCTCCGAGTCCGGCGACGAACGCGCTCACCCCGAACGCGAGCAGC
Organism: uncultured Actinomycetes bacterium; assembly: GCA_963714105.1. GTDB lineage: Bacteria > Actinomycetota > Acidimicrobiia > IMCC26256 > PALSA-555 > PALSA-555. The sequence goes on along the minus strand of OY970233.1, from coordinate 47,660 downwards.
TTCGAGCGGATCACGTTCACACCGATCGTCGACGCGGCCTGCTCACTCGAGCGCATCGACGCCATCACGAGCCCGGTCGTGGCGCGACGCAGGTTCACGGTCAACCCGGCGACGACCAGGAAGATCCCCGCGAGCAGCAAGAAGAAGCTCGTCGGATGGTTGAGGTCGAAGTTGACGCCCAGGAAGAAGGGACGGTTCACCGAGACGCCGCCCCCGAAGTTGTCGAACTCCTGACGGGCGAACACCAGCTGCTCCACGAGCAGCGCGAACGCCAGGGTGGCCAACGCCAGGTAGATGTCACCGAGGCGGAGGCTCAGCGCGGCGACGAGCAGCCCGATCGGGACCGCCAGGAGCGCACCGGCGAGAACCGCGAACCCGAGCGGCCATCCGGAGCTGGACGAGAACGGGTTGGGCACCTGGTAGCCGAAGATCGTCGAATGCGTCGCGAGGGCCGCGGTCGCGAAGCCACCCACGCCGGCGAGCGTCGCCTGGCAGAGCGACAGCATGCCCCCCTCGCCGGTCACGATCGTGAAGGTCAAGAACAGGATCGCGAGCGCGACACCCTGGCTCGCGACGCCGACCCAGAAGCTGCTCAGCCAGAACGGAACCGAGAACAGCGCCACGACGACGACGAGTGGACCCACCGCGGCCCGCCAGCCCCGCAGCGGTGCGGGCGGTGTCGGCTCGATCTCCGGTGCGCCCGCCCGCAGGTCGACCTCGAAGCGCTCCGCGCGGAGCCCCTGGTAGCCGAGCAGGAACACCAGCATCACGATGAAGGGCACGCTCGGTCGGAACCCGCTGGAGAGGATCCCGTGGCTGGGCAGGAAGTCGACCGAGACCCCCTGGATCAGGCCGATCAGCATCGCCCCCGCGAAGGTCAGCGGCAGGCTGGTGAGCCGGCCGACGACCGCGGCGGCGAACGACGCCACGAGGAGCAAGGTGAACTGCACCTCGGTGAGCCCGAGGATCGGGGCGAGGAGGACCCCGGCCAGACCGGCGAGCGCGGTGCCGAGCATCCACGACCCCGCGCTGACCATCGTCGTGTTGATGCCGGACAAGCCCGCCGAGCGCGGCGAATCGACCGACGCGCGCGTCGCGAGCCCGATCGGGGTGGCGCGCAGCAGCACGCTGAGGCCCACGACCACGACGGCACCACCGAGGAGCACCGCCAGCTGGTTTCCGTTGATCGCCACGTCGAACCAGCCGAGATGGAAGATGTCGACCGGGAGCTTCACCAGCCCCTGCGGTTGGAAGATCTCACCCTGACTGAACGGGAACACCAGCCGCACCGCGACCGGCAACGCCACCCAGAGCCCGACCGTCGCCAGGAAGCGGATCGCCGCGGGGGCGTGCGTCAGCCGTCGGAACAGGACCGCCCACAACGCCAGGCCGAGCAGCGGTGAGAACACGAGCAGCGACACCACCGCCGACGCGACGATCGACCAGCCCTGCTCGTGGTTCAACCAGTGGTAGAAGACCGCGACGGCGTAGGCGGTCGCCCCGTGCGCGAGGTTGACGATCCGCGACGACGAGTAGGTGAGCACGAGACCCATCGCCGAGATGGCATAGATGCTCCCGAGCACCAGGCCCGCGAGCACATACCCCTGCAACCGTCCTCCTGGTCACCGGGCCGGGCCGGCCGCGACCGGCCCGGCGTCCCGACGAGTGCTCGAGTCAGCCTTTCGCTTGCTGGGCGGGGGTCAGCTTCGTCACCTTGTTCCCGTTGATCACGGCGTTGGCGCAGACCGGCTGGCCGCCGAACACGGGCACGAACGCCCCGTTCTGCACCTGCACGTAGTAGGTGCAGTAGAAGGGCCGCCCGAAGATCTCGGAGAAGTCGATCGGGGAGAACGCGCCGTTCGCGGTCCAGCCCTTCTCGAGCCGCAAGTTGTTGATGAACGCCTTCCGGGTCGGGCAGCTCACCCCCGCGGCCTTGATGCCCTCGATGAACGTGTCCGCGGACAGCCACCCGATGTAGGGGATCTCGCCCTGGTAGAACTTCCCGGCCTTCTGCATCGCGGCCTTGTACGCGACGTACGCCGGGGGGTTCTCCTCGAACGGCACGACCTCGAGCCCGAAGTAGGTGCCGTCGATCCCGGGGAGGCTCGTCACCCGGCTGTCGTAACCACCGGGGTACACGGTGCCCTTCACCGTGTAGCTGTCCTGCTTCAACGCCGCGGACAGGGCCACGTTCTGGAGGAAGTCCATCCCCGTGTAGAGGCCGTCGGCACCCGAGTCCTTGATCTTCTGGGCCTCGGCGGTGAAGTCCCGTTGGGTGACGGGCACGTCGGTGGTCTGGTAGACGACCTTGATCGACGGCTCGGTCAGCTTGATGGCCTTCGCGATCTGGTTGATGAACGTCGAGCTGTTCGACGTGTTCGCCCCGACCAGCGCCACCTTGCTCGCACCCAGCATCTTCAGGACGAGGACATCACGGTTCGTGTACGTCGTCGCCGGGTTCGGCGGTTGGCTGTTCCGCCACCCGAACATGTTCGGGTACTTGCCGAACGAGGCCAGACCCAGGTGCCAGCCGGTCACCGGGACACCCTTCTGGTTCAGGTACTTCGCGCTGGCGTCGGCGGCGAGGCTGTTCTCGATGATCCCGAAGACGTTGTTCTGCTCGACCAGCTGCTGGGCGACGGTCACGTTGCGGGCCGGGTCACCGGCGTCATCGGCCACGGTGAGGCTGATCTTGCGCTTCCCGAGCTCCCCGCTCGCGTTCGCCGCGTCGATGCGGGCCCGCATGCCGTCCTCCGACGCCGCGAACGACTGCGCGCTCGGGCCGGTCTGCGGCAGGATCGCGCCGACACTGATCTGGGTGTCGCTCACCCCCGGATCGTTCGTGCACGGGCTCGGTGGCTTGATCGGCTTGAGGTTCGAGAACTGCCCCGACCCGCCGCCGCTCGCCGCGCTCGCAGACCCGCTCGCGAGCCCGCTCACGCCCAGCACGAGCGCCAATACGAGCACGATCCTTCGACTGACCATCATCGTTCCCCCTCCGTGTGGTCAATGCGCACGACTCAGTACCCCACCCGAGCGCGCCAACGCAACTCTCAGCGGCGCGACGGCGCGTTCAACTGCTCGACGAGGAGCGTCCGCTGAATCTGGCCCGTCGCCGGCGTGCGCGGCAGCGTGTCGACCAGCTCGAGCCGGCGAGGCCGCTTGAAACCCGCGAGGCGCCCTTCGCAGTGGGTGCGCAGCTCCTCGACGGTCAGCTCACTGCCGCGACCCGTCGCGGGGACGACCACCGCGCAGATCACTTCCCCCCACTGGACGTCAGGTAGGCCCACCACCGCGACGTCCGCGACCGCCGGATGGCTCACGAGCGCCGCCTCCACCTCGGCCGGTGCGACGGTCTCCCCGCCGGTTCGCATCACGTCGCGGGCCCGCCCCACGATCGACAGGTAGCCCTCTTCGTCGAGGACCCCGAGGTCGCCGGTGTGGTACCAGCCGTCGCGCAGCGCCTCCGCCGTCGCCTCGGGCTGCTCGAAGTAGCCGTCCATCACGAACTCGCTCCGCACGCACACCTCGCCCGTCTCATCGAGGCGCAGGTCGACGCCAGGGGCGGGGAGACCGACGGACCCGGGTTTGCGGAGCAGGTCGGCGTCTCCGAGCAACGTCGCCGGTCCCGCCTCCGTCGACCCGTAGTAGATGCGGGTGACCGTGGCCGGAAACGCGGCTTTGATCGCGGCGAGCAGCTCCGGCGGGGTCGCCGACGTCCCGGTGTCGCACTCGCGCACCGAGCCGAGGTCGTAACCGTGGCGGTCAAACTCGAGGAGCCGAGCCCACACCGCCGGGAGGCAGTAGAGCCGAGTCGCGTGGCGCCGCTCGGCGGTCTCGAGCAGGTCCGCGGCCTCGGCGGGCGAGAAGTGCACGGGGAGCCGCATCTGCCAGGCGTTCAGCGTCATCGACCATCCCGACATGTGGAAGAGCGGGAACATGCACACGGTGCCGCCCTGCCAGTCGGTGATCAGGTTCGGGAAGCTCCGCAGCGAGCTGGCCCGATGCGACAGCACGACTCCCTTCGAACGGCCCGTGCTCCCGCTCGTGAAGAAGATGACGTGGGGGTCGCGCTCGTCGAGGGCGCGGTCGACCACGTCGCCGGTCGCTTCCACTGCCGCGGCGTGGAACAGCTTGCCGTGGGCCAGCCCGGCGAACGGAGCCGATTCGTGGGCCTGGTCGACGATCGTCAGGCGCGGCTTGGCGTACCCCACGACCTCACTGGCCTCGTCGACGCTCAAGCGCGCGTTCACCGGCATGAACGCCGCACCCAGCTTGGCGAGCGCCCCGAAGATCGGCATCGCGTCGAGGCTGGTCTCACCCCACCAGGCGACCCGGTCGCCGTGGCGGACCCCCGCGGCGGCCAGGACCCGGGCGACCTGGTTGGTCCGCGCCTCCAGCTCACCGAAGCGCAGCTCCCCGACGCCCATCGTGGCGGCCAGCTGGTTCGGGACCACCCGGGCGGCATGGCGGATCACGTCCCCGACGAGGAGGCCCATCGGCGCGGAAGCGTAGGCGGGAGGGCCCGACGGCAGCGCCGCGCCGGGACGCCTCGAATTCGCAATCGACAATTGTTGTCGATAAACTCGCCTTGTTATGAGGACGGTCGAGGAGCTGACGGAACGCTTCCGGGAGCGGGGCCTGCGGGTCACCCCGCAGCGCCAGGCGATCTTCCGGCTGCTGGACGGTGACGTCAGCCACCCGACCGTGGAGACGCTCTACGAGCGGGCCCGGGACGACATGCCGACGATCTCGCTCAAGACCGTCTACCAGACCGTCCATGACCTCGAATCGATGGGGGAGCTCGAGCTCATCCACGTCGGCACGGGGAGCATCCGGGTCGACCCGAACGTCGAGCACGCCCACCATCACCTCATCTGCACCGTCTGTGGGAGGGTGCGCGACGTGCTCGTCGACGTCCGCGACCTGCGACTCCCCGCCCGCGACCGGCGCGGCTTCACGATCGCCGACGTCGAGGTCCACTTCCGGGGCGTCTGCGACGAGTGCGCCGGCGCCCAGGTGTCCTGAACAAGCCAGAAGATCCAACAGAAGGAGCAAGCCGCGATGCCCGCACTCCAGGGAAGCAAGACCGCACGACAACCTCAAGACCGCGTTCGCTGGCGAGAGCCAGGCGAACCGCCGGTACCTGTACTTCGCCCAGAAGGCCGACGTCGAGGGCTACCCGGACGTCTCCGCGCTGTTCCGGTCCGTCGCCGAAGGCGAGACCGGCCACGCGTTCGGCCACTTCGACTTCCTCGCCGAGGTCGGCGACCCCGTCACCGGCGTTCCCGTCGGGCCGACCACCGACAACCTGACGTCGGCGATCGAGGGGGAGACCTACGAGTACACCGAGATGTACCCGGGGTTCGCGAAGACCGCCCGCGACGAGGGCTACCCGGAGATCGCCGAGTGGCTCGAGACGCTCGCCCGGGCCGAGAAGAGCCACGCCGGACGGTTCACCCAAGGCCTCGAGGCCGTCAGCTAAGACGCGGCCGCCCTCTGACTCGAACGGCCCCGGGACGATCCCGGGGCCGTTCGACGCGAGGGGCTCGCCGACCGGCTCGAAGGGACGCACGATGCGCAAGCTCACCCTCCACGACATCAAAGACCTACGCGAGTACGAGCGCGAGCGCGACGCGTTCCGCGCCGAGATCATCGCGTCCAAGCAGCGGCGCCGGATCCCGCTCGGGGACTTCATGTCGATCGTGTTCGAGAACGCAGCGACGATGCGGTTCCAGATCCAGGAGATGGCCCGCGCCGAGCGCATGCTCCGCGACGAGCAGATCGCCCAAGAGCTCGAGACCTACAACGAGCTGATCCCCGAGGACGGTGAGCTCTCCGGCACGCTGTTCATCGAGATCGACGACAGCGAAGCGCTCCACTACTGGCTTCCCCGGCTCGTCGGCATCCACGAGCATCTCCACGTCGTCGTCGCCGGCGCGACGATCACGGGACGAGGCTCAAGACCTCGACCGGCTGACCCGAGCCGAAACCACCCCCACGGTCCACTACCTGAAGTTCCACTTCACCCCGGACCAGCAGCAGGCCTTCGCCGGCGGGCCCGTCCGGATCGTTATCGATCATCCCGAATACGACGTCGACGTGGAGCTCACCGACGAGCAACGCGACGAGCTCGTCGGGGACTTCGCGGCTTGAACCTCCAGATCCCGATCTGTCGTCTCGATCGCCGACCTGCCCGTCCCGCTCGCAGGCCCACGAGCACGACGCCGGCTACGACCTCACCGCCCGCACCGACGCTGACCTGCCCCCGACCGGCGGACGGGCGATCATCCCCACCGGCGTCGCGGTCGCCATCCCACCTGGCTACGCCGGCCTCGTGCTCCCGCGCTCGGGGCTCGCCCTCCGTCACGGGGTCACCTGCCTGAACACCCCCGGCCTCATCGACCCGCAATACCGCGGCGAGCTCAAGGTCCTCCTCGTCAACACCGATCCGACCGAGCCCTACACCGTGCATCGCGGTGACCGCATCGCGCAGCTCGTTATCACCGCCGTCGAAGCGGCGATCGAGTGGACCGACGTCGACCACCCTCGACACGACGACCCGCGACACGTTCGGGTTCGGGTCGACCGGCCGCTGACTCTGACCGGTCCGCCGCGAGCCGGCTGATGGACCCGCAGCCTCACCCGCCATTAGCGTGCGGCGGTGCCTCACGACCGCAAGTTCCGCTTTGGTGTCATGGCACCACGCGCCGAGTCCGCCTCGCAGTACCGCGACGCAGCCCGAAAGTGGGAAGACCTCGGGTACTCGACCCTGTACGTCCCCGACCACTTCGTCGACCACCCGCTCGCGCCCATCCCGGCCATGGCCATGGTCGCCGAGGCGACCCAGCGACTTCGCGTCGGGTCGCTCGTGCTGGGCAACGACTACAAGCACCCGGTCGTGCTCGCCCGCGAAGCCGCGACGCTCGACCTCCTCTCCGACGGCCGTCTCGAGCTCGGGATCGGCGCCGGGTGGATGACCGTCGACTACGAGAAGGCGGGGATGCCGCTCGATCCTCCCGGCCGCCGGGTCGATCGCCTTGCGGAGTCGATCACCGTGCTCAAGGGCCTCTTCGGCGATGGACCCTTCACCTTCCACGGTGACCACTACCAGATCGACGCCCTCGACGGCGCGCCGAAACCGGTGCAGAAGCCGGGGCCGCCGATCGTCGTCGGCGGCGGCGCGAAGCGGGTGCTCTCCCTCGCGGCCCGGGAAGCCGACATCGTCGGGATCAACGCCAACCTCCGTCTCGGCGAGGCCGAGCACCCCGACACCGCCAAGTCGCTCAGCGCCGCCGCGACCGACCAGAAGCTGGCCTGGGTCCGCGACGCGGCCGGCACCCGCTTCGACGACCTCGAGATCCAGCAGTACGCAGGCTTCGTGTTCTTCACCGACGACCGGGACTCGCTCGCCGAGGCGATGGCACCCGCGTTCGGCGTCACCCCCGACGTCGCCCTCGAGACCCCCGATCGCGATCGTCGGCACCGCCGACCAGATGGTCGACGACCTCCTGGCTCGCCGAGCGCGGTGGCAGATGAGCTACATCGTCGTCGACGACGCCATCGCCGAGCAGTTCGCGCCCATCGTCGCCCGACTCGCAGGGACGTGACCGCAACATGAGCACCGACCACAAGTTCCGCTTCGGAGTCCAAGCCGGCGGCGCCCACGGGCCCGCAGACTGGTCCGAGCTGGCCCGCAAGATCGAAGACCTCGGCTATTCCACGCTGTTCGTGCCCGACCACTTCATCGACACCGAGCTCGCCCCGATGGTCGCGATCAGCTTCGCCGCGGCCGCCACGACCCGGCTCCGTGTCGGCATGCTCGTGCTCGGCAACGACTACAAGCATCCCGCCGTCACCGCGAAAGAAGCCGCCACCATCGACCTCCTCTCGGAGGGGCGCCTCGAGTTCGGCCTCGGCGCCGGCTGGATGCGCACCGACTACGACGCGCTCGGGATCTCCTACGACTCGGCCGGGGTGCGCATCGACCGGCTCGCCGAAGCACTCACCGTCGTCAAAGGCGCATGGGGTGACGGACCCTTCGACTTCCACGGCGAGCACTACACGATCCGCAACTACAACGGGATCCCGAAACCGGTTCAGCAACCCCGGCCGCCCATCCTCGTGGGCGGCGGTGGACACCGGCTCCTCCGCCTCGCCGGTCGCGAGGCGGACATCGTCGGGATCAATCCCAACCTCCGCGCCGGTGCCATCACCTCGGACGCGTTGCAGTCCGCCCTCGCCGCGCACACCCGCGAGAAGATCGACTGGGTGCGCGAAGGCGCCGGAGACCGGTTCGACGACATCGAGCTGCAGATCCGGTACTACTTCTCGGTCATCACCGGCGACGCTCGCGGCCTCGCCGAGAGCGTGGCGCCCGGCTTCGGCGTGTCACCCGAGGAAGCCCTCGCGTCCGGGACGGCCCTGGTCGGGACGGTCGACGAGGTCTGCGACACCCTCATCGCCCGACGGGACGAATGGGGCGTCTCGTACATCGTCGTGGGTGACGACAACTACGAATCGTTCGGACCGGTCGTCGCCCGCCTCGCCGGGACCTAACCCGTCCCGGCTCGATTCTCCGACCGGCGCGCTATCCTTGCCGACCGCGCGGACGTGGCTCAGTTGGTAGAGCATCACCTTGCCAAGGTGAGGGTCGCGGGTTCGAATCCCGTCGTCCGCTCCAATCCATCCGGGCAGGAACCTCGGAAGCGCGTTCGCAGGTCTCAGATTTTGCGGCTGACCTGCCCGAAGCTCATCGAGGAGCAGACGCTGGACGACGCACTCGCGGTCGTCGCGCCGTTTGCGGATCCGCTTCTCGACGGGACTGCGACGGGCCGATGGGACCCGCAGGCACGGCAATGGAAATAGAGGAGCGGGGCCAGCGCCGGTTGACCCCGCTCCAACAAGCCGTCAGCTACGGCCACGCCGCGAGGAGGATCGCCTCCCGCGGGAGGTCTTCGGCGGTTGCGTGTCAGGCCGTCTTGGCGCAGGTGTACCGGGCGGAGACGCGGTCGTCGCTGTAGTCGGACTCCTTGATGTCGAAGCCCACCTTCGCGAGCATCGGCTCCAGCAGCCAGGTAAACGTGCTGTTCTCGTCGCGAACATGTTCGACGAGTTCCGTCCGAGTCCAGTCGTCGTCGACCGAATCGCCTGCTGCTGTCGCCATCCACTGTTCCAAGCCCGTAGCGACGTCTATGGAATCGAAGCTGTACACGATGTCCCAGAGTCGCAGGATGCCGCCAGGCCGGAGCAGGTCAGCGACCCGGGTCAGCGCGATGGCCTTCCAGAAGTCGGGTAGGTGGTGCAAGGCATAACGGCTGTAGACAAGGTCGGCTTGCTTCCCGGTGTGGCTGTAAGTCAAGAAACCGGCTTGCACACACTCGACGTTGTCGAGCTCGCGGGTTCTCAGCTTGGCGCGAAGACGCTCCAGCATCACGGGCGACACATCCACCGCGACGACGCGCTCGGCAATTCCCGCGGCCATCAACGTGAACTGGCCTGTACCGGCGCCGAGATCGACCACGGCCGGGTTCTCGCCGAGGCCGAACGCTACGAGCGCATCGAGCTCGCGCTCAGCGTCACCGTCTTCCTTCTGGTCGTATCGAGCGACGTGGGCAGGGTCGAGGTTCTCTCGGCCGGCGTGGGCCATCTCGTCGAGGATCCAAGGCGCTCGAGCCCTCAGCATGAACCCATCCTGCCCCACAAACGCACGGTGACGCCTGGCAATTGGGGCGTCTGCCACTCACTCGGTCGTCTCGGCACACGTCGACGATTGTGGTGGGTGCAGTGGTCGTGTCGTCCCGCGATTGGAGCCGCGATTGCGGGCTGTTCAGTCGCTGACCGCAGCCTGGCGCGTCACGAGATGGGAGCGCCCGAAGAAGAACGCGGCACCGTACGCCGCCGCCACGACGAGCAGCAAGGCCCGGTAGCCGATGATCAGGGTCGTGTACTCGAACAGGCCACCGACCATCGCGCCCAGCAGGTTGACCGCGAAGGCGGTTGTCGACGAGCCGACGTCGCGGAAGCGGTTCGAGAAGATGAGGTTCGCGAAGAAGACGGGCGCGAAGGCCAGCGCAGTTGCCGCGAAGAACCGGGGGATGACCGAGACCGATAGCAGCGTGCTGGGTGGGACGACCCACACGACGAACAGCGACGCGAACAAGAGCACATAGAGGCGGGCCGGATGTCGGAAGCGGACATGTCGGCAGATCTGGACCGCGAGGAGCACGGTGAGGAGGATCCCGAGGAAGACCAAGGCGTTGACGAACCATGTCGTCCCGAAGAGCAGCGCGAACTGGACGACGTTCTTGGTTTCGAGAAGCAGGAACGCGACACCGAGGAAGAACAGGTCCAGGTAGCCGCGCATGGTGCGCATCCGCCCGGCCGCGAGGCGGACTGCGAGGATCGAGAACGCGAGGATCAGCAGGTCCGTGACGATGTAGATCGAAGGCAGCGACGGGGTCCGCAAGTACGGGAACGGATGGTCGTCGGTGGCGGGAGCCGGGACGGCGCCGGACGGTGTCCAGACGGTCGCACACCGGAGGTCTTGACGGTTCGAACCGTCGACCAGGACGGTGAAGCGCGTTGCCCCGTACCCGGCCCCGCTGATGCACGGGCTGTGTCCGAACGCCTGCTTGAGGGTCCCACCGAGGCGGTCGAGGAGCCATGGGGTTCGGTAGAAGTTGTACATCGAGAAGACGCCGTGCGGCTTGAGGCGGTCGCGGGCGGTCTCAATCGCCTCCTCCGTGAACAGGTAGCTCTCGAGTCGGACCGACGACTGGCCTTGGACCAGGGTGAGTGAGTCGGTCAACGCGAGCAGAATCAGGTCGTAGCGGCGATTGGTCTGCTGGAGGAATGCCCGGCCGTCCGTCGTGTGCACCGACACCCGGGGGTCCTGGTACGGACGGTCCGGATGCGTGTCCCTTCCGATCTGCACGATCTGGGGGTCGATCTCGACCGCATCGACATGCCGGGCTCCTCGGGCCAGCGCCACCGCGACGTCGTTGCCCCCGCCGGCGCCGATGACCAGCACGTTGTCCAACTTCGTGCGGGCGATCTGATCATAGATCAGGGAGTAGATCGGATCGGTGGTGCTGTGCAGGTTCGCTTGATGCAGTACGCCGTTCACACTGATGTAGGAGTAGCCGTGAATCCGCACGGTCTTGATCTTGTAGTACGGCGACCAGCTGATACCCGGGGCGAACGACTCGAACGCCAGCAGCGCGAGCATGACTCCGACGGCGACCAATTGGGCGATCTGGAGCCACGAGCGCGTGCCCGCCGTGGTCGAGAGGCCGAGCAGAAGCACGGCGACAACAGCACCCCACGCGATCGAAGGCAGGCTGAGGAGCGACAGCAAGGAAATGGCAAGGATCCCGAGCACGCTGCCGACGAGATCCAAGCGGTAGGCGTCGAGGGGCTCGAACCGCTTGAACGTGCGGGCTACGCCCTCGGCGATCGCGGTCATCACCGCGGCGACAGCGATGAAGATCACCGTCAGCGTGACTTCCCGCGGCGGCCCGCTGGCGTGAATCTCCCCGAAGTAGATGAAGTTGCCGCCCGAGTTCGTCAGCTCGACCGGGAAGAACCGGACGAACGCGACGAGGCCCGCCAAAAGGATCGGCGCGTACGGGAACAGATTGACGCGCCGGTTCGCGCGGAGAAACCCCAGTCCGATACCGAGGAAGCTGCCGAGCAGGACAAAGTTCGTGAAGTACGAAAGGTGGACGATGTTCTCGCCCGTCCAGCGGATCAACGCGAGTTCGACGAACAGCAGGAGGAACGACAGCAGGACGAGACGCACTTGATCCCGTCGGGTCGGGCCATCGGGCGGCGACATGCCGTCCTCGGCGGTCGCGGGTGGCTCGATGACGTCCGGTCCCCGGCCCGCTGGTGCGCTCATCGGGTCATGAGGGACCGCGACGACCAGTCCGCTGGGTGAGAAGGGGTCGTGAACCCACCGGGCGTCCGGCGCGTCGAGCCGACGCCGGAGGCGCCACCAAACCCCCGTCTTGACGCGACCTGCAGCCCGGGACCGCTCGCCTGAACCATTCCAAGGTTCGTGGCCCGTGGCGACACCCTCGCGCTCGAGAAGCCGAAGTCTGAGAGTTCAGTCCGGCCGCGCGACGGATCCCCGCGGAACGGTGGCCCTCCACCACGACCCGTACGGACGCTCAACCTTCCCCCCCGGCCTCGTTGCGGCGGGGACGCTATGAAGGATTGAAGGTGAGGTCAACCGCTCGACCGTCGGCGCAGCATGGCGCCCCGCTGCGCCAGCCGACGTGCGGTCGGGATGACGACCCGAGCCGCCACCTGGTCGCCCACGCGCCAGTTCAGTTGCGAGCTCGGTGGCGGCATCGAAGCAGGGTCACAGGCTGCTCTGACGTTGTTCGAGGAAGCCGCGTTCGCTGCGGTTCGCGGTGAGCGCGATCGCAGTGTCGTAGGCGGCAGCGGCTTCGTCGCTCCGTCCGAGCCTTCGGAGCAGGTCGGCACGGGTCGCATGAAACAAGTGGTAGCCATCGAGGTCCAGCTGGTCGACGAGCTCCAGCGCCGAGGCAGGGCCATGAACCTCGGCGACGGCAACACACCGGTTGAGCGCCACGACCGGCGTGGGTGTCGTCACGAGGAGCTGCTCGTAGAGCGCGAGGATCTGCCCCCAATCGGTGTCGCTGGCCGTCGCGGCGTCGCAGTGCACGGCGTTGATCGCTGCCTGCAGTTGATACGGTCCGGGACGATTGCGATGGAGGCAAACCCGCACGATGGACTGGCCTTCTTCGATCATGGCGTGATCCCAACGGGTTCGGTCCTGGTCGGCGAGCAGGACCAGCGAGCCGCTCGGGGTGATGCGAGCCGGGCGTCGAGCTTCGGTCAGGACCAGCAGCGCGAGGAGGCCCGCAACTTCGGGCTCATCGGGCAACAGCTCCGCCACGAGTCGTGCCAGGCGCAGGGCTTCGTCGCACAGCTCGGAGCGGATCAGATCATCACCGGCTGAGGCTGTGTATCCCTCGTTGAAGACGAGATAGACGACCGCGAGCACCAGCGGGAGCCGGTCAGGAAGCTCGGAGTCGGACGGGACCCGGTAAGGAATCCCCGCAGCACGGATCTTGTGCTTCGCCCGCACGAGGCGCTGGGCCATTGTGGCCTCGGGGACGAGGAAGGCCCGAGCGATCTCGTCGGTGTGCAGCCCGGCGATGAGGCGCAGGGTGAGAGCCAGCTGGGCCTCGGAGGCGAGGGCCGGGTGGCAACAGGTGAAGATCAGACGCAGACGGTCGTCGCTCATGGGTCCCATTTGTTCGCCCTCCTCCTGGGCATGAAGCAGGGCGGCCTGGGTCTGACGGTCGTGGCGAGACGACTCGCGGCGTAAGCGATCGAGGGCCTTGTGACGGGCCGTGGTCATGATCCAGCCACCCGGATTGGCGGGCACCCCGGCGGCCGGCCAGCGGTCCGCGGCGACGACGAAGGCCTCCTGGACCGCCTCTTCGGCGAGATCGATATCACCGAAGAGGCGAACCAGGGTGGCGACCGCTCGTCCCGAGCCCTCCCGGAACGCACGCTCGATGGCGGCAGCATCGGTCTCCGCCACGACCTACCCCTCAGGGTTCTCCTGGAACGGCCGGACCTCGACGGGACCTCCGCAGGCGGCAGAGCCCTTCGCGGCCCACGCGAGCGCGGCGTCCAGGTCCGGGGCGGTGATGATCCAGACGCCACCGAGCTGCTCCTTGGTCTCGGCGAACGGTCCGTCCGTCGTCAGGACCTGACCGCCCTGGGAGCGGACGACCGTGGCCGTCGAAGGCGGGTGCAGGCCGCCGGCGAACACCCAGGCCCCCGCGGTTTGGAGCTCGGCGTTGAAGGCATCGACGGCCTGGTATGCCTGCTGCATCTGCTCCTCGGAGGGGGTCGGCTCCCCTTCGACCAGATGGACGGAAAGAAGGTACTGCGTCATCTCGATTCTCCCTTCACGGTGGGTCGGCGTTGTCCCGACCCCTCATACCTGGTCACGAACCGGACCGGCTGGAATCGACACCCGACCGAGAAACTGAGGAGGTCGAGTGCGATCTGAGGATCCCGCCTCGCGATCCCCGGTCGGCCTCCGCACTGCGGACGCCACCGCCTGCACAACCGGATGGCCCCGCCGGCTCCGGGCTCCGACCGCCGAGCCGCACTGCGGGCACGCCAGGCTGAAGCTATCCCCAGCCACGAATTGCTCCGGGAAGGAGCTGATTCGGCTGACATCCGGTGCGTCGGGCTAGCCGTAGCGCTTGGCGTTGGGCCAGGCTCGAGCCCAGGTCAGCCTCTGGTGGCGGCAGACCCAGATCGGCGCCCCTCGTTCTTCGGTCCAGACGCCGAAGCCGGTATCGACCGTGCCGGCGGCAGCGACGTCGGAGAAGATCGTCTGGAGGTAGGAGCGAGGCAGGTTGATCGCGATCGTCGTGGCTCCGTTGGACGCGCCGGCCGGCCCCCACAGCCAGTAGTTGTTGTGTCCGCTGATGGCGTGGGGGAGCCCGTACCGGGCACCGAACTCGTCGACCGCGCCGGCCGCCCCGTAATCGCCCGTGAACACCACGACGCGAGAGCGTTCATCAGGCGGGAGCTCAGCCTTCACGTCGGCGATCTGGCGGGTCACTCGTTCCCAGCCCACCGTCGCGCTCAGATCCTTGTTGATCGTCGATTCCCAGGGCCCCTTGGCCAGGCTCGTGGCCGGCAGGATCGGGAGCGCGAGCCACACTACGAGCGCGCTGCCGATGATCATCCAGATCGCGAGTCGCGCCGTCCCGCCGGGGCGAGAACGCCTCGCGAGACGCTCGTCGGCCCAGACCCCGCCGGCGGCGAAGAGCACGAAGTAGAACCCTCCGAGGTAGTACGACTTCGCGCCGGCGAGGGTGTAGAGGACGAGCAAGGTGAGAAACGCGATGGCCAGCGGGCGGGCGAACGGATGGCGCCACAAGAACCAGACCCCGGCGACCCACAAGGCGATCAGAGCAGGACCAACGACCAAGAACTGCGAAGGAACGAAGCCGAGAGCCGCGCCCACGGTCGAGTTCTCCTGGTGCAGGCTCCGCAACATCGCCACCGACGCCCACTGGTGCTGAGCATTCCACACGAGGTTCGGGCTCCAGATCACGAGGGCCAACACGGCGCCCGCGAACGGCCAGGGGCCGAGCAGCAGCCGGCCCCGCCCAGCGAGAATCACCCCGACGATCAGAGCGACGAGCAGGAACCCGACGTTGTACTTGTTCAGGAGCGCCACCCCGCACACCGCCCCGAGGGCCAGCCACCAGCGGGGATCGACACCTCGGAGCAACCGCAGCACCAGCAGCGTGACAGCCGACCAGAGCATGAGGTCAAATGCCGCCGTCGAGAGCAAGTGGACGGTCGAGAGCACCTGGGCTGAGGTCGCGGCTGCGAGAGCCGCGACGAGCTGAGCCCGACGACCCCCACCGAGCTCGCGGGCCATGAGTCCGGTGAACACGACGGCGACCCCGCCGCCGAGGGCTGGGAACACCCGCAGCGCAACCGCCGATGACCCGAACAGCGCGACTGACAGCCTTGCCACCGCGGGCACGAATGGCGGCTGGTCCACATACCCCCACGCCAAGTGACGGGCACCGGCCAGGAAGTAGAGCTCGTCACGATGGAGGCCGTAGCGGGCAGCAACAGCGAGCTCCACCGCGACGAGCGCGGCGGCGATCCCAAGTACCGGAGCGACCGCGAAGGGTGGCCGTCGGGGGAATGAGCCGCGCGTGGCGGGCTGCGGAACCTGGGTGGGATGCGGAACCTGGGCGATGGTGCTGGTCATCGTTCGGGCTCCAGCAGTGCGTCGCACACGAACTGCACGACGGTCCGGCGCGCCAAGCCGTCGTCGAAACTGGCGGCTTCACGGTCGTCGCGGCGATGCCACGCGAACCACGCGATCGCTTCCGTCACGAGCCGTGCCGCCACCGTGATGTCAGGTACCACCCGCAGGTATCCGTCGGCGGTGCGCTGTTCGAGGTACCGAGTCAGCTGGTTGAACTGCCCGCGCCGACCTCGACGGAAGTAGAGCTCATCGAGGTCAGGCAGATCGATCGCGGATCGCTCGATGACCGCGAAGATCGGCCACAGGCGCTCCACCATCTCGTAGCGTTCCTCGACGATCTCCGTGAGCTCCGCGCGCACGTCACTCGGTGTCGGGTCCTCGAGCGCCGCCTTCATCTTCGGGGTCGGCGCGGCTCGGTTCAACCCCTGGGCGATCAGACGGAGTGTCTCGTCAGGCGCTGGGGTCGGTAGCGGGAGCGTCGGTTGGTCCTTGCCGAGCTGCCCGAATGCGTGCGCGAACACCAGATGGAAGAGCGCGTCCTTGCTCGTTACATACGTGTAGACGGCGCCAGACGAGAGGCCGGCCTCGGCGGCCACGTCGGCCATGTGCGTGCGGCGATAGCCGAGCCGCCCGAACACCCGAGTCGCCGCCACCGCGACGTTCTCCAGCCGTTGCGGAGGGCTTCTCCGGACCATGAGGCAGTATTGACTGAACGACTCATTCAGTCAAGCCAGGCGGCCACGGGTGCTTGGGCGGCTGCTCAAGGCATGGGCCCTCGGCCCGGGGTGCCCCGTCGTGTGTGCGCGACAGGCAGCCGCGGAGCGTCGAACGGGTCCCGAGGTCGTCCGTTCCGGCCCGATCGCCACCGGAAGTCCGACGGGGCGGGCGACGATCGGGCGAGGCGTTCTCGCTTCTTACGCGTATCCCCTCGCGCGCAGCCAGCGGAGCGTGAAGAACCCGAAGATCGGCGGGATCGCGAAGGTGATGGCGCGGAAGACAAGCACAGCCGCGAGCGCCGGCGCGGCAGCAATCCCGAAGCTGGTCAGCCCGGCGGTGAGCGCGGCCTCCTGGACCCCGATGCCGCCGGGCACAGGCGCGACGCTGCCCAGCATGCCCGCACCGACCTGAACGACGATGAGCTGGGCGTAGCTGAGGTTCTGGTGGAAGGCGAGGAGGCACAGACCGAGGAGCGCCGGGTAGATGAGGTTCCCGGCGAGGTCGCCGCCGAAGAGCTGGAGCGCCTTGTGTGGATTGCGCAGCACCGCCCAGATGTCGCTGGCGGCGCGCCGCACGACGGGGAGGACCTTGCCGCGGATCTTCGGGATGAAGAGCACCACTCCGACTGCGGCGGCGACGAGCGCGATGACCCAGAGGCTGGTGCTATTCGATGAGCTGCTGCTCGTGCTGACAGTGGTCGCAGTGATCCCGGCCGCGAGCAGGAACAGGCCCATCTGGATCACGCTCCCAACACCGGTGCTGAGCACCATCGCGCTGCCACCGGACGCGACGGGCACCCCCTCCTTGTGGAGGTAGTCGAGTTGGAGCGCGGTGCCACCGATGCCGTTCGGGGTGATCAGGTTGAGGAAGGTGCAGGCGAGCTGGGTCAACACGGTCGGGACGAACGGGAGATCGGCGTTCACGCAGCCCATGAGCGCGGTTGCCCATGCCGCGGGGACGAGTGGGTAGAGGACGAACGCGAGCACGGCCCAACCCCAGAGCGCGTTCGAGAACTGGCTCTGCACCGACGACCAGTTGATGCCCTCGAGGCTGGGGATCGCGATGGCCAACGCGATGAGGATCCCGATCAGCATCCCGATATTGACCAGGCTGAGACGCCGGATCTTCAGCGGTGGGGTCTCCTCAGCGCCGGTCGCGCCGGCGACGTCACCCGCCAGCGCCTTGAGCAACTTGCTCAGGTGCTTGGTGCCGCCTCCGACGCCGGCTGGGAGCGCGGCGGGCTGGATCACGGGGATCGCCTGAGCGAGGCGGGCTTGGCCCAGGACCTTCACGGCAGCCGCGATCGCTCGCTCGTTGCCGACGACGAGCGCGGTGGCCACGAGCACGGCGACCACATCTCGGTCGAACCAGTACTGCTCGTCGGTGACGCTCGCGGCGCTGAAGTCATCGAGTGCCGCCGACCCGTCATCTCGCAGCAGGATGCGAAGCGGGTCAAGGTTGCCGTGGGCGATACCTGATCGATGGAGCTGGTCGACCTGAGTCCACACGGCAGCCAGCACGGCATCGGTGATCGTGTCTGTGTCGAGGTCGGCGAGCGGCGTGCCCGACGGTGCGCTGGTGACGAGCACTGCAATGTCGGTGCCACCGATGCCCGTCTTCACCAAGCGCGGCCCGTGCACCCCGGCCCCGTCCGCGAGCAGCAAGGCGTAGGCGATGTGCTCCACCTCCTGGAGTCGACTGCCGGAGACCGACAGCCCAGGCTCGCGGTACATCAGCGAATGCCAGATCTTCGCCGCGAGCCGCGCGTCGCGTTGATCGCGACCGAACGCGTCAGCCCGGACCGGCTGGCCGGCGTTCACAACCGCATCCATCACCGCGGCACGCGCGATACCGATCCTCGCCGGGTTGACCGTCTTCACCTCGAACCCGAGGTCCCCGAGCGCGGCAGTGACCTCGGCTCGGGTCGGGCGCCCTGGCGGCGTTCCCACCGCCACACGGATCAGCGCGACGACCGCGAGACCTAGCGCGACACCACCGAAGACATCCGACGGGAAGCCCGTTCCGAGGTACATCGCCGCGATGGCGACTAGCACGACGAGAACTCCGACAATGCGGCGCAGCGGACGCACGAGGAACGGCGCGAGGGCGAACGCGAGCGCGACGGCGACGGCGACGTTCACCGAGGGGTACGCCGGACCGTCGCCAAGACGCACGTGGACGTCGAGACCCTTGATCGAGTGCAACCCCAGCAGCTGGTTGAGGAGTTCGGCGATCGCCCAGGCCCCCGCACCGGCGACGACGACACGCAAGGCGATCGACCACTGTCTGAGCGCGACCAGCACGAGCCCGACGGCGAGGACCGCCCAGATCGACCCGATCGCGAAGGTCACCTCGCTGATGCCCGTCAGGTGACCCGGGAGGTCGTTCAGGGGCCGGAAGAAGTTAACGTCGACCCTCGATTGAGACTGCGCCCACACCCCGAGGACGACAACGAAGAAGACGAATGCGATGAGCAGCGCGACGTCGGTTGGCCGCCGTTCCGGTGCCTCGGTATCACCGCGAACCCACTCCATTCGACGGCACCCTATCGGCACGCGTTTGGCACCGGCTAGGTGCGAGTCGGTCGTGATGCCGCTGACGGTGCTCGCGCTGGGTCGACGCGATCACCTGGCACGTGGATGATCTGAGGCTGGAGATCACGAGAACGCGCGAGACGCTCTGGGGCGTCGGGATCGTGCTTGTCGGTCAGGCGGACGTCGGTGCCTCGTCCGATTCGAGGAGACTGCGCTGATCCAGGATGTAGAGGAGCGCGAGTGAGGGGAGGCAGACGACCGCGGCGATTCCGAACACCACGAGCACGGCGGTCAAGGTGGCCGTCGGGGCGGCGGCCTGGGACACCTTGAGCGTCTTCGGAAGGATGTACGGCCATTGGGCCACACCCCACCCCAGCACCACGGCCGCGACCGCGCCGATCGCGAGCAGCCGCGCGCCGACGAGTGGCGTGTCGGATCAAGAGGACGAGGGAGCCGAGGCCGCACAGGGCAGAGATCACGACGAGTGGAAGCGCTCGAGCGGTGAGACCATCGAAGATGTAGCGGGCGTCGCTGTGGAGCACGAAGACGCCGGCGAATGCGACGACACCGGCGACGATCGCCACGATCACGGCTCGGCGCCGGAAGTACTCGACCATGTCCGGGTCGTTCAGGCGGCGGGCGTCGTAGACGAGGTACACCGCCGCGAGGTACGCGCAGACCGTGACGGCCAGAACGCCACCGAGGATCGACGTCGGGTTGATCCAGCTCGACCACGTGTCGCCGGCCTTGCCTCCGGCAGGAACTCGACCCGACGCGATGGCCCCGACGACGGCGCCCATGCAGTACGGGACGAGAACCGATGACGACGCGAACGCCGCGCCGAAACGGCGTTGCTCGGCAGTCTTGAACGCCTCTTTCCGGAACGCGAAGCTCGAACCTCGGAGGACGATCCCGAGCGCGGCGAGGGTCAGCGGGACGAACAGCGTCAGGGTGATCGACGCGAACGCTTGCGGAAACGCCGTCCACAACACCACCAGCGTGAAGATCAGCCAGACGTGGTTCGCTTCCCAGACCGGACCGATGGAGTGGCTCGCGATCGCCCGGGGTCGCGCACCTCGGGCCGCGCCTCCCGCGATGAGATCCCAGAATCCGGCGCCGAAGTCGGCACCACCGAAGATCGCGTAGGCGATCACGCCGACGAACAGCACAGCTGCGGCGACGTTGCTCATCCGACCGGGATCTCCTCCGGCTTGGGTCCGGTGTCGCCGATCGGCTGACGGGGACCGTACGGGGCTTCCGACTCGGGCAGGTCGCTCCCGGTGCGCCAGCGGCGGCTCATCGATCGCAAGACCAGAATCGTGGTGACGCCGAGCCCGAGGTAGATGCCCAGCACGATCAGGAACGTCAGCCAGACCCCCTGGTTCGTCGTCGAGGCTTGCTGGACACGGAAGTAGTTGCGGACGATCCAGGGTTGACGACCAACCTCCGTGACGACCCATCCGGCTTCCATCGCGACGACGGACACGACCCCGCTGATCGCCGCAACGCGCAGGAACCATCGGCTCTTCGGAAGATCTCGGCGGCGGAACCATGAGATGGCGTACCAGATCGCCAAGAGGAACAGCAGCGTGGCGAGGCCGACCATGACGTCCCACGCGAGGTGCACCACGTTGGCTTCCGCAACGGTCGGCTCGGTGTTGGACGCGAACGCGTTGCGACCCTGCACGACCGTGCTCGTGCCCGTGGACGGATCCGACAAGATCGAAGCGAGCCCCGGGATCGGGACCCCGCCGGTGACGGTCCCGTTCGAGTTCAAATGCCCCAGCAATGTCTCGGGCACGTCGCTCTTCGTCTTCGGTACCAGCTCGATCGCCGCGAACTTGGCGGGCTCGTTGTTGTAGACCCAGCGGGCGAGCGTGTCCCCGACCAGCATCTGCACTGGTGCGACGATGGCGGCGACGGTGAACGGGATGATGAACCCGAGGCGGTGATATCGGTCCCGACGTCCTCGGAGCATCCCGGCGGCGTACACGGACGCGATCAGAAAGCCGCCGACGAGGTAGGCGGCGACGAGCATGTGCGCCGTCTCGAGCGGCATCGCCTTGTTGAAGATCACGCCGAGCGGATCGACGTTCACGACCTTGCCGGCATGGTTGAGGGTGAACCCGGCCGGCTCGTTCATCCATGCGTTCGCCGCGACGACGGACGCCACTCCGCCGATACCGGCGACCGCGATCGGTACTCCGGTCCAGAAGTGCGGCCAGGGTTTGAGGCGCTTCCAGCCGTAGATGTAGATCGCGACGAAGATCGCCTCGGTGAAGAAGAAGAGCCCCTCGACGGCGAACGGGATGCCGTACGCGGCGCCGAACCGGCCCATGAAGTTCGGCCACAAGAGCCCGAACTCGAAGGTCAAGACGGTCCCGGTCACGGCACCGACCGCGAACGTTACCGCCATGTACTTCGACCAGCGTTGCGCCAGGAGCAGAGCGTCGGGGTCGTCGTGCTTGATCGCCCGGTAGTTCGCGACCAGCGCCATGAATGCCCACGACACGCCGAGGGGAACCAAGATGATGTGGAACGCGAGTGTGAGTGCCATCTGGGCCCTCGCCCACGGCACCGGGTTCACGGCGAGCAGCGCCTGGCTCAGCACCCTGGCCTCGGTGCGACGTCGAGGTGCTGCCATCGGCTCGTGGTGCGACGAGCACGCCACGTGCGGGGCGTGTCGCTGTGCATGCTCGTAGCGGCCAGGCCGGGCGGCTCTGGTCGATACGGAGCGGCGTGAGCCGTCAGTTCGACCGACGGCACCGCCGGGCCCCGCGTCCCGGGTGCTGGGTCGCTCTGCCTCGTGTCGTCGGTGTTCGCCACGTACACCTCTAACTCGACTCGGCGCAGCTCGTCGGCGGCGCGGGCAGATCTCCGGGCATCCGAAGTGTCCGCGGCGCGGTTCTTCAGGGCATCACCTGATGGGGATGAAATCATCGCGCGAGCGCACCGCTGCGGCCCGGGATCGCTCCCCAGGGCTTGGCGCCGGGTGCCATGCTGGCCCCCGCGCCGACGCGGCCGTCATGCGCCGGGACGGGCCGGCAAGGAGACTCGACCATGGGCGATCGTCATCGGGTAGTCATCGTCGGCGGGGGATTTGCGGGCCTCAGCGCGGCGAAGGCGCTCAAGCGAGCCCCGGTCGACATCACGCTCGTCGACCGGGCCGCTCACCACGTGTTTCAGCCGATGCTGTATCAATGCGCGGCCGGTGGTCTCTCCGAGGGGCAGATCGCCCCGCCGCTGCGAAGCGTGCTGCGCCACCACGCCAACGTCGACTGTCTGCTCGGCGAGGTCATCGACTTCGACGTCGATCGACGGATCGTGCGGGTCGAGCGGCCGCTGGGCACCGAGCTCGAGCTCCCGTACGACAGTCTCATCGTCGGCGCTGGCGTCACTCAGTCGTACTTCGGTCACGACGAGTTCGCGCCGTTCGCTCCGGGCATGAAGACGGTCGAGGATGCACTGAAGATCCGCCGTCGGATCTATGGGGCCTTCGAGATGGCGGAATCAGCAACGGACCCGTCGGAACGCGAAGCGTGGCTCACCTTCGCGCTCGTCGGGGCCGGTCCGACCGGCGTTGAGCTCGCAGGTCAGGTTCGAGAGGTCGCCGGCCATGCGCTCCGAGGCGAGTATCGCCACATCGATCCGGCGAACGCCCGGGTCCTGCTCTTCGACGGGGGCGCGCACCCCCTCGCCACCTTCGGTGAGGGTCTCGCTGAGCGAGCGGAGCGCTCCCTCCAGAAGCTCGGGGTCGAGCTGCATATGCACACCCTCGTGACCGCGGTGGACAGCGAGGGCCTCGAGACAAGGGCCGAGGACGGTACCGTGACCCGTTACGCTGCCCGCACGGTCCTCTGGACGGCCGGGGTGGCGGCTTCCCCCCTCGCGACGCGGCTGGCGAAGGCGTCTGGCGCGGAGCAGGACCGGAGCGGGCGCATCATGGTCGAGCCCGACTGCAGCCTCCCGGGTCACCCCGAGGTGTTCGCGGTCGGGGACATGATGCACCTCGACGACCTTCCCGGCCTCGCCGAGGTCGCGATGCAGTCGGGGCGACACGCCGCGAAGACGATCGAACGCCGAGTCGATCGTGACGAACCCTCGAAGCCGCTGCGGTACCGGGACCTCGGCACGATGGCCTACATCTCGCGCCGGAGCGCCGTCGTCAACCTGCATGGCATCAAGCTGAGTGGACGCGTCGCCTGGTGGATCTGGCTCTCCGTGCACATCGCCACACTGACCACCTGGAGAAACCGCTTCAGCGCGTTGGGATCGTGGATCCTCGCCTTTCTGCGTCGTCGTCGAAACCAGCGAACGATCATCGCGAGAGATCTCTATCGAGACGTGACGTCGAAGGCGGCACGCACCCGACGCGGGTGAACGCCCCGCCGTGCACAACGAAGCTCGCCGACGGCCGGGCGTGTGGCCGGCAACTACGCTGCCGCGGGTGACCGCCGTCGCCGAGGAGCGCCAATTTCGCGACGAGGCGGCGATCAGGTTGCGGCTCGGCGACACCGCGGTCACCTTCTTGCCGGCGCTCGGCATGACCGGCGTATCGCTTCGGTACCGCGGCGTCGAACACTTCGCGCTTCCCGGAGGGTTGGCCGCGTTGCGGGCCGGACGGACGCTCAGCCTCCCGCTGCTCGCACCGTGGGCCAATCGGCTCGCCCAGCGGCGCTACCGGGTCGCAGGGACGACGGTCGACCTCACGGGCCTCCGCCTGCCGACCGACGACCAGGGTCTCCCGATACACGGCTTCCTCGTCGGAGCGGCCGGGTGGCGCGTGGAGCTGCTCGACGCCCGGCGTGACAGCGCACGACTTCGGACGTCGATCCACGTCGATGCGGCCGCGTTCCCGTTCCCTCATCGGATCGAGCTCGCGGCGACGCTCCGTGAGGCGCAGCTGGAAGTCGACACGACGGTGGTGCCCACCGGGCGTCGACGCGTCCCCGCCACGTTCGGGTGGCACCCGTATCTACGTCTGCCCGGTTCCCCCCGCAGCCGATGGCAGCTTCGGCTCCCGGCCCGAGAACATCGCCAACTCGACGCGCGTGGCATCCCGACCGGCGCCTCGACCCGAGAGGCGGGCGAGGCAGCGCCGATCGGCCGACGCACCTTCGACGACCTCTACCGGCTCGGCCGTCAGCGTCGGCTCGCGCTCGAGGCCGATGCCGGCGTCATAGAACTGCACTGCGGCTCGAACTATCCGTTCGCCCAGGTCTGGGTGCCGCCCGGTCGGCCCTTTGCCGCGCTGGAGCCGATGGTCGCGGCCACCAATGCACTCGTGGACGGGACCGCACCCCTCGTCGCACCGGGCGAGGCGTTCACCGCCCGGTTCTGGCTCAACCTGTCCGGGAGCCGCAGACGTGCCCGGCGGTGACCGCGCGGAGGAGGGCCCCGCGCCGACCTGACGTCAGAGCCCCGGACTGGTCTGCATCAGGCCGCCATCGGTGAAGACCGTGCTCGCGGTGACGTAGCTGGCGCCGTCAGAAGCAAGAAAGGCGACGACACTCCCGATCTCCTCGGGCTTCGCCATGCGTCCCAGCGGGATCGCCCGATGCAGCGCGTCCATCTTGGCCGGGTCCTTCATGGTCGACAGGTTGATCGGGGTCTCGACCGCGCCGGGGCCCACGCCCACGACGAGGATGCCGTGAGGCGCAAGCTCAACCCCCGCGGTGCGGGTGAGCATGCGCATGCCGCCCTTCGATACGCAGTATGCGGTGTTGTTCGGCATCGGCCAGTCCTCGTGGACCGAGCTGATGTTGATGATGTGGCCGCCACTACCCTGCTTGATCATCTGGTTCGCGGCGAGCTGGGTCCCGAAGAACGCGCTCTTCAGGTTGATCTCAAGCACCCGCTCGTACTGCTGCTCGGTGGTGTCGAGCACTGAAGTCCGGGTCTCCACGCCCGCGTTGTTGACCATGATGTCGAGCTTCCCAAGGCGAGAGACCGCAGCGTCGACGAGGCGATGCAGATCAGCAACCTTGCTCACGTCGGCTTCGACGCCGATCGTCTTGTCCCCGAGACCGACGACCTGCTGCTCGAGCTCTTCGGTTGCGTCGGGGTTGACGACGTAGTCGATCACGACGTCGGCACCGGCCCCGGCGAGCGCGAGGACGATGGCCTTGCCGATCCCGCTATTGCCGCCAGTGACGATGGCGACTTTCCCTTCGAGGCTCATGCGCTGCTCCTTCGGTTCCGACGGGCTGGGCTCATCCGACCTCGACCGGCGATGGTGGGCGAGCATTTCGGGTCTCTGCGCGATCGCGAGGTAACCCGGCAGCGACGGTGCGCAGCGCGGCAATGCCTGAACCGCGAGATCCGGTCTCCTCGTGGGCGTGTGGCATCGGTGGCCTGCCTACCTCTCGTCCGCGACCGGCTAGCCGATCCGCCCGAGCAGGTGGGCACCAACACGCAGCGCGTTGGCCATCGCCGTCAAACCCGGGTTCACGGCGCCGATACTCGGAAAGAAGCTCGTATCGACCACGTAGAGGTTGTCGAGTTCATGCGCCTTGCAGTTCGTGTCCAACACAGAGGTCGCAGGATCGGGTCCGAACCGACACGTGCCCGCCTGATGTGCACATCCAGCCACCGGGATGCTCATGTCCATGTAGAAGTTCTTGTCGAGCACGTGGTGCTGGGCCATCCCGACGTGATTCAGGATCTTCTTGAGTTCTTGGTAGAGGCGCGCCGCCTCGTCGTCATTGGTCGAGGCGTACGCGAGGTGCACGTTGGCGTCTGCGTCGAGCGTGACCCGGTTGTCAGGCTTCGGGAGATCCTCGGTCGTCAGCCAGAAGTCGACCGCATGCTCAGCGACCTCGCTCAGGCTCCAGTGGGGGGCCAGGCGTGTGAGCTTGGGCTCCTCGCCCTTCATCGCCGCCGCGTTCGACTTGCCCACCATCTGGATGTTCCCGACCGGCCACTCGTAGTCGTCAGCCCCGAGGTAGAAGTCGTTCAAGCCCAGCGTCTTCTGATACTTGGTGTCGTTCTTCTCCTTCGCCAGCGCGACCACCGCCTTGCAGTTGTGGAACATGTAGTTCCGGCCGACCTGGTCGGATCCGTTCGCAAGGCCGTTCGGGTGGCGGTCGTTGGCCGATCG
The DNA here is from genome assembly GCA_963714105.1 of uncultured Actinomycetes bacterium. GTDB lineage: Bacteria > Actinomycetota > Acidimicrobiia > IMCC26256 > PALSA-555 > PALSA-555. The sequence goes on along the minus strand of OY970233.1, from coordinate 21,514 downwards.
GAGAAGAATCCTCGCGCTGTTTGCCGCGCCGGCCGAGACGACAACCACATCCGAGGCGTAGGTCTCGACCGCCCCGTGTCGGGACACGACGACGCCGGTCACGCTGCGACCCGCTGCGTCGGTCTCGAGCTTGGTGACCTCGGCTTCGACCAGGAGGGTCACGTTGGGGCGGTCGAGGACGGGACGGACGGCGATGTCCTCGGCATCTGACTTCGCATGGACCAGGCACGGATAGCCGTCGCACCACGCGCAGCGAATGCAGGCGCTCTTCGGTCGGTCAACCTCGTCGAAGAGGACCCCGCACGGCGCGTGGAACGGGTGGTAGCCGCCGGCCTGCAGGGAATCGTGGAGCTCCTGAATCCGGGGCTCGTGTGAGACCGCGGGCCAGGGGTACTGCTTGCTCCAGGCCCCCTCGGTGGGGTCCTCTCCGTGGTTGCCGTGCACCTGGTAGAGCCACTCGGCTCTCGTGTACCAGGGCTCGAAGTCTTCGTAGCTCAGCGGCCAGGCCGGGGAGAGGCCGTCGACGTGTCGGAGATCTCCGAAGTCCTGGGGCCGGAGCCGGTAGAGCGCCGCCCCGTAGAGCTTGGTGGCACCGCCGACGTAGTAGTGGACCTGTGGTTGGAACGGTGTTCCGTCCGCGTCGTACCACGTGTCGGGCGAGATGTAGCGCCCGTCGACGAAGACCGACTGCGCGTCCCAATTCTCGGTCTCTCGTTGGAGGTAGTTGCCACGCTCGAGGAGCAGGATCTTCTTGTCCGAGCTGGCGAGCGTGTTCACGAGCGTTCCGCCACCCGCGCCGCTTCCGATCACGATGACGTCGTAGCGCTCAGGCATGGTCAGCCCTCTCCCGTCGGTCGCTGAACCGGTTCATCGGTGGGTGACGCGTTGCATCGACAGGCGCCGGCGCCAGAGGATGGCCCAATTCTCGACCACGCAGGGAAGGCGGGGAACGTCAACCGAGTTCTCCGGCGTCGAACTTTGTGCCTTCACCTCATCGTCGCCGTTCGTTTCCCAGTCGCTCATCGGACTCCAGACCCGAACCACGATCCGGCGTCATCAGGCACCCCCACCCAAGTGTGGCGACCGGTTCGGACGCGGGCATCACCCGATGCGGATGAAACCGCGGGCCATACCGTCAGCGTGGCGAGCGGGATCAGCGTCCAGGCAATCGCCGCCCCGGGTAGCCTCGTGCGCACCGGCGAGTTGCGACGCGAGACGCGCTGGCGGTGGCGCAAGGGCGCACCCGAGGAGCGTCGTGGCGGCGCAAACCAAGGAGTTCTGACTATGCCCAGTCGTATCGAGGACTACGCCATCATCGGCGACACGCACACCGCGGCGTTGGTCGGCAAGGACGGATCAATCGACTGGCTCTGCGTCCCTCGGTTCGATTCAGGAGCCGCGTTCGCTGCCCTCCTCGGGACCGAGGACAACGGCAGATGGCGCCTGTCACCCGCGGGCGGGCTGCAGCGGGTCGAGCGCAGCTACCACGGCGACACGCTGGTCCTGGAGACGACGTTCCACACCGATGACGGCTCGGTTCGGGTGACCGACTGCATGCCGATCCGGCGCACGGCCGTGGAGCTGGTCCGGGTCGTCAAGGGACTCTCCGGGAGAGTCCCGATGCACATGGACCTCCGCATGCGGTTCGACTACGGCTCGATCCTTCCTTGGGTCGTCGACGACGACGGGCGGGTACGAGCCACGGCAGGACCGGACGCCATGATTCTCACGACCCCGGTCCCGACCGAGGGTGCGGGCAATGCGACCGTCGCCGATTTCGTGGTCGAGGAGGGCGACGAAGTGCCGTTCGTCCTCGCATGGTTCCCATCGGCGGAGAAGGCTCCGCGTTGTGGCGAGGCCCAGCGCCTCGTACGGGACACCATCACCTGGTGGGATAAGTGGTCCAAGCGGTGCACCTACACAGGTGAGACACGCGATCTCTGCATGCGGTCACTGATCACCCTCAAGGCGCTCACGTTCGCCCCGACAGGCGGCATCGTGGCGGCCGCGACCACCGCCCTCCCCGAATGGATCGGGAGCGTCCGGAACTGGGACTACCGGTATTGCTGGCTGCGGGATTCGGTTCTCACGTTGTTCGCGCTCATGACCGGCGGGTACCGAGAGGAGGCCTACGCGTGGCGAGACTGGCTCCTGCGAGCGGCAGCCGGCGACCCTTCACAGCTCCAGATCATGTACGGCCTGTCAGGCGAGCGGCGACTCACGGAGTTCGAGTTGCACTGGCTCCCGGGCTACGAGGGATCGACACCCGTGCGCGTCGGGAACGCCGCCAGCGGCCAGTTCCAGCTCGACGTGTTCGGTGAGACGCTCGCATCGCTCTATTTCATGCGGGCCGCATCGAACGCCGACGGCATGACCGATGACTCGTGGCCGCTGGAAGTGGCGCTCCTTGAGTTCCTCGAAGGGGCATGGCAGCACCCTGACGACGGCCTGTGGGAGATGCGAGGCGAGCGTCAGCACTTCACACACTCGAAAGTCATGGCATGGTTCGCGTTCGCCAGCGCGGTCCGGTCGGTTGAGCAGTTCAAGCTGCCGGGCCCTGTGGACCGGTGGCGGGCACGCCGGGATGAGATTCACACCCTTGTGTGCAACGAAGGCTTCGACACTGAGCTCGGCTCATTCACGCAGACCTTCGGCTCGAAGCAGCTGGACGGCGCGTTGCTCATGCTCCCCCTCATGGGGTTTCTCCCCCCCGACGACGAGCGCATGAAAGGGACCGTCTCGGCTATCGAACGAGGGCTCGTCCACGACGGCTTCGTGATGCGATACCAAACCGAGAATGCCGACGACGGGCTTCCGCCTGGGGAAGGGGTCTTCCTCCCCTGCTCGTTCTGGCTCGTGGACAACTACGTTCTGCAAGGCCGCCATCGCGAAGCACGGGCGCTCTTTGACCGCCTTGCCGGCATCGCGAACGACGTGGGACTGTTCTCGGAGGAATACGACCCGGCCGCGAAGCGGCAGCTCGGCAACACACCGCAGGCCTTCACTCACCTCGCACATGTGCAGGCCGCGAGACTGGTCGCGGACAAGGACGCCGAGGAGACCGAGATTCGGCAGGCCCAGGCGTTTCTGCCGAGTTTCCTGCAAGCGCAGTCCTAGGCCGTCACCTCGTCGCCCACTTCGCGCAGAGGCGGCCGCGACCCGACAGCCCTCCGGGGTCGCTGTCGACGATGTGAGCGCGGTTCGGACTCGCTTGGGGGTGACGCAAGCCGCGATCCTCGACGAGCTCATGTCTGCCTGCGTTCTCTGGGGCCGTCGGAGCGTTGGAAAGCAATCGAATTGGCGTCCCGACCGGGCAGCGGACGCGTCTCGGTCCGAGTGTTGACGCGCACGCCGCGCCAGGATTGCCGCGGTCCGTTTCGACCGGGGTGGATCGTGCATTGGGTGCATCGATCGGCGAGCCTCACCGGGATCGTCCGAAACCGGTGGGCACGGTGACAGCACGATGGCGGGCCGCGCTCGTGCGGGTCCGATCGGAGGGTACGACCCGCCGTCGCCCTAGCGACGTCGTCCGGGTTCTGCTGGCGGTGGGGTTCTTCGGGCTGCTCGCCCTGCACGCCGGGCACCCGACCGCGACGGAGCGGTCCGTGGTGACGTTCCTCCGGTCGGTGCCGAACGACGCCAGGTCGGTCACCCTGCTCCTCTACAACCTGGTCGCACTGTGGGCCCTCGGGATCCTCGTCGTGTCGGTCACGCTCGTTCGTCGATGGCGACTGGCGAGGGACCTGGCGGTGGCGGGCGCGCTGGCCTGGATCCTCGGGCGGGTTGCCGCGTTCGTGGTGAAGGAGACAGATCTGGCCGGCGCCTTCCGGATCGTCTTCGATCCCAGGGACGCGCCCCGGTTCCCGCTCGTGCGGGTCGGCATCGCGGTCGCGCTCATCGTCGTCGCCGCGCCGTACCTGGCCCGGCCGACCCGTCGGGTCGGTCAGGTGCTGGTTGCCTTCTTGGCGCTCGCGGCGATGTACCTCGGGCGAGCGTTCCCGACCGATCTCCTCGGCGCGTTCGTTCTGGGATGGGGTGTCGCCGCCGCGGTCCGATTCATGTTCGGGACACCAGTGGGACGACCCTCGTTGCCGCAGATCCAACGGGCCGTCGCGGGCCTTGGCCTCGAGCTGTCCGACCTCCGGCTGGCCTCCGAGCAGCCCCTCGGCCGCGCCGTGTTCGAGGGCTTCGAAGGTGAGCAGCCGGTCCGGGTGGTCGCGCTCGGCCGCGACGAGGCGGACGCGCAGCTCCTCGGCGCGCGTGTGGCGGTTCATCGCGTACCGGGACTCCCCACCGAACCTGCTGCCGACCCGCCGCCAGCAGGTCGAGTACGAGGCCTACCTGGAGCTGCTGGCCGCCCAGAGTGGAGCGCGAGCGCCCAGGGTTCTCGCCGCGACCAGCCGCGGGTCGCTCGCGCTCCTGATCGACGATTCACCGGCCGGCCGTCGGCTCAGCAACCTGTCAGCGGACGAGGTCACGCCCCGGCTTCGGGAGGCGATCTGGCGCCAAGTCGCAGCGTTGAGAACCGCGCGACTGGCCCACGGTGCCCTCGATCTCGACCACGTCGTCGTGACCGAAGCGGGGCCGACGATCGTGGGTTGGGACCGGGCGACGAGCGCCGCGAATGCCCGCCAGCTGGCCGGAGACGTCGCGCAGCTCCTCGCCGCGATGAGCACGGTTGCGGCGCGGGAGGAGGTGGTCTCCGAGGCGATCCGCGGTGTCGGGGCCGACGCCGTGACCGCGGCGCTGCCGTTGCTGCAGCCGGCCGCGATGACCGCAGCGACCCGCGACGCGCTCGATCGCGACGACGGGGCGGGCGACGCGCTCGAGCACCTGCGGACGATCGTTGCCGGCGAGCTGCACACCGAGGTACCGGAGCTCCGCCAGCTCTACCGCATTCATCCTCGACAGCTGCTCATGGCGGTCGGGGCACTGGTCGCTGTCGGCGTGCTCCTGAGCCGCATCGGTGATCCGGTCCAGTTTTGGAACACCGTGCGAGACGCGAACTGGGGCCTCGTGGCCTTGGCGTTCGTCGCGGGGCTGCTCTGTGACGCGGCGTTCGCGGTGGCATTCCTGGGCACCGTCCCCGTCCGGCTTCCCATTTGGTCCTGCATCGAGCTGCAGACGTCGATGTCATTCTCGAACCTGGCTGTACCCGTGGCGGCCGACACGGCCATCCAGGTTCGCTTCCTCCAGAAGAACGGTCTCGACCTCGCGTCGGCGGTCGCCACGGGAGGGGTCCTGAGCTCGGTCACCGAGCTCGCGGCACAGGCGGGTCTCTTCGTCGTCGCGCTGTGGCTCTCGCCCAGCTCGATCCATTTCGGGAAGATCAACACCAACCAGATCGTGCTCGTCGCGCTCATCGCCGTGTTCGTGCTCGGCGTTGCCACCGCCGTCGTGGCGCTGGTCCGGCGGGTCCGGCGAGCGGTGATACCGCCGGTCATGCGGGCGGCTCGAACGATGTGGGACGCCATGAGCAGTCCCAGTCGGATCGCGTTCCTCATCGTTGGCAACACGCTCGCACACTCGCTCTACGCCGTGTCGCTGCTGCTCTGTCTCACCGCGTTCGGTCATCCCGTCGACTTCTGGACGTTGCTCGCGTTGAACATCGGGATCTCGCTGATCGCGTCGCTGGTTCCGTTCCCAGGCGGCGGTACCGCGGTCTCGGCGATCGGCCTGACCGGGATGCTGGTCACAGTCGGTGTCCCCGGTCCGACGGCGGCCGCCGCGGTGCTCGCCCACCAGCTGGCGGTGAGCTACGCGCCCGCGATTCCCGGATGGTTCGCGACGAACGACCTCGCCCGCCGAGGTCTGCTCTAGGCAGCTCGGGCCGGACGATGTGAAGTCTCTCGGTGCCGCCCCCCCGTCGACGACCAGCGGGGGCTAACGGACTGGGTCGCCGCCTTCAGATTCCCGTTCTGGCCTGGAGGCGCCCGGCGTCGATCGCCTCGAGCAGCGACCGGTAGTCGATCTCGTTCTGGTCGGCGTATGCCGCCGCGAAGGCGGTGACGGCCTCGTCGAACTGCTCACCACTACCCAGGTAGCCGGCGATCTCTTGGACGGTGCCGGACTGCGCGTGAGCTCGGGCGAGGGTCCAGCCGCACAGTTCGAGGTACTCGACCATCTGCGCGGGAGTGAGGATCGGGACGTCGACCGATCCCTTCATGTCCTTGAACTGGCGGACATAGAAGTGACGGCCTCGGTCTCCGGTCGCCCAGCCGAGGAAGATGTCGCTGGCGGCCTGCATGATCAGTTGCCCGTCGACGACGCGTTGGCCCTGCTGGGTGTCGCGTCCCGGCTTCCAGTGGGCTTCGAGGACCGAATGCTCTGCTTCCTTGACCTGGAGGAACAGTGGTGCGCCGGCTTCGTCGATGAACAGCGCGACGAAGCAGAGGGTGCCCACGCTGCCGACGCCGACGACTTTGAGCGCGACGTCGACCAGATGAAAGTCCTGGAGCAGCACCTGGACGTCTCGGCGCACCGTCGCTCGGTAGTTCTCGATGAAGTCGGGGATCAGCTTCCCCTCCCCGAGCTCCTTCAGGTGGACCAGGATGGGCGGCTCATCGCCGGATCCGGGGGACACCGTCGGCGGTCGTGACGGTCAGCTTGCTGAGCGCCCGGGCGGAGGTGTTCCGCTTGATCTTCTCGAGCTCCTTCCTGGCTCTCGGCCGCGCCGTCTTGGACAGGCGCGAGCACACTCTCCGCGTCCACCTCCGTGTAGTAGAGGTCGAGGGAATCCATCTCGGCGAACACGCCCATCCGCTCGCGGTAGGAGCGAACCCCCGCACGGGCGATCTGCCTCGCGGTCGGCTCGTCGAACCCGTTCTGGCGTGCGGCGACGACGGCGCTCGCCGCGAGCCGCTTGACGTCCCACTCCCACGGCGCACGGAGCGTCTCGTCGAAGTCGTTGACGTCGAAGAGCAGTGTCCGCTCAGGGGACGCGTAGAGCCCGAAGTTGACGAGGTGGGCGTCACCGCAGGCTTGAACTTCGATTCCGCTGACGGACGTCGGGGCAAGGTCGGAGGCCATGACCGCGGCTGCCCCCCGGTAGAACGCGAACGGCGATTCAGCCATTCGGCCCATGCGAACCGGCACGAGCTGCGGGACACGGTTCGCGTTCTGCTCCTCCAGGATCGCGATCGGATCACGACCCTCCGGGGCGGACCAACCGGCATGGCTGCGGCGGGGGACGCGAGCGCGAACCTCCTTCCCTAGGGCTCTCGCCGCGTGACGCGCATCGACCGTCTTCTCGTTCGTGGCGGTCATGGTCGTCTCCGAACTCGTCGTCAACCCGATTCGGGCGCCCAGGCAAAGCGCGCACCAACGCTACACACCGGCGCTCGCCACGAAACACCGTCATGTCCGCGTGGCCCGCCGCTGGCTCGCCCGACGTCCGCGGAAGCGGAATCGAACCTCCAAACGGGCGGACCTCAGTCGGGCATCAGCTCCCGGTGACGACGCGCCCGCGCAGCTTCTGGTACTCGTCGTCGCTGATCGTGCCGGCCTTGTGGAGGGCGTCGAGCTTGGCGATCTCGTCCGCAGCGCTGTACGCCGCGCTCTGCTGCTCGATCCGGGCGACGTCCTGCTGGGTGCGGTCGGCCATCCCGTGATGCTGGGTGATCAGGTAGATGAAGACGCCGAGGAGCGGCATCACGATCACGACGATGATCCACAGCACCTTGACCCAACCGGAGATGTCGTGGCGCCGGAACAGGTCGACGAACACGGTCACGATGAGCCAGAACCAGATCACGAAGAAGAAGATCGACAGCACCGCCTCCAAGAAGGTGCCGAAGTTCCAATCGGTCGCGATCAGTGGGCTCATGAAGATCTGTTCCTTCCGGTGACGTGCTCACGCCGAGTATGGGTTGGACACCAGCGTGGCGCCATCATCCGATCTGGGTGATCTCCAGCGTCCACGCCCGGGACGGGCCGGGGACCACGAGGGGACGCTGACGAGGGCCCGCGAAGGGAGCGCCCGAAGCCCCCGTCCACGAGGCGGGTTCATCCTCATGGGAGGATTTCGCTTAGGGCTCGCCACGCGTAACGTCGAGCGACATTCGCGAGGCGGCCTCGAGACGTCAGCCAGCAACGGCCGGTTCGCCCTCTCGGCGGGAGGCAGCACAATGAGTGACGGCGCGGCGCCCGGGCAATCCTCGGCGCCGGCCGCCGCCTCGAGTGCACCGCAGCATGGCGGGCTGGTCCTCGTCGCCCTCATCTCCGTCGCTGCGGTCGCCAACCTGAACCTCGCCGTGGCGAACGTGGCGTTGCCCGACATCGGAAAGGCGTTCGACTCCTCGCAGACGGCGCTCGACCTCGTCGCGGTCGGATTCTCGCTCGGACTCGCCGCGTCCGTGCTCTATCTGGGCGCGTTGGGTGACCGGTACGGACGCAAGCAGCTCCTCGTGCTCGGCGTGGCCTTGTCGATCCCAGCCTCGCTGCTGGCAGCCTGGGCTCCGTCCGATCGGGGTGCTCATCGCGGCACGGCTCATCGGTGGAATCGCCGCCGGGATGGCGTTCCCGACCACCCTCGCGTTGATCACCGCGCTGTGGTCAGGGCCCGCCCGGACCCGATCGATCGCGTTGTGGTCGGGAATCGGCGGCGCCATCTCCGCCCTGGGGCCGGTCGTCTCCGGAGCGCTCCTGCAGCACTTCTGGTGGGGGTCGGTCTTCCTGGTCACGCTGCCGTTGGCCGTCGTCGCGTTCGTCCTGGCGGTCCGCTACGTGCCGGACCACGTCAACGAGACGAGCGGCAGCGTCGACAACCTCGGCGGCATCCTCTCCGCCCTGCTCATCGCGGCCATCGTGCTCGCGATCAACTTCGCCCCGGTACCGAACAAGGGCACCGTGGCGTTGGGCCTCGCGGCCGTCGCCGTCGCCGCCGGGATCGGCTTCATCATCCGGCAGCGGCGGGCGAGGCCTCCGCTCTATGACCTTCACGTCGCCGGACGTCGCATCTTCTGGGTCGCGGCGTGCGCAGGGATCATCGTGTTCGGATCGCTCATGGGCGCCATGTTCATCGGCCAGCAGTTCCTCCAGAACGTCCTCGGGTACTCGACGCTGCAAGCCGGCGCTGCCATCTTGCCTGCAGCCGCTCTCATGGTCCTCGTGGCGCCGCAGGTCCGCGAAGCTCGTGAACGAACCACGGCGCCCGGTTCACGATGCTGGCCGGCTACGTGTTCTGCCTGCTGGGCTTCCTCACCATGCTGTTGCTCTGGAAGGCCGGGATCTCGTACTGGAAGGTCGGGCTCGGGTACGCGTTCATCGGAATCGGTGTCGGGCTCGCTGGTACACCGGCGTCGCATTCGCTCACCGGGTCGGTACCCGTCGAGCGTGCCGGAATGGCGTCGGGGACCGCGGATCTCCAACGCGATCTCGGCGGTGCGATCATGCAGTCGATTCTCGGCGCGCTGCTCACGGCCGGCTACGCGGCTGCGTTCACGAAGGCGATCGCGAGCGCGCCGAACGGCTCCCAGGTGTCGACCAGCGTGCAGAACCAGCTCACGAAGTCGTTCGCGAGCGCCGCCAACACGGCCAGCCAGTATCCGCAGTACGCCAAGCAGATCACGGCCGCCGCGAGGTCCTCATTTGTCGATGGTTCCGACTGGGCGTACGTCGCGGGGATCGTCGCGATCCTCGCCGGCGCCGCCCTCGTGTATTTCCTGTTCCCGAAGAAGGACTCGGAGGAGTCGCTCCTCGCCGAGTACGGCGCGCAGGACCGTGAGCACGCCGCGACCGGTCAGCCTCCAAAGAGCGCCGCGCCCACCGGAACCGGTTGAACCGGGTCGACGCCGGCGTAGGACTCCCTTCGGAGCCCGGGGGTCTGCCCGATCAGGTCACGGCAGTCGGATCGGCGGCGGCCGGGGCCTGGCAGAGGTGCAGGAACCCGTGGGGCGTCTCGACGCCGGCCTGAGTGGCAGCGGGACGACGGCCTGGCCCAGCGTCGGGGGCTCGGAGGCCAGCGGCCGGGCGGTGCGGGGCCGGTCAGAAGCGCGACAGCGGGGCGCGCTTAGGGTGCGGACGTTTCTGGCGATCCGCGCCCGGGAGGTGGCGTTGGCAAGCGGACGGGGGGTCGACGCCGGCCCGGTTGGGGGTCTGGCCCCGGAGGCCAAGCTGCGCCTCCCCGAGCTCCGACCGGGGCTGATCCGCCGCGAGCGCTTCTTCCCGTCGGCCCGACTCTCGGACTCACCGGCCACCCTGGTGACCGCCCCGGCGGGCTACGGCAAGACGACGCTGCTGGCTCAGTGGGCGGCAGCCGATCGGCGCCCCGCCGCGTTCCTCTCGCTGTCTCGAGGTGACGACGACCCTGTAGCGCTCATCGGCTGGGTGACCCGCGCGCTGGACGGCATCGAGCCCCTCCAGCCGGGCACGATCACTGAGCTCACGGCCGTCGGGGCGGACCCAGTCGAAGACCTGGTTCCTCGGCTCCGTCAGGTGCTCGCCGACCGAAGCCGTCCGTTCATCCTGATGCTCGACAACGTCGATCGGGTTCGGACGCGACCATCCGTTGCCGTCATCGAGATGCTGGTTACGGAGAGCGTCGGGAGCGCCTACCAGCTCGTCATGGCCGGGCGTCGCGAGCCCAGCCTCGAATGGGCTCGCTGGCAGGCCAACGGGCTCGTCGAGCGCTTCGGCGTCGAGGATCTGCGGATGAACGTCGACGAGGGAACGGAGCTCCTCCGGTCGGCAGGACTGCACCTCGACGCGGACACCGCTGGCCTCGTCGTCGACAAGGCCGAGGGATGGCCCGGCGGTCTGTACCTGGCCGCGCTTGCCCTTCGAGACCACGACGATCCCATCGAAGCAGCACAGATGTTCGCAGGTGACGACCGGCTGGTCGTCGACTACGTCCGGAGCGAGTTCCTGAGCTCGGTGTCTCCCAAGACGGCAGCGTTCCTGCTGCAGTCGGCGGTGCTCGACACCCTGAGCGGCGAGCTGTGCGACGCCGTGCTCGAGCGCTCCGATTCCGTGCACATGCTCGCCGAGATCGCGCGAGCCAACCTGTTCCTCATCCCGCTCGACCGTCGTGGCGAGTGGTACCGGTATCATCGGCTCCTTCGCGACGTCCTGATCTCCGAGCTGCACTGCCAGGACCCGGAAATCGAGCGGCGCCTCCACGCCCACGCGTGCGAATGGCACGAGCGCCGGGGCGAGCTCGAGCGGGCGATCGACCACGCGAACGCATCGGGTGACGTCGAGCGAGCCGGCAATCTCGTGTGGGCGGCCGCGCCAGGACGCCTCGGCGCAGGTCTCGCCGGAACGGTCGGTCGCTGGCTCGACCTCTTCGATGAGCGGCAGATCCACCAGAGTGCCGCTCTCGCCGTCACGGCCGCGTGGTGGGCGCTGACCGTCGGAGACATCGACGCGGTCGACCGGTGGGCCCTCGTGGTCGAGCTGATGCCGCCCGATGACCTGCTCCCGAACGGGACGCCGGTCCGGGCCGCGGCGGTCTTGCTCAGGGCCCTGCTCGGCACGTTCGGGCTGAGCCGCATGCGTGACGACGCCGCGGAGGCCTATGCCCTCGATGCTCGCCAGAGCCCGTATCGGGCGCTGGCGCTCCTGCTTGAGGGTTCCGCGCTACGGCTCCTCGGAGACGAGCACGGCGCGCGGGAGCGGCTCGAGGATGCAGCTCGATTGGGAAAGCAGATGGCGCCGAGCGCTGGGGCTCAGGCCCTCGAGTCAGCTCGCGCTCCTGGCTCTACAGACGGAGGACTGGGACGACGCCCTGCGGCGGGTCGATGCCGCGTTGCAGATCGTGAACCAACATCTCATCGCGGAACGGCCGACGATCGGCATCGTGTTCGCCGTCGCTGCCCTCGTCCATGCCCGCTTTCACCGAGCCGACCTCGCGGTCGAGGAATCGAAGAGCCGCGCTTCGGCTGCTCGCCGGTCTGGAGTGGCTCGGCCCGTGGGCGACGATCGAAGCCCGGATCCTGATCGCACGAGCCACCCTCCTCTGCGGCGAAGGCGCGACCGCCCGGGAGCTCGTGGCGACGTGCGGGACGCTCCTGCGGCGATACCCCAATTCGGGCTCACTGCCCGAACAGCTCGAGGATGTCATGGCCCAGGTTGAAGCGGCCTCGATGACGCTCGGGCCCGGAACGCCAGCGCTGACGCCGGCCGAGGCTCGAGTCCTCCGTCAGCTGCCGACGCACCTCAGTTTCGGTGACATCGCGGATGCACTCTTCGTTTCGCGCAACACCGTGAAGACACAGGCCATCGCCGTCTATCGCAAGCTCGGCGTGACGTCACGCGCGAAGGCGGTGGAGAAGGCCCGGGAGACGGGCTTGATCGACGGGTGAACGGCGGCCCGCCGCCTCGCCTCCACGACGTCCACGCGGCGGACCGACCGACGTCGCCCGGTGCTGCACCGGCGGGTCACGCACGAGCGGATTCGACCCAGGCGACGACCGCTGCGGCTTTTCATCCTCCGCGGGTGATGCGCGTCCGGGAGCGGTGAGGTTCGATGAACGTGGAGTGGACGGCGTCTGCCCGGATTCGCCGATCGAGGGAGAGGCATGGGATTGCTGATGAGGCGGAGGCGGCCGGTCATGCGACTGGCGGCGGGTGCAGCCACCGCGACCGTCGCGTACCAGGCCGGCAAGCGGCGAGGCCCGGCGGGGATGGCGGATCAGGCCGTCGGTCGAGCCCGAACCCCCTCCGGCGTCCGCGCCACCGAGCACCGCACCCACCGACACCACCGCGCAACTCGCGCAGCTCGCGCAGCTCCATACGTCAGGTGCGTTGAGCGACGAGGAGTTCGCGGCGGCCAAGTCGAAGCTCCTGGGCGTCTGACTGCGAGGGCGGGCAGCGAAGGGGACGGTGATGGCATCGAACGCTGAGCGGGCAGCGATGCTGGTGAAGGGCATCGAAGCGAGCGTGGCCGGCGATTCGAGCGTCGTCGACGACCTCTACGCCGACGACGTCCAGGCGTGGTCCCCGGCGATGACGATGTCGTCCGCCGCGGAGCTCGCCGTCGAGTTCGAAGACCAGGACGAGGCCTTCTCCGACATCGAGCTTGATCTCACACCACTGGATGTCGCCGGGGACCGGGCGTGCGTCGAATGGGTCGCGACCGTCACCCATAGCGGACCGCTCGTCATCGACGACGACGGCGTCGTGATCGAAGCCACCGGCAAACGGTGCACCCTGCGTGGAGTGACCGTCGCCGACTTCGAGGGCGATCGCATCAAAGCGTTCCGCCAGTACTGGGACGAGGTCGCGATCCTCGAGCAGCTCGGGCTCCTCCCCGACGACTAGCCCCGAATTCGCAATACTCAACCAACAAGAAGGAGAAACACGATATGGCTGGAAGGCCGAGTTACGGATGGAAGAGCTTCGCCGCGATCCTGTTGATGGTGGTGGGCTTCTTCAATGTGATCGACGGGCTGACCGCCATCACAAACGCGAACTACTTCAAGGCCACCGGGACCAATCAGTTCCCGATCACCAACAACCTCCACACCTGGGGCTGGATCGTCTTCATCCTCGGCCTGATCCTGATCCTGGCCAGCTTCGGGCTCTTCGCGGGCTCGACCTGGGCTCGGGTGATCGCCATCCTCTTCGCCAGCCTGAACGCGCTCGCGCAGCTGGCCTGGCTGGCCCACTTCCCGCTGTGGTCCTTCACGATCATCCTGGTCGACGTCCTCGTCATCTACGGCGTCGCCGTCCACGGCGGTCGTGACGACGAGGCCTTGGTCTAGGCACCCTCTGGGATACCTGTCGCGATGACGGCCCCGGGTTCGCAGGCACGAACACGGACCCGGGGCCGTCCGCGTCCACGGATCAGGACGCGGCGCGGACGCGGCCCCGACGCGGGTTCACGGGAGCGGAGGGCAGCACGTCGCCGATCGCGCCCGCCGTTGGCGCGGCCGTCGTTGGCCGCGGTGACCGATCGCGCACCCGAGAGCGACGTGGTGGCCTAGCCCGTGGCTCGATCGGAGCAAGGACGACTTGAGGCGCGCCTGCCCGGCTACCGCTTCGAGGTCGTGCTCGGGCTGCTGTTCGCCACCTTCATCGTGATGTCGTCCGCACCTCCCGACCGCTGGGCGCGGCCATTGATCGCCGCGCTGCAAGGGGCGACGCTCGTCGCCTCGTTCTCGGCGGCACGGGTGGGCCGGCGGCTCATGCGGATCAGCGTCATCGTGGCGGTGCTGGCCGTCGTGGCCTCGGTCGCCAGCGCGCTGATCGGCTCGCCGCGCGGCAACGGCATCTTCTTCGTGCTCGACGTACTTGTCGTCGGTGCTTCCCCGATCGTGATTGCTCGGTCGGTCTGGCGTCGCGGCGTCGTCGATGCCCGTACGGTGCTGGCCGCGCTGTGCATCTACGTCACCATCGGGATGGCGTGGGCGTTCTTGTACGGGGGCCTGGACGACCTCACCGGGCACATCTTCGCCCAGACCTCGCACGCGACGACCTCCGACGACCTGTACTTCAGCTTCGTCACCCTCACCACGGTCGGGTACGGCGATCTCACGGTCGTCGGCGGCTTCGCCCGTGCTGTGGCCTCCCTCGAGGCCCTGTTCGGGCAGCTCTACCTCGTGACCGTCGTCGCCGTGTTGGTGAGCCGGATGGCGATGCGGCGCCGACCCGGGACCGAGCCGGACGCCGATTCGGAGGCTGGGTAGCACCCGGAGGCGGCCCCCGGCGCGGGCCCGCGAATCACCCGGTTCGGGTGATGGCACCCGCCACCGGGAGTGGTTCCGTCAATGGCGAGAACGCGGCGCGAAGGAGGTGCGGCGAATGAGGGGCGATGACCCCGCGGGCGCTCGTGTCCCTCAGCGCGTGGTCGGGAGTGGAGATAGTGAGACTCGACGAGAACGGCTGGGGAAGGCTCCGAGGCTGTGGCGACTGAGAACGCTCGTCGGAGCGGCTCTGCAACGCCGCAATGACCCGGGACCGGCCCGCGGAGCGCCACCCGGCAACGGATCGGGAACGTCGACGTGCCTCGTCGTCACCGTCGGCCCGCCGTTCGGACCGCCGCATCCGGACCTCCCATCGGCCGACCGGCTCATCGAACGACCGGCGGCTCAGCCCGTCGCGGCGTTAGTGGGTAGTGTCTGCGCTCGTGCCCCTCGCGGGGCGGAGCGAGTGAAAGGCGCGGCTGAACCCTATGGCTGAGGCACCAGCGGCGACGCCGGACGTGACGTCACCTCCGCAGCGCTCGT
The DNA here is from genome assembly GCA_963714105.1 of uncultured Actinomycetes bacterium. Classification (GTDB taxonomy): domain Bacteria; phylum Actinomycetota; class Acidimicrobiia; order IMCC26256; family PALSA-555; genus PALSA-555. Next base: position 6,347 of record OY970233.1, on the reverse strand, counting down.
TTCCCCGGTGGCGTCGCATCCTCGTCGCGTTTCTCGTGGTGGTGGGTTGCGTGCTCGCCCCGATCTCGGTGATGGGGGTCTGGATCAGCAACACGCTCCTGAACACCAACCAGTACGTGGCCACGATTGGGCCGCTCGCTGGGAACGCTGCCGTGCAAGACGCGATCGCGACACGGGTGACCAACTCGCTGGTCACGGGCTCCAATCTCGACGTCAAGATCAAGGATGCCCTGCCGCCCAAGGCCGGCTTCGTGGCGCCGTTCGTCGCCAAGGGCATCGGGAGCTTCGTTCACGACGTCACCCTCAAGATCGTGCAGTCCCCGAAGTTCGAGCAGCTCTGGAAGACGCTGAACCAACGGGCACACGCCCGGCTCGTCGAGGCGCTCAAAGGCCAGGGCAAGCACATCAAGAACGACGGCAAGGTGGTGGTCGACCTCGGGCCGGTCATCGACAAGGCCAACGCGGCGCTCCAGAAGCAAGGGATCGACGTCCTGTCGAGCACCGCGAAGGGCAACAACCAGATCACTCTCATCACGTCGAGCACGCTCAAGTCGGCCCAAGCCGGGGTGCGCGCCCTCGACACTCTCCGAGTCGTGCTGCCGATCCTCACGGTGCTGTTCTTCGCCGCGGCGATCGCACTCTCCCCCAACCGGCGACGGACCATCCTGCGCGGCGCGCTCGGGGTCGGCCTCGCCATGGTCCTGCTCCTGACGGTCTTCAACCTCGCCCGCAGCGCCTACCTGAACGCGCTGCCGGCGAGCGTCAGCCAGTCGGCCGCCGCGGCCGTCTATGACCAGCTCCTCAGCTTCTTGCGCCTCGCCCTGCGAACGATCTTCGCCTTCGCCGTGGTCGTCGCGCTGGGCGCCTGGCTCGCCGGACCCGGAAGGTTCGCGACCCGAATCCGCACCGGCGCCCGCAACCTCATCTCCCGCACCCCCGGGCAGAGCGCGATCTCTCCCCGGGTCGCGGGCTTTGTCGACCACTACCGCACCCCGCTCCGCGTCGTCGTCGTCGCCGTCGCACTCCTCATCCTCGTCCTGCTCAACCATCCCGGCCCGGTCGCCGTGCTCGTGCTCGCCATCGTCGTGCTGGTCCTGATCGGCGTCATCGAGGTCCTCCGGCGGGGTGCGCCCGCGGTCGTCGAGCCGGCCGGCTCCAAGACCTGAGCCGGCCAGGCCGCACGAACCTCAGCCCGTCGGCGCGCCCGTCGCCATCTCCGAGCTCGTCGTGGCGAGTCGGCGATGCCGGCTCCGAGCCGACGCGCCATCACGGGGAGCCCCGCCCCATCTACGTGCCCACACGACGTTGGTCAGGTGAAGCTGGGCCTCAGGGCCAGTCCGCTTCGACCGGCGGTGGTCTTGGTGGCGAGCACTTGATGCACTTGGTCCTCGTCTTGCTCGAAGCCGAGCGCGGCGGCCGCCATGTAGAGGCGCCACACGCGTGCCCGGCCCGCTCCAGCCTCGTGGACGGCCGCGTCCCAGTTCCCCTCGAGGTTGGCGACCCACTGGCGGAGGGTCAAGGCGTAGTGCTCCCGGAGACCCTCGACGTGGCGGGCTTCGAACCCAGCCCGTTGCACCGCGGACACCACGGTGCCGATCTCGTGGAGCTCGCCGTCGGGGAACACGTAGCGATCGGTGAAGTTCCGCCCCAGTCGACGCCGCGAATGCTTCGCGTGGGTGGCGGTCGGCATGTGCTCGGGGCGGCAGATCCCGTGGTTCAAGAGCCGCCCTTGCGGCCCCAGCAGGTCGTAGCAGCGGGAGAAGTACACACCGAGCTGGCTCAGGCCGACGTGCTCGAACATCCCGATGGAGCTGACCGCGTCGTACGGGCCGTCGTCGACGTCGCGGTAGTCGACGTGGCGCACCTCGACCTGGTCGCTCAACCCGAGCTCCGCGACCCGGGCTCGGGCGACGTCGGCTTGGGGTTTCGACAGGGTGACGCCGACGGCCTGGACGCCATGGTGCTGAGCGGCGTGCAGCAGCATCGAACCCCACCCGCAGCCGACGTCCAGCAGGCGCATCCCGGGTTCGAGGCCGAGCTTGGCGCAGACGAGCTCGTGCTTGTTGGCCTGAGCCTCCTCGAGGGTGCGGGTCGTGTCGGTCCACACCGCGCACGAGTAGGTCAAGGACGGACCGAGCACGAGCCGGTAGAACTCACTCGAGATGTCGTAGTGATGGGCGATCGCCGCGGCGTCGCGCGCTTTCGAATGGCGACGGCCGCGCAGCCGAGCCTCTTCCGGCGGTGGTGCCACGGGCTTGAGGGAGCGCAGCCCGAGGAGCCTCAAGCCTGACAGCAGCGTCGCGGGCCGGATCCTGAGCTCCTCGAAGTCGTCGGCGAGCGCCAACGCGTCGAAGACGCTGCCTTCGACGTCGAGCTCACCGGCGACGAAGGCCCGTCCAAAGCCGAGCTCGTCCGGTGAGGCGATGATCCGACGCAGCGCGTCGGGTGAGCGAACGACGAGGGTGGTCGTCGCGTCGTCGGGTCCGAACTGGCTGCCGTCGTAGGCTCGAAACGCGACGGGCAGATCGGCGCCCAGCAACCCGGAGAGCACGTCCGCCACCGTCAAGGGGTGGCAATCTAGTGGCCGAGCGAGCCCGCTCGTCGACGTCCGCCCGGATGCGCCGGAGCGAGGCGCCACGCACCGGCGTGACCATTTCCGACCGTCGCTGCCGGGCGATGACCCTCGGAGCGTCGAGCCTGTGTCGGGCGTCAACGGGCGACGGGCTTGCGCACGTGTGCTGGGGGCACCTTCACGTTGTGCACGATGCCGACCCGCCGGCACACCTTGAGGAAGTACCAGGTCGGGTCGATCTCCCACCAGAAGAACCCTTGGCGCGCCGACGCCTGGTAGTGGTGATGGTTGTTGTGCCAGCCCTCACCGCCGGTCAGGAGCGCGATGAGCAACGAGTTGCGGCTCGTGTCGCCGGTCTCGTACCGGCGACGTCCGAACAGGTGACCCGCGGAGTTGACCAGAAAGGTCGAGTGCCACAGCAGGACGGTCGACCAGAAGAACCCGACCACGAGCCCTGACCATCCGCCGATCACGAAGGCGCACACGGCACAGAGCCACGGTGCGATCCAGTCGTGCCGGTCGATCCACCGCAGCTCCGGGTACCGGGCGAAGTCTTTGATCGCGGTGTAGTCACGACCCTTGTACTTGTCGCAGAGGATCCATCCGACGTGACTCCACCAGAACCCTCGGCGCGGGGAGTGCGGATCCTGGTCCGTGTCGGAGTACCGGTGGTGCCGACGGTGATTGGCCGCCCACCAGAGCACACCCTTCTGGGCCGTGCTCTCCGCCATGAACGCCCACACGAACTGCCAGAACCGGTTGAGCGTGTACGACTTGTGTGAGAAGTAGCGGTGGTAGCCCGCGGTCACGAAGACCGCCCGGCCGGCGAACAAGACGACGAACAGGATCAACGCCGTCGGTGTGATCCCGGTGACGACCGCGGCCAGGCACGCCGCGTGGACCGCGACGAAGGGCACCGAGTCCCGTCGGTTGATCCGCTCGTCCGGCGGGCGGCGTCCCCCGGCCGGCCTCGAGGCCCGATCCCGAGGGTTCGGCTCGGTCCGCAGCGCGCTCCCAGCCACGAGCCCTAGCCTACCGACTGGTCGGTAGGGCGAGCGGGACGGGCAGCGAAGGGCCCGGCCGGAGCGGCCGCGAGATACTCGTCCGGGCGCAAGTCATGGTGGCGTCACCGCCCGGGACCGGGGAGAGAGCCGACATGACGAGGACCGTGGGCGCGCCGGAACCCGATGCCGGCGGGACCAAGACCCAGATCCTCGCCGTGGCGCTGCGCCACTTCGCCGCCGACGGGTTCAACGGCACGAGCCTGAACGACATCGCCGACGAGGTCGGTGTGGCCCGATCCAGCCTCCTGCACCACTTCCCATCGAAGGATGCGCTCTACCGTGCCGTCGTCCTCGACGAGTTCGCCGACTGGTTCGAGCTGCTCGGCGAGGCGATCGGGACCGTGGATCACGGCTGGCCGCAGGTGGAGAAGGTCCTGCGTGCCGCGTTCCGTTTCTTCGAGGAACGGCCGGAGTTCGTTCGCCTCGCTCGACGTGAAGCCCTCGACGGGTCGATCGTCACCGACGAGCTCGGCGCGGGGCTCCGCCCGCTGTTCGAGCGGGGCGCGGCGTGGCTCGAGCAGGAGATGGACGGCGGTCGGCTGCGTCGCTACGACGCGGCGCAGCTGATCATCACCGGCTACGGCGCGGTGCTCTCGTACCTGTCCGACGCGGCGCTCATCACCGCGCTGCTCGACGCCGACCCGCTGACCGCCGACGCGCTGAGCGTCCGTCGCGAGCATGTCCTCAGGCTCCTCCGCGCCGCGCTCGAGCCGTGATCCGACGCGCGACCCGAGCCCCCACCGACCGGATGGCACCGAACCCCTCTGGCGCCGCGCCCGCCGCGGTCCGCCGCCGGCGGCCCCGCGTCGCCACCCGCCTCCTTCCGGTGGCGCTCAGCGCGGCCGTCCTCGCGCTGACGGGTCTACCGGCGGCGGGGGCGCAGCCCCCGGGGCGGCCGAGTCCGGGACCGCTGGTTCCGTGGTCGCGGCTTCGGAATCCGATCCTCGGGTACCCCGACCGGGCGACGAAGGACCCGGCCGTGGTCTGGGCGAACGGCCGCTGGCAGGCGCTGTTCAGCTCGGTCGGCACGGACGGTCTGTGGCGGCTCGGCGCGGCGACGAGTCCGGACCTGATTCACTGGTCACCGCTCGTCACGGTCGCGCACGACCCGTCGGTCGAAGGCGAGGCGTCACCGGATGTCGTGCAAGCACCGGACGGGACCTGGGTGATCACGTACCAGTCCTTCGTGCACGACGTCGCCGGCGGCGAGGCGAAGCTGTACTACCGGACCACCCCGGACTTCCGGACCTTCTCCCCGGCCCGTCCCCTCGGCCGGGAGCTGCACCCCGGCGCGGCGGACCGCATGATCGACGCCGCGGTGGCGTGGACGCCGGCGGGCCTGCTGCTCGCTTACAAGGTCGGGGTCAAGGACGGGGCCCAGGCCTTTGAGCTCGCCCGGTCACGGACCGGGTTGCTCGACGGACCGTGGGAGCTCGTGGGTCGGCCAGACATCTCGGTGTTCGGCGACACGATCGAGAACTACCAGCTCCTCCCGATGGGGGGCTCGTGGCGGCTGCTCGCGACCAGCAATCAGTTCGACCGCCCGTTCCTCTTCACCCTCGCCGGCAACCCGCGCGACCCCCGCGGCTGGCTCCACTGGTCCAAGGGCCACGAGCTGCAGATCCCCCAGGAGCCCTGGAATCCCGGCCGGGGGATCACGGGAGCCACCTCCGAGCACGCCAACTGCGCCTTCGTCGTGAACCGGGGCGCGATCGTGGGCCGCTACTACCTCGTGTACGCGGACTCGCCGGAGAGGACCGCGTTCGGCGGTGCCGGCCACGCGCAGCTCGCCCTGGCGCGCAGCCGCGACCTGGTCCGCTGGTCCGTCCCGCCCGGGTGACGGTCGCGGCGGACCGACCGGTGCCCGGGTCGGGTCACCGCCGGGTGAGGATGACGACCGGGATCCTGCGCGACGTCGCCTGCTCGTACTCGGCGAAGCCCGGGTACCGCTCCTTCTGGCGCGCCCAGATCGGCTCTCGTTCCGCGTCGCGTGCGACACGGGCGGTCACGGGGATGGTGTCCGTGCCGACTTCGATCGAGGTGTCGGGGTTCGCGACCAGGTTGTGATACCAGTCCGGGTTCGTCGGCGCGCCGGCCTTCGACGCGAACACCGCGAAGTCGTCACCGAGCGCCTGGTACATGACCGGGCTTACCCGTTCGGTCCCGCTCTTGGCGCCGGTGTGGTGGAGGAGCAGCATCGGGGCGCCCTCGAACTGCCCGCCCACCTTGCCTCCGTTGGCACGGAACTCATCGACGATCGCGGTGTTGAAGTCGTTCATGCGCGGGTCGGCCATCGTGTCCTCGCAGGGCTCGGTCGGCGGGACATGGTCGCGAGACCGCCTCGGGCCGCGAGCCCGAGTCGGGGAGCGGACCGGGACGACGCGTCGCGCCAACTCGGGCAGTGTGTCACGGGCAGCCGGGCCGAGGTGCCTCCTACGATGCGGCCATGGAGCTTCGCGAAGGGTTGCGGACGACGGGGGCGGTGCGCAGCTTCGAGCGCGACCCGGTCCCGGATCGCCTCGTCGCCCAGATCCTCGACAGTGCCCGGTTCGCGCCGAGTGGCGGCAACCGGCAGCCGTGGCGGGTCGTCGCGGTGCGGGACCCGGCGATCCGTGACGGGCTCCGCGCCGCCTACCAAGCAGGGTGGGCCGAGTACCTGGCCCAAGCGGCCGCGGGACTCGTCCCGTTCGCCCCGGTGACCGACGCCGACC